>OZ241982.1:0-3151661 GCA_965204335.1 Dehalococcoidia bacterium | reverse complement strand
ACCAGTCGACCACGCACCTCAATGCGCATGTGCGATTCCACTCCTCGCCCGACGGCGCCTCGCAGGCGGCGGCGATCGCGCAGTGCAGCGACGACGGGGCGGCTGCGATTGCGGCCACCCTCGCCAATCCCGACGCCGTCACCGAGGCGCTGCTCGCGGCCAAGGAGGCCGGCGCGCGGATCGTGACCTTCAACTCCGGCGCGAGTCACGCCCAGGCGGCGGGCTCGGAGCTGCATATCGCGCTCGATGATCGGGCTGCCGGCCGCTTCATCGGCGAGCGCCTGAACGAGCAGGGGATCACGGGCGCGGTTGCCTGCCTGATCCATGAGCGCCAGAACGTCGGACTCGAGGAACGCTGCCAGGGTCTCGAGGCGACCTACGCCGGCGGCGAGGTGCGAACAGTCAACCTGCCGACCGCCGACGATGCCGAGGCGCTGCAGGAACGGCTGCGCGAGTTGTTGCTGGCCGAGGGCGACGACGCCAACGATGTGCTCGTCGCGCTCAGCGCCGGCACCTCGGTCGCCGCGCTCAAGGAAGCCAACGCGATCGAGGCCGATGGCCCCGTGCTGGAGGGCAAGGGCATCGTGGCAATGGGCTACAGCCTGGAGCGGGGCGTCCACCGGCGCGCGCGGACGCGGGCGGGTTTGGAAAGTCTCGACCTGCTCGGCGTCGCCGATGCGAGCGAGGCGCAGGGCTGGTTTATCGTCAGCGCCCTGACCTATGTCGCCAACTTCCCGTTGACTCCGGTGTTCATCGAGCAGCCGACGATCATGCTGATCACGCCCTGGAACCTGAACCTGAGCGGACTGCGAACCGGATCATTCGCGGAGCTGCGAGCGGCCGACCAGGCCTACCGCGCAGTCCTCGCCGACGGGGCCAAGGTCGAGCCGATCGCGGTCGAGTAGACGGCCGGGGCTGGAAGGAAGCGAAAGAGGATTGTGATGCGTTCACTGATTCTGATTGCGCTCGGGATCCTGATCGGAACCGCCGCGCTGGGCGCGATCTGGGCCGCACAGGGAGACGGCGAGACGGAGGTCCGCATTGCCGTCGAACGGCTGGAAGACGGCCGGGTTGAGGTCGGGCTGCAGCAGCGGGGCGACGACGGCGCATGGGCGACAACCCACCGGCCCCGGCACCGCTTCCTCGCCTCCGACGCCGCCATCGGCCAGCCGCTCTATAGCTCTGCGATCCCGGTCGAGATCGAGACCAGGGAGGAGCGGGGCGCGCGGGCGTACCGCGCCTATCTGAACGAATCGGGCGGCGAGATCGCCCAGATCTTCAACAACTACTTCGCCGATCCCGAGGATCCGGAGCTTGAGCCGGGCCTCCTGCTCTGCGTGGTCGACACGAATGACGCGGGCATCGACGCCCTTTGCGAGGGCATTGAAGCCGAGTATCGGGGAACGGTCGAACGCATCGTGATCTCGGACTGGGCCGAACTGCGCGCCGAGCTCGAGCGACGCTTCGCGGATGACTCGGAGGAGGCGGCCGCCGCGCTGGTCACGACCAGTGTTGCCACCACCATCCTCGCGTCGGAAGCGAGCGCAACGGTCGGCCGGCGATTGCCCACGACCTACTGGATCGAACTGCTCGATCAACACCTGGCCTCGGACGAGCCGTTGTTCTGCCAGATCAGCCACAGCGGACAGGTGATCGAGAACCGGTTGGACCTGTTCTGGGGCCTCTCAGCCGAAGTCAGCGCCGCCGCCGCAGCGCAACTCGGCGTCAATCTCGAAGTCAGCGCGCACAGCACGGCCGCCGCTCAGGCGGCCGCGATTCGCGAGTGCGTGGCCGAAGGCGCGTCGGTGATCGCCACGACGCTGGTCGAGCCCGACGTGCTCTCGCCGGCGATCGAGGAAGCGCTGGCGGCCGACGTCACGGTGGTCTCGTTCAACTCCGGCGCCGAGGTCGCGGAGAGCGTCGGCACGGCGCTGCACATCGCGCTCGACGACCACGAGGCGGGACGCATCGCGGGTGAGGAATTCAACCGGCGCGGGGTCGAGGGCACGGTGCTCTGCGTGCTCCACGAGCCGCACAACGTCGGCCTGCACGATCGCTGCAACGGCTTCGAAGAGGTCTACGAGGGCTCGGTCGAACGATGGTCGGCGGAGGATCCCGAGGCCGTCTGGGATGAACTCGCGGCGCGGCTCGGCGCAGGCGATATCAGCGCCATCCTGACGCTGTCAGTCCAGAGCGCCTGGGACGCCCGGATTACGCGGGCGATCCACGGGATCGACGTCGAGATCGCCGCCTTCGGTTTCAGCGTCGGCCTGGCCCAGTCGGTCGCCGATGGGTCGGTGATGTTCAGCATCCTCGACCATCCCGAGATGCAGGCCTACCTGTCCGCCGTCGCCTCGGTGATCGCCGAGCGCTGGCGGCTCGATCCGGTCGCCTACTTCGACGGGATGTCGCTCTTGATCCGCCCGCAGATCGCCGACGCCGAGTACATGCAGGCCGTGATCGACTCGATGTTCGAGGAGTAAGGAACGAGCATCTGGACCGGCCGACGCGGCCGGAGGACACCGCCGGCCCGGCGGGGCGGTCGCACCGGTACGGCTAGCGCGGCGAGTCCGCCTGCTCGGGTCGGTCCGGCCTGGGCATGCGGTAGCCGGCGCGCGGCTCGGTGATGATGTAGCGCGACATCTCGGCCTCGTCGCCCAGCTTGCGGCGCAGTTGCTTGACCAGCGTGCGCACGGCGCCCGGGCGGCCGGAATGGGCCGGCCCCCAGACGCGGGGCAGGAGTTCGGCGTTGGTGCGCAGCTCGGGCGCATGTCGGGCCAGTTCGGCGAGCAGGCGGTACTCCAGGTTGGTGAGTTGGAGGGACCGGCCGGCCAGGCTGGCCCGGCGGTCCGAGAAGTCGAGCCGCAGCTCGCCCCAGCTCAGCGGTCCGGTCGGTTCCGGTTCGAGTTCACGGGCTGCTGTGACGCGGCGCAAGACGGTCCTGATCCGGGCGACCAGCTCGGTCGGCGAGAACGGCTTGGCGATGTAGTCGTCGGCGCCCAGTTCAAGCGCGTTGGCGACGCGCTGATCGCCGCCGTAGGCGGAGATGAAGATCACGGGCAAGTCTCGCAGGGCGGGCAACTGTTCCATCAGCTCCATCCCGTCGATCTCCGGCAGGACCAGATCGAGCAGCACCAGATGCGGGCGGCGCTCGGCGATCAGCCGGCGAACAGCCGCGGGGTCGCCGGTCAGGATTGGGTCGAACCCGGCCTCCTCGAGCGTGTCGCGCACGTAGCGCAGGGTTTGAGGGTCGTCGTCGACGACGAGGATGCGGAAGCGGCCGCGCAGTGGCTCGCTGGAGCCGGGCTCCGGGGGCAGCGCGGCCGCTTCGACGGCGGGCAGGGTGAAGTGAAACTGCGCGCCCGCGCCGGGTCCCTCCGATTCGGCCCAGATCCGTCCGCCGTGGGCCTCGACGATGCCCTGGCAGATGGCCAGGCCGAGTCCGGACTCCGAGGCGGAACGCGCCGGCTCGCGTGCCGCACGCTCACGTCGGGAGAACGAGCGGAACAGCCGCTCCAACCGCTCGGGCGGGATGCCGATCCCGTCGTCCGCGACGGTGACCTGGACCTGCACATCCTGCTGCCGGGCCGACAGCCGGATGGCGCCGCCGCCGGGCGACTGTCGGTCGGCGTTGCGCAGCAGGTTGAGCAGGACCTGGACGATGCGCCGCTGGTCGGCCATCACCCAGCCGAGTTCGGCCGGCAGGTCGATCTCCAGCTCATGCCTGGCGCCGCCCGTGAGGAAGGCGATCCGCGCGGCTTCGACCAGCGCGCCGAGGCCGACCGGCTCGGGCCGCACCGAGAGTTCGCCCGATTCGATCCGGGCCACGTCGAGCAGGTCGGTGATCAGCGCCTCCATGCGTTCGGCCTGGGTTTCGATGATCCGCAGGAACTGGGTGGCCGCGGCCGGGTCGAGGCCCAGCCCGGACTTGAGCAGCGTCGCGACCGAGCCCATGATCGAGCTGAGCGGCGCGCGCAGCTCGTGGCTGACCATGCCCAGGAACTCGGCCCGCATCCGCACGAGGTCTTCGAGCGGGGCCAGGTCCTGGAGCGTGACGACGACCGACTCGACTTCTCCCTCGGCCGAGCGGATCGGGGTGGCGTTGACGATCACGCTGGCCTGCCGCCCGTCCGCGGCGATCAGCACGATCTCCTCGGCGCGCACCGTCCGGCTCGTCGTCAGGACGCGGGCCAGGGGCAGCTCGCCGGCGGCGATCTCGCGGCCGTCGCCGCGCCGGTACCGGAGCGTGTCGAGCAGGTCCTGCGGCGTCTGCTCGGGGTCGCGCACGGCGTCGACGATCCGCTGCGCCTCGCGGTTGAGCGAGAGCAGCGTGCCCGAGGGCGCGTCGAACAGCGCGACGCCGACCGGCGAGGTGTCGATCAGGGTCTCCAGGTCGGCCCGGACGCGGCGCTCGTCGCGCATCCGCCGCGCGTTGGCGATCGCGATGGCGGCCTGCTGGGCGAAGAGGCCGAGGGTCTCCTCGTCCTCGGCCGTGAAGCCGGTCTCGCCCTGCTTGTCGGCCAGGTGCACGCTGCCCACGTGCTTGCCGCGGTGGCGGATCGGCAGGCAGCAGTAACTGGTCAGGGGCAGCGGGAAGGGGCCCAGTCCCAGGCCCTCGACATGGGCCGGCAAGTCCTCGATCCGCAGCGGCGCCGTGAGGCTGTGCAGGTAGCGGAAGAGCTCTTCGCCGGCCGGCATCTCGATCAGCGCCTGGTACTCCTGCTCGCTGAACTCCGGGGTGATGAAGTCGGCGAACTCGCCTTCGTCGTCGAGCATCGTGATCCCGCTGAAGCGCGCCCCGGTCAGCGAGCGGGCCGCCTCCATCACCTCGCGCAGCACGGTGTCGAGCTCAAGCTCTTCGTTGATCCGCGCGCCCGCCTCGTGCAACCGGGCCAGCCGCTCGCGCAGCCCCGCGATCTCGCCCCTGAGCGTCTCGGTCGCGGTCATGACCAGACTCCGATCGCCTGGCGCGGCGGCACATGCACAAGAAGTGCATCAATATTGGCACGCTGCTGCATGGTAGCCCCGCCACCTTCCCCTCTCCCCCCGCCGACGCAGGGGCCGGCTCCGGCAGAGGGGGGGCTCCCCCAGCGCCTGGCCAACCTCGGCGTGCCCCCCTCTGTCCCTACGGGACATCTCCCCCCGCTGGCGCGGGGGGAGAGGAGATCGGAACGTCCCTGCCCCTGATTTATTCAGGGGCCTGCTTTGGTCGGCGCCCGAACCCGAGCGGGTCCCCGAATGAGTCGGGGACTGGGGAAGAACCCTCACTCTTCCCCTCTCCCCCCGCCGTCAGGGGGGGAGATGCCGCAGGCAGAGGGGGGTTCCCCCAGCGCCTGGCCAACCTCGGCGTGCCCCCCTCTGTCCCTACGGGACATCTCCCCCCGCGGAGCGGGGGGAGAGGGGATTGGACTTACTCCCTCTCCCTCTGGGAGAGGGCTGGGGTGAGGGTCCGGCGCGGAGTGCGGCGGCCGACCGGAGGATGGCCGCGCTTAGGATGGGTTGACGGCTCGCGCCTCGGCTGGCTCGGCAGGCTGACGGCCGCAGGTGGCGCCGGGGATCGGCCTATGCCCCCGAACGACCACATCCGTTATGAACCTGAGGAGCGCGCTCCGTGGCCGCTGACGGTCAACGTGGCGTTCCAGGGCGCTGTCCTGATCGTCACGAACACAGTCACCTTCGTGGTGATCTTCGCTGCGGCCTTCAACGACGACGGCAGCTACGCCGAGTGGGCGATGGTCGGCGCGCTGATCATCGCGGGGCTGCTGACGGCGCTGCACGCGTCGCGGCTGGGTCGGGTGGGGCCGGGTCACATCCTGCTGATGGGTCCGGGCGTGCCGTTCCTGGCGGCCTGCGTGCTGGCGGTCGACGCGGGCGGGCTCGAGCTGATGTCGAGCCTGGTGATTGCGTCGTCGCTGATCCAGTTCGCGGTGGCGGCCTGGCTGGCGCGGCTGCGGCGGCTGATCACGCCCGTGGTGTCGGGCGTGGCCTTCATGATGATCGCGCTCTCGGCGATGCCGATCGCGATCGAGCGGATGAACGATGTCCCGAACGGTCTGTCCGAGTGGGCCGGTCCGGCGGTCGGGGCGGCGGCGCTCGGGATCACCGCGCTGCTGATGCTGCGCGGGGCCGGGCTGTGGAGCCTGTGGGCGATGCCGATTGCGATCGTCTCGGGCTGCATCGTCGCGATCCCGCTGGGGGTCTACTCGGGAAGTCCGGTGCTCGACGCGCCCTGGATGGACGTTCCGGAGGTCGGCGGTTGGCCGGGCTTCGCTTCGATCCTGCGCCAGGACTTCTGGGTGTTGCTGCTTGTCTTCCTCGTCGTCAGCGCCGTCGTCGCCGTCCGATCGAGCAGCGAGGGCGCCGCGATCCAACAGGTGTCGCGGCGCACGCCCCGATCGATCGACTTCCGCGGCGTGCAGCGGACGCTCAACGTCGGCGGCATCGCCGTGCTGTTCTCGGGACTGGCCGGCACCCCGCCGACGATCGCCTACCTGCCCTCGACGATCTCGCTGCTCAACTTCACCGGCGTGGCGTCGCGGAGAGCGGGCCTCGTGATGGGCGCGCTGCTGATCGTGCTGGCGCTGCTGCCCAAAGCGGTGGCGGTCCTGCTGACGATTCCCCGACCGGTCAGCGGAGCCCTGCTGATGGTCGTGATGGGCATGCTCTTCGTTGAGGGGATGCGCTCGGTCATGCGCGAAGGGCTGAACCGCCAGCGCGCGTTCATCGTCGGCGTCTCGCTCGCCATCGCCATCGGCCTGCAGAGCCAGACCCGACTCCTGGAATCGGTGGGCGGGTCCTGGGCCGGAGTACTCGGCAACGGCGTCCTGGTCGGAGTCGGGGTCGCCGTGCTGCTGACCGTCGTGCTGGAACTCACGGGCTCACGACGGAGCCGGCTGGAGACGCTGCTGGACTTCTCGGCGCTGCCCGAGCTCGATTCGTTCCTGCGCGGGCTCGGCTCGCGCATGGGCTGGAACGACCAGTCGATCGAGCGGCTCTGCGCCGCCGGCGAGGAGACGCTGTCGGCGATGATGCAACTGCGCGAGGATCACGAAGTCGACCAGCCACCGCGAGTGTTGGTCAACGCCCGACCCGGATCCGGATCGGTCGAGCTGGAGTTCCTCGCCCTGTTCTCCGAGGAGAACCTGGAGGACCGGATTGCGTACATCAGCGAGCAGGCCGAGGCGCCGGATGTCGGCGACATCTCGTTCCGGCTGCTGCGGCTCTACGCCAGTTCGGTGCGGCACCGCAAGTACTACGGCATCGACATCGTGACGGTCGAGGTCGAAGGCGGCGGCTGACGACTATCTTGGTTCCTGGCGGCCGGCTCGAACGAGTCACGCAGCAACACGCAGCAACAGGAGGCGAGGCTGAGATGAATGGCTATGTGGTGATTGACACCGAGGTCGTCGACCAGGACGCGTTCGCGGAGTTCGTCGAGCGGATTCCCGAGGCGATGGCCGCCAACGGGGGCCGCTTTGCCGCGCGCGGCGGGCGGACCGAGGTGGTCGAGGGCGACTGGTCGCCGCAGCGCCTGGTGATCATGGAGTTCGACAGCTACGACGCGGCGCGGGCGTTCATCGGCTCGGCCGAGTACCGGGCGCTGGGCGAACTGCGCAGCCGGGCGCTGAGGTCGAACGTCGTCGTCACCGAGGGCTGCGATCCTGCAGGCTGACGGGTCGCCGACCCGGCGGATGTTGCGCGCTGGATGTCGCGTAGGCGTAAATCGGGTTAACTTTGAGGCCGGACTGGACGGGAGGATGTCCACGGATCCGGAGCGCGTGCAGATCTCCGATCACCACCACGTGGTCATCCAGGCCTTGCGGACGGGCAACCAGTACTCCACACGGTCCGCCTAGATCGAAGACCCATGTCCCGGTACTTCAGATTGGCGCTCGGCGCCGTCATTGCCCTGTCCCTCGCGGCAGGGCTGGTCCTCGGTTGCTCCGACGACGACCAGCAGCAGCAACAGCCGCAACAGCAGGAGCAGCAGCAAGACCAACAGCAACAGCCCGCCGCGGCCGCAGAGCAGGCAGAACAACAGCAGAGCGAGGCGGCCGCGCCGTCGCGAGCGGCCGAGGCGCAGGAGCAGCAGGCTCAGCAGCAGTCCCAGGCGCAGGCGCAGCCGGCGGCGGTCTCCGCTGAGCCGCTGAACATCGTCGTCTCGACGCAGATCATCGCCGACTGGGTCCGCCAGGTCGGCGGCGATCAGGTCAACGTGCACGCGCTGGTTCCCGCCGGCGCCGACGCGCACCTGATCGAGTTGAGCGTCGCCGACATCCGCGCCGTCGCGGACGCGGACCTCGTGATCATCAACGGGGCCGGACTCGAGTCGGCGTACGAAGACGCGCTGATTGAGAACGCCAAACAGATTCTCAACCTGGCCGAAGCGATCGAGGAAGCCGGGCTCGAGCTCGCCCCGTTCATGGAGCCGGGCGGCATGCATGAAGACGAGCACGCTGTAGCCGAGGCCGTCGGCCGCCTGCTCGTCGCCGACGCCGTGGAAGCGCATCTGTCGGTGATTGATCTGGCGTTTGGCGACGTTCAGAGCGGTCTGTTCGAGATCGCCGCCGCAGGCGCGCGAGTGTATGCCAGTCCCAGCCACCGCTACGGCATCGTGCTCGCCCTCGGGCCGGAAGACAACGACGACCGGATTCACGTCTTCGACGGCGGGGTCTATCTGGTCGCGCACGGCGATCACTATGACCTGTTCCGGTCACAGGTATCTCGCCACTCGCTGGAGATCGCCGAGGAGATGCCGGTCCACTACGTCAACAGCCACGGCTGGACCGCGATCTTCGCCGACGGCAGCGGCCACGTGATCCTGATCAACGAGCACGATTTGACCAGCGCGACGGGCGACTATCAACCATTCGTGTTCGAGGCGGGACCGCAACATGGCTCAGCGGTCGTGATCTCGGACGGGCATCTGGTCGTCACCGTTCCGCATCCCGACTACCTCGAGAACCCGGACTTCTGGAACGTTCTTCCGGAAGCCGTCGAGGTACGTACGTTTGACAACGAACTGGTCTTCGACGCGGGAGCCTGCCACCGAACGCACGGCGTCGGGCATAACGAACTGGGCGTCGTCTTCGGCTGCTGGACCGGCACGCTCTTCGTGCACGCCCACGACGGCGAGTACGAAAGCGAGCTGATCCCCTACCCGGCAGAGGCCGGCCCTGAGGGAGAGTTCGCGATCGGCCAGTACTTCAGTCATCCGCACAGCGACAACTTCTTCGGCCAATCGACCCTCTTCCCCGACGGAGAGTGCTGCGTTCAGGGCGGCGTCTGGCTGGTGGACGCAGCCAACGGCGACATGCATGAGGTGTTCCCCGAGCCCGGCGTCGCCGGCGCGTTCTCGAGCGACGGAGAGACCTTCTACATGCTCGCGGCCGACGGCGTGCTGCGCGCCTTCGATGCTCACGACGGCGATCTGATGGAATCCGTGCAGGTGGTCGACCCGTTCGAGCTGGTGTTCGGCACTCCCACGCCCGCGATCATCGTCGTCAATGACATGCTCTACGTCGCCGACCCGAACAGCGGGCATGTCCTCGGCGTCCATCTCGCACACATGGAGATCGAACTGGAGTGGGAAGTCGGCGGCGCACCGTCCAGCCTGGCCTTTGTCGGTGTGCTCAACCGCAATGCGGCTCCCGATGCCGGTCACGACGACGAGATGCATGACGACGACGAGCACGGTCACGAAGAGGACGAACACGGACACGAGGAGGACGAGGACGAGCACGACGAGGAAGAGGCGCACGACGATCACGACGACGAGGAAGACGGCCACGGCCATGGCCACGCCCACGGCGACGAGGACCCGCACTACTGGTTCGACGCCGACTTTGCCTCCGTCGCGATCAGCGCGATCGCCGCTGAGCTCAGCCACCTGAGCCCGGCCGCGGCCGATGTCTTCAGCGACCGGCTGGACCTCTACCTCGCCGAGATCGAGCAGGCCGACGCCGAAGCGCGAGCCCTGCTCGAGAGCGTGCCCGAGAACCAGCGCCTGCTGGTCACCTTCCACGACGCGTTCGCCTACTTCGCCCGCCGCTACGGGCTGGAGATCGCCGGTTTCCTGATCCACGGACCGGAACAGGGGATCAGCGCCGGCGCGATCGCCGAGCTGGTGGAACTGATCGAACACGAAGGCGTGAAGACGATCTTCCACGAGCCGCAGTTCGACGCGTCGGCCCTCGATGCGGTCGCGGACGAGACGGGCGCCAAGCGGGGCATCATCTGGTCCCAGCCGACCGAGGACAACCCCACCTACATCGGCATCCTGGTCGGCAACGCCCGAGCCATCGCGGAGCAATAGGCAGCAGTCCGGAGCTCTCACCCTCTCCCTCCGATCCCCTCTCCCCGAGGGAGAGGGTTAGGGTGAGGGTTCTCCCCGCCACGCCGGAACCCTCACCCCAGCCCTCTCCCAGAGGGAGAGGGGGTAGATCCAGTCCCCGATCTATTCGGGGACCCGCTCGGTTCCCTCTGATCCCCTCTCCCCGAGGGAGAGGGTTAGGGTGAGGGCCCTCCCCCGCCACGCCGGACCCTCACCCCAGCCCTCTCCCAGAGGGAGAGGGAGTAGATCCAGTCCCCGATTTATTCGGGGACCCGCTCGGTTCCCTGCTTGCCCCCGGAAGGAACAGGCCCCTGAATAAATCAGGGGCTGGAACCACGGACCCGCTCCCTTCCTGCTGATCCCCTCTCCCAGAGGGAGAGGGAGTAAACCGGGCCCCTGAATGAATCGGTGGCTGAATTGATTCCCCGACTGCGGGGAGGGCGTGCCGCGCGTCTCTGGTCGAGGTTGATTTGCACGGAGGAAACACATTGATTGCCCATCGTGTCACTCACTGACTAACGTGGTGATCCACCTCAGGTGAATTTGATCACGCACAGGTCAGTATTGGCACGTGAGTTCACGAACGAAGCTGTTGACTCTGACCCTGCTGGGCCTGATCGCGCTGGGCGTCCTCGTCCTGCAGCCCGGCGCGAGGCGGATCGAGGCGCAGGATCCGCCGCCGCCACGCCACACGATCGACGTGCAGGCGGTCGGCGGCGTGAACAGCGTGCGGCTGCACTTCGAGTGGCGGAGCCACACGGGCTGCACCGGATGCACCTTCTGGTGGGCGACCTACCGCTACCGGGTCAAGAGCCCGCCAGGGGACTGGATGGTGAGCCCCAACATCGGCCCGGAGGGGATTTACGCCCCCCACTACTTCAAGGGCTACTTCACCTTCCGGATCCCCGGTCTTCAGCCGAACACGACGTACGAGTTCGAGGTTGATATCCGCGCGCACGACAGCAACGACAACAACAAGGAGATCCACTGGGCGCATGGCAAGGACGAGGCGACCACCACGAATCAGCCCTCGTCGAACACAGCCGTGCCCGACCTACGCGGCGGGCCGGGGAGCAAAGCCGGAACCTGGTGGGTGAGTTGGTCGGAGCCGCCGGTGTGCGGCCAGGGAGAGGACAAGAAGTGTACGCACTGGGAGGTCTCCTTCCGTAAGGCCAGCGACCCCGACGACCAGGTGAATTGGACCG
The DNA here is from genome assembly GCA_965204335.1 of Dehalococcoidia bacterium. GTDB lineage: Bacteria > Chloroflexota > Dehalococcoidia > Bin125 > Bin125 > Bin125. Next base: position 3,140,123 of record OZ241982.1, on the reverse strand, counting down.
TTCACCGGGTCAAGCTGCCGCCCGACACCCCCATTCCGTCGCAGCGCACCTACGACTCGAACCGGTGGATTCCGATTCGCAAGTTTCCCTATCCGCTGATCGTCGAAGTGACGCTCTGGAACGACAACATGATCGTGGCGCGCAGCCGGACCGACCTGAGCCCCACGCCGCTGCGCCGGATCGTCCTGCGCGCCGTGGGTCCCGACGAGTCGTCGACCGGCATCGCCCTGCGCCAGGCCCGCCTGAGCTGGGACAACCCCTGGCCGTCGAACTGCGCAATCTGCGTCCCGTGGAAGTACCGGGTCCGCTACACGCCTGACAATCCCGACAGCGCGTCGGCGAGATGGTCGAGCTGGATGGCGGCCGGGAACTGGACCGAGCACAACACCAATATGACGCCGGTTCCGCTGACCCTGCTGCTGACCCTGCCGCTGGGCGAGCGGCAGTACACGATCGATATCGAGCTCTACCAGGAAGGCACCTCGACCAACGCGTTCCGAGCCTCCGTCCAGGCCCAGGGCCGCGCGCAGGTCCGCACCTACGACAGCCCCGAGTCGTACGTTCGCTTCCAGGAAGAGCGGGAGCGGGCCGCATCCGACGCCGACTCCAACGCCGATACCGGACCGATCCCGCACGCGGTCTGGTGCGACGCGATCGACGGCGACGGCCTCTGCTTCACCCTGGGCGGCGGCACGTTCCAGCCGCCGTTCGCCCGCCAGGCGGTTCAGATCGCGAACGGCGCGTTCCACCACTGCGCCCTCTACGCCGACGGCCGGGCGCGCTGCTGGGGCGACAACACCTACAGCCAGGTGAGCAAGCTGCCGAAGGAGCACACCTGGGCGCAGGTCGGCGCCGGCTGGACCTTCAGTTGCGCATTGACCGTCGAGGGCGACATCCATTGCTGGGGCTACAACGGCTCCGGCCAGACCCGCGCGCCCGAACCCGGCACGGGCCCCTGGGTCCAGCTGACGGTCGGCAACGACTTCGCCTGCGCGCTGGACGCCGAGGGCCGGCCGGTCTGCTGGGGCGGCAACGGCTTCGGCCAGCTCGAGCTGCCCGAGGACGTGCGCTTCCTCCATCTCGCCGCCGGCGGCTACCACGTCTGTGGGATTACGACCGAGGGCGAGACGATCTGCTGGGGCGCGGACTCGGTCTCGTTCCGTTCGATCGGCGTGCTCAAGATCCCCCCGGACCTGCGCTTCACGAACCTCGCCGCGCTGCGCTACCAGACCTGCGGGCGCACGACGGACGAGCAGATCGTCTGCTGGGGCGCGGGCCGGTTCAGCGTCGATCACTATCCCTGGGTGCTGAACGCGCCGGCCGAGCGCTGGTTGGAGTACGAGTCGGAACGGCTGCTCGCCGAGATCGGCCCGCCGTCCACGATCGCGCTGGAGCTCGAACTGAGCCTGACCGACGGCGCCGAGCTCGACGGCGGCCCCTACCCGGGCGACCAGTTGCAGCTCACGTTCATCGCCACGGTCGTCGACGCCGAGGGCCGCCCGGTGGTCGACGGCACGGACGTGTCCTGGCGGATCCCGACCGAGAACCGGCCGGAAATGATCGAGCTCGCCCTCGACGGCGTCACCAGCGGCGGCCGTGCCGATGCCCGCTACGTGCTGCTCGGCCCCGAGCCGTTCGAGATCACGGTCACGGCCGGCGGCGTCTCCGCGTCGATGGCCTTCCCCCCGCCGTACGAGTCCGACGCCGTCCGCTGGTCCGACCAGGACTGACCCGGCCGTGTGGCCGCGATGAATCTCATCGGTGGAGGCACACGCTGTGTGGTGATGGTTAGATATCTCTCTGTCAGTCATTGTGATCACTGACGGTAAATCTTTAGAGGTCATGTCGTGTATATGTGATCGCCTCGATATCGTGAGGCGCGGATGCCCGCCGCGCCGTGGCGGTGAGGCGACGCAGTGAGGAGGATCGGCATGCGCGACGCGATCACATGGCCTGTTCCCGGGAGAGACAGGGCGCTGCTGGCGTTGCTCGTGGGGCTGGCCGCGCTGGCGGCCACGTTCCCGCTGCTCCAGCGCCCGGCCGAGGCCCAGACCCCGATCTGGTCGGCGACGCTGACGGTGCACCAGGTGTGGGTCGGGTCCGGGGACGACCGCGAGGACTACTTCGGCTGCGACACCGCCGACCGGTTCCACAACAGCTGCAACGTCGCGACCGTCCTGTCGGACAACGACTTCAGCTATGGAGGAACCGACTACGAGGTGCTCGCGGTCTACTGGATCAAGACCAAGAAGGAACTGATGTGGAGAATCAAGGGCGTGGAGGGACCCGACGTCCAGAAAGCGCTCAAGAAGCTGACGCTCAACGTGACCCCCCTCGACTCGGAAGGCGAGAAGTTGGACGACACTGCCCTGGCGTTCAGCAGTGCCAAAAAACCCGCACCCTCGCACGGAGTCGTGTTCTCGTACGATCCGAGCCCGGCCTGGACTAACGGGCAGACTGTTCAGTTGAGCCTGACTCCGCCGTCTCCGAAGAAGACAAACCCGGTTAAGAGTCCGGGCGACACCGGGGACGGCACGCAAGACGGCGGCGGGAGCGACGGCGGCACGCCCCGTGTCGTGATCACGGATACGGACAGGAGGGGGGAGACGGGCGCGGTTGGCGACAACGCGGGCCGGGCCAACACGCAGCCTGCGGCCAGGGTCTTCTTCGACCCGACCCTGCGCAGTTGGCCGCTGACCAAAATCGAGGACGAGGGCGCCACCGGCTGGTGGTTCCCGATCGGCCGCGGCACGTGCGACATGAAGGACGAGGATCGGCCCTGGACCTGGAAGCGCTGGAAACCGCCGACCGCCGACCGGTGCGGTTGGATCAGCATCCCCGACATCCGCGCCGACCTCGAGGAGCCGGTCGACCGGCTGGCCTTCAAGGTCTGGACGGCCCTGCTCTCCGCCCCCGACATCAGCGGCCGCGCCGCCATCGGCCGCCCGGCCGGGCGCAGCGTCAAGCTCGCCGTCTGGGCCCTCTACCCCCATCCCGATCGCGACAGCAACTCCGTCCGGCGCCTCAAGGGTCCCTACGAGACCCCCATCACGGTCTGCCTCCCCGGCCGCAGCGACCAGGCGATCTACGGCTACGACCCCAGTCAGTGGAAGTGGATCAAGCTGGAACCCACCCTGGCCGAACACCCCGCCCACATCTGCGCCCTCCACCCCCACGACCTCGGCCTCCTCGTGGTGGGCCGAGGGCCCTCACCCTAACCCTCTCCCTCGGGGAGAGGGGACCGGATCTACTCCCTCTCCCTCTGGGAGAGGGGACGGGAATTCTCCAGCCCCTGATTTGTTCAGGGGCCTGCTCCCTTTTCCCTCCGATGCCCCGCACTTGATGCGGGGCCCAGACCTCCAGCGTTGAGCCCAGCGCACAGGTCTTTCTGAACTCAGAGGTCGCGGCGGGCTCTTCTGCCGAGCGCCGGCCTGGTTGCTCTGGCCCCCGCGTCAAGCGCGGGGGATCGGATTTGGCGGGGGCGGCTCCTCTGCGCGAAACGGGAGCGGGTCCCCGAATATCCCTGAACAAGTCTGGGAACCATCGGGGACTGGGGAAGGGGAGAACCCTCACCCTCTCCCTCGGGGAGAGGGGATCGGCGTTACTCCTGCGCGAGCACGTCCGACTGGATGTCCCGCAGGAACTGGGCGAGGTCGGCGATTGCTTCCGGCAGTCTTGGACCGAAGCCGAGCAGGTAGAGGTCGGCCATTGAGATGATGTGCGGGCCCTGACCGGCCTTGGTCTGGGCCATGCCCGGAATCTCCAGCAGACCCTCGATCCCGCCGACCACGGCCAGCCCGCGGTCCATGACCAGGTAGACGTCCGGGTCGGCGGCGACGAGCGCCTCGGGGGTCAGCGGCACCCAGCCGACGATGCCCGACTCGGCGGCCGCGTCGATCCCGCCGGCGGCCTCGATGATCGCCTGAGCCTCATTGCCCTGGCCCGAGACCAACTGCAGGCCGCCGCGGCGGATGTAGATGTGCATCACCCGCAGGGGCTTGTCGTTCTCCGATGCGGCCAACACCGCCTCGGTTCGTCGCTCCACGTCGCGGGCCAGAGCGTCCGCTCGACGTTGCAGGCCGAGCGCCTCCCCGACGAAGCGAATCTTGGTCGGAGGAGCGTTAAGGTCGTTCACGACCTCGATGATCCGCACGTCGACGCCGGCCTGGCGCAACTGATCGAGCACCTCCGGCGGACCGGCCATGATCGTTCCGATGACCATGGTGGGCGCGAAATCGAGGATCGCTTCGGCGTTGAGCGCGCCGGCGAATCCCAGGTTGGGCAGCTCTTCGGCGACCCGCGGGTAGATCGAGCTCGCGTCCCGAGCCACGAGGTACTCCTCGGCGCCCAGCGCATAGACGATCTCGGTCAGGTCGCCGAACAGCGTGATCAGCCGCGTGCCCTCCGGCACCGCCTCCTCCGGCATCATCTGTTGAGCCTGCTGGCCCTGCTGTTCCTGGACGGCCTGCTGCTGTGGAGCGCTCTGCTGCTGTGCCTCTTCAGCGGTCTCAGCCTGCGACTGTGATGGCTGCGGCGCAGATGAAGCGGTCTCCTGCTGCTCCTGCTGTTCCTGCTGTTGCGCCGCCGGCTGCTGCTCCGGTTGCGCCGGTTGCTCGGTGGGTTGCTCCTGGGCCGGGGCCGATTCCTGCTGCTGCTCGTGCGTCTGCCGATCGACCTCCTGCTGAGCCGCCGATTGCGACTGATCGTCGTCCCCGCAGGCGGTCGCCAGCCAGGCGACAGCCAGCAGCAAGCCGATCAGCAATCCGGCGCGCCAGAGTGGACTCTTCGATCGTGGCATCAGCGTCGTCCTTCGTGATGAATTTCTCAAACCCGCAGGCCTCTACTGGTATATCACACAATCTGCAAAAAAAGAGCGATTCGACCGGACGGACGACTGGTTGCCATCGGTGGCGCTGGATTCTGCCGCCGCCCGATCGCTGAAGTCAGTTGGCGCGGGTCCGGCGATGCTCTTCGTACAGCCCGAGCGCGTGCAAGGGGAAATACTGGCGATAGAGGACGTAGTCCAGGAGCGCGGTGCGGAAGAACACGCCCGCCATGTCCTGTTTGGGCCAGGTTCCATCTGCGCACTGCCGGTCGATCAGGAATCGCACGCCGCGGACGATGGCGGGCCAGTCCGAGGCGCCCGCCTCGAGCAGGGCGATGAGCGCCCACGCCGTCTGGATGATCTGGCTCTCGCCGTGAGGGACATACTCCCCGGTCATGCAGCCACTGTGGTGCTCGCCCCATCCTCCGTCTTCGTGCTGGCGATCCAGCAGCCAGCGGCAGGCTGACCGCAGGGCCGGATCGTTCGGCTTCGCGCCGCCCGCCACCAGGCCCTTGATCCCGAAAAACGTGCCGTAGATGAACTGCACACCCCAGACGCCGCGCCATGATCCATCGTCCGCCTGAGTCCGGCGGAGCCAAGCGTCGGCCCGCGCCATTGCCCGGTCCGCGGCTGGATCGATGACCTCGGGGAAGTGCTCTCGGCAAGCGGCGAGCGCTGCCAGGCAGGAGCTCGTGCATTCGACGTACGAGTGCTCCGTCATCGATTCGCCGAACATCTCGGCTGGGTTCAGTCGTTCCAGATCGACCACGGAGCGCTGGGCCTCATAGCTGCCGAATCCGCCATCGCGGCCCTGGCCGCGCAGCATGAAGCGGACCGCCTCGCGAAGCGACGTCGCGCTGGCCGATGGTCGATCGGCAGCGATGATGCCGAGTACCGCCTCCGCCGTGCAGTCGGTCACCGGCCAGCCGTGCCAGCGGGCGGCGAAACACCAGCCGCCCTTCGGATCGTTGCGATATGCCTCGCGAAAGCCCGGGAAGCTGGAATCGATCTGCTGCTGCTGGAGGTAGGCCGTTCCGCGCTGCAGCGCGTCGGGCACGCCGTGAACCCCGGACGCAGTGGACAGCGCCTGCAGCGCGAAGCCGGTATCCCACGAGGCGCTCCTCGCGCCGGTCATGCGGGCGCCGCGCTCTTCGTCCTCCCAGAACCATTGGTCAGCCTGCTCCAGCGCGCGCCGGCAGTCGGCGTCGTCCGGATCGTGCAGCCACAGGGCCAGGACGTTCAGCAGACCGCTGACCGGAGAGATGCTGGTGTGATCGGTGGTGTTGAGTTCCCACTTGATCTGCTCGATCAGTGCATCGACCGACCTGGCCCGCAGGCGCTTGTGGTGGAACTGTTCGAGGACTCGGGCGCCGCGGTACCCCGCTCGCAGCCACGCCGTCGGCCTGGCGAAGAGATCAGCCTCGCGCAAACGATTGCGAGTCGCGGGGAAGTCGATGGTTTCGAACCCCTCGGGGAAGAGCTCCTCGCGCAGGGACTCGATGAGGGGCGTGACGGGCGACTGGAAGCGACGCGGATAGATCGCCGCCATCGCCATGTAGATCAGCCGGGTGTGGCAGTACCAGTTCGAGGGATGCAGCGGCAGGCGGCGAGGCAGCGCCCAGAGTTCGGGGAGTACCGGGTGGAGTCCGCTCCAGTCGTAGAGATTGAGCAGCGCGAGCCAGAATTTGCCCCAGCTCGGAATGCCCGGCACGCCTTCCTCGCGCATGAATCTCCGCGCCGGTTCGAGCAACCGATCGTCCCGCTCGACGCCGAGCAATCGCGACGCGACGTAGACCAGGGTGGTGACGAACAGGTGCGGCGCCGAGTGATCGTGCAGGCCCCACACCCCCTGCGGCAATCGGGACTGTTCGAAGTAGCGCAGGATGCGCCGGCGCCGGTCGGGGTCGATCGGCCGCCCGATGATCTGCTGCAACAGCACCCACTGCGCGGTGATCATCGGGCACCAGACCATCTCGCCTTCCCAACCGCCGTCCTTAGCCTGCAGCTCCAGCAGGCGCGTGGCGGCGCCCTGCAAGGCCGGACCTGCGTCGGGAGACTCCGCCTCTTCCTGGCGCGGTTCGGCCTTGCGCGAGGACGCGGAAGGCATGGAGGTCAGGAATGCGCGAGACAGCGTCTCGCGGGGGCGCTCAGGGCCCGCGCTGCCAGCCCGTCTGACACTGTGCAGGTTCCAGGCGCCGCGCAAGAGCCAACCCATACGATTGCCGAGTCCACGGGCGACATCGCCAAAGTGGTTCCAGGCCCCTCGGTTGAGTGACCTCGGGATTGCGGCCTTGAGGGCCCAGACCACCGTCATCGAGAATTCCCGGCTCAGGCTTCCGACCGACGTGTCTTCACAGGCCAGGAGCCGCACCGTATGGTCACGGACCGAGGGACTGGTCCTCCAGCGACCGTACATCGCCTGCCGAAGCAACGCGGCCTCGTCCCGCTGATCGGCGAATGCCTCGTAGAGTCCCATCGCCAACAGTTCCGGGACCCGGGTCGCGTCGAACCGTTCGTTTCTGAAGTCGCTGAAACGCTCGCTCTCGGCCAGCGCGAGGGCATCGCCGAAGCCGAGCGTGAGACCGGTCGCGGTCAAGGGATGGTAGTGGCCGGCCGCATCGCCAATCAGCACCCGACGCGAGGTCCCGTACGACACACGCGGACTGACGACATTGGCGGCGGCGTGCATGCGATCGGCGGAACACGCGTCGATGAAGGCGGCGCGGAGAGTCTCCGGCATCCAGCGCGCGTACGAGTCCGCCAGCAACTCCTTCCAGCCGTCGGGAGAGTAGTCCAGCGGGATGTCGACGACCGCGCGGACACGATTGTCGCTCAGGCGATAGACGAGCATCGGGCCGGGCGCGCCGCAGACGACGTGCCCATAGCCCTCGAGGGGCAGGCTCACCCCCGTCAGCGTCAGCCCGACCATCCGCGAACAGGTCCTCGATGTCGCATCCAGGCCCAGCGATCGCCGGACGATGGAGGACCGGCCGTCGGCGCCGACAATCCGCTCCGCGACAACGGTTCGGCTGACGTCGTTCTGCGTGTAGGAGATTCGCTCGTCTTCAACCGCACGCACGCGGGCATGGAACCTGACGTCGACTCCGGGCTCGTTCTCGGCGGCCTCACGCAGATGCGAGACGAGGGTCTCGTGCTCGCAGACGAGACCGCGGGACCCGCTCGAATACGGAAGCAGGATCGGTTCCTGGCCGTCCTCCGGAAACACCGCGAATCCCTTGCCCGAACTGCCCTGGACTGCTCCATCCACCGAGATGCCGAGGGTATTCAGGATGTGTACGGCCGGAGGGTGCAGCCACTCGCCGGCCAGTCGCTTGGAGGCCGACGGGTTCGCCTCGAAGAGAGCGACGCGATAGCCCTGTCGCGCATGCGCGATCGCGCACAGACTGCCGACGGGCCCAGCGCCGACGATCGCGACGTCGTAACGGCTCACATCCGGGTCACTCACGGAGGACTCGCGCCTGCGTTCGGCGTCTGTAGCGGAGCCGGCAGGGCGTGACGGGTCCCGTCACCCAGCTGCCGTAGTTGGGGGCGGGGAATTCGGACTCGAGAGTGAAGTCGAACCGGTCGAGCAGCACCGTCCAGATCGCTTTGACCTGCATCTCGGCAAAGTGCTTCCCCATGCAGCGATGCTTGCCGCCGCCAAATCCGATCAACGTGTAGGGGTGCTGTTTGTCCTCGCGAGCGGGCGGGGCGAACCGGTCCGGGTTGAAGCGGTCCGGGTCGGCGAACAGCTGAGGCAGCCGGTGCGAAACCGCCGGCGAGACCATGGCCAGCGCGCCGGCGGGCACCTCGTAGTCTCCGTAGCGCATCGCTTTGAGCACCTTGCGGATCAGGATGATCAGCGGTGGGTGCAGCCGCTCGCACTCCTGGACGGCGTGCTCCATGGTCACCTGTTGCTTCAGGCCGTCCAGGTTCATCCGTCCGCCGGCGCCGTACACGGCTTCCGTTTCGTCTCTGGCGCGTGCCGCGTACTCCTGCGCTCTCACGAGTTCCAGACCGGTCCAGGTCGCGAGCACTGCGCTCGTGTGTTGGCCGGCGAACAGGACCGTCAAGAGAATCCCGGTGATCTCGTCGTCGCTCAGCGTGCGGCCGTCGCTGTAGGCGGCGTCCATCAGCGACTGCATGAAGTCGTCGGGACTGGCGCCGGAGCGTCGGCGCGCCGTCATGATCCGGCTGAAGAGCTCGGCTACGCGTTTGCGGGCTCGGTCCCGGCTGCGATGCGCCCGCGTGGGCAGCCTGGGCAGGAAGAATCCCAGCGTGTTGATGCCCTTCTGCAGATCGTGATAGGCGTCGGCGAACCCGGCGTCCACCTGATCGCGAACCTCCTGGCCGATCAGACTGCGGCTGGCGATCCTGACCGTGAGTTCGTTCATCGCGACCGGGAGATCAACCACACCCTCTTCGCCGAGCGAGTCGGCGAGCTGCGCCGTCTCCTCGAACATGATCCGGGCGAACCGCTGCATCGCGGCTTCTCTCAGCGCCGGATAGAGAAAGCCGAGCTGCTCGTCCATGATTGACGGGGCGACATCGTAGGCGACGCCTCGACCGAAGATCGGGACCGTGAACTGATACACCGCCTTCGCGTTCAGTTGATCCTCGGGCGCGCTGAAGAACGCGTCGTGCGCGTCCGGTCCCGTGAACAGCACAAACTCGCGCGGCCCCAGCCGGAATTGATACAGATCACCCAGCTCGCGCCGGCCTCGGCTGAGCATGGCGACCGGGTCACGCTGAAACTCCAGCAAATGGCCAATCAACGGCGCCCCGCCGCTCAGCTCGGGAATCTCACGATGCCCGTCCGAAGTCGTCGACACGCTACGCAGTTGAACCATTGTTGTCCTCGTTGGGCCGCAAGATAACGGCTCTAGTAGACACGCGGGATTAACGCATGCGGCACTCGCTGCGTGTAACGTTCCCAGAGTTCACCGTACTTGGTCCGGCAGCGTCGGTCGTCGCGCCTCGCCCGATGCCACAGGAGCGCCGCCAGCCAGACCGGCAGGGCAAATGGGATCCATGACGTGAATCCCGTCGTTAACGCGAACGCAAAGTACACGCAAATCTCGCCGGTGTAATTCAAGTGGCGGCCGACACCCCAGAACCCCGACACCAGCAGACGCCCGTCCAGTGACTCGGCCGGCCGCCCCCAGATCGAGATGTCGGCATCCTGCTTGAAGCGGTGCTTCTGCTGGTTGGCGCCGCGGAACATCCAGAAGCCGACCACAAACAACAGACAGATCGCCGCCGCCGCGACCCCGTGCATCGAGTCTGTTGCATCCAACAGCCACCAGCCGGCCAGGCAATAGAAGAACGGCACCAGTACATAGTCTCCCCACACCAACATCCAGCCAAAGCGCTCCGAGACGATGTCCCAGGTGTACAGCATTCCCTGTTCAAACTGGAAGTAATTCAACACGTACAGAAATGTGAATGCCTGGTAGAGGAGCATCTGCAGCGTGAACTCGCCGTGCGTGTCGTACTGCACCGCCGCAAACGATACGTTGAACAGCGCCAGCGAGATCAGGGACGGTCGGTAGCTGAAGAGCTTAATGTCGACGCCGAACCAGGCTGGATTCGACTGTCGGCCGAAGAACAGGCTCCGCACGGAGGCGGGAGCCCCGGTGCGACTGCGGGACGCCTGAATGTACAATCCGGCGGCCAGGGCGAAGGCGAAAATGTTCGCCATAATGAACAGCTCGGCAAAATGCGTGTGCAGCACCGACAGCGAAATGATGCCGAAGACGTCGCCCAGCACGGCCAGCAGCATGACGACGAGGAACAACGCGAGCCCGTTGATCTTGTACGTGCGGGTCGCGCCGTCGAGGTCGGGTCCGCCCTCCTCCTCGCGTCCCGGCAGCCACTTCGAACCGATCAGCAGCACGCCGACAAACACCGCGAAGATCGCGGCTGCTTCAAGCAGGTGCTCACCGGATATCGTCGTCCAGGCCGAAGGGATATCAGGCATCGAACGGGTTCGCGGCGGGTTCCCGGTCCAGGTGCTCCTGCCACTTGCGGACCGTCACCTGCTGGAACGAGCGCACGACCGGATTGACCTCGATCGGCGGGGCGTCCCAGTTGTTCTCGTAACCCGTCTGCTCCGCCTCCACGGCCCAGCGATCCTGCGAGAGCAGCGGGCCGATCAACATGCGGTTGGCGAGACGCAGCACGGTGGTCATCGCCCAGCGGGGGATGCGGACCGGCAGCAAGGGTATCTTGAGCGAGCGGAAGTAGAAGAGGAAGAAGGTCCGCGTCGTCCGCTCGTCGATCGGCAGCACGAACAGCCAGTGCTTGATCTCGTCGTCGGTGTTCGAACGCTGGTAGGGATACTCGTAGCAGAGTTCCATGTGATTGGTATTGAGGCGCTCATGATCGACGAACAGACCGGAGATGCGCCCGCGCCCGACCCGCGTCTCGTAGGCGAGATGCACGTCGTCGCCGATCGTTTCGTGGCGCGTCAGCGTTGCGCCGTCGAACGGCCGGTACTGGCGATGCAGGTACGCGTGAGAGAAGTCGCTCACGTTGTCGATGATGATCGAATGATGCGCCGACAGGTCGAACGTCAGCGGCACACAGGCCCATCGCCCGGGCCCTTCGAGTTCGGGAATCTCCGGGATCTGTCGCTCATCGGCCAGCGCCGGATCTCCCGGGAAGATCCAGACCAGGCCGTAGCGCACCTGCACGGGATACGAGCGTACCGACAGTCTCGGCACCTGTTTGCGGCCAAACAGATCGGGGATCTCAGCGACGCGCCCGTCTTCGTCGTACTCCCAGCCGTGGTAGCCGCAGACCAGCCGGCAGCCCTCAACCTCTCCGAGCGAGAGTTTCACCTGCCGGTGCAGGCAGCGGTTCTCAAGCGCGTGAAATGTACCGTCCTCCGCGCGGAACAGCGCGATGGACTGCTTCCAGAACACGACCTCGGTGGTCGTGCCGGGCTTGACCCGCCGCACTTCCTCCACGGCGTACCAGTAGTCCGGGTTCATGCCCGCCGCGCGCGCCCGCTGACGCAGATTGTCGGCGTTCCCGAGACCTGGCGGTCCGGCCGGTGGGGCGTCCATCTCGACAGTCATCTCGCGAAGTCCTCAGGAATTGCGTCGCTGATTCGACCCGGCATGACTACCCACCTTCCCCGGCGACCGATTCCGGCCGCTTCGCGCGTGGATTGGTGATCGCGTTGCGCTGATAGTGAAACGCGTACGCGTCCCGAACGGCGGAGCGCATCGTCGTCGGCCGAAAGCCCAGTTCCTCTTTCGCCTTGCTGGTGTCCGCGTGACGGCACTGCTGCAACAGGCGGATCGCCCCGGGCGTGAATCGCTGGGGGTCGTCCGGTCGCAGCCGGCTGAGCGTATGGCTCACCACTTCCGAGATCGGGAGCATCAGCCCGACGGGGATATGCCGATGCGGCCGCCGGATGCCCGAGACCTCCTCGAACAGATCCAGCATGTCCGAGATCGTCTGGTACTCGGAACTGAAGATGTACTTCTGCCCCGAGCGCCCGCGCTCCATGGCGAGCAGGTGTCCCTGCACGATGTCTTCCGCCGCGACGAACTCGAACCCGCCATTGACATAGGCGCGGAGCTTGCCGTTGGCGAAGTCGCACAGCGTCCGTCCCATTCTCGAGGGCAGGAAGTCGTTGCCGCCGACCACCGCGCAAGACGTGGCGACCACGACGTCCTGACCGGCCGCCGCCGCATGCCAGCACTCGCTCTCGACCATCGCCTTGCTGCGTTCGTACGGCATCGTGCGTTCCATCGGGTAGAACGGCATCGACTCCCTGGCCGGCGCCGACGTGTCGTCAAGGTCGTAGCCAACCGCGCTGAACGAGCCGGTCACCACCACCCGTCCGGCCTCCAGCTCCCGCGCCGCCTGCAGCACGTGCCGCGTGCCGAGCACATTGCTTTCGAAGATATCCCGACGATGGGCGTCATCGCCGTCGATCGTCGAAACCAACGCCGCGGTGTGATAGACGCCGTGGCAGCCCGCGAGCGCTTCACGAGTGGCGTCCAGGTCTCGGATGTCGCCGTAGACGCGCTCAACGTCGAGCCCGTCCAGGGCTTCGTTGTTGTCCTCGTGCCTCAGCAGCACTCGGACTCGAGCGCCGTCGTCGAGCAACTTGCGCACCAGGTTGGCCCCCACGTGGCCGGCCGCCCCCGTCAGGAACAAGGGCGGCGACGATGTGCCGGTGGGACGGTCAGGCGACTGTGAGGCCATGTAGCTCCCACACCACGCATTGAGCGGAGGGCGGCGAAGATAAGCAAACGGTAATCCGTGACCGTCAGAGGCGCAAGATCGCGCCTCGGTCTCGCGGCCCGGCGAGAGACCGGCTCGCTATGATGCACTCCTGATCCGCCGGGATCCGGTGTGTCGTTCCGCGCAGTGGAGGAAGTCTGTCAGCTTGAGCAGCGTGAGTCAGCACACGGGCCGATGGGGCGCGCCGGCAGGTCTGCTCGCCGTGTTGGCGATCGCGCTCCTCGCCGTCCCCGGCCTCGCCGTTCGCTATCACCTGCACGGCGGATTCAACGCCTTCCATGTCCTGCTCATCCTCTTCTTCGCCGCCAACCTCCTGATCAGCTACTGGGAAATCGCCCTCTATATCCGCAGGGACTACATCGAGCAGCGCGCGGACTACTGGCGCACGCGGCAGAGCGACACCGGCCGCACGCCGGCCGTTGAGTTCCTGACCTCCCGGGTGCCGCTCAGCCGGGTTCTGTCGCCGACCATCTGGGCCGATGTCTGGGCGACATACTCGATGTTCGACTCGGCCTATGCGGATCGCAACACGTACGGCTTCAACATCGACATCGCCAACGGCTTCACCACTCCGGCGACGACTGTGGTGTTGTACATCGCCTTCACGGCCGGCCTGCTGCCCGCGATCGCGGCCGGGATCATCGGCGCGATGCTGTTCTGGCAGTGGACCTATGCGTCAACGCTCTACCTGGTCAGCTTTCTCGTCGGCCGGAAGCGCCGCCTCATCACGACGCGTGAGTTCTGTCTGTACATCCTCAGCCCGAATGCTTCCTGGATCCTGATCCCCATCGTCGGCCTCTACCTCTCAGTCCGCCTGATCCTCGATGGCGACTACAGCGTCCTGGGCATGCACTAGGGAGTCCAGCCGCTTCCGAAACCGATCTCGGAAGGCTGCGCTCTCCGCCGCTTCCCTAACGTTGCCGACGCGAATGGCCCTAGGCCGTAGCATGGGCACCGTGATACCATGTGTCCATGATCGTCACCTTCGGGGGAGATGGCGCCGAAGACATATTTGATGGGCGCAGTACGCGTCTCGCTCGTCGGACCTGCCCGCCCGCCATCTGGAGAGTGGCCAGGAGGAAACTGGACATGCTCGATTCCGCCGTCGTCCTCGGCGATCTGGCAGTGCCGCCAGGCAACAGACTTGAGCGGCTGAGTGGCGACAGAAGTGGGCAGCACAGCATCCGCATCAACGACCAATACCGTATCTGCTTCGTATGGACCGATGCCGGTCCCCGCGACGTCGAAATCACCGACTACCACTAGACAGGAGACCAACCATGGTGCGCATCCCCACCGACCGTCAACCAACTCACCCGGGCGAGATGCTGCTGCATGAGTTTCTACAGCCGCTCGGCCTCACCCAGCGCGACCTCGCGTCGTCCATCCACGTGCCCTACCAGCGAGTCAACGAACTGGTCAGAGGCAAGCGCGGAGTCACACCCAGCACCGCACTGCGTCTCTCCAGGTTCCTCGGCAACTCTCCCGACTTCTGGATGAATCTGCAACTCCGTTGGGACCTGTATCACGCCCACCAGGTAGAGGCGGACCAGATCGAAACCATCCACCCCTACGAACCGGCAGCCGCCCACTAGCCCAACACCGGCGCATGCAACGAGAACACAACCTCCGCCAGAACGGATACACCCTCGAGGCCATCGCCGACAAGGTCCGCGTCTCCGTTGCCACCGTCCACGCCGACTTGCGCCTGCTCGAAACCAACTGGGACGACTTCGCCCGGGCCACCCTCTACGGCAAGTGAGTCGCGGATCGCCGGCGAACCGACCGGACTCGATCCGTCTGTCCAGGCCGGGGCTCCTACGCGAGGGGGGTTGGGTCCAGGAATCGGTCCAGCACGTTCCGCGTCATGCGCGAGACGTTGTTGTCGTGATCGTTGTGGAACAGGGCGGAGCTCCAGCCGATCGAACCGGTGGAGAACACGGCCCCGCCGCGCGGGGTCTCGAAGAAGACCACGTCGGCGTGCACCTGCGGGTCGTCCTGTCCGCCGATGGCGAGCAGCATGTGGCCGATGTCCTCGTTGACGCGGATGTAGGCGTCGGTGTGCTGCTCGGACGTGGCGACCGTCAGCGCGTGGGGCGGCGTCCCGTAGGCGCGGCTGGCCGAGTCCAACTCCAGGCCGGCGGCGCCGCCGCCGATCAGACCGAAGTCGCCGATGATCTCGTCGTCGATGCCCTCGAAGATGAACGCGGCGCGCGGGTCGTGGCTGTCGGCGGTGCGGCGGAAGTAGGAGGAGTGATCAAAACCCTGGGCGATGAAGCCGTTGCCGACGAGGGACTGCGGCGTGCGCCCGGCGCGCCACCAGAGCCCGCCGTATTCGCCGGTGAAGGCCATGTAATACTCGCCCGGCTCGCTGGCCCAGGAGCGCGATCCGTCTTCGGTCCGGCGCATCTCCATCACGCCCGGCTTGTCGTCGCGGTAGGCGACGCGCCAGTAGAAGCCGTTGCCGCCCATGTACATCAGCCGCCCGCCGCGCTGGGTGAAGGCATGCACCGCGTCCCACATCGGCGTCGAGTAGTACTCGGGATGGCTGCAGGTCATGACGCAGGAGTAGCGCTCCAGCAGCGAGACCCCGTCCTGGTGCATGTCCTCGTCGGTGATCACGTCGAACGGGATGCCCTGCGCTTCGAGCCATTCGACCAGGTGCATGTCCGCGCTCAGCTGCCAGAGCCAGTGGTGCGTCGGGCGGATGTTGATCAGCGGCCGCAGCCGGGAGGAGTAACAGACCCCTGTTCCGTCGTTGTGGTTGTCGTACATCGAGTTGCCGTACTCGGGATGCCGGTTGAGGTAGCGGTCTTCCGGGCCGATCACCGCCAGGCGGTTGCCGTGCAACTCGGCTCCGGTCTCCATCGTGCCGCGGGCGTTGCCGTAAGCCATGTAGCTGGCCGTGGGGATCAGCAGCGCCAGCGACGCGGTGGCTTGATCTCGCGGCGGCCGCACGATGAACGTGATGTGGTCTTCCTGGTCGCCGGACGTGAGGCGGGCGGCGTACAGCCCGCTCGACGTGCCGTCGGGGACATCCAGTTCGAAGTCGGCGTCCCATTCGCAGTCGTAGAGAGAGTCGTCGACGAAGTGAATGGCGGCGTACTGGTCTGGCGCGTGGCGGAAACTCAGCTCATCGCCGGTCCAGTTGGGGCCGCGTACGGCGCGGATCGGCAGGTTGATCAACGTGCCGTGGGCGCGGTTGGGCGAGATGTCGATGATCTCGTCGGTCTCGATCGCCTGGGCGAAATCCCAGGCGGCGCAGACGTCGGGCCGCACGGCCAGCGGGATCGCGTCGTTGCGCAGCGCTTCGATCTCGCTGCGCTCCAGCGCGCGAGAAGCGACGACCGGACGCTCGATCCGGCCGTTGAAGATCAGTTCGCCGATCGGCCTGCCGCGCGCCTCGTCGCGGCTGGCGGCCGCGATCAGAAGCGGAGCGTCGCAGCCCACAACAGCGCCCCCCTCACTCGGATGATCGGCCTCGCCGCTCGACGTGTCGCGGGCGTAGGAGTCCAGGAGTTGCTGCCGCAGGTGGACACCCCCGCTGGCGGCGTCGTACGCGGCGCTGACCAGGTACCACTCGCGCTCGACGAACGGAAGCCCCAGGGCGAACTCCGTCGACCCGCCGGCGCCGTCCCCGAGCTCCAGCACAAGGCCGTCTGCCGGGTCGGTCCAGAGGGCGAAACCGCGGCCGGCGTCGACATCCATCTTCGAGATGATGCAGGCGCGGCGCAGCCCGGGCAGAGTGGGGAAGATCGTCGCCTGCAGGGTGAGATCGTTGAGACCGTCGAACGCAGGCCCGTCCGGGACGACGGCGTACGACCCGCAGTGGGTCTCCTGGGTCCGGCCCGCGTACTCGCCGCTCACGGACGTCGGCAACACTTCGTCGCGGTAGCCGGGCCCGTCGGGCTGGCGATCGCCCGAGATCAGCCGGACGATGTCGGCCCGGTAGCGGTCGACGCCCGCTTCGCAGCTCACCATGAAACGGATGCGTTCGCCGGGAGCGACGCTGATCTCGTCGCTGTATCCCGCGATCTTCTTTTCGAGCATGGATCGCTCCCTCGGCGCCGGCTCAGTCGATCAACAGCGGGGAGCCGGTGATGAGTTCCCAGCGCAGTCTGAACACCGCGCGCTCGGCGTCTTCGATGGACGTGAAGACCTGGTCCTCGAGCAGGGTCAGGTCAACGCCGCGCTGCCCGGAGAGCTGCGCGAGGCCCCACTCCTGGTAGGGGACGCGGGTGACCAGGACATAACGGCCGGCCGGCACCGTATCGCGCATGCGCGTCACGATGCGCTGCAGCGCCGCGCTGTGCGGGCCCATGGGATTGGCCATGAACTCCCGGGCGAGATCGGTACGGCTTGGGTCGATCGGATACTGAGACGGCATCCTCACCCCCGCAGGTTCGATGGCGCAGTCTAGGCCCGCCGCCGAGACCTTGCAATTGACTGGCAATCAGCAATCAGCAATCAGCAATCAGTCGGCGTCGGCGGCGCTGTGTCGGCGGCGGACGATGGCGCTCCTGATCAGCACCAACCCGGCGAAGACTGTCAATCCGGCGACCAGTTGGATTTCGACGTCGGCAGACGTCAAGGGCTCAAGGTCGAAGGCCAGCCCCAGTCCCAGCATCAGCAGGTAACCGGTGCAGATGCCCCAGGCGGATCGACGCAGGCGGCTGCGCAGCAGCAGCACCGTGCTCACCCCGACGACCGCCGCCAGCACGGTCAGCACCGGCACGAGCGCCAGGCTCACGCCGATCAGCGGCGTCATCCCGTCGCCTCCCCGGAAGGACGAGAACACCGAAGACCAGTGTCCGACAATCGCCGCAGCGGCCGCGACGAGCGTCAGCGGCGCGTCAACGCCCAGCGCCCACGCCACGGCCACGGCCGCCGTCCCCTTGCCCACGTCGCCGGCGAAGACCAGCAACCCGCTGCCGCGGCCCACGTTCCAGAACACGTTGGCCGTGCCGGCCAACGACGTGCCCGTGCTGAAAATGTCCACTCCCTGGCGGCGTCGGCTGACCAACTGGGCAAAGGGCAGAGAGCCCAGCAGATAGCCGATGACCCCTGAAGCGACGAGTTGCAGTATCTCCAGCGGGCTGTCCAGCATGCCGGTCTTCCCGTGGCGAGCGGCCCGCGGGATGGCCCGCCGCCACGCCTGGAGCCTAGCGGAGGCTTGGCCTCGCCGGGATCGGAGCGACCTGCTCTTCGCTCAGCGGATAGGCCTCCTTGCGGTAGACCTGTACCCGGTTATAGCCGAAGTCGGGAATCAACATCCGGTCGCCGTCGATCCGTACCGAGGCCGGCGAGCGCAGGCGCTTCTGCTCGTCAAGCGCCGTCAGGTCCCGTTGGCGCAGCAGGATCGGCTGCTCAAGCAGCATCTTCAGCGCCGAGGGCGAGAGCGTGGCGTCGCCGATGAACTGCTCGACGTAGCGCCCGTCGCGGTTGAAGAGCAGCACACGGTGGTTGCCCCGGTCGGCGACATAGATGTCACCGTGCTGGTCCACGGCGACCCCGGCCGGTCGGTTGAGCTGTCCGTCTCCGTCGCCGCTGGAACCGATGATCATCAGCGGCTCGCCGGACGGGCTGAACTTCTGCACGCGATCGTTGCGCCAGTCGCCGATGTAGATGCAGCCCTCGCCGTCGAGCGCGATGCCCCAGGGCATGTCAAGCTCGCCGAATCCGCTGCCGTGGCTGCCGAACCCGTCGATGTACCTGCCCTCGAGCGTGAAGCGCTGCACGCGATGGTTCATCGCATCGACCACGAGCAGGCAGCCTTCGCGGTCAATCGCCATGTGCGCCGGACGGTCGAGCTGACCCGGCGCGCTGCCGTGCTCACCCCAGCGAGCAATCTCTTCGTCACGCTCTCGCGTGGCGATGGTGACCGTGTGATCGGCCTCGTCCGAGACGATGATCCGCTCGTCGGGATCGCAGACGATCCCGGCCGGCCAGATCCACCCGCAATCGGCTTCGGCCGGCCGATCGGTTGGCTCGGCCGGGCGGCGGCGAACGACGCCGAGATCCTCGTCCTCCCAGTTGGTGATCCGCAGCGGACCGCCCGTGTCGAACGGTCCCCGCCCGAGGCAGTAGATGCGGCCCTCCTGGCCGACGGCCAGGTCGATCGGATTGAAGGTCACGAGGCGCCGCCCCAGCGTCTGCTCGTAGGGGAAGCCGGCGCGCAACAGCACCTCGTAGGCGCCGTTGGCGCTCGCTCGGTTGGCGCCGTTGGTCTCGACTGACATCAGCCCACTCCGATCGGCTCCCGGTAGGGGTGGATCTGTTCAAAGGCGCCGCCCACGATGTCGGTCGGGTCGACGCCCAGCCACTGGTCGAGCACCGTGCTGTAGATGCTGCGGAAGTCGATCGTGTGGGAGAGGTCCTCACCGTAGAGCCAGTCGTTCGGGTCGAGCGAGGGATACTCGCCGTACAGACCGCCCTGCACGCCGTCGCCGATCAGGTAGGCGCCGCCGCCCGAACCATGATCGGTGCCCGAGCCGTTGTCGCGGATGCGCCGCCCGAACTCGGTGAAGACGAGGATCGAGACCTCCCGGGACGCATTGTGGTTGCGCAGGTCCTGGATGAAGTCGCGGATCGCCTCGGAGAGCTGGGTCAGCAGCACCGGCAGTTGGTCGTTCTGGCCCGAATGGGTGTCGTAGCCGCGCTGCAGCGTGTAGAAGATGCGCGCGCCGAGCCCGGCCGTGTGCACGCGCACGACATCGCGCAGCGCCTGCGCGATGGGGCTGCTGCCGTACTCGACCTCCGACGCGTACTGCGTCGGAGCGTCGGCCAGGATCTCGGCGCTCTGGAGCACGCTGAGTCCGGTCTGCGCCAGGTACTCCTGGACCATCGCGGAACCGACGGCCGGTGTGTACATCCGCTTGAAGCTGTCCAGGTCCTTGGCCCGCTCCTGCTCCAGCTCGATCTCGGTCATCAGACCGAAGCGGTCGAGCGAGTCGACCGAGGTGACGGTTACCCCCGGCGCGGCCAACGCGCGCGGCAGTCCGAGACCGAAATTGACGGCCGTGACCGGATTCTGCGAATGCGGATCGAACTCGCGGGTCAGCTTGCCCAGCCAGCCCTCGGTCGAGATCTTGTCGGGCGTGCAGGTGTGCCAGATGTCGGTGGCGCGGAAGTGCGACCGATCGGCGCCGGGACCGCCCTGGTGCTCCCAGCCGGCGCCCTGGATGACGGCAACCTTGCCGGCGTCGTAGAGCTCCTGCAGCGGAGCGACGGCCGGATGCCAGGCGAGCTCGTGGTTGAGCGGCAGCGTGTCTTCGGCGGGCACGGCGACGGTCGGCCGCGCGTCGCGGATGATCCCGCTCTGGAAGGGAATCACGGTGTTGAGGAAGTCCAGCCCGCCCGCGAGCTGGATGATCACCAGTACCGGAGGCCTGGATACGGTCGTTGTCATGGTTGGTCCCTCCTCTGGGACTTATGCGAACTGGTACTCGGGCGCAGCGACGATGAGCTGGACCATCCGTCCGATTCGATCTCTGGCTTCAGTGCCGGCCCCGTTGTCGAAGACGAGCGTGCCGCCTTCCTGCGCGCGCTCGATCAGTTCGGCGCGCGTCTGCGGCTTGACCTTGAGCGGACCGCACAGGTCCAGGCAGCGGTCCACGAGTTGCTCCGGGCTGGCGTCGCCGTCGGCGGCGATGCGCTCGATGATCTGGGTCATGCCGGGCTTCGACGTGTCCATCACCTGTTCGACCGCGAAGTTGACCCGCTGGGTCAGTGTGCCGGAGTCGAACCACTCCTGGCCGGTGTGCCAGCCTTCGACCGAGGGCGGATCGTAGAGCCGCTGGCCCATGAGTTCCGCCGCCCGCGACAGCTCGGACATCGGCAGATCGGGGAACTGCGGCGCGCCGGTCAGCTTGATCACGCCGCCGACGAATTCGACCGGGCTTTTGACGCGCTGGAACCGCGCCTCCTTGAAGAAGTCGGCGTTGAGCAGCGTGCGCATGACCTCGCGGATGTCGCCGTCCGACTCGAGGAACGCCTCGGCCAGCGTGTCGATCGCGGCCGGGTCGAGCGGCGGAGTCTGGTGCCAGGAGGGGACCGGCGGTTCGTCGGCGACGAAGAAGTTGTAGAGATGGCGGGCGATGAAGCGCGCGCATGCCTCCTGCTTGACGATCACGTCGATCACGTCCTCGCCGTGGACGACGGTCTCACCGAGGAACGTCTTCTCTTCGGAGTCATGGTCTTCCGGGTCGAAGCGGAACTGCGGGTCGTTCATTTCCCAGGGATTGATCGGCGCGCCCGGGACGATGGTCCAGCCGGTGAACGCCCGCGCCGCGGCCTTGACGTCATCCTCGGTGTAGTTGCCGATGCCCATCGAGAACAGTTCGAGCAATTCGCGCCCGTAGTTTTCGTTGATCGAGTCGGCGTGGTTCTCCGAGTTGTCGAGCCAGTCGATCATCGCCGGATCGCGCGACAGATCCAGCAGGATCTGACGCATGCTGCCGAGCCCGTTCTCGCGGAACCGGTCGACCTGTGCGATCATCGCCCGGGCGTGGACCGCCTTGAAGAACGCGGTCGCGAAGATCTGGTGCCAGAGCAGCGCCATCTTCTCGCGCAGCGGGCGCGGGCCGTTGGCCATGTTGAAGATCCAGCGCGATGCCGGAACCGACGGCAGCTCAACCGAGGTGGCCGTCGGCAGATACCGATCGATCACGTCCTGGTCGGGGTCGCTGAACGCTTCCGGGTGCAACAGCTCTTCGACCACGTCTTCGTAGGGTCGGACGGCCAGCGCCTCAAGCTCGTCCCGTCTCGCTCCCACTCCAACCCGGCGCATCAGGTGCGCCATCAACTCCAGCCGGTCGCCCGACATCTCGGCCTCCGCTCCGCAGCATCCCGGCCGTTCGTACGCATCGCCGCGAAACGCCTGTAACACCGGGCGCTCTCGTTTGCGAACATAGCAGAATCACAGCGGCCACCGAGCTATGCCCGCCGCGCGTCGACGTTCGGTTCGAATCGAACCGGGACAGCCACGGAACTGGAAACTCCCGGGGTCAAGCCTGCGCCGTCCCGATCCCCGGCTCGAGCGGCCGCTCTGCGCACCAGTTGAGGCCGTTTTGGATGAGTTGGGCGAACGCCGGGTGCTCCCAGGTTCTGGGGTCGTGGCCGAGCTGGGTGCAGAACACTCTTGAGTTTCGGTAATGGTGCGTCCAGGCGAGGGTGCGCATCGAGTTCGTGTTCTCGGTCGTCAGGAGAACATCGCAGTCGGCTCCACAGTCGGCGATTGCGTAGGTCTCGTCCTGGATCGAGAAGTCAGCCAGACCGGCGGCGACGGGATGGTCGGGATTGACCTCGATCTCGTAAGTGCTCTCCCAGGTGTCGTCGACCTCGATCCGGCGGTCGGGCATGCCGATCGCTTCGGACCAGAGTCCACCGGCGCCCCAGTTGAGCAGGGCGTGGTGCATCACGAAGACCGGCATGCCCGAGTCAAACATGCGCTCGAGACACGTGATCGTCTTCTGGTCGGGCTCGTCGCGCAGCATCGTGTAGAAGAGCGTCACGTCGTAGCCGTCGCGCATGTCCTGGTCGTCCGACGGCGGCTCAGTGATCCCGTGGTCGCCGCGCAGGTCGGGACGGCTGATGCGGTGACCGTCGACCATGAACGAGTCGTTGCCGGCTCCGAACAACCACTGGTCGAAGTGGTGGACGTAGGCGTCGATGCCATCGAGCCCGTTGAAGAAGTCGATGAATGGCCGGACATGAAAGTAGTGACCGCCGGTCAAGACGGCGACTTTGAGATTGGTCATGGCAACATCCGTTTCATTGCGTCCCTGCTGCCGAAGGTAGCGATTTCCGAGGCCCTCAGTCGCCGGACCAGTAGGCCTGATCGGCGGGGAACACGGTGGCGGTGCGAGTGATCTCGATATCGCCCTCGAGTGTGTCGGCGGCGGCGGACCAAACGGCGTAGTGCGGCGCCGCCCGGTGCGCGTCGAGCGCGGCCTCGTTCTCGTAGACCTCGTAGAAGTAGTAGGTCAGGTTATCGGACGCATCCTGCAGGACGTTGAATCGGTGGCAGCCGGGCTCATCGCGCTCGGAACCGAGGCAATCCACCTCGATCGCGTGCAGGAACCGCTCTCGACCCTCCGGCTTGACTCTGACCTTGACCCAGATCGCGATGTTGCTCATGCGGTGCGCTCCCGTTCCTGCCTCGTCGTCGTTGCGGCGTTCAGGCTACCCGCTGGGTAGTAGCTTGGTGCAGACGGTCAAGCCGAGCGGAAGGCGGAGACGATGAGCAAGCTCTCAGAAGACCGACGGATCGACCCAAGATTGAAGGCGCTGTTCGGCGGATTCGACATGCCGCCCTCACCCGATTTCGCCAACCGCGAAGCAGTCCTGGCCCAGGCCAACAGCGAGGAGGGCCGGGCGCTGCGTGAGGGCCTGGCCGACTTCTTCGCGCTCTGCGACACCGAAGAGATCGCACCGTCGGACGGCCTCACAATCACAACCGAGACGTTCACCTCGTCTCCGGACGGCAACACGATCAACATCCAGTTGATCAAGCCCGAGTCTGACGGACCGTTGCCCGCGGTCTACTACATCCACGGCGGCGGCATGGCCGCGATGTCGTGCTACGACCCCAACTACCGGGCCTGGGGACGGATCATCGCCCAGAACGGCGTCGCCGTGGCCATGGTCGACTTCCGCAATTGCGTCACGCCCTCGTCGGCGCCGGAGGTCGAGCCATATCCAGCCGGTCTGAACGACTGCGTTGCCGGCGTGAAATGGGTGTCGGAGAACGCGGCGTCGCTGGGCATCGACGCGTCGCGCATGATCATCGCCGGCGAGAGCGGCGGGGGCAATCTGACTCTCGCGACCGGGATGAAGCTGCTGCGCGACGGCGACATCGGCCTGATCCAGGGTCTCTACGCGCTTTGCCCGTACATCGCGGGCAGCTGGCCGCGCGACGATCTGCCGTCAACGATCGAGAACAACGGCATCCTGCTCGACCTGCACAACAACCAGGGAGCGATGGGGTATGGGATCGACGCGTTCGAAGCCGAAGACCCGCTCGCCTGGCCGCTGTTCGCTTCGAGCGAGGACGTGGTCGGCCTGCCGCCGACCACGATTTCCGTCAACGAGTGCGACCCGCTGCGCGACGAAGGCATCGCCTTCTACCGACTCCTGCTCGACTCTGGCGTGCCGGCGAGGTGTCGTCAGGTGATGGGCACGATCCATGGGACCGAGGTGTTCCCGATGGCCTGTCCCGACGTGTCGCGGGACACCGCGAGGGACTTGGCGGCCCTGGCAATCGGCTAGGCGTCACTCGCCTCGCCGCGACGGCGGCGGAACGGATACGGCAGGTACATCGGCACGGCCTGCTGGTACCGGGCGTACGAGGGATATCGCTCGAGCGAGATCGTCTCTCCGAAGCGGCTTGAGGCCTGGAACATGAAGAACAGGACCACGCAGCCGATTCCGGTCCAGTGCCAGAACTGGTCGGCTGCCGAGATGGCGAACAGGTAGAAGGCGATCCACATCCCGACTTCGCACGCGTGGCTGGGATGCCGGCTGAATCGGAACAGGCCCGTGGTGATGAAGGGCTGTTCGACTTCTGCTCCCTCGCTGATCAGCCGCTTCTTGTTGTTCTGGAATCGGAGCATCTGGATGTCGGCGATGATCTCGATCGCCAGGAAGAGCAGGAACAGCACGGCGGCCAGGTAGTCGAGCCAGCCCAGCGACTGGTCGGGGTGCTGCCACGCTTGATGGATGGGAGACGTAAACATCCAGACGATGGCCATCTGACCGAACGAAGTGAACGTCAGATTGATCCCCTGGAATCTGAGTTCTCCGTACTTGTTCCTGAGGTAGGTCCATCGATAGTCCACATTGCCGAGTGGCATGCCGCCCTTCACCGTCAGGTTGAGCGTGAGGCGAATCGCCCAGGCGAGGACCAGCGCCATCATGAGATTCACTCGGGTGGAGTCAAAGCTGAGGTCGGCAGCCACGATCAGAACGAAGATCGCCGGCCCGATCGACCACATGCGGTCCATCAGGGAGTAGTCCTTGGTCACGAGCGAGAGCGCCCAGCAGGCGGCGGCGATGACGATGGCCAGATCCAGCACGAATCCGTATGGCGTATCAGTCAGTGCGATGTCGAACATGCCAACGGCACTTCAATCTCACCCGCCCCGTCACCGGAGTGCGGGCTCCGGACGACAGTTCGGACTCCAGGCGACGTCGCCGAAGTCTCGAGAGCCGACCTCCGGCTAGAACGGCTTGTCGCCCTTGACGGTCACGCGGATGCCGCTCCGCGACTCAGGGTAGTAGTCCCAGATTGCCATGTGCTGCGTGCAGCGATTGTCCCAGAGGGCGACCGAGTTCGCCTCCCACTGGAAGCGGCACTGGAAGTTGACGTTCTTCACGTGGTCGAAGAGGAAATCGAGGATCGCGTTGCTCTCGTCAATCGGCAGTTCGACGATGCGCCTGGTGAAGCTCGAGTTGACGAACAGCGCCTTGCGTCCCGTGACGGGATGCGTGCGGGCAATCGGGTGAACGGCGCGCGGCGATTCGCGCTGCGGCTTGTGGTCGCCGTACTGTCCCGAGTAGTCGGAGGCGTGCACCGCGGTCAGCGGCTCGAGCAGCGCCTGCATCTGCGGCGACAGCCCGTCCCAGGCGGCGTACATGTTCGACCAGCAGGTGTCGCCACCCTGGGTCGGGATGCTGTGGATGTGCAGGATCGACGCCATCGGCGGCTCTTCGTCGGCGGAAACGTCCGAATGCCAGCGCTCGCCGTTGTTGCGGAACGAGTCTTTGTCGGTGTGGATGCGCATCAGTTCCGGATTGCCGTGCTCGTAGGGAGCAGCCGGGTGAATGTGCAGGTCGCCGAACATCCGCCCGAAGGTCAGGTGTTGATCGGGCGACATCGGCTGGTCGCGGAAGAAGAGGACGAGGTGTTCCATCCAGGCGTCGTGAATGAACCGGAATGTCTCCTCGTCGATCGGTTGGGTCAGATCAACGCCGTGGACGGTCGCCCCGATGGTCGGGGTGAGCGGTTCGACGGAGACAGCGGAAGTGGACATAATGAACCTCGATGAAGCACTGATCTGGCTGAGATGAAGATAGCGCTACTCGTCCTCAGGCCGGATCAGCGTGACGGTGCCGTTGACGTAGCTAAGCTCAAAGTCGCCGGGTCGAATGGCGTCTCGTCCGAAGATGGAGGGCAGAGACCAATTGCCTCCAGGCGCTTGATCTCGCGGGCTCGGTTCTGCCAGCCACAGTGGCACCTCCAGGCGAATCTCGACACCGACTTCGTCAACGAGGATCAGTACGGCGTCCTCAAGCTCCGCCGCGTAGTAGCCCGATTCGCCGACGCCTACGATCATCGTGGCATCGTCTACCCCGCGAAAGCTCGTCGCGGTCAAACCTGCCCCGAGCAACTCAAGGCTGTCCCTGGGCATGATGCAGGTGACGTCTGAGCCTGTATCGACAAAGAAATCAAGCTCATGTCGAATGCCGCTCAGTTCGACGATCGCATTGACGAACGGCGCCGGGTTGGCCGGGTCCCAGAGCGCGTTCAACCAGCCGCGGACCTGTCTGGTCATCGAGCTTCGGCCGGGGACCGTCCGATCAGCGCTCGCGGGCTTCTCTTGGGCGGCCAAGCCCAATTCATCCCGGCGCGTGTGAAATCGTCAAGTTTGCTGAGATGGTCAATGAGCGATTGACCGTCGGTGTATGCGACCACCTGATTACGACCGTAGACGACGATCATGTGATCAGGAAACGCGGCCACTAACTCGTGCCGATGCGCCTCCCAGTACTCACGATTACTCTGACGTTCCGCGCGATGCTCCTCAAGCGTCCAGGAATCCGTCGGCCGACCAGCCTTCGGCTTTGATTCAGTCGTCATCTTCATCCTCCCGATCCCCATTCTAGGGCCTGGACCGCCTGCGGCGCGTCGCCAATCCGCTATCTTTGACGCGCAAACCAGAGCGTTGGTGAAGGGACCGATCATGGCACTTGGCGGATTTGCAGATCGCGTGGCTCGGATTAATCTGACCGACCGCAGCGTTTCGTACGAAGGCATCAATGAAGACGACGCCCGCAAGTACATCGGCGCGCGCGGACTGGGGGTC
This sequence comes from Dehalococcoidia bacterium, assembly GCA_965204335.1. Lineage (GTDB taxonomy): Bacteria > Chloroflexota > Dehalococcoidia > Bin125 > Bin125 > Bin125. The sequence goes on along the minus strand of OZ241982.1, from coordinate 3,112,952 downwards.
AAGTACCTGCTCGACAACGGCCCTGAGACGGACCCGATGTCGGACGACAACATGCTCGCCCTGGTCAACGGACCGATGACCGGCACCGAGGTGACCATGTCGGGGCGCCTGGCGTTTGTGACCAAGTCTCCGCTGACCGGCACCGTGACCGACTCACACATGGGCGGCTGGTCGGCGGCGCGCCTGCGCTGGGCCGGCTTCGACGCGTTGCTGATCACCGGCAAGGCGGACTCGCCCGTCTACCTCGAAGTGGAGGACGGCGAGGTTGAGATCAAGGACGCCTCCGATATCTGGGGCAAGGGCATCCACGACACGGTGGCCCACTTCGGCTCGGAGAGCGGCAACCGGACCGACGTCTCGGTCATGTCGATCGGCCAGGCCGGAGAGAACGGCGTACTGTTCGCGTCGTTCCTGAACGAGGACGACCGGGCCGCCGGCCGCGGCGGCACCGGCGCCGTCGCGGGCATGAAGAACCTCAAGTGCGTCGTCGTGCGCGGCACGCGCGCCGGTCGCTGGCGACCGGAACAGGGCGAGGCACGCCAGAAGTTCCGCGAGGCGCAGGGCCAGCACCTCAAGCTGATCATGGAGTCGCCGGTGACGGCGCCGTCCTCGGTCAACGACGACGGTTCGCTCAAGGACGGCTCGGGCGCGCTCTCCGCGTTCGGGACCAACGTGCTGATGAACGTGGTCAACTCAATCGGTGGACTGGGCACCAAGAACTCTCAGATGACGCAGACCTCCCCCGAAGCCGCCAACGCCGTGTCCGGCGAAACGATGCGCGACGATTTCCTGACCGCCGAGCCGACCTGTCACGCCTGCCCGGTCGCCTGCAAGAAGGAAGTCGAAATCACCGAAGGTCCGCATGCGGGCCTGAAGATGGAGTCGTTCGAGTACGAGCCGGCCTGGTCGCTGGGCGCGAACTGCGGCAACGACGACCCGGCCGTGATCGCCAAGGTGATCGACCAGTGCAACGACTACGGCATGGACGCGATCGAGATCGGCAATGTGCTCTCGATGTACATGGAAGCGTCCGAGCGCGGCTACGTCGACACACCGCTCGACTGGGGCGACGGCGCGGGCATGGTCCGCGTGACCGATGAGATGGCGATGGGCTCGTCGTCGATCGGCCAGACCCTGGGCCAGGGCACGGCCAAGGCCGCGGCCGCCTGGGGACACTCGGAAATCTCGATGACCGTCAAGGGCCAGGCGGTGCCGGCCTACGACCCGCGCGGACTCAAAGGCGAAGGCCTCGGCTACGCCACGTCGAACCGCGGCGCCTGCCACCTGCGCGGCTACACGCCCGCCTCCGAGCTGCTCGGCATCCCGGTCAAGACCGACCCGCTGGACTGGGACGGCAAGGGTCCGCTGCTCAAGATCTTCCAGGACCTGCACGCCTTCTCCGACTCGCTCGACCTGTGCAAGTTCTCGGCCTTCGCGGTCGGCGCCCCGGAGTACGCGGCGCTGTACGAGAACGTCGTCGGCCTGCCGATGTCCGAGGAGGACGTCATGGTCGCCGGCGAACGGATCTACAACCTCGAGCGCTACTTCAACAACCTGGCCGGATTCGACGGCAGCGACGACTCGCTGCCGGAGCGTTTCCTGACCGAGCCGGCAACCGGCCCGGCGGAAGGTCACATTTGCGAACTCGACCAGATGAAGGAGCAGTACTACGACGCGCGAGGCTGGGACGACGGCGTCGTCGGCGAAGCCAAGCTGCGCGAGCTCGAGATCATCTCCTAGCGTTCCACTCCCTTCTCCCCCCGCCGCAGGCGGGGGGAGATGTCGCGCTCCCCTGTTTTCCTCTCCCCCCTGCAAGGGGGGAGATGCCGTCAGGCAGAGGGGGGTTCTCACCCGAGGAGCGAGTCCAACTCGAGGAGACCATGCAGATCCGCTTCTACGCGACGCTGCGGCCGCTGGTCGGCGGTCGCAGCGTCGAACTGTCTGACCCGCCGGAGACGATCGGCGGCATCCTTGAGCGTCTCGCCTGTGAGTATGAGGGGCTGCAAGATCAGCTCTTCGACGAAGACGGCGCCGTGCGCCGGTTCGTCGCCATCATGGTCGACGGCCGCGACATCCGCCACATCGACGGCCTGCAAAGCCGGGTCAACCCGCAGAGCGAGCTGGACATCTTCCCACCCGTCGCCGGCGGCTGAGGACCACACAACGTGGAACGGCAACGTGGAGAGTCGCCGCCCGCGACACACGCCAGGTGCGGCGGCGGCCGGATCGCCTCCTGGCCATCGACATACATTTGATCAATGGCACGCATCCTCATCCTCGGCGCGAGCGGCTATGTGGGCGGACACCTGGCGCCGCGGCTGAACTCCGAAGGATTCGAGGTCAGGGCAGCGGCGCGGCGAATCGACGCGCTCCGAGCGCGGGGCTGGGATGGCGTTGAGTGCGTCCGCTCGGACGCGCTTGATCCGGCATCGCTACGCCATGCGCTCGACGGTGTCGAGGTTGCCTACTATCTCGTTCACTCGATGGCGTCGGGCGGCGATTTTTCCGAGCTGGATCGTCGCGCGGCCACGAACTTCCGCGACGCCGCGGCGGCGTCGGGCATCAAGCGCATCATCTACCTCGGAGGAGTCCAGCCGTCGATCGGGGCATCGCCGCACCTGGCATCGAGGTTGGAGACCGGCGAGATTCTGCGAGGCGGACCGGTGCCGGTGACCGAACTGCGGGCCGGCATCGTGGTCGGCCCGGGCTCGGCCGCGTTCGAGGTGATCCGCGACCTCGTCTACCATCTGCCGCTGATGCTGGCGCCTCGCTGGGTCAAGTCGCGCAGCCAACCGATTGCGCTTGACGATCTACTGGACTACCTGGCGGGATTGCTTCACCTCCCCGACGACGGTGAATCGCACGTCTATGACGCGGTCGGTCCGGAGACGTTGAGCTACGGTGACCTGCTCCGACAGTTCGGCGACGTTGTGGGCCGTCACGTTCGTATCGTTCCCCTGCCGGTGCTGACTCCCAGACTCTCCTCCTACTGGCTCGACCTCGTGACGGCGGTGCCGGCGAGGGTGGCGCGACCGCTGATCGACGGCCTGAAGCACGACCTGATCTCCGACCGCCCCGATGAGCTGCGTGAACTGGTCCCGATCGTTCAGAGGAGCTACAGGGATGCCGTCCGCGACGCCCTGAGGGCGGAGGAGTCTGCGGCGTTGACGATTCGCTGGACCGAGGGCGGATTCCGCTATCGACGGCAGCGGCATGACGTCTCGTGGTATGACAGGTCGGTCCGGATCTCGGTCCAAACCAGGCGCACGGCGCAAGAGGTCTGGAGCGACATCAGCTCGATCGGTGGGGACCGCGGTTGGTACTTCGGTACGTGGCTATGGAAGCTGCGCGGCCTGATCGACCGCGCCGTCGGCGGGGTCGGAATGAGACGCGGCCGCAGACATCCCACCGAGCTGCGGGTTGACGACCCGCTCGACTTCTGGCGTGTCGCTGCAGTGGAGCCGGGGCGCAGCCTGACCCTGGTCGCGGAGATGAAGCTGCCCGGATCGGCAGTGCTGGAGCTGTCGGTGGAGCCCGAAGCGGCCGGCGCGGTCGCGCGGTTGCAGGCGCACTTTCATCCGGCCGGCGTCCGGGGACTGCTCTACTGGTATCTGCTCTGGCCGATCCACATGTTGATCTTCCGCCGGATGGCCGAGGCGCTGGCGGCAGGCCCCGGGCGTCGTCCAAGCTAAGGTTGAGCGCATGAACCAGGCAGTCCGCGAACTGACCCTCCGGGCCGTGCCGATCTGGCTGTTGCGGCAGTATCTGGAGCAACTGGGCGCAACAGAGATCGAACCGCCCGCGCCCGGTTCCACGGATCCCGACGGCGTCGTCCGACCCGATGCCGCCATGTCCGGCGACGGCTGGACGGTCATGTGGCGAACGGAGCAGCGGCCGATGCATCCGCGACTGCCAACCATGATGGACGAGCACTACTTCGTCTTCACGGCCGAGAACGAGCAAGCGGTGGAGGAACTGATGGATCGATTCATGATGAAGGCGCAGCGCGGCGGCGGATGATCCGCGGACCTATCATGGCGGCTGACAGCGACGCTGGACGGAGGCCGACATGCCCGGACCGCTTGACGGAGTACGCGTCTTCGACCTGACGCTGTGGATGGTCGGGCCCTGGGCCTCGACGCAACTCGGAACCCTGGGCGCGGATGTGATTCACATCGAGCAGCCGTCCATCGATCCCCGCACCCTCGGCGCAGGCGTGCCGCCGACGATCAACGGCACCTCGATCGGTTACATGACCTGGAACCAGAACAAGCGCGGACTGTTTCTCGACCTCAAATCGGCATCCGACCGGCAGACCGCGTACGAACTGCTGCAGACCTGCGACGTCTTCCTGATCAACATGCGCCCCGGCGCCGCCGAGCGGATGGGCGTCGGCTACGAACAGGTCAAGGCGGTCAACCCTGACATCATCTACACCGCGATCACGGGGTGGGGCGAAGTCGGTCCGATGCGCGACAAGCCCGGCGCCGATGTGCAGGCGCAGTACTTCACCGGCTTCTGGTCGGTCAGCGGAGCGGAAGGCGGACGGCCGGAGGTCTATCGCCACATGGCCCAGATCGACGCCACGACCGGCAACGTCGCGGCGCAGGCCGTCTTGATGGGTCTGCTGGCGCGCAGGCGAACCGGACAGGGCCAGCGCATCCACGTCGGGATGCTCCGCGCGGGCATGGCCCTACAGAGCGGGCGGATCGCCGAGTACCTCAGCACCGGAGAAGTGCACCAGCCGCAGGGCTCGGCCGCGTTTGCGACCGCTCCCGATCAGGCCTTCCAGTGTCAGTGGGGCGACTGGATCGGCGTGTCGGTCACGAGCGAGGACGAATGGCAGCGCTTCGCCGCCATCATGCGGGAGTCGGAGGCGGAAGTCGAGGGGATTGACGACCTGGCGTCCGATCCGCGCTGGACTACCAACCGCGATCGCGTCGCGCGACGAACTGAGCTGGCCGCGTTGCTTCAGGCGGGGTTCCTGCAACGCCCCAGGCACTACTGGATGCTGCGGCTGAGCGGGGCCGGCGTCCCATGTGGCTACCCGATCTCATTCGAAACGTTGCAGCACCACGCGCAGGCCATCGAGAACCAGTACCTGCGCGAGGTCGAGACGTCAGGCTGGGGCAAGGTCTGGACCGGCGGCGCGCCGTGGGAGTTCTCGCGCACGCCGGCCCGCTGGTTCGGCGCCTGTTTGCCGGGCGAGCACACCGGCGAGATCCTTGACGAGCTGGCCGCTCGGCGATCAACGGCCGATGGGCCGGCAGCGGTGATCGGCGACTGACGTGGCCGGGCCGCTGGACGGCTATCGCGTGGTCGAGATCTCGGAGGGCGTTGCGGGCCCCTACACCGCGATGTCGCTGGGCGACGCCGGTGCGGACGTGGTCAAGATCGAGCCGCCACAGGGTGATCGATCTCGGGCTTGGGCGCCGTTGCTGGGAGACGATTCTCCGGTGTTCCTCGCGTTGAACCGCAACAAGCGAGGGATCGTGTTGGACTGGTCGTCGCGCGAGGACACTGAAACGGCACGCCGACTGCTCTCGCAAGCCGATGTCGCGGTGGTCGACAAGTATGGGCTCCCGCCGGAATTGCGATGGGAGCAGTTGGCGTCGCCCGGGCTTGTCTACTGCGCGATTTCCGGCTTTGGAGCGAAGGGTCCGTGGGCCGATCGTCCTGCGACGGAGATCGGCACGCAGATGGCGAGCGAGGCGACATCGTCGTTGGGCAACCTCGGCGATCCGCCCATTCGCCACGGGAGCGATATCGGCTCGGTGTTCGCGGCAAACAACGCGATCCAGGCGATCTGCGCTGCGCTCTACTCGCGTGACGAAACCGACCCGGACAACCCGACCGGCGGGCAGCGAGTCGAGGTCTCACAGTTCGGCAGCCTGATCGCGATGCGCTCCACGCTCTGGGTGGCCCTGTCCAATCCGGACGAATGGTGGGGCTTCCACCTCGACAGCTACGTCAAGCCACCCGACCACGGCTACCAGTGCCGCGATTTGCCGATCTACTTCTCGTTGGCTCGGATCCGCGGAGACGCGTTTGAGTCGTTGATCGACGAACTCGGCATGGGCTGGGCGCGTGATCATCCCGACTACGACAGGCTGAGCACCGACGGCGCCGGTGGAGCCGGTCGCTACTCAGCCGAACTCAAGCCGCTCTGGGAGCGGGGCTTCGCCGGCTTCGATGCCGAACAGGTCATGGAAATCGTCGAGCGGCACGGCGGCTGGGCCTTCCCGATGCACGACTACGAGCGGCTTAGCCAGGATCCGCAGGTCGAGGCGGTCGGCGCGATCGTCGACGTCGAGCAGGGCGACGGCTCAGTCATGCAGCAAATCGCGCCACCCTGGGACTTCGAGGGCACGCCGGTCTCGATGGCCATGCGTCCCGCGCCCAAGCTGGGAGAGCATCAGGCGGAGGTGCTTGACGGTCTTGAATTGGTAGAATGAACGCAGTTGCACTGGGAGAATGTCCAAACCGAAGCAACGCCAGGGACATCGACTTTGGAGTAGCACATGACTGAGAAAGAGCAGCCCAAGTCGGAGAAGGCGCTGAAGCTGTCGCAAACATCCTCTGAGACGCCGCGCCGTCCCCTACCACGGGTCATCGACAAGAACGGCGCCTAACGGGGAGTATTGTGCAGCCCTCGGCGGTTGCGCCGCAGCGTCGATGTCGTCTGCTACTGCGTTAGCCACCGTAGCCGCAAACAACAGAATCAACTGAACTGCAACCGCAAACAGGGATCGGGTGAGCCAACGAGCCTTCGACCGGATCGTGTTCTGGTTGAGAATGAAATCCTCGACCAGTGCCTCTAGCGCGGTATCCCTTAGTTCCTGTATGTCTGCTTTCGCATAGCCGTCGCGGATCATTTGCATATCCAAGCCAACGCCAGTGTTCCTCAGCCAGTACGCGACTCCCAGTAGTGTCCAGGCAATCAGCGATGCGGAAACAGTCATCAGGGTTAGCACCGCCTCGGGAGTTGCTTCGAGTTTCAGAGTGCCCAAGAAGCCGCTTAACGCGAAGAGTCCTGCGCTGGCTGTGAACAGCGCCGCAATCTTCACATCGTATGTTCTTACTTGCGCAAGCTGCTCTTGGACCCGTAGTCGCGCCTCCTGCAAGAGGTAGGCGCGCGCATCTGGACTAAAGTCTCGAGATGGCCAGCCCTCTTCCTGGAGCTCTTCCAGCGCCATACGATCATCTACTCCGCGCCGGCCGGAAGACGGGCAGGGTGATCTCGTCGTCAACCTTGCGGAAGTCGACCTCGACGGCCAGGTCGCAACTCACGTCCTCATCCTTGACATCGACGAGAGTCGAGTACATATAGGGACCCTCTTCGAGCTTGATCAGCGCAACGGTGTATGGATACTCGTCCGGCGACCAGCCGGGGAAGTACTTCTGCCACATGCGGATCCAGGACCAGACGGTTCCGTGACCGGAGATCGGGCGCCACTCCCAGTCGTCCTGCAGGCAGCGCGGACAGGCCTCGGCCGGCGGGAACCAGGGCAGATCGCAGATGTTGCAGAACTGGATCTGGAGGATGCCCTCGCGGCAGCCGTCCCAGAACGGTTTGGTCAGTTCGAGGACCGGCGGCAGCGGCTTCTCGTAGCTGAGTTCCGCAGCTTGCGATTCGGTGGTCATCAGTTGTCTCGCTTCAGGATGTGCCCGGTGGCCAGCGGCGCGGCGCAGGCGTAGAGACCGTATTGCGCGTCAACGACCTGGCGCTCGCCGCACTCGTGGCGGAGCTGGCGCACCGCCTCGACGTGCAGCGCCCAGCCCTGCATGTACGACTCGCTCGTGTGTCCGCCGCCGGTGTTGAGCGGCAGCTCGCCGTGCAGACCGATCCGGTCGGGCGTGATCCAGTCGCCGCCCTCGCCCGGTTCGCAGAAGCCCATGCCCTCGAGCGTGAACAGCATGGTCGGCGTGAAGTTGTCGTAGAGCTGTGCGAAGGCCAGGTCGTCGCGCTGGACATCTGAGTAGGTGAACAGGTCGTCGGCGATCTGCGACATTGGCTCGTGCCAAAAGTCGTCGGCGACGTAGACGGGCGTGATGTCCGATGCCTGCGACGTCGCATGGATCAGCACCGGCGTGTGCTTGAGATCGCGGGCGCGTTCGGCGGAGGTGACGATGAAGCAGACTCCGCCGTCGTTGATCAGGCAGTAGTCGAGCAGACAGAGCGGTTCGGCGATGTATCGCGCACCGTGGTAGTCGTCCATCGTGATCGGACGCTGCATGACCGCATTGGGGTTCAGCGCCGCGTTGGCTCGATTGGAGATCGCCAGATGCCCGAGCGGTTCCGTCGTGGTGCCGTAGCGGTACTGGTGGCGGCGGAACATCATCGACGTGACCGCGCCGGGCGAGGTCATGCCGTAGGGCGCTTCGAACATCGCCTGTGTCGAAATGCCGCGGCTCTCGCCGCCATACTTGGCCCCGGCTGAGCGGCCGTTGTTGCCGTAGATGCAAGCGACCACGTCGGCCATGCCGTTGGCCACGGCCAGGGCCGCGTACTGCAGCGCGATGCCGGATTGCCGGCCCTCGCCGGGCAGCACGTTGACGAAGCGAGGATGTCGCAGGCCGATCATCTCGCACATGCGGCCGTAGTGCGGGAGTCGGGAGACGATCACGCCGTCAACGTCGGTGCGACGAAGTCCGGCGTCCCTGAGCGCCTCTCTGAAGGCGATCAAACCGAGCTCGTAGGCAGAGCGCTCGGGATCAAGGTCGCGGTAGATCGCGCCGAACTCGGTCGTGCCGACGCCGACGATGGCGGCCTTGTCCTGGAGGTTGCGCAAGGCGCTGCGGTCGGGTTGATTGCTCATTCGGCGAGTCTAGGGCGTGCGCAAATGCGCTCGACGAGAACGGGCGCGCCACAGGGGCACGATGCAAGCTTCATCCTCGAGCCGTTCGAGCCGTTCGAGACGGTTCGGGCAGGAACTGTTGATACCAGCGGCGCATCGCGTGGATCGGACCGTCGTCACGCGACAGCAGCGGTCGGGTTCGGTAGATCTTGCTGCCCCAGATGTCGAGATCCTCTCGCCACTGCGAGACCCAGCCGCCGACGACGTAACCGACCAACAGCCTGGGCATCTGTCGATCCGCATACCAGCGGAAGTCGACTTGCTGCTCCAGCGGCCCGACCGGGAGATGAGTCTGAAACAACAAGACTTCGCCGAAATCGGGGAGACGGATGCGGAAGGTCATCACGCCGCCCGGTCCCCAGAACGACACCCGCGCCGATGCCAGCGTCCGCTGGACCTGGCGTCCCAGCACATTCAGCCCCGCCTCATCGACCAGGTGCGTCGCCCATGGCCGTTCCTCGTCCGTCATCCATCTCGGCGAATGGATGAGCTGGACGCCGGGAACCGGAATCTGAGTCCAGGGAATCCTGAACTGTCCGTGCAGCGGTTGGAAGTGAGCCGTGTCCGCCGCGTTCTCGACGAATTCGATGATGTGCATCCCCACGCGTCCTGCATCATGCTGCCCGCGGTACACCAGCCTGCCCTCGTCCAGATCGGGAATCTCGGGCAGTTCGTAGGGCGGCTGCGCCGGGTCATTGCGAGTCGTGTCGTCGCTGGCGTGATACAGGAAAATCTGCCCGTGAACCTCCCGCACCGGATAGGACCTGGAGGCCGCTCGCTGCGGAAGGCGGTCGCTGTACGGGATGTGCGCCACCCGACCGGTTCCCGTGAATCGCCAGAAGTGAAAGGGACATTCGATGCAGTCCGCTCGCACGCGGCCGAGGGCGAGATTGGCGCCGAGATGCGGACAATGGGCGTCCATCACGTGGACGGCATCTCCGTCCTCCTCGCGCCAGACGACAAACTGTCCGCCCAGGCATTCGATGTAGCGAATCTCGCCGCGGCGAAGGGAATCGCTAGACGCGAGCCGATACCAGCCGCTGGGGTACGGGTGCGGATAACTCTCGAGTCGCACTGCCTCGGAGACACGGGGGGCTCGATGACGTCGAATCATGTGCCGTTACCACCACTCCATGGTAGCCATCTGACCGATCGCCAGCTCACCTGGTCGCTGATGCAGCGGCGTCCCCGACGCCGAACTGTTCGCGGCCGCCTTGCCTCCGAAGACTCGATCGGAGACGGTTCCTGCTAGCTCAGTCCCAGCACCGGGCGGGCGTTTTCGACGAGGACGAGATCCAGCTCACGATCCGAGAGTCCGCTTCTGAGCAGTTGAAGGACCTGGGGTTGCTGGTCGGCGCCGGGGGCGTCGGAGCCGAACAGGACTCGCTCGACTCCCAGCGTCCGGATCAGGCGGGCGGCGTCCTCGATGGCGCAGGCTCGGCGGCCGTCACGGCAGGTGAAGTGGCCGTCGTCGAACCCTCCGGCGGTGTCGAAGATGACCTGCGGGAAGCGGTCTGCGATGCGAATCCGCTGGTCCCAGTAAGCGCCGGGCATGTGCGCCATGATGAACTGCAGCCGGGGGAATCGCTCGAAGACGGGGATGAAGTGGTCGGGCATGCCGTAGATGTCGTCGCCGGGACCGCCGCGCAGGGCTCCCGTGTCGCTGAGAATCGGCAGGCCCAGTTCCTCCAGCCGTGCGTAGAGCGGCATCATGCGTTCGTCGGCAGGGAAGTAGCGGCCCAGACCGGGATGCATCTTGACCCCGCGCGCGCCCAGAGCCACGCCGCGCTCCAGTTCCTCCATCAGCAGATCGGTTTCGACCCAGGTGCCGATGTCACAGCAGAGGAACGTGCGGATCCTGGGATCCTCAGCCTGTCGACCGAGCGTCCAGGAGTTGAAGCTACGCACGCGATCATGCAGCATCGCCAGGAGTTCCTCAGCCGTCGCCTCCGGCCGACGTTCGCGTTGCTGTTCAAACATCTCAGGGATGACCATGTAGTTCAGCCCGACGATGGCCTCAACGTCGTTGCGGGTCATGTACTCGCCGCAGGCGTCGCCGTTGGCCCAGCGCCACTCGAGCGGCAGGCCGCGGCGGGGGAAGACGATTGCCTCCTGCTCGGGAGTCCGGCAGAGGTGGACATGGACATCAATCACAGCAGGCATCTGGTGACCTCACGGATTCCTGGGTAGTCGCGCGGCGAGGAAATCGGCGTAGTGCAGCGTCTCGTGGCTTGCGCCTCGGGCGTTCGCGCCGGCGCGCAAGTGGATCGCACAGCCGGGGTTGTTCGTGAGCAATGCGTCGCAACCCGAGTCGGCGACGCAGTTGAGCTTGCGCTCAAGGATGCCCTCGCCGACCTCCGGAGCAGCGAGCGAGGTCAGACCGCCGAAGCCGCAGCAGACCTCCGGCTCCTCGAGCGGCAATGCCGTCTCTCCGGTCAGGCGTTCGACCAGCAGATCGATCCGCGCGCCGGGATCGTTGCGGTTCGATGCCTGGCAGAATCGATGGGCCGTCCATGAGTTGCCGTGGCCATCGCTCAGGCAGGCGTCGGGCAATGTGCCGGGGCCCTCGAGCCAGGCAGCCAGGTCGTGCACTCGACGACTTAAGGTGTTCGCTCGGTCGAGCCAGGCCGGCTCGTTCTTGAACAACTGCGGCCAGTGTTCGTGCATGGCAATGACGCAGCTGGGAGCCGGCGTGACGATCGGATGATCGGTTCGCTCCAGGGTTTCAATCGTCTGTTGCGCCATGCGCCGCGCGGTTTCCCGGTCGCCGGCGTCGAAGGCGGGGAGGCCGCAACAATGCTGCGTCTCGGGCAGGTTGACGGTTGCTCCGCCGGCCTCGACCAGTTTCGCGGCGGAGTCGACAGACGAGGGCAACAGACGGTCGGCGAGACACTGCGCGAACAGATCGACGGTTTGCCCGGCGGCCGGAGACTGCGCGATCGCTGCCTGGGGAGCGCGGCTGTTGATCAGCGTCCGACCGCTGCGAAGGGGCAGCGCCGGAACCGAGCGCCAGCGCAGTCTTCGAGGCAGCGGCACGCGGACGTGGTCATCCCGGACCAGGCCGAGGAGGTTCGCGAGTCCCGACGACAGGGCCGCGAGACCCATCAGGTGGTGGAACAGGCGCGGCCTGGCCCACAGCCGCAGCGCGACGCGTTCCCAGAGCGGCGCATGTCCCGACACGTGGGAACGGTGTCGAACGTCGAGGATCTGCTTCGGCAGCGGGATGTCGACCGGGCAGACCGTCTGGCAGGCGCCGCAGGAGACGCACAGGCCTTGCGGTCCGGCCGCGTCCTCGATGCCGTGATGGAAGGTGGTGTTCACGAGGCCGATGGCGCCCGTGTAGATGTGTCCGAACGTGTGCCCGCCGACGATCTGGTAGGGCGGACAGACGTTCGCGCAGGCGCCGCAGCGTATGCAGCGGAGAGCATCGCCGATTGTGTCGCTGTCGCGCATGGCGCGACGACCGTTGTCGAGCAGGATGATGTGCATCTCCTTGCCTGGTTGGGCTCCGGTGATGCAGGTCGTGTATGTGCTCAGCGTTTGCGCCGTGGCCGAGCGCGGCAGGAGTTGGAGCTGGCGCTCGGCGTCGGACCAGGTCGGAATCAGCTTCTCGATCCCGGCGGTGACGAAGTGGACGTCGGGCAGCGAGGTCGCGAGGCGCATGTTGCCCTCGTTGGTCACGACCATGATGCTGCCGGTCTCGGCGACGAGCGCATTCGCGCCGGTCAATCCCGCGCCGGCCGAGAGATAGTGGCGGCGCAATCCGTCACGGGCGCTGGCGACCATCGCCGGAATATCGTCGGGGTCAAACTCGCGGCCGAGTTCTTCGCCCAGGATCTCGGCGACATACTGTCGCTTCTGATGGATCGCCGGCATGACGAGGTGCGACGGCCGCTCTTCGGCCAGTTGCAGGAGCCACTCGCCCAGGTCGGTTTCGATCGCGGTGATACCCCGTTGCTCAAGCTCATGATTGAGTTCGATCTCTTCGGAGACCATGGACTTGCTCTTGACGACGAGATCGATGCCGCGTGCCTTGCAGATTTCGGCGATGTAGCGGACCGCTTCGTCGGCGGTTGAGAGTTCCACCACCGTCGCGCCGGCGTTCTCGGCGTTGACACGGAACTCGGCGATGTAATCGTCCATTCGCTCCAGGGTCGAATCCTTGACCGCGGCGAACTCGCGACGGAGTTCGTCAAACGATCGCTCGGTTCGTTGTTCCAGCCGCCGGACCTGTGCGTCGCGGCTCTCACGCCAGGATCGTTGAAAGGCGAGCAACCGCGGCTTGAGATCGGGATCGCCGACCGAGCGTCGGTATCGCGTCTTGAAGGGTGCCGTCGAGGCGCTCATCCGAGCACCGCCGCGGTGAGACGGCTCGGTCCCTGGACGCCGATGGTGAGTGAGCGCTCGATATCGGCCGTGCGCGAGGGTCCGGTCACGAACGTGGCGTAGGCGGCCGCTCGCGGCTGCCGAGCGAGCCAGCGGAATCCATCGGCGAGCTCGTCGACGATGTCCTCCTGGGCCAGCGCGACGATGAGGTGTTGTGTGAGCAGCGACACGGCTCGATCAATCGGCGCCGGTTCGACCAGTAATACTGATCCGGTTTCAGCAATTGCAAGCGTTGCAACCGTGATACCGACCGCGCGGTCAGCGACTGAGCGTAATGGATCGTTAACGTCGGGCAATACGCCACGCTGCAACTGTTCATACGCGGCGGGAGAGACGACGGGCGGCTCGTTATCGAGCGACTCGGCATACAGCCAGATGTCAGCCCACGAGTCGCAACGCAGTATCTCGCCCTGAGCTGCGTGCAGGCCTTGCGAGAACTGGGCAATCCGGTCGGACGGCGTAACCATGGGCAGAGTCTAGCAGCCGTCAGGCTGTATGCTCAGGTCGGATTGCACGGACGCGCGGGAACGGACGGAGCTGGGTCGATGATTGAACTGACCGAAGCACAACGTTTGATCCGGCAAACAGTACGTGACTTTGCTCGGGCGGAGATCGATCCGATCGCCGATGATATTGATCGCGATAATCAGTTTCCCCGCCACTTATGGCCGATGCTCGGAGATCTGGGTCTGTTGGGCGTGACGATCGAGGAACGCTACGGCGGCTCCGACGCCGGCCTGCTCGCGGGCGTGATCGCGACGGAAGAGATCGCCCGGGCCAGTGCGTCGATCGCGCTGTCCTACGGCGCTCATGCCAACCTGTGCGCCAACAACCTGGCGACCAACGGCAGCGAAGCGCAGAGGGAACAGTATCTTCCCGGGCTCTGCGACGGTACGCAGATCGGGGCGCTGGCGCTGACGGAGCCCGAGGCCGGTTCGGATGCGATGGGCATTCGCACGACCGCCGTGCGCGACGGCGACGTGTATCGGCTGAACGGGTCGAAGATGTTCATCACCAACGGATCGGTCGCCGACACGCTGGTGCTCTACGCGAAGACCGATCCGGCAGCGGGATCGCGGGGCGTAACGGCGTTCATCGTTGAGTCGGGTTTCGACGGCTTCAGCGTCGGCCAGGTGCTGGACAAGGTGGGACATCGTGGATCACCGACGGCGGAGTTAATCCTCGATGACTGCATCGTGCCGGCCTCGAACGTATTGCGCAGCGAAGGCTCGGGCGCGGGTGTGATGATGCAGGGACTGGCGGTCGAGCGGTCGTTCCTCGCGGGCGAACCCCTCGGCATCGCGCAGGCGGCCCTGGACGAAGCCGTCGAGTATGCGCGCAATCGCCGGCAGTTCGGGCAGCGAATCGGGGACTTCCAGCTCATCCAGGCGATGCTCGCCGACATGTACACGGAACTCGAAGCCGCACGCTGGTTGGTCTACCGGACGGCGCATGTGGTCGAGGAGTCCGCCAGCAGGGGTGTGCGCAGCAACAAAGAGGCGGCCGCGGCGATTCTCTATTCGGCGGAGATGTCGAGCCGGGTGGCGGACAAGGCGGTCCAGATTCACGGCGGCTACGGATACATGAGCGAAAGCCGGGTGGCGAGGTATGTCAGGGATGCGAAGTTGCTGGAGATCGGCGCAGGGACGTCGGAGATCCGCCGCATGCTGATCGGCCGCGAGTTGATCGGTCCGGAGTGAGTCGGGAGCTCCCACTCACGACGACTTGCGCGTAGCCCCTCCATAGTCGGCCCCGCGAAGGCGGGGCCCGCGAGCGCCTATCTGGTGACGGCGCCCCCGCCTTCGCGGGGGCGACTTGCTTTTGGGATTACGCGCAGGTCTGCAGAGGGAGAGGGAGTTGAACCCGGCGGGGTCACGCCCCCAGCAGGATGCGGCGGCCCTGCTCATATGCGTCTATTGCTCGGGCCTGCAGGCCTTCGATTCCGGTGCTTCCGATGGGGTGGTCAACGAGGGCGTAGCGGAAGTCGGGCATCCCGAGCGTCCTGGCGATCATCCGGCCCGTCGGATCGAACGGGTGCGTGCAAAGGACCAGGCCGGGCTTGCCGTACTGCTCGAAGGTGATGCCGTCGTGCACACTGCACGTTGAGCAGGAGCCTCAATCGCCGACCGCCGTGATGAGGAAATCGACGTCGCCGGCGATGCGCTCCAACACCTGCGGCTCGGCGATGCGGCTGGCGTTGCGCTTGCCGGAGTCGATGATGATGTTGCAGCCGGCCTCGCGTTCGAAGACCTCGGCGGTGTATCGGAGCAGCTTGTCGGCATTCACCTTGCCGTTCGAGAACAGGCCGATGTTCAGACCGTCAAGCGTCGTGAGACGAGGCGCAGCGGTGTAGCCCGTCGGCGTCGGTTCGCCGGTCGGGTCGAGCAGTTCGAGCGACATAGTGGACTCCGATGTCGTAGGTCAGCAGTCGAGACAGACGCCGATGGCCTTGGTCTGGTAGATCGAGTTACGTCCGCGGCTCCATGACGGCAGGAACGCCGAGTGTCCCCCGGCCTCGCCGCCGGCGACGACCAGCAGGATGTCGTCGGGAGTACGCCCGCGGTGGAAGTGGCCCCTTGTCCGGTCGTGGCCGCGTTCGCCTTCGGAGAGTCCGTCGCGGCCGACTCCCGAGGGCCATTTGCCGTTGCTCAGCATTTCGTCCGGATCGCGGCTCGCCTGCTCAAACAGGTACGCCTGCACATCCTGCTTCGACATCCCCGTCGATGCTGCGATCTGGGCATGTTCCGGCGACATCACCACCAGCGATTGCCCGTCGGTGAGCGCGCCCAGCGAGGCCATGGCGTCGGCGAAGGTGTCGAGCAGGCGCTCGGGGTCGCTGGTGTAGTGGTTCTCGACGTTGTAGAACCCCGACGCGGCGAAGACCGTGGCGGTTGAGACCTCGGGCGGGAAGCCGAGCGATTCGTGCAGCGGCTCCCAGGGACTGTTGAGGATGTTTTCGGCGATGCAGCAGGAGTACTTGCCCGGCCAGCCGGTGGTCGAGCGGTCGGAGACGCCGGGAATCATCTGGAAGATATTCATGATCACGAGACGGATTGCACGCCCGATCGTCGCGTTGGCGCGGTAACCCGGTCCGAACACATTGACACTGGCGTTCATGCCGATCTCATCGCGGATATCGCCGGAGACGATCACGACGGGCCCCGAGCCGCCGGTGCTCGCGGTCGATCCGTGGAAGTTGTAGGCGTCCTCGTTCAGGCCTTCGAGCGCGGCGAGGACGGTCGGGAAGTACTGCGGCAGGCAACCGGCCATCACCGCGTTGACGGCGGCCGACTGGACGCTGCACTCGCGACCGGTGGCCGGGTGGCGGGCGACGATTTCCTCGGGCGGGCGTCCGGCGGCCATCAGGAATCGTTCAACCCGTTCGCGCGCCGGGGGGACCACCGGCAGCCCGTCCGTCCAGCCCTGTTCGTAGCACCAGTCGATGGCGGAGAGTTCGTCGGTGAGGTGGTGGGTCCTGGCTGAAGTGGTCATGGGCTGAGTCTAAGGCGTTGATTTCGCTGCCCCGACTGCGCTGGGAGCGCATCCCAGTTAGTTCGTCTACGCGAACTGGCCATCTAAACTGGCTCTGCGGCGGGTCCGGAGCGGCTCCCCACGGGTCTGTGAAGAGGCGGCGATGGCGCAGCAGAACGGGGAGCCCCGCAGAGGATTCGGCAGCTCCCCCCAGAGAGGCGAGCGACAGCGCGGGGCCGGAGCTCGAGGGCCGGGTGACGACCGACCGCTGGTCACGGGTCCCTCGCTGGGTCCGATTCCATATCACTGGGTCGCGGCGATCGTGGTCTGCGTGGGCACCTTCCTCGGTGTCATGGACAACACGATCACGAACATCGCCCTGCCGACCCTGAAGGACGAGTTCGATCGGTCGCTGGACGATGTCATCTGGGTGGCGCTCTCCTTCATCGTGGTGAGCACCGGGTTGTCGCTCACGATGGGACGCCTGGGCGACCTGTACGGACGCAAGAAACTCTACGCGTGGGGATTCGTGGTCTTCACGATTGCGACGTTCCTCTCCTCGATTTCGGGTTCGCTTGAGGAACTGGTCGGCACGCGGGTGCTGCAGGCGATCGGTTCTTCGATGACGATCGCCAACGGCGCGGCGATCATCACCGCCTCCTTCCCGCCTTCGAAGCGCGGGACAGGGTTGGGGCTGATCGTCTCCACCGTCGGCGCCGGGGCCGCGGCCGGACCGGTTCTTGGCGGCCTGCTGATCGACCTGCTGGACTGGCGCGCGATCTTCTGGACGCGGGTGCCGTTCGGTCTGCTCGCCGCATTGCTCGCCTGGCGGTTCCTCAAGGATGCGCCCAGCCACCAGCGTCCCAAGGGACTCGACATCCCGGGAGCCGTGCTGCTCTTCGGGATGCTGGCCTGTCTCACGTTCGGGATCAACCGCGCTCGCGATCTTGGCCTGACTTCGACGTTCGTGATGGTCGTGATCGCGGCCGGGCTCGTCTTCATGGTCTGGTTCATCATTGTCGAGCGCCGCTCGCCCTCGCCGGTTGTCGATCTGGGCCTGTTCAAGGGGCGTGGATTCTCGTTCGGCATCCTCGCTGCGATCCTGCAGTTCTTCGGGATGAGTTTCACCTTCTATCTCGTGCCCACGCTGTTGCAGGACGGGCGGGGATTCACGGCGACCGAAACGGCCCTGATGATGATGCCGCTGTCGCTGATGATGCTGATCTGGTCCCCGGTCTCGGGCCGCATGTCCGACCGGCTCGGATCACGACCCCTGACGACGGTCGGCATGGTGCTGGTCTGCGTCGCGCTGTTCCTGATCTCGCGCACGACGGCTGACACGTCGCCGATCGACTTTGCCATGCGGATGATGCTGCTGGGGATCGGCACCGCGACATTTGGTTCGCCGAACACGTCGGTGATCATGTCGGCGGTGCCGCCTGAACGTCTTGGAACGGCATCCGCCTCGCAGACGACGGCGCGCACGTTCGGCAACTCATTCGGCACGTCGGTCGGCGTGGCGGTCATGACGTCGGTGGCGGCCAGCTTTGCGCTCAACAACGGAGTCTCGGCCGAGAGCGGTGAAGCGATCACGCAGGGGTTCCGCACGGCCCTGCTGGTGGCGACCATCGCCGCCTCTCCGGCGATCCTGCTCTCACTGCTCGGCGGGCAGCGCGGCGTCCGCGTGGTGGCGGAGAAGGCCGCTGAAGGCGTGCAGGTCGTACGCGACGCGATCGAAGTCGAGATTTCCGCGATGGTTCCATTGTTCCGGGGGCAGAAATCGATGCCGCACCGCGACAATGGTATGAACGGACTGCAGGAGCCGCGGTCGGCGGCCGCGGCGCCAGTGGAGGAAGAGACAACGTGACCCAGGTGATTGTCGTTGGAGCGGGAAACGCGGCCCTGTGCGCGGCGCTGTCGGCGAGGGAGCACGGAGCCGAGGTCGTGGTCCTCGAGAAAGCTCCGGAAGGCGAGCGCGGCGGCAACACCTACTTCACCGGCGGTGGGTTCCGCTTCCCCTATGACGGCATGGACGACATCCTGCGAGTTATCCCGGATCTGAGCGAGGCCGAGGTCGAGCGAGTCAATGTGGGCAGCTATCCAATCGCGCAGTTCCGCGACGATCTGGCGCGCGTGACCGACGGATTGATCGACGACGGGATGGCGTCGGCGCTGGTCCGCGAGTCGGCGTCGACGATGGAGTGGCTACACGATCAGGGCGTGAAGTTCACGCTGATGACGGGTCGTCAGGCCAATGAGGTCGATGGCAAGCTGGTCTTCTATGGGGGGCTGACCGTTGAGGCCGTCGGTGCGGGGAAGGGTCTGTCGGACCAGGAATTTGACGCGGCCGAGCGAATGGGCGTCGAGGTTCGCTACGGCGCCAAGGTCGTGAATCTGCTGCGCGACGGTCGGCGCGTTTGCGGCGTGGAGTTGTGGACGGAGGACGAGGTCGAGGAACTCGAGGCGGACGCCGTGGTTCTGGCGGCCGGAGGATTTGAAGCGAACATCGAGATGCGCACTCGATACCTCGGGCCCGGTTGGGACATGGCCAAAGTGCGCGGCTCCCGATTCAATACAGGCGATGCGATCCAGGCGGCGATCGACGCGGGCGCGCAGCCGTTCGGCAACTGGTCCGGGGCGCACGCGGTTGCCTGGGATCTCAATGCACCTCCGACCGGCAACCGGATCGTGGCCGATCTCTACCAGAAGCACTCCTATCCATACGGACTCATCGTCAATCTCGACGGCGAGCGCTTTGTCGACGAGGGCGCCGACATCCGCAACTACACCTACGCCAAGTACGGTCGCGCGATCCTGGCCCAGCCCGAGCGGGCGGCGTTTCAGCTCTTCGATCAGCGCACCGCGCATCTGTTGCGGGACGAGTACCGAGTCCGCCAGGCGACCATGGCCCAGGCCGACAACATCGGCGACCTCGCGCAGACACTGGGCATCAACGCGGAGATGCTGTTGGAGACGATCAATGAGTACAACGCGGCGGTCCAGTGGGATCGAGTAGAGGAGTTCAATCCCTCGACACTGGATGGAGTGAGCACCGACGACAGCATCTGGCCGCCCAAGTCCAACTGGGCCTTGCCGTTCGACTCGCCGCCATACCTGGGATATGCCGTGACCTGCGGGATCACGTTCACGTTCGGCGGACTGAAGATCGACCCGCGAAGCGGTCAGGTGCTGGACACGGAAGATCGGCCGATGGCCGGGTTGTATGCGGCGGGCGAGCTGGTCGGCGGATTGTTCTACAACAACTACGCCGGCGGATCGGGCCTGATGGCGGGCAGCGTGTTCGGCCGCATCGCGGGACGGAGCGCAGCACATGCCAGTCGTGACTGAGGCCATAGTAGATCGCATCAACTCACTTGGCCGCGAGCGACGGACCCCCGAGTTGCGCGAGATCGCGCGTGAGGCTGCGCGCCATCTCGCAGTTTGGGAAGGTGAGTCGATATTGGCGCTCTGCGAAGTGCTCGTCGAACTCGAGGAGCTGGGTGAGGCGAACGGGGCGCGCACTGTCGGATTCGAACTTGCCTGCCGCCACGGAACCGCGCGGGACACGCTGAACTGGCGCTGGCTCGAACGCCTGGGTCGGACATTGGACGGCTGGGCGAGCGTCGACCACTTCGCCCGCAAACTCAGTGGTCCGGCCTGGCAACGCGGACAGATCAGCGACGCCAGGGTGCGTCGCTGGGCGACCTCGTCGGATTTCTGGTGGCGGCGGGCCGGGTTGGTCTCGACGATCGCGCTGAATGAACGTCACCAGGGCCAGGGCGACGCCGCCCGGACACTGGCCATCTGCGAGTTGTTCATCGACGACCGCGCCGACTTGCATGTCAAGGCGTTGAGCTGGGCGCTGAGGGAGTTGGCGATCCGAGATCCTGAGGCGGTGATTGAGTACGTCATTGATCGAGAGGATTGTCTGGCTCCGAGGATTCTCCGTGAAGTGCGCAACAAGCTGGAGACCGGGCACAAGCAGGCCAAGCCGTCGGCGGCGATGCAGCGACGGATGCGGGAGCGGCGGGTTAGCGATTGAGCGTCAGGCTCACGCTGGGCGGGTCGTAGGAGAGGTTGAGGTCGAAGCGCCTGAGTACGTCTCGTCCGAGGACCGAGGGTACGCTCCAACTCCTGGACGACGGATGATCGGCAAAGAGGATGCTATGAGCGAACCAATACGCTTCTCCATCTGCGTCAACAAAGCGTAGGCCGACCCGACGGACCGTAGTCCGTTCAGCGTTCGAACCGATGCCGCTGATCGAGAGTTCGGCGTGTGTATCTCGCACTGGTGCGACTTGCCGACTGAGATGCCACAGCCTCGTGGCATCCTGCGGCCGCAGGATCGTGAAGTCGGCGCCGGTATCGACGAGGAATGGCAGCCTGAGTCTGCCCTGCCCGAATGAGACGACCACATTGATATGCGGACGCGACGTCATCTCCAGGTTCGGATGGATGCTCCCTCGAAACCCGCGAAGATACCCTAGAAAGAGGCGGCTCATACAATCCAGACGCTGCCAGGTTCGGGCTGCTCGAACTGCAGTACGCCCAGTCGTTCGACTTCATCCAGTGAGTCCAGAAAGTTCACCAGCTCTTCGAAACTCTCGCAGGCCTTCACCTCGCCGTCGTTGTAAACCACCAGAGTGCATGGACCTGGAAAACGCTCACAGATCTCCTGCTCATGCGCCAGGAAGTACTCGAGATTGCGAGCAGCCTTCCGATCAGCCAACCGCATCTGCTCATACTCGACCGTTCCCGGCGTGATGAAGCTGATGTCGAACGGCAGCGTGTCTTCTTCGGTGGTCACGTGTGTCTCCCGTATCTCAGCCTATCGGAGTCAGACGCAGGTCGGCCATGAGGCGAGTTCCTTGGTCTCGCCTCTTCGGGGCGGTGTGATGGGGAAGCGCCGGACGGCTTCGAGGAGCCAACGGCGGGTGTCGGCGGGGTCGATGATCTCATCGAGGTTCATGATTCCGGCGGCGCCCCAGGGTTCGTGCCCGAGGGTCCATTCGTCGATCAGGCGCTGACGCGTCGCATCCGGGGCATCGGACTCCGCGATGTCCCGGGCGTGGACGACGTTGACGCCAACGCCGGGGTCCATGAAGGAGATCTCAGCTCCGGGCCAGGCGGTGATCAGGGAATTGTCCATGCTGTTTCCCGAGAGCGAGAAGTAGGCCAGACCGAAGGCCTTGCGCAGGACGACGGTCATGCGCGGGACGGTCATCAGGCCGAGCGCCTCCATGAACATGATCGCCTTGTTCAGGAGTCGTGCGTGTTCCGGCTGCGAGCCGACGATGAATCCGGGCACGTCCTGCAGCCAGACCGTGGGAATGTTGAAGGCCTCGCACATGCAAACGAACTGGGCGCCCTTGTCGCAGGTGTTGGGGTCGAGCGCGCCGGCGTTGAACATCGGATTGCTGGCCATGATCCCGACCGTGTGCCCGCCGATCCGCGCCAGCGCGGTGATCAGCGAGCGGCCGAAGCGGGGCTTGAACTCCAACATTTCGCGGTCGTCGACGATGCGCTCGATCACACGGTGCATGTCGTAGGCGCGCTGACGACGTGTGGGTACGAGGTCGGCGATGGTCGGGTCGGGCTCGGCGTGGTCGTAGCCCTCGCGGACTGGCGGGGTTTCCCAGCAATTGGAGGGCATGTAGGAGAGGAACTGCTTGATCAGTTCGATCGCCTCGTCCTCGGTCTCGGCCGACTGGTCGATCTGACCGGTGAGGTCGAGATGGATGTCGACGCCGCCCAGGTCCTGGAGGCTGATCAGTTCGCCCGTGGCGATTTCGATGACGCGCGGCGAGGAGACGTTGAGGGCCGAGCCTCGGACCTGGACGGTGAAGTCGGAGTAGGCGCTGTGAAAGCTGGAGCCGCCGAAGGATTCGCCGACGATGGCGGTCGCCATCGGGATCCGCCGGCGCCGACGCGCGGATTCGATCCCGGGCGGGATCTTGCTGAAGCCTTCGGAGCCGAGGGCGTCGGGCAGGCGGGCTCCGCCGGTCTCGCCGAAGTAGACGTGCGGCACGCCCTGCCTGAGCGACTGCTCGTAGATGCGCTTCATCCGCTTGCCGCCGACGACCGAAGACGAGCCGTGCAGCACCGTGACGTCGTCGCCGACGGCGGTGGCGGGTCGGCCGTCGATGGCGCCCCAGCCGCCGATCTTGCCGTCGCCCGGGGTTCGATCGCGGACCTCGTGCATCTCGGAGTGAGCGAAGGTGCCGATCTCGCGGAAGCTGCCCGCGTCGAAGAGCCTGTCCAGCCGCTCACGGATCGTCATCCGACCCTTCGCGTGCTGGCGGGCGATGCGCTCGGCCGAACCCATTTCGGAGACAATCTTCTGGCGCCGCATGAGCAGGTCTTCGCGGATCTGCTGCGGCGTGAGCGGGTTGACGGCCATACGGGACTCCTGTTGGGAACGACGGATGGAAGGTGAGCGGGGCTCGTTCGCAGTGACGATATCGGCTGCCGTGGGTAGGTTCATTCGGCGGCTTGGGGTCGAGCCGGCAGGGGTACCGGTTCCGGGGCGCCGGTGGCGGTTCGCAGGATGTAGGCCTCCGCGACCTCGATGTCGGCTGCGGCGAGCATTGATGCGTAGTGCCGCACCTGCTGCTCATATGCCTCGCGGCGCTCGGAGGGAATGCGCTTGTCGGACTTGTAGTCGACCAGGATCCAGCCGGCCCGGTCGCGGAAGAGCAGATCGGCGACCCCTTCGGTGATCGTCGTCTCAGCCTCGTCTGACTCAATCGTGGCCAGGGGAAGCTCTCGATGGACCGTGTCGGAGCCGGCCGCGCGCCGGATCAGGGTCGATTCGAGACTTCGCTCGACATGTTCGAGCACGGGCTCGGGCGGGACATGGAGTTGGAGACAGATGCGCCTGGCTCGTCGGCGACTGACCTCGAGATCGTTGAAGTCGGCAGCTTCCAGGGCTTCGTGGACGGCCCTGCCGAAGTCGAGCGGATCGATTGAGGAAGGCTCGCCGTCGTTGCCGTCAGGATCGGCATCCGACTCTTCCGACCAATCCACCTCGTGGGCCTGTGAGGGTGTCCGCGTGTTGATTTCCCGAGCGCCTCCGGACACTCCTGCATCGTGCCGCTCCCTCCACTCAGCCCGGAGCTGCTCAGTGGGCGGGATGTGGAGTTCGGTTGGCGGCGCCGGCGCTGCGTCGAACGCTCGCGGGGAGAGCACGAGCACGCTGGGGTCGGCGTCGCGGGCGAGCCAGTCCGGCGCGGCGTCGTCGAGGTAGGTGTGAAACGACTCGCGGCGGGAAATGCTGTCGGCCGGAAACGAAGGGAGGATCAACCAGTCGCGCGCCCTGGTTGCGGCGACATAGAGCATGCGCCGCGCCTCCGCGTCGGCATAGGCGCGGTCGCGGAGCTGGGCCGCGGCGTAGCCCGGCGTGCGGAACGGGCTGCGGTCTTCGCCGAGTTTGAACTCCAGGCGCTCGTTGACGCGGTCGACGATGAAGTCGCGACCGAAGGCCGGCTGGTCCTGCAGCTTGGGCACGATCACGATGGGAAACTCGAGGCCCTTGGCCTGATGGATCGTGAGGATGCGGACCGCGTCGTCGTCGGCTTCGGTGGTTGGCGACTCGGACTCGGGCAGGTTGCGGACGCCGCGCTGCGAGAGCCAGCGCACGAACGGGCGCAGGCTGTCGTCGTTGTTGTCGGAGAAGTGGGCCGCGCGTTGGACGAGCATGCGCAGGTTGGCCTGTCGCTGACGCATCTGGGCCGGCCGGCCGCCGACCGCCTGGGCGAAGAGCAACCCGGACGAACGAACGACCTCATCAATCAGCTCGGGCAGGCTGAGCCTGTGCAGGCCGCGGCGTAGTCGCGACAGCGCGGCGATCGGTTCGCGCAAGCGGCTCTCGTCATCGTCCGGCAGATGTTCGTCCTCAAGCGAGATCGGGCGGTCACCGAGCGCCTGGCGAAGATGCAGCAGCTCCTCGTCCGAGGCGGCGACGAGCGGCGACTTGAGCACGGCGATGGCGGCGGCCTGGTCGGTCGGATCGTCGAGCGCCTGGAGCAGGTGCGCGACAGCGCGGATCTCGGGCTGCTGGTAGAAGCCCTGGCCGCTGTCGAAGTGATAGGGGATGCCAGCCCGGTCGAGGGCGTCGGTGTACAGACCCGCTCCGGTGCGCGTGCGCACGAGCACGGCGATGTCCCGGTATTGCGGAGTGCTCGACTCGTTGCCGCCCGGCAGTTGGCCAAGTTCGGATGCAGACTCGTGCATGTGCGCAATGAGGTTCGCGACCAGTCGGGCCTCGGCCGTCCTGGCTTCCGGGGCTCGATCGAACGTGCGATTGCTCGGGATCACGGCGACGGCCGCCCCGGCCTCGGTTCGATCCGGGAACGTCGACTCCCAGCGGGCCTGAGCACGGGGATAGTCGCTGTTTGGCTTGAGCACGCCGGCGAGGACGCGGTTCTGCCAGCGAACGAGCTGGGGCCGGGCGCGGAAGTTGACGGTCAGGCTGGCGGTCGCGCAGGTCTCGGGAGCGGCGAGGAAGATGTCTCGAACCTGCTCGTAAATGTCGATGTCGGCGCGGCGGAAGCGATAGATCGATTGCTTGGGATCGCCGGCCAGCACCAGGCGTCCGGGCCCCGGCCGGGCCTGCGTCCAGTCGTCCGTGTCCGGCTCCGACGCGAGCAGCAGCGCGATCTGGGCCTGCAGCGGGTCGGTGTCCTGGAACTCGTCGATCAGGATCGCTCGATAGCGTTCGCGCAGGTCGTGCCGTGCTTCGGCTGAGCTGACCAGCAGGTTGCGAGCTTCCAACAACAGATCGTCGTAGGTCAGGAGACCCTCGGTCCGCCGCTGCGTGGCGTCTTGCTCGATGAAGTCGTGCAGCGCTTCCGTGAGGCCGGCGAGGGCGGCATCGCGCTCGCGTTGATCCGACGCCTCGTCCTCCTCGGATACTCCTACCGCTCCCGGACCGCGCAGATCGCGGTTGCGCGACATCTGCTCGGCGGCGAATTGGAGGTCGCGTAGCTCGAGACCGAGGTCGAGGATTCGCTGCAATGGCTGCTGCGGCGCGCTGCCGCTCCACAACCAGGTTCGCCAGGACTGCGCGAACCGGAGGTCGGCCTGGAGCTGGTCGAGGACGCGGAAGTCGGGATCGAGTCCGGCGTCGATGGCGCGGGATCGCAGGATGTCGGAGGCGAAGGCGTGGATCGTCTGGATGTGCGCGGCGTCGACGTCTCTCAGGGCGTCGTGCAGACCGGCGATCGCCAGTTCGGCTCGGATGCGTTCGCGCAGTTCGCCGGCGGCCTTCTCGGTGAAGGTGATCGCGACGATCTCGGACAACGATCGGCCGTGGCGCACAAGGTTGATTACCCGCGCGACGATCACGGAGGTCTTGCCTGAGCCGGCGCCGGCCTCGAGGAAAAAGGAGGTGTCGAGTTCGTCGATGAACCGCTCGCGCACTTCCTGATCCGCCAGCGCGTCCCTGGAAGTGGTCATGTGCGCTGCCGTCGCAGGGCCTCGAGCGGCCGAACGAGATTCGGATGTTGCCGCGACTTGTGCTGGTAACGTCGTCCGATGTCGGCCGTGCAGGCCGATTCGACCGGACAACTCGTGCAGTTTGGACGGTCTCGGGGTGGATTGCCCGGATAGGGGATGAAGTTGCCGGCCTCCAGTTGATCGGCGATGGCGGCGAGCGCATCTCGCAGACGTTCGGCGTCGCTGGGCGCGCCGCGACCGCCGGCGCCGGTCAGGGAATCGCCGCGCAACGTCTGCGACTCGAAGTTGCCTCGACCGGTCACCGAGCGATGTTCGACTTCAGCCTGAGCGATCGGGATGCCGCGCTGCGTCAACGCCGTCAGAGCGGCGACCGACTGGAACGATGAACCGTTGACGAATCCCCGAACGTCCGGGATCGTTCGACCGGTGAAGAGGCTTACGGCTCGGCGGCGGCCGCCGGCGTGCTCGTCGATCCGATTGAGCAGTCCGCGGAAGCGAATGACTCGATCGCCCGCGACCCGAATCGGCGCATCGTCGTATGACAGGTTGACTTCGATCGGTCGCCAACCGTCGCGTGCGTCGGCGGCCTCGCGCCGGCGGGCGCGATCGAGATCGCGCAGGGTCTCGTTGCGGATGGACGAGACGACGGCGGCCGGACCCAGCAGGCCGGCCTCGGCAGCGTTGTCGAGGATGCGACGCGCGGTCGTGTTCATGAACTGGGGGCCGTCGGCATACTCGAACCAGGTGCGGTCGGACCGGTAGTGCTCGTACTCGCGGACCCAACTGGACAGGATCTGCCGGACGATTCGCCCAAGAGCGTCACGCCGGGGTCGGTCCGGTCGTTCGCCCTCGGCGTTGCCGCCGACTCCGACGATATGCAGCAGATAGAAGCGGTAGGGGCAGGTCACGAACGTTTCCAGATCGCTCGCGCTCCAGGAATGATCGAGCGGACGCCAGCGCTCGGGCAGCGCTGTTTCACTCAGCAACCCGTCGAACTCCGTGAATTGAGAAGCATTGCGTCTGCGGCGGGCATGTTCCGCGGGTTCGGCGCCGGGCCAGATCTCCGAGAGGACCGTGCGTATGTCGACCATCGGCTGGGACAGCAGATCGAGATCGAAGCTGCGCTCGTCGGGCGTACCGAGCATCCTGGCCGATTCGCGAATCTCCGCGTCCTCGGTGCTGGTTGCCGAAGGCGCTGCAACGTTTGAGATTCGCTCGATCCGACCCATCTCAGTGAGCCGGGCTTCGCTCTGGATGACGACCGGCCCATCTTCGGCGGCGCTCGCCGACTCGAGGATGAGCGATGAAGCGCGGGCCGGACCTCCGGTCGCGCTGCTGCGCCGGCTCCACGACGCCGTAAAGCTCCGCGTCGCCGCATGACGCATGAGCGCCCAGGCGTGGCGGTCGCTGTCGGCCCGCTCACGCTGCAGCGCGAGCGCATCGGGGATCCTGGCATTGATCGCGGCCCGGTCGTCGTCCGGCAGCAGTGGGTCCTCGCGTCCGACCGCGGGAAACACGCGCTCGGCCACGCCTGCGGCGAAAATGGCCTGGTAGCGGATGCCGCGAGCGGGACCCGTCGCCGCGCCGACGTTGACTCCACCGATCAGGCGGCGTGGATCGCGAACCACCCGGGAGCCGATGGCGCGGTTGACGGCGGTCAACCCGCTTCGCGCCGACCAGGGCGAGTCCAGCGCGCCGTGCGCCGCGAGTTGATCGAGGATGTCTCGCGCGGCTGATCGAAGCGAGTGCTGCTCCGACTGATCCTCTGGCTCTTCGGCGATGTAGTCGTCGAAGGCGTCGAGCAGGACGCCGGCGGCTTCGCTCCATGAGCTCGCCTCGGTCAGCTCCCGGCTGCGCTCGCTGAGGTCTTCGAGTATGAGGCCGAAGTCGGCTGTGTCGTCGGTCGGGCTGGAGTCCTGCGAGCGGTCCACGAGTTCGCGCATGGAGTGCAGCCCGCGGGCGAGTCCCGCGTCGAGCGCGACTCGCTCCCAGCTTCCGAGGCGCCGATCGACGCTGACGATGCGGTCCCGCAGGGCGCGATGCGACAGCCAGTCCAGCAGCGCAGCGCGTTCGACGGACTCAGGATCGAGCAGGACCTGCGCCAGTGTTCCGGCCGCGTGGCCGATCGGCGTCTGCCCGAGTTGACGCCCGGCGATCCGCCAGCCTGGAACGCCGGCACGCTCCAGCGCGGCGCAGATGCGGTCGTCTGTCGCCGCTCCCTGCTGGTGGAGCACGGCGACGCGGTGAACGGGGATGTTGTCCCGGCCGAGCTGCAGGATTCTCGCTGCGATCTCGTCGGCTTCGTCGGTCGGATCGCCGACGCTGAAGTAGTCGTCCGGCGCCAACGGCTGAGCCGCGATCGTCGAACGAGTGACTCTCGGGTTGAGCTCTCGCCGGAGGGCGGCGATCGTCTTCGCGGCGGGTGACGCCGGATCATCCGAGGGCAGAACGAGCAGCATGCGAACGCTCGTCGACTCGGAGACTCGAGCGAGCAACCGCCGCTGGATACGGGTCAGGTCGTAGATGCCGGAGACGATCAAGGGCGCACCGCCAAGCGCCTCGCTGAATGCGCTCGTCGGAGTCAACGGGCCGACCGCATCCTCGTAGTGGGATGACCGGTCGGCGCAGCCGCTGACGAACTCCAGCCAGGCGGCGAAGATGTCCTTAAGGTCGCCGTCGGGCAGATCATCCGGTGAGAGCGCGGCCTCGCGCAGGTCGGTGAGCGTTCGCAGAATGGCGGCGGGAATCCCCGGCGCGTCGGGGTTGAGTCGTTCGAGCGGAATCGAGTGGAGCATCCGGCTGAGAGCGGTGAGGTCGGCGCCGTCCGGCCAGGCTCGGCGCGGGGGGGCGTCGCCGAGCTGGGCGGCGGCGCGGGCAAGGTCGACGGGTGTGAACCCGTATACAGCGGCGAGAGCACCGCCGTTCGCCCGGGCGAGCATGCGCTGCGTCGACAGACGCTGGAGCGCAGACCCGTGGAGGATGTTCAACCGCTCAAGCGGCGAAGACCGCTCGCCGAGCATCTGCGTCAGTCGGACCTCGTTGGCAGCCGGATCGGGCAGCAGTTCAATCGTCAGCGCCATAGAAGGCTCAGGGTAGACCTGCGCCCGATCCACGACTACTCACAGTTAAACGCATGAAGCGGGGGCTGCTCCGTAGAGCTGCCCCCGCCCCAACCGGTCCCCGCGGAGGGGGATGGGCCGTCGGTCAACCGCCTGCCTGCTACTTGCAAGCGGCAGGCTCTAGACGGCGGCCGGTCCCCGTTCACGGGTGCGCACGCGGACGGCGTCCTGGACGTCCAGCACGAAGATCTTGCCGTCGCCGATCTGGCCGCTGGCCGCGTTCTCGACAATCGCGTCAATCACGTCGTCCAACGGCGTCGTGTTGATCACGATTTCGATCTTGATCTTGGGCAGGTAGTCGACCTGCACCTGCTGGCCGCGGAACTCCTGGACGACGCCCTTCTGAGCGCCGCGTCCGCGGACTTCCGAGATGGTCATCGAGACGATTCCGATGGCCTCGAGCGCCGTGCGAACGACGGAGAGTCGTTCGGGGCGGATGATGGCGATCACCATTTTCATGATCGTGTCCCTTCCAACTGAGACTGGAGCCGGTGCGGGCGGCGGCGCCTGGCTGAGCAGCCGCCGCCCGATACGGCGAAGTTAGCGATTCGGTCAGTCGCCGCCGCCGGCAGCTCCACCGCCGCCGGCCGCCGAGCCGGCTGCTGGCAGCTCCTCGCCCGCCGAGACTTCCACCGCGACGCCGGGGGCGACGGTCGGGAACTCGGGGTATGCGCCGATGCCGTGCTCCTGCACGTCGAGTCCGGCGAGTTCCTCGTTCTCCGGGACTCGGAGACCGATGGTGTTCTTGATGACGAAGAAGAGGATGCCGGCAGTTACGGTGACCCAGCCGAGGATGGCGAGGACGCCAATCAGCTGCTCAAGCAGGGCGCGGAAGCCGCCGCCCATGAACAGGCCGTGTCCGGGCGCGCCCCAGGCCTCGGCAGCGCCAGCGGTCGCGAACAGGCCAACCGCGAGGGTGCCCCAGACGCCGCAGGTGCCGTGGACGGAGATCGCGCCGACCGGGTCGTCGACCCTGACCCTGTCGAACATCTCGACCGAGAAGACGACCAGCGCGCCGCCGATGGCGCCGATGATCAGGGCGGCCCATGGCTCGACGAAGCCGCAGCCGGCGGTGATCGAGACGAGTCCGGCCAGTGCGCCGTTGAGCGTCAGACCGAGGTCGGCCTTGCCGTAGCGCAGCTTGGCGACGGCCACGGCGACGATCGCGCCCGCGCCGGCGGAGAGGGTGGTGTTGATGGCGATCCAGGCGGCCTCGGTCGCGAGTCCGCCGGAGAGTCCCAGGGTCGAGCCGGGGTTGAATCCGTACCAGCCGAACCAGAGGATGAACATGCCCAGCGTGGCGAGGGTCATGTTGTGGCCGGGGATGGCGCGGATTTCAGAGCCGACGTACTTGCCGATTCGCGGGCCGACGAGGATGGCGCCCATC
This sequence comes from Dehalococcoidia bacterium, assembly GCA_965204335.1. Lineage (GTDB taxonomy): Bacteria > Chloroflexota > Dehalococcoidia > Bin125 > Bin125 > Bin125. The sequence continues at coordinate 3,082,275 of OZ241982.1, read as the reverse complement.
AGTCCGGCCCATGCGCCGACGGAGTGGACGAGGGTCGAACCGGCGTAGTCCATGAAGCCGCGGTCGCCGAGCCAGCCGCCGCCCCAGCCCCAGTGAATCACGATCGGGTAGATGATCCCGGTCACGAACACGGTGTAGAAGAGGTAGGCCGAGAACTTGGTCCGCTCGGCCAGCGCGCCCGAGACGATCGTCGCGGCGGTCGCGGCGAAGGCCCACTGGAAGAAGAAGACGGCCGCCTCGGAGACGCCGTCGGTCTCGGTCAGTCCGCCGAGCGCGGGGAAGAACGAGTCGCCGCCGATGAATCCGCCCTGCGAGCCGCCGAAGGCGAAGCCGAAGCCGACTGCCCACCAGACGACCGCGCCGAGCGAGGCGTCGAGCACGTTCTTCATCAGGATGTTGGCGGTGTTCTTGACACGCACGAACCCGGCTTCGAGCAATCCGAAGCCGGCCTGCATGAAGAACACCAGGACGCCGGCGATCACGAACCAGATCGTGTCGACGGCGAGGATGATGTCTGCGAGGGCCGCAGCATTTTCTTCGACGGTCTGCCCATAGGCGATGCCGAAGGTGGCCAACAGGCCGGTGAGGATGCCGAGGAACAACCCCAGTCCAGGTTTTCGGACCGCGCCAATGGAGAATGACGGGGTCCTGACGTTACCGGCTAACGTGCGGGCGATTGTCACAAAAGCCTCCCTTCCCGAGTTCCGGTATGGAGGCAACGTATAGAGGCTCCGGCCTGCGGCGGTTTCGCCGGAGTTGCGGTCAGATTTCATTTCGGTTGCGCGTACATTTCCGAGATGTGTCGGTTGTTTCGGTGGTGTTTCAACCAACAATGCGGTCAGGCAATGCGGTCAGGCAATGCGATCAGGCGGAACCGGCTAGCCTGTGCGCATGGGACCGAAACTGATCAAGGCCCTGACGCGATTCCAGCAGCCGATCTTCACGCTGATGCGTGGTCGGATGCAGGGCCCTCCGACGCTTCGGCTGTGGACGACCGGGCGGTCGTCGGGGCGTGAGCGGCCGGTGCTGCTTCTGTATCTCGACGACGGGCCTCGGGTGATCGTCGTGGCTTCGTTCGGCGGACACTCCGAGCATCCCGAGTGGTGGAAGAACCTCGTAGCCGAGCCGAAGTGCCGGATCTGGTCGGCCAAGCGCGGCGCGGAAGAGATGGTGGCGTCGGAGCTGGAGGGCGAGGAGCGAGAAGCGGTCTGGGATCGGCTGATCTCGATGTACTCTCCCTATGTGGGATATCAAGAGAAGACGGCCCGCCGGATCCCGCTGGTGGCACTGTCGCCGGCCGAATGATCCCTGCTGATACGCTGGACATAACAACAGAGGAAATCTGCGCAGGATGCGCATAGTGTGGTGGACCGTTTGAGTATCTTTCGGCGCCTGATGGGCAAGACGACCGCACCTGAACGCGCCGAACCGGCTAGTCCGCCATCGCCGCCTCCAGCACCAGCCGCACGACCCACGTCCGCCAACGGCGCAGCGCCGCCCGACGGCCGTCCGCGCCGCCGCCGCCGGAAGCGCAAGTCCCGCTCGACCGCGCCGGTCCAGGAAGCCGGACCTCGGGCAACGACGGGCGCGTCTGAGCCGCGCGAGTCAGAGTCGGGGCGCACGCCGAGGCGGCGCAGACGAAACCGGCGTCAACGCACGGGCGGAGGCGGTCCGCCGGCCCCCCGGAACTCAAGGCAGAGTGCGAGGCAGAACGCGACGCAGAAGGCGTTGCTCTCGGGCGGTTACAAGCTGCCGGCGTTGGATGAGCTGGACCGTGTTGCGCCCGAGGACTGGCCGTCTGCGTTCTCGGGGCTGGGCTTGTCGGAGCGGATGCTCTCGGCCCTGACCGCGCTCAAGTTCGAGGAACCGACGCCGATCCAGGAACAGTCAATCCCGCTGCTGCTCGACGGGCACGACGTCGTCGGACAGGCCCAGACGGGTACCGGCAAGACGGTCGCATTCGGATTGCCGGCCGTCGAGATCTGCGATCCCGACCTGGGCGAGTGCCAGGCGATCGTGCTCACGCCGACGCGCGAGCTGGCCCAGCAGGTCGGATCGGTGCTCGACTTCTTTGCTCGCGCCGGCGGGCTCGAGGCGACCGTGCTGATGGGCGGACGGCGGTTGTCGGACGATTTCGCCAACCTGGAGCGGCGGCCGCAGATCGTGGTCGGTACGCCGGGCCGGATCATCGACCACCTGGAGCGGCGCACACTGCGCCTCAACCGGGTGCGGATGGCCGTGCTCGATGAAGCCGACCGGATGCTCGACATCGGCTTCTACCCCGACATGCGCCGAATCCTGCGCCGCAGCCCGGACGATCGCCAGACGGCGCTCTTCTCGGCCACGATTCCGACGCCGATCAAGTCCCTGATCCACCAGTTCATGCACGAGCCGGAACACGTCCATATCGCGCCAGAGGTCGCAACCGCCGAAGGCATCGAGCAGCGCTACTACGAGGTCGCCGACCGAGACAAGATTCGGGCGGTCGAAGAGCTCCTGCCGGAGTTGTCGGGCCGCACGCTGGTGTTCTGCAACATGAAGGTGACCGTCGACCGGCTCGTGCGGCGACTGCTGGATCGCGGGCTCAACGCTGATGCGATCCACGGAGACCGCGACCAACGCAAGCGAGATCGGGTCATGGGCCAGTTCCGTTCGGGCGAGCTGCAGTTCCTGATCGCCACGGACGTGGCCGCGCGCGGGCTCGACATTCCCGACGTCCAGCACGTGGTCAACTTCGACCTCCCGCAGACGGCGGAGGACTACGTCCACCGCGTCGGCCGCACCGGCCGCGCCGGAGCCGAAGGCTCTGCCATCTCATTCGTGGGCGAATGGGATTTCGATCAGTTGGAGAGGATTCTCAAACTGGTCGGCGACGACCTCCAACGCGGGGAGCTGGAGCTGTACTCCTCGGGCTAGTGGATGCGCCAGCCCGAGTTTTGCCACATCCGCCGAGCCTCGCCGTGGATGTTCGGCCGGGCGGCGATCAGGCCCCTGACCGACGGGTCCGCCTGGTTGAACTGCAGCGGCTGGCCCTCGATATCGGTGACGGTGGCGCCGGCCGCGCCGAGCAGCGCCGCGCCGGCGGCGAGATCCCACTCGCTGCGCCGGCCGGGCGTGAAGACGAGACAACCCCGGCCCGTCGCGAGCAGGGCCATGCGGTAGGCGATTGAGCCGACCGGCATCACCTTTGTCCCGTCCGGGACCGGCGGCAGGTCGCCGTAATGCCACTCGCCCCGCCCCACCAGCATGTAGCTCTCGGTCAGAGCGCCGGCCGCTTCGAGCCGGAATTGTTCATCCTCGGCATCGGCCCGCGCCGCGTACATCTCATCGGCCGCCGGGTTGTAGACCACGCCCAGGACCGGCTCGCCGTTGAGCGCCAGCGCGATTGAAACCGCATACTCCGGGACGCCCTGCAGGAACTCGCGGGTGCCGTCGAGCGGGTCCACGATCCAGACCCGGCGGTGCAGCAGCCGCTCGCGGTCGTCGTGAGCCTCTTCGGAGAGCCAGGCGTCCTCGGGGAACGCGCCGAGCAGGGTCTCGCGGAGCGCCGCGTCGACCTCGACGTCGGCCTCCGAGACGACCTCGTAGCTGAATCCGCGCCCGCTCCAGGGCTGACGGTCGCTGCTCTGCTTCCAGCCGTAGCGGGCGCCCGACTGCTGGTATCGCTGCAGGATCTCGCCGCCGCGTCGGGCGGCTTCCTGAGCGGCTTCGAGTTCGGCAGTCAGGTCAGGTGTTGATGAGGAATCGATTAGAAGCCCGCCTGCTTGTCGACTTCGCCGACGAGTTCTCGGCCGCCCCGGTAGCGGCGCAGGTTTTCGCAGAAGCGCTCCAGATTGCGTCCGGCTCGCAGCTGGGATGCTCCGGCGGTGTGCGGCGTCATGACGATGTTCTCGATCTCGAAGACGCGGTGATCCTTGTCCAGCGGCTCGCCTTCGACGACGTCCAGCGCGGCCCCGCGCAACTGGCCGGATTCGACCGCGTCGATCAGCGCTTCGAGCTCGATGATCTCGCCGCGCGTGACGTTCACGATCACGGATCCGGGCTTCATGTTGGCGAATGTTTCGGCGTTGAACAGGTGCCGGGTGTCCGCCGTCAGCGGCGTGCAGACGGCGACGACGTCGGACTTCTCCAGCAGCGTGTCGAGCTGGTTCATGTGTCCCACGACGGGGACGATCGGCGTGCCGCGCACGGCGACCGCGTCGACGGCGCGGACGTTCATGCCGAAGCCGTTGGCGCGCTCGGAGATCGCGCGTCCGGTGCCGCCGAATCCGACGATGCCCATGGTCAGGCCGGAGAGTTCGAAGGCGGCGCGGCGCATGGGGACGCGTCCGCCCCAGGCTTCGCCTTTGAGCGTCATCGCCGGCTTGAGCGAGCGGGCCAGGGCCAGGAGTAGCGCGAAGGCGTGGTCGGCGAGGTGCGGTCCGACGAGGCCCTTTTCGCCAGTCAGGGGAATGTTGGCGTTCTTGAACTCGTCGAACAGGTAGCCGTCCACGCCGGAAGCGGTCGCGTGGACCCACTTGAGCTGCCTGGCCTCGGCGAACAGCTCGGGCGTGAGATAGCCGAGCAGGACTTCGGCGTCGGCGATCATTTCCATCGCGTCTTCGCGGTTGTTGGCGACGACGACCTCGGCTTCCGGTCCGGCGGCGGCGCGGATCGCCTCCAACTGCGCCTCGGAGACTTCGGGCAAGGTGAGTCCGGGCATCACGAGTACGCGCATGGTGCAGTCCGCTCCTGAGTCCAGTTGAGGCGCGACCGGTGAGCGCCAGCGGTCAGAGTAGCACCGGCGGCTACATGCCCGGTCCGCCGTAGACTGACTCGCGAATCCGATTTCGCAGACGAGGAGCGAGCATGGCAGACGTGCAGTTTGGAGCGCAGGTGTCGGCGTACCTGACATCGTGGGACCAAATTCGTTCGGTCGCGCAGACGATGGATGCGGGACGTTACGACTCGATCTGGTTCGCCGACCATTTCGTCCCGCCCAACCGGGGCAAGGAGGTTGAGGGCCGCGAGGCGTTCGAGGCCTTCTCGTTGGCGGCGGCGGTCGGGGTGGCGACCGAGACGTTGCGGATTGGCCACCTGGTGCTGGGCAACACGTACCGAAATCCGGGACTGGTCGCGAAGATCGCGGGCTCGGTCGATCACATCTCGCACGGACGCTTCACGCTCGGGATTGGGGCCTCGTGGTTCCTGCGCGAGCACCAGGCCTACGGTTGGGATTTTCCCAGTATGAAGGAGCGTCAGGATCGCTTCGAGGAAGCGTGCAAGATGCTGCGCAACATTATCCATAACGACGGCGCGCGCGTGACGTTTACGGGGCAGTACTACTCGCTCGACGACGCGCCGCTTTCGCCGGGAAGTTACAACCATCCGATCCCGATCCTGGTCGGCGGGACCGGTCCAAAGCGAACGCTAAGGACGCTCGCGTTGTACGGTGACATCATGAACCTCGACGGCTGGGCCGGTCGCGGGATGTCGGTGGAGTTGCTCAAGGAGAAGGTCGATATTCTGCACGCGCACTGCGAGGACATCGGCCGGGATCCGTCGGAAATCAAGATCACGGCGCTGATGCCGTGTCTTCTAACCGAAGACGAGGCTGAGGCGACGGCCTGGGAGGAACGGATCGGTCCCGGCACGTTGAACGGAACCGCCGACAAGATCGTGCAACGAATCGGCGAGTTCATCGACTACGGCATCGATGAGATCATGTTCGGTCGGAGAGGCGACAACGATCCGGAGTACTTCCAGCGTCTGGACGACGAAGTCATCGCACAGTTCCGCTAAGCGCGACGAACAGTATAGGAGCAACAGTATGAAATTCCGACAAATGGGCCGGACCGGCCTCCGCGTCTCGGAGATTTGCCTGGGCACGATGACGTTTGGCTTCCAGACGGAGGCTGAGGATGCATTCAAGATCATGGATGCCGCCTTCGACGGCGGTGTGAACTTCCTCGACACGGCCAACGTGTACCCGCTTGGCACGAATGAGGCGGGCACGACCGAATCGATCGTCGGCCGCTGGCTGGCCGGCCGACCGCGCGATCAGGTCGTGCTGGCGACGAAGTGTTCAGCGCCGATGGGTCCGGCGCCGAACCAGCGCGGAACGTCGCGCCAACACATCCTCTCGGCCGTGGACGAGTCGCTGCGCCGGCTGGGGACGGACTACATCGACCTTTACCAGCTGCACGGGCCCGATCCGCGCACGCCGATCGAGGAGACGATGCAGGCGCTGGACGACCTCGTGCGCTGGGGCAAGGTGCGCTACGTGGGCGCCTCGAACTATCGCGCCTGGCAACTGGCGCTGGCGTTGGGCGCGTCTGACAAGGCGGGGATTGCCCGATTCGACTGCGACCAGCCGCGCTACAACATCCTCTGGCGCGACATCGAATCGGACCTGCTCCCGCTCTGCCTTGACCAGGGCGTGGGGATCATCGCCTACAACCCGCTGGCCGGCGGCTTCCTGACCGGCAAGTACGCCAACACCGAGGACCTGCGCGAGGACACGCGCTTCACGCTGGGCAACGCCGGCCCGCGCTACCGCGCCCGTTACTGGGACGAGATCCAGTTCGAGCAGGTCGCCCGGCTGCAACGCTACTTCGCCGAGCGCGACATGAGCATCACCCACGCCGCTATCGCCTGGGTGCTGGCGCAGGACGGGATCACGTCGGCGATTGTGGGGGCATCGAGGGCGGAGCAGATCGAGGATTCGCTGAGGTACTCGGAAGTTGAGCTGACAGAGGACGACCTGGAGTTCTGCGACCAGCCGTGGTACGACATCCCCCGTCCGACGGACCCTGATGTGGCGATGCGGTAAGCGGTCCGACTGGAAGAAAGGGGAGGAATGAGATGGCAATCGAGGTTGGTGTTTGGCGGATCGACGAAGGTGCGAAACGCATGGAGCTTGCAGGCATCGACCTGGAGGAACGATTAGAAGACGCCATATCGGATGATGTGTCGATACTCGACGACCAACTAATGGTCATTGGGCGCCAGGTTCTCACCAGCTATGGCAAGAAGATCGACTTGCTTGCCATCGACGAGAATGGGGACCTGGTAGCCATCGAGCTTAAGCGAGACAAGACTCCTAGGGATAGTGTTGCGCAAGTACTTGATTATGGATCCTGGGTTCACCAGCTGACGGCAGCTCGCATCGAGACCATCTTCGCTGAGTTCCAGAACACGTATGGCACAGCATCGGCACCAAAGTCGCTAGCCGAAGCGATGAACGACAAGTTTAGGAGTGAACCGGAAAACTATAATGCAGCCCATAGAATGTTGATTGCTGCAAGTGTGCTCGACCCTGCTACTGAACGTATTGTCGAGTACCTGCGCGACGCACATAACATTGATATCAACGTGGCGCTCTTCCAGGCGTTCGTCGACTCAGGAAGGCAGTACATTATCCGTGCGTGGCTCGGCGAGAACGTGCGCCCCTCTCGCGACTCTGACGATACATCCGACAGCGATGTCGATTGGAATGGCGAGTATTTCGTCAACGTGGGAGAGTGTGAGTATCGGAGCTGGAGCGACGCCAAGCGATTGGGATTTGTCAGTGCCGGTGGTGCGAAGAGATTTGAAGATGCTATGAAGAGACTGAGGGAGGGCGACAGAATCTGGGCCTATGTGTCGGGTCGCGGGTACGTAGGGTATGGCGAGGTGCATTCCGAAGCGAGGGGCAAAGACGAGTTTACTGTTCGTCCAAATGGTACCGAACGATCCATACAGGATGTCAAACTCGAGGCAAAGAAAGTGTTCGAGGAGGGTCATGAGGAGTGGTTTGTAGGGATCGAGTGGCTTCATTCGGTTCCGCGCAGCAAAGCGATATGGGAGACGGGTATGTATTACGCCCGCGGCGTGTCGATCCGGCCCAGGAAGAGGGCGTGGCTGGACACGATTGAGATCCTGAAGCACAAATGGGAGGATGTCGAATCTCTATAACCACACCGCCTCATGAGATCCCGGCTTCGCCGTCCGGCCCCACTTTGGGGTGATGTCGCTGAACTGGATGGGGAAGCTGAGGCGGGTCAGGGTTCCGTAGTCGGAGTCGACTTCTTCGCTGTACTGGTCGGCCAGGCGGTAGCCCTCGTTGGGATCGGCGTCCTCTATCTGGTGAGGCGTGCCCAGCCTCAGGAACCAGGCGGCGGTCTGGCCGAGGGCGACCCTGACGTGCCAGCTTCCGCCTTCGACCGCTCGGCGACGCAAGGCTTCGAGGGCTCCGTAGGCGCCCCAGTAGCCGGTGCCGTAGTCGTTCAGGGCGATGGCGGGGCCGACGCCCATCATGCTGGTTAAGTCCTTCTGTTGGACATGATGAATCCCGGATGCGGCCTGGACGTTGCCGTCGAAGCCTCGGCGCTCCTGCCAGGGACCGAACTGCCCGTAGGCGTTCTCGGAGATGTAGATGATTCCGGGGCGACGCTCGGCCAGGGCTTCCGGACTGAGTCCCCGGCGCGCGAGTGATTTGGCCCGGTAGGACTGGCTGAAGATGTCCGCATCCTCAAGCAGATTCCAGAGCGTCTCGCGCCCGTCCGGGGTGTCGAAATCGACGTGGGCGCGGCGTTTGCCGTGTCCGGTATCGGCCTGCGCGGCCTGCAGGTCGGCGACATCGGGCGCGCCGATGTGCAGCACATCCGCGCCGAAGGCCGCGAGCGTGCGGGAGATGGTGGGTCCGGCGAGCACCTTCGTGTTGTCGATGACGCGGACGCCGTTGAGCGGCAGCTCGCCGCCGGGGATTGGGGTCGGAGGCGCATCACCGATCCGTTCGATGATCACGGCGGGCGAGTCGGCCAGCAGCTTGCCTTGCGGGTGCGCGTTCCACTCGTCCGGCGACTTGACCACGACGCCGGGAAGTTGCGCTGCAGTCAGTTGGGCCTCCATCTCGTCCGCGTCGTGCGCGGCGACGTGCTCGGCAATGTTGTCAAACGTGCAGCCGAGGACTTCCAGGGTTCGTTCGGCGATGTGCGGGAATCCGCTCAGCAGGTAGAGATAGCGACCGTCGCGGGTCGGGAAGATGCCCTGTCCGGGCGCCATGGAGTCGGGCATCGACTCCAGCGCATTCTGACCGTCGATCTTGAGCACCCACATCGAGGAGATGCCCACTGCGGCCTGTCCCATGTGAATCTGCGCCGACATGCGCTGGCCGGTCTGCCGGCAGCGGATGTCGTCGACCACGCCGGCGATGTTGCCCAGGATCGACGCCGTTCCTGTGGCCAGACGCAGCGGCGACGGATAGATCGGATCGCCGTCGCCGACGAACCGGATGTCAGACTCTCTCGGCTCGACGCCTGCAGCTCGTGTGATGGCTTCGAAATCGGCGCGTTGCATGTTGGATCCCCTTCCCTGCCGTCGCGATGCAGGCTAACGATCCCCGCTTCATATGCTGCCTGCAATCGGCGACGTTGGAGGTGCGGAACGTGGGTCGTGAGACGGTATCTGCGAATGACGATCCGCTATGGCGGTTGGCCGGCGGCCGCGGCCTGAGCCGTCGAAGGTTCCTGACGCTGCTCCTGGCGGGAGGAACTGCGGCCGTGCTGGCGGCCTGCGGCGACGAGATACCGGAGTCGTCAGGAGACGACGCACCGCCGTCCTCGACCGCCGAACGTCCGCTGGTCTTCAAGGATCCGACGCCGTTCATCGATCACGGCCAGGCCGGACTGGAGGCTCGTCTTGAGTTGTTGACTGAAGGAACGACTTCGATCGACCGGTTCTTTGTGCGGAACAATTCCCGCAGCGTCAAGCTCGATCTCGAAGGCTGGTCGCTGACGGTCGAGGGCGACGCCGTCGACGGCCCGATGACGTTGAACTTCAGCGACATCCTGCGCTTGCCGCAGCGCACGATGACTTCGTACCTGGAGTGCGCCGGCAACCATCGCGTGATGTTCGATCTGTTGCAGGGGAGGCCGGCGAGGGGCACTCAGTGGGGCCGAGGTGCGATTGGAAACGCCGAGTGGGCCGGCGTCTCACTGGCGGACGTTCTGACCCTGGCCGGGGTCCGGGAATCAGCCGTCAGCGTGCTGCTGATCGGGCTGGATCCGGGGTCGCCGGAGGGCGGATTTCGGCGCGTGATGCCGATTCAGAAGGCGACGCACCCGGACACCCTGCTCGCGCACCGGATGAACGGCCAGCCGCTACCGACAGACCACGGATTTCCGCTGCGGGCGATCGCGCCCGGCTGGGTCGGATCGTCGCAGATCAAGTGGCTGGGACGGATCGTTGTGTCCAGCGAGCCGCAGTGGACGCGCAACAACACGACCTCCTACGTGCTGATCGGTGATGACTACGAAGCGGAGGGCGAGGCGGAGGGCCGGGTCGTCACGGTGCAGTCGATCAAGAGCGCGCTGGCGCTGCCCTGGCCGGCGCGTTTGAGTGCGAATCGGCATCGGTTGGCGGGATTTGCGCACTCGCCGCATGGCGAGATCGCTTCGGTGGAGTGGAGCGACGACGGGGGTGATACGTGGCATCGGGCAAGGTTGCTGGGACGCCAGGTGGACTACGGCTGGGCGCGGTTTCACTTCGAGTGGGAGGCGCTCGTGGGCGAACACACGATCATGACGCGGGCGACGGATAGCGAGGGCAATACGCAACCGGATTCAGTCCCGTTCAATCAGAAGGGTTACCTGTTCAATCAGCCGTTGCCGCACCCGATTTCGGTGACTTGAGGACCGCTCGACTGCGTTACCCTTGCCCGAGTTACAAGCTCTGGGAGGGACTGCGATGCGTGCTGCCGTACTTGAGGCTCCACACACTCCGCTGATGATCAAGGACCTGGTCCAGGACGAGCCGCAACATGGCGAGGTTCGGGTCAGGATGGGCGCGGCGGGAATCTGTGCGTCGGATCATCACATCATGGAAGGCACGGCCGCATTCCCGCTGCCCTCGGTGCTCGGACATGAAGGCGCGGGCACGATCGAGGAGGTCGGTCCGGGTGTGACGAGTCTCAAGCCGGGCGACCGTTGCATTCTCTCGTTTGTGACGCCGTGCGGGCAGTGCCCGACCTGCAGGCGCGGTCAACCGCAGCTCTGCGATCTGCACCAGGCGACCGGCTCGCGGCTGCTCGACGGCACGGTGCGTCTGCACGACGACGCCGGCCGTGAGATCTACCAGATGGGCAAGCTCGGCGTGTTCGGCGAGCACGTCGTCACCGCGCAGCAGGCCTGCTTCCCGATCCCCGATGCGGTGCCGATGGAGGTGGCGGCGCTGATCGGTTGCTCGGTCACGACCGGAGTCGGGGCGGTGATCAATCAGCCGACGGCGCGGGCCGGGATGACGGTCGCCGTGATCGGCGCCGGCGGGGTGGGATTGAACGCGATCCAGGGCGCGAGGATGCTCAATGCGAGCAAGATCATCGCGGTCGACGTTCACGACCACAAACTGGAGTTCGCGCGTCGCTTCGGGGCGACGGACACCGTCAACGCGCGCAACGTCAACGCCGCTGCGGCCGTGGTGGAACTCTCCAACGGCGGCGTCGATTTTGCCTTCGACACGTTCGGTTCCGACGTCACGGCCAACCAGGTTTTCGAGTCGCTGGGCAAGGGCGGCACCGGCGTGATCGTCGGTCTGGCGCCGACCGAAACGGTGGGCTCGTTCGACCTCGTCGACATGGTGCGCAAGCAGAAGACGATGGTCGGCTCCTACTACGGCTCAGCCTCGCCGCACCGCACGTTCGAGGTACTCGTCGACGCCTACGTCAATGGCCGGATCGAGGTCGACCACATCGTTCAGCGCAAGTACGCGCTGGACGAGATCAACGAGGCGTTCGCGGCGCTGGAGCGGGGCGAGGACGGTCGCGGTGTGATTGTCTACGACTGACGCCCGCCGGCCTGCTCCAGCCACCTACTCCAGCGTTGCGATGTGCTGGTTCTTGACCAGTTCCCAATCGATCTCGAAGCCCAGGCCGGGATTGGTCGGGGCTGCGACGGTGCCTCCGGACATGTCGATGTCTTCGACCAGGCCGTAGAGGAAGCCGCCGGTGCTGGGGAAGTACTCAAAGAACTCGCAGTTGGGGACGGCCATCGTGACGTGCAGATTGGCGACGTTGTTGAGGCTGTTGCCGCCGTGGTGGATCTCGCACTTCATCTGGAAGCCCTCGGCCAGATGGCAGAGGCGGACGAGCGGCGTGATCCCGCCGGTCACGGCGACGTCGCCGCGCAGGATGTCGGTCGCGTACTGGGTGATCCACTGGGTCATGCCGTAGTAGCGGCCGGGCGCGTACTCGGTCGACATGATCGGGATGTCGAGCTTCTGGTGCAGCTTGACGTAGCTGTAGAGGTCCTCCTCGACCAGCGGGTCCTCGTACCAGTAGAAATCGAGATCCTCGATTGCCCGCCCGACCCGGACGGCGTCCTCGTACTGGTAGGACCACATGCTGTCGAGCATCAGAATCATCTCGTCGCCGACCGCTTCGCGGACGGCCTGGCAGATCTTGATGTCGGCCTTCGGTTCGCCGTGCGGGTGGAGCTTGTGCGCGATCCAGCCGTCGGCCTGGAACTCGAGCGCTTCCTGGACGTATTCCTCGGGCGACTCCCACCACGCGGTTGAGGAGTAGATCGGCACCTCGTCCTTGCATGTGCCGAGCAGCCGGTGGATCGGCTGGCCGGCGAGCTTGCCGTTGATGTCCCAGAGCGCGATGTCGATCGCCCCGATCGCCGCCGTCGAGACGGCGCGGTTCTGCTTGTAGCAGTCGGCCCAGATGCGGCCGATGTCCTGCGGATTCCTGCCCATGACGCGCGGCTTGAGCACGTCGATCAGCACCTGCGCGTGATGCTGCGGGCGCGAGAGGAAGGCGTTGCCGACAACGCCGGCGTCGGTCTCGATGCTGAGCACTGAGAGCTGGTTCTTGCCGCCGAACCGCATCCCCGATCCGACGCGCCAGTTCGGCGTTTCCCAGTTGAAGACGTCGATCTTGAGATCGGTGATCGTGACCATCTGTCGTTCCTTTCCGATACTCTCTCCCCCCGCCGCCAGGCGGGGGGAGATGCCGAAGGCAGAGGGGGGCTCCGCAGGCCCGCATACAATCTAGTCAGGGCAGGCGCTCGTTGTGTGTGGGGGACCAGTGGCCGCCAACGATCGTCCGGCGCGGGCCGCTAACCCGCGCTTGCCCGATCTTACTGGCGACATTGGCGCTTCCCATCTCTCCCCCCGCCGCCAGGCGGGGGGAGATGCCGTAAGGCAGAGGGGGGCATGCTCGCGCGACGTTGGGAGTGCCCCCCTCTGTCCCTACGGGACATCTCCCCCCGCGCAAGCGGGGGGAGAGGGAACTGCCGCTCGCGCGGGGGGAGAGGGTTTACCGGCCCCGGAACTGGGCGGGGCGCTTCTGCAGGAAGCTGTCGATGCCTTCCTGCCGATCCTCGGAGTCGCCGGTGACGCCGAGGCCCCAGGCTTCGCGCTCGACCTGCATGTCGAAGTTGTGGGCCTGGTTGTTGACGAGGCGCTTGGTCAGCTCGATGGCGAGCGACGGGCCGCGCGCGATCTTCTCGGCCAGCGCGATCGCCTCCTCGACCAGCGACTCCGGGTCCAGCGTGCGGTTGGTCAGACCGTAGCGCTCCGCGTCCGACGCGCTGAGCGGCTCGCCCGTGTACATGAACTCGAGCGCGCGGCCCTTGCCCATCATCTGCGGGAGGTAGTAGGTGCTGCCCGTGTCCGGCGTGATCGCGCGATGCACGAACGCCGAGATGAAGCGCGCGTTGGTCGAGGCCAGGCGGATATCGCAGGCCAGCGCCAGCGACATGCCCGCGCCCGCCGCCGCGCCGTTGACCGCCGCCACGATCGGCTTCGGATAATCGTTCAGCGTCGAGAACAGCACCCCGTAGTGCCCGATCGGCGCCTCCTTGTGCCGCCGATACCCGCTCGCCTCGTCCAGCTCGTCCGACAACTGCCGCATCGCCGCCCCGCCCGACACGTCCGCCCCCGCGCAGAACCCGCGACCGGCCCCCGTGATCACCATCGCCTTGACCCCGTCGTCGTGCCGGGTCGACTCCAGCACCTCCAACAGCTCAAACACGAGCCGGGGCCCCATCGCGTTCATCTTCTCAGGACGGTTCAGGGTGACGACGGCGACGCTGTTCTCGATGTGGAGGGTGAGATCTTGGTAGGACATATCGGCCTCTTTCCGGTGCGAGATCATGGTATTGGGTGGTGGGGAACCCTCACCCCAGCCCTCTCCCAGGGGGAGAGGGAGTCAGAGGGGGAGGATCCCAGTCCCCGATTTATTCGGGGACCCGCTCGGGTTCGGGCGCCGAACGGAGCAGGCCCCTGAATAAATCAGGGGCTGGGAATCTTCCGATCCCCTCTCCCCGAGGGAGAGGGTTAGGGTGAGGGTTCTCCCCTCACACCTTGTAGCCGCCGTCGACCGAAATCACCTGGCCCGTGATCCCCGCCGACTCCGGCGCTGCCAACAGGGCGGCCATCGGACCCAGCTCCTCCGGCTCCAACACTCGATTCTGCAGGTTTTCAGCCGCCCGCATGGCGTGGGCTTCCTCGGCCGTGATGCCGGCCGCCCTGCCCATGGCTTCCCAATCGACGAGCGCCGTATTCGTCCAGCCGGGGCAGAGGCAGTTGACCGTGATGCCGTGCGCGGCGACGTCGTGGGCGAGGGCGCGGGTGAAGCCGATCAACCCGTGCTTCGCCGTCGAGTAGGCGAGCGCGCCGCCCGAGCGCTTGGCGTAGCCCGACCCGATGGTCAGGATGCGCCCGTAGCCGGCGTCGCGCATGTGCGGCAGCGCTTCGCGGGTGGTCCAGTACGCCGACGTCAGGTTGAGGGCGAGATTGGCCTCGAACACGTCATCGTCGTGAGTGAACGCCTCCTGCGACCCCCGCAGCGGCGCGCCGCCGCCCACATTGTTGACGAGGATGTCGCACGCCCCGAACTCGGCCACCGCCCGACGAACCGGCTCCTTCGACTGGTCGCGGTCGAGCGCATCGGCAATCACGGCCAGCCCGCGCGTGCCAATCGCCTCGACCTCGGCGACGACGGAGTCCAACTGCGCCTGCGTCCGCGAGGAGACGACGATGTTCGCCCCCCAGCGCGCCATCTCCAGCGCAATCGCCCGCCCAATGCCGCGTCCCCCGCCGGTGACGACCGCGGTCTTGCCATCGAGGCTGCCCATGTTGCTCCGCCTTTCCGAATGTTGGGAGGATAGCGGGGGCGCCTCAGCCGGACCCTCACCCCGGCCCTCTCCCAGGGGGAGAGGGAGTAAGAAGGGGGAGTTCCCAGTCCCCGATTTATTCGGGGACCCGCTCGGGTTCGTTGAGCCGAACGGAGCAGGCCCCTGAATAAATCAGGGGCTGGACCCGGATCCCAGTCCCCGATTTATTCGGGGACCTGCTCGGGCTCGTTGGGCCGAACGGAGCAGGCCCCTGAATAAATCAGGGGCTGGGAGCTTTCTGATCCCCTCTCCCCGAGGGAGAGGGTTAGGGTGAGGGTTCTCTCCACCCCATCGCGCTATCCTGAGCCCAAGCCAACGAGGAGTCGCCGATGGTTACCGCCTCTCGAGACCTGGAACGCGGACTGGAACAAGCCGGCGTGCCGGCCGAAGTGGCACAACAGATCGGGCAAGCGTTCGAAGAGCGCTTTGCCGACGTCGCCGACAAGGAAGACGTGCGCAACCTGCGCGAGGACACGCGCCGCGACATCGCCAACCTGCGCGAAGACTTCGGGCATCTGCGCGAGGACGTGATCCGCGAAATCGCCAACTTGCGCGAGGATGTGCGTCGTGAGATCGACAACCTCCGGCAGGACATCGACAGCAGACTCCATCAAGCCAACCAGATCACCTGGCGCATCTTCGCCGTGCAATCGGGACTGATCGCCGCCCTGCTCGGCGCCGTGATCTACGCCCTGGTGCGCTAGGGCGACGCATGTTCAGCCCTGAAGTCGAGCAAGTCCTGGACCGCAGCTTCGACCGCCTGCAACAGGATCTCGTCCTGTTCGGTGTCGAACCCACTGCTGCGCGGAGATACCGACTCGCCTTTGAAGAGTCGATGAGGCGCATCCTGAGACGCTTCGCCACAAAGGAAGAGATGCAGGAAGAAATCGCCAAACTCCGAGAAGAGTTGACCCGGAACCCCCCGCCCCCCAGGGAAGAAGCCGCAAGACTGATCCCCTCTCCCCGCGGGAGAGGGTTAGGGTGAGGGCCCTCCGGTTGATACATTGCCCAATGGGCAGGGGGAACGACGGAGATCAGCTGGGCACTGTTCTTCCCCTGGCGCCGCAGCGGCTCTCAACCGCTTGCGGGGCTCGCCCGCCGGACCCTCACCCCGGCCCTCTCCCAGGGGGAGAGGGGGTAAGAGAGGGAGTTTCCAGCCCCTGATTTATTCAGGGGCCTGCTTGGGGCGCAGGGGAGCCGAGCAGGCCCCTGAATGAATCAGGGGCTGGGAGCGGGGCGAATGTTTCGCCAACGTAATGTTTGTTGACTGGGCGGGGGGGAAGGCTTGCGGGGGGGGTGTGCGATACGCGATGATCACCACGTGGAAACTCGATCCCTGGGGCTCACCATGCGCGGGCGGGGCTTGCGCAGACCCCGAGGACTCGGACATTGCTTGCCGAGGCTATCGGGGGCAGGCTCCACCGCAAATGAACAGGAGGCGCCATCGGCCAGACCTCACCCGAACGATGGTCCCGGATTCCACCCGCGGACCTCAGGCGATTGGAAACAGGCTCCAACCGCCCATTCGGCCCAGAGAAAGGGCAGAAAATGATTGGAACCCTTGCGCGAAAGCGCACGAACCTGGTGGCACTGGCAGCGCTGCTTGCCATGGTGGCTGCCATGTTCGCTCTCCTCGCTCCAGTCGGAGCTCAGACCTCGCCATCAACGGCGTCCGTCGCAGTGTCATTCACTGACGACACTGACGGAGTCATCAAAGCCGGCGGCAAAGTGACCGTACAAGCCAAGGTCACATTCGCTAACTTGGTCGGCAGTCCCACAGGTGACGTCACAGCCGTAACCATCGGTGGTGCAGGTAACCTGGTGGTGGCAATTGACGACACTGGAAGCCCGACAGACCTCTCCGACAGCCCAACCACACTCACACGGACCGCCACGGTCTCCGCTCCCGGGGGAACTCCGGCTGGCGACTACGTGGTCAATGTGTCGGTGAGCATTGTCGGATTCGACTCTGACGGCGATGGAACTGCCGACGTAGACCCGAAGGTTGTTGTCGGTACAAAGACGCTGACTATCGGCGACCCGGGAACGAATATCTCCTCGGTCAGCTTGTCGTTGGCCCGGACTCGAGTTCGCGCATTTGTTGCCGCAGATACCACCGTAACCCCGAATATCCCAGAGGTCCCGGCCATCGCAAAGCGGCACGCAAGGACCGGCGAGTCCGCAGGCACGTCGCCCGAGACTGCGAACGAGTCTGCTGGCAACAACATCTTCATGTCCGCTGCGGTAATGAACTCTCTCGGCAAGTCCGCGAACAGCGCGGGCATCACCGGGGTCTCGATTTCTGCGCCCGGCGGCTCGATCACAGTCATGACGACCCCTGCTGCGGCGACCGAAACCACAGCCGACACATCTGGTACGAAGACTGCTGACTCGATCTCCCTCACGGGCGAAGCTGCGACTAACTCCACGAATTTCGTTGTGACCAAGGCCACAGCGGGAACCGTGGAGGTTGCAGTCACCGCGATCGGCGCTGACGGTATCGCACGCTCCAACACGGTCACCCTGACCTTCGCGGGTCCGGCCGCCACGATCTCCCTGAGCGACGCGACTGAGACGTTGCTCAACCAGTTCAAGGACCGGGACACGGACGGGAAGGAAGACGATGACAAAGACACCGACGGGCGAGATGATATCGCTCTGAAACTGACGGCTGCTGACAAGGCCGGCAACGCAGTGGTGCCAACCGATAGCGCCACGATCACGATCAAGGATCCGAAGGGCGTGCTGGTCGAGAGCAACAAAATCGTTGTGTCGCAGAGCGTCAGCGGGGTAACAAACACGGTCACCATTCGCGTCGCCGATGGCGTGACGGCGGCTAAGCCCCTGGCGTCTGGCACGTACACGGTTGAGGCCAGAGACGGCACGAAGACGGACTCGGCTGAGTTCACGGTTGCCGGCGTGACCGACAGCATTTCGCTGGCGGCTGACGATATGGCTCCCTCGATGATCGGTCAGACGGTGACCGTCACCGCAACGCTGACCGACGCCGATGGCAACGCTGTTGCTGACGGCACTGAGGTCACCTTCACCGCCACCGGCAGCAACGCCGGCGTGCCGGTTGCCAACCGCACGGGCGGCACCGGCGTCGTCAAGACCAAGGGCGGCGAAGCGAAGGCTCTCTACGTCATCGCTACCTCCGGTCCTGGCATCATCAGCGCGGTGGCCGACGGCAAGTCCGCAACGGTCGTGCTGGCTAGCACCGCTGGCGCAGCCCCGGCCGAAGAGGAAGAGCCTGAGGTTGTCAGCCTTGACTGCCTGAGCTCGAACACCGGATTCTCGACCTACACCTGCGGCGTGGACAGCTCGGCCTCCGAGCTCTTCGGCCTGGTCAGCGGCCGCGGCGCGAGCGCCATCCACCTGTGGAACGGCACCGCCTGGGTCCGCTACTCGATGGTTGACGGCGCGATGGTGCCGGGTTCGATGAACTTCACGGTTCAGACGAACGACATCCTCTACATCAGCAACTAGCAAGCGCTAGTGCGTCTCCCCGGGCGGCTGCACGCCCGCCCGGGGAGCACCCACGCTGACGTGCAGCGACCATTGAAAGGACGCTGAAATGAAACGAATGGGAATGATGTCGAGGATCGCCGCCGTTGTGCTTGGCCTGGCGGTGGCCGCGGCCACCCTGAGCTTCGCCTCGGCGCAGCAGGAACCGCCGCACCGCTTCTACGGTCACGGCGCCAACCCTGGCGACGAGATTGCCGCAGTCGTCGAGCACGGCGACCACCACGACACCGTCGGCACGGCGACCGTCGGCGACGACGGCACGTGGTACATCGATGTCGACCGCGACATGGCGGACGAGATCGAGTTCACCGTCAACGGCGAGCACGCGGAAGCGGACATCACCGCGACCGGCGCCGGCCAGTCATCGGTCACCCTCACCGTCGCGATGATGGACGAGGGCGACGACGACTCGATGATGGGCGAAGACGGCGACGAGATGATGGAAGACGACGACTCCATGCTGGACGAAGAAGACGACAGCATGATGGAGGACGACGACAGCATGGAAGGCGACGACGTCGGCTACCCCGCAGGCGGTAGCGGCGGACTCGCCGGCAGCACCAGCGGCATCTCAGCCGGCCTGATCGGCCTGCTGATCGCCCTGGGCGCGGCCGCCATCGCCGCCCTCGGCATCCGTCGGGTGCGCAGTCGGGCGTAGAGCTTGACTGAGTCGGAAGACTCGTCGAGGGGCGGGGCCGAAAGGCCCCGCCCCTTTTGCGTGTCGAGTCCCCAGTCCCCGATTTATTCGGGGACCCGTTCGGGCTCCCACGCACCTCAAAGCAAGCCCCTGAACCTTCCCCTTCCCAGTCCCCGATTCATTCGGGGACCCGCTCCCTTCCCCGCTCGCCCTCGGTGCGCCCCCCAAGCAGGCCCCTGAATGAATCAGGGGCTGGAACGGGGATTCCAGTCCCCGATTTAATCGGGGACCCGCTCGGGCTCCCACGCACCCCGAGCAGGCCCCTGAA
The DNA here is from genome assembly GCA_965204335.1 of Dehalococcoidia bacterium. Taxonomy (GTDB): domain Bacteria; phylum Chloroflexota; class Dehalococcoidia; order Bin125; family Bin125; genus Bin125. The sequence goes on along the minus strand of OZ241982.1, from coordinate 3,062,645 downwards.
TGAATCAGGGGCTGGAACGGGGATCCCAGTCCCCGATTTATTCGGGGACCCGCTCGGGCTCCCACGCGCCGCCAAAAGGAGCAGGCCCCTTAACCTCCCCCTCCCAGTCCCCGATTTATTCGGGGACCCGTTCCCTTCCCCGCTCGCCCTCGGTGCGCCCCCAAAGCAGGCCCCTGAATGAATCAGGGGCTGGAACGGGGATCCCAGTCGCCGGTACGTCCCCGAGCAGGCCCCTGAATATCCCTGAACAAGTCTGGGAACCATCAGGGGCTGGAACGGGGATCAGGGGCTGGGGCGTTGTTGACGCTCAGCTGCGACTTGGCGGCCTATGCCAGGTCGTTGTAGAGGTCCCGCCACTCTGGATTGAGCTCGTTGATCACGTTCTCTTTCCACTCCCGAGGCCAGCGCTTCATCCGATACTCCAACGTCTTCGCGGCCTCGATCGACTCCTGGCGTTCGTACCAGATCAGGCGTCGGATTCGGTACCGGCGCGTGTGCTCGCTGCCCTGCCCGATGCGATGCTCCCAGGCTCGCCGAGGCAGGTCGGTCGTGGAGCCGACGTAGAGGGGTATCACGCCCTCGTGGGGCTTGTTCCCAGCCATGATGTAGACGAACGCTTCACGGTCCATGGCCAGAATTCTATCAGCCCCCTTGCCAGTCCCCCTTCCCAGTCCCCGATTCATTCGGGGACCCGCTCGGGCTCCCACGCGCCGCCGAAGGGAGCAGGCCCCTGAATGAATCAGGGGCTGGACCAAGATCTCAGTCCCCGATTCATTCGGGGACCCGCTCGGGTTCCCACGCCGCGGGAAGGAGCAGGCCCCTGAATGAATCAGGGGCTGGAACCACTTCCCCGCTGCCTCCCCTTCCCAGTCCCCGATTTATTCGGGGACCTGCTCGGGTTCCCACGCCCCCAAGCAGGCCCCTGAATGAATCAGGGGCTGGGACATCGCCAGGGGCTGGGACATCGTCGGGGGCTGGGACATCGCCAGGGGCTGGGGCATTGTCAGGGGTTGGTGTGCCATTGGCTTCCTGTTGCGCCGATGTAATGACTGTTTATCGACGACTGATTATTGGCTTCACCCCTTCTTCCCTCTCCGTCACAGTCGAGCGAGCGGGGAGTCACGCGGGCGACGCTGGCCCGGGGGAGGAACTCATGATGGGTACGTCATTTGACCGGCGGATGGTTCGGCTGATCGTGGTTGGGGTTGCGGCTCTGATTGCGATTGCGGCCTGGGCGACGGCGTCGGGGCAGAGTCAGCCTCCGTTTCTTCTGTATGGGGACGGGGCGGCCGGGGATACGATCGCGGTGTATGACGCGGACGGCGTCGAGCTGGGGACGACGACGGTTGACTCGGACGGGACGTGGCATGTGAACGTGCAGTGCGACTCGGATGAGGTGAAGCAGATTAGCTTCACGCGCAACGGCAGCGCGGTGGCGGCGGAGATTGAGCAGACGGGCGAGGATCAGGCGAGTGTGACGCTGTCGGAGATGTCGGAGGACGCGATGATGACGTCGGAGGACGAGATGATGTCGGAGGACGACGAGCTGACGTCGGAGGACGAGATGATGTCCGAGGACGAGATGGAAGCAGACAGCATGATGGAGGAGGAGCAGGCCGCGGCCGGCTACCCGGAGTCGGGCAGCGGCGGTCTGGCTGATGAGGGGCCGTCGACGTCGGCGCTGGTCGGGACGATTCTGGTGCTGGTGGCGCTGGCGGTCGGTGTTGGGGTGTGGAAGGTGCGGGGTCGGGTGTAGGGGGAGGCCCCCCTCTGCCTTCGGCATCTCCCCCCACCTGGCGGCGGGGGGAGAGGGGAACGGGATGCGGCATCTCCCCCCCCTGATGAGGATTCTCTCTCCCCCCGCTTCTAGCGGGGGGAGATGTCCCGTAGGGACAGAGGGGGGCACGCCGAGGTCGGCAGTGGCGCTAGCGGGGAGCCCCCCTCTGCCTTCGGCATCTCCCCCCACCTGACGGCGGGGGGAGAGGGGAAGGGGATGCGGCGTCTCCACTGACGGCGGGGGCACCGCCGATGTGGTGTAGTCTGCTCTGAGTGTGAGCGATATCACTAGAGGAGATTTCCCGTGGCAGAACTGAGTGGGGCGCAGATTGTCGCCAAGTCGTTGGCGACTCAGGGCGTTGAGGAGATGTTTGGGCTGGTCGGGGTGCCGGTGGTGCCGATATCGATCGCCTGGCAGCAAGAGGGCAAGCCGTTCATCAGCGTTCGGCACGAGCAGGCGGCGGGCTACGCGGCGCAGGCGGCGTCGTACATGCGCGGTCACCTGTCGGCGGCGCTGGTGGTGTCGGGGCCGGGGATGACGAATGTGATCTCGGCGCTGGGCAACGCGCAGGCGAACTGCTGGCCGATGATCCTGCTGGGCGGGGCGGCGAACATCACGCTCTCGCAGATGGGCGACTTCCAGGACGCTCCGCAGGTCGAGGCGGCGCGGCCGTTCGTGAAGTGGTCGGACCAGGCGCGCGACGTGCGGCTGATCCCACGTCTGATCGCGCAGGCGACGCGTGCGGCGATTAACGGGCGCCCGGGTCCGGTCTACCTCGATCTGCCCGGCGACATCATCGACGCGATGGTGGACGAGTCGGAAGTGCAGTGGGCGCCGAGGGTCGAGGAACCGCAGCGTCCGACGGTGTCGCAGGAGTCGGTGGAGGCGGCGATCGAGGCGCTGAAGACGGCCTCGAACCCGCTGGTCATCGTGGGCAAGGGCATGGCCTGGTCGAAGGCCGAGCAGGAGGTCCAGGAGTTCGTCGACAAGACGGGCATTCCCTGGCTGGCCACGCCGATGGGCGCGGGCGTCGTGCCGGCGGACGCGCCGAACAACGCGGCGGCGGCTCGGACGCACGTGCTCAAGAACGCGGACCTCGTGGTCCTGCTGGGCGCGCGTCTGAACTGGATCCTGCACTTCGGCAAGCCGCCGCGCTTCAAGGAGGACGTGCGGATCATCCAGCTCGACATCGAGCCGGAGGAGATCGGCACGAACGTCCCGACGGAGGTCGCGCTGGTCGGCGACGGCAAGGCGGTGATGGGTCAGTTGAACTCGCACCTGGATGAGAATCCGTGGCAGTTCGAGGACACGACCGAGTGGATCGCATCGATTAACGCCGAGCTCGAGCGGAAGGCGGCCGAGCAGGCCGAGTGGAGCTCGTCGAACGAGGCGCCGATGAACTACTACCGGCCGCTGAAGGAGATCAACGATCGCATGCCGCGCGACGCGGTGTTCGTCACCGAGGGTGAGAACACGATGGCGATCGCGCGCCAGGTGATCCAGTCGTACGAGCCGCGCAAACGTCTCGACGCGGGCACGTGGGGCACGATGGGCGTCGGTCCGGGCTTTGCGCTGGCGGCGCAGGTCGTCAATCCGGGCAAGCGCGTGATCGCGCTCGAGGGCGACGCGGCGTTCGGGTTCGGCCCGACCGAGGTCGAGACGGCGGTGCGTCAGAAGCTGCCGATCACGTGGATCATCTTCAACAACAACGGAATCGGCGGAGGCGCGCCGGAATTGCCCGACGAGTACGAGTCGGGAGCGCTCAACCCGGGCCAGCTCACGCCGCTCGCGCACTACGAGATGATCATCGAGGCCTTCGGAGGCAAGGGCTACTACTGCCGCTCGCCGGAAGAGCTCGAGGCCGCGCTGGACGACTCGTTCCAGCAGGAGGGCTCGACCCTGATCAACGTCGAGATTGCGCCGGGCGCCCAGCGTCGGCAGCAGCAGTTCCGCTGGCTCCAGCGCTAGCGCTGCTCACCCGCCAGCGGGTTGCTCACACAACCCCGGACTGAAGTCGCCCCCGCGCAGGCGGGGGCGACGCCCGCTGGTGAGCTCTCGCCAGCCCCGCCTACGCGGGGCCGACTCAGGTGGGTTTCCGCGCGAGTGTTGCAGAAGCAGGGATCAGCGGCGGCGCGTCAAGGCAACTGCGTCCAGGTCGAGCCGACCCGGACGACCAGGTGGAACGCGTCGCCCGACCTGAGCGTGTCCAGCGTGTTGACGAAGTCCGGCGCTCCGGGGACGTACAGCGTCCACGAGTCCGTGTAGGCGTCATAGCGGTAGGCGCGGTCGAGGTGCGCCACGTTGCGCAACGCCTCGGCGATAACGCGGTCGGGTCCCTGCCAGGAGACCATGTTGACGCCGGCGGCCAGTCGAATCGTCACCGACTGCGGTGCGACCGGCGGCGCGGGAATCCAGCGAGCCTGCGGTTCGACCAGCGCCCAGAGCGCCTGTCCCGGCCGCAGCGACTGCACCGCAATCTGCGCCGACGCCTCGTCGGTGGGGTCGAAACGGTGGAAGGTGTCGAGGAAGGGATTGTGGACGACGAATTCGAGCAGCGGTGAGCCGAGGTTGGCGAACAGTCCGGAAACCGAGGTCCGCTGGTAGACGCCGATCGTGCGCCACCCGCCCACGGGCGCGTCGTCGGGGACGATCCACTCCGGACCATGGTCCTCTTCCGTGTCGGGATTGGGCAGCGGCGTCTCTGTATCGGTCGGTTCGGTGTTCGAGCCGGGCTCGGATCCCGGCGGCGCGGTCCAGCCGGCACGATTGGTAGAGGTGAACTCGACTCCTGCGTGGAGGTTGTAGTCGACCGCGTAGTGCAACTCGCGGCCTTCGATCGCATACATGCCGGCAAAGGGAATGCTGCGGGCCAAGTACCCGCCGCCATAGGTCTCGTGGATTGCGTAGTGGATGTGGGCAACGCCTCCGTTGGCGTCGTAACCGACGGGAAAGACGCGTCCGACCCGGTCGCCGACATTGACTCGCAGTTGGCGGCGAATGTGGTCATCGGGATCGAGGTGGACGAGCAGGTGCGCGTAGCCGTTGGCGTCGACGATGGTGAGTCCGTTGTGGTCGAACCAGGTGACGACGCCATCGACGGGGGAAAGAACGGGCGTCCAATCGGTGGAGGCATCGGTGCGGACAATGTCGATCGCGTGGGGATCATGACCGTCCGCTTCCGAGTGCGTACCGGTGTTGTATCCGGCAACGATGCTCCACGTCGTGCCGGCGGGGGCCGGAATCGGCACTCCGCCTTCGGCGCGGACGGCCCCTCCATCGAGCACGACGGCCGTAGCGACCGCCAGCAGCAGGGTCAGCACGATCAGCGGGACGCCAGGTGAATGAGGCATCCCCTTTACTTTGCCGTGTTTCGGTTGTGCTTGCATCAACCTGTAGTGACGAGGTCGTAAGCTCTGGATGAGACGCCCCACCGTGATGGAGGAATGGGAATGTCAATGAGGTATCGACAGCTTGGCAACTCGGGCTTGCAGGTTTCGCTTGCCGGTCTGGGGACGAACAACTTCGGCATGCGGCTGGACTACGAAGGGTCCAAGTCCGTGGTCGACGCAGCGCTGGATGCGGGGATCAACTTCTTCGACACGGCCGACATCTATGGCGGCGGACTCTCGGAGGAGTTCCTCGGACGGGCGCTCGGATCACGCCGCGAGGACGTGTTGATCGCCACGAAGTTCGCGATGCCGGTCGGCGAGGGTCCGTTCACGCGCGGTGGCTCGCGGCACTACATCGAGAAGGCGGTCGAACGGTCGCTTCGTCGACTGGGCACCGACTACATCGACGTCTACCAGATGCATCAGCCGGATCCGGACACGCCGATCGAAGAGACGCTCGACGCCCTGTCGGATCTCGTGCACCGGGGGATCGTCCGCTACATCGGCCACTCGAACTTCAGCGGCTGGCAGATTGCCGACGCCGACTGGACCGCGCGCTCGAAGGGATACGTGCGGTTCGTCTCGGCCCAGAACGAGTGGAGCCTGCTGCAGCGCAAGATCGAACCGGAGATCATGCCGGCCTGCCGCCAGTTCGGCCTGGGACAGCTCCCGTTCTTCCCGTTGGCTTCGGGGTTCCTGACGGGCAAGTACACCCGAGGCGCCGATCTGCCCGAGGGCACCAGGCTCGCCGCCTGGCAACAGGCGATGCCGGCCCGGATCGATGCGCTGACCTCGGACGTCAACTGGAACAAGCTCGATGCGCTGACATCGTTCGCGGAAGAGAACGGTCACACGATCCTCGACCTGGCCTTGAGCTGGCTGGCCTCTGATCCGGCCGTTTCGTCGGTGATCGCGGGAGCGACGAAACCGGAGCAGATTGAGGCCAACGTCGCGGCGACCATGAGCTGGGAGCTGACGGCGGACGACTTCTCGGCGGTCAACGACATCCTGGGCTGAAGTCGTTGAACCTGCCGAAGCTGGCGGCCTGGGCGAGCGCGATCGGCGCGGGCGCCGCGCTCTACGCGTGGTGGGAGTCGACGGCGGTCGAGGTGACCGAGCATCGACTTGCGATCCCGGATCTTCCGCCCGGTTTGGACGGGCTTCGGATTCTGCATGTCTCGGACACCCACTTCCCGGCCGACGGAGACTCGATCGGCCGATTCCTTGAGCGGGTCTGGCCGCTGGAGTACGACCTCGTCTGCTGCACCGGGGACTACGTCGAAACGTCTGCCGGTTGGGACGCTGCCTGCGATGCGCTGACCCAACTGCGGGCGCCGTTCGGGGTCTACGCGACGCTGGGAGCGCACGACTACTGCCCGCCGGTGCGGACGTTCGACGAGTGGGTCTCGTTCAACCTGGATCGCGCCCTGCGCTCACCGCGCAGATTCGTCGATCCGACGCCGTTCATCGATCGTCTCGAGTCGGCCGGGATCGTTGTCCTGCGCAACGAGTGGCGCTCATTGGAAATCGGAGGCGAGCTCGTGCGCCTGGGTGGGGCCGGCGACGGTTCGGTCCGGATGGCACGGCTGGAGTCGGCCGTGCCCGCGCCGGGTGGATTCTCGATCCTGCTGACCCACGCGCCGGACGCGGTCCTGCGACTCCCGACGCTAGAAGACGGCGGGCCGTCGCTGGTGCTGTGCGGACACACCCACGGCGGGCAGATACGCGTGCCCGGCTGGGGTGCGCCGCTGCGGCATTCCCGGCTGGTGAGTCGAACGCAGGCGTCCGGCGTGTTTCGGCGGGATGGCGCCACGGTCGTGGTCAGCCGCGGCTTCGGAACGGCGCACGTGCCGCTGCGGTTTGCCTGCCGGCCGGAGATCGGCCTGCTGACGCTCACGCGCGGCAACGATTGACCATCTGGTTGGAACATGAAACGTGCGCGAAATCGTCGCGTTACCCGTTTCGATAGAATGAGGCGTGAGCGAGTATGACAATTACTGGACGGCGCGCGCCCGACGCGGTCGCTTGAGTGTGCCGCCGCCGAAGTGGAGAGATCGCATGGTGAGCAAGCAGTACGACGTCGTGAACATGGAATCGCAGGACTTCGGCTCAGAGGCCTATCAGGCGATCAACCTGCACAACTTCGAACAACTCGAGCAGATCCAGGCGCTGCCCGACGAGGTGGTCTACAACATCAACGTCGTCGGTCGGGTGTTGCCCTTCAAGTCGAACAGGTACGTCGTCGATCACCTGATCGACTGGGACGACGCGCTGAACGACGGAATGTTCCGCCTGACGTTCCCACAGAAGGACATGCTGGCGTCGGCCGATTTCGACAAGATGGCGGCGGCGATCGACTCGGGCAAGAACTCGCGCGAGCTCAAGGTGGTGGCGGACGAGATCCGGATGACTCTGAATCCGCACCCGGCGGGTCAGATGGAACACAACATGCCGCAGTACCAGAACGAGCCGCTGCCCGGCATGCAGCACAAGTACCGCGAGACGACGCTGTTCTTCCCGTCGCAGGGCCAGACCTGTCACGCGTACTGCACGTTCTGCTTCCGCTGGCCGCAGTTCGTCGGGCTGGAGGGCAAGAAGTTCGCGATGCGCGAAGGCGAGCTGCTGCGCGGCTACCTGTCGGAGCACCACGAGGTCTCGGACGTGCTGTTCACCGGCGGCGACCCGCTGATCATGAAGACCAAGACGCTGCGCGAGTACATCGAGCCGTTGACCAAGCCGGATGCGGGCCACAACCTGCGCACCGTACGGATCGGCTCGAAGGCGATCGCCTACTGGCCGCACCGGTTCGTCTACGACGATGACGCCGAAGACCTGCTCGACCTGTTCCGCGAGGTGACCGACGCGGGCATGCAGCTCGCGCTGATGGCGCACTTCAATCATCCGGCCGAGTTGCGCACGTCCGTATCGCTGGAAGCTGTCAGGCGGATTCGTGAGACCGGCGCGCAGATCCGCACGCAGACGCCGCTGTTGAACCACATCAACGCCGACTCGCAGTTGCTCGCCGACATGTGGGCCGAGCAAACGCAGGCCGGCTGCGTGCCCTACTACCTCTTCGTCGCGCGCGACACCGGCGCCAAGCGCTACTTCGAGCTGCCGCTGGTCGACTGCCAGGAGATCTTCCGGGGCGCCTACCAGCGCGTCTCGGGCGTGGCGCGGACCGTGCGCGGGCCGTCGATGTCGGCCGGACCGGGCAAGGTCCAGATCCTCGGCGTCTCCGAGTTCCGCGGCGAGAAGCTGATCGTGCTGCGTTTCCTCCAGGGCCGCGACCCGGAGTGGGTCGGCAAGCCGTTCTTCGCGAAGTATTCGGACACGGCGAGCTGGCTGGACGAGCTGGAACCGGCGGAGGGCGACGAGTTCTTCTACGAGGCGCGACTGCGCGAGCTGCTGGCCGAGGAGGGCTCGCCCTGGTCTCGCGAGGAGACTCGGATCCAGTTGCTCGACGCCGCCGCTGCCGGCGGCGGCTAGGAACGCAATCCAATGACCGAGGACGCGCGGCAGGACGACGACCCTGTCGTGCGTCCCGGCACGCCCTCGTTTCGCTGCATCGCCGAGGAGTGCGGCGCGATGTGCTGCCGCAACCCGTACCGGGTCGACCTGGGCGAGGATGAAGCCGCGCGGTTAGCAGGCGAGGTCGATGTCTCAGAGGTGTTGGACGAGCGGGCCTCGATGGTGCTGATGCGGCAGGTCGACGACGCCTGCGTGTTGCTGGGCGACGACTTGCGCTGCGGCGCTTACGAATTCAGGCCGAACGGGTGTCGGGACTACCCGTTTCGGCTGGAAGTGACTGAAGGGCAACCGCCGCGGGTCGTGCGGGATCTGGCCTGCCCGGGATTTGTCGGACCACCGATGACGGAGTCGGAGTACCAGAGTCTGGTGGCGTCACTGAGTCACTCAACGACCAGCATGCTCAGCGAAGCAGGGGGGCAACCAACTCGATAAATCGCCGGACAGCGACCAGCGCTCTGCCGACGTTTCCCGGCGTGTCCCAGTTCTCGTAGAAGTTCTTGTGAAGTTGGTTGGCGACCTGGAACAACAAGTGAATGTCGTCGTTGCCCGTCTCAGTGCACATGAGATCCACGGCCCGGTGAAGGGAACCATGTGAGTGATGCTCCCAGCCGCGTTCTTCGGCAACAGCCTTGATGATCTGAGCGGTTGCGCCCCACCCCTTTTCTGACGCCTGGCGGACGTCGCCGATGGCGAGTTCCGCTTCGGCCTGTTCGAGCAGGACGCTGCTGGCCTCGACGTATGCCTGAGTGGTCATAGACTCATGCTACCTGAGATCAGGGTCCGGGCATTCCTATACTCGACCCAGAGCGAGCGGTTCCAGGTGGGAGTTGGCGATGCTTGATTCGGCGACGATCGATGCGCTGCGGAAATCGCGGTCGGAGTGGGACGCGCGAGTGGACTCCGAGGGCCGCGAGCGTCCGGGGCCGTTCATGACCGTGTCGTCGAGGCCGATCGAGCGGCTCTACGACGCGACCACGCTGGAAGACGACGGTTGGGATGTCGAGCGCGACCTGGGCTTGCCCGGGGAGTATCCATTCACGCGCGGCGTCCACCCGACCGGATACCGCGGGCGTCCCTGGACCATCCGCATGTTCGCCGGGTTCGGTTCGGCCGAGGAGACCAACTCGCGCTTCAGGCGTCTGCTCGACGACGGGCAGACCGGACTCTCGATCGCGTTCGACATGCCGACGCTGATGGGCTACGACCACGACGACGAGCTGGCAGCGGGCGAGTTCGGCAAATGCGGCGTGGGCGTTTCGTCGCTGGCCGACATGGAGATCCTGCTGGACCAACTGCCGCTCGACCAGATCACGACGTCGATGACGATCAACTCTCCCGCTGCGCCGATCTGGGCGATGTACATTGCCGCGGCCGAGCAGCGTGGCATCGACCGTTCCAAGCTCGGCGGCACCCTGCAAAACGACATCCTCAAGGAGTACATCGCGCAGAATGAGTTCGTCTTCCCGCCGCGGCCGTCGATGCGGCTGGTGACCGACACGGTGGAGTTCGCCTCGGAGTACATGCCGCGCTGGAACTCGATCTCGGTCTCGGGTTACCACATCCGAGAAGCCGGCTCGACGGCCGCTCAGGAGTTGGCATTCACGCTCGCCGACGGACTGGAGTACGTTCGCTGGGCACAGGAGCGCGGGTTGCACGTGGACGAGTTTGCGCCGCGTCTGTCGTTCTTCTTCAACTCGCACAACGATTTCTTCGAGGAGATCGCCAAGTTCCGCGCGGCGCGGCGGATCTGGGCTCGGGAGATGCGCGAGACCTTTGGCGCGGAGAACCCGCGTTCGTGGTGGATGCGTTTCCACACGCAGACGGCCGGCGTGTCGCTGACGGACGTTCAGCCCGAGGTCAACCTGCTGCGCGTGACGATCCAGGCGCTCGCCGCAGTGCTCGGCGGGACGCAGTCTCTGCACACCGACGCGATGGACGAGGCGCTGGCGCTGCCGTCGGAGAAGGCGGCGCGACTTGCCGTGCGGACGCAGCAGGTGATCATGCACGAGTCGGGTGCGATCAACACGGTCGACCCGCTGGGCGGCTCTTACTTCGTCGAGCAGTTGACCAACGACCTCGAGCGCGAGGTCTACCAGTACTTCGAGCAGATCGATGCGCTCGGCGGCGTGATCGCCTCGATCGAGACGGGCTACTTCCAGAAGGAGATCGCCGACGCTTCGGCCCGCTTCCAGCGCGAGATCGAACGGGGCGAGCGGACGATCGTCGGCGTGAACGACTTCGAGCTCGAAGAGCCGTTGGAGATTCCGATCCTGAAGATGGACCCGCAGGGCGAGGCCCGCCACCTGGAGCGTCTGCGCCGGACTCGCGCGGAACGCGACCAGGACCAGGCCGATGCCGCGCTGGCAGCGCTCGCCAACGTTTGCCGGGATCCGAGGGCGAACTCGATGCCGCAGATGCTTGACGCGGTGCGCAGCTATTGCACGCTGGGCGAGATCATGAACACGATGCGCGATGTCTTCGGCGAGCACCAGGAGCACGTGGTGCTCTAGCTCGTCGCTGCCGACCGTCGGAAAGGAGCACACCATGGCCGGTCCGCTCGATGGGATCAACGTGCTGGAGTGCTCGACCTGGGGCTTCGGCCCGATCGGCGGGATGATGCTGGGCGACCTCGGGGCCGACGTGATCAAGATCGAATCGCCCAGCCGGCCCGACGCTGCTCGATTCGTGGAATCGGTCGCCGGGATTCCCAACATGATGCCCGACGGCCGCTCGGCGCTGTTCGAGGCGGTCAACCGAAACAAGCGGTCGCTGGCGCTGGACTTGAAGTCGGAGCGGGGACAGGAACTGTTCCGCGAACTCATCGTCGATACCGACGTGTTCATCGAGAACTACCGGCCGGGCACATTCGAGAAGCTCGGCCTGTCGACCGAGGCGCTGACGGAGATCAATCCCGGCCTGATTCATGCGGCGACCGCCGGCTATGGATTCAAGGGCGATGAAGCGCATTTGCCTGCGCTGGACGCCGTTGGACAGGCGCGCGGTGGGTTTATGTACTCGGGCGGCGGCCCGGGCGACCCTCCTAACTGGAACACGCTCGGCATCGCCGACGTGATGGGCGCGACCTGTCTGGCGTACGGCTGCCTGGCGGCGATTGCCGGTCGGGAACTCAACGGCGGGAAAGGTCAGCGGATCGAGGTCTCACACATCATGGCGACGATGTGGCTGCAGTTCTGGGGCATCAGCGTCGGAATGATGCAGGGTCTCGACCTGTGGCCGCGATTCGACCGAACCAAAGCGGCCAATCCGCTCTGGAACCTCTACCGATGCGGCGACGACAAGTGGCTGATGTTGGGCATCCTGGAAGCCGAGCGCGACTGGGCATCCTTCTGCCGGGCGATGGGCCTGGAGGAGATCGTCGATGATGAGCGCTTCACGACGCTGTCGGCGATGGGCGAGCACTGCGAGGAGCTGATCGCGTTGCTCGAAGAGCGATTTGCGTCGGCGCCCCGCGATGAGTGGGAGCAGCGTCTCCTGACCGAGCCGAACCTGATTTTCACTCGCGTCCAGCAGATCAGCGATCTGCCCACCGATCCGGCCGTGATCGCCAACGAGTACCTGGTCGACCACGACCATCGGCACTACGGTCCGATGCCGACGCTGACGCATCCGGTGTTGCTGCATGGTCAGCCGGCGACGCTGCGTCGGGACGCGCCGGAGCTTGGAGAGCACTCGGGCGAGGTGTTGCAGGAACGGCTGGGACTGTCGGCGGCAGAATTGGCGGAACTGTCGGCAGAGGGCGTGATCGGATAACGAGAACACCTCCCAGCGAAGCGTCGCGCGTGATACCGCAAAGAAGTCGCCCCCGCGTAGGCGGGGGCGTGGCGACCTCGTGGCGCGGTATGGCCCCGCCTGCGCGGGGCCGACTTCGGTTGGCTTGCGCGCAGCTCCCCCCACAGGGGGGAGCTCTTGTGGCTTAGCGACCGATAACGAGAACAGTTCCCAGCGAAGCGTCTCGCGTGACACCACAAGGAAGTCGCCCCCGCGTAGGCGGGGGCGTGGCCACCCGATTGGCGCGGCATGGCCCGCCTGCGCGGCATGGTCCCGCCTGCGCGGGGCCGACTCTAGTTGGTTTGCGCGGAACTCCCCCACAGGGGGGAGCTCTTGTGGCTTAGCGGCCGATGACCAGCGAGACCGAGGTCGTGCCGGAGCCGCCGATGTTGAGCGTTGCGGCTCGGCTGGCGCCTTCGACCTGGTAGTCGCCGGCGTTGCCGCTGACCTGCTTCCAGGCGTCGAGCGCCTGGCGCACGCCGGTCGCTCCGACCGGGTGTCCGCCGCCGATCAGACCGCCGGAGGGGTTCATCGGGATCTCGCCGTTGAAGTCGATCCGGCCATCCTCGATTGCCTCGTAGCACTTGCCCGGCTCGGTGATGCCGAAGTGGTCGATCGCCATGTAGTGGCTGGTCGTGAAGCAGTCGTGCGTCTCAATCACGTCGAGGTCGGATGGTCCGTCGATGCCGGCGCGCTCGTACGCGTCGGTGATGGCGCGTCGGGTGTGGGGCAGGACGTACTCGTCGCCCTGCGCCTGGGCGATCTTCTCGTCGAAGGTCAGCGCGGCGGTGTGGTGGCCCCAGCCTTCGATCGTCGGAACGTCGGCCAGGTCGATGCCTCGGGCCTCGGCCCATTCGCCCGCCCGTTCCTCGTTGGCGAGGATGAGTGCGGCGGCGCCGTCGGTGATCTGCGAGCAGTCGCGGAGCAGCAGCCGGCCGGTGATCGGGGCAACATACTTGCCCTCGGAGAGGTCGGAGGGCACGTCGCCGAGCCACTTGCGGGTCTGCGCGACCGGGTTGCGCTGGGCGTTCTCGTAGTTGAGTTCGGCCAGGCGCTGGAGGTGCGCCGCGTCGAGGCCGTAGCGGTCGTCGTAGACGTCGCCGAGGCGGCCGAAGAGCTTGGGGAAGGGCAGCTCGACGCCCTCGGCCTCGAGCTCGTACCAGCCGGCGGTGCCGAGGAAGTCGCCGCCCTCGACCGGGCTGACGGTCTTCATCTGTTCGACGCCGAGGATCAGAGCGGTGCCGTAGCGCTCGGCCTCAAGCTCGGCCGACGCCATCAGGATCGAGATGCTGCCCGAGGCGCAGGCCGCCTCGTGGCGCGAGGTGGGCAGTCCGCCGAAGTCGGGGCTGATCTCGGCGAAGAAGCCGCCCATCTGCCCCTGCTTGGAGTAGAGTTCGCCGGCGAAGTTGCCGACGTGCGCGGTGTCGATGTCGCCGGGTTCCATTGAGACGGCGTCGAGCGCGCCGTGGACGGCCTCGGCCATCACGTCGCGCAGGTTGTGCTCTTCCTTGCGCCAGTTTCGGGCGAAGTCGGACTGGTATCCGCCGAGAATGTAGGTCTTGGACATGTTCACTCCAGGTAGTCGGTGTCTGCGGGGCAGGATATCAGGGCTGCTCCTAGTAGCCGCGGAACACGGAGGGGCGCTTCTCTCGCCAGCTTCGACGGCCTTCGTTGGCGTCTTCGGTGTGGCGGTAGCGGTCGGAGACCTGGACCTCGTGGGCCAGGCTGTCCTTGAGCGAGTGCTCGGCTGAGTAGTCGATCATCTCCTTGAAGGCGGAGATGTTGAGCGTCGGCAGCCTGGTCAGGTTGTCGATGTAATCGGCGGCCTCGCGGTCGAAATCTTCGAGCGGCCAGACGCGGTTGGCCCAGCCGGACTGCAGCGCCTCCTCCGCGAACATGTGGCGGCCGGTCATCAGCAGTTCGAGCGCCCGTCCGCGACCCATGATCCGGGGCGCGAACCAGGTGGTGCCGCCGTTCATACCGATCGCGCGCTGGGCTCGGTGATCTCCGACTTCGATGTTGTCGGCGCAGAGGCGGATGTCGCAGGCGCAGGCGATCTCCCATCCGTGGCCCAGCGCCCAGCCGTTGACCAGCGCGACGACCGGCTTCTTCAACTCGCGCAGCGAGATCAGGAACGGATGATGGACCGTAATCGAGGAATCGATCCCGGGTGTGGGCTCCATGCCGTAGAGATCGTCGCCTGAGCAGAAGGCCTGTTGCCCGGCGCCGCGCAGTGTGACGACGCGGATGTCCGGCCGATCTGCGGCGAAATCGACCAGTGCCTGGAGTTCCCGCAGCAGGCGAAACGACAGTGCGTTCAGCCTCTCGGGTCGGTTGAGGGTGATTGACAGGACGCCGTTGTCGGAAACGTCCCAGATGGTGACCTGCCACTCACCGTCGGGCAGGGGGCCTGGAGCGTCGGGCCAGGATTCGTGATTCGACATGGAGGGGCCTTTCTGAGCGGGGCCAACACGGGCGGGGAAGCAGTCGCTGGCAAGTCTAAAGCGGTGCGTGAAGGGACAGTAAAACCGCGTTGGATCGACGGAGGCATTACGGCGCGGCGACGGTGTTGCACGGGCCGGTGCGTACACTGAACCCGTGATGATCCGGCCAAATTGGCGATCCAGTGTGTGGACGGCCGCACGATCCGGTGTCCTGATCGCCACGCTGCTGTTCGCCGCCGTCGCGGCCCTGGCGTTGCCAGGGAGCGCCGAAGCTTCATCGCAACGTGTGCTGTCCGTCACCGCCGATCCGACGGCGATACCTGCGAACGACGGCGTGTCCACCATTACGGTTCGGATTCCGGCGGACGCGGCGGGGGACGAGACACACGTTCATCTCTCAACGGATCGCGGCGCCTTTACCGGTGCGAGCGGCCTGCCCGAGATCAACGCACCCCTCCGCGACGTCGGCAACAACACGCTTGGTACATCGGTCAAGCTCTTCGCCGATGGGCGCACCGGCGACTCCGTCGTGATCGCACGAGTCGGCTCGCTCGTGGATCAGGTGACCATTCGATTTGTTGGAGATACGTCCACCATTCGCGTGGAACAGCCAACCGAGCAGGCGCGCCTGCGGGCTTCCGACCAGCATCTAATCAAGGTGGTTGCCCTGGACGAAACCGGACTCGGGGTTCCGAAGACCGATGTCACGTTCGCGTTGCTGTCCGCGCCTCCAGGAGCGTTCTTGCGCAGCGGCGCTGATTCGTCATCGGCCAGTCTGATCGTCCCGACTTCTCAGGGCGGCGAGGCGAGGACCTGGCTGTCTTCTCTGCCGGGCGAGGTGCAAGTGCGCGTGTCGAGCGGATCCGCCTCGGTCATGTTGGACCTGCAACTCTACGGCGAACCGCGGACTCTTCGGCTGGTGCCGATTTCCGGTTCGTCGATGGAGGTCGGAACGGTTGGAGCCCCCGGCACATTGCAGGCCCTGCTGCTCGACGAACGAGGTCAGGGAGTCCCGAACGAACGGATTCGCTTCCTGCCCGACGGCGGGCTGGTCGTGGCGTCGGACGGCGACGGCGAGACGCTCGTGACGGACAGTTCGGGGCGAGCCCGCACGCACCTCGACGCGACGGCGGCTCGGCTTGGATTGAGGAGCTTGACCGCAACCTGGAGGAAGGGCGACCAGGCGCTCACCGATTCGCTCAAGATCAGGGTGACCGGACCTCCGGCCACGATGTATCTGCGCGCGCGCCTGGCGACGACGGAACTTGAAGAAGTGCTGATCGAGGAGTTTGCGGCTTCGACCCGTTTCCGCCTGGAGGCGCAGGTAGTTGACGAACTCGGGCAGCCGGTCGCCGGGTCGTACCGGGTTCGCTGGCGCCCGCTGATCTCGGGAGCGTCCGCCCAGGCGTACCCGGAGGTCAGCGTGACCCAGAACGGTGTGGCGTCTGCCGTGTTTGACCTGCAGCATGTCGACGGCGCGCCGCAGCTCGACTCGACCCTCGCGCAGGCCTGGTTGATCGCGAAGGCGCAGGTGAACTCGAACGGGATCATTGCCGACCTGCTCGGTGAGGGCGTGCCGCTTCGCGCGAGTTGGAACAACCTGACCTGGCGAGGCCCGGCGACGACCGTGAGCTCGGCGGTCGCGGATATCCAGCATGTCGTCACGGCGGCCTGGAAACGGACGACCGGTGGCAGCTGGCAGGCCTGGTTCACCGCGGATGTCCCGGGGGCCGTCGACTTCGCGCTTGCGCCGGGAGAGAACTTCCTGCTCGTGTTGCGTTCCGGCGCGTTGCTTGAGCACGTTGAACGTCGCTAGGCGGATCCCGTCCTAGAGTGAGTTCGTGAACCGTTGGACAGCCGTCGGCGTTGCGTTTGCCGCGTGTGTGGTCGTGTGGATGACGGCGTCGGCGCAATCGACCTCTGAGTGGGTCGTCTCTTCCAATGCGGACGCCGGCGCGGGCACCCTGCGCGCGGCCATTGTCGCCGCCAACGAATCCAACGGCGGCGACGTCATCCGCTTCCAGTCGGCCATGACGATCAGGCCCCGATCTCCGCTGCCGGCGTTGGAGGACGACGGCATCGCCATCGACGGGTCGTTCGGGCAGGCGTCGCCGGACGTCACTCCGGGCGTCTGGATTGACGGCGCCAATGCCGGAGACGCCGCCGGCCTGGAGATTCTGGCCTCGCGGGGCGTCGTTCGGGGTCTGGGGATCGTGGGATTCCAGCGATACGGCGTCGGCGTGATTGGCACCGCGGCGACCGCTGCCAGAATCGAAGGGAACTGGGTCGGACTGCGAGCGAACGGTCAGTCGGCGGCGAATCGGCTCAGCGGCGTCGCCGTGATCGGCGGGGCATCCGGCGCTGCCGTTCGGGACAACCGGATCGGCGGCAACAGCGACGTTCGGAGGACGGGACACGGGATCGTCGTCGGTGGCGGCGGTTCGGTCTCCGTCGAGATCGAAGGCAATGTGATCGGTATCGGGCCGGACGGCTCAGCCGCCGCCAACGACGACGGCATTCTGATCGTCGATTCCGCCCAGGCGACGATTCGGGGCAACGCCATCGGATACAGCAAGGTCGCCGGCATCGAGCTGCGCGAGACGCGGCAGGAAGTTCGCGTCGAAGGCAATCGGATCGGCGTGCGGCGAGACGGCGCGGCGGCTCCCAACGATGTCGGACTGTTCCTCGGTCCGGACTCCGCCGGGGCGAAGATCGGCGGCGGAGGGGTCAACGTGATTGCCGCGAATCGTGTCGGGATCGCCGTGGAGCAGGGCGCCCGCGAGGCGTCGATCGAGAGCAACTGGATCGGGCTGGTTCCCGCCCCCGGGGTTTCGAGGCCTCGTGCATCGGACTTGCCGCAGGCGCTGGTCCGTCCGAACGCCGAGCGCGGCATTTCGATCATCGACGGCGCGGCCTTGATCCGGGTGCAGAACAACTACGTCGCGGCCGGCGACTACGGGATACTGGTCGCCGATGTCGCCACCACGAGAATCAGCCTGACGCGCAATGTGATCGCAGGTTCAAGGTTGGGTCCCACGACGGCCGCGATTGACATCCGCGCCGGCACGGAGATCGTGATCGGCGGGGGCGACGAGCCGCTCGGCAATCACGTGTGCGGGGCCGAGTTCGGCATACGCCTGGCCAACACGGAAGAAGCGAAGGTCGAGTACAACGCGGTCGGCGCGGGCGCAGCGAGCCGGGTGACGTTCAATAGCGACGAGCGGATGCAGTGGGGCATCCGCCTCGACGACGGGACCGTCGGCGCCCGCGTGCAGCGGAACCATGTCGCCGATGCCGGCCGGGCAGCCATTTCAGTCGTCGGCGTCGACGCGCAGGACAACCTGCTTTCTCTCAACCGGTATTCGCGGAATGGGCTCGATATCGATCTGGGCGCCGACGGAACAACCGAAAACGACCAGAGAGACCGGGACCGGGGCCCCAACATGCTGCTCAACGCCCCGACCATCGACGAGCACGACGTTCGCGTGATCAGTTCGTCCATTTTCAGTTCCACCTTTAGCGGAACCGCAACGGCGGGCTCCTATGTGGAGGTCTACGAGCTCAACGGCGCCCGCTGGGACCGGATCGCGCGGAGCCAGCGGGCGGACCACCGAGGCCGGTGGACCGCGCGAACCCTGGAACTGCCCGATGCTCCCATTCGAGCGCTGGCGATGACAGCGGCCGGATCAACGTCGGAGTTCTCTTCGCTGTTCCTGCCCTCGCAGCGGGTCCGGCTGCAAGCCGGGACGAACTACTTCGCCTGGACCGGCCCCGACATGGCGATCGAGTTGGCGATGTCTCCACTCCTGCGCTGGGTGGAGACCGTCTGGAGATGGGACGACGAAGAAGCCGCATGGTCGGGCTGGTCGCCCGTGGTTCCGGCCGATCAGGACGGACGCCGGGGTTCAATCGAGCAGGTTCGGACGGGAGATGTGCTGCGGGTGGCCCTGTCGGATCGGCCGGATCGAGCGTTCTTCGTTCCCGCCGCTGGTCAGTTTGAGCGGCCGATCAGTATTGACCTCGTGCAGGGATTCAACCAGATCGCCTGGCTGGGCGGCAAGGTCGGTGCGCTGCAGATGATCTCGGATCTCGACCAACGGCATCCCGACCTGATCGCGTCGGTCTGGCAATGGGAAGACCAGCGCTGGGAGTTGATCTGGCCTCACCTACGCGGCGCGTGGGATCCCGGAGCCTGGGAGTTCTCGATCCTCTGGCTGCGAGCGACGAGCGCCGGCGAACTGTATCTGCCCTAGGCGCCGTCGTCGCCCGCGAGTGTCTCGACTGCGACGAGGACCACGATCGCGCGATCGCCTTCCTGCGCGATGCGGAGTTCGCCCCTGAAGGCCGGATTGTCCGCGTCGCGGAAGGTGATGAAATCGACGCCGGCACGCTGGGGATCGGCGGTCACGCGCCAGGGGTCGGTGTCGAGTTTGGAGCGGTACCAGTTGAAGATGTCGTCGGCTCGGTCGACCGTGCTTTGCCAACCCACGATTAGTTCGCGCCTGGTTTCGGTGTCGGTAAAGGCCGAGCCGAGCAGATCGAGCGCGTCATGTTCCGGGAAGCTGGGCGGGAGCTCGTCGACCATCGCCTGGACGCGGACATCGGAGATCGCGGTGCGGTCGGATTGGATCAGGTAGTTGCGGAAGAGCCGTTGGGCGGCGAGACGTTCCTCGTCGTCGTCTCCGCCGCAGGCCGCGGCCAGCAGGCCGGCGGTGATCACGGTCAGCAACGCGACGACGATCAGCCGGCCCGCGGAGCGAATTCGTGGCGAGTCGGCGCTCTGCGGCATGGGAATACTCGCGGTTCGTTGGTGCGTGGTTGATGTGAACGCGTGGGGTGGACGGTGGGATTCGAACCCACGAATACCAGGGCCACAACCTGGCGCCTTAGGCCTCTAGGCGACGCCCACCGCGCCAAGTCAGAGTACCACCGAGATCGTGGGCGCAATGTCAAGCACTTCAAGCGATCCGATCGATCAGCAGCGCAGCCAGACCGAGAAAGAAGAGGAAGCCGAGCATGTCGGTGGCCGTGGTCACGAAGATGCTTGCGGCCAGCGCCGGGTCGGCGCCGAGCCAGCGCAGGATCAGCGGGATCAGCAGTCCGAACAGGCCCGCCACGATCATCGTGCCCAGCATGGCCGCGCCGACGGCCACGCCCAGCCACGGGTTGTCCTGCCAGACCCAACCGGCCGCGCCGACGAGCAGGCCGAAGGCGATTCCGGATGCGATTCCGATGATCACTTCTCGCGGCAGGACGAGCCGCGTGAAGTGGCGGTCGAACTCGCCGAGCGCCATCGCCCGCACCGCGAGCGTGGTCACCTGCATGCCGGCGTTGCCGCCCTGTCCGGCGATGATCGGCAGGAAGATCGCCAGCGCGGCGACCCGGGCCAGCGTGTTCTCGAATGCCGCGACCACTGCGGCGGCGGCGAACGCGGTGGCCAGATTGAGCATCAGCCAGGGCAATCGGCGCCTCAGCGCCGTGGCGACCGGCGCCGTCAGCGCCTCGTCGTCGACCAGTCCGACCAGCCGGTACATGTCCTCCGTCGCCTCCTGCTGGGCGATGTCGAGCAGGTCGTCGGACGTCGTGACGCCGACGAGGCGGCCGTCGCCGTCGAGGACGGGCAGTGCGTGCAATCCGAAGCGTTGCAGGATCTTGAGCGCGTCTTCCTGGTCCATGTCGGTGGTGACGGTTGGACCGATCGGTTCCATCAGGTCTCGCAGCGCGGTCATGGCCGGCGCGAACACAAGCGAGTGCAGCCCGATCGAACCCAGCAGCACGCCCTCCGTGTCGACGATGTAGACCGTGTCGCGGACAGTGGGTGCCGGTGTGGCGGCGCGCAAGACGGTCAGCGCTTGCTCGGCGGCGAGGTGCGGGCCGAGGACCATGAGCTCCGGCGCCATGATGCCGCCGGCGGAGTCGTCGTCATGCTGCAACAGCGGCTCGACCAGGCCCGCCTTGGGCAAACGATCGAGGATGACCTCGGCGTCTCCCTGCGGAAGCGCGTGCAGGACGTCGGCGCCCAGTTGCGCGGTGGTCCGGTCGAGCGCCGCCGTCAGTTGGGGCAGGGCGACGTCCGGCGCGACATGCTCCAGTTCCTCGGGCGTGAGGAAGGGGAGCAACTCCGCCAGGGTGTGCGAGTCGATCCGATCCAGCAGGCGGCGGCGTTCGTCGCGGTCCAGCGAGGCCAGGGCGTCGGCCTGATCGGCGGGATGCAGGTTGTGGAGCAAGGCGGCGGCGGTGGCCAGTTCACCCGCGTCGACGCGGGCGACGACATCCCAGACGGCCGAGGAGGGCTCGGTCCCGGGGCTATTGCCTCGGGAGGATCGCGCGTGCTGGCTGGGCGTGCGTTGAGCCATCGTCGAATCCGCAACAGGCAGGCCAAGCGGGAGGCAGGCCAAGCGGGACAGGCGTAAGCTGAGACCGTGCGCCCGTAGCTCAGCGGATAGAGCACCAGGCTTCGGACCTGGGGGTCGGGGGTTCGAGTCCCTCCGGGCGTGCCAGACCGCGGAACTGCCTCTCGACCTCAGACTACAATCGCGCCGCAATGCGACCTCGGCGGTTGCCTGCGCGTTCGTACGGTACCTTGCAGGGCATCTGAGTTGCTGACCGGCGTTGGGAGCGGATGATGTTCATTGCCTGGTTCACGGAGCGGCCGTATCAGGACCCTCAGGCTTCGTGGTGGGGACGCACCGGACGCCGACTGACCGACCTGGACTCGTCCAACGACGAGTACGACCCCGTGCTGGGAGCGAACCTCTATCACCGCTATCTCGATGAAGCAGTGGCGGCCGAAGAGGCCGGATTTGACGGCATCGTCCTGAATGAGCATCACTCGACGCCCTTCTGCATGGGCTCGGTGCTCAACGTCGAGGCCGCCATCCTGGCTCGCATTACGCAGCGAGCGAAGATCTGCCTGCTCGGCAACATCCTGCCGATCTGGGACGATCCGCTCTGGTTGGCCGAGACGCTGGCCCAGATTGACATGATCTCCGGCGGTCGACTGATCACCGGCTGGGTGCGTGGCACCGGTCGAGAGTCGCTGGCGCACAACGCCCAGTCTCCGTACAACTGGGAGCGTTACCAGGAAGCGCACGACCTGGTGGTCAAGGCCTGGACCGACGCCGGACCGTTTCGCTGGGAGGGCGAGCACTACGACTATCGCTACGTGAATCCGTGGTCGAAGCCGCTGCAGAAGCCGCATCCGCCGATCTGGATTCCGGGCGCGGTCTCGCAGCGCACGGTCGCCTGGGCGGCTGAACGGCGCTACCCCTACGTGATGCTGGCGACGCGGCTCGCGCCGACGCGCGATTCGTTTGCCTACTACGACAAGGTCGCGGCCGAGTTCGGCTACGAGGCGGGGCCTCAGCATCGCGGATATCTGTGGAAGGTCCACGTCGACGAGACCGAGGAGCTGGCCGAAGAGGTTGGACGCAAGTACCTGACCGGGCCGGGCAACATCTTCCTCGAAGGTTCGCGCGGCGACGTCAAGCGGCACATTCAGAATTTGCCGGGCATGATCGATCGACGCCGACTGCTGCCCACCGCCGGCGTGCGGCACGTAGAGCAGTCGCGCGGGGCCGGCAGCGTCAACCCGGAGGATTACAAGCGATTGACGCTCGACGCCGCCGAGGGGTTCGCCGAGACCGAGGACACGTACCGCGGGCTGGAGGAGTCCTACAGCATCATCTCGGGCACGCCGAAAACGGTCATTCCCAAGATCCGCCACGTGCTCGAGTTCCTTCGGCCGGGGAGCATCTGCTTCTGGGACGGCGACGGATCGATGTCGCACGAGGACTCGATGCGCTCCCTGCGATTGATGGGCGAAGAGGTGCTGCCCGCGGTTCGCGAGATGGCGAAGGAACTCGATCTTCCCGGCCCCTTCGATCTGCCTGAAGACTCGGAGCCGGTCGGCATTTCCCCGGCCGCCATGGGCACGGTCCAGAACGGCGCCTGATCCGACCCGACAATCCTCTCCGGGGAGCTTGCCCGCGCGTCGCCGAGTTCCGTTCCGCAGCCGCGTATTGAGCTGATTGTTGTGGCTGCGTAAAGCTGCATTCCGACCCGTAACTCGCTGGTTGCTTACGCACCCGCCGACGGCGCAAAGTGCAAACAATGCGCGTCGAGAGGACGGGTTGATGCAGTTCGTAAGGGCCTGGCGGCGAGCTGCAGCGGTCGTGGCGGCGCTGCTGATCCTCTGGGGCGGGTGGTCCGCGACTGCGGCCCAGGACCCTGAGGTTCATCGCTTCTTCGGCTTCCTGGGCGACGTCACGATCGACGGAGATCCGGTCGGTCCGGGCTCGACGATCGCGGCGCTGGTGGACGACGAAGTCGTAGGCGAGACCACTGTCAATGCCGCCGGCGCCTGGATCCTCGACATCGATGCAGCGTTGTTCGACGGCGGCGACTGCAACATCACCTTCGTGGTCAACGATCTGCGGGCCGAGACGGCCTGGGATACCTGCACGATGCGCGTGCGCCTGGCGCTGCTCAGTCCCGTCGAACAGGCTGCTTCGGATTCCGAGTCCGAAGCCGCGAGTACTACCGAGGCAGACCAGTCCGAGGCTTCTTCCGAGGAGTCTGCCTCGGATGCGGACTCCGAGGTCGCTGAAGACATGATGGAGGAGGAACAGGAAGCGGAAGAGGACGACGGAGCTCTGGTTCAGTCGGAGGAGCTGGTGCGGCCCAACACGCCTCGAACAGGGTCCGGTGGGATTCTCGATGAGGGCGGGAGCGCCAACTGGGCTCGGACCGCGGCGGTGACCGCCGCGTTGACGCTCGCGGCCGCGATTGCAGCGCTGCTGCTTAGCCGCCGAACGGACGGCACGACCTAGCAGCTTGCGAAGGATGGAGCAGATGGCGACGCCGTTGAAACCACCGGCGAGCAGGCCGATATCGAACTGGAAGCGACGGGGTCGACGGCGGATGATGGGGCTGACGTCGAGCGGACCGGCCTGGCACTCCTCCAGGAGCCGGCCGGCGCCGACTCGGGCGGGCGGCGCGAGGGAGCAGAGTCGAAGGCTGGCCGCATAGTCGGGACCGTCATTGTGTTGCAGGGTGTTCGATTGTGTTGCATTGTGTCGCGAGTCGCAGTCGGCATTGCCGCCCTTGGTTGCTCGCGTCGACCGGGCGATTGCAGCGAATGGCCCTGCTAACCTGTGAGCTGAGTTCGCAAATCGACGAGATGTTCGACCTGAGGAATTGAGCGCCCATGCTACTGGTGAGCCGCAAAGAGCAGGAGAGTCCGGAAGCTCTCATTCGCCGCTTCAACAAGATGGTGCAGCGCGACGGCGTGCTGCAGGAAGCGCGACGCCGACGCCGGTTCATCAGTAATCGTGAGAAGCAGCGCCAGGCCGAGCGACGCGCGGCACGCCGACGCCGACGCGCGATGGTCAAGACGCGTCGTCCGCGCATGGCTCGCTAACCCAGGACGGCCCCGTTCATTCGGCTTTACTGAACGCGCACGAAGGCCTGACCCGGGCCTGATGTGGCTGCGTACCCTCGACCGTGAGACTGGTTGTCGAGGGGGATACCGCCATGTCCAGTTCGGACGGCAGCGAGCGCACCGTGCTCGTGGTGGACGACGAAGCCAACATCCGCGAACTGTGCTCGCTGTATCTCGAACGCGAGGGATTCGGGGTGATCACCGCGGACGACGGCGAGGCGGCACTGGCCTCGGCCCGCGAACACGACCCCGATCTGATCGTGCTCGACCTGATGCTGCCCAAGCTGTCCGGCTACGAGGTCACGCGGGAATTGCGCGCCGACCGCGGTCCAATCCGAGACGTGCCGATCCTGATGCTGACGGCCCGCTCCGAGGATGTCGATCGCATCGTCGGACTGGAGCTTGGCGCCGACGACTACCTGGGCAAACCGTTCCATCCGCGCGAGCTGACGGCGCGGGTGAAGGCGATCCTGCGCCGAGCGGCGAAGTCCCCGGGGCGCGTCAATGACAATCCCGGGGCCCGCAACCGGATCGAGGTCGGTGCGCTGCAGGTCGACTGGGATCGTCGAGAGGCGACGCTCAACGGCTCGACGCTGAAGCTGCGCAACAAGGAGTTCGAGCTGCTCAAGCGGCTGGCCGAGTACGACGGCATCGTTCTGACTCGGGAACAGCTCCTGGAACAGGTCTGGGGCTACGAGTACTTCGGCGAGACCCGCACCGTTGACGTGCACGTCAATCAGCTCCGACGCAAGCTTTCGCCGGACGGACGCGATCCGGGTGTGATGATCGAGACGGTGCGCGGGGTCGGATACAAGCTCGTGGAGACATCGCCGAAGCGAACGGAATGATGTCGTTGGGCGACGGGTACGGAATCAGGCTCTTTGCCGGCTTCGCCGGACTCGTGCTGGTCATGCTGGTCGTGCCGGGCGTGGTGCTGGCCTCGCTCTTCGGGGGATTTCGCGACGACCTCGATCGGTCCGAGCTCCGCACAGCCGGTAACGCCCTCAGCGTCGAAATCGCGCGAATTCTCCACCGGGCAGAGTCCTACGACCGCGACGAACTGGTCACCCTGATCCGTGAGCAGGCTGAGCACGCCGGGCTGATCGTGATTCTGACCGACGGTCAGGGCCACGTGATCCAGGGGTTCGCGCCTGAGCGAGGGCTCCAGGACGACGGCATCGGGGTCGGCTATGCGGACATCGTCGGCAAGGGCAACGCGGGCGACTGGTACGACTCGAACATCCGAATCGGCCGCGATCGGCGACCGTCGCTCGTCAGAGTCCTGATCCCGCCCAACGCCGCCGGCGGGAGCGGTAGCGGCATCCTGATGGCGGTCACCTTCAGCGACGAGAACGACTTCGGGTCGTTCGATGAGTTCGTCGGGCGACTGCTGGTTGCCGGTCTCGCCGGGCTGGCCGTTGCCGTCGGGTTGGCCATGGTCATGTCGCGCCAACTCATGCGTCCGCTGGAGGCGCTGACCTCAGTCGTGCGGCGCTTCGGTCCCGACCGATACGACATGCGCGCCGCCGAGAGCGGGCCGACCCAGGTGCGGGAACTGGCGTCGGCGTTCAACGCGATGGCCGACCGCGTGTCGGACAACGAGCGCGCCATGCGCGGATTCATCGCCGACGTCTCCCACGAACTGCGGACGCCGCTCACCTCGATTCGCGGATTCGTGGAAGCGCTGCGCGACGGCACCGTCACCGACCCGGAACGACAGGCGTCTTCGCTTGAGGTCGTTCACGAGGAGACCCAGCGAATGCTGAGGATGATCGAGCAGTTGCTCGATCTGTCGCGACTGGAGGCCGGTCAATCGGGGCTGCATCGATCAACGATCGATCTGCAGGAGTTGTTCGGCTACATCGAGGCGATGTTCGGCTCGCGAGCGGACGAGCAGGGCGTCAAACTCGAGCTGGAGATTGCGGATGATGCCCCGTCGGTCGAGGCCGACTACGACCGTCTCGTCCAGGTGCTCAACAACCTGATCGACAACGGCCTGCGTCACACCTCCGAAGGGTCGCTGTCGGTCAGGGCTCGACGACAGGACGACGGGCTCGAAATCGCGGTTGTCGACACCGGCGACGGCATCGCGGCCGCCGACCTCGATCGGCTGTTCGACCGCTTCTGGCAACCCGAGTCGAGGACGGGGCCGGGAGCCGGTCTTGGCCTGGCGATCTCGCGGGAGATCGTACGGGCGCACGGCGGTCGGATTGCGGCGGAGAGCGCCCTGGGGCGGGGAACGACGATCACGGTCTGGCTGCCGCCCGACTAGACCTCCATGGCGCCGAACTGTCTGGCGAGTCGGTGCCGGACCTGTCCGAGCCTGCGCTACCTTGCGCAGCGTTGCGTCGTTTGTGACTCGCTTCGGCGCCTGAGAGGTTCGGTTGAGCGCCTCCCATGCTGTACTTCCAGGCCGTGCTCGGGATCATCCTGATCATCGCCGTGGCCTGGGCGTTGAGCGAGAACCGGCGGGCATTTCCCCGGCGCACGGTGGCAGCCGGTCTGATCGTCCAGATTGCCCTGGCGGCGCTGCTGATCAAGGTGCCCGGATCGCAGATCGTCTTCGAGTGGATCGGCGACGGCGTCGACGCACTGGTTCGCTCGACGGAGGCGGGCACCACGTTGGTCTTCGGCTATCTCGGCGGCGGGCCGTTGCCGTTCGAGGAATCCTACCCGGGCGCGGCCTTCGTCTTCGCCTTTCGCTCGCTTCCGCTGGTGATCTTCGTCGGCGCGTTGTCGGCCGTGCTCTATCACTACCGCGTGCTGCCGCTGATCGTGCGCGGGTTCGCGTTTGTCCTGAGCAAGACGCTGCAGATCAGCGGGGCGGCCAGCTTTTCGACCGCCGCCAATGTGTTCCTCGGCATGGTCGAGGCGCCGCTGCTGGTTCGCCCCTACCTGCAGACCATGAGCCGCTCGGACCTGTTCATCGTGATGACGGGCGGCATGGCGACCATTGCCGGTACGGTCTACGTGCTGTTCTCGGTGATCCTCGACGGCATCATCCCCGATCCGGCCGGCCACCTGCTGACCGCGTCGATCATCAGCGCGCCGGCGGCGGTGGTGATCGCGCTGATCCTGATTCCCCGCGGCGACGACGCCGTCGACGAGACGAAGGTCGAGTTCGCCCGGATCTACGACAACGGGATTGATGCGCTGACGCGCGGTGCGATCGACGGATTGCGGCTGCTGGCCTACATCATCGGGATGCTGATCGTCTTCGTGGCGCTGGTCGAGCTGGCCAACATCATCCTCGGGGCGTTTCCCGATGTCGACGGGGCCGAGTTGACACTGCAACGCATCTTCGGCTGGGTGCTGTCGCCGGTCGTCTGGGTGCTGGGCGTTCCCTGGTCCGACGCCGCGGATGCCGGCCAGCTCCTGGGAACGAAGGTCGTGCTCAACGAGCTGGTCGCGTACATCGACATGTCCAATCTGCCGGAAGGCGCGCTGACGGAGAAAAGCGCCGTGATCATGACCTACGCGATCTGCGGCTTCGCCAATTTCGGCAGCGTTGGAATCATGCTCGGCGGTCTCGCCGCCATCGTCCCGGAGCGCCGCGGCGAGCTGGCCCGGCTGGGCCTTAAGTCGATCGTCGCGGGCACGATGGCCACCTGCATGACCGGCGCGATCGCGGGTCTGCTCTTCTAGGGGCGGTCAGAGCCTGCGATACGCTACGGACCATGGATCCCCGGCAGCAGTTGACCTTGCTCGCGGCCGCGATGACTCGCGATGCGCAGATCGACGCGGGCGCTTCGGATGTCTCGTTCGAACCGCCGCCGGCGGGCGCTCTGACCACGACATTTCGAGCGAACGATGCCGAGGGAATCGTGGCCGCCTGTCCCCTGTTCGACCTCTCGGCGCTCCTGTCCGACGGAGCGACACTCGCGCGAAAGGTTGAGCTGGAGGAACGCTTGCACGCGTACGGCGCTCGCGATGTGGCGCTCTGGATTCCACCGGGCGCGAACCTGCCCGACGATGCCGACCATGCGGCCGGTCTGATCGCCGACGCGGCCCGTGAACTGGGCGTCGGCGACCGGGGCGAGGTCACGTTCAAGGTCGATGTCGCAGTCCGCAAGACGGGTAGCGAGGGCTCGTACATGAGCGTCCTCGGCGGACTGTCGCAACAGTGGGCGCGATTCACCAACCAGGTGATGGGCGAATATCAGCTTGATTCGTCCAACATCCATCGGCTGCCCGAGGATGAACAGAGCATCACCCAGATGGTCGATTTTCTTGTGCTCGTCGCCAACGGGATCCGCAAGGACGGCGTGGCGACCACGGTCAAGGGCGAGGACACCTGGCGAATCCAGCGGCTCGACGCGGTGGCGGAACCGATCGTGATCTGCGCGCCGCCGACCTCGGTCGCCGACGGCCGCGCGGTTCGGCGCCTGATGCGGCGTTCGCTACGTGAGGCCGAGGAAAGGATCGGCGGAGCGAGCGGGTTCCGTATCGCCTCGATGATCACGCTGGCCAACAGCCTTGACCGGGAACTGGTCACGACCGCCCTGCGCGGGATCGATCCGCATCTGCTGGCGGGTTGGGACTACATGCCGCTGCTGGTCGACGGACAGACGAGGACGCTGTTCGAGCCCTCGCCGCCGCTGGGCTGATTCTCTAGCCCCGCTCGACGATCGTGACCTGACCACTGGAGCCGTCGACGCGGAGGAGGTCTCCGGAGCGAATCTGCTGGGTCGCTTTCTGCACGTTGACGACGGCGGGGATGCCGAACTCCCTGGCGACGATCGCGCCGTGGCTCAGCACGCCACCGATCTCGGTCACGACGGCGGCAGCGAGCGGGAAGATCGGCGTCCAGCCGGGGTCGGTGAAGCGGGCGACGAGAATCTGGCCCGGAGTCAGCGCGCGACCCGTCACGGCGGAATCGGCGACGTGAGCTCTGCCTTCCGCCTCGCCGGTCGAGGCGGCGATGCCCCGCAGAACGAGCGGCAGTTCGATCTCCGGCTCCGGCGTCGCGCTCGTGTCCTCGGTTTCGGCCTCGGCGGCTAGCCGCGCGCCGGACTCGGCGTCCGTGCTGCCGATCGGATCGCCGAACCGGTCTCGGAGGGGCGGAGCCGTGGATTGCTTCCATTCCTCGAACTGCACGCGCCGCCGCCGGATCCGACTGCGCATCCTGGCGGCGATGACCGGGTCGTTTGAGCGCCTCGTCAGCGTGGCCAGTTCGTCGAAGAGCAGGAAGTAGATGTCGTCGGGGTCATTGATCAGGCCGCGTTCGATCCAGCGGTCGGCCAGCTTCTTCCACAGACGCCGCTGCTGCAGCGAGAGTTCGAGCAGCGTGAACTTGGGATTTTCGCGCAGCGGCTGCAGGCGGCGAGCCTGGGTGATCTGAGCGCTGAACAGCAGCCAGCGCAGCCGGCCCATCGGGTGATCGCAGAGTCGCTCTCGAATCTCCGCCTCCGCCTCCAGTCGAGTCTTCCGTTGGCGCTGAAGTATCTCGTCCGGGTCGTTGCGCTCGGGATGGAGTACGTAGTCGCGGAAGGTGTCGAGGATCAGTTCGGGCTGCTCGACCCAGCGGGGCTCGGCCGCCTCCAGTTCTCCGGCGGCGCGATGACCGTACTCCGCCATGAACTCGTCGAGCTCGTCCCGGAGCCAAGCGATCGAGTCTGGCAAGCGGTTCCCGTGGACAGCCGGCCAGAGTCCGGCGGCGTCCTCGCGCCGGACGAAATCGGTGGCTTCAGGACTCCGGGCGGTCCGCTGCGCGACCCGTCGCAGGGCGATGTTGCCTTCCTGGGTGCGAATACCGGGCAGTCCCTGCATCACCGATAGCACGAGGTTGCGCTGGTTCGCACCCAACCAGCGGTCGGTCGCCCAGAGCAGCCCCTGCGCGGCGCTGAACACCGCCGCCTGAGCGCGCATCAGGAAGATGGTCTGACGCTCGCTCTCGGCGCTCGACCGCGAGAGTTCGCGGAAAATCTCCCGATCGGACAGCTCGTCGGTATCGAGTCCCTTGAGCCGATCGCGCTCGTCTTCGCAGGACTTGCGCTCGGCCGGCCAGCGTTTCGGCAGTTGGTCCTGATCGCGCAGCCAGCGGATCATGAAGGGCGTTTCCCGCATCATCGTGAGCCAGTTGATCTTTGTTGAACGCTCACCATTGCCGCCGGGTCGGACGATCTCGGCCGCTTCCGGCCCGCCCACGGCTTCGAGGAAGTGAGCCCCGGTGAGGCCGAACCGAGTCTGGATGATCTCCATCATCAGGCCGATGTTGAAGTAGGCGTAGCCGTCGTACAGCGCGACGAATCGCCGCCCTTCGCTCCACTCGCCCCAGGGCGCGTGGAAGCCTCGGTCCAGCGCGTCGGCGATGACCGACCAGCTCAGCGGCGTCATCACGTTCGGGATCACTTCACCGGCGTTGGCTCGCGACCAGCGGTCCTGTTCGCCCTGCGCATGCGGCATGCCGCGGCCCGGCCCGCCGCCCCAGGGCAGGGGCTCATCGATCAGCCTCGCGTCGCTGGCGTCGATGTTGCCCGACCCGTACGCGCGCCAGCGAATGACCGCCGGACCGCCCAGCGTGCGCTCGGCGTCGAGCAGTTCCTCGCGGACGGCGCTCAGCGTGTCGGCGTCACCGTGATCGCTGAGGCTGACGGGTCCGCGTCTGGGCAGCGAGATCGACCTCGGCGCTGCGCCTTCGAAGTCGATTCGCAAGGCGCTGAGTTCACGTCCGAGCGGGTCTTCGGACCACGCCAGGCCGCCGGCGTTTCCGGTCAACGTCGCGTTCATATGATCATCATATGCAACCGTCGGCGTGCGAATGCACATTGTTGCAGGCGGCCGAACGAGAATGCCGCCTCAATGTGCGGGCAGCGGCGGTCAATGATGTACACATGACTCCATGACAGAAGAATCTCTGCCGGCGGGTAAAGCGCCTCCCGAGGTGTTGGCGGCGATCAGCGCGCTGTCGACCGCGGACGTCATCCAGGGCCCCGGCGCCGGCCGCGATGCGGCGATCGTTGAGTTTGGCGGCCGGGCGCTCGTGGCCACCTCGGACCCGATCACGTTCGTCGACGCCGATGCAGGCCAGCTCGCGGTGATCGTGAATGCCAACGACATCCTGGCCGTCGGCGCCGAGCCGCGCTGGCTGCTGGCCACGATCCTCGCGCCAGTCGGAACGACGCGCTCGGAGTTGGAGTCGCTGCTCCGAGAGCTACAGATCGCCTGCGTCGACGCCGGGATCGCCTTGGTCGGCGGACACACGGAGATGACGGACGCCGTTACGCGAGTGGTCGTGTCCTGCACCATGATCGGCAGCGCTGCGCTCGACGACGTCGTCCGATCGGACGGCGCTCGCGAGGGCGACGTGATCATCCAGGCCGGAGCGGCGGCGGTTGAAGGGACTGCTCTCCTGGGCCATCCCGATCTGCTCACCTCGCCCGGGATCAGCATTGCGGCAGCCGCCCGCGCGCTTCGAGGCGTTGAGGGCGTACACGCGATGCATGACGTCACGGAGGGCGGGATAGCGACGGCCGCGCAGGAACTGGCGGAAGCGGCGGAACTGTCGGCGTCGCTGGTCTTCGACGACATTCTCTGGCTGCCCGAAACGATGGCGGTCTGTGACGAGCGCGGACTGGACCCCCTGGGACTGCTCGGCTCGGGCACGCTGCTGGCCGCCGTTTCGGCCGAGGGCGTCGAGTTCGCGCTCGCCGAGTTGTCCAACGCCGGTGTGAACGCATCGGCGATCGGTCGGGTCGCGACCGGGATACGCGCTACACTCAGTCACGGCGGCCAGATGAGACCGCTTCCGCGCTTCGTGCGCGATGAGGCGCTTCGGGCACTCGACGATGTCCGGCGCTCAACACAGTGACGTGGCGCCGATCGCGTTCGAGCGAGCCGGTCGGCAGCGGACAGGAGTCGATGTGAGCGCACACGGGAACGGGAAAGCGGCCACCGTTGGGCAGCTGAAGGACTCCGGATATCAACCGCGAACCGTCCGGGCGGAGATACGCGACAACCTGATCAAACGCCTGGAGGCCGGCGGGCCGCTCTTCCCGGAAATCCACGGCTACGAGGACACGGTCGTGCCCGCCCTCGAGAACGCGCTGCTCGCCGAGCAGGACGTGATCTTCCTGGGCGAGCGCGGACAGGCCAAGAGCCGCATGATCCGCGCGCTGACCGGCCTGCTCGACGACGAGATTCCCGCCCTCGAGGGCGTCGAAATCTACGAGGAGCCGCTGGCGCCGATCTCGTTGGAGGGCCGCCAGAAGGCTGACGAACTCGGCGACGACGCGCCGATCCGCTGGATTGCGCGCGGCGACCGCTACGGCGAGAAGCTGGCCACGCCGGACATCACGATCGCCGACCTGATCGGCGAGGTCGACCCGATCAAGGTGGCCGAGGGCCGCTACCTCTCGGACGAACTGACGATTCACTTCGGCCTGATCCCGCGCACCAACCGAGGCATCTTCTGCATCAACGAGCTGCCCGACCTGGCCGAACGGATCCAGGTGGGCCTGCTCAACATCATGGAGGAGCGCGACGTACAGATCCGCGGCTTCCGCGTGCGGCTGCCGCTTGACGTATTGATCGTCGCGTCGGCCAACCCGGAGGACTACACCAACCGCGGCCGGATCATCACGCCGCTCAAGGACCGCTACGGCGCGCAGATTCGTACGCACTACCCGTCCGAGCTTGAGACGGAACTGGAGATCGTCTCGCAGGAGGCGGCGCCGATGGCCGCTCCGGGACGCAACATCAACACCCCCGACTACATGGCCGAGATCGTGGCCGAGATCGTCCGCCTGGCGCGTCGCAGCCCCGATGTGTCTCAGCGCTCGGGCGTCTCGGTGCGCGCGTCGATCTCCGGCTTCGAGACGCTGACCGCCAACGCGATGCGCCGAGCGATCCTCGCCGGCGAGGAACAGGTCGCGCCGCGGATCTGCGACCTCTGGCATCTGGCGCCCGCACTGCAGGGCAAGATGGAGTTGGAGACGGTGGACGAGGGCGCGGACGAAAAAGTGATCGAAAAGCTGATCGGCGGCGCGATCGCCGTGGTCTTCGGGCGCTACTTCGAGCTCGGCGCGCTGGAACCGGTAATCGCGCAGTTCAAGTCGGGTCTCGCGGTCGAGGTCGGCGAAGCGCTCAAGGCCGGCGACTACGCAGCCATTGTCGGCCGAGTCGAGGGTCTCGACGAAGCCCTGCAGCCGCTCAACGTCGGAGAGGACGCCGCGTCGCTGGCCGCCGCCGTCGAGTTCCTGTTCGAAGGCCTGCACCTGAACAAGCGTCTGAACAAGGACGTCGTCGGAGGCAACGTCTTCTACCGCGCGTAGACTGCCTGCAATCCTCCCTCTCCCCCCGCAACGCGGCGGGAGATGCCGAAGGCAGCGGGGGGAATCCAGCAAGGGGAGTGCCCATGCCCACACGATTCCGATACTCGCAGTGGGACGGCACGCAGGACATTCCCGCGCTCGACGCGGACGAGGTCCTGCAATCACTCTCCGACGACCTGCTCTCCTTCGGCGATCTGCAGCAGGCGCTGCGCAACATGATGCAGCGCGGTGTGCGGATGCCCAACGGCGATCGCACCGACGGCATGCGCGACCTGCTTCAACGCCTGCGGCAGCAGCGCCGCCAACAACTGGAGCGCTTCGACCTGTCCTCGGTCTTCGACGACATCCAGCGCCAGCTCGACGAGATCCTCGACATGGAGCGCGACACGCTCGACGATCGTCTGGACGAAGTTGGTCCGAGACCGGAACCCCAAAGCGCTCCCCCCTCGGGGGAGCTGCCGCAGGCTGAGGGGGCTTCCCCTTCCGACGCCGCCCCACAGGAGGGTGGCGCACCACAGTCTGAAGGCGCCTCCCCCCTCACCGAAGACGAAATGGAGCGGCTCAAGGAGGCGTTGCGACAGCGGTTGGAGCGCAAGCAGGAGCAGATCGACCGGCTGCCCGAGGACGCGGCGGGACAGGTCAAGGAGCTGCAGGAGTACGAGTTCGAGGACGACGAGGCGCGGCAGAAGTACGAAGAACTGCTCGAACAACTCAAGCAGTCGATGATGAATCGCTTCTTCCAGGACATGAGCCAGATGATGTCCGACATGTCCCCGGAGGACATGGAGCAGATGCGCGAGATGATGCGCGACCTCAACGAGATGCTGGAGCGTCAGCGTCGCGGCGAGGATCCGCAATTCGACGAGTTCATGGACAAGTGGGGCGACATGTTCGGCGACGATCCGCCGCAGTCGCTGGACGAACTGGTCGAGCAGATGCAGCGCCAGGCGGCGCAGATGCAGAACCTGATGTCGTCGCTGCCGGGCGACATGCGTCAGCAGCTCGGCGACATGATGCAGCAGCTCATGGGCGAAATGGGCATGGAACAGGAACTGGCCCAGCTCGCGCAGAACCTGGAGTCGCTGTATCCGATGCGCGACCTGCTCAACCAGTACCCGTTCCGAGGGCAGGAGGAGATTGACCTGCAGGCTGCGATGTCGCTGATGGGCGACATGCAGCAGCTCGACGAACTTGAGCGCGCGCTGGAGCGCGTGCAGTACGGCGGCAACATCGACGACATCGACCCCGATCAACTTGAAGAGTTGATGGGCGAGGAGGCGCGGGAAATCCTCGAACAACTCAAGCAACTGCTCGAGCTACTCGAGGAGGCCGGCTACCTCGAGAAGAAGGGCAACGCCTGGGAGCTGACGCCGCGCGGCAACCGGCGAATCGGCGAGAAGGCGCTGGCCGAGATCTACGCCAACCTGAAGCGTCAGAACTTCGGCAAGCACAACGTGCCCGAGACCGGCCGCTACGGCGACCGCGCCGACGACACCAAGCTCTACGAGTTCGGCGACCCCTTCCATCTCAACCTCAAGGAGACCATTTCCAATGCGATCCTGCGGACAGCTCCCGAAGGCGGGCCGCAGGTGCCGGTCAACCTGACGCCCGAAGACTTCGAGGTCTTCCGTTCCGAGACGCTGACCCAGACGGCGACGGTCGTGATGCTCGACCTCTCCTGGTCGATGGCATTGCGCGGGTCGTTCCAGGCGGCCAAGAAGGTCGCGATGGCGCTGAACAACCTGATCCGGATGCAGTACCCGCGCGACTCGCTCTATCTGATCGGGTTCAGCGCCTACGCCCGCGAGCTCAAGGCCGACCAGCTCCCCTACGTCCGCTGGGACGAGACGGTGCTCGGCACCAACATGCACCACGCGCTACTGATCGCCCAGCAGCTACTGGCCAAGCACAAGGTCGGCACGCGGCAGATCATCATGATCACCGACGGTGAGCCGACCGCGCATCTCGAGCAGGGACGCTCCTACTTCGCCTATCCGCCGTCGCCGATCACGATTCGCGAGACGCTCAAAGAGGTCCGTCACTGCACGAAGAAAGACATTGTGATCAATGTCTTCATGCTCGATCGCAGCTACTACCTCAAGGAATTCGTCGACCGCGTGGCGCGAATCAACGGCGGGCGCGTCTTCTACAGTCAGCCCGACGAGCTCGGCGAGTACGTCCTGCACGACTTCGTGACGCATCGGCGAAAGACGCTGACCCGCTCGTAAACCGGATGACGGGCGACGGCTCCCCGACTGCTACCTGGCGGAGAGACCCAGGACCAGGTCGCGCAGCGTGACCAGGCCGAGCGGCGAGCCCTGCTCGTCGATCACCAGCGCGCGGGACACGCCGAACTGGACCAGCAGCCGCACCGCGTAGCGCGCGAGCATCCCCGAGCGCACGGTCAGCGCCGGCTTTGACATGATCTCGTAGACGTTGACCCGCTCCGGCGCGCGATCCTGAGTGACCACCTCGCGGGCCAGATCGGTCACCGTGATGACGCCCAGTTCGTCCTCATCGTGCCCCCGGTTGACCACGAGCGAACTGATCCGCAGCCGCTTCATGATTGCCATCGCCTCGGCGACTGTCGCCAGCCCATCGATCGTATGCACCTCACTCCCCATCACGTCGGACACACGCAGCGCCGGTTGGTCGTTCGAGGAGGTCATTGGGCTTCTTCCAGTTCTTCCATCAGTTTGGGTAACTGGGTCGAGAGGCCGACCGCGTCTTCAATCGTGATCTGAAAGGCGACGCCGTCGCCGTGCTCGCGGTCCATGCCGCCGGCCGCAGCGATGCGCTCAAGGATGTCCCGCGCGCGTTGCTCCGCCACCAGGAACAGCACCATGTCGCGCCGGGCCGACAGGTCCAGGCCCAGGAACGTTTTCTCCGGCCGCAGCCCTTCGCCGCGCACGCCGCTGATGATCGTGTCGCCCGTCGCGCCGCCCGCCCGCGCCGCGTCGATGACATCGGTGGTTTTGTCGTCGCTCACCAGCGCAACGACCAGCGCCATCTTCATCGCTCCACCTCCTGCTGCTCCTTCCGTCTGCGCCAGCGTTCGATCCAGTCCGCACTGATTGCATAGCCTAATACCGAGATGATCGGGAAGACACTGGCGAAGGCGATCAGGCCGAAGCCGTCGATCAGCGGACTGCGGCCCGGCACGTTGGCCGCCAGACCCAGACCCAGGGCCGCCACGACGGGGACCGTCACGGTTGAGGTCGTGACGCCGCCGCTGTCGTAGGCGAGGGGGACGATCGTGCGGCTGGCGAGGTAGGTCTGCACGACGACGATGATGTAGGCGCCGACGATGTACCAGGGCAGCGGCGTGCCGGTCACGATCCGGAAGCAGCCCAGCGCCACGCCGACGGCGACTCCCACCGCCACGGCGATCCGCAGGCCCCAGGCCTTGACCGCGCCTCCCGAGACCTCCTCGGCCTTCAGGCCCACGGCGATCAGCGACGGCTCGGCGACGGTCGTGGCAAAGCCGACCGCCCCGGCGAAGGCATAGACCAGCCAGTACTCCTCCCAGCGCACCGAGCCGACCACGGACCGCGCCTCTTCCGTGAGCTGTCGCGCCATCGTCTCGCCAACCGGGAACAGCGCCTGCTCCAGTCCGATCAGGAACAGCGCCAGGCCCAGCAAGACCATCACCGACCCGGTGATGATGCCTCCGATGTTGTTCGGCTTGCGCCGCAGCACTACGACCTGGAAGACGACGAGGATGATGATGATCGGCGAGACGTCGCGCAGCGTGTACATCAGGGTTTCGCCGAACAGCGCGAGAGACTCAAGCATCACGACACCATCCCGTAGCCCAGCACGCAGATCATCGGAGTCAGGCTCGCGAACGCGATCAGACCGAAGCCGTCGAGCATCGGGTTGCGGCCTCGGATCGCGGAGGCCAGGCCCACGCCCAGTGCGGTGATCAGGGGCACCGTGATCGTGCTGGTCGTGACGCCGCCCGAGTCATAGGCCACGCCCACGATCTCCTCGGGCGCGAACACGGTCATCACCATGACCACGACGTAGCCGCCGATGATGAAGCGGTGAATCGGCCAACCCTTGAGAATGCGCAGCACGCCCAGGACGATGGCGAGCCCAACGGCGACCGCGACCACGATGCGCAACTCTAGCGCGTAACGGTCCTGGGCGGCCTCGCTGTAGCCGATGAAGCGGGCCTCGGCGGCCACGTCCGCGGCCTCGGACGCGATCGCGATCAGGGCGGGCTCGGCGACGGTGGTGCCGAAGCCGAGCGAGAAGGCGAGGGCGAGCAACCAGAAGGTGCTGCCCTTCTGCGCCATACCCTGCGCCAGCGCCTCGCCCAGCGGGAACAGGCCGCTCTCCAGCCCCTGGATGAACAAGGCCAGCCCCACGACGACGCAGACCAGTCCGACAGCCACGTCCACCACATCGGGAAAGGGCTCTCGAATCACCACCGCCTGGAAGAAGACGATCACGGCGAAGATCGGGAGCAAATCGCGAACGGCGCCCAGGACCCGCTTGCCCATGGCCAGCGCGAAACGCAGCAATTCGTACTCCTCGCGCTGTTCAAGCGTGTCAGACGCCGCTTATGGCGATTCCATTCTGCCCGCCTGCCACGCGGTCCAGCGCCTGGCGAACATTCTCAGGCCTGCACGGTAGGCGAAGCCCTGGATCAGCACGTTGCCGAAGAACACGCCGGCGAAGTATCCGCCGAGCACGAGGAAGATGATCGCGAACACCTTGGTCCAGCCGGGCAAGAAGAGGATCATCAGGATCGACAGCGCGGTCGCGAGCAGAATCCCGGTCCACGCGGCCAGGTGCACATACAGCCCCTCGCGCTTGCGCTTGGCGTGATAAATCTGAGCCAGGTCCCGGTCGATCTTGTCCAGCGCCGGCGTTCGATCAGTGGACTCGCCGCAGATGCCGCACGAATCGGCGTCTCCGATTGGAGCGCAGCAGTATCCGCAGAATCGGCCGATGTTCGGCGCATTGCCCGCCCGAATCTCGGCGATCATCTCATCCAGTTCCGAGGAGAACGGAACGTCACGAGTGGGGACGAAATCGCCGTCGCGATAGGTCGGCTCGGGAACACTCGGCGCGGTTCGAGTCGTCATCGCGCTCACTGCGGCCAATCGGCCGGTCGCCGTCCGGGCAGCCATGAGTAGATCTGGACCAGCACGCCGCCGGTGTCTCGAGGATGGATGAAGAACTGATTCCACTCGAAGTCGGTATAGGGCTCGCTCAACGGCTCGATGCCCATCTCCTCGCGCACGAACTCGCAGGCGGCCTCGGCATCCTCGACTTCGACGGTGATGTGGTGCATGCCCGGCCCGCGCTGATCGATGAACCTCTGGACGAAGGACGATTCGTCGAACGGTCCGATGATCTCCAGTCCGACCTGCCGCCTGGGGAAGTGAAACTGGGAGACGCGGAAGCCACCCTCGTTGGATACGGTCCAGTGGTCGAGCTCGAGACCGAACAACCGGCCCCAGAATCTGGACGCGGCCTTGGGGTCTTCGGCCGCGATCGCGAGGTGATCGAGCCGCACCCAGCCGAGACCCTTCTGGTCAGCCATGTCACCCCCGCTCCAATCGTGACCAGCTTAGACGACGCCTTGAGCCGCTCCGCGGCGTGCCGCGTAGTCGGGTTTGCGCGTATGTTGTGCAGATGCAGATTCATGAACGCGACGTCGTCTTTGTGATTAACCCCAGGTCCGGCCAGGCTCTGCATCCGCGGACGTTGGCGGCGCTCTGTCAGGCGGCCTGCGACGAGGCGGGCTACGAGGCTCGCGTGATCGCGACCCGCAATCCGCAGGAGGCCACCGAGACCGCTCGACAGGCCGACGCATCCGGAGCGACCGCGATCTTCGGATGCGGCGGCGATGGCACGCTCTCCTCGATCCTGCAGGGCCTGCCGGTCGGGTCTTCGACGGCGCTGGGCGCGGTGCCCCTGGGCACGGCCAACGTCTGGGCCTACGAGACCAATCTGCCGATGACTCCGATGGCCGCCGTCTCCTCCCAGCTGGCCGCCCTGGAGGGCAGACAGGGGAGCCCGCTCTGGATCGACACCGGCAGGGTCTGGTCGACGCGGGAAGACGGCTCGGTCGCCTCCCAGCGATTTCTGCTCATGGCGAGCTGGGGCCTGGATGCCGCCGCCGTCAACGGGATCGCCGCCAGCGACCGTCGAAGTCGAATCAAGCGGATGCTCGGCGAGCCGGCGTACTTTCTCTCCGCGGTCCAGGAGGCAATCGGTCGCAAGGCCTGGCCGATCGCGTTCAGCCTCGACGGCGGCCCTCCGCGCACTGTTGACGTCGGGTTGATGACGGTCGGCAACACGCGCATGCTTGGTACCTGGCTGCAGGTCAATCCGAACGCCAACGTCGTCGACGGCGAGTTGGACCTGTTGATGTTCAAGGGGGCGCCCTGGCGAGCGTTGGCGCTCTCGCCCTTTGCCCGTCACGGCTGGCTGCCCCACGGTCCGGGCGTATCCAACGTGAGGTTTCAGCGCCTCGAGATGACCCCGCTCGGCGAGGCGCCGCCGATGCAGATCGATGGAGAGATCGGCCCGCCAACGGCGTACGCGATCGACATCGAACCGGGAGCCCTCAGGGCGCTCTGCCCAGTACCGACTTCGGAAGTCCTCGGCGGTTGACGCGAACTCGAACGCGTAGCTGCGTGCTCTGCTTCACAGCACTTTGTCGATGATCGTGATCGCCGCGATCACAAACGCGCCAATGGTCATCGTCCAACGCATCTG
This sequence comes from Dehalococcoidia bacterium, assembly GCA_965204335.1. Taxonomy (GTDB): domain Bacteria; phylum Chloroflexota; class Dehalococcoidia; order Bin125; family Bin125; genus Bin125. Next base: position 3,022,266 of record OZ241982.1, on the reverse strand, counting down.
GCGAGTCTCCGACTGGGCGATCAGCGCGGCCAGCCGCGCCTCTACCCCGGTGAGCGCCTCATTCGTCGCATGCCCCTGCGTCGCTTCGGTCACCATCGTCGTGACGACATTGGCGGTCTCTTCTGCAGCGTCGTCGTCGAACTTGCCGCGGATCAACGCCTTGACCAGCGTCACTCGATCCACAGTGCGGCCTTCGGGAAGCACGATCTGAGCCACGAACCGCTCCGTCGGTTACGAGTGTACTGAAGGGATCAATACGTCGGAGCCAGCGCGCGAGCTGGGTTCAGTTCTGCGCGACCGCGCGAACGGCGACGATCCCACCCTCCAGCGGATCCGTGACCTGGCCCAGGAGTCCGGGATGGACCGTCGGGCGGTCGAAGTTGACCGAGGCCAGATTCTCCAGGTAGGCGTCGTGTTGCCGCTGGCGCAGCGTCTTCAGCTTGTCCACGCCGGCCTGCAGGTTCTCGACGCCTCCGGCGAGCAGCACGATCAGCGCCTCGCGCTCGGTGGTCGACAGCCGCATTTCCTGAACCATGGCCGCCTCGGCACGCAGGAACTGGATCCCCAGGCGCTTGTCGGCCTCCGGCTTGAACCGGGCGTACCACTCAAGGTGTCCGAGGCCGTAATCGAGGTGCCGGCGAGAATCGGCGGCGATCTTTGCAAAGATGTCGCGCTCCACGTCGGTCTGCGCCCAATCCGAGGCCGACTCGAACAGCGCCACTTCGTAGCTCTTGTAGACCACGTCGAGCGCAATGATCATGTCGGTGAACGTCAGGCCCTGGTACCAGCCGCGATAGATCTGACCGAGCGGCGCCTGTCCCAGCCCGCCGCCGTTGATCAACGCGCGCTTGCGCAGCACCTCGACCTTGCGGCCCGCGTCGAACGCCTGCGTCGCCAGGAACAGCTTCACCTCGTGGAAGCCATAGGAGATCTCCTCCAGCCAGCGACCGATGATCTTCTGCTCGACCAGCCCGTTGTTCGAGTAGATCGTGCAGATCTGTCCGACCGCGCGTTCGAGCTCTTCCGGCAGTTCCTGGATGCCGTTCTCCCAGTCGAGTTCGGTGGCCGGCGTCCAGCGAGCCTTGATCGCGTCTTCGTAGAGGTCGACGGCGTTCTCCGACCAGACCTCGGCCTTGTCGAAGATCGAGTATCCGGCCGCCATGATCTGGCCGGTCGTCTCGGTCCCGCGCGGGGCGTCGTTGGGCAGGTCCCAGGTGTCGGGCACGACGCCGTAGCTGCCGATGTTGATGTCGCGCAGCCGCAGACCGTCGGGACCGGGCGTTGCCTTCAGACCGACTTCGGCCGGGGAGTTGAAGATGTTGAACGGCGCCTTGCCGAAGGGGTTGTCGGGATGGTTCTCGAGAAAGTCGAGCCAGCCGCTGATCTTCTCTTCGCTCAGTTCACCCCGAGCCAGGTTTTCGACCTGCTTGTCGGTGGCCGTTGAGGCCTCGATCCGTTCGATCAGCTCGTCCGACCAGCCCGCCTTCCTGGCGCGCACCCTGGTCATCGTTGACAGTTCCATCGCGGTCTCCTGGTGTTCTCGTCAAACAACTCTCCCCCCGCGTTGCGGGGGGAGACGTCGCGGAGTGACGGAGGGGGCATCCGCCGCCGACTGCTTGCCTAGTTGTTCTCCGCGACCAGCTCGCGTACCTCGGGGCCGAACCGATCGGTTCGGTCCAGACCGATCACTTCCAGCCGGTGCGCGTACTCGACGAACTGCTTCTTGCGCATCAGCATGACCATGTTGTAGCCCTCGTCGAGGTGCTCAATGCCGCCGCCCGAGAGGATGGCCAGCGCTTCGCCCGTGAGCGGGTTCGTGGTCAGGGATGTCTGCTGTGACTGCGTCAGCAGCGCCTCCTGCATGTCGAGGATGTGGTGTAGTTCCTCCTTGCGCCAGGGCTCGGTCTCGACGGTGTACTTGAGGTGGGTCACACCGAACGCGAGGTGACGCGACTCGTCCTGCGCCGACAGGCGGAAGATCCGCTTCTCGGCCTCGTTCTGCGCGATCAGCTCGCCCATGCGGAAGAGCGTCTGCACGAAGCCTTCGCCGACCAGGTGGAGAAGCGCCGTCATCTCGGTGAAGTCGTCCGAACTCAAGAGCTGCACCGCGCCGATGCCCGCCCCGGACATCCCGCCGCCGTTGATCAGCGTGCGCTTGCGGAAGACATCGAGGTGCCGCGCTTCGTCCATGAGCTGCGTGCCGAGGAAGAGCTGCGACTCGAAGAACTCCGGGTGAATCTGCTCAAGGAAGCGGCCCGGCACGTCGCCGGCAATGAACTCGACCTGGGTCAGGAACGTGCAGAGCGTGCACATCGCCCGCTCGAGGTCCGGGGACAGCTCGTCGATCGTGTCCCAGGGAATGTCGCGCGCGGAGGACCACTGCCGCTGCAGCGCTTCCTCGTAGAGCAGCATCGCCGACTCGGTCCAGACGTCCGCCTTGTTGAGGTGCTGGACGCTGTTCGAGGGAGAGCGCGGGTCGGCCGCCGAACCTCGCGGCGCCCACTGGCGCTGGCGCGCCTGATCGTGGTCGTCGACGCCGTAAGACATCTGGTTGATGGTCTCCAGCGTGAGGCCCTTGCGCCCGGTCTCGATCTCCATGCCCTGGTCGGTATCAACGTTGAGCCAGTCGAGGTTGATTCCCGGGACATCGTGCTGAATCGTGGCCATGGAAGAACTCCAGAGGGATAGCGGGCACGCCCGCGTCTACGTTTCGGGCATGGTACAGCGTCAAGCCGATCTGTGCAGTCGACACCGTTGCGGATAAGATGGCGCCATGGCTTTGATTCCCATCACGATTCGTCGCCGCCTCAGAGAGTCCGGCTTCTCCGAGGAGCAGACCGACGCGCTCGACGAGACCAGTGAGGCGACGGCCGAGGCGGCCCGCATTGGCCTGGCCAAGCGAGACGACGTCCGCGATGAGTACCACGAACTGCGCTCGGACACACAGCAACTCCACTCGGACATACAGCAACTGCGCTCGGAGATGCAGGGACTGCGCTCGGACATGAGTGCTCTTGCGTGGCGTTTGTTCGCGGCTGTCGTCACGGTCATCCTCGCGGCCACGGCTGCGATCATGACCGCCATCGCCGTCTGGTGCTGAACGACTCCTACACTCCGACGTGTGCACCTGACCCGACTGCAACTCTCCAACTTTCGATCCTGGACCGAGCTGGCACTTGAACTCGATCCCGGCATCACGCTGATCAGCGGGGCCAACGCCGCCGGCAAGTCGAACCTGGTTGAAGCGATCTACATGCTCGCCTCGCTGCGCTCGACCCGGGCTCAGACCGAGGGCGAGCTGATTTGCTGGGACGCTCCGTCGCCGCAGGTGATGCGCCTCGCCGGTACGGCGCAGCGAGATGGCGAGTCGGTCGAGGTGGAAATCGCGCTCGCCGCTCGCGAGGGCGGCAAGGTCGGCAACGCCGGCAACGCCCGACAGCGAAGCGGCGCTCCCCTGACCTCCAAGCGCATCCGCGTCAACGGCGTCGCGAGACGCGCGGCGGACGCGCTCGGAGCGATTCGCGCCGTCCAGTTCACGACCCTCGACATCGAACTGCTAACCGGCGCCTCCGCCTTGCGCCGACGCTACCTCGACGTGGCCATCGGGCAGTTGCAGCCGGCGCACGCCACGAACCTGAGTCGGTACCAACGGGCGCTCTCTCAGCGAAACGCGCTGCTCAAGCGAATCGCGGAGCGGCAGGCGGCGGAGTCCGAACTCGAGCAGTGGGACGACTTGCTCTCGGCAGCCGCAGAGCCAATCTGGCGGGCTCGATCCGACGCGTCGGTCGCGCTCTCGGAGTCCTCGTTCGCTCGGCACGAGGCGCTGCGGTCGCCCGACGATCCGGCCGAGGCGCTGAGCCTCGCTTACTCGCCCGCCGACCAACCGTCGCTGCGCGAATCTCGTACCCGGGACCTGGCGCGCGGTTCGACTGGCGTCGGGCCGCACCGCGATGAACTGCGGATCAACCTTGGCGGCCGACCGGCGGCCAACTTCGCATCTCGCGCTCAACAACGAGCGGTCGCGCTCGGCATGAGGTTGGCCGAGGCGGACTATCTCGCCGCCCAATCGGCCGATTCGCCGATCCTGCTGCTCGACGACGTGTTCAGCGAACTCGATCCGCCGCGACGCGAACGAACGGCGGAGGCGGTCTCTGCGGTGGAGCAGGTCATCCTGACCACCGCCGATCCCGACGGTGTCCCGTTCGAATTGGTCGGCCCCGCGGCTGCTTACGCAATCATCGATGGAACCCTGCGTTCTTCCCCGTTCTCTTCCCGCTCGGCTGAGTGAATTCGAAGCTCTCTCCCCCCGCTGCAAGCGGGGGGGAGATGTCTCGTGGGGACAGAGGGGGGCTTCTCCCAAGGGTGGCCGCTGCTAACCGGGGGAGCCCCCCTCTGCCTTCGGCATCTCCCCCCACCGACCGGTGGGGGGAGAGTTGATCCAGGGGCATGTCTACGGCTTCGGCAGCGGGGTCCGTTGACCGCGCTTGCAGCGTCGGCATTTCCGGACGATGGTGACGTGCTCGGAGTGCTCCTCGACCTTGCAGGCCAGCGCCCCGCGCTGGGTGTGCCGACGGCTCGGGCATTTCGGGTTTGTGCATCTGATCTCGTGTTCGCTTGCCATTCGCAGTTCCGTTCGTTCGCTCGGCCTCTTCGTTTATGGATTGGCGGTGCGGTCGTCATCGATCGATGTCAACCGACTCAGGGGTGCGAGGTGACCCGTGAGGCGGCTAGACGCGGGGACACGTTGCTCGCCGTTCGCGGCTGGTTCACCATCCTCCTGGCCGCGCAGGGCGGCCAGCTCTCGATCAAACCGCGCCTGCTCGACGCGCCATTGTCGATGCCGGGAGAGCACCTGCTCCGCGTGTTCCTCGCCGATGTACTGCTCCAGGTAGGCGCGCTGGTCGAGTGGATCCAGCGGGTCGTTGAGCCGCGCCCGTCCGTGCTCCTGGACCGCAATTCGCTGGGCGGAGGAATAGGGGTCGATCCAGACATCGATGTCGAGCGAGGGAATCCGGGCCGGCTCGACGCAGACGGTCTCGCGCCGCTGGAGGCGGCCGTTCGCGCCCCTGGCGAAGACCCAGATCGGCGCGCCGAAGCCGCCCTCGGAGAGCGGCTTCGACATCACCAGCGCCATGTTGCGCAGCATCGTGCGGACGGCGCCGGCCTGGGCCCGTTTGAGCTGCTGCACCTGGAGATTGCGTGATCCCAGGAGCAGGTTCAGCGTGTGGGGCTGCGTGTTGGGTCCGATCTCGCCGCGCTCGACCGCGCCCGAGTCGGGCGCCGCCGCCAGCAACTCATCGTGCGACATACGCAGGAACTCGACGAACGCGGGATCGACCTGAAACTCGACCCGATGCAACGACGCGCCCGCCGGCAATGTCTGCGCGGCGGCTGCGTCCGGTGTCAACTCGACCCGATTGCCGTCGTCGTCGGTCTGCCAGGCGCCGTTGGCGAGCTGAATCCAGTAAAGCGGAATCGCGGTCTGCTCGGCCAGGAATCGTCCCAGCGAGCGCTCATAGTCGTAGCCCGGCTTCGCACGGTAGATGCCCTCCATCGTCGGCTCCCAGCGGCGGACCATGTCGGGATGATCGTTGGTGTCGGCTTCGGCGATGGCGAACGGCGGCATCTGGTAGGGATGCGGGTGCGACTTGATCAGCGTCCACTCGTGGCGCCGTCGATCGCCTTCCCGCTGCGTCCGGGCGACCTGCCCCTCGAGCGCCGCCAGTTCGTAGTACTCGTTGCGCGTCCAGACCGAGGCCACGCGCACGCGCTCGCCCCGGCCGTCGCCCGACGGTTCATCGGGTTGTGGCGCGTCGGCCGCGCTCGCGACAGCCAGCGCCGGCTCACCCGCAACGGCGGTCAGGCGCAGGCTGAGGCCGTCCTGCTCCCGCAGCCGATCGCGGTACTCGAACAGCCCGGCTTCGCGCAGGACCACGGCCAGACCGAGTCCGTTCCCGCTGCCATGATCCTCCACGAACGCGAACTGGTCGGGGCGAATCACCTCGACGTTCCAGGGAAATCCCGAGGCGGCCCGGAGCCGGCGATCGCGATCGCGGCGACTGTCCTCCGTCTCAATCCAGGGCAGCGACGGACCGTCCTCGGACCGCGCGCGGCGGAAGCGACGCCGCTCCTCGGGCTCCTCCGGGCGAGCACCGCGCTGCTCCCTGGCGGGCAGCGTCGGCAGACGTTGAGGAGCCATCTGCCAGTGCAGCACGCCGAAGCAGAGGCACACCTGTCCGTAGCCGAGGTCGGCCTGCAACGAGAGCTGCGAGCGTTCCTCGACCTGGCGCAGGCCCTGTTCAAAGACGTGCTCGAGGTTGTCGGCCGCCTGTCGGGCCGCCGGTGAGTCGTCGGGCGGCTCCACATGCACGCGGAGCGGGTGTTCGGTAATCCGCTGCCGCAGCTGCGACCAGGTCCGACGCAGCAGGTCGGTCTGCCACGGCTGAGCCTGCAGATGCGGAGCGGTGAACTTCGGATCGGCCTCCCGATGGTTGTAGAGGTGAGACTCTCTGTCGCGAATCCGTTCATGCAGCACCGAAAACCGGGTCAGCGCTCCGCGAGAAGCGGAGCGCCCGCCGCCCAGCTGTTTCAGGATGTGATTGAGGTCGGCCTCCGACAGATTGGTAGCCAACACCGCATCGGCCGGCGGCGATGGGCTGGGCTCAAGCGTCGCGCGCAACGTTGTCATGGATCGGACCCTTCCTACCGTTCTGCCACGAGACAGAACAAGTGTTCTTTGAGAAGTCCGATTATGGGCACGAACGTGCTGTGTTGTCAAGCGGGACCGATGTTGTCCACTTCGCTCAACCCAGTCGGCGGCGGACGAACCGATCGAACATGGGAACCGTGAAGTCGATCACGCCATAGCTGGGCGAGTAGCACAGGCCGCGCCTGATCAGCGATTCTCGAATCGGCCCAACCTGCCGGGTGCTCTTACCCATGCGCCGCGCTACCTCACCCGAGCGATACGGTCCTGTTTCCAATGTGGCCATTGCGAGCAGATATGCCCGCGCAGCCGGTTGCGTCCGATCGAATCTCACGGCGAAGAAGCCAGTATCCAGTTCGTCATTCGCGATTGGCGTCGCGATCCTGACGTCGGACCGGCTGATCGCATCGGATCCCTCGGCCACATTCCAGGTCTGTTTGCCGAATTCCTGCAGGAAGTAGGGATAGCCTTCCGACAGTTCGAACGCCAAGTCAAGAGCGTCCCGTTCCCAAACCACCTCTTCCTCGAGAGCTGGGTCCGCCAGCGCAATGCCAGCCTCAGCATGATCCAGACTGCCGATGCTGGCGAACCTGAACAGCCGCTCTGCATACGACTTCGCTTCGCCGGCGAGGGCAGGGAGGGACGGGAGGCCTGCCCCGACCACCATCAGCGGCAGCTGTTCCTGGCTGATCCGATGCAATCCAACGATCAGCGCAGCCAACTGTTCTCTGGAGAGATATTGAAGCTCGTCAATCGTGAACAGCATCCCGATGCCCTGTTCGCGAGCGAGCTGGCCGAGTTCGATGAACAGATCGGCAAGATCGTCCTCAAGGATGCCGGAGTCCGCCTGTCCCAGTACTGGATCGACGGCCAGCTCGATACTGCCGGCGTCCGGGATGTCCCAACGAAGGCGAAACGATTTGAGGATGCCAAGTGCTCGGCGCGCCCGTTCGGCCAATCTTTGCGAGGGAGCGAGCTGAAGGATCGCCTTGCGCGAAACGGTCGCCATCTCCGCCGCGAGGCCAATGCCTTCATTCGCTTCGATATGTTGATGAACCCAGTGTTGGCCGAGGGCAATCCTGCCGAACTCGTTCAACAGGACGGTTTTGCCAACTCCTCGCAAGCCGGTCAGCAATGTGCTTCTTGCCGGACGACCGAGAGCGAGCCGCTTAATCGCGATCTCGAATTCCCTCAGCTCGTCGTCACGGCCAACCAAGGCGGGCGGCGGCGTCCCGGCACCGGGACTGTAGGGATTCCTGATCGGGTCCATGAGCAATGTATAGCAAGTTTATCGGCGTATAGCGAATTCACCTATAACCGCCAAAACTTCATATAACCTCCTCCTCCGCCCTGCCGACCGAACCTAACCCTCCTCCGCCTCCAGTTGCGCCGCCAGCTCCAGCACCTGCTCGATCAATCTGTCGGCGACGACCGCTGCGCCCTCACCGTTGATCCGCACCGTGGGCGTTCGGCTCACACCGGCTTCGGCGGCGGTGCGATGCTGGCCCTCGACCAGTTCCAGGTGCACTTCGTCGTCCAGGCACTGCGCAAACTGATCGGTGTCCAGCGACATCGAGCTGGCCAGCGCGACGGCGCTCTCTCGGCTGAAGTCGTTCGTCGTCATGTAGTGGTCGTGGAACTCCCACCACTTGCCCTGGTCGCCGCCGCACTCGACGGCCAGCGCGGCCATCACCGAGGGCGGGCCGTGGTTGAGGATGTGCCGGTACTCGAACCGCGCCAGGCCGGTGCGAACCAACTCTTCGATCACGCGCGGCTCAACCTGAGCCGCGAAACGCCGGCAATTGCCTCAAAGGAAGTCGGAGTACTCGGTAATCACGATCGGCGCATCCGGGTCGCCGACCACGTTGCGGTTGGCGATCAACCCGGCCCGGTGACCGGACTCAATGATCCGGGCGACCATCGCCTGCTGTTGCGGCTCGGCATCTTCAGCCTGCTCCGCTTCAGCCTGCTCCGGCTCAGACTGATCGGCGACCGGCTCCGGCTCTGCTGAAGCCCGTTGCGGGGCCGGTTGTTCGGTGTCCGATTCGGCCGCCGACTGGGCGGCTTGCTGCCGCGGCTGCGACGACGCACGAGTTTGCGGCTGGTCCTGCGTCGACTGGCTCTGGCCAGCCGTGTACGAAGTTGCCGCTTGCTGCTGTGGCTCCTGCCGCTGCGCCTCCTGCTGTTGAGGCTCCTGCTGCTGCGACTGGACGCTCGCAGCCGACTCGGGCTGCGTCGACGGCGCGTCGTCGCCGCCCGAGGAGCAGGCCGCCGCCAACAGCGCCAGGGCGGCGGCGATCAGTCCGATCCTGAGCATCGTCAGCCTCCTTCCTGACCTTCGGCGGCCTCAGCCGCGTCGGCGGCCTGACGGACCTTGTCGAGGATCGCGCTGAGCGAGCGTCCGCCCGGCTCTCCGTTCACGCGGAACGTCGGTGTGCCGTTGACGCCCTCGGCGAACCCCTGCTGCTGCATCTGCAGGATGCGATCACGGTGAACCTCATCGTCGATGCACTGCGTGAACTGGGCCACGTTGAGGCCCTCGCGTTCAGCCACCTCGATCGCGCCCGCCCGCGTGAACGTCCGCGCCTGCGCCCTGAGCAGGTACTCGTCGTGGAACTCCCACCAGGCGCCCTGGTCGCCGGCGCACTCCGTCGCCATCGCGGCGAACTCCGACTGGGCGCCGAAGATGATGAAGTGCCGATACTCGTAGCGGGCCAGGCCGGTGCGGATTGCTTCTTCCATGATCTGCGGCTCGAACCGAGCCGCGAAACTTCTGCAGCTCGGTCACTGGAAGTCGGAGTACTCGACAATCACGACCGGCGCATCGGGATCGCCAACCGAGTTGCGCAGGTAGGGCAGCCCCTGGCGATGACCGAAGTCGATCTCGCCGACCTCGGTGACGCCGGCGATGGGCGCTTCCTCGGAGGGCGCCTCCGCCTGTTCGACCTGTGCCTCGTCCTGCTGCTGCATGAGCTGCTGCATTTGCTCTTGCGATTGCTGTTGCTGCATGATCGTGGCTTCGCGCTCGGCCCGCTCGCTGCGCGGCGTCTCGGTCGAGACCGGTTCACCCTGCTGATCGACCGGCGCGCCGCCGGTACCGCAAGCCGCCGCCACCAGACCCAATCCCAGCACCAGCGCCGCGAGCCACACGAAGCGTCCCATGAGTCGAGAGTACTCCAACGGGCGCCTGTTCACGGTCGAGAACGGTCTTACTCCGCGGCGTTCTCTATCGCTCGCTCAACAGCTTCTTCAATCGCCTCATAGGTCGGATCGACCTTCTGATCGTTGACGAATACGGTCGGCGTGCCTGGTACTCCTCGGGACCGCCCCTCCTGGCGCGACGCCTCGACGAGCGGGAGCACGTGGTCCTCGTTCATGCAGACCGCGAACCGCGAGAAGTCGAGCCCCTCGAAGGTGATCTGACGCCGCAACCCTGCCTCGGTGAACAGCGTTTCGTCGCCGGCCATGAAGCGGTCGTGCAGCGGCCAGAACGCGCCCTGGTTGGCGGCGCATTCGACGACCTCGGCGGCGAAGTCCGCCGCATCGCCGCGCACCGGGAAGTGGCGAAACACGAATCGCGCCTTGCCGGTGGCGACCAATCGCTCCAGGACGAGCGGCTCAACCTGAGCCGCAAACCACTGGCAACCGCCTCAAGTGAAGTCGCCGAAGTAGCGAATCTCGACTGGGGCATCCGGTTCGCCGAGGACATGCCGCTCGGAACGCACGCCCTTGTGCAGACCCACGATCTCGGCGGGCAGCTCGTCCGCCTGGGGCTCGTCTTCAAGTTCCTCTTCCGCCTCCTGGATCTGCTGCGACGGCTCGACCCGCTCGGCGGTTTGTTGAGCCTGCACAGCCTGTTGCGCCTGCTGCACCTGCTGGTCCGACTCAGGCTCGGGCGATTCGTGTTGGACCGACGTTTCCTGTTGCTGCTGAGCGACCGTCGCCTGCCGCTCGACCCGCTCAGATGTCGCGGTGCCGGTCGGTTGCGGCGCATCATCGCCCGAGCCGCATGCGACGAGCAGCACACCCAGAGCGAACAAGCCAACGGCGAGCTGACGCATCAAAGCCGCACAAGTGGACGGTCAGGCGATTCCGGACGCGGAGACAGCGTTTGCTGAGTACAATCCGCAATCAAATCCAATCGCTCCATCACAATCTGGCCAATGAGCGCATCCGCGCCGACCGGAACGACAAGGCAATCGGTCACCATCCAGCGATCACCGATCTGGACTGTCAGCGGCCCCGCCACCGGCACTGGCTCTCGTCGACCATCCGCATACTTCGCCGACATGGTGCCGATCTCCGACAGACCCAACTCGTCTACCACATCTTCCGGCAGCGCGAGCATCATCGCGCCGGTATCGGCGACTGCCGAAATTCTCGTTTGGCGAATCTCAGATTCCTCCAGGTAACCACGTTCCACAAGTGCACGGTCTCCCTGATTTTCCAACTCAACCTGGACCACAATCTCGCCCATGAGTTGTCCCCTCCTATTCGCCCTTGATTTGAGCATACCGATACGCCTAGCCCCGCAACCGTGACATCTCGTCGCGGAGTTGTTGTAGACCCATTGGGCCCAGATCCAGTGCGGCCTTGTGGAAGCTCTTGAGATCGAACGCGTCTCCCAGCGAGTCGCGTACCGACTCCCTTGCGGCCAACCACTCGCGCTCGCCGACCTTGTAGGAGATGGCCTGACCGGGCCAGCCGAGGTACCGGTCGACCTCGCTGGCCAGCATTTGCTCGGGGAAGAAGGAGCGCTCGATCAGGAAGGGCAAGGCCAGTTCCGGCGTCCAGGTCTCGCCGCCGTGGTACTCCTCCCTCTCGGGGATCGGCAGCTCGAGGTGCATGCCGATATCGATCACCACGCGCACCGCGCGTAGCGCCTGACTGCTGAGCAGACCCATGTAGTACGCGGGGTCCTCGAGGTAGCCCAGCTCCGCCATCAGGCGCTCCGCGTAGAGCGCCCAGCCCTCGACATAACCAGACGTCCCGGCCAGCAACCGCTGATAGCGGGTCAGCTGATCGCCCAGGTAGCGGGTCGTGCCGATCTGCAGGTGATGCCCGGGCACGCCCTCGTGGTAGCAGACCGAGAGCTCGCGCCAGAGCGGGAAGCGCGTCTCGCCGCCGGTCGGATACCAGGTCCGGCCGGGACGGGAGAAGTCCTCCGACGGGCCCGTGTAGTACATCGCCAGCGCCCCGCCCGGCGGCGCGATCATCGCCTCGATCCGCTGGACCGGCTCGGCGATGTCGAAGTGCGTGCCCAGCAGCGCCTGCATCGTTTCGTCCTGCGTCTGCTGCATCCAGTCGCGGAACGCGTCCTCGCCCTCGATCGCCCGGGCATCGTCGTTCTCCAGAATCGCGATCGCCTCAGCCGTCGAGGCGCCCGGCGAGATCCGTTCGGCCGTCTGCTGCATCTCCGACTGGATCCGCCAGACCTCTTCCCAACCCCACCGGTACGTCTCGTCGAGGTCCAGCTCGATCCCGTTGAACCCGCGCGACGCCGCCTGGTAGCGCTCCCGACCCACCGGATCCCTCGGATTCGCCCTGGGCAGATACTCCGACTCCAACCAGTCGGCCATCGCCGCGTAACTCCGTTCCGCCGCCGTCACGTTCTCACCGCCGTCGATCCCCAGGTCGTCGCACAACCCGCGGAAGAACCCAGTCCCCGATGTCACACCAGTCCCCGATTTATTCGGGGACCCGCTCGGTCCCGCTCCCGCCCACACCCGGCATTGCTCGGCGGTACCCCGGACCTGCCGCTGGGCGACCTCGATCCCCTCATCCATGCCCGCCGACAGCGACGCCCGATAGCGCTCCAGCGCCTCCGGAACCGCGCCCATCCGCTCGACGATCCGCGCCTGGTCCTCCTCCGTCTCGCGCGGCATCAGGTCGAAGACCTGCCGCGTGTTCTGCAGCGGCGACGCCAGGACGTTCAACGAGCGCAGATGCTCCTGCTGCGACTCCAACTCGGCTTCGTAGGCGAAGCGCTCCAGCATCACATCGCGAGCCACGCGGTCGCGCTCGGACTCCACATTCAGTAATCGAAGCGCCGCCTCAGCCTGGCGCCGAATCGCCGATCGCTCCGCATGCCCGTCCGGCGAGTAATCCGTCAGCTCCGTCTCCCGCCCGGGAATCCCCAGGGCCGTCGCCATGTTCGGCGACGCCGCCGCCAGCGCGTCGACATACCAGTCCGAAATCGCAGCAACCGAATCCAATTCCGTCGTCATCCAAGTCCTCGTTCCCAAGAGCTCACCCTCTGGTCAAGCTGCCGCGGAGCAGCCCGCCCTGCACTCGATGCGGGGACTGAGGGGGTCTCCCTGCAGGTCCATATCATGTTACGTTCGGCTCAATCACAGTACGGATGTTCATATATGATCGACCGCACTCAACCCCGCGATCACATCGCGCGGCGCTTCGCCAGCGGTCCGCAGCGACGAACGAGAGAGTCAACATGCCCGAAACCGAGGAGGTTCAGATACCGGAAGGCGCAGTCAGCGAGGCGGAGGTCATCAACGGCATCCGAGAGATCGCTTACAGCAGTGCGACGGACAACACGCGGCTCAGGGCATGGGAACTGCTGGGCAAGATCAACGGGTTGTTCAGGGATGGGGCGTCGGACGGCGGCGCGCCAGTGATTCGACTGACTCCGCCGCTGAGCGGGTCGCGGGAAGCGGTCGAGGAGGCGGGCGATGATCGCCAATAGTGCTCCTGCCTTTACACCCGATGATCAGCGCTTCAGGCCGACCGAGCGTCAGCTCGCCGTTTACGAGGCCCTGCGCCGCACTCCCGAGGGCGGCATGTCGTTGGTCGGTTACGGCGGGGCGATGGGCGGCGGCAAGACCCGGGCGATCGCGGAGCTGGCGATCGATACGGCGCTCACCTTCCCGGGGACCAACGTCCTGGTCGCGCGGCAGCACTACTCCAATCTGCAGACGACCACGATGCGCGAGCTATTCGACTGCCTGCCCGAGCGGCTGATCGTCGAGCGGCAGCGCTCGTCGCCGCAATGGGTCGCGATTCGCGATGCTGCCTGGACGTCGGGCGTACGCTCGACGATCCACTTCCGCCACCTGACCGAGTGGTCGGGTCTGGGCTCGGAACAATATGGCGCGGTGTTCGTCGACGAGGCCGGCGAGGTCGCTGAGGAGGCGGCGCAGATGCTGCTCACGCGGCTGCGGCATCCGGCCCAGCCGCAGCGCTGGTTTGTCGCCGCGTCCAATCCCTGGCCGGGCTGGTTCGAGCGCTGGTTTGCCCGACGCGAACTGGACGAGGAAGCGTTTGCAGAGGCGGGCGGCCGGATCGTCTACATCCCGGCCCGAATCCCCGATAATCCGCACCTGCCCTCAAACTACGCCGACCAGCAGCGCGCCCTGCAGCCCGGCGAATGGGTGTCGCGCTTCATCGAGGGCCGTTTCGACGCCTTCGAGGGTCGCGTGTACCAGCATTTCGACGCGCAGCTCCACCTCTGGGATGCGCCCCTGCCGCCGTTCGCGCGATACATCGGCGGACTCGATTTCGGCGGCCAGTCTCCGCGCGACCACTACACCGCGGGCGTGGTGGCGGGTATCACCGGCGGCGCTGCGCCCTGCGGACCGAACATCCTGATCCGGCTGGGTGAGTTCGAGGATCGAGGGCCGGGCGTCACCGAGCGGCTCGAACAGTGGCAGCAACTCTGGCGCCGCAAGCTCGGACCGATCCAGTGGTGCGCCGACCGCTCGCAGTCCGCCTGGATCGACCATCAGCGACGGCAGGGCAACCACGTCGTTCCGAGCAAAGGAGGCCCGGACTCGGTCAACTGGGGCATCAGCCTGGTCCAGCAACGGCTCAACGGAGACCCGCCCAGCTCTTACTACACGCCGACGATGACCAGGTTCCCGAAGCGGATGCTGGACTATCACTGGGATCAGACCCCGGGAGAGCAATCGCCAAGGCCGAAGAAGCGCAACGACGACCTCGTCGACGCGGATCGGTACATGCACGAGCTGGCCAGCCAACAACAAGCGGGCAGGCGAACGATCCAGGTGGTGACGCCGCCAAGAGGTCGCGACGCACGTTGGTCGGGCGGCTCGTGACGTGCGCAGGTCAATCGAGGGCCGTGATCAACACGCCCACCGCTCCGATGATCAGTCCCGCGGCGATGAAAATGGCGAGCAGGATCTGCGTGCGCATTTCCGCGATGTCGCGTCGGAACTCCGCCATCATGTGGGCGTGGCGGAGGTCAGATTCACGTTGGCTATAGGTGTAGCTGGTGATCGCGTCGGCCGCTTCATCGGCGGCTTCGTCGGTTTGCGCCTCGGATGGTTCGGCGCCCGTTGCAATCGACCGGAACGCGTTGCGAAGTCTGAGCACGGGATTCATCGTCGCCATGTGAACAGCATAGTCCGATCATCGATGATCCGTTCTACATGAAGAACGGCCTGTTCTCGATATAGAACGATGTCGGACGTTGCCCCTCCACATCTCTCGTAGTGTCTGCATACGGCCGGCCTGCCCCTACACTCCGTGCCATGACCGAACAACTCGGGCCGCTCGACGGCGTGACGGTGCTTGATCTGACCGAGCATATTGCCGGGCCGTACTGCACCAAGCTGTTTGCCGACTTTGGCGCGGATGTGATCAAGGTCGAGCGGCCGGGCGGCGATCCGTCGCGCTCGGTGGGTCCGTGGTATCAGGGGGTGAGTGGGCCCGAGAGGTCGGGGACGTTCTTCTACTTCAACACCAACAAGCGCTCGATCGTGCTCGACCTGGAGCAAGCCGAAGCGAGGTCGGTGATCGAGGGGCTGATCGGGCGGGCCGACATCGTGATCGAGTCGCAGCCGCCCGGTCGGTTGGACGCGCTCGGATTCGGCTGGGAGCAGATCAGGGCGGCGCGCGACGACTTGCCGATGGTCTCGATCACGCCGTTCGGTCACGACTCGCCGTACCGCGAGTACCGGGTGTCGGACCTGGTGCTCTACGGATTCGCCGGCGAGATGTACTCGATCGGCGTCCAGGATCGCGAGCCGGTGAAGATGTACGGCACCGCCTCACTGGTCGAGTGCGGCGCGGCGGCGGCGACGGCGGCGATGGGCGCGCTGACCTCGGCCGAACTGCAGGGCATCGCGCAGCACGTCGACTTTGCCATGGCCGACGCGCAGTTCAACGGCGTCGACCGTCGGCACGCGGCGACGATGGGCTGGGAGTATGCGGGCCGGAAGTCATTGCGCGCGCCCGGCCCGGCGGCGGGCATGATGTCGGGGGTGTATCCCTGTGCGGATGGGTATGTGGAGTTCTCGGGCGCCGCGATCCGGATTCCCAGGTTGGACGAGATGTTGGGCAGTCCGGAGTGGCTGCAGGAGGAGAAGTGGTGGCGACCGGGCGCCAGTCTCAACCCGGCGCTGGTCGAGGAGTTCAACGCGCACTTCCTGCCCTGGGCGCTGGAGCGGACCAAGCGGGAGATCTGGGCCGAGGCACGTGAGGCGAAAGTGCTGTGCGGTCCGCTGTTCTCGGTCGACGAGCTGTTCGAGGACACGCACTTCAGCGATCGGGGGTTCTGGGCCACGGCGAGTCACGACGAACTGGGCGAAGTGCAGATTCCCGGCCGGCCGTTCACGATGCCGGCCTCGCCCTGGTCGATCAGGCGCCCGCCGCCGAAGCTCGGGGAGCACACGGACGAGGTCCTGTCGGAGTGCGGGCTTGAGACGGAGGAGATTACAGAATTGCGAAGCTCTGGAGTGGTAGCGTGACCGTGAACGGAACACTCGTTCGCGAGAAAGATGTGGGATTCGTATGGCGTACCAGCTGACCGGGATCCTCTACGAAGATGGGGAACCACCTCCGGGCTACCTCGTCTATTGCCCCCAGTTGGATGTGCTGACGCAGGGCGACTCAGTCGAAGACGCACAAGTGATGATTCAGGACGCGGTGGAGGGTGTGCTCGAGGTCTTGCCGGCAGAGGAGATCGAGCGGCGCTTGAGTGGACCGCTCTCGTCGCTGCGAGAGACGTTTGAGGCAGAAGATGAGATATCGATCGTTGAGGTTGGTCGGTTCTCGTTTGCCGTAGAGGCGCCGGTGTCCGGGAGCACTGTTGGCTAAGTTACGGGTGCTGTCGGGTTGGCAGGTGTGCGAGATTCTCTCGCGGAACGGTATCGAAGAGCTGAGCCAACGTGGCAGCCACGTGAACTTCGCGCCGCCCGACGGCGATCTCACCAGGCCGCTGACTGTTCCCTTGCATCGCACGGTGCGTCCCGGCACCCTCGTCGCGATCATCCGACGCTCGGGGCTGCCGCGTGAGCTGTTTGAGAGGGGTTAGGATTGCGGGCATGACGTTGCCGCTTTCGGGTCTTCGGGTGATTGACCTGACCGTTGTCTGGGCGGGGACGTTCGGGACGACGTTGTTGGCCGACCTTGGGGCTGAGGTGATCAAGGTCGAGAACGTGCACGTCTGGCTGCCGATGACTCGGGGCGGGCAGGCGCGGCCGTCGGCGGAGATGGTCAAGGCCGGGGCCGGATGGGCGGTGGGATACCCGAACTCGGAGCCGGGTCCGCGGCCGTGGAACTATGCGCCGACCTTTGTGCAGCAGTTCCGCAACAAGCACTCGATGACCGTTGACCTGATCTCGGAGGAGGGCCGCGAGATCTTTGCGAACCTTGTGTCGAAGTCGGATGCGCTGGTGGAGAACAACGCGTCGGGGACCCTGGAGAAGCTGGGCATCGGGCCCGACTTCCTGCGCTCGGCTCGCGAGGACATCATCGCCTTGCGGATGCCGGCATACGGGTCGGACGGACCCTACCGGTATGCGCGAGCGCTCGGCGTGCACCTGGAGTCGGTGATGGGACACACGCTGCTGCGCGGCTATCCCAACCTCGACCCCTCATACATCACGTCGATCTTCTCGGGCGACTACGTGGCCGGCGCGCATGCTGCGTTTGCGATCATGTCGGCCTTACGGCATCGTCGGCGGACGGGCGAGGGTCAGTTCATCGAGCTGGCCCAGGCCGAGTGCGCCGGGGGAATGCTGGGCCAGGCGTTCATGGACTACTCGCTCAACGGGGTGGTGCAGGAGCGGATTGGCAACCGCTCGGTCAATGGGCATGCGCCGTATGGTCTCTATCCGGCGAAGTCGGAGGGGGACGGGTCGGACGGCGGGGATCGGTGGATCTCGATCTCGGTCATGGACGACGATCAGTGGCTGGGTCTGCGCGAGGCGATGGGCGATCCTGAGTGGGCTCGCGATCCGGAGTTGCGGCGTGAGGCAGGTCGGTTGGCGCGGCATGATGAGTTGGACGCGCGGATCTCGGAGTGGACCTCGACCCAGGACGACTATGGGCTGATGCACCTGCTGCAGTCGCACGGGGTGCCGGCGGCGCCGGTGCTGGACTCGTCCCGAATCCACGACGATCCGCATGTGCAGCATCGAGGCCTGAACGAACCGCAGGAACTCTTCGATGACATCGGCGTCTTCCGCTACAACACGCCGTTCATGAGGTTCTCGGAGACGCCGCTGAACATCCGCAAGCCGCCGGCCGCGCTGGGCGAGGACAACGAGTACGTCTACCGCGAGGTGCTGGGCTATTCGGAGGCGGAGATCGAAGGCCTGCGCGATCGCGGGCACATCGGGATGGACTACGACCCCGAGATCCCTTAGGGCGAAATCCTAGCCCAGGGTGCCGGCGGCGGCGAGGCGGGTCATGTCTTCGTCGCTGTAGTTGAGCAGGCCCCTGAGGACTTCCTCGGTGTGCTCGCTCCAGATGGGGGCTCGGACGGCGGGCAGGCGCTTGCCGTCCCAGAGGATCGGCTCCTGCTGGATCTGGAAGGTGGGGCCTTCCGGTGACTCGGCCGGGTTGTAGTTGTCCCGCATTGCTCGGTCCTGGCCGTCGAAGAAGTCTTCGAGCCGCTCGACGGGGCTGGCGGGGACGCCGGCGTTGATTAAGAGGCGGTAGGACGTCCAGTCGTCCTGGGTGCGAGTCCAGTCGGAGATCGAGGCTTCGATGGTGTCTTCGTCGGCCTGGCGGCCGGCGAGCGTGTCGAGCTCGGGCCTTGAGGCGAGGTCGGCGCGGCCGATCACGCGGCAAAGGTTGCGCCAGTCGGCGTCGTCGCGGCAGGCGACGGCGACCCAGCACTCCTCACCGGCGGCGGGGAAGACGCCGTGGGGCGACATGAAGGGCGAGCGGTTGCCCATGCGGGGACGCTCGCGGCCGCCGTTGAGCGCTTCGATCAGTTCGGTGTCGAGCAGTTGGACCGCGGTCTCGTACTGGGCGATCTCGAGGTAGCGGCCTTCGCCGGTGTGTTCGCGGTGGTCGAGGGCCGCCATCACCGAGGTCGCGAGATAGTACGGAACGGTGAAGTCGGTGTGCAATGTGCCAAGCCCGATCGGCGCTTTGCCCGGGAAGCCGGAGCGGTGGGCGAGACCGCACATGGCGACGATCCCGTTGCCGTAGGAGCGCCACTCGGCGCGCGGGCCCTCTATGCCCATGACGGCAACGTTGCAGACGATAATGTCGGGCTTGATCTGGCGGAGGTCGTCGTAGCCGATGCCCCAACGGTCGAGCCGATAGGGCGTGTAGTTGGAGGTGACGAGGTCGGCCTGCTTGGCGAGCTCGCGGACGGCTTCGATTCCTTCCTCGGTCTTGAGGTTGAGTGTGATGGACTTCTTGCCGCCGGAGCAGTCGTTGAAGGTGCCGTTGGTGTTGATCGAGAAGTGGTCGGGCGGCTGAACGCCTCGATAACGGATCGGGTCGATGCGGGACTCGGATTCGATCTTGAGCACTTCTGCGCCGAGGTCGGCGAGCAGCCGGGTGCCGAGCGAGCCGGCGATGGCCCAGGTGAAGTCGAGGACGCGGACGCCGTCGAGGGGTCGGTTTGGGGGTGGGGGTGATCCGTTGAACAGGGTTGTAGTGCGTCCCCGGCTGGGAGCCCCCCTCTGTCCCTCCGGGACATCTCCCCCCGCGGAGCGGGGGGAGAAATTGGAGCGATCGGTGAGCACTTCATCGGTGTGTTCACCGAGGGTGGGGGCGCGGCGGGCTCGTGGTTGCTCTCCACGTGTTCGGATGGGGGAGCGGGGGAGGATGAGGCTGGTGTTGAGCTGGGGGTGGTCGACGGACTGGTAGTAGCCGCGGGCGATCAGGTGCGGATCCTGGGCGACCTCCTCGACCGTGTTGATCGGCAGCACGAGGAGGCCGAGTTCCTGGCCCCGGTCGTGGAGTTCGGTGACCGTGAGGGCGCGGCAGAGGCGGTCGATCCAGGGCACGATCTCGGGCTGATGTTGCTCGCGCCAGAACTCGTCGTCCCAGTCTTCGCCCCGCAGCTCGCCTTCTTCGAGGCCGAGCACCTCGTCGACCCAGTTGACGAATCGGTACCAGTGCGGCGGATGGATCGTGAACGAGAGCCAGTGTCCGTCCTTGGCCTGAAAGGTCACGCCGGAGCCGATCGGGATGTGCCGGCTTGGCGAGGTTCCGTGCCAGGTCCACCAGTTACCGCTGGCGGTCTGCAGGGTCGTGAAGGTGACGGCCTCCTGAATGCCGACGGTGATTCTGCCGACCTCGCCGCCTCGACGGCGTTGCATGATCAGCGCCATCGCCGCTTCGGCCATGGCGATCGAACCCTGCTTGTGCGACAGATTGCCGGCCGGCCAGACCGGCGGATCCTCCGGGTGTCCGTTGAGCACCACGTGACCGCCGGCCGCCATCGCCGTGAGGTCGGTCATCGGCTCGTCGGCGCCGCGCCGGAAGACGGCGTCGACGAGCGGTATCTCGGACGACCACTCGCCATTGCGGCCGCGTTCCAGCCAGGCGGCCAACGCGCCCGTAGGTTCCAGCGGCGCGAGGACGACATCGAACTGCGGCAGGAGCGCTTCGATCTGATTCCAGGTTTGAGGATCGTCGACATCAACCGCGACCGAGCGTTTGCCCGCGTTGTAGAGCAGGTGCGCCCAGCCTCGTTCGTCCCGCGGAGCGTCGCCGCCGATGGCCGGTTCGCGAGTCCGCAGGTGGTCGCCGCGGGCGTCCTCGACGCGGACGACATCGGCCCCGATGTCGGCCAGCATCCGAGCGCCGAGCGCGAGAGGTTCGTCGGTGAGATCGAGGATTCGGGTGTCGTTGAGCATTGGGTCAGGATAGTGCCAGCTCGGCAGGCATCCCCCTATTGGAGCGTGGCGCACGATCCCATTCGAAGTCGGCCCCGCGCAGGTGGGGCCAGGCAGCGCCGATCAGGTAGCAGCGCCCCCGCCTACGCGGGGGCGACTTCTTCGCGAGTTCACGTGCGGGTCTCCTCTGGCGGAGATTGGGATACTCGTCTTGCGGCGAGTTGTGTCTGATGCCACATATCTAGAATTTGTGTTCTGACTCACCGGCACGTACATTCGTCATATCAACGCCACGGACAGCGCGCCTCCGAGCGCCGTACGGACATCGTTCGTCGGCGCTCAGTTTGTTTGGAGGCACGTATGGATTCTTCCCCACCCACGGCGACGCATGAGCCCGAGGCTCCGCCCGGCGACCCGGATGCGATCTCGACCGACGGCGGCGGCAGCTCGCTGCGCGAGGCGATGTTGCATGCGATCGGCGAGCTCTCGGACGCCGAGCGTGAGCGGTTAGCGTCGGCGGATCAACCCGACGATGTGGCCAACACCTGGCGCGATCTGATCGCCGAACGGGCCGCTCGCGAACGGGAGGCGACGGTGCGCGAGGAACTCACGCGTGAGTTCGAGTCCCGCACACTCGCCGCTCGGCAGCGACCCACCGAGGGACTGCAAGGCGGTCCTCCGCCGGCTCTGCCGACCTCGGTCTCGGACTGGACGGACTTCATCCGCTCCAGCGACGGGCAATCGCTGATGCAGCAGCGTCGCGCCCAGTTTGCCGACTGGCTCGCCAGTCATCCGGAGGCATAGAGGGAAGCCCCCCTCTGCCTTCGGCATCTCCCCCCGCGGAGCGGGGAGAGATGGAACTGATCGACAGCCAATGAAAGGAACGACCTATGGCTGACACTCTTTCGACGAACATCTCGGCGTCCTACGCCGCGATGGTTGAGCGCACTATCGCTCAGATGCCGCAGTCGGCGCCGATGTTGTCGCTGGCACGCAAGCTGATCGTGCCCAAGGGCTCGAACACGGCGCAGATTCCTCGCGTCTCGAGCGTCTCCAGCGTGCAGACGCCCAGCGAGAGCGAAACGCTGAGCACGACCTCGCGGCTGGTCCTGCAGAGCAACACGATCACGCCCTCCTTCCGGGCGATCTACGTGCGCATTCACATCCGCGCGATGAACTACTCGCGCGAGGACCTGGTTCGCCTGGTCTCGGATGAGATGGCGCTCTCGCAGGGACAGGACATCGACACGGACCTGACCGGCGAGTTCGGCAACTGGCACACCGACAACGACATCGGCGCGAGCGGCGAGCAGCTCACGCTGGCCAAGCTGCGCCAGGCCCGGCGTCTCCTGCAATCGGTGGCCCGCTCGAACGGCGGCCCGCCGCGCGGCGACATCGTCACCGTGTTGTCGCCGATCGTGGCTGAGCACGTGCTCGAGGACCTCGGCGCGAGCGGCGTGGGCTCGGGCTCCAACTGGATCCCGGCGGGCATCTCCGAGCAGTTGATCCGCCGCTTCCACGTCAATGAGATCCCGTTGAT
Organism: Dehalococcoidia bacterium; assembly: GCA_965204335.1. Taxonomy (GTDB): domain Bacteria; phylum Chloroflexota; class Dehalococcoidia; order Bin125; family Bin125; genus Bin125. Next base: position 2,999,957 of record OZ241982.1, on the reverse strand, counting down.
GGGCACGGCCGTGTTCGTCGACGGCTACATGGCGGCCGACGCCCAGGGCGACTACATCTGCTCGATGTTCGGCACCGAGGCGCTGGTCTGGGCCTGCTCGATGGACTGGGAGATGAAGCTCTTCGAGGAAGCCGAGTGGCCCGGCGTGACCCTGCGCTCGCTGGCCGACTACGACGCCGGGATCGCCGGTTTCAAGCATCACGGCTGCCAGATCACGGCGGACGGAGGCTAGCCATGCCGCTTGACGAACGCGGCCTCTGGTCGCCGGCCGACTTCTCCCGGCTGCGCTCCGAGACCTTCTCGGCGCCGCGGCTGGGCGGCGGCCTCCGCGCTCGGCGCGCGTACCTGCGCGAGCCGAAGCGCGATCGGCACGGGCGCGAGTACCAGGGCCGAAACCACGCCCTGCTGGGCAACGGCTTTCACGACGTTCGCGAGGCCGAGCGCCTGTTGCTCGACGCCGCGGACGATCAGGGTCTCGGTCACGACGCCGTCGCGATCGAGGCCCGGCCCTGGCTCGAGACCGAGATCAACGCCGGTCTGGGTCCGAGCTAGCGGCGACAACAACGAACAACGAACGACGGAAACGGAGCAATCGAATGGCCAACAAGAACGAAGCGGCGTCGCAGGAGACGCCTCCCATGGTGTTCCCCGGCGAGCGGGTGGTGCTGCTCAGCCACCGCGAATACCGCCTGGCCCGCGCGATCGGGCGGGGACTCGACGACTACGACATCCTCATGCGGCAGCCCGACGATGTCGGGCCCGAGGATGGCGAACGGTCGGAGGGCGAGCGCTGGATGGCCGTCCCGGCGAACAAGTACCTCAAGCACCGAGCGATCGGCTGGCGCGAGGCGGAGTCGCTGGACGACCTGCCGGCGAAGTGGCAGGAAGCCGCCTCGGGCCGCGACCCGTTCGCGGCCCCGGCGCCGCGCCAGGAAGGCGGCGAGTAGACGATGTCATCACCCAACGCGGCGACTCGCGAGCCGTCGCCCGACCCCGCATCCGATGCGGGGTCGGGCGAAACGGCTCCCGTCTGCGGGCGGATCGCTACGAACTCCGCGACCGACGCGCTCTGGCAGTACCTGAAGCGAATCGAGAGCGGACTGGATCAGATCGACGCGCGGATCGACCGGCTCTACATCGCTCTCGGCGGCGGCACCGTGCTCCTGGCGGCGATCGGGCTCGGTTCGGCCTTCATCATCCGGGGCGGCTGAGGGAGCCCCCTCTGTCCCCCGATCGAGTCGGGGGCAGGCTCTACGAGACATCTCCTCCGGCGGAGCGGGAGGAGATGCGACCAACGAAAGGAACCACCCATGAACGACCGGACAGACTCCGACGAGGGTCAAGTGCAGCACGTGATCCCGGAGCGCAATCCGCTCTGGCTGCCGCGCGGCAGCGTCCGCGCGTTGATTGCGCTCGGCGTGATCGGCGTCTGGGCCGTGCTGGAGACGGGCCTGGTCGGCGTCGGCGCGTCGGATGCCGTGCGCTCGATCGCGATTGCGATCGCGGCCGGCTACGGGCTGCTGCGCAGCCGCGACCAGCGGATCGGAGGCGGCGAGTGAGCACGCCTACGCTACGAGCGGCGCCGGACCTGGACCGGCTGACCGGCCTGCCGTCCGGCGCGCGCACGATCTGGCGACCGGCCCATGCGTCGAACTACTACGCGGCTGCCGCGCGGCCCTACGGGGGCGCGGAGCGGCGGTTCGTCGCGATCTGCTACCACACGCCCGAGGAGCCGTGGGACGACAACGAGGTCACGCCGGCCTGGTTTGCGAATCCCCGGGCCAACGCCAGCACCAACTACTACGCCGATTCCGACGGCGACCTCTACCAGATGGTCCGCGATCGGGACTTCGCCTGGGCGCAGGGAGTGCGGCGCACGGAGCTGGTGCTGCCTCGGCCGTCCTGGTGGCGGGACGAGTACGTCAGTTACAACACCTGCATGATCTCGATCGAGATCGAGGGCTACGCGAGGGAGATCGGCAAGACCTTCCTGCCGGGCTCTCGCCAGTTCGAGACCGTCGCCGCCTGGTCGGCGTACCTCTGCGGCAAGTACGGCATCCCGATCAATCGGAGCCATCACGTCGGGCACAGCGAGCTGAGCCGGCAGAAGTCGGATCCGGGGCGCGATTTCCCCTGGGATGCGTTGTTGGATCGGGTGCGCGAGTTGTCTTCGGATGATCGCGACGCCAGGTTGCAGGCTATCGAGCGGCGTCTCGCGGCCCTGGAGATCCACACCCACGGCCCGCCGCAGGTGGCGGAGCGGCCCTCACCCTGACCCTCTCCCTCGGGGAGAGGGGACCGGAAACCCTGCTCTTCCGCCGGAGAGGGGACCGGAAACCCTGCTCTTCCGCGGGAGAGTGGACCGGAACCTCCCTCTCCCTCTGGGAGAGGGCCGGGGTGAGGGCCATGCGGTGCTCAATTGACGATCTTCTGGCCCGACATCAACGCCACCCGACGGAGCATGGGCGGCGGCGGCATGGTTGGCTCGGCGACCTGGGCGCCGCGGATATCCGTGTCGGGCGTGAGGCGGATCTGGGGGATTCGGGTCTCGTACTTGCGGATTGCCAGCCAACCGAGCACTCCGAGTGCGACGACAACGAAGGTCAGCAACCCGACTCCGGCCAGCACCTCGCGCTCGCCGAGCATGTCGGCGATCACGCCGGCCGGTCCGCCGCTGACCGATGAGATGCCCCAGGACATCATCGTGAACGCGGTCACTCGACCGAGGTAGTTGGATTCCGTGTTCATCACGATCTTGGCCTGGAGCAGCAGTGTCGGTCCCTGCAAACCGGGTCCGAGGAGCACCATCGAAGCGACCGCGACTCCGTAGTTCTGAGCCTGCGACATGACGAGATAGCCGAGGCCCATGACTGTCATGAGGACGAAGATCAAGGGCCAGGACCAGCGGGACGCGGCCAGTCCGGCGACGCTGATCGCGAGCACCGCGCTGGCGATCCCGAAGACCGCCATCAGCAGGCCCATGTCGGTCGATGCGCGGTCGAGGTGCTGCTCCAGGAGCGCCGGGGTGAGCACGCGGAACATGAAGCCGATCACGACCGTGGCCATGAACAGCAGCAGCATCAGGCGCAGAGGCGGCCGCTGGGTGACGTAGCGGACGCCGGCGATCAGGTCGGAGAGCGGGCTGCGGCGCTCGGTCTGCTGCGGCTTGCCCGTGTTGGGCATGACCGCCATCGAAAGCACGCCGATCGAGACCAGCACGCCCATCACGATGTAGGTCCCGCCGCCGCCGACGGCGGAGTCGAGCAACAACGCCGCGATCATCGGCGCGATCGGCATGCCCCAGCTGTGCGCGAGCTGGTTGAGCGCGACGGCGTTACCGATCAGGCGCGGACCAACGATGTCGGCGGTAAACGCATTGCGAGCCGGACCCATGAAGACGAAGGTTGCGCCGAGGATGAGCGTGAGGATGAACATCAACGGCAAGTTGACGAGATCGAGCAGCAGCAACACGCCGGTCAGCGCCAGCATGACGGCGCCGGAGCCCTGACCCAGCACGATCAGCCGCTTGCGGTTGACGCGGTCGGCGATCACCCCGCCCCAGGGCGAGCCGATCAGCATCGAGATTCCGGTGCCCATCGCGACCAGTCCGACGGCCGAATTCGTGCCGCCGAGTTCGTAGGAGACGACCGACTGGGCGACGAACATCATCATGTAGGCGAGCGTCGCGAAGAGCGTGCCGACGAACAGGATGCGGAACTGGGGATGCTCGAGGGCGAGGAAGGTGTTGGCCCGCCAGCCCTGAATGCTTCGCCTCATGCGAACAGTTTATGAGCGAGGAGGGCTCCTCGCGGGTCGCAGCAGCGGCCACAGCCGGGATGGGCGACCCTTGCGGCTGCCCTGCCCGGGTTGTTGAATCAGCGATCGATCTTCTGGCCCGACATCAGTGCGACCGGACGCAGCATTGGCGGCGGGGGCATCAGCGGCGCGGCCGTTCCGCCTCCGTTGGCCGAGGACGCGGCGGGCGCCGGCAGCGGCGGCAGGGCGGGATGGTCGTCCTTGCGGATCGCCAGCCAGCCGAACGTGCCGAGCACCGCCACGGCGAACCCGGCGAGACCCATGATCGCGAAGACTTCCCGCTCGCCGATCGCGTCGGCGAGCACGCCGGCCGGTCCGGCGAAGACCATTTGCACGCCCCAGGCCATCATCGTGAACGCCATGACCCGGCCGTAGTAGGCAGACTCGGTGTTCATCATGATCCTGGCCTGGAGGATCATCACGGGCCCCATGAGGCCTGGTCCGAGAATCGCCATCCCGATCATCGCCTGGCCGAAGGTCTGAGCCGCGGCCAGCACCAGATAGCCGACACCCAACGAGGCAACCAGGAGAAGCGTGATCGGCCAGGCCCAACGTGTCGTGGCCGCTCCTGCTACGACGAAGGTGACGACCGCCGCCGCGATTCCGTTGACGAGGAAGAGTTGGCCCATGTCCGTCGTCGGTCGGTCGAGATGCTGGTCGAGAAAGGCCGGCGTGAGGATGCGGAAGAGGAAGCCGATCACGACCGTGCTGACGAACATCAGCAGCATCAGCCGCAGCGGCCGGCGTCTCCAGACGTAGCGCCCGCCGTCGGCGATGTCGGCGATGACACTGCGTCGCGGGCTGGATTCCTGTGATCCGGCTTTCGCGCCGCCCGGGCGTCCTCGATTGGGCATGACGGCCACGGTGAACACACCGACCGCGACCAGGGCGCCCATGACGATGTAGGTGCCGCCCGATCCGGCGACGGAGTCCAGCAGCAGGGCGGCAATGAACGGCGAGAACGGCGCCCCCAACGTGTGGGAGAGCTGGTTGACCACCATTGCGTTGCCGATCAGGTGAGGACCAACAATGTCGGCGGTGAAGGCGTTGCGCGCCGGACCCATGACGACGAAAGTGAAGCCCAGCACCAGCATCAGGACGAACATCAGCGGCAGCGTCATCTGACCCAGCAGGAGCAGGACGCCGGTGAACGCCAGGGTCAGTGCGCCGCCGCCCTGTCCGATGACGATCACCCACTTACGGTTCATCCGGTCGGCGATCACGCCGCCGAAGGGCGCCAGCAACATGGCGATGCCGACGCCGGTGCCGATCACGCCAACGGCGGTGTTGGTTCCGGACAGGTCGTAGGAGACGACCGACATCGCCAGGAACATCATCATGTAGGCGAAGGTGGCGAAGAGTGTGCCGACGAAGAGGATGCGGAAGTGGCCGTCGCTCATCGCGGCAAAGGTGTTGTGACGCCAGGTATCGAAGGCGGCAATACTTCGTGCCATGCGAACAGTCTACGTTCGGGCCGGGTCGATCGAGTTGGCCCTGAGCTAGCGCGCAGTCAATTGCTCGATACGCTGGGCCGATGGACACTGCGGGTATCAACTGGCAGCGATGGGCGTTGATCGGGATCGTCGGAGTGATCATCGCGGCCGGAATCTGGGCCTTCGGTGTCGACAAACCCCCGCGCGTCAGCCAGGTGCAGATCGCGCTGCGCAGCATCGACGAGCAGCGGGCCGAGCTCGGCGTGCTGGAGACCGATCACGAGGGCATCGAGTACTTCTATCAGGCCGACGGGCCCGACCTCGACCTTTCACTTGAAGATCGTCCACGATCGATCTACTCGGAGCCGATCGTGCTGTCCAACAACAAGGACAACGCGCCCAGCAAGGTGCGGATCACCATGCGCAGCCTCTCGGACAGCGACGTCAAGCTGGGCCTGCGATCGGTCCGTCCGAACCAGACCTGGGACAGCACGCGCTTCCCTCGCGAAGAACCGATCACCATGGATGAGCTGCGCAGCGAGGAGTGGGTCTACATGAGTCCGCTGCCGGTCAGGATTACGTACCATCAGCCTCTGGTGGACGGCGTGCGCCTGCTGATCTACATTGCCGCCGCCTTCGGCGTCCTGCTCGCGCTCGTCTGGGTCGTCTGGAGGCGCTGGATGACCTAGTCGCCGCCGCCGACCTGGTAGATCGTTCGGTGGCGCAGGCGGGCGAGGTCCTCGCCCGACTCGGAGCTGATTGTCACGTCGAGCAGGCAGTACTCGTGCAGTTTGCGGCGGTAGCCGTCGGTCATGTGGCCCGAGACGACCAGCGTTTGCCCCGCCTCGATTGGCCGCAGCATCTGGATCTGGCTGCCGGCGTGGATGCCGGCCCGATAGGTGTACGTGTGGCGAATCAGGCGCGTGCAACGACCGGCGATCCAGCCGGGATGCAGCCGCGCGCCGCCGCCGCGCCAGCGCTGATGCGGGTCCCGGGCAAAGTTGTCGGCGTACTCGGCCGCGTCGTCGACCGACATGGGAACGGCCATCGCTGGGAGGTCTTCTCCGACGGGCAGGTTGTCGCGGGTCAGCAAGGTCGGCGGGTCGGCCTCGGGCACGACGACGCGATTTTGGGCGACCGCGAGGTCGCTGTAGAAGTCGGCCTCGCCCATGCCAGCCGTCCCAGCGATGCAGACCTCGCCGGATTCCTTGGCCATGGTGAATTCGACGGTGGGGGACCCCCCTCTGCCTGCGGCATCTCCCCCCAGAGGGGGGAGAGAGGAAGAGGGCGCGGCATCTCCCTGCGGTGCGGGGGGAGAGCTGACGACGCGTGTCGTGATCTCGTCGCCGGGATAGACCGGTCGGCGGAGGCGGAAGTCGATCCAGCCGGAGTCGAGCCAATCCTCGCCCAGCCCGTCGATCAGGGCGGGCACGGCCCAGGAGTAGACGGTGACGCCCCCGACCAGCGCGCCGGAGAAGCCGAACTTCGCCGCGCCTTCGGTTGAGTGAATGATGTTCGAGATCGAGAGCGAGTCCTCGCCGTCGAGGAATGCGGTGATTGAGCGTTCGATGGTCTGGGTGGTCATGACTGGCTCTCCCTAGCGTTCTCCGACCTGGTAGATCGTTGGCTGGCGCATCCGCACGAGATCGCGGCCGTCTTCTGAAGTGATGGTCAGGTCAATCACGGCGTACTCGTGGCCCTTGCGCTCGTATCCCGAGGCGAGCCGTCCGCTGACCAACAGGCGCTGGTCGGCGTGGACGGGGGCGAGGTGCTGAATCTGACTGGAGGCGTGGATTGCCGTGTAGCGCCAGGTGTGCGCGAGCAAGGCATTGGCGCGTTGCGCGATCCAGCCGGGGTGGACGCGGCCGTTGGCTCCGTGCCAGACCGGAAGCGAGTCGCGGGCCAGCTGATCCGCGTACTGCTCCGCCTCGGCGGCGCTGAGGTCGATCTCCATGGCCGGCAGGTCCTCGCCGAGCGGAGCCAGCGCCCTGGTGATGAAGGGGCGATCTTCGGGCTGCGGGCTGGGCGTGCGATTGGTCGCCTCGGTGATCTCGGCGTTGAAGTCGGCGATGCCCAGTCCGGCGCTACCTCTGACGGCGATCTCGCCGGTCTGCTTGGTCACGCTGAACTCGAGGTCGCCGCCGTTGGACGTCACGCGCGTCGTGATCACCTCACCCGGATACACAGGCTTGCGCAGGTGGAACTCGACCCAGCCCTCGTCCAGCCAGGATGCCCCGAGCGCCTCGACCAACGCTGCCGCCGACCAGGAGTAGACGGTCGTCCCTCCGACCAGCGGTCCCGTGTAGCCGTAGCGGGCGGCGCCGGCCGTCGAGTGGATGATGTTGTTGATCTCGAGCGAGTCGTCGCCGTCAAGGAAGGCGGTGATGGTTCGTTCAACGATTGCGGTGGTCATCAGATCACTCCGTCCGCCGAGAGTTGTCTCAGCTCATCATCGCTGATCCCGAGCGTGCCGCCGTAGATCTCGCGGTTGTGCTCGCCGAGCGTCGGTGCTCGATGTTTGACCGCGCCCGGCGTCCTGGAGAGTCGCGGGACGACTCCGGGCTGGGGCAGATCACCGTGCTGCTTCGAGGGCACGTCGACGATCTGCTCGCGGGCGGCGTAATGCTCGTCCGACATCACATCGGAGGTGGCGTACACCTTGGTCGCCGGGACTCCGTGCTTGTCGAGCAGGTGTTGGACTTGCTCGAGGGTCAGCGTGCGAATCCACTGGCCGACGATGTCGTGGATCGCCTGGTAGTTCCTTCGGCGGTCCCGCTGGTCCTCGAAGCGCGGATCGGTGAGCAGATCGGGACGCTTCATCGCCTCGGTCAGGCGGACGAACGTCCCTTGCGTGGTCGCGTTGATGATCAGGTGATGGCCGTCGGCGGTCTGCCACTGCTCGGCCGGGACGACGCCGGGCCAGTAGTTGCCCGTGCGCTCTCGGTTTTGGTTGGTCCTGAAGTACTGCGACGCGTGCGTGCCGGACTGCTTCCAGATCGCCTCGTAGAGCGCAACATCGACGTCCTGCCCCAGGCCGCCGTTCACGTCGCGGGCGCGTAGCGCCATCATTGTGCCCATCGCGGCGGTCAGGCCGGCGCTGTAGTCGGCGACCATGTAGCCCGGACGCACCGGCGGGCCGTCATCCCAGCCGGTCGCGTAGGTCATGCCGGCGAAGCCCAGTGCGACGCGGTCGAAGCCCGCCCGCTCGCGATATGGCCCGGTCTGCCCGTAGCCGGAGACGCGAGTCACGACGAGTCCGGGGTTCAGCTCGCGCAGAGAGTCGGGCGCGAGTTCCATCTTCTCCAGCGTTCCGGGTCGGAAGTTCTCGATCAACACATCGGCCTGCGCGCAGAGCCGGCGGAACAGGTCCTTGCCGCGCGGGTCGGCCAGGTTGCAGGTGACGCCCCGCTGCGAGCGGTTCTCCTGTACGTACGAGATCGTGCCATGGTTCGGCTCGCCGCTGCCGGGTCGTTCGACCTTGATCACGTCGGCGCCGAACTCGGCCAGGATCGTCGCGCAGAACGGCGCGGCCAGAATCTGTCCGGCGTTGATCACGGTGATGCCGTCGAGTGGCGGTCGGAGGTGGTTGGTCGTCATGCAGAGGAGGATACGCGGGCTACTCAAACAGGTCTTCAGGAAGGCCGGATTGCTGCTTGATCCGGTTGAGCGTCCCGAACCTCAGTTCGCGGTGCCGGGGTATGCTCACATGCCTGACTTCCCCGTTGACGACCCCTCGAAAACGCATGTGGCTTCCGCGTTGTCGCAGGAAGACGAACCCGTGTTGTTCCAGAATTCGAGCGGCTTGCCGCCATGAGAGGACGCGCACTGCTAGCGAGCGAGCACGAAGGGGAGGTCTGCGTTGACCGTGATCGAGCACTTCTCGACCAGTTCGCAGCCCTCGAAGACTTCCTCCTCGGTGAATTGGCTGTTGGCGAAGAATGCCCCGCTCAGCCGACCTTCGTACTCCTCTTGTCCCATGTCTTCCAGCGTCAGTTCAACTGCTTCGATCAGCATTTCCCGAGCATGATCAATTGTCTCGCCCTGGCTGGCAATGCCCAGTTCCGGGCAATCCGAGACGTACCAGCCGTCCTGCAGGTAGATGTGAGCGGTGAGGGTCAGGCGTTGCATGTCTGCCTCCTGGGAGTGAGGGTATCAGGATGGTGGGTCGAGAATGGCGGTCGAGCTGTCGGCGGCGGCCGACGTTTTACGATGCAACGGACGCCGACTGGCGCCTCGATACGAGAGTTCTTTGCCATGACCTACCGCTACGACCTCGGCGCCTACAGCCGACCGATCACGACCTCCTCGCCCGACGCACAACAGTGGTTCGACCGGGGATTGGCCTGGACGTACGGGTTCAACCACGACGAAGCGGTCTACTGCTTTGAGCAGGCGGTCGAGGCCGATCCGGACTGTGCGATGGCGCACTGGGGCGTCGCGTATGCGATTGGGCCGAACTACAACAAGCCGTGGGAAGCGTTCGGCCGCAAGGAGACGGCGCATGCGCTGGGCCGAGCCTACGATTCGGCGAACCGCGCCGCGGATCTGGCGACGCAGGGCACGGCGGCGGAGCGGGACCTGACGGCGGCGCTGCTGCGGCGCTATCCGTCGCGGCAACCGCTTGAGGACATGATGCCGTGGGTCGACGACTATGCCGACGCCATGCGGGAGGTCTATGCGAAGCACTCGGACGATGCGGATGTCGCCTCGCTGTTTGCGGAGGCGATGATGAACCGGACTCCGTGGTCGCTCTGGAACCTGGCGACGGGCGAGCCGGCGGAGGGGGCGGACACGGTGGAGGCGCGCGAGGTGCTCGAACGCGCGATGCAACACGGCGAGCACTGCGGCGACGAACCGCACGCCGGGTTGCTGCACATGTACATCCACCTGATGGAAATGTCGCCGTTTCCGCAGGCAGCGCTGCCGGCTGCCGACCAGTTGAAGGGGCTGGTGCCCGACTCCGGCCATCTGCAACACATGGGCACGCACATTGATGTGCTCTGCGGGGACTACCGGAGCGTCGTCGACTGGAACGAGCGGGCGATCCGGGCCGACCGGATCTTCGTTCAGGCGCGCGGGCCGTTCAACTTCTACACGATGTACCGCTGCCACAACTATCACTTCAAGATCTACGGCGCGATGTTCCTCGGCCAGTACGGTCCGGCGATCGAGACCGCGCGGGCGATGCAACAGGAAATCCCCGAGGCGCTGCTGCGGATGGAGTCGCCGAACATGGCGGACTGGCTGGAGTCGTTCGTGCCGATCGAGCAGCACGTGATGGTGCGGTTCGGCAAGTGGGAGGAAATCCTCGAGCAGGAGCTGCCCGAGGACCGCGAGTTGTACTGCGTGACCACGGCGACGATGCGCTATGCCCGGGCGATCGCGCTGGCGACCCTGGGCCGCACGGATGAGGCGGTGGCCGAGGCGGCGGAGTTCGAGCGCGCGTACGAGGCAGTGCCCGAGACCCGCTATCAGTTCAACAATCCCAGCCGGGACATCCTGGCGATTGCGGAGGAGATGATGCGCGGCGAGATTGCGTATCGACAGGGCGAGTTCGACGCCGCGTTCGCGCACCTGCGGCACGCCGTCGAGCTGGACGACGACCTGCACTACGACGAGCCCTGGGGCTGGATGCAGCCCGTCCGCCACGCGCTCGGCGCGCTGCTGCTGGAGCAGGACCGGGTGGCGGACGCCCTCGCCGTCTACCAGGCCGACCTCGGCTACGACCCGACGGTCAGCCGACCCCGCCAGCACCTCGACAACATCTGGGCCCTGGCCGGGTACAGCGAATGCCTGGAGAGACTCGGCCAGCCGGAGCTCGCCGCCGTCGCCCGCCAGAGACTCGACCTGGCCCAGGCCCGGGCGGATGTCCAGGTGCAGTCCTCATGCTTCTGCCGGCTAGATGTCGGGGAGTGTTGCGAGTAGGGCGGTACGGGCAGAAATTGGCGTGAATTGCGGCTGAAATGCGCGAAACTGCGCTGTGGGCGGGGAATTCGCGCTGGGTGATGTCAGATATGGTCAGATCCGGTCAGATTTTGTCCGGGTGAGGTCAGATCCGGGCGGGTTTTGTCGGTGTGCGGGCAGGTTGTGGCGGGGAATGTCGGTTGGGTCAGTGGGGTTCATTTGGCGATCCTGGATTGTGTGCGTCGTTGGGTGTTGTTGATCTTATGCGCACGGGCGTTCGCCTGTGGGTCTGTGGTGTGTCGGAAGTAGCGGGGGCGAGGTTGGTCAGGCGGGGGCGTGTTCGTCGATGACGGCGGTGGTGTCGCCGTAGGCGCCTTCTCACAGTCGCTCGCGGGCAATCACTTGATGAGCGCAGTTCGAGCTTCGACGTCTCGCTCTCTCTTCCGTAAGTGGTCGGCGATCGTTGTCAGGTCTAGTGACTCGAGTCGCCATCCTTCTTTGAAGCCCCGTCGTAGCAACTCAAGGTAAAGGAAACTGGGAGTGACCCCTGGCGAGTTCAGAATCTCATCAAGGACTTCTGACACAGCTGAGTCGTCTGGAGTCACGTTGTGGTTCCTCCTGTCACCTCGCTCCATCGTCAGTACAAGGTCAAGCGTCGCCACGTTCTCAAAGCCCGAGGCGAGTCCTTTAACCGAGCGTTGTCCCTTGTCCAATACGGCAGTAAGATCTGGAACGACCCGGAGACCTGCCTTGTCGATGGCCCTTTGAACGAGTTGCCACATTGATCCAGAGCTATTGCCGAAAATCATTGAGACATAACCGCCGTTCTTAAGAACTCTCTCACACTCCTGCAGAGCCCCTGTCAGAATCCGTTCATATCGCTCGGCACTCCGGCCTTCTCCGAGTCTTACTCGATCGACAACTGCTTCTGAAGTAGGATCGGTTGTCGACCCAAGCCAAGCTTCATGAAAGAGATTCATATCCGAGTAGAAGATGTTCGATCCAAATGGCGGGTCTGTGAAGACGTAGTCAACTGTGCCATCCGCCAGCGGCAAGCGCTCAGCGCTGGCGAGCTCGTAGGTAACATCCATCGGAACTTCGGCCCCGAAGAGTGGTCCCTTCATTCTCTGCGAGAGGATCCACTGATCGGAGCGGACCATTGCGTCCACTTTTCGGGAGAACAGATCGAGTACGTTCCATTCATAGAATACGGGTGCAACGTAATAGTTCGAGTTCGCTGCATTTAAGGGGCGCTTCCGGGACCATTGGTAACGTTTACTGGCTCTGGTTAAGATTGCTGTGAACGCGAACAGTAGCTTCTTGCGCAATGCATCATCATGGAGGCTATCGATTGTCGATTTGAGTGCGCCGAGCACGGACAGATTGCGGCTTGAGAAGAATCTGGCTGTTGAGGTCAGCCCGTTTCGACCAAGTGCAGAGGCGACATACATCTGGCGCGTGCTTTCGATCTCTAGGTCCGGCCAATCGATATCTCTGGGAAGAATTGATTTCGGTTTTGTCCAAGGCTGTTCTATCTGCTGACGGCGACAAGAGCACCGCACCCAATCGATTACCGGCTCTTCGCCGAGCCGGATGGAGCGGCTGGAGACTGGTCCGCCACAACGTCGGCACGTCATGGATTGCTTACTCCACCCAGCCGACTCCAAGGACTGGTAGTAGTTGACGTCTTGCGCACAAGTCGCACATTCGACTACGGCACTCCAGACTGTCTTGGCAAGGTCCGCTTGTGCCCCGCACAGGCTGCACTTGACTTCATAAGCGTTGCCCGACCGAGTCTTGGCTGAGCGAATGGCCAGGTCCGCAGCCGTTCGAAATGCGTGAGGATCGACGAGGTTGACATAGTTGCTTCCAATGTGCTGACCCAAGACGGAGATGTCGAAGAGCCTCGCCTTCCGGCCTAGCATCGTGGCGGCGACTCCGGTCATTCCCGAACCGGCGAAGGGATCGGCGACTGTGTCACCCACTGCGGTAAATGCCTCTACAAAAGGGAGAATGGCGGGAACTGGGACCTTTGTCAGATACCCGTGGGCCATGTAAATGGGATCACTTCTCTTTGTCTTGATGGTCTCTGGCAACCGGCCTGTGCCTCGCATGCCAACTCCTGTGGTGTTGACTCATAGTCTGTAGACATTGAGTCTACATCATTCCTAGGGTCTAGGCACGATGCCAACCACCCGCTCAGCGAGTCCGTTGCAGAGTCGCCTGGCATTCGGGCGGCGTGTACGCGAAATCCGCGAGGCCGGCGGGCTGTCCCAAGAAGGCCTCGCTGAACTGACCGGACTACATCGGACATACATCAGCAGCCTTGAGCGCGGGCACCGAAATGTCGGCCTTGAGAACATTCTTCGCCTCGCAGCGGCCCTGGGCGTGCGCCCCAGTGAACTCTTGGACACTGAGGCCTGATGGGTTTCAAGGAGGACGCCGACTTCGCGCGCTTTCTCTCGATGGGCGCGATCGGAACTGCGGCGGTCGCAGACAACCTCCAGCGCGATCTTGGACATGCGCCTGTCGAACTTGAGCGGTACGCGCTGTCCAACAAGGTCTGGCAAACAAAGGTCAAACGGCTCCGACTGCCCGACCTCGTGTGCGCTCGCTGTGGCGTACGTGTCGAATCTCGTGCGAAATCGAAGCTGTCGATGGTGCTGTCTCACTCAGACGCTCCTGGTCGCGAATGGGACGGCGGCGGAATGCGAGATCGCGACCTCTTCGCGTTCTTGCGGGTACAGATTGGTTCGGATTCACCGGTCGCTGGCATGCCAGTGTATGTGGAGACAGACGCTCTCCGGCGTTCGATTGGTGCGGCGTCTCGCAGCGCACCGAAGGCGGCCTCGCAAGGATCCGAGGTGACGTTGACTTGGCCATGCTGGATACCCGCGAAGAATGGCACAGTCGTTGGACTTGATGACAACGATCGCATCCTTTGCCATTGGGATGACGGTAAGAGATTTCGCTATTGGCAATGGCGAAACTGGGAAAGACCCAGATATCTCTACGTCGAGCCAGGCGATCGGGTTGTCGCAGGAGAGTCCATCGTCGCTGGTGTAGTCGAAGAGCCTTCGAACCTGGTCTGCCCTGGTGAGACGTGGGATTTCGTGTCATCCATGAGGGAACCGGATGTGACAGAGCGGTACGCAGCCGTCAAGGTTGCCGGCCTGCTCGCACGTCGTGAGCTATTGGATTCGATTATCACGTTGACCCAAGATGGCGATTGGCGCGTCAGGTTGGAGGCACTTGCGAGTCTTGCGCGTCTTATCCCGCATCGGTGGACTGATCGCATCGCCGAGGTAGCAGTGGAACCGAGCGGGGATCAAGAACAGCAAATCGAGGCTGTGTTTGTGCTCAGCGAGATATCTTCCACGGAAGCAATCAGCGCCTTGGCATTGATAGCGGGCAATCAGGATTTGCCCAGCGAGATTCGGGCCGCTGGTGTGTGGGGCCTTGGTCAAGGCGCTACTCCAGCCCCACGGCTGCTTCTTCCATTCATTTCGGACGACGATCGGCTTGTCGCACTCCATGCGGTCACGGCCCTTGAGCAGATCAGCGATTCCGCAGCCTCACATTTGAGTCTTCAACTCAACGAAGGCGATTCGCTTGCGGCGTCCGCGGCAATGGTTTTGCAGAGGCTTCACCGCGTTGACGAGCTGATGGATGCATACGAGCGAGGAGGCCCGGGTCGTGCATGGGCAGTTCGTGCTTTGGGAGACTTGCCGCCGACCGAAGTGCGCGACAAAGCAGGTCCGCGACTGACTAACGCTCTCGAGTCGCTCTTGGAACCCAATTGGGTGGCCCAGAACGATTGGCTGCGCTCCGATGACGGGAAGGCAGGACTTGATTCCTTAGACGTACAGAAGATTCGCGGTTATGCCAACTGAATCTAGCGAGAGGGGTTAGCCGCCCAACCATGCTGATTCGGCGGTTTGGGCGATTTGTTCTCCGATGAGGAGGCTGGCCGTCGCTCCTGGCGAGGGGGCGTTGAGGATGTGGATGAGGCGGTCCTGGTGGGCGATTTCGAAGTCGTCGGCGAGGCTGCCGTCGCGGCGGAGGGCCTGGGCTCGGACTCCTGCGCCGCCTCGGACGAGCTGGTCGGGTTCGAGGTTGGGCATGAGGCGCTGGAGGGCGTTGACGAAGGCGGACTTGTTGGCGCTGCGCCAGACTTCGCCGAGACCGGTCTGCCAGTGATCGCGGGCGAGGCGCAGGAAGCCGGGCCAGGAGAGCGACTCGGCCGCGTCGCGGAGGGCGATGTCGCGCCAGCGGTAGCCCTCGCGCTTGAGGGCGAGGACGGCGTTGGGTCCGGCCTCGACGGAGCCGTCGAGCCGGCGGGTGAAGTGGACGCCGAGGAAGGGGAAGGCGGGGTCGGGGACGGGATAGATGAGGTTCCTGAGCATGTGTCGGGCGGCAGGGACGAGGTCGTAGTACTCGCCGCGGAATGGGACGATGCGCAGGTTCTGGGCCTCCGGCGCGCCGGCGCGGCGGGCGATGCGGTCGGCCTGGAGTCCGGCGCAGTTGACGGCGTACTTCGCGTTGACGACTCCGGAGGAGGTCGCGAGCCGGACGCCGTCGGGGTCGACGCGGACGGCGGAGACTCGGGAGCGCAGGCGTACGGAGCCGCCGGCGGATTCGAGCAGCTCGCGGTACTTCTCGCAGACGCCCCGGTAGTCGGCGATGCCGGTCGAGGGGATGTGGAGGGCGGCGACGCCGGCGGCGTTGGGCTCGAACTCGCGCAGTTCGTCGGGTCCGAGTTCGCGGATGTCGGGGACGCCGTTGGCGTCGCCTCGGCGCTGGAGTTCTCGCATGCGGTCGAGCTCGGAGTCGTGGGTGGCGACGACGACCTTGCCGCAGCGCTCGGCGCCGATGCCGTGCTCGTCGCAGAAGGCGTACATGCGCTCGGCGCCGGCGACGGCCATCCGCGCCTTGGCGGAGCCGGGTCGGTAGTAGAGGCCGGAGTGGATGACGCCGGAGTTGTTGCCGCTCTGGTGTCGGCCGACGCCGGATTCCTGCTCGAGGGCGATGACGCGGAGGCCGTCGTGCTTGGTGGCGAGGGCCATGGCGGTGGAGAGTCCGAGGATGCCTGCGCCGATGACGGCGACGTCGGCGTCGTGGTCAGGCATGGGAGCCCCCCTCTGTCTCTACGAGACATCTCCCCCCGCGGAGCGGGGGGAGAGGGGATCGCCGGAGCGCGGAGCGTCGGAAGGATTGACGGTCAAGTGTCCACCTTGAATCTGTTCGGCGACTCGGGCGATGGGGGTGGCGGTGACTCCTCGTTGCTGGAGTTGGTGGATGAGGTGGGGGGCTTCGATGATTCCGGCGGCGATGAGGAGGCCTCCGGAGGTCTGAGGGTCGTAGAGGAGCGCTTCCTCGAAGGCGGTGAGTTCGCGGTCGCTGTGGATGGTGAGGCGGGCTCCGTAGTACTCGCGGTTGCGGGACTGTCCGCCCGAGCCGAAACCGGCGGCGACGGCCTCGGCGAGTCCGCCGAGGGCCGGGGCTGCGCCGAGGTCGATCTCGATGGCGGCGTCGCCGAGTTCGGCCATCTCGTGCAGGTGCCCGGCGAGTCCGAAGCCGGTCACGTCGGCGATGGCGTGGATGCCCTGGGCGAGATCGGGGTCGGAGGCGGCTTCGGCGGCGTCGCGGTTGAGGGTCATCATCTGGGCGACGGCGGCGTTCCAGTGGTCGTCGGAGACCGCGCCTTGCTGGTTGGCGCCGATCAGGACGCCGGTGCCGATCTCCTTGGTCAAAATGATGGTGTCGCCGGGCTGTGCGCCTCCAGTGGTGCGGATCAGGTCACGGGCGACCTCGCCGGTCACGGCGAGTCCGTACTTGGGTTCCTCGTCGATGATCGTGTGACCGCCGGCGATTACGGCGCCGGCCTCGCGGACCTTGTCCGCGCCGCCGCGCAGGACGTCGGCGATCACGTCTGGCGGCAGGTCCTCGGGGAAGGCGGCGATGTTGAGCGCGAAGAGCACGCGCCCGCCCATCGCGTAGACGTCGGACATGGCGTTAGCGGCGGCGATCGCGCCGAACTGGTAGGGGTCGTCGACCAGGGGCGCGAAGAAGTCGAGGGTCTGGACGAGGGCGCGCTCGTCGTCAATGGCGTAGACGGCGGCATCGTCGGGGCGCGCGAGTCCGACGAGCAGTTCAGGGTGCTCGGCGGGCGGGAACTGGGGACCGAGATGGCTCAGCACGTGAGCCAGGCCCTCGGGGCCAAATTTCGATCCTCAACCGCCGCAGCGGGCGAGGTCGGTGAGCCGGATGGCTCGGTTGTCGCGATCGGACATGTACGGGCGCGCTCCTGTCTGGATCGCAGCCTATCGCGGCGTTGTGGAGTGGCTCGACTAGTACTTGCGTTCTATCGATGCTGATCGTAGCCTGTCGCAGGTGAGCAGCGTGAGGAGAGTCACGATGAATGAGCATTGCTGGATTGAAACACCGCTGGGCACGATGTTCCTCTCGATCGAGGATGGCGCGTTGCGTGAGGCCGGCTTCGTCGAGACCTGGGCACGACCCGTTGCCTCGCCCGATGCCGACGACGGTGCGCAAGAGCTGTCGAGCGAGGCTGAGATGGTCCGCGACGCGGTCGCGGGCTACTTCGAGGGTGACGTGACGGCGATCGAGCAGATCGAGATCGCTCCCGACGGCACCGAGTTCCAGCGGGCCGTCTGGCGGGCGATTCGCGAGGTCCCGGCCGGGCGAACGGTGTCGTACCAGGACATCGCACGCGCCGTGGGCAAGCCTTCTGCGTATCGGGCGGTCGGCACGGCGACGGGACGCAACCCGGTCGGGATCGCCGTACCATGCCACCGGATCGTGCGCTCGGACGGCGGTCTCGGCGGCTACGGCGGCGGGCTGCATCGCAAGGAGTGGTTCCTGGAGCACGAGCGGAACAGTCTGGGCAAACCACAGAACGGACACGACGCATGACTTCAGCATCGGATCCCGGCGTCGCGGAGGCGCTGGCCAACGACCTGGTAATCGACATCACGACGATCGGCCGCTCAAGCGGCGAGCCGAAGCGGTTGGAGATCTGGTTTCACAACGTCGACGACCGTTACTACATCACCGGGCGACCGGGTCCGAGGTCGTGGTATGCCAATGTGCTGGCCAATCCGGCGATTACGTTTCACTTCAAGGAGTCGACCGAGGCCGACCTCGCCGGCTCGGCGAAGGCCGTGACCGACCCTGCCGAGAAACGTGCGTTCTTTCTCTCGGCGAAGAAGCTCAAGGAGTACATCAGCGAAGACAACGTGCAGGAGTGGGTTGACGGCTCGCCGCTGATCGAGGTGGTGTTCGAGTAGCGCGACCAGTGCCGCCATTCATCAGAAGCCTGGAGTTCAACGACGCATCGATCGACGAGCTGTTCGGGCACGGTTTGGATCCAGATGACGCATACGCCGTGCTGTCGGGGAATCCCAAGCTCGTACCCAACAAGCGCCGGCGAGAGCGGCGGCGTATGAATCGACCACAACGTTGGAAAATGATCGGTCCCGGGCGTACTGGCCAACTCCTGACGTTTATCATTGAAGACCCTGACGACGCCGGGCGCGCACATGTCGTTACTGGATGGGTGTCCAGTCGAGAAGAGCGAACGAGATTTCGGCAGCCAGGCGGCAGGAGAAACCGACCATGACCCACGATCCACGATTTCCGGACGAAGACTTTGAGGACGAGCCATTCGAGGTTGAGATCGCCGAGAACCCTGTAGTGATCATGGAGCTGCAATTCAGCGGCGACGAGATTCGAGAGATCGGTGAGGAGTCACGAACGACCGGGCTGAAAGCCAGTCACCTGGTTCGTGAGTACACGCTGGCAGCGATTCGAGCGAAGCGCGAGGAGCGCCAAGCCGGCCAGGCAGAAGTCGCCGACTAGCGGAGCGCCAGCACGGCGATCTGGGTGAACATGAAGAACGGCTCCGGGGACTCGGCCCAGGCTGCCCAGCCGTCTGAGATTCGATGTAGCTCCGACTGGTCGGCGAAGCCGTACTCAAGCGCCTGATCGGCGATGCCGCTGTAGAGGATCCTCTGCGACCAGGTCCGGCCCCAGACTCTGGCCTCCTCGCCATCCATCGCGACGACGTTTGGAAGAATTTCGATCTCCGGGAAGCCTGCCGCCCGGACCCAGGCCGGCAGCGTGCGGCCGGCGTCGGGCTCGGCGTGGTTGCGGTAGGCGACTTCGTGGTAGAGCCGGTTCCAGTCGAGGAATTCGGGAAACTTGGGATGCGGCGACATGGTGGCGTAATCGGCGTCGCGGACGGCCAGCAGACCGCCCGGCTTCAGCACCCGGCGCATCTCGACGATCGCTCGGACCGGGTCGGTCAGGTGTTGGAGCAGCTGGTTTGCGAACACGACATCGAACTCGGCATCGGCAACGTCGAGTTGATAGATGTCGCCGGCCACGAAGGTGACGTTGTCGACGGCCTCCTCGGAGGCGTGGGCGCGGGCGTGCTCAAGGACGCCGGGCGCCGCATCGAGGCCGATGACCTCGCCGGGCGACACGGCTCGCGCCAGTCCGGCCGTGACCGTGCCCGGACCGCAGCCGGCGTCGAGCAGACGCATCCCGGCTTCGAGCCGCGGCAGCAGGAACCAGGCCTCGACCTCGGCGCGGCGGCGGGCGTGGGACTGCACGACCGACTCGTGGTGGCCGTGCGTGTAGCGGTCTAGCGGGGCCTTACTCATCCGAGAATCCGTCGACCAACCTGGACAGCGTTTCGACCGCGCGCTCGGAGAGCGCCAACTGACGCGCTGCGGCTTGTCCGTTCGGCGACATCTTACGCCAGGTTCGGCCCAGCGCTCGCCGCAACTGGCGGTCGTCGAGGTCGTCCAGCAACGGCTCGAGCTGCGTGTCGAGGAAGACCAACGAGAGCGCGTCTTCCAGCGTCTGGGCATCGGGATCGCCGGCCTGCAAGAGGTCGGCCTTGGCGACCAGCGCCGCCACTCGCTCGACCGATCGACGGGGATACCCGCATTCTTCAAGGATCGCGGCAGTGAGCTCTGCGTGGACCGAGTGCAGGGCGCGTCGCCAGCGCAGATACGCGGAGCGCCCGGACGGGAAGGTCGAGCGAGGAATCATCCAGCGTCGGATGTGATGCGCCCGAGCGGCCAGCAGGAGTTCGTCGGAGGCGTCGGGATCGAGTTCCCGGACCCAGCGGGTCATCATCTCGGCGTGGGTTTGCTCCTTGGCCAGCGATTCACCCTCGATGGTGAGCGTGAACGGATCGTCGGCGTTGGCCGCGTCGATGGCGGCGATGGCGCAATGGAAGCGCGTACGATCAGTAGCTTCCGACAAGACCGTGTCTCCTTGACTGTGGATCAGAGCTTATCCGCGAGTGCGAACGAGACCTATTCTCGTCAGTTTGTCAGGTGATGTTTGGCGAGCAGAAGCTGAACCAGGACGTTCTCGTTGGTGAACCACAACCGTGATGCCGGGCCTGCCATGCCCATGCGACCAAGGAAGAATGCAGTTGCCGCGAGAAGCCGATCGCGGTCCGACATGGCTACCCGAGTGGTACAAGACGTCTGGAAGATGTTCGAACTCAATGGAGGAAGGCTCTCCAGTTCCAAACTGACACTCCGACGCTGGTCGAACCACGCCGTTTGGTTGGTCCGTCCTTGTGAGGAGAACATCCATGACCAATCGAGATCCGAGAACAGCTTGCCGACGACCAGGCCAAGAACCAGGTCTCTGCGCGGCCGGACGGAACGGTGTGTGGCAGGGGAGACCGGTTCGTTGTCCATGACAGGCAGGTCGATCGCCGGCAGAATGTACCAACCCGAGGCCCTAAAGTTGAGCGCGACGCGCTGCCGCCCTCCATAAGGAGTTGCTCCGTACGTTGGTGTGCCAAGCGGCATGTAGCGCTCATGGGTGAACCAATGTCGAGAGGCATAGATCCGTATGCCGGTTGTCCCGGATGGAGCCGTGAGCGACCATCTGCCATCCGACGCGGCGACGACCCTCCGCTCCCAATGATCTCCTCCAATGGCGTGAATGAAGATTTTGTCGCCGAATGCACACCTCCGCAGCGCCCCGCCTACGTCTCCTGGTAACCCGTAGAACTCGAACGGCGGACGCTCGGGATCTCCTGCGTGGATCGTGATCCAGAACGGGGCCAGTTCGGGCAGCGCGTCGTGTCTCTCGCCATTGACCGGAAAGCCGTCAACGCTGAACATGATGTCGCGCAGGCCAGGCTCAAAGCTCACGGTGAGGTGTTCACCCGCCAGAACGCCGCAGCTGTACCAGCGATTGTCTACGTGTGAGCAGATCTCGGCGTCAGGTTCGATTGGCTGTCCGAAGAGCGTGATGTCGCTTCGCTTCGCATGAAATAGCAGAGAGATCGGTTCGGGGTCGGTATCCGCGCCGACATCCAGCCGAATCTCATGCGTCACACCTGGTACGGTCTCATCCCACGGACCACCGGGCACACGGAACCCGTCAACATATAGATGGACCCGCTCCCAGTCGGCGGGAAAAGATATAAGCCAGCTTCCGTCCGAGTTGACTTCTTCTATGTTCGGAAACTCCTGTGGGTCGGGACCGACGCCCGCCCACAGATACGTGCCTGGCGGCGCGGGCTTGCCATTGATTGTGACTGATCCGGGACCACCCGTGAGCCTGATGGACGCATTGGAGGACGAGAATGCGGTCTGAGCGGTTAGAGCGGTCAGAGCGAGCAGGGTTGACGCTACGACTACCAGTAGTCCAAGTCTCAAGCGCATGGCTATCTCCAGGTCGTCCTCATGGGTAGAACGACTCACAGCTTTGATGGGTTCCGATCCCGCGCGAAGGCTGAGGCGACTACTCCGGTCGAGCTGAGGTCCACTCAGAGGCAAACTGGTCGCACACGTCTACGGCCCGAGCGAACGTCACACCTTCGTGGGATCTCATGTACCGGATCAGCCGCTCGAGCATCGCGACCCGGCCCGGGCGGCCGATGATGTAGGGATGCATGGTCAAGGTGAAGACCCCGCCGCGCCGGTAGAGCTCGTCGAAGGCGTCCCGCCAGGTTGACTCAACCTGCTCGGGCGCGGCTTGCAGACGGCGGCCGTCGGTTGGAGCGAAGACGAAGTAGGGATAGTCGTCGAGCGCCCAGTGGATCGGCAGCTCGACCAGCGCCGACTCGCCCGCGCCGACCCAGTACGGCGCGTCGGAGCCCATCAGCGACGAGTCATAACGAAAGCCGCGCTCGGCCATCAGGTCGAGCGATACGTCGCTCAGTTCCCACGATGGCGACCGGTAACCGACCGGCGCTTCGCCGACGATTCCGCGCAGGATCTCGCTGCCCCGATCGAGCACATCGGCCTCTTCCTCGGCCGAGAGCGTTGCGGGCGGCTCGTGCAGGTAACCGTGATGCCCGATTTCGTGTCCGGCTGATGCGATCTGTTCAACCGTGGCGGGATTGCGCTCAGCGACCCAGCCGGGGATGTAGAAGGAGGCGGGAACGTCGGCGCGGGCGAGTGCGGTCAGGATATGTGGGACAGCGACGATTGGTCCGTAGTCGCCGAACGAGCGGGCCGAGGGTCGATGCTCGATGCCCGGATCGCGGTTGATCATGCCGGATGAACCGTCGACGTCGAAGGAGAGGACGACGGTGCATTCGGCGGCGCCCTCGTCGGAGTCGGGAGACCAGAGCGCTGCGCCGCAGGCCGGGCAGAACCGTCGATCGCCGATCCAGTCGCAATGCGGACAGTCATTTGGCATGGCTGTGTCTCCGGAACCTGGCGCAGCCCCAATCACCGAGGCATGCGTGCTGCTCTCGCCGAAACTCTCTCCTCGCGGAGCACTGCGCGTCAACCTACCAAGTCGGCCCCGCGCAGGCGGGGCCAGCGAGCGCTCATCTGGACATCGAGCCCCCGCCTGCGCGGGGGCGACTCAAGTCGCGGACTACGCGCAACTGTCCCGAGGCGAATCGACCCTAGGCGAAGTCCGTGATGGTGACAAAGCCGGTGGTCTGGAAGGTCGTCATCGAGTCGACCACGTCCGGGACCTGATCGAGTGAGATCGTCTCCGAGACGATCGTCTCGGGGTTCAGCTTGCCCGAGGCGACCATGTTCAGCATCGACGGGTAGTTCTGGTTGGGCAGACCCAGCGAGCCGCGGAACTCGATCTCGGACATCGTGATGAAGTCAATCGGCAGACCGACCTCGCCCGCTTCATCGGCCGAAGTGATGCCAATCTGGACGTGGACGCCGCCCTTGCGCAGCGAGTTGACCGAGTTGAGCATCGTCGCCTTGATGCCCAGCGCATCGACCGAGACGTTGGCCCCGCCGTCGGTGATTTCACGCACCCGGGTCGGTACGTCGTGTTCCAGCGCGTTGATGGTCTCCACCGCGCCCTGGGAGCGGGCCAGTGAGAGCTTGCCTTCCTCGAGGTCGACGGCGATCACCTGCGCGCCCAGCGCCGCCGCGACCTGGACCGCGGACAGGCCGATGCCGCCGCAGCCGTTGACCACGACCCAGTCGCCGCCCGAGACCTCGCCGCGGTCGGCTACCCCGTGGTACGAGGTCATGAAGCGGCAGCCCATCGCCGCGCCGGCCTCGAAGGTGACGTTGTCGGGCAGGGGAATGGCGTTGAAGTCGGCGTTGTAGATCGCCGCCTTCTGTGCGAAGCCGCCGGCGAATCCGCCCTGGCTGTCGCAGATGTTGGGCAGGCCAACCCGGCAGATCTGGCAGTTGCCGCAGCCATTGTGGAAGGGCGTCAGGACACGCATGCCGGGTCGGATGTGTTCGACGTCGTCGCCGACCGCCTCGACCGTTCCGGCCCATTCGTGTCCCAGCACGACCGGCAAGGGCAGTTCGAAGCCGACCCAGGAGAGGTCGCCCTGCCACAGGTGCCAGTCCGAGCGGCACACGCCGCAGGCCTCGACGCGGACCAGCGCGTCCTTCGGTCCGATCACCGGGTCGGGGAATTCCCGTACGACCAGTGGTTGTCGGACGTTCTCCATCACGACGGCTTTCATCATTCAACTCCTTACCAGGATCTGTGCTCGTTCGAATCTGAGCAGAAGCTAACAAATTCAAGGCTACCCAGAATCCAATCGCCGGACGCGTACCGATTCAGGCCGGACGCTCCGACAGCGTCACGCTGATCCGCACCTCATAGGCGCGCAAGCCCTCGCGGAATATCACCCGTGGACCGGTGACGGTGGCGGCCGCGCTACGCCCGTTGAGCCAGTTCTCGATCTGTTCCTCGACCGGTTGGCGCGCCGCGACGCAGCGATCGACGGGCAGAGCGATCACATAGCGGCGCGAGCGCTCCGCCTCCTGCCAGGTGAAGTGGTATCGCCAGGAGAAGGTCTGAGCCGGCGCCGGCGGTTCATCGGCGAGCGCGGGCAGACCGAACCTGGCGAGACCGCCGCGCCGCTCGTAGCGGCGGTCGACCGCACGCTCAATCCGTTGAGCCTCAGCGAGGACGTGACCGAGCAGCGGATCTTCAGGGTCGGGCATGGTTCTGAGTCCGGTGTCCCCCCGGAGGGGGCGTCCTGGTGCTTACCGGAAGACCGGGTCGCGCTTCTCGAAGAAGGCGGTCATGCCTTCCTTGGCCTCCGGACGACGGGCGGCGTCGCAGATCTCTCGGGTCTCCCACTCCATCTGCGTTTCCAGACCCTCGTTCCATGACCGGTGGTAGAGCCGCTTGGCCGCTCCGATCGACTCCGTCGGCCCGGCCGCGAGCTGGGCGGCCAGGGCGTGCGCCTCGGACTGCAGGTCTTCGTCCGGCACGACGCGATTGATCATGCCCCAGTCGAGCGCCTCCTGCGCCGAGAGCATGCGGTTGGTCAGGCAGAGCTCGAGCGAGCGCCGCAGGCCAACCAGACGCGGGAGGAAGTAGGTCGATGAGCCGTCCGGCGTGAGGCCGATTCGCGAGTAGGCCATCGTGAAGCGCGACGACTCGCCCGCGAGCGCGAGGTCGCCGATCAGGGCGAGGCTCATCCCGGCGCCGGCGCAGGTACCGTTGATCGCGGTGATCAGCGGCGGATCCATGCGCGTAAATCGCGACGCCGCGGCGTGCAGGTAGGTCGTCATCTCTTTCACGTACGTCGCCATCTCGGGACCGGCCGGCGGGAACCCGCGCAGGTCGGCGCCGGTGCAAAAGAACCGGCCTGAACCCTGGAACACGACGGCGCGAACGTCGGGGTCGTCATCCACGCGGATCGAGGCGTCCATCAACTCCTTGCACATCTCCAGCGAGAGCGAGTTGGCCGCTTCCGGTCGGTTGATCGTGATCGTCGCCACGCTGTCGGCGACGTCGTATCCGAGGCTGCTGTATTCCGCCATGACCCGACTCCTAACTTGTCCTTCGGTACTGTTGGCTCACGCGAGCCGTATCACTCGCAGGCTATCGCCAGATTGAGAGGTGACCGATGCCCACGCAATCCGTCCGGATCCCCACGGGCGAGGACGATCTGGCGGCCTACCTGGCCTCGCCGGAGCAGTCCGATGGACCCTTGCCCGGAGTGCTGGTCCTGCACGAGCTGTTCGGTCTGAACGACGACATTCGTCGGATTGCGCGCCGCTTCGCCGACAACGGCTACGTCGCCCTCGCGCCGGACCTGTACTCCGTCGGTCCGAGAGTGAGGCCGCTCTGCATACGGCGAACGATGCAGGCGTTGCGCAGCGGCGAGGGTCGCGCCTTCGCCGACATCGATACGGCTCGCGCCTGGCTGGCCGCCCGCGAGGATGTCGACGCGTCGCGGATGGCGGTCGCCGGGTTCTGCATGGGCGGCGGATTCGCCATTCTCTACGCCTCACGCGCGCCGATCGGCGTCGCCGCCGATTTCTACGGCGCGGTCCCGCGCGACGTGGAGGAACTGGAAGGCATCTGTCCGGTCTTCGGCGGCTATGGCGAACGCGATCGGGTCTTCGTCGGACAGGCCGATCGGTTGCGCGGGCACCTGGCTCAGCTCGGAGTCGAGCACGAGGTCAACGTGTATCCCGGAGCGGGCCATTCCTTCATGAACCGGCACGGCCCGGTTCGCTCGCTCCTGATTCGCCTGTCTCCGATGCAGGCCGGCTACCACGAATCGTCCGCCGAATCAGCCTGGACGACCATGCTGGACTTCTTCGAACGCAACCTCGGCGGAACATCGGAGCCGCCGCAGGCGTTGTGTTAGCGGCGACCCGACCGCGCGGTCGAGTATTCAAGGGAGAGTCAGATGAAACCGAGAGTTCTACGAATGCGCTTCGGACCGATGGTTGCGTTGCTGGCCCTGCTCGGGTCGCTGCTGGCAGTGATGCTGCTGCTCGGTAGCGTGGTCAAGGCTGAGGCGCCGGCGGTCGAAATCAACGTCCCCGGCGGGGACGACTTGACCAGGCTCACGATTGAGGGCGTGGCGTCTCGCAGCGTGGAACAGGACGGGACCGTTGCGCGGTTCAGCATCAGCGTGCTTGACCGGTCGGTGCTCACCGCCGTGTCTACCGGAAACAGCGCGCTCGCCGACGTGCGCACGGCTCTGCAGATGGGCTGCAACGACGACCACCCCGATCAACTCTGCGTGCCCACCGATCAGCTACAGACGACCTCGATCCGGATCCACGAAGAGTATGACTGGACGGAAGCGGGACGCGTCTCGATCGGCTTCCGCTACGAGAATGCGCTGATCGCGCGGATCGACGGCGTCGACGACGCGGGCCGGCTGATCGACACGATCCTGACCGCCGGGGGCGATCATGTCCGCCTGGACGGGCTCAACTTCACGGCGTCCGGTCGAGCCGAGGCCGAGCGCCAGACGCTGCTGGACGCTATCGACGACGCGCAGGTGACCGCCGATTCCATCGCCGCTCACATGGGTTACGAGATCGTGCGCCTGGTCGAACTGAGTCCGATCGGCCGCCTCTCGGCATCGCGCGTCGCCGAGGAAGAGGCTCAGGCTGAGGCCGCGTTGGCGGACGAGGGATTCGAGCCAACCCCGGTCTTCGGCGGCAGCGAAACCGTGACCTCGCGCATCCGGATGGTCTTCGAACTGCGTCCGCTGTCGGCCGATGAGGAATGACCGCCGCGCGCGGGCGCAGCGGCCTACTCCGCTGCATCCTCCACGGCCCGCGCCGATTCCAGGTCCCAGACGTACTCGAAGCTGATCGTCAAGCCCTCGCAGACCGGCTCCGCCGAGAGTTCGTCCGGCCGTTCGACCACGTCGACGGTCCCGTCGGCGTGGTACACGTAGACGGTCTCGTGCTCGGGCACGACGAGCCAGCCCAGCTCGGTGCCACCAGCGATCCAGGCGGCCATCTTGCGTTGCTGACTGGCGACCGTGTCGCTGCCTGACCGGACCTCGATGACGAAGTTGGGGCAAAGCGGCTGATAAGTCTGGTCGCGTTGGCCTTCCGTCATTGAGGCCCGGCGCTGTGGACTGGTCCAGGCAGCATCCGGCGCAGCGGTGTTGCCGTCGCCTCGCTTGTAGCCACCGCTTGAGCCGGTGGTCATGCCGCCGACGCCGCCACGGACCCACGTCATCAGTTGGTAAGCGAGTTCCAGGCTAATCTCGTCGGCGTCATTTCCAGCGGGCGCCATGATCACCAACTCTCCGTCGGGAGTTCGCTCGAATTGCCAGGGTTTGTTCAGACGGCTGATCTGTTCGAGCAGCGTGTCCGACAGCGGCGTGTCCTCGGGAAAGCGCAGCAACACGGGCAACTCGTTGGAGGACCGGACGATCTCCTCCAACGAGGTCGACGGTTGCCCGAGGGGCTTGGCCGGCGTCGAGACCATAGCGATGCGCTTTCTGTCCGGCGGGAGTCGTTAGCCCGCTGCCGCTGCCTCAGCGTCCTGGCGAACCTTCTGGGCGACGTGTTGCGGGACCTGATCGTAACGGTCAAACTGCCACGAGAACGTGCCTCTGCCGCCGGTCATCGAGCGGAGGTCGGTGGCGTAGTGGAGGAACTCGGCCATCGGTCCTTCCGCGATCACGACCGTCGAGTCGGGTGGATCTTCGGCCGGCTCCATGCCCAGCACGCGGGCGCGCCGCGAGTTGAGATCGCTCATGATGTCGCCGGTCGACGATTCGGGGACCGTGATCCGGAACATCTGAATCGGCTCCAGCAGGATCGGCCGAGCGGAGGACACACTCTCCTTGAGAGCCTGCGACGCGGCCAGCTTGAACGCCATTTCCGACGAGTCGACGTCGTGGTGCTTGCCGTCGTAGAGCGTGACCCGCAGATCCGTCAGCGGGAAGGTACCGCGCGGCAGCGACTCGACGACGCCTTTCTCGACGGCCGGGATGTAGTTGCGCGGCACCGCGCCGCCGACGATCTCGTCGTTGAATTCGAATCCCGCGCCGCGAGGCTGAGGCTCGACGCGCAGCGCGACCCGGGCGTACTGCCCGCTGCCGCCGGTCTGCTTCTTGTGCAGGTACTCGGCCTGGCCTCGAGCGGTGACCGTCTCGCGATAGGGGACGCGGCGATCCTTGATTTCCACTTCGACGTTGAACTTGCTCGACAGGCGGCCCGCGGAAAGCTGCACGTGCGACTCGCTCAGGCCGCTCAGGATCGTCTCGCCGGAGTCGCGGTCGCGCTCGATCTGCAATGTCGGATCGTTCTCCACCAGCCGCGCCAGCGACGGTCCCAGCTTGTCGACATCGGCCTTGGTCTTCGGCTCGACCGCGGCGGCAAAGATCGGCGCCGGCATCTCGGGCGCGGGCACGACGAGGCCGGAGCCCCGCTCGCGCAACGTGTTGAAGGTCGTCGTGTGCTGCAGCTTGGTGACGACGCCGATGTCGCCGGTGTCGAGACTCGGGATCGCGGTGAGCGTCTTGCCCGCGGCTCGCGACAGGCTGGCCAGTCGTTCGTTTTCACCGGACTGCGCATTGTCGAGATGGGCGTCGCTGGCGACGGACCCGGACACGACTCGCAAGTACGAGAGCCGCCCCACGAACTCGTCGGCCGTCGTCTTGAAGACGAACGCGCCGGCCGCTCCGTTGCCGTTAATGCCATCGGCGATCGCCGGCGATTCCGAAGGATCGGGAAGCACGTCGGCGATCAGCCGCAACAGTTCGTTGGATCCGACCCCGCCCACGGCCGACATCGGCAGCACCGGCGCCAGCGATCCGGCCTGGACCGCCGTCTTCACGGCCGAGCGCAGATCGTCGTCGTCGATCTCCTCGTCTTCCAGGTAGAGCATCATCAGGTCTTCGTCCGACTCGACGATCTGCTCAATCAGGCCGTCACGGCCGTCGGCGTCCTCGTCGGCCAGCACGTCGATCAGCTCGCTGAACGCGGCTTCCGAGCCGTTGGGCAGGTAGAGCGGTTGGCACTCGGCTCCGAGCACCGACTGGACGGAATCGAGCGCGTCCTCGAAGGACGAGTTGTCGCGATCGAGCCGCGAGATCACCACGGCCCGGGGAATGCCGCGCTTGCCGGCCATCCGCCAGACCGTCTCGGTTCCGACCTGCACGCCCGAGGAGGCGTCGACCACCACGATCGCCGCGTCGACCACCGACACCGCCGCCACGACCTCGCCGACGAAGTCGGCGTAGCCCGGCGTGTCGAGCAGGTTGATGCGCACGCCGTCGTGCTCCATCGAGACGAGGGACGTCGAGATCGACATCCCCCGTTCCTGTTCTTCTGCGTCGTGGTCGGAGATGGTGTTCCCGTCTTCCACACGTCCCAGGCGCGTCGTCAGCCCGGTCGAAAAGCCCAGCGCCTCGACCAGCGTCGTCTTGCCGGCGCCCTGGTGTCCAACCACCCCAACGTTGCGAACAGCCATAGCGAAACCCTCCAAGACAAACCGCCAGATGGGCCTCAGGTTAACGGATGGATGAGTGCCCGAACGCGGGCCACGCGGACCTCCTCCAGCGGCAGTGAGGTCGCCTCGTCCTAGACCGCCAGGTCGATGATTTCCAGCTCCGGTCGCCCCCGAAGCCCGCGTCGCAGACGCCAGACGATATCAATCTGCGTCCTGACCTCGGCGGCCGCGTTGCCGAGCCGCCAACCAATCGCGGACCAGCCGTCCAGATCCAGGCGCAGATGCGCGTGGTCTGCGCCGACCGTGGATGCGCGACGTACCCCGACGCCGTTGCTGAGGAAGGTGGGGGCTCGATTGCCTTCGCCGAACGGAGCCAGGCGCTCGATCCACTTGACCGTCGGCGCGGTCACGGCTTCCAGCGGCACCTGCGCGTCGATCTCCATCCGACCCTCGAGCGCGGCCCAGGCGCCGGCCTCGCCGGCGTCGAGCTGCGCCTGCGCCGACTCATTGAACCTCGCCATCAATGAGCCCAGCAGCGGCGGCTCCGCCGAGAACCCGGCGGCCATCGCGTGTCCGCCGCCGCGCACGAGCAGGTCGCGCGCCGAGTCGAGGATGCGCACGAGGTCGAATCCTGCGGCGCTGCGTCCCGATGCGCGCACCTCGTTCTCGACGATCGACCAGACGAATGCGGGTCGGGACCACTGCTCGGCGAGTCGTCCCGCGACGATTCCGACGATGCCGTGATGAATCTCTTCGCCGCCCACGAACAAGACGAGCGGCGCCTGCCCGGACGGATCGAGTTGACCGCGTATCTGTTGTTCGGCGTTGACCATCGCCTCCGATGTCAGGCGCCGACGCTCTTCGTTCAGTCGCTCCAACTGCGCCGCCAATTCCCTCGCCGGCTCCCGATTGCGCTCCGTCAGCATTCGCAGCGCGAGCGAGGCATCGTCCAAACGGCCGGCGGCATTGATCTTGGGCGCGATCTGGAATCCAATGGTCTCCGTATCGACCGGTCCGCTGGCCCTCCGGACCGACATCAGCGCTCGTAGTCCGGGCCGCTCCGTACGCTCCAGGGCCCGGAGTCCCTGGTGCACGAGCCAACGATTCTCGCCCTTGAGCGGTACCACGTCGGCAACGGTCGACATTGCCGCCAGGTCGAGCCATCGCACCGCGTCCGCCTGCACGCCGTTCGCTTCCAGCAAGCCGTGCGCGAAGCGGTAGGCCAGTCCACCGGTTGAGAGCTCGGACAACGGGTGTCCCGTTGGCGCCTTCTTGGGCGTCACGATGGCCGTAGCGCTGGGCAACGATTCCGCCGGCTCGTGATGGTCGAGCACGATCACATCCAGGCCGTGCTGCTCGCGGGCGGACGCAATCTCGGTCAGCGCCGTGATCCCGCAATCGGCCGTGATCAGCACACGCGCGCCGTCGGCCGCGAGCTGTCCTACCACGGAGTCCTGAAGGCCGTACCCTTCACGCTCGCGATGAGGAATGAATGGGCGCGCGTCGATGCCGACGGCCTGAAGCGCCTCGGTCAGGATGGCGGTGCCGGTGATCCCATCGACGTCGTAATCGCCGTAGATCGCGACCGGCTCCTCGCGCTCCGCCGCATGGGACAAGCGGTCCAGCGCGGAGTGCCAGTCGCCCAATACCGACGGGTCGGCGGGCTGATACCAGTCAGGATTGAGAAACTCCTGTGCCGCCGGCACGGTGTCGACACCTCGCTGGCGGAGCAGGCGGCCGATAAACGAGGGCGCGTCCAGGCCCTCAATCGGCGGTGCGTCGTGAGGCTCGGCTATTCGCCAGGTTCGGCCCAACCACCCGTCCGAGCGTTCCCGCACCACGGCGCCGCACTCTCAGGTTCAGTCCTCCCAGCGGCGGAAGACCAGGCAGGCGTTGTGTCCGCCGAACCCCATGGAGTTGGAGATCGCTACCCGAACGTTGCGCTCGCGGCACACATTCGGCGTGTAGTCGAGGTCGCAATCGGGATCGGGATTGCGGAGGTTGATCGTCGGCGGGATGACGTTGCGCCGGATCGCCTCGATCGTCGCCAGCGCTTCGACTGCGCCGGCCGCGCCGAGCAGATGTCCGGTCATCGATTTGGTCGAGGAGATCGAGACGCCGTAGGCGGCCTCGCCGAACACGCTCTTGATCGCCATCGTTTCGAACTTGTCGTTCAGCGGCGTTGAGGTGCCGTGCGCGTTGATGTAGTCGACCTCGGACGGGACGATCCCGGAGCGCTCCAGTGCCAGCGACATGGCGCGCACGCCGCCGTCGCCGCCTTCGGCCGGCTGGGTGATGTGATAGGCATCGCCGACTGAACCGTAGCCGCAGAGCTCGGCCATGATCTCGGCGCCGCGAGCGACGGCGTGCGCTGCTCGCTCGATCACCATGACGGCGGCGCCTTCGCCCATGACGAAGCCGTCACGCTCGGCGTCGAAGGGGCGCGACGCGGCCTGCGGATCGTCGTTGCGGGACGAGAGGGCTCGAGCGGAGGCGAAGCCGGCCACCGCCATCTCACAGAGCGGCGCCTCGGCGCCGCCGACAACCATCACATCCGCTTCGTCGCGGAGAATGGTCTGAGCGGCGAGGCCCAGGGCATCGGCGGCCGACGAGCAGGCGGACATCGGAGCGAGATTCGGCCCGCGGGCCTGCAGGGAGATTGAGACCTGCCCCGAGGCCATGTTGGGCAGCATCATCGGCACGGCGAAGGGCGACACCCGGTCCGGGCCGCGGGAGTCCATGATCCTGAACTGTTCCTGGGTCGTCGAGATCCCGCCGATACCGGTGCCGATCATGACTCCCGCGCGATCCGAGCCGTCGAATCCCTCCTCGAAGCCCGCGCTGGCGGCCGCCTCCTGCGAGGCGACGATTGCGAACTGCGAGTAGCGATCCATCCGCCGCGCGTCCTTGCGGGGCATGTAGTTGTCGGGCTTCCAGCCGCTGACCTCGGCTGCGAATCGCACCGACAACCGGGACGCATCGAAGATTGAGATGTCGTTGACGCCCGAGCGTCCGGAGACCAGCGAATCCCACGTGTCCGCCGCCGTCTCGCCCACCGCCGTCACCGCGCCCATCCCCGTCACCACGATGCGCTCGTTCATAGGGTCCCCCAAAGTTCAGTGCGTCCTCAGCCTACCCCGTGACTGGGCTACGGGTACCGCGATGTCGGAACCGGTGCGGTCAGCGAAACGGGCACGAGCCGACCGGGCTGAGCAAGCGCCCGGTCGTTTGCTGTAGCGAGCGCGATGTCGGCGCTAGCCGCCGGCGGCGGCCTGACCGTGGGAGTACCACTCCTCGGTCTCTTCGCCCGGCTCGGGCAGGACCATCCCACCCTCCATCGTCCACTTCGCCGGACCTTCGGTGATGCGGCCGCTGAAGTCCTCCGAGGCCACGCCGGTGATCTCGCGGAACGCGCCCATCAAGTCGCTGAGCAACTCGGCCTTGACCTCTTCCGAACGTCCCGCGCGGTTGCCGCCGTCGAGGAAGAACGGCGTCTCCCAGCGGTCGTCGGCCTCGTCGAAGACGACGTGGACGAAACTGCGCGGCGCGCCGGTGTTGCCGCAGTGGATGTCGGTGAAGGCCTTGGCCACCGCTGCTCGCTGCTCGTAGGGCACGGAGTCCTTGGGGACCACGCAACGGTAATAGGGCATTTCAACGTTCCTCTCAGACCGATCGTTCTCGTCTCGGAGTTTGAAGCCATGCTATCGCACGCGATCAGGCGTCGCGCGCCGAGACCACCAGCTCATCGACGGTGCAGCCGCTGATCTCCATCCAGCGATCGCAGATGCGCCGCATGAAGTCCTCACGGACCTCCTGCGTCACCCCGCCGACAATGCTGCCGCGAACCAGCGAGGTCGTGGACGGCTCGCCGCCGCGGAAGCCGAAGCCACTGGGGATGTCGGAAAACGTCACCGGGACATCGTCGGGAGACTCGCCCAGCACCTCCTGCGTGATCTGCTGCAGGGCGGTTGCGAGCGTGGCTCGCAGTTCCTCGCCGATCTGCCCTTCCTGCATCGTGCAGTTGAAACTGACTCGCGACATACGCCATCTCCTCGGTTCGTGTTACTTCCAGATTCGTTCAAGGTTGACGACCAGGCCCTCGCAGACATCCTCGCCGCTGAGGTTGTCGGGCTTGTCCAGCTGTTCCGGTTCGGTGTCTGGTCGATAAATCAGGGCGAGCTCGCGGAACGGGTCGATCAACCAGCCGAGCCGAGCTCCGTGCCGAATCCACTCTTCCATCTTCTCTTGCTGCCGTTCGAGCGAACCCGACGGCGAGATGACTTCGACGATCAACTCAGGACAAACATCCAGGAATCCTTGGTTCGTGTCCCGTTCAGCCCATCGCTGGTTGCTGATCCAGGCGACATCCGGCGCCCGAACCGACCCGTCTGGACTGCGCACTCCCAACTGCGCGCCGAACACGCGGCCGAGGCGCGTCGCACGGTTCCAGACACCCAGGTCGATGTGGATCTCTCCACCTCGTTCGCTGCTATCCGGGCCTTCAGGCGACATGATCACCAGCTCTTTCTGGGCCGTCACTTCGAATTGCCAGGGCCCATTGAGTTCCGAGAGCGCAATGAGAGCGTCGTCAGACAGCATCCAGTCTGGTGGCAGCCTGAGCTTGATCGGCACGGCCAGCAGGAGCGGATTCGAGATTGTATCTTCGCTGACCAGGGGTTTGGCCGGTGCCTGGACCATGTCGTGTCCTCCTCGATCAAGGCTACAGATGTGTCCTGATCGGTGTTACTGCTGGCCCCCGAGCAGACCCTCGAGACCGCCTCCCAGACCGCCGGCGCCGGACAATTGACCGAGGCCGCCCATGTCGCCGCCGCCCATGCCGAAACCGCCACCGAGCGACGGCGCCTCGACCGGCTCCTCGCCGGCGAGTGATCGTGACGCCATCGCGACCTGGTCGGCGACATCGCCCGCGGTCACACCGATGGTCCCGCGCGCGCGCGCTGCCCGGTTGCCGGCGTCGCCGTGGAGATACACGCCCAGCGTCGCAGCGTCGAACAGATTCAGCCCCTGGGCGATCAGCGCTCCGATGGCGCCGCTCAGGACGTCGCCGGTGCCGGCCGTCGCCAACGCCGGTTGCGCGACCTCCGACACCCGCGCCCGGTTATCGGGCGTCGCGACGACCGTGTTCGCTCCCTTGAGGACGACGTGGCAGTTCCATTCAGCCGCGCGGTCGCGAGCGAGCGTCAGGCGCCGGCGCTGAACGTCGTCGGTGCTCATGCCCGTCAGCGTGCCCATTTCGCCCGGATGCGGAGTGAGCACGACCGGCGCGACCGCGTTGGGCAGGTTCGACATGTCGGCCGAGAGCAGATTCAAGCCGTCCGCGTCGACCACGACGCCGT
Organism: Dehalococcoidia bacterium; assembly: GCA_965204335.1. Taxonomy (GTDB): domain Bacteria; phylum Chloroflexota; class Dehalococcoidia; order Bin125; family Bin125; genus Bin125. The sequence goes on along the minus strand of OZ241982.1, from coordinate 2,964,769 downwards.
TGACCGCGGCAACTTCCGGCGAGATCAGGAACTCGCGCACGAACTTGCCGCTGTGGTCGTGGCGTCCGAATCCGCAACCAATCACCACGGCGTCGACCGACGCGAGTTCATCTCGCACGACTTCCCAGGCCGCAAACCCCGAGATCACGCCGGCGTCGTACTCGGGCAACGGCAGCAACGTCGCTTCGGGAACGGCCGCGACCATCTGCGGCGCGATCGATTGCGGCGTCGCAATCGTGACCAGGCCGGCGCCGGCCCGATAGGCGCCTCGCGCCGCGAGCACCGCCGCGCCGGGATAGCGGGCCGAACCGGCGATTACCAGCACCCGTCCGAACGTCCCCTTGTGCCCGTCCAACGGCCGGTCGGGCAGCAGCGCCTTCGCCCCGCGGCGCTCAAGCACCTCGGTCTGCAAGTCCTCGTCCATGCCGCCGGGAATACCGATCTCGACCTGCTGCACCGATCCGGCCGCTGCCGCGCCCGGTTGCATGTAGAGACCGACTTTCGGTGCGTGGAACGTCACCGTTTCGTCGGCAGCGACGGCCAGCGGATCGAGTCGGCCGCTGTCCGCGTCGAGGCCGGTCGGCAGATCGACCGCCACCAACTTGGGCTTCACCGTTCGTGATCGGATCGCCGCGAGCCGTTCCATGATCCCGGCCAGATCGCCGTCGATCGGCCGGGAGGAACCGGTGCCGAGCAGCGCGTCGACGACGGCCTCCGCGCCCGAAAGCAGCGACTCCAGGGCCTCGAAGTTGTCATCCTCCGCCACCGTGCCGCAGGGCACGCCCATCTCAACGGTCTGCGTCCACTGCGAGTCGCTTCGCTCTCGCAGCGCGTAGACGCGCACCTGCGCACCCCACTCAAACAGGTGCCGGGCGGCGACCAGGCCGTCGCCGCCGTTGTTGCCTGGACCGACCAGCACCGCGATCCGTCGATCTTCGAGCGAACCCAACTGCATCCAGATTTCCTGGGCGACCGCCAGGCCGGCGTTCTCCATCAGCGTCTCGGTGGAAACCCCCGCCGCCTCGGCCCGCTCCTCCAGTTCTCTCATCTCCGCCGATGTCAACAGTTTCATTGTCTGTCTCCCTGTCAGGTTCCCGGTCTCGGCTGTCCCACCGCGAACGCACAGACCATGTTCTTCTCATGGGTCAGGCTAATCTCGATCCGTTCGAGCCCGATCTCCTGCGCCCGCTCGCGAGCGCCGCCGTGCAGGATCACGACCGGTTTGCCCCGCGCGTTGGCCAGGATCTCGATCTCTTTCCACTTCACGCCGCGCACGCCGGTGCCGAGACACTTCATCACGGCCTCTTTGCCGGCGAAGCGGACGGCCATTTCGGCCAGCCGATCGCCGCAGTACTCGCGCTCGCGATCGGTCAGGATTCGCCTGGGAAACCGATCGGGATGGCGATTGAGCACGCTCTCGAACCGCTCGATCAAGAGCAGGTCCACGCCGCAGGTCAGGTCTCCGAACATCGATTCGCAGCCTACCAACGTGCCGCAGCAACCACGTCACACTTCAACCTCGGGCTCTGGCATACCCTGACGGCATGACGGCCACGATCATCGATGGCGCGGCGATCGCTGCCGGCATCCGGGAGGCGTTGACGCGGCAAGTCGAGGACATGATCGCCGACGGACTCTTGCCGCATCTGGCCGTCATCCTGGTCGGCGACAATCCCGCCTCGGCCAGCTACGTGCGGGGCAAGCACCAGGCCGGCCAGGAGACCGGGATCAAGGTCGTCATTCACCGCATCGAAGCCGACTTCGATCCAAAGCAGACCGAGCGCCGGATCCGTGATCGCATCGACCTGCTCAACGCCGATCCGGATGTGCATGGCATCATCCTGCAACTGCCGCTGCCCGAGAGCGTCGATTCCGACCTGCTGATCGACCGAATCGATCCGCTGAAGGACGTCGACGGGCTTCACCCGGTCAACCAGGGACGCATCCTGCTGGGCCGCGAGCGCTTCCTGCCGGCGACGCCGCACGGCGTACAACAGCTGCTCGTCCGCAGCGGCGCCGACCCCGGCGGCAAGCATGTGGTGATCGTCGGACGCAGCCGGTTGGTCGGTATGCCGCTCGCGGCGATGCTCGCCCAGAAGCGGCACGGCGCCAACGCGACCGTGACCGTCTGCCACACCAACACGGACGACCTCCCGTCGATCACTCGACAGGCCGACATCCTCGTTGCGGCGACCGGCCGGCCCGGCACGATCACGGCCGACATGGTCCACAACGGCGTTACCGTGATCGACGTCGGCGTGAACCGGGTCGACGACGCGACCCGCAAGCGCGGCTATCGGCTGGTCGGCGATGTCGATTTCGCGGGCGTGAGCGAAGTCGCCTCTGCGATCACACCGGTACCCGGCGGCGTCGGGCCGATGACCGTCGCCATGCTGCTCAACAACGTGACCCGCGCGGCCCGACTTTCGAAACAGCGATAGCGCTCGATCAGCTCCGCGACGTCAACACGCGCACGAGCAGCAATCCGCTCAGCACGACCAGCGCGCCGGCAATGCCGATCAGCGGCCACTCCCACGGGAACGGACCCGAGATCTCGAATACCGGCCGCGGGCGGCGCTCGTCCTGGCGCCGCTCGATCTCGGCAACCCGATCCGCGATCTCGTCCTCTGACCGGATCGACGCGGTCTCTTCCTCGGCCCCCGCTTCCGCCTGGTCCGGCTCGCCCTCCTGCGTTTGCTCGGTGGACTGCTGCTGCGAGTCCTGCCGGTCGTCGGCCTGGGCGTCGGCCTGAGCGTCCTCCGCCCGATCCTGCCCATCTTCAGCGGCCTGCTGAGACGACTGCTCATCGTCGGCGACCTCAGGACCGCCGATCACCTCGTCCTCGATCACGGTCGAGCGATCCTCGGCTTCCTCCCTCGGACCCAGCCCAACCGAGTCCCGCCAGGCGTTGTCCAGCTCATCGCGATCGATGCCGTAGACGGCGAGCAACGCGTCATCGACGCCGGAACCTGCCTTGAATGCGCGGAACAGGTCGTTCATCTTGTCGTTGCCGTACTCGGTGAGCAGGTAGAGCACGACGGCCGCCGACTGTCCGTAGAAGATGTCGACGAATCCGGGTCGATTGGAAGGCGATTCCATGCTGCGCAACGAGAGGACGATGTCGTTGTTGATCGCGTACTGCAACGCGCCGCCGCGACGGTCGAGCCAATCGCCCTCGGCCAGCGTCGCCATCCCCTCGTCGAGCCAGGCGGGCAGATCGCCGTACGGTCCCTCGCCGGCGAGCTTGGTCAGGACGTGCGTCAGCTCGTGCCGGACGACCCAGCGGGACGGCGTGTAAATGTGCACCAGGTCGGCGAGCACCCGCGTGCCGCCGGTAATCACCGACTCTTCAAACCGCTCCGACTGAATTCTCTCCACCTCGCGCGCATCTTCGGTATTGGCCCAGACGTAGACCTTGATCGGGATGAGCTCCTCGAGGCCGAGGAACGGCGAGATCTCATCGAGCGCGTCGATCCCTTCGTCCAACATCAACTGGGCGACGCCGCGGTCGTCGTACCACGAGACCTCCAGCGGACCTTCGGTCAGCGATTGCCACTCAAAGCGCGGATCTTCGTAACGCCAGATCTGCGGCTCGGTCTCGAACTTCTCGCCATCGGCAAAGACGAACTCCCACTGCCACTTGAAGTCGGCGCCGGCGGGAATCCAGAGCGTCGGATCCCGGGTTGGAAACACGGCCGTCACGCGAGTCACGTCGCCGCTCGCGAGCTCGGCCGGTTCTCGCGTCAGCGCGCCCTCGGGAAGCACGGCGTACAGGAAGGTCGCCGACTCAACGCCCTCGGCGCCGCCGACCAGCGAGGTCACGGTGACCGAGTCGGGCCAGCCGTTTTCAAATCGCGTGCCCTGAACGGTCGGGCCGTCCTCGGCCGATTGAGCGCTCAACGGCGAGACCGACGCCACGAACATCCACGCCGCGGCGATGATCCCGGCCGCCGCCAGGAGCAGTCCGACCCGCTTCATGCGACCGCCTCCGCCCGCGCCGCTTCCTGCCCGATCTGATGCTTCAGCGACGCGCGGAGGAATTCGTCGAGTTCCCCGTCGAGCACGCTCTCGGCATCGGACGTCTCGTGTTGCGTGCGCAGGTCCTTCACCATGCGATACGGCTGTAGCACGTAGGACCGAATCTGGTTGCCCCAGCCCGCCTCAATGTGTTCGCCGCGGATTGCAAGCCGCTCCTCTTCCCGCTTCTGCTCTTCCAGCATCAGCAAGCGCGCCTCAAGCACGCGCATGGCCGAATCTCGATTTCGCCGCAGCGATCGCTCGTTCTGGCAACTGACGACGAATCCGGTCGGAAGATGCGTGATACGTACGGCGGTCGAGTTCTTCTGCACATTCTGACCGCCGTTGCCGGAGGCCCGGTAGACATCGATCTTGATGTCTTCGTCATCGATCTCGACCTCCGCCGCGCCTTCGGTTTCGGGCATGATCTCGACGCGCGCGAAGGACGTATGACGGGCATGGTTCTGGTCGAACGGGGAAATGCGCACCAGTCGGTGGACGCCGTGTTCGGAGCGCAGCCAACCGTACGCGCCGCCGCCGTCGGCGTCGCCCTTGACCTCGAGCGTGGCCGACTTCAGCCCCGCCTCTTCGCCTTCGACCAGGTCGACGAGGTCCACGCCGAAGCCCGCACGTTCGGCCCAACGCTGGTACATGCGCAGCAGCATCTCGGTCCAGTCCTGTGAATCGATCCCGCCGGCGCCGGCGTAGATCGCGATCACCGCGGAGCGGTCGTCGTACGGACCGGAGAACGCCAGCTCGAAGGAGCGCCGTTCGATCTCCGTCTCGATCGCCGACGCTTCGGCGGCCAGATCGTCGGCGAGGTCTTCGTCATCGGCGAGTTCCAGCAACTCGACTGCGTCCGAAACACGCGCTTCCAGCCCGCGCCACGTCTCGATCGTGCGCTGACGTGAAGACAGCCGCTTCATCACCGCACGCGCTCGGTCGGCGTCGTCCCAGAAACCGGGCGCCATCGACTCGGCCTCCAGACGCGATGCCTCCGCCTCGACCGAGGTCAGGTCAAAGACGCTCCAGGACGTCGCTCAACCGCTCCGACAACGCGTCCAGCGTTTCACGCAGATCGTCAACATCAACCACAGCGCATCTCCGCCGATTGTCAGTGGGCTTCTCAATCATCTCAACTATATGTTGGAGCGTACTACCGATTCGGCACGATGAGGCCGCCCGCCGTCCGGCGCATGCCCTCGGGCGTCGCAGCCGGTTCGCGCGCCCGTCCCGCGGCCGCCGCGATCGGATCAATCGGCGCCGGTTCGCGGTGCTGGTGCGTCGGCTGGGGCGGACGCCAGGCGGTTGCCGATCCTGGCTGGGTCGCCGGCGGATTCAGTTGCGCCTTCTCCGGATTGGCCTGCCAGAGTCCGATGAACTCGACCAGCTCCAGCGGATCGACCAGTCCGGCAGCGAAGAGGTGGTCGTCGATGAACAGCGCCGGCAGAGCCGTGACGCCCGAACGCGCACCGATTTCGGCGAACTCCTCGATCGCGAACACGTCCGTCTGCAACTTGGGCGAGAGCAGCGTCGCGGCGCAGGCCGCCAACGCCGCCTGACCGGCGACGGGATCCATCGCCGATCCCAGCAGGCGCAGCCGTGTTGGACGCCTCAGCTTGCCCAGCAGACGCTTCATCTTGACCGCCGGCGCCGATTGCCGCGTCGACGCGAGCACCATGGCCCGGATCATGGCCACGAGCAGGTGCCCGTTGGGTGCGCCGTAGAAGCGCAGGGGGCGATTCAACTCGCCGCGGATCAGGACGCAGGGCACATCGACGATGTCACGCCGCTTGACCTGCTCCTCCGACTCCTCGTGCTCGTAGATGGTCAGCGCAATCCGGTCGGAGAGCTCGGCAATCTCTTCGTACAGTTCCCGGGCCAGCTCGCAGCTCGGTTTCTCGGGGCGGCCGGGCACCATCACCCGGCGAGGGCTCTGGTGGTAGTACTCCAGCTTGAGTGAACCCTCAATGGCCGCAAACTGCTGCCGAATCTGAGCCCGCTCGGAAGCCGCCAACGCCATGTCGATCCTCCCCCTCGCCTTGCGATCAGCCTAGCGTTCAGTTCGGCCTGTCCTGCACGACCCACTCGACCGCCGAACGCAGCTCCTGCTCGGTCAGCGCCCCCTCGAAGGCGTAGCGAATTGTTCCGCCCGCGTCGATCACGAACACCCACGGCTCGGACGGCAATCGCCAGGCGACGAACGCCTCTGCCTCAACCAGTCGCGTCGGCGAGTCGGGATTCTCGAAGACCTCGACGTGGATGCCGGAGATCTCAGCGGAGAACTCCCGCCAGACGGTCTTGACCGCCTCGAGCACGGGCGCGCACGTCCGTGAGTGGCAGAAGGCCGGTGTCGCGAAGGCCAGCAACAGCGGCCGGTCCAGCGCCAGCGCTTCATCGATCGATCGCGTGTACAGACCCGGCTCGGGGTCGGGATCCGACGTCAGTTGCGCCAGGGTCGACACGTCGGCGCGCGTTCGCGACTCGACCGACGGCGCCCGCTCACCGACTCCGGGCGCGGCTTGCCGCTCGCGAACCGAGAAGCGCAGTCGCGCCGTCTCCTCCCTCGACTCGGACGACATTTCCAACAGCGCGCCCCAGAGGCCGTCGGAAGTCAGGCGAACGGGCGCCACGTAGACGCCCCGGCCGACCGGCAAGGCCCGGTCCGAGACCGACGCGTTGGCGTGACCGTGCGCGGCGATCCCCACGCTCGGGTCGTAGCTGATGAAGCGCGCGTACTGGACGGAACTCGGCGTCACCCGGTCCCGATCGAGCTCGAACAACGACACGCGGACGGTCGGCAGTTCCTCGTTCGCCGAAAGTCCGTCGAGCGTGAAGGCGATGCGCTTGACGCCGACGGCGAGGTCCTGCGTGGCCAGAATCGGCAGCCAGCGCGCGTCCGGATCGAGCTCGACGACCGACCATTCGTCCTCGCCGGGCGGACCGGTTGAAGCTGCGTCCTCGCCCGGACCTGCGCAGGCAACACCGAGGACGATGACCGCCGCCAGGGGCCATCCCCCGTTCGTCAACAGTCGGTGAACACTAGACGTAACGAATTCTCTCGGCTGGATTGACAAGTCGCCGCAAAGTCGCTTGAATATATGACGTAACGGCATACGCACTTGATCAATAGCAGGACAAGTGATCGGAAGGCTGCCAGCCATGGCTTTTTCCACCACCAACCGTCGGCACGAGACCTACTTCCTCCACGCGCGCGACATCGAACTGCGAAATCACCATTCGCAGCGCATCTACTTCTTCGCCAAGTCGGAGAAACCCGGAGCGATTGACGCCGTCCCCGAGGGCTACGAAATCGTCGAAAACCCGCGCACCGGTCTGCCGGTCCTGCGCAAGGTCAAGGCGCGCGCCGACGCGGCCGCCTAGCTTCGGGCTCGCGCCCGGGCGGGTTCGATCGTGCTGATCGTTATCCACCGAGTCGCCAGTACGTTCCACCGGCCGTCCACATGTCACTTGATTTTCGGGCCGAGGCCTAGCATTCCGTCGCCTCCAGCCGCGAAATCGCCGCCCGATGCAGTTGCTGGTTCGCGCTGGCCAGAATCCGGTCTCCCGACTTGATCGTGAGGTCGGATCCGCTCCAGTCGGTCATCCGGCCGCCGGCGCCGCGCACGATCGGGGCCAGCGCCATGTAGTCCCATGACTTCAGTGAGGCTTCACACACAATGTCCACAAAACCGGATGCGAGCAACCCGTAGGCGTAGCAGTCGACGCCGTAGCGCACCCGTTCGAATGAGGACGAAAGCGTCTGCCAGGCGCTGCGAGCCGATCCGGTGAACATGGTCGGATCGGTCGCGAATCCGATCGACGCAGCCAAATCCGGCGTGGAGGAGGTGTGGACAACGTGTGAATTGTGTGTAGTACGGCGTCGCACTTCGGGGAAGCTCAATCCGCACCATCGCTCGCGCAATATCGGTTGGTCAAGTACGCCCAACACCGGTGTTCCGTCGTGCATCAGCGCGATCAGCGTGCCGAACGTCGGCAACCCCGAGACGAAGGCGCCGGTGCCGTCAATCGGGTCGATCACCCACACCCACTCGGCGTCCGATTGTTCGGAGCCGAATTCCTCGCCGATGATGCCGTGGGTGGGATAGAGATCGGTGATCCGCTCCCGGATCGCTGTCTCGGCGGAACGATCGGCCTGGGTGACGGGCGAGCCGTCGCCCTTGCGCTCGACATCGAGCGAGCGGCGAAACCAGGGGCGGATCTCCTCGCCCGACGCATCCGCCAGTTCCTGTGCGAACTGCAGGTAGGTCTCGGCGACCAACTCGCGTGGATCGGGCATGAATCCAGCCTACTCCGTCCCCCGGTTGGCGCCGCTTGCGCTCAGGCATGGGCGCTCAGTCATGTATGTCTGCCATGACTGCATCCAGCGGGATCCGCTGATACATTGCAGTACTCGCAGATGGACGACGCGGTCTCCGGGTTGTGAGATTCCGACCCGGCTCGGCAGACCAGGCGACCGCAGCCCTCGCGGAAGGATTCATTCATGTCAGACGACGCATCCGGCGTCAGTAACCCAACCGGCAAGATTAACGTCGCCATCATCGGCGTCGGCAACTGCGCCTCCTCGCTCGTCCAGGGCGTCACCCACTATCAGAATGCCCAGGACGGAGACGAGATTCCGGGAATCATGCACTCCGTGCTCGGCGGCTACTCCATCTCCGATCTCAACTTCGTCGCCGCGTTCGACATCGACTCGCGCAAGGTCGACCTCGACCTCTCCGAAGCCATCTTCACGGAGCCCAACAACACCGTGAAGTTCACCGACGTGCCGCATCTCGGCGTGCCCGTCGAACGGGGCATGACCCACGACGGCCTGGGCAAGTACCTCTCCCAGGTGATCGACAAGGCGCCCGGCTCGACCGTTGACGTGGCCCAGATCCTCAAGGATCGCGATGTCGATGTCGTGATCAACTACCTGCCGGTCGGCTCCGAGGAGGCGACCAAGTGGTATGTCGAGCAGGTGCTCGAGGCAGGCTGCGGGTTCGTCAATTGCATTCCCGTATTCATCGCCCGCGAGGAGTACTGGGCCAGCAGGTTCCGCCGCGCCGGCGCGCCAATCATCGGCGACGACATCAAATCGCAGGTCGGCGCGACGATCGTCCACCGGGTACTTTCGCGACTGTTCCGAGACCGCGGCGTGCAGATCGACCGCACCTACCAGCTCAACTTCGGCGGCAACACCGACTTCTACAACATGCTCGAACGCGAGCGCCTCGAGTCGAAGAAGATCAGCAAGACCAACGCCGTCACCTCGCAGATCGAGTACGAGATGCCTTCCGGCGACGTGCACGTCGGCCCGTCCGACCACGTGCCCTGGCTCGAGGACCGCAAATGGTGCCACATCAGGATCGAAGGCACCACGTTCGGCGACGTCCCGCTCAACCTTGAACTCAAACTGGAAGTCTGGGACTCGCCCAACTCGGCCGGCGTCGTGATCGACGCCGTTCGCTGCGCCAAGCTGGGCCTCGACCGCGGCCTGGCCGGCCCGCTGCTCGCCCCGTCGGCCTACTTCATGAAGTCACCGCCGGAGCAATGGACCGACGACGTGGCGCGAGACTCAGTCGAGGCCTTCGCCCGCGGCGAATAGCAGATCGGCACCCCCCAGCGGAAAGTGAGGATCGGCCCAATCTCAACGCTCCCCCCGCGAAGCGGGGGGAGATGCCGAAGGCAGAGGGGGGCTCCCTTACGTCCCGAGTATCCATGCATCCCCTCGCCCTCGGCTACCAGACCCTCGGCCGACTCGCCCGCGTCTTGCCGCGTCCAGCCGCTTACGCCGCCGCCCGACGGATGATGGACGGCGTTTACCTCGCCTGGCCGCGAGGCCGGCGCGCGGCCGTCCGCAACGCTGAGTTCCTCCTGCCCCACGTCCACTGGAGCGGCTCCACCCCATCCCTCGCCCGAGCCCAGTTCCGGCGCTACGGCGAATACCTGGTCGACGCCGTCCGGCTCGACGAACTGAGCCCCCAGGATTGCTTCGAAGCGGTCGGTGCCGACGATCCCGCCTATGCCGATCAGTGGGCCCAGCTTGAGCAGTGGTATGAACGCCGACCAGTCCTCTTCGCCGTCATCCACTTCGGCAACTGGGACATTCTCGGCGGCGCGTACACGTACCGGATCGGACCCTCGATGGTGCTGGTCGATGACCTCGGGCATCCGGCGCTGAACCGGGCAATACAGGATCAGCGCGCCCGGCTGGGCATGACTCCCGCCAGCGGACGCAGCGGTCTCCGTCAGATCATCAGTCACCTTCAGGACAACGGGACCGCCGCCATCCTCTTCGACCGCCCGCCCCGACCGAACGAACAGACCACCCGCGAATCCATGTTCGGCCAGTCAGTCACGATCCCCAACGAGATCCACCGAATCGCCAACGCAACCAACGCCAAGCTGATCCCCCTCGCCGCGACCCGCCGGGGTCACGACCTCCGGTTCATCCCACATCTAGACCTCGACCTTGAGGGCGGCAATCCCCTGTTGCCTGCGTTCAGTTCGCCGCTCTCGGCGGCGCCGGATCAGTGGTACCAGTTCCGAGACTTCTTGCGAACGTGAGAAGATGTCCATATGCCGACCGCGTACGCGCTCACCGCTCTGGCCTGGCTTTCCCGGGTGTTGCCGCGCGCGTGGCTCTACGCCATCGCCGAGTCCGTTGCAGCGCTCGCGCTGCCGTTGCTCGAACGCCGGCGTATCCGTATCCGCAACAACCTCCAACGGATACACCCCGAACACACACCGACCCAGCTCAACCGCGACGCCTCCGAAGTCATCGCCGAGACCGCGCGCTACTACGTCGACCTCGCGATCCTGCCCTCCGTCCCTCCGCGGCGAGTGCTGGAGGACCATCTTCACGTCACCGGGCTGGACTACCTCCTCGACGCCCACCGGACCGGGCGCGGAGTGGTCCTGACCACGGCGCATGTCTCCAACCCGGAGGTCGCAGTCAAGGCTCTGGCTGCTCTGGACATCTCGGCCGTCGCGCTGGTCGAGCGGCTCGACGATCAGGGTCACCTCGAAGCCGTCAACGCCGCCCGAGCCGCGGTCGGAATCGAGTTCCTGACCGCAACGCAGACCGGCGTCGGGACTGCCCTGCGGACGCTGCGCGAAGGCGGCGTCGTCTGCATCCTCTGGGACCGCGATCGGCAAGGCGGCGGTACGTGCATTCCCTTCTTCGGACGCCAGGCGCGGTTTCCCGTCGGCGCGGTCGATCTCGCCATCCGCGCCGAGGCGGACCTGTTGCCCCTCTACACGGTCAGGCGGCCGGGCCGAGACCGCCTGCAGTTCGACGTCACGTTCCTGCCGCCGCTGGACCTGCTGATCAAGGGGAACCGGGCACTCGACACCCGCACGAACACGGCCAACCTGGCCCGATTGTTCGAGCCGGTCATCGAGCAACACGCGCATCTCTGGCGAGTCGCCGAATCTCCCTGGGCGCCATGTCGAGATACTCCATGGGACGACCCGCATCCCCGCGACCACCTGGCTGAGGCCCGATCATGACCGAATCCGAGCGAACTGTCGGCCGCGCCGACCTGCAGATCCACACCGAGGAATCGGACGGCATGGACGACGCGCTGACCATCCTGAATGCGGCGCATCGACGCGGAGTCGACATCATCGCCGTCACCGATCACGACCAGACGCGCGGCGCGCATCTCGCCCGCGAGGCGGCGGCGCGAACGAATCATCCGGTCGAAGTGATAGTCGGCAGCGAGGTCACCAGCCGCCACGGCCACATCCTCGCGCTCTGGATCGATGAACCGATCCCGCTCTTCCGCAGCGCGGCGGCAACGGTCGAGGCGATCTGGAAACAGGGCGGCGTTGCAATCATCGCGCACCCCTGCGCCGTCATGCCAATCGCGCTCAACATCGGAGACATCGACCGGCTCATCCGCGATCTTGCTCCCGAACGCAGCGGAGACGGGCCACCCATCCTCGGGATCGAGACCGCCAACCCGATCCCCTCCGCTCGTTGGCGGCGCAACCGCGTGATCGAGGCAAACCGGCACTGGGGACTGGTGACGACCGGAGGCTCGGACGCGCATTTCCACGAACAGGTCGGCTCGTCGGTGACCACCTTTGAGGGAAGTGGTCAGGATGCGCTTCGGGCGGCGCTCAACGCCGGGACGACCGTCGGAGAACTCCGGGACTATCCGCGTTTGCGCAGCATCGGGGCCGGACGCCTGCTGCGGCAGCAGTGGCGAGGCATCAGCGCCACGCCAAGGGCCATCCTCCGCCGACGCCGCTCAAGCGCCTGACTCGGCGTACCATCTCCGCCGTGCGAATCCATCACGTCCTGCCCTACGACACGAAGCAACCCGGCGGCGTCCAGACGCACGCGACGGCGCTGTCCGAGGCGCTGATCGAGCTGGGACACGAATCGGAGGTCTTTGCGCCGTCGAGGCCCGTGCGTATCCCGCTGGGCGGAACCCGCGCCGACCTCGCCGTTCACCCTCGCGACCTGTTCCCGCTGCGCCGCTTCCTCAAGCGGCCGCACGACATCCTGCACATCCAGGAACCCATGCTGCCTCTGCTCGGGCCGCTGTCGTTGTTGCATCCGGGGGCAGTGCCGACCGTCGTCACGCTGCACTCGGCCGAGCGTGTGGCGGGGCGCTTCTATCGCTGGTCGGGCCCGCTCTCAAGGCTCTTGTTCAATCGCGCCAACGCGATCGTCTGCGCCAGCGACGTGTCCCGTGAGATCGCGCGACCGGCAATCGGCGCCGATCCTCATGTCATCTATCCGTGCCTCGATCTCTCGATCTTTCGCAACATCCAGCGCAACCCAGAGCCCCGGACCATCCTCTTCGTCGGCCGCGACGAGCCGCGCAAGGGACTGACAATCCTCTTGCAGGCGCTGGAGCGACTCCCTGAGGCACAACTTGTGGTCGCCGGTCCCGTGACGGACGACACCCGGGAGCGCGCCGACGGCAGAGTCACCTTCCTCGGGCCGGTCCGCCATGAAGACATCGCGACCTTGATGCAGACGGCAACCTGCGCCGCGTTTCCCGCGACCGGCGGCGAGGCGCTCGGGCTGGTGCTGGTCGAAGCGATGGCCGCCGGCGTTCCCGTGGCGGCCTCCGACATCGACGGCTACCGAATCGCCAGCGACGACGGAGCGGCCGCGTTGCTCTCGGCCCCGAGTGATTCCAACGCGCTGGCCAAGAACCTCCTGCGACTCCTGAGCGACGCCGGGCTTCGTGAGCGGCTGGTCAAGCGCGGACGGCAGGTTGCCGAGCGCTTCGACTCGCGCAACATCGCTGAACAGCACCTCGATCTGTATCGATCCCTGGTCTGACCGTACGCTGACCTGGTGAAGCCTCGCCTGTTCGCCATCCTCGTCCTGATCGGCGCCATGCTGGCAGCGACCCTCACGTCCGGCGCTCTGCTTGCACAGACGGACGATGTCGAGTGGTCCAGCGCAGGGCGGGACAACCTCACGCTCTGGCACACACAGGGACAGCTCCGCGCCGACGATCTTGCCGACCATGGGCAGGGGGCGTACGGCCTCGTCAGCGAGCTCATCGAGGCCTCGGTCGAAGTCCCGCTCACCATCATCATCTGGCCGGCCGGCGCCGATCCCTCGGACATGAGCCGGTGGCCCGAGGGGATTGGCCCGGAACCTCCTCCGCTGCACATCATGCGAAACGCCTCCGGCGACGTGCGCAGCGCGGTCACGAACGCAGTCATCAATGCCGCTACCGGACAATATGCCGCGGAGGTCCCGCTCTGGATGCGCTCGGCGCTGGGCTTCTGGTCGGCCGGCCCGCTGCCGGGATTCTTCCTCCGGCGAGCCGGGTCCGTCGCGCTGTTCGACCACGAGGAGTACTACTCAATCGAGCAACTGGAGGTGATACCCAGCACCTGGCAATTTCAGGCCAAGTACTTCGGCCAGGCCGGCGGCATGCTCGCCTGGTTCATCCAGGACTGGGGCCCCGAGGCCCTGGCCGAGCTCTTTCGCACTGTCGGGGATGGCGTTCCCTTCTACGACGCCATTGAGCAGGTCTACGGCATCCCCGAAGACAGGCTGATTGCCGAGTTCACCGACAATGCCGAGCGCGCCCTGCTGCTGAACTGGCCCTACATCGAGCAGCAGCGACAACCGTTCTACGAACGCCTCAACCTCAACCACGTCATCGCCATCGCGGCCGCGATCCCGGTCGCCCTCCTGCTCTTCTTCATCGGCAAACGACTGTTTTACGACTAGGCCGACTTTGGGCCGATTTCGGATCCGTCGGCTGTGTACAGTGAGTTCACGGCGGCCGGGCCTGATTAGCAATCGTCTTGTCTCTCCTCCCCCATTCGATATCCAGCGACATCTCCGAGCGCCTCGGCCGGGCCGTGGCGCGCACCGGACTGACGCCCAACGCTCTCACCGTCATCGGTCTGCTCGGCATGGGCGGCGCGGGCGCATTGGCGGCCCACGGGATGTTCTGGCAGGCCGGGATCGTCATGCTCGCGGCGGCGTGTTTCGACATGTTGGACGGCGCGGTCGCCCGCGCTACCGGCCGCGCGTCCGACTGGGGCGCCGTGTTCGACGCCGTCTCCGATCGGCTCGCCGACTTCGCCCTGCTCTTCGGGCTGCTGATCTGGTACAGCGCCGCCGAGCGCTTCGACCGCACGGCCATTGTGCTGATCGCTGTGTCGCTGTTCGGCAGCATGATGGTCAGCTACACCCGCTCCAAGGCAGGAGAGTTCGGGATCAGCATCCGCACCGGACTGGGGACCCGGCTGGAGCGCGTCCTGATTCTCGCAATCGGGCTGCTCTCGTCGCAGATCCTGCCGATTCTCTGGATCCTTGCCGTGCTGACCAATCTGACCGCGTTGCAGCGCTGGTTCATTACCTGGCGAGCGATGCGAGCGATCGAGCAGGGCGCCCCGATGATTGAAGACGAACCCGACGAGCCGCCCGACAGCCCCTTCGGAGGAACGGTCGGCGATTAGCAGTCCCGCTCGCATCTCCGCTTTGAGACCAGGGCCTGCACCGACCAAAGTCGGCCCCGCGCAGGCGGGGCCATCCAGCGACCACGTGATAGCGGCGCCCCCGCCTACGCGGGGGCGACTCAAGCCTGGACTTGCGCGCAGGTCTGCCCCGGGAGCGGGCAGGGGTGAGAGTTCCCTACGTGTTGCTGCGAACCAGTTCGACGATCTCGTTGACCGTCTCGTCGCGCCAGGAGGCCCACTCGTCGGACGACTGGAGGTCTCGGTAACCCTGGCGGATGCGGGCGCGCATGTCGTCCTCGGACTCGCCCTCTTTGCGGCTGAACAGCTTTTGCATGTTGGCCATGTGCTCGTTCGCCACTGCCGGGCGCTCGATCCAGTGACCGATGTACTCGTGGTCGAGCGTGTAGATCACCGCCGTCGGGATTGACTCGTGCTGTCCGTCCTTGAGGAACTCGGACATGATGTCGTTGTTCTCGTCACGGGCAAAGATGCGAATCTCCCAGCCCGCGGTCGCGGCGATTTCGGCCAGCACCGGCAGTCCGCGGTAGACGTCCGGGCACCAGTCTTCGCCCAGGACCAGCATCTTCAGCCGCGGCAGCGCCTGCAGCGCCTCGCGGCCCGCCTCCGAGACCTGCCAGGCGCTCATGTTGCGGATGAAGCGCTCGACGTTCGCGTCGCCGCGCGGCTGGCCGCCCGGGGTCAGGCGCTCGAAATTCTCTTCCGAATTGATGAAGGCCAGATACTGGTTCCAGGTCATGCCCGACTTGAACCGCTCCGGCGTCACCACGGATTCCTTGGTTGCCGTCGTCATCGAGAGCTCCTTCGTATCGTCACGTGAAAGACCGTCTGCATTTGCGCAGTCAAGCGCAGTGTAGCCCTGCCTCGCGGGCGCCGTCTGAGGACTGGTGCGCTTGCTGTTGCTCCTGCTAGTGCTCCTGGTGGCAGGGACAGGTGCATTCCTCCAGCGAGTAACGCATGACGTCGACGTACGTCGCCTCGGCCAGATGTTCCGCCAGTTGCGGAGGCAGTTTCAAACCCTCCGTCGCGCCGGCCTGGTTGACCGACGCAAATGCATAGACCGCCATCGCCGCCGCGCGGTCGATCACGTCGGCGATGTCGCTCCGTAGGACACCCTCTTCGCCTGCATGCCGTTCATCCAACGCCACACCTCTCAGGTCATCCAGCTGCTATCGGGATGCGCTTAGGATACACCTGACCGCACGCGCGCGATGAACGGAGATGTCCCATGGCACAGTTTGAGTTCGGCTGTCAGATTCCCGCTTGGCACTGGCACTGGGACGTCTCCGAGCTGCGCGACTGGGCTCAGGGCGTCGAGGCGATCGGCTGCGACTTCATCTCGATGGCGGATCACGTCATCTACGCCTACGCGCGCGACGACCGTCCGCAGACCGGCCCCTACACCGACGACGTTCACCAGCACGAGGTGCTGACGACGCTCGCCTGGTTGGCCGGAATCACCAACCGTGTCGCACTGCAGACCAACGTGCTGGTCCTGCCGCAACGAGAGCCGGTGCTGGTCGCCAAGCAGGCGGCCGAGATCGACATCCTCTCGGGCGGGCGGATGCGTCTCGGGATCGGGATCGGCTGGCAGTGGCAGGAGTTCGACGCGTTGACGGCCAACTTCCGCCAGCGGCCCAGCCGGATGGAGGAGTACATCCGCGTCCTGCGCGCCTGCTGGACGGAGGAACCGATCACGTTCAGCGGCCGCTACGTCAACATCGACCAGATGTCGGTGATGCCCAAGCCGGTCACGCCGGGCGGCCCGCCGATCCTCTTCGGCGGCTTTGCTCAGGCAGCGATCGAGCGCACGGCCCGCCTGGGCGACGGCTGGATCGCGCCCGTTCAGTCCACTGTGGATCAACTGGCCGAGCTGATCGGCCGCCTGCGCACGCAGCTCGAAGCCAACGACCGCGACCCTGACGACTTCCCCATCCAGTGGCTGCCGCCGCTCGACGCCGATATGTCCAACACCCGGCGCCTGTTGAGCGCCGCCCGGGACATGGGCATCACCCGCCTCGGCATCGGAATGCCCAACTACGACCGGGAACTTGCCATCCCCGTCGACCAATACCTGCAAACGATCGAAACCGCCTGGCGCGAGGTCTGGCCCGAGCTCAAGGGCTGAGGTCAGTTGAGACCGAGAATCAGCCCCACTGCAACGGCGAGGACCGCAGTGATGGCGACAAACAGCGCCAATCGGCCGCAGGCGTTGGCAGCATCGCTTTGAGCGATAGCAGCCAGAATCTCCGCCTTGAATGCTGTCAGATCGGCCTTCGTTGCTAGGTTGCCCGTGATCTCTTCGAGAGACTCATCAAGCGCCCCGACGAACTCTCGGGCCGGCTCCTCTTCAGCGATCTCGCCGTCGACCAGAATGTTGCGGAACCTGAGGGTGTCGATGATCGCCATCAGGCCGTCACTCTCCGTTCGAATCCCAGCATAGAGCGCGCGCCCGGAGCATCGACATCAGGTAGTGCTGGGCGTTGTCGCAGCGGAGGCCGGGGCGGTGAAGGGCCGAGCGCACCGCTCCGACGTGTTCGGGGCCGCCGACCAGGGCATGCTCGGGACCGTCGAGCGAGAGCGACAGCAGGAACCGCATGCTCAGCAGCAGTGCCGACCTGTAGCGTTCAGCCCGTTCATCGTCCTCCGCCCGCTGCGCAATCGAGAGGGCGCTGGCGATGCCCTCGCTGTAGGCGGCGGTGCCGATCCCCGGTGTGTTCTGGAACGCCCCCGCCCAGAGTGGGTTCTCGCAGTCGTCGCCGTGCTGTTCCTCGAGCGCCCAGTCCGCCATTTCGTAGGCGTAGTCCCTGGACAGGTCGTCTGCGACGTTCGCGTGCCATTGATCGCAGGCCTGGATCATCCAGGTCGTGAAGGACAGATCGCGTTCATCCTCGTTCTGCCAGCGCTCCCGGTAGTGCTTGAGCGACCGCTCCACGGCCGAGCGCAGTCGCGGGCGCTTGCGAATCGCGTACATCCTGGCCAGCGCCAGAACGACCTGTCCGACGTAGTAGGTCTCTGAACCTTCCAACTCCATCCCGCGCGCCCTGGTGCCCAGCCGGCCGTCCCGCGATTGCACCGCCAGCAGCGAGGCGGTGAGCTGGTCAACCGTTTCGCGCGCGATTCGCAGGGAGCCGCCCATTTCGCAGATCGCGAGCAGCAGCAGCGGCGGGGCGCCCAGCTTGGGCTCCCCGTACATGTCCTCGAGGTAGAACAATCGACCCGGGCCGTCGCGTTTGAGGTGCCGCTCCAGGATGCCACTGATCGCCTGCGCCGCCGCCTCGCCGATCTTGCGGTCGCGTGAGATGCGAGCGACCATCGCGATCGCCCAGGCGCAGCCGCATTGCCGCACGAGCTGGTCGTACGGCGTCCAGCCGCCTGCCTGGTCGGAGGTCGGCGGCGCGTACTCGTATGCGAACGATCCGTCCGGCCGCTGGTGACGAAGCAACCAGGCCGCCGCTTGCAACGCCGAACCCGTGAGCCGATCGGGCAGGACTTCGTCCATCTCGACGAGCCGGAAGCCGCCGGAGCGGGGCGAGATGCGCTCGCCGTCCGACGGCGCCACCGTCCCCAGGGCTTCGACGCTCGTAAAGACCTCGACCGAGGTGCTTGAGGCCAGTCTCGCGCCCGGCCGCCGCACTTCCCGGTTGAGCCGCTTGACCCAGGCAGCGGTTCGACCGTCGGTCCGCAACGCGTCGAACGGCCAGCCGCGCGCCGTGCTGTCCCCGTCTCGAAGCAGCAGGCCGTGTCTGCCCGGCAGCGGCGTCTGGATCAGGCCGATCAGGCCTTCGGGCTGACGCGGCATGCGTTCCGCCTCAACTTCGACACTCAATGCGTCGCCCGGCTGGTCGGAGCCTGCTCCCATCGCCGGCCGCAGCCCGCTCCCTGCCGCCAGGGCCGCATTCAGTCCATCGTCCGCCGTCGCTTCTGCTTCCGCGACGACAACGCCCGCCCGCCACAGGCGAGCCCGGGCGGCCACGTCCCCCGCTGCCTCCTCGATCGACGCTCCGGCGAACCCGGCGCGCGCGGCCGCCAGGACGTCCGCCGGCTCCAAATCGGCGGCGGCCACCTAGTACGCGCCCTGCTTCTCGAACAGCTCGCGCGGGTTGCCGATCAGCATCTGGTCGACCTGCGCCTGCGTCACGCCGCGCTCCAGCAGGGCGGGCACGACATCATCGGAGATGTGGTTGAAGTGCCAGTTGGGCTGGGCCTGCCGCATGGCGTCGATGTCGGGAATCCAGTCGAGGCAGCAGGACGCGTCGTGGGCCAGCAACATGCGCTCGGTGTACCCGTCGCTCGCCAGCTTGACGACCGTGTTGACGCGGTCGTCGAACGGCAGGATCTGGTCGAGACCGAACCGGTCAAGGCCGACATACGAGCCGCGATCCATGAGCGACTTGAGGTAGTCGGTGTCGGCCGTGTCGCCAACGTGGCCGATCACGATGCGCGAGAGGTCGCAGCCTTCGTCCTCAAAGACGTCTTGCTGGAGCGCGCCCAGCTCCGGGGGTCCGTTGTGCGTTGCGATCGGCACGCCGGTCGCTCGATGCGCGCGTGCGCCGGCGCGCAGACACTTCTCGTTGTAGCTGTCGACGCCGCCGCCCTGCTCGTCCGAGGCGAGCTTGATGATGTTGGCCTTGACGCCCGTTCCCGCAATCCCTTCGGTGATGTCCCTGACGAACACCTCGGTCATCATCTCGGCCGGCCGGCCGCGCCAGTACATCGAGCGCAGCCAGTAGATCCCGGTGCAGAGCACGACGTTGATTGAGGTCACGTGAGACACCTTCTGCAGGAAGCCCATGTCGCGGCCGAGGTCGGCGGTCGAGAGGTCAACCACCGTGCTAACGCCGCGCTGCTGAAGCGCGTTCAGCTTCTCATCGGCCGACGCCACGCAGCCCGCCTCGTCCCACAGTTCCGGCCAGTTTTCCGAGATGCCGGGCGAGCGGATTCCGATGTGCTCATGGATCAGCGTGCGGCCCAGTTCCGACGTATCCACTTCTCCATGCAACGTGTTGATCGACGGCATCAGCCCGGTCCTTTCCCGAAGCCCTTTCCAGAGGATTCCGCATCCTGCCGAAATGCTAACGCTCCGAGCCAACAGCCCGATACGCTGACTTCGTTCTCATTCATATCAACCACGGGAGCCCACATGGACGCCGACGCCTCAGGACAGTTGATCGAGCAGGTCCGCGAGCTGGCCCGCGGACCGTTTCGCGAGCGGGCGGCCGACGCCGATCGCGATGGTCAACTGCCGATCGACAACTTCAACGAACTCGCTGAACTCGGTATCCCCGGCCTGCTGATCCCGGAGGCGTTCGGCGGGTTGGATGCGGACGGCGAGACCTTCATCCGGCTGATCGAAGAGATCGCCTGGGGCGATGCGTCGACGGCGGTGGCGCTCAACATGCACTTGCTCGTGACCGGCATCGCCACGGCTCTGCCGCCCTTTCCGCATCGAGACACGATGCTCAAGGCCTGCGCCGAGGGCGCCTGGTGCTGTGCACCGGGCAGCATTCCCTCTCGTGAGCTGGACAACACCTCGACCGGCTTCATGGCGGTCGAGGAGGGCACCGACCTGGTGATTTCGGGACGCGCCGGATTCGCGTCGGGCGCCGATGCGGCCCGGTTCGCGATGGTGGGCGCCCTGATCGAGCGAGCCGCCGAACCCGACCTCGTGATCGCACTGCCGGAGTTCGACCAGGACTCGATTGTCAACCGAGCCAACTGGGACGGCATGGGCCTGCGCTCGACTGCATCGCATGACGTCGTGATCGAAGCTCTCCGTCTCCCGCGCGCCGACTGCTTCGTCGTGCCGCTGGCGCTGCTGCGCATGGGCGAGCAGATGATCCCCCAGCTGCAATGGCAGCGGCGGGCCCTGCCCGGACTCGGGATCTGCGCGATCTGGCTGGGCAACGCCCAGGCGATGTTCGACGAGACCGTCGAGTACCTGCAGCACCGTCGCGGCTACCTCGCTTCGGCCAACAGCCCGCTCGGCGGCACAAACGAATTGCGATCGCAGCAGGCCTGGGCGCAGATGGCGCTCGGTGAGATGGATAGCTGGCTCGCCTCCGGCCGGACGATGCTCTACCACGCCGTCGAAGAGGTCGACCGCGCCTACAGCGACCGACAGTCCTTCATCCGTATGCAGGTCCGCACCACCCACCACCTGCGACGAATGGCCGAAGAGGTCGCCCAGATCAGCATCAAGACGACCGGCGCCCACGCGTACGTCAAGGGCCATCCGCTGGAGCGCCTCTACCGGGATCTCACCGGAGGCATCGTCATGGCCTGGAAGACCGACGAGCTCCAGCACTCGCTGGGCCTGGCCGCCCTGGGCGAAGAAATCACCATCGTCGGCCCGGCCGGAACCTAGACGGGCCACGCAACAGGGTCTAATCCTCAAACGGGTTCATCACCGTCACACCGAGTTGATCAAAGTCTCTTACGTTTCGGGTGACTACGACGAGTTGGTTCACACTAGCGATGGCTGCGATCATCACGTCGAGCATCAAGGTGATGGACCGTCCCTGCATGACGCGCGCCCATTGGCGGAACGCTCTCGCATCCATGTCCACAACCTCGAAGCCGGCCAGGATGTCCAGGTTCAACCATCTCTCCAGTTCGGCGGCTCTGATCGGATCCTGTCGACGTGCACGCTCGATGCCGGCCTGAATCTCCCCGACCATCACGGCGCTGATGTAGAGGCCCGCGTCCTCATTGGCGTTCAGCCAATCGAGCACGACCGGAGCAGGTCGTGGTTTGCGCAACTCCGAAACCACGTTGGTGTCCAGTAAGTACATGCTCAATCGCTCAGACGGGAACCCCAGTCTGACCGATCCGGAATCGGGATCTCGCCGCGAGCTTCAGGGGCGAGGAGCCACTCCTTCAATGAGAGATTCATGCGCTTGCGCATGTCGCGCCAGGTCTCAATCGAGACCAACACTGCTGTCTCCGCGCCGTCGCAAGTGACGATCTGCGGTTCGTCTGTCAGGCTTGCGGCCAACATCTCGCTGAAGTGTCCGCCCACCTGTTCCGCTTGCCAGGGTCCTGACATCTCGCACCTTCCCCTCCCCGTGCTCGTTCATCCCAAGATTAGTCAGGTATCCGCGCCCTATCAACTTCGGTCACGTCGCGCTCGTCCGCCGATTCCCTCTCTTGCCCTCGAGATCTCGCCGCCGACCAGGCGAGGGCCACCGACGCCAGCAACAGGCACACCGCGATCAGCGCGACCGCGTAGATCGTCTTCTGCTCGATCTTGAACCAGGCCGTGGCCGTTGCTCTGGCTTCCATGAATCCACTATAGGCAGGGCCGAAGTCGTCCCACGAGGCGCTGGTACCATACGTCCAAACCCCGCTCACACCGACGACTCACGGAAAGGTCGCGTATGGCTTCCCCACTTAAGACTGAACTCTGCGACATGCTCGGCATCGAGATCCCGGTCATCCTCGCCGGGATGGGCGGCGCCGCTGGCCCGACCCTGGCTGCCGCCGTCTCGGAGGCCGGTGGACTGGGCGTGGTCGGTGCGACCGGCTACACGCCCGACGAGTTGCACGGCATGATCGCCAAGGTCCGCTCGCTGACCGACAAGCCGTTCGGCGTCGACCTGCTGCTGCCGTCCTCGATCGCCGATTCGGGCAACCGCGAGGACCTCGAGCTCGAGATCTCGGCCGAGCATCACCACTTCGTCGATCAGCTCAAGCAGGAGTTCGAGATTCCCGACCCCTCGGAGCCGCTCGACCGCCCGCCGCTGACGCAGGACTACTTCCGCAAGCAGGTCGAGGTCATCCTCGACGAGAACGTGCCCGTCTTCGCCTCCGGTCTGGGCAGCCCGGGCTGGATGGTCGATGATGCTCACGCGCAGGGCATGAAGGTGATCGGCCTGGTCGGCAACACACGCAACGCGCGGCGCGTCGCCGCCGCCAAGGTCGACGCGGTCGTGGCGCAGGGCACCGAGGCCGGCGGTCACACCGGACGGATCGGCACCCTCGCCCTCGTCCCGCAGGTCGCCGACGCCATCGCCCCGACCAAGACGATCGCCGCGGGCGGGATCATGGACGGCCGCGGCCTGCTCGCCGCCCTCGCGCTCGGCGCCGAGGCGATCTGGTGCGGCACCGCGTTCCTCGGCACGTGGGAGGCCTACCAGGACTCGGAGGAGCGCGGCGAGACCGACGAGTGGACGCGCAAGGTCCAGTGGGACAAGCTGCTCGCCGCCGTCGACGAGGACACCCGCATTGGTCGGATGTACTCGGGCAAGACGATGCGCCACATGTACAACGCCTGGACTGAAGCGTGGGAGCGCCCCGAGGCGCCGCCCACGCTGCCGATGCCGCTCCAGGGAATGCTCGTCGGCGAGGCCCTGCGCGGAGCCCGCGAAGCGCACATCGAAGAGCTTGTCGGCGGACCCGCCGGCAACGGAGCCGGCCTGATCAAGGCCATTCGCCCCGCCACCGAGGTCGTCGACCACATGGTCAGCCAGGCCGAAGAGCTGATCGAGAGGTTCGGCTCCCCGGTAGGCGTCTAGAAGCAACGAGCTCCCCCTCTGGGGGAGCTGTCTCGAAGCGACTGAGGGGGCTTCCCGCGTCAGGCCGTAGGCGTCGCCCCCGCGCACGCGGAGGCGTCGCGATCCGCTGGCGCGATGGGGCCCCGCCTGCGCGGGGCCGACTTCGGATCGTGTTGCTGCATGTCTCCCTAAGCTGAGGTCGGAGCGGCCATGAAAATCTGTCCCGCCTGCCACCAGGAGACCTTTGACGGCCGCTACGCCTGCCACCGATGCGGGGCCGATGTGGCGGAGTTGCGGCCGATCGCGCTGCCCAGCCGCGACGCGGCGACGCTGGTCAGCCCGATCCCGTTCACCGATCACCAGGGCGACCTGATCCTCGACGTGGACGGCGTCACCTTCCTGCGCGAGGACGGCCGTCCCCTGATTCACATCCCCGCCTCGTCGGTCGAGCACGTCAAGCCCTCGCGCGGGCGCGACCTGGTGATCAAATGGACGCCGCCGAATCGCAAGCGCGCCCGGCGCACGCGGCTGCGCGTCCGCTGGGCGCCGCAAGCGGATCGCACGCTGCGGACCGAGTGGATCGGCTCGCACTACGCCATGCGCCGACCCTACGGTCACCGCGTGCCGCGCAACCCCAACCGGCGCACCGGACGCGACTACACCGTCGTGCGCGACCGCTGGCTTTCGGCGCTGTCGATGCTGCTCAACGCCGACCGCTACGCCCTGGCTCGACAGTAGGACCGCCGACGTGCCGCGCCGTAATCGCAAGGGCCGACGTCCCGGCCAGCGCCCGAGACGATTTCACTCCACGAGGGAGTCGCGCCGCGAGCGTCGGGAACTGATCGTGCTTGACGAGCAGCCGAAACCGGCGCTCCCGAGGCAATGCGGCAACTGCCTCGAGTGGCTCCCACCCGGAGCTGACACCATGGGAGGCCGAGGAACCTGCAACCACCCCGCCAGCGGAGTCCTCGCCCCCGACGCCGACACCCCGGCCTGTCACGTGTTCACTGCTCGACGGTGAGCGAGGCCGACCACGTGCATGCGGCCTGTCTCGCCGGCGATGTCGTCGACGTAGTAGAGCCTTGCGGCTTCGACGTTGACGTAGGTGGGGACGACCATCCGGCCGGAGCGGTTGACCCTGGGCTCGACGTCGAAACTGGGGTGATGGTGGTCGTCGCCGGGGGCGTCGGGGTCCAGCGCGTGGGGGTGGCCGCTTTCGGCGCACCAGCGGGCGAAGTCTCCGTCGAACTCGAACCAGGCGCCGCCCGAGGCCTCGGCGAACTCCTGCATCGCCCCGAGCGCCTGCCAGAGCTCGTTCGCGTCCAGTGAGTCGGGCGTGATCCAGAGCGCGACCCTGGGCAGATGCTCGGCGACCGAATCCACCAGCTCGTCGGCCGCCGGCGGATCGAGCTGAGACCAGTGCTCCATCGAGTCGCCGCGTTGGCGGGAGAGCTCCCGCTCCAGCTCCAGCGCACGGATGCGAGCCGCTCGGATGGCGTCGACGCCGGGATGCGCATCGCCCGGCTCCGAAGCTCGAACGGCGCGCTGCTCGGCGAGTTCCGCCTCAAGCTGATCGATCCGCGCCGCCTGTTCGGGATCGGGAACGACGACCTCTTCGACGACACGCTGCGGTTCCGGCGGGGGAGCGGGCGGCGGCGGAGCGGGACGCGAACGATCCGGCGATGTCTGGCGATCGAGCCACATGATCGCGGCGATGGCGCCCGTCACAAACGCAAGCAGCGTCTGCAGCAGCCTCATCGATCGCCCTCCCGCACGCTTTCCAGCCAGGTCAGGCACTTGGCGTACATCGCCTCGGTGATCAGTTCCCTTGAGAGCAGGTAGTTCAGCAGTCCCTCCAGCGTCAGCAGGGAATGCACCTTGACGCCTTCGCGGCGCAGCCGCTCGACGCCGCCCGCGCCGCGGTCGATCAGGACGAACGCGTCGTGCACCATCAGGCCGGCCGAGCGCAGCAGGTCGGCGGTTTCGGCGAGCGAGCCGCCGCGGGTCATCAGGTCGTCGACCAGGATCACGGTCTGGCCGGGATAGTATGCGCCTTCGATCTCCTCGGCGACGTGGCGGATCTGGCTGGTCGGGTGGACGTAGATCATCGGCACGTTGCTGGAGAGCGAGAACGCCGTGGCCGCGTGCAGACCGCCCATCGGGACGCCGGCGATCAGTTCGAACGGGGCGATCGTGGGTCGCAGCATGCCGCCCAGCATGCGGGTCTCGTCGTGGAGCAGCTCACCGATCCGGCGCAGCGCCCAGGGGTGCGCGATGAGCCGTCGGACGTTGATGTAGACCGGCGAGCCGAGGGTCGCGCCGAGATCGAAGTCGCCGAACATGATCCCGCCCGAGTCCCACAGCGCGCGCGCCAGCCAGAGGTTGCCGGGTTCCTCGCCCTGCGGCGTCCAGGCGGGCCGGCCGGGGTCCGCCATCAGCCGCCCACCGCCGGAGAGACCGAGTGGAGCAACGGCTCGCCAGCAAGCGCGGCCCGCAGGTTGGCAACCGCGATGTCGGCCATCTTGCCGCGCGTCGCCATCGAGGCGGAGCCGATGTGCGGCAGCACGACGACGTTGCTCATCGTCAGCAGCGGCGAGTCCATGGAGAGCGGCTCGATTGCCGTCACGTCCAGCCCCGCCCCGCCGATCTGTCCCGCTCGCAGCGCTTCGACCAGCGCTTCCTCGTCGACGATTGGACCGCGCGCCGTGTTGACCAGGATGGCGTCGGGCTTCATCAGTTCGAAGGCGCGGGCGTCTATCAGTTTCCGGGTGTCGTCGGTCAGGGCGATGCTGACGCAGACGAAGTCCGATTGCGACAGCACGTCGTCGAATGCGCATTGCTCCGCGCCGACGGCCGCGGCTTCGTCCGGTCGCGGCGTGCGATTCCAGCACAGCACGCGCATTCCGAATCCCTGCGCCCGCCGCGCGATCGCCTGTCCAATGGCGCCGAATCCGACGATGCCGAGGGTCGAGCCGAACACGTCGATGCCAGCCATCTGGGTCGGCGTCCAGGTCCTCCACTCGCCGTCCTTGACGTACTCGGCCGCCTCGACCACGCGCCGCGCCGAGGACAGGATGAGCGCCCAGGCCATGTCCGCCGTCGTCTCAGTCAGGACGCCGGGCGTGTTGCCGACGGGAATCCCGCGTGCCGTGCAGGCGGCGACATCGACGTTATCGACGCCGACCGCCATCTGGGAGACGACCTTGAGTTGCTCGCCCGCCGCATCCAGGACCTCGGCATCGATGGTGTCGGTGATCAGGCAGACCAGGGCATCGACGCCGACGACGTGCTCCAGCAGCTGGTCTCGCGTCGGAGGAAAGTCGACCGGCCAGACGTCGAGGTCGAAAGCCGGATCGTCGACCAGTTCGGCAAATCCGTTGCCAGGTAGCACGCGAGTCACGAACACCCGATACGGCGCGGTCATCGGCAGCCTCCTGCTACAGGCTCAAGATAATAGGAGAGAGAACGACTGACGATTGGGACGAGTGACAATCAGGAACGCGATGCGACTTCGAGTGCTGGCGACGTTGTCCATAATTCCGGTCCTGGTCGCCGCCTGCGGCGGAGGCGAGCGGTTGAGCGTCGAAGAGTACGCCCGATTCTGCGCAGGGGGCATCGCGTCTGCAGCGGAGTTGATCGAGCCCGACAATGTCACCTGGGGCGACATCGTGGAGATCGGAACGCCGTCGATCGAGCGGCTGCGAAGCGTCGAGGCCCCGGACGAACTGGCGACCTTTCACCGAGTCAGCCTGAAGACGCTCGAGTTCGTCGTCGGAGTGGCCGGCGAGCATCCGTCGGACGAACTTGCCAATCCTCTCGCGTTCGGCTTGAGCGCAGTCCGAATCGCGACGCAACTCCGCCGGGCGATCGAGGACTTGCCCGACGACCTCCGCCGGACGTTGAGCGAGGCCGGATGTCTGTAGGCGGTTAGCGTCTGACCGGCAAGCGTCGGGCGAGCAGCAATCCGATCGGACCGAGGCCGAAGCCGAGCAGGGCTCCCACCTGCGCGGGCCATCCGCGCCGGCTGGCGAAGGCCGCGCCGCCGGCCCCGCAGGCCAGCCAGACGAGCAGCGAGCCGCAGAGCAGGGCGGCGCTCGCGGCCATGAGAATGAGGCCGACGAGCAGGATGGAGCCGATCGCGGCAATCGGGATATTGAAGACGCTCCAGAAGAGGCGGCTCCACCAGGGCTGGGGCGGCCGCTCCCGAGGATGACTCCAGGACCAGGCTTCGCTGCGCCAGCCCTGCGCCCGGCCGCTGAACTCCTTGCCCCAGCGGCTGCTCTGTCGGCGGCCCCATTCGGCCCAGTCGGAGACCGAGTCGGGTTGCAGCGCGGGGTCGTCTTGCTGGCTCATGTGGGGATGCTACCGCAGGGAAGTCCGACGCTGAGCCACCTGATCGATCCGCATCTGCCGCTGATTCGCTTCCTGCCCGCCCTGGTACTGCGGTCGATAGTCCGACTGCCGGCCCTCGATCTGGGCGGTGTGCATCCGGTCGTGGCGATAGAACGAGCGCAGCCACTGCATCAGCGTGAGTTCGCCGAAGCCGGGCGTCGATGCGGTGTGCGCAAACTCGTCCAGCGTGAGCGAGCGGATGTAGTCGTTCGTCCTCGCACGTTCCTCGATCAGCGAATCCAGCAACTCGCGGACGGAATGCTGCGGCGCGCGCTCGATCGGAATGTCGACCGGTTCGCCGCGGATGTCCGAGGCATCGACGCCGCTCTGCACCTGTCCGGCTCGACACCAGGCGATGTAGCCGCGCTCCATCTCCCAGAGGTGCGCCAGTTGTTCCTTGGCGGTCCACTGTTCCTCGCCGACGGCGTCGACCGGCACGCGGTCGGCGTCGTCGCCGCGCAACGCTTCGGCCGCGGCCAGCAGCTTGCTCCGCTCGAGCGCCATCTTGGAGAGCAGGTCATCGACGTCCTGTTGGGTGTAGGTTTGCGTCGTCATGCTCAATTCCTCTCCGCCTGGAGCGCGCGCCGGATCTGCGCGAGGTGCGCGCGGTCGTGGGCGATGCTGCGGTCGACCAGTATCTCGATCGAGTAGCGCTCGTGCTCCTCATGCCAGCCGTGCCTCGACCACTCGGCCTCCGTCAGACGCTCGACCAGCTCGACGTTGGACGCTCGCAACTGCGAGAACAGGGTCAGCGACACCTCAATCGGCCGCTCATAGTGGAGCCGCTCGGCGAAGAGGCTCTCGTCGTACGCGGTGATCAGTGGTCCGTCATGGGCGATCATCAGTCGCAGACGCATGGCGTCGCCAACCTCGACGTCGGCCAGGTGGTGGACGATCTGGCGGATCGACCACTCGTGCGGGTTCTCTCGCGCCTCCAGCTCGGACTCGGATAGTTCCTCCAGCACGACCTCGATCTCGTTGGTCGCCTCGAGGTACTCCGCCAGCAACGCCGGACGTTCAGTCATGGGCCGCGCCCTAGCAGGTGCCGGTCAGGGCGTATCGGATCTGGTCGATGTGCTGCTCGATGTGGCGCGTGTTGGCGGCCAGCCAGTCCTCGATGCTGGCCGATCGCGCCACCGGCACCGGGCGGGGCTGCGTCCATTCATCCTCGCGCAACGTACCGAGGATCGAGACGGCCGACTCGACGAGCCCTTCGACGGTCTTGAGCGCCGGACCGATTGGCCGCCTGTCGTTGCGCAGCCGTTTCTGCATCGTGTCCTGATCGGTCGGCCACATCTCGACCTCGATGTCGAGCAGCATCAGCCGCAGCCTCAGGGCGCCCATCACGGCGATGTCGGAGACGTGATGCACGTTCTCGCGAGCGGTCCAGCCGGGCTCAGGCGGCAGGCCGTCGAGCTGCGCGATCGACGATCCGGCGACCGCCTCGGTCAGCAGCTTCGGGGCTGCGCGGTAGCGCGCGAGCAGGGCCGCGCGTTCTTCAGCCGCCACCGCCGCCGTCCATTCCGCGTCGGCGCAAGCGCCGCCGACGCCGGCGTCGGCGTTCGCGGCCCTCCGGGCCGAAGATATTCCCCAGCAACCCCAGGATTGCTCCGAAGATTCCAGAAATCATGACAACCGCTCCTTGACCAGCGCGGCCAGCCGCTCGACCTCCGCATCGTCCAGCGCGCCCGACGGCTCCGAGTCGCCGCGCAGCACTCCCAGCACGTCGCCCGAGGTCCAGCGCAGCTCCAGCATCCGCTGGACCGTCGAGCCGTTCTCCGTCCTGGTCCATTCGCGAGCGAGGATGCCGCCCCGCTCGCCGGCGTCCTCGACCTGCACCGTGTCGTCGCCGACATCCAGCATCGGATCCATGTTGAGCGCATCCGACGCCTGCTCCGCCGACTCGTATCGGGTCAGTTCCACCTCGACCCGGCGATGGGCCCGGTTGCGATAGATCGACTGGGCCAGCAGCCAGTCCATGAATTCGCCCATCGAGCGCGGCTCTCGAAAGCTCTCGCGATAGCCGATGATGCGGCCGGCGGCGTCCAACTGAGTGATCGTCGCCTCGGGATTGTCGGCCTCAAGCGCGATCTCCTCGGAAGTCACCGCCTCCGCCGTCTGGCGGGCCAGGCCGCGCGGAAGCTCGTCGCCGCGCAGGCCGGCCGCCCGCAGCGCGGGTACGCCGTCGCCGCCCAGCGATCGACGCCGCTGCACGGCGCGAATCAACGCCTGCAGGATCGGCACGCCGACGACGAGCAGGATGATGATGATGCCGACGATCAGTCCGGTAGACATGCGGTCAGGTTACCGCAGGCGCAGCCCCCCTCTGCCCCCGGGTCGGAGCCCGGGACAGGCTGCGGCATCTCCCCCCGCGAAGCGGAGGGAGAGGGGAAGCCGTTGATCGCCGGATTTCTCAGTCCAACAAGGCGAGCAGGGACGTTTCCAGGTCCGAGAGATCGTCCAGAAT
Source organism: Dehalococcoidia bacterium (assembly GCA_965204335.1). Taxonomy (GTDB): domain Bacteria; phylum Chloroflexota; class Dehalococcoidia; order Bin125; family Bin125; genus Bin125. The sequence continues at coordinate 2,934,424 of OZ241982.1, read as the reverse complement.
CACGTCCGCCTCATTGAGTTCGCCGGGCTGGGCGTAGCCGGTCTTGACGGCGACGACCTTCGCGCCGATGGCGTGGCCCGCCTCGACGTCGTGGCCCGTATCTCCGATCACGACCGCGTCGGCGCCGTCGGTGGAGTGGCGGCGGAGCCGCTCCAGGCCGGCGGCGAGCAACCGTGTGCGGTCGGGATGATCGTCGCCGAAGCCGCCGTCGACGAAGTACTCCCAGATGCCGAAGGGCGCAAGCTTGGCCTCGGCCGCTCTGCGGAAGTTGCCCGTGCCCAGACCGAGGGTCACGTTCTCGTTCGACAGCGCTTCGAGGAGCGGCAGCACACCCGGGCAGAGCCGGGAGTTTCGTTCCTCCAGCGCGTCGCCGAGGTGCGGCACGTAGTGATCGACGAAGCGGGCCAGGTCGTCCGCCGAACAGTCGCGACCCTGGTTGGAGAGCGCTGTGGGCACGATCCAGCTATCGCTGCGACCGGCGAAGTTCATCCCCTCGAGCGCATTCTCGATGCCCCAGAGCTGGCGGAAGGTGCGAGTCATCGCCAGCGTTCCCGCACCCTGGGAGGTCGACAGCGTGCCGTCGATGTCGAACATCAGGATGGTCATGGCCGGCATCCTCCACTGTCTGTCTTCCGCGGATCCCCTCTCCCTGAGGGAGAGGGTTAGAGCCTGCCCCCGCGTGAGGCGGGGAGTGAGGGCCCTCGGCCGCCGGAGCCCTCACCCCGGCCCTCTCCCAGAGGGAGAGGGAGTTGCCCGGCTGCCCTCTCCCAGAGGGAGGGGGCATATGGGCTCCCCTTTCGTCGAGGGAGAGGGTGCGCTCTACTCATTACTCAAACAGCTCGAAGTCGGACCAGCCGCCGAGGACTCGGAGTTGCAGGCCGCTGGCGTCGATCGGGATGTCGTAGACGGCGACGACGTTCACGGTCAGTTGCGGTTGCAGGACCAGCGGGGGCGCGTAGACGACGCCGTCCGCGGTTCGGGCGGCGCCGAGCGAGAGCGGCGCGTCGGCGAGGTAGGCGCGGCCGTCGACCGTCACCAGCTGCAGACCGTCCAGGGGCAACTCGACCGCGTGGTTCGAGCGATTGGTCATCGTCAGTTGCACGGCGGCAAAGCGCTGCGCCGGGTCACGCCAGAGTCCTTCGGCGCGGATCTGGTCCGGGAACGTGATCCCGATGATTGAGACCTCGATCGGACCGACCAGCTTCGGATGGCCGAACTCGATGGCGACCGTACGCAGCGCCGGCGACGCAATCGTTTCCGCCGACGCCGGTTGTTCGTCGTCGTCTCCGCCGCCGGTCAGTTCATCGAGTCCACCCGAGACCACGAGATAGATGACGACCACCACGACGACGACGAGGACGAACAGCGCATAGCGCTGGGTCCCGCTCAGGCTGCTCAGCATCGGATGTGACCGCCCGTCGCGGCGTCGGCGGCGCGCACGCTAGCCGGGATGCTCAATCGGCAGTCCGGCGGCGATCCAGGCGTCGGTGCCGCCCTCGACGTTGTAGAGGTCGGTGAAGCCGAGCGCCGCGGCGAACTCGCAGGCCACGGCGGAGCGCTGGCCCTTCGCGCAGATGAACATGATCGGTTGATCCTTGCCGCCCGAGATCTGTTCCAGTTCGTCGGCCCGGGTCATGACCGACATGTGCGGCATCAGCGGAGCGCCGGCGGCGTGTCCGTCCTGGTATTCGTCCAGTTCCCGCGTGTCGACGAGCGCCACGCCGGCCTGTCGTTTCTCCTCGGCTTCCTCCACCGAAATACGCTGAAACGGTTCCTGCTGCGCCATCGTGGGACCTTTCGGATCGGCACTTTCGCGGCTGTTTCGATATCGGCAGCGTATCACTGCGAAACGCGCCCTCGCGGCGGCGTCGGTTTCCCTTCTCCCCCCGCGAAGCGGGGGGAGATGCCGCAGGCAGAGGGGGCACGGGCCAGCGCGGTAGCATCTGCGGTACCAGCCATGTGCCGAAGCAGATGAGGATGCTGACATGACAACCGCCGATGCCGCCATGCCGGTCAACGAGACGTATTCGCCGCCTGAGAATGTGCGCGAGGGCGCGTTGGTCACGTCGCGCGAGGGCTACGAGGCGCTCTGGCGGCGTTCGCTGGATGAGCCGGACGCGTTCTGGACCGAGATGGCCAATGCGCACCTCGACCTGATCGAGCCCTGGCACACGCTCAAGGAAGAGAACCTGGCCTCGGGCGAGATCGCCTGGTTCCTGGGCGCGAAGCTGAACGTCTCGGTCAACTGCCTCGACCGGCACCTCGAGGCGCGCGGCGACCAGACGGCGATCCTCTGGGAAGGCGACGAGCCGGCCGACAACGAGTCGATCTCCTACCGCGAACTGCACGCCGAGGTCTGCCGGCTGGCGAACGAACTGCGCAGCCGCGGCGTGGGCAAGGGCGACCGCGTCGCGATCTACATGGGCATGACGCCCGAGGTCGTGGCGGCGATGCTGGCCTGCGCCCGCATTGGCGCGATCCACTCGGTGATCTTCGGCGGATTCTCCGCCTCGGCGATCGCCGATCGGGTCGAGGATTCGCTGTGCAAGGCGGTGATCACGCAGGACGAAGGCAAGCGCGGCGGCCGCACCGTGCCGCTCAAGGCCAACGTCGACGCGGCGATGGACCAGCTCGACGCGGCCGGCGTCGACTGCGTCGAGTTTGTGCTCGTGCATCAGCACACGGGCGGCGACGTAACGATGCAGGACGGCCGCGATGTCTGGTGGCATGAGACCGTCGCCAACCAGTCGGACGAATGCGAACCGGAGGTGATGGACGCCGAGGACCCGCTGTTCATCCTCTACACGTCAGGCTCGACGGGGAAGCCCAAGGGCGTGCTGCACACGCAGGCCGGCTACCTGCTGTTCACGATGCTCAGCCACCGCTACACCTTCGACTACCGCGAGGGCGACATCTACTGCTGCGCCGCCGACGTGGGTTGGATTACCGGTCACAGCTACATCGTCTACGGGCCGCTGGGCAACGGCGCGACATCCGTCATGTTCGAGTCGATCCCGACCTATCCCGACGCCGGACGCTACTGGGACATGATCGACCGGCTGGGGATCAACATCCTCTACACCGCGCCGACCGCGATTCGCGCACTGATGCGCGAGGGCGACGAGTGGGTCAAGGTCCACCAGCGGACGAGTCTGCGGGTGCTGGGCACGGTCGGTGAGCCGATCAATCCCGAGGCCTGGCGCTGGTACTTCGATGTCGTCGGCGAGGGGCGCTGCTCGATCGTCGACACCTACTGGCAGACCGAGACCGGCGGACACGTGCTGACCGGTCTGGCCGGCGCCAACGACATGAAGCCGGGTTCGGCCTCGCTGCCCTTCTTCGGGATCGAGCCGGTGCTGGTTGACCCCGACGGCAACGAGCTTGAGGGCAACCCTCAGAGCGGCCTGCTCTGCCTGGCTCGGAGCTGGCCCGGGATGATGCGGACCGTCTACGGCGACCACGAGCGCTTCATCAACACCTACTTCATCCAGTACCCGGGCAAGTACTTCACCGGCGACGGCTCGTTCCGAGACCACGACGGCTACTACTGGCTGACGGGGCGCGTCGACGACGTGCTCAACGTGTCGGGTCACCGCCTGGGCACGGCGGAGATCGAGGGCGCACTGGTCGGTCACGCGGGCTGCGCCGAGGCCGCGGTCGTCGGTTACCCGCACGAGATCAAGGGCGAGGGCATCTACGCCTACGTGCTGCTCAAGGACGGCTTCGACCCTGGCCCCGACCTCGCGGTCGAGTTGAAGCGCCAGGTGCGGTCGGAGATCAGTCCGATCGCGACGCCGGACAGGATTCAATTTGTCGGCGGCCTGCCCAAGACCCGCTCAGGCAAGATCATGCGCCGAATCCTGCGGAAGGTCGCGGAAGGCGAGCCGGAAAACGTCGGCGACGTGACAACGCTCGCGGAGCCGCACGTGGTCGAGGAAATCATCGAGGGAGCGTCGTCGGCGCACTAGAAGGGTAGAATCGGTCGTATGGCAAAGGTCCACAAGGCTCAGACCAAGCCCATTCCGGCGTGGAAGCTTGAGGAAATCCTTGAGGACATCCGGAAGAAAGTGGTAGCAGACGGGTACGTGACGGAGGAGAAGTCACACCTGCTCGCCGACATCCTGCGTCCGCAGATTGAAGAGCGATATGTCATCGATCGACGTCCTAGAGACTCGTGATCGGCTCGTCGACACCGGCGTCTGCCAGAATGGCCAGGCTGAGCCGATGGCAACGTTGCTCGACGACCTCTTCGATCAAGCGCTGTCTCCGTTCGTAACGGAGTCGGCGCTTGAATCTCTGCTCGATCAGTGGCGAGCGGAACGGGCCGAAATCGCAGCGCAGCAGGCGCAATTCATGGCTGATATCCGGTCGGAGATGAATGGAATCCGCAAAGAGATCAATGAGTTTCGTGAAGAGAACAATCAACGCGAACGCGGGCGGGACGAGCGCGAGCGCCAGAGAGACGAGCGCGAGCGCGAACGAGATGAGCGCGAGAGGCAACGCGTACGGGATCAAGAGGATCGAGACTCGAAGATGCGTCAATGGGTTCTCGGTGCGGTCGGTCTCGGGTTTGCGGCCACGACGCTCGCGGTGGGGTTGCTAGTAGCGTTCGGCTAACAGCGTCAGCGACGTCAAGACGTTGGCCGAGCCGCATGTGGTGGACAGGATCTTCAGGGGCGCACTGGGCCCGATTGCGGACAAACGAGCTATGATCTAGAGGCAGGTCGCGAGATGACTCGGGTGGCGCATTACGAGTACGTCGATCACTTGGCTAGGAAGGTCAAGCGGAGAGAGTGCGACTGTACCACTTTTCTGCAGAACCGCTAGTGGAAATCTCCCGGTTTCCCCGATCACGGGACAACGAACATAAGCCTGCGGGACTCTGGCTCGGCGATGAGTCCGATTGCGGCTGGTTGGAGTTCGTCAAGAATCGACTTGCCTCCGGAGATCCAGAGTGGAGTGATGTGCAGGAGCAGTGGCGATACGCGTCGCCAGTTGAGATTGAGCTTCAGTATGTCCTAGCAGTGACAAACCAAGCAGAGATACGAGACTTCGTACGAAGATTCAGGGAGCCAGTACATCGGGCCTGCAACGGCGGATTTGGCCTCCACATTGATTGGCAACGAGTCAAGATCGAGTACCGAGGCGTGCTTTTCGCGCCTTATCAAGCTGAGTTCTCTCACAGGCATAACAACCAAGCGTTTCATTGGAACCGTTTCGATTGCGCGAGCGGATGCATCTGGGACACGCTCGGTGTCGTCACCCAGTTGGGCGAGGCAAGAGATGCTTGGGTTGGCGACGAATGTGTCAGAGCAGCCGCGGCGACCGCTTCCGACCTGGGCGGGGGTCGTAGTTGGACTTGAACATCAGGAGCTGGTCTCGCTCGATGAGGTACTTGCCTCCATAGAGCCGGGCGGGAACGCGGCCCTGCTTGATCAGGCGGCGCATGGATTGCGGGTGGATGTTGAGTTCTCTCGCCGCCTCGACGATGTCCAGCCAGTCCTCGAACGGGTCACCCTCGGCCATGGCCTACTCCTCTGCGGTTCGTCAGTGATTCCGAACTGCGAAACTGAGTATACAGAATAGCCGGTGCAGGCGAGATACGGAGCCCCCCTCTGTCCCTACGGGACATCTCCCCCCGCGGAGCGGGGGGAGAGAAGATGAGGGAACGGGACATCGTCCTCCGCGGAGCGGGGGAGAGGGGGATCGGCGTGTATTCTGCGGCCAGATATTGCTCCCATTCTGACGGAGATGCCCATGACTGCTGACGTCATTGCCGCCGCGCGCGCTGCGAACCGGACCATCCTGTCCGAGGTCGAAGCCAAGCAGATGCTCGCCGAGGCCGGGATTAATGTGACCGAGACCCGCCTGGCCACGTCGATTGACGAGGCCGCCGCTCACGCGGCCGAACTCGGCTACCCGGTCGCGCTCAAAGTCGTCTCCGACAAGATCACGCACAAGACCGATGTCGGCGGGGTCGAACTGGGCGTCGCCGACGAGGACGCGCTGCGCGCGGCCTGTCAGCGGATCCACGAGCGGGTGATCGCCGCCGTGCCCGACGCCCAGGCCCAGGGCGTCTCGGTGCAGCCGATGGCCGAAGCGGGCGCGGAAGTGATTCTTGGCATCACCCAGGATCAGCAGTTTGGTCCGGTGCTGATGTTCGGTCTGGGCGGCGTGTTCGTCGAGGTGCTCAAGGACGTCGCGTTCCGCATCGTCCCGCTGGAGCCGCGCGACGCGTCAGAGATGATCCGCGAGATCCAGGGCTTCCCGCTGCTCGAAGGGTTCCGCGGTCAGCCGGCGGCCAACCTTGAGGCGATCGAGTCGATGCTGCTGCAACTCTCCGAGTTCGCCGAAGCGAACCCGGAGATCGCGGAGCTGGACCTCAATCCGGTCTTTGCTCGTCCCGACGGCGCAATCGCGGTGGATGCGAGAATCTTGCTGACTTCGGAGTCTTAGGGCCCGCTGCACTGTTGAGGCCAGAGCGGGACCCCCCTCTGCCTGCGGCATCTCCCCCCGCGAAGCGGGGGGAGAAAGAGATACAGGAGAACTCCAATGGCCGTTACACGTGAACGCCTGACCCGCGCGCTGGCGCCCAAGGTGGTCGCCGTGATTGGCGACAAGAAGGCCAGCGGCTACAACTGGCTGCGCTCGATGAAGGAGTTCGACGGCCCGGTGTACAGCGTCCAGGTCGACGAGAACGAGATTCCCGGGATTGAAGAGTTGGGCATCCCCAACTACAAGTCGCTGACCGACATCCCCGATCAGGTCGACTTCGCCGTCTGCGCCGTACCGCGGCAGGTGGCGCCGTTCATCGTCCAGGGTTGCGTCGAAGCCAACGTCGGCGGAGTGACCTTGTTCACGTCCGGCTTCGCCGAGACGGGCGAGGACATCGGCGTCGAGTTGCAGAACAAGATCTTCGAGATCGCCGACCCGTCGGGCCTCGCGCTGATCGGCCCCAACTGCATGGGTTTGCACGTGCCCGGACTCGGCGTGCGCTTCAACCGCGACCAGCCGGCGGGCGTGCAGGGCAACATCGGCTTCGTCTCGCAGTCGGGCACGCACGGGATGAACTTCTCCCTGACCGGCGCGGCGCACGGACTCTACTGCTCGACCCTGGTCAGCTTCGGCAACGGGATCATCCTCGAAGCCGCCGACTACCTCGAATACCTCGCCGACGATCCGCAGACCGAGGTGATCGGCATGTACATCGAGGGCGCGCGCGACGGCCAGCGCCTCTTCAAGACGCTGCGCGAGGTCGCGGCGAAGAAGCCGGTGGTGATCTGGAAGGGCGGCCAGACCGAGGGCGGCGGACGCGCGATCCGTTCGCATACGGCCTCGCTGGCCAGCGACCAGGCAATCTGGGAGGCGATGATCAAGCAGGTCGGCGCGGTCGCAGTGCACAACCTCGACGAGATGATCGACGTGGTCAAGGCGACGCTGCTGACCAAGCGCGCGCAGGGCAACCGGCTCGGCCTGATCGCAATGACCGGCGGGCAGTCGGTCGTCCTGACCGACGCATTTGAGAAGGCGGGCTGGAAGGTACCGACTCTGTCGGAGGTCAGCTACGCCCAGCTCTCGGAGTTCTTCAACATCATCGGCGGCAGCTACCGCAACCCGCTCGACGCCGCCGGCACCATCGGCCAGGACCCCAAGCACCTCGACACGATCTTCGACATCCTCAACCGGGACGAAAACATCGACGCCGTCGGGATGGAGCTCTCGGCCACGTTCATGGCCCGCCGCTGGCAGGACAAGCCCGAGGAGTTCGACCGCCTGATCAACAGCATCAAGCGCTTCCGGGACGAGAGCGGAAAGCCGTTCCTCGCCGCGCTGCATCCAAGTCACGTGGAAGAGGCCGCCCTCAAGGCCAGGCTCCGCTTGCAAGAAGAAGGAATCCCCACCTTCCCCAGCTTCGAGCGAGCGGCAAACGCGCTCAGGAAGGCGTCGGGGTTGCGGTCCGTGTAGCGAAGACTGCGCTACTCAGGGCGATACTCAATCAGAGACGAGCTGCCTACTATCGCCACGATGCGAATGTAGCAACCGTTTCCGAACGCATCGACGAGTTTGAGTTCTTCGTCGCCCGGCCGGAACGCCACAGGCTGCGCTTCCCCGTCGTTGATGGCGACGTTTGAGGCATAGAGATACGCCCTGTTCAAGTCGTCCAGGATGGGATTCAGTCGTCCACGGATCACCGGAATGTGTCCGGTCTGATCCGGTATGATCACCGATCCTCCGCCAGGCAGCGGCTTGAGGTCAATTGTGAGCTGTGATTCAGCAGGGATCCACTCCTGCACGACGCGTCCTGCCATGCCTGTCGAAGCGACATACACCGTCATTGGCAAGGTTCCTGTGTATAGATCGAGTGATGCGACACCAAGTCGATCTGTGACTGCCTGTCGATAGGTACCATTTGGGAATACCACCAGCACGTTCGTGTCCTCGACCGGCTTCCCATCCGCTTTGATATTGATGTGGGTCCGAAAAGAATCAGCGGAGGGAAGGGCTGCGGGGATGGTGAGTCGCAACTCGACATCGTCAATCACCTCAAATCGAGGCATCCTTCCTGTGAGCGCATGTGTCGCTCGCTGGATCCGTATGACGCCGTCGCCGCGCGTCTCCATGAAGTATCGCCGGTCTTCGGAGCCCTCAATGCCGGAGACGCGCATTCGGCTCAAGTTGGAAGCAATCACCACATTGCGCGTGGCCTGTAACGCGCCCATCTGATCAATCGTGATTCCATTCGGCAATGACCCCGGAGAGCAGATCTCGAGTCGATCGTCAAACATTCGTAACCGAATACGCATGCCGCGCGCAGTATAATCTCGGTGGGCAACCGCGTTGACCAGGCCTTCGAACACTGCTTCCAAACTGTATTCGGGCAAATCGAAGCGGCCAGGATCCTTTACTGCCCCAACCCACATATTGCGTCGGACAAATGACACTCCTGTTGCCACTTGACGCTGAAGTGGGCCGGTGATCGTTTGTGTATCCACTTGGTGTGTAGATTCGTCCCGACCGTGATATTTCGTGGCGATGATGACGGCTTGCTGCATGAGCTCTTCGGGACGCTCGGTGCACAACAGGACACCGCCAACGGATGCCCGTTGAATTCCGTGTTCATCGTCGGTGAGGAGACCGAGCTTTTGCAAGCCAACCGCGGGTTCGGTGTGCTGGTCAGCACTGAGCAAGGGCTTCCATAGACGTTCCGTTAGGGTGGTGATTCCCGTGTTCGCAACAGGTGATTCGTCAAAGCTGCGGAATCGCGCCTGTCCACGCCGTTGGGCGAGTCGCAGTCGCTCATCCGGCGAGAGCAGGCGTTTAGAGCTGCCTTCACGTGTGAAGGCACGGCCCTTGTATTCATGCTGGGCGTAGCCTGTCTGAACTTCGACCAGAAGGGATGCCTTGCCGTCCAGTTCGAATTTGTGTGTAGCCGGAGGAATCGGAGGGTTGATTGAGTCACGGCACAGTTCGATGATGTGGCGCTCAACGCGGTCAAGCTGTTCACGGGTCAGGCCCTGAAGCTCCCCGTGGTCCGATATGCCTAGCAGCAGTTGGCCACCCTGCGCGTTGGCGAACGCGACGATCTCGTCTGCCCATGTGTCGCGTTGTCCACTGACAGGTTCGTCACCTCGAAACTCAATCCCTTTGAACTCCCAATGCGTGTCTTCGCCCAAGCGGAGCCTGGCACGCAGTTCGTCATCGCTGTATCGCATGATCATGGCCCGATTCTACTCCCCGGTGAGGTCGCGGGTCGGGAGGGCTGACTGGAGTACCCTATCGCCACAATGCCAACGCTTATCACACCCAACGACCTCCAACGCCGACTCTCCGACGACGCGCCGATCGCCCTGATCGATGTCCGCGACCCGCCCGACTACAACACGTCGCACATCATTGGGGCGAGCCTGATTCCTCGGCGGATGCTGGAGTTTGAGCTGGCGGAGGCGGTGCCGCATCTTGAGACGCCGATTGTGCTCTGCGATGAGGACGAGCAGCTGGTTCACTATGCCGCCTCGACCGCTGAGCGGATGGGCTACAGCGATGTCTCGACGTTGTCGGGCGGGACGAACCGCTGGGCGTTCCTCGACCTGCCCACCGAGTGGGGCGTGAACGTGCCCAGCAAGGACTTCGGTGAGCGGGTCGAGGTCGTGCACCACGTGCCCGAGATCGACGCCGACGATTTGCACGCGCGGATTGAGCGGGGCGACCCGCTGGTGATCCTCGACACGAGGACGCCGGAGGAGTACCGGCGCTCGTGCATCCCCGGCGGACGCAGCATGCCCGGCGGCGAGCTGGCGTTGCGCATCACCGACGTCCTGGCCGACGCGCCCGACGATGCGACCGTCGTCGTCAACTGCGCCGGACGCACCCGCAGCATCATCGGGACACGCGTATTGCAACGGATGTCGCTGGAGCGAGAAGTCGTCGGGCTGAAGAACGGCACGGCCGGCTGGATGCTGGCCGGCCACGAGCTCGAGTTCGGCGCCGACCGCGACGCGCTGCCGTCGGTGACGTCCGAGGGTCAAGCAGCCGCCGAGCAATATGCCCGTCGCTGCGCCGAGGAGGACGGTGTTCAACTGATCGGCGTGGCCGAACTGGATGAGCTGCGCGAGCGCTCGCAGCGCGAGAGCGTCTACTTCATCGACGTCCGCACCGACGCCGAGCACGAGGCGGGGCACATCCCCGGATTCCGCTGGTTCCCGGGCGGACAGGCCGTGCAGCGCAGCGACGATATCGCCGTCGTCCACCACGCGCCGATCGTCTTCGCCTGCGACAGCGTCGCCCGAGCGGCGCTGACCGCGTCGTGGTACCGGCAGATGGGACACCGCCACATCTACGCGCTCGAAAGCGGCATCGGCGCCTGGACGTCGGCGGGTCGGACGCTGGAGCGCGGCTTCCAATCGAAGGAACCGCAGCTGCTCGCAGAGGCTCGGGGCGCGGTCGAGGCAATCGAGCCGGCCGACATCTTCGACCGGTCCGAGGCCGTGCTGCTCCATGTGGGCACGAGCCAGGAGTTCGCGCAGGCGCATCCGCCCGGCGCGCGGTGGGCTCCACGCGGATCGCTGGAACGCGATGTGGCGGATCTGGCGCGTGAGGAATCGACGCCGATTGTCACGGTTTGCGAGTCGGGCGAGCAGTCTTTGTTGGCGGCTCAGACGCTGCTGGAGCGAGGCCGTCCCGACGTGACCGCCGTTGCTGGGGGCATGGCCGCCTACCGCGCAGCGGGACTGCCGATTGAGTACGGCCTCACGGGGGTCCTCTCGCCGCCCAACGACATCCTCACCTTCGGGGCGCAGCGCGGTTTCGCGGACATGCAGCACTACCTGCGCTGGGAGACGGCGCTCGGCGAGAAGTACGTCGACGAGTCTCCGTAGCCCGCGTCGCAATGCCGTGCGACACTTGAGACATGGCTCGACTGCCCAGACTCCGACGGCGCGGGCTCAGGCCGCTTGAGGGCGCTCGACTGATCGTCGGGCTGGGCAATCCCGGACCCGATTACTCGCAGCATCGACATAACGCGGGCGCGCGATCGGTCGAGCACATCCGCAAGATGCTGCGATTGCCGCCGTTTGAGCGGGAGTCGCGCTTTCGCGTGTCACAGGCCGAGACCGCGCACGGGCCGGTGGCGCTCGTCATTCCCCGCGTGTTCATGAACGAGTCGGGCAAGGCGGTCCAGTCGTTGCTCGACAAGTACCGCGCCGATCCGTCCGCTCTCATCCTGCTCGTCGACGAACTCGACCTGGAACCGGGCCGGATCCGCATCCGACCGTCCGGCTCCGACGCGGGCCAGCGGGGCATGCGCTCGATCAAATCCGTGATCGGCGAGCTCGACTTCCCGCGCGTGCGGATCGGCGTCGGCCGGCCGATCGTCGACGGCAAGCCCTCGCATCATCCCGACGATGTCGCCGACTGGTTGCTCAGCGATCCGACGCCGGCCGAACGACAGCTACTGTTCCGGGCGGAGAAACGCGCCGCCGAGGCGGTCGTCCATTTGCTGGAACACGGGGTTGAGTCGGCGATGAATGCTTACAACCGAACCGTGGTCGATGCCGAGAGTGGAGCGAGCGATGTCGGAACACGATGAGGGGTCCAACGCCGACGCTGCGCTCGCCGCGCCTGCCTTCGACTGGCTGAGCGAAGCGGCTGCGCGGGAACTGGCTGGCTACCTGCTCGAACGCGAACCGGCCGAGATACGCGCCGACATCATGCGTACGGCGGAGCAGCTTGAACGAATCCGCGAGCGTCTGCTGATGCTGATCGAGCCGCGAACGATTGCCCGGCCCGACGCGGAGCGAGTCGCAGCGTTGGAACGAGAGGCGTCGACTCTGCAACAACAGCTTGCCGATCGCGAAGCCCGAATCGAACAATCCAACGAGAAACACGTGGCCGAACGGGTCCGCCTGGTCGAGGAACGACAGGCCGCGGACGCCCGGATCGCCGACCTGGAGGCCGAACTGTCGGAAGCGGAACAGGCCGTCAATCGGCTGCGCGCCAAGAGCGACAGCTACGCCGCAGCCCTGATCGAGCGCGACGCGGCCCCGTCCGATCTGGCGGAAGATATCGCCGAGGCCGAGGCGCAGTTCACGATCACCGGGGTGGTCGAGATGGCGCGGGAAAAGTGCGCCCGCGTTGTCATCGGCGATCCAGCCCTGCGTGAGATCGATGCGCTCGAGGCCGACGAGAAGGCGGCGGACTGGGCGCGCGAACTGTGGAAGGCGTGCCGGGCGCTCAACGCCTACGCCGAGGAGAGCGAGTTCTTCCAGGGCGGCTTCTGGGAGTGGTGCGAGCATTCCAACAGCGAAGACAATCTCTGGCCGGCGACGCCGAAGAAGCTGGCGATGAGCGAGTCGGACACGGTCATGAACTCGGGCCCACTGCGCCGCACGAGACGCTTCCTCGTCGACAGCAGCGTCGATCCCAGCGGCTACATCACCATGGAGGCGCACATGAAAATCGCCGAGGGAGGCGGTCAACACATCCCTCGGCTTTACTTCTATGACGACAGCAAGGGCCGCACCCGCAACATCCATGTCGGCTTCATTGGACCGCACCGGCTGGTGCCGAACAGTCAGAGTTGAACTCCCAACTGAAGTAGTGCAGTTGACATAACGTTTGCCGTCTCCGGCTCTCGTAAGCTGAGTCCAGGCACTAGCGGACGGAGACTGCGCGCGTGAGCGCCGCCGACCCGCACGGCACCCCTCACGATCGACCGGTGGGCCTGCTCGCCGGGCTGGGCCCCGCTGTGCTCAACGCGATCGAGCCCTTTGACGGCCAGGACACGTTGGGCGTCATCGACGCCGCCAAGCCGGCGGTGATCGCGGCGCTCGTCGCGCGTCATCGACAGCCCGTCCTGGTTCTGACCCCGACGCCTGCCTCGGCCGCCGATCTGCTGGACGCCCTCCCGCTCTGGTTGGGCGGCGATGATCGCGGCCGCCTGCGCTCCTTCCCCGCACGGGAGACCGCGCCGTACGAACGTCAACGTCCGGCGCCCGATCTTATCGAGGCGCGACTCAGCGCGGTCGAAGCTCTGCGCCACGCATCGCCGGTCATCGTGGCCGACATCGATGCCGCTGCCCAGCGCACTGTCTCGGCCGCCTCCGCCCCGATCGACCTGAGCCGGGGATCGGACGTCCGCCTCGACGAACTCGTGCGGGCGCTGGACGCAAGCGGCTATCAGCGAAGCCGGATCGTCGTGGAACCGGCCTGCTTCGCCGTCCGCGGCGGGATCATCGACCTCTGGCCGCCCGCGGACGACGCGCCGGTACGGGTCGAGCTGTTCGGCGACGAGGTCGAGTCGTTGCGGCGGTTCGATCCGACGACTCAGCGCTCCACCGAAGTCGTCGAACGGGTCGGCGTCCGGCCGGCGCGGGAGTGGAGCGCGGGCGACGCTTCGGGCCCGCGAATCGAGGCGCTGCTTTGCTCGGTTGAGGAAGCCACCAGTGGAGAAGAGGCGCCGGAGTTGAACGACGAGGCCGCCGTGCTGGCGCTCGACCTCGATCATCTGCGTAGCGACGCCCCGACGTCTCGGCCGGACTTCTGGACGCAGTTCCTGGCATCGAGTTCGATCTTCGACCACTTGCCCGATGACGCTCTGATCCTTGTCGATGAGCCGCACGACATCGCCTCGAGGATGGAAGACCGCGACGAACGCGCCCGGCACGCTCGCGAGGAGTTGGAGCGCGGCGGCCGCATTCCGCTCGGGCTGCCGCATCCGTGGCTGGAGCAGGACGAGCTGGAGACGCGACTGAAGCGCGCCCCGCAAGCGGTGCGATCGCTCTCCCGACTCGGCAGCGGCGACCAACGCCTGCCGTTCCGCTCCACTCCGCGTCTGGCCGGCAAGCTGGCCCAGTTGTTTGAGTCCCTGCGAGCCCAGACTGATTCGGGCGCCCGGGTACTCGTCTCGCTACAGGAGGCGCGGCTGTCGGAGCTCATGGCCGATCTCGGCTTGCCGCTGGCAGCGCTAGCCGCCGAGACGGCTCCTCTGCCGGCTGCCATCTCTGTCGGACGCGCCGCCATCGCGGAGGGCTGGCAGCTCGACGACCCAGCCAGCGGCGAGCGGCTGCTCACGCTGATCAGCGACACCGAGATCTTCGGCTTCGAACGTCAACGCCAGCGTCGCCCGTTGCGAACACGTGGGGTTCCGGCGGCCGATCCGCATCTGCTCGAGACTCTCAAGCCGGGCGACTTCGTTGTGCATATCGACAGCGGGATCGGCCGATTTCACGGGATCGTCCATGAACGCCTCGGCGGACGCGAGGGCGAGTACCTCGACCTGCGGTACGCCAGGGGCGACCGGCTGCTGGTGCCGACCGACAAGCTCGACCGTGTCCAGCCCTACGTCGGACCGTCGGATGCGCCGCCGACTCTGACCCGCCTCGGAGGCGGTCAGTGGCAGCGAGCCAAGGCCCGAGTACGAGGCGCGGTGGCGGAGATTGCCGACGACCTGCTCGAACTCCACGCCGCTCGAGAGACCGAACCCGGGATTGCGATCGAACCCGACACGCCGTGGCAGATCGAGCTGGAGGCCTCGTTTCCTTACGTCGAGACGCTCGATCAGCACCGCGCGATCGAGGAAGTGCGACAGGACCAGGAGGCCAGCAAGCCGATGGATCGCCTGATCGTGGGCGATGTCGGCTACGGCAAGACCGAGGTCGCTGTGCGGGCCGCCTTCAAGGCCGTCATGTCGGGACACCAGGTCGCGGTGCTCGTGCCGACCACCGTCCTCGCTCAGCAGCACTATGAGACGTTTCGCCAGCGCCTCGCCGCGATGCAGGTGCAGGTCGATCTGCTGTCGCGCCTGCGCACCACGGCCGAACAACAGGTCACGCTGGCCGGACTGCGCTCCGGTGCCGTCGACATCATCATCGGTACGCATCGGTTGCTGCAGAACGACATCGCCTTCAAGAGCCTCGGGCTGGTCGTGATCGACGAGGAACAGCGTTTCGGCGTCGAACACAAGGAGCGGCTCAAGACGTTGCGACGCGAGGTCGACGTGCTGACCCTCTCGGCCACGCCGATCCCGAGGTCGCTGCACCAGGCCGTGACCGGCATCCGCGACATGTCCACGATCGCGACGCCGCCCGAGGAGCGCCTGCCGATCAGCACCTACGTGATGGAACGCGACGACAGCGTGATTCGCGAGGCCATCCTGCGCGAGATGGATCGCGGTGGGCAGGTCTACTTCCTGCACAACGAGGTCCGATCGATCGATCGTGAAACGATCGAGCTACGCCGGCTGGTGCCGGAGGCGCGATTCCTGATCGCCCACGGCCAGATGCCGCCCAACATCCTGCGCGATCACATGGAACGCTTCATCAACGGCGACGCCGATGTCCTGGTCTGCTCGACGATCATCGAGTCGGGTGTCGATATCCCCCGCGTCAACACGATCATCCTCGATCGCGCCGAACGGTTGGGACTGGCCCAGATGTATCAACTGCGGGGCCGCGTCGGACGCGCCAGCGTCCGCGCGTACGCCTACCTGATGACCGAGCCCTATCGGTCGCTGACGGAGGTCGCGCAACGGCGCCTGGCGACGATTATGGAGGCGGACGACCTCGGCGCCGGCTTCCAGATTGCGCTCAAGGATCTCGAAATCCGCGGGGCCGGGAATCTGCTCGGCGCGCAGCAATCGGGACACATCGGCGCGGTCGGGTTCACGCTGTTCACCCAACTGCTCGCCGAGGCCGTCGACCGGGCGAGGTCCAGGCGCAGCGGAGAGCGACCGCTCAGTCGCAGGCAAGGGACCAGGGTCAATGTCGATCTCGCGCTGCCGAGGTTCCTGCCCGACCACTATGTCTCGGACCTCGGCCTGCGGATGACCCTCTATCAGCGGCTCGCCGCCGCGGAGTCACCGGACGAGGTGGAAGACTTCGCCCGGGAACTCGTCGACCGCTTCGGACCGCTGCCGATCCCCACGACGAATCTGCTCGGAGCCGTGAAGCTCAAGGTGCTCGCCTCAAGGATCGGCGCCGAGTCAATCCAGTCGGAGGGAGACCAGGTCATCCTCAGGCTCGCGCCCGGGCTCAGGTTCAGCCCGGATCAGCGCCGCATCGCCGTGCCGCGCCAGGTCCAGATCGGATCAACCCAGGTCCGCTACACACCGTCCCGAAGGTTGGCCGAATCGGATTGGGAAGATGTCCTCACCGCGCTGTTGACGGCGTTGGCGATGGCGTAACCACCCCATCGCCCACCCCATCGCATCCATCCTCATGACCCACCGTGAGCCGAGTAGCGTCCGTCGCTGACCGTTGCCGCATTGCTGGATACGCTGACGTGGTGCAACTTCGATCCGCCTGGACCCTGCTGATCGGCGCCGCGCTGATCGGATTGCCGGCGCTGATTTTTCGTATCGGCGGGATTCACCTCGATACCGAACTCGAGGTCACGATCTTCGGGTTGGGTATCCTCTCCGCCGCGTTCCTGATCTCGACCGGCGCCGAGGCGGCGCAGCACGACATCCCGGCGGCCCTCTCGGTTGCCTTGATCGCGTTCATCGCGGTGCTGCCCGAGTACGCCGTCGACCTGCTGCTCGCCTTCGAGGCGGGCGGCGAGGATCTCGCGCTCTGCGGCGCCGCCGGCCAGCCGGAGTGCAAGCGCGAACTGGCGCTGGCCAACATGACCGGCGCCAACCGGCTCTTGCTCGGCGTCGGCTGGGCGACCGTGATCTTCCTGTTCGCCTGGAAGCGAGGCGGTCCGCGCAAGATCGTCGTGACGGCCGGCCGAAGCATCCGGCGCTACCTGCGCCGCCAGGAACGAGACCCCGACGAGCCGCTGCTACATCTGCCCGGTGGGATCGGCCTCGACATCGGCATCCTCGCCGTCGCGACGGTGTACTCGTTCATCATCGTCGCCAAGGGTCGTCTCGCCATTGAAGACACGATCGTCCTCGGACTGCTCTTCTTCTGGTACGTCCTGCGTCTCACGCGCTCACCCGTCCAGTCGCCGGAACTCGAAGGGCCGGCAGCGCGGGTCGGCAACCTGCCGACCGCTCAGCGAAGAGCGGTGGTCACGTTTCTGATCGTCTACTCCGCGGTCGTGATCGCCCTGTCGGCCGAGCCCTTCGTCCACGGTCTGGAACAGATCGGCCGCGACGTCGGCATCGGCGAGTTCTTCGTGATCCAGTGGATCGCTCCGCTGGCCTCGGAGTCGCCCGAGTTCCTGGCCGCGCTCTACCTCGTCTGGCGGGGCTCGGCCGGACTCGGCGTCAACATGCTGATCTCCAGCAAGGTCAATCAATGGACGCTGCTGATCGCGTCGATTCCGATCGCGTTCATCGCCGGCGGCGGCGTCATCGAGGGGATCGCCTCCAGCGACGTGCAGCGTGCGGAGGTCTTCATCACCGCAGCGCAATCAGCCTTCGGTGTGATGTTGATTATCGATCGCCAACTCACCGCGCGCGCCGGATTCGCGTTGATCAGCCTGTTCCTGGCGCAATTGATTACGCAGTTCTTCTTCCAGGAGGACAACACGCCGCGAATCGTGTTCGGCATCATCTATCTCATCATCACGGCATTGATGGCCACCCAGCACTGGCGTAGCATCATGCCGACGTTGCGCGACGCGTTTCGCTCGCCCGCTGCGGCGGCGGCGCATTACACCCATGGCAATGACGCAGCGCCGGATCTAGAAACAGAAGGCAACGACAAATGACGGACTGGACCGACCTCTCAACTCAACTCCAGAGCGTACTGGGACTGGCCAACAAGCCGCTCGCGATCACCTTCCACGACTCCGCCTCCGGCGTCGCCGGATTCGACAATCCAATGCCGGAACCGGCCGACGACGGGCGCACCGGCCGCGTTCCCGCCGGGTGCGTCTTCTGGATCCACGCCGCCGATCAGACCTTCTCGACCGTCGCCGCCGACCACCGCAACTGCTCGGTCGGCTCGGTCACACACGGATTCCTCGAACTGGGTGATGTGCTTGAGAGCGGCGACGTCGGGGCCCTCCTCGAATCCGGCTGGGTGACCCCCGAAGCCGCAATGGCGATCCCGGTCGTCGAGGAGAAACCGGAAGAGGTCGTCTACGGACCCCTCGGCGACTCCCCGACCGACCCGGACGTGGTCCTGCTGCGGATCACCGGCCGCCAGCTCATGGTCCTCCACGACGCCTTCCCCTCGCTGCGGATCGAAGGCAAGCCTCAGTGTCACATCATCGCGATCGCCAAGGCCGGCGAGATGGCGGCGTCGGTCGGTTGCCAGCTCTCGAGAGTGCGGACCGAGATGCCCAACGCCGAGATGACCTGCGCCATCCCGGCCGCACAGCTTCCCGAGTTGCTGCAGCGACTGGAAGTAACCGCAACCGCCGACCACGCCGTCGCCCAGTACGCCGCCGACGACATGGCGCGCTTCGCCTAGTTGGGAGCTGTCTAGTGGCTGGCCTGTGGTTCGAGGAGCTTGAACCCGGACTCGTGATTAGGCACGAGCCCTCGCGCACCGTGACCGAAGCGGACAATCTGCTGTTCACGGCGCTGACCCACAACTCGCAGCCCCTGCATCTCGACGCCGAGTTCGCCGCCGGCACCCAGTTCGGTCAGCGGATCGTGAACAGCATCTTCACGCTCGGGCTCGCCGTCGGACTCAGCGTCGCCGACACCACGCTCGGCACGACACTGGGGAACCTGGGATTCGACGAGACGACGTTCCCCAATCCCGTCTTCATCGGAGACACGATCACCTGCGAAACCGAGGTGATCGACCGCCGCGAGTCGCGAAGCCGTCCCGATCGAGGAATCGTGATCTTTGAGCATCGAGGAATCAATCAACGGGGCGAGCTGGTCGTCAAGTGTCGAAGGACGGGGATGATGCTCAAACGGCCCAGCGAAGAATGATCAGCTTCCACGCAAGATGATTGCGACGGCGAGAGCAACGATCGCGGCGATTGCAGAACCCCACATCGCGATGACCCAACGCAGGTGAGAGTTGAAACGACTCTGCATTTCAGCAAGAAACGTCAGCCGCAACACCTCAAGGTCCTTCTTGGTCGCGAGGTTCGAGACCCCCTCCGTGATGCCGTCGTCAACAACCTCCGCCAGCGTCGCCGCCGAGTCAGAGGGAGCATCCATCTCCTGGACGAGGATGTTGTGGAATCGAAGCCTGTCGAGCGCCATGTCCCCAGTCTAGTGCAACCGACGAACTGCTGTTCTCTATATTGAACGGGCGTGTTCCCTTTGGAGAACACCGCCGGAGGCCAGGCAGGGCCCGGCGGCAGTGATACGCTGGCCCTCGTCGGAGCGTGGCGCAGTTTGGTAGCGCACTTGACTGGGGGTCAAGAGGTCGCCGGTTCAAATCCGGCCGCTCCGACCATCCGCTAGCCTGCTGCCCGACGGCTCGTCCCGACTGATGCCCGATCGGAGCAGACCACATGACCACTTCCGGAACGTCCCCCGCCACTGTTGTCCTGATTCACGGCGCCTGGCATGGACCCTGGTGCTTCGACAAGGTCGTCGCCGGTCTTGAAGCCCGCGGCGTGCCCGTCGTCGCCGTCGAGCGCCGCCGCATGCACGAACCGAGTGGAACGCTTCGCGGCGTCACCGACTCGGCCGAGAATGAAGCGATCGTTCGCGCCGCGCTCGACCAGGTTGATGGACCGGTTGTCGTCCTCGGACACTCGTTCGGCGGCGTCTCGCTGACCACCGCGCCGCTGGGCAACGACGACGTCAAGCATCTCGTCTACCTGACCGCGATCATGCCCGACACCGATGGAACAATGCCCGACAACTTCGCCAATCCGGTGCTCGTCGGCGCCATCCAGCCCGGAGAAGACGGCTCCACCACGGTCCAGGAGGACCTGATTCGACCGATCTTCTACGGCCAGTGCTCTGATGAAGACTACGAGCGGGCCATGAGCGAGCTGGTGCGGGACGAAGCCGCGATCCCGCTCGGAGACGTGCCGCGCGACACGGCGTGGAGCCAGATCACCACGACCTACGTCGTCTGCACGGAAGATCAGGCCCTGCTCGCCGAGGGTCAGCGAACCCTCGCCCGCCGAGCCGATCGCGTCGTCGAGTGGGCCACCGACCACTCCCCCTTCTTCTCGGCCCCAGGCCTGATGATCGACCTGCTCGACAACCTCGCCCGCGAGTACGCCGCGTAGACAGTCGGGGGCGACCTGCAGGCCGCCCCCGAGGAACTCTCCGGCAGTCGAGCGCCTAGTCGTCCAGGAGCCGATCGAGGAGCTTGGTCGGGCTCGCCGGGAGTGAGTTCATTCGAATCCCGGTGGCGTCGTAGATCGCGTTGGCGATGGCGGCCAGTGGCGGGACGATCGGCACCTCGCCCACTCCGCGCACTCCGTAAGGATGACTCGGGTTCGGCACCTCGACCAGGATCGTTTCGATCTCCGGCAGGTCGAGCGCCGTCGGCATGCGGTAGTCGAGCAGGCTGGCGTTCGTCATCCGACCTTCGGGCGAGTAAACGTACTCCTCGGTCAGGGCCATACCGGCGCCCTGCGCCACGCCGCCCTGGACCTGCCCCTCAACGTATGACGGGTGAATCGCCGTGCCGACGTCCTGTACGGCCGAGTAGCGCAGGATGTCGACCTTCCCCGTGTCTCGGTCAACCGCGACGTCAACGATGTGGCAACCGTAGGCCGGGCCGGGCTGGGTCGGCAGCACGTCCGCCTGGCCCTGGATCTGACCGCCGGTCGATGGCATTCGTCCACACAGCTCCTCGAACGTGAACTGCCGGCCGTCGGGTCCGCTGATCATGCCGTCCTCGTAGGAGACCGAGTCTGCGTCGACGTCCCAGATCATCGCGGCCCTTGATTCCATCTGCTCACGGACGTCCATCGCCGCCTCGTGCACGGCGATGCCGGTCGCGTAGGCCACCCGCGAGCCACCGGTCACGTGGGTGAATCCGATCGAGTCGGTGTCGACGACCTGGGGTCGGACCAGGTCGTATGCGATTCCCATGGTCTCGGCGAACTGCATCGCCAGTCCGGCGCGCTGACCGCCGATGTCGACCGAACCGACCGACAGGTTGACCGTGCCGTCTTCGTTGACCGATGCATAGGCCGCCGATTCCATGCCGGCGTTGGTCCAGAAGCCCATCGAGACTCCCCGGCCCAGCAGCCGGCCGTCCTCGTCGATTCCAATCTCGGAGCGGTAGTGGGGCGAGTCGATCGCGGCCTGCATCGTCTCCTCGGCGCCGATCTTCGGCAGCACGACGCCGTCCGCGCGTCTGGTGCCCTCGTGGGCCGAGTTCTGCGCCCGCAGTTCCATCGGGTCGCGTTCGAGTCGCTCCGCGAGCTGATCGATCAACGACTCAACCGCGAACGTACCCTGCGGCGAGCCGGGCGCCCGGTATGCCTGACACTTCGGCTTGTTGGTGACCACGTCGAGCGCGTTCGTGTAGATGTGCGGAATCTCGTAGGAGGCGAACATGCAGGTCGCGCCCGCGCCGACGGGCGAGCCCGGGAACGCGCCGGCTTCGTAGGCCAGCGTGGCCTCCGCCGCGACGATCGTGCCGTCATCCTTCGCACCGATCTTGCATCGCACGTAGGTCGCCGAGGTCGGCCCCGTCCCAATCAGTACCTCTTCCCGGTTCATGTACATCTTGACCGGGCGACCGGTCATTCTCGACATCACCGCGGCGGTCGGTTCCATGTAGGCCGGCAGCTTGCCGCCGAAGCCGCCGCCGATCTCCATCGGAATCACCTTGACGTTGGCCAGCGGGATGTCGAGCATCTTGCTGACCGTCGCCCGAACGGCAAACGGCCCCTGGGTCGAGACCCAGACCGTCAGGGTGCCGTCCGAGTTCCAGTGCGCGGTTCCATTCTGCGGCTCGATGTAACCCTGGTGCGCGGCGGCCGTCTCGAACTCGCCTTCCAGGATGATGTCCGCCTCGTCGAAGCCCGACGCCGGGTCGCCCTTCTCGAACTCCAACTGCGACGCGATGTTCGTCTCGCGTTCTCCCCGACCCTCGCCGGCGACGAACCGGGCGACCATCTCCACGGTCTTCATACCGTCATGCAGGATCGGAGCGCCCTCGGCCATGGCGTCGTGGACCGTGAGCACCGGCGGCAGCACCTCGTACTCGACATCGATCAGGTCGAGCGCGTCCTCGGCGATGTGCGGATCGGTCGCGCAGACCGCCGCCACGGCGTGGCCCTGGTAGAGCGCCTTGTCCGAGGCCAGCACGTTCTGCAGCACCCACTTGTAGGGCGATACGCTCTCGCCCAGGTCGACGATCTCATCGGTCGCGCCGGGCAGGTCATCGTGCGTGATCACGCACTTCACGCCGTCCAGCGCCTTGGCCCGCGACGTGTCGATGCTGACGATCCGGGCATGCGCGTGGGGCGAGCGCAAGAGGCGGCCGTAGAGCATGTCCGGCAGGTTGATGTCGGCCCCATACCGCGCTCGTCCGGTAACTTTGTCGACGCCGTCCGGGCGCAGCGGTCGGCTCCCGACGACGTTGTAAGCAGGCTTGGTCTCGGTAGTCATCGATGGCTCCTCCTGGCTCGGATGGCTGTCGCAGACAGGATATTCCCTCTCGAAACTCGGTGGTGTTGGGCAGGTCAACGCTCTGGCTACCTTGCCATAGACTGACTGCAGGAGATATCCATGGCGATCATCAGCGTCCGACGTGTCCGCGACGCCCTTGTCAAGGCGGAAGTGACCGATGAGGCCAAGGGTCTCGAGTTGGCGACCGACCTCGACGAGGCATTGAGCGAGAATGTGGTCACGACGGAACGGCTCGAGACGCTTGAGGAGCGAATCGATGCGCGGTTCGACCGAATCGACGCCAGGTTCCGAGAACAGGACGCCAGGTTCGAAGCGAGATTCGCACAAGCTCAGGCGGCAGCCGAGCGACGAGTCAACCGCCAAACGGCCATTTTCATTGGGGCGTTAGCGGTCGCCGTCGGCGTGATCTGGATTCTGATCGTTGTCCTTTAGCCGCCCGCCATTGCCGGGAGGATGTGGACCTCGGCTCCCTCGGGCACCTTGGCCAACAAGCCCAGCGGCTGCTCGACACTGTTGACCGCGATCGTCAAGCCCCGCTTCAGACGCTTGCCCTCGACCAGCGACTCGTGAAATCCCGGGTAGTTCGATTCCAGATCGTCGACCACTTCAGCGATTGTGCGGCCCGTCGCGGACACGACGCGCCGACCGTCAGTCAACGGCCTCATGCCGATCGGTACGAAGACGGTGATATCGGCAGGCATCGCCGCTTCCCTGCCGTGAACGGATTAGAGCTTCAGGCTGCCCTCGGCGACCACGGCGATGACGCCGTTGTCCTTCTCAACCCAGCAGGCGACGTTTCGCCGCTCGGGGTCGTCCTCGTTGGCGCCTTGCAGCACGCCCTTGACCGAGACGGTTTCGTTGGGCCAGACGATGTTGGCGAACTTGACCAGCAACTTGCCCGATGACTTCCAGGCCTCACCGAACCTCTGGTCGAGCAGTTCGCCGATCAGCGACATCGTCATCTTGCCGCCGACGACGACATCGGTGAAGCCGAGTTCCTCGGACGCTTCCTTGTCGGTGTGATAGTTGCGGTCGCCGTGGAAGAACGAGCCGCACATCTCCAGGGAAATGGTCCGGACCAGCGGACCGAACGCCTCGCCCTCAGGCAGCGCATACGTCCTGGCACCCTCTTTCTTCGACGGGTCGCGCAGTGTGACGTGCCCCTCACTCTGGTAGAGCACGAACGACTGGTGATGCCGCATCGCCACCGCGACGTTGCCGGCCTCGTCCCTGACCACGGTTTCCGTCAGGATCACGCTGCGGTCGCGGCGGTCGTAGACGTCGATCGACTTGCAGGAAGCCTCGTAGCTTCCGCCCGGCTGCAGCGGTCGGCGGAAGTCCCACTCCTGGCGCAGCCACAGGTTGCCGAAGTCGTTGGCGTAGTGCATGCGCGTCGAGAGATCCGCGTTGGCGGCGACCATCGAGGGCGCGCTGGTGAGTTCCGAGGGTCGCTCCAACTCAAGCCCTTCGAAGTAGTCGCTCAGCGCTGTCTCGTCGACGATCACGGTCGCCGAACCCAGGTCAACGCCGGCTTTCGGATCCTCGTACTTGGTGATGGCCATCTGGGCGTCCTCTCGAGTGCGGAGCATTCGTGGTGCGAATCGATTCGATGATAGCGACTGGTCGGCCCACCCTAGTCGGGCGACGGCTGAAGCCAATCGACATCGGCCGAGTCAAGGTGAATCCACAGCGGTTGGTCGTGGCTGATCGTGCGGAGCGTGTTCAGGCGGGGAGGCAGGCTCGTGGAGAACAGTCGCCACTGCTGCTGGATTGAGTCCCACGAGTAAACGCGGAGGGTCGCTCCGGCCAGCGGAGCGAGCGCGTTGGTGACTCGCGTCGTCGGCCCGCTCCAGGTGACGAAGTTCCAGCCCTGGCGCAGCCGGACGATGCGCTCGGCGCGGTACTCGAAGGCATCCTCAGCCAGGATCGGGCGCTCGCCGGCGAGCAGCAACGCGATGTCCGTGCGGCCCGCGGCCGCAGGCGGCGTCGTGACGGTCACGCATTGCTCCGACCAGAAGGCCACACGCGCCTGCTGATTGCCGAACCAGACCCTGGGCGCCGTTGCGTCGGTCGCCAAACCGGCGCCGCAGATCATGACCGACTCGCCGCCTTCGATGTATCCGCGATCCGGGGTGATGCTGGTGATCTTGCCCATCGGGGACATTCGAAGAATCTCGCTCTCGGCGCTGGCATGCCCCGACGCGGTGTGTCCAATCACCGAGAACTCCGATGCCAGTGCGTCGACCCCGACGTCCGCGAAGCGGAAGCGGCCGTCGACGGCGCTCGTCGCGGCCACAAACCGTCGATCGCCGGGCGGCCCGGCGTACAGGTGCACCACTGCCGCCCCCGGCGCCATCCCCGACACGTTGAATCCGGCGGCGCTCCAGTTGTACGCCTCGATCAGCGGTGCGCTGACCGTCGAGGAGATGTTGGATCGATTGCCCTGCATGCGGTTGCCCCACACGAATCTTCGCCCCAGTTGTCCTGCCGGCACCCCGGGGATCTCAATGCCCACCTGGTTTTCGCGGATCAGGTTGGCGCCCATTGAGTGGTCGTCGCTCCCGTTCGACGAGACGAGCATCGACGGCGTCACGGCTCGCAGGATCACGCTTGAGTTCGCGCCGGCCTCAAAGTTGAGCCGCCGCGCGATCGCCACCTGGTTGACGGCGAACCGCAGTTCGGTCCCCGGACCCGTCACCGTGGCATTGAAGCGAGACTGGTCGTCGACGCCGAGCGATGCCGCCAGCCGTCGGTCGAGGTAGATGTCGACGGTGGTACCGCTCGGCGCGGGCAAGCCGCCGATACTGACCGTTCCCGCCACGTTGTGCGAACGACCGGACCGCGGCTCGATCGCTGCGGACGAGATCGGTCCGATCGGCGGCCAGTTCGCGCTGACGTGAGTCAGGACAGGTGGTTCCGCGCCCGGCCCGATCAGAACGTCGCCCGCAGCCGGATCGATGCTCACGCCCGGTCCGCGGTTCCGTTCGATCGTGCTGGCCGAAATCGAAACCGATGCGGCAGGACGCACCTCGATCCCGTTCGCGGAGCTGTTCAGGACGCTGGATCCTTCGATCTGCGCGTTCCGGCCGGCGACCCGAATGCCGACGCGGTTGTAACGCGCCTCGACCTTCGAGACGCGAGTGTCCTTCCCGCTGAGCAGGATCGCAACATCGTTCGCGCCGTAGACCGTCAGCCCCCATAGCTCGGCGCCGTCGCCGAGGTCCAGACCGACGTCGACGCCCGAGGCATCGATGCTCCAGTCAGTGCCGTCCACGATGGTGCCCGGCGGAACGGCCGGAAGTGGAGATTCCAGGACGATGGTTTGGTTCGATTGAGCGGCCTGAAAGAGGATGATTTCGGCGCCGCTCGACAGGGCTTCTCTGAGCGTCCCGGGACCACTGTCGGCGGCCGATGTCACGACCGTTGCCCTCTCAATCGCGGCGTCCAGTGCCGCGTCCGCGTTGATCAGACCCGCGCCCGAGGCCGGATCGGGTCCGGCGGGTGGAATGTCGCTGGCCGTGCGGATCAAGATGTCGCGGATCAGTTGGCGCTCAAGGTTGGCGTTGCCGCCGTCGCGCGCCAGTAATGCCGGCTGAGCCTCCAGCAACAGCGCCGCCACGCCGGCCACGTGAGGCGCCGCCGCCGAGGAGCCCGAAAAGCGCGGGGCGAAGCGGGTCGTGTCGGAGACCGTCACGCCGTCGACGGCGGCGATTTCAGGCTTGGAGGCTCCGTTGGCGGTCGGCCCTCGGCTTGAATACGGAGCGACCATGCTGCGACCGACGTTCACCGCGCCGACCGTCAGCGCCCCGTGGGCGTCGGCCTGGGCGAGCATGCTGCCCTCGGCCGTCCGGTGATGCAAGCGCGGATTGTCTCCGGCAAAGTTGACGGCGAACAGGTCGAATTGGACGGACCCGGCGTCGTCGTTGTGATTCTGAATGACCGCGAAGACTTCTGTCGCCTCCCCCTCGTGCTCGTAGTCGAAGAACTCTCGCGGGTAGTGACTGTCCGGGCCGACGCCTTGCCGGATTTCGCTCGAGGCCAGCACCGTTCCGATGCCGGACATCAGGTAGAGGTCGTAGTCGTTCGTCGATCGACCCCACTCGTCGTTCCAGAACAGGATGAGTCGGATGCTCTCTCCGGGCTCAATCTGGAATCCGTTGCCTGCGCCATAGAGCGTCCGCGCTCCGGTCGCGCCATTGAACTGCTGGACCACACCCGGGTGGGGCAAGCCGAGCCGGCTGCCCTCCACACCAGGCCGCCAGTCGCCGGCCCAGTGAGATTCGGCCCAGTTGCCGGCCGCGGTGACGTAGAGGCGCAACGGCCAGTGCGGATGTTGCAGTGCGTTCGACGTGTTCGTTGACACGTCGCTGCGTTGATTGGCCGGATAGAAGAACGACACATCGTCGACGATGATGTCGACGCGCGCCGCGAAGTAGTTCACCGCTGCGATGTGCTCGAGATCAGTCGCGACCGACCCGAATGAGATCTCGGCGCCCGGCGCAATGTCGTGGACGATCTCGATCATCGCGGTTCCTTCCTGGCCGCGGTTGAGCGTTTCGTCGTCCTCTGGCCAGGCATCCGCCAGTGTGGGTGCCTCACCGGCCCGCTGCGCCTGCTCGAGACCCCTGATTCCGTCCGAGATCACGGCGATCCGAATATCGGACCCGTCGACGTTGAATCGCGTACGCGCAATCGAAGCGTTGAGCGCCTCGTCGCCCTCCGTCAGGGCGCTGCCTGCGGAGAAGCTCGCGTAGAGCGGGCGCCGAGCGGACACGACTCCATTGACTTCCAACAACGCGTCGACGCGATCCGGCGCCATCCAACCCTGCCAGCGACCGAGCTCGGGAACGGCCAATTCGATCTCCAGACCGGCTTCGCTCAGGAGCCGCTCGGTCTCCGGTCCCGCGGGGTCAACTCGCACATCGAGATGCACGCGTCCCTCGGCCGCCCACGCCGACTGGGCAAACAACGAAACAGCCGCCGCTACGAGGACGGCGAGGCAAAGGAGTGAGAGGCCGCGCTGCATGGCACGAGATTACTTGAGCGAGCCCTGCCTCAAGCGAACGTAATCCCGTTTGACATCATGGCGTCGCCGTCAACCAGCGATGTCCGCTCACCTCCCGGATACACTCGGATTGTGCCGAAGACGCGTGGATTGAGTGACGGGTTCGCCTGGTGGCTGCCGCTCGTGATGGCGGCGTTGGCCGCGGTCATCGCCGTGCTCGCGGCGCAGAGCGTCGCCTCCGCGTGGGACGCCGATGTCCATCTCTGGGCCCGCGGAGGTCCCAGCGCTTCAGAGTACGCCGAGCTCCTGCTCGATCCCGCCGTGCAGGACGCCGCCTCGTCGGGCATGATGGCGACCGAAGACGGACCGCCGGAGCTTGACGCGGTCGCGGTCGAACTGACCGACACCTTGATCCGCGTCACCGTGCGCGCACCGCGACAGGCGGACGCCGAGTCACTCGCCATATCGCTGGCGCACGCCGCCGTCAACGAGGCGTACATCCGCTACGGCGACGAGGCGGGCCTGGATGTGCTCGGACTGGTCCGGCCCGGCGCCAGGAAAGTCGCACCGGCGACCGAGTGGGCCGCGGCCTGGGCCTCCGCCATCGGACTGGCCGGCGGCCTCGCGTTGGCCTGGGGCATCGCCCGCAGATCGAGCGGTCCGGCCTCGACCCTGGGTCGGCTCGGGCGGATCGGACTCAGGCCGCTGGCGGTGATCTCCGCCGAAGCGGAACATGCGGCGGGCGAGGGATCCAATCAATCCTCCGGCACGCTGGTCAGCGCGACCCAGGAGCGTGGAACCAAGGACGAAGCGGTCATGCTCGCCAACGCGATCAATTCAGTGTCCGGCATCGTGGCGCTGGTGCCGCTTGACGATCAGTCGAGGGTCACCGCCACCTTGATTCGAACCGCTCGCACGCTCGCGGCGCGAGGCCGGCCGGTGATCTGGCTGGACAGCCGACTCCCCGCATTCGAGCTTGCCTATTCCACGCCGCCGTCCTGGTTGGTCGGCGCGTCGTGGTCGTCCGTGCGTCGTTCGGAGCTGATCGTGCGTGCCGCAAACCGCGTTCGAACTCCAGACGGCTATGTCCTGTTGCTAACCGACGCGCTTGCGGACGACTCGACGCTCGCCGTTGCCGAATCGGCCGCCGGAGTGATCCTGCTCGCCCGAGCCGATGCGTCCGACTCCGATCTCGTGCAGGCGCGCCTGATGCTGGGCTCCGCGCGACTCCTCGGAGTCGCCCTGACGCATGCCCGAACCCCGGACCTGCGCGAGTTTGAACTGGCGCAGATGAGCGATTAGCGATGCCCACAGGGGAGCAGAATCCCGCCAACCGGATACCGGAGCCGCACAGATGCATTTCGAGTTGCCTGCCGACCTCGCCGACCTCCAGTCCCGACTGCTGAGTTTCGTCCAGCACGAGATCGACCCGATCACGACCGGCGAGGATCCCGAATCAGCGTCGCCCGAACTGCGCCGCGAGATCGCCAGACGCTCCGATGCCGCCGGTTTCTACCAGCTGGCCGTTCCCCAAGCCGACGGCGGTCTCGGCGCCGGACCCCGGACGATCACGGCCGCACACGAGGCGCTTTCGTTGAGCGGCAACCCGATCGCCGCTCGAGCGCTCGGTTCCGGCCCGGGCGTCATGCGCTTCGCCGACAACGATGCTCAGCGTGAGGAGCTGTACCTCCCGGTACTGCGCGGCGAGCGAACCGCCGCATTCGCCTTCACCGAGGCTCTGCGACCCGACGGCACACGCCAGCCGACCCAGGCGCTGCGCGCCACGCTCGATGACGGCTCAGACGGCTTCCTCGTCACCGGATCGAAGGGGTTCGTCACCGGAGGCGCGGCTTCCGACTGGCTCGTCGTGGTCGCCAACGTGCCGGACGAGGGAACGGCACTGCTGGTCGTCGACCGGGAGGCGGAAGGCGTGACCGAGGGCGAGCTGGGCGCGTCGATCGACGGCAGCACGCACTCGCCATTCAACTTCGAGTCCGTCGCCGTGCCCGCATCGAGATTGCTGGGCAGCGTCGGCGACGGGCTGCCCCGCGCGCTGCAAAACATCGATCGCATGCGCCTCGGCGTGGCGGCGGATTGTGTCGGTTGGTCGCGTTGGGTGTTGCGCACCACGCTTGAGCGAATCGAGGGACCGCATCGCAGCGGCCAACCGCTGGCCGAGCAGCAGCAGGTCCAGGCGATCTTCGCCGACATGGCGGCCGACACGTTCTCCGCGAGAACCGCGCTGTACCAGGCCGCCGGCGCTCGTGAGGCCGACGAGCCCACCGCCGGCACGCAGGTTGCCGCAGCCAAGTGGCTCGCTTCCGAGTGTCTGCACCGGACGGTCGACCGCGCCATCCAGCTCCACGGACCCCAGGCGCTGCTCCGGGGACATCCGCTGGAGCGCCTCTACCGCACGAGCCGCTCCCTGAGAATCGCAGAAGGCCCAACCGAACTGCTGCGCCTGACCGTCACCCGTCACATCCGCCAGAACGGCATCACCGCTCTGTAAGTTGGCACGGATAGGATGGAACTGCCGGAAACTGCGAGAGGCGATGCAATGACGACAGCAGATCGAGCTGAAGTGGAAGACTTCGCGCAGCAGTCGCTGCAGTTCCTGGAGCGGGCTCGAGAGTACGTGGCCGCCGGTGATTTGCATCAGGCCTCCGAGAAGGCCTGGGGCGCCGCTGCGCACATGGCCAAGGCTGTAGCGGCAGCGCAAGGCTGGGAGTATGACAGACACCGAGACTTCAGCCACGTTCTGAACAATGCCTGGCAGCTGACCGGCAATGACCAGATTCGCCCGCTGCGAGCGATCGCGAACGATCTGCACGGCAACTACTATCGTCGGGCACGGTTCCTGAATGCCCACGCAATTGCCGCCGACATCGAGAGTGTTGCGGAACTGGTGGAGATCCTGGCTCCGCTGACGGAGTAGAGCCGTCGCTCAGTTCCCGACGCCGAGACCCTCGTAGCGCTGCTTGTGATGCAGGCTGACACGATCCATGAGTTGACGGTTTGACGCCCTGAGGATCCGGCTGAGCAGATTGAGTTGCTCCACCGTCGACTCGGACTTGAGGATCTCCTGCTTGACCGAGGCCGGCGCTTCGATGCTCGAGGCGATGTGATTGACCAGTGGATTGGGACGTCTCGGCAGGCGATACGTGCGCTGCCAGGAGTTTTGCAGGGCCAGGGCGAGTCCGAGGTGCTCCCGGTAGAGCGAAGCCGATGTGTCGTATGAGATGTACGCCTCAGCCGAGTCCGCGTCGGCCGGATCGTCGAGATACTCCACCTCGGCCACCCAGTAGGGCCGTTCGCCCAACTTCTCGATGATCCGGAAGCGGCGCTCGCCGATACAGCCGATGTTGAAGCGACCGTCGGGAAACGCTTCATTCGACTCCATCCGCACGGTGCAACCGATTTCGTGGGTCGGCTCGCGATCCTCCGGGCCGGCCTGTTGTCGAGTGCGACGTGTCAGAACGATGCCGAACGGTTCGCCGGTTTGGAGCGTGTCCTTGACCAGTTGACGGTAGCGAGGTTCAAAGATGTGCAGCGGCACCGACTCGCCGGGAAACACGACGATTTGAAGCGGAAAGAGCGGCAGTTCCGGCATCCCTACCTCACGCCAGCCATTCTACCGGCGAGCCGCATCACCCGACGCGCGTTGCCGTTCTCGTTGAACGCGCGGAAGACCTGCAGCCGCTCCGCCTGCAACGATCCCTCGGCGTGGATCGCCAGCACTTCCTGGTACGCCCCATAGTCGGACGATGTCAGGTCGCGAATGAAGTTGAGCAGCTTCATTCTCTGCTCGCCATCGACCCCGTCCCGCCCGGCCAGGTACTTTTGCAGGAACGGACGCAACTCCTCGGTCTCCCAGTCCTCGTCGCCGGGACCGGTGACCAGGATGCCGCCGGCAATCTCCTGCACGTGTTGCACCGCCTCGTGATAGCCATGCGCGAAATGCGACTTGGCCAGGTTGACCGTCATCGGGTCGGGAGCGACCTGACCGTTCGGCTTTTCGATGCAGCGCTCGGCCGATTTCTCGATCAACGCGCGAGTCGTCTCTGCATACGAGATCAGGTCGACAAACTTCTCTCGTACATGCGAGACCCCAATGATCCCGTTGTAGTCCGCCGCGAGCGCCGCACAGCCGCCCAGCGCGTCGATCAGCGGCAGCTTGTACGAAACCGCCGTGAAGCGGTGGTACTCGACGAACGTCAGCGCCAGATTGCCCGCCGCTTCCGTGTCGCCGTCGAGGAAGATGCGATCGTTGGGGACGAACACATCGTCGAAGATCGTGATCGTCTCCATCATCTTGCGCACGGCCGAAATCGGTCGCTCGCCTTCATGCGTCGCGTTGTCGCCGAAGGGCGATGCGATGAAGCGTAGATTCGGCGTGTCGACCGGCAGGGCGAATGCGATTGCCCAGTCCTCTTCGTCCGGACCCATCGCCCGAGTCGGCAGCACGATCACCTCGTTCGTGTTGGTCACGACCGATGTGTGAGCCTTCGCGCCGCGCACGACGACTCCGTCCGGTCGCCGCTCCACGACGCGCAGGTACATGTCCGGGTCGGATTGCTGCGACGGGCGCCGAATCCGATCGCCCTTGACGTCCGTCTGCGCCACGGCCAGAGAGAGGTCGTTCGAGCGGCAGTGCTCGTAGAACGCGTTGGCGCGTTCGAAGTAGACAGGATCCTCGAACTCGGATGTCACGGCCAGCAGAGCAAACAACGCGTCCGTGCCAATCTCCTTGATCAGCACGACCAGCGTGTCGCCTTCGGCGGTCGCAGCCTCGATCAGCTTCGAGCGATCGAGCAAATCTCTCGTGCTGCGCGGGATTCGGTAGTAGGCCGAGTAGCTCTCGCCATTCTCCTCGTACGTGGCGAGGTCGCGGTACTCGTCCGACTCGGCCATTTCGTAATCGATGCAGGCGTGTTTGACCGCTTTGCTGATGGTCGGATGCGTCGTCACATCGTCGACCCGTTCTCCGCGGTACCAGATTTCTCGCCCGTCGCGGAGTGACTCGACGTACTCGGCCGCAGTTCGAAGTGCCATCGCATGTTCCTGTCAAGCTGTCTCGTGCAGCGATCGTAGCCGACTGTGGACAGGCGTCCTCGACCCGCCACAGCCGATGCTCGCTCCTCTATCTTGCTCCCAACTATCGCGAAGAATCAGCCCATGCCTCCGCTCCGACTTGCAATCCGCGTCATTCCGCTGCTCTCTGCCCTGGTGCTGCTCGCCTGGCTGCTCATTGCTCCCGCCCGCGCCGAGACCCCCGTGCAGATCGCCATCAGCCCGACCGCCGCCTGCGCCCTCACCGACGCCGGCGAGATCTCATGCTGGGGATTCGACGTCCCGCTCGTTCACGATGTGCCTCAGGGAGCATTCACCGACCTGAGCGTCGGTCCGACCGACGCGTGCGCCATCACCGTTGAGTCAACCGTCATCTGTTGGGGCGCCGGCTATGACCGGTTGTATGAGGCCGTCGAGAGCTTTACCGCCCGCGATCCCGACGCCGACCTCGATTTGACCGGCCTCGCCGAACTCCTGCCTCCCGAGCGCGACGACCTGGTTCAGGTCGTCGTCCACCCCTGGCGTCACTACGCCTGCGCGCGCAGCGTCGAGGGTGAGATTGCGTGCTGGGGCCTGGCCCTGCCCGAGAGTCCCGCCCCCGAAGACGCCGGTTTCATCCAATTGATCAACACCGGCCGCGAATTCTGCGCCCTCGACGCTGAAGGCGCCACCACCTGCTGGGGTGACCTGACCATCGACGGATTCGTCTCTGACGCCGGCCCCTTCGTTCGGATCGCGCCCAGCGGCAACGGCGTTTGCGGAGTCACCGCCGAGGGCGATGTCCGGTGCCGCACGGCGCTGTCTCGCACTGCGCCCGGCCCGCCCGAGCCGTACACCCAGCTGTTCCGCAACGTCCACGTGCTCGGCGCTCAAGGTTGCGCGATCGTCGAAGACGGCTCGATCCAATGCCGTCAGACGTTCCACTCATGTCTCGACCTGATCGCTCCCGAGATCGAGTACTGCCCGCCGGATCTGATCCGGTTCCAGTCCTGGTCGATCCCGTTCACCATCCTCTTCGAGGGCGGTCTCGACGACGAAGCCGCGGCCTCCGGCGCCTATGTCAGCCTCTTCGGCGACCAGGCCTCCTGCACCATCACCGCCGAAGGCCATATCGATTGCCGGAGCGATTTCCACGATGATCCCCGTCACCTGGTGCCCGAGCGCTTCCGCCCCCAGCCGCCGCCCGCGGATCCCGAACCGCCCGCCGAGGACGATGCCGAAGATCGTGAGGATCCGGAGGATCAGTAGTCCTCCGAGGTGAAGACCCTTCCAGAACACCGGCTTCAGGGAGCCAGGGACCAGCCTGCGAGCGCCGGACGAACGGCGCTCCTGTTGCCCGTCGTGTTGTTTCTTCCGAAGGGCGGATACCATGTGCGCTGGACATGTTGTACATAAAGTAGTTCGATTGGATCATCCGATGCATAAGCCTCTGGCCGCGTTGACATTCTTGCTGCTGTGTTTGGCGTTCGCTGGCTGGGAGTCCGTTCAAGCCCAGGAAACCTCAGCCGAATGTCCCGCGCCGACATCGCTGGGTGAACTCACCGACATCCTGAGCGCGAGCGGCGCCTGGTCGGGCGACGAGTGCGACCGATCGCAATTCCTCGATCGGCGGCCGGGCCGGCTGTTCACCTTCTCCCTGGCCGAACCGGCCGAAGTGCGAATCGACCTCAGTTCGTCCGAACGAGACACCCTCCTGTACCTGCAGTCCGAGGACGGCAGGCTGATCGATGCCGACGACGACACCGGCGGCGGCGTCAACGCCCGCATCGAACGCGGCCTCTCGGCCGGCACGTACCAGATCGAAGCCGGCGCCCTCGGTTGGTCGGGGCGACAGGGTGGCTCCTTCGAGCTCACCGTGCGCGTCGTCGAGGGCTGTCTCGACGTGGTCGATCTGGGTGTGCTCGTGGACACACTCGCCGTCACGAGCGAATGGTCCCACTTCGGATGCCAGTCCGACTACCGCCCCGATCGTGCCGGACAGCGCTACCGCTTCCAGCTGACCGACACGCGCCGCATTCAGATCGATCTGACATCAGAGCTGGCCGACTCGTTTGTCTATCTGCTGGACGAGAGCGGGACCCTGCTCGAATCCGACGACGACGGCGGCGTTGGCTTCAACTCGCGGATCGAGAGGTTCCTCGGCGCAGGGGTCTACGCGATCGAGGCGACGAACTGGGGAGATCGCGACCTGAAGGGTCTGATTGCGGCCGAGTTCGAACTCACCATCGCATCGGATGAAGACGCACCGATCATCAAGCTGGAGCAGATCGACGCGCCCGACCGGGTCGTGCTCGGGTTGCCCTTCGAGCTCAACTATCGAGTCGGCAATCTGGGCGACGAGCCACTGTCGGCGCTACCGGACGCGAGCGTCCAGGTCAGGGTCCGTTGGCCCTACATCAGCGACTGGCGCACGCCGAACATCGACACGACGGACGGAGAGACGGAACTCTTCGGAGTCGGCGCGTCCTATCACTCCAGCGATGCGGTCAGTGCATTCGGAAGCCGGCCATTGCCGCAGCTGCAACCGTTCGAGGGCTTGTTCAGGTGGCGCGCCGGCCCCACCGACGTGATGTTGCAGGTGATCCTCGTCAACGACGACTTCGAGAGTTTCTCCAGTCATTGGCTGTCGCGTCCGATCATGGTGCTCAGCGGAATCGAGTTCGATCCCGTCACGGTCAGCGTCGACAATGCCGAGTACCGCGTGGCCGCCGTTGCCGCAGACGATGGCGTCGTGACCACCGACGTCGCGCCGCTCGCGACTGAAGACGACGAACCGACCGACGAGGACACGGAACCGAGCAATGCTGCCGACGACGACGAGGGGCTTGATCCTGAGATCACATCCCGTGCCATCTACGCCGCCGGGGTTCGGACGCAGGTGGTCGCCGGCTTCGGCTCGGCGATCGACGAGCTGCGGGCGCTGACCGGTTCGTTCAGTTCGAGCGCCGGACCGATCGGCCTGCCGATTTCCGAGGTCGCGGTCGCCTCGGCGCCGACCCTCGACGTGCTGCTGCAAACGCTCAACTCGGCGCACGACGAAACGCTCCTCAACGCCGGGTTCGACCCACAGCAGTTCCAGAGCGCTGACATGGCCGAGCGGATTGTGGTGCTCGCGGGACGCGCGGCCGCCCTGCGCATTGAGCAGTTCGCCAGAGACTGGAGCAGCCTGCTGGAGCCCGATCGGGTGATCTCATCGAACGAGGCGCTGGAGGTCCACGCCCGGCTTGCCTTCGCGCAACAGGTCGACGCACGGCTGATCGAAGCCGCCCTGCTCGTGTTGATGAAACGCGACGCGGAGGGCGGCTGGAGCGACCCCGGCGTGGCCGCCGCCCTCGACGCCTACGCTGGCGGCATCGACTGCGGCGTCGACTCAAGCGCGCTCTCGTTCTCCGACGGCGCGCTGCGCCTGCAGTCGCCGATCTACGGGCACATGCTGGATCGCGCCTACTGCGGAGCCTCCGCAGCGAGCGACGATCACGATCTGCTGCTGTCCGGTCTGGACCTGGACTCGAACCCGGTCATCCCGGCGCCGGAAGCCGCCACTGAGCCTCCCGCACCGCCCGCGGTGACCGCTAACCGTCTGCTGGCCCGTGTGCTGAGCGACGGACGGGTCGAGTTCGCCGCCGATCTCTCGAACGGCGACCGCGCGCTCCCGGTGCAACGACTGTTGCCCGTCGGCGCGGCGGTCGACCAGTGGTTGCGGACCGCGCCGATCACCCATGACGGCGAGGAGCTGGGCCGGATCTACGCGCGACGTCTGAGCAACGGACTCGTCCAGGCCACCTACGTCCCGGACGGCGTCGGCATGAGCTCGACCTCGCGTTGGGTCGTGCCCGAGGACGCGCCGGTCAACGCCTGGCTGGCCAGCGCTGAACTGGAGCGAGGCCAGGTCTCAGGAGATGACCTTGTTCAGCGGGTAGCTGACCAGGCCGCTGGCCCCGGCGCGGCGCAGTTCGGGGATCATCTCTCGCTCCTGGCGCTCATCGAGAATAATCTCCAGCGCAACCCATGAGCTGTCGATCAGGGGACTGATGGTGGGGGCGTGCTCGCCGAATTTGCCAATGATGGCGAGCACGTCCTCCAGCCGCTCACGGGGCGTGTTCAGCTTCAGCCCGACCTTGGTGGTCGCGGCGATCGCGCCCTGGAGCAGTGTGTTGATCGCTTCGATCTTCTCGCGGCGCCTCGGATCGGCCCAGGCGTCCTGGTTCGCCACCAGCCGAGCGGTGCTCTCCAGCACCTCGGCGATCACCCGCAGGTTGTTGGCTCGCAGCGACGATCCGGTCTCCGTCACATCGACGATCGCGTCGATGATCCGCGCCTTCACTTCCGTCGCGCCCCAGCTGAACTCGACCCGCACGTCGATTCCGCGTTGCTCGAAGAACTGACGCGTCGTACGGACCAGTTCCGTGGCGATCACGCCGCCTTCGAGCTGCTCAATCTGGGTGACCTGTGACTCGGCCGGGACCGCGAGCACCCAGCGAGCCGGCCGGCTGGTCGCCTTGCTGTACGTCATCTCCGCGACCTCGACCACGTCGGCGCCCGTCTCGACGACCCAGTCGTGCCCGGTGATCCCGACGTCAACCACGCCGTCCTCCACATAACGAGCCATCTCCTGCGCACGAAACATCGTGCAACTGAT
This sequence comes from Dehalococcoidia bacterium, assembly GCA_965204335.1. Lineage (GTDB taxonomy): Bacteria > Chloroflexota > Dehalococcoidia > Bin125 > Bin125 > Bin125. The sequence goes on along the minus strand of OZ241982.1, from coordinate 2,896,747 downwards.
GCTCTCGTCATCGATCTCGGGGAAGTAAGAACGCGAGTGGACCGAGACATGGAATCCGGCGCGCCGAAACAGGTCGAACGTGGACGCTTCGAGCGATCCCTTGGGCAATCCCAACTTGAGCATGGCGCCGGCTCCGAAACAGGTCTCTGTTGCAGTTGCTATGTGTTCTGATCATCGCGCATCGACAGGATTGCCCGGTGTAGCGGGATACACTGGCCGCATGGCGACCATGGATCCGCCCCCGGTGGCTCAGGCGCACGTGCCGCTCACGGATGAGCGAATCGAGCGTGTGCGTGAGATGATCGGCGACGAACTCGACGCGGCCTGGCTGTACGACCGCCTGGCCGGCTTGAGCGAATCGCAACCGGCGACGGTCTTGCGCAACATGGCCGAATCCGAACGCGAACACGCCGGTCACTGGATCGCGTTGCTCGGCGACCACGAGCCGGGCGCGTACGTCGAGGGGCACCGGCCCTCCCTTCGGGTGAGGCTGATGGCCTTTGAGGCTCGAATCTTCGGCCTCGGATACATCATTTCCCAGTTGCGCCGCGAGGAACTCGTCGACATTCAACGCTACGTCGCCGACCCCGACTCGGGCGGACTGGCCGAAGAGGAACGCGAACATCGAGCCACGCTGGCCGAGCTGGCGCCGCAGTTCGGCGCTGTCGGGGCGATCGGCGAGGGTCACGCCGGAATCGGCTCGCAGGGCGCCTCGACCTTTCGCGCCGCGCTGTTCGGTCTCAACGACGGCATCGTTTCCAATCTCGCCCTGATCGCCGGCGTCGCCGGCGTCGCCATCGGCTCCGAGGCCGTCCTCGTCGCCGGGATCGGCGGCTGGCTGGCCGGCGCGTTCTCGATGGCCGGCGGCGAATACATCTCGGTCCGCAGCCAGTCCGAGGTACTGCAGCGGCAGATCGCGATGGAGCGCGACGAAGTGCTGCTCGATCCGGGGGAAGAGCGGCGCGAGCTGATCAGCATCTATCGAGCCAAGGGGCTCTCCCAGGAACTGGCCGAGCAGGTCGCCGCCGAACTCTCGCAGAAGCCCGACGCGCTGGTCGACACGATGGTGCGCGAAGAGCTGGGGCTCGATCCGGAAGGTCTGGCCAATCCCTGGACGGCCGCTGTCAGCTCGTTCCTGTCGTTTTCGTTGGGCGCATTAATTCCGCTGGTTCCCTTCCTGCTTTGGCACGCAGCGGACTGGACGGTCAACTACTGGGCGCTCGTCGCGGGAGTCGTGGCCAGCGTCGTCACGCTCGCGATCGCCGGACTGTTCACGTCGCTCGTGACCAGCCGCAACCCGCTCTATTCCGCCGCCCGCTCCGTGTTTGTCGGCGTCGTCTTCGCCGGGATCACGTTTGCGATCGGCAGCGCCCTGCCGTTCGACCTCTAGTCCGTCCGCCGGTCTTCCGGGGCCGCGCTCAGAACAGCCTGGAGAGCTCTTCATCCGGATCGAAGTCGTCCACGTCAACGCCGAACTCGCGCGGCAGTTCCGCGCCGAACGCGTGCGCGTCCCGTTCGATGTCAAGTCGCTCGATCCGCGGATAAAACTCGGACGGAGGCATGCGCTCGGGAAAACCAAGCGCACAGAGCCGCTGGCCCCGGTCGGGGATGCCGCTCAGCGCCTCGAAGATCGCCTGGCCGTGTCCCAGCACCATGATGTCGGGCGCCTCGCCGGCGTCCCCGCTCAGCGTTCTCGCGCCCAGCAGCCCGCAGATGAACTCCTCCACCACCGGCCGCATCGGCTGCGAGTCGTCCGGACGCACCGGGCTTGACGTATAGCCCAGGTCCTTGAGGGCGCGCCGAAATCCCGCGTGACCGGGAGCGATGTGCGCGAACAGCGCCTTGACGTCGCCGTCGGCGGACTGCGAGCGGCTGCGGGCGAAATCGAGCACCGTGCCCCAGTCCGGCCGGGTGCCGGGATTCGGTTTCTCGCCCAGGATCTCGCCCAGTTCCTTCTCGATGCTGCGGCCGTCCACGATCAGGAAGAAGTCGCGAACACCTTCGCTCTCGAGACGCCGGAAGGTCGGCGGAGCGATCGGCGGCTCCAGCGCCTGCGGCTCGACCAGCTGCGGTTGAAAGGCCGCCGCGGGTTCTGTGACGAAGAAGTCTTCGGCGTCGTCGAACTCGACCCGTGGCAGCGGAGCGCGGAACAACTGCGCGTCGTCCTCGATGTCGTAGAAGTCGATCTGCTGCTCAAGTTCGGGCGCATCCGGGAAGAACTCGGTGAATCCGAACACGCTGACCCGATCCGCCTGGTCGGCGAGCTGCGGCAGATCGGCGATCAGGTCCTCGTTGTGCGTGCCAACGATGACTTGCCATTCCTGGTCGGGCAGCGCAGCGTCGTTGAGTCTCGCGATCCGCTCCCGAATCAGATCGGCGCAGCTCTGGCCCGGGACGAACCGATCGCCGAGCGCGATCATGAAGCCCGAGGACTGGAGAAAATGCATGAATCCTTGCTGCCCGGGCGCCCAGAACACGAACGTCGCCGTGTAGGGAGCCGGGCCGCAGCTCTGCTTGACAAACGACTCGAGACGTCGCCAATCCGGCCGAGTGTCGGGCCCCGGCGGTTGGCCGATCACGCGCCCCAGCGTGCCGTCAATCGATGGTCCGTCGATGAATACGTGATGTCCGCGAGGCGGGGCAAATGGCGGGTCGGAGTGTTGCAACGTCATGGCAGATCGATTCGCCGAATGAATAGGGAAAGATGACCATTGCGCGAATCAGGTCGTGGTTGGGAGCGTTGTGACGGTGTTCGCGTGCAAGATGTCAACAGGGTATAGCGATCGTCACGTCCTCGATCTCGATCGGGAACGCTGCCGTTCTCGATCGAGATCGACGTCGCAACAATCTTGTCCGCTGACGAAGCCTCAGGCGGAAGCTGCGTCCTCGCTCGCCGCGACGGTCACCGACGTCAGTTGCGCGGCGTTCGCCGCCTGGAGCGCCTGGACGGCGCCCGCCCCGGCCAGGCTCGATGTCCAGACCGCCCCGGCCGGGATGTCCTCGGTGATCTCCGCCGCCAGGATGATCTGTGCGCCATTGGCGGAGAGGCTGACGTTGGATCCATCCTCGATGCCCAGCGATGCCGCGTCCGCTGGATTGATCTGCACGCCCTCGGAGCGGTGCAACAGGTCCGCGTCGGTGTCGCCGCGAGCCGCGCTGAGCCGATCCGTGTAGAGGTCGCGGCCGGAGAGCAGGGTCAGCGAACCGTCGCCGTTTGCCGCGCCCGTCGGGGGAACAGCGAGGAAGCGTTGCGTGGCCGCGCCGTTGACCGGCATCCGCGTCTGAATCGCGCCGGGCTCGGCCAGCGACGAGTAACGGCTGTCGAGCTCGGCCAGCGCCAGTTGCGCGTCTCGCACGTTTTGCGGTTGCGCCGGCGCCGGAATCGGTTCGCCCGGTTCGCCTTCCTCGTTGGTCGTCGGCGTCTCTACGGCCGGCAAATCCCTGGCGAGATCCCGCAGCCAACGCCCGAGCGGGCGCGCGTTGCGCTGCTCGTCGCTCGCCGTCCGAAGGCGTAGGATCTGACGGTCGGCGTTGGCGATATGACCGTCCTTGCCGAAGGCCGAAACGTCGGGCAAGACGTGTGTCGCGCGCTGGACGGTCTCGGTTGCGACCTCGTCGATCACGATCAGCGCGTCCAGATTGTCCAGCGCTGCGATCGTCGCCGCGCGATCCGCGTGCAGCAGGACCGGATTGTCGCGCGCAACGATCATCGCCTTCAGGCGTCCGTCGCGGGCGGCGTCGAGCATCCCGGTCGCGTCGAGTCCGCCCTCGCCCGGCACGATGCCGAGGTCGCGCAGCCCGACCGAGTTCGACTCGGGCGGCAACACGTGCAGCGATGCCGGAGCGTCGGCCGGACCAGTCAGCGCGATCGCCAGGTTGGCCGCCGCTCGCACCTGCGCGCCGGCCTGCGCCGCATTCGTCCGTGACGGAGCGACCACGATCGCCGCAGAGCCGCCGCGTCGGCGCAACATCGTCGCCGCGGCGCTCTCAATACCGTCCTTCGATCCACTCACGTCCGACAGACCTTCAATATCCGACAGGCCGGTTCGAACCTCGAGGTCCTTGACCACGCTGGTCGCCAGCGCCTGCGCGACCCCGGCCAGGTCGCCGTCCGCAGGATGAATCGCGTGGTCGTCGTCCACCGCGTAGTCCGCCAGCGGGTTGCGGCGCGACGAGATACTGACCAGCGAGGCGCCGTGGTTGGCCACCGCGTCCTTGATCCGCACGCCGAGCACGTTGTTCGAGGCGGAAATGTCGTCGCCGATCGCGATCACCAGGTCGGCGGTCTCGACGGATGTCAGCCGGGACGGCAGATGCTCAGAGCCGAACGCGTCCATCAGCGCATCGCCGATTGCCGCCGTCACCGGCCCAAGCGACGAATCGAGGTTGCCTACTCCAAGCCGGGTCGCCAGCGTCTTCAGCGCGTACAGCTCCTCCAGCGTCATCTGGCCTGAGCCAAGGATGCCGACGCCCGACGGCCCATGCTCGTCCAGGATTGCGGCAATCGCTGCCGCGGCATGCGCCGCCACCGCGTCGCCGTCCTGCTCGAATGCGTCTTCGCCGCGGCCGATCGTCGCGGCTCGCAGTCGATCCTTGTCCCGCGTCTGGTCGTAGCCGAAGCGGCCTCGCACGCAGATCTGCGACCGCGACACATCGTTGCCGTTGCCCGGCCGGACCTGGATGCCGCGGCCGTCGCGCACGCCCATCTGGATCGTGCAGCCCATCGAGCACTCGGTGCAGGTCGTGGTCACCCACTTGTCGGGACGCGCCACCCATTTGTTCGGAGCTTCCATCAGGGTCGCCGTCGGGCAGACGTCCACGCAGGAGCCGCAGAAATCGCAGTTCGATTCGTCAATCCGACCGCCCGCGCCGAAAGCGATCATGGTCGAGAATCCACGACCGGCCAGCGTAATCGCCGTCGTATGCCGCAGGTCGTCGCAGGCCCGAACGCAGCGCGTGCAGATGATGCACATCTGCGGGTCAAACTCGAAGAACGGGTTCGCACGGTCCGGCTCCGGCTGCTGGAAGCGGTAGTAGGTCCGCGCCTCGTCGAGGTACGGTTCGACGTTGGCCCGCCCGACGTCGGCCGCGTCGCACGTTGTCTGCAACTCGCAGCGGTAGTTCTTCGAGCAGGTCACGCAGCGGTGCGTCACCTCGTTGTCGCGCAGGCAGATCTCGCCCGTGCGGCAATGCTCGATCCGGTGACAGGTCAGACAGCGATCGGAATGGTTGGCCAGGATCACCGCCAGGACCTCCTGGCGCATCTCCGTGACCTCCGGCGTGTCGGTGCGCACGACCATGCCGTCCATCACGGTCGTCGTGCAGGACAGCGGCAACCCGCGCATTCCCTCGACCTCGACCGCACAGGTGCGGCAGCCCGCGTACGGCGGCAGCCCGTCGAGGTAGCACAGGTTGGAGATCGGGAAACCGGAGTTCTTGATGACCTCGACCAGCGGAGCGCCAACCTCGGCCTCAACCGACTGTCCATTGATCGTGATCGTCGCCATAACGTCTCCCCGCTCAAGGCACGCAGAACCGCCGCTCAGTCTATCAGCCGCCTAGAATCTCGCAGAGGAGTAGGCCGGGTTGATGAGCTGCCAGGTCAATGCGAAACACCAGTTACGGAAATCGCCAGAACTCCGGCCGTCGGTCGGTCTTCCGCCTGACCGCGCTGGCTTGCATCCTGACGCTCTCCCTGTGGCTGACCCAGGCGCTGGCGGCCGCAGAGCAACACTCTCCCAATCTCCGAATCCTGCAACCCGGAGACAATCTGATCGGCTGGGTCGGGTACACCGCCTCCTCTCAGGATCTGTTCGACCAGATTCCCCAAGCGGAACTGATCTACACCTGGGACACCGAGTCGAGCAGCTACCACTTTGCCGCTCCCAACTTTCAGTCCTCGCTTCGCACCATTAGCCCGGGAATGGGCCTGGTCCTGCGCATCGCCGGCGACGACCCGGTCGAGTGGAGTCAACCGACCGTTGCCGATGGCGAATGGGTCATGCTGAAGCCCGGCCCAAACCTCGTCGCCTGGACTGGCCCAAGCGGCACGCCAGTCGACCTGGCGGTCCGCTCGATCGGAGAGCCCTTCACGCACGCCCGCTATTCGAACCCGGAGAACGGCGATCTCGCGCTCTACCAGGCCGGCTCCCGTCCGAGCCTCGAGCCGCAACATCGACTACGTCGGGGTGACGGACTCTGGATCTTCGCTACTGCGGCAACACGGTGGCTGCAGCCCAGCGGCGACCGCGCGCTCTACCCGCTCGGACCACCGCCAAATCACGTCCGCTGGTATGCCTCGTTCGACAAATACCTCGACGCTGACGGCATCGCCGTCATCGCAACCGAGAACGTCACCGACGAAGCGCTTTTCCGCGCCGCGGCCATCTTCGACGAGATGCTCGTCAACCGGCCCGACATCCGCGAGACCTTGATCCGTCAGCGGGTCCATATTGTCGTCGTCGGCCGCTCGGAAGAGACCTTTGAGCTGACGCCGTATCGGCAGTATCGAGATCGAATCGAACTGGAGCCCTTCGGTCCTGCAGGCCCGCGTGGTCTGGGACCGAATCGTCTGACCCCGACGCTGATTCCCGAAGAAAACCTGCTGTGCGACGATGACGACCTGTATCTGGGCCACGACGTGGCGGTGCATGAGTTCGCCCACGCCATCGACTTCGCGATCCGGAGCAGCTTCAACAGCGGTGGATTCAGCGGTTCCCTGGCCAGGGCTTACCGGTCAGGCGCTTCGGCGGGTCCCTGGGACGGGACGCACGCGGGGAGAAACACGGCCGAATACTAGGCCACCGGCGTTCAGTCCTGGTTCGGGTTGGTCGGCCGGTTCTACCCGCACAAGAACAACCGGCTCGACCTGACGCACTATGCGCCCGACCTGGCCACGTTGGTCGACGAGACCCTGGGCGAGTTCGAGCTCAACGCCACCTGCCAGCGAGCCAACTCACGGAGTCAGGGCGCGACGCTGCGACAGCTCGTCAGCGGATCGACCGTCGATGCAGACGGCGAAGCCATCCAGGACTATGGGGTTCATCTGCGGCAGGCCTCGACCGGTGAAGTTGCAGCCCGCGCCGCTGCCCGGCCGGACGGCAGCTTCCGCGCCTACGTCGCACCGGGTGAGTATGTCGTCGGGGTCGCCGTTGAAGGTTGCCACGCCGTTCCCGAGGAATCAGCGCCGACGACCGAGCAGGAGCCCGCCAACGTTCTGGTCGTTGAGAGTCTCGACCTGGAGATCGAGCTCCGTCTCGCCCAGCTCCGGTGCTAGCGCCGAGGCTCCGGAGCGGTCTTCGATGCGATGGCGGAACGACGGCTGATTCCGGACCTGCCGGCTAGTGGTGCTGCCGGCGTTCCTCGGGGTGGACGGTTTGCTGGACGGCCTGCTGGCCGTTCGGGTAGACCCAGTCGTGCTGCTCAAGGTATTCGTTGGCCAGCTCGATCAGGTCGTCCTTGTCCTTGTAGAGGCGGTTGGGATTCGTGACCACGTTGGTGTATGAGCCGCCGACCTGGATTGCCTCGTAGGGGCAGGCCTCGGCGCAGAGGCCGCAGTACATGCAGAGGCGGAAATCGATCTCGTAACGGTTGACCAGGAACGAGCCGTCTTCGCGCGGCTCGGTGTCGACCAGGATGCAGCCGTCGGGGCAGCTCTGCGCGCAGGTCGAGCAGCCCGTGCACCGCTCGACGAACCAGACCAGGTTCGTGCGCGCGCGAGGCGGGATGTTGCGCTCTTCCTCGGGGAATTGCACCGTCACGACCGGCTTGCGGACGTGCTTGACCACGGTCATCAGTCCCTTGGCGATGCCCTTGCCGAAGACCATGTGCCTGTCCCTCTAGCTGTCCCTCTAGATCGCCCGCATGCTAGCGGCTGGTGAAGAAGTTCTCGTCGTGCGGCAGTGCGCCGGTCCACTTGTCGCGCGGCTGACCGTCGGCGGTCAGGAACGGCGGGAACAGCGACTCCAGCTCGGCCCGGATCGGGTCGCCCTCGGGCAGCATTCGCGAGAAGTCGCCGGTCGGCTCCGGTCGGCGCTTGCGGTGGTTGTGCGCGTGCTCATCGTCGATCACCTGCTGCAGCAGCATCAGACCGGCCAGCAGCGACTCCGGCCGCGGCGGGCAGCCCGGGACGTAGACGTCGACCGGGACGACGTTGTTGACGCCCGGCAGGGTCGAGTAGCCGTGTGCGAACGGTCCGCCGATGTTGGAGCAGGAGCCCATCGAGATCACCCACTTGGGCTCGGCCATCTGCAGGTAGATGCGCCGGACCGGCGGCGCCATCTTCCAGGTCACCGTGCCGGCCACGATCATCAGGTCGGCCTGGCGGGGCGAGGCGCGGAAGATCTCGGCCCCGAACCGTGCCAGGTCGTAGCGCGAGTTGGCCGTCGCGATCATCTCGATCGCGCAGCAGGCCAGGCCGAACATCGCCGGCCACAGCGACGACCGCCGGGCCCAGCCGAACACCTTGTCCACCGTCGAGACCAGCAACTGAGAACGAAGCTCGTCCTCAACGTCGGTCACCGGGTCGAGCAGAGGGATCGGAGCCCCTCCTGTGTCAATCGTCGGAGAAACCATGCCAGCTCCCGTCAGCCCTCAGCGCTCAGGATACACGAGGCCTCGACGCTCCCCCACCCCGGCCGAGTCCTGCAGAATTTGGGGTCTCCGGACGGATTTTTCAGGCCTGGGCCAAGAATTTGGCGTGTGTTGCTAGGTTTTGGGCCTCCAGGTGTTCAGATTTGTCCAGATTTGTCCGGTTCAGTCCAGATCCGTCCCGGTTAGAACAGGGTTTGTCCCGGTGGATCCCGGATTGTCTAGGTAAGTCCAGATGGTCATGTGGGGCTTCCTGAATCGCGTGCGGGCGGTTGAAGTCGATAATATCGCACGGGAGTTCTGTTTGAGGGGATCGTCTACAGATGCTGGATCGGTGTTCTCGATTGACGTGGATCACACCGCGCTTCGGTCAGGCGGGAACCTGCTCGATGTCGAGTTCGGGCATGACGTTGCGCTCGCGGGCGTGCTCGATGGTCAGGGCGACCAATCCACCGTCGCAGTCGAGGTCGACCACGTTCTCGTAACCCAAATCCCTCGTGTCCGCTACGGGCGCTTCAGTGAACACGATCAGCAGAGTGTCAGTGTCCTCGAAATAGGTGGCTTTCATGCTCTGTATCCCCTATCCACAAAGGCGTTGTGGACGGTCTCGCCGTCGGGCAAGAGTACCTCCAAACGAGTTACAGGGTCTCGACCCGGAGACCGTCGATGCGCTCAAAGTGGCGGGCGTTGTTGGTCAATAGAGTGAGGTCGTGCTGGAGCGCGGTTGCGCCGATCATGGTGTCGAAGTCGTCGATGAGTTGCCCGCGCAACTGCAGGTTGGCCTTCACTCTCCCGAAGATTTCGCAGGTAGTCGCGTCGACGCCGAGCAGTGTGAACTCCTCGATGAAACTGAGCATCTCCGTGCGCGACTGCGCTGAACGCTCAACCAGATGCGGGCCGACCGACAGCTCGGCCAGGGAAATCACACTGATCGCGATGCCGTGCGGGGCGAGTTGATCGAGCCGACTCCGCGCCCTGGCGGAGGCCCGTCGTCCCCTGAGGGCGTCGATCACCCAGTCGCTGTCAAGGAGATAGCGCACCGGCTATGCGTCGGCGTCGTCGCCTGAGCAGCGGGAGCCCTCACAACGCCTGTAGGCCTCCTCGAGCGCCGGACTCTCGCGGAAGTACTTTTCCCAACTCCCTGCGACGCGCTCGCGGAGCTTGCGGGCCTCCTCTGGGTCCATCGGCGGTCCGCCGCCTCGCACCGCCTGGCCAACGGTCAACAGCTTCTCTTCGTCCGGCATCCCGTAGTCCTCTCCGCTCGCTGTAGAGCCAGTTTACAGGGACTGAGCGGGCGCCACACTCTCGGCAGCCGACTAGACGCCGAGATTCTGGCTCAACGTCCAGCGCATGTACGACCTGGACCATGCCCGCGCAAAGAGAGATCTCGACGACATTGTCTCGGTCGTCTACACCTCAGGCTGAGGCCGCCTCCTGTCCTCCCCGACGCGATCGGCGACACCCTTGCCTAGCAGCGCGCAATGCGGACCACCGCCCGTCTCGTCCCCACGCCTCCTGCACGCAGGGAACGTTCCCGCTGCGGGATGGTCAGAATGCCGCTGGGCTATCAACGAATTCCTGTGGGTACTGTTGATAACTCGGCCTCTGGTGACATAAGAGCCAATATCGTGAACACAGTTGAGCAGTTTGGAGAACGAGGGGTGCTCAAATGTTTGGTTTAGATGCAACCGTGTTTTGGGGAGTGGCAGGATTGTCAGCGACGCTTCTTGTCTCGTTGCCAGCGGCGCGAGTCCTTGGCCGTCTACGCAGAAAAATGAAGGCAAGGTCTCGTGCGAAGCGACTGCGATCCACAGGTCTTCACTCCAGCATGGTTAGCCATGATCCTTCCAAAACACCTAACTTCAACGATCTCGTCTATTACAACAACATCACTCTCCCCGCGCTCTATGAATTGCTGACTGTAGAAGAACGGATACAATTCTTGGACGACTTAGGGCAACTGATATGGAACCACGCTAGTAGCCCAATGGCTAGGCGGCTATTGCAAGGATTGTACGCAGAGGGCGCTTTGCAGATTGAAGGCGCTCCGCGACAGAGGCGCTGAAGCCGAAACGGCACAGCACGGCAAATAAACCCGCTGTTGCGCGATAGATGGCTTGGGCAAAATGCGATAGGAGCGCCAATCACAGTCACTGCCCTGATGTGAGTAGAGGGTGGGGGGGTGAGGTGAAGGGAGCTGCTGCGCCCCGATCGAAGATCGCGGTCCGGGCCCCGCGTCGGGGCGCGGGGCAACGGGTGGGGGCGAGATTCCCGCCTGCGCGGGAATGACGGAATCGGGTAGTAGAGTGTCCCAATGACCCCCTGGACCAACCAGCTCTACTTCGGCGACAACCTCTCCGTCCTCCGGGAGCACATCCCCGACGAGTCCGTCGACCTGATCTACCTCGACCCTCCGTTCAACTCGAATGCGACCTACAACGTGCTGTTCAAGGAGCGGTCGGGCGAGGACTCGGCGGCTCAGATAACGGCGTTTGACGACACCTGGCACTGGACGATCGACTCGGAGCGGGCGTACCAGGAGGTCGTGACCATGGGCCCGGACAAGCTGGGCAAGCTGCTCCAGGCGATGCGCGAGTTCCTGGGTCAGAACGACATGATGGCCTACCTGACGATGATGGCCCAGCGTCTGGCCGAACTGCACCGGGTTCTTAAGCCGACCGGCAGTATCTACCTCCACTGCGACCCGACGGCGAGTCACCACCTGAAGATGCTCTTGGACTCAGTCTTCGGTGCGCAGAATTTTCGCAACGAGATCACATGGAAACGCTTCAACTTCCATTCGGACTCGAATCGTTTTGGACGAATCACTGATCGCATCCTGTATTACAGCAAGTCGGGAGAGTACACGTGGAACCAACAGCGCGTTCCATTCAAGGAAAGCTATATCAAGAGCCACTTCAAGAACGAGGACGAAGCAGGTCGTTTGTTTACCCTGGACAACCTCAATCCACCGGCTGGTCGTGGGCCAGTCTATGAGTTCCACGGAGTCACGAGGCCTTGGCGATTCACAGAAGAGAACATGCTCAAGCTCGAAAGCGAAGGAAGGATCTATATCACTCCTGGCGGAGTGCCTCGGCTTAAGCGTTTCTTGGATGAGCTACCCGGTGAAGCAGTAAACGACATTTGGGCGGACATACCGCCCATCAACTCCAGGGCAAGGGAGCGACTTGGCTACCCAACCCAGAAACCCGAAGCGCTGCTGGAACGCATCATCAATGCCAGCAGCAACGAGGACGATGTCGTGCTCGATCCGTTCTGCGGCTGCGGCACCGCCGTTGCCGTCGCCGAGCGGCTCAAACGACGCTGGATCGGGATCGACGTGACGCATGTTTCGATCTCGCTGATGAAGCATCGGCTGCACGACACATTCGGCTCCGAGCTGTCCGAGTACTCGGTGATTGGTCTGCCGCAGGATGTCGCCAGCGCTCGGGCGCTGGCGACGGAGTCGGAGCATGACGGGCGCTACCAGTTCGAGTACTGGGCGCTGGGGCTGGTCGACGCGCGGCCGGCGACGGGCAAGAAGGGCGCCGACTCGGGGATCGACGGCTACATCAACTTCTTCGACGACAACTCGGGCAAGGCGAAGCGGATCATCGTGCAGGTCAAGAGCGGGCACGTGAACCGAGGCATGATCGCGACGCTCAAGGGCGACATGGAGCGCGAGGACGCCGCCGTCGGCATCTTCATCACGCTGGAGGAACCGACCGAACCCATGCGGCAGGAAGCGATCGGCGCGGGCTTCTACGAGCCGGAGAATCTGCCCGGCAATCGGTACCCGAGGGTCCAGATCATGACCATCGAGGAACTCCTCGACGGAGCCCAGCCCGAGTATCCGCGTTTCGCCGCGCCGCAGACGTTCCGCAAGGCGCCGCGTCGGAGGCGCCAACAGGGCGTCCAACAATCCCTCGATGCCTAGCTGGTACTCGCCGTCTACTCAGGTCGCCAGATTCGGTGGAGGTTGACAGTGAGGCCGGGGAGGACTTCGTCGTCGGATAGTTCCTTGGGGCGTTCGAGGCGGACCGGCTCGGCGTTGGGGCGGTGGATCCAGACTTGTTGCTCGAACGGATCGACGAGCCAGCCCAGGCGCACGCCGTTGCGCAGCCAGAGGTCCATCTTGGCCTGCAGACGTTCGATGTCGTCGTTTACTGACCGAATCTCCACAATGAGGTCCGGAGCGAGGTACCACACGTCGCCGTCGTAGATGTCGATGGCGGCCAGGCGTTCGCCGCTGGCCCATGCGACATCCGGTGAGCGACGATTCCCATCAGGCAACTCGAAGAGCGCGCTCGAGCCGAAGACTAGATCGCCGCCGTCGGTATCGATCCAGCTTCGGAGTTGCCACGCAATCTCGATCATCACCCATTCGCTCGTCGGACCGCTTGGCATGTTCAAGATCAACGCTCCCGTCTCGTCCACCTCAAACGGCACGGTCTCGTTCAGGCTGCAGAGCTCCAGCAGCTTCTCGTTCGTCAACTCCCAGTCGGGGGGCAGGCGCAGCGCGACCGGGCCAATCCCCAGCGCCTTGAGCAGCGCTGTGACCTCTTCAGCTTTGCTTCCGGGATGTGCGGCAACCATGTGGACATTCTACCGAGGACGCCTACGGCATCCGGGCCCAGAGGAGGAGGCGCTTGAAGGGGTAGAGGAAGGGGCGCTCGTCGGGGAGGCGCGAGAGGAGGCGGGCGCGGTAGTCGGCGAGGAAGGCCTCGTAGTCGCCCGGCGACATCCGGTCGCGGTAGCCGGTGAGCAGCGAGCCCTTGACCCACTCGATCACGTCCTCGGGGCCGGGCAGTCGGTGCAGATAGACCTGGACGCGGACGTGCTGCTCGGCGAAGCCGAGGCGGGCGAACTGCTCGGCGTACCACTCGGGCGATTCGATCGAGTGTCGGTAGACGAAGCCGCCAAGCGCCCCGGCGTGGGGCGCCTGCCGGGCCACGTCGCGGGCGACCGCGTGCGAGGGATGGTCCTCGTTGGCCGGCATCTGCACGGCCAGCTGTCCGCCCGGCCCGAGCGTCGACGCCAGCCGGGGAAACAGCGATGCGTGGTCGGGCACCCACTGGATCGACGCATTGGCGAAGACCACGTCCAGACCGGAGTCGGAGAAGTCGGCGATGTCGCCGCGCTCGAACGTCACTCCGCCGCCGGCGTGCTGCGCGCTCTGTTCCAGCATCGCGTCGGAGCGGTCGACGCCGATCGTCTCCGCCGCCTGCGTCCGCTCATGCAGCACCGGCGTGAGCTTGCCCGTGCCGCAGCCGAGGTCGACGACCCGTCCGCCGGGCATGGGCGTCACCAGGTCCAGCAGGTCGTAGAACGGCTGCTCGCGCTCCGCCTTGAAGCGGGCGTATTGGTCGGGCTGCCAGGCGTCGCGTTGGGAGTCGGTCACGAGCGTGAGCCTACCAAGTCGACGGCCTTAGCCTGAGCACCTATGGCCGCCGATCTCATGCTCAGTCGCCAGGACGCGTACCGTCTGCGTCTCAATGCCCAGGGACTGGCCGGCCGGCGCGGCGTCGAGGTCGCCGACACGGTGCGGTCGGCCGGCGCGATCCAGGCGCAGGACCGGCTCGGAGAACAACTGGGGGTCGGCGTCCGTTCGAGCGGCCTGACCGCCGCGGACGTCAACCAGGCGCGTCTCGGCGACCGCTCGATCGTGCGCAACTGGCTGATGCGCGGCACGCTGCATCTCGTCCCGTCGGAAGATCTGCGCTGGATGCTGGACCTCGTCGGCCCGGCCATGGACGCGAAGGCGCTCAAGCGCCGCGCCGACCTCGGCATTTCCGACGACGACCACGGCAAGGTGCTGACGTTTCTGCAGGAAGAACTCGCGGTCAGGGGACCGATGACGCGAGCCGAGATCGGCGAGGCGTTCCGCTCGGCAGGACTGCCATCGGACGGCCAGGCGACGCCGCACCTGCTCCGCACGGCCTCGCTGCTGGGAGTCACGTGCTTCGGCCCCGAACGCGACGGGGATGCGACCCACATTCTGATCGACGACTGGTTGCCGCCGGCCGATCCACCGGCAGACCCGGGCGCTGAACTGGCGCGGCGCTACTTCGACGCCTATGGCCCGGCGACCCAGTCCGACTTCCGCTGGTGGTCGGGATTGCCCGCGGCCGATGCTCGGCGATGTATGCACGCCGCTTCGGAGGAGTTGATCGAAGTGGAGGTCGAAAGCCAGACGATGTGGTTGTCGCGCGACAGTGTGGATCGGGTCAACGATGTGCTGGACGGTCCGCGTGACGTCCTGCGGGTGTTGGGCCCGTTCGATCCGTACATCGTCGGCTACGCCAGACGAGACCTCGATGTGCCCGACGATCTGCTCAAGCGAGTCAACGCCGGCGGCGGCATGCTGCGTCCCTGCGTGCTCATCGACGGGCGGCTGGTCGCGACCTGGGATCGGCGCCGGCGAGCTCGAGGGCTGACGGTCAGGGTGACGTGCTTCGAGGAACTGTCGGACGGGGCGCTGAGCCAACTCGAAATGGAGTTCTTGGAAATCGGGAGATTCCTGGACGCTGAAATCAGCTGGTCTCTGATTCCTGATCCTGTTGCGCCCAGATCCGGCTGAAATCGATGATCAGGTCGTCGGCGATCTCTGTTGCGGTCAGGGAATCGGGACGATCGACTTGTTCCGGCTCCTGTTCCGGTCGGTAGATCCAGACGGTTTCCTCCAGCGGATCGATCAGCCATCCAAGGCGGGCGCCCTGGGAGAGCCACAGGTTCATCTTTACCTGTTGGGGTTCGAGCCGGTCGGATTCCGATCTCACCTCAACGACGAAATCGGGGCAGATCCTCCAGATAATGTGATCGTCATCGGCGATCTCCGCCAGCCGTTCGTCACTGATCCACGCCGCATCGGGCATCCGACGATCGCCGTTGGTCAGCAGGAATGTGGCGCTTGCATCAAAGGCCATTCCCGACTCGTGCGCGTCGCTCCAGACCCAAATCTGCGCCAGGACGCTGCTTCCCCGAGCGCTGCTCATCGGACCGGTTGGCGCCATAATCAGCAGGCCTCCTTCGCCATCCGCTTCGATCCGCCAACCCTCGTTCAGGCGGCCCAGATTGAGGAAGTGTTCGTCCGTCAAGTCCCATGCCGCGGGGAGTTGCAGACGTAACGGAAGTAGGCCACTCGGAACCTCAGGGGAATCCGGCGTCAGAGCCTGGGTACCCGTCTGAGGTCGTTCAGCGGTAACCATCGATCTCCTCCAGTCCCGCCAACCCTACACCGGCGACAAGGCCCTCAGACGTGTGGTGATCTCCTCGATCGTCCTCGCAATGTCGTCGATCTGCTGCTCGGTGTTGGAGAGGCCCAGGCTTAGCCTCAGCGTGCTGTGCGCCGTATCGGGATCCAGCCCGATCGCGCTCAGGACGTGACTCGGTTCGGTGCTGCCCGTGCTGCAGGCCGAGCCCGAGGAGGCGGCGAAGCCGTCCAGATCGAGTTGCAAGAGGATGCTCTCGCCCTCGACGCCGGGGAAACTCACGTTCAGATTGTTCGCCAGCCGGCGCGACCAGTCCGATGGCCCGTTCAGCCGGATCGGGTGGACTCGCTCATTCAGTTCACGCCAGAGTCGATTGCGCAGCTCAGACGTGTGATCTGTACGCGACGTTCGCTCCTGCTCCGCCAGCTGGAGAGCTTTGGCCAGCCCGACCGCCTGGGCGACCGACTCGGTTCCTGCCCGACGCTCCTCCTCCTGCCCGCCGCCGAGTTGCAACGGTTGCAGCGGCGTCCGACGCCGCACGTAGAGCGCGCCCGCGCCTTTCGGGCCGTAGATTTTGTGCGCCGTCAGCGACATCAGGTCGACGCCGAGCACGTCGGGGCGAATGTCGACGGCGCCGGCCGCCTGTACCGCGTCGGTGTGCACGATCGTCCGCCGATTCCGCTCCTTCACCACGCGGGCAATCTCCGCCAGCGGCTGCACCGCCCCGATCTCGTTGTTGGCCAGCATGATGCTGACGACCGTCGTGTCCACGCGCACGGCGGCCGCTACCTCGTCCGGGTCGACGAATCCGTCCCCGTTGACGCCCAGCACCGTCAGCTCGAAACCCTCGTGCTCGAGCTGTTCCATCGTGTGCAGCACCGCGTGATGCTCGGTCGCCTGCGTGATCAGGTGCCGACCAGCATCGGCCCGGGCCAGCGCCGCGCCGCGAATCGCCAGGTTGTCGGACTCCGTCCCGCCCGAGGTCAGCACCACCTCCGAGGGCGAACACTCCAACACGCCGGCGATATCGTCCCGGGCCCGGTCCAACAGGCCTGCTGCGTACTGGGCTTCGCGGTAGATCCCGGAAGGGTTCCCCCAGCCGTACTGCAGAGCCGGAACCATCGCCTCCAGAACCCGAGGGTCCAGAGGCGTCGTCGCCGCATGGTCGAAGTATGCACGTTCCATGAGGTCAGAGTAACGGAGTAGCCTGTCCACGTTGGCGCCGATGGCGGCACACTGGCGAGGCAGGGTGGACGTCGGCTACACTCAGACGTGAACTCATTCTGTTGAGAGGACTGTCGCGATGGTCTTTCAGATGACTGAAATGCTCGATGTGTCGGACCTGGCCGCGGAGAAGGCCAAGTCCCTGCTTGTGGACAAGGGTTTCGCCGAGGGCGCGCTGCGCGTCTTCGTGGTCGGCGGCGGCTGCTCCGGCTACCAGTACGGCATGGCCCTCGCCATGGACGCCGAAACCGGCGACCAGGTCATCGAGAAGAACGGCGTCCGCTTCCTCGTCGATGAGGAATCGGCTCCGCTGATCGCCGGCTCGCGCGTCGACTATATCGACGACGTGATGAAGCAGGGCTTCTCGATCTCGAATCCGAACGCGTCGCACTCCTGCGCCTGCGGATCGAGCTTTGACACGGCCGGCGGCGAAGGCGCTTCGCAAGCCCGCTCCTGCATCTAGATTTCCAAGCTCAGAGTTCCCGCTTCGCGGGTGGATTCCCGCCTGCGCGGGAATGACGGTGAGTGCGAATGGCCCGCATCACGCAACTGCTTGATGCGGGCCAAACGTTGTCCTTCGAATTCTCCGCGCCCCGCGACGACGCCGGGGCCGAACGCCTGACCCGGACCCTCACCCGCCTCTCCCGACACCGTCCCCAGTTCATGTCCGTCACCTACGGCGCCGGCGGAACGACCCGAGGGCCGACTCGAGACTGGGTCCAGACCATCCGCGACGACTTCCACGTCGAGGCCATGCCCCACCTCACCTGCGTCGCGCACTCCCGCGACGAAATCGCCGCCATCATCAAGGACTACCAGTCCGACAACGTCGAGAACATCCTCGCCCTTCGCGGCGACCTCCCGCAATCCACCTCCCCGCTCCCCCCCTCCGGCGAGGGGGGGGTCCATGCCTTCGAGACCGCCGCCGAACTGGCCGATTTCATCCGCGAACGAGCCGACTGGGATATCGGTGTCGCCGCCCATCCCGAAGGCCACCCGATGGCCGCGTCGGTTGAGGCCGACCTCGCCCATCAGTCGAAGAAGCTCGCCCGGGCCGACTTCGCCATCACCCAGTTCTTCTACCGGGCCGAGTACTACGAGCAGTTCGTCGAGCAGCTTGACGCCCGAGGAGTACAAACCCCGGTCATCGCCGGCATCATGCCGCCGACCAACGTCCAGGGCATCGAGCGCATGTCCGCGCTCAACGCCACCGAGTTTCCAACCGCCATCCGAGAACGACTGGAACAAGCCTCGACCGCCGCTGAGCGGAGAGAAATCGGCGTTGAAGTCGCGGTCAATCTGGGCCGAGAACTGCTCGATCGCGGAGCCCCGGGCCTGCACATCTACACGATGAACTTCGCCCGCGCCGCGTCGGAGGTGGCCTCGGCGCTGGGCTGGTCCGTCCATTGATTCCGCGTCCGATCCACTCTCCCCGACGGAGAGGGTGAGGGTGAGGGCCCTCCGTAGCCCGGCCGGACCCTCACCCCAGCCCTCTCCCAGAGGGAGAGCGAGCGTCGTCCATCTCCTGCTGCGCCCGCAGCGTGTTCAGGATCTCCAGATCCGTCTGATGCATCGAGCGGGCGATCGACTCCACGCTCAGCTCCCCCTGGAACCGATGATTGGCCGTCTGCTCCCACTCGAACGGCGAGATCATGTACAGCACGCCCGAGATCTGCTCGCGCGTGTGGTACCACTCGCGAAGCTGCTCGTAACAGTCCGGCACGCTGACCTGCTCCAGCCACTCGTAGTCGTGCAGTGGCAGGTCGTCGACATCCTGGAAGAGTAGATGTCCGAGTTGCCACGCCGCGATCGTCTCATGTCGCCAGGCGCGTTCGATCAGCGCCTCCGCGTCCGGCATCGACCTGCGCAGGGCGCGCATCATCAGCTCGTGCATTTCGCTGGACGCCTCGCGTAGCGCCTTCATCAACCAGCGTCGGGAGGTTTCGCTGTCGCTCATGCCCGACATTCTGGCACATGGAGCGCCTCAGTCGAGGGGAGACCGTGGGCTACGATAGGTCGGTACGTCTGTCGCGGGAGGGTTGCGATGCTGACGGAGTTCTGGGAGTCGGACACCTTCACCGAGCGGCGCGAAGTGCTGCTCGACACGTTGGAGACGGACTACCCGTGGAGCAAGGGCGACATCCTGCGCTTCCGCCGCGGCGGACGCGATGATCGCTACCGCGTGCTCAGCGTGCAGGTGGAAATCGGCGACGAGGGTCTGCGGCGCACGGTCCTGCTCTTAAAGCTGGGGTCGTAGTCGGCGGTGACGGATTCCGTGGTGGCTTCGGGAGCATTGCCGTACACGCTGTTGCTCCTGCTGCTGGAGTTGGGCGTCGGCGGCGCGCTCGTGATGCACGCCGTGCATCTGCGCGGTCAGGCGACGCCCGGCTTCGTCCGCGCCACGACGATCATGGTCCCGATCGTGCTGGGTCTCGCGTTCTGGACCGCGTTCACGCTCGAGGGCGACCTGGTCGAAGGCTTCGCCGTTCGCTCCGGTCCGCGGGATGTCCTCGTCTGGGTGCTCGCCGCGCTGACCGCCGTCTCCGTCCTGCACAACGTCGCGCTCTACACCGACCGCGACGCCTGGGCGCGGCGGATCGGATGGGCGCTGAGCGGCCTCTCGCTGGCTGCCCTGGGACTCATGGCCGTCACGCTCGCCGGCTCACCCGAGGCGCTCACGGCGCTCAGCCTGAGCTTCGGCGCACTGGCGCTGGGCCTCTCGGCGGTCGGGCTGGCGCTCGGGCACTGGTACCTCGTGACGCCGCGACTCCCGGCCCGGCCGCTGGTCGAGATCACCACGGCCTTTCTCGTCGTCGTCGTGGTACAGGCCGTGCTTTTCGGCGTGGCGCTGGCGGTCTCGATCGACGATCCGGTCGGTGGCCGAGACCGTTCGCTGAGCAGCGACCCCACCTTCTGGTTGCGAATCGTGATCGGATTCGGTCTGACGCTGTTGTTTGGTTGGATGGCCTGGACGACCGCCCGGATGCGCTCGATGATGGCCGCGACCGGCCTGCTCTACCTCACCACCGCCGCCGTCCTCGCCGCCCAGATCGCCGCCAGAGCCCTGATGCTCGATAGCGGTCGACCGCTGTAGCCAGTTCTCTACTCGACCACATCCTGTTGGGTCACATTCAGATTCAATCCCGGCGGCAGCTCGGGGACCATTGCCGCCTCGGCCTGCCAGCCGGCTCGCGCCCGGTCCAGCAGACCCGAGACCTCGCTGATCGCGGCCGCCGTTCGCACGCCCCACCAGGTCAGGTTCTGACCGTCGCAGAGATACACGTGCCCGTTGCGCGCCGCCGACATGCCGTGCTGGGCGAGCAGTTCCTCGGCGTGCCGCTCGCGGAATCGATACGGCTCGGAGGGCAGCAGCATGACGTCGGGATCCAGATCAATCAATTCGGTCAACTGCAGACGCGGATAGCGCCCGCGCGTCGACTCCTCGCAGACGTTGATCGCCCCGCACACGCGGAGCAGGTCGCCGATGTAGGTGTCGCCCGAAGCGGCCATGTAGGGATTGCGCCAGATCAACGCCGCCGCGCGAACGCGCGGTCTCAGCCGCTGGACGTGACGCTGTTCCTCCAGCGCCTCATCGAGCCGATCCCCGATCTTCAGCGTGATCCCACCGACAAGCTGGGCCACCTTCTCGATCTCATCTTTCGCCTCTTCGGCGGTGCGCACGTCGCCGACATACACGTTGAGCCCGGCCTTGCGCAGCTCGGCGACATCCTCCTCGTTGTTCTCCTCGCGATTGGCGAGTACGAGTTGCGGGTTGAGCCCGATGATTCGCTCGACATCCGGGTTCTTGGTCCCGCCGACCTTGCGAATCGCATTCGTGACTTCGGCCGGCTCGACGCAGAACCTGGTCACGCCGACCAGCCGCGATCCGAGCCGCATCGAGCAGATCAGCTCGGTAAACGACGGGACAAGCGAGACGATCTCGCGCGCCGGACGTTCAAGATCGAGTTCAGTGTCGGTCGCATCAACTACGCTTGGCATGTAATTGAGGCTATCAGCGAGCCGCCATCGACTGTGCGCCGCCTGGTCGGGAAGCGAAATGACGATTGCTCGAGTGACCGGCGCCGACGTGGCGCTGCGCGATGTCACGGTGGGCTATCGGGACCTTCAGGTGTTTGAGCACCTGTCGCTGACCATCCCCGGCGGCGTCTTTACCGGCATCATCGGGGGCAACGGTTCGGGCAAGAGCACGTTGCTCAAGACGATCGCCGGACTGCTGACGCCCTCGGACGGGGAAGTCACGGTCGGCGGCCAGTCGCCGACCGAGGCGCGAGCATTCCTGGGCTACATGCCGCAGGTCAGCAACGTCGATTGGCGCTTTCCGATCACCGTCCGTGAACTCGTCGAAATGGGCCGCTACCAATTCAGTTGGACGCGCCGCATCGGCCGCCTGATCCGTTCGCAGGATGATCGCATCGCCGTCGACCGTGCGCTGGAGATGATGGATGTGCAGGACCTGCAGGAGCGGCAGATCCAGGAGCTCTCCGGCGGGCAGCGCAAGCGCGCCCTGATCGCACGGGCGTTGGCGCGGCAGCCCAGGATCCTGCTGCTCGACGAACCCTCCGCTGCGCTTGACGCGGTCTCGGACGACCAGCTCTTCGACGTGCTCTGCGAGCTCACGGAACTCGGCACATCGGTAATCATGACGACGCACGACCTGTCAACCGTGATCGAGCACTATTCCGAGGTGATCTGCGTCAATACCGCCGAAGGCGGGATCGTGGCTCAGGGCGTTCCCACCGAGGTCCTGACCGAGAGCGTGTTGCGCCGCACCTTCGGGCGCGAACTGGCGATCTTCTCCCGCGGCGACGTTCATGGCGACGACGAGGAACCGCACGAGCACCACACGCTGCGCCTCGCCGATGAGATGCAACTCCACATGGACGAGCACGAGCACCGCGCGGGCCACACCCACGGATCGTCGCGGAAGCGCCGCTGATCCGTTAGCCGCCGTTTCGGTTGAGCAGCGCGACGACCCTCCTGACCAGCATCGCGAACTGACCCTCGGACTCCGCGTGTTGCAGCTCGCGACGCCAGTCGTCGAATCGGCGGGCCCGGATCTGGGCCGATTCCAGCACCAGGTAGCGCCGGATCGATTCCAGCGTGTCCCAGGCCAGCGTGCCCGGCTGCAGGCTGTCGGTGCTGATCGTGACGTTTGAGATCGCTTCGACGGACAGGCCCGCCTCCTCGCCGCCAGCCCGAATCCTGCCGCGCAGATTCTCGGGCGCGCCCTTGGTGTACGCGCGGACCAGGTCGCGGCCGTTCTCCGCCTCGTCGACCTGGAACCAGAGCCCTTCCCAGTCGGTCTGTACCAGCAGGATCGGGCCGCCCGTCACCCGCGCAATCTCGCCCAGTGTGGCCGCCGGATGTCGCAGCCACTCGAACACATCGACCATCAGCGCCGAGTTGAAGCTCCGATCGGCGAAGGGCAGCCGCTGGGCGTCGGCGCGCACGACGCTCCACTCGTCCGGCCCCAGCCAGTGTCCGGGTGAAGCCGCGTCGATCGCAACGCCGTGAAGCGGTGTGCCCATCGTGATGGCCGCCAGGGCGAGCCCGTCGCCGGTTCCCACATCGAGGACCGGCCGGGCCTCGCGCGGCGCGCGTCCGTGCAGGAGCAGGTCGTAGAGGGCGTCGTAGTGCCCTTGCAGCTCCCGATGGATGACCGGCAGCTCGCCGCCCGGCCGCAGCGGCGGCGCCAGCGTTCGGTGGTGAGGCATGGGTGCCGCCTCAGGTCCACTCGGAGGCGACGATCGGCTGGCGACCGGCGAACCCGTCGGCCAGTTCGTGCCACCAGCTCACCGTCCGCTCGCCGTACTGCCAGCACAGGTAGACCTCGCGGCCGTCCCGCTCCGCCCGCCAGTCGATCAGGCCGCGCCTGATGTCTTTGACCTCCACCCCCTGGCGCTGGATGTGCTCGAGCAGGGTCGCAATCTGCCCCTCCAGCTTCGAGATCTCCGCCCGAATCTCCGAGTCTTCATTGACCACCGCGTCGCCGTCCGCGCTCATCGTGCGACTCATCGAGGCCGAGAGGGCCGAGAGTTCGTCGAGCCGCAGCGCCCGTTTGCGCATCACGGTCACCACGGCGGCAATCTCCGGCAGGGACCGTCGGGCCTGGGAGAGCGTGAACAGTCGCGCCATGCAACGGATTCTAGGCTCCCCGCCGATTGGCAGGCTCGCCTGCGAGCGCTCAACTCCGCGACTCGTCGTCGGGTGAGGATGGAGCGTGGGGCAGGAACCACCAGTTGTTGCGCGACTGCGTGGAGTGATTGATGAACAGCGCGCGCACCGTCGCTTCCTCGGGCGGCACGGACAGCACGATCGCGAGGTCGTTCGCCAGCAGCTTCACGTTGCCTCTGGGAATGACGATCTCGCCGCGCCGGTGAATCGCGGTGATCACCGAGGCTTCGGGCAGCGGCAATTGCGAGACCATGCTCGATTCGGCCTGCGAGCCGGGTTCGACTCGCGCCTCGATCTCGATCGCGCCGACCAGTCGGCGGACCGGCGCCGGCGCGGTCCGCTGACCTGCGTCGCGGTCGCTCGGCTGGGCGACTTCTCTCAGCACGTCGCGTTGCGTCAGCATGCCCATCAAGCGCGACTCGTCCTCCCGTGCGACCACCGGCAACTGGCGAACGTCGTGCTCGACCAGCACCGAGAGCGCGTAGCGCAGGTTGTCGTCGGGGTGAACGAAGACCGGCGCCACGACCGCGAGGTCGAACGCCCGTCGGTTCATCTCGCCGCGTTCGACCGCCGAGGCCACGTCGGTCGCCGTGACCAGTCCGATGAACCGGTTGCGCTGGTCGGCGACCGCGACCACGTTGCCTCGCGACTGACTCATGGCGTTGGCCAGGTCTTCGATCGTCGCCAGCCTCGAGACGATCGGCGTGTCCGTGCGCATCGTTGTGGCGACGGTGAGATCGTCCAGCGGCGAGGGCGCGGATTCCTCCTGCACATCGAGTCCCGCCCGGCGCAGACGGACGTTGTAGATCGTGTCGCGAGTCAGTAACTGGGCCAGCGCCGCGGCGAGCGCAACGGCCGTCATCAGCGGCAGGATCAGGGAGTATCCGCTGAGCTCGAAGACGATGAACAGCGACGTCAGCGGCGCGCGCGCAGCGGCGGCGAAGACCGCCGCCATGCCCACGACGACATACGTGCCGGTCGGTCCGACGATGCTCGGCAGCGCCGACTCGAACCCGGCCCCCATCAGCGCGCCCAACGTTGCGCCGACGAACAACAACGGAGCGAACGCGCCGCCGGACGCGCCCGACCCAATCGTGAGCGAGGCGGCGATCAACTTGAGCACCATCAGGATCGCCAGCGTCGAGACGGCCGTCTCGCCCTCGGCGAAAATGCGGATCTGGTCGAGTCCGGAGCCAAGGATGTTCGACTCGATCAACGCCAGCACGCCCACACCGAACAGGCCGAGAATCGGCCGAACCGACATCGACACGCCGAGGAACTCGAACACGTCCTCGGTGAAGAAACGGGTTCGCACGAACAGGATCCCGGCGATCGCCGCCGAGATGCCGACAATGGCATGCAGGAACAGTTCCCAACTGCTGTTGATGTCGAAGTCGGACAGGTCGAGGCCGGTGGAGTCGCCGTAGAACGCGACGGCGACAATGTTGGCGACGACCGCGGCGACGACCACGATCGTAAAATTGCGCACGTTGAACCGGCGCAGCACCACCTCCAGCGCGAAGAACGTGCCGGCGATCGGCGTGTGGAAGGTCGCCGAGATGCCGCCCGCCGCCGCGGCCGCGACCATCAGCACCAGCATGTCCGAGGGCTGCCGGGTCAGGCGACCGATCGTCGAGGCCAGGGAC
Source organism: Dehalococcoidia bacterium (assembly GCA_965204335.1). GTDB lineage: Bacteria > Chloroflexota > Dehalococcoidia > Bin125 > Bin125 > Bin125. The sequence goes on along the minus strand of OZ241982.1, from coordinate 2,871,882 downwards.
GCTGCAATCAGAACGATGGGACCCTCACGTCCGGCCGCGCCGCCGCCTCCGAGCGTGAATCCGGTCGCGACCAGCTTGGCCGGCGCGATGATCGGCCGGACAAACCCGCCGGCGCGCTCGACCGCAACCATCACATAGGGCACTCCGGCGCCCTGCGATTCCGAGGCGACGCGCGAGACGACGAACGCCACCGGAATGGCGGCGATCGCCGGCACCAGCATGAGCGTCCAGCCGCCAGCCAGATCGTCGAGCAGCGCGGTCAACTCGTCGAAGACCATCGTCAAACCGTCGACGACGGCCGTGAGCGCGACCGCTGCGAATCCCGCCGCGAGTCCGACCGCGACCGCCAGCAGCAGCGGCGCCAGGTTGCGCGGGACGCGAACTCGACCGACCAGCGGCAGACGCCAGAAGAGATGGGCCGACCGGGTTCCGAAGCGTCTGGACGGTCGGCTGACGAGGGACATCGGCTACCACACCCGCTCGACGCAGCCGGCGCACACGTGTCGAACCATGCTCGGACTGCGGGGGCTACCCGTCTGAGACTATGACTCCGACTGGCAGGGGGCAATCAGGGAGTACGGGCGGCTCAGGCGGGGACACGTGCGGCTACTCCTCTTCGAGCGAGTCCTCTTCCTGCTCGTCGTCATCTTCGGTCTCGGCAGTGTCCGCCTCCTCCTCCGCGCCGCCGTCGAGCGAGACCCGCAGCGCCTCGACGAGGCTGTCGCCCTGGGCCGTGAACACGAAGGTGTAGCGCGATGCCACCGACTCGTCCATGGCCACTCCCTGGACCACGATGTCGGGCACTCCGTCGCCGGTGCGATCGACGATGTCAATTCCCGAGACCGCGCCAACCTGCGCCGCCGCGCCGGTCACGGTCCGATAGCCGTCGCCGGTCGACGACAGCACGTAGAAGCTGCTGACGCAGCCCGACTCGTCGCAGGTGATTTCGCGGAACGTCAGATCGCGAATCGCGTCGCCGGTGACGTCAACATCGATCAGTTGCTGTAATCCCTGGACCTCGCGGGCGTAACTGAGCGCGTGGTCGTACGCGATCCGGTACTTCAACGGGTTTCCGGGCACCGGGTCGTAGACAACCAGGTTCGAGAACGGGACGGCCGCTCCGAAGGAGTTCGGATCCGTGTAGACGATCGCGGCCGAGAACTCGCCGTTGGCGTTCGTGTCGACCAGGAAGACGCGGTCATGGCCGACAGCCAGCGGCGGCATCGGCCAGGCCTTGAACAGCTCGATGATCGGTCCGATTTCGTTGATGCCGTGCAACCAGGGCAAGGCTGCCGCGCCGTACTGCAAGAAGTTGGTCGGCGGATCTGGAATCGTGTCGCTGGTTTGCTCGGGTCCCGGCTGGGGGAACTGCGTGTACGAGACCTGTGTCGGCGTGGCCGCCGGGACAGCAACGGTCGGCAGCTCGACGCTCGGCGGTTCGATCTGATCTTCGTCCTCTTCCTCTTCCTGTTGGTCCTGCTGCTCCTGCGCCGCCTGCTGCTGCTCTGAGTCGTCCGTGTCGGCGGCTGTCGGTTCCTGGCCGGGAATCCTGAGTTCCTGACCCACGCGCAGGACGTCCGGGTCCTGAATCCCGTTCAGCGTGATCAGATCGTCGATTCGAACGTTGAATCGATTCGCGATCTGCGCCAGCGTGTCGCCGGGTTGCACGATGTAGATGCTGGGGTCGGTCTCCTGCTGTTCGACCTCGGCGACGGCCTCTTCCTGAGCCTGTTCGTCCTCTTCCGACGGCGACGTCGTGACCTGGACGGCCTCGGTCGGCTGATCGGCTTGTTGGTCCTGCGAGTCCGACTGGGTCGTGGTGGCTGTCGCCGCGGGCTCGCTGGTCTGCGTGGTCTGGGCGGCCGTGTCGGGCCGCTCGACGATGTCCGGCTGCTCATCGTCTCCGCCGAACAGTCCACAGGCCGAGAGGATGAACGAGCAAAGCAGGAGGATGGCAAACAGACCGACGAACCCGACGGCACGCCGTCGACGATGCGTACGAATTTGGGACATCAGTGACACAACCGCCCCGTCGCCTGTAGCCACTCTATACACATTCTGGTTCTATTGCGTCTCGCGCACCCGCACAACCTCCCCTCCGGTCCCTTCTCCCCGAGGGAGAAGGTTGGAGCTTGCCCCCGCGCAGGCGGGAGGCGAGGGCCTTCCGCCGGGTTTCACGCTCTCTCCAGGAGCGATCCGACTTCCTGGATCAGAACCGGGAGGCTGAGCGTGATCGTGCTCCACACTCGGCGATTGTCGAGGTCGCCGTATCGGTGGACGAGCACGATCCGCATCCCGATGATCGACTCATGGTCCGAGATCTGCTCGGCCAACGATCCGTCGCTGGAAGAGAGTTGCGTCATCGCCTCGCAGAGGATCGTGAACTGACGCTCCACCGCCGAACGGACCAGGACATCCGACTCGTACTCGGCCAGGGTCTTGCCGTCGGTGAATCGCCGGATCAGTTGGGCGGCGTCGAGGATGTCCTGGAGGTACCTCTTCGACCTAGGCGGCATAGAGCCGGGTCCGGGTTTGCTCGACCGCCTCCGCGAAATAGGGATTCCTGAACCGCTGCTCGATCACGAGATCGACGGGCCGGTCGAAGAGTTCGGCCAGCGCCGCCTCCAGTTCCAGGTGCTTGCGAAACCAGGGATCCGGGTCGGCGTCGGTTCGGTAAGCGACGATAAAGTCGAGGTCGCTGGACGCCGGGTCAAACGCGTCCGTAGCCGCCGAGCCAAACAGGTCGAGGCGCGCCACCTGGTATCGCCGGCACAACTCCGAGACTTCCTCCAGGTGCTCGTCAATCAGCGCAATCACCTGACCAACCCCAATCCCAACTCAATCAGTTCCAGCCTATCCGTTCCCGCTCCCGCTTCCAGAACAGAGTTGTGCGCAAGTCCGCAACGGGAGAGAGGATTCAGCCGTCCTACAGCCGGGCGAGCTGTTGGCCCAGCCAGGCGGCGGCGAGTCCGCCCACGGCGGACACCAGCAGATTGGTCAACGCCCAGGCCCAGCGGCCTCCGTTGAGCAGATGCAGCGTGTCGAGCCAGACCGTTGAGAAGGTCGTGAACCCGCCCAGCAACCCCACCGTGATCGCCAGGCGCATGTTGTCGGAAACCCCGAGCCGCTCGAGGAACAGCGTCGCCACGAGGCCCAGCACCAGCGTCCCGCTGAGGTTGACGACCAGGATGCCCAGCGGCAGTCCGTCCGGTTGACCAATCCAGCGGTTGATCACATAACGCAGCGCGGAGCCGGCTGCGCCGCCGAGCGCAATCGAGGCGATCGCCGCGATCGTCACGGTTCAGCGGCCCGTCGACCCGAAGCCGGCCGCCCCGCGAGTCGTCTCATCGAGTTCATCGACTTCTTCCACCGGCGTCAACGCCACCGGCGCGACCACGAGTTGCGCGATCCGATCGCCGTGCTCGATCCGGTATCCGCGCCCCGACGGACCGCGCAGCGACATCGAGACCAGCAGTTCCCCGCGATAGTCGGCGTCGACCGTTCCCCAGCCGATCTCGACCCCGCGCCGGGTCAGACCGGAGCGGGGACGAATCTGGATCTCGAAGCCCGGCGGCGGCGCGCAGGCGATGCCGGTCGGGACCGGTTGCGGCATCTGCGTAAGGTTGAGCGAACCGCCCAACTCCGACAGATCCGCATACAGGTCCAGTCCCGAGGACAGCTCGGAGCCGCGCGTGGGCAACTGCGCCGCCGCGCGCAGTCGCCGCACGCGCAGGGCTCCGAGCGTGCCGCCGTCCGTCACAGCCCAACGGAACGGCGGGAACGTATCCAGCGGCGTGTCCGCCAACACGGCCGGATCGGCAGGCGCCTGGCGGAGCAGGGCCGCCGCATCCACGATCGTCGTCGACACGTCTACCCCCAGATACGACGGCGCAAACGGCGCCAGGCGTTCAATACCGGATGACAGTTTGATCCGCACCCCGCGAGGACGGTGCGTGCCGGTCCAGTGGTGCAGACCGGCGGCCAGCAGGATCAGGCCCTGGTAGAAGCTGCGGATCGAGCGGCGCTCAACCTGCCAGATCTCTTCCCAGGTTTCGTGCGCGTCGAAGAACTGCTTGGCGTCCCACTCGGCCGCGCCCTTCGCGAGTTCGGCGCGATGCTCCGTCGAAACCGTGGGTTCGAGCGCGAGCTGCTCAGCGCGGGAAGGAATCTCACGAACTCGGGCCATGAAGTCGGCCGCTCCCTGCGTTCGCTGTTCAGTGAGTTGTCCCGCCGCCGCGGTTGTCTGACACTGTGTGACAATGCCTCACGGGGCGGGAACAGGTTGAGGTAAACATCATCGCTGATTTTGTAAACGTCCCCGTCGATATCGAGGCCGCGCTCGCGCAGAACTTCGAGGAGCTGCGAGCTCTGCTGGACGCCTGCGCCGACGACCGCCTCGACGAACGCCTCGGACCGGCCGAATGGTCCGTCCGCGAAATCCTGCTGCACGTCGTCCACTCCGAGCGCTGGTTGCATCCACAGCTCATGCTGCTCCGCCGCGAGGTTGCGCCGCAACTCCCGATCCCGCCCGTCGGCGGCGTCAATCTGCCCGACACCGAGTCCCAGGCGCTGCTGCCCGAACTGCGTTGGGCTCTGACCAGCGTGCGCGAGGACACCGAGCGCCTGCTCTCCGACCTGTCGGCAGATCAGCTTCGAGAACCGGCCAACATCGAACTCGACGGCGACGTGCTGGACATGTCGCTGCGCACGATCGCGCTGACGGCGGCCGATCACCAGCTCTTCCACGTCCGCCAGATCCAGCGCACGCTCGGCATCGCTCCCTGAACCTTGATCGCTCCTAAGCGGCATCATCGATAGGCTCGCCTCACCGGTCCCGCCCATTCGATTCATTCAGGGAGCTTCGCCATGCAACGCACCGCCGACGACTACCCGGCCCGTCTGGATATCGAGTACCCCCAATCGCTCAACCGCATCTCCACGCTGCTGCGCCCGATTCTCGCGATCCCCGTCGTCATCCTGCTCTGGTTCCTTCCGCCGATGCTCTGTACGCCCGTCGCCCTGATGCTGCTGGTCCGCCGCAAGTATCCGCGCTGGTGGTTCGACTTCAATCTCGAGGCTGCCCGCTTCCGCAATCGCGTCTACGCCTACCTCAACCTGATGACCGACCAGTATCCCTCCACCGATGAAGAGCAGTCGGTCCGGCTTGATCTTGAGTATCCCGACGCCGCCCGACTCAGCCGATGGATGCCGCTGTTCAAGTGGCTCCTGGCTGTTCCGCACTACACCATGATCTGGGTCCTGGTCGCCATCCAGAACATCGTCGTACTGATCTCCTGGCTCGCAATCATCCTTAGCGGGACCTATCCTCGGCCACTCTTCACGTTCATGCTCAACGTCGAGCGCTGGATCCTCCGGGTCGAGGCCTACGCCTTCCTGCTGATCACCGACCGCTACCCGCCCTTCCGCCTTGGCTAGCGGCTAGGCCGCCAGCCGAAGTGCGCCGTGCAGCTCGATCCGGCGCAGGAACCACAGGAACGCGCCGAGATTCAGGGCGAACAACGCCGCCAGCGCTCCGAAGAGTACGCCTACTCCCGGCCACTCGATGATGAACTGCAGCGGCGGCACGACGTCGCGTCCGTCGGGAGTCAAAGCGAAGAAGTCCAGCAGCACCGCGCCGGCCTGGGTGCCGACGATCAGGCCCGCGCCCAGCCCGATCGCGATGATGATCAGTTGCTCCAGCGCGATCAGGCCCAGGATCTGACGCATGCTCATGCCGACGCTCTGGCAGACGGCGAACTCGACGCGGCGCGCCTGCGCCGTCACCGCCGTCAGCACCACCAGCCCAAACGCCGAGGCGATCGCCACCGCGGCCAGCGCGCCGATGAACACCCCGTTCCACGAGGCGACGATCAAGGGGTCGGCCGCCAGTTCCTCCCGGGCGCTCTCAATCGTGGTGATGCCCGGACCCTCGAGCGGAAACTCCTGATCGGTCAGCAGTTGCGACCACCGGCTCAATGGGGCGGACACCCAGAGTTCATCGCTGACCGCCAACGCCACGCCGGCCGCCGCGCTGCTGAAGAAGCGTTCCGTCAGCGCCGCCCGGTCGATCAGCACCAGCGGCTCATCGCGCTGCGGGTCGTAGGCCGGGAACGTCTCGAACTGACCCGCGACGTAGAAACGCATCGGCGTGGGGCCGACGCGGATGCGTACCGTCTCGCCGACCTGCAAGCGGCCCTGGCTCATCGCCTCGACCGACAGCAAGGCCGGCAGCGGCTCGCGGTCGCCCACGTATCTGACCCCGCGCAGGGACGACGGAATGGCGTTCCATCGATAGCGGGCGCCCGACTCCTCGATCGCAAAGAAGTCCAGCGGTGGTTCGCCGACCTCCAGCGGCGTTGCCTCCCACTCGCCGGAGGAGAAGTCCGCAAGCCGGCGGACCTCGCCAACCTCCTCGTACGTGAGGTCGTGCAGCACGATCTCACCCCGCGCCCGGGTTAAGGCGACGTCGAGCGATATCAGGGTCAGCGGAGCGACCGGCCGTTCGATCACGCCGGGTCGGAAGCGACTCGCCGATTGCACGATTCGCGCGCCTTCCAGCGGCAGATAGGCGTCCGGCTCATCGGTCAAGCGGGCGGACAGCGTCAGCGCCGACGCCTCGCCGTCCTGCGGCTTCGGAGACAGGACGTCGATCGTGTACCACCAGTAGCGCTCGTTCGCGTCGAGCAGCTTGATCCCGATCGCGGTCTCCTGCTCGATCGCCAAGATGTCGACCCGCAGGCGCAGCAGACCGCCGAAGCCATCGATGGTCGCACCCACGCCGTCGTTCGCGGAACCACTCGGAGACCTGGCGATTGCAGCGAGTTCTTCAGGCGGCAGCGCCCACTCCGCCTCCCGATCCCTCAGTTGCCCCGCCACCACCTCCGCATCGAGCGCGGTGATCTCCAGTCTCCCCGACTCCTCATCCCCGTCGAACGACCCCGCGATCCGCTTGACGCGAGCCACCGATTGTCCCGTCATGTCCTCGATCGCTTCAAACGGGACCGCCTCCGAATGCGGCTCTTCCAGGCGCACCGATGCTCCGACGGCATGCAGCGACCGATCGTCGTACGACGTGTCGAGCGTCGTCCGGAACGAAGCGGCAAACACGGCCAGCGCTCCTGCGATCGTCAACAGCAGCACCGTGCGGGCGTAGTGCGTCGGCGTCCGCCCCAGGTACCAGGCGCCCATGAGCAGGGTGAGAGAACGCCACGGCGACGCCAGCCGGGCGAGCAGGCGCATCGCCGGAGGGAACAGCCGCAGCACGATCAGCCCGACGACGAACAGCAGCACCGTCGGCGTCGCGACCGCCAACCAGTCCAGTCGCGTCTCGCCGACCAGCGGCGAATCGATCGGATCACCCGCCCATTGCAACTCGAAGATCAATAGCGCCCCCAGCGCCGCCACGGCTGCATCGATTAAGGCGCGCTGCGTCCAGGATGCGGGCGGCCGGCCGCGCTCGCGGCGGGTCGTGACCATCGTCTGGCGGGTTGCCCGATAGGTCGGCACGGCCTGCGCCAGCAGCGCCAGCGCTCCCGCGCCGAGCGCCAGGTACCACGCCTCGATGGGCAACGACACCGGCAGGAACGCTCCGGCTCCGGTTTCGGCCAACGCGTCGTCGAACGGCGGCACGAAGCCCAACAGGCTGACCAGACCCATCCCGATCAACGGTCCCAGGACAATCGCCGGCGCCGTCAGGATGGCGGCCTCAACGATGTGCAGCACCGCCACGTCGCGCTGCCGGGCGCCTCGCGAGCGGAGCCAGGCCGTGTCTTCGGTGCGCTGTTCGGCAAGCATCGCCGCCGCCACGACCGCATAGACCAACACCGCCCCGACCAGCTGCAACACGATCATCAGCAACGTCGACTGCGCGAACTGGAAGCGGCGGCTGAAGCCGACCAGCGTGTCGACCAGTTCCGTCTCCTGCTGGATTCCGTCGACGGACTGCGAGATCCGGCGGGTCATTTGCTCCAGCGCGTCCGCCGCCGCCGACGCTTCGGCCGCCGACGCGCCGTGCAGGTCGGTGCGGAATCGCTGGAGTAAGGACAGCCGCAGGGTGGGCGATTGGTCCGCGAGTAAACCGAGAATCCCCTCCCGCGTCGTCCAGAAGCGCAACTCGGTGTCCAGCGCCGCGATCGGCAGGAAGAGCGGATCGAGCGTCGACCAGCGTCTCCCGTCGGTCGACGGCTCGATGATGCCCACGACCCGGATCCGGGTCTCATGCTCGGTCCCCAGCCAGAACGGCTGCGCCAGCCGTTCGTCTCCAGGTTCAAGGCCGAAGTCCCGCGCCTGTTCGCGTTCGAGCATCACCTCCAGCACCCCCGACGCGCGGTTCGATTCCTCCGGGGCCCGGCCGGCGACGATTTCTGAGAGATCGGCAATGTCGCTCTGCGCAACGAAGGTGGCGTGATCGGCGTCCGGCGGATCGAACGGCTGATCCTCGGTTCGCAGGACGTAACCGCCGGTTCGCAGTGCGGTCATCGTGCCAACGATCAACTCCGACGCGGCGTTCCCAACCTCCTGATTGATCAGCGACTCCACGTCGCCGACCGAATTCTCGTCTGCCGTCAGATTGGCCTGGTTGAAGCGCAGATCCAGCGATGCAGGATCGGCGTCGGCCAGCGTCTGCCGAAGTCCAAGGTCGCGCACCGCTTCGATGAAGATCGGGGCGCTGCTCGCGAGGCCGACCGCCAACAGCGCGCCGATCAGGAGCACCGCCGAGAGTTTCGGCGCTGACGCAATGCGGCGCAGCGCGAGTCTGGCCAGCTCGCCTGCCGTCTCACCGCGTCGAGTCGGGCCTGGAGTGGTGGGCTGCTGCGACATCAGTCCGCGCCCTCACGCAACAGCGGCGCCGCTTCGCGTCCGGTCGCCCAGCGGGAGATGGCGGTCGTGCCGAGTACCGCGCAAGCCGCGATCACGCCCACGCCAATCCCGGCCAGCACCCAGTCGACGGAGAGCACGGTCGGAGGCGCAGCCGCAACTCCTTCCGTCGTGACGTCGAGGAAGGCGAGCAACGCGCCGGCCACGGCGCGTCCCAGGCCAAAGCCCAGCGCCACGCCGGCGGCGAGTACCAGACCGACCTCAACAGCCGCCTGTGCGGTCATCCCGGCGCGACCCGCGCCGACCGTCCGCATCAGGGCAAACTCTCGCGCCCGCTCCCCGCCCGCGGCGGCGAGCGTGAAGATCAGCGCCGCCGAGCCCACGATCAGCAGTCCGATGAAGCCGACCACGAACAACGCAGCCGCGCCGCCGGAGCGAAACGGATCCTCTTCCGCCGCTTCAATCGTCGCCTCCGCATCGAGCACCGCGCTGGACAGGTAGACGTCGTCCAACAGTTCGGCGGCGATCAGACGGCCCGCGTTGGTCTCGGTCTCGGTCCAGACCTCGGTGATCGGCAGGACCGCCTGCACCGCCGCGACCAACGCCGCTCCACGCAGCGCCAGCAGATCCGCGATCAGGAAACCGCCCTGCGCCGGATTGAGCGTCGGAAAGTAGTCGACGGCGGTTGTAATCCTGACCGGAATACTGGCATTGCTGACCTGGATCGGCACAATGTCGCCGACATTCAGGTCGGCGGTCTCCATCGAGGTCCGGTCCATCGCCGCATTGACGGGCAGGTTCGGCGACTCGCGGACAATGATCCGTTCGTCGCTGGCCGCCAGTTGCGACCAGTGATAGCGCAGCCCGCCGCCCTCGAACCGAATCCGATCCTCGCCCGCGCCCCCCGAAGCCGGCAACCAGGGTCCATCCGTATCGAACGCATCAACCGTGACCGGCCGGTCCCCGACCAGGGCGTTCAGGTCGTCGAGGTAGAGCGTCCCGGTCGGCGCGCGCACGACCCGCGCCTGGGGACGCAGGATGATCGCGGCGATCCGCAGCGGCTGCTCCAGTCCGCCGAGCGGCGCGCGAAACGTGTTCCAGTCCCCGTCGACGACCGACGCGGTACTCGTCCGAAACGGCCGCATGTGAACCTGTCCGCGGGCATCGAGCACCCGCGCCGCCAGTTCGAGATTGCTGTTGCCGGGATCGCTGCGCACCCGGAGCGTCAGCGCCTCCGCGCCTTCCGGCAGCTCCTGCCCGGCCCGCCCCGGCTCGCGCTCGATCGCAGCCAGGAGTTCCTCCGAGGACGTGCCCAGCAAGTGCTCGTCCAGCGAGACAATCTCCGACAGGCGGCCGGTCTGCAGCGCCAGCAGCACGACGCGGCTGCCCTCGCGGTCGCCGCCGATCGATCCGATCCCGCGGTAGGCCGCTGCCGCCGTGATCCCCTGACGGCTCTGAAGCGGCTCCGTGACCCGTCCAACCGTCGAGTTGGACAGGTTGCCGCCGATCGACACGCCGCGCAGGTCGGAGCCGACCTCGTACTCAATCCGAGACCGCTCGACGGTGCGGATCGTCGACGCATACGTGGCCGAAATCAGTCCCACGGCGGTGATGAATGCCACCAACGCCGTGAGCAGCATCGGACCGGTCGGATTGCGAGCGACACTGAGCACGCCCAGGTAGAGCCACGACGGGATTGGAGATCGTGAGAGCAACGCCGCCGCGATCCCCCACACTCGCGGCGCCAGCCGCATGATCGTCAGCGCCGCGCCGAGCAGCAGCAGGCCCGGACTGAGCATCAGCACCGGATTGATCCCGCCCGACTCGAACGCGGCCAGCGCGCCGCCGGATGCCTCCGTCTCAAACTGCAGGAACAGCACCGTGGCCAGCGCCAGCAGCGCCACGTCGAGCCAGGCTCGCTGGACCAGCGACTGCCGCTGCGGGCGTCCCTGCGCAACCCGCTCATTCGACCGCTGCCGGGCGTCGAACCAGGCCGGCGCGGCGAATGCGATCCAGGCGATCACCGCACCGGCGATCGCCAGTCCCCAGGCCTCCGTTGTCAGGCGCGTGTCGAACGGCTCGCCGCCCGAGACGCGCGCCACCGCCTCCAGTCGCCCGGCATGACTCAACGCGAACGCGGCCAGCGGCGCGCCCAGGATCGCCGCCGGTAGCGCCGCCACTCCGCCCAGCATGGCTTGCGCTCCGGCCTGCTGCCACGGCTTCGCCCCGCGAGCGGCCAACCGCTCCCGGTCAACCCGGGTCCGCTGCGCCATCACCCGACCGACCAGAGCCACGCCAAACATCGCCACGGCGGCGATCTGCAAGCCGGCCAGCAACGACTGACCCGCCGAGAATTGCGCTTGCCGCACGAACGACTGCAGCGTGCCCAGCAGCAACGTGCCGGCGGCGCCGCTCTCCAGACGGCTGAGCTGTTGCTGCCATGCGCTCAGCGACTCGATCACGTCATCAATCTGGTCCGAGTTGAGCGCCTCGGTGTGGAGTTCGGTCCTCATGCGGTGGGTCACCGGGGCGCCGAGACGCTCGAGCGCGTCGCGCTCGCCAAACAGGCCAAAGTAGGGTTCTTCGGCGCCGCCCAGCGTGATATCGAACTGCAACTCGAACCAGACATCGGTGTAGTGGAACGCCAGCACTCGGCTCACGTCCGCCACGACCGGCTCGATCACGCCGCTGATCTCGAACTGCATCTCGTCGCTGAAGCTGATCGCACTGCCTACGTCGACGCTGAGCTGCTCGGCCAGGCGCGAGCCGATCACCACTTCATCGGAGGAACTCGCCCACTCGCCGCGGATCAGGCGCGCGTTCGACTGGAGTCGCTCGAACGACATCAGGTAGGCGGGCAGCGACTCGTTCAGGCCGTTGTCGAGACGCGTAAACCCGGCGAAGGCCTCGGACGTCTCCATGATCCGCCGCGTGTCGCCGACCAGGCCGGGGAACCGTTCAAGATGCCGCTCGCGGACTTCGGCCGCTTCCCGCTCGATCCGATCGAAGTCTTCGGCCGTGGCCGGACGAAAGGCGCGGGAGTGGTCGGCGAACGTCGCCCCGCGCGGGGACTGTTCAATCAGCTCGCGAAGCGCGAGGTCGGCGGACGCCGCTCGAAAGACCAGCGGCAGGGCGACCAGCGCCGCCGCGATGATCAGCAGCGACGCCGCGCCGAACATCAACAGCCAGCCTCCTCGCAGTTCGCGAAGGGCGGCGAGCCTGAGCAGGCGGAGGAGTCCGAGCATGATGGTGCAATGCTACGACCGGCCGAAGTTTGCCAGGCCGCGCCGGTCGCCTTCGATCGTTTCGGTTGCCGCTGACGCGATTGGCGCTTAGCCTGCGCCTAACTAGTTCCTCCGCCCGAATGGCGGGCGGAATGCCGACACCCCCCTTCCGAGCCGAATCAATGTCGCCGGAAACACCGCCAGGAGTACGTGTATGACCACAGAAACCGACACCCCAGTCGAGTCGCATTCGCAGATCGCCGTCGAAGTCTCGGGCCTCAAGATCAATGCGCTCCAGGATGGCAGCGGGCCCAACATCGTCGTCCTACACCACTCCACCGGTCCCGGTTGGATTCCGTTCTACGACCTGCTGGCCGAAAACCACACCGTGACCGCCATCGACATGCCCGGTTACGGGCAGTCCGAGCGCCCCGCCTGGGCCCGTCATCCGCGCGACATCGCGATCATGCTGCACAGCGCCATTCACAAGATGGGCATCGACAGCGACGCGAACCTCGTCGGCATGGGCTTCGGCGGCTGGGTCGCGGCCGAGCTCGCCACCATGCACCTGCACGGACTCGACAGCCTGACCCTGATCGGCGCGGCCGGCGTTCAGCCCGAAGAGGGCGAGATCGCCGACGTGATCTTCTACGAGTTCGAGGAGTACGTGAAGCTCGGTTTCTCCTCCGACGAGGCGTACGCCGAGATCTTCGGCGACGAAGCGGCGCCGGAACTGAAGGAGCTCTGGGACTTCTCGCGCGAAATGACCGCGCGGCTCACCTGGAAGCCGTGGATGTTCAACCGCCAGCTGCCGCATTTGCTCACCGAGCTGGAGACGCCGACCCTGCTGCTCTGGGGCGAGAACGACCGCGTCGTCCCGCTCGGTGTGGCCGAGGTCTACGACGCCAGCCTGCCCAACAGCAGGATCCAGGTGCTGGACGGACTCGGTCATCTCGTCGAACTGGAGAATCCGCAGGCCGCGGCCGACGCTGTGGCTGCGCATATCGGCTCGTAGCAAGCGCGAACGGCTGATACGTGACGACGGTTCGTCACGTATCATCTTGAGGAACGTACAACCGGCCCGGGCGACCACACCTCGGGCCGGAAGGAACAGGAACCGCAACGATGTTCATTGGCTATTTCACGGAACGTCCCTACCAGGACTTCGAGTCGGGCTGGGTCGGTGCGACCGGGCGCGAAATCGAAGACCTCGGGATGACCAACGGAGACTACGATCCCCGGATCGGCGCCGAGCTCTACAACCGCTATCTCGACGAGAAGGTCTACGCCGAAGAGATGGGCTTCGACGGCCTGATGCTCAACGAGCATCACTCCACGCCCTTCTGCATGGGCGGCGTGATGAACGTCGAAGCGGCGATCCTCGCGCGGATCACCAAGCGAGCCAAGATCGTCCTGCTCGGCAACGTCCTCCCGATCTGGGAAGACCCGCTGTGGCTGGCGGAAGAGCTGGCCGAGATCGACATGATCTCGCGCGGCCGCCTGGTCAGCGGCTGGGTCCGCGGCACGGGCCGTGAGTCGGTCGCCCACAACTCGCAGGCGCCCTTCAACTGGGAGCGCTTCCAGGAAGCCCACGACTTCGTCGTCAAGGCCTGGTCGACGCCCGGCCCCTTCCGCTGGGAAGGCGAGCACTACCAGTACCGCTACGTCAACCCCTGGGCGCGCCCGTACCAGGACCCGCACCCGCAGATCTGGATCCCCGGCGTGATGTCGCGCAACACCGTCAAGTGGTGCGCCGAGCATCGCTACCCCTACGTCATGCTCGCCACCGAGATTGAGCCGACCAAGAAGTCGTTCGACTACTACGACGAGGTCGCCCAGGAGAACGGCTACGAGGCTTCGACCGAGCATCACGGATACCTCTTCAAGGTCCACGTCGACGAGACCGAGGAACTGGCCGAGGAAGCCGGCCGCAAGTACATCAGCGGCCCGGCCAACCCGTTCCTCGAGGGCAACCAGGGCACCGTCCGCAGCAACCTGCAGAACCTGCCCGGCCTGACCTCGCGCACCCAGCTTCTGCCGACCGTCAGTACCTTCGCCGCCGCCGCGCGCGGGCGCCAGCAGGAGCAACAGGCTGCTCTGGCCGAGAAGGAAGCCGAGCAGGACAAGCGCGACGCCGACGCCTTCGGCACCTACGAGGAGCAGGTCAACAAGTACTCGATCATCACGGGTACGCCGCAGACCGTGATCCCCAAGATCCGCCACGTCCTCGAAGAGCTACGCCCCGGCAACATCTTCTTCTGGGACGGCGACGGCGCCATGAACCACGACGACGCGATGCGCTCCCTCCGCCTCTTCGGCGAGGAAGTCATCCCAGCCGTCCGCGAAATGGGCAAGGAACTCGACCTCAAGGGAGCGTTCGAGGTCAACACCGGCTCCGGAGCCGCCTTCCCCGGCGACTAGTCCCCGCAACCCGTTTGTCCAACAGAGACCCGCGACCCGGCGCGGGTCTCTCGCCTTCCCCTCTCCCCCCGCGCACCAGGTGGTATGTCGGTCTTCCCTTTCCCCTCTCCCCCCGCGCAAGCGGGGGGAGATGCCGAAGGCAGAGGGGGCTCCCCGCACTCCACGGTCCCCGATTCATTCGGGGCCCGCTCGTCCGCGCACCCCGCCTCGATATGCATACCATCAACGAGGAGGCGTCGGCATCATTTCCACTCCCCGCTCCATTCTCGCTGCCCTCACTGTTCTCGTCGGCCTGATTGTCAACGTCACAGCCTGCAGCCGGGAATCGACCGCTCGTCTGCCCGACCATGTCACCGCCGCCATCGTCTACAACGACGAGGCCGATCGCTGGCACGCCGGAGCCATCGTCGCCGGCGACCAGACCGGATCATTCCTGCGCGTGCTATGTCTCACCGAAGCGGATAATCCTGAGGGCGATCACGGCGACGGGCACGCGGGAATCAACATCGACGCGCAGCCGGGCGAAGCCGACGGACTCTGGGGGTTCGACTGGTCGTGGCGTATCGATGGTAAGGAATGGGACGGCGGCGCCTGGACCTTGAGCAGAGCCACCCAGCCGGCCTCAGTCGTCACCACCGACCCAGACATTGAAGCCGCTCTCTTGCAGGAGTTGCGCAACGCCGGGACGGCCGAACTGATCGGTACCAAGGACGGCGAACAACAGCTCAGCGTGCGCTTCGATCTCGCGACACTGTTCAGCACTCCGACACAGTTCGCGATCGACGAGTGCAGCGCGGAAGCAATCGAACAGCGCATCGGTGAATATCACGCCGCCTACGCCTACTGGATCCCGGACTCGAACCGGCACAGCATCACGTTGATCGAGGTTGATCCGTCCACTGACCACAGTCTCCTGGTCACGTGTGGACCGACGGGATGGACCGACGACGACGCGCCGGTCTGGATCCGCGAAGCCCAGGGCGAGGTCTACGCCGTTGCGACGCTTGGCGGCTTCTGGGACGACACCGGCCATGCACATGGCCGGGATGACGCCTCAATTGCCAGTTGGGCGACCGTGTCATGGACAGGCGGTGCCGACAACGTCGGCACTGCGGTCTGGGACGCTAACTACGACAGGTTGCAGCCGCCCTCCGCGAGCGAGAATCTGCGTTTCATCGATGCGCTGCGCGAATCGGAGGAGCTGATCGTCAAGGTCCGGACGCCCGACGCAGAGCCGCTCGAGATCACGCTGCGAGGCGCCGCGCTGTTCGCCAAGCCGATGGGCGCCGAGTTGGACGCCTGCATTCGCGAGTACGCTGCGCTCAATGGCTGATGAACCCGGCGCATCAATCATCGTCATCGGCGGCGGCCCCGGCGGCTCAACCGCCGCCACTCTCCTCGCCCGACAGGGCTTCGACGTCACCCTCTTCGAGCGCGAGGTCTTCCCCCGCGAACACGTCGGCGAGTCTCTCCTCCCCGCCTCGATCCCGATCCTCGAGAACCTCGGTGTGATCGACGAAATCGAAGCCGCCGGCTTCACCCCCAAGTACGGCGCCACGATGGTCTGGGGACGCGACCCCGAGCCCTGGTCCTGGCACTTCGCCGAGACCAACGCCAGCTATCCGCACGCATACCAGGTCTGGCGCCCGACCTTCGATCAGATGCTGCTGCGCAACGCCGAACGCAACGGCGTCTCCGTTCACGAGGGTTGCCGCGTCGTCGACGTCGGGTTGGACCAGGACGCCGGCACGTCCGTGACGGTCGAATCCACGGATGGCGAGTCACAGACGTTCGAGTGCGACTGGATTGTTGACGCCAGCGGCCAGAACGGCTTCCTCTCCCGACGTCTCGACCTGCGCGTCAACGACGAGTTCTTCCGCAACCTCGCCGTCTACAGCTACTTCCGCGGCGCCGAGCGCCTGCCCGAGCCCGACGCCGGCAACATCTTCATCGAGGCCTACGAGCACGGCTGGTCCTGGGCCATTCCGCTGCCCGAGGACGTCATGTCGGTCGGTGTCGTGGTCGATTCCGCCTGGGGCGGCGCGAAGCTCACTGACATGCCGACCGAGGAGTTCTACCGCCGTCAACTGTCATTGACCGGTCGGACGGCGGAGATGCTCGGGCGCGCCGAAATGATCGACGAGCCGCGGATAATCCGCGACTGGTCCTATACCTCGCAACGGCTGGTCGGCGACGGCTACATCCTCGTCGGCGACGCCGCCTGCTTCATCGACCCGCTCTTCTCCTCCGGCGTGCATCTGGCCTTGTCGTCGGCGGTTCTCGCCTCCGCATACGTCACCTCTGCGCTCCGCGAACCCGAGATGCGCGAGCCGGCCGCCGAGGTCTACACCCAGCTCTACATGCAGCAGTACCACCAGTTCCGCGAGATGGCCGCCCTCTTCTACGCCTCCAACCGCACCTCCGACTCCTACTTCTGGGAGGCGCGCCGCATCGTCAACACTTCCGACGACGTTTCGCCGCGCGAAGCCTTTATCGCCGCCGTCGCCGGACAGCCGCCCCAGGGCTACGAGCGGGTCGTGCTCGAGCGCGGAGAAGCCCCGGCCGATTTCGTCGAAGGCGTCGCCGAGGTCGAACAGCAGCGCGCCCGGCGTGACGACGAAATGGCCGGAATCATCGACGCCGCCTGGCCCGATCGCAGTCCCATGCTCGATGCCGTCCCGACGCTCGCCGCCGGCGTCTCCCTGGCTCGCAAGCCGGTCATCGGGGATGGACAGTTCGAGTGGGGCGCCGTGATCTCCTCTCCGACCCGACCGCAAGGCGCGCCGATCTCCATGCTGATCGCGGCGCTCGCCACGCGCATCGACGGAGAGCGCACCGTCCGCGCCCTGATCGACGACCTGCTCGAAGGTGTCCCCGAACAGCAGCAAGCCCAACTCCGCCCCGGCCTCCTGACCGCCCTCCGAGTCCTCTACGTCGACGGCATGATCGCCCACTGGCGTACTTGAGCCCGCCCGCAATCCTCCGTTTCCACTCGCCCCCCGCGGAGCGGGGGGAGATGCCGCAGGCAGAGGGGGGCATCCCCGCTCGCGCGATCGACCTGCTACGCGCAGCAAGCCCTAGAATTGTGCCAGTTGCGGAACCAGGGCGGAGAGCGACATGGCCAAACTGACACCCCGGACCAACGGTCGAATCGAACAGCTCAACGTCTCACCCGGCGGCGTGCCCAAGCGCGCCGTGCCCGAAGCCGTCGTCAACGAGTACGGGCTCACCCAGGATCGCCAGCGCGACCGACGGCACCACGGCGGGACGGAGCGCGCCGTCTGCCTGTTCTCCGCCGAGATCCTCGACAACCTGCGCGCCGAGGGCCACCAGATCGGTCCCGGTACCACCGGCGAGAACGTGACCATCCGCGGGATCGACTGGAAGAAACTCGTCCCCGGCTCGCGCGTCCACCTGGGCGAGCAGGTGATCGTGGAGATCACCTCGTACGCCGCTCCCTGCCGCATCATCGCCCAGAGCTTCCGCGACGGCGACTTCAACCGAATCAACCAGGCGACGCACCCGGGCCGCTCGCGGCTCTACGCACGCGTCGTCCGACAGGGAACGATGTACCCGGGCGACGATGTTACGATCGAAGCGGACTCGGCCGCCGACCGAGGCGCTCGATTACAACCCAAAACGACTCGTTGGCGGCCGCCGTCGGGCTGACGTCGTCCCATACGATTTCTTAGCATCGTTGTAATCGACAGCGCTGGCGCAGTGATACTCTGCGCGCACGCGATCGCCCACATAACATTGATTGACCATTGACGCGTTGGGACAGGGAACGGGAGAACAACGATGACTACTGAAGCATCCGCCCGCCAGGCCGCCCTGATTGCTCGGCGATACCCCAGTCGCGCCACCCTGCGTGGAGGCCGCGAGATCGACATGCGCCTGATGGGTCCAGCCGATAAGGCGCGTTTTCTCGCATTCGCCAGGTCGCTGTCGCGGGACGATCTGCTCTATCTGCCCTGGGACATTACCAACGAAGGCGTCGTTGATCGCTGGCTGGAGAACATCGCCGAACACCGCACCACCACCGTGCTCGCCGTCGACAGCGGCGACATCGTCGGCGAGGCGTCGCTGGTCCATAACGAGGCCGGCTGGACCGACCACATGGGCGAGATTCGCGTCACGGTGAACTCCCAGATCCGCGGCCAGGGTCTGGGCCGCTTCCTGGCCGAGGAAATCTTCGCGATTGCGGACTCGATCGGTCTCGAGCGCATCTCCGCCCGCATGACGCACGACCAGCTCAGCGCCCAGGCCGTGTTCGAATCTCTCGGCTTCCAGGCCGTCGCCACCCTCCCCGGCTGGGTCATGGACCGAAGCGGCCGCCTCCGGGACCTCGTCGTCATGGCCTACGACCTCCGAGCCCGAGGCGCCCCAACCTCCGCCCAACGCTGAGGCCCGTCCCTCCCCCTCTCCCCCCGCGCAGCGGGGGGAGATGCCGCAGGCAGAGGGGGGCTCCCGTAGGTCGCCGCCGCAACACGCCTCCGGCTCGAACGCATCTTGATCCCAGCGCCTATCCTGTCCTCACAACCCATGGCATGACAGGACCTTCGATGACCACGCCGACCCAAGCAGCACTGCGCCAGCAATCGTTGGATCACCTCTGGATCCCCACCCAGTCGCACGCCGACCTCGCGGCCGACGACGGCCTCCTGGTGATCCGGAAGGGCGAAGGGATCTTCCTGCACGACGACCAGGGACGTGAGTACATCGACGCGATGTCCGGTCTCTGGCTGAACGCGGTCGGCCACGGTCGCACCGAACTCGCCGACATCGCCCACGAACAGATGTCGCGGCTCGCCTACCAGAACACCTTCGCCTACGCCTCCGAGCCGGCCGTCGGTCTGGCCTCCAAGCTCTTCGAGCTGACCCCCTCGAACATCCGCAAGGCGGTCTTCGTCAACGGCGGATCCGAAGCCGTCGAGACCGCTCTCAAGATTGCCAAGCAGTACCACCGAATCCGCGGCAACGCGGGCAAGTTCAAGGTGATCTCACGGATCGGTTCCTACCACGGACAGACCGCCGGCGCGCTCTCGGTCAACGCCGCCACCTATTCGATGCGCGCGCCGTATGAGCCGCTGGTGCCCGGCTCGCTCCACGTGCCCGGCGTCAACTGCGACCGCTGCCCCTACGAGAAGACCTTCCCCGAGTGCGACGTCTTCTGCGCCCGCACGATTGAGGATGTCGTCTCCGCCGCCGGCCCCGACACGGTCGCGGCCATGATCGCCGAGCCAATCTCTACCGCCAACGGCAGCTACGTCCCCGACCGGAAGTACTGGCAGACCCTGCGAGAAATCTGCGACAGGCACGACATCGTCCTGATCGCGGATGAAGTCATCAACGGCTTCGGCCGAACCGGCAAGTGGTTCGGCATGGACCACTTCGGCGTCCAGCCCGACATCATGACCACAGCCAAGCAGATCTCATCCGGCTACTCCCCGATCGCGGCCACGCTGGTCAGCGACGAGATCGCGAGGACGTTCGAAGAGGCGGGCAAGGACGGCACGATCGGCGGCATCACCTGGGGCGCGAACCCGGTCTCCTGCGCGGTGGCGCTCGGCAATCTGAACATCATCGAGCGCGAAGGCCTCGTCGAGAACTCGGCCCGAGTCGGCGAGCATGTGCGCTCACGCCTCGTCCAGTTGCGCGAGCAGCATCGCACCATCCACCAGACCCGCGGCATCGGCCTGATGCACGTGATCGAGCTGAAGAAGGATCCGCTGACCGGCGAGGACTTCGAGGAAGCCGACAACGTGCAGGCCCGCATGACCCAGTACATGCGGGACGAGGGCGTGCTGGCTCGCGCTGGTGCTTCGGTTCCCTTCGCACCGCCGCTGACCACCAACCTGGAAGAGGCGGACGAACTCGTCAACCGCATCTCGCGCTCGATCGCGCGCCTCGAGTCCGAACTGGGTCTCTAACCCGACCGCAGACACGCCGCGCCGCCTGAGCGCAGCGCCCGCCCGCCAGCAGCGGCAGCGGGCCGCGATCAGGCGGCGTGTGCTGTCAGGAATGTACGGCTAGAAAGTATTCAGCGCGGCGGGACGGTCGTCGTGGATCGGAATGATCTCGGCGAACCCGGAGAACTTGAAGACCTCCTGGATGTGGTCCTGCACGGCGCAAAGCGCGAGCTGCCCGGCTGACTGACTCGTCCGCTTGGCGGCCATCAGGAGGACCCTCAGCCCGGCCGAGGAGATGTAGTTGATCCCCTCGAAGTTCATCAAGATCTGATTGTCACCCGCGTCGATTCGACCGAGCAGCGCCTCTTCGAACGCCTTCGCGTTCGTCCCGTCAATGCGGCCCAGGGGGTTCAGCACCAACACGCTGTCGTCGTATTCCGGGTACAGGTCAACCATTGGTCGTCTCCTCTTTGGCGCCGCTTGTGGACATGCCTATTCGGACTCGTCCGTAGATGACTCACGCGATTGTCTCAGCGTCGTCACATTACGGTCGTCTGTTCGCTCGTAGTTTACCGCATCAAACGTCGAGGCGATCAGCTGCAAGCCGAGGCCTCCAATCGGTCGCTCGAGCAGATCGAGCTCCGTGTCCTGCTCGGTCGCCTGCAGCGGATTGAACTCGGGACCGTTGTCCTCGTAGCGAACGACAACCGTGTCGCCTTCCCGGCGCATGGCGATCGCGATGTCCGCCTCTTGCTCCCGACCGGGGAACCCGTGCTCGATCGTGTTCGTGAACAGCTCGTCCAACGCCAGGTTGATCCGGTACAGCTCCATCGGGTCGAAACCTTCGGTCTCGGCGAACCGCTCGACGAACGCCGCCACTCGGGGCAGCGAGGTCTCGAGCGTTGGCTGAACCACCATCCGCCGCCAGCCGGACGCCAGGTGCGCCTCGCCCCGACCCGGGATGAAGGGCTCCGCAGCCGCTCCGCCGACGAATTGCAGCGCCATGCAAGTAATGTCATCGAACTGCTTCGCGCCCCCTGAGAACGCGCGGAGGTCGGTCAGCACCGAGTCCATCAACTCCTGCGGGCCTTCCCCGTTCATGCTGGCGAGCTTCGTCTCCAGCCGGTCGCGACCGAACTGTTGCCCGGTCGCATCCTCCGCCTCGGTGATGCCGTCGGTGTAGAGGAACATCGAGGCGCCCTCATCGAGCGGAATCGTCGTTTCGGTGTAGGTCAGTTCGGGCAGCACCCCGAGCGCGATCCCGCCGGTCATGGGAATCATCTCCGGCTCTCCCTCAGGACGCATGAGATAGGGCGGATCATGCCCGGCATTGACGTAGGTCAGCGTGCCCAGCTCCAGGTCGATGACGCCGAAGAACGCCGTGATGAAGAGTTCTTTGGGATTCATCGAGCAGAGTTGATCATTCGTCTCCGCGATCGCTTCGCTCGGATCCGCATGCTGGTTCGCGGCGCTGCGCAACAGGGCGCGTCCGACCGCCATCATCAACGCCGAGGCCACGCCCTTGCCTGATACGTCCGCGATCGCGAACGCCAGGTGTCCGTGGTCGGTGATGAATGCGTCGTAGAAGTCGCCACCCACGTCGAGCGCCGGCGTCATGAACGCAGCCACGCCGGCGCGTGGATCCTCGGGGAGGTCGGACGGCACCAGGGCTGCCTGCACGGAGTGAGCCATCTCGAGGTCGTTGCGAATCTCCCGCTGCGCATCCTCGAGCGCCCGGTTCTTCTCGGACAGTTCAACGGTCCGCTCCTCAACCAGGGCGTTCAGTCGGACTTCCCGCGCGCCGACCTCTCGCGCCATGTCGAGGAAGACCCCGGCCAACTCGCCGTACTCGTCCCGCGTCAGCGAGGTATTGCGCAGCGATGCGGCGACCGCCGGCGCCGGTTGTTGTCCGCCTTCAACGGCGCGAGCCGCGCGCACCATCAATCCGATCGGTCGGGCGAGGCGTTTGGCCAGGAACCAACTGGCTAACACCAGGACCACGAGCAGCGCGATCACGCCGATCAGATACTCAGCGCGGTACAGATTGAAGTGATTGCCAATGTGGTCGCTCGTGAACTCGACCCTGACCGCGCCCAGGACATTGCCGTCCGCGCCGCGGATCGCCGCGGTGCCCGCATAGCGTCCGGCGGTGAGCGATTCGATGACCGTTGCTTCGCCCGCCTGCATGGCCAGGCGCGCGCTCTCGACTTCGGTGCGAGCAATGGGCCGTGAGCCTTCGGAAGACGCCGCCAGGCGCCCTTGCACATTGAAGACCCAAATGTTGTCCAGCTCTATGGCGGCGTCCCCGGCTTCGGGAGAGGACGCGTTCAGGCGAATCAGAGCGTCGGCCTCCTCGTCGCTGAGAGACTGCAGGTCGGCATCGAGCAACGACCGAGCCACTGCCTCGGCGAAGACCACGGCCGACTTTCGTCCGGTGTCGTCTTCCGAATCGAGGGCGAGAAGGAGCAGGACCACTGCCGAAGTGATCACCCCGGCAATGGTCAAAACGGAAATCATTCCAACGATTCGACCAGCCATGGGTAGAGATTAACGATCTTGACCGTGCCGTGCTATCCGTGACGCTCAACCAGCCGCGTTTCAGGGATTGATCAGGCTCGACGCCGAGCAAGCTCCGTAGGCGCCGTTCCTGTCTCCCAACACCGCCTGTGCGGTCGCCACGCCGTCGGCGGCTCCGCGCGAGACGATCCGCAGGTAGTGCCAGTCGCCGATCGGCGGACGATGCAGGTGAAGGGTGATGTCGGCGTTGACATAGCCGCTGCGCCCGGGCTGCATGTTCGCGAACGGGGAGACGAAGTCGGCGATGCTCGCCGCCTGGACGGCCGGCGTCAGCGGCGCGTCGGCAAGCACGGCGGCGTCGGCCCGGATCCAGACCAGGGGCGGCTCCGACCCGCCCGGCGCAACCACGTGTCGCATTTCGAGCGTGCCCGGATATGACACCCAACGATTGCCCGCGCGGTCGACCTTGCCGGGCGCCGCCTGCTCGGGCGGGGGCGGCGCTTCGTCGGAGTGGTTGGTGCCAACCGAACCGAGGCTGGAGTCCCCCCTGAGGCACAGCGTCGTGGCCTGGCTGAGCAGCACTCCCTCGCAGCTCACCCGTGTCTGCAAGACGGCGATCCTGCGGCCTTCGCGAATCGGCTCGACATCGACGTCCAGGCGACCGAATGGCACGGGTCGGAAGAGATCAATCGTTTGCCTGGCGATTCTCAGTTCGCCGATCGCGCCCTGAACCTCACGTCTGTTTGCGCGCAACCGCTGCTCGACGCCATGGGCGATCAGAGCGGCGACGGGACTTCCGTGCAGCGCGTCGCGCGACCAGGGACCGCGAGCGCGGTCGGTCGGAATGTAGTGTTCGCCGTCGCACGTAAACAATGCCCCATCGGGCGAACCAGTCGTCACGGCGCGCCGCTTAGCGGAACCGCACCACGGTGGCGAAACTGACGGGAATCACTATTGAATCGGCGAGCGAGGCGTTGCTTCCAACCGCTGGACCGAGATGCTGTCGCGATTCATCATCTCCGCGACGTGCGGCGCGATCTCGTCTCTCCAGTAGTCGGAGCCATACACGTCCTCGTAGAGTCGCTCTCGCTCCTCCTCCGAGTGGAAGCGGCGAATCCAGATGTACGTGTTGTCATCCTCTTCGGAGGTAAACGAACCCAGGATCGTCATGCCCTTCGACACCTGAAAGGGAATGATCTGTTCTTCCATCAGGCGGACGAAATCCTCGCGGCGTCCCTCGTTGATCGTGTACTGACGAAGCTCAAACAGCATGGAGTACTCACCCTTCAGAGCGCGTGGACGTCACGTCTCGCCGGGCAAACAACGATGACGATGGCGCCGATGCTTGAACGTATGCTACCGCGCTACTGGATGCCGGGTGGGCGCGTCCCGAAGGTCGTGGTCGACGTGACCACCGGCGGCGCATCAGACCGCGCGGCCGGAGCGGCGCTCGAGCCGCCGCTGGAGAGCAGCGACCAGCGGTTGCGACCCTTGTTCTCGATCTCGCCCATTTCCTTCATTCGCTGCAGGGTCGACTGCAACGTCGGCATCGGCTTCGCCGACTGGGGAGCCGCATCGTTCTTCTCGAGGAAGGCAAGGATCTCGGTGGCGTGCACCGGATCGGACTGCTGGCCGAGGAACTCACGGACCTTGCCGGTGATCAGGCCGCGCGGACGTCGCGTGCGCCTGGGACCGCCCGTTCCGCGGCGAGCGGCGCGACGTCGCGTCGCCTTCGGCGCCTGCGCAGCGGCGGCCGCCCCGGAGGATTCGCTGCTCAACAGCTCCTGGATCAGACGTCGCTTGTTTTCCAGGCGGTCAATCTCTGATTGGATTCCCGTGAGTTCGGATCGCAGTTGATCCGCAAATGTGTCAGCCATGTTCGCTCTTCCTCTCGCATTGACTCAATGCCAAATGGATGCTCTGGACTTGACTTGAGCATGGCCCCAGCCGCATTCCAACTGTGACCTTAGTATATGCAGCCGCGAAATGCACACGTCAAGCATCACCCGATCCGAGACTGAGCTTATGATCGATGCGCCGGATCAGTCCGTCCTCGATTAAGGTTCGTTCCGATAAGAGAACGCGAGATTGTTTGACGCCCGCCTGCGCGGCAACGGTTTCGATCACCGCTGTTCGTATGAGTGGCTCGTCCGACTCTCGCAACAATGACAGAATCTTGCCGCGCAGCTCGCGTTGGGAGCCCGTGAAGGTGGGCTGAGCCCTGACGGCCTGCGCCTCTTGTCCCTCCGCGAACCTCGCACCCGCTACGCACAGCGTTGATACGGGACATAGCCGACACCTGGGCTTCGGCGCGCAGATCGATGCGCCAAAATCCATCAGCGCAGGATTCCAACGCGTCGCCTGGCTATCTGGTAGTAGTCGTTCCGCGGCCCAACGGATGTGAGCCGCCGGCGTATCGTTCGCAGGTTGCAAATGTCCAAACAACACGCGTCCCAGAACGCGGACGATGTTGGTGTCGACCGCCGCCACGTCCATGTTGTGTCCAAAGTTCAGCACGATCGCCGCAGTAAACGGCCCCACGCCCGGCAAGGCTTCAAGCAACGTCCGGTCCGCGGGAAGCTCGCCGTCATACTGTTCGCAAACCAGTACGGCGGTGCGATGCAGATATACCGCTCGCCGTGGATACCCCGCCCGCCCCCACACGCGAATCGCGTCGCTGTCGGTGGCCGCCGCGAGATCCTGGATGGTCGGAAACGCCGACATCCAACGATCGTAGATTTGTAGCACCCGCGACATCTGCGTCTGTTGAGCCGCGACCGCCGCCACCAACGCCGCGTATGGATCGCGGGCGTTCCGCCATGGGAACGGTTGCTCGTTCTCGTCGTACCAGGCCAGCAGGCGCTTGCGGATCGCGCCCAGCCGCTGGGGCGAAAGCGGACGAGGCAGTTCGGGTTCCGATCGTCTCGCCGCCATCGGGGTCAGGTCAAACCGCACATGTCGTCGTAGCAGTCGCGTCCCACCGGCGTGACGTACACCCGGTACGCGGACTCGTCAAGATGGGTCAGATCGACGAGGCCGTGCTCCGCCAGCTTGGCCAGCACCCCGGGGTGGTATCCCCGGCGCCGCAGGGCCGGTCGAAACACGAGTCCGTCCTCGGCGATGGCATCCTCCACCACGACCGTTCTCGATTCCGGGGGATCCTGCCAAGCCATGAGATCCGCCAGCATGGCGCAGTGGTACTCGTTCAATCGGACGTGTCGGAACTGGATCACGGTTCGAGCGAACTCAGCTTGGTCGAGACGAACTGAACGACGTCGCGCGCGATCTCCAGCGCGCGACCGGAATCGACTTCGTCGTAGACATCGTGCGGGACGCCGCCCGGGAGGCCGGTCGGGTAGCGAGTCGGGTGGTGATACTTGTCCAGCAACATCCCCACCGTCTTGATCACGTCGAACGAGGAGTCCAACTGCATCGCGTCCTCGCAGAGGTCCGCGAGCGCATGTCCCCAGACGTGGTCGGCGCCCCGAGCGAACAGGTAGCCGGCCACCGCCTTTTCGCCGGCCTGCTGACAGAGGAAGCAGGCCAGCGCGTGGAAGTCTCCGGCGGCGGCGTGTTCGGCCGCCTCCAGATCGTGACGCGCCTGTGCGATCCAACGCTCGGACTCCGATCGCGCACTCACACGATCACCTCATCGCTGAGGCGGGTCGCTTCGACGATCACCCGATCCGTTTCGCAGAGTTCCTCGAACTCGTCCGGCGTGTAGACGATGAACGACGTTCCGACCTGCGGCCTCAAGTGCGTCTGGAAGAAATCGGAGCGGTGACGGAAGGGGCGCTCGGTCTGGTGGATGATCAGCAGCTCAAGTTCGGAGTCGGGTCCGACCTGGTTCCGCGCGAGATCGCCGGTCAGCCAGAAGCGCTCGGCCCCGAGCTGACGCATGGACCCTGCAATGCGCAGGAACTCCGCCTCGAGCTGCTGACGGCGATGCTCGGCGAAACCGAAGACCATCGGCATCTGTGGACCCCCCTCTGTCACGCCGTGACATCTCCCCCCGCGCCGCGGGGGGAGAGGGAAGTCGGCGACTAGGTGGTCGACAGTGTCGGCGCCCGTAGCTCGGCCATGATCTGATTCTCGGACAGCGCTTCCGCGTCCTTCTTGAAGATCTGGACCCGGTGGCTGCCGAAGTCGCAGATGTACAGCCGTCCCTCGTGATAGCGGACGCCCTGCGGGAAGCGCAGCAGCTTCTGCTCTTCCAGCGAGGTCATCTCACGCAGACGCAGCGTCTTCTGGTTGGCGCGGATGTACTCGCGGCCCATCCGGCCCAACGTCGCCGCGCCGTGGAACGATTCCACGTAGCGGCCACGGTGGTCGTACATCACAACGCGGTGCTTGTTGCGCTCGGCCACGTAGAGGTCCCCGTGCTCGTCGACCGCAACACCGCAGGGGCGCACGACCTCGTAGCCCGGTCGGGTGCCGAAGTCCATGATGTGCTCGCCCGACGAGCTCAGCTTCTGCACCCGATCGTTGCGCCAGTCGGAGATGTAGATGGCGCCCTCAGCGTCGAAGGTGATGCCCCAGGGCATGTTGAACTGTCCGGGACCGTCGCCGAACTCGCCAAACCCGCCGATGTATTCGCCGTCGGACGAAAACTGCTGGATCCGGTGGTTCTGCGTGTCAACGACCCAGACGTTGCCATCGCTGTCGAAGGCGAAGCCCGACGGCCGGTCAAGTTGTCCCGGTTCCGATCCGTGCTCGCCCCACTCATTCAGCTTCTCGCCATCGGGCGAGTACGTCGTGATGTTGTGGTTGCCTTCATCGAGGACGTGCAGGTTGCGGTCGTCGCTGCGCAGCAACCCGACCGGCCAGAGGTGCCCGGTGTCGGCCATCGTGCCCAGGTCGCCATGGGTCAGGTCGTCGCCCAGCTCGTCGTCGTACTTCAGCGAGACCATGCGAATGTTCCCGCCGACGCCCAACTCGGTCCGGCCGACCACGTAGATCCGATCGTCGCCGACCGCGATGTCGACCGGGAACGTGGTCACGCGCCGCATGCCGAGCACGCGCTCATACGGGTAGCCGCAGCGCAGCATTGCGTGTGGAAAAGCCATAGTCGCTCCTCTATCTACCGTCACCTGGGAGGAGATTGCTCCGATCCCCTCTCCCTGTGGGAGAGGGCTAGGGTGAGGGCCCCTTAGTTCGACAGCATCGTCTGCTTGAACGGGTGCACCTGTTCAAATTCGCCGACCACGATCTCCTCCGGCTCGACGCCCATCCATTGCTCGAGCATCGTGCCGTAGATGCCGCGGAAGTCGACCGTGTGCTGCAGGTCCTCGCCGTTGAGCCAGTCCTTCGGGTCGACCGACGGATATTCGGCGTAGAGACCGCCCTCGACGTGCTCGCCGATGATGAACGAGCCGCCGCCGGAACCGTGGTCGGTGCCCGAGCCGTTGTCCTTCATCCGCCGCCCGAACTCGGTGAAGACGAGAACCGCGACCTCTTCGGCCGCGTCGTGCTCGCGCAGGTCGGTCAGGAAGTCGTCCAGCGCGCCGGTCATGTCGCGCAACAGGCCGGGGTGAACCGGCGGCTGGTGAGAGTGCGTGTCGTAGCCGATGTGGTTGGTGTAGAAGACCCGAGCGCCCAGGCCTGCGGTGTGGATTCGAGCCACGTCGCGCAGCGCCTTCGCGATCGGGTTCGAGCCGTACTCGACCGATGATTCGTACATGCCCGGAACCGGAGCCAGCATGTCGGCGCCGGCCAGCGAGTCGATCCCGGTCTGGCGCAGATAGTCCATGACCATGCCCGCGCCGATCGCCGGCGTGTACATCCGCTTGAAGATCTCCAGATCGCGGTTGCGATCCTCCTCCGCCTGGATGTCGGGCATCAGGCCGTAGTTGTCGAGGTCGCCGACCGAGGTCGCCGTCACGCCCGCCATCGCCATCGCGCGCGGCAGGCCGCGGCCGATGTTGATTCCGGTCAGCGGATTCTCCGAGTCCGGGTCGAGCCGCTGGATCAGCTTCGCCACCCAGCCCTCGGTCGAGATCCGGTCCGGCTCGCACGTGTGCATGATGTCCATGCCGCGGAAGTGCGAGCGTGAAGCGTTCGGATATCCGACACCCTGGATCACGGCGACGTCGCCGTTGTCGTACATCTTCTTCATGCGCTCGGCGGCCGGGTTGAAGCCCAGCTCGTCGTTGATCGGCATGACCTCGTCCTGGGGAACGCCGACCAGCGGTCGCGCGTCGTAGTAGTGGCCCTGGGTGTACGGGACCAGGGTGTTCATGAAGTCGTTGCCTCCCGAAAGCTGGACGATGACCAGGACGGGGTCCTTCTTCTCGCTGTGTCCGTTGCCGCTCATTGATTTGTTCCGTTCCGTTGCTTGCTTTGGTCCCCTCTCCTTCCGGAAGAGGGCCATCCGGTCCCCTCTCCCTCTGGGAGAGGGTTAGGGTGAGGGTCCGCCTACGCGAACTGGTACTCCGGCGAAGCGATTACCAGGCGCAGCGCCTGCGCCGCCCGCTGGCCGGCTTCCTCGACCGCCTCGTCGCCGTCGAACGAGAGATCGCCGCCCGATGACGCCGCCTCCAGCAGCGCCGCGCGCGTGTTGTCCGAGACCTCCAGCGGTCCGGCGAAGTCGAGCGTGGCGTCAACCAGCTCCTCGGGACTGCTCGCCCCGATCTCCTGCAGGCGGCTAACCAGCTCCTGCACGCCCGGTGTGGACGGATCGGAGACCAGCTTGGAGGCGAAGTTGATCCGCTCCATCAGCGTGCCGCCGTCGATCCATTCCTTGCCGGTGTGCCAGCCTTCGACCGAGGGCGGGTCCATCAGGCTCTGGCCCATCGCGCCCATCGTCATGTGCAGATTCCACATTTCAGGCTGCGGGACGCCGAGCTTGCCGGACAGTTTGTATGCGCCGGCAACCCACTCGGCCGGACACTTGACTCGCTCGTAGCGCGCCTCCTTGAACCACTCGGCGTTGAGCAGCACGCGCATCACGGCCCGCAGATCGCCGTTCGATTCGGCAAAGGCGGAAGCCAGTTCCGCCACGGCCTCCGGGTTGCCCGGGTCGGTCACGGACCAGGCCGAAACGCCCGGCTCGTCCTTGACGAAGAAGTTGTAGAGGTGTCGTCCAATGAAGCGGCCGGTTGCCGGCTGTTGGACGATGATGTCGATGATGTCCTCGCCGTTGAAGTTGCCCTTGTGGCCGAGGAACTCCTTGTCGGAGTGGTCATGCAGGTCGTCGCGGTAGACGAAGCGCGCCGGGTACCCGCCGTGCGGGTACAGCGGAATCGGCTGCTCGAAGGTCCAGCCGGTGAAACTGTAGGCGGCCGCCTTGATGTCGTCCTCGGTGTAGTTGCCCACGCCCATCGAGAACAGTTCAAGCAGCTCGCGCCCGTAGTTCTCGTTCGGCGCGCCCACGACCGACTCGCTGTTGTCCAGCCAGAAGATCATTAACGGATCGCGCGAGAGTTCGGTCAACAGCACGCGCATGTTGGCCAGGCCGTGCTCGCGGAACATCTGGATGTGGACCGGCATCGATGGTCCGTGCTCCGACTTGAACCAGGCCGTCGCGAAGACGTGGTGCCAGAACAGCGCCATCTTCTCGCGCAGCGGCGAGTCCGAGTTCACCATCCAGTAGATCCAGCGGCCGCTCCAGGGCCACGGCGTGTCCGAGTTGGCCAGCGCCGGGAAGTAGCGGAAGACGAGGTCGTCCTCGTCCTCGGCCAGGGCCGGATTGATCAATTGCTCGACAATCTCGGCGTACGGCCGCTTGGCCAGTTCGTCCAGCTCGGTGGGCGTCACGCCGGCGCCGGCGCGACGCATCAGATGGGCGACCAGCGCTCGTTGGTCGTCAGACATGTGAGGCACCTCTCCAGAAACGTCCGTGCGCGGGTACGTAAAATCGGTCAAGCCCGCGCGTTTGCTCTACAAGGGCAATATAGGACATGCACGGCTGGAAATTGAGTACGTGTGCGTACGTTTTCCGGCCATTCGTCCGACCGCCGCCACACACCCCTCTCCCCCGGCGAAGGCTGGTGGCGGAGAGGGGCTCCCCGATCCAGCCCGAGGCCGCCAGACAACCCCTCGCTATACTGCGCAACAACTTCAGCAATTCCGTACTCAGTGCCTGGAGCGCTCTATGGGCCTGCACAAGACATCCGGTACCGGCGACAGCGGGTCGTCTCCCGCCTACATGGATCGCAAGACGGCCGCCGCCTACGACCGCTACCGCGAGACGATCGTGGGACGGGACAACACCTCAGCCCTGCATCAGGCCTTTGACCTGATCCGCGACGGACGTCCGACCACGGAGATCCTCTCCGAGACGATCCGCGCCCACGCTCCGTACACGCATGTGCCCTATCACCAGCGGATCGACGCCGGAATCGTGCGCTTCGTCAATAACGACCACTGCCTGCTTTCGTCACGGGCGACGCTGGGTCTGCAGAACATGGTCTCCGAGGAGATGCGTCATCTGCCGCTCAGCCAGACCGCCTGGTACGTGCCCACCGGCCTCGATATCTGGAACCAGCTCAAGGGCAGGATGCCCGGACATTACTCGCGCCGCACCTACGATCCCGAGAAGTACCCCGACGGTCCGGCCCCGCCCGCCGCTCACTGGGACGACCAGGAGCCGGCGGATTACGACGGCTCGCTCGAAGAAGGCCTCAACGACTGGCTCACGCTCGTCCAGTACGGACAGGTCAACGAGGAATACGCGCTCTTCCTCGGCCTCTGGGACAAGTTCCCGGAGCGCCGCGAAGCACTCCTTGGTCAGCTCATGTTCGCCGGCCTGATCGACGTCCAGGATCGGATGTTCTGGAACCGCTCCTACACGACGGGCCACAAGTCCTTCCGCGCACGCTCGACAATCCAGCTCGGGCGCGCAATCGGCTGGGACAATGCCCACCACGTGCTCTACGCCGGGGTGCCCGACATCGCCGTCGGCCCGCGCTGGTACTCGCTCTTCGAGTCCGCCTGCCAGATCATGATGTACCACCTCGAAGAGGAGCCGCCTGCCTCCTCGCTCAATGCGACCCAGACCTCGACCCGCGACATCGAACTCTTCGCCAACCAGATCCCGCTCTCGCCGCCCGAGGCCGAGGGTCTGATCCGCTCGATCATCCGTGAGCCCGAGGAGTCCTACATCGAGGACATCGTCGCGCTGCTCAAGGCCGGGCGATCGCCCAGGTCGATTCTCGACGCGATCCAGATCGCCGCCGCTCGCGTGGTGCTCGAATGCGGCCTGCCGGCCAACTTCTCGATGCCGCAGCACGGCTACGAGTACACCAACATGCTCGGCTGGTTCTACGAGAACTTCGACCACCCGCACAAGACCAAGCTGCTCTTCATCGCCGCCAACTTCATCAATCAGTGCGCGCACTGGGTGACCAACTCCAAGGGCAACAAGACCCGCGGCGCCGCCACCTACTTCGCCGGCTACTCGATGGACGAGGACGCGCCGCCGATGTCGCAGGGCAAGCTGCTCGGCGAACTCAACGAGGCGATGCTCGCGCTCGACACCGAGCAATCCGTGTTCTGGGTCGAGAACTACCTCAAGCAGGGCTACGACGACGCGCCCCTGGTCGAGACCCTGGCCGACGGGATCGCCAAGCAGGGCAACGATCCGCACAACCAGGAGATCGGCCTCTGCATGCTCGAGGACTACCGCCGCACCTCGTCCGAGATGCGCAATACGCTCCTGCTCTCGGCAGCGCATCACACGGCCGGTCACATGAAGTACGGCGACCAGTACCAGTCCTACCGCTACTTCGCCGACGCCTTCGACATGCAGGTCGAGGACGGTTGCCTCGGCGAGACCCCGGTCATCGAGAACCTCGCCGACGACGTCGAAGCCGAACTGCTCGTGTCGGAGCCGACAGACTGATCTACCGTCCCCGCTCCCTCTGGTCCCCTCTCCCCCTGGGAGAGGGTTAGGGTGAGGGCTCCCCACTCCCTGCTCACCGCGAGTGATACGATCCAACTACATGACAACCGCCGAGGTCTCCAGCCGCGCCACCGACAAAGAACCGGAGCCGCCACATAGCGTGGTGCGGCTGTCCGACGGTCGAGCCCTGAGTTGGACCGAGTACGGCGATCCCGCCGGCGATCCGATCTTCTTCCATCACGGCCTTCCCTCGTCCCGGGTCGCCGCCGCCGTCATGGCCGAAGGCGCGGCCCGCTCCGGCGTCCGCCTGATCGCCCCCGAGCGACCGGGATTCGGCTACTCCGATCCGCTGCCGGGACGCACAATCCTCGACTGGCCGTCCGATCTGCGCCAGCTCGCCGATTACCTGGAATTCGAGAAGTTCTCGGTCGCCGGCATCTCCGCCGGGCTGCCGTATACCCTCGCGTGTGCGCTGCTCATGCCTGAACGACTGCACCGTGTGGCCTCGATCTCCGGGCTCGGTGTGATCGATTCCGGCGAAGTGCTCGAAGGCATGTCCTACGAGTGGCGGCTGATCTACACGCTATTCCTCAAGTCGCAGCGGCTGGCCTCACTCTGGATGCGCGGCTACGGCCGCTCCGTGCAGAAGCGGCCGGATCGTGTCGTGGCCGAACAGATCAAACGCATGCCGCCCGTCGACGGTGCGGTGCTCGGCTCCGAGCCGACCAGGACAAACAGGATCACGGACCTGCGCGAGGCCTTCCGCCAGGGCCCGGCGGCCGCCGGCGACGAGGCGCGTCATCACCTCGAACCATGGGGCTTCGAGTTGCGAGACGTCGACTTCCCCGTCATGCTCTGGCACGGAATGCTGGACGAATCGCACCCGATTCAGATGGGCGAGCGGATCGCCGCCGAGTTGCCCCAGTGCCGACCGATCTACGTGGAGGGCGTCGGCTCGCTCGGATTCATCGAACACGCCGAGTCAATCTTCAACGCCCTCTTCAGCGAACGTCCGCGAGTCCGCCATACGGTCGCCCCGGTCGAGGCCGCCCCGGTCGACGAAGAAGCCGACATCTTCACCGGCCTCCTCGACGTGCTCCCCGAGCCCCTCGCCGGCGAATAGCCGCTCAGCCCCGAGCCCAATTGAGGGTGTTGGTCAGCAACTGACCGTACTCCTCGGTCTCCCAGGTGAAGCGCAGCGTCCTCGGCATGTCGCCGTTCTCGTCGCGAGCGTTCTCATCGACGAACGGCTGCGAGTTGGTCAGCGGTGAGTGGCAGTGGCCCAGGGCGATGTAGCAGACTCCGCCCTCCCCGATCCCGCGCGTGTAGCCGAACACCCGCGTGATGCCGTCCGCCTCGAGCGCGGTGTCCTCTTCGTAGTCGAAGCCGAAGTCCGGATAGTTGTCCGGGCCGATCGGCGCCGTCAGCAGGATGTCCGTGTTGGGACGGTCCGTGATCTCGATCATGTACGGCTCGTCGATCACGTCGAACTGCTCGGGCAGGCCTTCGAGAATCGGCGAGTCCACGCTCTTCACGTCGACCGTGAATCGCTTGATCGGCGGGTGGTTGATGAAGAACCCGCCCAGCGTCTCGTGGTGCTCCATCTTGACCATGGCGCGCTTGCCGTCGCCGATGCGGGCCGCCTTGCCGCCCGAGGTGCCGTGCAGGCCGACCCAGTGTCCGCCGTTGCCGATCCAGTCGCGCAGGATCTCGTTCTGCGGGTCGTCGGCGTAGGGACCGGCCGTGTAGGTGATCAGCACGTCGGTGACGGGCAGCCACTTCCACATGTCGGTGAAGTCGTTGCCGGTCGTCGCGCGGACGTTGCCGTCGGAGTACAGCATGTCGAGCAGCCGCAGCCGGGCAAAGTCCATGTCGTGCCCGCCGTGCTGTCCCGGCGGAAATCCACCGGTCACCACATGCACGCGAGTCGGAGCGCTAGCCATTGTGCCCTCATTTCAGATTCATCCGTTGGTCCAATGATACGCGAGCCGCACTCCCCTCCGTCTCCCTCTCCCCGAGGGAGAGGGCAGGAGCCTGCCCCCGAGAAGTCGGGGGGTGAGGGCCCGTTCGCCGATTCCGGGAACTATTGCGTGGTTTACATCGTCTAACCCTGCAACGGGGCGACAGCCGGTCGTCAATCTGCCGCCCCGAAGCAGTCGGTCAGGAGGACCACGTGAACCAGAGCCAGACCAGAACCAACACCCGGAGGTGGATTCGCATCCTCGCGCCGCCATTGATCATCCTGGCGGTCGCCGCGGCGATGCTCTCCGCCGCCTGCAGCGACGACGCGGAACAGGCTGAAAGCGAGCAGCCCACCCGCGTCGCACAGGCTGCGGCACAGGTTGAGCAACAAGAGCAGCAACAACAGCAGGCGGTGCAACACCAGGAACAGCAAGAGGAGGCCTACCAACAGCAGGAACAACAGGCCGTCGCCCAGCAAGCCCAACAACGGGCCCAACAACAAGAGCAGCAAGCGGTTGCCGAGTACGAGGAAGAAGAAGAACAGGCCGAGCAGGCCGCGGAGCAGGAACAGGCTCAGCAGGCCTCGTCCGACAGCTCCCGCTCCCGCCGCGAACAGCGTGAACAGCGATCCAGCGAGGAGCGCCGCACGCCGCGCCGCTCCCTGCCCGGCTCCACCAACTTCGAGGACTACGCCACCACCGGCTGGCGCGACACCGTCGACGACGACACGTCCACGTTCTCGCTCGACGTCGACCGCACGTCGTACTTCCTCGCCCTCAACTGGGTTGAGGCCGGCTACCGGATCGAACCGGCGTCGGTCAGAGCCGAAGAGTGGATCAATGCCTTCAACTACAGCTACGAACTGCCCGACGCGACCGACAGCTTCGCCGTCACCACCGAGATCGTCGAGCATCCGCTGCACGACGACCTCCACCTGGTCCGGATCGCCACGCAGGCGCCCGAGTTCGTCGACAACACCCCGCTCAACGTGACGCTGGTGCTCGACGCGTCCGGCTCGATGCGTGAGGGCAATCGAGTCGAGATCGCCCGAGCCGCCGCCGAATCGATTCGCCGGGGGCTCGGCCGCGATGATCGGATCGCGGTGGTGCTCTTCTCGAACAACATCCTGGCCAGCGAGCGCCATCAGCACCCGGACAACCTCGGCATTCGGCGAATCATCGATCGCCTGGCTCCGACCGGCTCGACCAACGTGCAGGCCGGCCTCAACCTCGGCGTGGAGCTGGCCGACGACATCCGCCGCGACCGGCCCGATGCCTACAACTACGTGATCCTCATGTCCGACGGCGTCGCCAACGTCGACGCCACCGACCCGTTCGCCATCCTGCGCACCGCAGAGGACCGCGACGAATCCAATCCGCTGCGTCTGATCACCGTCGGCGTCGGCATCGAGAACTACAACGACGTGCTGCTCGAGCAACTCGCCCAGCACGGCAACGGCTGGTACCGCTACCTCCAGGACGTCGCCCAGGCCCGCTCGACGTTCAGCCGCGAGAACTGGCTGGCGCTCTCGATCCCGTTCGCCGACCAGGCCCGCGCCCAGGTGCGCTGGGACGACGACTCGGTGCTCGCCTGGCGGCTGGTCGGCTACGAGAACCGCGTCACCGCGGACCGCAACTTCGAGCAGGACCGCCGCGAGTTCGCCGAGATTCCGATGGGCTCGGCCACGACCATGTTCTTCGAGGTCGAACTGACGGCCGACGCGCTGCGAGAGGACGTGATCGATCTCGGTGAGATCGAGCTGCGCTGGCTGACCCCGATGGCGGACGAGTCGAACCGCCAGCAGGTCGACTTGGTCAGCGGCGTGTCCCGCTTCGGCGACGACGCCCTGCTCGACCTCGGTTCGGTCGTCGCGCTGGCCGCCGACCGCTACAGCTGGTTCGGCCAGGACGGTCTCAGCGAAGGCACGATGAACCTCGCCGCCGAGCACCTGGACGAGATCGCATACTGGTTCGAGGAGCTGCCCCGCGACCTCCGCGACACCCAGGCGGGTCAGGACTTCGCCAAGCTCCTCTTCGCCATGGGCGCCAACGCCGAGGAGTAC
Source organism: Dehalococcoidia bacterium (assembly GCA_965204335.1). Classification (GTDB taxonomy): domain Bacteria; phylum Chloroflexota; class Dehalococcoidia; order Bin125; family Bin125; genus Bin125. The sequence goes on along the minus strand of OZ241982.1, from coordinate 2,835,126 downwards.
GAATCCGAAGACCCCGGCTACTCGCGTTAGCGGCCCACTTCCGCTCTCCCCCCGCCTCGGGCGGGGGGAGATGTCCCGTCGGGACAGAGGGGGGCTCCCCGTCCCCGCTGACCCCGCGATCGTGCCGGGAAGGATGGGGAGGGCGAAAGAAAAAAACGCCGGGTCGGGGTGGGGGGATCGCTCGCGATCCTCGGGGAGCGGGGGATTAGGGAGGTTCATCTTCGTCGGAGTTGGAAGGTTCGTCGTCTTCATCGTCGTCTTCGGATTCGGTCCTGGCCGCGGTCTGCGCGGCGGCATCGGCTTCTTCCCTGACCATCAGGGCGTCGAGGTCTTTGTCGCTCATCAGGACCACGTCGGCGGGTCGGACGGAGGGGTCAAGGGGCTGTGGCGCGGGCTCGGGCGTGGGCACGGCGAAGAAGGCGGTGTGCTTTGGCCGGGGGAAGAGATCGAGCAGTCGAGAGAGTGAGTCGAGGGCCCGAACCTGGACGTAGCCGCGTTCGCTGGGGCTGTTGGCGAGTTCCCAGTAGCGCTGCTGGATGGCCTGTGGCGTGGGGTTGGTCATGTCTTGTCCGTTCCGTAACTCCAGGGTGAGGTCAATGGTATGAGAACATCAGTTCTGTAGAAGTATCGGGGTAGACGGAGCACGTGGGGGCATTGGAAGTAGAACTGACGTACTGTAGGTAGATGTCGAGCTGTAGGCAACGGAGGGAGTCGGCATGGCTGTTGCGCTGATGGGGAAGCGGATGATGAGGCGTGTGGGCGGATTGCATGAAGCTCGGGAGTTTTGCCCGACGGCCCGACAGCTGGAGTTGTACTCGATGCTGAGTGAGGGCGATGCGGCAGGCGTGTCGTTGATCGGCTATGGAGGCGCGATGGGAGGAGGGAAGACGAGGGCGATCGTGGAGTTGGCGCTGGATGCGGCGTTGTTGCATCCAGGCAACAATGTGCTGGTCGCCCGACAGCACTACACGGACTTGCATTCGACGACGATGGCGGAGTTCTACCGCCGATGTCCGGAGCACCTGATTCGAGAACGGCGGGAGTCACCGACGCACCAGGTCGAGGTGAGTCTGAGCGATGGAGCGGCGCGCTCGACGATCAACTTTCGGCATCTTTCGGCGTGGACCGGGCTGGGATCACAGGAGTACGGGTCGGTGTTTGTCGACGAGGGCGGCGAGGTGGCGGAGGAGGCCGCGCAGATGCTGCTGACCCGACTACGTCATCCGGCGCAGCAAGAGCGCTGGTTCGTCGCCGCCTCGAACCCGTGGCCAGGTTGGTTCGAGCGCTGGTTCGTGCGACGGGAGCTGGATGAGGAGTCGCTGGCGCTGGCAGCAGGTCGCGTGATGTTCGTGCCGGCGCGGATTGCGGACAACCCGTACCTGCCCGGGAACTACGCGGAGCAACAGCGCGCGCTGCACCGAGGCGATTGGGTGGAGCGGTTCATCGAGGGCCGGTTCGACGCGTTCGCGGGACAGATCTACTCCAGCTTCGAGCCTCGGTTGCATGCCTGGACGGGGGGGCTGCCGAACTTCGCCCGCTATGCCGGTGGGCTCGACTTCGGTGGGCTCAGCGAACAAGCCCACTACACGGCCGGGATCGTCGCGGGGATCACAGGGCCGGATGCGCCGTGCGGTCCGGATGTGCTGATCCGGCTGGACGAGTTCGAGGCACGGGGAGAGGGCGTGATGCAGCGCCTGGAGCAATGGCAGCGCCGCTGCGAGAGCGTCTATGGACACATCCGCTGGTGCGCCGATCGCTCGCAGAGCGCCTGGATTGACCATCAGCGGCGGCGGCGCATCGACGTCGTGCCGAGTCGGGGCGGAGACGGATCGGTCGCCTGGGGCATCTCGTTGGTACAGGATCGCCTGGGGGCGGATCCGCCGGGCTCGTTCTATACGCCCAACCTGGAGCGCTTCCCGGAACGGATGAGGGAGTACCGCTGGGCCGGCGAATCGCGCGGAGGCCCGAAACCGGTCAAGAGACACGACGATCTGCTCGACGCCGACCGCTACATGCACGAACTGCTCCAGGAGGTTCCCCAAGCCGTCAAGCTGCCGGGAATCGAAATCGTGCGGCAGCCGGTCGGCCGAGACGCCCGCTGGAGAGGCCGATGATCACCCGCCGGACACCGATACTGTGGGAGCGTTGCCTTGACCCGACTCATCATCGATTGCGAGCACGTCCATGTCCGATTCCACCATCGTCGACCTGCGCCACTACCTGATCCACCCGACCACGCCCGACAGCGGCCAGCCCGACCGTTACATCGCCGGCAAGAACCTCTGCTTCGTCCGCCTCGAAACCGCCGACGGGCTGCACGGCTGGGGCGAGTGCTACACCCAGTCGGACCGCGACATCCAGATTGTGGCGCACCTCGAAGCGATGCGGCGCTACATCGTCGGCTGGGACGCCGCGCGAATCAAACCGTGGACCGACGCCATCTACAACGACTTCGGCAACCGCCGCGGCGCGATGGACCTCTACTCGGCCGTCTCCGGCGTCGAACAGGCGATGTGGGACCTGGCCGGAAAACGCGCCGGGATGCCCGTGCACCAATTGCTCGGCGGCGCCGTGCGCGATCGGCTTCGCGTCTACGCCAACGGCTGGGCGAAGATGGACGATATCGAAGAACTCCAGGCCCGGGCCCGGGCGATGGTCGAGCGAGGCTTCACCGCCCTCAAGTTCGACCCCGTCCCCGGCCGCTGGCGCAGCTACGTGGGGATGAAGGAACTCCGCCTCGCCGCCGAGCGTGTCCGCGCCGTCCGCGAAGCCGTCGGTCCCGAGGTCGACGTTTTGCTCGAAATCCACCGCCGGCTCAGCCCCTCCAACGCCGTCCGGCTCTCGCAGATGGTCGAGGAGTACGAACCGTTCTGGTTCGAAGAACCGGTCTGGGCCGAGAACATGACCGCGCTCGCCGCCGCGACAGCGCAGATCAACATCCCCACCGTCACCGGCGAGGAGTTGTACACCAAGTTCGAATTCCGCGAGGCCTTTGAGCAGCGCGCCGCCGACATCATCAACCCCGACGTCGCCAACGTCGGCGGGATCAAGGAACTGACCGAGATCGCCGCCATGGCCGAGATCTACTTCGTCGCCGTCGCGCCGCACAACTACAACTCCACGACCGTCGCGCTCGCCTCCACGCTCAACGCCGCCGCCACGATGCCCAACTTCATCATCACCGAGTACTTCGTCAACTTCGAACCCTGGGGCCAGGAGGCCGCCAGCCCCGCCTTCGAGGTCGAAGACAGCCACATCACCCTGCCCACGGCCCCGGGGCTGGGTATCGACCTGGACGAGGAGGTCCTCAAAGCCCACCCGGCCAGGGACTTCCCCGTTCGGTCGATTGGGGACTGAGCCAATATGCGCCCTTTGACTGGTCTCCCTCCCGAAGACTCCCGCACCTGCCGGGGTGACACCTTCGCAACCAATGCCATCGCCTGGCACCCCATCGCGGTCGCCGACTTCCCGGTACGCTGAACGATGCGTCGGCATTGAGACAGCGGAGCGAGTCATGCGAGTCACTGAGCAGGGCCAGGTCACGATCCCAGAGGAACTGCGCGACCGCTTCGGGCTCGAATGCGGGGTTGAGGTGGAGATCTCCGGGACCGAAGACGGCATCCTCATCCGCAAGAGCGCCTCGATTGAGGAACAGCTCGACGAGGTGACCGGCATCCTGCAAGGATTCGATATTCCAGGCGTTGCGCCAAACGATGTGGATGCCTACATCGAGGAAATCCGCGGTAGATGATCACCGCGGTCGACACGAATGTCCTGCTGGACCTGTTCATCGCCAACGCCGTCAATCAATCGGAGTCGCGCGAGCAGATTGCCACGGCGCTGTCGGCCGGCGAGGTGATCGCCTCAGCAATCACCTACGCGGAACTCGTCCCAAACTTTCGGGACCGCGCCAGGCTCGACGAGGCGTTACGAGACGCGGGCGTTCAGCGATCAGAGATCGATTCCGACGTCGCCTGGGAAGCCGGACGCCGCTGGGCGCTGTACCGCCGGGCCGGTGGACCGCGCACGCGCATCCTGCCCGACTTCATGATCGGCGCTCACGCGCCGCTCAGGGCCGATGCCTTTCTGACCAGAGATCGCGGCTTCTATGAGAGCTACTTCCCGGAGTTAGTTGGGCCGCCGCGCCGGACATGATCTCTTGTCTAGATCAACGCCTCGTAGACGCCCTTTTCGAAGTCGGTTTCGAGGTAGGCGGCGGGGTTGAACTGGTACATGAAGACGTGTGTGAAGAAGAGGCCGGCGAGGTTCTCGGCCGGGTCGACGAAGAACCAGGTGCCGGCGGCTCCGCCCCAGCCGTAGGTGCCGATGCTGCCGGGGTACGCGGTCCCCGCGATCCGGTCGCGGACCGCGTAGCCGAACCCGAAGCCGAAACCCGGGCCGGTGAGGTCGATTTCGGTGCCGCAGATCGCGCCGAGGTGATTGGCCGTCATCAGCTCGATCGTCTTGCGACCCAGCACTCGCTGGCCGTCGAGCTCGCCTCCGTTGAGCAGCATGGCGGCGAATCGGGTGTAGGCCGCCGGCGTCATCAGCACGCCGCCATAGAGGCCGTTGCCGGAGATCTGCTGACCCAGCGATTCGCGCACCTTGTGCGAATTCTCCGGACGTTCAACGGGGTTGAGCGCGCCTTCCTCCGACCAGTGGTGATTGGTGACGAGGCGGTCGGCGTCCTCGGGCGGACAGTAGAAGCCGCAGCCTTCGACGCCGAGCGGGCCGAAGATGCGCTCCTGGAACAGTTCGTCCAGGTTCTGCCCGGTCGCCCGCTCCAGCAACAGGGTGAGGACGTCGAAGTCGGCGGCGTACTCCCAGGCCGCGCCGGGCTGTCGCGCGTTGGGCAGTTGCGCCATCTGCAGCACGCGCGTCTCGGCCGAAACCGACGTGTCGACCACGCCCGGATTGGTGATCCCGAATTCGGTCCCGCTCCAGGCCGGCTCGAGTAGCGGGAACATGGCCGAGGGAATGTTGCCGAACGAGGGCAGACCGGAAGTCATCGTGAGCAGATCGCGGATCGTGATCTGGCGAACCATCGGCACCGTCTGACCCATGAGCAGACCCTGTCCGCGGACCTTGTTGGGCGGGTCGAAGGGGGCCAACACTTGACGATTCTCAAACTCCGGCAGCCACTTGGTGATCGGCTCGTCGACGTAGAAGACGCCGTCCTCCTGGAGTTGCATCGTCAACGCCGCCGTGACCGGCTTGGTCTGCGAGTACATGCGGAACAGCGCGTCAATCGGCAACGGGTTCTGCCGCTCGGCGTCGAGGTACCCATGCGACGACACGTGCGCGACGTGACCGTGCCGGATCAGCACCGTGACCACACCCGGGACTTCGCTGTTCTCGACGGCCTGGGCCATGCGGGCGTCCACCCGGGCGAGGCGGTCCGGGTCCAGCCCCAGCGATGCAGGGTCGGAGGAAGGAAGATTGGCAAAGTCGGACATTGTCGGCTCCTTGCTTGTTGCTGGCCTGTCGAGGATAGGCGCTGCGATCACCTAGCCTTGCCATGATTGAGGGAGGCTGAGATGGCCTACGAGTATGACCGCCATATCCGCGACCGGGTCGCCGTGATCGGCGTCGGCGAGACGGAGTACACCAAGCACGGGCGGATCGGTCGTCCGGAATTCCGTCTCGCGCTCGAGGCGATCCTCGCCGCCTGCGCCGATGCCGGGCTTGAGCCGAGGATGCTGGACGGGTTCTCCTCCTACTCCGCCGACCGCAACGACCCCAATCGGCTCTCAACCGCACTCGATCTGCCGCACTACGCCTTCGCTTCGATGGTGTACGGCGGAGGCGGTGGCGGCGTCTGCGCCGCCATCGGCAACGCGGCGGCAGGGATCGTGGCCGGCTACGCCAACTTCGTGGTGGTCTACCGAGCCCTCGCGCAGGGCGAGTTCGGACGCTTCGGGCAATCCCGTCGCGGCGGACGTCTGCGCGGACAATACGCCTTCAATGTGCCGCAGGGCCTGATGTCGCCGGCGCAGTTCCTGGCGATGAAGATGCAGCGACACATGTACGAGTACGGCACCCGTTCGGACCAGCTGGGCCATATCGCCGTCGCCGCGAACAAGCACGCCCAGAACAACCCGCGCGCCGTCATGAACGGCCGCCCGATCACGCTCGACGACCACCAGAACTCTCGGATGATCGCCGACCCGTACCGCCTCTACGACTGCTGCCTGGAGACCGACGGCGCGGCGGCGATGATCCTGACCACCGCCGAGATTGCCCGCGACTTCACGGACACGCCGGTGTATCTGTCGGCGTCGGTGCAGGGCTCCGGACACCGCCAGGGCAACGTCGTCGACGGCTTCTGGCACGACGACTTCATGAGCTCGAACTACACGACCATGGTCGACCGCCTCTACACGGCCGCCGGCATGGGACCGGAGGAGATCGACTGCGGCCAGTTCTACGAGAACTTCACCGGCCAGGTCCTGACCTCGTTCGAGGACCACAAGTTCTGCGAGGTTGGTGACGGCGGCCCATTCTGCGAAGGCGGGCGGCTCGAAAACAGGCAGGTCGCCGAACCGGGTGCGCCCCACGCCGGAGAGTTCCCGATTAACACATCGGGAGGCAACCTCTCCGAGGCCTACACCCACGGATTCAATCTCGCCCTCGAAGCGGTCCGGCAGCTACGCGGCGATTCACCCAACCCGGTTGATGGCGCACGAACCTGTATCGTCGCGGCCGGACCGGCCTCCGCCCCGATTTCGTCGGCGATCTTCCGCAACTGACTGAACCGCCTGTACAAGCGCGGCTCTAGGACAGCGCGCGCTTGAGGCAATGGTTGGTCGGCCGTGACCAGCGGCCGGCTTCCCGCTCGACAATCGCATGGGCGAGCATCTCGCCGATCTGGTTCTGCAACTTCCGCGAACCGGACCAGCCGATGAAGCTCTCCTGCATGATCGTCACGACATAACGCGGTTCGCTGCCCAGCCACGGGGGACCCAGCCAGATGGCGGCGCTGTTCATCCGGACGAGCGCGCGCATCTTGCCGGCCTGCGACTTGAGCGGGGTGTCCCCTTCTTCCTCCTCCGCCTCTGTTTCCGCCTCCGCCTGCTGCAAGTCGCGAATCAGCAGAGCCGCGTCCTGATAGTTTCGCGGGTTGATCTTCGCAATCGGGTCGTCGTCCTCGGACTCGGGGATCGTGAAGTTGCCGGTCTTGATCAGCGACTCCCAGCCGGGCAGCATGCGCTCCGGAATCGTGGCGCCCCAGCGGTGGTTGTCGACGACCTCGCGGAGCAGATCGAAGCCGTCAGCCCGCACGTCGTCGGGCACCGATTCGGACATTGCCAGGGCGGCGAACAGACGCGCGAGGTGCACCGGTTCGGCCAGGCTCGCGCCCCAGCGGCTGCGATGCGTCAGTTCGACCAATTCGGGAACACCCCAGCGCTCGTAGAACTCGGTCAGGCCGGGCAGACCACCGATCATCGAGAGCAACGTCAGGACATCGGGATTCTGTGACCAGGCGACCATGTAGAACAGGGCGTCGCGCTGCAACTCGGTCAGTTCGCGTCCCTCGTCGTAGGCGTCGCTCAGAACGGCCCAGGCAATCGGCGGCTTGACCACGCTGTGCAACGCGTACGGCCCCGAGTGACCGCCGCTCCACATCGTTCCGGTCTTGAGGTCGTAGACGGCGGCGCCGAGGACGGCGTCAACGTTCAGTACCTCGCGTTGAAAGTCGGTCGAGAGCGCGCACAGCGGAGCGTCCGCCGCGGCCGGCCGGGCAATGCCGAACCAGATCACGAGAGGCAGCAGGGCGAGTACGGTCAGTCGGCGCATGCCGAGTCAGGCTACTAGGCAGGCAACGCGTTACCCTCGCGCTATGACGAGTTCGAGGCCCAATCCAGAGTTCCTGGATTCACCGTTCTTTCCCGAAGGCATGACCGTGCCGGATCCCGACGATCCGACCAACGCGGGCTACTTCGCCGCCGCCGCACAGGGCCGACTCGTCGTGCAACGCTGCGCCGAAGCCGACTGCGACGTGCGCCAGTATCCGCCCGAGCTTAACTGTCATGCTTGCTACAGCTTTGAGATGGAATGGGAAGAGTCGGCAGGCACGGGCACGGTCTATTCGTGGGTCGAAGTGGTGCACCCTGCGCACCCGGCCCTGCGCGAGTTCGGCCCGTACCTCGTCGCGCTCGTCGAGCTGGACGACATGCCCGAGATCAAGCTGATGGGCGCGGTCGTCGATGCCCCGCTGGGGGGAACGATGGAGATTGGAGCGCGGGTGCGCGTGGTCTTTGAGCAGACCAGCGACGACCTCGCTCAACCGCGCTGGCGCATGGCATGACCGCTCAGGCGCCCGGCGACAGCGCAACGGGTTTCACGCCGCGTCGACGCTGGGTCATCCTGCTCGTCCTGGCCGGCTCCCAGATGCTGGTCCAGCTCGACGCGACGATCATCAACACAGCGCTGCCCGCGATCAAGCGCGCGTTCGAGATGTCGGAGTCGCAATCGCTCTGGGTCGCCGACGCCTACATGGTGATCTTCGGCGGGCTGCTGCTGCTGGCCGGCGCGCTCGGCGATCGATTTGGCCGCCGCAAGATCCTGATCAGCGGCATGGCCATCTTCGTCGTTGCCTCGATCGCGGTGGCCTTCTCGCCCGACGCCAACTTCATGATCGTCGGTCGCGGACTGCAGGGTCTGGGCGGCGCCCTGGTGATCCCCCAGACGCTCTCGATCCTGACCGCCGTGTTCCCGCGAGAAGAGCGCGGCCGGGCGATTGGCATCTGGGCCGGGGCGATGGGCTTCGGGATGGCGTTCGGACCGCTGGTCGGCGGCATCCTCGTCGATGTGATCGGCTGGGCCGGCGTCTTCTGGGTACCTGCGCCGATCGCCGCGCTGTGCATGCTCGGGATGGCCGCCGTGCCCGAGTCGCGCTCGCTCCAGCACACCAGGCTCGACGTGCCCGGCGCGATCACCGGAACGATCGCCATGGTGGCGATCGTCTTCGCGATCATCGAGGGCCTTCAGAAGGGTTGGACCGACCCGCTGATCGTCGGCTCATTCGCGGTCGCGATCGTCTCCGCGCTGCTGTTCATCGTGATCGAGCGGCGCACGGATCAACCGTTGCTGCCGATGGCCTTCTTCAAGCAGCGGGACTTCACCGGCTCGATGGTCGGCATGTTCTTCATCATGTTCGCCCTGATGGGCGTGATGTTCTACATGCCCCAGTTCTTCCAGCTCGTGCAGGGGATGTCGGCCTCTGAGAGCGGCGCTCGGCTGATGCCGCTCGCCCTGGCGATGATGATTTTCGCTCCGATCATGGCCAGGCTGTTACCCAGGCTCGGCCCTCGATTCATGCTCTTCTGGGCTCCGGCCGTCCACGGCGGCGGCGCGCTGCTGTTGTTCAGCTTCGTTCTCGGTGTGGATACGCCGTACTGGATTGTTGGACTGGGTCTGGCGTTCCTCGGCATCGGCGGCGCGATGCACATGCCCGCCACCACCGACACCGCGATGGCCTCGGTGCCGGTCGACCTGGCGGGCAAAGCGTCGGCGGTCAACAACGCGGGACGCCAACTCGGCGCCACGCTGGCGATCGCGATCCTCGGGTCGTTCGCGGCTGCCGTGTACTCCTCGGGTGTGAGCTCGGGACTCACGCCGCTTGGCATCGCCGAGGACTCGGTCGAGATCCTCGCCAACGGGATTGGCGCAGCGCAGCAGGTGCTGCCCACGCTCGACCAGGCCGTCCTCGGACCGACGCAACTCGTCCTGCGCGAGTCGTTCGTCGAGGCGATCCGGGACACGATGCGCTTCGGGATCATCTTCGCGCTGATCTCCGGCGTCGTCGGCTGGATCCTCGTGCCGAAGCGCCAGCGCCAGACGCAGATGCAGTGGGAAGACGGCAAGCCGGTCGAGCAACCGTCCGCTCCCGCTCCCGCTACCGCTACCGCCGCAGCAATCGCGAGGAACGGCGCGTCGGCAAACGGCTCGTGGGCAAACGGCGCTCGCGACGTCGCGCCGCTCGCCCGTTCGATGGCGCTCCAGCGCCCCCAGAAGTCGGGATTTCGTTGAGAGCCGACGGTCACTCGTTAGCGAGAGACTCCGCGACCCGCTCGCCGATCATGATGGCGGTGAGGTTCGTGTTGCAACTGACGATGTCGGGCATGATGGAGGCGTCGGCGACCCTCAGGTTCTGGGTCTGGTGGACCCGGCCGCGCTGATCAGTGACGGCCAGCGGATCGGTTGACGGACCCATCTTCGCCGTCCCGCAGATGTGCCAGGTGGTCGAGGTGGTACGGCGGATGTAATCGGCCAGCGCGTTGTCCGATTCCATGACCGAGGCACGCGGGGCGATCACGCGGTCGACGAACGGCATGATCGCGTCGGAATGCATGATCTCCCAGCACAGCCGGGCGCCGTCCATCAGCCGCCGCAAGTCCTCGGGATGCGAGGCGTAGTTCATATCGAGCTGCGGTTGCTCCGAGGGGTCGATTGAACGCAGCGTCACCGAGCCGCGCGAGAACGGCCGCTGGATCACCGCGCCGATCCCGAACGACGGGTGCTGTCGCGGCGCTTCGGTCAAGCCGCGCACCTGGTCTTCGTCCCAGATGGTCGAGATCGCGAGCTGCATGTCGTTGAACTGATCCGAGCCCGGCGCGGTGTAGCGCACGCCGATTTCCGTGACCACGTCCGGGTCATGCACGACCTCGGGCCTGGGGAAGGCCTGCACGCCGGTGCCGAAATGGTCGATCAGATTCTCGCCGACTCCAGGCAGCGGAACGCGCTGCCTGATCCCGTGCGGCGAGAGCTTCTCGGCCGGACCAATTCCGCTGCGCAGCAGGATCGCCGGCGAAACCGCTGAACCGGCCGACACGCAAACCCGCTCGCCGGCGATCTCTTCGCCGTCGCTCAGCACGACGCCGTTCACGCGGGCGCCCGATTCGTCGTCGAATCTGAGCCGGTCGACCAGCACGCCGTGACGGATCGTCAGGTTTTCGCGCTCGCGGATACCGAGCAGGTAGGCGATGTTGGTCGAGATCCGGTTGCCGTCCCGGCGATTGCGCGGCCACGGACCGACACCGGTCGCGTCGGGCAGATTGTGGTCCCAGACATCGTCGAAGCCGCTCCGGCGGCAGGCGTCGTAGAACGCCTGCTGCAGCGGCTGCCAGTTGTCCGACGACTCCCGCTCGATCGGGACGGGCCCTGACAGGCCGTGGAAGTCTCCGCCCTCAGGGTCGGATTCCAGCCGGCGGTAGTACGGCAACACGTCCTCGAAGCCCCATTCGTCGCAGCCCAGAGCCACCCACGACTCGAAATCGCCGGGCACACCGCGCAGCGCGATCGTGCCGTTGACCGCCGACGAGCCGCCCATCACCTTGCCTCGGTGCAGGGGGAACTCGCGGCCGTGGCGGGCGTTGGCCTGGAAGCCCCAGTCGTGGTCGCGCCAGGACACCCACGGCTTGAGCAGATCGCGCGGCATGTCCTCGACCCGCGTGTAGTCCGGCCCCGCCTCAAGCAGCAACACCCGGCGATTCGGATCCTCAGACAGCCGCGCTGCGATCACGGCTCCGGCCGAACCAGCACCGATGATGATGTCGTCATACGTCATTTCGTCCTCCACCTGTGGGCTGAGGATAAGTCAGCTTTGCTCGGGTATCAGATAGTGTGACGCTGTGTGCGCGGATTCGGAGGGCCCTCACCCTCACCCTCTCCCAGGGGGAGAGGGGATCAGAGGGCGGCATAGAAGATTGAGGGAGTCAGTGAGCGATTTCATGTTCGAGGACGTCGTTCCCGCCTACGAAGGCCTCCTTGTCGTCGACCTGTCGCGACGGATGTCGGGTGCGTTCGCGGGGCGGCTGTTTGCCGACCACGGCGCTGAGGTTGTGATGCTGGAGCCGCCCGACGGCCATCCACTCAGGCACGAAGCGCCGTATCTCGACGACGAGCCGGGCGTCGAGCGTTCCGCGCTGCACGCCTACGTCAACTGGAACAAGCGCTCGACCGTGATCTCCGGTCCCCAGGAGGCGGAGCCCTGGATCGCCGCGGCCGATGTCGTGGTCACGACCGACGACTCTACAGCTCTGACCCGATGGCCGCTCTCCTCGATGCGACCTGAGGCTGTTCACCTGTCGGTGACGCCATTCGGACTCGACGGTCCGCTCGCCGAGGTACCGGGCGGCAACCTCACCCTGAACGCGCGATGCGGCTGGGCGTACGTGAATGCGCTGCGAGACGAATCGCCGCTGACCCTGCCGTCGCGCCAGTTTGGCTACATGGGCGGACTGGCCGCCTTTGTCGCGGGAACCGCCGCGCTGCACCGTCGATTCGAGTCCGAGATCCGGGAGCTGGTCGATGTCCGCGAGCTGGAGGCGATGACTCACACCGTCTATCCCTGGACCATCGGCGCGATCTACCAGGGGACCGGCTGGTCGCGGGGCGCGACCGGCGGTCGGCCGCGGGGTGAACCGGGACCGCTCTGGGACGCGGCCGACGGTCGCATGAATTTCGGCTTCGGCGACTGGCACAACTGGCCTGAGGCGATGGAGCTCTTCAATCTGCCCGAGCAGGGCGCACGCGAAGACCTCCAGGCGCGCAATGCCCGCTACTCCAAGGACCTCTCTGCCGTCATGGCCGGAGTGGCGCGCGAACTGCCGCAAATGGAGAAGTGGCCGCTCTTTCACCGTCTGGCCGAGCTGCGCTGCATTTCGGGCGTGATGCAGACGATTCCCGAGCTGGTGGAGAACGAGCAGCTTGAGGCTCGGGGTTTCATCGTTGAGACGGAGTTGGACGGTCGGACCGTGCGGGCTTCGGGCGATCCGCATCCGATGTCGCCGCCGAGTTGGTCGCTGAAGTCGCCGGCGCCGAGGTTGGGTTCGGCGTCAAACGGAGGGCGCCCCCCGCTGTCACTCCGTGACATCTCCCCCCGCTCCGCGGGGGGAGAGTGGGAGGCAGCGCGCGACGGTGTCGGCGGCGGAGCAGGGGGAGAGCGAATCTTCCCTTCTCCCACGCGCGGCCCGCTGGACGGGATCCGCATCCTCACGTTCACCCAGGCCTGGAGCGGGACGTTCGCGACCGAACTGCTGGCCTTCCTGGGCGCGGACGTGGTTCAGATCGAGGCGCTGCGGCGGGTCGACATCTGGCGCTTGCTGCGGCCATGGGTGCCGGATGCGATTCGCGACGACTCGAAGACGCAACATCCGGTCAACCTGCAGGGTGTGTACAACGCGGTCAACCTGAACAAGCGCGGGATCACGCTCGATCTCGGCACTGCTGAAGGCAAAGAGATCTTCTGGCGGATGATGCCGAACTTCGACATCATCTGCGAGAACTTCCGTCCCGGCGTGCTCGAGGGGTGGGGAATCACGCTGGAGTCGCTTGCCGACCAGCGGCCGGACGTGATTCTGGCGTCAATCTCCGGCTATGGCGTCACCGGTCCGTTCTCCGCCTACCCGGCCAACGGCGCGACCACCGAACCGATGTCCGGTCTCTCATCGATTCACGGATACGAGGGCGATCCCGGCATGAACACCGGCGGGCTCTATCCGGATTCGATCTCCGGGTACTCGATGGCGGCCGCGATCATCGCCGCATTGGCCCGGCGAGAGCGCGTCGGCGGACCGCAACGAATCGACGTTGCCATGCTTGAGGCGATGGGCGTCGTCGTCGGGGACGCGATCACCGAGTACGACGCCACGCGCCGGTTGCCCGTCCCAATCGGCAATCATGACCGGCAGCGCGCTCCGCATCAGGTCTATGCGTGCGCCGGCGAGGACGAGTGGGTGGCGATTTCGGTCGGTTCGGACTCGGAGTGGCAAGCGTTGTGCCGCGAAATCGGCCGGCCGGAGCTGTCTCAGGACTCCCGATTCGCGAGCGCCGCGTCGCGCAAGGCCAACGAGCAGCCGTTGGACGAGATCCTCACAACGTGGACCTCCGGTCGGGATTCCGTAGAAGTCGAACAGCGCTTGATCGCCGCCGGGATCGACGCCGCGCGAGTCGCGCGGCCCTACGAGCAGTTCTCGGAGCCCGATCCAAACTACCTGGCCAGCGGGTTCATCCAGTCGGTTGACCATCCCGAGGTCGGCGAATCCTGGCTGCCCGGCGCGCCCTGGCGATTCAGCGGCTCCGAAGATCGAGAGCTGCGGCCGTCTCCGTGCGTCGGCGAGCACTCGTTTGAAGTGTTTGCCGAGGAGTTGGGCATGACGGAAGCTGAGTATCGATCGCTGGTCGAGCGCGGCATCAGCGGAACGATGGATGACGTCGTCTCACGGAAGGCAGAGGCTCGCTGATATCGTTGCCACAGTCGATGTGTCCGTCTCCGTTTCGTCCCGATTGAAGTTGGAGTGACGTATGCCGCCGAGTGGTTCTGTGTCTCCCGTTTCCAAGTTGCTGATCGCCAATCGCGGCGAAATCGCGATCCGGGTCGCGCGAGCGGCATCCGACCTTGGGATCGCAACGGTCGCGGTCTACTCGACGGACGACGCGAAGTCGCTGCACGTGCACGCGGCCGATGAGGCGGCGGCGCTTGACGGGCTCGGCGTGCCGGCCTACCTGAACATCGACGGTCTGATCGCGGCTGCCCAGTCCACCGGGTGCGACGCGGTGCATCCCGGCTACGGATTCCTCGCCGAGTCTGCGGACTTCGCCCGCGCCTGCCGCGACGCAGGCATCACCTTCGTCGGACCGACGCCGCATCTGCTCGACCTGTTCGGCGACAAGGTCCGCGCCCGTCAGGCGGCCCGCGAGGCGGGCGTGGCCGTGATCGAGGGCTCGGACGAAGCGGTCAACCTGCAAGAGGCCCTGGAGTTCTTTGAGTCGCTGGGCGACGACGCGGCGATCATGCTGAAAGCGGTCGCCGGAGGCGGCGGACGCGGTTCACGGGCCGTCACGAAGATCGACGACCTGGAAGCCGCCTGGGAGCGCTGCGTCTCGGAGGCGCACATGTCCTTCGGCTCTGGCGCGCTCTACGTCGAGCAACTGATTCCCCGCGCTCGGCACATCGAAGTTCAGGTCATCGGAGACCTGCACGGCGGCGTTGGGCATCTCTGGGAGCGGGAATGCTCAGTCCAGCGGCGATTCCAGAAGATCGTCGAGATTGCGCCGGCGCCCCACCTCGAAGCATCAACCCGCGAAGCCATCGTCGAAGCGGCCGTGCGCATCGCTCGCGATGTGGGCTACTCGTCGCTCGGCACCTTCGAGTTTCTGCTCGACGCGTCCGACAGATCCGATGACCGGTTCTACTTCCTCGAAGCCAACGCGCGACTCCAGGTCGAGCACACCGTGACTGAGCAGGTCACTGGCGTCGACCTGGTCCAGTCTCAACTGCGCGCGGCGCAGGGCTCGACGATTGCCGAACTCGGCCTCGACGATCCCTCATGGCTGCGACCTCGCGGATTCGCCATCCAGACCCGGGTCAACATGGAAACGCTGACCCCGGACGGTTCGGTTCGTCCGGCCTCAGGCACGCTCAAGGCATACGAAGCGCCGTCGGGACCAGGCGTTCGCACCGACGGCTTCGGTTACGTGGGCTATCAGACCTCCACAGCGTTCGACTCGCTGCTGGCCAAGGTGATCGCGCATTCTCCGACGCCGACGTTTGCGGACGCGGTCACGCGTTCGCTGCGCGCGCTGTCCGAGTTTCGGATCGAGGGCGTCGCGTCGAACATCCCCTTCCTGACCAACGTGCTCGAGCATGAAGACTTGGCCGAGGGCCGAGTCCATACGCGCTGGGTCGACGAGCAGATGGCCGAGCTGGCTTCGACCAACGGCGCGCAGCGGATCCGCTATCTCTCCACCGAAGCGCCGACCGCCGATACCGGCTTCGCCGGCGCGCGCGTCGACTCCCGCGACCCGCTGGCGCTCTTCGAGCACGACCAGCGCGTCAAGCAGGAGCAGTCGATCCAGGTCGTTGAGGAAGAAGCGCCTGACCTGACCGGTCCCGAAGGCTCGATTGGGTTGCCCGCGCCGATCCAGGGCACGATCGTTTCGATCATGGTGGAGGACGGGCAGGAGGTGCGGAAGGGGCAGGACCTCGTCGCGATGGAAGCGATGAAGATGGAACATGTCATCCAGGCCGACCGCGACGGCATCGTCAAGGGGGTGGCCTGCTCCATCGGCGACGTGATCCGCGAAGGATTCCCGCTGGTCTTCATCCTCGAGGCCGAGGTCTCCGTTGAAGCCGTCGGCGGCGGCGAGCTGATCGACCCCGACTTCATCCGCCCCGACCTGCAGGAGAACTACGAACGCCACGCCTACACGCTGGACGAGAATCGACCGATCGCGGTCGGCAAGCGGCGCGGGCGCGGCTACCGCATGCCCCGCGAGAACATTGAGCAACTCGTCGATCCCGGCTCGTTCCAGGAGTACTGGCCGCTGATCGTCGCGCGCCAACATCAGCGCAACACCGACGAGCAGCTCCGCGAAAACACCCCCGCCGACGGTCTGCTGGCCGGCACGGCGACGATCAACGGGGACCTGTTCGAGGACGAGCGCGACGCGCGCGCGATCGTTGTGCACTACGACTACACCGTGCTCGCCGGCACCCAGGGCGGCCGCAACCACTACAAGCAGGACCGCATGTTTGAGATGGCGCGCCGCTTCCAGTTCCCGATCGTGTTCTACACCGAGGGCGGCGGCGGACGGCCCGGCGACGACCGCACCGGACCGGGCGTCGCCTTCGACACCTACACCTTCACCCAGTTCTCCAAGCTCTCCGGACTCGTCCCGCTGGTCGGCGTGACCAACGGTCGATGCTTCGCCGGCAACACGGCGCTGCTGGCCTGCTGCGACGTGATCATCGCGACCGAGGGCTCGACCGTGGCGATGGGCGGCCCGGCGATGATCGAAGGCGGCGGACTCGGCATCTACACGCCCGAGGAAGTCGGACCGATGTCGTTCCAGGTGCCCAACGGCGTCGTCGACATCCTCTGCAAGGACGAGGAGGAAGCGACCGAGGTCGCCAAGCAGTACCTCAGCTACTTCCAGGGTCCGGTCAAGGAGTGGACCGCGCCCGACCAGCGCCGGCTGCGGCACATCGTGCCCGAGAACCGGCTGCGCCTCTATGACATGAAGGAGATCATCGACACGATCGCCGATGAGGGCTCGGTCCTTGAGATCCGCGAGAAGTTCGGCATCGGGATTATCACCGCCTTCATCCGCGTCGAGGGGCATCCGATCGGGGTGATCGCCAACAATCCGCACCACCTCGCCGGCGCGATCGACTCGGACGGCTCGGACAAGGGCGCGCGCTTCCTCCAGCTCTGCGACGCCTTCGACATTCCCGTGCTCAGCCTGATGGACTGCCCCGGCATGATGGTCGGACCGGACGTCGAGGCCACTGCGCTCGTGCGCCACTGCGCCCGCATGTTCAACACGGGCGCCAACCTCAGCGTGCCGCTGTTCGGCGTCGTCGTGCGCAAGGCCTACGGACTCGGCGTCCAGGCGATGTGCGGCGCCAGCTCACTGGTCGGATTCTTCACGGTCGGCTGGCCGACGGCTGAGTTCGCCGGGATGAACCTCGAAGGCTCGGTCAAACTCGGTTACCGCAAGGAGTTGATCGCGATCGAGGATCCCGAAGAACGGATTGAGACCTACGAGAACATGGTCAACCGAGCCTACGAGAACGCCAAAGCGGTTAACGCCGCGGCCGGCGGCGGTCTTGACGACGTGATCGACCCGGCGGAGACGAGGACATGGATCGTCAACGGTCTCAAGCGCCTCCCGCCAACGCCCGAGCGTCGAGGAAAGAAGCGCCCCTATATCGATACGTGGTAGACCGTCTACTCGCTTCTCTCTTGCGTGGATACCACTGCTCGCATTGACTCTGTGTGTGTTGCTCTCGGCATGTCAGTCGCTGGACGAGCGATCCGGAGAAGGGTATTCGGATGCCCAAGCTCGCCGACCGCAAGCGGCTGAGCAGACGACTCAGGACTCTTTGGATTCCCAGATTGACGCCTCTCGAGCGTCAGAGGATCTGTTCTGCGGCACGTTTATGCACAGTGACTACTTCCGCGGCATGCGTAACATCTCGCATGTTGATGTGTGGGAGTTGCCTGCTGGTGCAGTCGAGGTCGTTGAACGAGAAGGACCACCAATCGAAGAATACGAGCATCGCACCGTCTCCAGTCCCTACCTGATACTCCGCTCTTCCAGCCCAGAGTTCCCGAACCGCGACGGCGACTACTTGATTGTCGAGAGGACCCTCGTTCTTTCCGTTTTCACGACCGGGTGGCAGGATCACTGGGTGATCGCAGAGCGTCGATCGACCTATCCCTGCGATTCTGAGGGCAACCCGCTCGATCTGGCAGATGACTACGAGGTGTCCGATCCGCCAGAGCAGTGGGAGCCAGAGAGGCGGTCAACAACGCAGTCGGAATCCTCCGAACTGCTCTCGCGGCAGCCGCTTGTCTCTCTGATGGATCTGAGAATCGACGATCTAACGGTGTTGCAGATTGCGACCGACATCTTGAGCGTGATCCTGCCCGACTGCGCAGATCCGGACGCGCGTTACTTCCAGTGGCGATACGAACACCTGCTCACAACTGGCTTGAGCGAAGAGTCCACGATTCCCTTCGACATCGCTCATGTCGAGGGACCGTGGGAGTTTCCGATGTATGAGCTGATGGATGCCTTCCAGGTTGACGAGAACAGGGTTGTCATCATTTGGCTGCCGCGGCGAGAACCTTCGCACCTCGGTCTGGTTGTGACCGAGTTTGCGAGAGTGCAGAGCCCTGATGACGACGAAGTGCACTGGCGCTACACAGACCATGTCGAGGTTTACGGCTGCTTCGACGCCAGAGAGCGAGATGATGAGCTATGGTTCGCCGGGCGAGCCGATCTGGAAAAGAGCCAGATTAGGCTGGGCTTTGGCTTCGGGTACTAGGGCACTTTGGTGGCGACCCCGAGCGGATTCGAACCGCCGATCTCCACCTTGACAGGGTGGCGTGTTAGGCCGCTACACCACGGGGCCGTTCGGCTAGCTTACGCCGACTGGTGATGTTCGGCAACAGCGCGTAACGTGTACGTGGAGCGTCGGAGGTTGCAGATGGCACGCGGTTCAAGACGAGGACGAGGCGGCACAAATCGGGCCCAACGGGCGGCGCGGCCGCAGGGTCGGCGTGGTCAGCGCGGTCGAGACGACCGCCTGCCGACCGCCCAGGCCGGCGCCGCCAACGCGCCCTCGGGAGCCTCGATCAGCGGCAACATCCAGCAGCCGACTCGCATGGGTCCCCGAGGCGGACGAGCCGCCGGCGGACCGCGAGGCGGCGCAACCGGTGCGGTCGAGCGACGAGATCGCCGGGCCCGAGCCGCCGCGGCTATGCACGATTTCCACTACGTCAGCGGAGACCTGCGCTGGGTTGCGATTACGACCGTCGCCAGCGTTGCCCTGGTCCTCGCACTCTGGGCGGCCGTCACGTTCTGACGCCGGCTTCCGGTCCCCGAAACAATCGGGAACCGGGATCGTGGGCTATCCCTCGTCGGGCGGATCGACCAGGGCAAAGGTCAGCCGACCTTCTGCCGCCGTCTCTCCATCCACTGTCGCTTTCGCCGCGGCTCGGCCGATGCCTCGGCGGAGGCGTTCCATTTCTACTTCGAGCCTGAGTTGATCGCCGGGCACCACCTGGCGGCGAAAGCGGACGCCGTCGATGCCGGCGAACAGTCCGAGTTTGCCGGCGAATTCCTCGGCCGACAGCGCCGCGACGGCCCCCGTCTGGGCCAGCGCCTCGACGATCAGCACGCCGGGCATGATCGGGTTGCCCGGAAAATGGCCCTCGAAGAACCACTCGTTGGTCGAGACGTTCTTGAGACCTACGGCGCGCTGTCCGGGCTCCAGCTCGACGATGCGGTCGACCAGCAGGATCGGGAATCGATGCGGGATGATCCGTTGAATCGCCCGCACGTCCAGCGGCAGTTGGAGGTCGGTCATGGAGACAGGTCTCTCAGAATCTCGATCATTCGCGTGGCGTCGTGGACCGGGATGGTGACAGTCGCCGGCTGCATCTCGTCCGCGTGCAATCCATGGAAATCCGAGCCAACGGTGGGGGTGAGTCGCAAGCGCTGAGCCAGCTGCAGGCCGTGAGCGACGGCCTCGGGGCCGTCGCGGCGATAGTAAATCTCCAGCCCGTCGCCGCCCGAATCCGCAAAGGCATGCACGGCCTGCTCGCCGGCCTCATACCTCGTCGGATGCGCCAGCGAGGAGAAGCCGCCGGCGAGGTGGATCATCTCGATCGATTCACTCAGGCTGAGCAACTTCCGGGCCACGTACGCCGGACCATCGTTCTTGAGATAGCGATCGAAGGCTTCCTGGACCGATTCGACGTGGCCCGCCTCGAGCAGTGCGCGGGCGATGTGGGGGCGACCGATCGCCGCGCCGTCGGCGATGTCGACGACCGCTTGGTACTCGATGTCCAGGCCGAGATCGACCAGCCGCTCCACCGTGCGTTCGGCTCGCGACTCGCGGTCGGTGCGGAAGGCCGTGAGCTGGTCCTCTACCTCGATCAGCGGCGCCTGGTCCGGGAAGTATCCGAGCACATGCAGCTCACCCAGACCTGATTCGTGCACGCCGATTTCCACACCGGCGACGACGTCGATGCCCTGCCGATGACCCTCGGCCCGGGCGGCTTCGACTCCGGCCAGCGTGTCGTGGTCGGTCAATGCGATGAGCTCGGCGCCGTTCGCGGCCGCGCGCTGCACGACCCACTCGGGCGGTTTTGTCCCGTCGGAGCACGTGCTGTGCATGTGCAGGTCGAGCCGGGCCATCGGCCGCGTCTGGTTCTAGCGCGCGTACTCGGCGGCGCGGGTCTCGCGCAGGACCGTGACGCGAATCTGTCCCGGATACTGCAGCGATTCCTCGATCTGCTTGGAGATGTCACGCGCCAGCCGCATCGCGCCGAGGTCATCGATCTCGCGCGGGTCTACGACGACCCGCACCTCGCGTCCGGCCTGGATTGCGTATGCCTGTCCGACCCCCTCGAACGAGGTCGCGATCTCCTCAAGCGAACGCAGGCGCTCGATGTAACGCTCGACCGACTCGCGCCTCGCGCCCGGTCGTCCGCCGGAGATGGCGTCGGCCATCTGGACGATGATCGCCTCGACCGTGCGCAACTCGACCTCGTCGTGATGGGCCTCGATGCAGTGCGCGATCTCTTCGGACATCTTGAATCGGCGCGCCAGGTCGCCGCCGATGATCGCGTGGGTGCCCTCGACCTCGTGATCGATCGCCTTGCCGACATCGTGCAGCAGCGATCCGCGACGCGTGATTTCGACATCGGCGTGGATTTCCTGTGCGATCATCGCGCCGATGTGCGCCGTCTCGACGGCGTGCCTGAGCTGGTTCTGTCCGTAGCTGGTGCGGAAGC
The DNA here is from genome assembly GCA_965204335.1 of Dehalococcoidia bacterium. Taxonomy (GTDB): domain Bacteria; phylum Chloroflexota; class Dehalococcoidia; order Bin125; family Bin125; genus Bin125. The sequence continues at coordinate 2,813,812 of OZ241982.1, read as the reverse complement.
GCAGGCGGCCGAAGATGTCCAGCATCTCGCGCGGCAGTCCGCTGCAGTGCGCCTCGATCGCCGCCTCGTCGCCCGATTCGCGAATGATCCGGTCGACGTCGCGCTGCGCCTTGGCGACGGTTTCCTCGATCCGGGTCGGATGAATCCGCCCGTCGGCGACCAGGCGGCTGAGCGACAGCCGGCCGACTTCGCGACGGACGGGATCGAAGCCGGACACGGTGACGACGTCCGGCGTGTCGTCGATGATCAGATCGCAGCCCAGCGCCGACTCCAACGCGCGGATGTTGCGGCCTTCGCGGCCGATGATCCGGCCCTTCATCTCGTCCGACGGAATCTGAACGACCGAGACCGTGGATTCCGTGGTGACCTCGGAGGCGACGCGCTGGATGGCGGTCGCGACGATCTTGCGGGCACGCGCCTCGCCCTCGTCCCTGGCCTTCTGCTCCGCCTCGCGCACCAGGCGGCCGGCTTCGTCCGAGACCTCCTGCTCGACCTGCTCGAAGATGACCGTGCGCGCCTCATCCCTGGTCAGGCTGGAAATCTCCTCCAGTCGCCGGTCGTGTTCTTCGGCTCGCTGATCGAGTTCGGAGCTGCGCCGGTCGAGCTGCTGGCGTTGTCGATTCAGCTTCGAGTCGCGCTGATCGAGCGATTTGAGCCGCTCATCGAGCGACGCTTCGCGTCGGTCGAGTCGGTCAACCGCTCGTTGCAGGTCGTCGCGCGCTCCGCGCACGTCGGCCAGGATCTGGTCTCGTTCGGCTTGCGCCTGCTCCCGCGCTTCCTGTAACCGCTCACGCGCCTCCCGCTCGGCCCCATCGCGGGCCTGTTGGATGATGCGTTCGGCTTCCAGCGTGGCCTCGTCTCTCGGATCGGGCCCGCCGCGCAGGAGCCGCATCAGGGCTCCCCACATAATGTCCTCGACTCAACTGGACTGGCATCGCGTTGGCTCTGCCTGTAGTCACGGTCGTACTCGCTCTGTCACGCTCTCCGATTCCGGACCGGGATGCGTTGGACAGCGTCTCTTCTCTACGTAGGGTAGGCCCGTGAACCAAGCCGCGCCACTGGACGTTACGCCAACTCCGACCAGGCCACGCGCACGGCCTCGCTGGCGACGCCCGCGCGGAAGCCTCGCATCGTCAACCGTCGCACTTGCGCAGGACCGAAATCACTCCAGGTCCGAGCGGCATTACTGCTTTGCGCTCGACGCAACTTCTGTCGCGCAATATGCACAGCAACCGCGAGTTCGTCCAGTTCGCCCTGCCGTTCGAGCATGCCCAGCGCCTCCCCGATCACCTGGGTGGACAGTCCTGCGGCCTTCAGTTTGGCCGCGATCTCGTTGCGGCTGTAGCGCTGGCGGCCGATCAGGCGGCGAGCTTCGTGCGTCGCCAGGTCGAACGATGCAGCTTCCTGCAGCCGTTCGACAAAGACCGGGTCGATGACCTGCCCACGAGATATCCGGGAGCGCGAGGCAAAGTCGCGGGTGCAGCGAAGTGAAGTGCCGTCGTCGAAGTCGACGGTGGAGAGTGTCCCCTTCGCCCGGATCGACAGCACTTCGGTCATCGACCTGTCCATTCAGCCGAGCGGCTCGCCTAGCTGGCGCGGGCTCGACCCTTCTTCTTGGGCGGCGGCTTGGCGATCGGAGTGGCGTCGGCGGCGCCCTCATCGGGCAGCAGCGATGTGGCCTGCGGGAGGCCGCGCTCCTCGCGGATTCGCGCTTCGATTTCCTCGGCCACGTCCCGGTGCTCACGCAGGAACGCCTTGGTGCGCTCGCGGCCCTGCCCGAGCCGCGTCTCGCCGTAGGAGTAGAACGTGCCCTGCTTCTTGATCACCGACGGCGTCCCGGTCGGCACACCCGGCGCGGATTCAACGCCGAGATCGATCAGGCAGCCGGTCCTGGAGATTCCGTATTCGTCCGCCGTGAACATCAAGTCGAACTCGGCCGTGCGGAACGGCGGGGCGACCTTGTTCTTGACCACCTTGGCCTTGACCCGCGAGCCAATCACGAGCTGACCATCCTTGAGCGTCTCCGCGCGGCGCAGTTCGATCCGCACCGACGAATAGAACTTGAGCGCCCGCCCGCCGGGCGTCGTTTCAGGATTCCCGAAGACGATGCCGACCTTCTCGCGCAGCTGGTTGATGAAGATCAACACCGTTCTGGAGCGTGAGACGACGCTGGTCAGCTTGCGCAGCGCCTGGGACATCAGGCGCGCCTGTGCGCCGACCTGCACATCGCCCATTTCGCCTTCGATTTCGGATCGCGGCACGAGCGCCGCGACCGAGTCGACCACGACCACGTCGATGGCGTTGCTGCGCACGAGCGCCTCGGCGATTTCGAGCGCCTGCTCGCCGGTGTCCGGCTGCGCGATCAGCAGTTGCGAGGTGTCGATCCCCAGCCGTCCGGCAAACTCCGGGTCCAGTGCATGCTCGACATCGACATATGCCGCCTGACCGCCCAGCCGCTGCGCCTCGGCAATCACGTGCTGCGCGACGGTCGACTTACCGGCAGACTCGGGACCGTAGATCTCAACGATGCGGCCGCGCGGCAATCCGCCGATCCCCAGCGCGACATCGAGCGAGAGCGCGCCGGTGGGAATCCCGTCGACCGACAGCCGCCCGGACGCGTCGCCGAGGCGCATCAGCGCGCCTTCGCCGAAGCGGCGTTCCATGTCGCCGAGCAGTTCGGTGACCGCGGGAGGTGGTTCGTTGCTGGTCGTCATGGGCAATGGTTCTTGTGCGTCGTTGCTGAGCGAGATCGGTTCGAGCAGGTCCGCGCCGTCGCTGGTGGTGGTGCGGCTGGATGTCATAATATGCGCTCCCTTTCTCACGTTCGCATTGCGAGGTTGATCTGTTGCGAACGTCCGTGCTGCGCACGCTAACAAGGCGCCACGGTAATGTCAAGCAAACGTTCTAGGAAAGGTGGCGGTCGAGATTATCGAGCGCTGAGCAGGGCGTTGCCCAGGATCTGCAGACCGATCAGCGCAACGAGCGGCGACAGGTCCATCATGCCGACCACCAGATAGCGCCGAAGCGGCGCCAGGACCGGCTCGGTGACGTCGAGCAGGAACTTGACGATCGGGTTGTAGGGGTCGAGCGGTCGATTCGTGAACATCGGCACCCAACTCATCAGCACGCGGGCGAGCAGGATGAAGGAGTAGATGTGAATCACGGTTCCGATGATCGTCAGGACTTCGCTCATTGTCGCCCCAGTTCTTCGGCTCGTTGATGGGCGGCCGCGATGGCGTCGATGATCGCCCCTCGGACGCCCTGTTGCTCCAACACTCGCAGGCCGGCGGCGGTCGTGCCACCCGGCGACGTGACCATGTCCTTCAGGACCGCCGGGTGGAGGCCCGACTCTGATGTGAACTCGCTGGAACCAATCATGGTCTGCAGGACCATCCTCCGCGCGTCGTCGGGGCGAAGGCCGATGTTCACGGCGGCGTTGATCATGGCCTCGATGATCAGGAACACGTAGGCCGGACCGCTCCCGGACACCGCCGTGATCTTGTCGATCGCGGACTCGTCCTCGACATACAGCTGTTCACCCATCGTATCGAGCAGCGCGCTGACGAGGCTCCGCTCGTCGGCCGTGACTCCGGCGGTCGCCGTCCAGGCGGTGAATCCCTTGCCGATCTGCGCCGGCGTGTTGGGCATCGCCCGAACGATCCGCTCGGCGCCGGTCGAGGCCTGAACCTCGGCGATGGTCGATCCGGCGAGGATCGAGATCAGCAGCCGCGAACCGGTTGCATGGTCACTGTTGAACGAGCGCAGGTCCTGAGGCTTGACCGAGAGGTACACGACCTCCCCGTTGGAAACCGCCTCCGCCTGATCGCCGGTAATGGAGAGTCCGTCGAACTCGCCCGCCAGCCAGGCGCGCCGTTCGGGCAGGATCTCGCACACGGTGAGAGCGCTCATTTCCATCAAGCCGGCGTTGGTTACGGCGCGGATGAAGGTCGCGCCCATCGTCCCGCCGCCGATCACGGCGATCCTGGTCATACCCGGCCCTCCGGGCGATTGCCGAAGATGGCGCGTCCGATTCGGACCATCGTGGACCCCTCCTCGATGGCTACAGCGTAGTCGTTGCTCATGCCCATGCTCAGTTCGGAAAGCCCCAGTTGGTCGGCCAGTTCACGCAGCGCGCGAAAGACCGGACGGACATCCTCGGGGTTGGCGACCTCGGGCGCGACCGTCATCAGGCCGTCGACCCGGACATTGGGAAGCGTTCGGATCCGTTCGAGTGCGTTCGCCGCTTCGCCGATGCGGAATCCGTGCTTGGACGGTTCTTCGGCGACGTTGACTTCGAGCAGAATCGGCAGTTCGTGGTCCAGACGTCGAGCAATCGCATCCGCCAGGCGCACGCTGTCTACCGACTGCACCGACGAGAAGCTGCCGGCATGTCGCGCCTTGTTGCGCTGCAGGTGGCCGATCAGGTGGACGTCGACATCGACCTCCAAGGTTGGCAGTTGCTCCAGCTTGGCCAGGCCTTCCTGGACGCGGTTCTCGCCGAAATGCCGTTGTCCGTGCCCAGCCGCCTCGGCGATCACATCAACCGGGAACGACTTCGATACCGCGATCAGGCTCACCTCGGATGGATCGCGACCTGCGCGCTCGCAGGCGTCGGCGATCCGCCGGCGAACATCTTCCAGGTTCCCGCCGATCGACACCTCAGACCCCAACGACGGCTTCCCGCGGGACCGGTTCCAGCGGCACAAAGGTGGGCGAATACGAGGGAATCTCGTTGCCGCCGCAGACGCCGCACATGTTGCAGCCGATCTCCGGGGGCGGACAGGCGATCGTCGCCTTTTCCCGTCGGTGCTTGGACAGCTCGCGTTCGAAGAACCGCGCGGTGATGCCGGTCTCGACGGCCGACCAGGGTCCCGGACCGGATCCCCAGGGCAAGGGACCGTCGAGATTCCATTCGCCCGCCGCCCGCATCCACTCCCGCGCGGAGGGCGCTTTCATCTCGAGAATCGCGTGCGCCAGGCGCTGGTCGGAGCGGGAGCAGATGTCGTCGATGCGCGCCCAGGTCGGGCTGTCGCCGCGCAGCCGGATGCCCGTCTTGCGGAAGGCCGACTGGAGGATCTGCTGTCGGTGCTTGACCAGCGCGGCGTCGGATTGAATCAGTTCCTGGTATGCGGTGGCCGGCTTCGGTACCAGCGGGCCAACCGACATCACGAGTTCGGTTCCGTGGCCGTGGGCGTCGAGCCGCTGCTTGACCGCCAGCCCGAGCCGGGCCATCTCCTCCACGTCCTCGTCCTCTTCATCCGGCAGGCCGATCATGAAGTAGAGCTTGAGCCGGTTCATCGCTGCCGCGCCGACCTTGTCGGCCGCTTCGATGATGTGATCCTCGGACACTGCCTTGTTGATCCGCTGGCGCATCCGCTCGGAGCCCGCCTCAGGCGCGAGCGTCACGGTCCGCGTGCCGCCCCGAGCGAGGACGTCCAGCAGTTCCGGCGCGAGGTTGTCGACACGCAGGGACGAAACCGAGACTCGGCCGCCGAGGCGGTCGGCCTGAACGGCCAGTTCGGCGAGCTGGGGATGGTCGGCAACCGCAGCGCCGAGCAGGCCGACGCGGTTGCTGCGTTGCAGGCCTTCTTTGACCTGGTTGAGCAGCGACTCGAGCGGGCGGTATCGCGGTGGTCGGAAGACGTACCCGGCGATGCAGAAGCGACAACCCCGGCCGCAGCCGCGCGCGGCCTCGATGAGCGTCATTTGGTTGAACTCGGTCTCGTCGGTCAGCACGAGCGACATCGCCTCGGTCGTGGAGATGTCGCGCACCCACTGTCGTTCAACTCCGTCGCCGGCGCCCACCGCCGGAACGAAGACGCCGGGAATCCTGGCCAATGCGTCCAGTTGATCCGCTCTTGGGCTGTAGGCGTACTCGCCGAGCGTGTCGATCAGTTCTTCAAGGATCGGCTCGGCCTCACCGATCACGAACGCGTCGAAGCAGTCGGCCAGCGGCAACGGGTTGGTGATGACGGCCGCCCCGCCCGCAATGATCAGGGGGTCGCCGTCGTCCCGATTGATGCTGAGCGGCTCAATCTGCGCCGCCTCCAGCGATCGCACGACGTGGTAGTAGTCGATCTCGTAGGTCAGCGTGTAGGCGACCACGGGGAAGTCGGCCAATGGCCGCTGTGACTCGATCGTGATCGGACCCAGGGACGGATCGTCGCCGCGCTCGCTCTTGTGCGGCGGATCGTAGAAGGCGCGCTCGCACACGATGTCGGGGCGCGCGTTGAGCAGCCCGTAGATCGTCTGCAGGCCCAGGTTCGACATGCCCAGGTAGTAGCTGTTCGGGTAGACCAGCGCGACCGGCAGGCGTCCGCCCCAGTCCTTGACCACCGCGCCGGACTCGGACGCCAGACGCTGTCGGGCCGTTGCAACTCCTCGGGACAGAGAACGTTGAGCCATCGCTTCCAGTCTAGGCGCGGGCGAGTCGGGCGATAGCCACTAGTGTTCAGTGTCGCCGCCGATGAGCTGCAATGCATGCGGCAGCACCGGCGCCAGCGCATCGAGGTTTTCCCGGACGGCCCGCTCGGAACCGGGCAGATTGACGATCAGCGTCCGTCCGGCAATCCCGCAGACACCGCGCGAAAGCGCCGCCATCGGAGTCTTCCGCAGTCCCTCGGCCCGCATCAGCTCGGCGAGGCCCGGCGCATCCCGCTCGATCACCTCGCGGGTCGCCTCCGGCGTGTGGTCTCGGGGACCAAACCCCGTGCCGCCAGTGGTGACGATCAGGCTGACACCGCCGGCCACCCATTGCTGCAGCCGCTCGACGGTCGATTCAGGATCGTCCGACTGGATCGCATGTTCGGTGACGGCGATGCCCAGTTCCTGAAGGACTTGCCGCACCGCCGGCCCCGACGTGTCCTCGCGCAGCCCGGCGGATCCCTGGTCCGAGAGTGTCAGCACGGCGGCAGTGAATTCGCGTGGCATCGGCATGTGCTATCTGGCTGTACTGGATTTCCTTGGTCGGTTATCCACATTATCCACCAGCACCACGTGGACTTTGTCCTCTATCCACAGCTGTGGTGGGAAAGATCATCCCCGTTTCGGGCTCGGGGGAGTTTTTCCCTGGTTATGGTCTTGCATTCCCAACCCTTATGTCCTTAGAGTGCGTCAGAGACCCAGAGATGGGGAAAAGTGGGGAAATCGGCATAACGTGAATCACAGACCGATACGGGGATTCTCACGTGGCGAGCGTCGACTTCACCGGGGAATACGAACATCGCCTCGACGACCGGGGTCGGTTGGCGATACCCGCCGCCTACCGAACGTTCTTCGAGCACGGTGGATTCCTGCTGCCGGGTCCCGACGGTCAGATCGAGCTCTACACGCCCGACGGCTACCAGATGGAGAAACAGGTACGTACGATTGGCGACAAGCGGCGGGCGTCGGCGCGCCGGCTGGCCCGCAGCTTCTTCGGACGCGCGCGCCGAGTCGAAATCGACCGCCAGGGTCGCATCCTGATTCCGCCCCAACTGCGCGACGAACGCAGCCTCGACGGCGCCACGGTGATCGTCGGGATGGGCGAATACCTGGAAATCTGGAGCGCCGATACCTGGCAGGCCGAACAGGCCGAGATCGACGAAGCCTACGCCGACCTGCTGCAGGACCTGGCGGACGCGATGGAGACGCAGGGGCGTTCGGAGCATTCGTCATGAACGCCTCCGACCAACATGTCCCGGTCATGCTGGACGAGACGTTGGCGATGCTCGACGTCCGACCCGGCGGACGCTACCTCGACGCCACGGTCGGCCTGGGCGGTCACGCTTCGGCGCTGCTCGAGGCATCGGCGCCCGACGGTCGGCTGCTCGGCACCGACGCCGACCCGGACGCGTTGAGCGTGGCCGGCGATCGTCTCGCCCGCTTCGCGGACCGGGCAACGCTGCGGCGTTGCTGGCTGGATCAGTCGGCGGCCATCGCTGCGGATTCGGATATGGCGCCGCTTGACGGCGTGCTCTGCGACCTGGGCGTCTCCTCGTTGCAACTCGACACGCCTGCTCGCGGATTCTCGATCCGCTCCGAAGGTCCGCTGGACATGCGCATGGGGCCGGACGACGAACCGGACGCGGTCAGCGCGTACCAGATCGTCAACGAATGGCCGATCGATGAGCTGGCCAACCTGATCTTCGAGTACGGCGAGGAACGACGCTCGCGGCGGATCGCTCGCAGCATCGTCAATCGTCGCCCGATCGACTCGACCACGGAGTTGGCCGAGGCGGTCGTCGACGCGGTCGGTCGTCGACCGGGAGCGCGAATTCATCCGGCGACGCGCGTGTTCCAGGCCGTCAGGCTTGAGGTCAACCGCGAACTCGATCGCCTGGCGGAGTTTCTCGCGCAGGTCCGAGGTGTGCTGCGCATTGGCGGGCGCCTCGTCGTGATTGCCTTCCACTCGCTCGAGGACCGGATCGTGAAGCAATTCCTGTCCCGGCAATCCTCGGGCCCGGAGCCGAGCTTCCGCACGCTCACGCGCCGGGTGATGCGGCCCTCGACGGATGAGATTGAGCGAAATCCGCGCGCGCGCAGCGCGCGGCTCCGCGCTGCGGAGGCGATCTGATGCCGCAGCCCGACCGCAAGTCGACCGGACAGTTGAGAGAACAGGAGTACCGCGAGCGCCGGGAGCGCGCTCGGAAATCGTTGAGCGGATCGTGTGCCGGGGACTACCTAACAGCCAGTACAGTGAAGGAGAAGCCCCGCCGCCAACCCACTAGTTCACGGTTGTCCGTGGCCTCGTGTCACGACGAACGTGGGCTACGTCCCCCTGTCTGCGCGCACGATCCGCTCAACGACTTCCGAGCGCTCCCACACCGGACGCAGGTGTGTGCCTCTCAGTTTACGTCGATTTCGCGTCTCCGGATCGCCCATTCAGTGGCTTTCCGTAACCGCCCCCGCCGCCGCGCTGCTCCGGATCGGACAAGACCCGCGAGGGTCGGAACCTCGCGTCGACCCGCGGCGTTCCGATGACAACGGCCAGACCAAGCACGGCGCTAGACGCGTCATTGCCCACCTCGGCGGCCAGCGATGCCCATCACGCCCTCCCCAGACCGGTGCTCCCGCGCCGTCCGCGCTACACCGGACGCATGCCGGCCTGGGCCTGGCTTGCGGTCTTCGGCCTCTGTATCGCCGCTGCGCTGCCCGTCATTCGCACCTCCAGCGTGACCGAAAGCGGAACCGAATTGCGTGCCCTGGAAGCGGAACGAGAGCGCCTGAACTCCGAGATCCGCTCGCTGGCCGCCCATGTCGGACAGCTCGGATCCCTCGCCCGCGTCCAGCAGGAGGCGGTGGAGCGGCTCAATATGGTCCCGGCCCGACCCACCGTGGTGCTCGACGTCGACCAACCGCCTCCGGCCCGCACGCTGCCGGCTCGATTTGTTCCCTCGTGGAGCGAGCCGGCGAATTCAACCAACCAGTCAACGACTGAAGCGGACCGTTCGGTCTGGCGCTCGATTTTCGACGTGTTGATCTTCGAGTAGCCCGCAGAGCAGAGAGGACAGGGCATTGGCGAGTCCGTCCTTGGGCCGGGGCTTCGAGTCGGTCTCCACATGGCGGATGCGGGTGGTGATCGCCCTGTTCATCGCGCTCGCCGCGGTCGTGATCGTACGGCTCGTGATGATCCAGGTGATCGAGCACGAGCAGCATGAAACGTTCGCCGACCGGACCTGGGTGATCGAGACCAAGGGACCGCGAGGCGCCATCCTCGACCGCAACGGCTTTCCCCTGGCGACCTCGATCGACGCCTGGGAGATCCATGTCGACACGCGCCTCTGGGCGCGTTCTCAGTTTCAGCCCACCGCCGCATCACGCCGGCTCGCCGAGTTGCTGCGAGCCGATGAATCGCTCGTGCTCGCCCTCGCCGCACAGACACATGCCGACGGCGGCCACGACGCGCTGATTGCCTACGGACTCTCCAATGCGCTCGGGGCGCAGATTCACGCGGAAGCGCTGCACGGCGTCCAGGTCCGCAAGACCTCGTCGCGCCGCTATCTCGAAGGTTCGATGGCCGCGACCGTCATCGGCCTGGTCGGACGAGACGAACAGGGTCTCGCCGGCCTCGAATACGAACTCGACTCCACCCTGGCCGGCGAGGCCGGGCTCCTGATCCAGGAAGTAGACGGTCTCGGCCAACCGATTCCCTTCGGTCCGCGCGCCGAGTTGCCTTACGAGCAGGGCGCCACGATCGTCCTCACGATCGACCGCAATCTGCAGTGGATCGCCGAAACGACGCTGCTCAAAGCGGTGCAGCAGTGGGACGCGGATGGCGGGCACATCATCATGATGGACCCTCGCAACGGCGACATTCTCGCTCTGGCCTCGCTGCCCACCTATGACCCGATGACAATCGACCTGGACGACCCGGATTCGATCGCACTGCTGCGCTCGCGCGCCGCTTCCGACATCTACGAACCCGGTTCAACGTTGAAGATCATCACCATGGCTGCGGCCCTGGACGTAGGCATCGTCTCGCCTGAGACGACGTTCGTCGACACCGGCGCGGTCGTGATCGAGGACCGAACGATCAAGAACTTCGACCTCTCCTATCACGGTGAGCAGACGATGACGCAGTTACTGCAGCGCTCGCTGAACACCGGCAGCGTCTGGGTCGTACAACAACTCGGCGCCCGCAAGTACTACGAGTACGTCTACAAGTTCGGCTTCGGCGAGAGCACGCAGTCCGGGCTGCCCGGCGAGATCGGCGGCGTCGTGACCGACTCGACCGATATCACCTGGTCGCCGGCCCAGCTCGCGACGAACTCGTTCGGCCAGGGCATCGCCGTCACGCCGCTGCAGGTCGTGCAGGCCTACGCCACGATCGCCCGGGGCGGCGAGCCCATCCGCCCGCGACTCGTGACCGCTGTGATCACTGATGAGGGCGTGACGCGATACGAGCCCCGCACCGGAGAGCGAGTGATCAGCCGCGAAACCGCCGCCACGCTGACCTGGATGATGCAGGCGGTCGTCGACGGCGTGTTGGGGCATCCGGCTCAGACCGATGGTTGGCCCGTCGCCGGCAAGTCCGGCACCTCCGATGTCGTCGAAGGCGGCGTCTATCTCGAGAACGAATCCCTGGCCTCGTTCGCCGGATTCGCCCCGGCCGACGACCCCAGGGTGGTCGTCCTGATCCGTATCGACCGGCCGCAGGGCGAGATCTACGGCGGCATCGTCGCCGCGCCGATCTTCTCCGAGCTGATGCGGGTCGTCCTTCCGTATCTTGGCGTGCCGCCGACCGCATACGTCGCGGATCCGTACTCCTGGAACACCGCTCCGGAATTCGTCCCGGCCAACGGAGAGGACGGCGACCGAGATCCCGATGAAGACGACAGCTTGACCGCCGAAGTCGACGACCGAACGGACCAATCCTCGCCGGTGACCTACATCCAGGACGAAGACGAGACCGAGGACGAAGAGGGGAGCGAGGAGTGATCTCGTCCACCGACCTGGCCATGCTGCTCGACGAGCTCTCGCTCAGCCGGCCGAGGCTGAACCGGGAACCGTTCTCAGAGATCGTGATCGATTCCCGCGAAGCGAAACCGGGCGCGCTCTTCGTTGCCCTGCGGGGGGAGCGCGCGGACGGTCACCAGTACGTGGACGACGCCCTTCAGCGGGGCGCCTCGGCTGCGCTCGTGTCTCAGGCGTCAGGACGCAGCGGCTCGTCGATGTTTGTCGTCGATGACCCGCTCTCCGCGCTGCAGGAAGCCGGACGCCGCTGGCGCAGCCGAGTTGGGGCGCAGGTCGTCGGGATCACGGGCAGCGTCGGCAAGACCACCGTCCGGGAGGTCACATACCAACTGCTCTCCGAGCACTTCTCCACGCACCAGTCGCCGCGCAACTTCAACGGCGACATCGGACTGCCGATCGCGTTGCTCGGAATCGATCCGGATAACGAATGGGCGGTCATTGAAATCGGTCCGTACTCGCGGGAAGAGATGGAGCTGCTCGTCGCGTCCGCCCGGGCCGATGTCGGGATCGTGACCAACGTCGGGCCGACGCACCTGGAACGGTTCGGCACCCTCGACGACACCGAGCACATCAAGGGGCTGCTGCCCGAGTCGCTGCCCGCGGATGGGCTGGCGGTGCTCAACGGCGATGACGAGCGCGTGCGGCGAATGTCGCGCAGAACCAGGGCAGATGTGCTGACGTTCGGCTTCGGAGCTCAGTGTGACCTGCAAGCCTCCGACCTCGCCGCAAACGGGTTCGACGGCATTCGCTTTCGGCTCACCGATACCCGCTCCGGCTCGATCGCGCGCATCGGGACGCCGCTGGTCGGCGCGCATCAGGCGATGACCGTGCTGGCCGCATCGGCCGTCTGCCTTAGAGCCGGACTGGAGCTTGAGCAGATCGCGCAGGGTCTTGCTCGGCTGGCGCCGGGTACACGGCTGGCTCGTCGCGCCGCCTCGAACGGCGCAACGATCATCGACGACTCTTACAACGCAGCGCCGCTGTCGATGCAGGCGGCCCTCGATCTCCTGGCCGAATGCGAACCGCGACGGATCGCATTGCTCGGCGACATGTACGAACTGGGCACGGAGGAGCGAGCCGCGCACCGGGCGATCGGTGAGTACGCGGCCGCTCGCTGTGATTGGCTCATCGCGGTCGGCGCACGCTCGCGAGACCTGATCGAGTCGGCCCGCGAGGCGGGGCATCCCGAGGCATGCTGGGTCGCCGAGTCCGAACAGGCCGCGGAGATCCTCCGCAGGTCACTTGAACCGCGAGACACGCTGCTGGTCAAGGCGTCGCACGCGATGCACCTCGAGGCCGTGGTCGAGAGGCTGGCCGCCCAATGACCACGTTCTCGCTCGGCACGGCCGGTATCGCGTTCATCTGCACCCTGATTGTTGGGCCGTTCATCATCCGCTGGCTGCAACGTCGAAGCGCCGGCAAGTCCATCTCGGATGAAGGTCCGGCCTCGCACGTCGTCAAGGCGGGCACGCCGACAATGGGCGGCCTGATCTTCCTCATTCCGATCATCGTGCTGACCATCGCCGCCAATCTCGTCGAGGGGGATCGCTGGTCCATCCTCCTGCCGCTGGTCGGCGTCATCGTGCTGGGGGTCATGGGCTATGTCGACGATCTCGGCACGCTGATCGGCCGGATCCAGAGCGGTCTGACCTGGAAGCTGAAGTTTGGATTCCTGGCGCTGTTCTCGATCGCCGTCGGCCTCGTCCTCTACTTCGCGCTCGAAGTGGAGTCGCTCAACATTCCCTGGGCGGGACAGTTCTCCCTCGGTCCCGCCTACATCGCGATTGCCGCGATCACGGTGTTCGCGACGGTCATCTCCGTAGCGATCTCCGACGGCCTGGACACGCTCTGCGGCGGCACCGGCGCGATTGCGATCGCTTCCTTCGGCGTGATCGCGGTAGGGCAGGAACAGGATTTCCTGGTCCGCTTCGCGTTCACCACGGTCGGCGCCGTATTGGGATTCCTCTGGTTTAACGCCCACCCGGCCAGGGTGTTCATGGGCGACACCGGCGCCATGGCGCTGGGCGGCACCCTCGCGATCATCGCCCTGATGACCGGGCATTGGTTGCTGCTGCCCGTGATCGGCATCGTCTTCGTGCTCGAGGCATCCTCCGACATCATCCAGGTCGGCTGGTTCAAGTGGACTCGTCGGCGCAGCGGAGAGGGCCGTCGCGTGTTTCGCATGGCTCCGCTGCACAACCACTTCGAGATGGGCGGCTGGTCGGAGCCGCAGATCGTCACGCGTTTCTGGCTGATCGGAATCGCCGGGGGCATTCTCGGCGTCGCCCTGGCATTGCAGGTGCCCGCATGACGCTGCCACGACCGACGGAAGCGCCCGCCTCGTTCGACGGACAGCGCGTCGCAGTGGTAGGACTGGGAATCGAAGGTCGAGACGCCGCCACCTTCCTGGAGCGCGAGGGCGCGGAGGTCATTCGCGTCGATCGCAACCCCGAACGCGCGGATCGCCGGCAGGAGGATCTGTCGCTGCTGGATGACGTCCAGTGCCTGGTCACCAGTCAGGGAGTGCCGTACGACATCCCGCTGCTGGTCGAGGCCGCACGTCGAGCCATACCGGTCTACGGACCGGTGCAGATCTTCCTTGAGCGCTGTCCGGCCGACCGGGTGATCGGGATCACCGGCAGCGCCGGCAAGACCACGACCACCACGTTGGTGCACCGCATGCTCGAGTCGGCCGCCGTGCCCGCAATCCTGGGCGGCAACATCGGCCGGGGACTGCTCCAGAAACTCCCCGACGTGGCTGCCGAGACGACGGTGGTCGCCGAGATCTCGCACACCCAGCTCCTGCGCACCACGCGCAGTCCGAGCGTCGCCGCGATCACCAACATCACGCCCAACCATCTCGACCAGTTCAGCTGGGACGAATACCAGGAGCTGAAGTACCGGATCGTCGAGTTTCAGACCCCGCAGGATCGCGTCGTGCTGCCGTTCGACGAACCGCTCGCCGCTCGCGCGATCACTCGCACGCCGGCCTCGGCACGCTGGTTTGGGCTGTCGGACTCACTCTGCGCCGCCACGGCCTACAGCGACGGCGACCAGATCGTGCGCAGCGACTCGCTGCTGATGACGGTCGACGAACTGTTGATTCCCGGCGAGCACAATCTGCGCAACGCCCTGGCCGCGCTCGCCATCGTTGGCGATCTCGTGCCCGACGACATCGCCGCCGATGTGCTGCGTACGTTCACCGGCGTACCGCATCGGCTCGAGCTCGTGGACGAGGTCGATGGCGTCCGGTTCATCAACGACTCGATCGCCACGACGCCCGAGCGCACGCTCGCCGGACTCCGCGCGATCCCGGGTCCGATCGTCCTCATGCTGGGCGGGCGAGACAAGAAACTCCCGCTCGATCCGCTGCTGCCCGAGATCGAGAGCCACGTGCGTGTGGTCGTGCTCTTCGGTGAGGCTGCGCCGCAATGGGGTCGCTGGCTGACCGAGCAGGGAATCAACGTGCTGCAAGCCGACACGTTCGAGACCGCCTTTGAGCAGGCGGCCGAATCGGCGCGTCCCGGTGAGACGGTCCTGATGTCGCCCGGCGGGACGTCGTTCGACGCATATCCCAACTTCGAGGCGCGGGGACGGCACTTCCGCGATCTGGTCCGCCGGCGGATCCAGGGGAGGAGCACCGACGATGTCGTTTGATCGAGCCGCCGTGCCGAACGCGCAAGCCAACGAAACCGGCGTCCTCGGCAAGGTCCGTAACCCGGGTTCGCGTTCGACTCGCAACCTGCACGGCGAGGAAGGACTGACCGTCGGCCGACGGATCATTCACCGATTGCGGCGACCGGCGTCGCCCCCTGACTGGGTGCTGGTCGGCTCGGTGATGGCGCTCGTCTTCATCGGACTGATCTTCGTCTTCTCCTCGTCCTTCGCCATCTCACAGGAACTCCACGGCAATACGCGGCACTTCGCGATCAGGCAGCTCATCGGCGCCGGTATCGGACTCGCGGCGTTTCTCGTCCTGGCGCGACTCGACTACCGCATCTGGCAGCGACTCTCGTCACCGCTCATCTGGGTCTCGCTCGTGTTGCTCGCCGCCGTGCTGATTCCGGGCGTCGGGCACGAGGAGAACGGGGCGACCCGCTGGATTCAGATCGGCTCGCTGCCGGCGCTTCAGCCCTCCGAGTTCGCCAAGCTCGCGATCTGCATCTACGTCGCCGCCTGGCTGGCGGCCAAGGGCGACGAGATCAAGCGGATCCCGCTGGGACTCGCTCCGTTCTGCATGATCATCGGCGTGATCGGCGGACTGCTCATGCTCGAGCCCGATCTCGGCACGTTCGCGGCGATCGCATGCACCGGTGTGGTGATGTTCTTCCTCGCCGGCGCGGCGCTGCGGCACATGGTGATGCTGCTGATCGGCGGTTCGGCCGTGCTCTTCGCCATCGTCTACGGGGCCGGCTACGGCATGGAGCGGATTCGCACCTTCTTCAACGCGGAAGAAGTCGCCCAGGAAGCCGGATTCCAGATCATCAACCTCGTCTCGACGCTCGGGTCGGGCGGACTCACCGGCGTGGGACTCGGCGCATCACGGCAGAAGTTCTTCTACGTCCCCTCGGCCCACACCGACGGCGTGTTTGCGATCATCGGTGAAGAGACCGGGATGCTCGGGGCGATGATCGTGCTGACGCTGTTCGCCATCCTGATCTACCGGGGCATACGCGCCGGCATGCGGGCCGAGGACCGGTTTGGCACCCTGCTCGCGTTCGGCATCGTCGCCTGGTTCGCATTGCAGGCGTTCTTCAACGTCGCCGGCGTGATGCGGACGATCGTCCTGACCGGCATCCCGCTGCCCTTCCTCAGCTTCGGCTCCTCCGCGCTGATCGCCTCGATGGCCGGCGCCGGCATCCTCGTCTCCATCTCCCGCCACGGACGCGGCAAGTTCCCGGAGCCGGCCGATCCGCCGCTCAACGACTCGACGCCGACCAGGGACGTTGCTCCGATGCGGGACACGAAGAAACCCGCACTGTCCCCCTTCCACAGCGGGCGCGGGGACGGCACCTGATGGGAACGCTTCGGGTTCTATTGTCCGGCGGCGGTTCGGGAGGCCACGTCTTTCCCGCCTTCGCCGTGGCCGACGCTCTCCGCAGCCTGGTCGCTGAACAAGGCGGCGCCGTCGAGTTTCGCTTCGCCGGTACGGCCGACGGCGTCGAGTCCGAACTCGCCGTCGAAGCGGACCTGCCCTACGCGACGATCGCCGCCAGGGCGCTGCGCGGACGCAACCTGCTCTCCAAGCTGCTCTCGCTGGGCGCGACCGCCACCGGCGTGTTCGACGCCCTCACGCTCATGCTCAACTACCGCCCGCAGGTCGTCTTCCTGACCGGCGGCTATGTCTCGGCGCCGGTGGGCATCGCCGCCTGGCTGACGCGTCGGCCGATCGTCCTGCTCCAGCCCGACATCGAGCCCGGATGGACCCTCCGCGTTCTGGCTCCGTTGGCGAGCAGGATTTGCGTGACCCACGCTCGCTCGACCGAGCGCTACCGGGACGGCCGCGCCGTGGTCACCGGCTATCCCGTGCGGTCGGGCTTCGAGAACCTCGACAAGCCGCTGGCTCGGGCCCACTTCCAGCTCAACGGCGGACCGGCGCTGCTGGTCACCGGCGCGGTTCGAGGCGCGCAGCGGATCAATGACTCAATCGCCGATCGTCTCGAACAGTGGCTCTCGCAAACCCAGTTGATTCACATCTCCGGGGCCAACGACTTCGAACGGCTGACCAGGATGCGCGAGCAACTGCCCGCCAAACTCCGGTCTCGATACCGGCTCTATCCCTACATGTCGGACGAGATGCCGCTGGCCATGGCCGCCTGCGACCTGGCCGTCTCGCGGGCGGGCGCGTCGGTGATGGGCGAGTATCCGGCGGCGGCACTGCCGGCCGTCCTCGCGCCGCTCGGCGAGGCGGGCGGACATCAGCGATACAACGCCCAGCTCATGGCGGACGCCGGCGGCGCGGTTGTGATCGACAACGAGCGTGTCCGCGACGACCTGTTCAATCTCACCACCGCGCTGCTTGCCGATCAGGCCCGCCTGCAATCGATGCGCGCCGCGATGGTCAGGCTGCGTCGAACCGACGCCGCGCGCCGCATTGCCGAACTGATCGTTGGTGTGGCAAAGTGACGTAACGATGACGCTGAACGTGCACTTCGTTGGAATTGGCGGCATCCATATGTCGGCGCTGGCCCACATCCTGCTGGATGACGGGCTGGTCGTATCCGGTTGCGACCGCAGCGACGCTCCGATCCTCCAACCGCTGCGCGACCGCGGCGCCCGGATCGTCATCGGTCATAACGAGCATCACGTCACCACCGCGACCCAGGTCGTCCGAACCGCTGCGGTCCCGGAATCGCATCCCGAGATCGCCAGAGCGGTCGAACTCGGCATTCCGGTACAGACCCGAGCCGAACTGCTTTCCGACATCGCTGCGCCGCGCGAAGTGATCGCGGTCGGCGGTTCACACGGCAAGACCACCACCACGGCCATGATTGCCCGTGCCATGCGCGCATCGGGCCGGGATATCGGCTACGTCATCGGAGCGGAAGCGCCCGACTTTTGCGTCCACGGCAAGCGCGGCGCCGACCCCTGGCTCGTGCTCGAAGCAGACGAGTACGGCCGCGCCTTCCATCACTACACGCCGGCTGTCGCGGTGCTCACCAACTGCGAGCCCGATCACCTGGACTACTACGGTTCGCAGTCCGCCCTGCAAGAAGCGTTTCTGCGGTTCGTGAGTACGGTCAAGGCCGACGGCGCATTGGTCGTCGGAATCGATTCACCGCTCGCCTCGGAGATCGCC
Organism: Dehalococcoidia bacterium; assembly: GCA_965204335.1. Taxonomy (GTDB): domain Bacteria; phylum Chloroflexota; class Dehalococcoidia; order Bin125; family Bin125; genus Bin125. Next base: position 2,795,559 of record OZ241982.1, on the reverse strand, counting down.
GCCAGCCTCCAACTCATGCGCCCCGACGTGCGAATCATCACCTGTTCCTCTCGCACCGATGCGGAATATCGGATCAGGCCGAACGCGGACAGATTCGAGCTGAACGCCCCCTCAGGCATCGTCTGCGGAAGGCTGAGGCAGCCCGGCGAGTACCAACTCCAGAACGCGGCAACCGCGCTGGCGGCTCTCGACGTTGCCGGATTCGATCTTGCCGTTTCCGCCGAGGCGCTGAAGACGTTCAATGGCGTCAACCGGCGCTTCCAGCTCCACGGCGAAGTCAACGACATCGTCGTGCTCGACGACTACGCACACCATCCGACCGAAGTGGCGTCGGCCATCGAGGCCGCGCGCCAACGCTGGCCCGAACGACGCCTGATCGTCCTCTTCCAGCCCCACACCTACACCAGAACTTCCTACCTGATCGACGGATTCCGGACCTGTTTCTCCGCCGCCGACATGGTCTACACGGTCGATACCTACGCCGCCCGAGCCATGACCGGCGAGGAGATGACCTCGGAGCAACTGGCGGACGAGATTGCCACACCGACCGCCGTGTACACAGGCTCGGTCGAACACAGCGCCGAGGTCGCCGCGGACCGCGCGCGGGCAGGCGATCTGATCATCACGATGGGCGCCGGCGATATCGACGCGGCCGGACCGCTCATCCTCTCTCGGCTCGGCGGTGCCTCGTGACCAGATCACAGGTGCTGCAAGCCCTGATGCAGGAGTTATCCGCTCGTCGAGCCGAGCCGCTCAGCCGGCACACCTTCGTACAGGTCGGCGGCGAGGCGGACTGGTTCGTCACGGTCCGCGAGAGCGAATCGCTGATCGCCGCGATCCGCGCCGCAGACTGTGCGGCGACGCCGCTGACCGTCCTCGGCGCCGGATCCAACGTGCTGATCCGGGACGGCGGCATTCGAGGCGTCGTGCTCAAGAACGAATCCAAGGGTTGCAGGCAGGTCGGCGACGCGCGCATCGAGGTCGAGTCCGGCGCCCGCTTCGCCGCGCTGGCCAGATCGACCGCACGCGCCGGTCTGGCCGGTCTCGAGTGGGCCGCCGGGATCCCCGGAGCCATCGGCGGCGGTCTCCCCACCAACGCGGGGGCCTACGGCGTCGAGATGTCTGATGTCCTGGTGTCGGTGAAGACGATCTCTCCCGCCGGAGAGATCGGCGAGTATCCGGCGGAGGAACTCGACCTGCGCTACCGCGACTCCGCGTTCCGCAGCGGGAGCCTTGCCGGCCACATCGCCACCTCGCTCACGTTCCAACTACGAGCCGGCGACGTCTACGCCTCCCTCGCCGAGATCGATCGAGTCGAAGCCCTGCGCAAGGCAAATGCGCCGACCGGCCCTTCGCTCGGCTCAACGTTCAAGAATCCGACTGGCGACTCCAGGACCGCCGGCCAACTGATTGACCAGGCCGGTCTCAAGGGAAGCCGAATCGGCGCGGCACAGGTCTCCGACCTGCATGCCAACTACATCCTCAACGTCGATGTCGGCAACGCTCGCGCCGCCGACTTCCTCGCGCTGATTGAGCACGTAAGGGACACCGTCGAACGCCATACCGGTATCAGCCTGGAGCCTGAGATCGCGGTCATCGGTGAGGAGGCGCCCGTTGGCTAGCGAGCGCCGAATCCTCGGCATTGTCCTGGGCGGTGCATCCGTCGAGCACACGATCTCGGTGCGCTCCGCGCGGGCCGTGATGGCCGCCGTCGACGACGACCGCTGGCGTATCGTCCCCTTCGCCGTCTCCCGATCCGGCCGCTGGCTGACGCCCGAGGAGTCCGGTCTGACGCTCACCGCGATCGAGATCGGCGCCCCGGAAGAGATTCCCGAGCCGCCTGCACGCCACGCCGCCCTGATCGCGCCCGCAACCGTCGCCGCTCTGTTGCAGTGCGATGTCGTCTTTCCCATGATTCACGGCGCGACCGGCGAGGACGGCCTGCTCCAGGGCTTCCTCGAAACCCTCGACATTCCCTACGTCGGCTCGGGAGTCGCCGCATCGGCGGTCGCGATGGACAAAGCGCGTTGCAAGCGGATCATGCGCGATGTCGGGATTCCCGTCGCGCCGTGGATTGCCGCGACCTGCGGAGAGTGGCGCGACGACCCGGTGAGCGTGATTCGCCGCGGCTCCGAGTTCGGCTACCCGCACTTCGTCAAGCCGTCACGCGGTGGATCGAGCATCGGGATTAGCAAGGTCGACTCCCGGGAAGAGGCGGCCGAGGCCTACGCAGCCGCGTTCGCCTGCGACTCGGATGTCCTGATCGAAGAGGCGATGGCCTCGCCGCGCGAAATCGAGTGCGGCGTTCTGGGAACGCCGGGCCTCGGAGCGCCCATCGCCTCCTCGCTGGGCGAGATTCGCACCAACCGTGAGTTTTACGACTACACCGCGAAGTATGAAGATCCCGACACTGATCTGATCACGCCGGCCGAGGTCGAACCTGCCGTCGCCGACAGACTGCGGGATCTGGCGCTGCGGGCCTGGCAAGCGATTGGCGCCGAAGGCATGGTCCGCGCCGACTTTCTGCTGGGAGCGGACGGTCAGTTGTGGCTGGGCGAGTTGAACACGATTCCCGGCTTCACGTCCGCCTCGATGTATCCGCGCGTGTTTGAAGTCGACGGACTGCCCCTGGCCCAACTGGTCGAGCGACTCGTCGAGCTGGGCATTGAGCGTCATCAGCGGCGGCTCAGCCGCCGGCCCGGAGAGCGCGAGGCCCGGCGATGAGCGACGAACCGCGCGACCCCGAGATTGAGCCCAATGAGAACGCCGACGAACCGCGCGTCCAGCCCGTCCCGCTGACCGGTCGGCAGCGACTGGTCCGCCGAGTGATGTCACGCGACGCCTGGCACGCCATGCTCAGACTCAGAATTCGCTGGCCGCGACTCATCCTCGCGGCCGTCGTGCTCTCAGTCGCTGCGCTTGCCGTCATGTTGACCCTGCTCAACTCACCGTTCCTCGAAATCACATCCGTCAGCGTCGAAGGAGCCGACGTCATCTCGGCCGCGTCGGTCAGACAACTGGCCGGGCTCAAGGGCGAGCACGTCATGCTGGCCGATCTCGAGGCGGCGCGGCAGAGGATTGCGGCCCTTCCGATGGTCAAGGACGTCACCGTTGGGCGGGACTGGCCGAACGGCATAAATGTTGTCATAGTGGAACGTACGCCGTGGGGCCGGTGGCGGGCCAACAACACAGTGTGGACGATTGACTCCGAGGGAGTGATCCTCGAGGGCGCCGCGCCTGCCTGGCACGGACCGATCGTGACGCAGGTCTCGGCCCTGCCGGTCATCAAGGCCGGAGCGCAGGTCGACCTCAGCGCCGTCAATATGGCGGCCGACCTGCATGCGCGCGGCGCGCCGATGCCGCTGCCCAGCGTGGTGGCCTACGAATGGTCGTTGACCGACGGCCTCGTCGTGATCACCGAGCACGGACGGGTCATCTTCGGGGACGCCGACGGCCTCGAGTACAAGTACGCCGTCTGGGATCAGTTGGAGCGCGAAGCGCAGCGGCGCGGTGAGCCGTTGTTGTTCGCCGATCTTCGCTTCGGTCTCAGACCGCGTGTCGAGATCGGGCTGAACGTCGGACGCGACATCCGAATCCAGGATCACGCCACGGCAAGTGTCAGCGAGTAATCAGGCCAACGGACAGGGAGCCCGGGAGCAATCATGCCGCCAACTTCTAGCGCCAGCGTCGCCATCGATCTCGGGTCGTCCGTTATCACAACGGTCGTCGGTGAGCGGCATCAGCACGGTCACATGCACATCCTCGGCGTCGGGCAGTCGCCGTCCGTCGGCGTTGAAGCCGGCCAGATTTCGCACGTGTCCCGCGCCGCGGGCGCGATTCGCGCTTCGCTGGACCAGGCGGAGGCCTCATCGGGACGCCGGATTCTCTCCGTGGGCATCGCCGTGTCCGGTGCGCATCTCCAGAGCGTCAACAACCGCGGCGCCGTCGCGCTGCCGTCCTTTGGCGAGCCGATCCGCGATTCCGATCTGATCCGCGCCATCGACTCCGGCCGCGCCGTCACGATCAACACGGTCAGCACGCTGCTGCATGCAATCCCCCGTTACTACGTCGTCGACTCCGACCGCCGTTCCTTCGATCCGCGCGGACAACATGGGCAACGCCTCGATGTCTCCATGCACCTGGTCACCGCGTCGCAGAGCGCCATCCAGAATGCCGCTCACTGCGTGCAGAACGCCGGCGTCGATGTCGAGTTGATCGCCGCCAAGCCCGTGGTCGCAGCCGAACGCGCCGTGCGCAGCGACGAGAAAGAGTTCGGCGCGCTCGTCGTCGGGCTCGACGCCGGCACGATCAGCCTGACTGCGTTCGAGGATGGCGCGATCTCTCACACATCGGCGCTCCCGATCGGCACGTCTCACATCGCCCGGGACCTCTCGATCGGCCTCCACTGCACGAACGAGGAGGCCGCCATGGTGATGCAGACTCACGGTCAGGCGATCCCCCAGTTGGTGCCGCAGGACGCTCGTGAGATCGAGCTGCGCGGGTTCAATGGCGGATCGAGCGGATCCGGCGGATCGAACCGCGCGGCTCCCGCGTTCGTGGCCGAGATCATCCATGCCCGCGTCTGCGAAATGATCAGCATGATCGCCGGACGCATCACCGAGCACCAACTCCAGCACGCCATCGCCGGCGGGATTGTCCTGACCGGAGCCGGCGCCATGCTGGGCGGGATTGACCTGCTCTTCAGCAAGGGGCTGGAAGCGCCGGCGCGGGTCGGGGTGGTCGGCGAAATCTACGGACTGACCGACAAGCTGCGCAACCCCGACGCGCTCGGCGCCGTCGGCATGCTCGACTGGATGCTAGACTCCGGCGATGCCGTGAGCGCCAACCAGGCGCGTACGCTCCGCCAGCCGTCCGGCAACACAGGTTCCGTCTTCAACTCGCTCGCTTCCGGCGTCGCCGGCCTGGCGAGAGTGTTTAGCCCCAACTCTTGAACGTCCATCGACCCGTGCGTCCAACCCGAGGACGGCGGTTTCGGACGGGAACGAACTTGATCGAACCGCAGCGGACATAACAGAGAGGACCGAGCCCATGAATCGACGCAAGCACGGAAGCCGCCAGGAGGGCATTCCACCGATCACCGTCGTCGGCGTCGGCGGCGGCGGTTGCAACGCCGTCAACCGCATGATCAGCGACAAGATCCGCGGCGTCGAGTTCGTCGCGGTCAACACGGACAACCAGCAGCTCGCCGACTCCAGGGCCGAGACGATCATCCGCATCGCCGACGCAGAGTCGGACGGGCTGGGCGTCGGCGGCGACCCCGAGCGCGGCGCTCGGGCGGCAGAAAACAGCCGCGACGAGATCCGCAACATCTTTGCCGATGTCGACATGGCCTTCATCACCGCCGGCATGGGCGGCGGCACCGGCACCGGCGCCGCGCCGATCGTCGCCGAGATGGCCCGGCAGGCCGGCGCCCTGACGATCGCCGTCGTCACCCGACCGTTCGAGTTCGAGGGCGTTCCGCGCGCGAATTCGGCCCAGGACGGAATCGAACGTCTCAACGACGTCGCCGACACGGTCATCGTCATCCCCAACCAGCGCCTGATCGACAAGAACGATCGCAGTCTCACGGTCACCAACGCGTTCCACCGGGCCGACGACATCCTTCGCCAGGCGGTCCGCGGCATCTCCGACGTGCTCACCGTGCCGGGCGAGATCAACCTCGACTTCAACGATGTCAAGAAGGTGATGGGCGGCGGCGGACACGCGCTAATGGCCCTCGGTCATGGCTCGGGCGACAACCGGGCGCTCGACGCGGCGGAGGAAGCGATTCACTCGCCGCTGCTCGAAGACAGCATCCACGGCGCGACCCGTGTCCTCTACAACATCACCTCCAGCGGCGACCTGGGCATGCTCGAACTCTCGCAGGTAGCCGACTTCGTGCGGGAGAAGGTCCACGACCAGGCCGAGATCATCATGGGCACGGTGATCGACGAGGATCTCGACGGTGAGATTCACATGACGTTGATCGCCACCGGATTCGACCAGCAGACGCGGACCGCCGATGCCCAGCCCGTCCCGTCCTTCGCCGGATCGTCCTCGTCATTCGTTCCGCCGGCCGCTCCGCCACCGCCGCCGTCGCGGCAGGACCTGCTCGAGAACCTGACCTTCAATCCGGTTGAGCCGCGCAGTCCCGAGGAACTGGCCACGCCCGCCTTCCTCCACAACCGACAGGCTGCCGGCGCGTCCAATGGGGGCAACCGCAACGGCAACCGGCGCTGGGATCCCAACGCCGCGTTCGAACGCGAATGAACCGGTGAGGCTGGACGTCGTCACGATCTTCCCGCCGCTGCTCGCGGGCGCGTTCGAACACAGCATCGTCAAGCGCGCCCGCGATCGCGGGATCGTCGATGTCCACGTCCACGACCTCCGCCACTACACCACCGATCGGCACCGCACGGTTGACGACTACCCGTACGGCGGCGGCGCCGGCATGGTGATGAAGCCCCAGCCCTGGTTCCGGGCCGTTGAAGCGCTTCGTGAGCAGGGCAATCCCGGCCGCGCGATCCTCTTGACGCCCCAGGGCCGACGTCTCGACCAAGCGCTGGTCCAGCGCCTTGCCTCGGAGGATCGGCTGATCATCCTCTGTGGGCGGTATGAGGGAGTCGATGAACGGGTTCGCGAGCATCTGGTCGACGAGGAAATCTCGATTGGCGATTACATCCTTTCCGGCGGCGAGCCGGCCGCCGCAGTCCTGGTCGACGCCGTCGTCCGCCTGCAACCTGGCGCGCTCGGCTCGTCCCAATCGACCGTCGAGGAATCGTTCGCGGAGGGTCTGCTCGAATATCCCCAGTACACGCGACCGTCAGAGTTCCGCGGGTGGCGCGTACCCGAGGTGCTCCTGAGCGGCGATCACGGCGCCGTCGAGCGCTGGCGCCGGGAACGCCGGATCGAGCGGACACGCGCGCGCCGTCCTGACCTGCTCGCAGAGCCGGAAGATGTGTCGGAGACAACCGCCTGAGCCGGCCGGTGGGACCGTCTTTCGCTAGAACGCAAGCGGAGTGCGGGCGTAAGATGAACTCACCAGCTTGTATCCCAACCGCCGTTTCCGGAGCTGATCATGGACCGCAGCGACCTCCTGAGCCTTGACCGCAACCCGGACATCGAAGAATTTCAGCCCGGCGACACGGTCCGCGTCCACGCGGTGATCGTCGAGGGCGACCGCGAGCGCACCCAGGTCTTCGAAGGCGTCGTGATCCGGCGCAAGAAGAAGGGTTCATCCTCGAACTTCACGGTCCGACGTGTGACCAAGGGCATCGGCGTGGAGCGAACGTTCCTCTATCACTCGCCGAGGATCGAGAAGGTCGAAGTCACCCGCCGAGGCCGGGTCCGCCGTTCCCGTCTCTACTACCTCAGAGACCGAACCGGCCGCGCCGCCCGAATCCCCCAGCGCCCCCGAAACGCCAAGCGCGCTGTCCACTCGTACTGACTCACGCGCTCGAAGCCGCGTGCAACTCAATCGCATCCCGCACCAACCCACGAATCTCCTCCAACGGAAACTCGGCGTCGCACCGGACCTTGAGGTGCCGCATTCCCTTGCCCGTGCCCTCCAGCCGTGACTCGGCCTGGGGCAGTTCCGCGCCTCGGAAGAACTGCAGCCGGACGTAGCCGTTCGCGCCCATAATGCTGCACATGTTGCCGCGTTTGCCCTCGTAGACCCAGGCCGGATAGTTCCACTTGGTCGTCTCCGAGATCCGTGGATGGTCGCCAACCGCCTCCCGCACCGCGTCGCGGATCCGGAGCGCCACCGCCCGCTCCGCCTCGTCGAGGTCGGCGATGTAGCGGTCGAACTTCGACTCAGCCATCCGAGTCCTCAGGCGCGTCGGTCGATTCCACGATCGCGGTCAATCCCTCCATCCCGATCACCTTGATGTTCGCTCCCTCGACGATCTCCACCCCGGCTGCCGCTCTGGCCGACCAGAGCTCGGCCTCGACCATCACGGTCCCGTCCGGCGACAGGGTGTTGTGCGCGTGACCCTCTTTGCCGACGATCCCGCGTGGGCCCTGGAAGGACCACTTCGGCCGCCGCCGATCGACCGCGATCAACGTACCCAGTCCAAAGACCACCAGCCCGATCAACCCGGCGCCGACGATCAAGGCCCAGACCGACACCCTTTCGGCATCGACCGACGCGTCGCCGATCAACAGCAGGCCGCCAAGCACGAGCGCAATGATCCCTCCGATCCCGAGGAAACCGAATCCGGCGACGAACACCTCCGCAATCAGCAGGATGATCGCCAGGACCAGCAGCGCGATCCCGGCCGGGTTCGTGTCCAGCGGACCCAGGGCAAAGAAGCCGAAGATCAACATGATCACACCGAAGACGCCCGGCCCCACCAGTCCCGGAGAGAACGCCTCGATCAGCAGCAACAGGCTGCCGATCGAGGTGAACAGGAATGCGATGTTCGGGTCGGCGATCACGTCGAGCACCGACTCGGCGAAGTTGTAGTTCGTCTCCACGATCGGAGCCTCGGCAAGGTCGAGCGTCACACGCTCCCCCTCGGGGTCCAAGAGGATCGTGCGTCCATCGATCTGCCCAATCAGGTCGTCGAGGTCAGCGGCAACGAGATCGACCACGTTGAGTTCGACCGCTTCGTCGCCCGTGATCGAAACGGAGTTGCGGACGGCGTCCTCCGCCCATTCCTCGTTTCGTCCCCGATGCCTGGCGATCCCGCGGATGTCGGCGGCGGCGTCGTTGGTGACTTTCTCGCGCAGGTCTTCGGCGATGTCTTCGCCGCCGCCGGCGACCGGATGCGCCGCGCCGATCTGCGTGTTGGGCGCCATCGCCGCGATGTGGCCCGCCATGGTGATGAACGTGCCCGCCGATGCCGCTCGCGCGCCGGCCGGACTGACGAATACGATCACCGGAATTTCTGCCGCCAGGATGCGCTGCACGATGTCATCGGTCGAGGTGATCAGACCGCCCGGCGTGTCCATCATCAGGATCCAGGCGGCGGCGTCCTGGCGCTCCGCCCGATCGAGCGCGCGGCCGACGAAGTTGGCCGAGACGGGTCCAATCTCCTGCGCCATCCTGGAGACATGCACCGCGCCCGGCGGGTTGTCGGAACCGCAAGCCGTGAGCAATGCCGAGCCCAAACCCAGGCCCAGCAGGACCAGCGCCAGTCCGCGCATCGGTCGTCGCAGCAACCACCTCATACGTCAAGAATACGCAGGCGGGATACACTCCGATCATGCCTCCCCTGGTCACCCACATGATTGCCGCCGTCCGCGCGGGCGGCCAGGTTGACGCCTCGGACATGTCGTTTGACGACCGCAACGGCGACTATCTGCTCGGCGCGACGACGCCCGACATCCGCGTGCTGACGCGCTGGGATCGAGAGCGCACGCACTTCTTCGACATCTACGACGACGGTCACCAGGACTGTGTCGAGAATTTTTTCTCCACCCACCGCATGTTCCGCGATCCCTCCAATCTCACCGCCGAGACCATCTCCTGGGTCGCCGGCTATCTCACCCACGTGATCATGGACCAGGAATACGTTCTGCAGATCTACCGGCCGTTTTTCGGTTCGCGCTCGGTGCTTGGCGGCAATTCGCACGCCAACCTGCTCGACCGTGTGCTGCAGTACGAGCTTGACCGCCGTGAACGGGAGTCCGATCAGCAGATGCGGCAGATGCGTCACGCGCTCTTCGGATCGGCCGTTGATATCGACGCCGGATTCGTCGACCGACCGTTGCTCACCCAATGGCGCGACACGACCGCCGCGATGACCGAGCACCCGCCCGACTGGGAGCGCTTCTCGTTCATCGCCTCGAGACACCTGAAGAGCGCTGGCATCGAGAGCGAATCCGGTCTGCGGGAATTCATGGAGACCATCCCCGAGTTGCTCGACGACACGCTCTCACGCGTCGACCAGGCGGCGCTTGACGCGTTCTTTGAGTCCACAGCGGAACGCACGACCAGCGTCCTGCGCGAATGGTTGGGGGCCGCCTGATGGTCAGCGCTGCCGACATCACGATCCCGATCTGGCGCGGAGCGGATGCGGCGCGCCGACAGCTCTTCGCCCGCCGCCGTCCCGACGATGATGAACTGAGCGATGTTGAACGGCAGATCCTGCGCCGACTGTTCGACGACGAGCCGGCCTTCGAGGAGGCCGTGCGTCGCATCATCGAGCAGGTTCGGACCGGCGGCGACGCGGCGCTCCGCGACATCTCGGCAGCGATTGACGGCGCGGCGCCCGACTCGTTGGTCGTCAGCGAGCAAGAGTTTGCACAGGCCAGGAGCGAAGTCTCCTCCGACCTCGTTTCCGCACTCCAGCACGCCGCCGATCGCGTCCGCCGCTACCACGAAACGCAACTGGCGCACGCCGCGAGATCGTTCTCGTCCGACGGACTTGGCCAGCTCGTTCGACCGCTGTCGCGCGTCGGTCTCTACGTTCCCGGAACGGCTGCCGTGTATCCCTCGACGGTGCTGCACACCGCGATCCCGGCGCAGGTCGCCGGCGTGCCGGAGGTCGTGATCGCCTCGCCGGCAGTCCCAAGCGAGAGTGGAGAAGCCAGAGTCAATGCGCTCAAGCTCGTCGCTGCCCAGATTGCCGGCGTCGACACGGTCTACAAGGTCGGCGGCGCACAGGCGATCGCGGCGCTCGCCTACGGCACCGAATCGATCGGCGCCGTCGACAAGATTTTCGGCCCGGGCAACCGGTTCGTCACCGCCGCCAAGCGACGCCTCTACGGTGTGGTCGGCATCGACGCGATCTACGGGCCGACCGAGACGTTGATCGTCGCCGACCACACGGCCAATCCCGAACTCGTCGCCGCCGATCTTCTTGCCCAGGCCGAACACGACCACTTCGCGGCGCCCATCCTGATCTCCACGAGCGAGACACTGGCCGAGGCTGTCGTGGACGAGCTCCTTGCGCAGACGATCGATCTCCCGCGCCGCGACATCGCCCTGAGCGCCCTCCGCAACCGTGGAGGTCTGGCCTTCGTCCCGGACCTCGACGAAGCGCTCGCGATCGCCAACGACTATGCGCCTGAGCATCTCGCTCTGGTGGTCGAGAACGCACACCAGCACATCGGCGATGTCCGCAACGCCGGCGGCCTGTTCGTCGGCGAGGCGTCGCCCGAGGCGCTCGGCGACTACGTCGCCGGGCCGTCGCACGTCATGCCGACCGGTGGCTCGGCCCGATTTGCCTCAGCGCTCAACGTCGGCGAGTTCATGAAGATCACCACGGTTGTGCAGGTCACCGACGAGCTGCTCGACGAAGTCTCCGCCGACGCCGAGCTGATTGCCCACGCGGAACGCCTCGACGCCCACGCCCGTTCACTCGAACGCCGACGCCGAGACCGATGAGTTCCCAGCGTCCTCGGGTCCGCGCACATATCGCGTCACTGCCCGGCTACGCGCCCGTCGTGCCCCTCGCCGAGCGCGCCCGCCAGGCCGGACTCGATCCCGAGGACTGCCTCAAGCTCGACGCAAACGAGAACCCCTACGGGATGCACCCGAGCGTGCGCGCGGCATTGTCGAGGGCGCTCGAGGACCCCAACTTCGGTTCCATCTATCCGGACCCCAACCAGACCGCACTGCGCGACGCGCTGTCCCGTTACACCGGCGTCGATCCCGCGATGATCATCGCCGGCGCGGGCGCGGATGAACTGCTCGATCTCGCGCTCGGCGCCCTGCTGCCGCCGGGCGGCTCGATCATCACCTGCTCGCCCTCATTCGGGATGTATCCCTTCCTCGCCGACGTCAATGAACTGTCTCTCATCGACGTGGCGCGAGGCGATCGGTTCGCACTGCGGTCCGGCGAGCTCTTGCAGGCGCTGGAGCGTGTCGGCGACGACACGATCGTCGTCCTCACGTCGCCCAACAATCCAAGCGGCGATCTCGTCCCTCGTGATCTGCTCGTAGGGCTGCTCAGTCGCGGCGCAACCGTCATGCTCGACGAGGCCTACATCGAGTTCGCCGGCATGGACGCTTCCGCGCAGGACCTGCTGTCGGACTTCCCCCGCCTGATCATCATGCGCACCTTCAGCAAGTGGGCCGGCATCGCCGGACTCAGGCTCGGCTACGCCCTGGCCCATGCCGACCTCGTGTCCGATCTGATCAAGGTCAAGCAGCCCTACAACGTCAACCAGGCAGCCGAGATCGCGGGCATCGCCGCCATCGACTGCGCTGAGGAGATCGGCAAGCAGATCGACACGATCCGCGCGACCCGCGGCCGGCACTACGACGCCCTCGTCGAGCTGGACGGGCTCATGCCGCTGCCGTCCGACTCCAACTTCATCCTCGTCGGCGTCGACCCGAGTATCGGATCCGGCCGCGAACTGCACGACCGCCTCGCGTCGGTCGGAGTCTTCACCCGCACATACGGCGACCCACTGCTCACCAACCACCTGCGCATCTCGATCCCTCGAACCGACCAGCTCGAGACGCTGATTGACCGCCTGAGGGGTGTCCTCTGACCTACTCTGTTCCCGATTCCCTCTCCCTCTGGGAGAGGGCCAGGGTGAGGGCCGTTCGTTCCGTTGCGAAGAGAGGGGTGCCATGCGCTTGAATCAACCACGTTTGCAACCGCTCACCGTTGAAACTGCCGAGGGCGAGTCAAAAGCCCAACTCGAGCGGGCCGAGGCGCGCGGGGGACCGGTGCTCAATATCACCCGCACCCTCGCTCACTACCCGGAGCTGTCGTCGGCCTGGGGCTACTTCGCCCGACACGTCCTCTCCGGGTCATCCCTGCCCGAACGCGAACGCGAGCTGGTCATCCTGCGCATGGGCTGGAACTGCCGATCCGGCTACGAGTTCGGCCAGCATCGTCGCATCGGCCAGCAGGCCGGCCTTTCGCTCGAAGAGGTCGAGCGAGTCAAGGAGGGCCCCGACCACGACGCCTGGACCTCGCACGAAGCAGCGCTGCTCCGCGCCGCCGACGAACTCCACGCCGACGCATTCCTCAGCGATGAGACCTGGAACAAGCTGGCCGAGCAGTACGACACCAAGCAGCTGATGGACGTCGTCTTCGCCGCCGGCCAGTACAACCTCGTCTCGATGGCGCTCAACACGCTCGGCGTCCAGCTCGAACCCGGCACTCCCGGCCTCGAACTCGACTAGGTAGACAACATGCCCGGACCGCTCGACGGCCTCCGCATTCTCGACTTCACCTGGGCCCTGGCCGGGCCGTATGGCTCGATGATTCTGACGGACCTCGGCGCCGACGTCTACAAGGTCGAGCACGTCGACACCAACGAGCGCCACCGTGGCGCGGGTCCGTATGTGCACGGCGTCTCGACCTACTTCTTCAGCGTTAACCGGGGCAAGAAGTCGGTCACCCTCGACCTCAAGCATCCCGACGCCGTCCAGATCATCAAGGACCTGATCGATCCCGCGTCCGGCGGGATTGACGTCCTCACCGAAAATTTCCGCCCCGGCGCGATGGCCCGGCTCGGCCTCGGCTACGACGACCTCGCCGCCGTCAACCCTCGCTTGATCTACGCCTCCACGTCCGGGTTCGGCCACACCGGACCGTACCAACACCGGCCGGCCGTCGACGTGATCGTCCAGGGCATGGGCGGCGTGATGAGCATTACCGGACATCCCGGCGGCCCGCCGGCGCGGCCCGGATATAGCATCGGCGACATGGCCGGCGGGATGTACACCGCCATCGGCGTGCTCGCCGCCATGCACGAGCGCCAGTCGTCCGGTCTCGGACAGCACGTTGACGTGGCGATGCTCGACGCGCAGGTCGCGCTGCTCGAGAACGCCGTCGTCCGCGCCGCCAACACCGACGAGGTGCCTGGGCCGATCGGCACTCGCCACCCGCTCGTCACCCCGTTCCAGGCATTCCCCACCGCCGACGGCTGGATGGTCATCGCCGGCGTCAAGGACTGGCAACTCTTCTGCGCCAAGATCGAGCGCGACGACCTCCTCCACGACGAGCGTTTCCAGACGAACCCCGACCGCACCGAGTATCACGCCGAGCTCGAACCAATTCTCTACGAGGCCTTCAAGAAGCGGACCACCGCCGAGTGGGAGGCCGAACTCGAAGGAGTCTGCATCGCCGCCCCGATGAACACGCTCCCCGAGATCATCAACGACCCCCACATTGCGGCGCGGGGGATGATCGCCGAGCTCCCCGTGGCCAAATCCCAGAAAACCATCAAAGTCTCCGGCTCCCCCGTCCACCTCTCCCGAACCCCAATCAACCTCAGCCGAGGAGCCTCCGCCATCGGAGAGCACACCCGCGAGGCCCTGGAGCTGATTGGGAGATCGGCTGAGGAGATTGATAGCCTGGTTGAGGGCGGAGTTGTGTCGGTAGACGATTGATCATGCTTCGGCGCGCGTTGGTGTCCTTGCTCCCAGTGGTCGCGGTCGCGGCAATCGCGTATGCCACCATCCTCGAGCCCCGCGTGGCCGGAGCCTCCGACGACACCTTCACGACCACGCTGTACCCGGGCTGGAACCTGATCGGGTGGATTGAGGCCGACGCGCCTGTCGAGCGGGTGCTTGAGACGATCCCGAAACTGCAATCTATTCGCAGCAGTTCTCAGGGATCAGCTTGGGTCGTCAATCGAGCGAACGTTGCCGGTTCGCCTGGCAGGCGAATCCTGGAGATGGGCAGGGGTTACTGGCTCTATGTCAGTGGCCAGCGCCCGGTGCTGTGGAGCCGGACATTTGACCTCGATGCTGCAAGTCGTGAGTTGGGGAGCGGCAATCAGCTAGTGGCCTGGGCAGGGTTGGACGGCGTGCCGCTGGTAAACGCCGTCAACGGAATCCATGCCGAAGTTCGAAGAGCCTGGCGTTGGGATGCCAGCGGGCAGCGATTCCAGTTCTGGCGCCCAGGAGGCCCGGTCGCCGAGATTGCGTCGCCGGATCCCACTCGCAGGTCGCTTCGCTCATTCGCCGCCGGTGGCGGAGGTTTCACACTCCGGCGCGGTGAGGCAATCGGCGTCTCTGTGCTCGGCCCCACGCTCTGGAGGCAGCCGACTGGCGCACTTCCGCAGATAGAATTCCTGGGCGACGTTCCTCAGTTCATCAGAGAACAGGCTCAGGCCGACCTCCGCTGGGTGGTCGAGTACTTCGGTAAGCAGTTCGGCATCGAAGCCGAAGCGAGTAGAGTTCGCGTACTTGTGCCCAGGACCGCTGCCGACTTGACTGGCAGGAGTGCAGACCGAGACAAGCCGCTGATCGCCTCCGCGAATCTGCCGTACTCTCTCAACGAAGAGGCGGCGATCGTCATGCCGATGGGGGAGTGGGGGCCTGCGGTAGTGGATCGTTCCACCGGAGAGTCGATTAACGGCCGCATCGTGATGCTACATGAGTACTACCACGTACTTCAGCATCAGCTCGCGGGCTCAGAGTTCCATTCGATTCCCAACTGGCTGGTGGAGGGCGCGCCCAGTTGGCTGCAATACCAGCTAGATGAATCGCATGATCCTGGTTGGAGCGATGAGTTAGTGGCGAGCCAGTTTGTGCTTGACGATGGAACGATCGATGCTCCTGCCCTTGAATCGCCCCCAGTGCTGGAGGCTGGTTCGCTCTACCTGACTGAGTCACCGCCGCATTCGGTGGGAAGTACGTTTGTGCGCTGGACCAACACTAGATTCGGCGACGACGCGCATATCCGATTCTGGCGGACGTTTCGACGTGCTGAGGCGGCGGGAGCAAGTTGGCAGGATGTAATGCGCATGGCGTTTGGTGCAGACGCAACAAGCATCCAACAAGAGTTTTCCGCATGGTTGCGGGAGCGACACCCGGTCGTGTCCGGCATGGTCGTGGCCCCAGAACGAATAGACATCACAAGCCTGTACCTAAATCTCAGCAACGGCCGAACCTCGCCATTGTTACGCATCCCGGTTGCGTCGGACGGCTCATTTCGAGTTGCGGTGCCCATCGGCAGTGGCTACCGCTTCACGCTTGCGCTTGACGATCTGACCTGTGCTTCTTACGCGGGCCTGGATGGCAGCATGCGTGGTTTCGACGACGCAATGCCCTTTGCAGTGCAGTCCGGCGGACGCAGTGGCGTCGTCATCAGTATCGAAGATGACTATTGTCAGGCCATTGTGGAAGGTCGGGTATTCGAGGTTGGCGGCCAAGGCGTCGCCGGGGCGCATGTCGAGGCTTGTGAGACTGGCTTCAGGTGCTGGGTCGGAGCTACCGACGAAGACGGCCGTTATCGAATCCAACTCGAAGACGACGTCAACGTAACGCTTTCGGTGCGCGAGGACGAAGGTTCCTGTCGACTGTACGCGAGCGAGGGTATTGCTGTAGCGGACGCCTATCGCGCGACTCGGCATCTCATCACCGCGGGTGTGCCTGCACAACTTGATGTGCAAGTCCCAACTCCAATGTGCGGATATGTGATCCGAGGAGAACTGCGCACTGCTTCGGGATCAGATCTTCCTACCAACATGAGAGGAATCAAGGACAATCCGTTTCAGTTATACGCGTTCGAAGAGGCCTCGAGCACTGGTCACGCGATCTATGCCGAGGTGACCGAGAGCGGGGACTTCGAGATGGCAATATCGAATCCAGGTCAGTATCGCTTGTATCTCCGACCGATGTATGCGTTGCTCGGGGATCATGAAGGCACATGCGAAATGGAGTCGAGGCCGGTGCGCGTACCTGATGAGGGGTCGGCCCACGCTACTCTGACGGTCTCCAGCGAGTTCTGCAAGTGGCGTGTTGCCGGACGACTTGTCGACGACGCCGGACGTCCGCACGTCGGACAAACCGTGGCAGTGTGCGGCTACTATCCGTCCGAGACAGCGCCGAGGTGCGGCGCATCCATAGAAACAGACGCAGACGGAAGGTTCTCCCTGTACGTTCCCTTCGACGGCCGGATAACGGTTGGCGTGACGTACAACACGCTGGTTTGGGTACCTGATTACACACTCCCAGCGAATCGACGACACGAACAGGAACGCTGCGCAGTGTGGGGTCATTCTGAAGGGAGGAGGGAACTCGTGCTCAACGGGGCCGACATAACGGACATTGAAATAGTGTACCCGTACGAGTTGTGCGACCGGATTCTCGATTCGATTCGGCCGACCAAGCCTGAGGGCCAGGGCTGAGGCCCAGCGAGAGGAACTCCCATGACCAACCGACGACACTTCGCCGACCTCGTCCGTTCCGGACAGCCGATTCTTGCGCCCGTCGCTCTCGACCCGCTCTCCGCCCGGCTCGTCGAATCGCTGGGGTTTGAGGCGGCTTACCTTTCCGGCGGTGGGTTCGGATTCCAGCTTTCGGTCTCCGAGGCGCTGCTGACGATTACCGAGGTTGCGGGGTTGACCCGGCAGATCACTGCTCGCTCAGATGTGCCGCTGATCGTCGATGGCGGCGTCGGCTTTGGCGACGCGTTGCACACGACGCGGGCGGTGCGGGAGATCGAGGCGGCAGGCGCGGCGGCGATTGAGATCGAGGACCAGGTTGCGCCCAAGCGGGCTCATCATCACAAGGGCGTCGAGCATCTCGTCCCGCTGGAGATGATGGTCGACAAGGTGCGCGAGGCCGTGGACGCCCGGCGGGATGAGGATTTCATCATCATCGCCCGCACCGGCGCGGTTCGGAACGAGTCCTTCGAGCGCGCGCTCAAGCGCTGCGCCGCCTACCGCGAGGCCGGCGCCGATGTGTTGATGCTCTTCACCAACGACCCCGGGCAGATCGCGGAGGCCGGGCGGGTGCTGGGCGGTCCGCTCTCGCTGATGGGTCAGGCCGACCGGCTCGACCGCGCGATGCTGGCCGAGCACGGCTTCAATGTCCTGATCGACCCGTTCACCGGTCAGGTCGCCGCCTACGGAGCGATGCGCGACGCCTATCGCAGCATGGCCGAGAGCGGCGGTTCGGGCCGCGACGTCGACGAGATCATGTCGCTCTATCGCGAGGTCCAGAACATGGCCGGTATGGACGAGCTGTACGCGATCGAGGAGCGGACAACGGAGCGCCGGGCGTAGCCCCCCTCTGCCTTCGGCATCTCCCCCCGCAAAGCGGGGGGAGAGGGGAGTGGAGCCCTCGCCCTCTCCCTCAGGGAGAGGGGAGCAGAGCCCTCACCCTAATCCTCTCCCAGAGGGAGAGGGGATCAGAGCCCTCACCCTAGCCCTCTCCCAGAGGGAGAGGGGATCAGAGGTCCCAGTGGCGGAGGATGGCTTCGGTTTCTTCGACGTGGCTGGTTTCGTCTCGGATGAAGTCTTCGAGCGTGACCTTGAGCGCGATGTCGCCGAAGGCCTCGGCGTCCTGCAGGCGTTGCGAATAGCGGCTGACCGCCTCGCGCTCCATGGTCAGCACGCATTCGAGCATGGCCCGGTTGCCCTCCGGCAGCGGCACGTCGGACGGGACTGTGGTGGGCTCGCCGCCGAGCGAGACGATCTTGTTGGCCAGGTAGGTGGCGTGGACCTGTTCGCCGTTGACTTCGGCGGTAAAGAACTGCGACAACTGGGGCCGATGCGGGCCGTCGACCCGGGCGGCGTAGGTGATGTAGGTGATCACGGCCGCCAACTCTGCGGCCAGGTCTTCGTTCAAGAGCCCGATCAGCTTGTCGCGATCCATCGCGGCCTCGTCTCATTTGTCGTCAACGTTCTTCGACACTGTAGACCCGTCATGCGAGGCGCACGTCACACGCAGACTGGACACCGCGCACACTGTGCGACAGAGTGAACGCATGCGCAGCGCAAGTGTCACTCGCGAGACCGGCGAGACCTCAATTCGCGTCGAGCTGGAACTCGACGGCTCCGGCGACGCCTCCGTCGAGACCGGCGTGGGCATGCTCGACCACATGCTGCACCAGCTTGCGCGGCACGGCGGCTTCGACCTGACCGTCGAGGCCTCCGGCGACCTCCACGTCGACGCGCATCACACGTCGGAAGACGTGGCGATCGCTGTCGGCCGGGCGCTCGACGAAGCGCTCGGCGAGCGTGCTGGCATTGCCCGCTTCGCCGACCGCACCGTGCCGCTCGACGAAGCGCTGATCCAGGTCGCGCTGGACCTCAGCGGCCGGCCGTACGCGGCGATCGACCTGGACTTTCCCGCGCCGATGATCGGTGAGCTGCCGTCGTCGATGGCGAAGCACATCCTTGAGACGATCGCGCATGAGGGGCGGCTTGCGCTCCATGTTCGGCAACTCGCGGGCGAGAACGAGCATCACATCATCGAGGCGACGTTCAAGGCGCTGGCCCGGTGTCTGCGGGATGCGGTGCGGGTGGTCGAGGAGTCGGGCACGCCGAGCACCAAGGGGACGTTAGGCGGCTAGGCAGGCGCCGGAGGCCCTCACCCTAACCCTCTCCCGGAGGGAGAGGGGACCGGAAGGGTGCTTCGCTCAGGCGACTTCTTTCAGCCTCACGCGATCCCCTGTTCTGATCCCCTCTCCCTGAGGGAGAGGGTTAGGGTGAGGGCCCTTCCGCAATCACCACCTCGTAGTCCTCGATTACGGGATTCGCGAGGAGCTGGTCGGACATCTCGTCGGCCAGGTGCCGTGCCTCGGCCGACGACTCGGCCTCCAGCCAGACTTCGATGAACTTGCCGGCTCGAACGGAGTCGACGGTTTCGTAGCCGAGCGAGTGCAGGCCGCCTCGGATGGCGAGACCCTGCGGATCGTTGACCGTGCGCTTGAGCGTGACGTGGATTTCGGCCTTGTATTGCATTCCCGCTAGCCGGCCGTAATCAGTTCGCGGCCGGTGACCCGTTCGTATGCGGTCCGGTAGCGGCTGCGGATGTTCTCCACGACCTCGTCGGGCAGTTCCGGACCGGGCGGTTCCTTGTCCCAGCCGGTTCCCGTCAGCCAGTCGCGCAGCGGCTGCTTGTCGTAGGAGGGCTGGGATTGGCCGGGCTTGTAGATATCGGCGTCCCAGAAGCGGGAGGAGTCGGGCGTCAGCGCTTCGTCGATCAGGATGACCTCGTCCTCGCCCTGCTGGTTCTTGGTGACGCCGAACTCGAACTTGGTGTCGGCGAGGAAGAATCCGGCCTCCTGCGCGCGGGACAGGCCGAACGTGTAGAGCGCCATCGAGCGGACCCTGACCGTGTTGGCCACGTCCTGTCCGACGATGCCGACGGCCTGCTCGTAGGTGATGTTCTCGTCGTGCTCGCCGACCTCGCCCTTGGTCGAGGGCGTGAAGATCGGATTGGGCAGCGGCTCCGACTCGGTCAGGCCGGGCGGCAGTGGGATACCGCAAACCGTGCCGTCGCGCTGGTACTCGGCCCAGCCCGAGCCGGCCAGGTAGCCGCGGACGATCGCCTCCAGCTTGACCGGTTGGCACTTCTTGACGAGCATCGAGCGGCCAATGTACTCGGGGCCCAGCGCGACGGGGATGTCGGGATTGTCGGTCGAGTCGATCACGCGGATCATGTGATTGGGCACGACCGACTCGGTCGCGTCGAACCAGAACGCCGACATCTGGGTTAAGACGCAGCCCTTGTCGGGGATGCCGTTGGGCAGGACGACATCGAAGGCCGAGACCCGGTCGGTCGCAACCAGCAGCAGCCGGTCGCCCAGGTCGTAGATGTCGCGCACCTTGCCCTGGTGCTTGGGCAGGTCGAGGTTGGATTCCATCATCACGCTCATCGCATACTCCTCTCGCGCGATCTTAGGCCAAGTTGACAGAATAATCGGCCTCCGTGGAGGGGGAAATCGAGCGAGGCGGACACGGCGGATCGGTACCCCGGCCCGATCGGCGTCAGTCTCGGAGCAGGGGGCGCTGACGATTGCGTCGTCGGTGAAGGGTAGGGGTGGGTTGAAGTGCGCCTGTGGCGGCTATCTTGCTCGCGAGATTGGTAGGCTGGATTTACGCGGTCGGGATGGACCGCAGCGGAGGGGATGGCTCCGATGCCAGAGGCTCGACCGGCGGAACGGCGGCAAGAGAAGGATTCGCAGGAGGTCTCGCCTGAGGAGGAGCAGATCATCCGGGACGTGGTGCAGAGCCGGAAGGGTCTTCACGAGAAACTCGCGAAGCAGTAGGCGCTAGGGCGTGGCGCGACTGACGAATCTGCACGTCGGCCACACGGACCTGCTGAGGCGCGTCGCCGGCGGACGTCTGTGGAGCGCTATAGACCGAGACGCGCGAATGATTCGTCGATGTGCTGGGTGAAGTAGCCGGGGTCGAAGACGGCGTCCATTGATTCGCGATCGAGGGCTGAGGTGATCACGTCGTCCTGCTCGATCAGGTCTCGGAACTGGATGCCTTCGTCCCAGGCTTGCATGGCGTAGGACTGGACTCGCTTGTAGGCGTCGTCGCGGCCGACGCCGGCCTCGGTCAGGGCGAGCATGACTCGCTGGCTGTAGATCAGGCCGTAGGAGGACTCGAGGTTGGCCTGCATGCGGTCGGCGTCGACGACGAGGCCGTCGACGATCCAGGCGAGCATGTCGGTGATGTAGTCGAGCGCGAAGCATGCGTCGGGGATGGCGATGCGCTCGGCGGAGGTGTGGGAGATGTCGCGTTCGTGCCAGAGGGCGACGTTTTCGAGCGCGGTCATGGCGTTGGCGCGGATGGTTCTGGCGAGTCCGCAGACGCGCTCGGCCTTCTCGGGGTTGCGCTTGTGGGGCATCGCGGAAGAGCCGGCCTGACCCTCGGCGAAGGGCTCGCGGACCTCGCGGACCTCGGTCCGCTGGAGGTGGCGGATTTCGGTGGCGAAGCGTTCCAGCGATGCGGCGATCACGGCGAGCGTGGAGAGGAAGTGGGCGTGCCGGTCGCGCTGGACGACCTGGGTGGAGATCGCCTCGACGCCGAGGCCGAGCTCGCGGCAGACGCGCTCCTCGATGTGCGGCGGGACGGTCGCGTGGGTACCGACGGCGCCGGAGATCTTGCCGACGGCGACCGACTCGATGGCGTCGGCCAAACGCCGTCGGTTGCGGCGGGTCTCGTCGACCCAACTGGCGAGCTTGAGGCCAAAGGTGGTCGGCTCGCCGTGGATCCCATGCGTGCGGCCGATGCAGAGCGTGTGCTTGTGCTCGACGGCGCGCTTCGTGATCGATGCTTCGAGTCGCTCGAGGTCGTCTTCGATGATCCGCGCGGCGTCGCGAATCTGCAGCGCAGAGGCGGTGTCCCAGACGTCGGAGGTGGTGAGTCCGTGGTGGACCCAGCGCGACTCGGGGCCGAGCGTGTCGGCGACGGAGCGGAGGAAGGCGAGCGTGTCGTGGTGGACCTCGGCCTGGTAACGGTCGATGTCGGCGACGTTGTAGCCGGCGTTGGCGGCGACGAGTTGGGCGTCCTCGCGGGGCACGACGCCCTCGTCGGCCCAGGCGTTGACGACGGCGATCTCGACATCGAGCCAGCGCCGCCATTTGGCGTCATCGGTCCAGAGCGCGGCCATCTCCGCGCGTTGATAGCGGGGGATCATTAGGGGATGTACTCCTCGCGCGCTGGGGAGAAGATGTCGAGCGCGACGGCGTCTTCGAGCGCGGTGACCTCGTGCGGCACCTCAGAGGGGATGATCCAGGAGTCGCCGGCGGAGAGTTCCTTCGTCTCGTCGCCGAGTTCGAACTTGACGCGGCCCTTGACCAGGTATCCGATCTGCTCGTGCGGATGGGTGTGCATCGGGACGGTGCAGCCCTCGGCGATCTGGATCTCGTGGATCGAGGTGCGCTCGCCGGCGTTGAGCGTGCGCCGGGCGACACCGGCGAACATCTCGATCGGCGGGACATCGTCGTGGGCTTGCAGGTTGGGTTCGATCGTGCGGGTGGTCATCGTTGTACCTCTCTGAGGGCGATGTCGGTGCGGTGGAATGCGCCGTCGAACGAAATGCGGCGGATGTTGTCGTAGGCGATGCCGCGCGCTTCCGCCAGCGTATCGGCGACGGCGGTGACGGCGAGCACGCGGCCGCCGGCGGTTGTGGTGCGGCCGTCGTCGTCGAGTGCGGTGCCGGCGTGGAAGACGTCAACGGTGTGGTCAACGGCGTCGAGACCGTGGATCGGCTTGCCGGTCTCGTAGGGTCCGGGATAGCCGCCGCTGACGAGGGCGACGCTGACGGATGCTCGGCCGGAGTGGGCGATAGCGTCGCGGGGCAGGGCGTGGCCTCGGGCGGAGGCTTCGAGGATGGGCAGCAGGTCGCCGCCGATGAGCGGGAGGACGGCCTGGGTCTCGGGGTCGCCGAAGCGGGCGTTGAATTCGAGCACGTTAAACGCGCCGTCGTCGATCATCAAGCCGGCGTAGAGCAGGCCGCGGAACTCATGGCCGGCGCTGGACATCTCGTCGGCGACCGGCTGGTGGACGGCGGCGAAGACGTCGTCGGCGTCGCCGACGAAACCCGGTGGGGCGTAGACGCCCATGCCGCCGGTGTTGGGTCCCTGATCGTTGTCCATGATCCGCTTGTAGTCGCAGCTCAGCGGCAGCGGCAGGATGTCGGTGCCGGAGACGATCGCCATGGCCGAGGCCTCCATGCCGCTGAGGCGGTCTTCGATCACGACGCGCTCGCCGGCCGAACCGAATGCGCCGGCGAACATCTGATCGACGGCTTCGTGGGCGTCGTCGATGTGGTCGGGGACGATCACGCCCTTGCCTGCGGCGAGTCCGTCGGCCTTGAGCACCGGCAGGTCGTCGGGGCCGAGGATCTCGAGCCACTTGTGGGCGGCCTGCGCGGTCTCGAACAGTTCGCCGCCGGGATGCGGGACGCCGGCCGACTGCATGATCGACTTGGCGAACCATTTCGAGGACTCGATCTGCGCGGCAGATTGCGAGGGTCCGAAGGCGAGAATGCCGCGATCGCTGAGCGCGTCGACGAGGCCGGCCGCCAGGGGCGCTTCGGGTCCGACGACGACGAGGTCGATGCGATGCCCTTCGGCTGCATCGCAGATGCCCTCGATGTCGGAATCGTGGACCTTGAGGTTCTCGCCAAGCTCCGCAGTGCCGGCGTTTCCGGGAGCGGCGCAGATCGCCTCGCAATGCGGAGACTGGGCCAGCTTCCAGGCCAGCGCGTGCTCTCGACCTCCGCCGCCGACGATCAGGACTCGCATGTCGCGAGGCTATCCCACCGCCGCCGACAGGTCCGCCGACAGGTCCGCCGGGATGCGGCTGAGGTCGCGGTTGATCACGACGGGATCCATGGCCAGCATTTCGGAGCGGTACGGGGACTCGGGCACGTCCTGCATCAGGTAGATGGGGATGTCGAGGACGTGGGCGAAGCCCATTTCGAGGAAGCTGTTGCCGCCGATGTAGCGGGGCTTGCCGGGCAGGTCTTCGTTGAGGACGAGGATCGCATCGGAGAGCTTGATCTTTTCGTAATGGGTGCGGATCAAGTCCTTGTCGCGCTTGAGGTCGGCGCGCTGGTGATCGTTGGCGCCTTCGTAGTCGAATTCGCGTGTGTCGACGGGCGTCAGGACCTCGTGGCCCGCGGCTTCGAGGACGCGGCAGATGGCCGGCAGGCGGTGTCGGAGGGACATGCTCATGCAGATCGTGATAACCAAACTCTTCACTCCCACTCAATTGTGCCGGGCGGCTTGGAGGTGATGTCGTAGACGACGCGGTTGATCTCGGGGATTTCGTTGACGATGCGGTTGGCGATCGTGCCGAGCACGTCATAGGGGAGGCGGGCCCAGTCGGCGGTCATGGCGTCGTCGGCGGTGACGGCGCGGATGGCGCAGACCCAGCCGTAGGTGCGGGCGTCGCCCTGGACGCCGACGGTGCGGGTGTCGGTGAGGATGGCGAACGACTGCCAGAGTTGGTCGTAGAGCCCGGCCTCTCTGATTTCGTCCATCACGACGGCGTCGGCGAGTTGCAGGACTCGCACCTTCTCGTGGGTCACCGGACCGATGATCCGGATTGCGAGGCCGGGTCCGGGATACGGTTGGCGGCCGACGATCTCCTCCGGCAGCCCGAGTTCTCGGCCGACTTCGCGGACTTCGTCTTTGAACAGGTGGCGGAGCGGCTCGATCAGCTCGAAGCGCAGGTCGTCGGGCAGGCCGCCGACGTTGTGGTGGGACTTGATCATCGCCGTGGCCGAACCGTGGCCGGAGCCGGCGCTTTCCACGACGTCGGGATAGGTCGTGCCCTGGACGAGATAGTCGACGCCGTGATCGTCCCTGGCGATCTCGATCGCGGTTTCCTCGAAGACCGAGATGAAGGTCTCGCCGATCCGTTTGCGCTTGGTCTCGGGATCGTCGACGGAGGCCAGCTCTTCGAGGAAGCGGTCGCCGGAGCGGGCGACGCGCAGATCCATGTGCATGTTCCGTTCGAACGTGTCGACGACCTGCTCGGTCTCGCCGAGTCTCATGAGTCCGTTGTCGACGTAGATGCAGGTGAGCTGGTCGCCGACGGCGCGGTGGACGAGCGCGGCGGCGACGGAGGAGTCGACCCCACCGGAGAGTCCGCAGATCACGTGGTTGCCGCCGACCTTGGAGCGGATTTCGGCGACGGTCTCGGTGATGAAGTGAGCGGCGTCCCAGTCGCCGGAGCATTTGCAGATTTCGTAGACGAAGTTGCTGAGCAGGTGGAGTCCGTGCGGCGTGTGCACGACTTCGGGGTGAAACTGGATGCCGTACCGCTGCGCCTCGTCGCCCATGGCCGCGATCGGGATACTGTCGGTGCCGGCCAGGGCGCGGAAGCCGTCCGGCATCTGGTCGACGCGGTCGCCGTGGGACATCCAGACCGGCATCGGGCGGGGCAGGTCTTCGAGCAGAGCTGAATCGTCGCGCGGGTAGATGTGAGCGGCGCCGAACTCGCGCTCGCGTCCGGCGGCAACGCGGCCGCCAAGCTGGTTGGCCATCGTCTGCATGCCGTAGCAGATGCCGAGCACCGGCATCCGGCCGTCGAGTGCCCAGTCCGGCGCCTGCGGGGCCCCGTCGTCGTGGACGCTGGCCGGTCCTCCGCTGAGGATCACACCGAGCGGATTGAGCTCTTTGACCCGATCCCAGGAAGCGCTCGGCGGGACAAGTTCGCAGTAGACGTTGAGTTCGCGCACGCGCCGCGCGATCAGCATCGCGGTCTGCGACCCGAGGTCGACGATGACGATCGATTCGTGCTGGAATTCTGAAGCTTGCACGTCATAATGATATGCGCGCGGTACTATAGAACGGTGTCTAACGGGGAACTTGATCAAGCCGTTGAGCATTTGCAACGCAGTGGCGTCGTCGCGTTGCCGACCGACACCCAGTACGCCCTCAGCGCCATCGCAAACGACGATCAGGCGGTCGCCGCCGTGTTCCGTCTGAAGCGCCGGCCCGGAGGCGAGAATCTGCCCGTGTTTCTGCCGCCGTCGCGCTGGCGGGAGCACCTGGCGCAGGTTGCCGAACCGCTGGACGGTCGCGTGATGTCGCTGGCCGAATCGGCCTGGCCGGGAGCGGTCACGTTGATTGTGAACAAGCGGGCCGACTGGCCGACGAGCGCGGTTGACGGCGCGACGATCGCACTGCGGATTCCCGATCATCCGGTGGCGGCGGCCGTACTCGACCGGCTCGACGCTCCGCTCACGGGCACGTCGGCCAACCTCCACGGCGAACCGGCGTCGTTGAGCGCCGCCGATGTGCGCCTGCAGTTCGGTTCTGCAAGTCGAACCGCGAGGCATAGTGAATCACTTCACATTCTGGAAGAAGGTGGGGTGATGCCTGCGGGTATTGCCTCTACTATCTTGGACTGCACGGGCCGGACACCGCGCGTTCTGCGCCGTGGACCGATGCTGAGCGAGAAGGTCGGAGAGCTGCTCATGCGGCACTGGGGACTCTCCGAACCCGACTCGGCTTCCTGAGGTCACGGCCGGTCAGCCTGGATGGAGCAGCGACACGTGCGTATCGCGATTGGCAGCGACCATGCCGGGTTTGAGTTGAAGGAACGACTGCGAGAACGACTGAGCGCTCAGGGGCACCAGGTCCGGGATTTTGGCCCGGCGTCCAGCGAGACGACCGACTACGCAGATATCGCCGCGCCGCTGGCGGAAGCCGTGGTTGACGGCCAACACCAGATCGGCATCGTGATCTGCTCCAACGGCGTCGGCGTGAGCATCGCCGCGAACAAGGTGCGGGGGGCTCGCGCAGCCCTCTGCAGCGACACCTGGTCCGCCCGCCGCGCCCGCCAGCACACCGACTGCAACGTCCTCGCGCTTGGTTCGTACGTGATCGGCCACGCGCTGGCCGGTGAGATCGTGGACGCCTTCATCGAGTCCGAGTTCGAGGGCGGCCGTCATGTACGCCGGCTGGCGAAGCTGGCCGCCGTCGAGTCGAAGCACTCGGAGAACCGAGACGAAGAGAACGAGCGACAGGCCGAGGCCGAACTCTCGCCCATGGCCTGAGCGAGGTGGCGCGCCTTGCGATGCTTGCGATGCCGGTCGTTGGCAGGTCGTTGACAGGCGGTCGGCAGGTCGGAACCATGCCAGGTGCTGGTCATTGCTGAGGTTGAGTCCCGATGAGCAAGACGTCGATCCATGACCTCGATCTGGCGGGCAAGCGCGTCCTGCTGCGGCTCGATCTGAATGTGCCGATGGACGGAGGCCGGGTGCTCGACGACACCCGCGTGCGCGCCTCGGTGCCGACGGTCAAGCACCTGCTGGAGCACGGCGCCGCGGTGATCGTCTGCTCGCATCTCGGCCGACCGAAGGGCGAACGCGATCCGGCATTCGACCTCACGCCGGCGGCGATTCGCCTGGCGCGTGCGCTGAGGATGAATGTGCGGATGGCGCCCGATTGCATCGGGGACGTGACCACGCAGATGGCACACGAACTCAAGCCGGGTGAGGTGATGGTGCTGCAGAACCTCCGCTTCCACGAGGAAGAAGAGGACAACGACGACGATTTCGCCGCGCAACTGGCCGATCTGGCCGAGATCTACGTGAACGACGCCTTCGGCGCGGCGCACCGGGCGCACGCCTCGACGCACGCCGTGGCGACCATGATGCCGGCCGCCGGCGGACTCCTGCTCGACCGTGAGCTCGCGGCACTCGAGCCGATCCGCAATGGCGAAGCAGGCAAGCTGGGGTTTATCTGCGGCGGCGCCAAGGTCTCCGACAAGCTCGCGCTGCTTGAGCGCCTCTCGGAGATTTCCGACGTGATCGCAATCGGCGGAGCGATGGCGAACACGTTCCTGCTGGCCCGCGGCCTCGCCACCGGTGCGTCGCTGCTGGAGCAGGAGATGGTCGAGTCGGCCAACGAAATCATGGCTATCGCCCGGGACGAGGATTGCAATCTGCTGATTCCGACCGACTGCGTGATCGCCCACGGAGCGGACGAGCCGCCGCGAGCCAAGCCATTGATCTTCGGCGAGGAAGATCTGCCCGACGACTGGCAAATCCTCGATGTCGGACCGGCGACAGTCGAGGCATTCTCCGAGGCGGTCAAGGAATGCGACACGATTGTCTGGAACGGACCGCTCGGTCTGTTCGAGCGTGAGGCATTCTCGGGCGGCACGCGAGCGATGGCCGAGGCGCTGTCGAAGCTCGAGGACACGAAGACCGTGATCTGTGGCGGCGAGACCGCTGCCGCAGTCGCGCAATACCGCATGACCTCGAAGATGTCCCATGTCTCCACGGGCGGCGGTGCGGCCCTCGAGTATCTGCAGGGGCTCGAGCTGCCCGGGATCGCCGTCCTGCCCGACGCCGAAGCCGATGTCCAGGAGGACGCATAATGCCCCGAACGCCGATTGCAGCCGGCAACTGGAAGATGAACGGCACCAACGCGGAGGCGCGAGCGCTCTGCCGCGGGCTGGCCGGAATCGACGCGATCGAGGGCGTCGAGGTCGTGCTCTCGCCCAGCTTCACGCAACTGCCGCTGGTCTGGGACTTCTGGTGCGGCACCGACGTGCACATCGCCGGACAGAACATGCACACGCAGCCCTCGGGCGCATACACGGGTGAGGTCTCGCCGGTGCAACTGGCCGAGGTCGCCGACTGGGTCATCCTCGGACACTCCGAGCGGCGCCAGTTCTTCTGCGAAGACGACCAGGCGCTGGCGCTCAAACTGCGGGCCGCCGAGGCTCATGGGCTGACGCCGATTCTCTGCGTCGGAGAGTCGGAGGCGGAGCAGGAGAACCATCGAACAGCGGCGGTGTTAACCCGCCAGGTCTCGCTGGCCCTGGGCGACGATCCCGTGCCGGCTGGTCTCGTGATTGCCTACGAACCGGTCTGGGCGATCGGCACGGGCAAGGCCGCCACGCCGGACGAAGCCCAATCCGCCTGTTCACATATCCGCTCCGTCGTCGCGGAGCAGGTCGGTTCGGATGTGGCCGAGGGCGTTCGCATCCTCTACGGGGGCTCCGTGAATGCCGGTAACATTGCGGATTTCATGGCCCAGCCCGACATCGACGGCGCGCTCGTTGGCGGCGCCTCACTGAATGCCGATGCCTTCCTCGCCATCACCCGAGCCATTGCCGCCAGCACGTAAGTGCGTGATGCAGCTAGCTCCGAATAGCGCACCGCTGATCGCCGTCGTTGGATTGACCGCTTCCGGCAAGTCCGACTGGGCGATGCAGATTGCTCGTCATCTCGACGGCGAGATCGTCTCGATCGACTCGCGACAGATCTACCGGCGGCTCGATATCGGCACAGCCAAACCGTCGCAAGAGATGCGCGACGAAGTCGCTCACCGGTGCATCGACATCGTCGATCCGACCGAGCGGTACTCGCTGGGCGAGTACCTCAACGCGGCACGCGACGCCATCAACGACATCCGCGCCAGGGGCAAGCGGCCGATTGCCGTCGGAGGCAGCGGGCAGCACATGCGAGCCCTGCTCGAAGGCTGGCAGGTGCCGCCGGTCGCCGAAGACGCCGAGTTTCGCGAGGTGCTATCGCTGGAACCGACCGAGTCATTGTTTCAGCGGCTGACGGCGATCGATCCGGCGGCTGCGGAACAGATCGGGCCGACCAATTCCCGCCGGATGATCCGGGCGCTGGAAGTCCATCACTCGACCGGCAAGCGGATCTCGGAGTGGCAGCAGATGCGCGAGCCTGTGGATGTCAGGGCCGTTGCTCCGGATGTCTCGCTGGATGACCTCGATGAACGAATCGGGCGGAGAACGGCGGCCATGTTCGCGGACGGCCTTGTTGACGAAGTGCGGGAACTGCTCGGCGACGGCGTGCCGCACGACGCCCCGGGGTTCGATTCGATCGGCTACCGCGAGGTGCTCGCGTACCTGAGCGGCGCGTTGACGCTCGTTCAGGCCGTCGACGGCGTGGCGCAGGCCACGCGGCGGTTCGCCCGACGCCAGCGCGCCTGGTTTCGCCGAGACGATCCGGCGATTTGTTGGGCCGCTGATGTTCCGCTCGCGATGCTTGAGTAAGATGCAATTGGCCGCCGGAGTATCAGCATGTCCATTCCGTTTCTCAAAGTGCAGGGCGCAGGCAACGACTTCCTGCTGATCGATGCGCTGGGCGACAACGCCCACCTGAACGAGATCGACTGGTCCGCGCTCGCGCCGCGCATCTGCGATCGGCACTTCGGCGTCGGCGCGGACGGCATCCTGATCGCGCAGGACACGGATGTCGCAGCGGCGAAAATGGTGATCGTCAACTCGGACGGCTCCGACGGCGAGATGTGCGGCAACGGCTTCCGCTGCTTCACGAAGTACCTGGTCGAGCGAGCGGGGATGACTCCCAACGACGGCGCGCTCGCGATCGAGACCGGCGCAGGAGTGCTCCGCGCCGACCTCTCGGACATGACCTCCGACGCCGTCGACCGCGTTCGCGTCGATATGGGCCGGGCCTGGCTGCAGGCCGACGAGATTCCGGTAGTCCATGAGGGACCGGCGCCGATCCTGCATCACGAGGTCGAGCTCAACGGCCAAACGTTCGACCTGACCTGCGTCAGCATGGGCAATCCGCACGCGGTCTGGTTCACCGACGACGAGGTTGATGACTTCCCGCTGACCGAGATTGGCCCATTGATCGAGACGCATCCCGACTTCCCGCGGAAAACCAATGTCGAGATCGTCAACGTGCTCGCCCCCGACCGCCTGAAAATGCGCGTCTGGGAGCGGGGCGTGGGGATCACACTGGCTTGCGGATCGGGCGCCTGTGCGGTGCTGGTCGCGGCGCGCCTGCGCGGGCTTGCCGATTCCGCAGCGACCGTCTCGCTGCCCGGCGGGGACCTCGAGATTGCGTGGGATGGACTCGACGATCCGGCTGCCTCGGTCTTCATGACCGGACCGGCTTCGTTCTCATTTGAAGGACAACTGGATGCGAACCTGTTGAGCGTCCGTTAGCCCAATTTGGCAATGCACAACTCTCCGACCCTGACTCACGAGCGAATGGACAACTGATGGTCACACCCGACTACACGCGGCATGCACAGGATGTCGCTCCCGGCTTTGTGCGCGAACTGCACGAGACCCTGGCGACGAAGCAGCTCGCCTACCGCAATCAGCCCGACGCCGACTTCGACGAGCTCGTTCGGCTGCCGAGGATGCTCTCGACGCAATGCGACGACGGCTACGTGATCGGCATCCCCTACGGCCGGCATCTGCGCGTCTTCTACGAGTTCGACACGATCAATCACATCCGTCTGCACCTGACCAACCTGCTCAACGAGATGGGCGAGCTCGCGACCGAGCACTCGGACTCCGAGCTGATGGTGATCGACTACAGCGACTTCCCTCATCGTCACTACGTCGAGCCGATGCTGATCGGCGCGGGATTCGTCTCGCCCTCCGAGGTCTCGGTCATGCGCTGCCGCGACGTGCGCGACCAGACGCTGCCGGAGATCGCGGCGGACATCCGTGTCCGCGACGCCTTCGAGGACGACGCCGACGCGGTCGTGGCGATCGAGCAGCAGGCCGCGGGAGAGGGCGCACATGCGCCGCCCCTGGCCACGCAGTTCTTCGGCGACTCGGAGTGGGTCGGGATCGCCGAGCAGGACGGCTCGCCGGCGGGTTACATTCGCACGGTTCCGACCGAGCGACGCGGAATCTCGGCGGAAGAATTGTTGGTGCATCCCGACCACGACTTCACCGAGGTGTCCAGGGCGCTGCTCGCGACGGCGATGCAGCGCGGGGCGGACGCCAACCGCCGGGCGATGACCCTGCGCGTGTCCGGCGACAGCGCCGGCGATCCGCTGCTGCGCGAGTTCAACTTCCGCCATGTCACCAACGAGCTGACCTACCAGCGCCCGGCCGATCCGGCCGAGGTCCAGCGCCGTTACGACGACAAAGTCACCACCTACGTCAAGGTCGGAAAGATCTGGGGGCGCTTCTAAATGGCCCAGCAACCCAACATGCGAACCGCGCGGCGAGTCCAGGACCTTCCCCCATATCTCTTTGTTGAAATCTCTCGCAAGATCGCCGCGCAGCGTGAGAAGGGCGTGCGAGTGATCTCGTTCGGCATCGGCGATCCCGATCTGCCGACCCATCCGCACATCCTCGAGGCGTTGCACGAGCACGCCGACGTGCCGGCCAATCACCGCTATCCCGAGACCGAGGGTCTGCCGGAGCTGCGCGAGTGCATTGCCCGCTGGATGGCGCAGCGCTTCGAGGTCTCGCTCGATCCGGCCACCGAGATCGTGCCGCTGATCGGGGCCAAGGAAGGGATCGCCAACTCGGCGCTCTGCTTCATCGATCCCGGCGACGTGGCGCTGGTCCCCGACCCGGCCTATCCGGTCTACGCGATCGGCACCATGTTCGCCGGCGGCACGTCGCACTACACGCCACTGACTGAGGAGAACGGATTTCTGCCGGATCTCGACGCGATCCCGGCGGACGTGCGCGAACGGGCTCGAGTGCTCTGGATCAACTATCCCAACAACCCGACCGGCGCGCTGGCCGATATCGACTTCTTCGAGCGCGCCGCGCAGTTCGGCCTGGGCAACGAGATCGCGGTCCTGCACGACAACGCCTACTGCGATGTCACCTTCGACGGCTACGAGGCGCCCGCCTACCTGCAGGCGCCGTCGGGCCAGGCCGCCGGGATGGAATACTTCTCGCTCTCGAAGACGTTCAACATGACCGGCTGGCGGCTGGGCTGGGCCTGCGGCAACGCCGAGCTGGTCGACCCGCTGCTGCGGGTCAAGTCGAACATCGACTCCGGCATTCCCCAGGCGATCCAGCAGATGGCGATCGCCGCGCTGGACGGCGACCAGTCGGTGATCGAGGCCAACAACGCGATCATCCAGCAGCGCCGCGACAAGGTCGTCAGCGCACTGCGCTCGATCGGACTTGAGGTCACGAACCCGAAGGCGTCGCTCTATATCTGGGCCAAAATCCCGGAGGGCGACACCTCCGCCGACTTCGCCGCTCGCCTGATCGAGGAGCAGGGCGTCGTGGTCACGCCCGGCAACGGCTACGGCCCCGCCGGCGAGGGCTACATCCGTCTGAGTCTCACATTGCCCGACGACGAAGTCGATGAAGGCGTCGAGCGGATCGCGGCCTTCACTTCGCAGTAAGCTGACGTCAAACACCAGTACCGGAGGTCGTCGCCGACATGCGCAACTAGGTCCCGTCTTTCGCTCTCACTAGACTGAACCTCGTCCGGCGGCCTTCGCCGTCCGACGTAGCGACGGAGACCACGATTCCACGCATTCGCAACAGACGATCCCGCGGCGGACGCCGCCGACAACACCCCACTCACCCTCCCCGCGAGCGCGCCATCCTGGTTGGTGTTGACTCCCGGCGCTCGGCCCACTGGAACATCGACGCCTCGCTTGAGGAACTCTCGCAACTCGCCGTGACCGCCGGGGCGATGCCGCTGGCCCGGGTCAAGCAGCGGCTGCGTCACCCCGATCCCAACTCCTACGTCGGCAAGGGCAAGCTGGAGCAGATCGTCGAGCTGCGCGACGAACTGCGCGCCACGGTCGCGATCTTCGACGACGAGCTCACGCCGGCCCAGCAACGCACGCTGGAGCAGCGGCTCGGGATCAAGGTGATCGACCGCACCGCACTCATCCTCGACATCTTCGCCCAGCGTGCGCGCACCCGCGAGGGCGTCGTGCAGGTCGCGCTGGCCCAGCACGAGTACCTGCTGCCCCGGCTGACCGGACAGTGGGAGCACCTCGAGCGGATGGAAGGCGCGATCGGCTCGCGCGGCCCCGGCGAAACGCAGCTTGAGACCGACCGACGCCTCATCCGCAACCAGATCAAGCGGCTGAAGAAGGACCTCGAACGCGTCCGCACGCATCGTCAACAGCATCGCAACAAGCGCGACCGCGCCGGCATTCCGCTGGTCGCGTTGGTCGGCTACACCAACGCGGGCAAGTCGACGCTGATGAACGCGCTCACCAACGCCAACGTGCGCGCCCGCGATCGGCTCTTCGAGACGCTCGATCCCACCACCCGCCGCTGCCGGCTCTCGGAGCAGCACACGGTGCTGCTGTCCGACACCGTGGGTTTCATCCAGAAGCTGCCGACCCAGCTCGTCGCCGCCTTCCGTGCGACGCTGGAAGAGCTGGAAGAGGCCGACCTGCTGCTGCACATCGTCGACGGCACGTCGCCCGACGTGCTGGAGCAGATCGAGAGCGTCGAGGGCACGCTGAGGGACCTGGGCGTGGACCAACGCCCGACCCTGACCGTGGTCAACAAGATCGACGCGCTCGAAGAGCCGCTGGAAGAGTTAATCGAGGCAATCGCCGAGCAAATCGGCGGTCGCCCGATCGCCGTGTCCGCGCAGGAGAAGCGCAATCTGGACGAGCTGAGAGCCGCGATCGAGCGGATCATCCCTGCGCTGGAGGGCGTCCACATCATCCACCGCCGCATCGATCACGCGGCTGCGGCGAGCTGAGCCGAGCGGGAAACCTTCACCCCAGCCCTCTTGCAAAGGGAGAGAGAGGATCCAGTCCCCGATTCATTCGGGGACCCGCTCGGCTCCGTCTTGCGCGTACCAGGGCAGGCCCCTGAATGAATCAGGGGCTGGCAAGTTCCGATCCCCGCTCCCCGAAGGTGAGGGCCTCGCCGACTATCATTCGGCGTATGACTACCTCAACCGCCGCCGGACCGCTGGCTCCGTTTCGCGTGATTGACTTGACCAACGAGCTGGGACAGCTAGCCGGGCGGATGCTCGGCGACCTCGGCGCGGAGGTGATCAAGGTCGAAGCGCCGGGCGGGGATGAGTCGCGGTTTATCGGGCCGTTCCGCGGAGACATCGTCGATCCGGAGTACTCGCTGCACTGGTGGACGTTCAACGCGAACAAGCTCGGCGCGACGCTGGACCTGACTTCGATCCGGGGCCAGGAGTTGTTCTCCCGCCTGCTGGAGACGGCCGACTTCCTGGTCGAGACCTGTCCGCCGCACGCGGCCTCGGCGCTGGGGCTGGGCGTCGAGCGAATCGGGGCTTCGCATCCGAGCCTGGTCCACACGT
This sequence comes from Dehalococcoidia bacterium, assembly GCA_965204335.1. Lineage (GTDB taxonomy): Bacteria > Chloroflexota > Dehalococcoidia > Bin125 > Bin125 > Bin125. Next base: position 2,760,404 of record OZ241982.1, on the reverse strand, counting down.
CGATCACGCCGTTCGGTCGCGAAGGCCCGTACGCCAACTGGAAGGCGACCGACCTCGTCGGCACGGCGATGGGCGGCCTGTCCTCAATGTGCGGCGCGCCCGGCCGACCGCCGATCCGCCCGACCGCGTCGCAGGGATTCACCCAGGCGTCGGCGCAGGCGGTGGTCGGCACGTTAATCGCCCACTACCAGCGAACGAAATCGGGTCGGGGACAGCACGTCGACCAGTCGATGCAGGAGGCGGTCACCTTCACGCACGACAACGCCACGCCGACCTGGGACATCCGAGGGATCAACAACGGGCGACCGGGCAACGGCCGCGAGATCGGCGGCTACAAGTCGGGCCAGTACGTCTACGAGGCGGCCGACGGTTACGTGGCCGCGCTGTCCTACGGCGGGCTCTTCGGTCTGACCGCGCGCCAGACGATCGAGTGGCTCGACCATCACGGCATGGCCGGCGATCTGACTTCGGACGAGTGGCTGGCCAAGCTCGACGCGACCCAGGGGATTTTGATCCCGCCGGGCGGCGAAGACGGCGACCATCTCAACGACATTCTCGTGGCCTTCTGCAAGCGGTTCACGCGGGCGCAGCTCGTCTCGGAGGCGCAGCAGATCCGCAACGGCTGGGGCATCGTCAACACGCCCCGCGACCTGCTCGAGAACGAACACCTGGCCGCGCGCGACTACTGGACCGAGGTTGAGTATGAGGAGGGCCACGTCACCTATCCCGGCCCGTGGGCGAAGCTAAGCAAAACGCCGATCTCGATCCGCCACCGGGCGCCGCGGATCGGCGAGCACAACTTCTACGTCTACGGCAACCTGCTCGGCTTGTCGGACGACGAGATCATGCAGTTGTCCGCCGAAAGCGTGATCTAGGAGCGACCAATGGCGATCAGCAAGGTCTTCGAAGGCATCCGGATCGCCGACTTCGCCTGGGTCGGGGTCGGACCGTTGGTCTCCAAGTATCTCGCCGACCACGGCGCCGAGGTGATCCGCATTGAATCCTCGGTCCGTCCGGAGCCGCTGCGCCGCGCGCCGCCGTTCGTCAACGACGAGCCCGGGCTCGACAACAGCGGCTACTACGCCGACTTCAACTCCTCGAAGAAGTGCGTCTCGCTCAACCTGCAGCATCCGGACGGCGTCAGGATCGCCAAGCGGATCGTCGAACACTGCGACATCGTGACAGAGTCATTCACGCCCAAGGCGATGCGCGCCTGGGACATGACCTACGAGGACCTGTGCGAAGTCCGGCCCGACCTGATCATGATCTCGATGCCGATGTACGGACTGACCGGCCCGTGGTCGATGTGGCAGGGCTATGGGCACGTCCTGCAGGCGGCAGCCGGCATCTCACACGTGACCGCGTATCCGGGCGAGGAGCCGATCGGCACCGGCGTGGCCTACACCGATTTCCTCGTCCCGCACTTTGCCGCCTCGGCGCTGCTCGCCGCGCTCGACCATCGGCAGCGCACCGGCGAAGGTCAGAACATCGACTTCGGCCAGTTGGAAGCGGCGATCCACGCGACCGAGACGATGGTGCTGGACTACACGGTCAATGGCCGCGAGCAAGAGGCGCTCGGTGCGGGCCACCCCGACTTCCATCCGTACGCCACCTACCAGTGCGCGGCGCGCGGCGAGGACGACGACCGCTGGATCGCGATCACCGTGACCAACGACGTCGAGTTGACCACCCTGGCGGACGTCGCCGGTCAAGCGGCGTGGACGTCGATGGATGCCGAGGCGCTCGACGCCGAGATCGCCGCCTGGGTCCGAACCGAGCAGGCCGAGGAGCTCATGCAGCGCCTGCAGAGCGCCGGAGTGCCGGCCGGCGTCGTGCAGACGCCCGAGGATCTGCGCAACGACCCTCAACTCGCCGAGCGAGGCCATTACTGGATGCTCGATCATCCGACGATGGGCCATCGCGCCTACGACGGTCCCTCGTTCCGCCTTTCCGAAACCCCCGCCGAGCTGACCAAGGCCGCGCCGCTGCTCGGCGAGGACAACGAGTACGTCTACAAGGAGATCGTCGGCATGTCGGACGAGGAGTACGTCGAGCACCTGGTCTCCGGCGCGTTCGACTAGCGAGCCATGCCCGCCAGGGTCGAATCCTACGACGCCGGCCATATTCTCACTGCCGGCGCCGGTTTCCTGCGTGAGTACGACTACTCGCTCAACCCGTACGTAGGCTGCACGTTCGGCTGCTCCTATTGCTACGCCGCCTTCTTCGCGCCGTTCGACAGGCAACCGACCTGGGGCGACTGGGTCCGGGTCAAGCGGAATGCGGCGCGCAAGCTCTCGCGACTTCGTCGCTCGCTGGAGGGCAAGACGATCTACATGAGCAGCGCGACGGACCCGTATCAGCCGCTTGAACGACGCCTCGAGCTCACGCGCTCGTTGCTGCCGCTCCTCGCCCAGAAAGGCGCTCACCTGGTCGTGCAGACCCGCAGCCCGCTGGTTGCTCGGGATATCGATCTGCTCAGCGAGTTCCGCGAGGTCTGCGTCAACTTCAGCGTCACCACCGACTCGGAAGATGTGCGCCGAGCGTTCGAACCGCGGAATCCGCCGATCCCGGACCGCCTGCGAGCGGCCGGTGAGGTCGCCGACGCAGGAATCCCGGTCGCGATCACGATGACGCCGCTGCTACCGCTGGCAGATGCTTGCCGATTCGCCGAACAGGTCGCGGCGACCGGGGCGCAACGGTTCGTCGTCGATCGGTTCGTCGGAACGACCGGACACTTCCGCGCCGGCACCGGCGAGGCCGCGGGACGCCTTGCCGATGCCGTTGAGTGGGACGACGCAGGCTATCGACGCGCGAAGGAAACGCTCATCGATCGGCTCTCGCCGAGAATCAGGGAGGGCGAAGCGGGCTTCAGTCCGGACTATCTGCTGAGCAGTCCCGCGCGACAATCGTCATCGCCTCTGCGACGGCGTCCGGCCGGCGCATCGGGATGAAGTGGTCGGAGTCCTCGACCACGGTCTCAAACGCGTTGGGAAAGACCTCGACGGCGTTCTGACCGGTCGGCGAGCCATGTCCGCGGGTTTCACCGGCCCGCAAGATCAGGGTCGGCTGACTCGCCTTCGCCATGTCCGGCCAGGGATCGACCGTCGGCGCGTACTCGAAACACCAGGCTTCGACCTCCGGGTCGCAGGCCAGTTCCCATTCGCCGAGCGTGCCGGTCGGGTTGAGTCCGTAACGGACATAACTCTCGACCGCTTCTTTCGGCCAGTGCGTGAATGCGCCGCGACCGGTGAGGGATTCGGACATCTCCTGGGGACCGGACCAGATGCGACGCCGCTTGCGGGCCGCGACGGAGAGGCCGTCCGGAGGTATCGGTGGCATTGGACCCCTGGGATTGACGAGCACGGGATCGATCAGGGCGAGCGACTCGATTCGGTCGCCGCTTGCCGCGGCGATCGTGCAAACGCAGCCGCCCATCGAGTGTCCGGCGACGACGACATCTGTCAGCTCGCGTTGAGCCAGCCATTCGTTGAGGTCGGCAGCCATCTCGCGCCAATCGGCGCCGGCCTTGTCGGCAGGCGACTGCGAGGCTCCGTGCCCGCGCATGTCGAGCGCGAACACTCGCCAGTTCTCGGGCAGCAGCCGGACGACGGCGTCCCAGGTCCGGGCGTGAAATCCGGTGGCGTGGATCAGGACGGCCGTGCGTTCGGGATCGCCGGCTGAGGGCCATTCCCAAACACGCAAGGCGTATCCACGGACCTGGGCGGTTGAGGCGGTTGGCAGTGGTCGCATCGACGACTACGTCCGACGCCGGAGCGCGCCGCGGCCGTCGCCGAACGGGTCGTCGCGCCACTCGAGGGCGACCTTGAGGCCCTTCTCGCGGCCGATCTTGGTGAACTCGTCGATGCTCGGCGCTTCGTGCCAGATGGCGTCGAAGTCGGCGCCTTCGGAGGCGGCGACTCGCAGACCCATCAGCTCGAACCAGCGGTTGGTCGAGTGCTTATGCACGGTCAGACCGTCCAGGGGGACGTTGGCGATCCGCTGGCAGTAGGCCATCGTCTCTTCGTCGAGCAGTTCCTCGGGGTAGGCGCGGTTGATCATCCCAATCCGCTCGGCCTCGATTCCGTCCACTGTGTCGCCGCTGAAGAGCAGTTCCTTGGTCTTGAGCATGCCGATCTTGGCCGGCCACATGCCGAGTGTCGGCGGGATCCCGATCGCACGGCCGGCCGGGTGTCCGAAGCGCGCCGTCTCCGTCGCGAAGACGATGTCGCAGGCGCCGATCATCTCGCCGCCGCCGGCCAGGCACCAGCCGTGGACCTGGGCGACGATCGGTTTGCGATAGCCCCACATCCAGAGCCAGCGGTCGACCGACACGCGCAGGTTCTCGCGGTCGAGGGCGATCCGCGACTCGCCCAGCTCCCAGGCCTGGTCGCCGGTTCGCTGGTTGGGCCGCCAGTTCATCGCACCGCCGCCGGGCGTCAGGTCGTAGCCGGCGCAGAAGGCGCGCCCCGCGCCCTTGAGCCGGATCACGCGAACCGTGTCGCCCGGATTCAGCTCTCGCAGCGCGGCCTCGAGGTCATCGCGCAGCCCGCCCGAGATCGCATTCAGCTTCTCCGGCCGGTTGAGCGTGATCGTCGCTACGGGACCGTCGACGTCGACGAGCACGTTTTCATAGTCGGTCATGGATCGTTCCTCCGCATTGAGTCGATTGAATGCTAACGGGCATCCCTCTCCCCGCACCCGAACAGGACAAGTGCCCAACCAAAGCCACCCCAGACCACCAAGATCGCCCCGGACCACTAAAGTCGCCCCCGCGCAGGCGGGGGCGCCCCCGCCTGCGCGGGGGCGACTTCGAGGTGGTGGACGGTGCATTGACCCTACGAATCCGTTCGACGCCGCAGCGCCCCACGACCGTCGCCGAACGGGTCGTCTCGCCACTCGAGTGCTGCTTTCAGCCCCCTGGACATGGAAATCTTGCCGAATTCCTCGATGGCGGCTGTCTCGGCGAAGATGGCGTTGAACTCCGCGCCTTCGTAGACCGACATCGTCAGGCCCATGAGTTCGGCCCAACGGTTGACCGAGTGCTTGTGCACGGTCAGGCCGTCCATGGGCACGTTGGCGATGTGCCGGCAGTAGGCCATCGTTTCCTCGTCGAGCTGCTCGTCGGGATAGACGCGATTGATCATCCCGATGCGTTCTGCTTCGACGCCGTCGATCGTGTCGCCGCTGAACAACAGCTCTTTCGCCTTGAGCATGCCAATCTTCATCGGCCACATGCCCAGCGTTGGCGGTTGTCCAAGCGCACGGCCGGCCGGATGACCGAAGCGGGAGGACTCCGCCGCAAAGATGATGTCGCAGGCGCCGACCAGGTCATTGCCGCCGGCCAGGCACCAGCCGTGGACCTGCGCGACGATCGGCTTGCGATACGACCAGATCCAGAGCCAGCGCTCCATCGAGTCGCGCAGGTGCTCGCGATTCATGGCGACGTTGGATTCGCCCAGTTCCCACGCCTGATCGCCCGTTCGGGGGCTCGGGTTGAAGTCGAAGTCGTTGTCGCTCGGCGTGATGTCGTATCCGGCGCAAAATGCGCGGCCCGCTCCCTTGAGCCGAATCACTCGAACCGAGTCGACCGGGTTCAGCTGCCGCAGCGCCGCCGCCAGGTCGTCTCTGAGAGCCTCCGACAACGCGTTCAGCTTCTCAGGGCGGTTGAGCGTGATCGTCGCCACCGGTCCGTCGACGTCGACGAGGATGTTCTGGTAGTCCGTCATGCCACCTACTCACTGCCTGCGTCCTGTTCGCGCTGCTGTGCCTCGTAGGCAGCGCGGCGGCGAGCCATCTCGGCGCGGAAGCGCTCGTTCTCGCGCATGGCCCGACGGGTGTGTCCGCTGACGCCTCCGCGGCGCCGCGCGCGACGGCGTTGCTCCGCCTCTCGGCGGCGACGATGCGCCTGCAGGATGAGTTCCTGCTCCGCCTCGCTGACCTCTTTGGCGGGCCGATACAGGTCTTCCGGCGTCGGCGCGAGCGGATTGCTGAGCCGCTCGATCAGCAGGTCATGCGCGGCCTTCAGGCGCGTGAACTGTTCCGCTGCATCCGGGGCGTCGGAGACATCGGGATGCACCTGCTTCGCTTTGCGACGAAACGCCTTGCGAATCTCGTCGTCGGAGGATCCTGGCGCGATTCCCAGCAGTTCGTTCGGGTCGTAGGAGTCTGGCATTACGCCTCTTCCTCACGCAACCGCAGCGCATACGCCGAGACCCTGGCGCCCAGCTTCCTTGCCTGCTCGCGATCCAGATCGGTCACGTTCCTCACCGCCGTTGCGCCGTAGTAGCTGCCCGAGTGATTCATCGTCGATGTCCAGGGCAGTCCGACAATCACCATCCCGTGGCCGATCAGCAGGTGGACCAGTTGCAGCAGCGTCGCTTCAAGGCCGCCCGATGGGCTCCAGCCCGCGCTGAACGCGGCGGCGGGCTTGTCGGCCAGTTCGCCTGTCTCCCAGAGGTCGCCGGTGTAGTCCCACCAGTGTTTGAGTCGCCCCGTGATCCCGGTCCAGTTTGGACTGCCCAGGATCAAGGCGTCGCATTTGATCAGCTCGTCCTTGTCTGCGACGTCCAACGGCCGATCCCAGACCTCGATCCCATTGACGGACGCGGCTCCTTCGACAATCGACTTCGCCAACCCGGCGACCAGGCCCTGCGAGTCGTAGAGCACCAGCACCACGCAGCTCGCAGGTTCGTCCGACATCACAGGTCCGTCTCGAACCAGGCCGCCTGTCCCGGCATCTCCTCGACTCCGACCCGCAACCGCGCCAGTCCCGGAGGACCGTCCACTTCCAGCGAATCGGTCAACCGGCCGGCGATGTACTGCGACAGCCGCTCGGCGGTGCTGTTGTCGATTGGCAGCGCGGCGACGTCGTGCTTCGGCAGCCGGTATGAGAGTTCGTCCCGGTACTGGATGACGTAGTGCGTGTCGTCGTCGGTGATTGTCAGCGCCCGCGAGTCCATCTGCAGCAGGAACTTGTGATCGAGCGTCTCGCACACCTCGCGGGTCAGACGTTTGAGCAGAGAGAAATCGATCACCCACGACTCGTCGGTCAACGGGCCGATCACCTCGACGAAGACGTCGTAGTTGTGCCCGTGGATCGGCTCCAGTTCGTCGGCGAAGGTGGCGAAGTGTCCGGCGGCGAAGCGCAGGCGCTGGCGCTCGACGGTGACCGCGTGGCTCGAAGACCGGCTCGATGACTGACTGGCCATAGGCGCAGCGTACCGTGCCTCCGGCCTGGCTCCACCCGACCAACGCTTAGCCTGAGTCGATGAAACTGCCGCCGCCGAGGGTCATCGCCGACTGGCTGTGGGCCTGGCGGCAGATCATCTTTCTCGGCATCCTGACCTGCGGCTCCTATGGACTTGTGCTCTACGGGTTCGGGATCATCGCCGGACCGATCCAGGAAGACGAAGGCTGGTCGTCCGCTGCGGTTAACGCGGCCTTCATGGGCTCGTACCTGCTCGGCGCTGCGGCTTCGCTGGTCTCGGGACGCATCCTCGATGCGCTCGGTCCGCGGCCGGTGCTCTGGACCGGACTAATCGTCGGCACCGTCTTCCTGATGGCCGCCTCGTACGCCGACAACATCTGGCTGTTCATCGTGCTCTGGACCGTGGGTGGCGCGGTCACCATCGCGGGGCTCTTCTACAACGTGACCATGCCGATCGCGGCCCGGCTCTTCCCGAAGCGCCAGACCGCGGCGATGACGGTGCTGGTCACGACCGGCGGCTTCTCCTCTGTGCTCTTCATGCCGTTGACCGGCCTGTTCACCGACGAGTTCGGCTGGCGCTGGGCCGTGCGGATCCTGCTGGTCGTGGCGGCCGCCATATCGCTGCCTGCCGTGCTATCGGTTCGTCGCCTCCCGCCGATACCGCCGCCCGAACCATCGGCGATGTCGGGCCGGGAAGGATCAGGAGACCAGCACGGTTATGGCGGCGTCCGCGAGGCGCTGCGTTCGCGCGAAGTACAGGTCATGCTGGCCATGGTGATCGCCAGTTCGTTCGGTCTCGGCGCGCTGCTCAATCACTTCGTCCCGGCCTCGACGGCGGCGGGTATGTCGATCACCGCAGCCGGCGCGTTGACCGGTTTGCGTGGATTCCTCTCGATTCCCGGGCGCGCGTTGATCGGCCCCATGGCCGGGCTGCTCGGCCTGCGGCCGGCCCTCGGCGTCGGCTATGCCGTCATGCTGCTGGGCACGCTGGCGCTGCTGGCGGCGGGTCCGATCTTCTGGATTTACCTCTCGGCAGTCATCGCCGGCTTGGTCTGGGGACAGACCATGCCGCTGCAGGGGCTGATTGCGTCGGATGTGTTCGGTCTGCGCCGACTGGGCACGCTCATGGCGCTGCAGACATCCATGGGCAATGTGGCGCTTGCGATCGGGCCGTTCGCCGCCGGGCTGATGCTCGACCTGGTCGATGACAACTATCGTCCGGTCCTGGTCGCCATTGCCGCAGTCAATGCGCTGACGCTGGCGCTGCTGATCCTGCTGGCGCGGATCCATCGCAGGCCCCTGAAGCGACTGGCCGCTAGCCTGATTGCGAGCCGGACCGCTCCTCAGAAGCGCAGGTTCGGCGCGCCGTAGCTGTCACAACATCACCTGAACAGGACACACAACATGGGACGACTGGATGGCAAGGTCGCTCTGGTCACCGGGAGCGCGCGAGGTATCGGCAAGGGCATCGCCACCGAGCTGGCCAGAGAGGGCGCCGACGTGATCGTCGCCGACCTGCTGATCGATCAGGCCTATCAGACCGCCGGGGAGTTACAGAATCGGCATGGCGTCACCACGCTGGCGCTGGAGATGGACGTGACCAGCGACGAATCGATTTCGACCAATGTCGAGAGGGCGATCGCCGAGATGGGCCGCATCGACATCCTGGTCAACAACGCCGGCGTCGCGCCCGACAACCTTAGCGAGGACGAGGTCGAATCGGACTGGGACCGCTGCTTCGAGGTCAATCTCAAGGCGATCTGGAAGGTCAGCAGCGCGTTGAAGCCGCACTTTATCGAGAACGGGGGCGGCAAGATCGTCAACGTCGCCTCGATTGCCGGTCGCGTCGGCGCCGGCGAGATGGCCTCCTACTCGGCCTCCAAGGCCGGCGCGATCAGCATCACCCAATCGCAAGCCAACAAGCTCGGCCGATACGGGATCAACGCCAACGCCGTCTGTCCGGGATTGCTCTGGACGGACATGTGGAGAAAACTCGAGGGGATGCTGGTTGGCGATCACGCCGATGAGGTCGTCGACCGCCGCGCGGCATTCGAGACGGCGGTGCAGAACAACATGCCGCTCGGTCGCGAGCAGACGCCGGAAGACATCGGCAAGGCCGTCGCGTTCTTCGCCTCGGACGACGCGAAGAACATCACCGGTCAGGCGCTGAACGTCGATGGCGGCATGCGGATGAACTGAACCGCAAATCGACCGAGACTTGACCGGGACCGGTCGACCGTCGCCGTCGAGCCCCTGACGCAACTGGCCGCTAGTCTGATCGCGAGCCGACCTGCACCACAGACACGCAGGTTCGGCGCACCATGGTCAGTCAACTGGCACTAGAACTGGACGAGAATCATGGGACGACTGGACGACAAGGTGGCATTGGTGACCGGCTCTGCCCGGGGCATCGGCAAGGGCATCGCCACGGTGTTGGCCAGAGAGGGCGCCAGCGTCATCGTCGCCGACCTGCTCAGCGATCTGGCCGGCGAGACCGCTGCCGAACTCGGGAACGAGTACGGGGTGAGCACGCTGGCCCTCGAAATGGACGTGACGAGCGAAGATTCAATCTCGAGCAACGTGGAGAGAGCCGTCTCCGAGTTCGGCAGGATCGACATCCTCGTCAACAATGCCGGCGTCCCGCCCGAGAACTTCGGGCAGGCCGAGACAGAGGCCGACTGGGACATCTGCTACGAGGTCAATCTGAAGGGCATCTGGAAGGTGACGTCCGCCGTCGCGCCGAAGATGCAAGAGCAGGGCGGGGGCAAGATCGTCAACATCGCCTCAATCGCCGGACGGATCGGTGGCGGGATGGCGTCCTACTCCGCCTCCAAGGCCGGAGCGATCAGCATCACCCAGTCCCAGGCCGCCGAGCTGGGGCGCTTCAACATTAATGTCAACGCGATTTGCCCGGGTCTGCTCTGGACGGACCTCTGGCGTCAAATCGAGGGCATGTTCGCCGGCGACCACACCGAAGAGGTCGTCGATCGCCGCGAGCGGTTCGAGGCGGTCATCGCCTCCAACATGCCGCTCGGACGCGAACAGAAGCCCGAGGACATCGGCAACGCCGTGGCCTTCTTCGCCTCCGACGAAGCGAACAACATCACCGGACAGTCCCTCAATGTCGACGGCGGCATGAGAATGAACTAATCCCAAACCGGGACAGACCCGAACAGGTCCGAACAGCGAGAACAGCGAAAGGCGGGATTCCCCGGCCATGACCGACGAACTGCTCTACGACGTCCAGGATCACATCGCCGTGATCACGCTCAACCGGCCGGAAAAGCTGAACGCGTTCTCGAACGAGATGCTCGACGCCTGGCAGGAGTCGATCACCCGCGCCTCGGTCGACCAGAACGTACGCGTGATCATCGTGACCGGCGAGGGACGAGGCTTCTGCTCGGGCGCGGACGTCGGCCGCGAGCGGGCCGGCGCCGATGTGCTCGGTGGCGACCCCAACGCGCCCGCAGCCAACCGCAACTCGCTGCGCAATTCGGTCCAGCGCGTCCCGCGAGCCCTGTTCAACTGCGAGAAGCCCTACATCGCCGCCGTCAACGGCGCGGCCGTGGGCGCGGGCATGGACATGGCGTCGATGGCCGACCTGCGGATCGCCTCGGACCGGGCCAAGTTCGGTATGGCCTACGTGCGCATGGCCCTGATTCCCGGCGATGGCGGGGCGTACTATCTGCCCCGCATCGTCGGGATGTCCAAGGCGCTGGAACTGATGTGGACCGGCAAGATCTTCACCGCCGAGGAGGCGCTCGAAATGGGCTACGTCAGCCAGGTCGTCGAGCACGACGAGCTGATGCCGGCGACCTTCGAGCTGGCCGGCCAGATTTCCAGGATGCCGGCCGTCTCGGTGCAGATGATCAAGCGGCTCGCCTACCGCTCGGCCGAGACCGGCCTGCACGAGTCGCTCGAAATGGCCGACCACGCCATGGTCATCGCCCGCTCGACCGAAGACGCCAAGGAAGGTCCCCGCGCCTTCGCCGAGAAGCGCGAGCCGAACTTCAAGGGGTTCTAGGCGTGTTCGTCGAATCGATCAGTGAACCTCCTACACTGGCAGCGAAGGCGCCAGCGACATGACCACTACCGATGCTCGGGCTGGAACGACTACCGTTCCGTTCCAACTCCCTGAACCGGCCGAGCGGAATATCGACGAAGTGACCGCGTACAGCTACGTCTACGGCCCGGGCGCGCCGATCAACCTGCTGGTCCACTTCGGCAGCCCCGAGACCACGTTGGTAGCGGCGGACCAGTGGATTGCGGCTGCTCCGGGGTCTCGGCCGTTGCTGCTACCCGACTTCCTCATCGCCTTCGATGTCGATGTCAACCTCTATCACCAGCAGCGTGGCTACGTGATCTCCGACCAGGGTAAGCCGCCCGACTTCGTGATGGAAGTCGCCTCGCCCAGCACCGCCGAGCGGGATATCGGCTACAAGCGAGTCGAGTACGCGCGAATGGGTATCACTGAGTACTGGCGCTTCGACAACACGGGGGAGTCCCACGGCGCGCGATTGGCCGGCGACCGCCTGGTTGGCACGCAGTACGAGCCGCTGCCCATCGTTGAGGTCGACTCAAACGTCCTGGAGGGCCGAAGTGAGGTGCTCAACCTGACGCTGCGCTGGGAAGACGGCGAGCTGTTCTGGATCGATCCAGCCACTGGCCAACCACTCCCGGGCTTGGTGTCGGAACGCGAAGCGAGGATCGAGGCCGAAACGCAGGCTCAACGCGCGGAGGCTCGAGTAGCGGAGCTGGAAGCCGAGTTGCAACGCTTGCGAGAGCGGAACGAGTGACGGATCACTCGTCCGAGACGTAGACGGTCCCGTCCGCGACGCGCGTCTTGAAGGTCTGGATGTAGTCGGGCTCAATCTTGTTCTTGATGAACGGCGGCGGGGTCGGCAGCATCTTGTGGATCAGGTTCCAGACGCCGTTGGGCAGCCACGACTTGGTTTTGCCGGTTCGCATGTCGAACTCGGAGTCGTGCCAGGGGCAAACGATGTGAGCGTTCTTCAGTTCTCCGACTGAGAGCGGCGCGAAGAGGTGCGGGCACTTGTCCTGCACGGCGAAGATTTCGCCGTGCACATTCGCGACGCAAACCCGAGTACCGTCAAGATCAGCAGCGGTGACCTCGCCCGGCGGCAGTTCCGATAGCGGACAGACGACGGATTCGGTCACGGCGGCCTCCCCTGCGAGTTGTGGCTCGCAACCCGTTCATGCGAGTTGTGGCTCGCAAAGTCATTGTGATGCTCTGCGGCCCGTGTGACAGATCATCGCGCCATGCCGTTGCACAGTCAACGCGGATTACGCCCTTGAGGCCTGCGCTCATACACTGAGCGAATGCCGACGAAGATTGGATCATCGTTCATGGACTTCGAGCAGTATCTCTTCCCGCAGCGGATCGCCGTCGTGGAGGTGGCCGGACAGATCGGCGCTCGCCTGAATCCGCGCGAACTGGCGCGCACGCTCAACAGCATCGCCGAGAACCCCCGCTATCCCGCCGTGGTGCTCGACGTTGATTCTCCCGGCGGAGGCGCGGCCGCATCAGAGGCGCTCTACCTCGCGACCAAGCGACTATCGGACCGGAAGCCCGTCGCGGCCGCCATCCGAGGAGTCGGAGCATCCGGCGGCTACATGATCGCGTGCGCCGCCAACCCGATCTTCGCCCTGCCCACGTCGGTGGTCGGCTCGATCGGCGTGATCTGGACCGCGCCAATGATCTCGGAGGCGCTGGACCGTGTTGGCGTGAAGATGCGCACCCGCGCTGCGGGTGAGTACAAAGACATGGGCTCGCTGTTCCGCGAGACCACGCCCGAAGAGGACGAAAAGCTCGATGCGCTGATCCAGTCGGTCTACGAACGCTTCGTTGACATCGTGGCCGAAGGCCGGCCTGATCTGAGCCGCGAGCAGGTCGCCGATCTCGCCTCGGGCGAGATCCACACCGGCGCAGAAGCCCACGAGCTGGGCCTCGTTGACCAATTGGGCGACCTCAACGACGCCGTCGAATGGGCTGCGGACGCTGCCGGGATCGAGAAGCGAACCACGCTGGTGCGTCCGAAGCGGGGCCTGTTGCAGATGCTGATGACCCAGGGCGCGGACTCGATGGCGCAGGCCCTGGTCGATGCGTTCGTCGATCGGCTTGAGGTCTCGCGGGTTGAGCGGCTGTTGGAAGCGCGATTGCGCATTCAGCGCTGAGAGACCTAGAGCGTCCGCATCATCTTCGGACCGTTGATGATGTCGTCGGCGTGATCGTTGTCGTGCGACGCCCAGGCTTCCAGGAGCGACAGGGCGTTGCCGGCGAATCCCATCCGCATCAACACCTGATCTTCGGTCAGCGCGGCGAAATACATCGTTGACTTCTCCGACCCAGCCTGCAACTGTTCGGCCAGTGCGTTGATCGGCTGTCCGATAAACCGGCCGGCGCCAAGGGCATTCGCTCGATTCAGCTCTGGACTCGGGACGGCCGGGTCCGGCTTCCAGTCCTCCAGCGGCGACCCATTCAGCACGGCGATGAGCACATCGTGATACCGGCGATCAGACGCCGCGAGATGCGCGAGCACATCGCGCCGCGACCACGCCGGCGCGGCCGATTCCTGCAGCCACCGATCGGCGGGCAACACCTCGACCATCTGAATCAATCGACGGCGTGCACGCAGCGCCCTCGTCAGCGGCACCCAGAGCGCGGGAACGAAGTCGTCGGCGGGCAGCGGCGGATCCGTCGCCAGCAGCGGCCGATCCTCCATTTCCTGCACGCACATGACTGCGGGTTCCAGGCTGTTACCAGCTCATCGACGGGTCGGGCGGGCCCATCTTGCGGTAGTTGCCGCCGTAGAAGAGGATCGGTTCGTCCTCCGACTGCTTGTCGAAGGCTTTCACTTCGCCCACGATGATCTCGTGGTCGCCGCCTTCCAGCACGGAATGGATCGTGCAGTCGAACACCATCGTCGCGCTGGCCAGCCGCGGCTGGCCGGTCTCGCCCAGTACGTGCTCGTGATCGTCGAACTGGTGCGGCGGAGCGGGACGCTTGCTGCTGGCGAAGAAGTTGGAGGTGTCCATGGCCGTGTCCGGCAGGATGTTCACGCTAAACGCGGCGGTCTCCTTGAGCAGCGGTAACACGCTGGCCCCTTTATCGACGCAGACCAGGACCAGCGGTGGATCGAGGGAGAGCGAAGAGAAGGACTGCGCAGTCATGCCGACGAAATTCGGATCGGCGCCGGTCGTGATCACGGTGACGCCGCTGGGGAACATGCCCAGGGCATTGCGGAACTCTCGGTCGTCGAAGTCCATGTCGATCCCCTCTCGGCGTCTTCACCGCGCCTGGCGGGCGGATGCCCAGTTTAACGCAGCGGCAGATCGAGCACGGTCATCAGCCCGCGGCGCGTATGCGGAATCACCCGGGCCGCTCGCAGTACGGAGGCTGCGGTGGCGTCGTCGCCGAAGACGCCGCCTTCGAATCGCAGCTTCAGCGGCGGTGTCCCGTCAACGACGATCTCGTCGTATTCCTCATCGACCGAGGCGTTTGCCTCGAAGTGCAGCCGCACGGTGTGACCGTCGTACGTCGATCCCTCCAGCGTCTCCAGCGTGCCAGCGACGAGCTCTTGCCCCGGAACCTCGCATGGAACCATGTCGTGCCGCCAGTCGACCAGTTTCCAGCCAAGCGGGTAGGCCAGCAATCTCGCCGATTCGACCAGTCCCACGTGACCGAATCCACCGGCGTCGCGCTTCGCTTCCCATTGCGCCTTCGAGATTCCCATCCCCACTTTCTCCTGGAACGGAACACGTCTCCGCGACGGGTCCTGAACACGCTTGACCGATACCGACTTGATGCTGTGCGAAATCGAGGACAGCGACGCCGGCAGCGCATCCATCAGGAACCCCGGGTTGACGCCGGTTCCGACCACCGTTCGTTCCGCGCGCCGAGCCAGGACGTCAATCCCCGCCGCGATCTCGGGGTGACGCACCTGTGCGAAGGCCAGTTCCTCACAGGTCGAGACGACGTGCAAGTCCTGGCGCAGCGCTTCCTCGATCTGCGTCGACACCTGCTCGAGGTACGAGCCCGTACAGTGAATCAGGATGCCGCCGTCCGAGCGAGAGTCAACCCGCGCAGCAGCGATTGACTGGCGGATCGGGATCTCGGGCGCTCCCTCAACGAAGTCGGAGAGCGGCTTCCCAACCATCTCTGGATTGATCTCAACGGCTCCGACGACTTCGAGGAACGAGTCATTGAGGGCTGCACTGACGATTCGCATCCCGATCGGCCCGAGCCCTTGCACGATCACAGGTAGTGGCGCACTCATCTCAATCCTCCGGTCCCGCTTCGATATACGGTGATATCGTCAAAAGTCTGCGCCTACGGTACCAACGAATCCGAGCCCGACATGGTCGACTACCCCGACCACAACACCGAATCGCTCCAGGCCTGGGAAGCCAACGCCGAGTTCTGGGACGAGGCCCAGGGCGATGAGGGCAATCACTGGCAACGGACCCTGGTGTTCCCCGGCACGCTCGAGCTGCTCCAGCCGGTGCCGACAACAGTGCTCGAACTGGCTTGTGGCAACGGCAACTTCGCGCGGCAGCTATCCAGGCTTGGCATCGCCGTCACGGCCACCGACGCATCTGACGGGCAACTCAGGGGCGCTCGGCAGCGTTCCGACGGCTACAAGATCAAGTGGATTCGCCTCGATGTCACCGACCGTTCGGCGCTGGCAGCTCTATCGGGGGCGGCAGGAGCGCCGTTCGGCGCGGCCGTCTGCAACATGGCGCTGATGGATATCGCTGAGATCACGCCGCTCTTCGACATGCTCCCACTCGCCCTCGCCGAGAATGCGCCATTCGTGTTTTCCGTGCTCCATCCGGTCTTCAGGCCGGGCCCGCAGGTTCACCTGTTTCGCGAACGCCGTGAGACGACGGACGGACGGTTCATCGAAGAATCGGGAGTGAAGATCACCAACTACCTCAACACCGGCGTCAATCACGGCATCGCGGTGAAGGGTCAACCGGCGATTCAGCCATACTTCGACCGAACCCTGACCGAACTGTTCACCACCGCCTTCGACCGTGGCTGGGTGCTTGACGGAATCCGCGAGCCCTCAATCACCGACGGAGGCGACGGAAACGCTGAAAATCGGTTGAGCTGGGATCACCTCCCCGACATCCCACCGGTGATGGTGGTCAGAATGCGGCATCGAGGTTAGTCCGGTCAGTCGCGACTGTCGGGGTGCTCGAAGCCTTCGTAAGCCACTTCTCGCAGCGCGATGCGGAAGACCGTGATTTCGTCGATCCCTGGGCCAGGATTGAACAGCACCCGATAGTTGTCCACGCGAACACGGAACGTTGGCTCTTGGGCTTCCATCTCTTTTGTGAGAGGCCCATAGGGATCCGATGCCAACTCACGCAATGCCTCTTTGACGCGACGCTTTGGCTCAGGCGGGAGCGTTCTGAACTGGCGTATCGCTTCGTCAGATCGACGGACACTCACGTCCATCTGCGTTAGTCGTCGTCAGGAGCGTCCGGGTCGAAGACGTCTCCACCGCCCGCCAGAATCTGTTCCCGAGCCTTGCGGGCAAGTTCGATGACGTAGTCCTCTGCTTCAGGCGTGAAGCCGGATTCGTCGTATGCGATTCCAACGCCATACTCCGGATTCCAGGTAGGCACCCAGGCGCGCCCGTGAGCGTCGAACATCAAGCGTTTTCGCCGCCGCTCCGACCATTCCCAATCGGGATACTCGGCGGTGAAGTCATCGAACAAGAGACCCTTGCGGCGACGGATCTCATCTACGGACGTCACGGGCTGATGCTCTCTGTCGCCGTGAGTCTTTCTGAGGGCCATGTCTGGCCTCCTGACTCCCTAAAGCGTATCGGCTTCAACCGAGGTTGCAGCCTCGGACACTGTTTGACAGGCACAGCGGAGAAGGAGCAACGCAGGAGGCGCTACGGCATCGGCGACCACTCGGTTGGCTGGAGGATCCGGTTCTCGATGTGATGCACCAGCGGGCCGTTCTCCTCCGACGCGGCGCGGGCGGCTTGCCACTCGGGGTCGGCGCCGAAGTTCTTCCAGGCTTCCTCGCGCTGGCCCGCGCTCTCGAAGCGGACGATGTACCACAGCTCGTCCGAGCGGCCGCCGACGGAGTTCGTCCAATAGCCCACGTTATGAATCCCGTGGCGCTCGAACAGCTCCATCGTGTGATCGCGGAAGCGCTTCATCAGGTGGCCCATCTTGCCCGGATGCGCCGTGTAAATGCGTAGCTCGTAGATCATCGGTCGTTCCTCTCAGTCCGTCAGTTGGTGGAATCGCAGGGCCGACGGATGGTCTCCGCCGCGCCGAATGGAGTTAATCGCCGGCTGCATCTCGGTCGCCGAGTTGACCGAGCCGCCGTCGTTCGAGTTCGTCATGAACCGAGGGTAGTTGCTGCTCGATACTTCCAGCCGGATCCGGTGTCCGACGTCAAATCGGTGGCCGAGCGATGCCAGATCGACGGTCAGCTTGACCACCTCGCCGGGCGTCATCAGGAGCTCCTGGTCAAGCCCTTCGCGGAACCTCGCCCGCATGATTCCATCGACCAGCGACACCGGCTTGCCGTCCGGATGCACATCGACCAGCTTGGCCGTGATGTCGGTGTCGGGCTGGCTGCTGGAGAACCAGATGTCGACCTCGACCGGTCCGGCGACGTCGACCGCCTCGGTCAACGGCTCGGTCGTGTAGCACAGCACGTCGTCGCGGCTCTCGGCCCGCGATTGATCGCGCGGACCGGGCAGCCCGATCGCCTGCTGCAGGGTCGAGCCGCCCTCGGTCATGACCGGCTTGTAGCCCGTGTACATGAACTCGTCCCAGCGCAGATCGTCGTCGGGCCGCTCATCCACCAGCCGGCCGTCGCCGTAGTGCATCGTGGCGCCGCCGTCGGAGGCGAGGTAGAGCGTCCGCTGCTCGGCGTTGGACGGCGGCCAGGATTCGTCGGTCCGCCATTCGTTCGCGCCCATCAGGAACCAGCGTACGCTCGGCAGCTCGCGTTCAGCACCCTTGAGGTGCCGATCGAGGAACACGTTGATGTCGCCAATCACGTTTGCGGCGGCCGCCGCGCCGGTCGCGCCGAACTCCATTTCGCCCAGCCAGCGGTCGTAGTTGGTGTGCGCCCAGGGGCCCATGATCAGGTTCTGATCGGGGTTGCCCTCCGCCGAGATCCCGCGGAAGTTGCGCACCGTGCCGATCCCGAAGATGTCGAACCAGCCGCCGATGTGCAGCATCGGCACCTGGAAACGCGAATAGTCGGCGGAGTGGCGGACGGACTCCCAGTACTCGTCCCGCGTCTCATGCTCCAGCCACTCGTGCCAGTAGGGGGCGACGCCCTCCCGCGAGATGCCCGGCATCGCGTTGAGCGGGCGGCTGCCCAGCAGTCGGAAGCCGTTGCCCATCACGGCCTCGGTCATCTCCTCAGCGGCCTCCGGGGGCCGGGTGTGGTCTTGCTGGAGATATCCCGTCGCCGCCACGCCGCTGCCCCACAACCCGATGAATCCCAGTTGAAACGCGCCGCCCTGGTAGGTCCAGCCGTCGTAGTAGTCGTCGGCGGTGATGATCGGTATCGCGCAGCGCAGCGACGGCGGCTGTTCGCGTGCGGCCAGCATCGTTGTGGCTCCGACGTAGGACGGCCCGTAGATCGCCGTGTTGCCGTCACACCAGTCCTGCGCCGCAATCCACTCGATTGTGTCGTAGCCGTCGGGACCTTCCTGGTGGAACGGCCGGAAATCGCCCTCCGACGCATATCGACCGCGGCAGTCGCAGACCACGACGGCGTATCCGCGCTCAGCCAGTTTGAGCGCGCTCGGCATCACGGCCACCAGCCCCGCGCCCGACTGTTCCTTGTCGTAGGGCGTCCTGGTGACGATGCCGGGTACGGCGCGTCCCGGTTGATCCGCGTCTTCCGGGCGGTACAGATCGGCCCGCAGGATGATCCCGTCGCGCATGGGGATCTCGATGTTCTTCTCGACCACGACTCGTTCGACCGCCATGCTGTATTCCAATCACAAAACCGGTGCAACCGAACGCTATGCTAGAAAATGAGAACCGGACGGGGGCATCTGATGACGACCGACGTGGAAACGGCTGACCTGGGCATCACCTTTTCCGAGATCGCCCGCTCGAAGCTGCTCGAAGTCTTGACCGGTTATCCGGAGGAGGTGGCCGGCCTACGCCTCAAGATCACCGGCCGAACGTCGCAGGGCTTTGAGCATATGCTGACGATCGTCGAGAAGGGCTTCGAACCCGACGGTGATGCGTTGGCGCACTACCCCGACTTCACGCTTTACGTGGAAGGCGAGCGCATCGAAGATCTGCGTGGGACCGAGATCCACTACGAGTTCAAGGGCCCCAACGTCTCCGGCCTGGAGTTCAACAACCCCAACCCCGTCTGGCGCGATCCCCTCGCCTTCGCCATTCAGAAGATCTTCGACGAGCAGGTCAACCCGCAGATCGCGGCGCACGGCGGCTTCGTCCAACTCCTCGACGTGCAGGGCAATAAGGCCTACATCGAGATGGGCGGCGGCTGCCAGGGCTGCGGCATGGCCAACGTCACGCTCAAGCAGGGCATCGAGGTTGCGGTCAAGGAACAGCTTCCCGAGATCGAGGAGCTCGTCGACATCACCGACCACCAGTCCGGGGACAACCCCTATTACAAGCCGTCGAAGAAGTAGCTCGGTCCCAACCTGGACAGGCGTCCCATGACGCGCGTCCTCCTGATCTCTACGTACGAACAGGGACACCAACCGCTCGGCATTGCTGGGCCGGCCGCTGCGTTGAGCGAGGCCGGACACGTCGTGTCGGCGTTTGACCTCGCCGTCGAATCGGTCGATGCAGCCCGGTTGCTCGAAGCTGCGTCCGAGTCCGACCTGATCGGTATCTCCACGCCGATGCACACCGCCGCCAGGCTTGGCATCCGAGTCGCCCGGCAGCTACACCAACACTCGGACCGGATCGTCTTCTATGGCCTCGCCGCCAACTCCCTGCGAGAACTGGGTCTCGGACGAGCGATCAGCGGCGACACGGAACCTCAGCTGGTGCAGCTTGCGAACGGCGGACGCGCCTCCGACGCGCCCCGCTTCGACCGAGAGCGGCGTCTCGTTCCCGATCGCTCGATTCTGCCTCCGCTCGATCAGTACGCCCGCTATCGCGATGCGTCGGGCGGGTCGCACGTCGCGGGATACGTCGAGGCAACCCGCGGCTGTGCGCACCGCTGCACCCACTGCCCGTTGACGCCCATCTATGCCGGCCGGCTGCGGCTCAACGGCGCCGAAACGGTCCTCGCCGACATTGACCAGCAGGTCACAGACGGGGCAGAACACATTACATTCGGCGATCCCGATTTTCTCAACGCTCCCGAACTGGCGATGGACTTGCTACGCGAGTGCGCCGGGCGACACCCGGGATTGACGTTCGACGCCACCATCAAGGTCGAGCACCTGATTGAGCATCAGGACCTGTTGCCGGAGATGTCGCGGCTTGGGGTCACCTTCATCACCTCGGCGTTCGAGTCGGTTGACGATCAGCTCTTGGAGATCCTGGACAAGGGTCACACGGCGAGGGACCTGGATACGGCGCTGCATCACGTCGAACAGGCCGAAATCGCTCTGCGTCCGACCTGGCTGCCCTTTACTCCCTGGACCTCGGCGCAGCACTATCTGGATCTGCTCCGATTCGTCGAGACGCGCCGGCTTGTCGACGTGACGCCGCCGGTCCAGTTGGGGCTGCGACTCCTGGCGCCGTCGGATTCGCCGTTGGTTGAACCGATGCGTGCCATCGGTTCACTGGTCAGCTATGACTCGGACGGCCTGACCTGGAATTGGCGGCACGCGGACCCGCGCATGGACGCGCTGCAAGCCGAGATCGCCGCCCTGGCCGAGCGCCAGGCGTCATTCGCGCAAATCAAGGACGCGGCATGCCACGCATTGGCCCAGGAACCGTGGCCCGATGTCTCTGCGCCGCACGTTCATCGGCCGGGCCTGACCGAGGACTGGTTCTGTTGAGCGGAGCCCACCGGGGACCAGTTGGCTCCCATCAGCAACTCCAATGACCCGGCGACGATCAACCTGATTGAGTTCTAGATGCCTTCAAGCTGCCGCAGCCGGTCGACGAGCTGCGCGGCGTCGTCCAGGACCGCCTGCTGGTGCGGCTGCAGGTCCTGACCGCCCGCCGTGGCCGAGTTGTCCTCGAACGGATCGCCCGCGATCGACTTCTTGCCGCTCAACTCCTCCATCACGGCAAGGCCGCAGAAGGGGACGTAGGTCGGGCTGTAACCGCCTTCGTGGCTCAGCACCAGCCGTCCCGAGCACAGCTCGTCCGACGCTTCCATCAGCAGCCGCGTCATTTCGCGGAAGGTCTCCGAGTACGCCATCATCCGACCGAGCGGGTCGTACATGCCGCCGTCGAAGCCGGATGGCACGAGGATCAGATCCGGCTGGAACGCCTGCAGGGCCGGCACGACGACCTGTTGGATCGTCTCGACATACGCGCCATGGCCGCTGCCCGGCGGCAGCGGGACATTGATGTTGTAGCCCTCGCCGTCGCCTTCGCCCTGCTCGTCCATCCGACCGCTGTCTCGGGGGTACCACTGATCCTGATGGATCGACATCGTCAGCACGTCCTTGCGGTCGTAGAAGGCCTGCTGCGTTCCGTTGCCGTGATGGACGTCCCAGTCCAGCGTTGCGACCCTGTCGATCCCGCGCTCCGCCAACGCATGCATCCCGGCGATGGCGACATTGCCGAAGACGCAGAACCCGCGTCCGCGATCCCGCTCGGCATGATGTCCGGGCGGTCGAACCAGCGCATACGCGTTGTCGACGTCTCCATCGAGCACCGCGTCGACGGCCGTGATCGTGCCGCCGGCAGCCAGCAGCGCAATCTCATAGCCGCCGTGTGAGAACGGCGCGCCCTCTCCGGCGTCGCCTCCGTCGCCGGCGGACAGTTCGCGGACTCGGTCCACGTATTCGGGCGTGTGGAAGCGGAGCACCTGCTCGAGATTCGCCGAGCGTGGCTTGAGCGGCACGAGCTCCTCGGAGAACTCCGAGACCTCCAGCAGATTGTTGAATCGACGCTTGGTGTCCGGGTTCTCCCAGTGTTCCCAGGCCTGCATCCAGCGCCGCAGTTCGGGGTCGAAGGCCCGTGTCCGACCGGTGTCGTGCCACATGTATGACTCGTGGTAGACCCAACCAGTTCGTCGCTCGGCCATCTTCCTGCCTCTTCTCTAGTGCGCTTCGCAGGCAGTCTAGTCAGCCACGCGATGTCTGCCCCGCCCGCTTCGGTCGTATGCTGAATCGGCTTTGTCCGCCCAGACAGGTTCCCGGGAACAGTTCGACCTGCCGCCGCATCGGCCCCTGGCTGCGCGTCTGTTACCGGCCAACGTGTACTACGGCTGGGCGATCGTCTTCGCCTGCGCCGGGCTGCTCTTCGTCTCGGTCGGCGTCGGCTACTACGGAATCGCGGTCTACCTCGGGCCGCTCCGGGAGTTGCACGACTGGTCGAACAGCGATGTATCGCTGGCGACCGGCATGTACTTCGTCTTCTCCGGCATCACGTCGGCGCTGGTGGGTCCGTTGATCGACCGCCACGGCGCTCGTCGCTGGATGGCGCCGGGCCTGTTCCTGCTGATCGTGGCTGCGGCCGTGATCGGACATGTCACGGAACTCTGGCAGCTCTATCTCGCCTATGTCGTCATGGCGCTCGGCTCGGGGATGAGCGCCGGGGTCGCCGTCAATGCCACCCTGGCTCGCTGGTTCGTGCATCGACGCGCCTGGGCGATGGCGATCTCCTCGACCGGCGTGTCCCTGGGCGGTGTCGTGCTGTCGCCGGTGAATGGCGTGCTGATCGAACAGTTTGGGCTTGGAGTCGCGACACCGGCCATGGCGGGATTGATCCTGCTGGTCGGACTGCCGATCGTGGCGTTCGTCCTGGTCTGGGATCCGCGTCAGATGGGGTTGCCGCAGGATGGACTGGAGCCGGTGATCCCGCAACGCACCAGTCTGGCCAGGTCGGTCGCCAATCAGACTCGGCGCTGGACCATTCGCGGGGCGGCGCGCACGATGTCGTTCTGGTCGATCATGATCAGCTTCGTGATCGTGCTGCTGGCGCAGACCGGGTTCATCCTGCACCAGACCGCGTTCGTGCAAGAGCGGGTCGGGTCGCTCACGGCGGCTACCACCAGCCTCTCGATCATCGCGTTTGGCAGCATCGTCGCCAGGCTGATTGTCGGGCGTTTCTTCGCCGACCGAGTCGACCTGCGCATCCTCACGGTGATCATGTTCCTTGTGCAGGGATTCGCCGCGCTGGTCGTGATCCAGGTCGAACACATCGCGGTCACCTACGTGGCGATCCTGATCTTCGGATTCACGATCGGCAACGTGTACATGCTCCAGTCGCTGCTCACCTCCGACGTGTTCGGCTACGTCAGTTTCGGAGCGATCTACGGCCTGATTGCGATGGCGACGCAGATCTCCAGCGGATTCGGCCCGCTGATGATCGGCGCGCTGGAGGACATCACCGGCTCCTACGACATTCCCCTGACGTTGGTCGCGATTCTCACCTTCGCCGCGATCATCCCCGTCTACTTCGCCCGACCGCCGAAGGCGTTGCTCGGCAGGACGGTGAGTCCGCTCGTGACGCGCCCCGCGCCGCAGCGGACCAGCCGGTAAGGAATCGGCTAGAGCACGAATTCGATCTTCGACCAGGCCTCCCGGAGGGCCGATTCCACCTCCGCGGGATCCTCACCGCGGGCGAAGATGAAGCCCGGGTAGTCCGCGCCTTCGGGCAGGGGGATCAGCATGTCGCCGACCCTCGCCTCCATCTCGATGTCTTCGATCAGCGGGACCGTGGCCGCCTCGTCCAGGCCGAGAATCGCCTTGATCCTGCCCCGGCCGACGATCGGCATCATCATCACCCCGGCCGCGCGCGTTTCCCGATTCAGCGTCTCCAGCGGCGCATTGATCGCGTGCCGCAGCACGATCTCTTCAAGCGACATCCCGGCTCCAAAGCGCAGCGTACGAGCGCAGAGCCCGCCGATCGTCCGCGCCGCGACATCCACGGGCCAGGCGCCCTCATCATTGAGACGCAGTTCCGCGTGCAGGGGACCGTCGTGCAAGCCGAGCGCCTCCGCCGACCGCCGCGCCGTCTCGACGACTTCCTGGATTTGGTGCTCCGGCAACCGAGACGGCGTGACGTAGATCGTCTCCTCGAAGAACGGTCCATCGAGCGGATCGGGCTTGTCGAAGACGGCCAGCGTATGCAACTCGCCATCGGTCAGCAGGCCTTCGACCGCCACTTCGATGCCCGGGATGAAGCCCTCGACGAGGTAACGATCGGCCAGATCGCCGCATTCCTCGGCCGCCGACCTGGTTCCGAGCAGGCGCTGCAAACGCGCGACGGCATTGCGGAACGAGCCTTCGTCGTTCGCGCGCATGACTCCTCGAGAACCGTTGAGGCCGAGCGGCTTCACCACGACGGGGAACTGCAATGCTTCGAGCGGCGGCTCATCGACAAACCGGCAGACCTGCCAACCCGGCGATCGGATGCCGTGCGCATCAAGCGCTCGGCGCAGCTCGGACTTGTCGCGCGTCCCGACGACCGACTCCGGGCTGTTTCCGGAGAGCTGCAGTTCCGAGCTGGCATGCGCTGCGAGGATCGTGCCCGGGTCGTCGACCGCTACCACCGCATCGAGCGGAAAACGATCGGCATAGCGCGCGACGGCCTGCGCGCCGCGCTCGACGTCGTGGTAGGGCAGGGTCAACCAGCGACCCGGATACATGTCGGCCAGCGGCTGGTCGACGTCTGAAGCGACGACGACGTCCAGGCCCAGTTTGTCGGCTGCCGACATAAAGTCCGGCGCGCGGTAGGAAGCGGTCGGGATCAGCAGCATTACGCGCGGCATGATTCAAGACTATCGCCAACCCCGGACACATATGCTGAGCATCATGACGACGGCGACGAACGCACAGACCCAGACGCTGCGAATCGAAGGCATGCACTGCGCCGCCTGCGTCCGTCGGGTGGAGCGGGCGCTGGTCAAGGTCGACGGTGTGTCTGAAGCCTCCGCCGATTTCATCGCCGGCCGCGCGATCATCGAAGTGGACGGCTCGCTCGACAGCGCGGCCGTCAATGCCGCAATCAGCGGCGCCGGCTATGAGCTGGTCGATGATCAGCATGATCAGTCGGCGGCCGACGCCGTAGACATCCGCCCGCAACTGGCCCGAGCCGTGCCGGCGCTGGTGTCCGGCTGGGGCATGTTCTTCGCGATGCAGGCGAATCGCTGGGCTGAGTTCGGCTGGAACCCGGACCTCGTGTTTCCGCTGTTCTTCGCGATCGCTACGCCGACGTTGGTCTGGGGCCTGTGGCCGATGGTCCGACGCGCGGCGCTCGCCGCCTCCCGGCGAACAACGGACATGGACACGCTGATCGTTCTGGGCGTCGCCGCGGCCTGGGGGTACAGCACGGTCGCGGCGCTCGCTCCGGCGGCATTGGCCGGCGCGGATGCATCGCGCGATGTCTTCTTCGACACGGCGCTGATCATTGTCGGGTTCGTCAGCCTTGGTCGCGCGTTGGAGGCGCGGGTTCGTCTGCGCGCGGCGGCGGCGCTCACACGTCTGTTGGAACTCGCTCCGCAGACGGCCCGAGTAGTCGAAGACGGGATCGAACGCGACGTACCGGCATCGGATGTCCGAACAGGAGACAGCGTCCGAGTGCGGCCCGGCGAACAGATTCCCGTCGACGGCAGAATCGCCGTCGGGGCCAGTTCGGTCGACGAATCAATGCTGACCGGCGAGAGCGTGCCGGTGGGGAAGTCGGCCGGAGACGACGTGTACGCGGGCACGCTGAATCTCGACGGCGCGTTCACGTACTCGGCGACCCAGGTCGGCACGGAGACGACGTTGGCGCGGATCACCGCGACCGTCGAGCGGGCCCAGGCATCGAAGGCGCCGGTCCAGCGCCTTGCGGATCAGATCGCCGGCGTGTTCGTTCCGATCGTCGTGCTGGTCGCGGTTGTCACGTTCATCGCCTGGGCGCTGTTCGGCGATGGCGCCAGCTGGACGGCGGCCGTGCTCAGCGCCGTGGCGGTACTGGTCGTGGCCTGTCCCTGCGCGCTCGGGTTGGCCACGCCGGCAGCGATCGCGGCCGGCTCCGGACGCGCGGCTCGCCTGGGCATCCTGTTCAGAGACGCCGAAGCGCTGGAAGCCGCCGGCCGCATCGACTCCGTCGCCTGGGACAAGACCGGCACGTTGACAACGGGCCGCCACGAGGTTGATTCCGTTCAGGCAATTCGGGTCGCTGAGTCCGAACTGCTGAGACTCGCCGCCTCCGTTGAACGGCATTCGGAGCATCCGCTCGGCGAAGCCATCGTGGCGCATGCCGAGGAACAGGGGATTGAGTTTGCCGAGGTCACCAACTTCCGCGCGCATCCGGGCAGCGGCGCGACCGCTGTCGTGGATCAACGAACGCTCGCCGTCGGCAACCTGCGGCTGATGAACGAGTTGTCGGAGGAGACAGTCGAAGAGGAGAGCAACGCGACTCCCGTCTATGTCGCACGCGACGGCGAGCTATTGGGAGTCATTCGACTGGCTGATCAACCGAAGGACAGCGCTCAAGAGGCTGTTGCTCTGCTGAGACGTCGTGACATCGAACAGGCGTTGATCAGCGGCGATACGGCGCCGGCGACCGAAACCGTCGCCGCTGCCGTCGGCATCGAGCGTGTTCACGCGCGCGTGTTGCCGGCGGACAAGGCCGAAGTCATCGCACAGTTGCAATCGGAGCAAGGGCGGGTTGCGATGGTCGGCGACGGCATCAACGACGCGCCGGCGTTGGCTCAGGCCGACCTCGGCCTGGCCATGCGCAGTGGCTCGGATGTCGCGCTTGAAACTGCCCAGGTAGCGCTGATGCAGTCGAATCCTCGTCGGGCGGCCGAGGCTGTGCTGCTGGCCGGGGCGACACGCTCCGTCATCCGCCAGAACCTCGCCTTCGCCTTCGCGTACAACATTCTCTTGATCCCGCTGGCGGCCGGGCTGGCGGTACCGATCTTCGACGCGGTGGGCGGTGTTCCGGGAGGTCTGACCTGGCTGTTCGGAGATCGCGGGCAATTCGAACCGATCGCGGCCGCGCTGGCGATGGTGGCGAGTTCGCTCTCGGTCCTGACCAACGCGCTGCGGCTCAATCGCTGGCAGGCTTGAGTCGCTACCCGCCGGCCTGCTCTCCGAGTTCTTCGTCCGGCAGGCGCTCGGACGCCGGCACTCCGATCGTCGGATCCATGATCACGAACTTGCGATGCAACTCGGCGAAGTAGTCGCGGACCGACTGGTCGCGAACTTCTGCCGGCCAGTCCAACCGCTTCGCCATGATGGCGGCGGTCGCGGCTGCTGCGCTGCGGCCCATGTCTCCGGTCAGTCCGACGGCCGTCCGCCTCAGCAACACGTCGGCGACGGTGCGAGCGCCCTCATGCTCAACGGCGTAGGCCACCTGAGCCCCGATGTCGCGATGATGCGGCGAAATCGTCTGGCCCAGTGAGGCGTCGTTGGCCGCGTATGCCGCCACCTCAGGAGCCCTCGGGCCGTAGACCTTCCGCAGATGTTCCTGCGTCTCGGGAGGCAGGAAGACCGCTCGGCTGGTTGGCGTCTCGGGCAGCGCCGCAATCCCGCGCGCACGCGGCCGTCCAATGTGCGCCGAAATCGCTGCGGCGACCGTTCGCCCCAGTTCCTCCGCCGTGGTGAGCTTGCCGCCGACCAGAGAGACCAGCCGCTCGACTCCCTCGGTGGAGTGATCGACGATGATCGAGCGGCGGGAGATCGCTCCCTCGAACACGCCTTCGCCGGCCCGAGCCAGCGGTCTCACGCCTGAGTAGGCGTAGAGCACATTGCGATGTTCGATCCCAAGGCCCGGCAGGACTCTCGCCGCTTCGGCGACCAGGTAGTCGATCTCCCAACCGGCAGCGCGGACATCGGAGGGTTCCTCGTCGTCGCGCACGTCGGTCGTGCCGATGATGTGGTGGTCCAGCCAGGGGGTGACGAACATCGGGCGGCCGTCCGAGCGGGCGCTGGCCAGCACCGCGTGTCTGGGACCCCGACCGTTCAGGTCGACCACCAGGTGCGACCCGCGTGTGCCGCCGATTCGCCGGCGCATCTCGCGGCCGGTCGCGTCGAGCACGGCGTCGACCCAGGGGCCGGCTGCGTTGATGATCAGCCGACCGGAGGCCGTCGAGCGGCGCCCCGTCAGCACGTCGTGGAAGTCGACACCGCGCGCTCTGCCGCCGTCGACGATGATGTAGTCGACCGCCGCGTGATTGCGTAGGTCCGCCCCGGACGCCCGGGCCTGCGCCAGGTACTCCAGGGTCAGACGCTCGGGCGACCAGACCTGTGCGTCGTGGTAGAGGTAGGCGGCCTTCAACTGGTCGGTCGATATCGACGGCTCGAAGCGTTGCAGCTCGCGCTCCGAGAACGAGGAGTGCCAGGGCGACACTTTGCGCGGCGAGAGCAGGTCGTACAGCGCCAGTCCGGTCCTGATGTACCACGGTGGACGGGGGTCGCCCTCGTAGACCGGCAGGATGAACTCCATCGGACGGACCAGGTGCGGTCGTTCCCGCAACAGCCGCTCGCGAGACTGCAACGACTCGTGCACCAGTCGAGCGTCACCCGTCTCCAGGTAGCGCAGGCCGCCATGAATCAGCTTGGTCGACGCGGCCGTCGTGCCCGAGGCGAAATCGTCCTGCTCGAGCACCAGCGTCCGGTATCCACGGGCCGCCACCGACGCGGCAGTCGCCGCGCCGTTGATCCCGCCTCCGATGATGATGACGTCGTAGTTTGCCGTGGCCATGTCGGTTCGAGTGTATTCAGTTTCCGGTCAGCGCCGGTACCGTCTGGACCGCCTGCCGGGCCTGGGTCCATTGTGCAAACTCGGCCTCAAGCTCGCGGCTCGGCATGAACGTCCGCTCGCCCATCTCGAATTGCGGACGCAGACCGGCGGTCTCCATCGCCAGTCGAGCCGCGCCGAGAGCGGTGGTCTCCTGGATCGACGGTCGCAACACCGGACGCTGCAGCGCGTCCGCCTGGATTTGCATCAGCACGTCGCTCGAGGTCATCCCGCCGTCCGCGCGCAACTCCGACACGATCGTGCCGCCAGATTCCATGGCCTCGACGATCTCGCGAACCCGAAACGCCACGGACTCCAGCGCCGCTCGCGCGATCTGTGCGCGAGTCGTGCCTCGACTGATCCCCAGGATCGCTCCGCGCGCACTCGGATCCCAATGCGGCGAGCCCAGGCCGGCCAGCGCCGGCACCAGCGCCACGCCGCCCGAACTGTCAACGGACTCAGCCAGCGCAGAGATTTCAGGTGCAGACGGCGCCAGCCCCAACTCGTCCCGCAACCACTGCACCACCGAGCCGGCCGTGAAGACGCCGCCTTCGAACGCCACGCCGCCGTCGGCGGCCGCGGTCAACAGCAGTCCGTCCGGCACACCGACGGATTCTGCTGAGCTGCCGGCATGAGACAGGAGAAACGCGCCGGTTCCGTACGTGCACTTCGCCGCGCCGGGCGACATGATCCCGTGTCCGTAGAGCGACGCCTGCTGGTCTCCGGCGACCGCCATGATCGGCAATGCCGCGCCAAACAGCGACGGATCGGTCCGCCCGTATTCGTGGCTGCTGGGATGCACGTCGGCGAGGAGTGCGATCGGGACCGACTGCCAGTCGCAGAGCTGTTCGTCCCATTTGCCGGTGCGCAGGTTCCACAACATCGTGCGCGAGGCATTGGTCGTGTCGGTCGCGTGCACCTGGCCCGAGGTCAGGTTGGCCAGCAGCCACGTATCGACGGTGCCGCAGACCAGGTCTCCGGCTTCGGCGAGTCGGCGCGCTCCGGGCGCGTGGTCGAGCAGCCAGGCGAACTTCGGACCGGAGAAGTACGCGTCCGGCGTCAGACCGGAGCGACCGCGAATCTCAGCGCCGTGTTCCTGCCTGAGCGCCTCGGCGACGCGAGCGGTCCGCCGACACTGCCAGACGATCGCCGGACCGGCCGGCTGCAGGCGTTCCCGATTCCAGAGGACCGCGGTTTCGCGTTGATTGGTCAGCGCAACGGCGCGGATCTGCTCCACGCCGACTCGGCCCACGGCTTCGCGAGCCGCGGCCAACTGAGTACGCCAGATGTCGTGTGCGGACTGCTCGACCCAGCCTGGCTGGGGATACTGCGATTCAATGTCGTGTTGAGCGCCGGCAACCATCCGACCACGCTCGTCCCAGACGAGCGCACGGCTGGAGGACGTTCCCTGGTCAAGGGCGAGGACGAATCGCGGAGCTACGCCTCGTCCTCCGCGTCGCGTCGACGACCCATGACGACCCTCGCGACTGCTGCCAAAACGGCCAGCAACGCCCCGACACCGAGAATTCGCTTCATTGTGCGTTCCGTTCTGCTCGCGGCCGCGCGCGAATGCGGCCTGTAGTTCTCGGCACGATACCACGATGCGCACAGCCTGGTTGCGCCGGGTTTCACTCGTTGAACAGTCATCGGGATAGCAGAGTCCCGGGAATCAACACACGATCGCCGACGCCGATGCCGAGTTCCTCGAATCGGCCGCTGGGCATTTCCAGCGCGTGATGGTAGTCGTCCGTCGGCTGCTTGATCTGTTCGTCGAACGCGATCAGGGTCGTGAATCCAAGGATCGTCCCGTCGCGATCCAGCCAGGCGACACGCAGGTCCATCGGCACGTTGCGGTTCCAGAATCCGCCCGACCGTGGCCGAGGGGTCTCCCAGATGAAGATCATTCCCGTCTGCGGCGGCAGGTTGGTCCAGTGCATGAGGCCGCGGCTTCGCCGCTCGCCGTTGTCCGCGACCAGCACGCCGATCGTCAGAACGCCCGACGCCCGCTGAACGGTGACCTCAGACCAGGCAAATGCCACCGGGTCCACGTCGTCCGGCAGCTGCAGGTAGCCGTCAAGCCCGTCGGGACGCTCGGTCGCCGGCGGGATCACTTCGATACCGCTGCCCGACTCGATCGACGGGTCGCCGCTCGGTCCGCAGGCAAGCACGATCAGCGCCGCCAACCCGATCGCGGTCGCAAACCCGAGTCGCCAGTTCATGGCCGAAGGGTATTGGAGCATCCCGGTACACTGGCAACGCCGCGAGGGCCGGTAGCTCAGGGGTCAGAGCAGGCGGCTCATAACCGCTCGGTCGCTGGTTCGAATCCAGCCCGGCCCACCAATGCGTACCGTACTCATAACTCCCGGGTCTAGTCCGATTTCCGCTGCGTCTGACGGCCCGATGGGGCTGTCTTCAGGCATGGGGATGGAGTAGTGGATCACGGCGCGGCCGGGCCGCACCGTGATCCGCTGGACGAACGACTTGATGAACGTCTTGGTTTCGGTGAGTTCGCTGGTGCGCAGGAACTCGCTCATGTCTTGGGCGAACCGGGCGATGACTTCGGCGCTGTCGAGCAGCTGACGGCGTTCACTCAGCACCCGCCGCGCTTCTGAGGCGGCGCGTTCGAGCTGCTCCTTGCGCTGCTGATGCTCGCGGATGCGGTCGCGGGCGTCGTCGACCGAGAGGTCGGTCATTTCGAGCAGGTGCCAGATCCGGTCGAGCCGGTGCTTGACCTCGGCCAGCTGCTGCTCGATCGTCTCGAGCTTCTGCCGCTGCTCGTGGGCCACGCCGTCCATCTCCTCATCGACGAGCTTGACCAGATCGCGGATGTTGCTCTCGGTCAGGACGTGCTCGCGGAGCTGGTCGACGATCTGCTGTTCAAACTGATGCGCAGGCAGCCTCGGCGTCTCGCAGGTCTCCGATCCCTTCGTGATCTTCGACTGGCAGACGTAGTAGCTGTACTTACCGCTCTTCGCTTCGGCCGCGGTGAGCGCCTTGCCGCAGGGTTCGCAACTCACAAGGCCGGAGAGCAGGTAGCGGCTGGCGATCCGCCGCGGGTGAGCGCGGGCCGGCCGGCGCGACTCCATCATCCGCCCGACGCGCTCGAACTCGGGCCGCGAGACGATCGCGGGAAAGGCGTCCTCGACCCGGACCGGCGGAGCGCCGTCCTTGGCGTTGAGGCCCCAGACGAGCGTGCCGGTGTAGGCCTCGTTGCTCAGGATGCGGTGGACCGAGGTCTTGAGCCAGGGCTTGCCGTTGGTCGTGGGGATGCCGTCCGAGTTGAGCGAGCGGGTGACGTCGAGCACGCTCTGACCGGCCTGCACGGCGTCGAAGATGCGCCGCACGATGGCGTCCTTGGGCGGGTCGAGTTGGAGCCGGGGCCGCGTCTTACCGCCGTCCGGGACGTGCACTTTCTTGTAGCCGTAGGGCGCCCAGGTGGCGACCCAGAAGCCGCGCGAGGCGGCCTCGCGCATGCCGCGGGTGACCTCCTGGGCGAGGTTGTCGGAGTAGAACTCGTCGACCGACTCGATGATCGCCTCCATCAGCTTGCCGGTCGGGGTGTCGTCGGCGTGCTCGGTGATCGAGGTGACCCGGATCCCGCGCCTTCTGAGCATCGACTTGAACGCGACCGCGTGCTCGCGCTTACGCGTGAAGCGGGAGAACTTCCAGACCAGGATCTCCTCGAAGGGGGCGTCCTGCTGCTTGGCCTCGTCCAGCATCCGGCGGAACTGGGGCCGGTTGGCGATCCGTCCCGACTCGGCTTCATCGATGTACTCGCGCACGACGTGAAATCCGTTGCGCTCGGCGTAGTCGCGCAGCGCGCGGAGTTGGGCCGCGACCGAGAGATCGACGTCCTGACGGTCGGAGGAGACCCGGGCGTAGAGCGCCGCCGGGGTGGTGTCGAGTGGTGCGTGCATCGGCTCATCCTTTGCGTTTGATCGTCGTCTGAGCGGTCCAGCTTAGGGGCCGGAGCTCGAATTGCGACTGTTTACAGAATAGGCGTTCTTGAAACTTCCGTTCACAGTATCGGTCCAATGTAGGCGCAGACGCGGCGCACAGCTGTCACATCTGAGCAAGTGATTCGCCGATCGGAGGGGTTTTCAGTGGTGAACGCCCTTGATTCGGCGGAAAACTCGTTGATAGATTAGCGCCGCTCTGAACAGTCGTTCTATATCACGGCTGCGCTTGCGGCAGGCGGCTGGTTCGGGGCGGAAGGGAGGTTCCGGTGCATCCGAACGCACCCTTGACCGAGGCCGAGGCGGAGCGCCGACGTGCGGGCCTGCGCATCCTGGCCCGGATCATCGCCCGGCACTATCTCAGGCACCCGGAGCGCTACCCGGAACCGGGCGCCCCAGCGGACGCCTCTACCCGGAATCAGGACCGGCAACCGGACGCCGGCCCGCTCGGACCCGAGTCCGATAGAGAGGATGCGAGATGAACGAGATCAAGCAGCCAACCGGGCCGCCGACGATCAAGCTCAAGACGGCACAGGTCTGGGAACTGATCGGCCGGCGCAACATGAGCCAGAACGAGCTCGCCCGCCGGGCGCGGATCTCGTCCGGCTACCTCTCGCAGTTGCTCGCCGGACGCAAATGTCCGTCGCCTGCGGTCCGCCGGCGACTCCAGGCGGCGCTGAGGGTCAGCGAGTTCGACGACCTGTTCACGATGGAGTACGGCAATGACCGATGACAGGTTCCGCTCTGCCTCGATGCTCGGCGTGGCCCTGCTGCCGCCGGACTTCCCCCAGCGACTGGACGCGCTCAAGGAGCTGAGCGGGCTGTCCTGGGAGCGGATGGCGTCGGCGATCGGCGTCGACAGCCGGCAAGTGCATCGCTGGCGCCGAGGCACGCACCCGACCGGCGAGGCGATGCTCTCGCTGGTTCGCTTGGCGACCCGGGTGCCCGGCGGCCTGGCCGAACTGCTGGGCGAAGACGTGCTGGTGCAGCACGACCGGCGAATCGGATAAACAAGTGGGACGCCGACAGCAGCACGTCTACCGGCTTGAGTCGCCGCAGTTCCCTCAGGACTTCCCCGAACGCCTGGATGAGTTCCGGCGCGCGGCCGGCCTCTCGTGGCGAGAGCTGGCCCGCCTCCTGCAGGTCAACGTGCGCAGCGTGCACCGCTGGCGCCGGGGCGCGCGGCCCGATTCGGCGCGCCTGGTCGCACTGCTGGAGCTCGCGTCCGAGCGCGGCCTGCTTGAGCTCCTGTTCCCCGGCCTGAGGATCCGGGAGCGCGCCCGCTTCAACGACGAGGCAGGAACGCCTGCACCCTCGCGCTCGGACGTGAGCGGCTTCCCGCGATGACAAGCGACAGTTCGTCGCGGTCTTCCCTGGCCTCCGCATCGGCTGGACTGGGCGATGACTGGTTGATCCCCAACCAGAACTCCTTAATCACTGACTCTGGATCGATAGTCACCACTTCATCTATCATCGCTCTGATTGGTGAGGATCGTCACCGAGTTCGGGGCGATTGTGACCGACCAGCGGATTGAGTCAAGTCATGGAGGTAGAAGAGCGATGAACCGACGCGACGCGCCGACCAACCTTAACCCCCCCCCCCCCGCGAACCTCAGGAAAGGGCAGACTGATGCGGGCCGCGCCGCTGGGGCGGCTCTCCAGCCTGCTGCTGCCGGCCCTGGCCCTCGCGGCCGTGGCCGGGCTGATCTGGCTGACGCCCGCTGACTCCGCCCAAGCCCAGACCACGGTCTGGTCCGCCACGCTGACGGTGAGCGGGTCCGGGAACGGTTTCGGTTGCGATCTAGACACACAGGGGATCAGCCCGTGCTCGAGCCAACTCTCGAACGGTAACTTCACCTACAAGGGGACTACCTACACGGTCAAGCAAGCCCACTTGAGTTTGAATCCGGCTGAACTATTCATCTGGTTCGACGACGGCGGAAGCAAAACTGGCGGGCAAAACCAGAAGGCCCTCCAGAAGCTGACGCTGAACGTGGACGGCACGGAGTTGAAAGTCAAGAATGCCAAGACTAGCACCAGCGGTAACATCTATTGGGACTACGATCCAAGCATGGACTGGTCCGTCGGGCAGACGGTTTCGCTGAGTCTGACCGGGCCGGGCACGTCGTCCGCTACGTCGGCCTATGCGCCGTCGGTCTGGGTCGAGTCGGTGGACTACGCGTCGTCGCCGCCCAACGGGAGTTACTACCGCGCCGGCGAAACGATCGCGGTAGCGGTCAACTTCAGCGGGCCGGTGACGGCGAAGTCGAAGAATATGTGGCTGTACGTCGACATCGGTGGCGTGCGGGAAACACTCTACCTGCACGCGGGCAGCGGCACCGATCGCTGGGTGTTTACCGAGGTTGTGCATGCGGGTCTGAGCGACTCGGACGGCTTCACGTTATGGACAACGGGAACGGGCCGCTGGGTCGGGATGACGGTCAGGACGGCGAACAAGTACGGGCCGACCGTCTCCTTCGACCTCAAACACACCAGAGTGAAGATCAACACGCAGTACCAGAGCCGGCAAGTGGTGAAAGGTGGCGAGACGGTACCTGTCCCGAACAAAGTCGACTCCGTGACCTGCAACGGCTCCGGCACCCATTGCACGGTGCCCTACAACTGGAAGTACGCGCCCAAGTCGCTGAAGAAGAAGCCCGGCGCGAGCTTCCGGCTGATGTACGTCACCGCCAGCGAGATCCAAGGCACGTCCGACAACGTCAGCGCGTACAACAGCCTGGCACAGAGTGCTTTGCCCTCCGGCGACTGGTTCAACAATTTCTCGACGAGCATCCGCGCCATGGTCAACGCGGTCAATGGCGATGACCTGAGAACCAACACCCGGACCCGTCTCAACTCCGGGGACCAGCGGGCTGACCCGGGCGCGTTTGACCCCATCTTCTGGGTGAAAGGCAAGAAGGTCGCCGACAGCTACGCCGACCTCTTCGACGGCAGCTGGGACAGCAGCAAGGGCACGAGCGCCAAGGTCACCAACGAGAATGGTGTCAAGCTTTCAACCTTCGTGGGCGTCTGGACGGGATCGAATCAAGACGGTTCACCGGACGCCGGACCTGGGTATGACTATCGGCTCGGCACTAGCAACCCACGAACGGCGAATGCGGTGCTAAAGGGGGATGAACTCGACGGCGAGTCGCTGGCTACTGCGACCGCTCTCGACAACGTGTACGCCATCACGCCGCTCTTGACCGTCGCCAGCAAGGAATAGGCGGAGGGACTCCGGTACCTCCGAGCGGGTGGCCGGCGACGGGTCGGCCGCCCGCTTCTTGTGGGGCTCCCGGGAACGCCGGACGGATCCCGCAGCAGCAACCTCCTCGCCGAGCGCCGGCTTGGTTGCTCCGGCCCCCGCACCATCTGCCGCGCCGACGCTCACTGCCCGGAGGGCGGATTGCAGTCCTCGTTGACCTCATGTCACCAGTACTGATCTATCAATTCACGTAACTCATCCCTATAATCACTGCCAAATTCGGAGAAACAATATGAGACATCTGCCGCGGATCACCCTTAACCCCCCCCCCCCCGCGATCTTCGGGATTCGTCATGACGCGCCGGCTCGCGGCTCGTCGTCTGCCGGTTCTTGCGCTGCTGGCCCTGGCCGCGGCGGCGCTGGTTTTGAGCGTGGGCTCCTCGCCGGTCCGGGCCCAAGCTCCCGCCGCGCCGGGGGCGGTAACGAACCTGACCCTGAAGACGGGATACGACGAGCACAAACGGCCCAAGATCACAGCGACCTGGACCGCGCCGAGCCCCGCTCCCACGGGCCGGTACCTCGTGGAGATATTCGAGAGTGCAAACACTGTCCAGGATCCAATCACGACTCGACTCAATTTCTGGGAGCCAAAGCCGACTGCCACCAAGGCAGTCTTTAGAGCGTTGAAGCCGGGCACCGCGTACACGGTGAGGGTGACGGCGCGCAACGAGAACGAGGATGGCGTGACCGCCGGCACTGCCGTGTTGTTCACGAAGACTGCCTCGAACGCTTTCATTCCGCGCACTCCCCCCGACGCGCCGGGGGCGGTGACGGGCCTCAGTGTGGTGACCAGCAGCGAGTGGGTGGAAGCCAGGTGGACCGCGCCGGACCCGCAGCCCAAGGGCGGCTACTTCGTCGAGCTGTTCGAGGGGCGCGGTACGGCTGGGGAAGCCGACGACTCGATGGGCCTGAAGGGGAACAGGACCAAAGCGCGCTTCGGAGGTGTGAAAGAGGGCACCACGTACACGGTCAGGGTGACGCCGTACAACAAGAACAAGGTGGGTGAGACGGACGGCCCCGCCAGGACCGCTACCGGCACCACCGGGTATGCTCCCCCTCCTCCCATCGTGCCGGCGGCGGTGACGGGTCTGACCCTCACAAAAGTCGGCGGCGGCTACAGCGGCTACATGGGCCTGGTGGCCAAATGGACTGAGCGGCCTACGAAGCCCACGGGCAAGTACCTCGTAAAGTTGTTCGAGGGTGACGGCACCACCCCGGTGGCGGAGGTCAGGGTGGCGCCCGGCACCAACAGGGTGCGCTTCAACGACAAGAAGGCGGACAAGCAGTACACGGTAGAGGTGACGGCGCACAACAAGGTCGGGAACACCGCCAGCGAGGTCGCGAGGGCCAGCACGCCGGCGCCCCCCAGCGCGCCGGGGGCGGTCACCGGCCTCACCCTCACGGTCACCAGCAACAGCATGGTGGCCAAGTGGACCGCGCCGGATCCCGCCCCCACCGGCCTCTACTTCATAGAGCTGTTCGAGACGAGCGACACGGCGAACGACAGGTCGTTTGAGGAGAGGCGGAGGAAGGCCACCATGGCGCGGTTCTTCGACTTGGATCCGGCCACGTCGTACACGATAAAGATAACGGCGTACAACAAGGACCCCGGTGGTGTGGTCGCCGGCCCAACCCTGACGAGGACCGTGGTGACCGAGGCGGAGTCTGAAGCAGGACTTCCCTACCCGCCGACCAACATCGTGGTGAGCGCTGAGAGCAAGGGCGCGGGCTACACACTGAGAGTCAATTGGGACGCGGCGGAGGCCAACGGGTCCGACCTCACGAACTACTACATCGTGGTGACGGAGTTGGATAGCGAAGGCGTCAGAAAGAAATCCCGCAAGCATGAGGTGGCCGGCGATGTCACGACGTTCGGCTTGGCGGGCGCGAAGTTCGCGACCGAGT
The DNA here is from genome assembly GCA_965204335.1 of Dehalococcoidia bacterium. GTDB lineage: Bacteria > Chloroflexota > Dehalococcoidia > Bin125 > Bin125 > Bin125. Next base: position 2,722,204 of record OZ241982.1, on the reverse strand, counting down.
ACCTGGTGAAGGTTCGGGCCGTCAATGGCGAGGGTCTCAGCCCCTGGTCGAGGACCGTGCGCTTCACGGAACCAGCAGGAGGATAGGGGGCACGCCGGACGCTCAGGGGAGGGCGGCGTGAATGCGCCAGGCGTCCGTCGGCTCTCGTCCGGCGGGCGGACTCGGCCTGCGAGCGGCGGAGCCGCGAGTTGGAGCCTGTTCATCTCCAGCCGAGGCCCTCAACCACCGAGCGCAACGTGGTGGTCCGATCGGCATAGAGGTTGATGCGGCGTCGCTCACGGGCCCTGACATTGACGTAGCAAGAGGCGAGCACGACATGATCGGCCGAGCAGTCCGGACAATCGGGCGCCAGCTGCTCCCAGGCGGAGGCGAGGTAGAAGCGGTTGCGGCCGCATTCCACACATTGGACGATCATGAAGTGTTCTCGATCGGCGGGCAGGTCGTCAGACAGCGGCATCGGAAGTCCTGTCTTGGAACGGACGTTCTCAGAGCCTACGCGATGTGGAGCCGACCCGTCCAGCACGATCCGCGGACCCGCCGGTTTCGACTCCCAGCAGCTTTGGGCGCGTTCCGTGACCCAGATGTCGAACTACCTGATTGGTTGCCTTTGGACATAATGGTAACCTCGCAACCTATCACGGCGGGACACGCGGAGGGCGCGCCGCACGTGGACCGGGTGGCTTGCCGTGCTCCCTTCGCGGCGTTTCCCGACGATTCGGTTGCGGTCTGACAACAGTCACCGGTCGTTGTCAGGAAGGGAGCCTCGCGGTCGTGCCCTGGCGAGAACTGCAGCGCGAGCAGGGCTGGCTGATGCCGCCCACGCTTGAGGAACTGCTGCCCGAGGACCACCCGGCCCGGGTCGTGGCGGCGTTCGTCGATTCTCTGACCTCGTCGGAGTGGTCGGAGTTCGGGATCGACCTGCGCGGCAGGCGAATGGGCGCCCGCGCCTACCATCCGCGGGCCCTGCTCGGGGTCTGGCTCTACGGCTTCATGAACGGGGTCCGCTCGACCCGCAAGCTGGAAGCGGCCTGCCGCGAGCAGTTGCCCTACCTCTGGCTGGCCGGCGGACAGCGGCCCGACCACAACACGCTCTGGCGCTTCTGGCAGCAGCACCGGCTCGGCCTCAGAAGTCTATTAGCCAAGACCGTCAGGGCGATCGCGCGGCTCGACCTGATCGACCGCTCGGTGCAGGCGGTCGACGGGACCAAGATCGCCGCGCCCGCCTCGAACCGCTGGACGCTGAGCCGGGAACAGGTCGATCGCTGGGCCGAACGCGCCGCCCGCCTGGTCGAGCGGCTGGACCCGATCTCCGCCGAGGGCAACGCCGACCGTCCCGGGCTCGACGCCGAACTGCGCGAGGCCCGGCAGCTGCTGGCCAAGCTTCGGGTGGCCCAGGACCAGTTGCGCCGCTCGCGCCAGAACTTCGTCAGCCTGGTCGACGCCGACGCGCGGCTGATGCGCCGCGCCCACGGCGGCTCGCTGACCGGCTACAACGCGCAGGCGGTCGCGGTGCGGATGCGCGGCGAGGAGGCCGACAGCCTGGTGCTGCTGGCGGCCGAGGTCAGCCAGCAGCCGGCCGATAACGGCGAACTGCCGAGGATGGTCGACGCGGCGGCCGAGGCGGGCGTGCGGGCCGAGATGACCGTCGCCGACGCCGGTTACTTCACCGCCGCGACCCTGGACGAACTGCGCCGGCGGGAGATGCCGGTGGCGCTGCCCGAAGGCCGCAGCTTCCCCGACCATCCCTTCCACTGGCGGCACTTCCGCTACGACGCGGTGCGCGACGAGTACACCTGCCCGGAGGGCGAAACCCTGGTCAAGCGCCAGACCAAGTACACGCGCCAGACGCCGGCCCAGCTCTACGGCGCCGAGCCCGAGGTCTGCCGAGCCTGCCGCGCCTTCGGCGTCTGCACGACCAGCCAGTTCGGCCGCACGATCACCGTCTCCGAGCAGGCGCGGGCGCTGGAGCAGCACCGCCGCTGGATGGGCAGCCGCGAGGCCCAGGACGCCTTGAGCAAGCGGCCCGCCTTGATCGAGCCGGTCTTCGCGATCATCAAAGAACGCCAGGCCGGGCGCAGCTTCCTGCTGCGCGGGATCGAGGCGGTCGAGGCGGAATGGTCGCTGCTGGCGACCGCCTTCAACCTGCGCGCCTTATCCAAGCACTGGCGACCGCTGCTGGAACTGCTGGGCTCCGAAGCGGTCGGGGCCGGGACCGCTCGCTAGCCCCTGAACCAGACCGGAGTTGAGCGCCGACCGGGCGCATGCACGCCGGGCAACACTGACAATTCAGTTCGCTGGAGCCGCATCCGCGGAACCACGGCGCGGTCCGATAGGGATCCGAAGCTCTCTCAGGCCCCTCGCCGGAGAAGCGCATGCATTTGAGGCTGTCTCACTTGACGGCCCTGGCAGTACTCGCCGCCCTGGTCGGGGCGATGTTCGTAGCCTTCCCACCGGCATCGGCTCAGGAAGCTCAGGCCCATGACAAGGGTGCCTGCACAGCACAGCAGACCCTTGAGCTCGACGAAGATCCGGGCACCGACCATGAGTTTTGCACCGTGTCCTTCGCCGGTAGCGACGGAGACACGGACGGGGTAGTCAGGGTTGCGATTGCTGGCTCTGGAGTCTCTGCCACTGCCACCAACCCTGCAGCCGACGCTCCGGGCAATGCCGTGCTGACGGCGTCTGCAAAGGGAACTGCCACCGTTACGGTCACTTACGGGTACGGCGAGACCCCTCCGGAAGTCACCCGCTCCTACGATCCCGTTGTGATCAAGGTGACTGTTGTCGAAGCAGGCGGCACCGCCGCTGCGGAGGACGAGGTTGACCCGTCCTTCAAGATCACATTCGCTGGCGAGACCGACAAGATCGTGACCGCAGGCTCACGGATCGTCGTCGGCGTGGAAGAGAAGGGTGGCGCAAGCCTATCCAGCGTCAGCGTTTCGACGCTGAACTTCTACACCAAGCGCACTGTGTATAGCGCCGACAGTGACAACGATGGCGAGCCTGATGGCGACCCCACGGTAACGCGGATGTTTGTCGGGCCCTCGTTCTCGGGAAGGACTGATTTCGGAACTGATGCTCAAAATCAGTTCGAGTTCGCAGAGGTTGTTGCTGGGTCATGCCTCATGAGCGCAGACGGAGCAGACTGTGCAACAGGCACGTCAGTAGGAGACCCGAGCACACAGGTCACTGTTCTCGAGTTGTTCATTCCGGCTGGTACGCCAGCTGGCCCATACAAGGTCACGGCGAGTGGCACAGCCAATGGCAAGCCGCTTTCCAACAGCGAGACGCTGACGGTTGGCGACGCTGGCAAGGCGCTCGGATCAGCAACAATCGCACTTGGCGTCAAGGGCGACCCTGACGACGATCCCACCAACGATGAGCCGGAAAGCGGCTCTGACAAGGCCAACGGCGGACAGGTCAATGTGGTGCTGACGTCGCTCAACTCGCTCGGCAACAAGGCGCGCAACTCCGACGTTGGAGAGATCCGCCTAGTCGCACCGTTCGCCGACTTCCGCTTCTGGGACGCTACTGCTAAAGCCTGGAAGCCCGTGGAGGACGACAAGATCGAGGCTGACGACTCAACCAACACGATGGTGATCGAGGTCACATCTGAAGGTGGAGTCGCACGGCCAATCGAAATCTACGCCTTCGTCCTGACCAGTGGCAGCGCCGCTCTCACCGATACGCTGACGCTGACCTTCACCGGCACGCAGGAAGCAGTCGAGATTGCCGATGCAACCGAGACCTTGCTGAGTGTGAACCTCAAGGATGACGACGAAGATGTCGTGACCGACGAGATCAAGTTGGTCGTCACCGCAACCGACAAGGCCGGCAACGCAGTTGCACCAGATACCAGCGGGTGGACGCTGATGATCGCTGACCCGGATGGCACCAAGATCGCCGAGAGCAAGATTGGGCGTGAAGGGCCAGCATGGAACGCAACCGCAAAGCGTCACGAGATCACCGTCTCGAACGAGAGCGGTAACAGCGCTGCCAGCGCTCTCAAGACTGGCGTCTACACACTGACCGCCAAGAAGGGCGACATTGAGACGATGGCTAAGTTCACCGTTGCCGGCGCAGCAGCGTCGATCGCTGTCTCTGCTGATGACGTTGCTCCGACCGCCTACGGCGTAATCGTTGCGACCGCATCGGTTGAGGACAAAGATGGAGCGGCTGCGGCTGATGGCACCATGGTGAGCTTCACTTCATCCGACGAGAAGGTCATCAAGAAGGTCGGCGACACCGGCGACAAAGAGACCAAGGGTGGAACTGCCAGTCAGCAGTTCGCCGTGGTCGGCCCCGGCAGCGCGCTGATCGTAGCGACCACTGGCAACGTCTCTGATGTGGTCGTGGTCGAGAGCACGGCTGGCGCTCCCGAAGCCATGCCAGAGGAAGAGGAAGAAGCCAGCATCTCTTGCCTGAGCGAGACCAGCGGCTTCTCGACCTGGACCTGTGACGTGTCGGCCTCAGCCTCCGAAATCTTCGGTTGGCTCCAGGGTCGCGGCGCCTCCGCCATCCACCTCAACAACGGAACCGCCTGGGTCCGTTACTCAGTCGTGGACGGCGCGATGGTTCCGGGGTCCTCGGACTTCACCGTGACCAAGAGCGACATCCTCTTCATCAGCAACTAGCAACAGCTAGCGGTCCCCGCCCACTGCGGGCGGGGGCTCGCTGATGCAGCGACCATGAAAGGAAGCTGACATGCAACGGATCATCACAGTTGCCCTGGGTGTCGTGATCGCGCTGGCCGCGCTCAGCGCAGCCTCGGCCCAGCAGGAACCCCCGTACCGCTTCTACGGCTCCGACGCCACCCCCGGCGACGAGATCGCTGCGGTCGTTGAACACGGCGACCACCACGACACGGTCGCTTCGACGACCGTTGCCGAGGACGGCACGTGGTACATCGACGTCGACCGCGACATGGCGGACGAGATCGAGTTCACCGTCAACGGCAAGCACGCCACGGCTGAGATCACCCCGAAGGGCGACGGCCAAGCGTCCGTCACCCTGACCGTCGCCATGATGGAGGAAGACTCCATGGACGAGGGCGACGAGATGATGGGTGAAGACGACGGCGAAATGATGGGCGAAGACGACGAGATGCTCGATGAAGACGACTCCATGGATGACTCCATGGAAGGCGCCTACCCGAGCACCGGCAGCGGCGGTCTCGCAGATGGCGGACTGTCAGCCGGCCTCATCGGCCTGCTCGTTATACTCGGAGGCGTCGCGGTCGCCGGGTTCGGCCTACGCCGACTCCGCAATCGCGTCTAGGTTCAGTTCTCGCCAGGGCTGAACTGCCGAGGGGCGGGGCCAGACGGTCCCGCCCCTCTCTCGTGCCCGAAACGGACTTTTGAGACAGCCTCATTTGAGGCTGTCTCACATGGCGGCCCTGGCGGTGCTCACCGCCTTGCTCGCCGCGATGTTCGTGGTTCTCGCGCCGGCCAAGGCGCAGCAGCCATATGTTGCTCTGAACCTCGTGGTGGACTTCCCCGAGGACTCCGACGACACGATCGCTGCGGGTACCTCGACCAAAGTACGTTTGCGACTGGTCGCCACTGACCTGAGCGCCAACCTCAAGCCAGTTACCGATGCCGCCGACCGCGAGATTGGTAAGTGGGCATCGCTGACGTACACCTACCATTACTCCGCTTCCGGAGGAACCGGAGGAGCCACAGTCGCAGCGCAGAACCTGACATACCTGCGGGCTTCTGATGGCCTGATTTTGACGGCCGGTACTGAGACAGGCATCGTCCTTAGTGACGGTACCCAAGTGCTGGAGACCATCGCTACTCCCACGCAAACCGCCACAGTGGAAGACAGCACTGCACACGTGGTCGAAATCGGCGATCCCAACTTGAAGGTGATCGTTCCCGCTGGTGTCGATGACGGTTCCGCTGTGATTTCAGCGGCTGTCGTGGCCGGTGTCACGGTGACGTACCAGCCGTACGTGGCAGACGACGGCGACACCACAGACAACGACGACGACCCCGATCTGGGCACCGCTGTCAACATCTACATTCCGTTGAACCCTGACGGCGACGGAAATGGCACTGCTGACGATCCAGCGTTGGCTGACATCGACTTCACGGATGCCACTACCACCGCTGCGAGCGTTGGTAGGGCAACTCGACTTGGTTCCGCGACCCTCAACATCGGCAACGTTGATGAGGTTAACTCGATCAACTTCGGCCGAAGTTCGCCAAAGCGTGGCAGCACCGACCCGGGTACGACCGAACCAGCCTTCGTCTCGACCGCTGGCGGAACGACTCAGTTCACCCTGCATGTCTTCAACGCCAACGACAAGCCGTCGCAGATCAACTCGATCTCCTCGATCGTCGTCAGCACCACGAGCGGTACGTTCAGCTCTGACCACTCGTCGGACGACGATCTGAACGACGAAGGCCAGTGTGGTGGCGCCTCAACGACCTGTGAGCTCGAGCCTTCGCGCAGCGCTACTTCTGCCCTACCGAAGACCGGTCTCAAGTTCCTGCTAGCCGCTCCCACGCGCTCCGGTGTTGCTGACATCCGCGTGGTGGTCATCTCCCGCGCCGGCAACGTCCTGATCGACGACTCGCAGCAGGTCACCTTCCACGGTCCGGCCGCTGCGCTCGAAATCGGCGACGCCTCCGGTACCGTGCTCGGCTACGACGTCGTCGGTGGCGACAAGAAGGCGGGCCAGGACGGCGACACCAACGCTGGCAAGAAGAATGCTGAAGGCGAAGCCCTCGATCCGGCTGGCGACGCCGACAAGGACGCCGACGCTCGCGACCAGATCTCCTTCTCCGTGAGCGCTGCCGACAAGGCCGGCACCACGGTCGGTACTCCGACGCTGAGCGCGAAGATCACCGGTCCTGATGGCAAGGCCGTCAGCAACGACAAGTTCGAGATCAGCCAGTCCGGCGATCTGAGCGACACGTTGCACCTGGACATCGACGTGGGCAAGGCCAAGGGCCTGGCCGTCGGCGCCCACCAGATCAAGGTTTCGGCCGGCGCGCTGAGTGCCAGCGGTTCCTTCACCGTCGTTGGCACGGCGGACTCCGTCGTCATCGAGGCCGGTGAGGCCGACGAAGACGGTCAGATCGAGGTCACCGTCACCGTGACCGACGCCGAGGGCAACAACGTTGCGGACGGCACGACCGTGACGGTTCGAGAGGCTGACCTGCGCGGCGACCAGGATCAGGTCCTGTACCTGACCTCGTCCTCCGGCAAGACCAAGGGTGGCGTGGCCACGGCGACGTTCATCACGATCGGTCCCGGACGCGCAGCGATCATCGCGACCGCCGATGGCAAGACCGATGTCGAGCGTGTGACAAGCACGTACGACGCTCCGGAGCCCGTCGAGGAAGCGCCTGAGGTTGTCAGCCTTGACTGCCTGAGCTCAACCGTTGGCTTCGCGACCTACACCTGCGGCGTCGACAGCACGGCCTCCGAGCTGTTCGCTCTGCTCCACGGCCGCGGCGCGTCCGCCATCCACCTGTGGAATGGCACCGCCTGGGTCCGCTACGCGATGCATGACGGCACGATGATCCCGGGTTCGATGGACTTCACGGTCCAGACGAACGACATCCTCTACGTCAGCAACTAGCAGTAGCTAGTGCGTCTCCCCGGGCGGTCGCACGCCCGCCCGGGGACGACCCCACCGACGTGCAGCGACCAATGAAAGGACGCTGAAATGAAACGAATGGGAATGATGTCGAGGATCGCCGCCGTGGTCATTGGCCTGGCGGTGGCCGCGGCCACCATCAGCTTCGCCTCGGCGCAGCAGGAACCGCCGCACCGCTTCTACGGCACCGACGCCACGCCTGGCGACGAGATTGCCGCAGTCGTCGAGCACGGCGACCACCACGACACCGTCGGCACGGCGACCGTCGCCGAAGACGGTAGCTGGTACATCGATGTCGACCGCGACATGGCGGACGAGATCGAGTTCACCGTCAACGGCGAGCACGCCGAGGCGGACATCACGCCGACCGGCGCCGGCCAGTCATCGGTCACCCTCACCGTCGCGATGATGGACGAGGGCGATGAAGACTCGATGATGGGCGAAGACGGCGACGAGATGATGGAAGACGACGACTCCATGCTGGACGAAGAAGACGACAGCATGATGGAGGACGACGACAAGATGGACGACGAAGACGTCGGCTACCCCGCAGGCGGTAGCGGCGGCCTCGCCGGCAGCACCAGCGGCATCTCGGCCGGCCTGATCGGCCTGCTGATCGCCCTCGGCGCGGCCACCATCGCGGCCCTCGGCCTCCGCCGAGTCCGAAGTCGAGCCTAGTCTCGACCAAGAGCCAAGCGCTCAACGAGGGGGCGGGGTCATTCGACCCCGCCCCTTCTTCGTGTCCGACTTCTGAGATGGGATGAAGGTCGGTCTCCTCCTCGGAGGGGATACTGCATCCGACTTGTGAGACAGTCTCAAGGGGTCCGGGACGACTCGCTTGAGCCAGAACGAGGCAGGAGAACGACCGTGACCAAGCCTAACGCAGCGACGCAACCGGCAGCGCAGGAGAACCGTGACGCGCCGACGGTAGGGATCGATGTCGGAGACCGTCACAGCCACGTCTGCGTGCTGGACGGCGAGGGCGGGATCCTGCGCGCCGAGCGGGTGCGCACGACGACCGCCGATCTGGACCGGGCCTTGGCCGCCTGGCCGCGCTTGCGGGTGGTCCTGGAGGTGGGACCGCGTTCACCCTGGTTGAGCCGCTGGTTCGCCGAGCGGGGCCACGAGGTGATCGTCGCCAACCCCCGACAGGTCGCCTTGATCGCCCGCAGCCAGCACAAGACCGACCGTTCCGACGCCGAGCAGCTGGCCCGGCTCGGACGCTTCGACCCAGCCTTGCTGGCGCCGATCCAACACCGCGGCGGCCGAGCCCAGGCCGACCTCCAGGCGCTGCGCAGCCGGGACGCCCTGGTCCGCGCCCGGACCGCCTTGATCAACCATGTGCGGGGCGCGGTCAAGGCCTGGGGGGCGGCCCTGCCCAGCTGCACCGCACGCGCCTTTCACCGCGTGGTTCCGGCCGAGGTCCCCCAGGAGCTGGGTCCCGCGCTGGCGCCCCTGCTGCGTCAGATCGAACAGCTCAGCGCCGAGATCGGCCGCGCCGAACGGATGATCGGGCAGATCGCGGAGCGCTATCCGGAGACCCGAACCCTGCAGCAGATCACGGGCGTCGGCCCGCTGACCTCGCTCAGCTTCGTCCTGACCATCGAAGACCCCCAGCGCTTCCCACGCAACCGCCTGGTCGGCGCCTACCTGGGCCTCACCCCGCGACGCCGCGACTCGGGCGAGCGCCGGCCCCAGCTGCGGATCACCAAGCAGGGCGACGGCAACCTGCGCCGCCTGCTGGTCCAGGCCGCGCACTACATCCTCGGCCCCTTCGGGCCGGACTCGGACCTGCGCCGCTGGGGCCTGCGCTACGCCGGCTCAGGGGCCGGCAACGCCAAGAAGCGCGCCGTCATCGCCGTCGCCCGACGGCTGGCCGTGCTGATGCTGGCGCTCTGGAAGACGGGCGAAGTCTACGAACCGTTGCGCCGGGCTCAGCCGGCGGCGGTTGACTAACAGCGAAGCCGGGCACCATCCGGTCCGGTGGCCGTTGAGGATGCGAGCGATGCCGATACCCGGGCGACTGCGGAGACTGTCGGCCCCCACGAGGGCGGTTCTGAGATTGCAGCGCCCACACCCTGGAGACAGGTTGTCCATCCTGCACCGGGCCCAGCGCGGCCCGCATACGAGTGCGAATAGAAGCGCGGTCAACAGGTACTCCCAGCAGGTGGTCAGGGCAGGACGCGTCGCCGCGACCAGCGCCGCCAGCAACCGAGACAGGAGGCCTCCACGGTAGAGCCAGACCCGCAGGCCGCCACGTCGGCCTTGCAATCCGAATGACCTTCATAGAAGATTGCAGCGCCCACACCCTGGAGACAGGTTGTCCATCCTGCACCGGGCCCAGCGCGGCCCGCATACGAGTGCGAATAGAAGCGCGGTCAACAGGTACTCCCAGCAGGTGGTCAGGGCAGGACGCGTCGCCGCGACCAGCGCCGCCAGCAACCGAGACAGGAGGCCTCCACGGTAGAGCCAGACCCGCAGGCCGCCACGTCGGCCTTGCAATCCGAATGACCTTCATAGAAGACAGTCTCACCGGGCGACATTGATCTGCGCTCGAAGCGGCAAGAACGTCACGCGGGATCGTCGCCACCCCCGGTCCGCAGACGGCGCGGCCACCGCCTGCAGGAAGCCAACCTCCGGCCGAGCGCGAGACCGGCAACCGAGTACCGCCGAGTGTGAGCAAAGCGGAAGGAGACCTAATCTGTGACCAGTGGGTAGCATTTGCGGTGACCAGAAGGTCGCGTACCGATCTGGAGGCAATGGGTGATGAGCGAGCGCACGGATCGGCCCAGCACGTTGGCTTCCCGAACGCTGCTCTTGCTGCTGACGCTCGCGCTCTCGGTCGGACTGGTCGTGCTGCTCTTGTTGACGGAGCGGATAGAGGCGGATGGGCGGCTCGGCTTCCTGGCGCCGTACAAGGACTACGTCTCGCTCGGTTTGACCCTGCTGCTGGGCATACCGGCCGTCCAGACCGCGACCAGGTGGGTGTACGCCGTCGCCCGGCGGCGCATCTCGGCGGAGGTCGCCGGCGCCCTGCGGGTGATCGCCCGCCTGGTCGGCTACGGGCTGCTGTTTTCCTTCCTCGTCTCGCTGCTGACCGACAACGTCGCGGCGGCGCTGACGATGGGCAGCTTCGCCGGCGTGATCGCCGGCTTCGCCGCGCAGACCGTGATGGGCAACACCGTGGCCGGAATCTTCCTCGCCATAGGCCGGCCGATCGGACTGGGCGACCAGGTCACGATCGACGGCAACTCGGGGACGATCGCCGACATCACGCTGATGCACGTCGTGCTGGATGCGGATGATCGGAAGATTTTCATTCCGACCGCTCAGGTGATCAGCGAGGTCCTGGTTGAGCACAAAGCAAGCGAATGAGAGCTGCGGCCGGCAACGGCGGTAGGGAGGCAGACATGGCTGAACCTGCGCACTCGCCCGAATCGTTCGTCTTCAAGACCGACCGGCCCTGGCCCAACGCGCGCCTGCGGGTCGGGGCGATCGTCGGGCACGCCACGTCGAGCACGGTGCGGCTCTGGCTGCGCACCGGTCAGCCGGGCAGCTTCAGCCTGTTCGTGTACGAGCGCGAGCGGGCCGTCGAGGCCCACGGCGGAGAAGCGGCGCTGCGGCTCGCGCTCGCCGCGGTGCCCATGGAGCCGGACGACGCCGACGCGGCGCTGTCGCCCGTCCAGAGGCGCGAGGTCGAGGTCGCCGACTACGCGTCGGATACGACCGTTGTGATCGATGTGGACGGCTTGCAGCCCGACACCGGCTACGGCTACGCGCTGCTCGACCGCGATCGCGGCTGCATGATCCTCGGGCACAACCGGCTGCGAGGTTTCCGTACCCCGCCCGACGAGTCGGAGCAGCGGCCGTTCCAGTTTGCGCTGCTCTCCTGCCACATGCCCTTCGCCGTCAACGGCCTGTTCCGCAAGCGGACCGAGGCGCCGAGCATCGACATGTGGGACTTCCTCGACGCCGCGCTGCAGCGCCACAGCCACGAGCTCGACCTGGTCATCGCCGGCGGCGACCAAGTCTACAGCGACGGCGTCGACACGCTGAACATCTGGCAGTACCTCAACCGGCGGATGGCCCGCGAGGGCGACCGCCTGCTGCCCGACGCGGAGGCGATGCTGAGCTGGTACCGCGACGTCTATCGCGGCTACTGGGGCTTCGAGAGCCTGCAGCGGGTCTTCGATTCGTTCCCGACCTACATGATCTGGGACGATCACGAGATCGCCGACGGCTGGGGCTCGCTCTACTTCGACCCCGAGAGCGACCAGGACGGTCTGGCCCAACTGCTGCCCGACTACCGCGAGCGCGGCCTGAGCTACGAGGACGGCTTGACGCTGGTCCGGCGCATGGCCGGCGCGGCGCAGCGGACCTACGCCGAGTACCAGCACAGCCACAACCCGGCCACCGGCGCCGGCGTCTACGACTACTCCTTCAAGCGCGGCGGGTGCGCGTTCTACGTGCTGGACGGACGCGGTCAGCGCGACATCTCCCGGACCGGCCACCGCATCCTGGGGCGCGAGCAGTTCGAGCGCTTCGCCGCCTGGGCGGCGGCGCTCGACCCGGCCGAGACCCCGTTCGCGTTCGTGGTCTCGGCCGTGCCGGTGCTGCACACGCGCGCCTCGGTGGTCGGCCTCGACGAGCACCTGGGCGGCCTGGGCGACGATCTGCGCGACTCCTGGGAGCACGAGCTGCACGACGACGAGCGGGCGGCGCTGATGACGGCGCTGTTCGCCGCCGCCGGGCGAGGCGTCCAGGTGGGCGTGTTGAGCGGCGACGTGCACGCCTCGGCCCTGTTCTCGATCGAGGACGACGACGGCAACCGGGTCTACCAGATCACCTCCAGCGCGATCACCCACAACGCGTCGCGGATCGCCTCCTGGGCGCTGCGGCTGGGCGCCGCCGACGACGGCGAGACGCCGGAGGGCTACCGCTTCCGGCGGCTGGCGCTCTACACCGAACCGTCGTTCGCGCTGATCGCCGTGGACCCGCCCAACCGCGAAGCCTGGTTCAAGCTGTACGGCGGGCAGCGACTCGACGCGCCGACGGTGGCGGACGGCGAGGCGGAGCCGCTCACGCACTCGCTGGCCAAGATCCCGCTGTTTTAGCGACCTCGGGCGCGGGCCCGACATTTGATCACCTGTGTATCACCAATAGGTCACCTAATGAACAGTGACAGTCACTTGACGTGTATCCTCTGGTTGGACGGGTTGGATCGTCACGGAGATTGAGGCGGGTTTGCCCGCGCGGCGGATGATGTTCCTGGAGGTTGCTGAGCGATGAACCGACGCGGCGCGCCGACCAACTCCCCCCCCCCCCCCCCCACGACCGGGCGGCGCTGCCGAAGCGGCTGGAGCGGGTGATGCGGGGGCTGCGATCGCGGCGCGTCGGACGGCTGCCGCTGCTGCTCCTGCTGGCCTTGTTCGCGGGGGCGTGCGCGGCGTTGATCGGAGCGCCCGCCCCTGATTCGGCGCGGGCGCAGTCGCCTGCGGCCCAGACCGTTCCCTCGGATTGGCCGCTGATTCCCGACGGGATTGGACCGGGCCAGAGCTTCCGCCTGCTGTTCGTCACCTCGACCAGTCGGGACGCCTCATCCTCCGAGATCGCCGACTACAACGCGCACGTCCAGGCGGCGGCGGGCCGCAACTCGAACCTGGCCGGATTCAGCGGGCGGTTTCGGGCCCTGATCTCGACCGCCAGCGTCGACGCGCGCGACAACACCGCGACCACGGGGACGGGCGTCTCCGTCCACTGGCTGGGCGGGGCGAAAGTCGCGGACGACTACGCCGACCTCTACGACAAGTCGTGGGACTCGGTCAGCGGCCAGACCGAGACCGGAAGTAGCTATGGCGGGCTGGTCTGGACGGGCGGCAACAAGGCCGGGCTGAAGTCGGGCCTGCGCCACGCGGGCGCGGCCGAGGTGCGGCTCGGCGATCTGGGGACCGCGGGGCTGGCGCTGTCCTCGCCCCGCGCCGGGGCATCGACCGAAACGTACCCGCTCTACGCGCTCTCGCCGGTGATCACCGTGGCCCAGCCGGTCAAGGCCGAGCAGGCGACAGGCATCGAGGACGCCAATACGCCGATCAAGCCCGCGCCTCTGCAGTTTCAGGGTCAAAGCACCCAAGACACCGAGGTCTGGACCGCCACGCTGACGGTGGGCGAACATAGTACAGGAGGACACGGTTACTGCTCGGGCGCAGGAAACGATTACTGCGGCTATGGCAGCCTGAGTGACGACGATTTCACCCTGGACGGCACGGACTACACGGTCGAGAGCATCCGATGGGCGTCGAGCGGCAACGGAAGAATCCACCTGACGCTCGACCGGGATTTCCCCGATAGCGACTTGAGCATCCTGAAGCTTCAGGTCGGCTCGCACACCTTCAACTTCAGCGATGCGAGCAGGGGGAACACCGACAACGACGTCTCTAACAACTACAAGTGGACCCTGCCGGATGCATGGTCGAATCCCGCCAAGGACTCCAGCGTCACCGTCAAGCTTCTCAAGCCGGATACGACCGCCACCCAGAAGCCGGCGAAGCCGACGGGGCTGTCGGCGACGGCGGGCAACCGGCAGGTCACGCTGTCCTGGACGAACCCGGATGACCTGACCATCACTCGCTACCAGTACCGGCAGAAGACGGGTGCGGCCCGCTGGGGCAGATGGATGGACGTTCCGCGCAGCGGCCGGAGCACCGTCGAGCACCTGTTCACCGGCCTGGCCAACGGGACCGAGTACCGGTTCCGTCTGCGTGCGGTGAACAGCCTGGGCAACAGCCCGCAGTCCGACGAGGCGGGCCCGGCGACGCCGCAAGCGACACTGGGAGGCTGTGTGCAGCCGCTGCCGGCCGGCGGCTCGGTCAGCGCGGCAACCTACCTGTCCACATGCAAGGCGAGCGAGAGCAACGACGAAAGCGAGAGCGGCGCGAAGGCGCAGTACTACTGGTTCACCCTGGCGCAGCGCTCGGTGGCGACGATCTCGGTTACGGGCGGCGCCTTGGGAGCCAACACCAGCGATGTCATCCTGTGCCTGCTGAACGGTCACGGGCGCACGGGGAGCCCGGCCACCGTGGACGGCTGCGAGGATGAGAACGATTCCGCATCGGGGAGTAACCGCGAGCCCACCAAGGAGACGATCAGCGTCACGCTTGCCGCCGGCGATTACACGATCGAGGTTGCGGGATACGACGACGTCGATCTGGGGTTCACCAACCTGACAGCGCAATTCGTCGACGTCAACCGGCCGGCGAACACGTCGGCGACGGGCAAGCCGTCGATCAGCGGCACGGCCAAGGTGGGCGAGACACTGACAGCGGCGAAAGGCACGATCGCCGACACGAACGGGTTGACCAAGGCGGACAACGGCGACGCGGGTTTCGCCTACACCTACCAGTGGGTGCGGGTGTCCGGCGGCACGGACGCGGACATCTCGGGGGCGACGTCGAAGACCTACGTGCTGGTCGCGGCGGACCAGGGCAAGAAGGTCAAGGTCAAGGTGTCCTTCAAGGACGACGACAGCTGGGCGGAGACGCTGACCAGCGACGCGTACCCGACAGGGTCGAACACCATCGCGCAGCGGGCGCAGTCGTCGGACGCGAACCTGAGCGGTCTGACGGCGACCAGCAGCACGGACAACAGCACCTTCACGGCGCTGACGCTCACCCCGTCGACCTTCGCGGCGGCGACAATTGCCTATACGGCGACGGTGGCGAGCAACGTCGGGCACGTGAAGCTGACGCCGACGGTGGCCGACAGCAACGCCACGGTGAAGGTGGGCAAGGCGGGCAGTCTGGCGACGGTGACGAGCGGTTCGGCGAGCGCGGCGATCGCGCTGGTTGACGGCGAAAACGCGATCAAGGTGGAGGTGACGGCCGAGGACGGCACCAAGAAGACCTACACAGTCACGGTGACGCGCCGGCCGGCGAACAGCGCGGCGACGGGCAAGCCGACGATTAGCGGCACGGCGACGGTCGGCCAGACGCTGACGGCGGCGACGGGCACGATCGCCGATACGAACGGGATAACGAAGGCGACCGCCGGGAATGCGGGCTTCGCCTGGACCTACCAGTGGATCCGGGTCGACAGCGACGGCAGCAGCAACCCGACGAACATCTCGGGCGCGACGTCGAGCACCTACGTGCTGGTCGAGGCGGACGCCGGCAAGAAGGTCAAGGTCAAGGTGTCCTTCAAGGACGACGACGGCTACGCGGAGTCGCGGACCAGCGACGCGTATCCGACCTCGGGGACGGTCGCGGCGAAGCCCAAGGTGACGCTGACGCTGACGCCGACGACGATCAACGAGAGCGGCTCGGGGAACTCCGCGAAGATCAAGGCGACGCTGGCGAGCGCGCCGGGCGCGGCGGTAGTGATCACACTGACTCTGAACCCGGCCTCTGGGGTCGCGAACCTGAGCGGCGCGACGCTGACCATCCCGGCCAACGCGACCGAGAGCAACGAGGAGACCATCACGGCGGAGGACAACGACGTCGACGCGAAGGCCAACGCCACGGTCACGATCTCCGGGGCGACTACGAGCATGCTGGTGACCGCGCCTGACGCGGTAACGCTGACCGTGACCGACGACGACACCAAGGGCGTCACGGTCTCGCCGACCGACGTGTCGGTCAATGAGGGCTCGACCGCGACCTACACGGTGAAGCTCGACACCAAGCCTGCGGCGAACGTGGTGGTCACGCCGACGAGCGACGACACTGGCGCGGTCACGGTGAGCACGGCGGCGACCAACAACAAGCTGACCTTTACGACCTCGAACTGGTCGCAGGCGCAGACGGTGACGGTGACGGGCGTCCAGGACACCGACGCCGACGACGAGTCGGTGACGGTCTCGCACGCGGCGAGCGGCTCGGGCAGCGGCTACGGCCAGGTGACCATCGACGACGTAACGGTCGCGGTTGACGACGACGAGACCGCCGCCACCGCCCCGTCGAAGCCGACGGGCCTGTCGGCGACGGCGGGCGACGCGCAGGTGGCGCTGTCGTGGGACGACCCCAGCGACGCGAGCATCACGAAGTACCAATACCAGAAGAAGGCGGGGTCTGCGGCCTGGGAGACCTCCTGGACGGACATCCCGACCAGCGCGGCGGGGGAGGCGAACGCAACCTCGTACACGGTGACGAGCCTCTCGAACGGCACCGCGTACCGGTTCCGCATCCGCGCCGTCAATGCCACCGGCAACAGCCCGCAGTCCGACGCGGCCGGGCCGGTGACGCCGCAGGCGCCTGCCGACACGACCGGCCCGACGATCTCCACGATCGCCGTCACCTCGTCCGTCCCGTCGGGCCAGGCGGCCTACAAGATCGGCGACGACATCAAGGTCACCGCGACCTTCAACGAGGACATCGTGGTCACGGGCACGCCGAAACTCGAAATCACGGTGGGGTCGGCGGCGAAGTCGGCGGACTGCGCGCGCAAGGGTGATACCGGCGCCGCCAAGAAGCAGCTGGAGTGCACCTACACGGTGGCCACGGGCGACACGGACACAGACGGCATCAGCGTCGTCGCGAACAAGCTCACCCTGCCGACAGGCGCTTCCATCAAGGACAGCTCGACCAACGACGCGACGCGGACCCACTCCGCCATCACGGCCCAGAGCGGCCACAAGGTGGACGGGGTCAAGCCGACGATCTCCACGATTTCGATCACATCGAGTCCGCCGGCGAGTCCGGGCGGCTGGTACAAGTCCGGGAATGTGATCAAGGTCACCGCGACCTTCAGCGAGGCGCTGGCGCTGGCCGGCTCGCCGACGCTGAAGATCGACGTGGGCGGCGCCGAGAAGTCGGCGACCTGCGCGAAGAAGGGCACAACGGGCGACGACGCGAAGAAGCTGGAGTGCAGCTACACGGTCGTGGCGAACGACGAAGACACCGACGGCATCGCGGTCGCGGCGGGCAAGCTCGCGGGCACGATCAAGGACGGCTCGGCCAACGCCGCGACGCTGACCTACACCGCCATCACGGCGAGCAGCAGTCACAAGGTGGACGCGAAAAAGCCGGGGATCGCGTTCCCGGCGAGTCCGGCCAAGCCGCAGCTGAACACGGCCTCGACGATCACGCTCAGCGACTCGGGCGCGAAGATCAAGAAGTACGGCGCGATCGTGGTCGACGGCAGCACGGGCACGGCGGCGAACTGCGACACATCGGCGGAGATCACCTCAGGCGGTGGCACCGTGTCGACCGAGGCCACGCCCGTCGCCACGAAGTCGTACGCCTACACGCCGCCGTCGGGTTCTGTGGGCAAGAAGGTCTGCGTCTACGTCGAGGACGCGGCGGGCAACAGCAAGAGCGACCTCTGGAGCCAGACCGTCCAGGCCGAGCCGACACTGCCCAAGGTGACGCTGTCGCTGACGCCGACGACGATCAACGAGAGCGGCTCCGGCAACTCGGCGAAGATCAAGGCGACGCTGCCGAGCGCGCCTAGCGCGGCGGTCGTGATCACGCTGACGCTCAACCCGGCCTCGGGCGTCGCGAACCTGAGCGGCGCGACGCTCACCATCCCGTCGACGGGCACCGCGAGCAACGAGGTGACCATCACCGCGGAGAACAACGATGTCGACGCCCCCGACGCCACGGTCACGATCTCGGGCGCGACGGCGAGCACGCTGGCGACCGCGCCTGACTCGGTGACGCTGACCGTGAGCGACGACGACACTGCGGGCGTCACGCTCTCGCGGACCAGCGTCTCGGTCAACGAGGGTTCGACCGCGACCTACACGGTGAAACTCGATACCAAGCCCACGGCCAACGTGGTGATCACGCCGACGAGCGGCGACACGGCTGCGGTAACGGTGAGCACGGCGGCGACGAACAACAAGCTGACCTTCACGACGTCGAACTGGTCGACGCCGCAGACGGTCACGGTCACCGGCGTCCAGGACACCGACCGGACAAACGAGTCGATCACGGTCTCGCACAGCGCAACCGGCGGCGGCTACGGGTCGGTGAGCATCGACGACGTGACGGTGTCGGTGGATGACGACGACGTGCCCGCGAAACCGACGGGCCTGTCGGCGACGGCGGGCGATGCCCAGGTGTCGCTGTCGTGGGACGACCCCAGCGACGCGAGCATCACGAAGTACCAGTACCAGAAGAAGGCGGGTTCGACCGCCTGGGAGACGACCTGGACGGACATCCCGACCAGCGCGTCGGGCGAGACGAACGCGACGTCGTACACGGTGACGAGCCTCTCAAACGGGACGGCGTATCTGTTCCGCATCCGCGCCGTCAATGCCACCGGCAACAGCCCGGAGTCCGACGCGACCACCGCGGTGACCCCGCAGGCGGCCGACACCACCGGGCCGACCATTTCCACAATCGCCGTCACCTCGAGCGTGCCCTCGGGCCAGGCGGCCTACAAGATCGGCGACGCGATCAAGGTCACGGCGACGTTCAACGAGGACATCGTGGTCACGGGCACGCCGAAGCTGGAGATCACGGTGGGATCGGCGGCCAAGTCTGCGGACTGCGCGCGCAAGGGGGCGAGCGGCGCTGCGAAGAAGCAGCTGGAATGCACCTACACGGTGCAGGCGGGCGACACGGACACCGACGGCATCAGCGTCGCGGCGAACAAGCTGACGCTGCCGACCAACCCGGCGGCGACGATCAAGGACGGCTCGAACAACGACGCGACGCGGACCTACACCGCCATCACGACCCAGAGCGCCCACAAGGTGGACGGGGTCAAGCCGACGATCTCCACGATCAGCATCACCTCGACTCCGCCGGCGAGTCCGGGCGGCTGGTACCGGAAGGACAGCACGATCGCCGTCACCGCGACGTTCAGCGAGGCGCTGACGCTGGCCGGCTCGCCGACGCTGAAAATCGACATCGGCGGGACGGAGAAGTCTGCGACTTGCGCGAAGAAGGGGAGCACCGGGGACGACGCGAAGAAGCTGGTCTGCAGCTACACCGTGGCGGCGGACGACGCGGACACCGACGGGATCGCGGTCGCGGCGGGTAAGCTCACGGGCACGATCAAGGACGGCTCGGCCAACGCCGCGACGCTGACCTACACCGCCATCACGGCGCAGAGCGCCCACAAGGTGGACGCCACCGACCCGGGCATCGCCTTCCCGGCGAGCCCGGCCAAGCCGCGGCTGAGCACGGCCTCAACGATCACGCTCACGGACACGCACGCGAAGGTCAAGAAGTACGGGGCAATTGTGGTGGCGAGCAGCGCCACGAACGCGGAAGGCTGCGACACGGCCACGGAGATCGGCGCCGCCAACCTGACCACGGAGGCGACGCCCAAGGCGTCGGTCAACTTCAGCTACACCCCGCCGTCGACCTCGCTGGGCAAGAAAGTCTGCGTCTACGCCGAGGACGCGGCGGGCAACAGCAAGAGCGACCTCTGGAGCCAGACCATCCAGGCCGAGCCGGCGAAGCCCAAGGTGACGCTGACGCTGACGCCGACGACGATCAACGAGAGCGGCTCGGGCAACTCGGCGAAGATCAAGGCCACGCTGCCGAGCGCGCCGAGCGCGGCGGTGGCGATCACGCTGACCCTGAACCCGGCCTCGGGCGTCGCGAACCTGGGCGGCACCACGCTCACCATCCCGTCGACCGGCACCGAGAGCAACGAGGTGACCATCACCGCGGAGGACAACGATGTCGACGCCCCCGACGCGACGGTCACGATCACGGGGGCGACGACGAGCGCACTGGTTACCGCGCCGGACGCGGTCACGCTGACCGTGAACGACGACGACACTGCGGGCGTCACGGTCTCGGCGACCGACGTGTCCGTGAATGAGGGCGCGACCGCGACCTACACGGTCAAGCTCGACAGCGAGCCCACGGCGAACGTGGTGATCACGCCGACGAGCGGCGACACGGGCGCGGTCACGGTGAGCACGTCGGCGTCGAACAACAAGCTGACCTTCACGACCTCGAACTGGTCGACGCCGCAGACGGTCACGGTCACCGGCGTCCAGGACCCCGACGCAGCGGACGAGTCGGTGACGGTGACGCACAGCGCTACCGGTGGCGGCTACGCGTCGGTCAGCATCGACGACGTGACGGTCGCGGTGGACGACGACGAGGTGCTCGACACGACCGCCCCCACGATCTCCACGATCGCCGTCAGCTCGTCCGTCCCGACGGGCCAGGCGGCCTACAAGATCGGCGACGACATCAAGGTCACGGCGACGTTCAACGAGGACATCGTGGTCACCGGCACACCGAAACTTGAGATCACCGTAGGGACGGCGGCGAAGTCGGCGGACTGCTCACGCAAGGGCAGCACGGGCTCGGCGAAGAAGCAGTTGGAGTGCAGCTACACGGTGACCGCGGGCGACGCGGACACCGACGGCATCAGCGTCGCGGCGAACAAGCTGACGCTGCCGACCAACCCGGCGGCGACGATCAAGGACGGCTCGAACAACGACGCGACCCGGACCCACTCCGCGATCACGAACCAAAGCGCCCACAAGGTGGACGGGGTCAAGCCGACCATCACCACGATCGCGGTCACGTCGAGCGTGCCCTCGGGCCAGGACGCCTACAAGATCGGCGACGCGATCAAGGTCACGGCGACCTTTAGCGAGGACATCGTGGTCACGGGCACGCCGAAGCTGGAGATCACGGTGGGGGCGGCGGTCAAGTCGGCGGACTGCGCGCGCAAGGGCAACACCGGGGCCGCGAAGAAGCAGTTGGAATGCACCTACACGGTGCAGGCCGGCGACGTGGACGCGAACGGCATCAGCGTCGTCGCGAACATGCTGACGCTGCCGACGAACCCGGCGGCGACAATCAAAGACGCTTCAGCCAACCCGGCGACCCTCACCTACACCGCCATCATGTTCCAGAGCAGCCACAAGGTGGACGGGGTCAAGCCGACGATCTCGACGATCGCCGTCACGTCGAGCCTACTCGCGGGCCAGACCGCCTACGGGATCGACGACTGGATCAGGGTCACGGCGACGTTCACCGAGGACATCGAGGTCACCGGGACGCCGAAGCTGGAGATCACGGTGGGGTCGGAGGCCAGGTCGGCGAGCTGCATGCGCGAGCACGATGCCGGCGCCGCGAAGAAGAATCTGGTGTGCCGATACCAGGTTCAAGCGGGCGACGCGGACACCGACGGCATCAGCGTCGCGGCGAACAGGATCACCCTGCCCTCGGGCGCCTCGATCACGGACGGCTCGAACAACGACGCGACGCGGACCCACTCCCTCATCGCGGCGAGCAGCAGCCACAAGGTGGAGGCGGTCAGGCCGACGGTGACCGCCGGCTCGACCGGCTACTACAGCGATGCGGCGCTCTCGAATGCACTCACGGGGACGCAGGCGGCGGGCGCGACCATCTACACGAAGGTGACCTTCTCTGAGAACATGCACCACGTGAAGGCAAGCAATGCGGCGTCGCGGCCCGTGATCTACTACTTCATCGGAAACACTCAAACGCGGTACCACATCCTCAACAACGGCGACACGCTGAGCAGCGGGAAGTGCAAACCCAACCACGCGACCAACACCAACGTCTACGTGTGCCTCTACACGGTGAGGGCGTCGGACAACGGACCGTTCAAGGTGGAAGTCCGCACGGCCAGCGTGGACAAAGCCCACAATGCGCTCGCCAACACCTACACCCACGCCACGACGCTGACGCTCCGTGGGACGGTCTCCGACAGGCCGGCCGCGCCGACGGGTCTCACGGCGACGGCGGGCGACGGGCAGGTCACGCTCAACTGGGACGACCCCAGCGACGCCTCGATCACGAAGTACCAGGTCGCGTACCGGCCCGTCATGCAGTCAACAGGCGGCCGCTGGCAGGACATCCCGAACAGCGGGCCGAGCGGAACCAACCGGACGTCCTATACGGTGACCGGCCTGCAGAACGGGACCAAGTACCGGTTTCTCGTCCGGGCGGTGGGCAACAGAAACGGCATTGCCTCCAGCGCGGATGCCAAGCCGGTCCCCCGTGGGGTCACCACTGTGCCGGCCAGGCCGCGGATCAACCATGTCGAGGCCGGCAACGGCAAGATCGTGGTCTACGTCTTCAACCCCAACGACCCGACCATCGAGAAGTACCAGGTCGCCACCGCTCCGCCCGGTACTGAGATATGGAGAGACATCCCGGGCAGCTCTGCCGGTTCCACCATCCTGACTATCAGGGGCCTCAAGAACGGAACGGGGTACACCTACTCGGTCCGGGCGGTGAACGCGTTAGGACCCAGTCCAGGGTCGGCTATTCCGAGCAGTCAGGTAACCCCGAGATTCCCGGAGGGCAGCGGCGGCAAGACGGTTGCCGGAGTGGATCTCTGGCGCTTCACGGTCACGGAGAGCGAAAACCAGCTCAAGTTGCGCTGGAGGGACCGGTTCCCGGGCGCCTGGACCGGTTACATCGTCGAGTGGAAGGAGTCAAGCGACAGCTACTGGCAGCGGCACTACTACTTGAGCTGGCCGGGCCACTACCCCAGCTTCACGATCAACAACCTGAAATCAGGGATCTCGTACGACGTCCGGGTGTTCTTGAGGCCCCCTTCCGGCAACGGGGATCCCATACAGGTCTTCACAGGGAGCGGAACGCCCGACTAGCGGTGAGAAACACACCCTCACGCCGTCTGTTCAACCCAGGGGCGAGCTGCGTGCGGGCAGGCTCTCACCTTCTCCCTCAGGCGCTGTTGACATTCATTTCTCGTCCCTCTAGCTCTTGCCCTAGCGAAAAGAGGGGGAAATGCCTCGCTACAGGTTGACAAATCGCCAGTGGAAAGAGACTGAACCCCTACTGCCTGGGCGAACCGGTGATCCGGGTCGCACTGGCGACAACAACAGAAAGACGCTGGAGGGCATCCTGTGGGTCATTCGCACGGGGGCACCCTGGATAGACCTGCCCTCGGACTTCGGCAAATGGAACACCGTCTACCAGCGCTTCCGCCGATGGTCGGATAAGGGCGTGTTCGAGCAAATCTTCGAGACCACATAGAGAGTTGGACGTGAGAGCAGTCTATGTCGACAGTTCCTACGTCAAGGTCCACCAGCACGGCAGTGACGCCCCATAAGCGGACGCCCACCGGACTCCTCCAAGAATCTACAACGAATCGAGCGGGGCAGAGGTGGGCTCACCACGAAGATCATGGCGCTCGTCGACCGAGAGGGCAGATTGCTGGGGTTCTCGCTTCATGCAGGGAACGCCGCGGAGAATCCCGTCCTACCAGAACTTCTCGACGGCGTTCAGACGGAAGAACTGATCGCGGACAAGGCGTATGACACGAACCCGATCCGCGCTCTGCTCTCCTCAGAGGGCATTGTAGCGACCATCCCGTCGAGGAAGCTCCGCCGGCAGCCGATCCCCTACGACGAACAGAGCTACCGGACGTGCCACCTGGTCGAGAACCTGTTCGCCGACCTCAAATAGCACCGCGGCCTCGCCACGAGGTACTGCAAACTCGGCTCGCGCTGCGAGTCGTTCGTCCAGCTCACGTGGTGGTGCATCAGCTCGAGACGTGAGACTGTGTGATGTGTTAGCCTGTGGTCGAGCATGAGATGCGTCATGATTGCTCACGGTACAACATGGGAGGTAACAGTGACCGAATCACAGATCTGCGCAGAACGGCGACCATATGCGCCGGCGGCGAACGTCGTCGGCTGCATCCAGTTCTACCGCTCCAACCCCGATCTGCCCTACTTCGACGCCAGTGTG
The DNA here is from genome assembly GCA_965204335.1 of Dehalococcoidia bacterium. Taxonomy (GTDB): domain Bacteria; phylum Chloroflexota; class Dehalococcoidia; order Bin125; family Bin125; genus Bin125. The sequence goes on along the minus strand of OZ241982.1, from coordinate 2,697,931 downwards.
ATGGCGATGGCTGGAGTTCCCGAATCGGCCCGCCACTTGGTGCGGGACACGATGGCGTTCCTCGACTTGGTGACCGTCCACGGGCAAGTGACCGACCGACTCTCAAATCTGGCATCCCAGAAGTACGAGGAGAGCTACCGAGCTGCCCTTGAAGAAGCTGTGCGTCGGGCATATGCGGAGGATTTCGCCCTCGTCGATCCGAGCCGGGACTCGACTGACGCGATGAATGCGCACTTTTCACGCTACGTGCCGGCGTCTGCGACAGAGCGAATGAGGTCGTTGTTCACTGGACTTTGCGCAGCGGCCGGTATGCCGATTCAAGGCGTGACTCGTCGAACTTGGACTCAAGACGTGTTCCGGCAAGCATTTCCGGTCGGTGCCCCTCCTGCCTGGACGAACGCCCTGTACAGACCTGAGCACAAGGTCTGGGGTGACACGCTGGCAAACCTCAACGGCACCCCGTTCTTCGATCATCGCATCACTGTGCCGTTTTCCCAAGCGGACGTCCGCTGCCTGGACCAATCCACTTTCAGGGAGTTCTGGGATGCTCTGGGAAAAATGATCTACGCACGCGCCCTCGCGGAACTCGGAGAGGATGGAGATCTGGACATTGAAGAATCGGTGACGAAGCCACCCGTCGTGTTCAAAACGTGAGCGAACAACAAGCGGCGCGACCCCCGATGTCTTGCTGATAAGAGGGGCGCGCCGCTGACCGCAGCAAAGGCGAGAAGCCGTGCCGCACATTCAGTATAAGGCCTACATCTCCGTCGAGATCGGCGGATCGCCTGGCCAGCGTGAACGACCATCCGTCCACTATCAGATTCGGACGCTGTACACCGAGTTCCTGCCGAGGGCAATTCTCTTGGTGCCTGCGATCTTGAGAATCTGGGAGATCTTGGTCGGAATCCTGTACGGGGCGCCTGCCTAGTTGTCGAAGACACCAGCCATGCGCAGAGCGGCGACCCGAGTCTGCTATGGCGTCCGGGCGATTCTGCTGATCCCGGCGATGATCATCCTGGGGTTGGCGCTGTGGCTGCTGGACCGGCGGCGGCGATCGTGAAACAATCACGGGCAACGGCTGGGGGAAGGTGGATCGCGAGAGTGACGGGCGGCCATTCGTTCACGCTCACTGGCCTCGCCCTCGCCACGACCTACGAGGTCCAGGTTCGGGCGGTGAGCACAACAGGCCGATCAGAGTGGGTTAGCGCGACTGTCAGAACTGGGAACGGAGGCGCCTAACGCCACTTCTTCGGACACTCATCACAACATGGAGGGGGAACGGAATGACAGCGGGCGAATTCGACACAGAGATCATTCACTTGCCTGATGTCGGCGTATTCACGCTGAACATCTACACGACTCTTCCAACTACTGGAGAGAGGCGTCTGTCGTGGTCTCACGACATGCACCGAGATGAGGCTGAGCACCTTCTGAATTCTCTTCTTGACGCACTCGGAGATCGGGGCTAGTTGGCGAACCGCAGGCCCCACAAGGTTGATAGCCATCGGATTTGACCGTTCGACCATTCGAGCCAACCCGGTAAAGTCGCACACGTTCTGGTTGCTCTTGAGCTAGCTCCTCCAGAAGGCCTTCATCTGTTCTCCATGACTCCTCAAGCGGCACGAGAAATGGCCCTGGAGACTCTGAATCAGCTACCCGAGGAATCTCAGCCCCCACAAGAATGAACGGTGCCAACTCGGCCTCAATCCTGCTACCCATTGCGCATTCTCCTGTAAATGTCAACAGGCCCTAGGGAGAGGGCCAGGGTGAGGGTCCGGCGCAATGGAGCGTGCCATCTGCCCCCGATCCGCCGGCGAGCGTCGCAGGGGGTCAGCATGGTCGGACGCGGCTGGCCGACCCGGCGGTATCTGCGGTCGCGCTCAGCCTCGTGGTTCCACCGGCACTCCCGATCGAGCAGTCTGGCGTAAGAGCGCTAGGACAAGTCCACTACGAACCGAAGCGTGCCGCCGCCGGCAGATTTCGCGGACACGACGAAGGGCCGCATACATGGGCGGAGCGGGGAGGCCGCTCATCCAGCGACGGGGAAAGGCCTGGCGGATGGCGAACCTGTCGCGGCCGTCCGCGCGCAAACGCAGAACAAACGACACAGATGGGGACGCGGGGGAGGATGCCGCCTGATTCGGCATCCTCCCCCGTGTTGGACGGGCGCAGGTCTCTTCCCGATCGCGCCGCTGCCTAGAACAGCTGCAGCGTTTGCTGTTGCGCCGCTGCCGTCTCCGACTCCTGCGCAGCGCCTTGCGATGCAGGTTGGCCGCCGCGCCGAGCCGGCGGAGCGGGCCTGACGTAGCCGGGATACTGGGGCGCGTCCCGCCAGCGGGCCTGGGCGCGTTCGAGCACCCCCGGGATCCTCTCCAGCAGGGTGGCGAGGTCGAGCGCGCCGTCCGACTCCAGGTGCGGGTCCGAGGCGGGGCGCTGCACGCCGATCGTGGAGCGGCCGGCGCGGATCGAGACAACGAGCTTGAGCTCGTCCGCCTCATTGGACGGGGTCGCCTCGGTCTCCGGTTCGGCCGACGCCGGAGGCGCCGGCTCGGTCGGCTCTGCGCGTTCCTGCAGGTTTGCCTCCGCCGCGAGCGGGTCTCGGGGCGCATTGGCGCAGCCGCAGGGGACGACCTCCGGGGCGTCCGGGCGCGAGCATCGGGGTTCGAGTTCGTCAATCATGGGTTCTCCATTCCGTGGTCGCCGTTCCGCCCGTGTCGGCGGAGCCGGCGCAGGTGCTAGCGAGCGTCGATCTCGCCGAGGGTCTTCGGATTCCAGTAGAGGTCGCGTTCGACGGCGGGCACGCCGCCGAGCACGGTCGCCTCGGACAGCTCGGTCAGGTCGAACGAGCCGAGCTCGGTCTCGAAGCCCTGGACGAGGCCGAAGCAGAGCCCGGTTCGGGCGTCCCACTCGGCGATGTACCAGCGCCAGCCGCTGTAGGGGCTGAACAGCTTGGCCGGGACGAGCACGGCGTCGAGGTCGGCGACCTCGTCGTGGGCGCCGAGCGGAGGGATCTGCGCCGCCAGCTGCCTGGTCATGAGCTGATGCCCGCGCTTGCTGCTGTGTCGATCCCGCCAGATCGCGGCGGCCGGCGTGGTGGGTGCGGTCTTGGACATGGTGAGTCCTTTCTGGTTCGCTTGCTGAGTTGCTGGGAAGGTGTGCCGACGCCGTCAGGGCGCCGGTTCCGGTTAAGGGCCGAGCAGCCGTTCGACCGCTTCGGGGGTGGCGTAGGCGGGCACAACCGTGCCCTGCTCCAGGTCGAGGTAGAGGCCCATGAAGGGGCAGGTGCCGGCGACCATGCGGCGCACGAGCTGGAGCACGAGCGCGGCCATGGTCTGGTTGATGGTCGGGTCCTGGTCGGTCAGATCGAGCGCGGCGGCGCAGTCCAGGTCGGGTGGCCGGGCCGAGACCGCGGTCAAGAGATCGGGCCGCTGGAGCGTGGGCGCCGGCAGCAGGTAGCAGGTCTCGTCGACGAACGCCGGCCGCTGCCGCTCCCGCGGGTCGGCCAGATTGCCGACCAGCACCTGTCCCCAGTCGGCGTCGTTGCCGGCGTCGATCCACCAGCGCCCGGGGTCGCCGGGCAACGAGTCCGCCATCGCCCGCCGCGCGGCGGCGTTGTCGGCGCAGCCGATGACGAGGCTGTCGCCGTAGGCGGGCAGTCCGGTGAACGGCCGGCCGTCGAAGCCGCCCTCCTGTTCCCGGAATGGGTGGACCGAGAAGCCGATCGTCCGGTTGAACGCCCGCGCCAGCCGCTCGGCCAGCGCCTGGCTCTTGAATCGCCCGACGTCCTCGGGGGTGAAGTTCTGGCGCAGCAGGTTGTGCGGTTCGACCCGGTCGTGGTCGACCAGGACGATGGTCGCCTCGCGTCCCTGGAAGAGCCGGCAGAGGCCTTCGGCGACGAAGCCGCCGGTGCCGCCGCAGCCGACCACGGTGATCCAGGGCCGGTCGAGCAGGAAGGCGTTGTCCAGGTGGTAGGGCATTCAGAGGTCTCCTTGCTGTTGGTTCTGTTGGTCGGGGGTCCGCTCGTTGACGAGCCGAACGCCCGGTTCGGGGCCGTCGAACACCTGCCGCCAACGGAGCGGGGCGAAGTGTCCGTAGAGGCCCAGGCGCAGGTTGACTTCGGGCCGCTCCGCGTCCAGCCGTCCGCAGACGCCGTAGATGCGGAAGCCCTGTTCGTCCCGGTCGTCGGTGGCCGAGAACCGGGCGACCGCGCCGCCGTGCGAGTGGAACTCGGCGACCACGCCCTCGGGCGGCCGGTAGCGCAGCGAGGTCGCGGTCCCGGTCTGCGGAGGCAGGACGAGCCGGTAGGCGCGTCCGTCCCAGCCGACGGCGAAGAACCGCTCCGTCTCCGGGTCCTCCCGAAACCAGCCGAGGCCGCGCTCGAACAGCTCGGCCGGGATCGGTCCGCGGCGCAGTTCCAGCCGCTCGTCCAGGGGCGCGAGTCCGCGCACCGTACAGGCGGCGAGCCGCAGCCGCGCCGAGAGCCGGTCGCTGCGGGACTGGACGTAGAGGCCGCCCGAGCCGAGCACGTAGTCGTAGCCGATCCCGGGCGCGCCGCTCAGGCCGGAGCGGTGATGCACGAGGTGCCCCACCGCTCGGGCGGGTCCGCTAGCGGAACCGGCGCCGGCCCTCGGCCGCGGCGATCGCGTCGGCGACGCGGCACTGGGCGACGAGGTCGTCGGTCGGGTAGTCGGTCGTTCCATCGAGTTCCTCCCAGAGGGTGTGCAGATCGTCGGGGTGTCGCATCGAGCGCTCCCGGGTGTCTCCCGTGAGCGAGAAGAAGGACTGGAAGAAGGACTCCGGGATGAAGGCCGGGTCCTCGGGGAAGCGGTGGCTGCCGGGGCAGACCCGCCCGTCGCGGAAGACGTTGAAGGCGGGCGCGCGGAACAGTTCCTGCTCGGGGTCGGCCGGCCGGCTCAGCGCGGCGTAGACCCAGGGGGCGCGGCGCGGCGAGCAGACGAAGACCAGGCCCGGCATCGGCAGCCGCAGCCGGGCGGGCGCTTGGAACGCCTCCCGCTGCAGCGCGACCGGCCAGACCTGCGGCGGCCGCCAGAGGGCGACCGTGTGTCCGGCCTCGCCCTGGTTCCACCAGAGCGTCTCTGGGGGCAGGAGCCCGGACGAGAAGCCGAGGTGTCGGGTCAGGGCGTGCGCGATCTCGTCGGCGGAGACGGTCTTGACCCACTGCGCGTCGCCGTCGAAACCGCGCAGCAGGATCGTCTCCCGGTAGATCTCCAGCTGCGCCTCGAGCGTGTCCCGGGGCAGGTCGGCGGGGCCCGGCGTCGACCACCGGGTCGTCTCAAGTTCATGATCCATGGTTGGGTTCCTTTGCTGATTGGTTGGGGAGCCGGTCGAGGACGAAGTCGAGCAGCTCTGAGAATCGGTCGGGCAGGTCCTGCTCCAGCCAGTCGGTCAGCCGGCCGACCGCATCGAGCAGTTCTTTCGCTTCGCGCCACTCGTCCGTACCGGCGGCGATCGCCTCGTCCTCCCAGGGGTCGGCGAAGCCGTCGTACATGTCGTCCTCGAAGCTGTGGTCGAGGAAGAAGTTGCCGGTCCGCGCGAAGACCCAGGCGCCCGCCTGGGCGGCCGCCGCGAACCGCGTGCCCCCGAGCGCCGCCCGCAGCTCGTCCAGCGGGACGCCCTCGGCCGGGACCCGGAGCAGGGTTGCGCGGGGGATGTGCTCGGCGGCCGACTCCAGCCAGGCCGTGTTCAGCCCCTCGTAGAAGGGCTCCGGCGCTCGGGCCAGCAGCGCCAGGGCGGAGACGCCGGGGCGGTAGCTCTGCCAGAGCTCGTGCAGTTCGTCGTAGCCGAAGCCCATCAGCTGGAAGGGAACGCCGCGCCTGAGCCAGGTCCAGGGCGGGTTCTCATCGAAGGCTTCCGCCCAGAACTCGTCGAACGGCGTGTAGAGCGGGAAGTGGCGTTCCTCGAAGAGGCGCGCGAATCGCTCCACCCGCTCGCTGGCGAGCGGCGCCGCCAGCGTCTCCTCCGCCTGCTCCGGGAACAGGCGTTGCACCAGCCCGGCGAACCAGGCGTAGTCGTCGGCGAAGCGGAGCTGGGCGACCAGCTCGACCAACGCGGGCGGCCGCCGGAGCAGGGCTGCGGCGAGCGCGCTCAGGAGCGGCGGGGCTGCAGCCGGCATCGCAGCGCCTCCAGCATCCTGCTGGTCGAACGGGCGTACTCCTGCGCCTCGGCGCAGGCCGGCTCGACCTCGGGCTGCCGGGCGGCGGCCCTGTCGAGGTCGAGCGAGCCGTCGGGCCGCGCGAGGTCCGCCTGGAGCTCGACGATGCGCAGTCGGGTGGGCGGGACGCCCATTAACAGCGCGGCCAGCGACTGCGGGTCCAGCGCCGCCGCCGGTCTGAGCGCGGCGGGCGGCGGGGCGCCCTTGGTGCCGACCCGGCGCTGGAACTCGTAGATCGTGTCCGCGCCTCGGGCGGTCTCGGTGACCGAGGCGTTGGCGATCTCGCCGAAGAAATCGCTCAGCGTCGCTTTGACCTGGTCGACGGTCATCGCGGGATCGGGGTCGGGAAACTCGCGGTCGTCGTAGACGAAGATGCGTGCCATTGGATGTTCTCCTTGGTTGTGTGTTTGTGTCGGTTGGGTGGGTGAATAGCGCACGGGGAGGCCGGCGTTCAGGGAACGCCGGCCTCCGGGGATCGTGCGGTTAGCCGGCGGCGACGCCGGTCAATGCGCCGTGCTGCTCGCGTTCGAGCGCCCAATCGAACAGCGACGGCCCGGCCGGTTCGGGACGGCGTCCTCGCTTGGTCTCCGGCTCCGGTTGCTCGGCCAAGAACTCGGCCCAGCTGAACAGCGACTGCTGCGGTTCGGATGAGCCGTGCTGCCCGCCGCCGGGCACCAGCTCGGCGGCCGCCGGCTCGGCCCCTGAGGGGAGCGCGGCGACCAACGCGGGCGCCGGCTCGGTCCGCTCCCACTCGGCGTCGACGAGCAGCTGCTCGGCTTCGGCCGCGACTTGCTGCGCCTGCTGGAAGACGTCCTCGACCGTCTCGCCGTCGGCGTCGCCGGAGACGAGCTTGCGGGCCAGGGCCATCATCAGGTCGTCGCCGGTGTCGGCGTAGCCGGCCAGGCCGTCCTCGGGCAGTTCGCCCTCGACCGCCAGGGACGACTGCAGCTTCTGCGCCACGAGCTTGAGCGCGTCGGCCTGCAGGGTCGAGCGGTAGGCCATGAACACGACCTTGACCGGCCGGGTCTGGCCGATCCGCCAGCTGCGCCGCGAGGCCTGGCGCATGGTGTAGACCGAGTAGTCGGTCTCGTACCAGACCAGGGTCGGAAACTGGATCAGGTCGAGTCCGGTCTGAACCAGCCGCGGATGGCAGATCAGCACGTCGAGACCCTGCTCGACGCGCTTCGCGACCCAGGCCTCGCGCTGCTTCGGTTCGACCCGGTCGGCCTTCATCACCGCCGTGCGGAAGCCGTGCCGGGTGAGCAGCGACTCCAGCCGTTCGGTGATGTCGCGCGTGCCGGTGTGGGTCGCGTAGACCAGCACCCGGCGCCCGGCCAGCCGCTCCTGCGCGACGAGGTCGATCAGCTGCTGCTCCTTCGGGTAGACGCGCTCCTCGTCCAAGGGCGGCAGCTGCACGATCACCTCGCCCGAGTCGGGGTCGAAGACGGTCTCGCCCCTGGTGCAACCCTCGGGATAGGCCAAGAGCGCCTGCAGGTAGGTCGAGAGCAACCGCTGCGAGCCGCGTTCGAGGGCGACCAGCAGGGCGCGCTTGAGGTCCAGCGCGAGCCGCTGGTAGGCGGAGGCCTGGGAGAACCCGCAGTCGCTCGGCTCCTCGTCCAGCTTCGCCACCTGGATCTGCTCCTCGTATGGGGGCAGACCGGAGGCGACGTCGGAGAGCTTGAGGAAGAGCGAGTGGCCGATGATGTGGAACAGCGCCCCGGGCGCCAGTCCCGCCCGCTCTCTCACCTGGTTGCGGTAGCCGCGCCTCCGCGAGACCGAGCCGTCCTCGGTCGGGTCGTCGGGGTCGCGGTCGTGGCGCACCGACTGTTCGAGGAAGCCGTAGCGCTGGACCCACTTGCTCTCCTCCGAGCGTCCGAACTCGGAGCGGATCTCGGGCGAGAACCGGTAGAGCAGGTGGAACAGGGTGGACGCATATCCACCCATCAGCGTCCCGGAAAGCGCCAGCGACTTGCCGCAGGCGTCGGCCAGGATGCCGGCCGAGACGCCCTGCGCCGAACCGCGGCCCTTGTGCTCGTGTACTTCGTCCACGAGCAGCAGGTCGAAGTAGCCGCGCATGTGCTTCTTGACGTAGTCGGCCAAGGGGTACTTGCGCGGCCCCTGGCCCGGCGTCCGGCGCGCCACGAGACCGGCGTTGTAGTCGGTCGTCACGGTCTGGACCGGGCGCGCCTCGGCCGTCCACAGGGGCGTGCCGCAGCGGGGGCAGTTGTGGCGCTTGCGGTCCAACTGCTTGTGCGAGACGGGCACGCCTCCCAGGTCCACGATCTGCGCCGTGCAGTCGGGGCAGGCTGGGGTCGTGACAAACTCGCCGGTCTCCGCGTCGCGCACGGGCTGGCCGTCCTCGTCCTTGAGCCGCCGCATCCAGTAGGCGGGACGGAAGCGGTGGCCGAGCTTGGCCCGCGAGTGCGACATGACCACGTACTGGGGACCGGAGCCCTCCTGCTGGCGCAGCGCCTCGAGGTCCGTGATCGAGTCCGCGATCGCCGTGCGGACCACGGGCAGCGTCTCCTCGATCTCGCGCTTCCACTTGCCGACCAAATGGGGCGGACAGAGCACGAGCACACGGCGGAAGCCGGCCAGCTCGGCGGCGGCGATGCCGATGAAGGTCTTGCCCACGCCCATCTCGCCGACCACGGTCGTGCCGCGCTGCTCGGTCAGGCTCAGCGCGGCGCCGCGGATCGCGGTCTCCTGGGCGCCCATCGGCCGGCGCTTGAGCGGCGGCATCGGGCGGTCGTCCGACGCCGGGCGGTAGCGGGGTGGGTAGCTGTGGACGATCCGCTTCGTGATCGCCTCCCTATAGGTGTCGATGAACTCTGAGAGGTTCACGGATCGGCTACTCCTCGATGTGGGCCCGGGCGTCGCGGACGCACTCGGGCAGGTGCTCGTACTCGGCTCGGTTGAGACCGCAGCGGCACCACCAGCTGTAGCTGCGGCCGGCGGTCTGGTTGCCGTATTCGTCGATGGCGACGAGCTCCTCGAAGAAGATCTCGCAGCCCTTGTCGTTGCTCCAGGGGTCCATGGTTGGGGTTCCGTTCGAGCCCGACCCGCACGCGCGGCGGGTCGGGCGGACTGTTGGTGTCTAGGCGGTGAGCGCGAGCGTCAGCTGCCGCTCGGGGGCGACGGCTTCGAGCCGCTCGGCCAGCAGGCGGGCGAAGTCGCGGTCGGCGCAGTCGTCGAGGTCGTGCCAGCCGAGCTCGAACAGCGCGGTCAGGACCTGGCCGATCGTGACCTGGGCGTTGAAGTCCGGTAGGCCGGACGAGGGTTCAGGCATCGCCGGCCAGCCAGACCAGGTCCGAGGGCTGCCAGTCGACCAATTCGACTCGGTCGTCGGGCCGCCAGCGCGTCGGCGCGTCGTCGCGCACGCGGTCGCCGTCGAACATTGGGTACTCGCGCTCGGGGCCGCCGCGGGCCTCCCGCCGGGCGCAGGTCGCGCACTGATTCGTGGGCAGGGCGTCGGCGTCGGGCGTGAGGCTCTGGTCCCCCACATCGAAGGTGCTGCGGCAGGTGCCGCAGAAAGCGGTAGTCTCAGTCATGTCAGGTCTCCGTATCTGACTTAGAGCGGGCGAGGGATGGTTCCCCTCGCCCGCTCGCTTGGTTTAGTCGGCGCAGTCGCAGGGGCCGGGCAGGTCGAGCGATTGCTCGATGGCGCCGCAGCCCGAGCATTCCCAGCGGGTGAAGCCGTGCTGGTAGAACTGGCGCCAGGTCTGCGGGCCCGTTCGCTCGGCCGTCGGCTGAGACGGCTGCTGGGTTGACCGGTCCTCGTCGGTGATCCGTTCCGCGCTTTTCGGCGTGTGCTGCGCCATGAAGCCGCAGCCGCCGCAGGGAGCCTGCACGACCTCGGTCTCGTGGTAGCGGTAGTCGAAGTACTCGGCGGACGAGGTGTGCCCGCAGTGGTCGCAGGCGTAGTGAACTCTCAGTCGGGGCATGTCGGGTCTCCTTTCGGATATGGGCGGTGTCGGTGGATGTGCGCGTCCGCCCGGCCGCGCTGGGTTCTGGGTTGCGATTGGCTTGGTCTCGGGTTGCTACGCCTCGATCCGTTCGATCCGGCCCGAGTCGAGGTCGAGCGCGACCACGCTGGTCTGCAGCTGCTCGCGGTAGACGTCGTGCGTCTCGCCTTCCTGGACCAGGACCATCTCCTTGGTCGTGCGGCCCTTGACCAGCACGCGGGATTGCGGGGTCTCCAGTTCGAGGTTGTCGAGGAAGCCGGCCGCCACGAGCATGGCCAGGTGGCCCTTGCGCAAGGGCATCAAGGGCCGCGTGCTCTGGTCGCTGGGCGGCCAGAAGGCGTCCGTGATCTCGTCCTGGGTCCAGAGGCCGCGCGCGCGAGCCTCGGCGACCGCCTTCGAGAAGTCGATCACCCGTGTGGTGAACATCGCCGCGCCGGGCGGCGTGTGGCGCACGTCGTACACGGGCGCCAGGTCGGCTCGCAGGGGAGCGAGTTCGTCGATGCTCGCCAGCAGTTCATTCATCGCCGGCGCGTCGGGGCTGGGATGCTCCTTGCGCTCGCCCATGACCACGACCTGGTTGAACAACTCGACCTCGGGCTCGGGGAAGGCCCAGGCCTGGACGCGGGCGTAGTTGGTCGTCAGGAAGCGCGCCGACCTGGGGATCTGGGCGCGCGGGATGATGAAGACCAGCACGCCGGCGGGCTCCAGGTAGCGGGTGCAGTGCGTCAGGAACGCGTGCTCGACCCGCTTGTCCTCCCGGTCCCAGTCGTAGGGCGGGTTGAGCCAGAGCAGGTTGAACATGCGGTTGGCGATCGAGCAGCGGAACAGGTCGCTTGAGAGCGCGTGGTCGAGCTGCTCCGCCGCCTGCTGCGCACGCTCGCTATGGAGTTCCACGCCGTAGGTCTCGACCGGCGCGCCGCGCCCCATCGAGCCCGCCAGCTGGCGCAGGGCGTCGCCCGGGCCGCAGCAGGGGTCGAGCAGACGGATCACGTTGCCGCGGTTGGCCCGGCCCCAGACGGGATAGGGGGCGAGCAGCGTGCGCACGTAGTCGACCACGCGCGGCGGCGTGGGGTAGTAGCCGCCTTTGGCTTGTCCGGCGAGTCTCATTGGTTGTCCTTTCGTCGGTCGTCGGCCTCGACGAGGCCGAGCAGGTGGTCTTCGAGGTCTGCCGCGATCTGGGCGATCTGCCAGCTGGACTGCTGGGGTTGGAGCCACCAGCGGGCGGTTTCGTCGATGCCCAGGCGGACCGTGACGATGATCTCGTTGTCGTCGGGCGCTTCGGTCACTCGGATTCCTCCCCGTACTGCTCAAGCAGGTTGAGCAGGTGGTCGTGGATGTCCTCGTGGAAGCCTCCTTCGATCTCAGGTCCGTCCTCGGCCAGGTCGAAGTTGTAGACGGCGGTGATCTCCTCGCCCGTGATCTCGTCCTCGCCGGCCCGGGTCTCGACCGTGACGGTCACGAACCGGTGACTCATGCCGCCGCTCCGTTCAGCTCGCGGGGCAGCCCGAGCGCGCCGTACTTGACCGCGGCCGAGAGTTCCAGCTCCAGCTGGTCCGGGTCGTGGTAGCAGTACCAGGCGTGGAGCCCCTCGGACTTGAGCGGGCGGATCGCTTCGCTCTCCAGACCCTGCTCCCAGAGCCAGCCGGCCCAGCTGCGGTGCAGCGGCAGTTCGGTGCGCTGGTTGAGGAAGCGCCAGTGCAGGGCCGGCGCCTCATCGGCGTCTGGGGTCAAGAGGAGGAAGGCGTCGCGCTCGAACGAGAGTTCCGCCATCTGGGTGAACACCATCGCGTGCCAGGCGCCGGCTTGCGGCAGCCGGGCCAGCTTGGTCTTCCAGGTGCCGATGCTGCCCTCGGGGATCTGGCAGCGTTCGTAGCCGCCCTCGTGCAGGTCGTCGGCCGCGCCCTTGATCAGGAAGGCCGGCTGCGGCGGCGAGTTGAGCAGCGCCGCCCAGATCGCCTTGAGCGAGGTCTGGGCGCCGACCATCGAGATGAACCAGAGCTGGTCCTGCTCGGGGTCGGAGGCGAAGGCGTCGCAGGTGGCGGAGAAGCCGCCCGCCGTGATCGTGTACAGCTTGCTGCCTGTGTCGTCTCCGGAGGGAGACGTGGCTGGGGTGTCGAGCATCGCTCGTCCTTTCGTTGGGTGCATGAGTTGAGCGGGGTTCAGCGGGTCAGTTGAAGAGGCCCTGGGTCTTGAGCGAGACCCAGCCGTCCGAGCCGATCACGACGTGATCGAGCAGCTCGATGCCGAGCAGCCGGCCGACTTCGGCCAGGTCCTTGGTCAACTTGACGTCGTCGCCACTGGGATCGGGGTCGCATTGAGTAGGGACGGCGCCGCCAGTGGCCGGATTACTCCGGCTGGTTTGCGCCATCCCTCTCACCGAACCGGACGTGCGCCTTTCAGCGCATCCGGCTCTCCATCAGATGGTTCTTCGTTGCTGAGACGGTGTACGGCTTGGTGACACGGGCGGCACAGCGTGACCAGGTCTTGCAGCGCGTGCGACTTGAGGCCCTTGGCGTGGTGGACTTGGAGATTGCTCCCTGTCCCGCACGCTTGGCAGCGGAAGCCGTCGCGCAGCTTGACCTGGAGCCTTCGCTCGTGGAGGTCCAGTGGACCGTCCTGGTTGCGGTTAGGTGCTCCAATGGTCGCGCTGTAGATGCGTTCGTCCGGACCTTGCGCACCCCGGTTGTCATCCTCGTCTGCCGTCGCGCCGTCTGGCAGATAGGGGTGCGGGAAGCCCGCTTTGCCCTTCTGCCGGTAGCGCTCGCGCGCCAGTTCTTGGCGCGTGGGCAGCCACTGGTAGGCCTCGATGGCGCGGTCGCCATGTGCGGCGACGGCGTACCAACGAGTCCGACCGTGGAGGACTCGGGTCTTCTGCCGGATGAGCTGGCCTTTGCGGCTCCCCTTGTGTTTCTTCAGCAGCCAGGCGAGATAGCGGTGCCAGGCGTAGCGCGTGACCTCCTCGATGTCCATCACGAGGCTGGTGTACCGGTAGTACTCGGCCCAGCCGCGGACGATGGCGTTGAGGCTGGTCAAGCGACTGTGCTCATCCATCCAGGTCCAGTTGCGCTTGGTCAGTTCCTTGATTTTGCGCTTGACTCGCGCGGTGGCCTCGGCCGTCGGACGCAGGTGCACCACCCATCGGCCGCTGACGTGCTTGCGCTGGACGTGGAAGCCCAGGAACTCGAAGCCGTCGTTGACGTGGGTGATGACCGTCTTTTCGGTCGAGAGCGTGAGTTTCAGCTCGCCTTCCAGGAACTGGCGGATATCCGCCAGGGTCGCCTGGACTTCGGCCTTGGACGCGTTGCTGACGACGACGAAGTCGTCGGCGTAGCGCACCATCCGATAGTTGCCCAGGCCTGCTCTCCGGCGTCGCCGGCGCTCATCGGGAGTCAGGTCCCAGCGCTCCATCGCCCAACGATCGAACTCGTTGAGGTAGACGTTGGCGAGCAGGGGCGAGATGACGCCGCCCTGCGGCACACCGGCGTCGGTGCGCGCGAACAAGCGGCCTTCCATCACGCCCGCCTTGAGGAACTTCCAGACCAGGTCGAGCAGGTCGCGGTCCGCCAGGCGACGGCGCAGCAGCTTCATCAGCGTCCGGTGATGGACGGTGTCGAAGTAGCTCTGCAGGTCGCCCTCGATCACGTAGAAGTGCTTGATGTTGCTGTTGAACAGCGGCATCAGGACCGCGATGGCGTCCATCGTGCGGCGGCCCTTGCGGAACCCGTAGGAGTGCGGCTCGAAGTCCGACTCGTAGATTGGGTCCAGGATCGCTCGGAGCGCCTCTTGCACGATGCGGTCCCGCAGGGCGGGGATGCCCAGCGGGCGTTGTTTGCCGTTGGCTTTGGGTATGTAGACCCGGCGGACTGGTTGCGGCTCGTACGTTTTGCGCTTCAGCTGACCGATGAGCGCGCTCATCTGGCGCTCGTAGTCGTTGCGGAACGCGTCGCGCGTCGTGCCGTCCACTCCGTCGGTCTGGCTACCCGGTCGTGCCAGTACTCGTTCAGCCGCCGCGTGCATCCAACAGTCCCAGTGCAACAGGCTGTACAGGTTCGAGAACCTGTGTTGGGGATGCTGCGTGGCCGTCTCTGCTAAGAACTGCTGCTTTTCGGCCATCTTTGTCGGGTTCATACGTCCTTCCTCCGGCGTAGTTTGCGTTCGTTCTGCACTGCATCTGACTGCCCCCCTTCGCCATGTGGCCGGCTTTCCCGGCCTCGGACTACTACGGGGGCTCTGTCCCACGCCCGGCATTAGCCGCAAGCTGGCCGACTCCCTCCGGGGAGGGAGAACCGGACGTGGTTCCCAAGTTCACGTAGGTTGCGTCGCCGCGTCGTCGTAGGTCCTGTCTGTACGCCTGGCCCGGCTCGTTGCCGGGCTCGTCATCGGGGAGCCGCCGGTTGTGTGAAGAGTGCGGCGCTCCTGCCCATCAGAAGCTGTCCTTGTCCATCCGAGGCAAGGACTCCGATGACTCCACCCTGGCCCTACCGTCGGCGGGTGGTTCAACCTTCGACGCGTCTATCGACAGTTTCTTGCGTGACCGTAACGACGCTCTGGCTAGCAGCGCGCGGCGTAGTAGGGTGACCGCCGCCACATTGTCGGGGAGGCTTCAGACAGGGTTCCGCTTCGGGTCCCCCTGCCTGCTCCCCTAGCCACCGGCCCACTCTTGGCCGGGTTCCACGACTGGAACGTTCAACCTACGCGCTTCTTGGCGCACCGGAGGGATGGTTGTGCACGGCAACGATGTGCGGGACGGCCTCGACGATGGCGGGCCGGAAGACCTCGGCCGGACGGACCAGCGCGCAGTAGGCACTCCCCTGGTAGATCGTGCGCTGGCCGACGACGCGGTTCTTGCGGTCGAGCAGCAGCACCCGGAACTGTTCCTGCGCGAGCCGCGACATCTCCTCGCCGAGCAGCTCGTAGACGGTCCGGGGCCGGTAGATGATGGGCATCTCCTCGGGCCGCTCGGGGCGGGTCTCGACCTCGTAGCGGATCGAGAGTTCGCCGAGCAGGTGCAGGTTGCGGCGCAGCGCGTCGAGCAGCGCTTGCGGTTCGCCAAGGACGGGAAGGGATTCGGTCGGTGCGGTCATCTCGGTGTCCTTTCGTGAACTGCAAAGGAAGCGGGGCCGCTCCCCTCGTTGGCGGGAGAGCGGCCCCGTGGGCGCCTCGGGTTGAGGCGTCTGTCGTCGCGGCAGGCGGTTAGAAGGGTTGGTCGCCGTCCGCCTGGGTCTGGGCCTGGCCGTTCGCGGCGCGGCTGCCGTTGCCGTTCGAGGAGCCGAGGAAGATCACCTCGTGCGCGTGGACCTCGGTGCGGCTGCGCCGCTCGCCCTGGTCGGTCTCCCAGCTCTGGTGGTTGAGCCGGCCGGCGACGTAGAGCTTCTCGCCCGTGCGGACGTACTGGGCCACGGCCTCGGCCTGCTTGTCCCAGCAGACGACCGTGTGCCAGTCGGTCTGGCTCTCGCCGGACTCGTCGCGGCTGCGGCGGTCGGTCGCCAGCCGCAGCTGGACGACGGCCATGCCGTTCTGGGTGCGGCGCAGCTCGGGGTCGGCCCCGACCCGGCCCAGCAGTTCGACTCGGTTGATCGTGCGTGACATTGGTAGTGCTCCTTTCAGAGAGCGTGTGCATGCGCGGACATTCCGCGCGTGATTGAAGAGGCGAGGCCGGCCTCCAACTTCTGGAGACCGGCCTCGTGGTGCGCCCGTCGAACGGGCGTCGATTCGATGGGGTGACGGGTCAGCTGACCCGCAGGTACTCGGAGACCTGCTCGGTCACGACCTCGGCCCGCTGTTCGGGCTCGAGCAGCGCGTTGAGCCGCCGGTGGTCGACCGCGTAGCGCCGGCTGGTCACCATCCCGACCGTGCGGGTCTTGGCCGAGCCCTCCAGCCTGGCCTTGGGTTCTCCTTTCCGTTGCAGCCAGTGCTGGAGGGTCTTGAGCGCCGCGCGCTTGTCGGCGTCGAGCGATTTGAGCCCGGCCTGGGCCTGCTCGTAGTCGCGCAGCGCGGCCTGCGCCGCTTCGTCTGTGACCGGCTCGGCCGGTTCCACGTCCGTCTCATCCGCCGGCTCGGCCGCTTCGCCGGGCAGGCAGAGGTTGAGGTAGGGGCAGCGCCGGCACTGCCAGTCGGCGGCCTCGAAGTCGCGTTCCGGCAGGGCTTCGGGGTCGGGACCGTTGGCCTCGTGGTGCTCGGCCAGCGCCGACAGCCTGAGGCAGGCCGCGTCCCAGGCGCGTTCGGCCCGGGCGGCGGGGATCACTTCGTAATCCCAGCGCCGGGCGCCGGTGTCGAGCGTCGCGATCACGACATCGCGGACCTCGCCGTAGAGGCCCAGCGAGTAACAGGTCGCCTGGGCGACCGACTCCGGGTGGCTGCGCTCGGCGCCCAGGGTTTGCCAGCGCTTGAACGCTTCCGGGCCGCGCGTCTTGATCTCGACGACGAGCTCGTCGTCCTGCTCGGGGGGCGCGTCCCCGCCGAACAGGAACTGCTCGACGGCGGCGGCCGCTCCGCCCTCAAGGGGAAGGAAGCCGGTCGCGTCGGGATGGCCCGTGACCGTGAGGCGGTCCGAGACCTCGACGGTGACCGACTCCGGCTCGTCGCGGTCGGCGGCCGAGACCCTCCAGCCGTCGCGCTGCATCGCGCGGACGACGACCGGTTCCAGCGCGTTGCCCGCTTCGAGCAGGGTCAGGGAGTCGGGCTCGGGCGGGTTGGTCACGGGCCGTTCGGTCGCCGCGTACCAGAGCGCGCGGCGGCACTGGCCCAGAGCCGAGGCGCGGACGTCGAGCCCGCCGTCCTGGAATCGGGCGGCCGGCCGGCTGTACGCATCGCGCTGGGGAGCGTGGGTTGCGGTGGTCATTGACATTCCTCCTGCAGAGAGGAGCGGGGCTGCCCCCGATCAAGGAAGCAGCCCCGCTCGGTCTGTCGGGTCCGAGTTCGGCGTCAGTTGGCCGGCGATTGCTGCGCCTGCGCGAGCTTGTCGGCGGCCGAGGCGATCAGCGGGTTGAGTTCGGCCGGGCCGAGTTCGTCCAGTTCGCGGCCGGTCTTGTTCCGCACCGCGGCCCGGACCTGGTCCTCGCTGAAACCCTGCTGGATGCTGAGTTCGAGCAGCTGCTCGCGCAGGGTGCGGGCGTCCTGCACGTCGTTCGACTCCGGCTGCGAGGCCGGCTGTACGACGCGGCGCTGAGTTCGCGGCTGGCTCTCGCGCTCGGGAGCCGGCTGCTGCTGGCGCTGCTGCCGCTGCGGAGCGGACTCCGGTTCGCGGTTGCCGCGAGTGCTCGTCGGCGGGTCGCCGTAGAGGCCGTTGCCGAAGCGGTCGCCGAAGCTGCGCAGGGCGCGCTTGAGCGCATCCGTGACCGCTCCCTTGAAAGCGGTCTCGTGGCCGTCGGGCGATTCGTCCGCGACCGGCTGGAAGCCGACGTCGGTGCGCGACGGCGCGCCCGGCACCGTGACCCGCACGACCGCCGAGTAGGCCGCCGTGCTGGTCACTTCTCCGGTGCGCTGATCGGTCTGCTCGATCGGGCGCAGGCTCACGTCGCCGACCAGCTCGTAGCCCCAGCCGCCGTAACCGAAGATGCGGTTGGCCTGGTCGATCGCCGTGTGGCCCTCGATGTAGGGGAACTGGCGCCCGCCGCGGCCCTTGCGCTGCGAGACTAGCTGGGCGTCGAGCGGCTGGGCCAGCGCCTCCGTCACGCGCGGCGCCAGCGCGTCCCAGTGCAGCGCCTCGACCGAGGCCGGGGCGGGGTCGCGCTCAGCCGGGCCGGGCGAGGACGTTCGCGGGCGAGTTCCGTTCCTCCCGGTCTGGGTGGGGGTCTGTCCGTTCCTGCGGACCGCCGTTGCGGTTCCATTGCCATTTCCGTTGCCGTTGCTCATTCTGTGCTCCTGTTCAGTTGGTGGGTGTGGTTGCGGTCGCCCGAACGGGCGACCGTGAAGCCGTGCTGAAGCACGGTCGGGCAGGGGCCATAGGCGGCCCTCCTGTTCGTTGACTTGGAAGGGATGAGTGAAGGCGGGACGGGTCCCGCCGGAATCCGACGCTGCTAGCGCGCGGCGCCGGCCGCTCGCCGAAGCAGGCCCATGAAGACCGCGCGGCCCTCAGGATGTCCGCCCAGTTCGGCTACGTCCGAGACGCCGGGGGGCAGGGTCACGAGCCGAGTCCGGTAGGCGCCGAGCAGGCCGGCCAGCTCGGTCGCCGCCGCGCGTCCGGCCTCGTCGGCGTCGAACGCGAGCAAGACGCGGGGCTGGTCCTGTAGGGACGAGGCCAGCCGGTCCATCCCCTGAGTGCCGAGCGCGGCGCAGGCCGGCAGGCCCCAGCCGGCGACCAGCAGCCAGTCGAACAGGCCCTCGGCGACGACGATCCAGGGCGACGCCGCAGGCAGCCGCGAGAGGCCGAGCACGGGTTTGATTCCGGGCAGCGCCTGGAATCGAGGCCTGGCGTCGGGCCAGATCGATCGGCCGGCCATCCAATGGACGCGTCCGGCGACGAACTCCGGGACGACGATCATCCCTCTGAACCGCTCGCGGCCCTCCGAGACCAGGCCGCTGGCGAGGACCCGTCGGCCGTCGAAGCCGGCGTCCGTGAGCCACGAGTGCAACCCGTGCCCGCTTGAGTAGCCCAGCCCCAGGCGTCGCGCGGCCTCGGTGGAGATCCCGCGCGCAGCGAGGTAGGACTGGGCCGGCTCGCAGAGCTGCAACTGCCGCGCGTAGCAACGCATCGCCGCGGTCAGCAGAGCCGTGTCGCGGAGCGGCGCCGGTTCGGCCGCAGCCGACCTGGGCGGCGGAGCGGCCGTCTTCGCCGGTCGCTCAGGCGAGGACTCCAGCCTGCGAATCGCCTCGGGCAGGCCGACGCCTTCCGTGCGCTGGATGAAGTCGAGCACGTCGCCGCCCAGGCCGCAGCCGAAGCAGTAGAACCGCTGCGTGTCGGCGTAGACGGTGAAGCTGCCTTCGCTCTCCTCGTGGAAGGGGCAAAGGCCCTGGCGTACCCGTCCCCGGCCGCGCAGCTCGACTCCCGCCGCCTCGACCACCGGGCCGAGCGGATGGCGTCGCTTGAGCGCGGCGATGTCGACGTTGACGTGCGCGACGGTCATGAGGTTCGCCGCCTGGTCAACGGTCTCAGTCCCCTGAGGCTGCGCCGCGAGACGAGCTTGCCCGGCCGCCAGCGCATGCCCAGCACGGCGCGGACTTCGAGCGTCTTGTCGTCGAGCGGGATGAGGACGGCAGCCCGTCCGCTCCCCGCTCGGTAGAGCCGGGCGTCTTCGTCGCCGAAGCGCCGGCAGGCCAGGTCGAGAAACTCGGCGTAGGTCCAGCGAGCCTCGCCGTCCGTCGCCCCTGTCAGGTCCAGTTCGGCGAAGACGGCGAGCGCCTGGTCGAGCTCGCCGTCGCGCCCGAGGCGTCGCGCCTCGTGGATCGCGCGCGCCGGGGAGGTGCGGGCCGGGACGGCGGGGTCGAGGTCGAAGACGGCGTCGATCAGCCGGTCGACCAGTTCCTCCAGCGTCGGGCTGGGTCGGGTCGAGACAGCGGTCGTGGTGGTTGCTGCAGTCATTTGGGTCTCCTCTCGTTGCGGACGTGTGACTGCCGGTTGCTGGGGGCAAACAAGAAGGGCCGCCTCCGAGGAGATGGCCCCATGGGTGGTATGACTGGGACTGCGGAATCAGCCTTTGCGGCCTGCTTTCGCGAGCGCGACGCGCCGGTTGAGAACGACGCGTCGTACCAACCAGCCCGCCCAGCCGAGACCGAAGGCGTTGAGGGCGACGACCTGGAGGTCGAAGCCCAGCGCCAGCGGCGCGGCCAGCAAGAGCAGGACGAACGGCAGGAGGACGACGCTCCAGTTGCGCTCGCCGTCCCCACTCTGTACGGGCGCCGCCGCATCAGGCGTGTTCGCCGTCTCAGACCTGTCTGGGTCGGCGCCGTAGGCCGACCAGATCGGCTCGCCGGCGAGCGTCTCCAGCCGCTTGATGACCTGCTCGCGGCGGCAGCCGGCGGACTTGCAGCGGACATCGATCCCGTCGCCGTCCGGCCGCTGGCGGAAGGCGAGCGTGTCCTGTTCCGAGTCGTGACAGACCGCGGCGGTCCAGAACCAGCCGCGCTCGAAGCGGACTCGCTGCTGCGGCGCGATCAGGTCGGCGATCCGGGCGGCCGAGGGGCCGGTATAGCGGCTCTTCGTTGATGCGCGTTCATTGACGTTGCTCATGGGGAGCTCCTTTCGTGCGTCGTATGCGCCGTGGTTGCGTCGTGCGGTTGTCGTTGGTGACCCGTGCCGGCATCCGAGGCGCGGGTCGTCGCGGTTGACGTTGTGATGGTGGTGTTGGCTGATGGACGCACTCCGCCCAGGGCCGGATGCCGAGAGGCGAGCTAAGCGGGGTGCGAAATGGGAGGGGGGTGAGCGGCTCTGCCGAAGCGCCGTCGCTTGTGGATCGGCGTTCCTCCGTCGCGAGTGCGGACACGAAGCGACCGGGCTGCCCTGTGAGCGCAGTCCGGTCGGGTGAGCGTCGGCTCAACGTCGGCTCAGCGAGCGGGCGGTCGGTGCGCATCACTTCTTGCACGACCGCCAGGGGTCAGTTCCCGCGTTCTGGACTGATGCTCTGGAGAGCAAGGCTCAATCGCAGAGACCGGTCCGCGCAGCGGGAGCCGCGCTTGTCCCTCTGTGGCGCCGCGTCTCAGATGAGCAAGGCTCGAATGCAGAGATGCGGTTCCGGGTCGAGGACGAACCCGCCAGTTTTCTCAGGAAGAAAGACTGGCAAAAGCCTGAAACCACCTCCAGTAGTAGGCCTTGCCGATGAGGATGGCAACGTCCGCATCGGCGAACCCGCCGAATCACTTGCTCCAGTTCGACCCCAATGTGACTCAAGCTCCCTGCGGCCGACGTCCCCAGCGCTCCAGGTAGGCGGAGTTGCACGCCCTCCCGCGGTCGCCGACGCGGCGACGCTGCGATACGATCAAGGCCATGGATCGGCCGACGTCGTTCGTCCCCGCTGACGGTGAGAGCGCACCACCCTCGGCCCTGCTCTGGGCGGGCTGGTTCACGCTCTGCGCGGTGATTGCCTTGATCCTGTCGGAACTGATCGTCGACCACCAGGCCGCCCGCTTCGCCGTCTTCGCCGGGTTGACCTTGGCATCGATCTGGTTCAGCATCGCCGTGCGCCAGCTGCCGCACCGAGTCCGGTCATGGTGGGCCGGAGCGCGAGGCGGGGACGACCAGGGCAACCAGAACGACGACTGAGCAGCGACGCACGTCGGATCGCTCCCGGCCCGTGGTCAACGTCGAGGACGTTTCCGACTGGGATGAGCGAGATTCATCAACCCGGCCGTCGGAGTTGCCGCAACCGCAGTCGTTGGATCAGACCCCACAGCCCCAGCGTCAGCAGCCGCAAGCTCCAGTGCACAAGTTGCGCCCTCCTTCGCTCGCGCCGTACCCGCTGAAGCGCCTGGTCGAGCACACGCAGTTCGCCCTGCCGCCGGATCCCGTCCCAGGGGCGGTCGGCCGCGGGCAGGGTCAGGCCGTGCCCCTCGACCAGCTCTAGCTCCAGTTGCAGCAGCCGTTCGTCGGCCTTGAGGCGCTCCAGGGTGGTGGCGGCTCGTTCCCGACGCACCCGAGCCTGACGCCATTGGGCAATAGCCTCCATCGCCGCGCCGTAGAAGCGCTCCTCCTCCGGTTCCGCCTCGACCGTGACCAGCTCGGGGTAGTCGGGGTAGCGGCGGTGGGGAGCTGCTCCCCTGCTGACCGTCGACGCCCTTGGTACCGAAGCGCCCACCGACCCAGCCGGACGCCCGGCAGCCCCGCCCTGATTGAGTGCAGCGGTTTGGTCCACCTGCTGCCGCAGTTCCTCCAGCGAAGCCTCAAGTCGCGCCAGCGCCGTGTGAACCTCGGGCAGGCCCTCCGACACCGCCTGCTCCGCCTGCTGCGTCCGTTCCAGTTTGTCCACACGTCTCCTGAGTGCGGCCAGCTCGTAGGCCGTCTCCAGCGGCAACTCCCCCGACCCGGGCAGCTCGGCCTCGTACTGCTGCAACGCCCGGCTGAGCGGTTCGGTCAGGCGCGCATTCCCCTCAGCTCGCTGGAGGGTGCGCTCGCTGACGCCCAGCAACTCCGCCGTGCGCTGCCGGCCATGGACGGCGAGGAGGTCCTGTAGGAGACCGCCCAGCCGCCCCACCCTGGGATCCGGGCCTTGCCCAGGATCACCCCCCTCGACCCCGCCGTTCGACCCAGGCTCTTGCTCATTCACCGCCGACCACGCCCTTCACGCTGTCCAACGGCCTGAGAACCAGCACGCGCAGACATTGCTCGAAGCATTCCCGCCGCCCGACGGGCTTCGCCCGGTAAAACACTGGGCACCGGGCCTCGTTGTCCAGGAGTTGTCAACTCCGTATTCCTGTACACGGGTACGGGCTCGGATGCTGGACAAAACCCTGACAACTGGCGTTCCGCAGGCCATCGTAGTACAACCGTTCCTATAGCGGGTCAAGAGTGGATTCGACCAGGGTCTGCCTGACGCGATCGGCGCAGTTGGAGTCTCGGATGGAACCCGGCCGGCTCGAACTCCTGGAGCAACTGGCGGAGACGCCGTTCGCCGATCGGATCGAACTCGCGGCGTTCTCGGGCCGCTCGGTCGCGACGGCCTTTCGCGGCCTGGCGGCGCTGTCCGAGGCGGGGCTGGTCGAAGGTCTGGGCCACGCCACGGAGTTGCTGCCCAGCACGCGCCGGTTCTGCCTGACCGCCGGGGGAGTCGAGCGGCTGGCCCGCGAACGCGAATCAAGCCCCGATGCGCTGCTCAGGGACGATCCCGTGTCGGAGCAGTGGCGCCGCCGCTTGCTCCGCCGGCTGGACGCGGTGGCCGCGATCTACCGGCTGGCTTCGTCGCTGATCGAGGTCTCGTTCCCGATCCGCCTGCGCTGGTACCGCTCCGCCGCGGCCGACGCCGGACTGGCGCTGGCCGACGGCCGGACGCTCGCCATCCTGAGACTGGGCCGGGGCGTCGAGCGCACCGCCCTGGCGCACCGCTTCCGCCGCCTGCGCGACGGCGCCGGGTACTCGGCGGCGCTCGTGCTCGTGCCCGACGAGACCCGGCTGCGGCACTTGCGCCGGCTCGCCCGCAGCCTGCCGTTCTCCTGCTATCTCGCGGTTGAGCGTCACGCGCTGGCGGCCTCGGCCGACGACGCGGTCTGGGTCTCGCGGGCGGGCGGGCCGAGCTTGAGTCTGCGCGGCGCCCTCGGGTTCGTCCGTTCTCGGGGCGAGTGGACGAGGGAGCCGACGCCCGCCCGCCGCTCGACGCCGCGCCGCTTGGATGTGGGCTCAGGTCGCGACTGGCTGCTGCCCAGCCTGCTCAAGCCGGCCGAGAAGCGGGCCCTCGACATAATCGCCGACTGGCCTTGGCTCGCGCCGGAGCACCTGGAAGGGCTGATCGGCGTCGGCCGCCGGCGGGTCTCGCAGCTGACGCGCTCGCTGGAAGCGTCGGAGCTGGTCGCCGCCCCGCGAGTCGAGCGCAGACGCCGGCTCGTGCTGACCGACCGCGCGCTCGCGGCGCTCGCCCACCGGGATCGCGCGTCGCCGGCCGAGGCGCGCAGACGCTGGAGCGTGGGCCCGGCTGGACCGGCGGAGGAGACGGACTGGCGCGAGGTCCCCGGCCGGCGGGCGCGGCAGTTGCTGCGGCACGTCGGCCACACCGAGTCGGTGCACGGGTTTGCGGCGGCGCTCTCCGCCCAGGCCCGCGTGCTGGAGGTCGAGCTGGCTCAGCTCGATCCCCCGCACCGGGCCTCGCGCTACTTCCGCCTGGACGGACGGCTGCGTTCGATCCAGCCGGACGCCTTCGTCATGCTCCACATGGACGGCGAGCGCTTGCCGTTCGTCCTGGAGTGGGAGCGGCGGGCGATCCGGCCCAAGACGATGCGCTCACGCCTGGCGCCCTACTTGCGCTACTTCAGCACGCGCCGGCCGACGGACGACCACGGCGCTCTGCCGAGATTGCTGGTCGTGTTCGACGATCCGCTGGCCGCGACCCAGTTCCTGCGCGTCGCCCGCGCGGAGATGGAGCGGGCTCGGGTCGCGGTGCCGCTGTTCGTCTCGGACCGCGAGCAGGTCCGCCGCCAGGGACCGTTGGGGGCGGCCTGGCGCACGGTCGACAGCTGGCAGCTGGTGGACCCGCTCGGCTCCCTCTGACCCAGTCCCGGGCGTCGCCCGGCACGCCTGAGTCCCCTCCGAATCCCTCCGCTCTGCACGCTGGGCGACAGATCTGGCGCCTATGCGACAGGGGGTGACGCGCGCGTCACCCCTTACAGGCCATTACATCGCCTCCCGCATCCGTGAACACTTTGGTCCACCCAGAGAGAACGCGCGTGCGATGAGAGGCCGGTATGAGAACTCGAAGGACTGTGTGGCGGATCGGAATCACCCGACTGATACGGCGGGGGGGAGGCAGAGCCCGCTGGATCGGCGTGATCGCAGCGGCGCTGCTCTGCGCCGCGGCCGCGATCGCGCTCTGGCAGCAGACCCAGGCCCAGCGGCCTCCGGGCACGGAGCTGGAGTGGGTCAACCAGGAGGACCAGGACTGGATCGAGCGCAAGAAGCACGGCCAGTTCCGGGCCCGGCCGATCTTCAACCGGCAGATCGCGACGTTCTACTACGGGCTGCGCGACTCGGACACGGGCGAGTGGCTGACCGCGATGTACCGCGTCTCGGGCGGCGAGAAGGAGCGCGACGAGGGCTGGGAGTACGAGTTCGACTATCCCGCCCTGGACGAGCACGAGGCGCTCGACCCGGGCAAGACCTATCTCCTGGTGATGCTGGCCGCGACCGCCGGCCAGGCGACGCCGACCACCTTCTACGCCGTCGTACCGATGCACCAGCCCGGCGGGCTGCTGGGCAGCCTCTTACGCGCGCTCGACCCGGACGGCTGGGCCAAGGCGGCGGCGCGCTGGGTGATCGAGGGCGTGCACGGCACGCTCTGCGGCGTCTTGACCGAGCTGACCGGTGAAGAGCCGGCCGGCTGCGGCGAGGAGTAACCACGTATGTCGGACATCATCACCGGCACCCCCGCCGACCTGACCTACGGCCACTGGCTGGTCCAGGAGGCCTGGCTGGCCATCTGGATCGTGACCTCGGCCGCGCTGGCCTTCATCATCGGCTGGATCGGCCTCGCGCTGATTACCCAGGAACCGCTGGGCTCGCGGCAGGCCGGCTGGCGGGAACTGATCCCGCGGCTGCTGCTCGGCGTGGTCGCGGCGGCCGCCTCGCTCTGGTGGTGCGCCCTCGTGATCGACCTGGCGCACGCGGTCTCCGGGTTCATCGCGGCGACGCTCGATGTGACGCCTTCCGATCTGCTCCGCGCTCCCGTCGAGACCCTGCTCACCGCCGTCGAGGGCGGCTCGGTCGGGCTCGCCCTGCTGCTCGCCCTGATTTATCTCATCTACGGGTTCTTCTGTCTCTACCTGCTGATGCAGATGGTGCTGCGCCTGGCCCTGATCGACCTCCTGCTGGTGCTGGCGCCGGCGGCGATGGGCCTCTGGATCCTGCCCCATTCCTCGGGCTGGAGCCGGCACTGGCTCAGGCTCTTTGCGACCACGGTCTTCCAGCAGGCGGTCCAGCTGATCGCGCTGGCGCTGGGCATCGGCTTCCTCGGCGAGCTGGCCGAGATCCAGGTGTTCGAGCCGGCCCGCGACCTGATCTGGAAGCTCTTGATGTCGGTCGCCTTCATCTACCTGGCGACCCGCGTGCCCTCGATGTTGGGCAACGCCAGCCCCTTCGACGCCTGGCTCTCGACGCTCTACTTCGGCTTCTCGCTGCCCGCCCGCCTGGCCCGCTCGATCGGCTCGGTGGCCGCCCTGGGCGGAGCGGGCGGCGGCGCGGCGCGCGCGGCCGCCGCCTCACAGGCCGGTTCATCCGGCTCGGGCGTGGGCGGCGCGAGCCGCTCGGCGGCCGAGCTCTCGACGCCCCAGGGCGGCTCCGGGCCATCCGGCCCGGGACCGCGCAGCCAAAGCGAGTAGCGGAGCCCGACCCCGCATCGAGTGCGGGGCGAGGTCCCGCGAGCGGAGGAGGAGCGACATGTGCTGAACCACCACCGGTCCCCAGAGGGACAACGCAACTCGAACCGTCCCGGCATGGGTCCGGGATGGACATCAGAAAGGAACAGCACTCATGGATGACCTGACCCAGACGATCTCGAATCTGGTCGGCATTCTCCTGGGCGTGGTCGGTGCGATCGGCGTCGGCTACTTCGTCTTCGGCGCCTACCAGTACCTGACCGCCTCGGGCGCGCCCCATCAGATGGAGCGCGGCAAGACGGCGATGCTCACCGCGCTGGCCGGGATCGTGCTCGCGCTGGTCGCCTTCGGCGTGGTCGAGCTGGTGATCGACGCGGTCTCCAACCCGGTCGTGGTGATCGACACGCCGCCCGATCCGGCCAGTCCCTAGGCCCCGAACAGAACGGAGGAACTCAGATGGATGAACACGAGGTGCCGACTCACGTGCAGGCCGAGGACCGCGTCCTGCTCTGGTTCACCTTCCCCCAGATCATCGCCCTGACGGCGGTGGCGGCGCTGGCCTACGGCGTCTACCGGGCGGCCCCGTTCGGTCCCGAAGCGGTGCGAGTGGGGGTGGGCCTGGTCTTCGCCCTGGTCGGCGCGGCGCTGGTCGTGGGCCGGGTCGGCGGCCGGCCGCTGCCGGCGGTCGCGGCCGACCTGCTGCGCTTCGGCTTCGGCGCGCGCCGCTTCCAGGGGCCCGCGGCCCAGCTGGTGCGTCCCGAGCCGCCCGCGCCGCCCGGCGCCGAAGCCAAGCCTGAGGCCGAAGACGTCGAGGCCGTGCGCTTCCCGCTGGCGTCCGCGCAACCTGAACCGGAGCCGATCGACGCGGTCGCCGACACTGCGACGCAACGGTCGGCCTCGGACCAGGGTCCGGTCCAGCGCGCCGCGCGCCGGCTGGCCGACTTGAGGCGCCCGGCGCCTCCCGAGAAGCGGGCCGAGAAGCGGGAGCGAACGCGGGGACAGCGGAAGCCGCTCAGGCCGCGCAAGTGGTTCGGCAAGCGAGACCACAAGCGCCGGTCCAAGTCGGAGTACGACGAGGCGCGCCAGGCCCTGGCGCGTTCGCGGGCCGAACCTGAAGCCCGTTCGCGGGCCGAACCTGAAGCCCGGGAGCAGCGGGAACAGCGCAGCGCACTGTTGCTGCGCTGGCCCGCGCTCCTGGGCGGGGCGGCCGCTCTAACCGTGGTCGCTTCGATCACCTTCTGCTCGCCGCAGGCGGCCCTGGCCGACGAGCACGAGGGGGAGACCTGGAGCTCGGACGAGATCGAGTTCGACCCGCCGCCCCTGATCCCGGGCCGGCGGCTGTTCATCGAGCGCCTGACCGTGAGCCGGGAAGCGGCCACGGTCGTGCTCAGGGCGGCCGCCAACCTGGAGGTTGAGGCGCGCGCCTTCGGCGGCCCGGACGGGCGCGAGCCCAAGTTCAGCCGCGAGGACACCCTGGGCCGCAACGGACGCACGAGCTACCTGCTGCCGCTCGACGGCCCGGTGCCCTCGTTCACCTTCTCCTGGCGCGACGAGCACGGCCAGGCCGGCGCGCTCTCGCTGGCCGGGAACCAGCTGCCCTATCCCCTGCCCGTGGTCGAGGGCGAGCTCTGCGAGCTGCGCCTGGTCCGGCTGAGCTGGCGCGCGGGCGCGATCGACGGGTCGCTGGACTCGGACTGCGTGAGCGAGCTGGACGAGCCGGTCGAGCTGCAGACCGTCTCCGGCCACGCCGACTTGAGTCAGACCGCGCTGCTGCGGGCCGAGGTGGCACGGATGACGGGCGTGCTCACGATCTCGGCCGGCGGCCGGGAGACGAGCGTTCCGTTGGTCGCGGGCGGCGAGACGCTGTTCGAGCTGCCGCTCGGGGCCGAACGCGCGATCCTCGCGGTCGGGATCTCAGCCGCCTTGACGGCCGAGTTGCGGATCGCCCTGCCGCCCCTGATCCGGCTGACCCACCACCCGTTCCGCATCGAGCGGCGCACGGAGACCGTGTCGTTGCTGCGGCCGGGCGCCGGGCAGCTGGTCTCGGAGACGGTCAGCTGGACCGACTCGGAGGGCAATGTCTCCTCGCAGACGGTCTCGGCCTATCTCTCGATCCCGCCGGCGATCGTGGAGAAGCGCGTGACCGTGAAGATCGAGCATTCCGAGCACGTGCGGGCGGAACTGGTCTCCCGGCCGCCGCTGAGCAAGACCCGCTCCGAACAACTGGGCCTGTCGGCCGGGGTCGCCTCGGACGACGCCTACCGACCGCTGGTCGTGCCCGAGCGCGAGCCCGAGCGGCCGCGCTCGGTCCAGACCCGCGTGGCCGAGGCCGACCTGATCGACCTGTTCGCCATGCTCGGTTGGGAGTAGCCATGCGTGCACGCCTCCTGACCATCATCCCGCTGGGCCTGGCGGCGCTGCTCTCGATCGCCGCCGCGCCCGACGCCGCCGAGGCGGAGCAGGCGATGCTCGACGCCTTCGACACGGCCCTGACCGCGGTGGTCTACGCCGCTTCCGGGCTGGCCCTGTTCGGCCTGGTCTGGGCCGGCTTCCTGTTGATGGCCGACGGCGCCGAGCCGCGCGGTTCGCGCGCCCGTTCGGCCGTCTTCCTCACCGTCGCCGGACTGGTGCTGGCGCTCTCGGCCAAGGGCCTGGCGGCGCTGATCTCGGCCGGCGCGATCCCGATCCCGATCCCCTGACGAATGGAGTCCACAACCATGAGACGACTGATACCCCCAGCCAAGCAACCGGCGGCGTCATCCCCTGACGGCGCCGCCGGATCAGAACCAGCGGCCGCGAGCCCGGCCAAGGCGCCGCCCGGGCTGCCGCTCTGCTTCATGCTCTCGCACCTGGAAGCGGACGGGCCGGTCCGGCTCGACGGCCTAAAGGTGAGCGTGACCGAGCTGATGGGGCTGGAGCTGGACGCGCCCAAGCTGGGCGCCTTCGCCGGCCTGCTCAACGCCTGCGACTTCCCGCTCCAGCTGCTCGTCCGCCAGCACCCGCCCGACCTGGGCCGGATGCGGCGCGAGCTGGAGCAAGCGGAGCCCGAGAGCCTGCCCGAGCAGACGGTCGCTGCCTCCCGCTCGCAGCGCCGGCTGCTGACCGAACTGGAGAACCGCGAGGGCATCCTCGACCGGCGCTTCTACGCCGTCTGCGCCGAGGAACACGCCCTAGAGCTGCGCGGGTTGCTGGCCCGCTCGGGCCTGACCGTGCACCCGCTCGACGGCGCGGCGCTGGAGCGGCTCGTGATCGCCTCGGCGCTGGGCGGCACGCCGGCCGAGCGGGACCGTGAGCGGCCGGTCGAGGTCGCAATCGGGCAGCGCGAGGCGCGCCCCGCCGGGCGCCTCGCGCGGACCCTGCACCTGGCCAAGTGGCCGCGCTCGCTGGCGCCCGGCTTCCTGCAGCAGCTGATGGCGACCGGCGCGCCGATGGACATCGCCCTGCACCTGGACCCGATCCCCTCCGAGCAGGCGGCGCGCCAGCTGGAGTGGCAGAAGGTCCGCTTCGAGTCGGCCCGCTCGCTCTCGCTCCGGCGCGGCAAGACGATGTCGCCCGAAGCCGAGATCGCGCTCGAAGACGTCAGCCGGCTCCGGGACGACGTGCAGCGCGGCCGCGAGCGGCTGTTCCACGCCTCGCTCTCCCTGACCCTGCACGCCGGCGACCGGGAGCTCCTGACCGAGCTGACCCAGCGCGCCTCGGCCCACTTCGCCGCCGCCCTGGGCCGGCTGGACCCCTTGCCGTTCCGCCAGCGCGAGGGCCTGCTCTCGACCCAGCCGCTGGCGCTCAACGCGGTCGCTCACTGGCGCACGCTGGACACCTCGTCGGTGGCGCGCTGCTTCCCCTTCTCGCCGCCCGACCTCGACACCCGCTCGGGCGCGCTCTACGGGATCGACATGCGCGCCTGCGCTCCGATCGTCTACGACCCCTGGGACGGGACGCACCTGAACGCCAACACGGCGGTCCTGGCCCGCTCCGGCGCGGGCAAGTCGTTCGCGACCAAGCTCGGCGTCTTGCGCGGCCTCTGCCGCGGCGTGGTGGCCTACGTGATCGACCCGGAGGGCGAGTACGCCGACATGGCCCGCTCGGCCGGCGGGCGGGTGCTCTCGCCCGGCGTCGCCGGCCAAGGCATGAACCCGTTCGTGCTGGACCAGACCGACCCGGAGGAACTGCTCCAGCGGATCGGCTCGCTCCGGCGGCTGATCGAAGTGATGATCGGCGAACGGCTGGGGGCCGAGCGCCGGGCCGCCCTCGATCACGCCCTGGCGGGCTACTACGCCCAGCCGAGGGAGCGGACCGGGTTCCGCGACTTCTACCGCTTCCTCGAGGAGAACGATCCCGAGGGGCTGTCCAAGCTGCTCTGGCCGTTCGCAACGGGCAGCCTGCGCCACCTGCTCTCGGACAAGGGCGACGACCTGTTGCATAACGAAGCGCTGGTCACCGTCTTCGACCTGAGGCTGCTCGAACCGGAGCTCAGACCGGCGGCGGCGATGGTCTGCACCGAGACCGTCTGGGCCGCCGCCGCCCGCGATCCCCGCCCGCGCCTGTTGGTCGTGGACGAGGTCTGGTCGATCATGCAGCACCCCGAGGGCGCCGCGTTCATGGTGTCCCTCGCCAAGCGCGCCCGCAAGCACCAACTCGGCCTGCAGTTCATCACCCAGGACGTGCAGGACCTGCTGTCCGAGGACCACTCGCGCACGATCACCGGGCACTCGGGCCGGGCGCTGCTGCAGAACGCGGCGTTCAAGCTGCTCTTGCAGCAGGACGCGGCCGCGATCTCGACCGTGGCGGACGCCTTCGACCTGCCCGAGGACCTGCAGCGCTGGCTGGTCTCCTGCCCACGCGGCGACGGCCTCTTGCTGGCCCGGGGCGAGCGCTTCCCGATCCGGATCGAGGCGACGCCCGAGGAGACCGAGCTGATCGAATGGCGGCCGGGCCGGCACTGAGCCCTCCTCACACCACACCACCCAAGACATCCAAACTGAACGGATCCGACAATGAGACTCAATCCCTTCTCCCGCTTCCGCCGCGAACCGCCCCAGCCGGTGCTGGTCGCGGTCACCCCGCCGCGCACCGGCGAACGCACCCTGCTCGGCGTCGAGAACCTGCTCCAGTCGATCGCCGCGCCCGAGCCGTTCTCGCTCGAACTGGCCGCCGACGAACGCGGCGTCCGGCTGATGGTCCGCTGCCTCGGCGGCGAGACCGTGCGCAGCCAGATCTCGGCGCACTACCCCCAGGCGCGGACGCGCGAACTGGGGCCGGCCGAGGACCCGCTCCAGCTGGCCGAGGACGAAGAGGCCTGGTCGCTGACGCTGCGCGCTTCCGGTCCCGACTACGTGCCCTTGCGCACGTTCCAGGACCGGGACCTGCTCGATCCCGGCTCCGACCCCCTACTCGCCCTGGTCGGGGCGCTGGCGGCGGCCCAGCCGGACGAGCGCCTGGTGGCGCGGCTCAAGCTCAGCTCGCTCGGCCCGGAGTGGTCGCGTCCGCACCTGGCCCGGCTCTACGAGCAGCCGGCGCAGCCCGCGCAGCGCCCGCCGCCGCCCCAGCAGGGACCGAGGGGCGGCGGCGACCCGCTCGCCTTGACCGTGCTCGGGCTCGGCGCGCTGGGCGTCTTCCAGGGTTACAGCTGGCTCCAGGCCGGCGAGATCTGGAACCTGGCCGGGCTCTGCGCCGCCGCCCTGGTCGCCCTGATCGGCGGCGGCTGGCTCAAGGCGCGCTGGAACCGGCGCCGCAACCGCGTCTTCGACCCGCAGCTGATCCGCGAGAAGGTCGAGCGCTCGGCCTTCATGGCCGAGGTCGAGGTCGTCGCCGTCCTGCCCAACGAAGCGGGCGAGGCCGAGCGCAAGCGCTCGGAGCGGGCGGCCGAACTGCTCGAACGGGTCGCGGCGGCCTACGCCCACTACGACCATCCCGCCGGGGCCCGCTTCAATCCCGGCAAGGTCAGGCGGTTCCAGCCCGCCGCCGTTGCGCTGCATCCCTCGGGGCCTGGGTTGTTCGGCTCCAGCAGCGTGCTCGGGGTGCGCGAGGTGGCGGCGCTCTGGCACCCGCCCGGTCCCTCGGACGAGACGCACGAGCTGGAGCGCTCGGCCGGCAAGCTGCTGTTGCCCCCGCGCCACGCGCTCAAGGACGGCGCCGTGGTCGGCGACACGACCGGAGACGTGCCCCGCGAGATCCGCTTCCCCTCGGATCTGCTGCGCCGCCACCACCTCTACGTGGCCCGCACCCGGATGGGTAAATCGACCCTCATGCGCCACATCGTCGCGCACAAGCTCAGGGAGAAGGCGGCCGGCCGCGACGGGGACGCGATCGTCGTGGTCGACCCGCACGCCGACCTGGTCTCCGACCTGCTGGAGCAGGTCCCCGAATCGCTCGCCTCCGAGGTCCGCCTGATCGACCTGGCCGACGAGCGCGGCGCGGTCGGGATCAACCTGCTCGACACGCGCGTGTTCGCGGACCGCGACCGGACCGCCGACTCCGTCGTCCGAGTCGCCCGCGGGCTGTGGGAGCAGTGGGGACCGCGGATGCAGTCGATCCTGGAGCAGACGGTCAAGACCCTGCACGAGGCCAACGCGCATCCCGCGACCGAGGAGCACGAGCAGTACACGATCCTCGACGCGCTGCGGTTACTCACGCACAAGGGGTTCCGCGGCGATGTGCTCAAGAAGGTGCGCGACCCCTACCTGCTCGAATGGTGGGCGCGGGATTTCGGCGGCTGGCGGACCGAGTACCAGGCCGAGGCGCTGGCCCCGGTCCAGACCCGGCTGACCTACTACGCCTCTTCAAAGCGGGCCCGGGCGATCCTGGGCCAGCCCCGCTCCACCGTCGACCTCAGGCGAACCATCCTCGACGGCGGCATCCTCCTCGTCTCGACCGCCCAGGGCGCGGTCGGCCGCGACGTGGCCGCGCTGGTCGGGGCCTCGCTGCTCAACCTCGTCGACGCCGTGATCCGCGAGCAGGAGCGGCTGCCTCAGAGTCAGCGCCGAGGGGCGCTGGTCGTGGTCGACGAGATGCAGACCATTCCCGGCGTCGAGTTCGAGTCGATGCTCTCCGAACTGGGCAAGTACGGCGCCTCGTTCCTGCTCGCCACCCAGAGCCTGGCCAAGCTGGACGCGCTCTCGCCGACGATGCGCGACACGCTGCTCGCCAACGTCGGCTGCCTGGCCGTCTTCCAGGTCTCCGGCCGCGACGCCCGCGAACTGGCCTGGGAGCTGGGCCGCGAGCGCATCTCCGAGGACGACATCGTCGGCCAGCCCGTGCACCACTGCTACGTCCGCGCCTCGGTCGCGAAGGAGCGGCTGCCGGCGTTCTCGATGACGGTGCGCAAACCCGATTTCGGCGATCCTGAGTTGGCGGCGCAGATTAGACGGGAGGCGGCGGTTTATCTGACCTCGGCCGAGGACATCGCCGCGCAGCAGGCCGAGCGCCAGCGGAAGATCGACGAACTGGCTGCAAAAGCCGAGGAGGCTGAGGAGCAGGCCGAGGTCCCCGCCGCCGCGCCGCCGAAGAAGAAGAGCAGGCAGCAGCGCAGCAAGCACCAGAGACCGCCGGAGTAGCCTCGTTTCGACCATTCAAGCCTCTGGATGCAATCAACTACAGCGCATTGGCACTCCCCTGGCTCGAGTGCCCCCGCGCCTGAAACCGTGACCATGTGTGGGGCCTGACGGCCTTGATTAACGACCATGATTCTGAACGCAACATGCCTGTCGACGCGGTTTCGGCTGATGATGCTGATCGCTCGTTCGTCCAATTGTTTTCAGTTGGCGCCAAAATCCCAGGCGTTGTATCTATGTCCTACGGCACGGTTAGTCATCCGCGGCCGACGCCTCATCCAATTGCTCAAGGGTCGCCGCTAACGAATCGTCGATTCCACTTCCCTCTAGCCCATGAGACGCCAGAGCATCGACGATGCTGGAAAATGTCTCTTCCTTCCTATCGAGAATATCGTCTAGTAGCTCCTCTACCGTGTCGCTGCATCTGAATCGATGCACGTGAACGCGCCGCTCTTGGCCGAGTCGCACGACCCTATCGCGAGCTTGGGCATTGGCCGAGGGATTCCACCACTCGTTGATGAAGATCACGTGGTTCGCTTCCGTTAACGTTAGGCCCTCTCCGCCAACTTTGGCCGAACAGAGTAAAGCAACAATCCCTTCATTCGACTTGAACTCTGCCACCACTCTGGCTCGTTCGTCGGCACCTAGACTGCCTTCCAAGGTAATGCTCCGCAAGGCAGGCCGTTGCCGGGCGAGTCGAGCTTCCAGTAGTTCCAGCGGCCTTAGCAGGTGAGAGAAGACCACTGCCTTCTCGCCGTTGCGATGGATCGCACCAATAATGTCCACGATCCGATCTAGCTTGGAACTTGAATCGCTCTCTAGATCAACGTCACAGATTGATCGCAGAATCGACAGGCGTTCCAGCACACCACCTGAGGCTTCTGTTGGTGGCCGTTTCACTTCTGCGTCGTATCGGGTCCGCTGCCTCGGTGTCAGTTCAATCAACTCTTTGCTTTCAATCACTTCCGGCAAGTCGTCAAGCTCGTCGGACTTCAGCCGCCGCAGCACAAAGGGACGCGCCAGGGAACGAATCTCCGCATCGGACGTGCTGGTCTGGCTGGAGAACCGCTGTGGCTCTAGTAACGAAAGCAGCGTAGCTAGGTCGGAGGCATGACGTTCGATCGGTGTCCCTGTCAGTGCCCAGAAGCGATCGGTTCTCAGGCCCCGCATGGCTCGCACGATCTGTGCGTCTGAGCGACGTAGGCGGTGGGCTTCGTCGGCGATGAGCAGCTCGAGAGGTTGTTCTCGCAGTGGCCTCGGAAGCGGACGCAACTGTTCGTAGGTCGTCACGATTGCGTGAGATCGTCGGAGCAGAGAGGACCAGACAGTATCTCGTGCTGACCGCTCTGGAACTGAACGGACGACTGTCAACGTTGGTGCCCACATCTGGCATTCGCGTTCCCAGTTGGTGGCGAGTGATTTGGGACATGCGATCAAGGCACTCCGGACAACGCCATCGCTGACCAGAGTGTCAAGCGCGACCAGAGCCTGCGCGGTCTTCCCGAGTCCCATGTCGTCGGCAAGAATTGCACGATTATGGTCGATTAACCACGTAACCCCCTCTCGCTGGAATGGACGAAGAGTCATGCGGGCTGGGGAGTCGAACAGCAGTGGTGCCAGCAACTGCTCAATGCCGGGTCGGTGGTCGGGGATGTCGGCGAATCGCGCTATGCGTGGCGACGGTCGTGGTCTCGGCGTGGGCACCCGCAATGTGACCGAATCGCCCCGTCGTACCGACCTCGCTGCGCTGGCATCGCCTTCAAGGAAAATCTCGGCAGCGGCCTTGAGCCGAGCTCCGAGTGCGGAGTCGAGGTGTTCCACTGTTGGCCCTGTCGAGCGGACTTGGCTGACTTCCAAGGTGAGCACGGTTCCTGATGAACTCAGACCGACCACCAAATCGAAGCCCTGCCACTGGTGGCAGGTCTCACCCTCGATGGCTCTCGGGACCACCTCCCTAGGCTGAGACATTCTCTCGTACAGCCCTCACTTGGTCCCACAATTCCTGAGGCTCATCCTCTCCAGGCAGTCGCACTAAATCGAGCCACGCCTGGCGGAACTCGGTTTCTTCGTCGTCGCTCATTTGCCACAGCCCCACCAACCAGCGCAGCATCGTCTTTGCCCGCACGATAGCTAGGGCCCGATCCTCATTTCTCATTGACCACCGTTGGCGATTCCGACTGTCTATGGTCCACACCAGCAGGAGGCCGCGCCACGGCACCGCGTGAAGCTGCCACGGTATCTGTTTCAGCGCACTCAGGACTTCAGTGGCGTCGGTGAGCGTCGGTTCGTTTGGTGAATCCAATCTATTGTCCAGCAGAGCCCTGGCGACGCTGATGGCGACGTCCTGCCCGATCGGCCAGAAGAGCACGTTGTCAGCAACCTCGCCGGCACTGCCATCGGCTTGGTGGTTCTTGGCGCTGGCCGGATCGAGGCTGAGATCGGGTATCGCCGCGATGAGAGCGTCCCAATACAGTTTCAGCTCATCAAACAGCTGGTCGATGTACGTCTCCGGTGGCCGGAATCGGACGAACTGAGAGACGTCGCGTACCCGTTCCTCTTCTGGTCCGGATCCCCACCCTACATTAGCCCGATGGGGAGTCGTGAGCAGAACCTTGTTTAAGTCGTAAAGTTGCTGCAGGCTTGTGAAGTGTGACGTTCCTTCAGTTAGTTGCTTGCCCTTGGTTTTGATTCTCAATGACTCGATCTGACGGCCGGGCGCGCGAAAGAAGTCGTGAGTAGATATCAAACGCCGCGTCAGTATCGCAAAGATGTCGTCTTCGTCCATGATGATGTTTGTGTCGCGATCAGTGGGCTTCGCGTACCTGTTTAGGCTTGAGAACAATCGCCGATAGGACGTTAGCCACTCTTCTTCCGAGGAGTCAGTTGGCCGAATAACCATTAGGACTGAGATCTCTTCGTTCGCAAAGTCGAGCGGAGGATCGACTTGCATTGCGTCATGTTCCGGATCGAGGAGCGTCTTGATCGCCTTTAGCCGGTGCTGGCCGTCGAGAGCGTAGTAGTTCTGGTCCCCGGAAAAGCGAAGCACGCCGAAAGACTGGTTAATCGAGTCCTCATCTGCAAAGATCTCGAACTGCGGATCGTCGGACACCTGAACGGGATAGAACTTTGGCGATCCGCCGATCGCAGCAACGACCAGTGATGCTAGAAAACGGTCCTGTCTACCCGCCAAGTATGTGACAATCTCTCGCTTGACTCTGTCCTCTCGCAAGGTCCGTTGAATGGCCTCGTCGAGCGTGTAGTCGTTGTGGACCTGAGAACCAAACTTCACTTCGGCAGCAACCTCCGACATGCGCATTTTGACGATGTAATACGTCCAATCTCCCATCGATGCTTTGAGTGCCGGGTAGAGCTGCATTGCTTGGTCCTTTCCTTAGGCTTCGATGGGGGCCCCAATGGTCCCGCGAATTCGTTCGCTGCGTCCGTTGGTGGGAGGGCCGAAACACTTGATTAGGAGTGCCTCGGCGTCTTGGATCGCAGTTAGCGGCAGTTCGACAAACCAAAACTCTGGTTGCTTGTCCTGATAGCACTGCAATAGGCGACTGAGACGCTGATTTTCGCCTCGGCAGTGTCTGGCGAATCTCGTTCGGATGCCTGACTCCGCCTTTCCGATGTACAGCGGAGTCGCCAAGTGCGCGACTACCGACTCGTTCTCGTACTCCAGAGAGAAGGGGGGAGCGGCGCAAATCGCATAGATGCCAGGCGTTGTCGGAACCATGTCTTGGTCGTTGGGAGTTAGCAGCACGTTGCGCCACGGACCGACCTGACTCAGCGCATCGCTGAGTTGTCGCCACTCTTCGCAGTTGATTGACCAGCCGTATCGCACGAGAAGCCGTCCAGACCACTTAGTCGCGAAGCCGGGGCAGGCGTTCATCGTGATGGGGCGTGCCCTTACCCCGACCACAGCAGCTTTCTGTGAGGAGTCTCAACTCCCCTAGGCCGCCCACCAACTCGCCACTTGGTAGCTCTTTCTGAGTCGCAGGCTCAATTGCGGTCATTGGCAGTCTCCACTGATAGGTGCTCTCCCTCACGTACTCTACATTGGTCCGAGAGTGTCTAAGCTGGCTTGCGCAAGTCGGATGGTACCTCGCAGCTTCTCCGCGGGGACCTGACTGAGCTTCGTAGAATCACGCATTGGCGTGGTCGTCCCTCATTGCCGACTCCCGGTCGAAAGGCCGACCTTCCTTCGAGCCACCTCGCGCCGTCCGTGAGAACTCCGAAGCAGGCAGACACGGCTACGACTTGCTTTGCCTCCACCTGAGGAGGTTCACTGTCGTTCTCGGGCATACGCTTCATGGCGCTAGCGCATTCAGCGATCGCGCCGTCTCGACTGCCAAGCGCCCAACGGTGGTTACCTCCTCATGTGTGGAGAAGCGACCGAAGCTGAACCGCACGGACGACCCGGCGTCAACCGGGCTGAGGCCCACCGCGCGGAGCACATGCGATGGCTCAGGAAGCCCGGTCGTGCACGCCGACCCGGTAGCCGCAGCCACCTCAGGCTGCATGGCGGCAATCAGATCCTGACCGTTGACTCCTGGAAATCGTAAGTTGGCATTGCCGGGGTGACGACGAGGGCCGAGAGGCCCATTGAGCCCAACGCATGGCAATCCGTTCTCAACTTCCTGTACGAATTCATCACGAAGACGGGCGATCCGCCGGCGTTCGTCGGCCGCGATAGCGCCGGTCGATAGTTCAGCGGCAACGCCCATGCCGACACAAAGAGGCACTGGTACTGTGCCTGATCGGATTCCTCTCTGTTGCCCCCCGCCGTAGAGCAATGGCGTCATGTGCTCCTCGAGGCCCCGTCGAATCCAGAGCGCCCCGATCCCCTTGGGACCGTAGAACTTGTGCCCCGAGAGACTGACCAGATCCGCATGTTCAGCCAGGCCGCTGATATCCACCCCGCAGGGTGCCTGCGCAGCATCGCAGTGGAGCAGGACGCCGTGCGGACGCAGCAGCCTGGCGATCGCTGGGATGTCCTGAATCGTGCCGATTTCATTATTGATCACCATCACCGATACTAGGAGAACATCACCGCTGAGCATGGCATCCAGCGCGCTGAGCGCGATGAACCCGTCGCGATCAACTGGAATTTCCCCGACGCTAGAGCCTCCCGACATCCGGAGCGCTGCTGCAGTCTCCATGACGGACTTATGCTCAATGGCACTCACCAGGATGCGATTCCGTCTACTTGGCGCGCTTCGGGTGAGTCCTGTCAGCGCGAGGTTGTTCGCCTCGGTCGCCCCTGATGTGAACACGATCTCGGACGCATCGGCACCGATCAGCTCAGCTACCAGCGCCCTTGCTTTGCTGACAGCGTCATCGGCCTTCCAGCCCATAACGTGGTCTGTTGAGTGAGGATTGCCAAACGCCTCCTTCCAGTAGGGCTCCATGGAGGCGATCACGCGCGGATCGACCGGGGTAGTGGCTTGATAATCGGCGTAAATGGTCGGCATGGTCGGCACCGCGTCCTTGTGGCTGTTCGCCCAATCGGATATCTGATCGTGTGCATACACAGTATTGCCATTCGGCTGCTACACTGCAACTGGACGGAACATCCAGGCCGGAGGCGAGTCGAATGCGCAGTCCGCTCGACGCCGAGAACTATCGCCCGCGCTTGTCGGGGCACGAGACGTTTCCGCTCCGTTACGGCTGGCTCAAGAAGGCGTTCGCAGCCGTCTGCGAGGAACAGCGCAGCGGCCGCGAGATCTTCTCGGCGGAGAGCGCAATCGCTTGGTTCGGGGTTGGTAGGAACATGGTCTCCTCGATCCGGCATTGGGCGCTCATGACCCGAATCCTGTCTGATGATGGGGAGGCCCACGCGCTTAAGCCGACCCCGATTGGGACCCTGCTTTTCGATGACAAAGACGGCCTCGACCCATGGATGGAGCACCCGTCTAGCTCCTGGCTAGCGCACTGGCACATATCTGGTCATCCGCGATTGACCACGTGGTTCTGGGCGTTCAGCCACTATCCCGGCATTGCCTTCGAGCGAGACATGATCGTAAGTGGGGTCAAGGAACTCGCCGAGCGGCACAGCTGGCCTCGCGCTTCGTTAGCGACGATCAAGCGGGATGTCGCTTGTCTCGTGAGATCGTACGCGCCTGTTCAGTCGGGGAGCGCGGCAGTGCTTGAGGAATCGCTTGAGTCTCCGCTCGCCGAGCTCGGACTTATCCATGCGACCAGGCGCCGTGATGGCTTCCGCTTCGTGCGCGGTCCGAAGCCGACACTACTGCCCGGAGTGTTCAGTTACGCCGTCGGTGATTTCTGGCAGCGGTTTGCGCCTTCCTCGAACACCCTCTCGTTCGAAGCGCTCGCTCACGCGCCCGGATCGCCGGGTCGCGTCTTCCTGCTCGGCGAGAATGATCTCGCTCAGCTTCTGGCCCAACTGGAAGATGTCACCCAGGGCACCTACCAATGGTCGGAGGCAGCTGGGCTGCGCCAACTGATCCGGGCCCAGGAAGTTCCGTTCGCTGAGGCTATCGGATTTACTCGCGATGACTACTTGGGCGTGCCCGAATGACCAGCCTCTCAACGCGCGTCGGCGTCGGCCAGCGGTTCCGTCGCTCGGTTCGGGTCGACACAGACATAGCCACAGGTGATGTGCTCTCCGGCTTCGCGTGCCCTCCTTCGTCTAGCGCGGCGCTGCAGACGATGGCTCAGCACATTGCCGAGACGGGGCAGGGTGCCTTCACCTGGACCGGGCCGTATGGCTCAGGCAAGTCCAGCCTGGCAGTCGCGCTTGCAGCCTGTCTTACTCAGGGAGGCACCGCCGACGCGGCGGCAGACTCCCTCGGAAGAGCAACGCACAGCGCTATCCGGCTTGCGCTGCCGCCTGGCGAGCTAGGCTGGCGCGTTCTGCCCGTCGTTGGCAGGCGAGGCAAGCCGGCGCAGGTGGTCGGCGATGCGCTCGAGCGTCACCGTTTCGTTCGCGGCAGAAGCGGGCGCGCTTGGGACGACGACTCCGCCCTCGCGTCTTTAGTTCGTGTGTCGAAGCGATCGGCCAAAAGGCGTGGCGGCCTACTCGTACTCATCGACGAGATGGGGAAGTTCTTGGAGGGCGCCGCCCGCGACGGCGAGGACATCTATTTCTTCCAGCAACTCGCCGAGCTCGCGTCGCGCAGCGACGGGCGTCTGATCGTGGTTTGCATTTTGCATCAGGCTTTCGAGGAGTATGCCAACCGCTTGTCACGCGCGGTGCGCGATGAGTGGGCGAAAGTCCAAGGCCGGTTCATTGACCTCACAATCGCCGCAGCGCCCGATGAGCAAGTGGAGATTCTTGGCCGCGCGATAGAGAGCAACCCACCACCGCAATCCTTTTGCGACCTCTCTCGCCGCATTGCAGAGCTGACAGGCAAGTCGAACCTTGGCGATGCGTTGCAAGCTTGCTGGCCACTGCATCCTGTCGTCGCCAGCCTGTTGGGACCGATCTCGCGCCGCAGGTTCGGCCAGAATCAACGCAGTGTGTTCGGGTTCTTGAACTCGGCCGAGCCGTTGGGGTTCCAGGACTTCCTGCGCAATGCGAACGAGGGCGACTTGTACACCCCCGAATTGCTATGGGATTACCTGCGCTTCAATCTCGAACCGTCGATCATGGCCTCGCCGGACGGTCATCGCTGGGCGCTGGCCGTCGACGCGGTGAATCGATGCGAGGCGGCAGGTGCTGATCAGATGCGGCAGGGTCTGCTCAAGACCATCGCGCTCGTGGATCTGTTCAAGGAGCGCAGCGGATTGGTCGCCAGCCCTCGTCTTTTGCGACTAACCGCGAGCGAGGCATTGCAAAGTGAGATCAATACCGCGCTCCAAGACCTGCGCAATCTCTCCCTCGTGATCTACCGCCGCTTCAACGACAGCCTGAGCGTGTTCGCCGGCAGCGATTTCGACATCGAGCAAGCCGTAGAGCAGGCCTATGAGGC
This sequence comes from Dehalococcoidia bacterium, assembly GCA_965204335.1. Classification (GTDB taxonomy): domain Bacteria; phylum Chloroflexota; class Dehalococcoidia; order Bin125; family Bin125; genus Bin125. Next base: position 2,656,362 of record OZ241982.1, on the reverse strand, counting down.
CGTTGGCAGACTGGATCATGAGCGGCTAACTCAGCTCTCTGGCTTGCCGCCGGTTATCGCGAAGCGTCATTACCACGAGACCGGCGCTCTGCGATGGTATGGGTTCGCGGTTGCGGAACCTGCAGAGCTCTCTGAGGCGATCGCTGCCGGCACTCTCGCAGAGGGGTCGTCGGGGATCTTCGTTCTCACTGCTCCAACAGAAGGAGACGCACCCGAACAGGTTGAGCGACTAGTCGGGAACGCGCTGGCGCTGAGCGGTGGCGACAACTTGGCAATCGGTGTGTCTCGGCGAGGTTCGTGGGGCGTCCTGAGTCATGCCCGCGATCTGCTCGCACTTGAGCACGTTCGCGACCACACGCCCCTGCTTCAGGGCGACCAAGTTGCCCGGATGGAGGTCGAGGGCAGGATCGCGGCCCTTCGCGAACACCTGGACTACGCTCTTGAACGGGCGCTCGGGGAGGCTAGCTGGTGGACGCTGCGGCGCGAGGCAGGCCTGCTTGATCGTTCGCAGTTGAGCGTACTTGCCTCAGATCTTGCGGATGATCAATATCCGGATGTGCCGCATGTCCAGAATGAACTCCTCAATCGATTGAAGCCGTCCAGCAATGCCGTGGCTGCTCAGAATGTGCTCCTGGCGAACATGGTGTTGAACGAAGGTGAGGAGCGCCTCGGCATCGAAGGATTCCCGGCCGAAGGCGGGCTCTTCGCGTCCATGCTGGAGAGCACCGGCCTCTACCGCCGTGGTGGCGAGGGCTGGCGCTTCGCTGCACCAGACGAGTTGGATCGGAGCCATCTTCGTCCGACCTGGGCCGCTGCTGAGCAGCTGTTGTCCTGCAATGCGGACCGCAGCGTGAGCGTTTCCGAGGTTTGGCAAACGTGGCGTAAGCCGCCATTCGGCATCAAGGGCGGACTCATGCCAATCCTCACTGCCGCATTCATTCTCTCAATGCGGCACAAGTTGGCGATCTACCGAGACGGAATCTTCCAATCCCGTCTCAGTGACCTCGACATGCACGTAATGGCGCGCAATCCGGACAAAGTTCACCTGCGCTGGATGGTGCTCTCGGAGCACGACCGCAACCTCCTCTCCGATTTGGCGGCAGTCGTGCGAGAGTTGGACGATGGCAACCCTCTCGCTGACCTGGAGCCCATCGACGTGGCCAGAGGCTTGATCAGGGTTCACGACAGCCTGCCTGAGTGGACGACGCGCACCCAGCGCTTGTCCGCCGACGCAAGGCACCTGCGGCACTTGTTCAGGCGCGCAAATGACCCCAACAAGCTGCTCTTCGATGACTTGCCCAGAGCTTTCTCGTGCGGTAGTGGTCTCGCCGAAGATGGCGCGACAACAGGCGTTACGACGAGGGTCAGCGACGCCCTGCAGGAGCTCTTGCAAGCCTACCCGTCGATGCTCAACCGCCAACAGGAGTCGCTGCTATCGGAGTTGCAGGTTCCGAACGCGTCCGCTCCCATGCTGGCCGAGCTGCGACGCCGGGCCGAGAACGTCCGTGGGCTGAGCCCGGATCATCGCCAAGAGGCGTTCGCCGTCCGGCTCGCTCAGTTCACCGGAACCGAGCAAGACATCGAAGGGCTGGTTAGCCTTTCCGTGAGCAAGCCGCCGGCCAACTGGACTGACACGGACACTGATGGCGCCGCGGTCGCGTTGGCCGAGTTGGCCAGGGACTTCGTCGGACGTGAGGCCTTCGCTCATGTAAAGGGGCGACCCGACAAGCGCCACGCAATCGCTGTCATCGTAGGTATGAGCGGCCGACGCGCGCCGCTGCGTCGGGAGTTCGACGTATCGGACATCGAACGTCCCACGATCGAGCTTCTGGTCGAAAGGCTCGAAGAATCGATAACAGGCTGCGAGGGGCTGAGCGACCGCCTCATACTGGCGGCGCTGGCCGAGTTGAGCGCCAAACGCATCCCTGCTGAGTGAGGAAAGAGAACACCATGGAACGTCATGTGCTAGGGCTCTCTGGCGGCCGCGACAGCGCGGCGCTGGCCGTCTTCATGCGGGAGCAGCATCCTGAGCTCGATGTGGAGTACTTCTTCACTGACACAGGCAAAGAATTGCCAGAGGTGTACGAGTTCCTGGACAAGCTCGAAGGGTTCCTCGGTCGGTCAATCGTCCGCTTGAATCCAGACCGAGACTTCGATTTCTGGCTCCAGCAGTTCAACAACTTCCTGCCCTCGCCGAGGACGCGCTGGTGCACGAGGCAACTGAAGATACGCCCGTTCGAACGATGGGTCGCCCCCATGCTGGACGCGGGGGACACCATCTACAGCTACGTGGCGATCCGCTCCGACGAGGAGTACCGGGAGGGCTACAGCTCGAAGCACGAACGCCTGCGAGTGAGATTGCCGCTCAAAGAGTCAGGCATCGACAAAGCCGGAGTGCTGGATCTTCTTGAAGGCGCCGGCATCGGACTACCCGCCTACTACGAATGGCGTACCCGGAGTGGATGCACATTCTGCTTTTTCCAGCAGAAGATCGAGTGGGTCCGTCTTCTCGAACGCCATCCCCAGTTCTTCGAGGAGGCGCGCCACTATGAGAAGACAGCGGTAGACGGCGGCTCGCCGTTCACATGGAGTCAAGGCGAATCGCTGGAGCAGCTCGCGCAACCCAAGCGGATCGCAGAAATCGTCCGGGATCACGAACGGCGCCTCGACCGATCACGGTCTCGCCAGCAAGCCAATCCGCTGCGCCCGGACTGCGAGCCGCTCGACATCGACGACCTGTATGGCCAAGCCAAGGTCTGCATCGCTTGTCACAAGTGAGTTTCACTTGACCCGGATCGCGAGACCTGACTAAGATGAGGGCAGTATCTTCCCCTTCGTTCCCAGTTGGACGTGGGAAAAGCATCTCGGTCGGCGCCTCCCTGAGGTGCCGACCTTTTTCGTATCTGAGGAGGCACGAATGGCAAGCCTGGCGATCTTCATCGATGGAGGCTATCTCGATGCCATTTGCAAGAACCATTTCGGCGGCGTCAGGGTGGACTACGAGAAGCTGAGTGCCGAGGTTCATAAGAGGGTTGACGACGGCTCCGCAGGAGTCGTTGAGCATCTCAGAACCTACTACTACACCTGCCCGCCCTTTCAAAGCAGTCCTCCGACCGCGGACGAGAGCCGACTCTTGGCGGGCTATCAACGATTCGCATACGCGATGACCTTCATTCCGAGATTCGAGCTGAGAGAAGGTCGATTGCAGCGCCGGGGGTACGACCAGAGTGGTCGCCCAATCTTTCAGCAGAAGCGCGTAGACCTGCTGTTGGGCCTTGACATCGCGTCGCTCAGCGCCAAGCAGCAGGTGACGAACATCGCGTTGCTCGCTGGCGATGCCGACTTTCATCCGGCCGTCAGGGTTGCGAAGCAGGAAGGGGTATCGTTCTGGCTGCTGCATGGGCCGGCTGATACCTATTCGCGAGAACTTTGGCAGGAAGCCGATGAACGGGTCGCGATTGATGCCGACTTCATCAAACTGGTTGGCCAATAGTGACGGTACGTGATACAAAAGGACTTCTGTGCTGAGGCTCGCCCGGCTCCTGTCGCGTGGCTACCACTCGATCGAACATTGGCAAGCATTGGCTGGCTCCACGAGCGTTGTGATTGATTCGCCAAGCAGCGAGATTTGATCCCACAAGAAGGGAACGAGCGAGCGAAGTCCGGTTCGGCATCTCGCAGGCGTTTCCGCGACACTGTCGCGGGCGTGCCGGATGCACCAGCGGTCGGACGAACTTGCACAGCGGATTTGGGGCACGAACAGGAGCGCAGGCAGATGTCCGATCTTCAACAGTATGCATGTCTGATCGAAGTTTGGGGACTCGAATCCAAGTCTCTGCCCGAGAGATTCGGCGCCACCCAATTTATGGTACGAGGTGACGCCGAAATCGATGCTGCCGCTCTACTCGTTGGGGCCAATATCTATGAACGCCAAAGGAGATTCGTCGCTACCGAGCGCCTTTCAGCACCCAATGGCCGACAAACAGCGGCGATAGCGGCGCTCCACAGCGTTCGAGCGGACGGTCTGGAGTCGGCTCTAACGCTCGCCGAGGCAGAAGTGGAGTTGGTCCTCGATTGCATGAATTTCTTTTCGGACCTCCTGCGCACTCACCGACAGTCGCCTCTTCGTCTTCGACTGCATGGAGCACCTCCCCACCGTGAGCTACGGGTAGCAGTCGCGGAGGACGGTGATTGCTACACGATGGGGATGGCAGGCCAGCCACGCAATTTCTCCATCAAGGCGCTGCACGAGGCGAGCGGCACCGTCCGAAAGTCGATTGAACGCGTTGAGACGCTCTTGAGAAGCCGATCGCGTACGGAAGTCGAGGAGCGACTACTCCGTGCGGTGCGCTGGGGCGGCCGCGCGACCGCGGAACGATCCGCCGACAAGCAACTGCTATTCATGATGATCGCTCTAGAGAGCGTCGTGAGGCCAACCAAAATGGGCCCTGTGACTGAGACTGTAGCGAAACGCGCAGCGGGTCTCCTGGCACTCAGCGAGAGCACTCGAAACCTCGCGAAAACGGAGTTGAGGAAGTTGTATGCCCGCAGGTCCTCCGTGGCGCATGTGGGTGGACTTGGTATCCCGGTCCCCGAGGAGACTGAACATACGTCGCGAATGCGATCATACGCGAAGAGCGTGATTCTCTCGCTGCTTGTCGATCCTCGAGTCGGCGCATGCGCTTCGTTCGAGGATCTATCTGCTTACCTGGAAGGTCTTGCCAACTCTTAGCAGGCTTCTCAACCACATACGGGTGACGCTAGAACGGTAGTCATTTGAATCGTGGTTGCGTGCTTGTCATGGGCAAGGTCTTGGTCCTGTAGTCCGCATCGTCGACCTCTTGGTGCGGTATCGGCCTCGAAAGCCTTTACCGTTCGGCTCGGCCACACGGCGACCGACTCGATTCACGCCACGAAGGTGACGTTGCAGGCGGTCAGCCCGGGCCAGGGCTTGTTACGGACTCGTCCTCGGGCCTGTTCGCATCGAAGTCAGCAGGCCGTAGATGAGCGCCGCGTAGATTCCGCTGACCGAAGATAACGTCGAGCCTGTCGTAGTGGGTAGCGCTCCGCCGGAAGCGCTTGAGCCGGCCGAAAAGCGGCTCCATCTTGTTCCACCCTCGGTAGCGCTGGGCATCGTAGGCTTAAGGACGGCGACGGTTGTACTTGGGCGGGACGGTGAGCCAATGTCCCAACTCGACGGACTGGCAGTGCGTGCGGTCGCCCTCGAAGGCGCGGTCCCTGAGCAGCGCCGAGCGGTCGCGGCAGTGCGCGACTGACCGGTCCGTCGGCCGCCTGACCAGGTGAGAAGCTGAGCGCCAGCGGGGTGCCATCGCTGGCTGCGGCCAAGTGCAGTTTTGCGGGTCTGACCACCGCGGGAGCCTCCGATCCGCCCTCTGTTCTTTGGGGCGCCGGTCGCGCGCGTGGACCTTGAGCATCGTGCCGCCCAGCGCCTCGCGCCGCAGTTCGGCCGCCAACCGCCTTAACACGTCCGCCTTGGTCCAGCGGTGCAGGCTCTTGAGATGATTGCTCGGCGACGACAGCAAAGGAACCAACAGCGCGATACTAGGCGTCGCTCACGCCAAAAGGGTCACTAGGTTCGATGTTGTCAAGCCAGTAAACAGAATCCAACGGCGGCACCTTCGTCTGGCCTTCCGTTGTCACGTTCATGTCCGGCGTCCGGTTTCCGCATTGAGGCCATCGCAACGTGAGCCAGCATCCCACACGACTCAAACCGTCCCTTGCGCTATCGCCTGCCCTACTCTAGCGTTGGCTTGCTAGGTGATGAAAAAGAACGTGATACCGACCTTAGTGACGCAAGAGGTGCCGAATGTCCAATGGATTCAAGATCGAAGCAGTTTCCGAACGAACACCGATAATCTTTCGCCTCTCAGAACAAGCTAACGAGGATGTGGTCACGGAGATCATTATTCCCTTGCAGAGGTCCACTGACCATCATCTCGGTGCTCTGGAAGGCCAGGTAACGGTCAAACTCGATCTCCCAGAGGCAATTTGGCTGCACGATCGACTCCGAGACGCTCTGAGTGTGATGGAGATTAGGCAGCAGAGCAACGACAACGCCTCGTGAGCTGGTGTTAGAGGTTGACCATTCATGTAGTTCGCGCTGCGCGGACATTCCCTCTCTCCGCTTCTCCGGATCGGCAATTCTCGCGAGGCGATGATCCCTGCAGTTGAATCACAGCTAGATGTTGCGCTCACGTGCCCTATATTGGGCGCAGCATTCGCCAGAGTATAGCGTAGGGCGCTGAGCGGCGAGTTGTATACATTCACGTGTAGTAGCTTTCTTGGTTTCGCTGTGACAACTTGGACACTAGCGCTACGGAACGCGCCTGCGCGAAGCGGGTAGGCCTCGAAAGCAGTTCTGGCAGAGGCCGCTGAGGTGTGATCATTCATGCTGCTCAACATTGGGACTGCAGTCGTGCGATCATGAGAAGCAGCGGCTAACAGTTGGATGGAACCGAGTTCATCGTGGACAGCTAGAGGATGTTCGAACACCGAAGATGCGATGTTTCGTCGAATTGGAAATCGCAACGGAGATACTTTATACTAATCGTTACAACAGGGAGGAGAGAATTTAGGTAGGCAAGAGCGTTCGCGCCGTCCATCAAGGCGCGCAACAAGAATATGGCAAAACATGCGATGTGAGTCAAGAATTGAATGTCGAATGGAGCAAATCATGAAGGACATGTACTACTGGGCCAACCGCGCGTCACTCGAATATGAAGTTAATGGCAACAGCTCGAGTTGGTTGCGTGTGCAATGGCACGAAGAGAGAGTCAATGCCGGAGGCAAAGACTCTGACGATCGGGAGCGCGCGGGAGGTCGCGGGCAGCCGTCGGTACTGCAGGGGTTGAGGCGGCTGGCAGAACGAGCTCTGTGGCGCCTCTGCCGCCAAGTGGTGACTCGAATTGTCTGCTTCTTAGTGGTTTGGAGCTCGCTTAGCGGGAGTGAATGTCCACTAGGGCGTGGTGAATGGGGCTCGGAGTGGATTAGCGGTGGTGTGGGGGATGTGGGGCCCGCCAACATCCGGGACGACGACGAGGTCAGGGATCGCTTATCTCCTACTGCGTTGCCTTGAGGTGTCTCTCTGGGATGTGACGCAGGATCGTCGACGGCGTGGTTGCATTCATTGGCAACGAGCAGCGACTCTGTCAGGCCTGAACACGCATGTGGGAGGAGACGGACAGTGACGCAGTCGGAAGAGGCCCAACGCTACGTGCTGGAGAGTGTGATCGCGGGCGACCTGCGAGGCGCGCAAGCGGCCGAGGTGCTATGTGTGAGCGAGCGCCACGTGTGGCGGTCGCTGGCGGCCTACCGGTCGCGGGGCGCGCCGGCGCTGGCCCACGGTGACCGCGGACGGCGACCGCACAACGCTTTGCTGCCGAGCGCTATCCGGGCGCCAACCACACCCATCTGAGCGAACTGCTCTGGGAGCAGAAGGGCCTCGACCTGAGCCGCTTCACGGTCAGGCGGATCCTGCAACAAGCGGGTACGTCCAGCCCTCGCCGGCGATGGCCGCCGGAGCACCGCGTGCGGCGCGCTCGGATGCCGCGCGAAGGGATGCTGCTTCAGGTCGACGGCAGCCATCACGCCTGGTTGGAAGAGCGCGGCCCGCGCTTCACGCTGCTGCTCGCGGTCGACGGCGCGACTGGCGATGTGCCCTACGCGCTGTTCCGGCCGGCCGAGGACGCCCGCGGCTACTTCTCGCAGATGAAGCGAATCGTCCGGCGCCGCGGACTGCCGCTGGCGCTCTACTCCGACCGCCACGGCGTCTTCCTGGCCCCGGCCGGACGCGGCGCCCAGCGTCTGGCGACCCAGTTCGCGCGGGCGTTGCAGGAACTGGGGATCACCCAGGTCTTCGCCCGCTCGCCGCAGGCAAGGGGTCGTGTGGAGCGCCTCGCGGGCACCTTCCAGGACCGGCTCGTGACCGAGCTCCGCCATGTCGCGGCCGCGACGATCGTCGTGGCCCAGCCCGTGCTGGAGCGCTTCCAGCCCAGCTTCAACACCCGCTTCCGGGTCTAGGCGGCGCAACCGGAGTCGGCCTACCGTCCTCTCGACCCGGCGCTCGACCTGGACGCCGTCCTCGCCTTCCGGCACGCCCGGACGGTCGCCCGCGACTACACCGTCAAGTACCGCTGGCGCACGCTGCAGCTGTCGCCCAGCCCGGAGCGGACCAGCTTCGCTGGAGCGCGGGTCGACGTGGTTGAGCACCCGGACGGCGACCTCTCAGTCCGCCATCACGGTGAGCCGATCGCGACGCGCCTGGCCCCGCCGCCGGCCGGAAGGCTGCGCACCGCCCGCGCCGAACTGGCCCGTCATCGCGATCATGAGCACTTCGTCACCGGTCGAGGTTCGGGCGGTGCCTTGCCCACCACAGCCGCCAATGGGACAACCAATGGGACGGCGCCCAATCGCGCCGTCAGCAGCGGCGCGCTGCGACTGCCCACTGCACGCCAACTCGCCCGCTGGAGGGCGATCCAGCAGGCCCAACTGCAAGGCCAGTCGTTGCGGGCCGCCGCCCGTCCGCTCGGGCTCTCACGCGTCACCGTGAGCAACTACGTCCGCGCCAACGGCGTTCCTGGACGCTGAAACGGTCCTGCGCCGTCCTTACCGGAACAAATCGACACTGACGGAATCGCTGCTCAGTTGGACTGACAAGATCGTTGCTCATCGACAGTGAATGTGACGATATCTGAAGTAGATCGCAGCCTTGCATCAGCCAAGATCGGCAAACGGGGCAACGAGATCATGTGGGTCAGGAGGGAGAACCACCACCACTCGTCTTCTGGCGCGTGTCATAGCGACGTAGAGAACGCGTGAAGCCTCTTCAAATGGCTCGGTGGCTCGGTGGTTTGCCAGATAATCGCCTGAGCGATAGAGCAGGATGACTTGATCAACCTCACGCCCCTTAGTCTGATGAAAGTTCATTATCTGGATAGGATGTTGATCAACGTGGTCGTTACCAACCAGGGCCGCGGTCCGTTCTCGTTCGACCTGCACGAGCAATCCCTCTACTAGATCAACCAGTCGCTCTCCGGAACCTACAACCCTCTGAGCAATGGCGCTGAATCGCCGAGCTGACACCTGCCACGGTCTATTGCCGCTGCCGAGCGCTAGACCCGGCCACGCGGTGCAGGCTGTTTCGACTAGCGCCTCGAATCCACTCTCGGCTGAGTCCACTAGGGCGCCCTCGATACTCTGAAGTCTGGCCAACAACGCATCTGGTAATGCGGGCGCCCCGAACGCCAATCCGTTTGCGAGTGCCGGGGGATTCCTCCCGCGAGTACAGGCAGTGAGGTACGTTGCTAGAGCCTGGCGCATCATGGCAGCATCGATGAGGCCGGCACCGAACTCCACGAGGGCTGATAGGGCGGCTAGTGCCTCTCCTTGAGCCTCCGGAAGACCAACGAGGGAGTGTTCTATACCATTGTTGGTGAGTTGAGTGCCAAGATCTGCAACGCTCTCGTTGGAGTGGGCGAAGATTCCAACTGATCCCATGCCTAAGTCCCTAGCGACACGCAGTTCGTAGTCCAAGACTTGGATCATGGCTTCGTCTGAGACATCGTTTCTTACGGCAAGCACATCTAGCGACACAGCCCGATTGACTTCGGGCGACAAGAAACTACGTCTTCGAATCGCATCTGCCATCGCGGGCACGCACCCGCTTGGGTCCCGATAGGAATTCGGCTGCAGCTCGATCACGCTCTGTGCGTTCACTTGGGCAGTGGCTAATCGCTCCCGACCGACGCCATCCACAAAGCTGTATATCATTTGATTGGGGTCAGCTAGGAGTACTTGGCGTGAGTGCTTTGCGAGCCTGACCAACAGCCGCCAATGATCTGTGCCGGTGTCCTGGAACTCGTCACAGATTACGAGGGGCCACCGTCTCGCAACCAGGGCGCTAATCGCGTCGGCGTCAACTACTTCGATCGCCCTCGAAATCAGCTCGTCATATGAGTAGACCGTTGGATCTGCCCCCATGAGCTTATTGCGGGCCGCGGATTGAACTTCAGGAATCGAGGGGCCGAGGCCAACGTACCTCCCGAATGCCTGCAGCAACCGGAAGCTCAAAGCATGGAAGGTGGATATCTCGATGTCATCTCTGATCTCGCTGAACCTCGCACGCGATCTTCCAGCAATCTGTGTGACAGCGGCGCGAGAGAAGGTCAAGAACAGCACCTTTTGGTGTGCGCCAACTTCTCCACGCTCTATCGCTGCTTGCGCAGCCCACAATGCCGCGGTGGTCTTGCCAGTCCCCGCGCCTCCAAGGACGAGGACCAACGATTCCCCTGCTGAGGCGACTGCCGCTTGCTGTGGTGACAAATCTTCGGGGATCATAGTTGCTGATGACCGTCCAACCTGCCCAGGGCGCATTTGAGGCTTATCTGCAGCACTTCTCGAGCGATCGTGGGGGAACGCTTGAAGGGCAGTGCTTGCACAAACTGGGCGTGAAGACCTCCAGATGACTTCAACGCGCGAACGGCAAGATCCTCAAGGTCTGGATCAGCGGTTGCAGCGGCGTCAATCGATAGGCCGAAAGCTGAGTTCAGCTCGACAAGGGCGTCTCGCAGCGTCGTGCTAGGTAAGCCCGCAACCAACGCGCGTTCAACGGCTGTCCGATGCGGTAGGCGCACTACTGCATCGGCAGCATTCAGATTCGCGTCCAGTTCGGCGGCGGTCTGCTCGTTCGCTCCGTCATGATCGATCACACTGACTACTCGAAATCCCAACGCCTTGGCGGCCTCCGCGAGGCGGGGAATAGCTCCGGAACCTCCGGATGAATCTGCTGCAGCAGCATGTATCACGTGTATCCCATGAGCTCCAGGTGGATGAACTCCCTCTTCCTCGAACAGCTTCGCGGCAAGTGCCCGATATGCCGCGTGATCGTGTGGCCCTTCAACGACAATCAGGGCCCGTGCTGCGAGCGCTGGTAAAAGTTGAAGGGTCGTGTGGCGAGCTGCGATGCGCTCAGCCTTTGTGGTCGGTTCAGTTCCCTGAAACGCGGATCGCTGTGAATCTTCGGCCCTTGTGAGCCGTACGATCTCAGAGGTTCGAAATGCCTCTGCTACGGATGGCCTTCTCGTCGATACCCAGGATTGGCTTGTTGACTCTCTCAAAATCTGGGCCGCGAAACTGGCGCCTGCCGCATCCATGCCCTCTCCGAGGTCATCAATCACGAGAACGTCCACACCGTTCTTCGTGGCGGCTAGCGCTTCGCCAGTTGCAATCATCGATTGAGTCGTTGACCCATGCCTACTTAGAGGCAGCCGACCGACCTCGTCGCCCAAATCGACTGACGAACTGAAAGAGCGCAGGAGGGAAGACACTGAGCCGTCGTCGGGGACAAAGCTGACGAGATCGCCGGGCGGATGGTCACCTAGGCGCAAGGGAAGCGCAACGTCGCCGAACACCGCGAGCAGTGCGGCCTGCACCTGAGAGCTATCAGTGAGTTGACCGGATACTGAGCGAATGTCCTCGATCAGTTGCTCCAGGGTTTCCGGGAAGTCGTCCCCTTCGACCATGGACAGGATTTTTCGAAATGCAGACCGTGGATTCAACCGAAGTGGGGTGCCCGACAAACCCAATCGTCCAAAAGGCAACGCGACACGGTCCGGGCGGGGAACCCTGGAGAAATCGCCGGATTCTGGCTCCGAGAACTTTGGGAAGTCCACCCAATGAGTGGCGACATGTTCATCCTCAAGCCACTCGGCGCGGTAGCAGAGGCGAACCACCGGCTCGCTGCTGACGGGAGCCTGCTCGCCGGGACCAGTAGGAGGAAGCAAGGAGCGAGTACTCGTGTCCCAAAAGTCGATCTGATCGAAGAACCGCTGTTCAAGTTCTTCGCCTAGGTCACCTGCCACCACCTCTACTTCCGCCCGCTTTGACGTGTCCCGACTGAAGAAGTCCAGGTCCCCTACTAGCGTCGATCTTGTGGAGTCAGGGTCAAGAACCCGCGTCAAGGCCTCGACGACGTCGGAGCGACCAGCCCTTGGCTGGCCCGCAAGGAGCACGTGTCCTGAAGGCTTGATGGTGAGCGATTGAAACCCGCGGAAGTGCCTAATGTCGAGCTGACGAATCTGCACGCTGCCTCCAGTCCATCGGAGGGTCACTCAGGAGCGACACTCCGTCCACTCTCCTTTTGGGCCTCATCTGTGACAATATCTCGCAGTGCAAGGCGGTCGTGTCTCGCAAATGCCACACTCCACGCCAACAGCGCAATGATTGAGCAGAGAGCCGGAAACACGCCCTCCTTCCCGTCAACGAGCGCGGTTCGAGCTTGTCCAGGTGCTATGCGTTCCCACCAATCGGTCCCGGCCTACAGCGCTACCTCCCAGAAAAAAGTTCGCAGTACGGTCTCGTTAGGCCCACCAAACTGGACAAAATCGAGAACCTTCGAGTTGACGTTCGTGTTGGAGTTCTGAGCAACCTCAGGGCCGGCGACGCGTTGGACCGAGAACTGCCGAAGAAAATGGACGACTTCGGTGCCCGTCTCGGTGAGTGAACAACAGGAAGCTGGCCTCGTACTCGACTCAGGTCACATCTTCCACATCATCCACAAACTGGACTTTTGCTCCGTGGCTCACCTGTCTACGGCACGTCTGGCGGATGCACACACCGCGTCGTGGTTCCGCATTAGGACGATGCCAACGGAAGTGCAGAGGCTGTGAGGTCACGAACATGTACAACACCTCTTTCTGCTCGATTGCCCGGGTAGAAGCACTCGCCGCTCCGGCTTGATGGGACGTCCGCATCTGGATAGGCGGGACGTCGTGAGGCCTCGCGCTGCAAGTGGCTAGACGCCGGTTGCCCTCGGCTTGCTCGTCTCATCAACCATGACACATCGGCGGGATCCTCCTGACTTCAACCCTGCGCGTTGCCGAGCAGAGGCTGGCACTTTGATGCCAGACGGTTGAAAGGACCGCCTTGACAGGTCGCGCTTCGACGCTCGGCATAGCCGCCGGTTCCTGCGCGCGGCAACGCACTCACTCATGTCCAGTCGCGCCGAGCCCCTCGGTTCACGGTCTAGGTTGTTCCACGTACCTGCCTCGTCTACCTTCCCCGAGGGATCTGCGGGAAAGGAGCCCGATCATGCTGGGCACGCTAGAGAAATTGGACCAGGCCCTAGTGGACGCACTCTCCCAACAAGGCGCTGGGCGAGACCCATACATCCCATTCGCCGCGGCGATGGCTGAAGCCGTCGCTGCATCCCCCGCTAGTTCAGGCGAGCCAATCGAACTCCGCTTCTTCAGTGGTGACGTTTCGCCGGAACACAGACGAGCTGTCGCCTGGGCGCTGATGAGATTCCTCGGGTCAGCCGGACGACTTCCTGATAGGCCCCGCCACCTTCGACCCAAAGCACTTGCATTCATCAAGCAACAGCTCGAGCATGAACTCAGGCCACACCATATTGACTTCACCCAACCCTCCCACGAACTAGAGGGCACGCTCAGTCAAGTGGTACCCAACATTGAACGGGAAGTGTCAGAAGCCCTGCCTTTCGCCGGACTCGACTCAGTTTCCGAATACAAGGAACGCCTCTTCCGAGCAATCAACAAGCGGAGTAACTCTGGACTCCTGCTCACATTCGCCCCGCGTTCCGTGCTATTCTCGCCACTAGAGCAATGCTTGGCTGCCGTCGAAGCATTCCGGCATGCGGAGGAATCCGACATTCTCGACGAATACGAGCGCGCGCGCGAAGCGTGCACAGAAGCCCATCAGTCCTTGGCCGCGGTACAAACGTATTACGCGTCACACTTATTTGCTGCCGTGCCAGTCGCCCTCCATCAGAGCCTTGAGTCATATATAGCGGCGCTAGAATTCACCCAACCTGCGGCCCTTCACCTGGAAGCCGTGTCGAAGAAGTACCCATTGCACCAACCAGGCGCCGACCTCGAACTTCGCCTTGCGCTATCCCACGCCGGAGGCGGCTCCGCATTCGACATCCGCGTGAACCTCGCGACCACGAACGAACTCCTTCTCCACCAGCATGAGACATCGGTTAGCAACCTCACGACTGGGGACTCGCGCCAACTGCGGTTCAATGCCCAAGTGCGTGAACCGGCCGACCTTGCTCTGCTGCAGGCGACCGTGGAATGGATGAACTTCAGCCGAGAAACTGATTCCGTCACGTTTGATCTGGAACTAGAAGCGCAAAGTGCGGCAATCGACTGGGATGCACTTGCGAGCAGCATGCCTTATGCGTTGGAGGTGGCGACGGGTGCACGATTTGTCGGCCGTACCGCACTTCTGAAGAGAATGGTTGGGCAGGTCGTGAGCCCGAGCCCTCGCTCTCTCTATCTGTGGGGCCAGAAGCGGGTAGGCAAGACATCCGTAGTGAGGGCGGTTGCCGATATCGTCCAGGCTGCCGATCCGAGCTTCGCGGTAGTTTACCTAGAGACGATCCGCGAGCGCACGGCCGAACAATCCACCGATGCGATCTGTAGGCGCCTGATAGCGCAGTTGCAGACTTCAGACGACCGATTCCGCAGTCTGCCTGTCCCTGACTACATCGGATCGCTATCCCCGCTCAGCGAGTACCTGGATCAACTTATCGCCGTAGCGCCGGACAAGAAGTTTCTTATCGTCCTCGACGAGTTCGATGAGCTTCCCGTCGAACTGTATAAGGGCAGAAGCATAGCCGACACATTCTTTCAAACGTTAGGCAAAGGCATTGCTGGGAAATCCCAAGTGAGTGTGATACTGGTGGGCGGGGAACGCATGCCGGCCATCATCCAGGCCCAAGGCATGCGACTCAACATGTACCGACCGGAGCGAATCGACCACTTTGAGCGTACCGGTGAGTTTGATGACCTAGTGCGACATCCTGGGGCGCCACTCGAGTTTTCGGGTACGGCCGTCGATAATCTGTGGGAGTATTGCTCGGGCAACCCATATTTCCTCAACGAGATTTGCAGCCGCCTTGCCGAAATCATGCTGGAGCGGCGGGACGCCTACGTGACCGATGAGGAGGTGGAGCAGGCGATCGAGCACACGCTCGCGGCCATAGACAGCAACAGCTTTGCTCACTATTGGGATGACGGCTTTGTAGATGTGGAGGAACAGGAAACCAGACGGACCAGGTCAGAGAGGATCGGATTCCTGCTCGCTGTGGGCGAAAGCCTCCTACAGGGCGCGTCGACAGTCTCCGCAGACGATCTGGCGGAAAGAGGTGGAAAGTTTGGTCTCTCCGAGATGGATGTTGATCGTTTGTTGCGGGACTTTCACAATCGGCAGATTTTGGTTGTTGACGAGGAGGGAGTTCGTTTTCGAGTCAAGTTGTTCGGGGAATGGCTGCGAGGCAGGGGCTTGCTGCAGTTGAGTAGCCTACTATGGGATGAACTCGGGAATCGCGAGCGGATAAAGGACTCTAGGGCGGCATACCTAGAAGATGAAGAGATCGATGAGGTATTGGCGACGTGGGGTACATATCAGGGAGTGCGAATCACGCGCCAGCGGGTGCGGCAGTGGTTGAGTCAATTTGGAACCGCCGAGGACCAGCGATTGATGTTCAAGTTGCTTCAGAGGGTCGCCTTCTACGGCGAGGACCGGATTAGAGACCGCCTTGCAAGGGTGCATACCATGACGCTTGCGAACGTGACACGGGAGCTTGGGTCGGCAAGGGAACATCGGCGAGACATAGTCGTGAGCTATCTGGGTTCGGTTGGTCGTAGTGCTCCGTCCTTTGCCAGAACATACTGCCAGACCAATAGCATTTGGAAGGACCATTGCGTGCCTCCGGCTGAGGTCTCGCGCTTGTTGGATGAGATACCAAGAGTAGTGTCCGTGGTGTTTGTCGATGACTTCATTGGAACAGGCAGAACGGCGCGGCGACAGTTTGATGACTTTTTTGGGCGGGAAGTCGGTCTGCAGAAGAAACTATTGGAGCGGGACATCAGGGTATTCTATGTGGTGGTTGCAGCAACGGAAGACGGAATTGTCCATGTGCGCCGTTCGTTGGAGTCGGGTACGGTCCCTATAACGGTATATGCGGGTGACCAACTCGGCGAAGACAGCAAGGCGTTCAGCGGGTCGTCGTCGATCTGGCTAAACGCTGGCGAAAGAGAGTTGGCGGAAGAGATCGCGCGTTCTGTGGGAGACCGCCTTGAAGCCCGT
Organism: Dehalococcoidia bacterium; assembly: GCA_965204335.1. GTDB lineage: Bacteria > Chloroflexota > Dehalococcoidia > Bin125 > Bin125 > Bin125. The sequence goes on along the minus strand of OZ241982.1, from coordinate 2,640,231 downwards.
GCACCGCTAGGTTTCGGCAACACTCAGGGGCTGGTTGTCTTTGAGGGTAATTGCCCGAACACCTCGCTGCCGATCCTACATAAGAGGAGGAAGGTACTGAAGGAAATGTTCTATCCGTTGTTTCCGCGAAGTTCTTAGTTTCCAAGTGCGGATTCCCGCTGGCGCACGATGGCGGTTCGGTTGGCTGTCTGCTTGGATGGCGCCTCACCAGGCTTCCGCCCTGAAAACTCGTACGGACGGGCTTAACGAGTGTCTCACGCCTTAGCGACCAATTGGGGTAGCAAGGGCGCAGGAGCGCCCAATCGGAACGTCCTCTACACCGCCAGGGGCGTTGGCGCGTTCCAGCCGTCCCTCGACCGTTCGAGCCGCCGGTTGCCGGTTGGCCGTCCGCGGCCGGTGATCCGTCGACCTACTGACCCAGGATCGTGTCTTCCCAGTCGGGTTCTTCGGTCTGGTCCAATCGCTTGAGGATCGCAGCCCGACACAATGACTGTCCTTCTTCCGTCAGGGTTTGATTGCTTGCCTTGAGATTCACTTCTCCAGCATGGACAGCCTTCGATGTGAGGTCGTAGACGTCGCGCAGTGTTCCAAAGATCCGCTTGCGGTCCTTGAAGTCGGATCCCAGGAACCAAGCGCCATGAAGCGCGAGTCGGAACCGAAGTTCCTGATTGCTGCCGTCCGGCACGAAAAGAGCTTCCAGCGCGATCCGCAGGTCGATGAGTTGGTCGGTCAAACTGCCGTGACCCTTTGAGCGAACCCACCGACTAACCGCAATTGCCACCTTGCGACTCATGGTCCAGTCGTTGAACTGGCGACGACTCAGATCCATCGCCACTTCGAGATGCTCCTTGGTCAGGTTGACCACTGGTCTGCGCCGTGCTTGCAACGAGAACATGCTCCCGCCACTTATCAGATCGAACGCCTCTGCGTCCTTGGACTCTGACCAGGCAATGTTGCAGGAGATCGCATGGTCCGCCGCCAATGACAAAGCAGCCCCAAATCGCTCCGGAGTTTCGATCCAGATTCCACCGATCGCCGACGACCTGCCTTGCTCAGTCTCGTTTGGTCGGCAGAACGCCGGCCACCCCTCGCAGTCGATCGACAGAACGACCGCGTTGGTCCATTCCAGCTGCCCGAAGTGGTTCGACAAATCAGGCATCCGAGCTGCCACCCCAGCTGCGGTGTCCGGGAGTCGGTCAACGACAACCCCACCGTCTACGAAGAACCGCTCATCGATGGTCGCGCCCGAAAGGACGATGTGCTTGCGATAGGGAACTCGCTCATTGTTCGACCAACAGCGCAGCAGTTGGGCCACTCGCTCGGGCCCAAGAATCGCTACCGCCTTTGCTGACTTCCTAGCAAGCGTTGCCGCGCCCATGATCGTCGGCCCACCCAAGAAATAGGCGAAGCCGTTCCCAATCTGGCCATCAACGATGTGCTGATCCAAGAGCGATTCGAGACTAGCCACCGTTTCTGAATGCAAAAGCTCCGGTACCACAGGACTCGCAATACGAACCAGATACCTCTGCAGTTCTGCATCGCCGCTGTGCCACTCCCGGATCAATTGTGGCCCCACCCTGACCACTCTGTCCGTTCTGACCTCAAATTCCACGACGTTCGCGACATCGCGCAACACGTTCTCGAAAGTTCTGGCTTGAGTGACCACCGCTCGCTCCTCCAGCGCCAACTCTATCCCACTGTATCCATGCTTGGGCACGAGTTCACTCCCGACCAGAACCTCTGGCCTCGCCACTCTTATCGCTGCTCGCCAACGCTCCAGCGTTCCGTCGAAGGGTGACGGCGTCGACACGCTGAACATCTGGCGGGACCTCAACCGCCGGATGGCCCGCGAGGGCGACCGCCTACTGCCCAACGGCGAGGCGATGCCGAGCTGGTACCGCGACGTCTATCGCGGCTACTGGGGCTTCCAGAGCCTGCGGCGGGTGTTCGACTCGTTCCCGACCTACATGATCTGGGCAGATCACGATATTGGCGACGCCTTGGGTTCGCTCTACTTTGACGCTGCGAGTGACTAGGACGGTCTGGCGCGACTGCTGCCCAACTACTGCGAACGCGGCCTGAGCTACGAGGACGGCATGACCCTGGTCCGGCGCATGGCCGGCGCGACGCAGCAGACCTACCGCGAGTACCAGCACAGCCACAACCCGGCCACCGGCGCCGGCGTCTACGACTACTCCTTCGAGCGCGGCGGATGCGCGTTCTACGTGCTGGACGGACGCGGCCAGCGCGACATCACGCGGACCAGCTACCGCATCCTGGGCCGCGAGCAGTTCGAGCGCTTCGCCGCCTGGGCGGCGGCGCTCGACCCGGCCCGGACCCCGTTCGCGTTCGTCGTCTCGGCCGTGCCGGTGCTGCACACGCGGGCCTCGGTGGTCGGGCTCGACGAGCACCTGGGCGGCCTGGGGGACGACCTGCGCGATTCCTGGGAGCACGAGCTGCACGACGACGAGCGGGCCGCGCTGATGTCGGCGCTGTTCGCCGCCGCCGCGCGGGGCGTCAGGGTGGGCGTGCTGAGCGGCGACGTGCACGCCTCGGCCCTGTTCTCGATCGAGGACGAGCGCGGCAACCGCGTCTACCAGATCACTTCCAGCGCGATCACCCACAACGCCTCGCGGATCGCCTCGTGGGCGCTGCGGCTGGGCGCCGCCGACGACGGGGAGACGCCGGAGGGCTACCGCTTCCGGCGGCTCGCGCTCTACACGGAGCCGTCGTTCGCGCTGATCGCCGTCGACCCGCCCAACCGCGAAGCCTGGTTCAAGCTGTACGGCGGTCAGCGGCTCGACGCGCCGCCGGTGGCGGACGGACAAGCGGAGCCGCTCACGCATTCGCTGGCCAAGATCCCGCTGTTCTAGCGTTCCCAGTCGCACAGGCGCTGTCGACGGACTTCCGCCGCGATCGACGCCCGCGACAACACCGTCACGACCGGGATGGGCGTCTCCGTCCACTGGCTGGGCGGCCAGAAGGTGGCGGACGACTACGCCAAGCGCTGCGAGGTCTACAGCTATTCGGCGCGCCGCGCCGTGCCCTGCTCGAAGACCGGATCAAAGAAGTTCCAACACCTGTACGCGCTGTCGCCGGTGCTGACGGTGGCGCGCTGAGCGCCGATCATGGTGCGCGCCCCATCGACCGCGCTGCGGAGCACCGTGTCGAGGTCGACGGCTCTCGTGATCCGGGCGACCTGTCGCATCGCATCTAGCGCAATCGACCGCGTTGCACAAGATGACGCTTCGCCCGGGGCTACTGAATCAGGCTCAGTTCAGCAGGCTACAGAGAAGAGTCGCCCCAAAAGTCACTTCTCAAGTCACCTTGTTTGACCCCTATAGATCACGATCTATTCCCGACTGTATCCCGATCCTGGGGTAATCTGTCCCGACCGGTCGTCGTTGTCATACCAGTTGAGCCAGTTGGAGTTCACGGCGCGCGTCGAGGATTTCGGCTGGTGAGGGACGGCAGCGGCCCAGCAAGCAGGAACGCGAAGGAGGATGCGTATGTCTCGGATCGGATCTCGGCGTTGGCTCTTTGCGGGGGGGGGGTGCGCTGTTAGTCGCGCTGGTCGTGGTCTCGCTGGCGGCGCTGAGCGCGCCGACCGAGGCGTCGGCGAAGGAGCTCCGGTTCGATGAAACGCCGACCGGCTGGTCGGTCGCGTCGGGCACGGCCTCGACGGTCGGCAGCGTCAAGGCGAAGGGCGTCAAGCACCGCCTGATCCAGTATGCGATCAGCGGGCACGCCGGTTTCTCGATTCACCGCAACAACGGCACCGTGCGCTACGACGGCGCGGAGATCGCCGGCGCGAGCGTGAGCCTGACGATCACCGCGACGCACAAGAAGGGGGCCGCCTCTGCGGCCTCGCTCAGCGTCACGGTGACGAACACGGCGCCGGCGACGCCGCCGGCCGACTTCGGCCTGAACCAGAACACCGGCATCGGCGGTCAGATCGAACCGGCCGGCGACAACACCCCTGAGAACGCCGGCGACGGCGGCAACACGCCTGAGAGCGCCGACCAGGGCGGCGACGGCGACACCGAGCTCACGCCTGAGCCGAAGCCCGCGCCCAAGTCCACGCCGACCACCAGCCCCGACACTCAGAACAACGCGCAGACCACGTCGTTCACGGCAACGGCAGTCGCTGACGCGCCCGGGATAGACGAGCATGCAATCATCGAGGTGACGTGGACCGGCCCAGCGGCCTGCGATGAGGGCTACACGCATAACGGGTTCCGGCTGACAATCGGCATTGATGAAGACGGACTTGGTCAATACGAAATCGTCTTCTGGGACGGCGGCATCGCAGCGACAACGAGAGCGAAGACCGTCGAGCGACTGAACCTGGGGAGCAAGAGGGGGGAGAGACTGGCCGCTGGGACGGAGTACAGAGTCATAGTCGAGACCGTCTGTGCCCGAATGGCCGGCACCCGCTACACGAACGTCGGGGACTACCAAATCGTCACGATCAAGGCTCCGACGCCTTGCCGACCTGGGTACTACGAGGACAAGCCCTGCGATCAGCTCGACGCCGAATGGCTGGCGCTGCCGATGTGCGACGCCGACGGATACAACGGCCCGGCCTGCCGGACTACCGACACACCGCCAACGTGGGTACCCAGTTGCGGGCCGCTCCACGGGTCGGGCGGCGCGATCGAGCACGCCAACACGGTCTACGCGAAGGGCAAGATACCGGGAGTCGATAGCGGTCGCGGTGAAAAGTGGGGGTGCATCCTCTACAAGGGGAATTGGAAGTGGGCAATCGGCACGGGCAGCGGAAACTACAAGAAACTCGGCGGCGGCGTCAGCAAGATCGGCACCGTGCCCAATAACGCCGTCAATGCCAAAGTGTGCGAGTACCTGATGGCTCCTGAGATTCACTTTGGCCCGAAGACCCCCCCGCGCGCGCCCGGTAACTACTGGACGAAACACCCGGACCAAACCCAGGTTGGCAAGAGCTGCGATTAGCGCGCTCGCCTGAGTGACGCCCCATCGAGGCCCCGGCATCGCGCCGGGGCCTCCGTACGTCCGAGCGGCCCGCCCAGACCTTCTCGGAGACACCCGAAGCACACGCCCATGACCTCCGCCAACTCAGACGCTTCGCCGACGCTCTGCGCTGGCCCATCGAAGACCTGTTGCCGGTCACTCCCCACGAGTAACGGCATGCCCGCGCCGCGCCCGAGCCGCAACGGCATCCGCCCTCATTCTCCTGAGCGGGTCCAGAAGACGATAGAAACAACGAAGGGACGGAGCGATGCCTGACTTCGACATGGGCTTTCGAGATTCAATCACCACCTGCCTGCGCAAGTCCTTCAAGTGGAAGGGCAGAGCCTCGCGACCCGAGTGCTGGTGGTTCCTCCTGACCATCATGGCGGTCCTCTTCATTGCCTCTTCACTGCACACCATTGAAGCCGGAATCGGCTTCCTCGGACTACTCCTCTCACTTCCGGCGCTCTCCGTGATCGTGCGCCGACTGCACGACACGAACAGGTCTGCCGGATGGCTCTTGATTCCGGTGCTGACGGCCGGCGGCGGCTTGATCGTCGGTGTCTACTTTGCGGCTCAGTCCTTTACAGACGACCTATCGGGACTGTTCTGGGTGCTGTTTGTGATCTTGATGGTCCCCATAGGCTTCTTGGTCGGACTTCTGCCAATCTTGTTCTTCCTGGTGCGAAGGGGAGACGAGGAAGAGAACAACTACGGACCTCCGCCGAACAGCGCTGATGAAGTCCCGGCCGAATGATGCCCCGGCTCATCGTCGTCGCTGGTTGTCCATTAGCAGCGGCGGCCGCGTTCGGCGCGCTCGGCCTACCCCACATCAGCTTCGCCCTGATCGTCGGCGCCGTCGTCGGTGTGCTCTGGATAGTGCTCAAGGAGAAGTGGTCTGGCGATCCTTGACCGCCCCACGCTCCCTGAGCCTAGAGCCGCTTGCACTCCCGCCTGGTCCAGGCTGTCCTATCCGCAGGATCTGGCGACACATTCCACTGTGCCTGAGGACCATATCTGGGACTCTCCGATGACGCGTTCGGTGTCTGGCCGCGAGTCCCGCGACCGGTGTGGGCGCGGTCTTCGTTGTGGTAGCACAGGTAGCGTTCGAGTTCGCGCCTGAGCCCGCTTTGCTCGGGGGCGAGGAAGCGGGCGAAGGCCGGCTTCCAGCATTCCTCGAGGATCGTGCCTTGGACCCCTTCGACGCAGCTGTTGGTCTGCGGCCAGGTCGCGGGCGACGCGGCGCGCCAGCTGCGAGGTCCACTTGGTTGCGGGCTTGCGCGGCGTCGTGTGCAGCGCGGCCCAGTTGAAGGACGAGGCCACCCCGCATCGAGTGCGGGGCAGGCGGTCGATCGCGGTGTACTGCCAGACGGCGCTCTTGGTCCCCGAGAGGCGGCCCACGTGGATACGTGTGTTGATCGCTCTAAGGCTCGGCCGGTGATTGTCGATGCTCAGCGATTCTGTCACTTTCATGGAGGACGTGACCTTGAATCAGCGAGATCAGACGAGGCTCCGTCTGCTGAACAGCGGGATAGCGGAGGAGGTGTCGCTCGCCGAGGCAGCGAGGCTCATGGCGCTAACTGAGCGCCAGGTTCGACGATCGCTCGCTGCGTACCAGCGTGAGGGGGGGCGGCGTTGGCCCGCGGCAACCGCGGCCGCCGTCTCCGCAACGCACTGCCTGAAGGTCTAGAGGCGCAGGTTGTGCGGCTAGCCGCAGAGCAGCACCCGGGCGCCATCCATTCGCACCTGACCGAGCTACTGGAGAAGCGGGAAGGGCGCCGCCTGAGACTGCGGGGACGGGCAGCGCGGCCGCGCTGAATCGCTGCGGTGCGGCGCCATGAGCTGTCTCCAGCGGTCAGACGCACGTGGCCCGGTCACGCGCCCGGCGATCGCTGAGTGGGGCAAACTGCACTCGTGCCGCGGCGACAGAACCCCATGGGCCGTGCAGTGAGGCGAGACGGATAGTGCGCAGCGGCAGGATCTGGTTGATTGCCGCGACCGCGCTCTTCGTGGGGTTTTGGGCGCTGCGCGGCTTGTTTTCGTCAATGGGTGAAATCGGAGGCAACGCTTCGCGCCGGGAGCCAGTCTGACGAGGGACTCGTTCAAGCAGGCGATTGATCTGCATCGTCGCTCTCTCAATAACCGGGATGTGCCCCGAAATGTACAGGCGGCGATCGACAGGTGGTGGCGACCGAAGGGCAACAGCGGACTAGTCGATCGACTCATCGATCTGCGGATCACCCTCGAGCCTATGCACCTACGGGGCATTGAAGATCGAGAACTGAGTTTCCATCTCGCTACTCGGGGGGGATGAGTGCCCTGAGTGCTTTGAGCAGTAATGCACTCGGTCAAGTTGGGGTTAAGGCACCGGCGCAATGGTGACGCTTGGGACTCTCCATGACGCGAGAACACGGCTTGATTTGGTGCCGATCAACGACGTAGCTCCGACGCTCCTAAAGGGAGCGCAGGATGTCAGGAACCATCAAGGCCCGCGCTGAGGTCGTTCGGGAAAAAGAAGTGGTTGGAGGGTTCACGCAAACTCTCCACCACGGGGAGAGCGGGTGGCTCGACAAGGAACCGACCTCAGAAACCGCGGAGCAGCAGGCGGGATTGTCTCGGTTCACCTCAGCTACTCGTCCGATTTCGTCTCGCTCGACTTCTGAGGGAAGTTGAGGAGTAGGCCGGGTGTTGTTCCGGTCTTGGTCTCTTCTGGCTTGAAGTGGCTGTCAAGACAATGCTGATAGAGGTCGGACGCTGTCTCCACGGCTCCGCCATTGAACCGTAGATCTCCGTTCTCGTCAGGTTTTGCATCATCCACAAGGTGGGCGTTCTGTTCCAGCTCATAGAACTCGTGGAGTCCGTACATGCCATTGTCGAAGGCAAGGCTCGCGCCGATTGAGAGCTGGCCTGGCGGTGGATCGAATGAGGTCTCGAACAGCCTTGCCGAAACGAGTTTTGGTTGGGGTTGAAACGATCTCAGCGCACTTTCTCCGTGGATGAACTCCCAGCGGCAACCGAGTTTCCCGCCAGGGTGGATCACCGTGCGCAAGGTGAGCAAGTCAAGGTGATTGAGGAAATCCAGCACATGACCCATGTTGAGGACGATTTCCTGCCCCACCTCAAACCACTTCAATAGCTCGCATCTCCCGGCGTTGTCCTTGGACGCTTCTCGTCGATGATGGACGAGATCGTTGCGGATTTTGTGGAAATCTCCGAGGACATCTGCTTCCGGAAACCCGACACCGTATCTCTTCATCGCCTTTCGTGTCTTGCTCCTAGTGGGCTCCGTCCAGGAGTCATCTACCTGAGTCAGCCAGCCTTTGAATGCTGCTTGAGCGAGCGTGCCCTCAGGTCCATAGAGGCCGTCCCGCGAATATCCGTCGAGGTTAGAGGTGATTGCCACTCCCGGCACTACCGGGAGCAGTTGTTTTCCTGGTGGCAGGAGATTTGCCCGGAGCCGGGCGTTCTCAACGCCCTCCAAGAGATACATCAGAATCGCGGTCGCTTCTCGCACTTCGTAGGCGAAGGCTTGCGAGAGATCGGCTGCTTGTTTGCCGATGTCTATGGGGATGCTGGTGTGGACTGACCCTGGGTCGTCCTGCGGCTCGGGCATGTTGGAGGGTTTCTGTCTGACAATGTCGAGCTTAGGCAGGGTTGGGGACGTGGTCAACGCCCATGAGGAGACAAGGTCTCGGATCATCTCCACTCATGGATAATCGTGATTCCAGGCCTGACGCCAGGAGGAAGGTCAGGTCCTCTCCTGTCAGGCATCACCTGAGCCCAATGTCCATCAGCGTTCTTGATGAGCATGGTGATACTTATCCCTGTCGCGCGTTCATAGATCACGGCCGCAAATGACGATCCAGGAGCAAGAGCGTCCGCTGAGCCTGTGCCCCGAGAGCTGTTTCGCAGCGTCTCTCCATCGATGTAGAACCTGCTGCTCCCATTGTCTGGATCCTCCATGTAGTCAGGCGCGATGTATAGGCAGGCAATCAACAGCCCTAACTCCGCGAAGTGGGTTGTCGCTGTTTCCAACACGATCCGCGGATCAGAATCCCGTTAGTTGTGCGCTAGCTTGTCACGAAGGCCTTGAGGGTCTTCTAGGTCAACCCCTCGCTATCGACAGGAATCTCGCTCAACAACTCGAACAAGTGTCCCTGAGTCAGATTGTCCAGTTGCTTAATCGCTTCTCCGGTGTCCTGCACTTACCCCGAGAGCCACCGGCATAGGTCTTTGTCGACAAGGGGATCATCGTTCGCGCTCATCCTATCTGTATTGATTGCTCTAGAGCTCGGCCAGTGATAGCTCCAAAGCCAGTCCACTTGGGCCAGGCCCCAACCAGTGATCGGCGGGAGCCGATGCCGTTGAGGAGAGAGGGATGCTCGGAGTGATGGACAACTACGCGCTGCGGCGCAAGGCGTCGGTCGAGGGCCAGAGTCAACGCAGGGAGGCCCGCGAGATGAGCCTGGCGCGGAACACGGTGCTGCGCTAGTTGGCGACGCCGACGCCCAAACAGCAACAACGGTGGCGTTCGAGTCCGGTGCTGGATCGCGTCCGGCCCCGGCTGGAGCAGTTGCTGGATGAGTGGTCGCAGCGGATCAGCGGCCAGCGGCTGCACCGATAGCTGCGCGAGGGGGGCTAGGAACTCGGCCTGGCCCTCGTGCTCGCCGAGCTGCATGAGTGGCGGCGACGGCGGGCCGAGGTCTTCATGCCCCTGGTGTGCCGGCCAGCGGAGATCGCGCAGGTCGACTTCTTTGAGGTCGCGGTCGAACTGGCCAGCAAACGGCGCCCTGTCTCGTTGCAGTTGTTCCGGCTGATGCACTCGGGCTGCGACTTCGTCCGGCTCTATGAGCGCCAGGACCAGTTCGCCTTCCTCGACGGCCATGTGCGCGCCTTCGCCCACTTCGGCGGCGTGCCGCAGCGGATGGTCTACGACAACCTCAAGCCGGCCGTGCGGCGGCTGCAGTTCCCGCGCCGCCAGCTGACTGAGCGCCTTCACGGGTTGACCAGCCACTACCTGTTCGAACCCTGCTTCGCGCGGCCCGGTGAGGGCCACGACAAGGGCAGGGTGGAAGCCCGCGGCCAAGCGATCCGCCTGCAGCACCTGACCCCGATCCCGCGCGGGGAGTCGCTGGACGAACTCTCCAGGTGGCTCTTGTCCGAGGTCGAACGGCATGCGCCAACACGGGTCCGAGAGCGCTTTGGTGAGGAACAACGCTGGCTGCGACGGCCGCCCGAGACCGCGTTCGACGCCCGCCGGTTGACCTCGGTCTCAGTCGGTCGCGGCGCGATGGCGCGGGTCGAGGGGGCCTGGTACTCGGTGCCCAGTCACTGGGCCGGCCTGCGAGCGACGGCTCGGATCGGGGTGAATGACCTCACCCTCTCCTGCCGCGGCGAACAGGTCGGCCATCCGCGTGAGCGTTTCGGCGGCCGCCGGGTGCGCTACCGGCACTACCTGGCCGAGCTGTCGGGCAAGCCCCAGGCGGTGCGCCAGGTGGCCCGGAGCTCGTGGCCGAGCTGGGCCAGCCGTTCACCCGACTTTGGCGGCAGTGGGAGTCGGAGCAGGGCGCCCAGGAGGCGGCCCGCAGCCTAGCCCAGCTGCTACGCACGCTGGACGCGCATGGTGAGCAGCGCGTCCGCCGGGTGCTGGAACAACTCGATCTCGAGGACGGCTTGGATGCGCTCAGCCTGCGGCGTCTGCTCGCAGACGAGGATCCGCCCGAGCCGGTGGCGGTTCCGGAGGCGCTGCGCGGCTACGAGGTGGAAAGCGCCTCGGCCGCCGAATACGACCGCCTGCTCGAGGCGGTGGTCGGATGAGCGGCCCGGCCCGCGCGGCGGTGCTCGACGCTCACTGCCGAGAACTGACACTGCCCACCGTCCGCCGGCAGTACTCAGAGCTCGTCCGCCAGGCCGCCCACGACGGATGGGACTACGAGGAGTTCCTGCTCCAGTTGCTCGAAGCCGAGATCCTGGTCCGCCGCGACGGCGCGGTGGCCCGCCTATTGCGCGGAGCGCGCTTCCCAGACCTCAAGACCATGGACCAACTCGACTGGGACGTGCTGCGCGGGATCGAGCGGCCGCAGCTCGCCCAGCTGGCCACCTGCGACTACCTGGAGCGCGGCGAGGATATCGTGATCGCCGGACCGATCGGCACGGGCAAGACCCATCTCGCGACCGCGCTCGGGGTCGAAGCCGTGCAGCGCTGGCAGCGGGTCGCCTTCATCCGCGCCGCCGACCTGGTCCGCGAACTGGTCGAGGCGCGCGACGAGCGCACGCTCTCGCGCCTGCACCAGCGCTACCTGCGCGTCGCTCTGCTGATCGTCGACGAGCTGGGCTTCGTGCCCTTCGAGCGGGCCGGCGGCGAACTGCTCTTCAACCTGCTCGCCGACCGCTACGAGCGGCGCTCCACGATCGTCACCACCAACCTCGCGTTCTCCGAGTGGGTCCAGGTGTTCGGCGATGAGAAGCTGACCACCGCCCTCCTCGACCGCCTCGGTCACCACGCACACATCCTCACGACCAAAGGCCAGTCCTACCGGACTCGTCGTCGGACCACAGCCTGAACGGAAGTGAAGCCACCTCCAAAACCCGACCACTTCCACCACCCCAAGTGGATCACTTCTTCACCGATGAGGTTGTCAACGCGCAGCGATTCGGTCAGTAACCAACCGAGCAGCGACTCTGTCAGTCCTGAACACGCAAGTGGGAGGAGACGGACAGTGACGCAGTCGCAAGAGGCGCGACGCTACGTGCTGGAGAGTGTGAACGCGGGCGACCTGCGAGCTGCGCAGGCTATGCGCAATGTTCCGGGGAACTGGTGTCGAAGTCGAGCGTTGCCGCTATAGAGCCACCTCGAAGGTACCTGCTCTTGGGAAGCTGGATGGACTATTGCTTCACGCATATGCCCTACTAAAGCCTACCAAGGGTGTCAGCCGACACCCCTCTGTGGCTTAGTTGCTAGGCTCGCCGGTTGACATATCACTTCCCCGGATGCCGCGAGCATCCTTTAGGTTCCTTTGATGCACCAGAATCTCCCGCGTCTCCACTAGCATCCGTGTCTCCGAACCATCCCTATAGAAGTATTCCTCGCCGTCAAGGACGGCGCCTTGTGGTGCCGGGTCACAGCGGACACCGACAACCTCCTTACCCTTAGGAATGAAAGCTCTGATTTGGACCAAGGGGCTAAACTCCGTACCGATCCGCTGTTCAACTTTCCTGGCAAGGTGCATCTGGGCACTATCTGCACTATCCCAACCATCCTCTTTGAGTCCAATAGGCTCTCCAGCGTTCGTGACACCTATCAACAACCAACCGCCCTCTACGCTGTTAAGGAAGGCGACGATGGTTTTGAGCACCTCGTGTTCCATATTGCGTGGCCGGTCCTCGGCGACCTTCAAGCCCGGCTTGAACTCAACGATGCCCGATTCTCCTCTCGAGACAATCTGGTCAAACTCGGCATCGTTGATCGCCTTCGCGAAGGAAAGCAGAACATAACAGCGTTCGCGGTCGATGTCCATTACAAGCGGTTCCACTAACTGGCCCCGCCGAAACTCGCCTCTTGGATCAGATGCCGGATTGGGCAACTCCGAGCGAGGCACGAACAACTCAAGCTCCCCGAACAAGAGAGTAACGCCCACTGCGTTTGGGAAGCGAACTCGAGCTCGTATCGACTTGCCGATCGACACTTCTCGCATCTGTCGAATCCACGGACCCTGGTCTGCGCGACGAATGGAAAGAAGAAGCTCTTGCATATGCCATTGGATGTCGGCTACTGCCACTCGAACCTCGTCACCAATCTCGTAGTCACTTGTCTTACCGCTGCCGTTCCAAGATATCTCGTTTCTGAACACGACGCCCGTGGTGCTTCCGACGTCAACACGCAAGACATTGCGCGTTCTTGCAGTGACTCTGCCCGAGAGGACTTGACCAACGCTCATTTGTGAGACGGCCTTGTCCCATGCTGCGGGGTCAGCCCGCCGTATGGAAAAGAACACATCCATCGCGTCTTCATCAACGTTCATGAGCGTCACATCCACGATCTCGCCGATGCGGAAGTCAGCGGTGGTGCGGTCTCCGCTCCATGAGAGCTCGCGCTGGTGGATCGAGCCCGCAATCCCTTCGACGGTGACGCCAAGGAATGCACTTTGGACCCGAACGATCTCTGCCCGATACCTCTTGCCGCGTTCAAGGTGAGATACTGCAGAATGCCAACCCTCAATATCGGCGCGGCGCAGCGAGAGTCGGAGCCGGCGTTGGGCATAGTCGATTCCAACGATTGAGGCTTTCGCGGTCTGGCCATAGCTATAGTCGCTTGGATTGGTGCTGGCGTCCCAAGAGAGTTCTGCTGCCGGCACAGTTCCGCGGACACCGCGTACTTCAACATGAAGGAATGCTGTCGTCCGGTGGGTGACCTGTGCTTCGACCACTTGTCCGTATCGAAGTTGGCTGACGGCGGCGGCCCAGGCTTCGGTGTCGGAATCGAGGAGGAAGAGCTTGAGCTGGCGACGGTCATGGTCAATCTCCTGGACGGCGGCTGACACAACTTCCCCCTCAGTGAAATCGCCGTTGATTATGCCTGCCCACGAGAGTTCCTTTGAGGGAGCTACGCCGGGGATACCGTTTACCGTGACGTTGATTAAGCTGTGAGACTTCCTACGGCTGTACGCATTCGCAATCTGCTCAATGTCCGCGTGCGCATGCACAATTTGGCCGATGTCCAGATCGGCTACGGCCTGACGCCAACGCTTCGTATCTGCTCGCCGGACGGACAGCCGGAGTTTGGGGCGCTCTGGATCGGCAGAGACAATAAGGGCTTGCACGGTACTGCCGACGGAATAGTCGCTCGGTCTGGATTCCCCGTCCCAAGAGAGCTCCTCTTGATGGACGGTTCCACGAACACCGTTGCAATCAACGACCACGCTATTCTCATGTATGTCGATGACCCGCACGTCGTGGAGCTGTCCCGGTTGCAGCGCGTCGAAGGTTAGGCGCCAGTCCCTGTCGGCCCTTCTGACGGACATGTTGACTGTCTCTGCCTGCAGGTTGATTCCGACAATCAGGGCATCAATCTCGTCCCCAACGCGATACTGTAGGAGCGGATTGACATCCTCTATCCAAGAGAGTTCCGACATGGGCACGTTCCCATGAACTCCCTCGCAATCGACGAACAGGCTGGTTTCGCGCACGTCGGTGACGCGCACGTTGTGGACTTGTCCGATTTCTAGGTCCCTGATGTCCACGATCAACTCTCCCGGGAGGCAGACTCGCGCCAGCAGTCTAGCAACGTCCCAGATATCGTTTCTCCTGATTGAGTAGGCCGACCGTTAGCAGCCCGCACCTGGATCTTCTGCAGTATTCCCGCTTCGGGACACAGGGACGCTCCGCTGCTCCCGTCCCTCCCAATGGCGACATGCGGGCACACCTTCCGAAGAAGGCACGGCACAGGCACGAGAGCGCGTAATGGCTCGCTGGTCGTGCTGTCCACCTACGGGGCAACTGAATGGCAGTTGCGTTCGGGTCACCAAACGGGGGCCGAGAGACCTGAGAGAGGACGCGCCACGGTGTTTGACTACGCATTCTCTAACTGTGATAACGTCGGTGACTGTGGCCGCTGTTCAAGAAATCCGAGTCCCAGCTGGCTGCCTAAAGAGGGGCGTATGAGACCACGGAGGGGTGTCGAACTGATAGCCGAGGGAGGTCTGCGATGCCCGGCGAGACAGAGCGGCGGCAGACGCTGATGTTGGGGCTAAGGCCGGACGGCTTCGGCCCGCGAGACGCACAGATCGACGACCGATCCCGGGGCGCGGCTCTACCGTTGGGGTCGGCAACAAGAGACCAAACTCTGCTATCTGGGAGGTGTGCTGTGCGAGAACCGGTACTTGACTGGTCGTCGATGTCGAGCCGACCTAGGCGGAGGGCTACGCCGAATGCAGTGTTCGAGACCCCGCCAAGCACGGCGCCGACCGGCCCTACGGCACGTGCGACTTCGGCCAGCACATGCACGGGCTGGAGATCACGTCGGACATCGCTAAGAACGAACAAGGTCGGCGCAGCGCGATCGAGGGCCGCCTGAGCTGACACCTCGGCTACCGTCAGAGCCAGCGGCGGCGCAAGCTGGTCGAGAAGGTGTTCGGCTGTATCAAGACGATTGGCGCAGGCGGCAAGCTGCGCTACCTGGGTCTGGCCCGCAACAAGCACTGTTTCGAACTGACCGCCGCCTACGATTCCACTTGCCTGTCTCGACTCAGGACCGCGGTCTGCTCCCAAGCCGCAGAAAGATGGCTCCAGACGCCGACATGGCGCCCAAGATCGCCCTCCCCGATCAACAGGCCCAGCTCTGTAACCGGCCTCGGTACGCGATCGTCCATCGAATCTCTGCCGTCCCGGCCTCACCTATCCAATACTCAACAGCCTTCTAGCCGAGACTGTTCATCAATCACCTGTGTTTTGGGAAACCGCAACGAACATGACTCGATTACTCAGCGCCGGGACCGAAATAGCGCTCGTAGAGAAAGTCGACCGGATCGATAGGATCGAATCCCTCGGTGAATCCGTCGAGATCTCCGTCCGCGCCACAAGCGAGAATCCCCCGCCTACCAGGGCGAACTTCAATATGTACCAGCTCGTTATCTGTACCGTGGAGGTCAGGGTTCCCTCCTTGAATGCCGAGAGGCATGCCGACATGAACAGTGTCCCCTTCCGAAACGAATTTGCTGCGCACATTCGCATATAAGGTGGTCACATCGGCGGCGCTGTCGTACACGGCGATCACACCTCGGCTATCGCCTTGGTCCGCTGCAATAACTACACCTTCGGACAGCGAGAAGAATGTGATATCGACGGTTAGAGCGCCTGCAACGCTCTTTGTTTGAACATGCCAGCTTGCGTGTCCGCCGACGTAACCGTCGCAAGCGCTCAGCGGCTCGCCGCGTCTAGGGGCACGGAAGTCTGCAAAGTCATGGTAGGTGTCGCCATCTGGGTCGTCGGTGTCGAATAGCCTTCCGGCGAGGAGGTCTTTGCGTTCCGAGTACTCTGCAGAATCCTGCGCGGATGGGGCTGCATCTACACCAACTGTTCCCTCCAAGTCGCGGACGCCCCTTTTCCCAGTTGTGCCCCTCTCCTGCACGCCCCTCTCAGGCGATTCCGATTCGAGGCCCTGGCCCGGTTCAATTGGGTTGGCAACCGGCTGATTCCCCGCGTTGCCATAAGACTCCGTTTGTTGATCCTCGGTTACTTGTGGAGCGCGAATGATCTGCCATGAGTGACCATGCTCATCTTGACGCTCGATTCGGAAGCGCCGACCACCTTCTTGATACTCGAACTCGCTTACGAAGACAAATCGACCAGCTAGGGCGGGCTTCGTGACGAACGACATTCGACCAAGATCTTCCCGCTCGGTGACTTCAAAGTCCACCAATGCGTATCCGTTCTTGGTCGAAGTTGGATCTTGAGGGTGGGGAACCGCATAAATACGGACATGCGCTCCGCTGACCCGGTCAATGCAGTACTCCCCTGGATTGAGCACCAACCCCCCAATGCAGTAACCGTTCGTGTTCGCAATACTGGCGGGCAATACCCAACCACCAGCGGCTTCGATCTTCCATCGTCCGCCCACCTGCCTAGCTTGAAACGTGTTCCCTTTTCCGATGACCGCTTCGCTCTGCTCGTTCACGAAGTCCTTCCTGAGTTCGGGTGGCTCGTGCCAAAGCGCGCCTTCGTCGTACACTCGGAACCGAATGATTACACCCGGATCCCCGTGAGGATACGTGCAAAACTGCTCGGGATGCACGAATAGTTCTCTTGCGCATTCCCCGATGTCTCGTGTGTATACAAGCTCCTTAAGCACTTTAGTGCCGAGCCACGTATCCGACACGATGAAGACCCCCGGGAGAGCGGCTACGACGACCGCGGCGAGAAACAATAGCCTGGGTCCGCGGCGCCACAGCAAGAGGCATATGCAGATGGCAATTGCCGCTAATCTGTTCGCAGTCTCTAGTGCGACCAAGCTCAACCTGTGAAGCCACCGTTTCAGTGTTAAGTACAGCCGGGAGATGCGGGGCTTCCACATCGCAAATGGCCTTAGGCGCATGTCCTGACTACTCCTGAAACCGATGGTCGCGCTCTGAAACGGAGAATAGCCCAGTTTCCCTGGCCGGGAAAGGTGCCCTGATCCAGGGAGGCTACCAAGCCCCTAGAAGGTCGCCCCAAGATCACAGTGTGAGGCCATGCAAGACGCTCCGATAGCGTGGCTGGGGGAGGTCTGCGGTGAAGGGCGAGGCAGCCTGCCAGAGGATGATGACGCTGGGATTGACGTCAGCTGTGGTCGCCGCGATGAAACACCCGCTGCGGCGCACTTTGCCCATATGAGACGAGACCTACATGGACGTCTGACGGCCCTCAATCCCATCTGACCATCTGCCCGAGGCGAATCTCCCGATGACCCTCTAGCCGATCCGCATGGAGTGGCAGGGACGCGAGCAGCTGCGGAACAGAGATTGCTCTAGGTGGCTCCTAGGTGTGAACGTCGAGGACGAGCCCATCCACCTGACTAGATGCCCAATGAACCGAGAGTGACTGATGCCGCTCGACCATAGAAGCGGGCGAACCGCCCAGGGTTCGGCGTATCTTCTTACGATGTGCAGGAATAAATCGAAGGATGGGCGGTACGGGGTTACGTGCCTGCCAACCGATCGCGCAAATGCTGGTCCAGTTCTTTCCCCAGAATCAAATCGTCCAACTCCGAGCGGCGGTCTTCATGAAGCATGGTGATAATCCCTCTATGGCACAGATCTTGTGCTTTCTTCATCTGCTCATAGTCGAACTTCTTGTGGTCCACGGATCCGGAGTGAACAGCCCTAGATCCTTGTCGATAGGCACCCATTAGCACCTCTCTAATCTCCTTTCGCTCCCTAAAGTCTCGGCCGAGGTGCCACGCTCCGCGAACAGCGAGGCGGAAGCCGAGTTCACTCATGTCATCATTCACATACAGAGACTCCAGAGCGATGCGCAGATCGATGAGCGCGTCGGCGTAGTCGCTGGTGTTCAAAGAACCTATCCAGCGATCAATCGCGACACCTACCCCTGGCGGCAAGACCCACTCATTTGTCCATCGTCTGTGCAATTCGACGGCTTGCTGCAGTTGGGGTTGTGAGAGCGAAGCCGGAACGCGTCGCTTGGGCAGCTCCAGCACGGCAACTGCGGCATCCTGAAACCAACCAAACGCCCTAAACCGATCGCACTCTAGCCAGTGGCCCACACACGAGATTGGCGCCTTGGTCGCCACCGATAGTGCTTTGCAGAATCTCTGAGGTGACCAGTGGAATTCAATGGCGCCAATTGGAGAGTCGACGGGAGGAATGCCGAATGGGGACTCGGGCTTGTGGAACACTGGCCCGGCGACACAATCCACCGAGACCAACAAGACTTCTTCCAACGCACCCGGTGCTCTCTCCCAGCGAATGCTCCTGGGCAAATGTGTAGCGAAAGCCGGCGACGTGGCATCGAATCGCTCAATCGTGATGCCCTCGAGTCCAATGGGCCGCTCAATTGTGGCCCCTGATATCAGCAAGTGATGACGATAGGCTACGAGACCGCCACTCGCCCACTCATGGAGAAGCCTTGAGGTCGCGTCGGCACCCAGGATTGCTGCCGCCTTGGCCGCCGTATCAACGAACGCATATGGGCTGATCGCCTCTCCGCCCGTCGGAAAACTCCTGAGAGCGTGACCGAACAATCCGTCCTGCAGGTGTTCGGCCAGCAATGAGGTAAGGTGCTCCGTCAGTCGCTGGTCTACAGCGTTCGGAATATCCAGCTGAACGAGCGGCAGGGTCGGAGCAAAGTCGTCACCGCTGTCGATCAAGTTGCGGCCCAATGCAGCTAGAGGCAGGGTTCGTCCTTTCCCGCGAAGCAGGGTGGCCTGGGACTCGTCCACGGTCGCGCGTAACAGGCTCGCAAGGTCTTGCTCAGAGTCGCTCATCGTATTTTCCACTGCATTCTCTGGATCCATCCTAAGGCTGTCGGCAGACTCGCCCCAAGGCAAGTGATGGGGCAAGTTCGAGGGCCGTCCGCCAGCCGCGTACAGCACGCCGAGCTGCGGCGACATGCACCGCAGGGGCGAGTCAATCAGACGCTTGGGCCGACGAACTGGATAGTCGTTCGACACGACACCGTCCGGTGTCAGCCCCAGCATCAGCGTCGCTTGCCGCTCTGACTCGCCGCGCATCGCTGGCCTACCTCGTTTGTCCGCTCGTTCAGACCACCGTTCTCCCGCAGCCCCCGTTCGAGCAGCCTGTTAGGCGCGCAACCAGTTCTGGTTCACGCTCGCGGCCGCGGCGTGTAGGTTCGCCAAGCCGTCCTGATGCCCAGGAGGTGCCTCCCATTTGAAGGTGAACTGCCTCTGATCATCCTGCTTGCCTTGGTAGTTCGGCCACAGGTCCTACTAGCCTGTGCACTGCTTTGCAACACCGATTGTCGCACTCCTCGCCAAGTTGGAATGCGTCAGTGCAGGCAACATTATCGTTGTCGGCGAATGCTGTCGATGGATTGTTTGATCTTTTGGATCTCATACAGACACTTGTCTTGTTGTTCGGGTGTCATTCCTTTCAGGTCCGTCAAGAATTCCTGGACTTGCAGCTGGTTGCGAAAACTCTTAAGCCGACGCAGCCACATATTGTCTACGCCGCGAGCCTGAGCACTCTCGAATGCCCTCTCGAATGTGTCGTGGCCGGACATTAGGATCTTCGTTGGTTCTTGTCCTACCTTTGCCGCGTCGAGCAGCTTCACCAGTTTGTTTCTCACGTCCACGGCCGTAGCGATTTCCCTACTTTTGATCTTCCTCACCACCACCTCGTCGAGTCCTGGATTGTTCTGCCGAGCCTTCCTTGCAATCCTCGACTTGAGGTACTCCTCGTAATAGCTCCATCGTGCAACGTTGGTTTCGTTGTGCTCAATCATGAACTTATACGTGCTGATCAAGTCATTCACAGTGTTTACGGATAACCCCATCTCGCTGGCGATGTCCCGAGCACTGACGCCATGGTTGACGTTCCTGCGATATAGATACCCGGCTTGTTCGTATGGCGCCCAGTCCTTCCTGCCTATAATGTGGTATTCGCCAAGCAGGGCGAAGACCAGTTTCTCGCTAATGTCGGACGGAAGCAATCGCACTTTCGCTACACCCCACCTTATTGGGTCGCTGTTCGCGAGCACACGATAGGCAGCCAGTCGACTGTTGCCCTCTAGAACGACGTAGTCCCCATCTCTCACGAGCATGGGATCTGTAAGGCCGCCGTTAGCCCGAATCGACTGAATCAGCCGTTTGACGTGGTCCAGGCTCCGGAGTTTCTCGAAGATCTCTTGCTGGGATGGTTGCCCGTGCGGTCCCTGAATCAGGGAGTATATTCGAGGATTCTCGGGATAAAACCGGAGTTCGTCGACGGGAACGGAGCCGTTCCGGACCGGGATCTCTTGACCGACGAGCGTGAGGGTGTCGTCGATCCAAGCAGGATCAGCCATGGTCCGTGCCCCCTTGTCGCGCCTACGCGTCTAGGATACCCCGCAGAATGTCGCCGAATTCGTAGGACATCGTCGTCTCGTAGGTCGTCTTGTCGATGTCCCCCTGTGCGAGCTGGGCTGCCACCCGCTTGGACTGAAGCAGCGCCTCGACCCATTCGTCGATCGAATCGCGCATTATCAGGTTGTGGACGTGGCAGACCTTCTGTTGGGAGATCCGATGGATGCGGTCCTGGGCCTGAAGATAGTCGTCCAGGCTGAACGACCGATCGAAGAAGATGGCGTGGTTCGCGACGGTCAGTGTCAAACCTTCCTTGGCGGCGCCTGGCGTCGCGATGAGGACCCTTGCGTGCGCGTCCTCGATAAAGGTACGGATCGCATTGGCCTGCGCTTGTGTGCTCATCAGCCCGTGGACTACCTGCGGATTGTGTCGGCCAAGGATATTCGCCAGCCACTCCACATTTGAGACGAATGCGGTCCAGACAATGCACTTCTCGCCCCGCTGGAATATCGACGAGACCAACTCAAGCAAGACCTCCAGCTTTCCCGGTTCCGCCCGGTAGCTTGCGTCAATGAGGTTGGGGTTCGATGCCACCTGTATCAGTCGAAGGAGTCGTTTCAGTACCTCCTCTGACTCATCCGCGACGAGCTGCCCGTTCCGAACGACAATCGCTCGCAGAGACTCGCGGACCTGTCTGTACAAGTCAAGCTGACGGGGCTCCCATTCGGTCACGACGGTATGCACTACTTTGTCAGGCAGGCTGATCTCGGCGCTCTCCTTCGTTTCCCGCACGGAGAATCCTGAGATTGACTTGAATACTCTTTGCAGCTGCTCCTTCAGGGCCTCTTGCCGGTCCGTGGCGCCGCTCAGATCGTTCGACAAGCGGACGGAGCTCTGGAACTCTCCGAAGTCATCGCCGAGCGACTTGCCATCGTCAAGGAACTTGATCTGCGACCATATGTCATGAGGCCGATTGGATACTGGGGTCCCAGACATAATCACTCTTCTCGTGAAAAACGGGGCGAGCTCGAGGAATGTCTTGGTGAGAGCAGCGTTCGGATTCTTGATCTTCGTTGATTCGTCGAGGATCACACCGACATGCCTCGTTTGGAGAAAAAGGTGCATTCGCTCCTCCTCTGCCCTAACCGCCTCGTAATGAGCCAGCATGACGCGAACGGGACTGTTGAAAACATAGAAGTTCGCGGCACGGTTCGTGGTTAAGACACGAGGTGCGAGTTGGGAGTGTGCCGCAAGTTCTCGTTGCCAATTGTCCACAAGCCCCTTCTTGGCCACGATTAGCGCCGTATCCAACTGCCGCTGAGCCAACCAATGAACAATCAGGTCAATCGCTACCTTGGTCTTGCCCAAGCCCTGTTCATGAAAGATGGCCGCGTACTCGAGCTCCTTTACGGCATTGAAGGCTTCAACCTGGTACGCAAATGCCTCATGCGTGAGGGTAAGGTCGGGCTCTTGATTCAGCGTCAATTGTTGCATCGGGGTAACTCCCCTGACGTGCCGGCCGCACCAGACGGATTCGCTTCAGACAGGACAGCTACCTCGACGCAGTCCAGCCCTTCACTCGCGCGGAGCCTTTCAAGTAGTGTATTGGCGAAGCTCTCCACTGGCCACGGTACGGCGAGCAAGAGGGACGATCCCTGTACCTTGCCACACCTCCTCAGAAAGGTTCTGATCTGGATTTCGGAACGAGTAGTGACCAAGTCCGTCATCGTCTTGGCTTCACCGATGACCACCCTGCCAGTCTCGTCAAGCAGGACGTATGCATCAGGCACATATCCATCGATCGATGGTGGACGAGCGCGGGACTGTTGGGTGCCAGAGTCCATGAGAATCCGATCCTCATCTCCTGGACAGAATCGCCGTGCGATTTGGGCCCGGACTAAGGATGCCAGGGTCCTGTGTTCCTCTGATTCAGGCATCGGTAGTCAGGGGCGCAGCGATGAGCTTGCAAAGTTCAGTCAAATGGTCTCTGGCTTCAGTCAAGGCGTAGTTTTCCTGTGAACTCAGGTCTTCGCGGAGTCCGAGAAGCTTCGAATACGGCATATTGGCAATGCGATGAGACACTTCGCTGGCGAGCTGGGTAAGCGTGGCCTCTGCTAGCGCTTCCACCGTTGATGGGCTGTAGAGTACCTTTTCCGCTTCTCTGGCGTCGTGCTGCAGAAAAACGGCACGCGCCTGGGGGTTCGAGAGAATCGCGGGGAGCTTCCTAACTCGGTCAAGTGGATACAGTTTCTGCTCCTTGACCCACCTGGCAAAATCTGTATTTGTATATTCGTGGGATACGAGCGCCTCCTGTACCCGCGGCGCTTGTAGCTCAACAAAGGCGCTGAATCGGGTTGGGTCGAACTGATCGTCGCTGCCAAGAAGCGGCCTGTAATATTGTTCCATGTCGTTGTAGGCGGCGATGAACCGGAGGACTTCCCGCCTCTGCCCCCCGCAGAAGTCGACGATTTGATCGGTCGTCAGGTGCTCCGAGTTGCTGAGATAGTCCAAGTACTTGGCTTTCGAGTAAGGGTCCCAGTCCCGTGGCCCGACCAGGTGCGCCTGAAGGCGTATTGCATCGATATCCTTGTCGTCAAGTTGGTCGTAGACAATGGCAGGTATTTCATCCCAAGTTGCGCCGTCATCTCGGCTCTTGAACTCTCGATAAATCAGAGTGCGGGTGTTTCCCTCAATCACCACGAGCCTGTTGGCTGCCTCTCTGTTGACCAATATGGGATGAATCAGGCCTCCGTGAGTCCTGATTGACGCCCTTAGGCTTTCGAATGTAGTCGTACTGTCTCCTGGATCGGGATTACCGGCACCGAGAGCGAGGCGCATCTGCTCCTCGCCGACATCGCCACGGTACATCTCGATGAAGCGAGCCACTCTTGGGTTCGACTTGTCCAGGACAAGCGCGTCGACAGGGAGCCACTCGAATTGACCATCTCTTGGAGCCATTTTGTCGCCCTCCAGTCGCCGGTTTCTGTCGTCGAATGCTACGTGGTGTTCACCGGCCAGGCAATTGCGACTTGCGAGGGTTCTCTCAGGCTGTGGAACGAGATGGGTGGGAGGTGGGGGGTGAGCAATCGCACCGTTGTGGAACTTCGGCGAAGCGCGGAGAGGGTGAGAGGCAGGCGAGAAAGACGCTGGGAACAACACGAGGCGGATAAGTGCCAAGCGGCCGCCCGTTGCGCAGGCACGCGCCCTAGCAAGCGGCTGGCCCAAAGGTAGGGCATGCGGGAATGGCAGTCGTCCAGCAGCATGACACGTGCTAAGGCCGGACGCGGAGGCGGTCCTGCAGGTCGGAGGGTGTAATCCTCAATGCGGCGAAAGTGTTTGAGGCCGCGGCTGCGCGATTCGACTACGCAGCTGGATCCCTCGATGCTGGGCAGGTGGGTGAGGTTGTCAGCGGCGTCGCTCAGGTCGAGACAGAGACGATTGCGGCCCGGACAGGTAGCGCAGCTTGCCGCCGGCGTGTCTCGTTGTGGCCGATGTCTGGCGTCACTCTCATTCCGCGCAGGCCCCAGACGAAGTTGCGCGTGTTACTGGCGCGACGAACCCGAGCCGGTGTCGGTGCCTGAGGCGCTGCGCGGGTATCACGTGGAGAAGGCCTCGGCCTCCGCCAACGATCGTCTGCTTGAGGCAGTGACCTGATGAGCGGGCCTGTCACCCCCAGCCGACCGCGCAGTCGTGCTAGAGGCCCACTGCCGCGAACTCAGACTGCCCACGGTCTGCCGACAGTACCCCGTACTGGTCCGTCAGGCCGCGCACGACGGCTGGGACTACGAGGAGTTCCTGCTCCAGTTGCTCGAAGCCGAGGTCCTGGTCCGCCGCGACGGAGCGGTGGCCCGGCTCATGCGCAGCGCGCGCTTCCCCGACCTCAAGACCATGGACCAACTCGACTGGGACGCGCTGCGCGGGATCGAACGGCCGCAAATCGCTCAGTTGGCCACCTGCGACTACCTCGAGCGCGGCGAGGATGTCGTGATCGCCGGACCGATCGGCACGGGCAAGACCCATCTCGCGACCGCGCTCGGGGTCGAAGCCGTGCAGCGCTGGCAGCGGGTCGCCTTCATCCGCGCCGCCGACCTGGTCCGCGAACTGGTCGAGGCGCGCGACGAGCGCACGCTCACGCGCCTGCACCAGCGCTACCTGCGCGTCGCTCTGCTGATCGTCGACGAGCTGGGCTTCGTGCCCTTCGAGCGGGCCGGCGGCGAACTGCTCTTCAACCTGCTCGCCGACCGCTACGAGCGGCGCTCCACGATCGTCACCACCAACCTCGCGTTCTCCGAATGGGTCCAGGTCTTCGGCGACGAGAAGCTGACCACCGCGCTGCTCGACTGCCTCGGCCACCACGCCCACATCCTCACGCCCAAAGGCGAGTCCTACCGGACCCGTAGTCGGACCACAGCGTGAACGGAGGTGAAGCCTCCCAACCCGACCACTTCCACCATCCCCAGGTGGATCACTTCTTCACCGATGACGTGGATCACTTTCCGAGCGACGTTGACACGTGGAACGGTTCGTCCTCGATGTCTAGGCCAAGAACCACTTGAACAGCAGGTTCCTGCCCAACTGTTCGCAAGGCTGGTGCTCTGAGCGGACTGTACAGAAGGCCACCAACAGGCTTGATTTGCGCGGGTGCTCGGTTGGGATGGAGGGCCTTCCGCCTGACGCGCAAAGCTCGTCGATCAAGGGCGACATCCTCGCCAACCCTGAGTCAACCGGCCGCTTGATCCGGCGCGGCGGGCAGCCCTTAGGTACGGGTCTCTCCTGCGTCAGGCCCGACATGAGCGCTTGTCGCTCTGCCACGCCGCGCATTGCAGACCTCCCCCGGCGGTCGGTTCAGCACCTCCTCCATGATCCCATGCGCCCCTGTCTCAGCAGCCTGCTTCGCCCTCAGTCCGATAAATTCCGTGGGCATCTGCGTGCCTTGCCCAATCTTACAGCTCGCCAACGAGCCTCTCGACCTCAACCGCTTCCAGAAACGCTACAGATGCTCGGATGTCGTCTGGAGTCAGACCGGGCACCTGCGCATCCAGGAGGGTCAGCGCAGGATCACCATCCGCGGTGGTGGTCAGGAGAGGGACTCTCAATAGCTGCAATATGGGGGAAGGCGGAGCCAATGGGGTCTCTTTCGGTTCGAACTCGAAGGCAAGGTGAACCATTGGTTGTCCTCCTGACCCCTGATAGAGAATTGTACCCCTATGGAAAGCCGAAAGATTCGCTTGTGACGCTGATCCAGCGATCAGTGACGCGGCCACGCCATGAATGAGTCGACTAGCTATTGCTCCATCTTGTTCTTCGCTCGATTCGACTTCGTTCAGGAATCTAACGATCCTCGCTGCCGGTGAAGGAACGTTCTCCCCAACACCACTCAGGTAATCACCCAGTTGCGACCTGAGCTCTTGAGTAACAAGTTGGGCCTCAACGGTCATGAGAAGTAGCCACGGCCGCCACGAATCAAGACGTTGAGTGTCGAAGAGCTTCCTAATCGCATTCGCTCTTTGGCGAGCGCGATGGCTGCCGCTTGGCAGAAATGGCCCAAAGTAGTCTAGGTTCACTACGTCAAAGTGCCAGATTGTATGGTCCAGATGTGAACGGTAAGTACCTACCCACGGCTGGTGTCTTTCGCGCCCTTGCCTCCATACTTTGCCGTGATCTCTGAGTATCACAGAGTCTATCTCACCGAGGTGAGGAGTGAAGCGAAGATTGGGCATATCCCGCTTGGCAGTCTCATCCATCTTCTGCAGGTTCCCTTTATGTCTCTCCACGCCAACGACTTCTTGAAGCAAATGCCCCCATGACTTGATATCCTCCAGGTCAGCTCCTGGAAGTCCGAAGTAGTTGAGGCGCCTTCCATGCGTCGAATGGAACCGTTCCAGTAATGGGAGGTCAACCTGATCCCGAATGAAGTCTTTTGCCGGGCTGGAATGATAAGTACCCCGTGATGTAGCCACTTTGGGATTGTATCTATCCAAGAGCAGAGTGTTCGCTGATGGATTCCGCAATGGCCCGTAAGAGGTTCTCGTATGCCTCGCCGCGTCCTCCCAGCCCACTTCGTAGGCCGTTGTCCACGGCTTCGATCAGCGCCCGTTCCCTTGATGAGCTGGCTAGGAAGCCATCCTGAGCTAACGCCTCGGACAAGCTGACTGGAGCCGTCGCGGACCAACCCAGGTGAGAGCGCAGTTTCCGGCGCGACGCTTCAACGTTCTCAGTGAGCGTGAACCCTCTCGCCTTAACGTCGTCCAACGCCGCTACCGCATTGGGAACGATCTGAAGGCTCAGGGCCGCCTCCAACGCATCCTGCGTCGCGTCGTAGGCATCCGTTGGCAAGATGTCCCGCATTCCTGCAAGACCATGCAGTGCTTCTTCCAATATGGCGACTTGAGGTGGGGTGGGCTGACGGGCTCCAGACTCTCTTGACCTGGTGTTGGTTTTGCTTTCCGTTGAACTGACAACCCGGCCAGCCAAGTCCTTCGGCCTCTTTACCCAAGCCAGGAGCTCGGCGATCTCTTGCTTCTGCGCTTCGGAAGGAGGGAACACCGTTTTGGCACGCTTGGATCGACCCCTGCCTCGTAGGCGCTTGAGGGCCGCTTCACTTCGCTCCACTTCCACAATGAAGTTCTTGCTAAGTCGGTAAAGCTCAAATGGGCTTTGATCTGGATCGTCCCTTCGCGAGAGCAATTGCCGAGCTTCGTCTTCAGCACCAGCCAAGTCATTTCTTACCTTTAGGAGCTGTCGGGCCACGTCGGCATTACTGTTGAGGACTGCGAACCTCTCTTCAACGTAACGATACAGCACCTCTCGCGGACGCCCGGCCTCAAGCCCATTGCGGGCGGCATTGGGTGTTACTCCTGCGCCGTCCAGAACATGAAGCTCTCCTGTGTAGTGGTGATAAAGAGTCCGGGCACCCACTAGGGGCCAAAGCGGCTTAAGGTTGAGCCTATCTCCCAGCGTGAATCCTTTGGTCTTGAGCAGAAATCCGCTTACATCGGTGTCAGACGCTCCGGGGCGCCCCGTCGACACACGCTCTCCATTAGTTGTCAATGCAGACCACATGAATGCCAGGTCTATGCCATCCGAGTCCGTGATGTAGGTAGCTTGTGGAGTGAGGACGTCAGTAGCGATCTGAGGCCTAACGATCACCTCCGGTTCCTTGCCTACCCGCAGAATCACTTTGACTGGCTTAAGCTTGAGGGAGTCCCGCAGCCAATTGTTCACTGCGGGTCCATAGGCGTCGTCGGGATAGGCGATTGGCAACGTGTTTAGGAGATATCCGTGCACATCCGACAAGTTAGCCAACTGCGAACGGTACTCAGAGCGAAGGCCTTCTAGGCGAACCATGGTAAACTGGTCCGCACGATCTCCGGCATGCTCGACGCGCCGAAAGGCAGTATGTTCAAACAGTAGGTCAGTCAAGGCGATGCTCGATCGACGTATCGCGTGCCGGTCGCGTTCTAAGACACTGCTCATTTGGCCGAAGTGCATCTTCAGTTCCAACATCTCCGTGGCACCTGCTTGATGCGTCTGTATGGTGAGGGTGTCGCACATCCCGAAGGCGGCATACATCCCGATGCCCCTGAAACCCACGTTCCGCATTATCTCCTTATCGGAGGCACCGAGTCTTCTAGCTCGCCGCAGGGTTGTAAAGTCCATGCCAGTTCCGTCATCGCGAATGGTGACGACGGGGCCGTCGATCGTGAGATGTATATTTGCTGCATTTGCATCGACTGAGTTTTGAATGTACTCTCGGACGGCGTCCTTTGCATCCGTGTAGAGGCCTCGCGAGAGAATGTCGAGCAATTCGCCCCCGACCTCCCAGGGCTCTATCGGGATCCTTTGGCCATCTGGCTGTTGGCTAACCATGTGTCTCAACCCAGTTGCGGGGTCCGGTTTAGGCCGGTCTGTTGCTGCCCCTTAGGGTAGCGCAGAAGCATGTTCCACTTTCGATTGGGACTCGCCAATGGGGTGTCGTCGATGTCCCTCAGTGGCGTCATGATAGGGGCGACAAGGGCGGAGGCTTCGAGAGCCGTGGAATGGGTGCCTCAGTTGCTCGGTGACGTGTGGGGCTGGGTTGGCCGCTAACAGGCAGCTGAAAATCGGGTGTCTGGGATCAGAGAGGCGGCACTGATCCGATAGTCGAGGGAGGTCTACGATGCGCGGCGAGGCGGAGCGGCAGGCGACGCTGATGTTGGGGCTGACGCCGGACGGATTCGTCCCGACAGAGCACCCGCTGCGCCGGATCAAGCCCCTGGTCGACTCGGTGCTGGCTCGGATGTCGCCGCTGTTCGACGAGCTCTACGCAGCAGGCGGACGGCCTTCGACCCCGCCCGAGCACCTGCTCAAGTCGAGCCTCGTGATGGCTTTCTACACGGTCCGCTCGGAGCGTCAGTTCTGCGAGCAGCTGCGCTACAACCTGCTGTTCAAGCAGTTCCTGGACCTGAACATCGAGGACGATCCGTTCCATCCGACGACGTTCACGAAGAACCGGGAGCGGCTACTGGAAGCCGATGTGGCCCGGGTCCTGTTGAAGGAGGTCGTGCGCGAGGCGCGTCGTCGCCGCTTGCTCCCCCCGATCACTTCACGGTTGACGGCACGCTGCTGGAAGCTTGGGCCTCGCACCAGAGCTATCGACCGCGCGACGAACGTCCGCTCCAGGGCGGCAGACGCAACCGCCCCCCGACTTCAAGGGTGAGCGCCGCCGCCGCGAGACGCACGAGTCGACCACCGACTCGGAGGCCCGGCTCTACCGTCGGGGACAGCAACAGGAGGCCAGGCTCTGCTATCTCGGCCATCTACTGACCGAGAACCGCAATGGGCTGGTCGTCGATGTCGAGCTGACCGAGGCCGACCCCTGTTCAAGCCAGGGGCAGGCGGCTACGCCGAACGCGAGGCAGCCCTGGTGATGCTCGAACGCAGCAGTCTGCCCCGCACTTGATGTGGGGTCTGCGGACCCGCGACCGTAGGCGCCGACCGCGCCTACGACACGCGCGACTTCGTCTGGGACCTGCACGGTCTGGGAGTGACGCCGAACATCGCTCAGAACGAACAAGGTCGGCGCAGCGCGATCGACGGTCGCACGACCCGGCACCTCGGCTACCGCCGCAGCCAGCGCCGGCGCAAGGTGGTCGAAGAGGTGTTCGGCTGGATCAAGACGGTCGGGCCGGCGGCAAGCTGCGCTACCTCGGCCGGGCACGCAACAAACTCTGGTTCGAACTGACCGCCGCCGCCTACAACCTCACCCGCCTGGCCAACATCGAGGCGGCCGCCGCGTAGCCCAACCGCGCAGAGACGGCCTCAGACGCCGTCGCCCCGCCCAGGGTCGCACCCTCCGACCTACAGGACCGCCACATCATTCGGTGTCGCAGCGCGATCTGCCGTCCAACGCATGCCGATCTGGCTTCATCTATTCATAGATCAGCAGCCTGCTAAGGCTCCATTTGGGCCTGACTGAACGTTACGATGGCGACGGCGCGGTCTTGTTCAGGATCGGCTGTCAGGAATCGCAAGGATCGTCTTCGGACGTCTTGTCAACGTCGTCCTGCCTTCGTTTAGATGCTGATTCAAGGATGATCTCGATGGTGTCTCTGGCTGCGCGTGGAGACGACGCGAGTTCGATCAGCGTTGCGAAGACGCCTTGGTAGATGGCAACCTCCGCCTCGTCCATACCTCCAAACCTCCGCGGCAGAGGGTCACCGGTACGGCTACTGATCTGCCTTTCGAGGTCGTCGAGTCTTCCCAATGGGACTGCACCGAGTTTCCCCTTAGCTTCGCTTTGTCGCAGTCGTTTCAGGTCTTGAAGCGTCTTTTCGACCAGCGCCTCGGAGTGCGCCGACGAGAGATAGCCCGACGTCGCCAGGCCGTACAGGTCTTCAGCATCGAAGAGCGTTGAGAGAGCCTTTTTGGCTCGGTTCCGGTCCGATGAGTTCCGCCTACACCTGGTGCTAATGCTGTAGAACAAGGGCTGCAAGTGGTTCTCCAGGTTGCGCAGATGCGGCCCGGGGACAAAGTAATCCCGCCTGGAGTTGGGGACGATCCTAGAGTCCAGCACGTGAAGCTCTCCGACGCACCATCGATTGAACCGTTCTTCTCTAAACAGGTGATCGAATACGTCCTCGCCGCCGATCTGTATGTTCCCTGCCCTTGCTCGGATGCCGCGCACGCGATCTCCCTTTGGGAGGGCCCCCAGGTAGGGCGTATGCGCGACCCAGCCAACGGCGGCGCTACCCTCTCCGTCGATGTTCGGCACATGCACAGCCTCAAAGTCCGTAAACTGAGCTTTCTTGTGTGCGGACAGCCGGACCGTATGGCCGTATGGCCTCTCTATCGGATCTTCTTCGCCCTCGATGTACACTTGCAGGGTGAGGGGCTTCCGGCCGGAAGGGAATAGTCCTTTGACGCTGTCGAGATACGGGAACTCCGCACTCATGGGAACCGGGCACACCGCCCCAATGTAGTCGCGCACCGCCTCACGATTGAGCAGGATTCCTGCGGCATGGTGCGCTACGTCGCCGACCTCGACCTCAAAGAAACGTTCCGGGAAGTCGGAGGCTGGGAGCAGCTCCACCTCGACGCAGTCGAGAATCGCCTCCTCTAGTTGTACGTCCGCAGTGCTCAAACTAGGAAGGCGATCGCTCCTCCAAGTGACGCGAGTAACTGCTTGGTCCTTCCGGGACCGCGTCGTTAGCGATACACTCTTCGCAAACGCGAGCCCTGCTAACCTTCCAACTCCTCGGAATCCCCTATCAGGTCCCAACGTCTTGTCACTGCGACCGATAGGCAGGAGGCGCGCCAATGCTTCCTCACGTGACAGACCTGGCCCATTATCGCGAATTCTGATGCTCCTTTCCGTCACGTCAATCGCAATGTCGACTCTTGCCCTGCCGGCAAGGTCACTCTGCGCGATAGCGTCCGCCGCATTCTGGATGTACTCCCTATACATTGATAGTGGGCAATCGTACAGCCCGGTCGTGACCAACCCGAGAAGACCCACACCTGCGAGCGGTGGCGTGGATCGGGCTGCGGGCGTTGCATCCGAACTTTGTTCGTTCATACGAGTTGGTTGCCCTTGGTCGCCATCGCTTCGTCGTGACCGAAGAGGCCAACATCCTCGACGACTTCATCCTCATCAAGGTAGTGGCCGTCTCCGACCATATCGGCCATTAGCTGACGGCTGTGTATCTCGGCGTCCTCTCTCGTGTCCAGTCCATGGAATCTCATCAGCTGACGGATCCTTCGATCAACCCGTTGGTCATTCGCCAGCGCACGGTAGTGTACCGGCCCTAGGCCCCTACCGTTCGATGGATCTGCGAGGAGTCTGACAAGCTCCTTTTCTTGAGACGATGACAGACCACGGCGTAGTGACTCATACTCTTCTCTTTGGCCCATGCCCTCTCCATCCTCGAAGTATGCGCGGTGGAAGATAAAGGCGTGAGGGAGCCTGAGTAGCCGCTCAAACTGCTCTGTGTCTGCCCCGTAGGCGCGTAAGAAGAAGTCAGGACTGCCACTCACAACCCCTCGGGTTGCCTGCAGCATCATCTGGAATGAGCGGAGGTAATACCGGTTCCATCCCTGACCGACATGCGATCGATCCTTCAGTGTCACTGGCTGGTAGCGCATCGGGAATGACCAGATCCGAATCCCGAGCTCTTCATTGAGGTCGATGTTTAGCCGCATCCGCTGATACAGATCAATCGGCGTATCCATGAAGTTGTAGAGCATATAGTTTGAGAGAGATGTAATCTGTTGATCCGCGGCCATGCGGATAGACTTCTCGTACACCTTTCTGACACCAATATGGTCAAACGCGATCCTAAGAGGGCTAACGCAAATGGTTGACATCTCTCGCAAGAACATGTCCGACTTGGCTAGGATTCTTGCATCGACGCCCTGGTTGAAATCTACCCGCCGCTTCACTGGCCTGCTACCATCTCGGGAGATTGTGGCCCCAGGCGTAAACCCGAGGTCACGGATCTCCGCGATCACCTCCTTGTATCGTGCTGATGCTGCGATGTTGTTGTCCATGAGAACGAGGTCCTTCTTCGCCCCATGCCTCTTCCTTACTCCCTCCACGAGATTCGAGAGTGGTGGCATCTCCCTTTGCGCACCCTCCAGCTTTGGCACTCCACAAAACGAACAACTCCTCACGCACCCACGGGAAGCGTAACCGAAGTATGCATCCTGAACCGAATACTGGTATTCGACCTGGTCCAGAATGCTATAGTCGGGGATTAGCTCCTCAATCGGTGTACCAGCAACGTCGTCTGCGCCAAAGTCATATGCATCCTTCGACAGCGACAAGGAATCCGCGGGAGGGCCATCGAGTAGTCCCTTGATGAATCGCACGCCTGCCCATCTGGGTTCGTCGCGAAATGCTCCATGCATTAGAGATACGGCAATGCCGCCAACAAACACTCGCTCAGGTTGGTTCCCGGCTGCGCGAATGGCGAAGTCGATGGCAGACGCTGTGCGCTTCCATTCGAATGTGAACAGCGTAGTAACGTAGACTCTATCCCAGGCGTTAGATAAGGCAGCCGCATCTTCACCCTTCATAAATGTAACGTTGTCATGACGGCCGTGCGTGCCATGATACGCGGCAAGTTTCATCAGGCCCAAGGGAGGGTACTTGTTTGGGTATCCTGGTTCGATAAGCAGAACATTTCTGGCTGTCATGAGGGCCCTCCGCTAGCAGCGATTGTGTCACAGATCCCCGGTGCGGTGTATGGGTTCGAGGAGCGACCTCCGTCCGTGGGTCGATCATCGATCGTCGGCTTCGGAATGTGCGGCCAGCGCCTTGGCCACTTGCCGGAGGCGGCCGAGACTGGCGGATGCGTAATCTGTTGCCTCGTATCGTTGAATTTGTTGTTCTTTGAGCCCCAGACGTTCTGCCAGAGCTCGATGGCTCATTCCACGGGCAATTCGCGCTTTGATCAGCGCGGTCGCAACTCCATCGATCGACTGCAGCTCTTCCAGTTTGAATCGGCCCGCCTTCAATGACTCGTAGTCTCGTAGCTCTCGTTCGAGGTCGGTCAGCTGACTCTTGACCGCTTCTTCTTGGGCTTGGGCAATGCGTGGATTCAGGTCTGGCGGCTCGTCAGTTCGGTGTCGAAGGTTCTCAAGCGTTTGCCGAAACCGAGACGCCTGGGCCTTGGTGATCCGATACTGGCGCTCGTTTTTGATCATTTGAGTTCTCCCAACTCGAGTGCAACGATCCCCTTGCCTTCTCCTGTGTTCTTGTCGGTCTGGAAGAACTCCAGAAACGAAAGGCCGTCTTCGCCGGAGATGAACGACGCTGGGAAGAGTTCGCCGAGGAACTTGGCTTTCTGAGTCATCCTGCCCGGATCGAAGGTCAGGAGCACCGGGTCGAGCAAGTTCGGGTCCACTCCTTCCTCTTCCCAGCAGGCGTCAAAGTCGTTGGGGAGTTCTTTGTCGGTGACGAAGCTGCCGTCAACATAGGCCGTGCGGCAGCCAGCCCGCTTAAGGCTCTGCAAGGCGGATCTGAGACCCTCCATCAGCGTCTGCCTCCAGGGATTACGCCCGAATCGCTCTTCGAACTCGTCCCAGTCGGCCCAGTGGATTCCCGGCGGGAGGAGCCCGTCCGAGTCGAGTTCAGGGATCATCTACCCAACAATACCATTGTCTTGATGGACAATCGAAGCCCGGCGTCCCCATGAGACGGGCATCGGACGACGGTTGCAATGCCGCAGGCGCTTCCTCGCGGATTCCCCGCGCCTCTTGGGAGATTATCCCGGCTCTATGGACGAGGCCTGGGGCGCTCATGGCTGCTCCGAGGCTTTGGCGACTCGTCCTGTTCGTCTTCCCAGTCTGGAGGGCGCTCCTCCTCGCCGCGCGACTGCCAGTAGGCGTCGTTGTTGGGGTTCAGCTGACTGGCGTGGTTGTCGCGGTCGCTCTTGCTGCTCATTGACTCTCGCTCCTCTGGTTGAGGTCCTTCTGACCTGATCAGACGATATCCGGAAACCGGCCTTGCGGCGCCCGGTTGATGACTCCTTCGGACTAGGGATTGAGACCTAGAGGGGCACGCAGGCCAGCTCCGACAGTCCACTCGAGTGCCTTCACTGGCGAGGGCTTCCAA
This sequence comes from Dehalococcoidia bacterium, assembly GCA_965204335.1. GTDB lineage: Bacteria > Chloroflexota > Dehalococcoidia > Bin125 > Bin125 > Bin125. The sequence goes on along the minus strand of OZ241982.1, from coordinate 2,605,636 downwards.
CGGCCGACACAGGTCAGGCTTGCTGCGCTTCACGGATCGGGATATGCGCCACTTCGACGCGCAATCTCAGCGACGAATGTCAACTGTTCGCCGGCAGATGCTAGGTCGGCGGCATCTCCCGAGTTTCGTTTTCGCGGAGCTCCGTCATCGACTAATATGTTTCGAACAAAGAACCGGCTCAGAAGGGCTGGCACCGTTCCGGATAAACCGCGGGATCGAACAACTGTGAATATTGGAGGATCTTCCGATGAATGAGGCAAGGCAACCAACTCCGGCTGCGCTCTACGCGCGAGTCTCCTCTGACCGCCAGGACGTGGACCTCTCTGTCGCCGCTCAACTCCGAGCGCTGCGCGACCATGCCGAGCGTAACGGGTATCTCGTTGTGCGGGAGTACATCGACGAGGCGGAGAGCGGCCGCGTTGCCGACCGGCCTCAGTTTCGCAAGATGCTAGATGAGGCCAGTCAAGCGGACGCGCCTTTCCAGGAGATACTGGTCTGGAAGTTCTCGCGCTTCACGCGCAAGCGCGAGCACGCGGTCGCGTTCAAGTCGATGCTGCGCCGCCGAGGCATCCGGGTTACGTCGATCACCGAGCACGCCGACGACACGCCGACCGGCAAGCTGATGGAGGCGATCATCGAGAGCGTCGACGAGTTCTACTCCGAGAACCTGGCCCAGGAAGTGACCCGAGGTATGCGCGAAGCGGCCTCGCGCGGCTTCTTCCTCAGTTCCAAGGCGCCCTACGGCTACCGCCGGATCAAGGTTCAGGACGGCGCCAAGGAGCGGCCGACCCTGGAGGTGGACACGGACACGGCGCCGATCGTCAAGGAGATCTTCGAGAAGTCGCTGCGCGGGATCGGGCTGAAGGAAATCGCCGCTGAACTGAATGGGCGAGGGGTCACCAACAAGGGCAAGCGCTGGGGCCGCACCGGACTGCACTACGTGCTGACCAACGAGGCCTACACGGGGACGGCAATCTGGGGCCGCACGACGACCCGGGACAAGCAGCCCGAGCCGGTGCGGGCAGAGGGAGCCTGGGAAGCGCTGGTCTCGCGAGAGGTGTTCGACGAAGTCCAGAAGGGACTGCAGGAGCGAGCCCCGAAGAAGCAGCGTCCCGCGCGCGTGGGCAGCAAGTACCTCCTCAGCGGCATCCTGCGCTGTAGCGCCTGCGGCAAGCCTTACACGGGCCAGGGGGCGAAGAGCGGCAAGTTCTCTTACTACGTATGCAGCACTCTGCTGCGCGAAGGCGCGGGCTCATGCACAGCCGCCTACCTGAATGCCGATCGGGTTGAGTCCGGCGTCCTCGAAACGATTCGGGGCCGGATCCTCAACGACCAAACGATCACCGAGTTGGTCGTCCTGGTGGCCGAGGAGATCGATGCCCTGGCCGGCGAACTCGGCGGCCAGCTTCAAGCGGTCGAGGCCGAACTGACTGATGTGCGCGGCCGGCTGGAGCGGCTCTACGAGGCGCTGGAGACGACGGAGCTGACGATGCAGGCGCTCTCGCCGAGGATTCTCAAGCTGCGCCAGCGCGAGGACCAGCTTGAGGCTGCCCTGGAGGACGCCGCGCGTCAGTTACGGCAGCGCAAGACCGACCTGCCCACGACCGAAGAGATCAAGGAGTACGTGGCCGAGTTCCGCGATTTCCTCTCGGCGGGCAGTGTTCCCGAACGCAGGGCGCTGATCCGCAACTTCGTCAAGTCGATCGAGGTAGCCGGCGATGATGCCACGCTGACGTACACGATCCCGATGCCTTCGGACGGTGTGACCAAAGAGCGAACGCCGGTTCTCGATTTCGTCCAGTTAGGCCCACCATCGCGACGCCGACCGCGTCCACATGAACGCCACGTATGGAATGGGTCAGGAGTTCCTGACCGGCGTGTGGCTCGATCAGGACGAAGTCCCTGTTGGCCGCAGAAGCCCGTCGTCCGGGACGATGACGCCGGCATCGGGCCCGACCATCGAGGAGCGGATCGCGGCCAGGCGCCTGGCTGACGGCAGAATCGAGTTCGCACTGCGGCCTGCGACGCGCCGCCGGTGGCGGACGGCGCGTCGCAGCCGCTCACGCATTCGCTGGCCAAGACAATGACCTACAGTGCGCGGTCAGTACCGGAGCACCGTGTGAAGCAATCCGCTGCGAGGCCGAGTCGCTCCATGGAGTCCGCACACGTCGCCTGCCTACGGACATCGATACGAGGTGTCGATCGGTCCCGCATGCAGCTGACGTCCTTGCGTAGTGGCGCGCTCCTGCCAGTGCTCGTATTCCCCGCTGGACATCTGGAAGACACCGTCCCAGTCGCAGCCGGCCCGGTTGAACGCATCGGGGTTGGGGATGTGGCGGAGCTCCAAGTCGTCCTCATCGATCTCTTCAACGACATAGATGTCCGTGGCGTTGGAGGGAATGTTGACCAACGGGCTGTGCCGGATCTTGCGGAAGGTGGCGGCGATCGGAGGCGGGGCGGCCGTACTACTCACCCTGACACTGTTGTTGTGGTTCCGAGGTCTGACGGGCGCTCGCCAGAAGGAGAACGTGACCATCCCGGAACCAATGAAGGAGAGCCGCCAGGATTCCAGCCGGTCTCGATGATATGAGCGCGGAGGGTGAGGCGGAGGCCGTGCAGGATCGGATGAGATCCGCTTTGCATGGTAATCGCATGCCCAAGACCGCTGGCATGCATGTCGCCCTCACGGAGTGCCCGGGAGACTGTGCAGTCGAGGCCACAACCGCGCCGGGCTGCGTGGGTTGGCTCGCGGCCGGAGGAGCGAGGCGCGCGTGTCGAACCACTTGACGAAGCGTATTGAGCATCCATTGATCTCTTTGACGACGTATCTACGAACTCGGCGGTTGAGAGTGATCGGCGGGCTCGCCGTGTTCATCGTGGCGCTGACGGTCTTCACGAGTCTTAGCGTTCGCGCGAACGATCCCGAGGCGACGTCGACGACGACGCTTGAGCCGGGCGACAACTTCATCGGCTGGGTGAGCGAGCCGATCGCCGTCGATCAAGTGTTCGCAGCGATACCTGAGGCGGCGCTGATCTACACGTGGGACGCGGACCGGCGGGGCTGGCGCTCGGCGATTCGCGGCGTCGGAGGGTCGCTTGAGACGCTGGAACCCGGCATGGCGGCGATGATCCGCATTAGCGGCACCAGGTCGGCGCTGTGGGAGCGCCCGCTGACCCCGGCGAAGGGCATGGTCACGCTCTATCGAGGCGTGAACTGGGTCACCTGGGTCGGACGCGACGACTGGCCGCTGGACCAGGTCGCGCGGGGCATTGGACAATCGCTGGTCAGCGTTCGAGTCGGCGACGTCACCTACCCGGCGCCGCTCGACTCCAGCGTTGGCGAACTCCCCGCACTCCGCCGCGGCGACGCGCTCCAGGTCACCGTCAGCCGAGACCTGCGCTGGCTGCAACCGACAGGGATGATGCCGACAGTCGTGTGGGCAGGCGACGTTCCTCAGTCTCTGCAAGACAAGATTACAGCCGACATCCGATACATCATTGAGCTGTTCGCCGAACAGTTCGGTGTCGAAAGCGACTTCTCGGAGACGACGATTTTGCTGTACCAGAACATCGAAGACACTATTGCGCACGAAGCGTCTGGTGCGGAGCCTCAGACTGGAAGAGGCGTGGACGGTCTCCGTCACTGGTTGACGCATCGGTCCAATTCGTCGGTGTATCCGTGGGGCATTCACATGATTACGTGCGCTTGGGAAACGCCGAGGCCACAGCCTTGCTGGCCCAGGGCAATCGACACCCTGATTCACGAGTGGCTGCATGTGTTGCAGTATCAGTACGGTGCAGTAACGGCGCAAGGTCCACAAGTGTCACCAGCGTGGATGCGCGAAGGGCAGGCAATGTGGGTGCAATGGTTATTGCCCGCCGACTTGCAGAACGTCCCGTATGAGATAGATCGCGCGCGGCGTGTGGCAGATGTGGCCAGAACCTCCGTGAGTCTCCAAAGCCTGGAGCAGCATAGTCACATGTGGGCGTGTTTCCATGGACCTCTCGCGGGCGAGCGACTGGCAGAAATCGCTGGAGCTACGGCGCATATCGAATACATGCGACGATTCCAGCCACAGATCATCGGCAAGGAGCGGCGTTGGGTTCAGACGCCCACGTGGCATGAAGCATTCGTAGCAGCATTCGGGATCACGCCTGCTGCCTTCTATGAGGACTTTGCAGCCTGGCGGGCAACACTGCCGGAACCGCAGCAGCGGTATGACTACGACCCAGACGACGTGACGCTGACGGGAACGGTCCACCATCACGACGGAACCCCTGCTGCTGGATATCGACTGAACGCGGTTCAGTACATCGACGGGTTGCCGGCCGCAATAGAACGTGGGACGGTTGTAGATGAGGACGGGACGTTTTCTATCGGCCTTGCGCCCCAGACGCTGCAGCGGATTTGGCTCGCACGAGATGGCTGCACGCTCTGGGTCATCGATGACGGCCGCACGACGACAGTGCGGGAACTGAGTGAGCGTCGCTTGCTGGACACTCGCAACCTCCCGCGCCTGAATCTCATGATTCCCGCCGGCGTGTGTGGCGAGGCAAACGGTATCGAGGTCGAAGTGCTGCGGCTGCGCGGCGACGACCGATCTGTTGCGGTTGGCGTCCGCTCTGAATCCGGATTCACTTGGGGCAACCGAACAGGCAGTGCGTTGTCTTTGCCGACCTCCGGGTCTGGAGCTCACCAGATAATGTTCCGAGTCGGTGGATGCGACCTCTGGTATGCGCCGGGTGGATTGGTCGCATCGCGAGAGGAGGCGCACCCGATTGAGTTGAGCGATGCCATCAAATCGCTCGACGTGCGAATCCCGCACGACTTGTGCGTGCGACAAATCAGCGGACGCCTGATTCGCGCTGACGGCGCGCCGGTCCCCAGAGTTTGGCTAACGGCATCGGGAGACCGAATGAGCGGCGGGACGTACCAGGGCGCGAACGGCGAGTTCACCATCACGGTGCCTGACTCAGGGTTCTATCAGCTCAGCTTCGGAGTGGACGGCTGCAGGATTCGTTACAGCTCGTCCGGCGCCACCACCGACAGGCGCCAGGCGACCCGGATTAGCGTCGAGGACGAAGACGTGACGGGGATCGAGTTTGTCGTCCCCGCTGACCCGGCCAGCCTCTGCAACTAGGCCTGCGTTCAATTGCAGCGGCAGACTTCTCCGTTCAGCGGTACCTCGAGGCTCTATTGGGGCGCCGCGTCGATTTCTGCACATCGAAAGAGCTGCGTGAGGAGATGAGCGAGAGGGTGCAGGCAGAGGTTGTTCGTGTCTGAACCAGGCCAGCATCTGCGACTACACGACATCCTCCAGGATCGCTGAGACGTCCGGGAGGACGCCGATGACCAGCAGTGCCGGTCACAGTCGTGTCCATCGGCTACGGGTGGATCAGTGCTGCACCAAGCCGTCAGAGCAGACAACACGCACGATGTCCGGCTCGGGTGGATCGAGGACAGCAGCCTCCCGGGATACGGAGAGTCGGTATGTGTCTTGCAACGCCGTCAGCCGGGCCAGCAGCGCAGGGCCCTGGGGTTGGATCTTGTGGACTTCGCTGAGCGCCGCTTCCACTCGTGGTGGCAGCGGCCCACCAAAGATCTGACGTAGTTCGTCGATCCGCCGCGATTCAGCGGGATCTCCTGCCGCCTCCGCCTTGGCGAGGTTTAGGTGCTTCGCCACGAACCGACGGGCTCTGGTGTTGCGTGGTCGTCTCGATCTGCCGAGGCGCTGGCCGAGCTCCCCAGTGAAACCGGCGAAGGCCGCCATCACGCGGTCGTTCGTGCCGGCGGGTAGGGGCCTGGCCGGCGTGCCCTCCTTGCACTCGGCATGAGCAATGAACTGGGCCGGACTGATCGGTCGGGCGTCCAGGTCATCGCCGACCGCGTAACAGTTGTTGATCTCGCCGGCGCTGAGTAACACCAACGTCTCTCCAGCCACGGGATCGTCGAACGGCGCAGGACCGGCGGGCTTGAGGTTGATCGGAGACAACAGCGCTGGCTGGGTTTCTTCCATGTCCCGCGTGGCTGGCACGGGCTCGCCGTCTGAGACCGGCGCAGCTTCCTGTGTCGGCCTCACAGTCAACGCCGACCGAATTCCATCCGGCAATCTCTCGATCGTCTCCCATAATTCCGGCTGCTCATCGCGGATTCGTTGCAGCGTCGCCACTGCCCGCTGGTGCACAGAGACATCGTCAAGGCCGTCATCGCTCTCAGGCAGCTGTCGCTCACCGTAGATGCGATACATGGCGTCGGCGTTGAGCCGTTCCGCCTCCGACAGCAGCCGGTTATCGAGGCCGATCAGGTCGTGGAATAGCTGGATCCGGTGATGCAGCCGCTCGGTCAGCACCAGATCGGCATCAACCTCAATGTCCGGCCACATGCTGTGCAGATTGATGACCTCGTGCTCAGTCCCGATCCGGTCGACGCGTCCGAAGCGCTGGATTAATCGAACCGGATTCCAATGCAGGTCGTAGTTCAGTACCCGAGCGCAGTCCTGGAGGTTCTGGCCTTCGGAGACCACGTCTGTCGCCAGCAACACCTGCACCTCGGACCCGCTACGCCGGCCACTGGACGAGGGGTTCGATTTCGGCGAGAACCGACCGACGATGCCCTCCGTCAGTTCGCGGTTGCTGCCGGTGAGGCGCGCAATCTCCGGCCGTTTGCCGTCTGGATTAAGATGGTCATACAGGTAGTCGATCGTGGTTTCGGCTTCCGAGAAGATCAGCAGCTTGCCACTCGCCACATCCGGACGCTCGAGGAACCGCTTGAGTGCCTGCAGCTTGTCGTCGTCCTCGGGCCGGATAGTCTCCACACGTCCCCGCAGGGTGTTTAGCAGCGTGAAGTCCCTGTCGAGATCCTCGATCCACTGATCAGCATCGAAGTCTTCGGCCGGATGCGGAGCACCGCGCGACTCGTCCCGTTCCTCCTCCTGGATCAGAATCTCAAGTGCCTCTTCCGCGTCGAAGTCCTGACCGTTGAGCAGTCGGGTGGCCACCTCACCGACGGGAACGTATCCCGCCTCCAGCGCTTCGCGGAAGTGTCGATTGCTGCGCATGAGCGACTCAAGCGTGGACCGGAACGCTGCCACGCTTGATTCCAGGCGCTTGAGCAACAGCACCTTCATCAGGCCGGCCACCCGGTCTCTGGACCTGAGCAGACCGCTGTACCTCGACTCGTCCTGGGCCTCCGGGAGCAGATACTCGCTGGCCCGATATCGCGATGCTTGATGCTCTCCCAGCGTCCTGGTGATCTCTTCGAACGCTCCGGCCCGGGCGTAGACGCGATCCAACCGATAGTCGATGTTCTCGAGCGCCGGCTCGGGGAATCGGATCGGCTCGCCGTTGATGGTTGCGGAATCGCCGTAGAGGTCTCTCACGTCGCGCCGGCGCCGGCGAACGAAGACGCGCTTAAGCACGTCTTCAATCCGGGCCTGAGGAATGGACGGTTTTGCCGGTTGAATCGGCGGCGCTGGGTGCTCGCGATTTCGTTCCCACTCCGCGAACTCCGCCTTGTAGGCCGCATCAAGAGTCTTGTGCTCCAGCCATTGTTGCGCGATACCGAAGTATGCCTCCAGGCTGACCGGCTCGATCGGCAGGCCGTGATCGCGATCATCGAGGAACAGGGTGAGCTGTCGGTAGATGTCCATCGGGCCGAGATTCTGCGGCGTGGCGCTCATTAGCACGACCTTGTGGTCGCCGGCGTCCAGGTACTCACGGAGTCCCCCAGAGCGCAGATTGATGTTGCGGAAGTTGTGCGCTTCGTCAATCAGGACCGCGCCTCGATCCGCGTATCTGTCTTGCAGGACGATTCCGCGAGCGGGCGGCTCTGAGTCGACGTAACGGCCGAGCTCCTCGTCGAATCGGGGTGCGCCGGCAGGCACGATCATGCTGTGCGAAACGATCTCGGCGCCCAACTGGAAGCGCTCGTTGAAGGCTTGCCACATCGGGATCAGACCTGCGGGACAGAGAATGAGCGGCCGACCGTCGTGCGGGTAGCTGAACTGGAGCTGGCGCAGCAGTTCTGCCCCGACGAATGTCTTGCCCAGGCCGACGACATCGCCGATGTAGCAGCCGCCGTGCGCGTCGATCATGGCGAGGCCCTGGCGCACGGCGTCGATCTGGAAGTTGGCCAGTTCCCGGTCGCGCACCGGACCGGCGAGTTCTCCGAGTCCGGCGCCGGAGTGATAGAGCTCGTAGAGCGCCTTCAGATAGACGAGGTACGGCGGCGTCGGGTCCAGCACCCAGGAGCGGTTCAGTTCCTCGACGAGCTCGTCCGCGATGTCCTCCGAGTCCTGCCAGAGGTCGTCGAACCACTCCTTGAGCGCCGTCATCTCGGCGTCGCCGGTGACGCGAACGTTGAGCTCGGTGTTGCCTTCGAAGCCGGCCAGGGTGAGGTTGGAGGATCCGACCACGGCAGAGCCGAGCTCGGCGTGTCCCTCGTACCAGCAGAGATAAGCCTTGGCGTGCAGCGGACTGCGCAGGTAGGAGCGCACTTCGACGACGCCGGCGGCGACGAGATCGCGCAGCGCTGTGACGGAGGCTTCCGACTCCGAGTCCTGCGGCAACTGGGCGACGCCCTGGGCGATGTGATCGACGGCCTGGTGGGCGACCGAGGATCGCTGGCGGCGCTGGACCGTCGATTCCTGTTCGAGCCGGGCCTTGAGGGCGGGGGCTTGTTGGAGGCCCGCGGCGACTTCCTCAAGCACCTGCCGGTCGGTGCGGCCAACGAGGATGCGGACCTTGTCGAGGGCCGAGAGCTTCTCGGCGAGCTGCTCGAAGCCGCTGATGAAGAAGTACCCGACCGCGATGTCGGCGCGGGCCGAACTCTCCAACATCTGCTGGAGTCGTTGGAGGGCAGTCGGATCGGTGCTGCTGTGGAGGATGTCCATGGCGGTCAGTCGGTGTCGCCCCGGAGCAGTGCGACGAAGCCGGCTTGCTCGAAGTCTCGGTCGTAGGCGAGCGCTTCGCTGATCCCACGCTCTTCCATGACGAGGAAGCTGGCGCAGTCGGTCAGGCTCCAACGCTGGTCTCGCCGACTGACGTAACGCTCAACAGCGGCATTGAACAGCGGCGAACTCGCAGGGACAACATCCACGCCAGGATTGGATTGCAGTCCGCGAGCCAACGACGTTACCAACTCGCGGCTATGTCGACCCCGGCCCGCAAATCCGTCCAGCACTTCGACGAGCACGAACTCTGTGGTGACTGTGGTGCGACCCGCGAATTCTTCCGCAAACGCCGAGGCGAGTTCGTGGAAATCGTCACTCGGGCTCCACAGCGCGATCCAGAAGCCGGCGTCGGCAAAGACGGCATTCACTCCTCGGCTTCCTTCGGATGTCCGAAGCGATAGTGGTCCTTGTTGCGCGCGAGGTCCGTAGGCACGTCGACCCAGGCGCCCTCAGGTAGTGCCGCGTGCAGTTCCCGAACTGCATCAAGAACGCCCGGCAGCCCGATCCGCTTGGCTGGCTCGGATTCGGAGCACTCCAGGACGACGTTGCAGCCCTCGCTGAACTCAACCGGCTCCAGAGGCGTAAAGACGCCGTTCGCGTAGCGGGCGCGGATGGTCTGCCGGGCCATGATGCTGCTCCTCTGCGCCAAGCTTATCCAATCACCCACTCACTCGACGCTCCATCGCAGTGATCTCCGACTCGGTCAGGCCGACTCGAGGCGCAGACCTTCGATCCTCGCGAAGTGGCGGCGGTTGTTGGTGAGGAGCGTGAGGTCGTGCTGCAACGCGGTGGCGGCGATCATAGTGTCGAAATTCTCGATCGGGTTGCCACCCCGCTGCAACTGAGCCTTGATGCGGCCGAAGATCTCGCAGGTCTCGACGTCGACATCAAGCAAGGAGAAGTCCTCAATGACGTCTTGCAGAGTCGCGCGGGCCTGTTGCGGCTCAGTTGTGCGGTGCAGACCAACGGACAACTCCGCCAACGAGAGCACGCTCATCGCGATGCCCTGGTGAGCGAGTTCGTCGATCCGCCTCTGGACGCGGAGCGAGCGGTCGCCTCCGCGCAGCGCGTCGATCACCCAATTCGTATCGATCAGGTGTCGCACGCGCCGGTTGTCGCCTCATCATCCGATCGGGGAGTGGGGCCGCACCCGCAATCGCGACGGAATGCGTCGGCGAACGTGGGATCTTCCTCAAAGTACTTCTCCCAGCTGCCGTACGCCTGCCGGCGGCGGCGGCGAGCCTCTTCGGGCTGCAGCGGCGGCGCACCGCTGACCGCCTCACCGACGGTCGGATACTTCCGTTCGACGGGCATGGCGCACTCCGATCACGTCATCAGTGTACAGACTCTCATCCACCAACCCGACGCTCGACCGCGGCGATTTCGTCGTTGGTGAGGCCGGAGAGTGGGTGTGTGGGGGCGTCACTCTGACTCGGATGGCGCTCGGATCAGGGTAAGGTTTGGGATTCCTTCGAAGTCGTCGTCGGTGGCGGCGAGTGGGCACTGCAAGAGCAACGCTGTTGCGGCGATCCATGCGTCGGCGGTGTTCAGCCGACGTCCGGCCGATTCGCGTTCGCTGCGCAACTGGGCACTGATTGGCGCCAGTTCGGGCGTCGCGCCGATCGTTTCGTACTGATCCAGATGGTGGAGCAACTGGTTCATCCTCCTGTCGCCCCAGCCGCCCTTGATTGCGCCGAACAGAGCCTCTTCACGGGTTTGGAAGGAGATCACGGCGCGTCGCCCGTTGATTGCGCCCTTGTAGTAGCTGGCCGCAGCATGGTCGCCAAAGAAGAGCGAGACGACCCCGGTGTCCAGCACGACCAGGTCTGAGGGCGGCGTGGTCACGCCTCACGACCCTCGCGGATGGCTTGGTTGAAGGCTTGCCATTCCTCGTCCGACAGGTCGATGGTCACGATGTCGTCAGGATTGAAGCGCTTTGGCTGGGGACTGTCGAGGAAAGCGTCGAGGTCGAACGATTCCGTCGCCGCCGCAGTCTCGCGCAGTTGCTCGACGTGCACGGTCGTCCACTCGTCCTGATCGTTGAAGCGTCCCCTGCCGCGGACCTCGACGTATTGCGTGGCCAGGCGCCGCATCTGGTCGGCGAGCGGAGGGTCGAAGCGCAGGCTGACGTAGCCGCCGGCGGCATCGTGGAGCTGCGCGGCGCCCGTGTGCCAGTTCACCTCGTTCAGCCATCCCGCCAGCAGGGCGTTCGTCAGTGGCGCATCATCGACGCCGCCGCTGGACACGGTGACCTCGGCCACGCAGCCGTCGCTGAGTTCGACTGGCTCGAGCGGGGTGAAGACTCCGTTGTCGTAGCGGGCGCGGATGGTCTGCCGGGCCATGATGCTGCTCCTCTGCGCCAAGCCTATCCAATCAGCCGCCAACCCGCGCCTCAACCGCGGCGATTTCGTCGTCGGTGAGGCCGGAGAGGTCGTGGACAGGTTGGTCGATTTCCCGTTCCAGGCTGGCGAGAGTGGGGACTAGCCGCAGGTACGAGGTGTGTAGCGGAGATTACGAAAAGTAGCTCGCAAGTTCTTTGCTCTTCTGCCAGTGGTCTGTTATCGTCTTGTCAACGCGCACGAGAAAATGCCACATTGGAGGTATCCAGACATGGCAAGGACTAGAGGCCGCTCGAATCGCCCCCATCCCCCAGTGTCCCTTGAGATCGCGCTCACAGTTGCTCAGGCGATCGTTGAGCGTAATGCCGGAAAGCCAATGAACCGGCTGTTGGTCGCAGAGGCAATGAGGTACAGCCCCAGCAGCAGCGGGTTTCGCGACCGCGTTGCGGCGTCCGCTAAGTTCGGGTTGACGGAGGGGAACTACAATTCCGGGACGATTTCGCTGACCCCTCTTGGTACCACCACCACTCGACCAAGGAACGAGCAGGAGCGCATCGAGTCGATGCGGGAAGCAGTGCGTTCGGTCGGCATCTACAACGACCTTATCGATTACTTCGCCAACTCAAAACTGCCGGAGCGCGACTTCCTAAAGAACACGTTGGAACTCGAACCATTCAACGTCGATCCTGATTGGTCCGACTCCGTAGCCGAGGCCTTCGCGGAGGATGCGCGGCTTGTGGGCTACCTACGAGACATCGGTGGATCAGACCACATTGTCATCGACGGCAGTTCGGCCGTTCCCGTGACCTCCCCGATTGACACAGCAAACGAGGATCCGGACGAGGAACCCAGTCAGGCTGAGGCGCTCGCACCGAGTGTGCATGAGGCAGAGGTGCCTGCACAGGGGCCTCCTGCTGCGAACGATCAGCCGTTGCCGATGCAGATTTTCATCGCGCATGGCAAGAATCGGAAACCGCTGGAGGAGCTAAAGAGCATCTTGGACAGCTGGAAGGTTCCATACCTCGTCGCGGTAGACGAGCCGAACGCTGGACGTCCGATTTCTGAGAAGGTCGCGCAGACGATGCGGTCCTGCTCAGCTGGGATCTTCATTTTCACTGCGGATGAGGAGTTCAGGGATGGTGACAATGATGTCGTGTCGCGGCCAAGCGAGAACGTCGTCTATGAGTTGGGGGCAGCGTCATTGCTCTATGGCCGCAAGATCGTCATTTTGAAGGAGCGAGGAGTCTCTTTCCCCAGTGATTTCAACGACCTTGGGTGGATCGAGTTCCAGAAGGATGACCTCAGGCCAGTGGCGATGGACCTGCTGAAAGAAATGATCGCCCTTGACGCTGTTCGGCTTGTCTCGGCAGCTAGCAGGTAGGGCAGCCTCCTGTGCCTGGCTCGCAGCGAAGTGGTAGTCCAGGCCGACTCAAGAACTGGCGAAATGTCAGCAGAACTATTGCGCCCGACGTTGCCCTCATCGGCAGCTTTGTGCTCCTGACGCTGGGTGGCGTGGGCGTGCTTGACTGGGTCGCAGTCTTCCCGGTCGCTGGGACAATGCCCCTCGCTGCGTTCCTCTATCTGCTGAGGGACGGGAGGTGAGCTGGTCAGCTGCTCACCCGCGCTTCGACCGCCGCGATCTCCTCGTCTGTGAGGCCGTACACGTGGTTGTAGGACGAAAGCCGCCTGGCTACTTCATGAACCTCAGCGTGAGACAAGGCATAGAGGTTTCCGATGAGCAAGTCCAGTCTTTGTTCCAGGTTGATGGCCTGGGGGAGATCCTCTTTGGCAGCATCGACGCCACCTAGAGTAAGCAGATCCGTCACCAACTCGTGGATCTCCTGCAGGATCGGTGTCTTGGGGGCCTTGGGAAATGGAAGTGAGTTGATCTCGCCGGCTGAAACGTGGACGTTGCTGTTCAAGTGTCGAAAGATAAACTCCATGACGCTGGAGTTCAGCGCCGCCAAGATGTATGAGCTTTGGCGCGGGTCATTCAGGCCAAGAGGGATGAGATTGGTGCCGTTCTCTGAGTAGCCGACTTGACTATCTCCTCGAAGAGATGTAACGAGTGTTGCGATGATTCGGCGCGGTTGTTCGCTGGCTGTTGTTCGCTGAGTCAGGATGGAAGGCCCGTCGATGCTCGGCGCCACCTCTTCGACTATGGCGCTCGAAAGCCACTGCCTTCCGACGCGCTTCTGAGGTCCGCGCTGCGCATATCGCTGGATGTTCTCAGCCCACAAGAGAGGATATGCGGCACCCTGTGGCGATGGGCGCGCATATTCCTTGTACTTGTCGAACTGAATCTTGCCGGTTTCGGCGTGGATGCCTAATGACTCCAGCCGCACGCCTTCTCTATCCATACGCTCAAACACCGCATAGTCAAGCTCCGATGGTCCTATGTAGATGGCTCCGTCATATGCGTCCCCCAACAATGCGCGCTTCGAGTCCACCGCAAACGCCGTCAATGGGTCGTTCAACTCCTCAGGCAGCGAAATCGACCGGGTGTGAAGGACGTACTGCTTCGCCGGAGTGTGTCTCTTGGCCGCGTGGAAGATGATGCATTCTTGCAGTACTCGATCAAAGGTGTTGTGCCGATCCTCAATCAAGACCACGCCTCTTACTTCTGACCGTTGCTTGATGTGAATCCTGAGATTGCGGAAGTAGCGGTCAGTGAGGAGCGTTCTTGGATTGATGAAGACTAACTGGCCTCCGTCAGCAATGGTCTGCAAGCAGCGGTGCAGAAAGAGGCCATACGTGTTCATGCGCCCGTATACGCTGCTGCGGTAGAGAGAACGCAGTACGTCTCCCTTGACGACTACGTACGGGGGGTTCGCCAGCACTACATTGAAACCACCCTTGGCGAAGATTTCGGCGAACTCGACTCTCCAGTCGAGGGCTTCTTCGGCGACGACATCGCCCATGGCTTCGCGGAGCTGGGTCTGTCGGTCCGCGATCTGCTCACGTAGCCGGGCCTTGGCGCTCGGGTCGGTCTCGCGCATGTAAGCGGCTTTGAGCTTGGCCAGGTCGGTCTGGCTGATCAGGTAGGCGCTCTGGTTGACCTCGCTGGGATCGGGGCCGAGGAGGGAGTCTCCTTCGAGGATCTTGAAGTCGAGGTTGGGCAGCGGTTCGGGCTGGTCGTGCTCATACTCGATGGCGAGGGAGAGCCAGAGGCGGAGCATGGCGATGTTGACGGCGAAGGGGTCGAGGTCGACGCCGTAGAGGTTGCGCTCGATGATGTGCAGTTTGAGCTGGTAGAGGCTGCGAGCGTCCTGCTTGAGCTGCTCGCTGTAGAGGGCGGTCTGCAGTTCGACCAGTTCCTGCATCATGCCGACGAGGTATGCGCCGGAGCCGCAGGCGGGGTCGACGACGGTGACCTCGTCGAGCGCCTGGCTGATGGCGCGGGCGTCGGCGAGGGAGAGTCCGGAGGCGTCGTGGTGGTCGATGAATTGGGCGATGGGGTCGTTGGCTGCCGCCACACCCTTCGCCGGATCCTGCGCGCTCCCATCCCCCATCCCCCGACTTGTTCGGGGGTCTGCTCCCTTGCGCGCCGGAGGGGAGCCGAGCGGGTCCCTGAACGAGTCAGGGACTGGGGCCGGCGGACCGGAGCCGAGCGGGTCCCCGAATGAATCGGGGACTGGGAGGTGGGATTCGAGGTAGCCCTTGAGGGCTTCTCGGCACATGAAGGAGACGACGGGGCGGGGGGTGTAGTAGGCGCCGGAGTCGTGGCGGGCGGTGATCAGTTCCTCGAAGACCTTGCCCAGCATCTCGGGGTCGACGGCGACCTCGATGTCGAAGGGGGTCGACTCCATGACGGTGAAGTTGAAGCGGTCGAAAAGCTCGGTCATCAGCGGTCGGATGGCGTGGTCGGGGACGTGGATGCCGGGGCGCTGATCGAGATCGGTTTCCTCGAAGAGTCCACCGTTGAGGAAGGGCACATCGCCGATGAGGAAGTCGAGGCCGCCGCGAACGTCGCGGGAGTCGGGGTTGTTGAGGCCCTGGAAGAAGAGGAACGTGAGGCGATGATTGTAGAAGTTGTCGTGGTCGGGATGGTCGTCGTAGGCGTCCCAGAGCGCGTTCAGGTAGTCGGTGTTGCCGTCGTACCTGAGCCAGCCCTTGCGCGAGAGGAAGTAGACGAACATCAGGCGGTTGAAGAGGGTCTGGACGAACTGCTTGCGCTCCTCGGTGTCGGCGAAGCCGGTGATGACGCCTTCGGCGCGCTCAAACAGCGCCTTGTACTGCTTGAAGAACTCCTTCGTCACCGGCTCGACGTCGAACGCATCCTTGAGCGCGCCCAGGAGGTCCCCGGTCCGTTGATAGTGCTGGTAGAGGTTGGCGGTCTGGCCCAGGGATGTGCGGTTGTGGCCGTCTCGCTCGAAGATCAGTCGGCGGAGGGTCGGTCGCGCGCCGACCTGGGGATGGATGACGTGGAGTTGGTCGGCGGCTTCGTTGTCGAGGAGCAGGAGCATGTCCGGGCCGAGGTCTCGCTCGACGATCTGCGCGAACGCGGCGGCTTCGCGCTTGTTGATGCGCCTGGTGTTGAGGGGCGCGTAGAGGACGTGGACGCCGTCGAGCTGGGCGATGC
Organism: Dehalococcoidia bacterium; assembly: GCA_965204335.1. Classification (GTDB taxonomy): domain Bacteria; phylum Chloroflexota; class Dehalococcoidia; order Bin125; family Bin125; genus Bin125. The sequence continues at coordinate 2,589,764 of OZ241982.1, read as the reverse complement.
GCTCGGCGTGGTCGGGCAGCTGGACGCCTGTGCCGGGGTCTCCCAGGTCAAGACTGCCCGTGACGCGGTCGAAGTCGAGCACCTCGACGAACAATCGCCGGAGGACGTCGGCTCGCCGGTCGGGTTGCTCGCGGAAGAACTCGTCGATCCGCTCTCTGACCTCGACTGCATCTTCGACGTCCAGAATGGGCATTGATTCCTGCTTTCGGCGAATCGATGCGATGGTAATCGAGAACCTGAAGGAGGGGTAGCACGAGTTGGAGGTCGGCGCCGACCTCGACGGCACGCGTGCGCAGTGAGCAACGATCGGCCGGGAAGCTACTTGAGTCGCTGCTCATCGATGCCGACGACGACATCGTCGAGCAGGCCGCTGCGGACGGCCCAGATCACCAGTTCCTGCTTGGTCCCGATGCCGAGCTTGTCCTGGATGCGGTAGAGCGTGTTGCGCACGGTGACGACGCTGTTGCCTCGCTGCCTGGCGATCTCGGCGTAGGGCGTGCCTTTGGCGAACAATATGAGCGTCTGCCGCTCGATGGCCGTCAGCCGGTCCGCGGGACTGCCGGTGTCGAGCGGGCGTTGGCCCTTGAGCATCGCAAAGACCTGCTTGACCGCATCGTCGGGCACGTGGAGGCGACCTTCGGCCACGTCGGACAATGCCTCGATCAAGGCCTCGGGCGGCGCGTACTTTTCGAGGTAGCCGGTGGCGCCGGCGGCCACCGCGTTGATGACGGCATCCTGCTGGGTCGCGGCGGTCAAGATCATGACGCGTGTCTCGGGCAGCAGGGCCATGAGTTCGCGGCAGGTCTCGATGCCGTCCTTGCCCGGCATGATCACGTCCATGATCACCACCTGCGGCTGCGTTTCCTCGGCCAGGCGCAGCGCTTCCTCACCGTCTCCTGCCTGCGCCACCACGACGAAGCGGCCGGAGTCCTCAAGCAGGTCCCGCAGGCCGCTCCTCACGATCGGATGGTCATCCACCACCAGCACCTTCACGGGACTTCTCGTAGACATCTCAGTCTCCGCTCTTTGCTCTCTGCCGAGGCACGACGCAGGTGATCATCGTTCCACCCCCGGCGCGCGCACCGTCAACGCGTAGCGTTCCCCCGATGCGGACAGCGTTCTCGATCATGCCGCGGATGCCGCGGCCGCGGCGCGCGTAGTCGTCGGGCAGACCAACGCCGTCGTCCATGACGCGCAGGACGACTTCCCCGGCGGTAAAGCTCAAGCCGACCTCGACCCGGGATGGACTGGCGTGCAGAAACGCGTTGGTGAGGGCGTTGTGGGCGATCGAGAACAGGCGAGAGCGGGTCTCTGTCGGCATGGTTGGCTCGGCCCCTGTCTGCGACATGGCGGTGGTGATCCCAGTAATCCGCTCGAACGTGGCGCAGTGCGAGGAGAGCACATGACCAAGCTCGCGGCCTTCGACGATGTGGCCGGCGTCAATTGGCCCGCGCATCTCCCACATCGCCGACTGCGACAACGACGACGTCGCATCGAGCGCAGAGAGCAACTCACTATTGGAGTCGCCTGCCAGCGTCTTCGCTCGGTGGATGCCGAGGTTGATCATGAACGCGGTTTGCGCGGTCGTGTCGTGGATCTTCTGGGACAGCTCGATTCGTTCCCTGCGCAGCTGCTGCTCGCGGGACACGGCCGCCTGCCAGCGCAGGCGCTCAAAGCGGACGAGCATGCCGATGCCGACGGCGACGATGTACATCGTGGCGACTCTGGCGACCAACACTTTCTCCTGGCCCAGGTCGAGATCCAGTCCGCCGCCGATCCAGACGCAGATCGCGACATAGATCGACGCAGCCAACGACGTCCAGGCGACGGTGGCCCACACGGACGAGAACAGCACCGCGAAGAGTCCGAGCGCCGGATAGCAGGCGATGTAGGCGAAGGTCGAGTAGCCGCCGAGGATGGCGATGGCGAACACGATCTGGGCCAGGTCCGACGCGCTGACCAGTAGCAGCAACCGCGGAGTGATCGGCCGGCGTTGGCGTAGCCGATAGTGGACCAGCCCATTGACCAACAGCTGGAGGAGTGGAAGCGCCAGGGCTGCCGTGAACTCGGGGTACCAGAAGTCCGGGCGGTAGGCAAACAGGAAGATCACCACGAGCCAGATGGCCCAGCGTCCCCAGAGCGAGACCCAGGTGGCATACGTGGCCACATCGGGTTCGCTCAGCGCGACTGGCGTCAACCATCCCTGCGGTATGCCTCCGACCGCCTTCAGCGCATGCAGCGTGCCGGCCTGGCTCGGCTCATGCTCGTGCTGTTGCAGTGCACCCTGTTGCGTGTCGCTCACAATCAAAATCTATCTTGGCTGCCCTGCGAGCAGGAGCGCGATCCGCACCAATCTCTCATGGTCAGAGCGCTGTTTGCAGCGTGGGCAAAAGAGAAAGAGCACTTCCGTCAATCTGATTTATCCCACGTCGGCCATGGACTGGGAGAATCTATCTCGCCCTCGACTCGGACGGAAGTCTCGCCTGAGAGTGGACGAGGTGAACGGGCGGCCACGTTTGTGCGTGCGGCTGCGCTGGCGCAGGAACTGGTCGCCCGGGCAGTGCTGATCGGCTCGATTCTGGCGAACCGCCCGGCTTCAGGCACGCGGGCAGTCGTCGCCTGGCGAGATGGACGTCGACGCGCCGTCAGGGACAGGTCGCTACAAACGCAAGGTTGGAGCGTCTCGCAGAACCTGTCCCTGAGGAGCGAGCGTCGCCGGGTGCTCGTGGCCGGGACGACCTACTCTTGCGCCTCCTCCAGGTTTCGCTGAGCCAGTCGCGGCAGTGCTCGGAAGAGGTTGATGGTCTCTCCGACATTCGACGAATCGATGAACTTCGCTTCGACCGTCAGCAGGACGGGCTGGATCAGTTCGCGCACGTTGACGCCGACGGCGGCCATCCGGTCGGTCAGGCCGAACCGGGTCAGGGTGACGAACATGGCCGACGAGGCCTGCCTGAGCAGGTTCTGCTGCACGGCCATCAAGACCTCGCCGCGATCGATCGCCTCCAGCACCGGCACGTTGTAGTCGAATCCGGCGATGTTCAGTTCGCCGTCGAATTCCTTGGCCGCCTCGACCGCCGCCAGGATGACGTTGTGGTTGAGCGCCACGAGCACCGAGACCGGATTCGCGTCGTCGCCCAAGCGCTCCAGGATCTTGCCTTCGACGCTGTCCAGATCTTCGACGCCGAACTCGGCCACCGACAGGCGCTCGATCGTCCCGCCCTCGTAGCCCTGCTCAAGGCCGTCGCAGCGCTCTTCAAGCGCCACGTTCGCCTCTTCGTGAATGACGCACAGCGCGTCGCCGCTCACGCCCTGGGCGGTCAACCTGGCGCCCAGGCTGCGTCCGGCGCTGAACTCGTCGATCGAGACGTGCACGTTCGAGTTGATCTTGGCGAAGTCGCGCACGCCGGAGTTGAAGGTGCTGATCACGACGAAGTGGTCGTGCGCGTGGTCGATCGCCGCCTGGAGGTCGTCGTCCAGGTGGGGCAGGGTCAGCACGATCCCGTCCACGCCCGAGTCGACGCACTGTCGGACGCGCGACGCCTGGCCGCCGGGGGCCGGCTCCGCGTGGTAGTCGACCTGGACCCCGGTCTCCCGAGTGATGACCGCGGCCGCATTGCGGGCGAGGTTCCAGAACGCCGCATCTCCTGGCTGCTCATGTGTGATCAGGCAGATTCGGCGCGGCTCCTCCGCAGTCGCCGCCGCGGCCGACTCATCGCCCTTCCCCGGCGTCGGCAGCTCGATTGGAGAGCTGTTCAGCCAGCGACCTGGCTCTGCGTCAGCCGGGACGACCCGGTAGGTGGGCAACACGCGGTCGCTCCACTCGCCGTCTTCGAGCTGAGATTGCGCGGCGACATGTACTGCGCCGCTTTCGGTTTTCATCGCGGAGATGCGAACGATCGCTCCATCCCGATCATCGTGTTCTCCTGCCGTAACAGTAGTATCCGCTCCATGGTGTATGAGCAGGTAACTTACTATTAGTACCAATGCCGTCAAGGCTGCGCTCAACAGTGAAGTGACGAGCAGCGGCCTCGTTCCTTGTTTCTTGAAGTTCAACGACACAATCAACCTTTCATATGTAACAGACGACGCGTCCATCATTGCAGAAAGTAGAGTATGGCGCTACTCCTTGCTTTGACCAAGATCTGGGCCTGTTTGCTCCGCTTCGTCATGATGTGAATGCAGGCGTGTTCGATCATGTGCGGGTAGACGATGCCGAAACTGTGATAGCGGGTGGCGGCGGCGCGACGAGGGCCCGGCGGCTGCCAGTCATGCGGCCGCCGCCGCGCCTGCGTGCTCCTGGCGCTAGCGACCGATCGTCGCCAACTGCTTCGGCGTCAGCAGCCATTCCAGCTCGGCGCAGGGGCCGGGATGGAGTTCCGGCGCGTTCAGTCTCGCGACGCTGCCTGGCCGCAGGCGGATCGACGCGTTGCCGCCGCCGATCAGCAAGGCGATCAGTTCGCTCAGCGTCGGTTCATGGCCGACGAGCAGGACCGACTCGACGTCCTCCAGCGAGGCGTCCGCGATGATGGCGGACAGCAGCCATCCGGCCAGCGAGTCCACGAACTCGATCGGTCGCTCAATGCCCAGACCCTCGTGGACGAGCTCCGCCGTCTGACGCGCCCTCACCAGCGGGCTGGACAGCACTCGCTGCGGCAGGACGCCCAGTCGCCGCAGGCCCGCCGCGCCGTCGTGCGTCCGCCTGCGGCCCGCCGACGACAGCGGACGCAAGTCGTCCACGGGCCATTCGATGCCCCGCGCCTCTGCCTTGCCGTGACGCATCACGTACAGGTTCACGGGAGCAGGCTACGCCCACCAAACTTCCCGGAGTCGAGAACCTTCTCACTCTGCCTCCGGCTTGAACCGCGTGGGTTGAAGCTCTGTCCAAGCGGAGCAAGGTCTGGCGGAGCTGTTGCCTGGAATCCTGCATGTCGGTGGCAAGTCTTCGTCGGGAATGCCGTCGAGCAGGGCCATGGAGTGGAACCGGCCGGCCACGTCTTCCGGCATGCCGGAGATGATCACCCGCCTGGCTCCCTGCGATCGGGCAGGACGACCAGTCCGCTCCGCGCGGCGAAGCGGTCGGCGTCGCTGATTTCGCCCGGATTGAGCACGGTGACATCGGGCAGCGGGACGGAGACGAGCGAGCGCATTTCGAGCTCTTCCAGTCGGCGCGCGTTGAGCAACCAGGCAACGAAGAGACCAATCACGAGCGCGGCGGCGAGCGTGGTGAAGACGGACAGGACGACGGTGGCGACCAGCACGATCGAGAACGAGGCGGGAATGCGATGCAGCCGACGGATGAACCGCCAATCGATCAGGTTCCAGCCCGCCGCAATCGGGATGGCGGCCAGCACGGCGAGCGGGATGTGTTCGACGAGCGGTCCCATGAAGACGATCACCGCCAGCAGGAACGCGGCCACGGTCAGGCCGGCCACGAAGCCAATCGTGCCGACCAGCACCTCGGGCGCTCGTTCGCTTTCGTCGGAGTGGACATCGCGCCCCTGTCGGCTCTCGGCGCGCCCAGCGGTGATCGCGTTCGCCAACCTTCCCATAGGTAACCTCCTTCAAGCGAAAGAAACGACTACAACGTACAAAGGAACCAACGGAGGACGGTCATAGTGATCGATCCTCGATGGCGGGGTATTGCAGTACCAACGCCGCTGCGCCGCTAACACCAGCCGCCGCGACGAACGGGCTCAGGTCAAACATCCTCAGTCGACTCGATCGCGCTTTCATCTCGCGTTCCGTCTGCGAGACGGTTCCGCATGGGCCGGGGGGGTCCACCGCGCCCTCGGTCGGGTTTCGTTTCTCTCGGATGGTGCGTCCGTGTGGGATCGGTCCGGGGAGTTCTCAATCTGCGGGACCGAGTCGTCGAGTTCGACCACATCTACCCGGCGCCGGTGACATCAGGCGTCCTTGGACTTGGGCTTTCCTGTTTCTTCTGCGGGACTGATGGCGGCTAGAGGCTGCCACGCAGACGCGGGTCGAGGACATCGCGCAGGCGATCGCCCATGAAGTTCGCGGCCAGCACGAACAGCATGATCAGCGCGCCGGGCAGGATCGTGGGCCATAAGCTGTTGCGGATCACGGGGAAGCCCTCGGCGATCATGTTGCCCCAGGTGGCCTGCGGCGGCTGCGCGCCGAAGCCGAGGAAGCTCAGCGCGGCTTCGGCCAGGACCGCCACACCCACCAGGAGCGTGCCTTGCACGATCAAGGGCTGGACGGTGTTGGGCAGGATGTGTCTGACGAGGATGCGCAGGTCCGAGGCCCCAAGCGAGCGGGCGGCCATGACGAAATCCTGGGCCTTGAGCGATAACGTCAGCGCCCGCAGCAACCGCGAGAAGACCGGGAAACTGGCCAGCCCGATCGCCAGCATGACGTTCCCGAGACTCGTGCCGGCGATCGCCACGATGGCCAGGATGAGGATGATCGGCGGGATTGAAATCCAGGTGTCGACGAAGCGCATGAGCACTGTGTCGACCCAGCCGCCGAAGTACCCGGAACTCAGACCGATAGGCAGCGCAACGGCGGCGGCGATCGCGACGACGATCAATCCCACGCTGACGGACACGCGGCTGCCGTACATTGCGCGGCTGAGGATGTCGCGGCCCAGTTGATCCGTGCCCAGGAGGTGGGTCCAGGACGGACCCTCCAGACTGGCCCGGAGATTCTGCTCGTTCTCGCCGAAGGGCGCGATCGTCGGACCGAAGGCCGCGAAGAAGACGACGACCAGCAAGATGACTGTTGCCACCCGAGCCTTGGGATCGTGCAGGAAGACCGCGACGCTGGAGGGCACGCGCATGCTCCGCAGCCGGGGAAGCGACATAGCCGTTTGTTCGCGAGCGTTCATTGGTATCTGATTCGAGGATCGAGCAGGCCGTAGACGATGTCCGTCAGCAGGTTGGCCGCCACAACCGCGAACGTGACGAGGAAAACGATGCCCTGGAGGATCTTGAAATCGTGCGCGAGCGTTGCGTCAAACGCGAGCCGGCCCAGGCCGGGCAGCGCGAAGAGTCGCTCAATGATCACGCTGCCGCCGAACAGAGCGGCGATCTGCAGACCCATGATCGTAACCACCGGCAGCATCGAGTTCTTCAGGACATGGCGGAAGAGGACCGCGCTGCCGGTCAACCCCTTGGCCCGCGCGGTCACGATGTAGTCCTGTCGGCGTATCTCCAGGACGGACGATCGAGTCTGTCGCGCGATCACGGCGACACCGCCGAGCGAGAGCGCGAACACCGGCATTGCCAGATGTTTGGCTGCGTCCCAGGGGTCCGACAACGGATCGACCCAGCCGGAGGTGGGCAGCCATCCGAGTTCGACGGAGAACAGGATGATCAACCCGATGGCGAGCCAGAAGCTCGGAGCGGCGACCCCGACGACGGCCAGGAAGGTGACCCCGAGATCGCCGCGGGTTCCCGGCCGCACGCCGGCGATCAGCCCGAGCGTCAGTCCCAGCACAATGCTGAGTCCGAGCGCCAGGCCGTTGAGCCACAGCGAAACCGGCAACCGATCCGCGATGACCCTGGTCACCGGCTCTTGCGATTGCAGCGACGTGCCGAAGTCGAAGTGAAGGATGACCTGCTCGATGTAGCGAACGTAGCGCTCCGGAAGCGATCCATGCAGACCGAATTGCTCCTTGATCCGCTCGACGTCTTCAGGGCTGAGTTGGGTTCCGTCCTGCGCCGGCCCAATCACGGCGAGCAACGGATCGCCGGGTACCAACTCCAGTCCGGCGAAGGTCAGGATTGAGACCAGGACCAGGACGGGCAGCGCCTGAACGAGCCGAGCCAGGATGAACTTGCTCACGCTCAACCTCTATGCGGATTGCGTCGAGCCCGGTCCCGCTGCGATCGAGGGAGTTCCGGGGTCGAGATACGGCTACGTGATCCGGTGCAGCTCCTTAAACCACTCAAATCCGTTCAGGTCGAACTGTGCACCGCCTACGTCGTTGCGGCTGAAGTAATAGCGAGGCGTGTACAGCCCGGGCAGGATGCTGTACAAGAGATCGGCCTGGATCTCCTGAATCTCGGCGTAGATCCTGCGACGCTCCTCCGTGTCGTACGTGGAGACCGCGTCCTGGACAAGGCCTTCGACTTCAGGCACGGGTCCACCGCCCAGGTTCCAGGTCCCCTTCTCGGTCAGTCCCAACTGCAGGAAGGTGTCGGGCTCGCCGCGGTCGCCTCCCTGGCTGAAGATGTGCAGATCTCCGACCTGGCCGCGGTTGGTCCAGGGACGCGTCTGCACCTCCTCATACGTGGCTGGGATGATCCGCACGCCCAGCTGCTCCCAGCTCCCGGCGACGGCCTGGAACATGGGCTCGGCCCCGGCCCAAGCGGCAGTGATCGGAATCTCCCAGTCCTCTTCCGGAATACCCGACTGGACCAGCAGTTCCTCGGCCTTGTCCATATTGAACTCGGTGGGGAAGTTGTCCTGCGGGGCATGCGCCCAGTTGCCGTTGGACAGGATCGCGGTACCGACGTCGGCGCGTCCTTCGTAGAAGACCTCCTTGGCGCCTTCCTTGTCCCAGGCATGCATGAGCGCTCGCCGGAAATCGACGTTGTCTGCCGGATACAGTTCATGGTTCACCCACCAGGACAGGTGCAGAGAGCCCTTGCGTACCACAGAGGTCAGGTCGTCGTTGTCGAGCAGCAATCCGACCTGGCTGTCCGGCGCGACGAAGGTGTCAACGTCGCCTGACTCGATCGCTGCGGCCCGCACGACTGCGTCCGGGATGACCACGTACTGGAGCTCGTCCAACAGGGCGTACGGCCCTCCGTCTTCGCGTCGCTGCCAGCTGTCCTGGAACGGAACCAGCACAGTGGATTTCTCGTTCTCCCAGCTATGGAGTTGATACGGGCCGGTACCGACAGGTTGCACCCGCAGATCCTCAAGCGACGTTGCCTCCACGTGGCTGGGAGAGAGCATCATGCCGCCCCGCTCTTGCAGATTCGTCAGCAGCGCTGCGTTGGGACTGGTCAGGTTGAATCTCAACGTGTAAGTGTCGAGCACGTCTTTCGAATCGATGACCGAGTATGCGGCTGCGTACACGCCGCCGGCCGGAATACTCGTATCGACCGCGCGATCGAGGTTGAACCTGGCAGCCTCGGCGTCGAAGCCGGTGCCGTCGTGGAACTTCACCCCCTCGCGCACCGTGAACACGATTGTGACGTCATCCACCGCTTCGAAGGCTTCCGCCAGCGATGAGTCGAGGTCGACGATCCCGTCAGCTCGCGTCGCGATGAGAGGGTCGAATATCGCACGCCAGAGGCCGGACTGGGTCAGGGCTGTTGATGGATCCATTCCACTCTGACCGATGAGTTCGTTCTCAGCGCCGTACTTGACGATCCCGCCACGAGGCAGGCTTGGCGCCGCCTGCACCGCCTGGGCCTGCTGCTGTTGCTGCTGTTCTTGTTGCTGTTGAACAGTCTGTTGCTGGGCGGTCTGCTGCTGCTGTTCCTGTTGCTCGGCCGCTTGAGCCACCTGGTCGGCCTGTTGCTCCTGCTGCGTCTGTTGCTGTGCGGCGGGCGTCTGTTGCTCCTGCTGTCGTTGCTGTTGTTGGGCCTGGGCGGCGGCAGGTTGAGCGCCGTCGTCGTCATCGTCGTCGCCGCAGCCGACCAACATCAGTCCGGCGGCGCCAACGCCGGCCCTGGCGCTGGCTCTCAGCAGTGTGCGTCGAGAGAGCCTCCGCCGGCCAAGCCTGGTCCAGTAGTTGCGCTCGCTCATGACAATCCTCCCGGCGCCAACGTCAAGCCAACGGGCGCTAGCGCAGTCACGTGTTAGGCGCAAGTATCACCAGTGGAATTTGGCTTGTCAAACGTGCATCCGGCCGGGTCGGTTCGAGGATCCGGGGAGGCCTGTTGAATCAGGGACGGGCCCGTCGGCGTCGTTCAGCGCGGCTGCGCGCGACCGGTTCCGTCCCGTGGGCCCGCTCGAGCGCCTCGCGCATCGGCATCGTTCTGACGGCCGAGTTGCGAACTCCACGTTGATACGTCTGCCAGGCCCTGGCTTCATCGCCGGACAGTTCCCGGCGCGCATCCGTGGGGACTCGCAGTCCCACGAGCATGGATGTGTAGCCCTCATACTCGAAGTACTCGCCGTTGATCAGCCGCTTCAGCAGAAGCGACGGTCCCAGTCGCTCATAGGCCTCGACCAGCGCCGACGCTCCGCCCAGCGAAGTCTCGGCGCGGCAGTGACGCCAGAACGGCGTGTCCGCGTGGTAGTTGTACTTGTAGTGCAGCGCGAGGAAGTCGCGAACGTCGTCCCAGCCGATCTGGAAGGCCTCGTTGAGCAGATCGCGGAGGCCTGTGGTGGGTACCGCGTCCGAGTCAATCAAGCCGTCGGCGAGCCTGTAGATCTGCTCAACGATCAGGTGCAGCGCGGTCGCCTCCAGCGGCTCGACGAAGCCGGACGCGTTCCCCACCGCGACGACATTACGGACCCAGTGTCGCGCATAGCGGCCGCTGGGAAACGCGAGCACGCGCAGATCGTCGCCCAGTTCAGGATTCTTCGCGCGTAGCTCCTGCGATGCATCTTCGTCGGAGCAGAACGCCGAGGAGAATACATAGCCGCGGGTGACGACCTCGGGGAAGTCAATCCGCCAGGCCCAGCCGTGGTCCATCGTCGAGGCCGTCGTGTAGGGCAGTATCTGGTCGTTCCGCCTCCACGAACCGACCACCGCGCGGTCGCAGAACAGCGTGTCGGCGTAGCTCAGGTAGGGCTCGCGCATGGCCTCTCCAAGTAGCAGCGAGCGGAAGCCCGAGCAGTCGATGAACAGGTCGCCCCTGACCTCGCGCCCGCTCTTCAACCGCAGGCGTTCGACGTCACCCGACACCGCCAGGACCACATCCTGCACTTCGTCTTCGATCAGCGTGGCGCCCGACTCGCGCGACTTCCGCTGCAGATAGTCGACAAAGCGATCGTTGGGCAGGTGGTACGCCGCCCGAGGGTCGATCGCGAACCGACGACCTTCCAGCGTGACGGGCGAGCGAGCCCGGTCCATCATCGCGTTGAAGACGCTGCAATCCTTCGGATCGGCGAGGCAGTAGTAGGCGGCTCGTTTGTCGAGGCCCGGCACGTGCTTCTCGAGATAGCGATCGAATGAGTAGTTGAAATGCGGTACGTCCGCCGCGCCCCACTCCAGGCGTAGTCCCAGCTTCCAGCTCGGTCGCACTTGCCTGTGGAACTCGTCGCGGCTGATGCCCAGCGATTCGTGCAGGTGTAATGGCACACGGCCGGTGGTCGACTCGCCCACTCCGATGATCGGGATGTCGGGGGAATGGACGACCGTCAGCTTGATTTGCGGCAGCATCCGTCGGAAGGTCAGCGCCGCGAGGAATCCGGCACTGCCGCCGCCGACGACCACTGCGCTGCGAATCCGCTCTGGCATTACGGGTCATACCCTAGTGCGAAGCAGGCGCCAGTGGGCGACAATGACGATGGTGATTCACCGCTGCACATCCATGTGAAGGCCCCAGGATCGAGAGACGTCGCCATGCCAACCGAGCGGCTCAACGGGATTGAGCTTCACTACGAAGAGTATGGAGCGGGTCCACCGGTCGTCTTCTTGCACGGAGCCGGCGGGGGCACGCAGATCGGCTGGTTTCAGCAGATCCCCCATTTCGAACGACACTATCGATGCATCGTCATCGATCACCGGGGGTTTGGCTCGTCGACGGATCCGGACAACGAGGGGCCGACCAGGTTCGCAGACGACCTGGAGGCGCTGCTGGACCGGCTGGGCATCGAACGCGCAGCCTTGATCGCGCAATCGATGGGTGGCTGGACCGCGCTCGGCTTCGCGGTTCGCCATCCTGAGCGCGTTTCCGCCCTGGTGATGTGCGATTGCGTCGGGGACCTGGATTGGCCCGAGCTGCACAGCGTGATGGAAGCGCTTGACGAACAGACCCGCGATATCCCTGGGCTCGACCGGGCGTATGCAGACGACTTTGCCGCTCGCGATCCGGCGATGGCGTTACTGATGCGCATCCGACTCAACGCCGAAAACTTCCCGCTGCCGGAGTGGTTGTCGTTCAACCTGTCCGAATCCCGCTCCAATCTGAGGTATACGCCGACCGGCATTCGGATTGGCCCGGAGGACATTGCGGCGCTCGCGGTTCCAACGATGTTCCTGGTCGGGGACGATGACAAGATTGTCTATCCGCAGGTGGTGCGGATGGTGCACGAACAGATGCCGGGGTCCGAGTACGTCGAAGTCGACGGCTGCGGCCACTCCGTCTACTGGGAGCGGCCGGAAGCGTTCAATCAGGTGGTGGGAGAGTTCCTGAGACGTTATCTGTCGAGTTGATCCCGTGGCCCATGCGCTCGGCGATTGGCCGCTGGCTGAGGGCCTGGCAGTGGAGATGGTGGGCCTGGAGGATGAGCAGGCAGCGTCGGGCGGAGGGCGGGATGGGTGTGCCGGGCATGGTCGCCGCCTCCTGCTGCTGTTGTAGATAATATGTTCTAAGAGTGGGGGATGGGGATCGGGTTGTCAAGTGGGTGTGGGTGTCGACGGAGGCGGCGGGGAGAACCCTCACCCCCCGCCTACGCGGGGGCAGGCTCTAACCCTCTCCCTCGGGGAGAGGGGACCGGAGGGGAGTGGATCTACGGCGTGGGCATTCGGTAGCCGTAGCGGGGTTCGTTGATGATGTAGGTGGGGTGGTCGGCGTCGTCGCCGAGCTTGCGGCGGAGTTGCTTGACGATGGTGCGGACGGCGCCGGAGCGGCCGGAGTGGCCCGGGCCCCAGACCGCGCGCAGCAACTCGGTGTGGCTCCGGGCCTGGCCGGCGTGCAGCGCGAGTTCGACCAGCATGCGGTACTCGAGCTCGGTCAGGTGCAGCTCTTCGCCGCCGAGCGCGACGCGGCGCAGGGCGTAGTCGAGGGTCAGATCGAACAGCGCGAAGGGTTGGGCCGGTTCGGTCGTCACGCTCATGCGCCAGCGTCGCAGCACGGTCTGAATGCGCGCGATCAGCTCGGTCGGCGAGAAGGGCTTGACGATGTAGTCGTCGGCGCCCTGCTCCAGGGCGCGCGCGACGCGCCGGTCGCCGCCGTAGGCGGAGAGGAAGATCACGGGCAGTTCCTGCAGCTCGGGCACGAGCTCCATCAGTTCGATCCCGTCGATCTCGGGCAGCATCAGATCGAGCAGCACGAGATGCGGCCGGTGTTCGACGATCAGGCGGCCGACGGCGTCGGGGTCGCCGGTCAGGATCGGGTTGTACCCGGCCCGGGTGAGTGAATCGCGGACGTGCAGGAGGGACTGCGGATCGTCGTCGACGGCGAGGATCCGGGTGCGCCGGGAGATGACATGGTGCGCGCGTTCTTCCGCCGATCCGGGCTCGTCCGCCGGGCTCGGTTCGACGGCGCCGGGCGTCTCGCTGATCGGCAGGCTGAAGCTGAACTGCGCGCCGAGTCCCGGTCCGTCGCTCTCGGCGCGGATGCGTCCGCCGTGCGCCTCGACGATGCCCTTGCAGATGGTCAGCCCGAGTCCCGATTCGGCCGGTTCGCCGCCGGGCTCGACGGTCGAGCGGGAGAACTTGCTGAACAGTTTCGGCAGGCGGTCGGCGGCGATGCCCTCGCCCTGGTCGGTGACTCGAATCTCGACCTCGACGCCGGAGGTCAGCGCCGACAGGCGGATGGTCGAGTGGTCGGGCGAGTGATTTGCGGCGTTGGAGAGCAGGTTGAGCAGGACCTGGACGATGCGGCGGCGATCGGCCATGACGAGCGGGAGATCGGGCGGCAGATCGATCTGGATGTCGCCGCGTGTCTCGGTGGAGATGAAGACCGCGCGGGCGGCCTCGACCAGTTCCTCGACGCTGACCGGCTGCGGAGAGATGGCCAGCGTGCCGGCTTCGATGCGGGCGACGTCGAGCAGATCGGTGATTAACTCCTGCATGTGGTCGGCCTGCTGCTCGATGATCCGGTGGAACTGGGTGGCGGCGGCCGGGTCCAGCGCGACCCCGGACTGGAGCAGGGTGGCGGCCGAGCCCTTGATCGAGCTGAGCGGCTCGCGCAGCTCGTGGCTGACCATGGCGAGGAAGTCGGCCCGCATCTGCTCGAACTGCTCGAGCGAGGCGAGGTCCTGCATCGTGACCACGACGGAGACGACCTGGCCGTCGTCGGAGGTGATCGGGGTGGCGTTGATGATCGTGCTGACCTGGCGCCCGTCGGGCGCTTGCAGCACGATTTCTTCCGCCCGCACCGTCTCGCCGGTGGTCAGGGAGCGGGTTAAGGGGAACTCGGCCACGCTCAACTGGCGTCCGTCGCCGCGGCGGTAGGACAGGCCGTACAGCAATTCCTCCGGCGTCTGATCGGGGTCGCGCAGGCGATCGATGATCCGGCGCGCTTCGCGATTGATCGAGATCGGCCTGCCGCCCTGGGCGTCGAACAGGACGACGCCGACCGGCGAGATGTCGACCAGGGTCTCGAGGTCGGCGCGGGCGCGCTGTTCGTCGCGCAGCCGTCGCGCGTTGGAGATCGCCATCGCCGCCTGGGCGGCGAACAGGCTCAGGGTTTCCTCGTCGTCGGCGCTGAACGCCGGTTCTCCCTGCTCCTTGGCGAGATAGAAGTTGCCCACGTGCCGTCCGCGATGTCGGATGGGCGTGCAGAGGAAGCTGCCGAACGGGATCGGCAGCCCGGTCATGCCGAGCGATCCGAAGTGACCGGCTCCGTCGGCGACGCGCAGCGGCTCGGTGATCGAGTTGAGGTACTGAAAGAACTCGAGGCCGCCGGGCAAGTCGAGCAGGGACTGGTGCTCGTCGTCGCTGAGGCCCGAGGTGATGAAGTCGATCACCTGTCCCGCCCCGTCCAACGTGGCCAGACCGCCGCGGCTGGCATCGGTCAGCGAACGCGCGGCGTCCAGCACCTCGCGCAGGACGGCGTCGAGTTCGAGGTCTTCCCCGATTCGCAGCCCGGCCTCGTTGAGCCGGGCGAGGCGAGCGCGCAGGACGGCGTTTTCGCGTCTCAATGCTTCGGCGCTCTGCTCACTCGGCACTTGCCAACTCACTTACAGGTCTCAGCCAACGGGGCCAACGGTCTGGAACGTGCCAACTAGATAAGCAACCCGAGCCTCATTCACGCATATCGCACGGCGCATGATAGGCGGTGACGCGCCGAGCGAGGGTGCAGTCGAAGCAGTCAAGTCTCGATTCGCACCGTACTTGCACGCCACAACCGGCAGTATCGCACGGACTCGACACGCCGACGGTCGGATAATGCAGGCACGAGCAGCGTGTCCGGCGTGTCAGGTCCGGCGTCGCGTGCGGTTGGGAACCAGCGATGAACGGGGAACAAGAAGCGCAGGAACCTGTCACCGAATTTGTCGCAACAGTCGCACATATGGGTCGTCGGCTCGACGCGCTGCCGAGTCGGGCGCTCGTTCGTTTGTCATGACGCTCTCCAGGTCCACCGACCAGACCGCATCGCCGCACGGGCACTACGTGTTCGTGGACGGCCCGTCGATCGACAGCACGCTCGGCCGGGTGATTGGTCAGGCGCCGGGGCCGGAGACGAGGCCGACCTGGCGACGGCTGGAGACCTTCGTCAGGGAATGCTGGGGGCAGGCGCCGTACGCGGCCACGTTCGTCGTCTGGGCGCCGGGCCAACCGGCGTTCCTGCACTTCCTGGAGATGGCGGGCTTCGGCGTCGCGCTGGGCGAACGATTCACGCCGGGTCGGAGCTGCGCCGATCAGATTCGGGCGCGAATCGCCGCGTTGAACGACGCGGCCGACCCGGAATCCGGCTGGCAGGTCATGGTCGGGACGCACGATCCCGTGCTGATTGGCGAATTGCCGCAACTGGCCTCTCAGGCAGAGAAAATCTCGGTCTTCGGATTTACCGAGTTCCTTCCGGACGAACCCGAGTTGGAGGGACGGATCGACTTCTTCGACATCGAGGACGACGCTCAGCTCTTCCGCATGCCGCTGACCAGGATCGATTCCGAGGAGCCGCACGGGCCAGCGCCGATCGGGGGAGCGGATCCCGGGCTCAGTTTCGGTACGGTTGGCCGGTCTCAGTTTGTTCAGCCTCCGCCGCCCCGATTGGCATTTCCTCCGCGCGGTGAGGTCGGCGGCGCCTATCTGTTCGTGGACAGCCGCAACATCGAAAAGGAACTCGGCGAGATTCTCGGCGAGAAACCGAATCTGCATACCCGGCCGGACTGGGGAGCGGTGCTTGACTACGTCCGCGCTCTGACGCCGTCGGACAACGCTCCCAGGGCTCTGTTTGCGCACATCGCTCCGGGGCATGCCGGATTCTCGCGAGTGCTGTGGGATCTGGGTTACTCGACCCGTGCGGTTCGGCGCGACGACTCGCAGACGACGCGTCACGTCGTCGAGGAGTATCTCTGCGGACTGCTCTGCGCTCGCGCGTTGCGCGGAGACGACGACGCTGACGCGGCGCCGGATGTGATGGTCGTCGGTCACGGCCGGGCGCTGTTCGAGGCGTTGAACGCACTGCCCGAGCGCGGCCAACGGCTCTGCGTCCTGGGGTTCCCGGAGCGGATGCCGGCCGATGAGCACTACCCGCGCATCGAGCGGATCGACCTTGAACTCGACGTGCGGGCGTTTGCGATCGAACTGCCGAGAGAACTCGGTGTGGACGTCGACGGATTCGACCCGGATGCGGAGCTGTCAAGGTTGCTCTGAATCGTCGGTCGGGGACGTGCTGGACGAAGTAGTCGGCGGGTCCGTCGCGACGAAACGGACGACGCGCGAGCCACTGCACAAGTTCGGTTAACTACACATGTTTACATGCTCCTGCCTGTGCGTTCGCACGTTGGCTACACGGTCGTCCGTGGAACAGTGCGCCAACGGGTACGACGCGCGGGGATTCTCCGCCTTCACTCATGGGAGACAGTGATGAAGTTGCTCTTGCTGCTGGTCGTCGTCGCAGCCGTACTCTCCGCTGTGCTGCTCAGGGTGCGCGCCAACGAAACTGCCGTCACCGCCGAGGTCCAGGTTGCCGTGCGCCAACTTCAGGACGGTCGGATCGAGTTCGCCGTCGTGCATGACGGCGAGTATCACTACCCACGAGCCCGCATCATCAGACCGGAGATCGGACACAGTCGTTGGCTGCAGTCGAGTCCGGTCTGGATCAATGTGCCGCTGCCTCCGATCGGGCGGCGGAGTTTCGATCAGGCTCTGGGACAGATCGAGGTGTCCTGCGGAAACCAGTTGAGCTACTTCGAAGACTGGCGACCGCCGGACTTGCACTACACCACAACGCAGGCACAGGCCGAGCGGGATGTGGTCCGGGAACAGCGGGACGAATGTTACCGCCAGCTCAATGTCGCCCTGCAGGTCCTGGCCCTGGCGTCCCTGCAGGAAACGATCGATCCCGAGACGGCGCTGCAGTACTCGATCTCCATCGACACCACGCGCCTGATCTCGGACTGGACCTACAAGCGGATGATTGACTTGATTGCGGATCACTCATTTCAGACGTAGGCCGGCCAGCGTGGTCTATCTTCCTTGCGAACCTGATTCCACTCCGGGGGGTTCCATGGACTACGGCATCGCATTCCCTTCGTATATCGATGCGTGGCGCGACGCGGCCGCGGCCGAGGCGGCCGGCTTCACGCACGCCTGGTTCTTTGATTCGCAACTGATCTATAGCGACGTCTACGCCACCATGGCGTTGGCGGCGGAGCACACGAGCGAGATCAAGCTGGGCACGCTGGTGTCCATCCCCAGCAACCGACTCTCCGCCGTGACCGCTTCCGCGATCGCCACGATCAACTACCTGGCGCCCGGGCGAGTCATCCTGGGGCTGGGTACCGGCTACACCGGGCGCAACACGATGGGACTGCCTGCGGTACCGGTTGCGGAGTTCCGCGAGTACACGCAGCAGGTGCGCGGCCTGCTGCAGGGCGAAGAGGTGCTCATCCGCGAGGGCGAGCGAGAGCGCTGGATCCGGCTGCTGCATCCGGATCGCGGCAACTTCATCAACATCGAGGACGAGATCCCGATCTACCTGGCCGCGAACGGGCCGAGGGCGCTTGCGGCCACCGGCGAGCTGGCCGACGGCTGGGTCACCGGCGCGCTGACGCCCAATCTCGCGACGGGCTTCGAGGCGATTCGCGTCGCTGCGTCTGCCGCCGGCCGGTCGACCGACAAGCCGTACACCGTCGGATTGACCAGCGGGTGCGTGCTGCGCGAAGGCGAGTCGCTCACGTCGGCGCGCGTGGTCGAGCGGGTCGGTCCGAACGCGCTGCCGGGTCTGCACGCGATGTGGGAGTCGCATTATGGGCCGGGCGCAAACCTCGGGATCACCGATCCCGACGCCGCGGCGGCGTTTCATCGCTACATCGTGGAATACGGCGACGCGCGCGGCAGCCAGCCCGATCGGCGCTACCTCGACGTGCATACGGGGCACATGGTCTATCTCAAGCCGGGCGAGGAACAGTTCATCAGCGAGGCCTCGATCGGGGCGACGCTGACCGGCACGCCGGCGCAGGTGATCGAGCGGCTGGAAGAGATGGAGGCGGCGGGCATCGACAACGTCGCTATTACCTGCACCGATGCCGCCGGGGCGCGCGACCTGGTGGAAGATTTCGGCAGGGAAGTGATCGCCAGAAGGTCGCCCGCTTAGGGAGGCCTTTGCATGAGTCCATCAGGAAGTCGCCCCCGCGCAGGCGAGGGCACCACGACCGGATAGGCGCTGCACGGCCCCGCCTGCGCGGGGCCGACGTTGGTTGGTTGAAGCAACAGTCTCCTTAGACGAGCGCCTGGTAGGTCATCTTCATGAAGCGTCGGGTCAGGTCGGCCATGCCGCCGGGTCGGTTGCCGTAGAGGAAGACGTGATTGAAGAACAGGCCGACGAGGTCCTCAACCGGGTCGACGAAGAACCAGGTGCCGGCCGCGCCGCCCCAGCCAAAGGTCCCGGGCGAGCCCGGATAGAACGAGCGCTTCACCGACTTGCGCACCGAGTAACCGAGACCGAAGCCGTAGTTGGGGATCGGCAAGAGGTCGATCTCGCGATCGCCGAGGTGGTTGGCGGTCATCAACTCGACCGTCTTGCGGCCCAGGATGCGGACGCCGTCGAGTTCGCCGCCGTTGAGCAGCATCTGGGCGAAGCGGGCGTAGTCGGGCGGCGAGCAGAGCATGCCCCCGAAGAGGCCGTTGCCGGAGCGCAGGTCTCTTGAGCGCGAGCGCACCTTCTCGGCGGTTTCGGGGCGATCGCGGGTGGTGAGATTGCCTTCGGCATCCCAGGTGTGGTCGGTGACGAGGCGTCCCTGGTCGGCGTCGTCGCAGTAGAAGCCCGAGTCGTCCATCCCGAGCGGATCGAAGAGGCGCTCGCGGAAGAGTTCGTCGAGGTTCCGGCCGGTCAGGCGGGTCAGAAAGAGCGAGAGCACGTCGAAGTCGGAGCCGTAGTTCCAGCGGTCGCCGGGATGGGCGTAGAGCGGCATGTCGGCGATCGCGAGGACCATCTCCTCGTAGCTGCGCGGCGGATCGTTGATCAGCGTGTCGCCGGGCATGAATCCGGTGCCCTGCGAGGAGCGCACGAGCAGCGGATAGTATGCCGCCGGAAGCTTGCCGATTGCGGGCAGGCCCGAGGTCATGGTCATCAGGTCCATGATCATGATGTCGCGCCGGGCGGGCTCGACGTTCATCGGCGGGAACGCGCCGCGCAGGCGATCGTGTGGCGGCGTCTCAATCGCCACGAGTCGATTGCTGAACTCCGGAATCCAGCGGGTGATCGGATCGTTGAGTTCGAAGGCGTTTTCCTCGAACAGGCTCATCAGCACGACCGCCGCGACCGGCTTGGTCTGCGAGTACATGCGGAAGAGGCTGTCCATGCCGACCCGGGCGTCGCGTTCGACATCGAGTGTTCCCGACGCGTGAGCGTGAACGACCTGGCCGTGACGCAGGACGATGGTGACGGCGCCGGGCAGGTCGCGGGCCGCGACTGCGCCGTCGACCATCTCTTCGATGAGCGTGAGGCGATCGGCGTCGAAGCCGGCGGCGGCTGGATCAGCTGTCGGTAGGGAGTCGAGTGTACTCACGGGGAACGCCCCCCTCTGCCTTCGGCATCTCCCCCCGCGGAGCGGGGGGAGAGTGGTCCAGGATTAGGTGCGGCATCTGGTGGAGCCCGGCTAGGCGTCCTTGAGCCTCTGGACGGCGAAGAGTTGTTCGTTGCCGCGTGGCTGGACGGCGCCGGCGGGCCAGCGCACACCTGATCGCACGACTCCGGCGGTCTGGATTTCCACCAGGGGAAGCATGTAGTAGCCCAGGGTGTGTTCGATGAACAACTGGCTGATCAGCTCGCTCCGCTTGGCCGGGTCGAGCTCCAGGCGTTGGGCCCGCGCGAGGGCCGTGACCTCTTCGCTGCTGCCGAGGGTGTAGACGCCCTCCGGCAGGACGGAGATGTTGACGGTGGTCTGGATGTCGGTGCGCTGGCCGTCGATGAACCACCAGATCCCGGGCGCCCCGTCGGTCCTGCCGGCTCCGGCCTGTCGAATGCCGGCGTCGGTGAAGTACTCCGAGGCGGGATACTCCTTGATCGTCAGCCGGATGCCAATCGCCCCGAGATCCTGCTGGACCTGGAGCGCCATCTCCGGGATACCCGGAGAGAAGCCGATGACGATGTGGAACGTGGTGTCGAAGCCGTCGGCGTAGCCCGCCTCGGCCATGAGTTCCCTGGCCCGCTCGGGATTGTGTTCGAACATCAGCCCGGCGGCCTCGATCTCATCCTCGGTGGGATAGCCGAAGGCGCTGCGGCCCGTGAACAGGGGCTGTTTCTCTGTGCCGGTCAGCAGGCCGTCGATGATCGCCTGGCGGTTGACGGCGATGTTGGCGGCCTCGCGGACGCGAATGTCGAGGAACGGATTGGGCGAGCCGTCCTCGAACACCGGGTTGTTGAGGTTGAACCTGGGCAGCATCGTGGTGGCGCCCTGGTAGTGGATCTCGTACGCGGGGTCGTCAATGAACCCCTCCACGTCCTTGGTCGCCAGGCCGTAGAGCACGTCCAGTTCTCCGGCCTCCAGTCCCGCGATTTGCGACAGCACCTCGGGCCGGATCAGGACCTTGAGGTCCTTGTGGAAGGGCACGTGTTTGACGTTGACCGGGTGGTCGAGCGGCTTGAGATGGTCGTCGAAGCGGGTCATCACGAAGTCGGTGTCGTCCGTGTGGCTGACGAAGCGGTAGGGACCCGTGCCCATCGGCTCGCGGTCCATCACCGCGTCTCCGACGGTCTCCACGTAGGCCTTGGAGAAGATCGCACCGACCGTTGAGGCGTTCGGCATCTGGTTGGAGACCCAGGCGGCATCGGGCGCGTTCAGCTCGACCTTCCAGGTGCGCTCGTCCACGGCCTGACTGCTGACCCAGTTCTGTGAACCGAAGGAGACGCGCGCGCTGGTCCAGCCGGCCGGGTGATCGGTCGTCTCGCCGCCCTGGTGGTACTCGGCGACGTTGCCCATCCGCTCGTAGGTGAAGACCAGGTCCTCCGCCGTCAGAATCGATCCGTCGTGGAAGAGGGCGGGCATGACCTGCGCGACCATCGTCACGTCGTCGACGAACTCGGGCACGATCATGTGCGGGCGGATCGAGTTGTCGTCGGGGTCGAAGACGATGCCGGCGTCATAGACATTGCCGTGGGAGATGTAGTTGACGTGGCTGCCGGAGCGGATCGGGTCGAGCCCGCCGCCGTCGCGGGGGACCGCGGTCGTGATCGTGGCGTCCAGGTCCAGGTCGGCAAAGGGAGCGGGAGCGGCGGCCTGCTGTTCGGCCTGCTGCTGCGCCTGTTCCTGTTCGGTCTGTTGCTGCTGTTCGACCTGCTGGGCCTGCTGCTCGGCTTGCTGCTGCTGTTGCTCCTGCACGGACTGCTGCTGAGCCTGTTGCTGCATGGCCTGCTGTTGCTGCTGCTCCTGCATGGCCTGCTGCTGTTGCTGGTCCTGCTGCTGGGCCTGCGTGACGGCCGGCTGGGCGTCGTCATCGTCGTCGCCGCAGCCGACCAGGGCCAGGCCGGCGGCGCCGACGCCGGCGCGAGCGCTGCTGCGCAGCAGGGATCGGCGCGTCAGGTGCTTGCGGGACAGTCGGGTCCAGTAGTTGCGCTCGCTCATGACCGTCTCCTGTCTGGATCTCCGCCGCGTGATTGTTCGCGGCATCGAAACAGTTCGATTCCCGGGCAGTATCGCTGGTGCGCGATGGGGTTTCAATGCGTACGGCGTTCCGGCAGCCCCCCTCTGCCTTCGGCATCTCCCCCCGCGCCAGCGGGGGGAGAGAAGCGAGCGGGGAGAGGAACCGGACAGCGGTGGTTTGACTAGCATGCGGCTAGTGGGTTCGGGTTTGAGTGAGTCGGACCTGGCTCGGGGCGCGCCTTGCAGTTCTGGAACTACCTCATCGTCCGTCTGCTGCAGGCGTTCGTGGTCGTGTTTGTGGTGGTGAGCATCGTCTTCTTCGTTGCTCGACTGGTGGGCAATCCGGAATCGTTCCTGCTGCCGTACGAGGCCACCGACGCGGAAATCGAGACGATCCGCGAACGTCTGGGCCTCAACGACACGCTGATCGTGCAGTACGGGGACTTCCTCTGGGACCTGGCGAACCTGGACTTCGGGACGTCGTACCGCGGCGCCGGCACATCAACGATTGCCGCGATCGGCGAACGCGCGGTGAACACGCTCAAACTGACGGCTGCGGGGCTGGTCTTCGCGGTGGGTCTGTCGATTCCGCTGGGCATCGCGGCGGCGCTGCGCCGGGGCAGGCTGACCGACTGGGTGGCGCGCTTCCTCGCGGTGTTCGGTCAAGCGACGCCGAGCTTCTGGCTGGGGCTGATGGTGATCTTCTTCTTCGCCGTCGAGCTGGGCTGGTTCCCGACCGGCGGAGCGGAGGGATTCAGATCGTTGATCCTGCCGGCGCTGTCCTTGGGGCTACTGGAGATGGCGGCGATCATGCGCCTGACCCGTTCCGGGATGATCGATGTGATGGGTTCCGACTTCATCACCACGGCGCGGGCGAAAGGGCTGCGCGAGCGCACCGTGATCATCCGGCACGCGCTGCGCCACGCGCTGCTTCCGGTGGTGACGATTCTCGGCCTCGGGCTGGGCCGCCTGATTGCCGGGGCGGTGATCATCGAGGTCGTGTTCGCCTGGCCGGGGATCGGGCGGCTGATCATCGACTCGATCGTGCAGTCCGACTATCCGATGGTGCAAACGGCGATCATCGTGCTGGCCGCCTCGATCGCGCTGGCCAATGCGCTGGTTGACGTGTCGTACCGGCTGATCGATCCGCGAATCCGCGCGGGAGCGATCTGATGACCGAACGCACTGATCGCATTGGCGCGCCGCTTGATCTCGAGTTCGCCGAGCCGCGCGGCCCGGTCCGTTGGCGGCGCTGGCTGGGCCTGTCGGTGCCGTTGGCGATTGCGCTGGTCTTCGTCCTGGCCGGGGCTCTGGCGGACGTGCTGGCGCCGCACGACCCGAGTTTCGTCAATCTGGGCGCGCGTCTGGCGCCGCCGGTCTTCGACGGTGGGACCTGGGAGCACCCCCTGGGCACGGACGATGTGGGCCGCGACATCCTCAGCCGGCTGATGCACGGAGCGCGGCTGTCGCTGATCGTCGTCGGGATCGTGGTGCCGGGCTCGGCCCTGTTCGGCACGCTGGTGGGGATGACCTCGGGCTGGAAGGGGGGCGCCACCGGTCAGATCCTGATGCGGATCGTAGACATCCAGCTCGCGCTGCCGGGGATCCTGTTCGCCCTGCTGCTGGGCAGCATCTTCGGGCCGAGCCTGCGCAATGTGATCATCATCCTGCTGGTCTGGACGTGGTCGGGCTATGCGCGACTGGTGCGCGCGGAGGTGCTCTCCTTGCGAGAGCGCGACTTCACCACGGCGTCGCGTGCGCTGGGCGCCGGCGGCTGGTGGATCATGCGCAAGCACCTGTTCCCCAATGTCGTCAACACGGTGGTGATCATCATGACACTGGAGGTCGCAATCGTGATCCAGGTGGAGGCGGCCCTGAGTTTCCTTGGCGTGGGCGTGCCGGCCGGGACGGCCTCGTGGGGGCGGATGATCACCGAGGGCCGGGAGGTGATGATCGTGGCCTGGTGGCCGATCTGGCTGCCGGGTCTGGCGCTCTTGATCATCTCGCTGACGGGGAATCTAATGGGCGACTGGTTGCGGGATCGGCTGGATCCTCGGCTGCGGCATTTGCACTGAGGTTCGGGGAATGAGTCCCGCTTATGCTGTGAGCATTGTGTCTGACGACTTGCCGCTTCCGCTTGACGGGATCCGGGTGACGGATTTTTCGTGGATCGTGGCCGGGCCTCAGGCGACTCGGATTCTGGCGGACCTGGGGGCTGATGTCGTCAAGGTGGAGAACGAGTCGTATCTCGACTCGATGCGGATTGGGTTGCGGCAGGATCCGAAGAATCCGTCGCTGAACCGATCGGGCTTTCACTCGAACCTCAGCCGCAACAAGCGCTCCATGACCGCCAACCTCTTCCATCCGAAGGGACGGGAGGCGGTTGAGCGGTTGCTCGCAGTGTCTGACGTGGTGATCGAGAACTTCAGCGCGGGTGCGTTCGGGCGGATGGGGTTTTCCTGGGAGCGGTTGCAGGAGATCAATCCGTCGTTGATCTACGTCTCGGTGTCGGGTTTTGGCCATGTGGGACGCGACGCGTCGTACACGACGTGGGGTCCGAGCGCGCAGGCCATCTCGGGGGCGACGGCGATGTCGGGACTGCCGGATCAGCCTCCGGCGGGTTGGGGCTTCTCCTACCTCGACCACAGCGCCGGATACTATGCCGCGATCGCGGCGTTGATGGCGCTTCATCACCGGGCGCGGACCGGCGAGGCGCAGCACGTCGATATGTCGCAGATTGAGTGCGGCATGGTCGTGAGCGCGGTGCCGATGCTGGACTCCCAGGTCAACGGACGTAGCTATGAGCGGGTGGGCAATCGGTCACGCTACCCGGCGACGGCGCCGCACAATACCTATCCGTGCGCCGGCGACGATCGCTGGATCGCGATCGCGGTCGACGATGAGGCGCAATGGAGCGCGCTCTGTGGAGTGCTTGGTCTCGACAATCTCTCCAACGATGACCGATTCGCGGACTTGGGCGTGCGCAAGGATCATGAAGATGCGCTCGACGAGGCCATTGCCGCAGCTACGTGTGAGCGCGATCCGTTCGAGCTGATGATCGAGCTGCAGGCGAGCGGCGTGCCGGCCGGGGTCTGCCAGCGGACGGACGACAAGCAGGAGCGCGACCCGCAACTGGCCGCTCGGGGCTTCTATCCGACTGCTCCGCATGAGGAACTCGGCGAGCATCGCTATGAGGGCCTGCCGATGAAGTTCTCGGGCGCTCGCTGGCGGATGGATCGCGGGGCGCCGCTGCTCGGCGAGCACAACCATGCCGTGCTGACCGAACT
This sequence comes from Dehalococcoidia bacterium, assembly GCA_965204335.1. GTDB lineage: Bacteria > Chloroflexota > Dehalococcoidia > Bin125 > Bin125 > Bin125. The sequence goes on along the minus strand of OZ241982.1, from coordinate 2,564,406 downwards.
GCTCGGCTACGACGATGAGGAGTTCCCCTCGATGGTTGCGGAGCTCGCGATCTGATGCCTCCCCCTGACCATGCCCCCGGCGATGCGTTGCCAGGACCGCTTGAGGGTTTGCGGGTGCTCGAGATCGGCGATCTCGGAGAGGTGGCGGGGAAGCTGCTGGCCGACGCAGGCGCCGATGTGATCCGGGTCGAACCGCCCGGCGGCGGGCGCAGCCGGCATGTGGGTCCGTTCGTCGACGACGATCCGGGTCGGCCGTCTCTGCTTCATGCCAGCCGCAATACCAGCAAGCGGGCGGTGACGCTCGATGTGACGCAGCCGGCCGGCCTCGAGATCTGGCAACGGCTGGTCGGTCTGGTGGATGTCACGATCGACGCGACGACGCCCACGTTCCTCGACGACCTCGGCGGCGGCTGGCAGTGGGCCGAGACACAGTCGGAGCTTCGCGATTGCGTCTGGTGCAGCATTACTCCGTTTGGCCGGACGGGACCGCGCCGCGACTGGGCGGTGAGCGACCTGGTCCAGCTCGCGCTGGGCGGTCCGATGATGAGCAACGGCTACGACGACCACGCTCTTCCGCCGATCCGACCGGAGGGCGAACACAGCATTGCCGTGAGCAACGAGTACGCGGTGTCAGGCGTGCTGGCCGTGCTCTGGATGCGGAATGCGGGGCATCCCGGCCAGTTGGTCGACGTCTCGATCCACGAGGCGGTCTCGGCGACGACGGAAGGGGCGTTTCCGAACTGGGAGTATTTTGGCCGGCTGGTTCAGCGGCAGACCGGGCGTCATGCTTCTCCGGATCCGACGGCTGCCTGGCAATACATGACGGCCGACGGCGAGCATGTGTGCCTGATCAACGGCGGTCTGCCAAGGGGGAACGCCGCCTGGGATGGGCTGCTCGACTGGATGGATGAGCACGAGGCCGCGGACGATCTTCGCGAGCCTCAGTATCAGGAGCTGTTGTTCCGCGACCCTCGGTCGAATCCGGAGGGGCGGCGGCATGTCGCCGACACGATCGGAAACTTTGTCCAGCGGCTAACCGCCGAGGAAGTGTATCGGCGCAGCCAGTCGTTGCACTTTGCCTGGGGGATTGTGCGTCGGCCGGAGGACAACCTGGACGATCCTCACTGGGCCGATCGGGGATTCTTCTGGGAGGGCGAGTTAGCGGGAGTGGACGAGCCGGTGCGGTATCCGGGAGCTCCGTATCGGTTTACCAGGTCTCCGGTTCGGCTGCGGCGTCGGCCGCCGTTGCTCGGCGAGCACAACCATGAGGTGTACGTGGGGGAGCTTGGACTGACGTCGGGGGAGTTGCGGGGGCTGCTTGAGTCGGGAGTTGTTTAGCTGGATCGGGGGAGGGCCCTCACCTGAGCCTCTCCCTCAGGGACAGGGGATCGGAGGGAGGCCGGGGAGTTCGCAGGAGAAGTCGAAGTCGATGGGGGCGTGGACGGGGTGGGTGGAGCCGGCCAGGCCTCCGCTGAAGACGGCGGAGTACATTCCTCCTCCACCGGCGACGATGAGGACGATGTCCTCGGGACCTCGGAGCGCGGTGAGGTCGCCGTCGCCTTCCGGGATCTTCCGCTTGGTGGCCCAGCCTCGCATGACGTCGCTCGGAGTGACGGCGAGCTCCGTGAGTCGGTCGCAGACATCCTCGCGAGTGAGCCCGGCGTTGGCCAGGACGCCAGCGTGGATCGGGTTGAGGACGACGATCACGGGACCATTGCCGATCTGCGTGTTGTTGGCTCCGGGAATGGCAATGGATCCGGCGACGACGTGGAGGATGCGCTCGTGGGCGCGGGGATCGTCGTCGTTGGTCTGCATCATGACCGAGTGAGGCGCGTCGACGCCGACGAGGGTGACGGCGGATTGATCGGGGTCGTAGCCGAAGCTGGTGTGCAGCGGGGCGAAAGGGCTTGATTCCTCGTCCTCTGCGAGGCAGCAGGTGAACTTTCCGGGCTGGCCGAGTCCGGCCATGTCGCCGTGGCCGGGCCGGGCTCCGCCGATGTTCATCAGGCAGAGGCGCAGGGCGCGTCCGATGCTGGCGTTGGCGCGGTGTCCCGGACCGAGCGCGCCCCAGCCGGAGGCGATCGGGCCGCAGACCTCGCGCGCCGGGCCGTTCACGATGATCACCGGGCCCATCCCGTGGGTCGTCGACTGCATGTTGTCGATGTCGAACTCGGGATCGCCGACGGCTCGTACGGCGGCGAGCACGACGGGGAAGTGCTCGGGCCGGCAACCGGCCATGACGGCGTTGATCGCGATCTTCTCGACCGTCGCCTGGCCCGGGCCGATGGCGCCGACGATGACATCGGCCTCGATCTCGACGCCGGCGAGCAGGGCTTCGACTCGCTCTTCGGTCGGGATGACGACCGGCAGGCCATCGGTCCAATCGCGCAGGTGGAAGAGTTCGAGGGCCGTCGCCTCATCCGGGGCCTGGTGGCGCGTGGAGCGCAACTTCACCGGGTGCGCCCCTCGAGCAGGTCGATGATGCCGGGAGCCGCCTTGCGGGCGACGCGGGCCAGGTTCTCGTCGCCGGTGCCGGAACACGGGTGGGGCAGGACATAACGCGGGACGGCCGGCATGCCGACGGCCTCGGCGGTGAAGGCGGCCAGCTCGACGAACGCCTCGGTGACGATGGCGACGGCAGGGAGGCCGGCCGAGGCGAAAATCGCTCCGTCACGCACGGTGCCGGATGTACAGCCGCCTCAATGACCCCACGCGGCAAGCACGACATCGCACTCTCCGGTAATGACCGTGATCAGGTCCCCGGTCACGGCAGCGACGTTTGGCTTCTGGTAGTGGCGGAAGCTGGCCTGCGGCATGAGTGCCGCCAGCTCGGTCTCCAACTTGTGCATGAACTCCGTGCCGTCGGGGAAGGCGTTCGAGAGCAGGCCGACCGTGATCGGGCCACTGGTGTCGGCGAAGAGTTCGTAGGGCTGCACCGCGATGCCGCGTTCGGCGGTGGGCTCAAGGAAGGTGACGGGCATGGCGGGCCTCCTGGCAGGATGTTAGGGAATCTCGGTCGGGCATTCGCGATGGATGCCGAGCACGGCGAGCTGGCGGCCGCCGCCGACGAAGCAGGCGACACAGGTGGAGAGATCGAGGATTTCGTCGTCGGAGAACAGGGCTCGCAGGCCGACCCAGTAGTCATCGTCCATCGACGAGTGGTCGTAGCAGAACCGTTCGGCGAAGTCGATCGCGGCGCGTTCCCGGTCCGTGTACAGCGGGCTCTCGCGATAGTTCGAGACCTGTGCGTATACCTCTTCGGTCAGACCGTTCTGCATCGCCGATGCAGAGCGGGTGTCCAGTCAAACGGAGCATTGATTGATCTCGGCAATGCGCATGCGCACGACTTCGCGCTCGCGAACGGGCAGTTGGCTGTGCTCCATGACCGCACGGGAAAGCGCCGTCATCGCGGCGCCCAGCTCGGGTCGCGGTTGGAAGAGACGAGCGCTTTCTTCGCCGTCGCCCGGGGCGATGTCGATCCGTGCCATGGCCTGCTCCTTGTGTCGCCTCGATGCTATCGCCGGTGAGTCGGGGTCACAACGCAGGTCGGCGCTCGCTTTAGACTGCGCACTCTGAGTGCTGGGTCGTATGAAAGACGAGCGGGAATGACCTTGTCCCTGCACCCGCAGTTCCTGGAGGAGCACCAGTCGGATGAGGGCTGCGGTGGCTGCCTGAAGGGGTTTCCGCGGGTGTGTCGATGCGGGGGGCAGATCCACGCAGAACGCGGGGATGAGAGTTCGGCCGGCGATGTGTGGCTCAGGCGTTGGTGCCTGGAGTGCGGGATCGACTGGGACGAGCCGATTCGGGTGAAGTCGTAGCCAACGAGGTCTGTGGGCCCTACCCCTCTCTCAGAGGAGAGTTGCGCGTGATGCCCCGAAGAAGTGTTCCCCGCGCAGGCGGGGGCGTCTCCACCAGATAGGCGCTGCACGGCCCCGCCTGCGCGGGGCCGACCTGGGTTGGTTTGCGCGCGGGTCCCCACAGTGAGAGGGGATCAGGAGTCCGGTTGGAAGTGGGCGTGAGCCACGGCTTCGTCGGGCCAGAGGAAGTCGAATCCGGCTTTGAGCGCGTACTGGCGGTCGAGGTCCTCGCGGTCGCCGATGTGCAGGTACACGTCGGCGTCGAACTGAGCCTTGACGTCGGGCAGCATGTGCTTGCCAACGACGAAGTCGACCTCGATGCCGTGCTCGGCCCAGATGGCTCGTTGACCGCTGAGCGTGCGATCGGAGCAGCTACCGATCAGGTAGTCCTTGTCGCGGACCAGGCGGACCATGTCCATCGTGAGAGGGCCGGGCGGATCGCCGACCTCCAGCGTGCCGTCGATGTCGAAGCTGATCAGAACCGTCACGCATCACTCCTCGCGCTGTACAGCTTCCCCCCGGAGGGGGGAAGCGAAAGAGGGTTCTAGTCGGGGCTGGCGCTCCAGACGGTGTAGTTTCCGCCGAGTGGCATTGGGCCGCCCGAGACGCCAACTTCCGGCGTGACGCCGGTGACCTGTCTCGCTCCGGCGCGGCCCTGAAGTTGTTGGATGCAGTCGGTGTGCATCCAGACGCGGCTGCGCCCGCTGCCGACGTTGCCGCCGCTGGGCGAGACCGGGTTGGGCCCTTCGATGCTGATGTCGGTCTGATAGAAGTCGAGCGCCTCGCCGAACTTGATCCCGCGATATCCCAGACCTTCGAGGTGGAACTGGTGGAAGAGCGAGAAGCCGTCGTACATGTTCTCGAAGGAGAGATCGTCGGCGGTGATCCCGGCCCCCTCGTAGATCTTGCGGCCGGTGCGTGCGGTGTCGGCTTCGACCTCATCGAGCGTCGGCAGCAGGCTTCGTGGTCGGGTGTTGCTGGACGCGTGATTGAGGATGTAGACCGGATTCTGCTTCATGTCCTGGGCGCGCTCGGCCGTGGAGAACAGGTAGGCGCCGGACATCATGATCGGGATGTCGTTGTCGAACAGATTGGCGGGCTTGGCGATCCAGCGGGAAGCAAGATAGTCCTCGCGTCCGAGTTCCTCGGGCCGGTGTTGCGCCCAGTAACCCTCGGGAAACCTGAGCCCGTTGCGACGCGAGTTCTCCATGAAGGGGGCCATCATCTCGTGGGTCTTGCCGTACTTGCGGCAGTACTCGGCGAACTGCAGCGCCGTGCTGTACGAGGCGGGACCGCCCCAGAGCTGGGTGATGGCCGGGGTGCCGGGCAAGGCGTCGCCGGCGTTGGCTCCGCCCTGGTAGTAGCGGCCTTCGAAGTTGTGCCAGCTCTTGACGACCAGGCACGTGTGGGTGAGGCCGTCGCCGACGGCCTGGGCGGTCACGTTAAGCGCGTTCGACATGCAGCCGGGACCGTACATCGTGAAGTTGACGTTGGTCAGCTCGGGCATGTTCTTGAGTAGCCACTCGGCGCTGAGCTTGGCGATGCCGTCGAGCGGATCGTCGGTCTGATTGAAGCTCTGGATCACGTCCATCGGAAGCGGCTTGCCCGCTTCCCAGAACGCGCCCGTCGTGGTGACCGGGACGACGACCAGGCCGTCGATCTGATCCGGCGCGACGCCGGCGTCGTCGATCGCCTTGCGCAGCGCATCAATGGTGATCGCGCCGACGCAGGTCTCCGGGCGGCCGTCCCAGCGGCGGGAGGTCGGCGCGTGGCCGACGCCGACGGCGGCGACCTTGCCTCGGTGTTCCCAGATACCGAGTCCTTCGTCGTTGCGGTACATCGAGTCGGGCGCAGTTGGTGTGGTCATGGTGCGTTCTCCAGGCCAAGCGGGCTGTCAGGTGGTTCGGGATCAGCCGTCGATGACGCGCCACTCGGGTACGAGCTGACCGTTGGCCGAGGGCTCGAAGATCACCTCGACCGCGGCTCCGACGGGCACGTCGTCGACCGGTACGCCGGGCAGGTGCGAATACATCTGGATACCGGGGTCGTCGTCGAGCATGATGACGGCAAGATTGAAGGGTTGATCCTGTTGCAGCAGTCTGACGGGACAGTCATGGACGACGCCGTAGTTGTAGATCGTGCCGCGTCCGCTGACCTGCTTCCACTCGAATTCATCGCCGTCGTCGCAGCCGCGGCAGGTCTCCGACGGCGGATGCTGCAACTGATCGCAGTCGACGCAGTACTGGATCACGAGGCGCTTCTCGTTGGCTGCGTCCCAGAACGGCTGACTGAAGTCGTCCGGCTCGACGCCTTGCTTGGTCACTGGTTCCTCCTGACGCATTGTCGCCGCGCAGCCCGACTCGACCGCCTGCGGCGTTGGTGCAGAATAACGTCAGCGGTCCGGTCGGTGGTAGCCTGCCGATACGCGTCCTGAGCGGGCAGGAGTAGGGGGAACCGATGCTGCGGCCGACGCTGATCTGGCTGTCGAAGCAGGACTGGGCGGAACAGGGCGCCCGGGCGGGCGGGGTCGAGCGGCTACTGGTCCGCCGGTTCGTCGCCGGCGACGCGAGGACCGATGCGCTGACGGTCGCCGAGCGCCTGTTGCGGAGCGAGGGTGGTCTGCAGGGGACGAATGCCAAGTTCTCGTTCCTGGGCGAAGCCGTCACCGATCCCGCCGAGGCGGAGGAGGCGGTCGCCGAGTACTGTGCGCTCGCTGCCGCGATCGGCCAGACAACCGAACTCGACGCGCGGATGGGCGTCAAACCCACGCTGCTTGGCCTTGGCATTTCGCATCAGACGGCGGAGCGGGGCTTGCTCACGATCGTGGAAACGGCTGAGCGACACGGCGTGCGAGTCGAGCTCGACATGGAAGCGTCGGACACCGTCGATGCGACGCTGGAGCTCTACCGGGCGGCGGCGGCAGTCTCAGATCGAACCGGAGTGGCCTTGCAGTCGTATCTGCGGCGTACGCCGGACGATGCGCAGGCGCTGATCGATGAGGGCATTGCGCGGGTGCGCCTGGTCAAGGGCGCCTACAGCGAGCCGAGCCGGGTCGCGTACAGCGGCGCCGGCGCGATCCGGCGTGCCTACACCGAACTGCTGGAACAGCTCTGGCGGGCCGGGGCGGATGTCGGCGTGGCCACGCACGACCCGGTCCTGCATCGGGCAGCTCGGCGGCTGGCGACCGACCTGACGAGCATCGGCTATTGGGAATTCCAGATGCTCTACGGGGTGCGGCCCGATCTGGGCGAGGCGATGCGCGCTCGCGGCGAGCGGCTGCGGATGAGCATTCCCTACGGCGAGCGTTGGTATCCCTATCTCATGCGCCGGATCGCCGAGCGGCCGGCCAACGCGCTCTTCGCCCTGCGCGCCATCGCCGGCCGCTAGCCGACGGAGAGGCCGGGATGAGCGAGATTGCGTCCGTGCAGACGGCGATCCTCGACTCGACGCCGTTGACGCAGGTGTTTGTCACGGTGACCGACAGCGAGGGGCGCACGGGCGTCGGCGAGACGTGGTGGGGTATCCCCGACCGTGTGCGCCCGGCCGCCGGTGGGCGCCCGATTGCCTCGGCAGTCGACGATCTGCTGACGCCGAGGGTGCTCGGACGCGAGGCCGGCGACATCGGGAGGCTCTGGTTCGAACTGTGGGATTACGGGTATCGCTACGCCGACCAGGGCATGTTCCCGATGGCGCTGTCGGGTCTCGACATTGCGCTCTGGGACCTGCTGGGACGGACGCTTGACGCATCCGTGCTGCAGCTGCTCGGCGGGTCGAGGCACGACGCCGTGCCCGCGTACGCGAGCCTACCGCCGCTGCGCGACCCCGAGCTGGTCGTCGGCGAGACTCAGCGCGCCGTTGACGCGGGCATTGGCGCAGTCAAACTGCACGAGGTGACGATCGATCACGTCGAGCGCCTGCGCCGCCGTTTCGGCGAGGACCTGGCGATCATGGTCGACGTCAACGGTCACTTCGATCCGATCGAGGCCGTCGCGTTCGGCAGACAGCTCGCCGATCTCGGCGCGACGTGGTTCGAGGAACCGGTCCGCCCGATGCGCGATCACCGCGCGATGTTGCGTGTGCGCCGAGAGGCGGGCGTCGATGTCGCGGCGGGCGAGAATGAGTACACGCTGGACGACTTCGAGCGGCTGTTGAGCAGCGGGGCGATCACGTACCTCCAACCCGAGGTGACGAAGATTGGCGGCATCACGGCTGCGCAGCGCGTGTCGACGCTGGCCGAGATGCATAACGTCGCACTCAGTCCGCACAACTTCCGGCCGGGCCCGTCACTCCAGGCGTCGCTCGCGTATGGGTTCGCATCATCGGCGACCCGCTGGTTCGAGATTCCCTGGGTTCCCGACGACCGGCGCTTCGCTTCTCAGATGCCGCTGCCGGCAATCGAGGACGGCTACGTCTTATCGCCCCAGGGCCCGGGTCTGGGCCTCGCGAACTGGACGCAGCGACCCGCAGCCGGGTCCCTCTCATGACTTTCTTGTTAACGAACGAATTCTTACTTTGGTAACTATCCCGTTGTCTATGGATGGGAACGGAGTGAATTACATTGGCCGACCAACCATATTGTCACATCTTGAGAGTTTTGTAGGGCTCGTGTTAACTCAGAATGTGATCTCGAACAACTGGCACGTACGCATGTGCCCTGTACAGTCTTCCTACCGATTGTGTTCGACTGAGTGTTGCCTTCGAAGTGGAGTGGCTCAGTGTTTCAGTGCGCCTGCGCGAAGTCGGGGGATTCGAAGACCGGATCTCAGCGCGCATGCCTGCATGTTGCCGCAACGCTCCAGTGTCGTTCCGTTCCGTGCTCCGCCGCCGACCGAGTTCCCATTGGACCCGCCGCCGAGTCGGTGGCGGCGTGCGGATGATCTTGTTGCATTTGACCGGGCGTTTGTTGACGCCAGTCCCTGCCAGGGGAATTTTCACCGCTCTCGGTGTGCTGATCTTGATTCTGTTCGCCTCGCCGTCGGCAAACGCTCAACCATCCCCTGAGGCGGAGTCCGCCGCCTTCAGAGGCCGCGAAGTCTGGTCGGCATCGCTGACCGTTGGTCCCAACGGACGCATGCTTGGCTTCGGCGAGTTTGGCGGACGAGAGACGGGCAGTATCAGCCAGGCCGCCTTCACCTGGCGCGGCGTCCAGCATCGCGTGACGAACCTCTACTACAACCCTGCGCCGCGCGGCGCAGACTCCTGGAGCCTCGTGATCGACATCTCGCCGGCGTTGAAGCTCGAGGCGGACGAGTTCGCCTGTCTCACTCTTCGTCTGGGCGACTTCTGGTTCAACCTCGCCGACGGACAGGGCAACGGACGCCAGTTCTTCTGGTATGACGTCGACCTCCCGTGGAACAACGGCGACGTCATCGAGGTGGGCTTGCGGGAGTTCCCTCCGGGCTTCGAGGCTCGCTCGATCACCGGATGGGGCAACAACCTGTTGCGACCGGAGTTGGGCATGGCCGAGACGCACCTGCTGCGCAAGGCGGCCGTCGGGTTCGACTTCGCGATGTCCGGTTCGATGGTCGAAGCGTTGCCGGACGCACGGACGATCAGCAACCTGCTGCACCGGCAGGTCGGACTGACGCCGAACGCGGCCCAGGCCACAGACATGCTCTGGCAATGGGGACAGTTCCTCGACCACGACATCAGCCTCACTCCGTCAACGATCACCTCGTCCGGCACGTCGATTCCGATTCCGCGTGGCGATCCAACGTTCGATCCGTTTGGAACGGGACTGCGCGCCATCACCTTCAATCGTTCGCTGTTCGATCCGTTGACCGGTACCGGACTCGACAATCCGCGCGAACAGATGAACCTGATTACGGCATTCATTGACGCCTCCAACGTCTACGGATCGTCCACCGAGCGGGCGCAAGCGCTGAGAACCAACGACGGTTCGGGCCGACTGAAGACGATGGCCAACGGCCGCTTCCTGCCGCTCAACCCGACCGGTTTCGAGATCGACGATGGCGGTCGACCGCGCAGCGGTCTGTTCCTGGCCGGCGACATTCGCGTCAATGAACAGGTCGTCCTGACCGCGATGCACACCCTGTTTGTGCGCGAGCACAATCGCTTGGCGGAGCAGATCGCAGCAGAACATCCGGAGTTGACCGGTCAGGAGATTTACGAGCTGGCGCGCAAGATCGTCGGTGCGCAGATGCAGGTGATCACATTCCAGGAGTTCCTGCCGCTGCTGATCGGTGCAGACGCGATCCCCTCCTATCGGGGATACGACTCCGAGATCGACCCAAGCATCGCCAATGAGTTCTCGACGGCGGCGTTCCGCGTTGGTCACACGATGCTCTCACCGAGTCTGATGATGATCGATTCGGAAGGGGAAGTCGAGGAAGCCTCGCTCGCCCAGCTGTTCTTCGATCCGCCGAGGCTGCGTGAACAGGGCATCGATGTCTTCCTGCGGGGGATTGTCGCCCAGCAGGCGCAGGAGGTCGACCTTGAACTGGTTGATGAGATTCGCAACATGCTCTTCGGTCCGCCCGGGAGTCCGGGCCGGGACCTCGCCGCACTCAACATCCAGCGCGGGCGCGATCACGGTTTGCCCCGCTACAACATCGTGCGCCGCGCGTATGGCCTTCCGTCGCTGAGGGACTTCTCGGAGATCTCCTCGGTTCCTGCGATCCAGGCGGCGTTGGAGGCTGCCTATGAGGATGTCGATGAGGTTGACCTCTGGACGGCCGGCTTGGCCGAGGATCACGCGCCCGGTGCGATGGTCGGGGAAACGTTCCGTGCGATCATCGCCGACCAGTTCCGTCGGCTGCGCGACGGCGATCGATTCTGGTTCGAGAACGATCCCTGTTTCCTTTCTGACCCTGAGTTGCTCGCTGAAGTCCGGAGCACGACGCTGGCCGACATCATCCGTCGCAACACCGACATCGGAGACGAACTGCCGGACAACGTGTTCGGCGGCGGACTGCCTGCGGTCAGACTCGTTTCCGACATCGAACCGGTCAATGAAGGCGATGTCGGGGTCTTCACGCTCATCCGCAGCGGTCCGACGACGCGCCCGCTGTCGGTGGCGGTCGAGATCTCGGAGAGCGGCGCGATGCTCGATCCGGGGACGGCGACCGGGGTACCGGCTACCTTCGGGGTCGGTCAGCATGAAGCCAGAGTGAGCGTTTCGACCAGCGACGATGCTTCCGCTGAGTTCGACAGCAGAATCCGGCTCGCCGTCGGCGAGTCAGCCGAGTACGAGATCGACGCCGGCTTCGGAATCGCCGAGTTCCTCGTGCTCGACAATGACAGCCTGGAGATCGCTCTTGACGCGGGTCTGACCTCGGTCGACTGGGCAGGTCAGGATGGCGTCGATATCGGTGTAGCGCTTGACGGCGTGGGCGACCAGAGAGAGCGGATCGTGGCGGTCTATCGGTGGGACGATCAGTCGGAGCGCTGGCTCGTGCATTTCACGGCCCTGGAGCCGTTCCCGAATGTGAGTCACATCAACAGCCTGAGAACGTTGAGAACCGGGCATATCTACCTGGTCCGGACTACGCAGGGCGTGACCTGGAGGATCCCGAAGCCCGTCGTATCGAACGGCGCAGCCGGCGGGTAGAGGCGGTTGACCGGACGCGGTGGTTTAGAAGCCGGAGGCGAGGCTTCGGCGGGCTCGGTCGATGAGGAAGAGGAAGACGGGCGTGCCGATGATGGCGGTGAGCACGCCGAGCGGCATCTCGGCGGGCGCGACGATCGTCCGCGTCCCGAGGTCGGCGCCCAGAACGAGAATGGCGCCGGCCATGGCGCTGGCCGGCATCAGTCGACGATGGTCGGGTCCGACCGCGAGACGGACCATGTGCGGCGCGATCAGGCCGATGAAACCGACCACCCCCGCGACCGCCACGCCGGCGCCCGTCGCCAGCGCCGCCGCCGAGACAATCGTGAGCTGGGTGCGCTGCACGGGGACGCCCAGGTGGCGCGCCTCCGCGTCGCCCAGGGTCAGCAGGTTGAGCGCGCCCGACTGTCGCACCAGCACGACGATCGCGAAGAGGATCAGCGGGCCGGCCGACCAGGCGAACTCCCAGAGCGAGCCGGCCAGACTGCCGAGCATCCAGAAGACGATGTCGCGTAACTGCTCATCGTCCGAGAACGAGAGGATCAGACTGATTCCCGCGCCGAGCAGGGCGTTGACCGCGATCCCGACCAGCAGCATCGTCGCCATCTGGGCGCGTCCGCTGCGGCGGGCGAACCCGTAGATCAGGAAGGTGAGGATGAGGCCGCCGAGGAATGCGGCCACGGGTTGCACGAACAGGCCCCAGCTGACGATGCCCAGCACGACCGCCACGGCGACCGCGAAGGCGGCTCCGCTGGAGACTCCGATTAACCCGGGATCGGCGAGCGGATTGCGGAAGAGTCCCTGCAGGGCTGCACCCGCGACGCCCAGTCCCGCCCCGACGGCTGCCGCCATGATCATCCGCGGCACGCGGATCACCCAGACGACGGCCTCCTCGCGCGCCGTGTACTCGATTCCGAGATTGATCCCGATTTTGCCCAGGATGATGGAGATGATCCGGCCGACCTCGACGTCGAACGCGCCAAGCGCGAGGTTGGCCAGAACCAGCGCGATCAAGCCGGCCGAGAGCGTGCCCCAGATGATCGGTTCGACCAGGCGCGGAAGCGCCGCCTCGACGTTGCCGGCGAGTTCCGGACGTCGCTCGCGGAGCTGCGCCAGCGGGCGGTTCGCCATAGGTGCTCGTTCACGTTCCTGGTGAGCTCGAGCGCGGGCTGCAGCGGCGCCCGGCGCTCGATTCGGGCCCGGCCAATTGCCTCCCCACGATATCGGCCCGGGGGTTCGGGTCTATCTCTTACGAACGAGGCGTCGCGACTCTGTCGCCGGCGCCGCTATCCGTGGTCGCGACGACACCGGCCTGATCAGGCGTGTCCGAGTTGCTGGGCGCCGACGCGTTCCGTTGGCAGTTGCAGGACGTCGTCCTGACCGGGGTAGAACTGGGCGCACCAGGCGCGGTAGGTCATGATCTCGCCATCCGAGCGGCACAGCCTCGGGCGCGGCCGATAGCGCTTTCGACTCCAGATCACCTTGTCCTGCCGCACGCCGAGCAGTTCCTGGGCGAGCACGAACCGGTTCATCAGGTGGGTGCGCAGCGAGACCGGCAGAAACGCCATGCCCACGACTCGCCGCCTGGGGCGGCGTATCTCACGAATCTGACTGGCCAGGGTCAGGTCGATGAGGTTCCCGTCGACCGGCGTGGCCAGGGTCCAGAGCCTCGCGTCCATGCCGATCGAGCGCTCATGGACCTCGACGAACGAGTAGCCCAGGCCGAGCACGGTGACCCGGGCGGAGACGTCGAAGTTGCCGACCGACATGCCGGCGTAGGAGGGTCGCTGGGTGAAGTCGAACGCGGTGCGCAGCAACGGGCCTTCGACCGACACCGTTCCCACCTGCCTGACCCGATCGAAGCCATGCACGTAGCTCAGGTGGGCGAGGTCCACGGCGTTCTCGGTGGTTTCCTGCGGGTGGCCCCGGAACCGGGTGGTCTCGACCAGCAGCCGACTCCAGCCCTCCTGAGCGGGCGGATCCTGCGGCAGCCGCCATTGGGGCTCGCGATCGCCGATTCCGTACCAGGCGAAGATCAGTCCGGCGACCTCTCGCGTCTCCAGGACTCCGAGTCTGGCCTGCTTCGGCGGCGCGGCGAAGGGGGTGGCGACGCACTGACCGGTCGAGTCGAACTCGAAGCCGTGGAAGGGACAGACCAGCCGTCCCTCGCAGACGCGTCCGCCGGCCTCGGGGCCGACGTGCGATCCGAGATGCGGACAGAAGGCGTCGGCGACGCAGATCGTGCCTTGATCGTCGCACCAGGCGACGATTTCCCTGCCCATCCAGGTCATCTCCAACAGCGCGGCCCGCTCGACCGCGCGCCGGCTGGCGACGAGGTACCAACCCTCGGGGAAGGGTGCAAGCGGTTGGTCGGAACGGTCTGCGGGAGACTGCTCGTGCCCTCTCGGTGACAGCGGACCGAAGTCCGTGTCAGATATGTGAATTAACCTGTGCGAGCGTAGTTTGGTAGTAGTCATTCTCATTTCCCCCAACAGCTTCGGAACGTCGACTTACCTAGCTAGCCGGAGTGTTGGAGCCGTTACGGTCTGGTACTTGCACCGTACGGAAAAGAGCCTCCGCAGATCGTAACCGGTAGTCTCATATAGTAACGATAACTGTGCGGGAAGAGGGAGAACGAATGACTCTCGCAACCGAAACCTCTCCGGACCTGGCGATGCAAGCGCTGAGCCTGCCCGAAGAGCTGATCTTGACGTTGTTGAACGAAGAAAGTGGTTTCTTTCACCAGGTGCCGGGTTGGGACTTGAACTGCACCGTTGCAGGCGCCGCCCTGGCGGAACTTTCGCTGATCGGCCGTCTCGACGCGGACATGGATTCGTTGATCCTGCTGGACGGGACCGCGACCGGCGATCCGCTGCTCGACCCGATCCTTCGGGAAGTCGCCGGCGAATCGGGCCAGCATAACGCCCGCTACTGGGTGGAGCGTCTGGCCCCGCATTCCGAATCGATCATCGAACTGGCGCTGGCAAGGTTGACCGAGCGAGGCATCCTGGAGCACCACCCCGGCGAGTTCTGGACGGTGGCTCACATCTATTGGCAGAGCGCGCAGATGGCGCCGGCGCCGGAAGGCTCGGCGATTGAGTTCGTCAAGGCGCGGATCAGCAAGATCCTGTTCGGCGGCGAACTCCCCGATCCGCGCGATGTGATCATCATCGCCCTGGTCAACGCCTGCGATGTCTTCCCGCTCATGTTCCAGCTCGACGAAGAGACCGAACAGCGCATCGCGCTGATCTGCAAGATGGACCTGATCGGCCGCGCGATCGGCGATGCCGTCAGCGACAGCATCGCCGCGCCGGTCTTTCGCCAGCCTCCGCTGACCAAGCCGATTCCGAAGGTCTCGTACCTGGAGATGGGGCTCAATCCCCATCTCCGCAAGGGTCGGCTGCCGGCGTTCTTCGCGTCACTCGCGGAGAAGCACGGTCCCGTCTACCTGGTGCCCCGCCCGTTCCAGGAACCGCTGATCGTCCTGGCCGGTCTACAGATGAACCAGTGGGCGCACCGGCAGGGTCGGATATACCTGAGGTCCCACGATTACTTCCAGGGCGTCAACGATGCGTACGGTTCGGCGCGATCGATCCACTCGATGGACGGCGCCGATCACTTCCGCTACCGCAAGGCGATGCAGCCGGCCTACGCGCGCGCCACGCTAACCAATCGGTTGGACGAGACCTACGAGAACGCGCGGTCGCACATGGCGACCTGGGGGGTCGGCGACGTGATGCGGGCGCAACTGATGCTGCGTCCGCTGATGAACTCACAGGTCTCGCCGCTGTTGACCAGCACGCATACGCAGGACCTGATCAGCGACGTGCTGAAACACAAGATGCGGGTGCTGAACGTCGCCCTGGCCAAGATCCTGCCCGGCTTCATGCTCCGCACGCCGATCGCGCGGCGCCGGGCGAACGTCACCGACCGGCTCGTGGAACGCATCCTGCAAGCTCACACTCCGGGTCAGCGGGCCGGTGAGCCGCGCGACGTGGTGGACGACTACCTGAGCCTGCATGCGTCGGACCCACAATTCCTGCCGCAGACGGACCTGGGTGTGCCGATGGGCACGATGCTGATGGCCAGCATGTACATGGGCGACCAGCTCGGATTCGCGCTCTACTGGATGATCCAGCACCCCGAGATCCACGAACGGGTCACGGCCGAAGCCGACGCGCTGTTCGGGGACGGCGATCCGGGTGATGAGGATCTGACGCTGGACAAGATCGACGTGACGCACCGGGTGCTGATGGAAAGCCTGCGGATGAGCCCGATCGTCCCGATGGCGATGCGCACCGTGATGAACACGGTCGTGGTCGAGGGCTACGAATTGCCCGTCGGCGCTCCGGTCTACATCGCCAACACGGCTCCGCACTACATGGAGGACGTGTTCCCCGATCCGTGGAAGTTCGACATCGACCGCTACGCGCCTCCGCGCAACGAACACATCGGCGAGGGCTACTCACCGTACGGACTGGGCACGCATTCGTGCCTCGGCTTCCGCTGGTCCGAGCTGCACCTGGCGCTCAACCTGCTCATGCTCACGCACTACTTCCGGATCGAACTGGCGCACCCGTACAAGGAACTGCCGATGGATCCGTTCCCCTCGCAGTCGCCGAGCAACAAGCTGAAGTTCCGTCTCGCCGAGCTGCGCCACGAACTGCGCTGAGGTTGCTACGCGCCCTCTTCCAGGGCGTCGTCGAGTTCGTCCCAGATGCGCTCCAGGTTCGAGCGCAGCCGCATGTTCTGATACGCGCCCCAGATCGTCATCGCCGGCGGCACCAGGATGGTGGAGACGATCAGCGTGTAGGCGATCGTGATGGCCGCCGTAATGCCGAACTCCTGCATCGAGAGCACGGGAGAGAGGATCAACATGCCCAGCCCGAGCGCAGTCGTCAGGGCGGAGCCCAACAACGCGGAACCGGTAGTCGCCAGGGTGCGGATCGCCGCCTGCTCGGGATTGCGCAGACGGGTGAACTCCTCGCGGTAGCGATGGATCACGTGAATCGTGTAGTCGACGCCGATGCCGATCGAGAGCGCGGTGATCATCGAGGTGACGAGGGTGTAGGGAATATCGAGCAGCGCCATCGTGCCCAGGACCCAGAGCAGGGCCAGCACGATCGGCGCGACGGCGATGAGGGCCAGGATCGGCTGCCGCAGCGTGACCCAGAAGAAGACCATCAGGATGAGCAGCGCGACCACGATCGTCGTCGCGATCGACTCCGTCTGGCGGCTGGTGATCTCTTCGGTGACGGCCACCGTCACGATGCTCTCTGAGACCGCCGAGACGTTATCGTCGTCGCCGCGCCAGATCGCTTCGATGTCGCCCTGGATTCTCTTGGCGCGCTCCGGATCGAGCGACTGCGCCGAGAATCGAAGCAGGATCGCGTCGATCCCGGCTGGATCGTTGACCAGGTGCTCGGCGACCGTGGGATCGACTCGTTCGAGTTCGTCGAGGAAGACCTGCATCTTCTGCGGATCGACGCCCAACGGGGTGCTGGCGTCCTCGAACAGCGCCGCGAGTCCCGCATCGTAGCGGTCGCCCGGCTCTCCGCTGTCGTCGATCCAGTCGTAGATCAAGGGCTCGAAGGAGCCCTCAATGGGTCCGGCGGCCGCGAGCGGCCGAAGCTGGTCATCGTCGAACGCGAGCCGCAGGTCCTGCAGATTGAGCAAGGTCCGCGTCTCGGTGGCTTCGGCACGGATTAGCACGTTGACGATCTGCGTCGAGCCGCCCACCGCCTCCTCCAGCGTGTCCAGGTCCTCGATCACCTCACCTCCGCGCGGCAGCACGTCGCGGATGCTGAACCTCGCGTCGATGCCCGTGGCCGCGGCGCCAAGCACGATCGATACGGCGGCGACGACGATGATGTAGGGCGCCGGCCGGCGGGTGACCGAGCGACCCAGCGCTTCAGCCGCCCGACCAATGCCGGGCAGCGCGTCGGATACCAGCCGAGGTTGGGTCAGCGTGCCCTTCGCTTCGCGTCGGCGATCGAGAAGCACCCGTGCGGCCGGAATCAGCGTCAGCATCACGATCAAGCTCAGGCCGACGCCGAGGCCGGCGACGATGCCAAAGTCGCCGACGGCCGGGATCGGCGAAATCAGGCCGGAGAGAAAGCTGACGATTGTCGTCACTGCGGCGAGTGTCAGCGGCACGAGCACGCGCCGCAGGCTCAGCCTCACGGCGTCCAGGGCGGAGGCATCGCCTGTCCGCTGCTCGCGGTAGTGCGACACGGCCTGGATCGCATAGTCCACCGTGAGACTGATGACGATGATGGGGATCATCACCGAGAGTCCGCTCGGCGGTCCGGTCAGTCCGATGCCATCCGGCCCCAACCAACCCTCGACGCCGAGGACCCAGATCACCGAAATCAGCAGACCGCCGATCGTGAGGAGCAGATCAGAGATCGAGCGAAGGAACAGCAGGACCAGCACGGCGATCACAACCAGCGCCGCACCGATCAACGTCCCCATCTGATCTCGCGAGCCGCGGTACTCATCCTCCAGCAGCGTCGGCGACAGGCTGCTCACATCCAGCGCGCCCGTGTCTGCCAATGCCAGGTCATGGATCAGGCGCTCGGCGTTCTGGAGTCGTTCGTCGTCGGTGTCTCGCAGCCGGACCGTCGCAATCGCAATCGGCGCGCCGTCGGCGTCGGTACCGGTCATGGCGTCGAGCGCCGCACCAATCTGCGGGACCGCGCCGGCCTGGTCGATCTGCGCCTGCGAGACCGACTCGAATCCGTCCATGCCGAGCGCCGCCTGAACCAACAGCGCCGGGGAGACGATGGCATCGTCACCCGACAGGAGCGCCTGCACGTCCGGCTGCTCGGCAATGCGACCGGTGAGCCCGTCCATCTGTGCGAGGCCGGCCGGCGTCAGCGCCTCGCCGCGGAAAATGAGCGTCGTGGTGCTGATCTGTCCCGTCGCCTGGAAGAGCTCATCAATCTGGTCCATCGCTTCCACGATCGGGCTGTCGGGCGGGAAGAATCCCTCGGTCTCGGCGAGTTCCTGACGAAGCGGCACGCCGGCGGCCAACAGGACCGTGATCGCGAGCAGCACAGCCAGCGTGATCCAGGGCCGGGCCGTGACGAGGTTGCTGAGTCGTTCAATGATCTGATTCATGGCATGCAAGTTACCGGAGCGCTTGCACCGTCGAGATCGGCGCAGCGATGGGATGGTCTAGTCAATGGTCCTGATAGTGAGCAGGGTAGAGCGGGTACCCGGTTCCCGCCAGAATCTGCCATCAGCTCCGGACGATGAGCGCTCGGCCTGCGCTCAGCATTCCCACGATTCGTGAACGGTGGGAAGAGGTCGGAACTGGGACTGCGCTGATACGCCCCATGCCAGCGAGTTCGTTGGCGTCGCGCCGCGATGCGGCCTCGCCGAAGGGCGACGCCGGCTGATTCCCGGGCGTCACCTGAGATCAATATCGATGGTCTGGTGGCGATGGTCCGGCGATGGTGGAGATAGGGGGACTCGAACCCCCGGCCTCGTCGTTGCGAACGACGCGCTCTCCCAGCTGAGCTATATCCCCACGCAGAACTCCGGCGTCTTCAGCGTACAGGCGTCTCCGCCCGGCGTTCAATCAACCGCTGCATCATCGACGATCAGGCCGTCCGGCAAGTCGACGGTCATCGTGCCCTGTTCGAGATCCACGCCGACGACGACATCGTTGAGCGCCGGCACCAGGACGTCGCGGCGATTGCCGCGGTCAACGACGTACACGTCGTTCGCGCCGGTTCGCAGCACTTCGCGGACGGCGCCCAGCGCTTCGCCCGCGACGGTCAGCACGCGGAGGCCCTCGATTTCGTCGATGTACCAGAACGGTTCGTCGGTCTGCGGACGCTCCGCGTCGGGCACCTCGATGAGTTCGCCGCGCAGCGTCTCGGCCGCTTCCCGGTCGGCGACGCCGTCCAGGTAGAGGTAGACCCGTCCTTTCTGCCAGTTGCAGCGAGACACGCGGCGAGCCTCTCCGCCAATGAACACGCGGGCTCCGGGCTCGAATCGTTGCGGGAAATCGGTCAGGGGCAGCGCCTTGACCTCGCCGTTGAGTCCGCGCGGCCGCTCGATCACTCCGACGGCGCGGAAGCCGTCGCGGGGCAATCGGTCTTCGCGTGTGCGTTGTCCCAGCCGTCGCGGCATTGGTCTGGTCAGCGAATGTCGAGCGACGTGTCCACGGCGCGAGCATGTCCGGCGACCGAGAGCAGCGTCCGCATGGCCATTGCCAGACGCCCCTCGCGACCGATGATGCGTCCCATGTCGTCCTCGTGCACATTGAGTTGAATGGCGACGTGGTCGCCGTTCTCGGTGCGTTCCACGCTGACGGCGTCGGGTTCGTCGACCATCCACTTGGCGACGTATTCGATGAAATCTTCCATCGGGTTGCTCAACTACTCATCTCTTGAGTTACTCGGAGGCTGCGGCGGCGGCCTTCTTGGCGTCGGCCCGCTTGCTGCGCGGCTTGGGTTGCCAGGGCTCGATCAGGCCTTCCTTGGCCAGGAAGCGATGAACGGTCTCGCTCGGCCTGGCGCCGTGGGAGAGCCAGTGCCTGACCCGCTCGCTGTCGACGTCGAAGGTGGCCGGGTCCGTCAGTGGGTCGTAGTGTCCCAGGCTCTCAACGAAGCGCCCGTCGCGCGGCTTGCGCGAATCCTGGACGACCACGCGATAGAAGGGCCGTCCCTTGCGGCCGTGACGGGCCAGTCGAATTCTCAGCATATGTTCAGCTCTGCCTGCTACTCGGTCCTCGCGATGCATCCAGCGTAGACGCATCCCGCGCTTGGCGCTGTCGCGTCAGCGACGGCCGGTCGCGGTGCGAACTCCGGGCATGCCGGGGACTCTACCCGAGGCGAGGTCCTTCATGATCCCCTTGGCCTGTTTGAACTGGTTCAGCAGTTGGTTGACCTCCTGCGGCGATGTGCCGCTTCCCCTGGCAATGCGACGGCGGCGCGAGCCGTTGATCATG
Organism: Dehalococcoidia bacterium; assembly: GCA_965204335.1. Classification (GTDB taxonomy): domain Bacteria; phylum Chloroflexota; class Dehalococcoidia; order Bin125; family Bin125; genus Bin125. Next base: position 2,544,020 of record OZ241982.1, on the reverse strand, counting down.
TCCGGCTTGTGCCGCTCCTCCGGGGTCATCGAGAAGACGATCGCCTCGAAGTGCTTGAAGAAGTCGTCGTCGATCTCATCGACATTGATCTGGTTCTTGATCGAACTGAGTCCGGGCACCATGTTCACGATCTGGGAGATCGGGCCCATCTGGCGTACCTTGCCGATCTGCTCGATGAAGTCCTCGAGGTCGAACTCGCCGTCCTGCAACCGCCGACGCCAGACCTTCGCGTCCTGCTCGCCGAACTCTTCCGACGCCCGCTCGACCAGGGTCGACATGTCGCCGCGGCCGAGGATGCGCCCGGCGAGGCGATCGGGGTGGAACTGTTCCAGCGCGTCCGGGCGCTCGCCGACGCCGAGGAACTTGATCGGCGCGCCGGTGACGGCGCGAATCGAGAGCGCGGCCCCGCCGCGGGCGTCGCCGTCCATCTTGGAGAGCACGACGCCGGTGATGCCGACCGCCTCGTCGAAGGCCGAAGCCGCGTTGACCGCGTCCTGGCCCGACATCGCGTCGGCGACCAGCAGCACTTCGGTGGGATCGAAGCGGTCCCGCAACTCGGTGATCTCGGACATCATGTCTTCGTCGATGTGCAGTCGGCCGGCGGTGTCGACGATCACCGTGCCGGCGCCGATCTGGGTGGCGCGTTCCAGCCCCTGCTCGACGATCCTGACGGGCCGTTCGTCCGCGCCGAGATCGAAGACCTCGATATCGAGCTGCCGGCCCAGCGCCTGCAACTGATCGATGGCGGCAGGTCGATAGACGTCAGCCGCAATCAGGAGCGGACGGTCGCCGGACTTCCGGGCGCGGAGGGCCAGCTTGGCTGACGTGGTGGTTTTTCCGGAGCCCTGCAATCCGACCATCAGGATGACGGTTGGTCCCTGCGAGGCGTGATGGAGCGTCGGCGAGTCGGCGCCGAGCAGGGCGATCAGTTCTTCGTTGATGATCTCGACGACGCGGTTGAGCGGCGTCGGAGATTTCATCACTTCGTCGGTGTTGGCTCGGCCGCGGACGGCCTTGATGAAATCCCGGGCGACCTTGTAGTTGACGTCGGCCTCGAGCAACGCCAAACGGACTTCGCGGAGGGCTGCTTCGAGGTCCTTCTCCGAGATGGCGCCGCGCCGGCCAAGCGTCGCAAAGACGCCCTGCAGTTTGCCGCTCAGCGCATCGAACATGGCCATGGCGTGTGCCCTCACCCTAACCCTCTCCCAGAGGGAGAGGGAACCAGAAGGGGACCGACTTGAGGTTCAACCCTCTCCCTGAGGAGAGGGTCAGCGTTCGGCTCCCCCTCTCAATTCAAGAAAGGCCGGCCTCGGCCATGCGGACGCAGAGGTCGCCGACGCGGACGCTGTAGCCCCATTCGTTGTCGTACCAGCTCACGACCTTGACCTGGGTGCCTTCGAGGACCATCGTCGAGAGCGCGTCGATGATCGACGAGGCCGGTGAACCCTTGAAATCGCTGCTGACCAGCGGCTCGTCGGTGTAGTCGAGGATGCCGTGCAGTGGCGATTCGAGATCGGTGGCGGCCTTCTCGAAGGCGGCGTTGAGTTCCTCCGCGTCGGTGGCGCGCTCAGCATCAATCACGAGGTCGACGACCGACACCGTGCTGGTCGGTACGCGGTAGGCCATGCCGTTGAGCTTGCCGTTGAGGTGCGGCAGGACGAGCCCGACGGCCTTGGCGGCGCCGGTGGTGGTCGGGATGATGTTCATCGCCGCCGCGCGGGCGCGGCGCAGGTCGCTGTGGACGGTGTCGAGGATCGCCTGGTCGTTGGTGTAGGCGTGGATCGTCGACATGATGCCGCTCTTGATGCCGACGGTGTCGTCGAGCACCTTGGCCATCGGCGCGAGACAGTTGGTCGTGCAGGAGGCGTTGGAGACGACGTGGTGTGCGGCGGGATCGTAGGCGTCGTCGTTGACGCCCAGGACCATGGTCAGGTCCTCGTTCTTGGCCGGGGCCGAGATCACGACCTTCGACGGTCCGTGGTTGAGGTGTCCGCGCGCACGCTCGGCGTCGGTGAAGATGCCCGTGCTCTCGACGACGATCTCAACCCCGTAGTCGCCCCAGGGAATCTGACCGGGGTCCCGCTCGGAAATCACGGCGATGCGCTGGCCGTCAATCACGAGGTCGCCGTCGACCACATCAACCTCGCCCGGGTAGCGGCCGTAGTTGGTGTCGTACTTGAACAGGTGCGCGTTGGTCTCGGAGTCGGTCAGGTCGTTGATGGCGACGACCTCGAGATCATCGCCGTGGAAGTCGAGCATGCCCTTGAGCACCTGCCGGCCAATGCGGCCAAAGCCGTTGATGCCAATCTTGGTCGTCACGAAGGTCTCCTGAGTGTGTGCGAATGAGAATCAGTTCATACGCAGGGTCGCAGAGCAGGGCAGTGCGCTCAAGCATTGCCGGGCCGATGGTGCACATCGCACACGCCGGCGGCTGTGCCGCTAGAGCAGGATCCGCTTCGGCGCGCCTGAGGGTTGGCGGCGGAAGTTGTCGATCAACAGGCGTTGGCGTCCCGCGTCGATGATCCAGGTTCCCCGGCAGCGGCGTTCGTCCTGCAGGATGGTCTGGCTCTGGCGATGGAGGCGCTGGTACTCCTGACGATCCTCGGACTCGACGCCGAACAGTCCGCTGCCGACGGCGAACCGGCACTGCCGATCCTGGATCGTGATCTGCCAGCCGAGCAGCAGTTGGGCCCAGCCGAGGTTGAACGCTTCGTCGGCCCAGTTGACGAGGAAGCGCTTGTCGTGTGAGCCGTCGGCGGTGAGCAAGGCGGACGCTCCGAAGTGGGGCCGCGAGAGCTCGGAGACGGCCCGGTACGCGTCGGCGGTGTCGGGCGCCATGGCGATCTGCTGGCCGGCCATGTATTGGCCCATGCCGATCTCGGTCGCGTGATGCTCGGTGTTGTTGGACCAGGCCTCGCGCAGCCAGTCCTCGAACTCGATCTGTTCGTCGCCGACCACGGCCTGCTCGGCCCCGAGCCATTCCATTGCGGACCGCATGAGCGGCAGAGCCGCGGAATAGCACGCTCTCGCGGTCAAGGAGCGAGCCTCGATCCCTCCCGTGTAGACGCGCGACCAGAACAACAGCGCCGAGGCATAACGCCGGTTGCGGAACGATGATCCATAAGACTGCTCGACGATTCTGCGTTGCAGCGAGAAGGCGTCCTGGAGCCAGCGCAGGTCGAGCGGCAACGCGAACGACGTCTCGCGAAATGCGTCGCGCCGAGCCTGCGGCTCGTCGTCGCGAGGCTTGAGCAGTTCAGGCGTGGCAGAAGGGAACGTGATCGGCGAGATTCGCTGCCGGGGCGGGTCGGGCGGCCCACTCGGCTCGGTGGTCATGTTGCTCGGTTTCCCGGGTCCCGAGAGGCGAGCAGCGCCTCGAGCCAATACAGCAACCGCTCACTCTGGGTCTCGACGAACGGACGGTCGGGATGCCAGGACCAGAGCTCGCGCACGACTTCGAGGGTGGACCAGGTGCTGCCCTCGCCGCCGTTGGCGATCTGCACGAGCCTCGTCGCGACGTGCTCGGCGCTCCAGACCAGCGGCCGTTCGTAGTCGAGCATTCGGGTCGACTGGGTCAGCGCGCGGATCCAGCGTTCAACCGTGTCGAATGCGACGCGCCGGTCCATGAGCAGGGCCCGCAGCGCCAGCACCTCCGGCAGGTCGACGACCCGCGCCGGCGGCCGATCGGGCGGCGGGACCGGCTCCGGGCCGTCGTCGTCGGGCAGTTGTTCCAACGCCGCGGTCCAGTGCTCGGCCGGCACCCGACGGAGCTCGTTGTAGACCATGGCGCCGCCGGAACCGGCATCCCACCAATTGCGCAGCCGCTCGTGGCGGGAGTGGCTGAGTTGGGAGACGTCTGAATTCGGGGACGAGGAGGAGGGCACGAGGCAAGGTTATCGCAGGTGCTTCTGTCGGGTGATCGGGCCGTGTTCTGTTGAGGGAACGTTACGTGGAATAACTGATAACTGGGATTACCGATCGCCCACGCGTGTTCCGGCGGGCGCTTGCTAGAGCGGATCAAGCGCCGACGCCTGTTGTCGGCGCCTCCACTACGAGCAGACCGAACAGCACGAGGCATCACGAAGGGGCAGCCCAGCGACATGGAACATGAAATCCAGCAGTTTCTGACATACATGGCCGCGGAGCGGGGAGCGTCGGCGAACACGATCTCTGCGTATCGCAACGATCTCGCCCAGTTGCGCGCCTATTTCGTCGAACAGCACGCCAAGCTGCACGAGGATGATCCGTCGGTGACGACGCCGATCGAAGAGATCGACGCGGAGCAACTGCAGGAGTACATCGTGCACCTGCGTGAGCAGCAATATGCGGCGGCGACGGTCGCGCGCAAGGTGGCGGCCGTCAAGAGCCTGTTCAGTTACCTCCACGGAGAGAGCCGGATTGACGTCAATCCGGCCGAGCAACTGTCCTCGCCTCGCGTCGGCCGCAGCCTGCCGCGCACGTTGACGGTTCAGGAGGTCGACGCGCTGCTGGAGCAACCCGGCCGCTGGAACACGCCGGAGGCGGCTCGCGATCAGGCGATGCTGGAAATGCTCTACGCCACCGGCATGCGCGTCTCCGAGTTCGTTTCGCTCGACCTCTCGTCGATCGAATTGCAGGGTCAGCGGGCCTCGGTTCGCTGCGTGGGCAAGGGACGACGGGAGCGCCTGATTCCGATCCACGCCGCGGCCGTGGCGGCGCTTCACCACTACCTGCAGGAAGCGCGGCCCAAGCTCGCCCGAGGTCGGCGTGAAGTGGCACTGTTCATCAATCGCCGCGGTGAGCGCCTGACCAGGCAGGGCGTCTGGTTGATCATCAAGCACTACGCCCAGGAGGCCGGCATCTCCGGCGTGACGCCGCACACGCTGCGCCACAGTTTCGCGACGCATTTGCTTCGCGGCTCGGCTCCGCTGCGCAACGTGCAGGAGCTGATGGGTCACGCGAACATCTCGACCACCCAGCTCTACACCCAGCTGACCGACGAACACCTGCGCGACGTCTACGATCGGGCACATCCGCGCGCCAGTTAGCCGTCACGGCTGCGAGCACCGGGGCGCGCGTCCGAGGCTGATCGGAGGCGGCTGTGGCGTCAACCAGGATTGCGTCGATTCGGGCGCGGGAGATTCTCGACTCGCGGGGCAACCCGACGGTCGAGGCGGATGTGCTGCTGGAGAGCGGGGCGCTGGGACGCGCCGCCGTTCCGTCAGGCGCGAGTACCGGTTCGCACGAGGCGGTGGAGCGCCGCGACGGGGTGTCGGGGCGATATCGCGGTCGGGGGGTGCTGGGTGCGGTGGGCTCGGTCAACGAGGAGATCAATGAGGCGCTCGCGGGGGAGGACGTTTCCGACCAGGCTGGCATCGATCAGGCGTTGATTGACCTGGACGCCAGTGAGCAGAAGGCGAGCCTGGGCGCGAACGCGTTGCTGGCGGTGTCGATGGCGTCGGCGAAGGCGGCGGCCGCGGCGGCCGGGCTGCCGCTCTATCGGTCGGTCGGCGGCGACGACGCGGTGGTGTTGCCGGTACCGCTGGCCAACATCCTCAACGGCGGCGCTCACGCGGACGACGGCACGGACTTCCAGGAGTTCATGGTCGCACCGATTGGCGCGCCGACGTTCGCCGAGGGGCTGCGGATGGTGGCTGAGGTCTATCACGCGCTGGCGGCAGAACTGCGATCCCAGGGACTGACGACCGGGCTCGGGGACGAGGGCGGATTCGCACCGTCGCTGCCGACGAACGAGTCCGCGCTCGATCTGATCATCGAAGCCATCCGTGCTGTCGGCTACCGGCCGGGGCGCGACGTCGCCATTGCCCTCGACCCGGCTGCCAGCGAGCTGTGGTCCGACGGACGCTACGAACTGCACAGCGAAGGGCGTTCGCTGACGAGCGACGAGATGGTCGCGCTGTGGAGCGACTGGTGCGAGCGATATCCGATCGTCTCGATTGAGGACGGGATGGACGAGGACGACTGGGACGGCTGGCAGGCGTTGACCGCGCGAGTCGGATTGTTGGCGCAGACCGTCGGCGACGACCTGCTCGTGACCAACCCTCGGCGCCTGCAACGGGCCATCGACCTGAAGGCCGCGAACAGCATCCTGGTCAAGGTCAACCAGATCGGCACGCTGACCGAGACGCTGCAGGCCGTGCGCATGGCGCAGGACGCCGGCTGGACGGCGATCATCAGTCACCGCTCGGGCGAGACGGAGGACACGACTATTGCCGACCTCGCCGTGGCGACCAACGCGGGCTTGATCAAGACGGGCGCGCCGGCTCGCGGGGAGCGCACGGCGAAGTACAACCGCCTGCTGCGGATTGCGGAGGAGCTGGGCGATCGGGCGCAGTACGCCGGCGTCGGGGCGATTCCGCAGGCTTCGCGACTCGTGTGAGGCTGCCGGGCGGTGTAAGGCCGGACCCTCACCCTAACCCTCTCCCAGGGGGAGAGGGGACAGGAAGGCGGAGGTCGAAGAGTTCATAGTTCGGTCTTGAGTTGCTCGGCGAGGCGTTGGGTCATGCCCGGGGTGGCGGCGATGTCGGTGACGTCGGCGTCGCGGATCGCCTGCAGGGAGCCGAACTTGCGCAGGAGGGCTTTCTTGCGGCGGGGTCCGATGCCCTTGATCCGGTCGAGCGTGCTCTGCGATGTCTGGCGGGCCCTCAGGCGGCGGTGGTAGGAGATGGCGAAGCGGTGGGCTTCGTCTCGGATGCGCTGGACGAGGTAGAGCCCCTGGGAGCGGCGGTCGAGCCGGACCGGGTCGGCTGAATCGACCTGATAGAGCAACTCCTCGCGTTTGGCCAGGCCGGCGAGGGGGATGTCGTCGACGGCGAGGTTGCGCATCACATCGTGCGCTGCGGAGACCTGTCCCTTGCCGCCGTCGACGATGACGAGGTCGGGGATCGCGCCCCAGCCCTCGGATTCGGTCTGGTCGTCGTCATCGGCCCGTGCGGCTGACGGATCGTCGGGGACGTCGAAGCCCCTGGCGCGCTCCGCCCGGCGTTCTTCGCCCAGACGCTTGAAGCGCCGCTGTATGACCTCGGCCATTGAGGCGAAGTCGTTTGGACCATCGCTTGTGTCGACGGTCTTGATCCGGAACCGGCGATACTCGCCGGTTGCCGGCCGGCCGTCGATGAACACGACCATCGAGGCGACGACGTTCGAGCCCTGTGTGTTCGAGATGTCATAACACTCGATTCGCTTCGGAGCAGCCGGCAGACTGAGCGCCTCTTCGAGTTCCTCCAGCGCCGCGTCGGTGCGGCCCCGATCGGCCAGCCAGCGGACTCGCGACATCGCCAACGTCTCGGATGCGTTCTCCGTGGCCATGGCGACGAGTCGGCGCTTGTCTCCGCGCTTCGGGTGTCTGACCTCGACGCGGGCGCCGCGCTTGTCCGACAGCCAGTCCTGGAGCAGGGTCAGATCGTCGATCTCGTCGGGGATCAGGACCAGCCGGGGCGGCTGGAGACCGCTCTCGTAGTGCTGGCGTAGGAACGATGAGACGACGGAACCCGGCGATTCATCCTTGACGCCGGCGAGGTTGAAGTGGTCCGAGCCGGCCATCTTCTGGCCGCGAATGAAGAGCACCTGCACGACCGCTTCGTCGCCGTCGACGGCGAGACCGAAGACGTCGATCTCGGCAGCGGAGGTATCGGCGGTGAGCTGCGTTTCCGTCACGCGTTCGACGGCCGTGATCTGGTCGCGGAGTTGAGCGGCCCGTTCGAAGTTCAACTCGTCGGCCGCGTCGGTCATCGCGGACTTGAGCTGTTTCACGACCGTCTCGCTTTTGCCGTCGAGGAAGAGCATGGTCTGGTCGATCACTTCCTGGTACTCGTCCGGCGTGCAGAAGGAGGTGCAGGGCGCGATGCAGCGGCGGATGTAGTACTCGAGGCAGGGGCGCGGGTCGGAGCCGGTGATCTCCTTGTCGCAGGAGCGCCAGGGGAAGAGCTTCTTGACCAGGTCGAGCGTCGTGCGCACCGACTTCGCGGAGGCGTAGGGCCCGAAGTAGCGGCTGCCGTCCTTGCCCACGCGACGGGTGATCGTGACTCGCGGCCAGGGCGCTTCGACGTCGATCTTGAGATAGGGGTAGTGCTTGTCGTCCTTGAGCCGGACGTTGAAGAACGGCTGATGGCGCTTGACCAGCGTGGCCTCGAGATGCAGCGCGTCCTGCTCGGTGTGCGTGGTGACGTACTCGAGCTGGGCGATCCTCGATGCGAGTACGCGCGTCTTGCCCTCGAGCGAGCGGGGCGAGCCGAAGTAGCTGCGCACGCGCGACTTGAGATTGGCCGCTTTGCCGATGTAGATCACGCGCCCCTTGGCGTCGCGGAACGTGTAGACGCCGGGTTTCGGCGGCATCGCGGAGACCTGCGCCTGGAGTTGGGCGCGGGTTTGCTCGGGAGTGGCGGGAACGGCGTGATCGGGCGTGTCGGTGGTCACGGATTCAGATTAGCGAAGCGACGACTGAGGGGAGGTCTGGGCCCCGCATCAAGTGCGGGGCATCGGGTGAGGGGGATTTGGGTATGGGATGGACGTATGAGAGTGGTGGCGCGCCCGGCAGGACTTGAACCTGCGACCTCTGCCTCCGCAGGGCAGCGCTCTAATCCGCTGAGCTACGGGCGCAATGGAACCGGCTTGAGTTTTGATCTGGTTGGTCGGAGCGATGGTGCCGACGGAGGGATTCGAACCCCCACGGGCTTAAGCCCACTACGCCCTGAACGTAGCGCGTCTGCCAGTTTCGCCACGTCGGCAACGATCCGGGGTCTTTGCGGCCCCTGGCAACTCCTGTTGGCGCCCAACCTCCTCAAGCCTATCTGGGTTTCGCGTGCTGGTGGGCGATGCAGGACTTGAACCTGCGGCCTCTCGGATGTGAACCGAACGCTCTAGCCAGCTGAGCTAATCGCCCTCATGTTGTGTGACGCACCCCTGGGTGCTGGTTGATGTGACGCACCCACAGGTGCTACTCGGTCGACGCACCACAGGTGCTCGTTGATGGACGCACCCGAGGGTGCTGGTAGCAGCGGCAGGACTCGAACCTGCGACACGGGGCTTATGAGTCCCCTGCTCTGCCAACTGAGCTACGCTGCCACGCCACCTCAGGGTATCGCACACTATCGGGCAGCGCCGTTGCCGTCAAAGCTCCGATCCCGGCCTGGCGGACGCCAATCGCATACTCTGACGCAGATATCGGAGTCGGATCGATCCGAAGGGCGGCGAGCGTGGCGATTGAGTGGCGTCCCAACGATCCCGACTTTTCGCTCTCGGGTCAACTGCTGGTCGCCTCGCGCCACCTGGCCGATCCGAACTTCTTCCGCACGGTGGTCCTGATCCTTGAGCACCAGGAAGGCACGCTGGGCGTCGTGCTCAACCGACCCACCGCCGTGAGCATCGCCGACGCTGTACCCGACTGGCAGGGCCTGGCGGCCAAGCCGGCGGTCATCTTCCAGGGCGGGCCGGTCGAGCGAACGGCGGCAATCGGTCTGGCTCGTCCCGACGGGGCATTCGATCCGGAACAGACATGGTTTTCGCTGTCGATCAGCGTCCCGGGGCAGGAGCTGGGCATCGTCAACTTGAGCGCTCAGCCGAGCGACCTTGACGGGATCGTCCGCGATCTGCGGATTTACTCGGGATACGCTGGATGGAGCGCCGGTCAACTGGAGAGCGAGATTCAGGCCGGAGGCTGGGTGGTCCTCGATTGTGAGGGGTTCGATCCACTGACCAGCGATCCGGCCACGCTCTGGAACCAGGCATCAAGCGCAGCCGCCAGCGGGCAAGGAGTCAGAGCGATCGACGGGCCGACGGTTGAACACAACTGACACATCCAGAGCGCACGGCCGCTGGCACGGGGACAGGGAGGATTGAGCGATGGCCGACAACTTCCTGAGCAGACTGCGCCAGAAGCAACAGTCCTACGTTCTCTTCACCTTCCTGCGCAAGCCCTACTCCCGGCGCGACGCCATCAACCGAGTCATGGTGGTCGCCGCCATCGGTGCGGCGATCGTGGCGCCGATCTTCCTCGGGCGCGGAGGCGGCGACGCCACGGAGGGCGCCAGCGCCGAGTACGCCGCGCAACTGGCCGAGCTGGAGGAAGCGCGAGCGGAGCGCGACGAACAGGGTTCATCGGCGGCGCTGGACGCACGGATTATGCAGCTCGAGGAGGAGACGCGCCTCGGCTACCTCGAGCGTGACGGCGACGCATCGGACAAGGGCGCGCTCGCGCCTGACTTCCGACTGCTCGATCTGGAGGGCAACCCGCACCGGCTCTCGGAGATCAGCGGACCGATCGTGCTCAACTTCTGGGCGAGCTGGTGCGAACCGTGCATCGAGGAGATGCCCGAGTTCGAGGAGGTCAGCCAGGAGACCGCGGGCCGGGTCACGTTTATCGGCGTCAATGACGGCGAGAGCCTGGAGACGGCGCGCGAGTTCGCCGAGGACGTCACCGGGGTGACCTACCTGGTGCTGCTCGACCCGACCAGTTCGATGACCAACGGCCCGTATCCGCTGGTTGGGCGTCCGACGACATTCTTCATCGGCGCGGACGGGATCATCGAGGATCTCTGGGTTGGCATTCTGAACCTGAACCAAATGCGGGAGTTCGTTGGGGCGCTCATCGGGGAAGAGATCCAGGTCGGTGAGGACGAGCCGATGGCCGAAGGATACGGTGCGGCGGCATTGGAGATCATTAGCTCGGCGCGATCCAACTACGTGGTCGCGTCGGAGCAGATCGAGCTCTGGCGGGAGAGCCCGGATGTGCTGAACGACCCGGGCTGGCAGCGCAACATGGAGGCGCAGACTCGGGCCTGGTCCGATCTTGCAGAGCAGATTGTCGCGCTCTCGCCGCCTAGCCGATGGGAGAGTCTGCATAAGGCAGTGTTGGATCCCGTTGAGCAAATCGCATTGGTGGCCGGCCAGTTCTTCCGCGAAGGAGTTGAAGGGCAGAACCGCGATCGGATCGAGCTGGCGGCTGACCTTTTCGAGGAATTCAGAGCAGACTTCGAGACTGCCGCCGAGAATCTCGCCGGAGTGATCGAGACGCAGCAGTAAGCTCAAGACTGGGCTCAGTGGGCGATTAGCTCAGGTGGCTAGAGCGTCCGGTTTACACCCGGGAGGTCGGAGGTTCGAGTCCTCCATCGCCCACCAGCATGAACAAGATGAGGTGCAGCATGCGGGTGATGGTGTTGGTCAAGGCAACGGAGGACAGCGAGGCGGGGGTCATGCCGACGACCGAGATGTTCGAGGCGATGGGCGCCTTCAACGAGCAACTGGTCAACGCCGGCATCATGCAGACGGGTGAGGGCCTGAAGCCAACGGCCGACGGCAAGCGGGTCGCGTTCGACGGCGATTCGCGCACCGTGATCGATGGTCCGTTCGGAGTGACGAATGAGCTGGTGGCGGGGTTCTGGATCTGGGAGGTCAAGGACCTGGACGAAGCGGTCGAGTGGGTCAAGCGTGCCCCCAATCCGATGCCCGGCCCCAGCGAGATCGAGATTCGCCCGTTCTACGAATTCGAGGACTTCGGCGACGCGATTACGCCGGAGCAGGTCGAGCATGAAGAGGGGCTACGCGAGCGTCTCAGCGAGTAGCTCGGGCGTCGTCAATCGCGAACCCTGGCGTAGATCAACGCGTCGATGATCTGATCGTCCTTGATGATGCTCTTCCGCAGGCGGCCTTCGAGTTGGTAGCCGGCCTTCTCCAGGACTCGGCCCGAGGCCGGATTCCACTCGAAGACCTCGCCGTACAGACGCACGAGGCCGAACTCGTCGAAGGCCCAGTCGGTCACGGCGCGAAGCGCTGCGGTGGCGATCCCCTGGCCCCAGTGATGCTCGCCCAGCCAGTAACCGATCTCGGCCGAGAGCCGATTGATGTCGGACTGGAACGTCAATCCGATGCCGCCGATGACTTCGCTTGTCGTTGCGATGGCGAAGTTGAGCTCGGGTGACTGGCTGGCGGCGAATCGGATCCAATCATGGGCGTTGGACAGGTCGTAGGGATAGGGAAACGTGTCGCGCATGTTGCGCGACACGTGGCGGTTGTTGGCGTGGCGAGCCAGCGACTCCGCGTCGTCGGGGCGGAAGCTTCTGACCTGCCAGGGTCCGATCTCAAGTCGCATGACATTGGCTTACCAATCGCGCGGGAGTTTGACAAGGGTCCGGGCGTCACAGGACGTATGCTCGCTTCAGGGGACGGCGAAGCAGCGAACGGAGCCGGACATGGAACAACTCGAACCCGACCTCTGGCAGACGTCGCGGCGCGAACTCGGTGATGGCGTATGCACGCGGGCGTATCTGTTGACCAGGCCCTCGGGCAATCTGCTGATCTACAACGTTGGCGAGGCTCAAGAGGACGATCTGGCGGCGATGGAGCAGCTTGGCGGCGTCTCGGTGCAGGTGCTCAGTCATCGGGACGAGGCGAGTCCCGCGTTGAGCGAGATTCGTGATCGGTTCGGTTCGCGGCTTGCGTATCACGACGCCGACGCCGACGCGATTCGCGAGCAGGCCGAAGCCGATCTGTCCATCGCTCCGGACTGCGACGATCCGGCGCTGGCGGACGTTGAGATCCTACACACGCCGGGACACACGCCGGGGAGTGTGACGCTTCGCTACGAGTCGCCGCACGGCAAGACCTACCTCTTTACCGGGGACGCGATCGTACCGACTGAGGGCGGCTGGTTTACCGGTCTCTACCCGGAGCTGGAGAGCGATGCGGCGGCCGCTGTCGAGAGCCTGGCTCGCCTTCGAGATCACTCTGCCGATTTGATCGTGAGCAGCGCCTATGTGGGCGAAACCGGGGTCGTCGACATGACTCCCGAAGCCTGGCGCGAAGCCATCGATGGTCGAATCGAGAGTCTCAGGCGGCGGTTCAACTGCTGAACGGGTTGATCACTCGTAGACCGGCGTAGTCCTGTTGGTCGCTGAGGTCTTCGGAGTAGACGGCGTCGCAGCCCATCGCTTGCGCGGCGGCGAGGATCGCCGCATCCCAATAGGAGAGTTGGAAACGCCGGCAGAAGTCCAGCGCGGACGCAAACAGCGCTCGATCGAGAGTCTGTACGGGCATCTCGGCAAGCGTGTCCAGAAACTCCAGAGCATCCTGGTGGGTGAGACGGCCCCGGCGGGTCGGTCGAGTGGCCTGGTAGTAGAACTCCTGCAGGACCTGTACCGACAGGCACAGATCATCTGCCTGGAGCAGTTCGAGAGCAACCTGCGTCTTCTCGACCTCGTCGGGGTCGTGACTGGCTGCGTACAGAAGTACGTTGGTGTCAGTCAGACGCATGGCGGTCGTACAATTCGTCCCGAGGAACATTGTCGGACACACGGAAGTTCGGGCTGTTTCGGCGTATCTCCTCCCGCACCTTGTGCAGTGCGCGCATCCGACGCTGCGACGCGGTTTCCTCGTACTGGGTTTCAAGACCGGACTCGCTCAGGCCTCTCAGGTAGTCGCGCACGAGCGCCGAGACGGAGGTGTCCAGCTCGGCCGCTCGGATGCGAGCCTGGCGGTAGGTCTCGTCGTCGACGGAGACTGTGATGTTTCTCATTGCCGCTGCTCCAGCCCACAGTTACACGGTATCTGTGGCTCACAGTATCCAGACTTCCTCGGGTCGTCAACGCGAGGATGCGGGCAGTATCTCCCGTATCTCCTGGAATCGGGAGGTCCGACCTGGAATGGCGGCGTTGACCTGCTGAGAGCGGCTACGTAGCCTCTGAGTATCCAGGTCCGCTGGAGGGAGCGTGCCGATGACCTCACGACTTCAGGAATGGCTGGATGGTCCGTACACGAAGGCGACGGACCGGTTCCCGGAGCGTCGCGAGGCGTTTCACCGCTCCTCCGGCGAGCCGCTTGACCCAATCTACGTCGACGGCGACAACGGCGGCGCGGGGCCGTTGCCCGGCGAGTACCCGTACACCCGCGGCATTCAACCGACGATGTATCGCGGACGTCTCTGGACGATGCGCCAGTACGCCGGCCAGGAGGACGCTGAGGCGTCGAACCGTCGCTATCGATTCCTGCTCGACCAGGGTCAGACGGGACTCTCGGTCGCCTTCGACCTGCCGACGCAGATCGGCTACGACTCCGACGCGAACATGTCGGAGGGCGAAGTCGGCAAGGTCGGCGTGGCGATCGACTCGATCGAGGACATGCGCACGCTGTTCGATCAGATTCCGCTCGACCGCGTGACCACGTCGATGACGATTAACTCCACGGCGAACATCCTGCTTTCGCTCTACGCAGCGGTGGCCGAGGAGCAGGGTGTGGGCCGCGACAAGATCGGCGGCACGGTCCAGAACGACATCCTGAAGGAATACATCGCGCGGGGTACGTACATCTACCCGCCGCAGGCGTCGATGCGGCTGATCACCGACAGCTTCGACTATTGCACCCGGGAGGTGCCGCGCTGGAACACGATCTCGATTTCGGGCTATCACATGCGCGAGGCGGGCTGTACCGCGGCGCAGGAGATAGGATTCACGCTGGCGAACGCGATCGCGTACGTCGAGGCGGCGCTTGAGCAGGGTATGGAGTTCGACAGCTTCGGACCGCGACTCTCATTCTTCTTCGCCTGTCACAGCAACTTCCTCGAAGAGATCGGCAAGTTTCGCGCTGCACGGCGGCTCTGGGCGAGCATCGCCCGCGAGCGGTTCGGCTCCGAGAACCAGCGCGCGCAGATGCTGCGCTTCCATACCCAGACCGGCGGCGTCACGCTGACCGCCCAGCAACCCGACAACAACGTGATTCGCACCACGCTGCAGGCGCTGGCGGCGGTGCTCGGCGGCACCCAGTCGCTGCACACCAACTCCCTCGACGAAGCGCTGGGTCTACCGTCCGAGCACGCCGTTGAGGTGGCGCTGCGCACGCAGCAGGTGATCGGCTACGAATCAGGCGTCGCCGACGTGATCGACCCGCTCGGCGGCTCGTACTACATCGAGCAGACGACCGACGCGCTGGAGGAAGAGGCGCGCAACTACATCGAACAAATCGATGCGCTGGGCGGCGCCGTGTCGGCGATCGAACAGGGCTATCAGCAGGCGGAGATCCTGGAAGCTTCGTCCCAGTTCCAGCGCGAGGTCGAGACCGAGTCCGAGGCCGCACGCGCCGGAGACCGCACGGCCGGCAAGCAGGGTCGAGTGATCGTCGGCGTGAACCGCTTCCAGACCGACGAAGAGGCGGACGTCGAGATCGTTCGCGTCGATCCATCGGTGCGAGAGCGCCAGGTTGAGAAGTTGGAGCGGCTGCGCGACAGCCGCGACGCTTCGGCTGTGACCTCATCGTTGGATGCGATCCAGCAGGCAGCGTCGACCGACGAGAACCTGGTGCCGCTGATGTTGGACGCGGTCAAGCAGTCGGCTACGTTGGGCGAGATCTCGGACGCGCTGCGCGAGGTCTGGGGCGAGTATCGCGAACGAATCGTCGTGTAGGGACGGCAACGTGCCTTTCGGAAGACGGGTGGTCGGACGAGGGTCGGCAGGCGACGCCGAAGGTCGCTCCGACACAGGCTGGTCGGACGCTCAGCGCCTGCGCTACTGGTGGCAGGCCGAACGCGAGTTGTTGCTCGCCGCGCTCTCCGCCGTTCCGGAGAACGCAGCGCACACCGAAACGGTCGAGGATGGTTGGTCGCCCAACGGCATCGCCGCGCACCGGCTGTTCTGGGAGGCGGAGGAGCGGGCCGCGATCGAGGAGCATCTCGGCGGCGCATTTCCGTCCTTGCTCGACTTTCCCACCCGTCGGATCGACACGACCAACGCCGCCGCCGTGGCCTCGCTCGGCGACCGCCGGCTGAGCGCGCTGATTCGCGCCTTGCAGGACTTGAGGGAGCGCACGGCTACGCTGGTGGAGCGCGTCCCCGACGCCGACCTGAATGCCCATGGCAATCCGGCGCGCATCCTGCTCGGTGTAGCGCTGGAGCACGACCGCGAACATCGGCGCGAATTGGAGTCCAGGTTCGGCGCTCCCGCGCACGACCGATAGCCCAGCATCGAGCGAGATGGGAATCCTATGACGCTGACCCACGTACACCACATCGGCATCGTCGTCCGCGACGCGGACAAAGCCGCCGAACTCTGGCGCGACACGTTCGGCTTGCACAAGGCGGTCGACCGGGAAATCGATTCACAAGGTGTGCGAGGCATCATCTTCCCGCTCGACAACTGCGAGATCGAACTGCTCCAGCCGACTCGCGAGGGGACCGGGATCGCCAGGTTCCTGGAGACCAACGGAGAGGGTTTCCATCACCTCTGTTTCGGCACGACCAATGTCGCGAGCGAACTCAAGACTGCCGAAACCAAGGGCATGACCATGATCGACACCGAACCGCGTGAAGGGTTGTCGGGCATGGTTGGTTTCATCCATCCCCGCTCCAATCACGGGGTGCTGATCGAGCTCGCCGAACCGCCGGCCGACGCGCCCGTGCACAACGGTCCGGCAGCAGGCCCGTACCCGCACGCGATGCACCATATGACCGTCGCCGTGCACGAGATCGCCCCGGTCGTTGAGGAATGGACCGAGCGCTTCGGCCTCAGCGTCGGCCGCCACATTGAGTCGCAGGCGCTCGGTCTCGAAGCGCAGTTCCTCAGCCTCGGACCGACCGACATCGAGCTGGTGCGTCCGCTGCCGGGAAGCGGCGGACCGCTGCCGCGCAAGCTCGACAACTCGGGTGAGGGCATGTTCATGCTCGCGCTGACGGTCCGCGACGCGACAGCGTCGGTGGCATACCTGCGCGGAGAGGGCTGGACCGTCACCGACGCCAACACCGGAGCGTTCATCTCGCCCAAGCACACCTACGGCGCCAGGCTCCGTCTGTCGGAGGCATAAACTGATCATTGCTGGTTGGTCGCGAACGGCGATCGTTCGCGAAGATCGAGCTGATCGGAAGATGTGACCATGAGTGAAACCGCCACAATGACAGATCAGATTCGCGTGCTGGTCGCGAAGCCGGGGCTGGACGGGCATGACCGGGGGGCGAAGATTGTTGCTCGGGCGCTTCGCGATTCGGGCATGGAGGTGATCTACACCGGCATCCGTCAGACGCCGGACATGATCGCGGAGGCGGCGCTGCAGGAAGACGTGCACGTGGTTGCGTTGTCGGTGCTCTCGGGCGCGCACCTGGAGTTGTTCCCGCGCGTGGTCGACGCCTGCGGCGAGCGCGGCATCACGCCCAACAACACGCTCTTCCTCGGCGGCGGGATCATTCCCGACGAAGACGTCGAAGTGCTCAAGGATGCCGGGTTCTCGGCCGTCTTCGGACCTGGAGCGCACACCGGCGATATCGCCGAGTACGTTCGCGCCCACGTGCCGGAGCTTGATCGTTCGTGAGCAGCGACACACCCACCCTGCGGAGCGGACAACTGAGCGGACGCCTCAGTGGACGCCTGGCCGAACTTGAAGGGCTCCTGCTCTCCGGCGATCGTCGGGCGCTGGCGCGCGTCCTGAGCTGGGTCGAAAGCGGCGACCGGCGCGGTCGGGACATGCTCAGCGCGCTCTACCCGCGCAGCGGCCGCGCCCGGACGATCGGTCTGACCGGTTCACCCGGGGCGGGCAAGAGCACCGTCACCAATGAACTGGCCAAGGTCTACCGCCGGCGCGGCCAGAGCGTCGGTATCGTCGCGATCGACCCTTCGTCGCCGTACACGATGGGCGCGATCCTTGGCGACCGAGTGAGAATGACCGAGCTCTATTCGGATCCCGATGTCTTCATCCGTTCGCTGGCTTCGCGCGGCGCGCTGGGCGGACTCTCGGCGGCGACGCAGGATGTCGTGCACGTCCTCGATGCGTACGGCAAGGATGTGATTCTGATTGAGACCGTGGGGGCCGGACAGGACGAAGTCGACATCGCCGGGGCGGCGCAGACGACTGTCCTGGTCAACACGCCGAACATGGGCGACGAAGTGCAGACGCTCAAGGCCGGCATCATGGAAATCGCCGACGTCCTGGCGGTCAACAAATCCGACCTGCCCGGCGCCAACCGGATGGTTTCGGCGCTCAAGGCGCTGCTCTCGCTCAATCCCGATCGCGGCTGGGACCCGCCGGTCGTCAGGATCGTGGCGACTCAGGGGGAAGGAATCGAAGAACTCGCCGAGGCCTGCGATTCGCACTTCGTCGAGCTGGAATCATCGGGGCGGCTGCGGACTGCGGAACTGGAACGCGCTCGGCATCAAATCACGGCGTTGGCCCGCGCCAACGTCCTCAACCGCTTGCACACCGAGTCGGGCGAGGAACGCCTGGCCAAGCTCGCCAACGATGTTGCGTCGCGGGTCGCGGATCCGCATACCGCGGCCGCGGCCTGGCTTGCCGGATCATGAGTCAGTCCGATGCCGTGCAGCGGCTCCAGATTCGGTTCGCGGCCGAGGGTCCGCTGAAGTATGTGTCGCACCTCGACCTGATGCGGGTCTGGGAACGTGTCTGCAAGCGCGCCGGCTTGCCCCTGGCGACGTCGCGGGGCTTCTCGCCGAGGCCCAGGATCGCTCTGGCCGCGCCGCTGGCGGTCGGCGCCACATCGGAGGCGGAGATCATCGACCTGCTGCTCACCGATCGCGTCGACCTGCAGGCGACCATGCGCGCCCTGTCGGCAGAGCTCACGCCGGGATTGCGGATCATCGAGGTTGGCGAAGGCCCGCTCAAGCAGGCGTCGCTGCAGTCGATGCTGCGCGCTGCCAGCTATGAGGTTGACGTGCCGGATCGGCGCTCCCGCGAAGAGTGGCAGCAGGCGATCGATGATTTGCTGGCACGAGAGGAAGTCCCCTGGAGTCACCAGCGAGGCAAGGAGACAAAGTCCTATGACCTGCGGCCGCTGATCCTCGCGATCCGGTTGCTTGAGGTTGAACACGGCTCTGCCAGGCTGGAGATGAGGCTGCGCAACGACGAACGCGGCGCCGGGCGTCCCGAGCAGGTCGCTCGCGCCCTGGGCGCCGTCGAGGAACCGACGCGCATTCATCGCACCGCCCTCGAGTTAGCGTCCGAAGCGGTGTCGGCATGAAGCGGATTCTTCTCCTGCGTCACGTCGAGTCGGAGGCGAACAGGGCCGGGGTCGGCCTGGGACGGACCGACTCTCCGCCAACCGAGCTGGGAATGCGCCAGATTGAGGCCACCGTCGCGGCCCTTGCGAGCGAGGGCATCACCCGAGTGGTCACCAGTCCGCTCTCTCGAGCGAGGCTGCTGGCCGAAGCGATCGCCGATTCTCACGGCGTCGAGGCGGTGCCATGCGACGAGTTGCTGGAACTCGACGTGGGCGAAATGGAGGGGCTCGAATGGCCGGTCGCCCGGGCGCGCTACGGCAGGTTCCTCGATGCCTGGCGAGGTGACGACTCGATCAACGTCACGATGCCGGGCGGGGAGTCGCTCGCCGATGTCTACCAGCGATCGCATGGTGTGTTCGACGAACTCGTCGCCGACCCCTCGGACGGCGTCGGCCTGATCGTGACGCACAACTTCGTGGTCAAGCTGCTCGCGGTCCATGCGCTCGCCATGCCGCTGGACGCCTGGCGCAGGATCGACACGTCGCTCGCCGGCCTCACGTCGTTCCGAATCGACGATGGCACTCCGGCGCTCGAGCGCCTGAACGATCGTCATCACGTGGCGGACCTGTCGGCGGGCTCAGAGGTGTAGAGTGCCAACGGCGGCGGCGCAGATCGTGCAACATGGGCGAAACCAGGGCCGAATCTCCGGCCGCGTCCGCGAACCAGAACCAGCAGCCATCCAGGCGCGACCAGGCGTCAGCGGTTCACGGCCGCGGGCCGCGACAACCGTCGCAGTCGAGTCCGGCCGCGCTGCCCTGGATCGTTCGCCGGGTCGCATTCGTCGCTTCGCTGTTCCTGGTTGGCTTTATCGTCTTTAGTGGAGTCGAGGGACTCGTGCAGGCCGATAGCCTCGAAGACCGCATCGCCGACACGCGAGCGGAAATCGAGGAACTGCGGCGCGACGCGGATCAACTCGCGGCCCTCGTCGCCTGGTTGGACTCCGATGCCTACATCGAGCGCATCGCACGCGAGGACCTCGGCATGGTGCGTCCCGGCGAGGAATCGTTCGGTGTACATGCGCCGCGCCGCGGGCAGCTCGAAATTCACCGCTCGCCCTGGTGGGCCAATCTGCTCCCCGACGGCGCCCAATAGCGCGAACGCACGGAGCGTCTCGTGACGCAGCCGAGCGACCGCGCCATCCGCGAGATCGGCCGTCGGGTCGCACGATCCGTGGTTGAACTGCTTGGCGTCGGCCACCGGCGTCCCTTGATTGCCGCAGTGTCCGGAGGCGCCGACTCCACCGCGATGCTGCTGCTGCTCGCCGACACCACGGCCAGACATAGCTGGAGCATGCGCGCCGCGCATGTCGATCACCTGATCCAGTCGCCGACCGTGCGCGAGGGATTCCGCGCCGCCGGCCGGCAGCTGGCCGAATCGCTCGACGTGCCGTTCGATGTCGTCGAGGCGGACGCGGTGCTGGAAGCGGAACGTTCATCGGATGGACTAGAGGCCGCCGCTCGAACCGTTCGCTATCGAGCCCTGAAGCAACTGGCGCTGGATCGCGGAGCGCCCGCCATCGTCGTCGCCCACACCCGGGACGATCAGGCGGAGACGGTGCTGCTGCACATGCTCCGAGGCTCAGGACTGGACGGCCTGAGCGGCATGCCTCGAGTCCGCGACCTCGGCGGCGGCGTGCGTCTCGCGCGGCCGATGCTGGAGGTGTCGCGGGCCGAGTGCGAAGCGGTCTGTCGGGCCTACGGCGTGATCCCAGTCCAGGATCCGTCCAACGAGGAACTCATTCACACGCGAAACCGGATCAGACGCTCGTTGCTGCCGGCGCTGGAGTCGTTCAATCCGAACATCTCCGAGCGGCTGGCCGAGCTGGCGAGCTCGGTGAGTTCCGATCGCGAACTGCTGGAGCTGGTCGGGCGCCAGACGTTGGAGCAGCTTCGCTCAACTGGCGGCGGACTGGTGCGTCGGCAGTTCCTGTCGTTGCCGGGACAACTGCAGGTGCGCGTGGTCCGCTCGCTCTGCGCGGAACAGGGGATCACGTTGACCGCCGAGCGCACGGCGGCGGCGTTGCAGGTGATTCTGCATGGTCATGGGGTCGTGGAGCTGCCTGGTCGACATAATCTGAGTGTTGCGGGGGGCACAATCGCACTCTCTCCACCGTGTCCACCGCGGGATACCGCTGGTTGACATCCCGGATCGCGCCGGGCTACTATTGACGTCTGCGCAAATGCAGGGCGCACGAGCCGAACAAGCGGCGAGCGCCTCGCATCGGCCAGGCCTTAACAATTGGAGAGCGGAAGTCCAGTGTGCTTGGGGAGCCCCCCAAGTCCGGAATCGCGCTGTTTCGACGCCTTCGGGCGGCGGGAGAGCGGCGATGTCCGAACAATCTCTACCTTTGCAGCCGACCAGATCGGCTGATCCAATGGAGAGTTTGATCCTGGCTCAGGATAAACGCTGGCGGCGTGCCTTACGCATGCAAGTCGAACGAAGCCCCTCGCTTCGGCGAGGGAGACTGAGTGGCAAACGGCTGAGTAACGCGTAGGTGATCTGTCCCGAGGAGGGGAACAACCCGTGGAAACGCGGGCTAATGCCCCATACGCCCATCGGTTCGGACCGATGGGGAAATGTTCCGGCGCCTTGGGAGGAGCCTGCGTCCGATTAGCTAGTTGGTGGGGTAACGGCCTACCAAGGCAGCGATCGGTAGCTGGTCTGAGAGGATGATCAGCCAGACTGGGACTGAGACACGGCCCAGACTCCTACGGGAGGCAGCAGCGAGGAATCTTGCGCAATGGGCGAAAGCCTGACGCAGCAACGCCGCGTGGGTGATGAAGGCCTTCGGGTTGTAAATCCCTTTTGCCGGGGAAGAACCATGACGGTACCCGGCGAATAAGCCACGGCTAACTACGTGCCAGCAGCCGCGGTAAGACGTAGGTGGCGAGCGTTATCCGGATTTACTGGGCGTAAAGCGTACGTAGGCGGCGCCGAAAGTCTGCCGTGAAATCTCCCGGCTCAACCGGGAGCGGTCGGTGGAAACTTCGATGCTCGAGGGGCGTAGAGGCAAGCGGAATTCCCGGAGTAGTGGTGGAATGCGTAGATACCGGGAGGAACACCAGTGGCGCAAGCGGCTTGCCAGACGCATCCTGACGCTGAGGTACGAAAGCGTGGGTAGCGAACCGGATTAGATACCCGGGTAGTCCACGCCGTAAACGATGGATGCTAGTCGTGGGGGGTATCGACCCCCTCTGTGACGCAGCTAACGCAATAAGCATCCCGCCTGGGGAGTACGGCCGCAAGGCTAAAACTCAAAGGAATTGACGGGGGCCCGCACAAGCAGCGGAGCGTGTGGTTCAATTCGATGCAACGCGAAGAACCTTACCTGGGCTTGACATGTGCCGGACCGCGGGTGAAAGCCCGTTTCCCTTCGGGGCCGGTTCACAGGTGCTGCACGGCTGTCGTCAGCTCGTGCCGTGAGGTGTTGGGTTAAGTCCCGCAACGAGCGCAACCCTCGTCGTTAGTTGTATTTCTCTAGCGAGACCGCTGCGTACAACGCAGAGGAAGGTGGGGACGATGTCAAGTCAGCGTGGCCCTTACGCCCAGGGCGACACACACGCTACAATGGCCGGTACAACGGGCAGCCACTGCGCGAGCAGGAGCGAATCCCTCAAAACCGGCCCCAGTTCGGATAGCAGGCTGAAACTCGCCTGCTTGAAGCCGGAGTTGCTAGTAACCGCAGGTCAGCCATACTGCGGTGAATACGTTCTCGGGCCTTGTACACACCGCCCGTCACGTCATGGGAGTGAGTAACACTTGAAGTCGGTGCGCGAACCTTCGGGACGCAGCCGCCGAAGGTGGGACTCGCGACTGGGACGAAGTCGTAACAAGGTAGCCGTAGCGGAAGCTGCGGCTGGATCACCTCCTTTCTAGGGAGATTTCCCGCACCCGATGCGGGGAATGCCGACCGTTGATCCGATCAGCGGTTGAGCTCCCAGGTCGATCCGCCAGTCCCCGATTCATTCGGGAACGCTTCGACGCCAACACCCCTAACCCGGGTCGCGGCCGAGAGGTCAACGGCGAGACCGGCTCCTCAAATGCGCTGACTTCCGCTCTCCAATGGTTAAGGCCCCCGCGATCCCCCGATCCGGGCCGTTCGCCATCCCGGGCCATTAGCTCAGCAGGTTAGAGCGCAGTCCTGATAAGACTGAGGTCCCTGGTTCGAGTCCAGGATGGCCCACCATCATGTACCGAATTGCGAACTCCTTCAGCAAGCGCCACTTCAGCGGCATCTTTGCGCCCGATCGGACTGTCCTCCGGCATCGGAATCGTGTAGTTGATCACGGCCCGGCCGGGCTCCACGTCGATCCGCTTGATGAACGTCCTGAGGAACGCCTTCGACTCGGTGATGTCGCTGGTGCGCAGGAACTCGGCCATGTCGGCGGCGAACTCCGCGACGACCTCGGCCTTGTCCAGCAGCACCCGCCGTTCGGCTAAAGCCTTCCTTGCCAGCTCGGCGGCTGACTCTAACTGCTCCTTGCGCGCCATGTGCTCGCGGATGCGGGGGGCGGCGTCATCGACGTCCAGGTCGGTCTTCTCGATCACCCGCCAGATGCGGTCCAGCATCAGCCGGATCTCGCGCAACTCAGCTTCGATCATCTCCAGCCGTTCGCGCTCCTGGCGGGCGGCGCCGTCCATCTCCTCGTCCAGCATCTTGACCAGTTCGCGGATGTTGCTCTCGGTCAGCACGTGGTCGCGGAGCTGGTCGAGGATCAGAGTCTCGAACCGCTTGGCGTTGAGCCTGGGCGTCTCACAGCTGCCTGAGCCGCGCTTGAGCAGCGAGCCGCAGACGTAGTAGGTGTACTTGCCGCCCTTCGCCTCGGACGCGGTCAACTGCTTACCGCAGAGCGCACAGCCGACCAAGCCGGAGAGCAGATAGGGACTGGCCGCGCGGCGCGGGTTGGACTTGGCCGGCGCCCGCGCTTCGAGCATCGTCCCGATCTGTTCGAACTCCTCCTTCGAGACGATCGCAGGCACGGCGTTCTCGACGCGGACGGGCTCCGAGCCATCGGTCGCCTTGAGCCCCCAGACCAGGGTGCCCATGTAGGCCTCGTTGGAGAGGACCTTGTGGACCGCAGTCTTGAGCCAGCGCTT
The DNA here is from genome assembly GCA_965204335.1 of Dehalococcoidia bacterium. Lineage (GTDB taxonomy): Bacteria > Chloroflexota > Dehalococcoidia > Bin125 > Bin125 > Bin125. Next base: position 2,519,943 of record OZ241982.1, on the reverse strand, counting down.
GCCCTTGGCCGAGGGAATGCCCTCTGAGTTGAGCGTCTTCACGATCTCCAAGATGCTCTGTCCGCACAGGGCCATCTCGAAGATGCGCCGAACGACGGCGTCCTTGGGCGGGTCGAGTTCGAGGCGAGGCCGCTGCTTGCCGCCGTCCGTGACGTAGACCTTGCGGTAGCCGAGCGGTGCATGCGAGGCCAGGTAGAAGCCGCGCGAGGCCGACTCGCGCATCCCCCGGCGGACTTCCTGGGCGAGGTTCTCCGAGTAGAACTCATCGACGCTCTCAATGATCGCCTCCATCAGCTTGCCGGTCGGTGTGTCGTCGGCGTGCTCGGTGATGGAGGTGACGCGAATCCCGCGCCGGCGCAGCATCGACTTGAAGGCGACGGCGTGCTCGCGCTTGCGCGTGAAGCGGGAGAACTTCCAGACCAGGATCTCTTGGAAGGGAGATTCGGTCTCCGACGCTTCGTCCAGCATCTTGCGGAACTGCGGCCGGTCGGCGACGCGCCCGCTCTCGGCCTCGTCGACATACTCGCGGACGACCCTATAGCCGTTGCGCTCGGCGAAGTCGCGTAAGGCGCGAAGCTGGGCGGCAACGGAGAGGTCGACGTCCTGGCGGTCCGAAGAGACGCGAGCGTAGAGCGCGGCGGCGATCTGGTTGGTCGAGTTGTGGTTCATGGTTCCCTCGCTTGTGGTGGCGGCGCAGACCTTGTTCCGACTCGCTATATGTTCGAAACATCTTAGCCGAGTTCCACTATCAAGGGATGGAAGTTGGGCAGACTGACGGCGTGGTCGTCACGCACGAATGCAGCAGGTGTAGCCGCCCGGTCACGGAGGTGCGGATTGGCGTCTCCGAGCGCGGGCTGCCTGGACAGCTGACGAGCCCCAAGCGGGCCTTGCAAGAGAGAAGGCAACTCGTTGCCGCTGCCCCTTCCCTCCAACCGCAAGATCGATCTCCATGGAAGCGGCCTCATCCCCGAAGCAGAACAGGTTGAGCTAGGACGCACTCTGCGGTGATTGGCGTGGCATGTCGACCGCAGCCGGGGCCTCACTCTCATGGACAACCCAGTGCTCGTGGCACAAGGCGCTGACCCTGACGATCGCTGAGCGGGAGGCGCATCTACAGTTCAAAACGGGTAGATCAGCCGTGCTGCGCCCCGCCGAAGCGCCAATCACTGCCGACCTAGCGACTCGATTCGACCAGGGCTTCGGCAGCGCTTCCGACTCCCGGCTCCGCCTCCACAATGCCTACGACCTCGGCTAGGCCCACAAATCCACCCACAAGATCATGCGAATCGTGGGGGCAGCGTGATCGCGTCAACGGAATGCGCGTTTCCTACCGGTTCTCGATGACCCGCAGTCGCTTCGCTACCGCCTCCTTGCTCGTGATCATCTCGATGGCCGAATCGGCGCTGCCCGTTACGACGGCCACAAAGTGGAAGATCAGCAGCAGCTCGCACTGGTAAGTGAGTCGAATCAGGTCCGGGCCCTCGGGAATGTCATCATCTCCGAACGGGAGATGATGGACAAAGACATTCCTCGTGTGCGCGACTCGGTAAGCAAACGCTTCACAGGACCCCTTGAGCCCAAGATGGTCGGCAAAAGGTTCGGCCAATCTCTTCACCCTTTTGTCGAAGTCCTTCCTCGCGCTGCCACGTAGTGCTTTGTCTAGGGTCTCAAGGGCTTCAGTGAACTGCCTGAACTTCTCATTCACGGTCGAGTGCCTGGCTGAATCCACGGCCGAGAAGTACAACCGGAACGGCTGATGGTACTCGGAGTACATTTCGAACCAGCGAGCAAGGCACACCTGGAGTTCATCGGCCAGATCGTTACGTTGAAACAGCATCAGTGGCCCAAGCGGATCGCGTTCCGCGTGACCCTGATCGCGTGCGTGGTGCATTACCTTGATCTGGCTCTCTCGCTCCTCGCCACCATGGAGGGGTTCGGTCACATCCCGCGAGTAACCGGTCAGACCAGCGTCAGCCGCGCTCTGGTCAGTTGCCAGGCGCAGGAAGTCTCGGAACCACATGACCCGCCGCGTTGCCGCTTCAGCCGTCCACCAGTCTTCAGTCGCTAACTCGACGTACGCGTTTTGGGAGACACGAGCCTCCTTCGTTTCTCTCCAGGCCGAAGGAAATGAATAGCCGAATCCGATCTTTCCATGCTCACTATTCGGAAGTCCTTGGAGTGGAAGAGGTTCCGGCCTTTGAAAGGTAATCGTCGCGCGGCCTTCTCTCGGATCACCATCAACCTGAATTCCTGATAAGGCAAGCCACTCATCCAGCCCCTCTACGCCGAAGGTCACCTTGGAGAAGCGGACAGGTTCGTTCGCCTCGTAGAGAACACCAATGAAGAGCCAAGTTGCATGATAAGTGGCACTATTGAAGATAAACCCTTTCGTTTGGGCGTTCATGTTGCTCTCTAGACGCAAACAACCGTCAAGTGTGACAAAGCCCCGTTCCCTTGTAGCCCCGAGGATCCGCCTGGTCGCCTGGCCGGCGCGATGGGCGAAACTTGATACGAGCGGATCTTGTATTCCTTCCTCAAGTCCAAACAGCTTCAACGTTGTGGCTCCCGATGCATTTACATTGAGGATTCCCGGTACTCGCCGCTCGGCATTCACGTCTTCAGGTAGCCAGAAGAAACCGAGGTCTTCAAACTCGTCTGCCTGCATGGATCGAATCCTCCACTCAGAAGGGATACTCAACGGCTCACATCGAGAGTACCGGCGACACGACCCGCCGCCTCAGACCACCAGGCCACCTCCAACAGCCCATGTCCCCAACCAAACACCTTCGACTCTCGGTCGCCCAGCCACCCCTTCAGCACCCGGGAGCGGCCCAGCCCATTGCAAGAGTCGGGCCGCCCTCGGAACTGTGAGGAGGCTTGCGCAGCGAACTTGACTCCCGACGGCTGCGCCACTTCCTCGAGACCAATAGCCGCCTGGTCGGAGTTCCCAGACACCTTCAGAGGTGATCCTCCCGCGCGCCAAGCCGTTCGATCGGAAATCCACGGTTTGGCTCTGCCGCACAATCGCGTTCAGATGTTCCCGCCGATGGGTCCAGGGTGTGTCTCAAGTCGCCCCGGAATCCAGCGTGATTTCGGCCTCGCTCGACTTATCCGACGTTCTATTCGCATTCGTCTGCCGGCGTCAACCACGACATCTTCGATCCACTCGGGAGCACTGGTGCGTCTACGATCGCGAGACTGCTAATCAATGCCGTGGACGCTGAGGGATTGGTAGGAGTGTGCCGGACAAACGCAATCGAGCTACGGAGGCCGAGCCTGGTCGCCGTTGGGGGGCTTGGCTCAAGCCAAGTCTCGTCACGGCGTCTGTGGTCACGGCAGCCTTCGTGGGGTTCTATTGGCTGCTGGTCTGGTTCTGGCAGCCTGCGAATGGCGTCGGAGCCTCGAACCTGGGTTCGGTACTGGAAGCCCAGGCGGCGATGACCGCGATCTCTCTGGCGGCGATGGTTTTCATCGTCGAGGCGGTGCAGCGACGGGAGGGTCTCGATGACCCGCTCTATGAACTCTTCTTGGGCAAGTCCTGGGCGCGCTGGATTTTCGCCACAGCAGTATGGCTGCTCATTGGAACCGCGCTGATCTACGTCTTGGGACCGATCACTCATCTGCTCGGCGAGCTGGCCGATGCTCGCGGAGACGTGATGGGGATCTGTTCGCTGATTGTGGCGGCAGTTTTAGTTCTTGCCTTTCTCCTCAACGCACTTCGCGTTCTACGGCCAGAGCAATATCGCGCCCTCCGGCGGGAAGCGGTGCTCGAACAGGTTCACCGCGGTGCCCAGTCTCGGGCTCAGGCGCGAGCCACACAGCCAGTAGATGAGCGGGTCCGCCGGGCGTTGGGCGTGTTGAACGACCCGGAGGTTCGCGCAACCCGCGCCATTGAGCGAGTCGTCGATCAGGCGCATCAAGCTGTCGAACACGCGCAACTCACCGAGATTCGCGAAGGCATGGCGATCTTGGAGGACGCCTGCATGCTCGTCCTTGAAGAGCAAGAGGCAAGTGACTACGAACGGCCAAGCTTGAACGCCCCGTCCGACCGGCTGTGGCTCGGGCACGACAACGTCTTGTCAGGAATCCAGCGCATGGTGCGCACCGCAGCCGACGGCGTCGCGAACGAAGCCGTCTTGTGGACGATCTTTCGTGCTGACGTTCACAAGGCGAGCACGTTTCTGGTCACGCCGTCCCGGTTGGGGGAGAACATCGCTTCGGGCAATGAGTTGTTCGTGCAAGTCATGCTGGAATGCTTGCGACTGGAACGCCAGGCTGTCCTCATTCTAGCTGATGCCGACTCGCGCTTAGGACTTGAAACCGCATTCGCGGAGATGCTGTCGGATGCCCTCAGAGGGGCCTTGTCCGCGAGCAGTACGAGTTCGGACGACACTCGGGAAAACCGGATTGCGAGGCGCGTGCTCGCGTCCATATTCGATCTGGCATCTCGGTCCGCCCTCGACAGGAGTGAGAAACAAGCCTGCGCTCTCCTTGAGTGCTTCTTTCGGAATGCGGATGTTGCGATTCTGGCCACAGAGTCCGAGCCAAAATACAGCGAGCCGATTCTCGCCGCATTGCGACAAGCAACGCTATCGGCAATCGGTTACGGGGTTGGAGTTGGCAATCATGAGTTCCTCGACGACGCGGCGCGCTGGCTGGAAGTCGACAAACTGGTCGGGTCCGGCGGAGGACCCCAGGTGCTCGCTCTCATCGAGCGGGACGTGAGCGAATGGAGTGGCGGCGAGCCGATGCTGAGCGCTGGTCTCTTGTGGTTGGCCACGAGCATCGACCCACGATCGAAACCACTGGAAACCGCATCTGATGTTGAACGAGCCAAGGTTGTGTGCCTGGTGTTGGGATACATGTGGCTTCTTGGGGTAGTTCACGACGCAGCTGGCAGTTTGGATCTGCCGAAGGCGGTCAGGCCACAGTTCGACCATGTTTGGCAGCTGCACGGAATGCAGCTCGTTGCGGCCCTAAATCGCGCAGGGGGAGTTGGCGGAGGTCGAAACGTACGGACATGGTGCGAGATCATGTTCATCGATAGAGATGCCGACTCTGATCACTAACAGCCCCGCTGCGGAGTTGGTCGCATTGGCCGATCCGGTCAGCCGTCCGCTGCACGAACGTCCCGTCATCATCGCTACAGGCGACGCTGGACTTCTCGTCGCCGAGGCTCTGGCGTTCGCCGACGGGCCCAACTCGGATTAGCTCGATGGCGCCGCGCGCCGCGCGCACTTCGGCAAGATGTCGGGTCTGCCACGACTGGCCGTCTCCCAAGTAGTGTTCAGTGGCGATTTACTCCAAGGTCTGTGCAACAGCGCCGTGCACGGACCGCACTACACCGGCATGGGCTCTCGCGACCCGCGGGGGCAGCCAACCTATGTTTGGCTTGGCGCGATATCAGACAAGAATCTCCCGGTCTGCGCGTCGTAAACGCAGACGGACTGGCATCGTCTTCCGCCGGAACCGCCCTTGAACACCGGGGCTGCTTCAACATCCGGTCCATTTGGATGCATCCCGGTTGTGAACCGTTTCGCGGGTGTGCGATAGGTGTAGCGAGCCTGGGATTCCGTCAGAGAATCAGTGGTCATCACTGTCGGCATCCAGTTCGGTAGTGGCTGCTGGGGTGCCGGACATCGCCGCAGCGCCTAGCTCGATCGTGTTCCGGGTCCGATCGTGTTCAGCGGCGAGGCCCTCCCCGTTCGGCAAGGTCAACTGGTACTTGGCGGCCATGACCTTGTTCGGCAGGCCTTCAAGCGCGTAATGAGCGACCGTCTCGTCCTTCTCTGAACACGGGATCAGCCCAACGTGAGGGATCTCGCCCTCTCGCACCCAGTGTTCACGCGCGTAGCTCAGGTAGAAGCGCATCTGGTCAGCGTCGGCGTGGGAGAACCTCCCGATCTTAGGATCGATGACCACAGGACAACGCAGGCTCCGATGAAAGAACAGCAGGTCCACTCTGTGCCACTGGTCGCCAACGCGTAGGCGTCGTTGCCTACCGACGAAACAAAGGTCGTCGCCGAGTTCTAACAGGAACGCCTGGAGGTGTTGAACGAGGGCGTCTTCAAGATCGCTTTCCGAATACTCGTCTTTGAGGTCAAGGAACTCTAGGACGAACAGGTCCTTGATCGCCTCATCTGGGCGCACTGCGTCTTCGGGCAAGGCCTGCTGTCCCTTGCGCAACATCGCAGGCTTATTCCGTGAGAGGGCCGTGCGTTCATAGAACTGCGATGAGATCTGCCGATTGAGTTGACGAACGGTCCATCCGCCGCGCAACGCTTCGACTTCGTAGAACTCACGAGCCTGCTGGTTAGGAATGGACGAGGGTCGCACATACGCGGGCCAAGGGAGCGGGAATGCATCGACCAACTCCAGGAAGCGCATGGTGATGGGCGAGGCGCTGGATTCGCCAGACGCTGTCTGGCGAATTCGTTCAGGCGGATCGGCAAGATAAAACTGGCGCATGTACTGCAGACTCCGGCGAGAGAAACCGGGCCCGAATCGGGCCGCCAGGTCATCCGCGAGTTGTTCGATCAGCGCGGTTCCATACTCGGCCCGATCTTGCCCAGACTGCTCGTACTCGATGGTGCGTTGTCCAATGAGCCACTACGCGACCGTGAGAACGGCATTCACCGTGCGGGCGGCGGAATCTCTGTCTTGGGCAATGATTGGCGCGACATCGCCGACGACGTCTTGGTACGTCACGTCGCCCTCACCGCGATCACCTGCCCGCTCCAGTTCTTGCCTTGTGTTCTCGTCCGACATGTTGAGTTCTCTCGGTGAGCGAACATGGCTGGCAAACGATCACCGTTCACCACTGTTGGCCATGCGGCATCGGCCCGTTATCGCCGACTTGAGCCAGCGAACCGCCGACCGATGATCGCCGCCCGATCTCGACTGCCGCAACTCGATCTACCCCCGCTCGACGACCAGCGCCCACGGGTGCAGTCGTCGATCCCTTTCCAGACCGGACTCAACGGGAAGTGTTGTTCCAGCCGGCACCGGTCGAGGCGAACAGCGGCAGTTTGATTTGAATGCAGCGGTACATTCCCTGGCGACACGCCGGACGTGGTTGGACGTTAGGTCATTGTCGAGTTGCGGTTCGGTCGGGGTCGAGAAGCTCCACGGGGACGCTCCGCCCGACGTAAGTGCGACTCGGTGGGGTCAGCAAGGGTGTGGCCGACGCTCAATCGAGGAGTCTGCCATCGATTTAGGCGATTTGGCTGTCGAGGTAACCTCGAATCAACTCAGAACGTGTTAGCGAGAGCGAATCCCATGGATGCAGGCGATTCAAACAGTTTCATTACAGCTGAGGACCTGATCTCGTGTGGCTGGGAGAATGTGCTGCGCGGTCTCAATGAGCAGGGCTACATGGCCATGGAGGGCGGGTTCAGGAACGCGGCCGGAATTGCGCTTGAGCAGGATCGGACCACGGACGGACGCGCACTCCGCCTGTTGGCCGAACTGTGCTCGATGATGCTCTCCGTGTCCGACGCCAAAGTCCCGTTCGGTCCGGAGTGTGTGATCGGGGGGCGGCGTTCCAGATTTCCGGAGGATTTGCTTCCTGCGGAGATTACCGGTCTGTCCGAATTCGTCCCGCAAGTGGAGAACCCGTGGCTCAAAGGGCGCCTTGCTCACGTCGTCTGGATCGCGAGTCAGTCGGGGGACGTTCGATTCGCGTTGATGACGATCGACTGCTATCGCTCGTTGCCGCTGACCATTTCGGCGTGGCTTCACGGCGGACACGCCGGATGGGCTCAAGCGATCATGTTGTGCAAGGGTCTTCGGGGGGCGGCTGGCAACCGCCTGCAAGCGATCGAGCGTGATCTCGTTGAGACAGTTCTGTCCTCCGAGCTTGGGCAGGATGTTCCGACCTTTGCGATCGCCCGCCTTCTTCGGGAGCACGGACTCGGCGAGTCCAGTGCGGGGAACGTTGCGTCCCTGCTCGCCAGATGTGCGCGAGACATTACCGCAGACGGCGAACACACCAACGCGGCTGCTTACTTCGAGCAGGCGGGCGAGTGGTACGGCGCCGCCGACGATCGGACTGCCCAAATCGAGATGGTGGCCGCCGAGGCTGAATCGTACGTCGCGGAGGGTCAGCATCGTCTCCAGTCGGAGCGGCGGTCAGCCCTGGCCGCCGCCTCATGGTTCAATGACGCGGTCAAGGCCTATCGCAAGATTCCGAACGCCGAGCGAGCCCAATTCGGCATCGATGAGCGGATTCATGAGCTGCGCATGCTGTTGTCGGAAACGAGGCGTGAGTCCATGAAGGAGTTCAAGACCTTTGAGACCAGTGCCGACATCTCAGAAGCAGTAACTCGAATCCAAGACGGGCTGCGGGGCCGCGAACTGCCTGAATCGCTCAAGCGTTTCGCTGCACTGGTGGTGGCGGCGGCGCCGGAGTATCAGAAGGTGGTTGACGAAGCAGAAGCGATTGCCGAGCAGACCGTCTTCACGAAGCTCGTCGGCGTTAGCCACATGAGTTCCGACGGCCGCGTGGTTGGTCATCGGGATCCCTCGCGGCCCGACCATGCGGAGCGGGAGGACAAGGGTCTTGAAGACGACACGTTCCGTCACCTCCAGCTGACGCTTGGCTGGATCGGCGCGAGCGTCATCGAACCTGCGCGACGTGTGATTTCTGAAGAACATCAGCCGACGGAGCGGTACTTCGCCGAGCTCGCCGCGATTTCTCCATTCGTGCCCTTCGGTCGTGCGGTCCTGTTCGGCAAGGGCCTGCTCGCCGGGTTCGTCGGTGACTATGTCGCTGCCGCCCATCTGTTGATTCCACAGTTCGAACACCTCATCCGCTGCGCCATTGCGAGCGCCGGAGGTACGACGACGAGCCTCTACGCCAGCGGGGTCGAGCACCATAAGACTCTCGACACGCTCCTGGCACTTCCTGAGGCAGAGGCCGCGTTCGGCGAAGACCTGCTCGAGACCCTGAAGGCCATCCTCTGCGATCCAAACGGCGAGGGACTTCGAAACCAGGTTGCGCACGGCCTGCTTGACGATGTCGATTTCCCCTGGGACCACGCAGCCTTTCTGTGGGGACTAACACTGTCGCTGGCGGTGCGGTCGCTGATCGTAGACGGTGAATCGATTCCGGATCTCGCGGAGTCGGAAGAGACCGCAACGTGATCGACAACCACGAAGCGCCTGCGCTTCGCTGCTCAACTTCCGATACTCCGGCAAGCACTGTCACTCACTCCGCGCCCACCGCCCAACCTGGTCGCAGGATGACTCGCTTCCACGGCCAATGGGAGTCGGTCGCAAGGTGTTCGATTGGCATGCTCGATCAGCGCGCAGCCTCTTCTGGCAGTCTGTAGTTACTCGGTGCGCCGCAGGGCAGAGCGCCGGGAGAAGTGATGCTATGCAGGAGTCTGGCGTCGGTTCCGGGCGGCTCTGCTCCTGCGGTTGTCTACGAGCCTGACCTCCAAGCGGTAGTCCATGGCCCGTGCCATCTGGTCGAGCGTCTCCAATTTTGGGGTATGCCCGCCGCTCTCCAGCCGACTGACGACGCCCTGACTGACGCCGGCGAGTTCAGCGAGCATCTGCTGAGTCAGATTGCGCGCCCGCCGCGCACGCAGCAATTCGCCAATCGCAGCATTGCGGAGTTCTAGCCGAGCGTACTCGTCTCGGAGCTCCTGACTGCCGTCGCTGAGCAGCCGGTCGCGCACTTCAGCGTGAGCAAGTCTCTGTTGTTCGGCCATGGTGTCTTCCGTTCCACTAGGGCGGAAAGGGTCCCGTCCGTCCGACTTCCCGCTGATAGTTCCGCTGGGCTCGCCGTAAAGCCTGTGGATCCAGTCGCGCTTGAGTCTTTCGCCAGGCGTACAAGAGCACCAGTTCATTGCGGATGGCGGCATAAGCGATGCGATGCGGACCGGGACGCAACTCCCAGATTCTCAGATTGCGATCAATGATTCGACTGAACCGTGTGCCTAACTGCTGCGCCCCTGCCATGCCGTGCTCTGCCAGGAGGTCGATGTCGCGGAGCATGCGCGCCGCCTCCCCGCTGCGGCCGTCGTGATCGAGTGAGGCGATGTAGTCCTTGACCGGCACTGAACCATCGTCATCACTGAAGTAGGTGACCGCCAGCATGATTGGAATATAGCACGGTTGCCATATGGAGGGCCCAAGCCAGTTGGGCGCGCAACGAGCAGTTTCCGGTTCAGATCTCCCGTGAGGGAGGAGCGAGTTCTCTCGCTTCCAAGCATCGCATTCTAGGAGGCCGAGCGAGCTCCGACTGAGGCAGCGCAGGATATGGCTGGTGCGACGGCAACGAGGGCGTCGATTGCGCCGTTCTTGATGCTCGGAATGTGCCGACACCAGACCTCGTGGGCCAAGTTGACGGCGAGCAACCATGGATGTCAACGATCCTGGCTCCGGCCGGAGGGCCGTACACACCAGCGTGGGCATCCCCGGTGATCTTCGCGTCGATGGCGACCACCAGGTCCCGATGGCTCCGTTCTCTTTGATTGCCGCCACAGGCTGACAGCCGCTTGCACGGATTGATCTGCATGGAACATTCGCTCCTACACACATAAGAGGCGCGCAAAGAGCGCTGGCTGTGGATAACTGTGAATGGCTGTTGACATCCTCACAGAATGCACGGTAGATTGCACAATATAGAACATTTGAACAGATAAGGGTGGTGCGCCATGACGATCGGGACCGCGCTGAGACGGGACGAGGCAGTCTGTTTGAGAACTGGAAGTGGCGCATATGCCGGAGTTGACCGAGGAAGAGCAGAAGACCCTGCGCCAGGGGCTGCGGACGCTGGCGCGATTGATCGCGCGGCATCAGCTGGCAGCCCAGGCCGCAGCGCGAGCGCAGGGAGACCGTGAGGCAGAGAGCGCGCAAGCCGGTGGGGCGAGCGCGAACGGGAACGGGAGTGAAGCATGAATGGAACAGCGGGTTCGGGATCGTTCGGTTACCCGCCGGGCAGCGCCGAGTTGCCCGGCGACTTCAGCGACCGCCTGGCCGAGCTCAAGGAGCGCGCCGATCTGACCTGGGAAGAGATGGCCGAGACCCTGGGCATCGACACGCGCCAGCTGTTTCGCTGGCGGCGCGGATCCGAGCCCTCGGGCGCGGCGATGCTGGCGCTCATACAGCTGGCCCGGCGGGTGCCCGGTGGTCTGTCAGTGCTGCTCCCTGAAGAAGGGTCGGTCGACAGCGGACATGAGAGCTGATGCCGTCCCGCAGGCGGCGCCGGGCCGGCGAACCGAAGGCAGCGATGTTCCCCTCGGACTTCCCGCAGCGCGTTGAGCGCCTGCGGGAGGCGTCGGGACTGACCTGGCGCGAGTTCGCCGGCGCGGTGGGCGTGAGTGTGCGGACCGTGCACCGCTGGCGCCGGGGCGTGCGGCCTGACGCCGCGCACCTGCTGGCCCTGCTCGGGTTCGCCGCCCAGCGGGAGCTGCTGCACTGCCTGTCGCCGCTCGGAAGGGAGGAGCGCCGAGACGAGCGGCAGGCGCTGATCTTCACCGAGGAGGAGTGGAGGCGTCTGGCTGCGGCGGAACCGCAGCCGGCGACGGAGACCGGTGGAGAGACCGGGCGAGTCAGCGGATCAACCCCTGTGAGCGCCGATCAGAACGGCGGGGCGGGCTGAGCGTTTGCGGGCGGACGCCAGGCTTCGCCCAGAGGCCCGTGATGCAAGAGCGACCCTCGATCGGAAACAACTAACGGCAGCTCGACGCCGGTGCGAGTCATCGCTCGGTCGGCGATGCGAAGGAACTGGTCGGCTGCCAGTGCATCTTCGAACACCACCAACACGGCGGGCACGATGCCCTGGTCCTCGATCGGCCGTTGGGTCGAGTAGTAGCGCAGGTACGGCGCCAGGCGTGCAGCCATGGTGGCGGGCCGGACCGCGCGGCGTTCCCACTCGAGGAAGAACGCCCAGCTACCCTTCGCAGTGCGCAGCAGCCCAAAGGCGTCCGGGTGGATCGAATGCAGGCGCTCCTGGAAGCGGAAGTAGCGCGAGGCCCGGTGCGGCGGGTCGAGCTGGGCAATGGTGAGCGAGTCGTCCCGCGCCTGAGCGGCCAGGCGCGCATCGAACCAGTGCACGGACCCGGTGTGCTCCAGGTTGCGCATGAGCTGGCGCGCGCGGCTGCCGCCGACGTTGCGCCAGCCGCATGCGACGCTCCGGTCGCGCGGCTCGGCGCTCCAGCGTTTGCGCGCGGCCCCGACCGAGGCTCGATCCCGGCGGGCCAGGTAGGCGAGTCCGCGATCGGAGAGGATGAGCCGGGGATTGCCTGCGCGGACGATGCGGGTGAGCAAACGCCGCTCGTCCAGCGCGCTGAGCACCTGGGCCAGCCGGCGCTGCCCGACGCCGAGCAGCTCGCCCAGGTGGACGGGCCGGATCCAGGGCCAGTCTCCGATGAGGTCAAGGACCCGCTTCTCGGCCGCCGAGAGCTGACCGGGGAGCAGCCAGGTGCGCTCCGGGCGCACGCGAGCCAGGTCCCAGGGCCGCGAGATTCGGGCCAGGGGCGGTTCCGCCGCCTCGCCGCTGCCGTGCTGGACGAGCGCGAGCGCCTCGGGCAAGGTCAGCCGGGCGGCGCCCGAGGATCCCCGCCAGACGGCGGCGTCGGGACCGGCGAGGATCACGTCGCGTTCCAGCGCCAGGAAGCTGATCGCCGAGGTCCTGCCGACCAGCCGCCGCGCGTGACGCAGGCGCGTCTCGTCCGGCGCGATCAGCAGCACCGCCCCAAGACCCGGCATATCGCGCAATCGCCTGATGCGCTTGGCGAACGCTGTACGGTCCGCCGTCGGGCCCAGCCGGACGATCGCGGCCCGGCGTTCCCCGGACAACAGCAGCAGGGCGTCCATAGGCGCGGCCCGGTACCAGCGCAGGCCCAGCGGGTAGGCGTCCTGGGCCGCCGTTTCGCAGAGCCGGTAGACGGCGGCGACCGCGTCCAGTCGTTCGAGCAAGAGCCGCCGCCACTGCTCGGACACGGGACCTCGCCTGAGCAACTGGGCCGCCGGCACGTCGTGAATGGCGGCCAGTCGGCGAACCCCCACGGCGGTCAGGCAGAAACGGCGGGTCGGCGGAATCAGCTCGGTGGAATGCACGAGAGAGTCGAGCAGTCCCGCCTCCGACATCCGGCCGACGCGCTCGTAGACGGCGGCGCGGGAGCGGCCCGAGACAGCGGCCAGCTCAAGCCGGTCGAGGAATGGCATCGAGGCCAACAGGCTGAGCAGGGCGGCGTCGCCCCTGGCCAGTTTCATTCGCCGCCTCGATTCTGCCGTCCGGACCTTGTCTTTGCCTTGCGCTTGCGGTCGCGGGTCCCGGGGATCGCTCGGGCCGGATTTGCGCGCGGCTGCTCGGATTGCTCTCCCTCGTCCAGCCCTTGTACACCCTCGCGGAACTGCGCGACCGACCGCCTGCGCTCGGCCTGCTGCGCTTCCAGTTCATAGGCCGGCGTCACGTAGGCGGAGGCGGCCTCGCGAATCCGCGCGGCGCGCAGCGGGTCGCCAGGCTCGGGCTTGCGCACGGTCATCGAGAAGGCCGGCATCCGCTCCGTGCCGACCGTGGCCCGCACGTAGCAGTGGTGCACGGGCTGCGAGACGATGTCCTCTTCCGAGATCCGCTCGCGCCCCAGCTCCCAGACCAGGTCGCGGGCGTCCGAGCCCGAGACCTGGAAGGCGGCCAGGCAGCCGACATTGGCCAGAAGCGTGTGGCGCATCGTGGGCGAGAGATCGGCCAGCTTGGCCAGGCTCTGAGTGGCGAGCACGAACGACGCGCCGTACTTGCCCAGTTCGGAGAGCATCGATTCGAACTCGACGCCGGGGATGGTCTGCATCTCATCGACCACGACCAGGGCGCCGCGGCGCTGGTCCAGAGGCAGCAGTTCCTGCTCGCGGAGCACCGAATCGACCAGGTTGAGCAGCGAGGCGCCGACCAGCGCCGCCACGTCGCGGCCGACCGCGCCCTGGGCGGTCGAGACCAGCAGCACGCCGCCGTCGAGGATGGTGCGGCGAATGTCGATCGTCGAGCGCGGCTGACCGAGGATGGCGCGGGCCCGCTTGGAGGAGGCGTAGTAGCTCAGCCGGGTCTGGACCGGGGCCAGCGCTTCGGCCCGGTACTCGCGCCGCCAGCCGCCGAAGTCGCGCGCCCACCACTCCAGCAGGTACGGGTCGGAGACCCGAGTCAGCACCTGGGAACGGAATCGCTCGTCCGACAGCAGCCTCAGGCCGTCCAGAATGGTGTGTTGCTCCTCGGCCTCGGTTGCGGGATGCGAGTTGGCCTCGTGCAGGGTCTTGACCGTGTGCTCGAGAATCGACTGCATCCTGGGACCCCACTGCTCCCAGAGCCCGCGGGTCACGCGGACGACCGAGTCTGCGGTCCGGTCGCGATCGGCGAAGACGCGCGAGTCGAGCAGGTTGATGCCCACGGCGCCGGAGGGGTCGGCCAGATGGATTAAGCGGACCTGGTCCGTGAGCGACTCGGGCGTCGCTTCGAGGATCTCGGAGACCAGGTCGGCGTGCGGATCGACGACCACGATCGCGTCGCGGTCGCGGCCGGCCGCCTTCTCGCGCAGCTTGTGTTCAATAATGTGCCGCATCAGGGTCGACTTGCCCATACGCGTGCGGGCCACGTAGAGATGGTGGCGGCGCAAGAGATCGGGCGGGAAGTTGACCTGTTGCGGTTCGGCCTCGGTCGTCAGACCGACCGGAGCGCCGCCGGCCAGTTCGCCCACCACCGGCGGCAGCGTCCGCGCCCCGGCGCGTTCGACCAGGGCGGATTCATCCGCGGGCCCCGGCGGATGCCAGAGCGCCGCCGCCTCTCGCACGCCGAGCACGCTGCGCCGGCCGAACAGACCGGGCGGACGCGGATGCAGCGAGACCGGACCGGGGACCACTTCCTGCGGCTTGCCCGCTTCGAACTGGGCGCCCGCGGGATGGTCGTAGTGCCGGTAGGCCGCGGCAAGTCCCTCAAGCAGTTCGGCCGCGCGGCCGTCCTCGGAGCCCTGCGGCAGCACGCAGACCAGCTCCAGTTCCGCCTCGAAGGCGCCACGCGAGATCTTCTCTTTGATCAGTTCCGGGTCGTAGAAGCGTTCGCGCGACTTGCGCCAGCGCCGGCGGGCCCAGCCGCCGCCGATCAGGAGGACCGCGGCGCCGGCGCAGAGCCCGGCCAGGTTCCAGGTCTCGCCGGCCTCCAGCCAGCGGTAGCCCTGCAGGGCGCCGAACCCGGCCAGGACGAGCACCGTCAGGGCCAGCGGCTCAGGACCCTGCTTCGGCGTGTGGGTCGGCGCGGGCCTGGGCGAGATCTCTTCGGAACGCGCCTGCAGCAGCGCCTGGTGCTGGCGCGACCACTGGGGACCGAGCGAGCGCAGCTTGAGCCGCGCGGTGACCCGTTCGCCGTCCTGCAGCCCGGCCAGGGCGCCCAGAGGCGCCAGCAGCGGGTCGGAGCCCGGATCGACGATGTCGCGGTCGCGGAAGACGCGCAGCGGCACGTACTCGGGCCCGAATGAGCGCAGGCTCATCGACCAGGCCTGTTCGTGTTCGCCCACGCGCAGCGGGTCGTCGTCGGGTTCGATGCGTTGCACCCGGGCCTGCGGATAGTGCGAGCCGAGCTGGCCGCGCACGATCTCGCCCGAGAGGCAGCGGACCATCAGCGTGACGCCCTGTGCGTCCGCTGCCAGTTCGAGTGAGAAGGGCTCGGGCGCCGCGATTGAGCCGAGCAGGTTCTCGACGCCCAAGAGCGTGCGATCGCCGGTGCGCGGCGGGGTGATCGCGAGCAGGGCCGGTTGGGGCGGCTCGCGGTCGAAGAGTCGGAGTGGATTGAATCTCATTCTCGGATCCGTTCGTGTTGGATGTGTCGTGTGGGTGGTTGAGACGAGGACTCAGTGGCGGCCCGGCCGCCATTCGATCAGCTCTGTCTCCTCGGGCGTCGCTTCGATCCGGATCGGGAACCGCTCGCCCTTGGCGAGCAAGAGGCCGTCGCCCCTGGGGCAGGAGACGAGCCAGCGCTGCAGGTCCTCGGGCAGGTCGAAGGCGTCCGCCACGGTCGAGATGGCGGCCGCGTCCTGCTGGAGGAGCAGCTTGAACGCCGCGTTCTGCAGCAGCGCCCGGCCTGAGTGCCCGGTGATCGTGCGCGAGTGGTCCTCCGAGAGCAGGTCCTGCACGTCCTGGGTGATGAACTGCAGCCCGAGCCGGTGCTTGCGCGCCCGCTTTGCCATGGACACCATGAAGGCGGCGCCCTCGGGGTGCTGCATGATCGACCAGACCTCGTCCACCACCAGCAGGCGCGGCCTGGGATCCCTCGCTGCGGCGGCCCAGACGGTCTCGGTGCAGACCATCGCGGCCGCCGGACGCAGCTCCGGCTCCAGGAGGCGCAGGTCGAAGACGGTGACCAGCGCCTCGTTGTGCAAGAGGTCGTCGCCCTCGTCCGAGAGCAGGTGGCGCAGGCTGCCGGTCGCGAACGGCCTCAAGAGCTTGGAGAGCCCTTCGGGATCGTTCTCCTCCAGGAAGCGGTAGAAGTCGCGGAACCCGGTCCGCTCGCGCGGTTGGGCGTAGTAACCGGCCAGGGCGTGGTCGAGCGCGGCCCGGCGCTCGGCCCCCAGCCGTTCGCCGACCATCACCTCGATCAGCCGCCTGAGCGAGCCGATCCGCTGGAGCAGCTCCTCCGGGTCGGACTGGTCGAGCACGAACGGGTTCATGCCCTGGCCTCGGACGCCGGGCGAGAGCACGCGCCCGCCGGCTGAGCGGGCCATGTCGGCGTACTCGCCCTCGGGGTCGATCACGTAGGCGACGACGCCGCGGCAGAGGCCTCTGAGCACGCCCAGCTTGGTCGCGAACGACTTGCCCGACCCCGAGCGGGCCAGGACAGCAGTATTCGCATTCAAGTGGGTGCCGTCCCAGGGGTCGTAGACAATGGGCGCGCAGGCGCGCATGTCGATCCCGTAGAGCGCGCCCGAACGGGTGTCGAGGTCGGGCGGCGAGAAGGGGAAGCAACGCGCAACCGAGGATGTGTCCAGCGTGCGCCAGGCAGCTACCGCGTTGAGCCCGAGCGGCTGGGTCGAGAGCAACCCTTCGCGTTGGCGGAAGGGCAGCGGGTCGAGCTGGCCCAGGGCGGCGGCGAAGTGGGCCGAGGCGCGCTGGGTCAGCTCCGTCAGGGTCTCGTGGGCACCTGCGTGCAGGGTCAGCGAGAGCGAGGCGTGGAACAGCCGCTCGCGTCCGCGCTGCACGTCGTCGCGGAGCCGGCTCACGTCCTCCAGGGCAATCTCCGCTTCGGGCGACATCGTCTTGCCCCGGCGCAGCGAGAGCGAGCGGGCCGACTCGAAGCGCACCTTCTGCCACTCCAGCTGGCGTGCGGCTTGCTCCGAGGGGATCGGACCCAGGTGCAGCGCGATATCCATCGGCGCGCCGGTGGCCATCAGCTGCTGGAGGAACCCGGGCGCCAGTGAGCGAGGCCACTTGCTCAGGTGCAGCGCGCGGGCCAGTCGGTCGCCGAGCCTGATGTCGCGCTGGTTGAGCACGACTTCGACCGGCTCCGAACGGTCGCGCTCGGCAGGTGAGCCGCCCAGGGCGGAGGCGATCACGAAGCGTTCCAGCGTCTCGCCTTTCAGGGGATGGATGGTCAGGCCGGTTCGGGCCAAGAGGCCGCGCAACTCGGCTGCGTGCTCCTCTTCGCAGACCGCGTAGAAGCGCCGGTCGAGGATGCCCTCGCGCGTCTCCAACTCGGTCAGGAGGCGGCGCTGGGATTGGGCCGCCTCCTTCGTCTGTTCGGGCAGGTCGGCGGGCTGCGCCTCTTCCAGCTCGCGACGCATCCGGCCCAGCTCGGGCGGGTGCTGGCGGACCAATAGCTGCATGGGGAAGTCGCAGGCGTTGAGCAGCCCGGCGAAGGCGCCCAGCTTGGGCCCATCCAGCTCCAGGCCCATCAGTTCGGTCAGGGCCAGCTTGACCCCGTCCAGGCGCACGGGGCCGTCCGGCTCCAGGTGCGAGAGCATGAAGCAGAGCGGCAGCTGGGGCAGTTCGCGGGTAGGGGTTTCGTTCTCGGGAGGCGGTTCGAGCGAGGCGGCGTCGCCCTCCAGCGACGCCGCCTGGGGTTCGGTTCGGGACAAGAGTCGTTTCATCTCGGTCTCCATTCGTCAGGGGATCGGAATCGGGATCGCGCCGGCCGAGATCAGCGCCGCCAGGCCCTTGGCCGAGAGCGCGATCGCCAGACCGGCGACGGTCAGGAAGACGGCCGAGCGGCCGCGTTTGCCGCGTTCGTCGGCGCCGTCGGCCATTAAGAGGAAGCCGGCCCAGACCAGCCCGAACAGGGCCAGCCCCGAGGCGGCGTAGGCGACCGCCGTCAACGCGGCGTCGAAGGCGTCGAGCATCTCCTGCTCGGCGAGTTCGACCGCCTCGGGCGCGGCGGCGGTCGAGAGCAACGCCGCCGCGCCCAGAGCGACGATGGTTGGGAGTCGTCGCAGCATGGTTACTCCCATCCGAGCATCGCGAACAGGTCGATCAGATCTGCCTCGGACACGCGGGTCTGGACCGAACGCGGCCGCTGTGGCTCCCGCTCGGGCACGACCAGGGCGCGGTAGTCGTCGTCCGCCGCGATGCCGGCGCCGAGCGACAACTGCTCCGAGCGCGTCTTGCTCAGCGGCGGCCGGGGGACCAGTTCGGCGCGCACGTGTTCGTCGTGCTCGATCTCCAGGGTCACGTCCTTCTGCACCGTGGCCGACGGGATCGAGAGTGTGGCCGAGACCGTCTGCGAGGACACGTTGCCCTCGTCGTCGGTCCAGCTGACCGTCTCCGAGACGGTCTGGCTCGTGCCCGGCCGGA
This sequence comes from Dehalococcoidia bacterium, assembly GCA_965204335.1. Lineage (GTDB taxonomy): Bacteria > Chloroflexota > Dehalococcoidia > Bin125 > Bin125 > Bin125. Next base: position 2,501,166 of record OZ241982.1, on the reverse strand, counting down.
CCAGGGTGACGGTCTCGGTGCGCCGCTCCAGCCGGTAGGGGCGGTGGGTGAGCTGGACCAGGGGCGGCAGCGCGATCCGCAGCTCGGCGGTTAGCGCCGCCGTGATCTCGACCGCCAAGATGTCCCGCGACGCCCCGAGCGGCAGCGAGAACAGCGTCTCGCCGCCGGAAAGGAATGGAACGCTCGACTCCCGGCCGTTAGCCGAGACGGTGAGCGTGCCCGTCACCCGCGTCACCTGGGCCGGCAAGAGCGCCGTGTGGCTCAGGCGGGCGTGGCCGGAGACCGTCTCCAGCTCCACCGGTTCGTCCAGCCCCGTGCGGCAGTCGGAGCGGACCGAACCCTCGATCGTCCCCTCGCGCCAGCTCAGCCGCACGAGGCGCAGGTCGCAGAGTTCGCCTGGGACCTGCGGCAGGGGATATGGCAGCTGGTCGCCCGCGAGCGACACCGCCCCGGCCTGGCCGTGCTCGTCGCGCCAGGCGAAGGTGAACGACGGGACCGGACCGTCGAGCGGGGCCAGGTAACTGGAGCGCCCGTTGCGCCCCAGCGTGTCGTCGCGCCGGAACCGGGGCTCGCGCCCGTCCGGGCCGCCGAAGGCGCGCGCCTCGACCTCCAGGTTCGCGGCCGCACGGACCACGACCGTCGCCGCGGTCTGGGTCACGCTCAGGCGCTCGATGAACAGCCGCCGCCCCGGGATCAGGGGCGGCGGGTCGAACTCGATCTCGTCCGAGGTCCAGGTCTCCCCGTCGCCCTCGTCGGCCACGGCCAGGGGCGGCGGACTGCAGACCGTGATCGAGACGATCACGGCCAGTGCGGCGGCCCCGCCCAGGAGCGCGGGCCACCGGATAAACCGGTGCTCCCGCTGCTCCCGGGCGTCAGGTTCAGCCCGCGAACGGGCTTCAGGTTCGGCCCGCGAACGGGCCAGGGCCTGGCGCGCCTCGGCGTAGTCCGACTTGGACTGCCGCCGGCGGTCGCGCTTGCGGAACCAGTTGCGCGGCTTGAAGGGCATGCGTTCGCCCCTCGTCCGCACGCGTTTGCCGGGCTCGGTCGAAGGGTTGAGATCGGCCGGCTTTCGCGTCCGGCGCTGCATCGGACCGGTCGCACGGTCGACGCGCGGCTCGTCCGGGTCCGCCTCGGCGGGCGGCGAGGGTTCGAGCGGACCCTGCTGGACCCGCCGCCCCGTCCCCTTGCGCTTGGCCGCCCGCTCGCTCGGATCAGGCGGCTGCGCGCGAACCAGCTGGGCCGGCGGACCCTGAAAGCGGCGGGCTCCGAAACCGAAGCGCAGCAGGTCGGCGGCGACTGCGGGCAGCCGGCGGCCGCCCACCTTGCCCACGACCAGCGCCACGCCGACCAGGGCGAAGACCAGACCCGCCCCGATCCGCACCGCTTCGGGACCGAACGGCGCGGCCTGGTAGACGCCATAGCTCAGCGCCGCCACTGCGGTCAGGGCCACGATCTGGGGGAAGGTGAACCAGAGCAGGACGCGGTCCTCGGCCTGCACGTGGGTCGGCACCTCGTGTTCATCCATGAGGCGCCCTCCTTTCTATCCGTGCGGCTTAGCCGCCATCGCCGCCGCCGGCCGAGGCCGGGTTGGGCGGTGCATCGATCTCAACGACGGGATTCGAAACGGCGTCGATCACGAGCTCGACCACGCCGAAAGCGACCATCGCGAGCACGATCCCGGCCAGCGCCGTGAGCATCGCCGTCTTGCCGCGCTCCATCTGGTGCGGCGCGCCGGAAGCGGTCAGGTACTGGTAGGCGCCGAAGACGAAGTAGGCGACGCCGACGCCGCCGACCACGCCCAAGAGGATGCCGACCAGGTTGGAAATGGTTTGAACCAGATCACCCATTGGTGTGTTCCTTTCCTGGAACTCGCCCCGCACCTGATGCGGGGCCTGCCCCGTTCTCTAAACGGGGCGCTTGACTGGCTATGTCCCATCCGGGACGGTTGGTCTGTCAGCACATGGCGCACCTCCTTGAGCGCTGCGGAATGGATCGGTTACTCGTTGCGGCTGCGCGGCCCGGGGCCGGATGGCCCGGAGCCGCCCTGCGGCGTCGAAAGCTCGGCCGCCGAACGGCTCGCGCCGCCGACGCCGGAGGTCGATGAACCAGCCTGCGAGGCGGCCGCCGAACGCGCCGCGCCTCCCCCTCCCCTGCCCAGCGAGACCACGGACCCGACGGAGCGGGCCATGTTGTAGGGCAGAGAAAAGCCGAAGTAGAGCGTCGAGAGCCAGGCGTCGAAGGGACTGGCGTTGCCCAGCATCGAGGGGACGCGCGTGGCCAGGTAGATGAACGCGACCGACATCAGGAGCTTCCAGATCAGATCGCGGGCCGGCTCGAAGGCCTGGATCTCGGCCAGCTCGCCGAGAAAGCCGATGCCCAGCGCCAGCGCGATCAGCTGGACCGCCTGCTGGAAGACGGTGGTCGCAAAGAGCCTGAGCCAGTGCCGGCTCCAGCCCGAGGAGTGGGGCAGGATCCAGAGGCCCATCGCCGCCGGCGCGAGCACCAACAGGAGGTCGATCAGGGCCAGGCGCAGCACCATCTGCAGCAAGAGGTAGAGGCAGAAGAACCCGTAGATCAGATAAATCAGCGCCAAGAGCAGGGCGAGCCCGACCGAACCGCCCTCGACGGCGGTGATCAGGGTCTCGACCGGAGCGCGGAGCAGGTCAGAAGGAGTGACCTCAAGGGTGGCCGCGATGAACCCGGAGACGGCGTGCGCCACGTCGATCACGAGCGCGCACCACCAGAGCGAGGCGGCCGCCGCCACGACGCCGAGCAGCAGCCGCGGGATCAGTTCCCGCCAGCCCGCTTGCCTCGCGCCCAAGGGCTCCTGGGTAATCAGCGAGAGGCCGATCCAGCCGATGACGAAGGCCAGCGCGGCCGAAGTGACGACCCAGACCGCGAGCCAGGCGTCCTGGACCAACCAGTGGCCGTAGGTCAGGTCGGCGGGCGTGCCGGTGATGATGTCCGACATACGTGCCTACTCCTCGCCGCAGCCGGCCGGCTCGTCGCCGGTCAGCTCCGTCAGGACGCCGCAGAGCGTGCCGTGCACGCCCTCGATCACCCAGCGCGCCGCCGCCTTGGCCCAGCCGTCCGGGTCGAGGGCCCTGAGCAGGCTGCCCAGCAGCCCGCCCGGCTGGTGCATCGGAACGACGGCGTAGAAGGTGGTCGGGGTCGCCTGGCGCGGGACCGCGGCCAGGATCGCGATCAGGTAGGTCTTGTCGGGATCGAGCGCCTCGTGCTCGTCCAGGGCGGGGTAGTCGAACTCGTACTCCCAGCCCTCGTCGCGCTCCTTCTCCCCGCCCGAGACGCGGTACATCGCGGTCAGCCACTCGCCCGTGTCGGAGTCGCGCAGCCCGTAGTAGAGGGTCGCCAGCTGGCGGTTGAAGATCGGACGGGCGCGGAACTGGCCGTGCTTCTTGCGCTCGATCCAGTCTTGGTCCTCCTGGTTGACCCACTCCAGCTCGTCGCCTGAAGGCGGCTCCTGGGCCTGGGCCAGCTGCCAGGCCGCGATCGCGACCAGGGCGCCGAGCAGCGCCGCCGCGGCCAGGCCGATCACGCGGCCTCGCACTCCGGCGCGCCGCATCCATCGCTGTCTCATCTCGGCTCCAATCTGTACATGCGTTCGTATTGCTGTGGCTGAGATTGTGCAGGGCGAGGGGCGGGGGCAACAGGGCGCGCGCGCCATGACACGGGTGTCATGGCGTCCGCGCCCTGTTCGGGGAACGGCCGTCCGTGCTGTCATGGGCGTGTACAGGAATCCCCGCCGTGGGGCAGTGGGACAAACAAGCGCGATCTTCAGTCCAGGGCTGAACGAACGCGGTCCCAACCGGCACACGTCACTGCCGGGCGGGGTGAAGGGCTGGTTCCGGGCTAATGGGGCAAACGAGGCCGAATATGGGGCATTTGGGACACGCGGGGCGGGGTGGGGAGCCCCCCTACCGGACACCGCCGCCCGACTCTGGACAGGCCTCTGTCAACCAGGCCACACCGCCTCGGGGTGGTGGCGCAGGGTCGGAGCCAAGTGCCGCAGACAAGCAGGACCGCTCCCCGGTCCCCTCGGAAGGGGTTACTGACGGGTCGCACGTGCAGGACGTAGACGGGGAGCACGCCTCACCCGACCGCTGTGACGTTGCCGACCACCCCGACCGCCCCGACCAGCCCAGGCAAGCGGACTCTGGCGGGACCGCCGGGGACTCGCTTGACGCTGCGTCCACCGACGACCCCCTCGTCCGCTTCCTGCACGAGCTGTGCCGGCAACACAATCGGAACCAGGCCGCCAAACGGCTGGGCGTCGACCGCAAGACGCTCTACCGCGCGCTGCTCAACGGCAGGCTCACGCCCCGGCTCAGGGATGCGCTGGAGCGCGAACGGGTGGCCGCCGAACGGGAAGCGGCGGGGATAGACCAGCAGGAGTTGGCACTGCGGGTGGAGGTGCTGGAGCGGCGCCTACAGGACGTGGAACAGCAACAGACCGGGGGACTTGGCTCGCTACACGAGGAACTGGCGGGATTGCGGGCACAGGTGCGGACCCTGGGTTGGACGCAGACGGGCGGTGCGGCTTCGGCGGATGCCGCGGATGCTGCGGACCGGGCCGGCGGGACCCACCGCATCTACCCTGACGTGGTCTCTGTCGAGGCGTTGCCAGATGACGAGCCGGTCCTGCGCAGGGCCTTTGCCTTGGTCGTCGAGTGGCGCGAGCACCGCAAGGCGTTCAAGGCCCACTGGCCCCAGCTCGAGGGGCTGGATGCGGAAGTGCGGATGCTGGAGTTGGAGACGGCGCTGATCGACGAGCACCACCTGACCCTGCCCCCCGCTCAGGTCCCCTGGGAATGGTGGCGGCGGGAGCGGGAACTGGCGCGCCGGGCGGCTCGGCTGGTCACGGCGCGTTCGGCGCTCAGGCGGGCGCGCTGGCGACGGCGGCTGGCCATACAGCAGCAAGTGCGCCGGGCGCTCCGGGCGTTGCGCCGCTTGGGTCAGGCTCGATGGCTGCGTCTGACCGGACTCTCGAAGGCGCGATCGGCGCTGAAGCGGGTTCGGTCAACGGTGTGTTCGCTGGGCCAACTGCTGCGCAACTCTTTCACGCTGCTGCGCAGGTGAGCGGTCGGGACGCCGGCGCCGGCGCTGGCCGGACACCGTAATCGTGACTACGACCTCATCTGCACATACACCAGCGAGGGACCGCCGCTGGTCGGGTCTTCGCGAACGACGAACCAATCCGGCCTCGCCTTGATCATCTGCGAGAGCTGCTTGAACCCGTAGCTGCGTGGAACGAAGGCGGGGTGCAGGTGCCGCACGGCTTGGCCCACCGCTCCCAGGAAGGCCCAGCCGTCGTCCTGGGTCGGGGCGAGGGACTGTCCGAGGGGCTGGAGGTGGAGGTGCGGTTGGTCGAACCGGAAGCGGCCCGGATCGACAAGCGCCGCCGCACCCTGCCGCTCGGGCGCGTCCCCAGGGAGTAGACGCGACGCGGGGGCGACAGGCGGCCCTCAGACCGCCGGCATTGGGACCGGCCAGCTAGAAGCATGCCGGCCTCTCCGGTCGCGAGGAGGTCGGCCAGCATACTCTCCGCTTTTCCTTGGCCTGTTCTCCGCCCGGTGTTGGTAGGCTCGACGCGATGTACTCGTACCGAGTTCAGGTCTACGACCTCTACCATGCCGCCCACCGCAAAGCAGTTCAGTTGGTGCTGAGCCACGCCAAATGTCCACCCTCGCCCATGCGTCCTCGGTTTACGGCGGTGAAGACTCCCGACGAAGAGCAACAGGCCTTTGATAAGGGACTCCGCGCAGTGGAGGACGCCTTTGAGGAGTTGAACCAGGCAGTCGAAGAACTGCGAGCCGCTCTCCCCAAAGAGGTGCGGCATGTCGGCCACCTGGGACGGCACCTGATGTTCACACGGCACTACCCGGACAAGAAATCCCCTGACACCTGCGCGCATGATGCCGCCGACATCCTGCTCCGAGACTTACCGCTGGTACTTGAGCGGTTCGACGCCTGGTACGAGACTCAGTCGCGCCTCGACGCGGCGCTGATCCTGCAGCTGGAGGCATTCACTCAGCTGGCGCACGTCAACAGCGCGGTCAGGGAGGGGTGGGCGGCCTACAAGTCCCGAAGCGTGGGGGGCTTTGATCTCTCCCAAGACATCGATGGAGAGAAACTGGCGATCCAGTCGTTTGGCAGCTCTGGCGTCCTCAGGGGACCGCTGAGCGACAAGGACTGCGAGGCCTACCTGAATCTGCTGCGCGGCCTCTGGGCGGTCGGCCGAAATCCAGTCGTGCACAACGACGCGGCGCCGAACCCCGCCGTGGCCGATGCGGTGCTGACGCTGCTCAGCTACGTGCTCGCTCGGTTGGAAGATGCAAGACCTGACGGCGATCAGTGACGGCGCCAGCTGGCGAGGGGTCGCCTGCCAACCAGGAAGCGAATCGCTGCGATCGAAGTCGGTCCGGCGGCGCAGATCGCCGCTGGTGTCCGCTCAGCCCTGGATGAATCGCGGGCACGCGGTCCATCGGGCGGCAGGAGACGAACATGTCGGTAGTTGTTGACTTACACCGACATACCGAGCAACATTGAGAAATGGCGATCACCGCGACCGACGACATCCTGGCACTGGTCCGAGCAGAGGGCATCGTCCGGCCGCGCGATCTGGAGGCGGCGGGGCTGCCGGCCGGCCAGCTCGCGCGGTTGGTCAGGCGGGGCGAGCTGCAGCGGATCGGTCGCGGGCTCTACTCCGTCGCCGGGGCTGCGCCGGGCGAGCACCACTCGCTGGCGGTCGCCGCCAAGCGCGTGCCCCACGGCGTCGTCTGCCTGCTCTCAGCGCTGCGCTTCCACGAGCTGACCAGCCAGGCCCCCCATCAAGTCTGGCTGGCGATCGGACCCAAGGACCGGGCGCCGCGTTCGGACGACGCCGAGTTCAGGATCGTGCGCTTCTCCGGCGAGGCGCGTGAGGCGGGCGTCGAGATGCAGCGGATCGAAAGCGTGGTTGTACCGGTCTACGGACCGGCCAAGAGCGTCGCGGACTGCTTCAAATTCCGCAACAGGATCGGCGTCGACGTGGCCATTGAGGCTCTGCGCGAGTGCCTCGACGAACGTCGCTGCAGCATCGATGAGCTCGACCGCTACGCCCGCATTTGCCGCGTCTCGCGAGTGATGCGCCCCTATCTTGAGGCGCTGGCGTGAACGAGTCGGCCAACCTGGCCGCGTCGGTTCGCGCTCGGCTGCTCAACCGCGCCCGCGCCCGTGGCGAGGACTTCAACTACCTGCTGACCCGCTACGCCAACGAGCGCCTCCTCTACCGCCTGGCCCGCTCGCCGCACCGCGAGCGCTTCGTGCTCAAGGGCGCGGCGCTGTTCGATGTCTGGGGCGACTGGAGTCACCGCGCCTCCCGCGACGCGGATCTGCTGGACCTGAGCGACGACTCGGCCGAACGCATGCGCCTGGTGTTCCGGGACCTGGCCGCGCTCGATGTTGCGCCCGACGGCATTGAGTTTGAGCCCGGCTCCGTGAGCGTCGCGCCGATTCGGGAACGTCAGTGGTCCGCGCTGGCCTCCCGCGCCGGCGGTTCCGGGCCGGTCGAGTTCGAGTCGGCCGTCGCAACCCTGAGGCGGTTCCTGCTGCCGCCGCCGGCCTCCGCTGCGGGCGGCCCACGCTTCGCGCCGAGGTGGGCGGCGGGCGGCGACTGGCGCGACTGAGCACGCCGTCGATTAGCAAACCGAGCCGGGAACGGCGGGCTTCAGACGACTGCCGCAGACTCGGCTCATTCGTTGGAAGTGACCTCAACCCAGCTATCCAACGCAGGCTGAGCCGGGTCGGCGCGGGCCGAGTGACGTTCGCGACACTGACGCGCGCGCCATGTTCACCGCCGGCGAATCGGCGTACAACTGGAAGTGGTTTCAGGCTTTGTCCAGCATTTCCCGCCAAGAAACGCTGGAGGATTCGTCCCTGATCCGAGACCGGCAAGTTTGGGATGAGGTCTGCTCTCCCCGAGTCCGGACTCACCAAGGGACACCAGGCGCTCCTCCGCGGCGCGAACCAGGTCGGCAATGAGGTCTGCTCTCCCGACGCCTGGTCCAGATGGTTCAGAACGCGGAACCGACACGGGCGGACGCCGAATGGCTCGCCGGCCCAGGAACTGACACTTGACCGGATTGCGAATGGCGCAGTTCGGTCGCTTCGTGTCCGCTTCCCCGGCTCGAGCCCGGCGGATTGAGCGCACTCGCTCTCCACTGCGCTTCGGCCGCACCGCCTACCCCCCTCTTCATCGCACTCCGACTCCCGCCGATCACGGCATCCGACCGCGGGCGGAGTGCGTCCATCACCCAGCATCACAACCTCAACCACGATGACCTGCGCCCCGGATGCCGGCGCCGGTCGCCAGCGCGAACGTCTCCACACCCAGCGACCCCACCGACCCCCAAGGAGCACACGAAAGGACTCCCGCATGAACAACGTCAACCAGCACACACCCGCACGGAGCCGCTACACCGGCCCCTCGGCGGCTCGGATCGCCGACCTGATCGCGCCGCGCCAGCGAGTGCGATTCGAGCGCGGCTGGTTCTGGACCGCCGCGGTCTGCCACGAGTCGGAACAGGACACGATGGCCTTCCGCCAGCGGCCGGACGGCGACGGGATCGACGTCCGCTGCAAGTCCGCCGGCTGCGGCCGCGAGCGGATCATCAAGCGACTGGAGAAGCTCGCCGGCGAGCAGATCTGGTCGGCCTACGACATCTCCACCGACACGTCGGACAAGTCCGACTCGGTGAACGAGCCCCATGCGGCGGCGCCTGAATCGAACGAGGGCCGCGAGCGCAACTGGAGCGTCATCCTCCTGCCGTTCGCGCTGCTGCTGCTGGCCGCGCCGCTGGCCATGGGCCTCGACCTGCAGGTCGTCGCCCTCAACGCTTTCGGTCTCGGCTGGGCAGGCTGGCTCACCCGTCGAGTCGTCCTTGTCCGGCGCGGCGCGCTGGCGAAGGCGGCCCGCCGGCGCTGAGCCCGCAGATCCGTCCACACCACCACAAGGGCCGTCTCCTCGGAGGCGGCCCTTCTTGGTTGTCCCACGACAACCGGCAGTCACACGTCCAAAGCGAAAGGAGACCGCAATGACTGCAGCATCCACCGCGACTGCTATCTCGACCCGCCCCAGCCCGACGCTAGAGGAACTGGTCGACCGGCTGATCGACGCCCTCTTCGGCCTCGACTCCGCCGTCCCGCCCCGCACATCGCCGGCACGCGCGATCCACGAGGCGCGCCGCCTCCGGCAAACCGGCGAGCTCGACCGGGCGCTCGCCGTCTTCGCCGAGCTCGACCTGACAGGGGCGACGGACGGCGAGGCGCGCTGGGCTTATGCCGAGTTCCTCGACCTGGCGCGGCGATGTTACGGCGCCGACGACGCCCGGCTCTACCGCACAGGGAACGGACAGGCCGCCGTCCTCACCCCGCTCGACGACGAGACGCTCGAAGTCCGCGCCGTCCTGGGCATGCGCTGGCGGCCGGGCAAGCTCGTCTCGCGGCGCAGCCTCAGAGGACTGAGACCTCTGCGGAAGGGCGGTAGCTCATGACGGCCGCCCACATCAACGTCGACATCCCAGCGCTCAAGCGCCGCCATCCGCTGGGCGACGTGGTCGAAGCGGCGGGCGTCCAGCTGCGCGGTCGGGGCCGCGTCCGACAAGGCCGCTGCCCCTTCCACGAGGAGACCGAGGGCAGCTTCACCGTCTACGCCGATACGCAGCGGTTCTACTGCTTCGGCTGCGGCCTGGGCGGCGACGTGCTGGACTTCATCCAGCGCAGCGACGGCGTCGGACTGCGCGAAGCGATTCGACGGCTGGGCGCGGCCCCTGAGCGACCCGCCACGACGGCCGCTCCGCGGCCAGCGCCGAGAACACCGGAATCCGCGCCGGTGCGAGACGCGGCTCTGCTTACCGCAGCCATGCGCTGCTACGCGCGGCAGCTGCAGCTCTGCGAGCCGGCCCAGGCCCACCTCGCTTCGCGTGGGATCGCCGCCGAGGCCGCGCAGCGCCTCGGGCTGGGTTACTGCAGCGGGCATGGGTTGCATTCGTGGCTCACTGAGGCGGGATTCGACGGCCGGCGCGTGCTCGACAGCGGCCTGGTCTCGGAGGGCCGGGAACGCTTCCGGGGCATGATCGTCGTGCCCGAGTTCGTCGCCGGACGCGTCCATTGGATCGCCGGCCGATCGATCTGGCCGGACGCCAAGCCTCGATTCCAGGCGCTGCCAGGAGCCAAGCCGGTGCTCGGCCTCTCGCGGCTGCCTGCGGCGTCGCCCTGGATCGTCGTCGCGGAGGGCCTGTTCGACTGGCTCGTGCTGGCCGGCTGGGGCCTGCCCGCCGTGGCCGCGCTCGGTACCCAGGGGATGGATCGGCTGACTTCCTCCCTACAGGACCAGCCCCGCCTCTTCCTCGCCTTCGACGCCGACGAGGCGGGAGGCGTAGCCGCGAACCAGCTCTCGGACCTGCTCGGCCATCACCGGACCGCGCTCGTGACGTTGCCTCGGGGCGTGTCCGATGTCGGCGAACTGGGCCGCGACCCCCACGGCCGTACGGTCTTCCTCAGCCTGCTCAGCCGAGCGGCGCGGGCCGCACGCTAGCGACGACAGCTCCGGCGGGACTCGATCCGCCCTCATCCAACTCACCCAAACCAACGAAACGGAGGGGCGCCTATGGCCCCTGGCCGACCGTGCCTCAGCACGGCTTCACGGTTGCCAAACGGGCAACCGCACTCAACCCGAACCCACAACCTGAACAGGAGCACGAGATGAACAACGGCAACGGAAACGGAAATGGAACCGCGACGGCGGTTCGACGGAACGGTCAGTCCCCGACTCGATCGGGGGGCAACGGCGCGGCGCGAGCGGGAGGAAACGGGACCCGCCCGCGAACGTCCTCGCTCAGTCCGGCTGAGCGCGAACCCGCCCCGGCCTCGGTCGAGGCGCTGCACTGGGACGCGCTCGCGCCGCGCGTCACGGAGGCGCTGGCCCAGCCGCTCGACCCGCAGCTGGTCTCGCAGCGCAAGGGACGCGGCGGCCGCAAGTTCGATTACGTGGAGGGTCACACGGCCATCGACCAGGCCAACCGGATTTTCGGATTTGGCGGCTGGGGGTTTGAGCTGGTCGGCGACGTGACCCTGCGGCCAATCGAGCAAACCGACTCACGCACGGGCGAAGTGACCAGCACGCCGGCCTACTCGGCGGTCGTACGGGTCAGCGTGCCGGGCGCGCCCTCGCGCACCGATGTCGGCTTCCAGCCGGTCGCGGAGGAGTCGCCCGAGGGCCACGAGACCGCCTTCAAGGGAGCGGTCACGGATGCGCTCAAGCGCGCCCTGCGCAGCTTCGGCGACCGCTTCGGCAACGGTCTCTACGGCGATCCGCCCACGACCAGCAACGGGAATCGCCCTGAGTCCGATCCTTCGCCTCAACGAGAGCAGCGACGCGCGCCCGCCCAGGAGAGCCAGCCGGCGGAACGCCGAGCGCCGGCGCGCCGAGTCGTCCAGCCGGAACGGAACGACGCGCCCCAGTCCGGGACGGACGACGCTCAGGTCCTGCGCGGGCAGCTGATCGAGCTGAGCGCTCAGCAGAGCTTCTCCGAGCAGCAGCTACGGGACGCCGTCGAGGCCAAGACCGGACGGCCCTTGGACGAACTCGGCCCGGCCGAACTCAACCCGCTGATCGCCTCGGCCGCCGACAAGCTCGAACGCCGGCGCGCGGCCGAGCTGGGCTAAGCCAAGCCATCGCTCCCTACCGGAATCCGGAAAGGAATCCACCATGACCCTGAGCAACCCCACCCAAGCCCGCAGCCGCTCCTCGGCCTACGACCGGTCGGCGGCGCGGTTCACCGACGAGGGCGGGCTGGACATCCGCGCCTCGGCGCTCGGCCAGTGCCGCCGCGCGCTCTGGTACGCCGCCACTGGACAGCCCCAAACCAACCCGATGACGGATGAGACCAAGCTCGTACTCGAAGCCGGGCAGGCGCTGGAACCGGTCGTCGTGCGGGCCATGCAGCGCCAGTTCTGGACGGTCACGCCGTCCGACCCCGAGGACCCCTGGCGGGTCGAGGTCGAGGCCGGTCCGGGCCTGGTCGTCAGCGGCCACCCCGACGCGATTGGCGCGGTCGAGCTGTTCGGCGAGGAGCGCGTGATCGAGGTCAAGACGCGCGGTCCCGAAGCGTTCAAGCGCTGGCGCACCCTGGGCGCCGAGCGCAGCCACCCCGAGTCGGTCGCGCAGGCGGCCTGCTACTCCCTGGGCCTCTACGGAGAGGTCCGGGACGTGGTCATCGCCACGCTCGACACCGGCTCGCGGCAGTGGGACCACGAGCTGGTTCCCGCGGCCCGGGCCGAGCGCGCCTGGGACGCGGCCTGCCGCAGGCTGTCGGCCCTGGCCGAGCACCACGAGGCCTGCGGTCCCGATCCCGAAGCGCCGCCCGAACGCGACTTCACGGCCGCGGACTGGCAGTGCCGGCGCTGTCCCTACCTCAACCTCTGCCAGCCCGGCGAGGCGGCCAACGAGGCCGAGGAAGTCGACCAGGACGAGGCCGAACCGGTCTCGGACGAGGCGGCGCAAGCGGCGCTGCGCGACTACGAGCAGGCCCAGTCGCAAATCAAGGCATCCGACCAGGACAAGCGCACGGCGCTCAAGACCCTCCAGCAGTGGCTGCAACGGAAAGGAGAACCCAAGGCCAGGCTGGAGGGCTCGGCCAAGACCCGCACGGTCGGGATGGTCGCCAGCCGCCGCTACTCGGTCGACCACCAACGGCTCAACGCGCTGCTGGAACCCGAACAGCGGGCCGAGATCGTGACCGAGCAGGTCAGCGAGTACGTCCGCGTCAGCTGACCCAACACCCCATCGAATCGACGCCCGCGCGACGGGCGCACCACCCCGCATCCCCTGGTCAAGCCAGGGACAGGCAAGTGCGGGGCAGGCGAGGCCGCGCTCCCACACGGGACGCGGCCTCGCTTCGTTCAACCACGCGCGGCAACTCCGCGCACCCACACGCTCTCTGAAAGGAGCACTCACCAATGTCACGCACGATCAACCGAGTCGAACTGCTGGGCCGGGTCGGAGCCGACCCCGAGCTGCGCAAGACCCAGAACGGCACCGCCGTCGTCCAGCTCCGGCTGGCGACCGACCGCCGGAACGGGAACGGGGACTCGCAGACCGACTGGCACACCGTCGTCTGCTGGGATAAGCAGGCCGAAGCCGTGGCCCAGTACGTCCAGAAGGGCGAGCGGGTCTACATCGCCGGCCGGCTCAACCACCAGACCTGGGAAACCGACTCCGGCGAGCGGCGCAGCCGCACCGAGGTCCACGCCCACGAGGTGATCTTCCTGGGCTCCTCGAACGGCAACGGCGGCCGCTCGACAAACGGCCAGTCCCAGACCCAGGCGGACGGCGACCAACCCTTCTAACCGCCTGATGCGACAGCCGACGCCCGCTCGACGGGCGCAATCCGGGGCCGCCTTCCTCTTACCGGAGGGCGGCCCCGCTCGTCTTCTTCACAGGCGCGGACCGACCGCGCCGTCACACGCTCTTTGAAAGGAGCACTCATCGATGTCACGCACGATCAACCGAGTCGAACTGCTGGGCCGGGTCGGCACCGACCCCGAGCTGCGGCGCACTCAGAACGGCATGGCCGTCGTCCAGCTGCGGCTGGCGACCGACCGCCGCAACGGGAACGGGGACTCGCAGACCGACTGGCACACCGTCGTCTGCTGGGACAAGCAGGCCGAGGCCGTGGCCCAGTACGTCGAGAAGGGCGAACGGGTCTACGTCGCGGGCCGGCTCAACCACCACAGCTGGGAGACCGATCAGGGCGAGCGCCGCAGCCGCACCGAGGTCCACGCCCAGGAGGTGATCTTCCTCGGCTCCTCGAACAGCAACGGCGGCCGCGACAGCGAGGGCGACCAACCCTTCTAGTACCCCCTCCACATCACCGACGCCTCTCTGAGAGGCGCAGACCGGGGCCGGCTTCCCAATCGGGAGCCGGCCCCGCCTTCGTTCCCGCTCACCGAAACAAGGAGCCTCAAGTGACCACCCCAACCCAACTCGCACTGATCCCCTCCACCGACGTCGACGAGCGGCAGGCGCTGCTCGACGCGCTGCGCCGCAACCTCCACCTGCTCGGCGAAATCGCGATCCGCTACGAGGTCGAGACCCGACCCGAACGACCCGAGGACATGCCCATCATCTACCGGCCCGAGACGGTCTACGACCTCTTGGGCGAGGAGATGTCGCGCCTCGCGCAGGAACAGTTCCGGGTGCTGCTGCTCGACCGCAAGAACAGGGTCGTCGGCCAGCGCACGATCTACCAAGGCAACGGCTACTGCGCGCTGGTCCGGCCGGCCGAGGTCTTCCGGCCCGCCATCGTTGAGGCCGTCCCGCACATCGTCGTCTGTCACAACCATCCGTCCGGCGACCCGGAACCGAGCGGCGACGACATCCAGTTGACCAAGGACCTGGCCGAGGCCGGCCGGCTGCTCGCGATCGAGCTGCTCGACCACGTCGTGATCGGAGCGGACGACTGGGTCTCGCTCAAGACCCGGGGCCTCTTCAACTGACCCGCCGAACCCCGCTCAACTCCCCCAATCCAACGAAAGGAACGAGCCATGCTCGACAGCCCAACCACGTCTCCTCCGGGAGACGACCGCGACGCAGCCCAGCTCTACACGATCACCGCGGGCGGCTTCTCCGCCACCTGCGACGCGTTCGCCTCCGACCCCGAACAGGACCACTTGTGGTTCGTCTCGATGGTCGGCGCCCAGACCTCGCTCAAGGCGATCTGGGCGGCGCTGCTCAACTCGCCGCCGCAGCCCGCGTTCCTGATCAAGGGCGCGGCCGACGAGCTGCACGAGGGCGGCTACGAACGCTGCCAGATCCCCGAGGGCAGCATCGGCACCTGGAAAACGAAGATCGCACGTTTGCCCCAGGCCGGCGCCTGGCACGCCATGGTGTTCACGCAGATGGCGGAGCTCTCGTTCGAGCGCGACGCCTTCCTCCTCCTGACCCCTGACCCTGAGCAGGCGCCCGAGCTGCACCTGCGCTTCCTCAACCAGCGGACCGAGCTGCCGCTGCACCGCAGCTGGGCCGGCTGGCTCTGGGAGCAGGGCCTGGAGAGCGAAGCGATCCGCCCGCTCAAGTCCGAAGGTCTCCACGCCTGGTACTGCTACCACGCTCCGGACCAGCTTGAGATGGAGCTTTCCGCCGCGGTCAAGTACGGGGCCTTGCAGCTGCCGCGCGAGCTGAACGGAGCGGCGGCATGAGCGACCGATTCGTGACCGTCACGGTCGAGACCCGGGCCGGCGAGGACGAGATCTGCGGCGAGGAGATCACCGCGATCTACAGCTTCGACCTCGCCGAAGACGGACCTGAGATCGAGGGGAGCTTCCACGAAGACATCCACGACCACCTGCTCCACCTGCTGGAGCAGTACGGGGAGGAATCCGAATGACCGAAGCGCCCGACGACAACGAGATCATCGTCACGGTCCACCGGGGTCCGGACGAGACCGCCCGCTGGTGGCTCCAACCCCAGGAGGCCAGCTGGCAGATCGCCCAGATCGCGGCAGACCTCGAAGACCACCTGATCGGCCTCGTTGAGGACAAACGAAAGGAGAACCGATGACCGGACCCGACGCCGCCTTTGAGCAGGTCGAACTCTCGACCGGCAACGAGATCGCGGCCTACTACGACCGAGAGCAAGACCAAGCCGTCGTCTTTGCCTTCCTACCGGAAGCGGACAACACCGTCAGCGCCGCAGTCTCCCTCGCCAGAACCAACGTCGAGAGAGCGCAAGCGCTGATCCAAGCGTTCAGAACCCTGGAGGCGAATCCATGAGACTCGCCGGCCAAGCCACAGGCGACCGCCGCCGCACGCCCCCGCGCGTGCTCGACTCGAAGCCGCCGCGCGAACGGATCGGAGCAGCCGCATGAGCGACAGGTTCGTCACGGTCACGGTCCAGACGCGCCGCAGCGACTTCTACAGCGACAGCTCGGAGGTTCCCAGCCTCAACGCCATCTGGAACTTCGACCTGGCCCGAGACGGCTCGCATCTCGACGAGCACGCCGGCCCGGAGATCCGTGCGCAGCTGCTGCAGCTGCTGGAGGAATACCAGGAGGCGACCAGGTGACCGATTCGCCGACCAACGACCAGATCGTCGTCACGGTCCGCCTGGGCGCGGACGAGACGGCCCGCTGGTGGCTCCAACCCCAGCAGTCCTCGTGGCAAATCGCCCAGATCGCGGAAGAGCTCGAAGACCACCTGATTGGCCTCGTCGAGGCCGACGACCAAGGAAAGGACAACACCGAATGAGACTCGCCGGCCAAATGAAGGGCGGCTTCTACCCCACGCCGCCGCGCGTAGTCGACTACATCCGCACGCTGCTCGCGCCCTACCCCGTCTGGGGACGGGCCAACCGCGGCAACGTGATCCGCCTGCTCGATCCCTGCTGCGGGCCGGGCGACGCCCTGCGCCAGCTGGCCGACTCGATGGGCCGCGGCGCGCCGGTCGAGACCTACGGGGTGGAGTTGCACACGGAACGCGCCGAGCAGGCGGCGGAACAGCTCGACCACGTGCTGTCGAGCGACCTCTTCCGCTGCTCCATCGCCAACCGCACGTTCAACCTGCTCTGGCTCAACCCGCCCTACGACCACGACCGGGAGGAGAAGCGGGTCGAGCATGCGTTCTTGACCCATTGCACCCGCTACCTGGAGCCCGCGGGGGTGCTGGTCTTCATCATCCCGCGCGCGCAGATCGCGAGATCGGCGCGCTTCCTGACCACCAACTACGCAGAGGTCCAGGCCTGGGCCTTCCCCGAGCCCGAGGTCGAACTGTTCGACCAGGTCGTGGTCCTGGGCGAGCGCAAGGAGCATCCCAGCCCCGACACGCCGGCGATGAACGCGTTGCTCGGGAGCATCGACGATCTGCCGCCGCTGCGCTCCGACCTGCGGCCCGTCTACGACGTGCGCCACTCGCCGCCCGGCGCGGCGATGTTCACGACCCGGGTGATCGACTTCTCGAAAGCGGTCGCCGAAGCCCGCGCCCGCGGGCTCTGGACCCAGGACGAGATCACCGACGCCTTCTGGCCGCCGACCGACCAGAGCACGCGCCCCTTGATGCCCTTGCGCAAGGGTCACCTGGCGATGCTCGTCGCGGCCGGCTTCCTCGACAACCTCGAACTGGAAACGCCGGAGTCGCGCGTGCTGGTCAAGGGCCGCACGACCAAGGAGATGGTGCTGGTCCAGGAGGGCGAGACGCACGACGTCTACCGCGAACAGCTGCAGACCAGCGTGGTCGCGCTCGACCTCGATTCGGGACGGATCGAACGGATCGAGGCATAGCAACCCGGAACCAAGCCAACCAGCCCCAAGACCACAGCGCGGCCGGGCGGACGCGCACAACCATCAGCACCGCCCACATCCGAAACGGAGACGGATCATGCCCCGACTGAGAGTTCACTACGCCTGCGACCACTGCGGCCATCGGTCGTCCGCCGAGTACTTCGACTACCGCTACCACGAGACCGAGGTCGTGAGCGCTCCCTGCGGGGGCTGCGGCTTCATGGCGCGGCACACGCCGCTGGACGCGGAACGGATCACCGACGAGGACCGCTCAGCCAAGCAGCCGTCCAACCCGACGGCTGACCGACCGCAGACCTGGCGGCAGTTCCACCAGCACGGCTTCACCCGCTGGGAATGCAGCAACTGCGGCGCCATCGAGCAGTCCTTGGAGTTGCCCGAGCCCTGCGACTGCGCCGACTAAACCAAGCGAGCGGACGAGGGGAACCATCCCTCGCCCGCTCTAGTCACACAAGGAGAGCGTGACATGACCCAGACTACCCAGTGCGGCTTCTGCCGCGAGACCTACGAGGTCGAAGACCAGACCTACACGCCCGACGCCGAGGCGACCCCGCTCAACCAGTGCGCGACCTGCGCCCGGCAGGACGCCCGCGGCGGACCCGAGCGCGACTACCCGATGTTCGACGGCGACCGCGTGCGCGACGACGCACCGACGCGCTGGCGGCCCGACGACCGGGTCGAACTGGTCGACTGGCAGCCCTCAGACCTGGTCTGGCTGGCAACCGATGCCTGAACCATCTTCCGGCCTACCGGACTTCAACGCCACCGTCACGATCGGCCAGGTCATCACGGCGCTGTTCGAGCTCGAACAGCTCGATCTGGACGACGACTTCGCCGACCGCGACTTCGCCCGCCTGCTGGCCGAGCATCTCAACGCCGCCGCCCCCGAGCGGCAGCTAACGCTCGCGCTCGCGGCCTAACGCACGTGTCCGCCCGGCCCGCCGTGTGCGCGGGTCTGGACCTGAACGGAACCCCAACCATGGACCCCTGGAGCAATGACAAGGGCTGCGAGATCTTCTTCGAAGCACTCGTGGCCATCGACGAACACGGCAACATGACCGCCGGCCAAACCTACAGCTGGTGGTGCCGCTGCGGTCTCAACCGAGACCAGTACGAGCACTTGCCCGAGTGCGTGAAGGACGCCCGGGCCCACATCGAGGAGTAGCCGACCCCGTGAACCTCTCAGAGTTCATCGACACCTACCGCGAGGCGATCACGAAGCGGATCGTCCACAGCTACCCACCCAGGTACCGCCCAGCGGCGGACCTACGTCCGCTGCCCGCGCTCAAGCGCCAACCGATGGGCGCCCAGGAGACCGCGATCCGCGGCGCCGCGCTGAGCCTGACCGAGCAGCGCGGCACGACCGTGGTCGGCGAGATGGGCGTCGGCAAGACGTTCATCGGCATCGCCGCCGCCCAGCTGGCCGGCTTCAAGCGCGTGCTGGTGCTCTGTCCGCCCCATTTGGTCGGCAAGTGGAAACGTGAGATCGAGGAGACGCTGCCCGAGGTCCGCACCGCGATCGCCGACTCGATCACCGACCTGGAGGCGCTGCGCCACCAGGAGGGCTCAGGACCGCAGTACGTGGTCATGTCGCACTCGCGGGCCAAGCTCGGCCACCGCTTTCGTCCCGCCTACTGGATGCGCCGGCTCAAGGACGAGGACGGCCATCCGGTGCGCGACGCGGAGACCGGCGAGTTCGTCATGACCCCGGCCTGCCCCGACTGCACGGCGCAGATTGTGGACGCCGAAGGCGTTCCGGTCTCGCACAAACAGCTGGACCGCAAGCGTCACAACTGCCCCCGCTGCGGCACACGCCTGTGGACGGCCGAGGCGAAGCCCGTGCGGACCGTGACGACCGACTACAACGCCGGTCTGATGGCTCGACGCACGCCCGGCCAGGGGCCGCGCAAGTACCCGCTGGCCGACTACGTCAAGAACCACATGCGCGGCTACTTCGACCTGCTGCTGGTCGACGAGGTCCACGAGCACAAGGGGAGAGGCTCGGCACAGGGCCTCTCGGCGGGCATCCTGGCCGACGCCTGCGGCAAGTCGCTGGCCCTGAGTGGAACTTTGATGGGCGGGTATGCTTCGACGCTGTTCCACCTGCTCTACCGTTTCTCCCCCGAGATCCGCTCCGAGTTCGGGCGTTCCGAGGAGAGCAAGTGGGTCCAGCGCTACGGCTTCCTCGAGCAGTCCGTGCGCCACGACCGCGACCCCGACGACCCGACCGAGGACGGTTCGGTCTCGCGCCGCAAGAGCTACCGCAACCAGACGAAGGAGCGGCCGGGACTGGCGCCGGGGGCGCTGTTCCACATCATCGGCCACTCGCTCTTCCTCAAGCTCTCGGACGTGGCTTCGGGCCTGCCGCCCTACGAGGAGCAGATCCAGGTCGCCCGGCTGGACGACGAGCCCAACCTGCACGGCTTCTCGCAGGCCTCGGCCTACCAGCACCTCGCGCTCAACCTCAAGCGAGCGCTCTTGCAGGCGCTCGAACGCGGCTCGCAGCGGCTGCTCTCGACCTACCTGCAGTCGCTCTTGGCCTATCCCGAGGGCTGCACCCGGGGCGAGACGGTCTTCGACCCGGACTCGGGCGAGGTGATCGTGCAGCTGCCGCCCCTGGACGAGCAGCGCGTCTACCCCAAGGAGCAGCAGCTGATCGACCTCGTGGCGCAGGAGCGCCTGGCCGGACGGCGGGTGCTCGTCTACGCGACCCACACCGGGACGCGCGACATCACCGGGCGGCTCTCGGCCCTGCTGGAGCGGCACGGCTTCCGCGCGGCGGTGATGAAGGCCGACCGGGTCGAGCCCAAGCAGCGCGAAGCCTGGGTCGCGAAACGGGTCGAGCAAGGTCTCGACGTGCTGATCTGCCATCCCCGGCTGGTCCAGACCGGGCTCGACCTGATCCAGTTTCCAACCCTGGTTTGGTACGAAACCGACTACTCGGTCTACACGATGCGCCAGGCCTCGCGCCGCAGCTGGCGGATCGGCCAGACCCGGCCGGTCAAGGTCGTGTTCATGGCCTACCGCTCGACGCTGCAGGCCGACGCGCTCAAGCTAGTCGCGCAGAAGCTGCAGTCGTCGCTCGCAGTCGAGGGCGAGCTGCCCGAGGACGGCCTGGCCGGCTACGCGGACACGGGCGACGACCTGATGATGGCCCTGGCCCGCAAGCTCGTCTCGGGCGAGGCCGACGACGAGACCGTGGAGGACGTCTTCCGCCAGGCCCAGGAGATCGCAGCCCAGGCCGACCAGCTGCTGGTCGACGATGGCTGGCACGGGGTCGAGCCAGTCCCGCAACCGGTCGCGCTGCCCTCGGGCGGCGACCTCCCGGCCGAGCCGGAGGCGCAACAGAGCCTGTTCAGCTGGGCTGAGTTCATGGCGACCGAGCCCGAAGCAACGACGCGCCGCGGCCGCACGCCACAGCCGGAGGGCCCCTCGCTTTTCGACTGGGCGCTCGAACGCGAGCAGCAAGGCGCATTGACCGGCGTCGCCGCCGGCTAACCGCACGATCCCCGGAGGCCGGCGTTCACCGAGCGCCGGCCTCCCCGTGCGCTTCCCACCCCACCGACACGAACAGACCACGAAGGAGAACATCCAATGGCACGCATCTTCGTCTACGACGACCGCGAGTTTCCCGACCCCGACCCGGCGATGACGGTCGACCAGGTCAAAGCGACCCTGAGCGATTTCTTCGGCGAGATCGCCAACGCCTCGGTCAGCGAGACCGCCCGAGGCGCGGACACGATCTACGAGTTCCAGCGCCGGGTCGGCACCAAGGGCGCCCCGCCCTCGGCCGCGCCGGACCCACAGGCGCTGGCCGCGCTGCTGATGGGCGTCCCGCCCACCAGACTGCGGATCATCGAACTCCAGGCAGACCTGACCCGGCCCGACGGTTCGCTCGACCTCGACGCGGCCGCCGCCCGGCAGGCCGAGGTCGAACTGGCCTGCGCGGAAGCGCAGGAATACGCCCGCTCGACCAACCGGATGCTGGAGGCGCTGCGATGCCGGCTGCAGCCCCGCCGCTCCTGAGCGCGGTCGCCGCGGCGCTGCTCCCGCGTCCGCCCGCGTTGGTCGAGCTGGTCGCCCAGGTCCGCTTCGCCGACGACTACGCCTGGTTCGCCGGGCTGGTCCGCCGCCTGTTCCCCGAGCAGGCGGAGGAGACGCTGGCGGCGCCGCTCGCCGCAGAGCGGGTGCAGCAGTTCGTGCGCCTCTTCGAGGAACGCCACTTTCCCCTCTACACGCCGTTCGACGACTTCTGGGCGGAAGCCTTCGACGAGAACCCGCCCTGGACCTGGCTCAGGCGCGGCGTTCCCTTCCAGCTGATGGGCTTCGGCTACGACGAGCTGCACGAGCTCTGGCAGAGCTTCCGCCCCGGCGTCTCCGCCCTGGCGCTGCTGGCCCGACCGCCGGAGCCGTTCTACGAGGGGCTGAACACGGCCTGGCTGGAATCGGCCGCCGAGCACATCCCCCGCGAAACCCTGCTCCGGGTGCCGGCGGAGGGCGTCCCGCTCGAGGCTCTCAGCTCGGCGCTCGGGGGCACGAGATTCGCGGCGGCCGCCCAAGCGGGCGCCTGGGTCTTCGCGCGGACCGGCAACTTCTTCCTCGACCACAGCTTCGAGGACGACATGTACGACGGCTTCGCCGACCCCTGGGAGGACGAGGTCATCGCCGCCGGCGCGGACGAGTGGCGCGAGGCGAAACAGCTGCTCGATGCGGTCGGCCGGTTGACCGACTGGCTGGAGCAGGACCTGCCCGCCCGCTTTGGCGAGCTCCTCGACTTCGTCCTCGACCGGCTCCCCAACCAATCAGCAAAGGAACCACACCATGGACTGTGAACTTGAGACGACCCGGTGGTCGACACCGGGCCCAACCGACGTGCCCCGGGACACGCTCGAGGCGCAGCTGGAGATCTACCGGGAGACGATCCTGCTGCGCGGCTTCGACGGCGACACGCAGTGGGTCAAGACCGTCTCCGCCGACGAAATCGCGCACGCCCTGACCCGCCACCTGGGCTTCTCCTCCGGGCTCCTGCCCCCAGAGACGCTCTGGTGGAACCAGGGCGAGGCCGGACACACGGTCGCCCTCTGGCGGCCGCCGCAGGTCTGGCCGGTCGCGCTGCAGCGCGAAGCGTTCCAGCCACCCGCCCGGCTGCGGCTGCCGATGCCCGGCCTGGTCTTCGTCTGCTCGCCGCGCCGCGCCCCCTGGGTCTACGCCGCGCTGAGCCGGCCGGCCACGCCCGAACAGCAGCTCTTCCGCGCGCCGGCCTTCAACGTCTTCCGCGACGGGCGGGTCTGCCCCGGCAGCCACCGCTTCCCCGAAGACCCGGCCTTAATCCCGGAGTCCTTCTTCCAGTCATTCTTCTCGCTCACGGGAGACACCCGTGAGCGCTCGAAGCGACACCCCGACGATCTGCACGCCCTCTGGGAGGAACTCGATGGAACGACCGATTACCCGACGGATGACCTCGTCCCTCAATGCCGCGTCGCCGACGCGATGGCCGCGGCAGAGGGACGACACCGATTCCGCTAACCGATCCACCGGACCGGTAGGACACCTGGTCCATCACCGCTCCGGCCTGCGCGGCGCGGCCGGGATCGGCTACGACTACGTGCTCGGCTCGGGCGGCGTCTACGTCCAGTCCCGCAGCGAGCAGCTCTCGGCGCGGCTGCGGCTCGCCGCCTGCCCGGTGCGCGGGCTCGCTCCCGTCGGCGAGCGGCTGGAACTGCGCCAGGGACCGATCCCGGCCGAGCTGTTCGAGCGCGGCCTCGGCTGGTTCCGGGAGAAACCGGAGACCGAGCGGTTCTTCGCCATCGGCTGGGACGGACGCGCCTACCGGCTCGTCGTGCCCGAGCAGATCGGCAGCGCCACCTCGCTCCAGTACCTGCCGCCCGCCGGCGTGGTCGCCGAGTTCCACTCGCACGGACCCGCAGCCGCCCGGTTCTCGGCCACCGACGACCGGGACGAGCAGGGCTTCCGCATCTACGGCGTCTGCGGACGGCTGGACGCGGAGCGGCCCGAACTCAACCTGCGCTTGGGCATCTACGGACACTTCGCCCCGCTCCGCTGGGGCCAGGTGTTCCGCGGCCCCGCAGCGGGGGTCCAGCTCGTGAACGAGCGGACCTCCGACCCAGCGAACCAACAGAACGGAGACCCCTGAATGCCCTACCACCTGGACAACGCCTTCCTGCTCGGTCATCCCTGGATCACCGTGGTCGGCTGCGGCGGCACCGGCGGCTTCGTCGCCGAAGGCCTCTGCCGGCTCTTCCAGGGCAGGGAAGCGACCATCGTCCTGGTCGACCACGACCGGGTCGAACCGCACAACCTGCTGCGCCAGAACTTCTATCCCGAGGACATCGGGCGCTTCAAGAGCCAGGCCCTGGCCGAGCGGCTGGCCCGCGCCTTCAACCGGACGATCGGCTACTCGGTCCATCCCTTCCGCGAACACGAGGGTGGCCCGTACGGCCGGCAGTTCACCGGGCTGCCCGCCTACGGCGACGGCCTCGTGATCGGCTGCGCCGACAACGCCGCCGCGCGCCGGGCGATGGCGGACTCGTTGCCCGGCGACCCCCAGCGCTGGTGGATCGACGCCGGCAACGACAGCGACTGGGGCCAGGTGCTGGTCGGCAACCTGGCCGACCCACGGGACCGGCAGCGGCAGGCGTTCGCCGGCGACACCTGCTACCTGCTGCCGGCGCCCACGCTGCAGCGGCCCGATCTGCTGACTGCGGTCTCGACCAGGCCGCCCGACCTGGACTGCGCCGCCGCGCTCGATCTGACCGACCAGGACCCGACCATCAACCAGACGATGGCCGCCTTGGTGCTGCAGGTCGTGCGCCGCATGGTCGCGGGCACCTGCCCCTTCATGGGCCTCTACCTCGACCTGGAGCAGGGCACGGTCGCGCCCGCCTACGTCACGCCCGAAGCGGTCGAGCGGTCGCTCGGCCCCGAACCGGAGCCGGCGCCCTGACGGCGCCGCTCCGCCATCCCCACCAACTCACGAACCGGACAGGAAAGGAATCACCATGTCCATCACCACCGCGACCGCCGCGATCTGGCGGGATCGGCACAGCGCCCGGCGCGGGCATCAGCTCATGACCAGGACCCTGGCCGCGCAGATCCCCCCGCTCGGCGCCAGCGACGACGCCTCGGATCTCGACGCCCTGCTCGTCCCCGCCAAACTGTTCAGCCCCTATACGGGCTGGCGCTGGTATATCGCCGAGTGGGACGCCCGGACCGGCCGCTGCTTCGGCCTCGTCCAGGGCTTCGAGACCGAGCTCGGCTCGTTCGACCTGACCGAGCTGGCCGAGGCGACCGTACTCGGCGGTGTGCCCGCCGTCGAACGCGACCTCTACTGCAATCCGAAGACCCTGGGCGAGATCGACGCTCGCTAGCACCTGCGCCGGCTCCGCCGACACGGGCGGAGCCACAACCACGGAATGGAGAACCCATGCTTGACGAACTCGAACCTCGAAGCTCGCGCCGGAACGCCCCGGAGGTCGTCCCCTGCGGCTGCGCCAATGCGCCCCGCGATCCGGTCGCGGCGGAGACGGAGCCGCCGGGACGCGCGGAACCGACCGAGACGGCGCCGCCGGCCTTGGCCGAACCGGAGACCGAGGCGAACGGTTCCGATGCGGCGGACGAGCTCAAGCTCATCGTCTCGATCCGCGCCGGCCGGTCCACGATCGGCGTGCAGCGCCCCGCGTCGGACCCACACTTGGAGTCCACGGACGACCTCGACCTGAGCAACCTGCTGGACAGGATCCCGGCCGTGATCGAGCGCGCCGAGGCCCGCTGGCGGGAGGCGCCCAGGCATCCCGGCTACGCGCGGGCCGCCCCGCCGGCTCGGCGCAGCGGCCGCCGTGGTCAGGCGTCATCGTCGGCCTCCGTCGACGAATCGGAAACGGCAGCCGCGCAGCAGCAAACGCTGCAGCTGTTCTAGGCGGCGGCGCGACCGGGAGCAGACCTGCGCCCGTCCGATAGCCGGGGAGGATGCCGCCTGATTCGGCATCCTCCCCCGTGTCCCCATGTATGCGGCCTTTCGTCGTGTCCGCGGATTCTCAAGGGCCGTGTGAGCGGACGACCGCGAGAGGTTCGCCTTACGCCTGACCCTTCCAGGTGGCTGGAGTCGTGGCCTGGCCGGCTACTGCGACACGGGCGACGAACTGATGGCGGCCCTAACTCGCGAGCTCGTCTCAGGCGACGCGGCGGATGATCCAGTTGAAGACATCTGTCAGCAGGCGTGGCAGGTTTCGGCCGAGGCTGCGGCGCTGCTCGTCCACGCTGAGTGGGAACGAACCAAGCCGGAACCCGTGTTGGTCGCCGCCCTCCCGTCGGACGTCGAGCAAGCGGGCTCCGTGCTCGTTCCCTGCGGCGGACATGACGGCTCATCAGGGACGCAACAGCTCCGCGATTCGGATCAGGAACAAGCGCCCCCCTTCACCTGGCCCGAGTTCCAGTCCGACGAACTCGAAGCGACAAAGCCTCGGGGAAGCGGCCCGCGACCCGCCGGGCGGCCGATCCTCGGCTCGGCGCTGAAAGGTGAGCGGGAGGGCGGCATGGCCACCGCAGGCAGACGCGAAGCCAGCATGGGGAGGCAACCGCGCGGAGTAGGGCGGCTTCCCGGCCAGTCCGGTATGCGGGGTGCTTCTTGCGTTAACGGGGATGGGTCAGCTGCGTTGCTGCGAGCCTCGTCCCAAACGAAGCTCCCGCTATTGTCCGACGCCGGTCGCCAAGCCAGGGCTGCGGACGGAGGCGGCCGCGTGTGGACCTTGCATACCGCCCGTCCGCGACGATGACGGCGCGGCCGCTTTGTGCACAGCGTTGACGGCGTCGCTGGCCCTAGTCGTTGTCCCGTCCCGTGACCGGCAGGGCGATGCCGTGCATCCCGTCGTAGACCGGGTCTCGCTGCCAGTCTCCTTCCGCCATCCCCAGACAGTCGTGGGGCACCGTATCGAGGCTGTGGAGGATGGTCAGCGTGTCGCTGTCCGCGTCGTCGTCCTCCGCGGCCGCCACGGTGATCGGCACGCCCACGTTCCAGGCGGCGGCCTCGTTCCAGTCGAGCCGGACGCCGCCGCACCACTCCGGCAGGCCGGAGGTCTCGTAGCCGCTGGGCAGCAGGATCTTGAACTGTTGGAAGGCCAGCTCGCCGCCCAGGTTCTCGTCCCCGTCCCAGTGCAGGGTCACCCACAACGGCATGGTCGGAGCACTGCTCAGCTTGATCCGGTAGGTGGCTTCGCCGCCCTCGGACACGGTCAGCCTCGACGGGCTGAGGACGACCCGCCCGCCGCCGGCCGTATGCGGGCCGACCTCCTTGGTGATCGGCTGCGACCAGTCGCCGGCGCCCACGGCGTTGATGGCGCGCACCTCGAACTGATAGCTCCCTTCGGGGTTGAGCCTGCTAATCCTCACCGAGGTACCGCTGACGCGGGTCGGCGCGTGGATGTCGCAGACCGTATCCGCGCCCGACGCGCAGGGGCCAAAGACCCGGTAGTCGTAGCCCGTCACCGGGCTGCCGCCGTCGTAGACGGGCGGGTCCCAGGCGAGGGTCACGACCGTGCGGTCGAGGCTGATGAAGCGCAGGTTCTCCGGCCGCAGAGGCGGGTCGAACCAGGCCGGTTCGCCGTCCGCGCCCACGGCTTCGGTGGTCGTCTCGACGTAGACCCAGGCGCTGAGCTCGTTGCCCCTCGCCGCGGCCACGCGGTAGTAGTGGGTGGTGCCCGGCAGCAGGACGTTGCCCGTGTGCGAGTAGGTGGTGCGGCTGTGGCTGGAGGCCAGCGTCGTCCAGGGACCGCCCCCGTCGGTGGCGTGCTCGATGATGTAGCGCAGGCCGGTCTCGCCGGACGGCGCGAACCAGCTCAGGTCGACGCGGCGCGCGTCGCTCAGGCCCGGCGTGGCGGTCAGGCCCTGGGGCGCGGGCAGCCGCTCGACCCGGCTGCCGGCCGAGGCGGCCAGGGACCACGGGCCGGGCACGCCGAAGCGGTTCACCGCGCGCACCCGGTAGGCCTGGTTGACGGCGCCGCCCTGCAGGTCCGCGTAGATGATGCCGCCCACGTCGTCGGCGATCAGCACCCCGTTGCGCTCGACCTGGTAGTGGGTGACGGCGTAGCCGTTCAGCCGCTCGACCGGCTGCCAGCGCAGCAGGGCGAGGGAGCCGAACTTGTCGACCCGCAAGGACGGCGGGGCGTCGGGATGACCGCGGCCGGTTCCCGGACGGGCTACGATCTGCGCCTCGTTGTTGCCGTCGATGGGGTCGTAGTATTCGGCGCTGTGCCAGCTGTGGCCGGCGCTCGTGCAGGCGGACTCGCTGGAGGCGGCCACGTCCACGGCCGCGCTGTCGATGCAGACCGTGTAGTCTTCGGCGCTCTCGATGCTGGCGGTGATCGGCGCGGGGACGCCGTCCTTGACGATGATGGTCAGGGTTTCTCCTTCGCCCTTGCCAATCAACGGACGCCAGTCCGTGTGCTCCAGCTCGCCGATCCGCCAGATGCCGCTGTCGGGATCGAAGCTGCCCCGGCTGGCGGCCACGCTGGCGCCCTCCGGCACTCCGCTCACGGTCACTTCGACCGCTCCCGCGTCGCTCGGCCCGTGGTTGACCGCCTCAATCGTGTAGGCCCGCCGGTTGCCGGCGACCTCCGGGTTGGCCCCGGCGTCCCGCACTTCCAGCTCCGCCAGCGGGCCGACGTGGAAGGTGTAAGTGGCGCTGTCGGTGTAGGTGGTGCCTGAACGCTCCACTGTCATCTCGTATAGCGCCTTGTACGTGCCCATCTTCGAGAAATTTACCTTGACGTCCCTGATCCCGGTGCTAGAGATCCACTGATAGAAGATCGACATGGTCCCCGGACTGGCCACGACCTTCGTACTGTCTTCGGCCTCCAGCAGAACGAAGTCATTGGTGTTGGCCAGCGCCCAGCGACCCGGCGCGTTTCCGCCGCCAGGAGCGGTTACCGTTACGGCGCGAGTGTACGTCCAGTCGGCGCTGAGCCTCGCAAAGCTCTCTGCCACTCTCATGAGTTCACCGGTGGACCAGATGACGCTCTCATCCTCGATGGCACGCCCTCGGGGATCATCCACGTGGATGACCACCGATTCCGGTGGCAAGTACATCACGCCTGGGCTCCCATAATCGAGCGGGGTAGCCGCGTCGTCTCGTCTCTGCTTCAACGTTGGGTGCGGGACGCCGAGCAACTGTTCGACGACAAGCTCCAGCGTATCGTTCGCGTTGCAGGGGTAAGATGTGACGCCGATGCAGAGGAAGGAAGTGAGCAAACGCGTTCCACCTTCGACATTGTGGTTAGGCCAGGCCCCGAACACCTCCAGGGGCCCATCTCCAAGGCACACCCTCGCCACGTCGTCAAATCTCTTGTCTTCAGGGTCGGGCGGTATCACGTGATAGACCTCCGCGGTTACACAACGCGTTTCCAGGGGCGTGTCCCCGGTCAATGTCACGGGTACGTCCAGGGTTTTGGTTCTCGTCGCGTCGTTCGCCCCCGGCAGGTCGCCGACGCGCCAGATTGCGCTATTCCCCGAAATCGTGGTGTCGGCCATATTCGACGCAAAGGACAGCCCTGGCGTCAGAGTGATCTTCAGCTGCAGATTCTCTTTGTAGGTTGTCCCCAGACTAGAACTACCGAGTCGACCCGTTACATTTGTCGCAGCGACTTTGAACGTGGTCTGGCCGTTCAGCGGCGGACGCAGTTCGGTCGCACTGGCCCGCACGGCCATGGACGTGGAACCGGTCTGCCCCAAACCATGGCCCTCATTTACATGCGCCCAGGTTTCGGCTCTGCTGTTGTATTCAAATCCCGGCGTCTCTTCTGGAGACGATGAGATGATCTCTGAGCGAAGCAGAAAGTGTCCGGTGAGAGGGGCGGAGGTGTCTTTGTCAATCTCGAATCTCAGCGCACTGTGGGCCCGTATGCTTGGAACGGTCAATATGCCCTGGTCGAAGTCGACACTCGATCCATCACGGGTAGATACCAGCACTACGTGGGCGCCAGTGTCAATTCCTACCTTCACATCATGAACTCGCACGTCGGAGTTGTTTGCTACACGCAAATCCCAATCGACACCGTTACGGTCGTGAGCTAACTCCACAGCCAGGTCTATGGGCCGTGCGGGTGTGGAATCCTCGGGCGTACCTTGCGCGAGTGTCGTGCCAAACCCTAGCAGCGCTGCCAGAATCGCTGCGAACAACCAACCGCGTCTGACCGGATGCATGGGGGACATGAACAATGCGGCTCATACCGGGGCCGGTGCGTCCAGTGCGAACGCACCGACCCCCGCATGCCTCCTGGACTCTACTCGGCGGCAAGCCAGGTGATGCTGAACTCCTTTTGCAGATGTCGATGGGCGGTGTGCCCGGAACCGGTCTGGACCTGGTAACTCAACACCAAGCGGTAGTACTGCGTGTCACCAATCCCGGTACGGGCCAGCACATCGTACTCCCCGTCGCCGTTCCCCTTGAGGAACATGGCATAGGTCGCGTCCAGGGTTTTGTCGGCGTTCAAGTACTGGATGTTCCAATTTGCGGAGACGGGGACGTAGCCCTGCACTTCGTGGAAGGAACCGCGAACCGTCACCGTTTGCCCGACTCGAGCCGTCTGGGGCGCATGCACGACGATGTACGGCGTAACGTCGGTCAGATTGACCTGGACGATGATCGTGTCGTCGACGATGACATTGCTCTCGGGGTTGTTCTCGTGGTCCTTACCGTCGCGGACGCTCAGCACCAGGTGGTACGTTCGCTTGGTCTCGTAGTCCAGGTCGGCGCCGTCGGCCACGGTGATCTGCGCGCCGCCGGAGACGGCGGCGACATTGAACTTGTCGGCGCCCGGGCCCGCGAGCGAGTAGGTGAGCGTGTCGCTGTCGCTGGTGAACACCTTGATCGGATCGCCGACCTTGGTCCCGCCGCCGGAGTTTTCTTCGACCGACCGCATCACCCCGAAGGCCGGGTTCTCGTTCACGGTCAGAGCCCCGACATGGATGGTGTACTCGATCACCTCGCTGGTGACCGTGCTTTCCCTTTCAGTGATCGGGGTCCAATCGGCGCCGGCGCTAGCGAGCTTGTCCTTGAGCTGGCGGACGTGGCCCTTGAGGTGCACCTCGAGGACGTAGGTTCCCGGATGGGTGAAGACCCACTCCAGGTGTTCGTACTCCCCGGCCCCCAGAGGCATCGAGTTGACGTCGGTGTCGAGGCTGTTCCAGACGAGGCCGCTGCCGAGGTCCGGTTCCCAGTAGGTGAGCACCTGGGGCAGGTCGGATGCGTGCGGACCGTGGTAGCGGAACGCCTCCAGTTCGTACTGGAACGCCGGTAGATGATTGCCATCGTCGTCGGTGTTGGGATTCAGCCAGTCTTTCTCCTCGAACTCGCCAGTGGAGAAGCCCATCACCAGGCTCGAGGGTCCAAGGTTGAGGGCGGGGTCTTCCAATCGCAGCCAATGGACCTGGGTATCGGCAGGTACCGGGTCATCGTCTCCAAGGCCTAGAGCCCTGCGTACCCCGTCGTACTTCGCCAGCGAGAGCTTAGTTTTGCCGGCCTCGGTGTTGGTCGCCACCACGAGCGCCTTGTGCGTGTCGTCCACGTGGATGATCGTGGAGCGGAGGTCGATGTCCGTACGGGAGAGGGTGGTGACCTCTCTCTTGTGACCCTCAACGGTTACTTCACTATGCTTCGCCGCGGGCGGGCAGAGGTTGTTGTTCAACGTGCCGTCCCTGACGTCGTCGCCGAGGCTCGGGGCCGGCAGCCAGTAGGCGTCGAAGATGGCGTAGTGGCCGCTGCTGACCTCCTCAAGCGGGCTATCGGGGAAGTTGTCCTTGCTCTGACCGGGGCCGCAGAGCGGCGGGGGGTCGGCGGGGTTGCCCTGGGCCTGGGCCGGACCGGCTCCGGAGGACACCGCCAGCACGGCGCCCAGCAGCGCGGCCATGGCCAGCCCCGCTATGTAGCGCTTGATGCGCCCTCCTGCGTTCGAAATCGTTCCCATCATGGTTTCCTTTCTCCTCACGGATCCAGAGTCCCTGGGTTGATCCGACTCTCGCCGCCGAGCGAGGAAGCCTCGCCGGGCGACGTTCTCGAAGCGAGAAATGCGAGACACGCGGCCACGCACGGCGCGGCCGTCGCAGCGGGAAGGGTCAGTACTGAGGGGAGTGATCGCAGTCAGCCTGGAAACCAGGCCGGGCCGCTGGGCGGGCTGCGGACGGTCGGTCACGCGTCGGTTCCTGTGGCCTAGCCGCGGGATGCGGATGGACGGACCTTCGCGCTCGACTCCTCTGTGTCTGAGCGCAGCAACTCGAAGCATTGCACACATGCCAAGTATGAAATGTGTTTATGCGTAGGAGTATCTATGCAATATCGGTACAGTTTTGCCCGACCGCTGTGGTCGCCCGTCGGCTGTGTTCCGGTTGCCGGTTGCCGCGCCCTGCGGCGAAACGCCGCGACGAAGCGGCGCGCGCAGCACCGTCCGGTCGTAGTCCGGCAGACTCCCGATCACTCCGGCTGCGATCGCGTAGTCGCCCCTGGTCCGCCCGACCTCGCTCGCGGCTTCGAGCAGAGGTCGAGCGGCTCAACGGTTCGCCATCCCCAGCGGAACGTGAGATTGCGCGTGGATTCAGCGCTGCAGCGCCATCGGTCGGTGGCGGACACCCTCGAAGTCGCGGCCGAGCCTCACCAGCCGGCGCACGATCGCGTTGGACGGTGCGCAGACCCGAGAGGTAGGCGTCAGCAGGCCGTCCTCGACGCCGGCGGTCACTTCGATGGCCGCCACCTCCATGATCTGCCGGTAGCCGCTGCCCTGTTGCGTGACCTTGGCGAGATCGGCGGCTTGAAACTCTGGCGTGACCCAGACGAACGTCGCCGCGCGATCCGTCCGACCCTGGGCCACGAGCCCGCTGGGCAGCCGATGGGCGCGCGTCTTGATCTCCAGCAGCACCGGTCCGTGATCCTCGGCGGTCGCGACGATGTCCCAGGCCCAGTCGGCGCTGTGCACCTCGCGCGTGGCCTCAACCAGTTCCAGGCCAAGCTGGTTGAGCAGCGCTCCAGCGTTGTCGAACACCCACTCCGCCATCATCATCTCCGAGGGCCAGCCGCCGGTCGCGAACATGGTCATCGGATCACCCACGAGACCTATCATCCATGGACGGCCAACCGCCCGGGCTCGGTCGATTCAGGGTATCGCGGAACAAGGTCTCGGCCCGGCTTCAGGCGCTGTGCGACCGTCTTACTCGTCAGCCGGCGGCCCATCCGGCCGTTCCGACTCGAGCATGTGGTAGCCGAGGCGCGGCACGTTGAAGATATAGCTCGGTTGTTCGGCGTCGTCGCCCAGCTTGCGGCGCAACTGCTTGACCAGCGTGCGCACCGCGCCGGTGCGGCCGGAGTGGGCCGGCCCCCAGACGCGGGGCAGCAGTTGCGCGTGGCTGAGCACTTCGCCGTCCTGCTTGGACAGCTCGATCAAGAGCCGCTGCTCCAGGTACGTCAGGGTCAGCGGACGACCGGCCAGCCTCACCTCCTCCTCGGCGTAGTCGATTTCCAGGTCGCCCCGACGGTAGATGGTGGTCGGCGGCGCTGGTCCGGTCTGACTGTCGGTCGCGCGACGCAGGACAGTCTTGATCCGCGCGATCAGTTCAGTCGGCGAGAACGGTTTGACGATGTAGTCGTCGGCGCCCAGTTCGAGCGCGCGCGCGACCCGCTGGTCGCCGCCGTAGGCGGAAAGGAAGATCACGGGCCGGTCCTGCAACTCGGGCAGCCGTTCCAGGAGCTCCATGCCGTCGCTCTCCGGCAAGACCAGGTCGAGCAGCACGAGGTGCGGTCGGTGCTCGGCGATCAGCGGGCGTAGAGACTCGGGGTCGCCGGTCAAGACCGGGTCGAAGCCCGCCTCCGTCAAGGACTCGCGCAGGTAGCGCAGGGTCTGCGGGTCGTCGTCCAGGGCGAGGATGCGGAACTGCCCTCGGGTCGGCTGGACCGATCCCGGTTCAGGCGGCAGCGCGGCCGGTTCGACTGCGGGCAGGGTGAAGTGGAACTGTGCGCCCTCGCCGGGGCCGTCGGACTCCGCCCAGATCCGACCCCCGTGCGCCTCGACGATGCCTTTGGCGATGGCCAGACCGAGGCCCCGTCCGATCGGCCGCAGGCTGGCCCCGCGCTCCGCGCGGCCCGGCCGCTGGAACAACGTCTGGAGCCGCTCCGGCTCGATCCCGACTCCGTCGTCCGCAACCGTGATCTGGAGTTCGACGTCGTGCTGCCGGGCGGTGAGCCGAATCACGTCGACTCCGGGCGAGTGCCGGGCCGCGTTGACGAACAAGTTGACCAGCACCTGGACGATCCGCCGCCGGTCCGCCAGTATCCGGGCCAGTCCGTCGGGCAGCTCGATCTCCAGTGCGGTCCCGGCGCCCGCGCCGCCGGTGCGGAAGCTCGCGGCGGCTGCCTCGACCAGCGTCTCCAGCGCGACCGGTTCGGGCCGTACTTCGAGCTCGCCAGACTCGATCCGAGCGACGTCGAGCAGGTCGGTGATCAGGACCTCCATCTGCGCCGACTGCTGATCGATGATCCGATAAAACTGGCCGGCAGCGGCCGGGTCCAGATTCTGCTCGGCCGTGATCAGCGTCGTCGCCGACCCGCGAATCGAACTGAGCGGCACGCGCAGTTCGTGGCTGACCATGGCCAGAAAGTCGGTCCGCATGCGGGCCAGCTCCTCCAACGGAGCCAGGTCCTGGAATGTGGCGATGACCGACTCGACCGACCCGTCGGCGGTCCGGATCGGCGTCGCGTTGACGATCACCCTGGCCTGCCGGCCGTCCGGCGCCTCGAGCGTGATCTCCTCCGCGCGCAGGGTCTCGCCCGAACTCAGAGCGCGGGCCAGGAGGAACTCGCCGGCCGGGTACTCGCGACCGTCGGCGCGCCGATATCTGAGCGTGCGCAGCAACTCGTCCGGCGGTTGCCCGGGCTCGCTCACGGCATCCACGATCCGCCGCCCCTCCCGGTTGACGGAGCGTGTCGCGGCGGTGCGCGCGTCCAGCACCGCGACGCCCACCGGCGAAATTTCGATCAGCGTCTCCAGGTCGGCTCGGGCGCGTTGCTCCTCGCGGTGCCGGCGGGCGTTGCCGATCACCAGCGCCGCCTGAGCGGCGAACATCACCAGGGTCTCCTCGTCGGTCCGGCTGAACGCGCGGCCGCCGGTCTTGTCGCCGACGAAGACGTGGCCCACGCGCCCGCCGCGGTGCAGCAGGGGCGCGGCCAGGAAGCTGTAGACCCCGTCGACCGGCACGGGCAGAATGAACTCGCTGAAGCCCAGGCCGCGCACGTGCTCGATCACGTCGGGCAGCCGCAGCGGCGCCGCGAGCGTGGTCAGGGCGGCGAAGATGCGCTCGCCCTCGGGCGTCTGCCAGAGCTGTGCCGACTCCTCAGCGGTCAAGCCCGAGGCGAGGAAGTCCTGCGTCCGTCCGGCCTCGTCGATCAGCGTGATCACGCCGTGGCGGGCGTCGGTCAGGGCGCGTGCCGAGTCGA
This sequence comes from Dehalococcoidia bacterium, assembly GCA_965204335.1. Classification (GTDB taxonomy): domain Bacteria; phylum Chloroflexota; class Dehalococcoidia; order Bin125; family Bin125; genus Bin125. The sequence goes on along the minus strand of OZ241982.1, from coordinate 2,466,327 downwards.
GCACGTCCTGCAGCGCGGCGTCGACGTCGAGGTTCTGGTTGATCCGCAGGCTGGCCGCGCTGAGCCGCGACAGCCGTTCGCGCAAGGCCTCGTTCTCGCGCTCCAGCGCTGCTCGGTCGTCCATCAGTCGCCTCCGCTCCGCGTGATCGGCCAGATGCCCGAGATTGTCACGATTCCATCGATATTACATGGAAATCTGCACTGATGCACATCACACGCTGCTCGATAATGCTGGATAATCCAAATCTTGACGGTGTCGTCTCAGTGAGCGAGCGGTCCAGTCAAGCGGCCGCCGCGCATCAGTCGAACGGATGCGGACGTGAACGACCAGCTGCAGCGCGTGCCGGTCGCTCCGTACCAGGCCGAGCCTGGACGACCCTTGGCCCCTACCCCGCGGCTGAGGAAGCGACCTGCTCACCTTGCTCCGGCGTCACCCTCATCGTCCGTCCCAGCGGCTCGCCGCCTGCCGGCGGTCACAGCCAGGAGGTTGCCATGCTTCGGATGCTGACCGGTTTCGCCATCGGCGCGGTCGTGACGACGGCGACCTTGATCGGCGTCTGGGCAGCCAGCTCGGGCGATGCGGAGGTTCGCGTCGCGGCGCGCCGGCTGGACGACTGGCGCGTCGAGGTGGCGGTTCAGCAGCGCAGCCCCGAGGGCTGGTCCGAACGCGAACGGCCGGAGGCGCGCTTCCTACCGGCCGATGCTCCGCCGGGAGAGTGGCGGGTCAGCGGCGCCGTCGCGATCGCCGTCTCCGAGGGGGAGCACGAACCATCCACCGCGACGACGCCGGGTCAGCAACCGGAGCCGGAGAATCCCGCCGCGCAGCGGGGCAGGCTGGCGACGACCGAGGATCCCTACGTCTTCTGCCTGGTCACGCACGAGCACGAGGGCGACGAGACATTCTGGAACTGGGTCCGCCAGGGAGTTAAGCGGTACAGCGAGACGGCGCCGGTCGAGTACCGTCTGGTCGGCGCGCCAACGGCGGGGAGGCAAGCCGCGCTCGTGCGCGAGTGCATTGCAGACGAGGTGGACGGCATCGCGGTGACGCTACCCGATCCGGACGGTCTGGCCGAAGCGATCGCCGAAGCGCGCAGCGCCGGAATCCTGGTCGCCTCGTTCAACTCCGGGATACGCGATTTCAAACGGGTTGGCTCGCATCAGCATGTGGCCAGCGATGAAACGCGCGGTGGGCAACGGGCGGCCGAGATGTTCCGTGAGCGGGGCGTTGCGGGCCTGCTGCTCTGTGTGATCCACGAAGCGCGGAACGTCGGCCTGGAGGAACGCTGCGAGGGACTGGCGGGGGCCCACGCCGGCGAGGTGGAACGTTTGCGTGTTGATGCGACGGGGGTGCAGGATCTCGCCGGGACGACCGCGGCGATCCATGCGCGTTTGACCAGCGCCGACGCTGCTCCGGTCGCCGGCATTCTGGCGCTCAACACCCGGGTCGGCCTGGCGGCGCGAGACGCGATCCGCGACGCAGGCGCGGACGTCGCGCTTGGGACATTCGACCACAGTCCGGCGGTGCTGGAGGCGATCGTCGCCGGCCAGGTGCTGTTCACGATCTACACGGACCCGTGGGGGCAGGGTTACCTGACCATGACCCAGCTCATGCGGTTGGTGCACGGGGGCAGCGTTCTGCGGGACAACTACCAACTCGATGATCCATACGTGATCATTCCCAGCGTTGCTTATCGGCTCTCGCCCGAAGTGATCACCAGGGATGGCGCGGAGGTCTGGCTTCAGGTCACTCGATTGATCGATCAGATCAATCAGAGCAGGAGCCCCTGAGGCGGCCACTGCAGTCGCGGCGTTTGGACAAGCGGGCGGGCGAAACGGAGAGCGAGCCGGCATCGGGCGAGGGGCGCTGGAGGCGCTTGGCAACCGACCGTCGATCTTGCTTGATCGGCGGAATTGCCCGCAGGCCGCGCTGGCGCAGCTGGACAGCACCGTGCTCAAGGTCGCTGACCGGCCTCACGCGCCTGACCTTCCTGTGGAAGCGGCATCTCCACGACGCCGGGCGGGTCGCCCGGTTGCCTCTCGACTGCGCGTTCAGGCATTGCGTTCTCCTGCACTTACATAGCACCTGCACCGAAACAGGCACGTATGAACATGCCTCTCCTGGTCCCAGAGCGCGACAATCGACGGATGCGACCTCGAACCCGGGTCAGACGAACGGCGGTAGGCCGATCCGCGCCGACCTGCACGGCCAAGCACGGAGGGGCGGACAGGCGACGCTGTGTCTGATGCGAACGACGAGCGGGCCATCCGATTCGAGGCGCACGAGCCCTGTCCGCCCCTGACGGCCTTCGTCGTCGGCCTACAGGGCGCCGCGCTGGTCCTGGCCCCGACCGTCCTGGTTGTCGCAATCAGCGTGCGCGCCTCGGGCCTCGACGACCGCTATCTGACCTGGGGCGTGTTCGCCGCTCTCCTGGTCAACGCGGCCGTGACCGCGCTCAGCGCGATCCAGGTCTGGCGGATCGGCGGCGGTCACACGGCGATCGTCAGCTCTTCGCCGCTGTTCATCGGGATCATGGTCGCCGCCAACACGACCGCCGGACCGGCGACCCTGGCCAGTCTGCTCGTGGTCTCCAGCGTCATCCAGCTTGCCTTGGCCTGGTGGTTGCCGGTCCTGCGCCGGATTTTCACGCCGGTCGTGATGGGCACGGTGCTGATCCTGTTCGCCGTCACGATCCTGCCGATTGCGTTCGACAGCGCCCGCCTGCCTAGCGCCGACGCCGGGGCCAACGCCGGACCGATCGTCGCCGGCGCCAGCTTGCTCGTCTCCGTGTGCCTGACCCTGGCCGGGACCGGCCGTCTGCGGCTCTTCGCGCCGCTCGTGAGCATCGTCGTCGGCTGCCTGATCGCCTGGGCCTTCGGCGTGATCGACGCCCAACGGATCGGCGAGGCGAGCTGGTTCGGGGCGCCCGCCTTGCCCGAGCGAGGCTTCGACCTCACGCCCGGACGAGAGTTCTGGGCGCTGCTGCCCTCGTTCGCGGTCATGACCCTGGTGCTGGGCATCGGGATCCTGAGCGCCAGCGTGGTCACGGTGCAGACGTCCCGCCGGCGCGCCCGGGCGATTGACTTTCGCCAGGTGCAGGGCATGATCACGGCCAACGGGCTGGGTATGCTGCTGGCCGGTCTGGCCGGCGCTCCGCCGACCGGCGTGCTCTCCTCGATCGGCCTGACGTTGTTCCAGCAAACCGGCGTCGCCTCGCGGCGGGTCGGATTCGCCATCGCGCTGGTCTTCTGCGGGCTGGCTTTCTGCGGCAAGTTTCGGGCGGTGCTGCTGACGATCCCGGCGCCCGTGCTGGCCGCCTACCTGATGCTGGCGCTGGGTCTGTTCTTCGTCTCCGGCTTCCGCACGATCCTGCAGGACGGGGTCGACGCCAAGCAGGCGATGGTGGTCGCCGTCTCGCTCGCGGTCGGGATCGGCATGCATGAGCACCCGTTCACAGCCGACTTGTTCGGCCAGGCGCTGGGCGGGCTGCTCGGTAACGGCGTGATGCTCGGCGCCGTCGCGGCGATCGCGATGACCCTGGCGATCCAGGCCGCCAGCGGGCGGCGGGCGCGGATCGAGGTCGCGCTGGAGATGGCCTCGTTGCCCGCGATCGACGCGTTCCTCGAGCGGCTGGCGCGGGAGTCTCGCTGGAACGAAGCCTCCAGCCGCCGCTTGCGCGCGGCCGGCGAGGAAGCGCTGGCCAGCCTCCTGACGCAGGGGCAGGCGGCCGACGCTCCCGAGCGGCCTCGCCTGGTCGTGCGCGCTCAGCCGCAGCGCGGACAAGTGGAACTGGAGTTCATCGCCGCAGCGAGCCAGGTCAACGTTGAGGACCAGCTGGCGCTGATTGCGGACGAGGCGCCGGCGCCCAACGTCGACGAGTTCTCGCTGCGGCTCTTGCGCCATCACGCCGCCGTCGTGCGCCACCAGCAGTTCTACGACGTGGACGTACTCACGATCTGGGTTGCGGCGAGCGACTGAACCGGCTGGAGCGGAAAGCGGAAGGCCGACATGCCGGGCGGGGCAGGGCGGGGCCTGTACGGGGACGTACCCTTGAAGTCAGACGCCTTGGAGTCGTTCCGGCGCGAGGCCGAGGGGCGCGCGGCCGGAACCTGTCCAGCCTGCAGTTCCCCTGCAGCATCCAGGCCCGGCGCGGACAGCGTCCTGCGTCGGCGCCCATCGGAGCTGCCGGGATGGCCCGCGCGCGGAGGCTCAGTCAGGACCAACGCAGAGTGCTGCGGCTCGTCGGCCTGATGCCGCTGGCGGCCGCTGCCGAGCTCGCCCTCGTCCTCAACGCGCCGCCCGACGGCCTGCGGCGTCGCCTCTCGGCGCTGCGCCGGAGCGGTTGGCTCGCGTCGCTGCGCTGCGGGATGAGCGAGCCCGCGCAGACGCGCTGGCTCCTCACCCGGCGGTCGCTGGAGCATCTCTACGCGACCGACCACACGCATCCTCGACCGCGCGAGCGAATCGGCTACGAACGCGCCTGGACGCTGTCCGGTCCGGCTCCGGCCGGCCGTGATCAGCCGCCGCTCGACCCGGGCCACGAGCACCTCGGACCAGAGGCATGGCGGTCCGCCGCGCTGCTGGAGGCGCCAGCCGCCGAGGGCGGACAGCATGAGCACCCGCCCTGGAGCGCGACCGCTCGCGGGGCGCAGGTCTGCCTGCGCCGGCTGGCGATGTTGGAGCCGATCTACCGGCTCGCGCCGGTCCTCTGGCGGGACGGCCACCTGCGCGGCGGCGGGGCGCCGCCTGACTTGAGCGACTTCCGGCTCTTGCGCCGCAGCGGCTTCTTCGTCGCCGTAGCCCGCTACGGCGACGACCTCTGGGTGGCCTTCAGCTACGCCGGCGCGCACGCCACCGAGCGCATCCTGCGGCGCAAGTACGCCTTCCGCTTCTGGGACCTGGACTGCTACGTCGCGCGCGAGCGGCGCAGCTTCCGGCTCAGCAACCGGATCTTCTACGAGGACCCGGAGCAGACGGTCGAACCGTCGGCGCTGGTCGTGATCGCGGTCGACCGCTGGGCCGCCGCGCTCGCCCGCGGTCTGCCCGGCCGGACCAACGCCGGGGCGGCCGGCGAGACGATCCCGACCCTGATCTGCACTGCGGCTCGGCGCTGCGGCCCGCCGGTCGAGCCGAATCCCTCGCGCGACCTGATCTCCGAGCCCGCGGCGCGGACCAGCCTCGGCCGGCCCGAGCGGCTGGGCCGCTGGTTGCGGGGCCGCCCCGATGCGGCGGCGCTGATCGGCCCGGCGGCCTACCGCCTGTTCCTGCTGCTGGCCGAGTTCCCCGCGATGCCGGCCGACTGGCTGGGCGAGATGGGCGGGCTCTCGCCGCGCGCCGCCGCGCGGATCCTGCGCCGCTTCCTCCTCGCCGGCCTGGCCGTCCGCCATGAACGGCGCTTCTACCTGGCCCAGCGCGGCTTCCTCCGCGCAGCCAACCTGAGCCGGATTCAGGTGAGCGCGGTCCGTAACCGGCACGGAGCCTACCTGCAGGCCCGCTATCGCCGGATCCAGCAGCGCCACGACGACGGCGTCAACCGGCTGGCGCTGCAGTTCGCCCGCGAAGGGACGCGGGCGTTCGCCGGCTGGCGCGGCGAGGTCAACATCCCCGGCCTGACCCAGCTCCGGCCCGACCTGCTGCTGTTGGTCGGCGCGGGTCCGTTCGGTCCCGGTCCATATGCGATCGAGTTCGAGCGCCGGGCCTCGACCCCGGGCGAAGTCGCGGCCAAGCTGCGTCCCTATCTGCGGGCCGCGGCGGCGGGACGCGGGCTCCCGGTCCTGTTCGTCTGCGAGACCGCGCGCGGAGCGCGCGGCTTCGCCGCGGCCGCCGCCCCGCGCATGCTGGTGGCGACCCTGGAGGCGGCTCGCGAAGGCCCGCTGACCGGCGAGCAGACGGTCTGGGCGGGTTCGGGTCCGCCTGTGGCCCTGTACTGCCAGGACCAAACCTGAGCGCTGACGCCGAATCCCGGCGACCGACTAGGCCGGAGGGACTCGGCGCGTCGCCGCCGAGCGCAGGGCCTTGTGCGCCCAGGGCGAGGCGCTCGACGTTCCATTGCGCGGCGCCCGGAAGCCCGCCCGTTCACCTATCGGCTCTCCCTCGACTGCGCCCCGCCGGCGCCGGCATGTCAACCCCGATTCTGCATCCAGATTGCATGACAACTGATACGGATGCACACCCACCATTGCTTGCAACTGTTGGATAATCCGAGATCAAGCCGTGTCGCTCCGAGACCGCGAGGGGCCGACGAGACGCTCGGCGCGGCCGAGTCACAGGAAAGCAGGGCCTGAATGACCAGTCGCAGCGACCGCCGATCGTTCCGTCCGCAGACCCCCCCCCCCCGCAGATAGCGCGCCCGCTCGGCTAACCCGCCGCCTCGTACCGCTTTCCCTCCTGGTCGCCGCGCTGCTCGCGCTGGCGGTCGTCTTCGTCCACGACGCCCCGCCCGCCTCCGCCGACCACGGAGTCTCTGTCTGGTCGGGCACCCTGACGGTGAAGAGTTTCTCTACACATTTAGTCTCCGGCAGCGGTTGTGATCCACTTGACGGCACAGGCGGCTGCGCAGCAAGTCTCAGCCCTAGCACTGCGTTCACGTATGGCGATTTTTCTTCACGCGTTGCTGGGGTCCTGTTGTATTCCGGGACCCTCACATTTTCCCTAGAAGGAGCATTTGCGGATGAGATGAAGCGTGACGGCACGCTCTACGTGAACGGCAGAGCGTACAGCTTCGCGGACGCCTCCTTCCCTGCCGCTAGTGTGGCGAGCTGGCACAACACCGGCCTGAGCTGGTCCGCAGGCGACACGGTGCAGTTGAGAGTGGAGGCGCCGCCCCCCGAGGTGACGGTCACCGCCAGCGGCCCGCTGCGCGAGGGCGGCCCGCCGGTGAACGTGACCTTCACTCTGGACCGGCCGGCCCCGCGCAACCTGCACGCCACGCTGGGCCACAACGACTCGGTCCGCTTCGAAGCCGACGGCCCGCGCTTCCGCGCCGGCCAGACCAGCGCCGTGATGCAGCTCAGCGTGCCCCAGGACCAGATCGACAACAACTGCCGCACTCTGCACCTGCAGGTCTGGTTCCTGCCCTACGTCGAGGGCGTGCAGGTACAGGCCGACGTCGCCTTCAGCGTGATCGACGACGACGGCGCGGCCGATACGTGCTCGGGCCTGCTCGGCTCGCCCTACCCCACCCAGCTGTCGCTGCAGTTCGTGGAAGCCAGCCGCTGGACCGAGAAGATCCGGGTGACCTACCTCGCCCAGCTGGACCGGCCGCCGCTCAACCGCAACGTCGTCTCGGTCAGCGCCAGCAGCGACACGATCATCCCGCGCGACGGGTTTTCTGGCGCAGACGGCAACTACTACTACGTCCCCCGCGACCAGTTCTCGATCTGGGCGCCTCACACCGTCCCCAAGTACACGGACGACCGGGGCACCCACGACTGGCCGATCGAAATCTGGATCTGGGACTCCGTCCCCGATCACGCCAGCATCACCCTGGAAGCGACCACGCAGTTCCCGGCGCTGAGCATCACGGCGCCTGTCTTGGTGAACGCCATGCGAGGGCTGGCCGACCGCCAGAGCAGCCCCGGCATCGCGCCGGAGCGGGGCGGCAGCCCCGGCACGAACGGCGACCTGGGCGTCGTCCACAACCCGAATCCCGAGAACCCCTACGCCGGCCTGATCGCGGATGTGAAGCTCTGGCGCGACGACCCCTGCTGCGCCCACAACTCAGCTCACACCGACCGCTGGGACCGCGTCCTGCTGGCCCTGGGCGAGTCGGTCGCCGACGCGTCGCTTGAGCCGATGACGGCCTCGGAGGCGCAGGGCTTCGCCGATAGGGGCTGGAGCCGCTGGACGCGCGTGGCCGAGGCGCTGCGCGAACTGGAGACGGCCGGCGAGGCGCCCGAACCGCCCGGCGAAGCGCCGGAGGCGGGACCGGGCGACGGCCCGGAACCGTCCACGTCAGGCAACCAGTCGCCGACGGTGTCGGCGACGCCGGCCGACGTGAGCGGCCTCGAGGCGGGCGCGACGCGCGAGGTCTCGCTGGCCGGGGTGTTCCACGACCCGGACGGCGACGCCCTGACGATCACGGGCGGTCCCGACGACGACGCCATCGTCACGGTCGAGGTGGCATCAGACGGTTCCAAGCTGACCCTGACCGGCGTCTCCGAGGGCGCGGCGATCGTGCTCGTCTTCGCCCAGGACCCGTCCGGGGAGTCGGTGTTCACCGAGTTCAACGTCTCCGTCGTCGCGGCCCCGGAACCGGCGGCGAGCGCGCTCACGGGCGCAGCGGCCCGCTACGACGCCGACTCGAACGGCAAGATCGACCTCTCCGAGTACCGCCGGGCGCTCAACGACTACGTCGCCCGCACGATCAGCTATGCGGAGTTGTTGGAGGTCGTGACCGCCTACCAGGCCTCCTGACGACGACCGCCCCGGCTCGGAGATCGAGCCGGGGTGATGCGGCACGGGTCGCGGCCATGCACTCAGCCTGGGCGCGCGGGTGCGCACACAATCCGGTTCGAGTGCGCCGCCCGAGCGGACAACTGCGGGCGACCCTTCGGACTACACGGCAATTGCATCCAAACATCTACGCAGCGCCACAACATGTATCGGCCGGATGTAAGAAACTGGCGAGGCGACTCTGGGTCCGCCGCATCCGGCGGATGCCCGCATCGCCCAAGTGATCGCCGTTGCACGGAAGGTGACCGCCGATGATCGAACGCCTGGATCGCGCCGCCTTGCTTGAGCGCTCACGCCGCCTGAGCGCCGCCCTGCCCCCCCCCCCCCCCCCCCCGCAGATAGCGCGCCCGCTCGGCTAGCCCGCCGGCTCTTCCCGCTCCCCCTCCTGCTCACCGCCGCGTTGATGGCGCTGGCGGTTGTCTTCGTCCACGACGCCCGGCCCGCCTCCGCCGACCACGAGCACACCACCACGCTCTGGCACGCCACGCTGACGACGGCAAGCGCCACTATCGGTTGCGATGATGCCGTTGGTGCCTCCTGCTCGTCCTATCTCACGGACACGAGCTTTACCTACGAGGGCATGACCTACCGCATCCTCGCCATCTATAACTCCGCTAGCGGCGAAATCTTCTTGAGATTCAACCGGGCGCTGCCGGCCGGATTGCGGAACGCCGGAACGCTCTACGTGGACGGCAGAGTGTTCAGCCTCTCGGATTTCACACTCGGCAACCCGGGCGACAGCAACGCAAAGATCATGCGACTCAGCCCTTCGCCGCGCGTACCGACCTGGAAAGCGGCCCAAGAGGTGCTCCTCACCCTCAGCGGGCCGCGCCCGCCCGCCTGGTCCGCCACGCTGTCACCGAGCGATCTCTCCAACTTCGGAGGAACAGGCTTCGGTTGCCAAGATGGCTTCCTGGCCTGTTCGCCAGTTCTCACCGGTAGTAACACCTTCAGTTACAACGGGACTTCCCACACGATCGACACGATTAAGGTGGACGGCGGTGTGCTTACCTTTGCGACCGATCTTGGGCAGAGCGGCTTGCAGCACTTGACGTTGAACGTCGACGGAACGGCGTTCGCCCTTGCCGACGCCGCGTCCAACCAGTGGAGCAACACCGGCCTGGACTGGAGCTCCGCCAGCACAGTCGAGCTGAGCCTGACGGGGCCGCCCCCGACGGGCGTCGTGCTCTCGAAGGAGCGCCTGGACACGAACGAGGGCGGCGGCGGATCGTTCACCGTCAAGCTCGCCGCGGATCCGGGTTCAGACCTCACCATACACCTGGTTCGCACGCAGTTCTTCCAAGCCGTCGGCGAGCCGGGCCACGTCTGGGACCAGAACGCGGCGACGCACTCGCCGACATCGCTGACCTTCACCGCGGGCTCGATGGGCAACTGGAACACGGCCCGGACGGTGACGGTGCTCTCGGGCACGGACACCGACACGGACGACGAGCAGCTGATGATACTGGTCCTGGTGCAGACGTCCCCGGCGTCCGGGGAAAACCAGCCCGAATACGAGCCCGTGGGCGGCGGCTCCAATAGCGTCGCCGGGGTCTTCGTGACGGTCACCGACACCGTGGCGAGAGCCCCGTCGATCGCGCCCCCGACCGGCGTCCAGGCCCACGCCGGCACAGCCCGGCTGCCTAACGCAGATGGGACAGCCGACCGGGGGCGCTGGCTGGCGCGCTTCTACTGGCAGGCGCCCGGCGGCTCGCAGACGGTCACCGGCTACGACTTCCAGTGGCGCCGGGAGGGCGGCGCCTGGCCTGTGGGTGTGACCTCCCTGAGCGCCTCGGACACGAGCCTCATCATCCGGCCCAGCCTCGGCGACAACAACGTCAACCAATCGCGGGGCACGGTGCTCGGCTACCGCGTGCGCACGCGCACCGCCGACGGCGCGAGCCCGTGGATCGAGGGGACGCTGACCCTGGACAACCCCGCCAACGTGGTGGACTACCTGACTGCGGATCCGGGAGGCGACGGTGAGTTGAACCTGACTTGGGGGGGGGTCGACGCCACCTGGCCGGCCCCAGACTACGAGGTGCATTACCGCGAACCCACCGGCGGCTGGCAAGGGATGTCCTCGGACCCGGCCTTCGGCTGGGTCGACGCGGACTACACAGGCGGCACTGACGCGTTTATGACGATCCCCAACCTGAAGGACGGCACTACCTACCGGGTGCGGGTGCGGGTGAAGAGCGACTGGGACTTCACCTGGACGGTCGCCCAGGGCACGACCTCGGGCACGGCGCCCGCCATCGGCGGGTCCGGAGGCACGGGCGGCGACCTGGGCGTCGTCCACAACCCGAATCCCGAGAACCCCTACGCCGGCCTGATCGCGGATGTGAAGCTCTGGCGCGACGACCCCTGCTGCGCCCACAACACGGCCCACACGGAGCGCTGGGACCGCGTCCTGCTGGCCCTGGGCGAGTCGGTCGCCGACGCCTCGCTGCAGCCGATGACGGCCGCGGAGGCGCAGGGCTTCGCCGATAGGGGCTGGACGCGCTGGACGGGCGTGGCCGAGGCGCTGCGCGAGCTGGAAGCGGCCGCCCAGTCCGACGCGATCCCGCCCGCGGTCGGCCCGGGCCAGGGCGACTCCTCCCAGGACCCGCCCGAGACGCCCGGCGATACGCCGGACGCGGGACCGGGCGCCGGGCCGGAGCCGGCCAACCCCGCCAACCAGGCGCCGACGGTCTCGGCGACGCTGGCCGACGTGAGCGGCCTCGAGGCGGGCGCGACGCGCGAGGTCTCGCTGGCCGGGGTCTTCCACGACGCCGACGGCGACGCGCTGACGATCACGGGCGGTCCCGACGACGACCAGGTCGTCACGGTCGAGCTGGCTTCCGACGGCTCCAAGCTGACCCTGACCGGCGTCTCCGAGGGCGCGGCGATCGTGCTCGTCTTCGCCCAGGACCCGTCCGGCGCGTCGGTCTTCACCGAGTTCAACGTCTCCGTGGTCGCGGCGCCGGAACCGGCGGCATCGCTCACAGGGGCCGCGGCCCGCTACGACGCCGACTCGAACGGCAAGATCGACCTCTCCGAGTACCGCCGGGCGCTCAACGACTACGTCGCCCGCACGATCAGCTATGCGGAGTTGTTGGAGGTCGTGACCGCCTACCAGGCCTCCTGACCCGGGGCCGCGGCCAGGCTGAGCGCTTGGCCGCGTGCGCCGGGCGGTTGCAGGCTGCCTCGGTCGGGCAGCGGGGGCGCCAGACCAGCGAATGATCGCGGACAGCTCTTCCCTCTACACGGCAATTGCATCCAAACATCTACGCAGCACCACAGCTTGTATCTGACAAGTGCAAGAAACTGACGAGGCGATCGCGAGTCCGCCGCATCCGGCGGATACTCGCGTCGCCAGTGTGAAAGCCGTAGCACGAGAGGTGGCCGCCGATGTCTGAACGCCCGGATCGCGATTCGCTGCTTGAGCGCCCCCGCCGCTGGTTGAGCGCCGCCCTGTCCGCTACCCCCCCCCCCCGCAGTTAACGCCCCTACGTTCTAACCGATTCCTTCCGCCGCGACTGGGGAGCACCGCAAGCAGGCGCCACCCCTGGAGCACCGGACGCTCCTTGCCTCAGGAGCCAAGCCAACAGACGGTCGCCCGACTGGCCGCAGCCATCGGCGCGCTGGCAATTCTGGCCAGCGCCGTCTTGGTCTTGCACCCCTCCTCCGCTTCCGCCCAGCAGGCTCCGGGCACGCCGACTGGTCTGACCGTCACCACCGTTTCCGGCAACAATCAACAACTAAGTGCGAGTTGGTCGGCGCCCTCGGGAACGGTGACCAGCTACGACGTGGGCTACACGAGAAGCAACGCCGGCCTGCAGGACACAGGCAACGATCCGCCGGAACATGGCTGGGTATGGTACCGCCACAACCTTCGCTTCAGCGCCACTCTGGGTAGGCAGCTGATCCACACGGACACATCGATCAAGATCATCGGCCTGCGTCCCGGCACCTCCTACCGCGTGCGGGTTCGGGCGAGGAACAGCAACGGCGCAAGCTCTTGGGTCGGAGCCTTGGGCACGACGCCGGGCACTGCCCCGACGTTCCGCGCCCCGCCTGGCGACACGCGCGGTCTCGACGGCACCGGTAGCTCCCTCGGCGCCGTCCGCATCTCCAACGCTGAGACGCCGGAACAGGCCGAACACGCGGACCTGATCGCCGATGTCAAGCAGTGGCGGGACGACCCCTGCTGCGCCCACAACCAGGCCCATACCACACGCTGGAACCGCGTCTTGCTCGCCCTGGGCGAGTCGGTCGCCGACACCTCCCTGCAAGCGATGACGGCGTCTGAGGCGCAAGGCTTCGCCGACCGCGGCTGGACGCGCTGGGTACGCGTGGCCGAAACCCTGCGCAGTCAGGACCAGCAGCAGTCTGGGCAGGGTCAGCCGGCGCAGGGCCAGCCGACGCAGCAGTCGACGCTGTCCGGCGCAGCCGCCCGCTACGACAGCGACAACAACGGCGAAATCGACTACTCCGAGTACGTGCAGGCGATCAACGATTACCAGGCCCAGAAGATCACCACACAGGACCTGCTGGCCGTCCGCGCGGCGTACCGCAACCGCTAGGCCGGTTCCCCCAACAGAGCATCACGGTGGATGGCGCTGGCGGCGTAACCCAAGTGTCGACAAGGAATAGCGGATTGCAATCCGATCCCGCACGATCTCACTGGCCGGGTCTTCCACGACCCGGACGGCGACGCTCTGACGGTAACGACCGCCTCTTTGGACAAGGCGGTCGTTACCGTCGCGGTGTCGGCCGACTCCTCCAGCCTGGCCCTGACCGCGCTGGCCGAGGGTACGGCGACGCTCACGGTCACGGCGGAGGCCCCGGGCGGCGAGCGAGTCGCCGAGACGTTCGAGGCGACGGTCAATCCGGCCCCGCAACCCGAGACACCGAAGCCGGGACACTCGGAGGTCGCGGCCCGCTACGACGCCGACTCGAACGGCAAGATCGACCTCTCCGAGTACCGTCGGGCACTCAACGACTATATCGCCCGCACGATCAGCTACACGGAGCTCTTGGGGGTCGTGACCGCCTACCAGACCCCCTGATGCAGGCCTCCGGCGCATGTCCGCGCACATGGCGTGAGATCGGCAATCGCGGGGCCGCCAAGGATCCGCCAGGTACGCCTTCTCCGCGATCGCCGTCGCTCGGTGGGATTCCGGTAGGAGATTATCGACAACTACACCGGACTTGCATCTGAATGCACACGGATAAGGACTGAACGTAAGCAGCAGGTTTCGGAAAATGAGGCGTTGTGACGACGCCGCGAAAGGAGCGCCGTGTGTTGACGCCTGTCCTTCGACCGTTGCCTAAGCGCGTTCGCGCCCGACCGCGGCGGCCGCTGCCCCCCCCCCCCGCACATATCGATGTCTCGTTCTAGACGGCTACGCACCGGGTTCGGCCGGCTGTCGCCGGCGGCGCTGCTGCTGAGCGCGGCGGTCGGCCTCGTGGCGGCGCTGCTCGCGACGCCCGCAGCCGATGCCGCCGCGCCCGCGTCGACCCCCTGGATCCACACCTACGCCAGCGGCCACCTTGGCTTCCAGCTCTTCTGGTGGGACGGCGCGACGGCCGAGCGCGACCCGTCAGTGACCGGCTACGACGTCCAGTACCGGGTGCAGGGGACGGCCTGGCAATCCTGGCCGCACTCGGGCACGCTGCGCGCGGTCGAGTTCTCCAACCTGAACGCCGGCACGGAGTACCAGGTGCGCGTGCGGGCGACCAACAGCGACGGCGCCGGCTCCTGGTCCGCCATCGAGTACGTGCCCGCCGTCGTCAGCCGACCCACGACCCCGAACCCGCCCTTCCCGGTGCAGGTGGAAGCGGGTGACGGCGAAGCGCGGGTCAGTTGGGGCCGGCCGTCATGGAGCGGCGGCCAGACGCTGACCGGCTACGTGATCCGCCTGCGGATCAGCGGCGCCACAACGGTATTGCGGCGGATCGCGGTCAGCGGCGGCGGCGCCACATCGAAACTGATCACAGGCCTGACCAATGACACTCCGTACACCGTCGACGTCTTCGCGACCGCCGGCGAGACCACCCATGGCCGCGCCTCGCCGTACGTGGAGTTCACGCCTGCCGCCTCGCTCCGCCTCTCGGCCGGCGTGGTCGTCTCGCCCACGACGCTGAGCGTGCCGGTCGGCTCGCGCGCCTGTTACCTCGTGCGTCCGCTGACCGAGCCCTCTGCTGCGCTCACGCTGACCGCGACCAGCGGAGACACGGACACGGCGACGGTCGCGGCCGTGGATATGTCGCAGCAGCTCGGTTCCAATGGTTCGCAAGTGAACTGGAAGGTCGGCCAGGCCTACTGCGTCACAGGCGTGGCCGCGGGCTCGGTCACGATCTCGCATTCGGTCGCGTCCGACGACTCGAACTTCGATGGGGCCTCGATCCCCTCCGTGAGCGTGACGGTGACAACGGCGGATACGACGCCGGTGGTCCGTTTCCTGCACTCGGAGTTGCGCGTGGTCGAAGGCAGCTCGGGCCGTGCCCTGGCGCCGGGCAGCGTGCACGGCCTGGGGTTGAAGCGGGTCACGGTCAAGATCGACGTCGCGCCGGCGCCGACCAGCACCCAGTGGATTACCTGGTGGATCCCCCATCCCCACTGCACCTCAGGCTGCAAGGGGGGATACGACGGCTCGGCCAGCTACGGCGTCGACTACGTGACTTCGGGCCTGATCGCGCGCCAGATCCGGCTCGCGCCCAACTCCAACAACGCCGAGTTCGAGTTCCTGATCCGCTCCGACTCGGAGCAGGAGTCGGACGAGACGGTGCGCATCTTCCTGCTGCCCCGCCGGTTCGTCGAGGGCACCGGGATCATCGACAACCACGCCGTCTGTATCGGCTCCTGCAGCAGTCCGACCCGGGCGCAGCAATCAGTGGTCGTGCGGATCATCGACGACGACGCCGGCGGCATCCCCGAGCGGGGCACCGGCAACGCGCCCCCGCAGCAAGGCGGCGAGGGCACGGAAGGCGACCTGGGCGTCGTCCGCAACCCCAACGCACAGAACGAGCACGCCGGCCTGATCGCGGATGTGACCGAGTGGCGCAACGACCCCTGCTGTGAGAGCAGCAAGGCTCACACGGATCGCTGGGACCGGGTCCTGCTGGCCCTGGGCGAGTCGGTCGCCGACGGCTCCCTGCAGCCGATGACGGCCGCGGAGGCGCAGGGCTACGCCGACCGCGGCTGGACCCGCTGGACGCAAGTAGCCGAAACCCTGCGCGCGCTGGAAGCGGCTGCCCAGATCGAGTAGCGCCCAGGGACGGCTCCGTCTCTGGAGAGACATCGGGAACCGCTGCGAGCGCGGCGTCCGGCTGATCATCCCGGTCGGCCGCCTGAGCGGTGGTCCAAGCCGTGAGGACTACAGCGGCTGGCTCACGTCAATGACCACGACCTCGATTTTGAGGGCCTCGTCGCTGGCAAGCGTCTGCGTCAGGCGCTCCTGCAGTGCGCTTGGCGTCGTCGGACGAGTCCCTTCCGGAGGCGGCGTCATGTCTGCGCCCGCATACCAGAGCACCAGGTAGATCCCGAATCCGGAAGTCTCCGGCTCGCGCGTGTAGTTGCCGATCAGCTGCGTGCGCATGGCGCTCCAGAGTTCTCGGTGCGTGTCCTTCTTGATCTCCACTGGGATACTGAAATCTGAACATGAGACACGGATGTCCGACCGCCTACCCCTGACGTACTGGCCTTCCCGTTGCGCATCCACGCCTCGAGGTAGCAGGCGCCTCAGATGGATCAAGAGGGAATCTCGGCAAGAATCCTCATGCTTGGGTGTCCGTGGTTGACCGAGGAAGTCCTCGTTCCAATACTGTCGCCACACGTCCGCGTTGCTCGTCCGAATATCAGAGGCGATGCTGTCCAATCGATCAACGACCAGTGCAGCCAGATCTCCGGCGTTGGCTGGCTCTTCGTCGCTCAAGACGCGGTGCAGCGCCTCGAGGTCGGGGTATGAGTAGCTCGTCTCCCTGTGCAGGACCCGTTGGTCGTCTCGGGCCCGCTCGAGGTAGCCGGTCCACTGGCCGAGGCTGGGGTCGTCCATGAGACTCGCCAACGCCCGAGCGGCATCCACACCTGGCAGCGCGCTCAGCTGCCGGATGAATCGCTCGATCTGCCTTGAGGCCTTCATCTCAAACGTGAACACCCCGGACTGGTTGAGGCTGTCGGGAGCGAACGCCGGTCCCATGAGTTCGATCAGGATGCTCAGGGTGGCGGCAGCGAACGCTGCACCGTCAAGCACCCTCGGCAGCTCGGCGTCGAAGAACTCGGTGAGCTGCCTGACTCGACGTTGCCCGCCCCGGACGTATCGAGCCATGTGCTCCGTGTAACGGTCCGGCGCCGCCATGACGCCCGCCGCCAACCAGTGGATCCGCTGCGCCACCCCCATGCTGGTGTTTGCCAGCTTGGTATCGATCAGCTGGAGCAAAGGCTTGCGGTCCGAGTAGCCGAGCACGTTCCAGATCAGGAAATCGAGCGTGCGCAGGCTCTCCAGCCGGGCCCGGGGAGGAAACTTGGATAGGACGCCGAGCAGGGCATCGTGCCTCAGATCGGGATGCTCCTTCATGTCTACCAGCGCATTCACGGATGTCGAATAGCCGCCATTGCCGCGCAACTCAGCGACGGCGACGGCGGTGCCGACCTCCGCGACGAGATCTGGTCTTCTCGCTGCCAGGACTCTGTGCCAGGGCGGCGAGCTGGAGAAACTCCCGGGCGAGCAGTAGTAACAGGCCAGCGCTGTCGCGATTTGCCCGTCGCTCAGTTCCTGCAAGCGCTCGGGACTCTGCTGGTGCAGCAGGTCGAGCCCGGCCTGGACGGGATAGGCGAGGAAGTGCTGCCGGGACCTCCGACTGATCCGGATGATCTCCTCGGGCGGCGGCAGTTCGCTGCGCCAGGGCGAGCCTCGCAGGCCGGTCAGCGCCGCCTGGACCAGTTCGTCGTCAGCGCCTAGCAAGTCGGAGATTCGGTCGATCGGCTCCTGCGGTTTCGCCGGCGACACCACGTATCGGAAGTAGGCGCGTGCCAGGTCGTTGAGCAAGGAGAGCGGCGCCTCGTTCCGCTGGAGGGCGACGGCCTGGCCGCGGACGTATTCGATGCCCCGCCGCCGCTCCGCTTCGTGCTTGGCTTCCCATGCCGCTCTTTTTTCTGAGGCGGGGCGCCGTTGCGCTTGCGAGACCTGTTCCACCCGCGCCGAAAGGTGTTCCGCCAAGGGCTTGAAACCTGCGACCTTGCTGCTCAGGAGATCGAGCGAGATGTCGCCGCTCCGATAGGCCGTGAACGCCTCGTCCAGCAGGAACTCGGCGACCTGTGGACGGGACGGCGCCAATCGCACGGCTTGCTCCAGACACCACGGTCCGAAATCCGCCGGAAGCCCGCTGCCGTGCAAGGGCGCCCAGACCGCGTGCTCGGACTCGATGGTCCGTTGCCCATCGGGCCAGCGGCTCAACCCATACAACACCAAGGCGCGCTGGATCTCGGGTCGGCATTCCAGCCAATGGCGCACGTCAGCGACGGACTCAGCCTCGACTGAGCGCCTTCCCCACAGCTCCCGCAGCGGCGGCGCGGCGGCGCCCAACCACTTGTGCAGCCGAGCCAGCGGCAGGTCATCTCCGCGGGACTCTAGAACGCGAGCGAGAAGACGTCCGGGCACCGTGCCCGCCTGGTGAGAGATCAAGGCCGACCAGATATCGGAATGCCGAACAGTCAGATGCTTGAGCAGGTCCGTCGCTTCCTGAACCGAAGCGCGGTCCGGAAGCTCCAAGCTCCAGAAGTCGGAGTCCGCGCCGCGGGATTCCGGATCTGAGCGGTCGGCGAGATAGTGCCAGAGTTGGGACGGGCGGACTTCGCGCGGGTACAGATAGCTGAGCAACCTTCCCGTCAACTCGCCGTTGGGGTCCGTGACGGTTCCGGTCTGGATCTGATTCAGCAAGGTCATGAGATCGTCGGTCCCCGGTCCGGGCGCGGTCTCGGATCGGATCAACGCATCCAAGGCGGAGGACCTGACGTGCGGCCAGCGGCTCTCATCCGTCGTCACTCCCAGCAGCAGCGCGGCGACGCTGGGACGCGGCCTGGCATGCGAGAGGAGCCTCAACACATACAGCACCAGGTGTTGATCGGCGTCGTCACGGGATGGTCGCGACAGGATCTCAATCAGACTGGTCTCCATGTCCGGCGCGACAAGCGGCGCCAGCATGGTCTCTCGTTCAAGCGCGCGGGTATCGATGCGCAGTCGGAACAGCGCATCGCGATCGCCGAGGGCTTCCAGCAACCGGCGCTTCTCTCTCGTCTCAAACCCGCTGAGGTCGCCGTAGAGCGCCACCCCGACCGGATCGCGTTCGGTCAGCAGGTCGCGGGTTGCCGGACAGAGCGCCGCCAGCCAGCCGGACAGCCCTCGCATCTCACTCACCACGATCCCGTCCACGCCGCTGATCAGCGAGACGATCCGCCGCACAGAGAGACCGTCCGCAATCCGCCGAGCGAGATAGCGGGCGCCCAAGAACTCGGCCACGTGGCGGTGGACAGGCGCAAAGCGTCGCTCGCCCACGCTGTGAAACAACCGCGTGGAGACCGCTGCCTTAGCGCCGCCCTTGATTGTGGCGTCAAGGTCTCTGAGGGCGAGGTAGCCGGATTCGTCGCTATCGAGCGAGACCCCCGCGCTCCCCGTGATCAGCTGTGCCGCACACAAGTAGCCTGCGGCGTCCAGGAGTTCATTGAGCGGCGGTTGTTGGACGCCGAGCTTGTGCTCTTCGTTCCGCTCGCTCGCCATGACCTTAGAGGCCATCCCGAATGTGTCGAGACGGCTCTCCGGCCACCGCTTACCGTCTGCGACCACGTCGGCAAGCATGATCAACGTCTGCGGATTGGACAACAGGTCGCCCAGTCCTCGCCGCCGCGCTTGATCGACGAACGCCCCGGAATCGCTGACGCCTGAGTGGTTGAGCAGCATCTGCTTGATGTCGTCGTCGGACAGCGGGTCGAGCCGCAGGACGGTGATTTCCGAGGTCTGGCTGGTCGACCCCAATCGGTTCCGATCGTTATCGCCCAACCAGTCGGCCTCGCGGCACGAGATCCGGAAACTGGGCCGGCCGAGCGCATCGAGCCGCCGGCGGATCCGGTCCAGCGACGACCGGGCGTCTGACGCGCCGACGCGCACCTCGTCGAGCCCATCGATGTACAGGGTCTTCCCTCGCCATTCCTGGTGGCTGCCCGTTTCAGCGGCGAGAACGTCACGGGCGTCGAGCAGCACAGCAGTGTCCCGCTGGGCCTCGTGTTCGGTCCTGAAGGCTGTGGACTTGCCCAATCCAGGGTCGCCCAGGAGCACATACGCCGACACAGAGCGAAAGTCGCTGAGCGGCGCTGAGACAGGCCCGGCGCCGCGGGCGACGTCGCCGGACGGCAGCTCGGTGCACGTGCGACTGATGATGGTGGTCATGAGGTTCGCAACCACTCCGCCGCCGGCGCCGTCAGGAACTCGTTGAGCGGCATCCCCCCATCGCCGACGACCATCGATGTCATGGCGTCGTAGCGCTGCTCGAACTCCAGCAGGGAGGAATCGTTGACCCGACCAGCCCCGCTCTTGACCTCGATTGCCCGGACCCGCGACCCCGTCCCGAGCACGAAGTCCGCCTCGTGAGGTCCGTCCCGCCAGTAGGAGACGCGCAGGTTGGGCGACGCCGTGTTGAGCAGATGCGCGCCGACGGAGCTTTCAACCAGGCGCCCCCAGAAGGTGCGATCGGCCTTCGCTTCCGCAAAGGTGTATCCCGACGTCACCGACATCAGGGCGGTGTTGTAGACGTTCAGCTTGGGGCTTGATCCGCGACGGCGCTGCGCGCTGCCGGAATGCTTGGGCAGGCCCGCGAGCAGACCGGCGGTGGACAGCAGGTCGGCGTATCGGGCCAGCGTCGTCGTGTTGCCGGCGTCCTGAAGCTGGCCCAGCATCTTGTTGTAGGAGAGGATCTGCCCGGAATAGGACGCGCCGAGTTCGAAGAGCTTCTTGAGCAGCGCGGGCTTGTCGACGCGGGTCATTGCGAGCAAGTCGCGTTCCAGGTGCGGCTCGATCAGGGCCTGCTGGATGTAACTCCGCCAGCGCTCCTCGTCGGCCGCGAGGCGGGCGGCGCCGGGATAGCCGCCGAAGTACACGTACTCGTCGAGGGTGACGTCGAAGGCCTCGGACATCTCCGGGAACGACCAGTGAGTCACACGGATCGACTCGAAACGGCCGGCCAGGCTCTCACTCAGTCCCGACTGAATGGCCAGCGGGGCGGAGCCGAGCAGGACGACGTGCATCGGCAAGTCCCGGGCGCGATCGGCGTCCCACAAACCTTTGACCGTCTCGGACCAGTTGGGGATCTTCTGGATCTCGTCGAAGACCAGCACGAGCCCTGCGGCCGACGCTTCCGCGAGGCGTCGAGCCTCCTCCCACTGCCGCGTCAGCCACTCGGCGTCTCGAACTGGACTGAGCGCGACGGAGCGTTCGGTCGAGACATCTGATGCGAATCCAGAGAATGCGGGCTCGGGCTCGTCGACCGCCAGATAGCGGTTGGTCCGGTCAATCTGGCGCAAGGCCTGCCGAACGAGCGTCGTTTTGCCGGTCTGCCGCGGGCCGAAGATGCTGATCAGCCGGCTCGGCCCTTCCGCCAGCCGCTCGACCAGCGTGGCGACGCTTGACCGCTGGAATCTCGCCATGCGGACAGATTACTCTATTGAGTAAAACTACTCAATAGCTGGTTCGGTGGCCGCGAGTGAGAGATGCAGGTGCTGCCCCATCATATCCGGCTGAAACCCGTTCGCTGGAAAGCCCGCGCGACCCAGGGACCGAGCCGTTCCTTCCCGTCTCGCTGCTTGCGGCTTGACTCGGCTTCGTCCTCCCGGCCCTTCAGTCCGAACACCTGGTGGCCCGTGCCACTGATGGCCAAGTAAACGCTCGCCGTCGGTGGAAGCTGCCGATGCTTGATGCACGTCTCAGATTTCATCCCAATTGCACGAAAATCAGCACGCTCACTCACCCCGCTCGCGACGCAAATACAGGATGATCCCAGTAGGCGCGGCGGGCACAGGACCCTCGAATGCCGACGCCCCGGCGCTGCCGAACAAGACGACCGGCCGCTAAAACGGCTGCCGCACGCACTGCAGAACTGGAGACGGTATGACGCGCTTCGTACTCGGGCAGGTCAACATGGGTTCGGCGGTGAGCACACTCATCGCCTCGGCGCTGTTGGTGGGCTTGGTAGTTGCGCTGGCGCCGCTCAGCGCGCCCGCGTCGGCCGACGGCGATTCCGATCCGCTGATCGCGCCTTCCAACCTGGTGATCGGCGAGCACGAGTCGCGCCTGTACCTGAACTGGAAGCCGGAGACTGAGTACAACGGTTTCGACGTCGAGTACAAGCAGAAGTCCGCGACGGAATGGACCGACGCTCGGCATTGCGGATTGTGGAGTGACTGGCACCTCACTCACCTGGAAAACAGCACGGAGTACGACATCCGCGTGCGCACGATTCGCCAGGGCAGCTTCTCGGACTGGCTGACCGGATCCGGCACGCCCCGAGCGAAACCACGGACAGTGGAGACCGGGTTCGAGACGCTCTGGTCGAGCACGCTCAATGCGAAGCGGATGGGCCTCTGCGCCGCCGCCTGGATGGCCCCGCGGATCGGCTGCGACGACTTCTACCCGGTGGAGACGGAGTACTGCAGCACCGGCCTGTCGACCAGCTCGTTCACCGTCGACGGGACGCTGTACACGGTCAAGGCCCTCTACCAGGGCGACCGCTCCTACGGCAACAACGCGGTCGTGTTCTGGGTCGCGCCAAACATGGCCGAGACGCTCTACGGGGACATCCGCTTGCACATTGAGGGGTTGACGCTGGAGCTCCACGATGCAACGCACATCCTCCAGGTCGACCCCGATGGCGACATTCCCGTCAATCCCCAGCACCGACACGAGACCCTGTTCGTCTTCTATCCACCGGAGCACCAGGTGTCCTGGAGCAGCCTGACCAACGTGAGTCTGTCGAGGCCGGAGTCGGTGCCCGAGAACCAAGGACAGTACCTGGGAGGCGAGAGCAGCGGGCCAGACGGCGATCTCCCGGGTCAAATGCGCGACGTCAGCGTCAGGCAGACCGACGGGGACAGAATCAGAATCGATTGGAAGCTGCCGGCGGAGGGCGGCGCGGTCGGCAAGTACCAGGTGGTCCTGTCCCGCGACGGCGAGCAGCTGAAGTCCAAGCATCCCGGCGCCAGGAAGCGCCACGTGGTCTTCCGCAACCTGGTTCAGGGCGCGACCTACGCGATCAGCGTGCAGGCCAAGAACGAGCACGGCCTGGGGCCGGCGGAGACGGTCCACATCACGATCGAGTAGGAGGCCCGCCGGTGCGCGTGCGGCGGCACGGCGTCGCTCGGAGCCGGCAACGCCGAGGGTCAGGACCGTCGCTGCGCGCCATCGACGGCAAAGAGCGGGAGCGGGTGCCCCCGGCGGTCGGGAACGCGGGATAGGTCCCGACGATTGCACTACAACTACATGGCACGCTATACGCACGTACACCCACAGTGTGCGCCAGATGTTGGATACTCGGTTTCGTCACGCCGCCACGACAGGAGAGCGCTGTGTCGATGCATCACCTCCGCACGCTGCCCGCGCGCTCCCGCCGCCTGTTCGGGGCGGCCATGCCTGCTACCCCTTCCCGATTCTCACCCTCTGAAAAGTCCCGGAGACCCGGAATGATGGGGGGCTCCATGTTCCGTCTACCCTCGCTCCACCTGTCCGTCGCGCTGATGGCGTTGGCGTTGCTGCTTGCCACCGGCTGGATGTTTTGGCCGCCAGAACCTGCGGGGGCGCAGGACACATCACGGAAGAGTCTGGTGTATTTCTATGCGGCTGTCGACGACACGAAGTCTTCCGCGGAGGCGCTTTCCTTGGAAAATCTGGGTATGTCGGGCGGCGTCACCATAGATCCGGCGTTCAGCCCCGACCACTACAGCTATACGATGACGGTTCCCTACCAAGAGCTGGGGTTTACAGGAAAATTCATCTCGCCATATGACGGCGCAGATTCATACAAGAACTGGGGTTTTGTGGTGGTAGGGGACCTTACGGAGTATGAACGGCTTGTAAACGAAGGTGTTGATTGGGGAGACCGCGACCACATGCTGTTGGCCAACAGCGGGCGGTCCTTAAGGAGCCGCTACTTCACCTTGCAGGCGGACGAGGCTGAGACGATTGAGATAGGCGTGTACAAGTGGCGCTCCGAAAGTGCGATCGGGGATCCGTGGCCGGGAGCGATATTCAAGAGAGTCTATACGCTGACGGTGAACTACGAACCGCCCGACGCGGACGACACCGGCCTGTACGATCTGACCATTTCCGATGGTTGGCTCGACTTCGACCCCTTCGACACGGAGGAAACCTCTTACACGGTGTACGTGGCGCGCGACACGGAGAGCGTCGTCATCACGCCCACCACCACGCACCCCGATGCCACGGCAACCGTGAAAGGCGGCGACCCTGCCAACGCGGTCGCCATTAGCAAGGGCGGGAACATCATTCCCATAGTCGTGACCGCGGCGGACGGCAACACCACCCAAACCTACAGCGTTACGGTGTTTCGAGGCGCGACCCATGACTACTCCGCATTCGTCACGAAGATGTACAAGTGGCGCAACAATCCCGAGTGGGCGAGACACAAAGATCACAGATACCGCTGGGACCGGGCGCTGAAGGCATTCGGCGAGACGGTGCAAGACACGACTATTGAGCCCTTGACTTCGGCCGAGGCGCAGGGCTTCGCCGACCGTGGCAGCGCCTGGCATCGCTGGGTCTCGGTGGCAGACGCGCTGCGGGACATAGAGGCCAGCAGGGAGATGATGGAGGAGCAAGAACGACAGTCTCAACAGGCGCGGTCGCCGGTACGACTGCAGTTGTCTTCCACGGTTGACACTGAGCCGCAGGATTCGGATACGCAGGATTCGGACTCGCCCAACGGCGCGCCGGTAGTATCCTCTGCCCTCGCCGACGTGAGCGGGTTGGAAGTCGGCGGCACGCAGGACATCTCCTTGTCCGGCGTGTTCAGCGACGCGGACAGCGACGCGCTGACCATCACCGCCGCGTCCTCGGATGAAGCCGTGGCCACAGTGGCAGTGGCATCCGACGGCTCCAACCTGACGGTGACAGGGGTGACGGAAGGCTCGGCGGCGATAACGGTTACGGCGCAAGACGGCGACGGCAGCAGCGTGAGCGATGCGTTCGACGTGTCGGTGGTCGCAGAGTACGCCGCTCTAATCGCGCAGGTGCGCCAGTGGCGCAACGACCCCCAGTGGACGAGTGATGATGCGCACACCGACCGCTGGGATCGGGTGCTGCTCGCCTTTGGGGAGCCAGTGTCCGACGCGACGCTGACACCGATGACGGCGGCTGAAGCCCGGGGCTTCGCCGACCGCGGCAGTGCTTGGAGCCGCTGGGTGGAGGTGGCCGAGGCGCTGCGGGAGCTGGAGTCCGCCGGGCAGCAGGACCCGGCCAACACCGCGCCCACGGTGTTAAGCGCTATCGGAGACGCAAGCATCGTCAACGAGAGCGGGACGCAGACGGTCTCCCTCTCCGGCGTGTTCAGCGACGCCGACAGCGACAGCCTGACCGTCACCGCCGCGTCCGACGACGAGGCCGTTGCCACGGTGTCCGTTGCCTCCGACCACTCCAGCCTGACGCTCACGGCCAAGAGCCGGGGGACAGCCACCATCACCGTCACCGCCGAGGACGGCAACGGCGGCACGGTGTCGGACGCCTTCGCCGTCAGGGTGAAGGCCGCGCCGGTGGTGGCATCGGCCCTCGCCGACGTGAGCATGGAAGAGGAAGAGACCCGGGACATCTCCCTCGCCGGCGTCTTCAGCGACGCCGATAATGACCGCCTGACTATCAGCGCATCCTCATCGGACGACGCCAAAGCCACCGTAACCGTGGCCTCAGACCGGTCCAAGCTGACGCTGACCGGCATGGCCGCAGGCACGGCCACCATCACGGTCACCGCCCAGGACTCAGACGGCAACCGCGTCAGCGACACGTTTGACGTGTCGGTGGCCGCCCCGCAACAACAACAGCAGGACCCGCCGCCCAACCAGGCGCCGGTCGTCTCCGCCGCGCAGGGCGACCTGGTCATCGTCCACGCCGGCGGAGCCCGGACGATCTCCCTGGCCGGCGCCTTCCGGGATCCGGACGGCGACGCGCTGACGATCAGCGCCGTCTCCTCGAACACAGCTGTGGCCACGGTCGCGGTCGCATCCGGCGGTTCCAGTCTGACCCTGAACGCGCGCTCCCGAGGCGCGGCGACGATCACGGTCAGGGCCGAGGACGGCAACGGCGGTACCGTGTCCGACGCGTTCACCGTGACGGTCAAGGCCGCCCCGCTCGTCGCTTCTGCCCTGCCGGACCTCTCCGGCCTGGAGGCCGGCGCGACGCGCGAGGTCTCCCTCTCCGGCGTCTTCCGCGACCCCGACGGCGACGCCCTGACGATCAGCGCCGCCTCGTCCAACCCGGCGGCCAGGGTCGCGGTCTCAGCCGACGGCTCCAGCCTGACTCTGACCGGCGTGGCCCAGGGCCAGGCGACGATCAGAGTGACCGCCCGCGACCCGGACGGCAACCAGGTCAGGGACGAGTTCAGCGTCTCGGTAGTGGCGGCGCCCCAGCCGACGCCGGAGCCGCAACCCGAGCCGCCGTCCAGCGAGCTGACCGCGATCGCCGCACGCTACGACGCCAACTCGGACGGCGCGATCGACGCGACCGAGTGGCGCCGGGCGCTCAGCGATTACTCCGACGGGAAGCTCACCTACGGTGAGATGTTCCAGGTGCTGACGGCCTACCGGTCATCCTGACCGCGACCGAGGGACCGTCCCGCTGCGCCTATCGGAGAGTTCGAACATGCCCCGAGACCTCGGACGACTTCTACCCGGCGGGGACGGAGTTCTGCAGCACCGGCCTGACGACCAAGTTGTTCACCGTCGACGGGACGGAGTACACGGTCAAGGCTCTGTACAAGGGCGACCGCTCCTACGGCAACAACGCGGTCGTGTTCTGGGTCGCGCCAGAGATGGCCGACACGCTCTACGAGGACATCCGCTTGCCCATTGCGGGGTTGACGCTGGAGCTCCAGGATGCAACGAACGTCCTCCAGGTCGACCCCAATGGCGACATACCCGTCAATCCCCAGCACGGAGACGAGACCCTGTTCGTCTTCTATCCACCGGAGCACCAGGTGGCCTGGAGCGCTCAGACCGAAGTCGGGCTGTCGAGGCCGGAGTCGGTGCCCGAAAACCAAGGACAGTACCTGGGAGGCGAGAGCAGCGGGCAAGGCGGCGAGCCGACCAGCGAAGTCCCAGGCCAGGTGCGCAACCTGAGTCTCAGACAGACGAACCCGAACAGGGTGAAGGTCCAGTGGGACCCACCGACGGACGGCGGCGAGGTCGGCAGGTACCAGGTGATCGTCTCGCGAGGCGACGAGCAGGTGGACAAGCGGCACCGCGGCCCCAAGAAGCGGTATGTGGTCATCCGCAAGCTGGTTCAGGGCGCGACCTACGCGATCAGCGTGCAGGCCAAGAACGAGCACGGCCTGGGGCCGGCGGAGACGGTCCACATCACGATCGAGTAGGAGGCCCGGCGGTGCGCGTGCGGCGGCACGGCGTCGCTCGGAGCCGGCAGGCAGAAGGCCGGAACCGTGCCTCCGCGCCCTCGACGACGAGGGCGACCGCGTCGCTCACCCGGTGACATGGCCGGGACCACCGCACGCAACACGACGCCGACACGGAGAGGCTTCGCCCTCCGCGCGCTCAAGGCCGCCGCGAGCGGGTGGGTCGATGGCTGGAGAGAGCGTGCGCGCCACAGGGCGGCCTCGACGGCCGAGCCCCAGCCGCGCGGGCGACGGGCGGGCCGCCCGCTTGAACTGCGCCGGCGGCCGCGAGTGCTTCGCCGGGGAGAGCGCCAATCCAGCGGCGGCCGATGAATCGCAGCCATATTGCATCGAAACTACATCGATTCATGCACGGAGCGCCACCCAAAACGCGTAGCCAGTGTTCGATACTCCCTGAACGTTTCCGGCGCCTGGCCGTTGGATTCGTCGGCAGGACATTCAGTGAGAGGAGACTGATCGTGAAGTACCCATCGAGCGCTGTTCTCCGCGGAGAGAAGCCAAATCGATCCCGGTCGAACCGACTGATCCGCTGCGCCTGGTCGGCCACGGGCCTGGCCCTGCTGCTGGCCGCGCTGCTCTCCCTCACCGGTCCCTCGGCCGGCGCGCAAGCGTCCAACAACGCGAATCTCAGCGGCCTCGAGTGGCGTGTGAAGGATGACGCCGACATCAAGTGGGATTCGCCGCACACGTTCCTGGCCGGGGAGCCGCTGTATGGCACGACATTCAGCAGCGACCAGACCAGTTACTCCGCCCACCTGGTCGAGGGGTTTCGATATGTGGAAGTCCGGGCGACCGCGTCGCACGGCGGCGCGACGATCGAAATCGGCAAGGGAACGAGTCTGCAGTCGGCCACGAGCGGCTCGCCCAGCCATGCCATGTCGCTCGACATCGGTTTCAACACGATCAATGTGAAGGTCACGGCCGCCGACGGCATGACGACGAAGACCTACGTCACGCAGATCTACCGCCAGAACCGGGCGGTCATGTACGTCAATGGGACTGTGGCCGACCTGACGGTGCCGGAAGGCAGCACCGCGACGGTCAAGGTGGTCCTGGTCGCGCCTGCCGTTCGCAGTCACACGTTTACGTTGACCACGGAACTGAAGACCGCCGAAGCCACTGACATCGGCCCCCTGGGCAGCATCACCATCCCGGCCGGGGGGACGTCCGGCAGCCTCCGCTTTTCGATCAATGAAGACGACGACAAGGAGAGCGACCAGTTCGAACTGGAAATCGACCCGCCCTACGAGGTGGACATGTGGCTGATCCATGGATCGATCATCCTCACGATGCGCGACAACGACGGTCCCAACGCACCGCGTGAACTGCAGGCTTCGCCAGCGGCCGATCGATTGCGGCTGAGCTGGAAGGCGCCGACGGGCAGTACGGCGCCGTCGCCCGACGACGAGCACGAGTTCATCAAGCAGCGCTACTCGCTGACCGGCTACGAGGTGCAATACAAAGAGCAGTCGGCGCCCGACCAGCGGGGCACGCCCGGCGACCCGTCCAGCGGTTGGACGGTGGCGGCGATCCACTTCGGCTTCCAGCACGCGCGGACGATCCGCGCGGTGCAGCCGGGCACGACCTACGACCTGCGCGTGCGCGGCTGGAATCGCAACGTGCCCGGCGCCTGGGCGACGGCCCAGGCGACCACGCCGAGCGGTCCGGCGAAAACGGAGCCGCAGGTGCTCTGGTCGACCACGCTGACGGTCCAGCAGACGGCCCACTCATACGGCCTGGGCTGTTGGACCTGGGGTCCGAGAGCGGCCTGCGCGGGCGGGCTGGCCGAGCATCGGTTCACGCTCGGCGGCGTGAGCTACGAGGTGCGCGCGCTGATTCGCTTCGACGAATACTACTCGTGGCACGTGGAGCCGGTGCGGGTCTATCAGCGGTCCCTGCGCTTACTGTTGAATCAGCCGCTGCCGAGCAATCGAGACCTGCGCCTGCGGATCGGAGGGGCGGAATACCCGGTCTCGGGATTCGGCGATCGCACCTGGCGCGATCCCGACTTCTTCTGGCGGGTCGGCGACCGGGTACCGGTCAGCCTGGTCGAGGTCATGGCATCCAGCGATCCGAGCGCCGGGGCAACAGACGACCCCCACGCCTCGTTGATCGGGCAGATCCGGCAGTGGCGCAGCGACCCTTGCTGCGAGAGCAACCAGGACCACACCAGACGCTGGGACCGGACGCTCATGGCCTTCGGCGTGACGGTCGGCGACACGACGCTTGAGCCGATGACCGCGGCGGAGGCCCAGGGCTATGCGGACCGCGGCTGGAGCCGCTGGGCGGGCGTGGCCGAGGCGCTTCGCGAACTGGAGACGCCACAGCCAATCCAGGCGGACCCGCAGCCGCTCCAGCAGCCGGCCAACCAGGCGCCGGTCGTTTCCGCTGCGCTGGCCGACCTGGTCATCGTCCACGCCGGCGGAGCCCGGACGGTCTCCCTGGCCGGCGCCTTCCGGGATCCGGACGGCGACGCGCTGACGATCAGCGCGGTCTCCTCGAACACCGCCGTGGCCACGGTGACGGTCGCCGCGGGCGGTTCCAGTCTGACCCTGAACGCGCGCTCGCGAGGCGCGGCGACGATCACGGTCAGGGCCGACGACGGCAACGGCAGTAACGTGTCCGACGCCTTCACCGTGACGGTCAAGGCGGCGCCGGTCGTGGCCTCGGCCTTGCCGGACCTCTCCGGCATGGAGGCGGGAGCGACGCGCGAGGTCTCGCTGTCCGGCGTGTTCCGCGACCCCGACGGCGACGCGCTGACGTTTACTGCCAGCTCGTCTAACCCGGCGGCGGCCAGGGTTGCGGTCTCAGCCGACGGCTCCAGCCTGACCGTGACCGGCGTGGCCCAGGGCCAGGCGACGATCAGCGTGACCGCCCGCGACCCGGACGCGAACCGGGTCGGGGACGAGTTCAACGTCTCGGTAGTGACGGCGCCCCAGCCGACGCCGGATCCGGAACCGGAGCCGCCGTCCAGCGAGCTGACCGGGGTCGCCGCCCGCTACGACGCCAACTCGGACGGCGCCATTGACGTGACCGAGTGGCGCCGGGCGATCCGCGACTACGCCGACGGGAAGCTCAGCTACGGCGAGATGTTCCAGGTGCTGACCGCCTACCGGGCGTCCTGACCCCGGCCGCGCACGATCCAGCACGGGGAATGGACTCCTAGCTATGCACTGAAACTGCATCCAAACTTGTACGGACGTACACCCACGGCTAGCGACGGGTGTCGGATAATCAGGGTCGGTTTCCCCGCCAAGACAGGAGAGCACTGTGTTGATGCACCACCTCCTCCGCACGCTGCCCGAGCGCCCCCGCAACCTCCCGTGGGTATCCATCGGAGGGTGGGAGGCCAGTAGCTGACGCGGGCCCTCCGCCTTGCCCCGGCGGCAGGCCCGCGCAGCCCGGTGGCGACGGTGGCAAGGGCTGGGCAGCCGGGCGGCCACCTAAGAGTGCGAGAGCGGTACCCCTGGACGAGGACATAGCAACGGCATGTCGACAGCAACGTCGCCCGGCATCCTCCGCTTCGCTCCCTCGCCGCCCCGGTGGACGGCGGCGACGCTGGCGGGCGCATTGGCCGGGCTGGCTGTGCTGCTGCTGTGGGGGCCGGGACCGGCCCAGGCCCAGGACGGCGAGCCGCCGCTGGTGGTCAACCTGCGCTGCATTACGCAGACGGAGCGGGTGGCCTTTCTCTGGAACGCTCCGGAATGGTCCGGCGGTGAGACCTACGCCTACGACTACCGGCTGACCCTGCCCGACGGCAGCACCGAGGGCGGGCGGATCATCGGCAGCACGGTGGTGTACCGGCTGGGCGCTTTCCCGACCGGAAAGACGGCCAGCGTCAGCGTGAAGGCGGTCTACGAGACCGCCGACGGGCGACAGCCGTCCAGCGACGCTGCGGAACTGACCTGCTACATCGGGGGGCCGCGTCGGCTGTCGATCACGCCGGCCAACACCACGCGGGTGTACGGCGGCACCGACGCGATGAGCTACACGGTGAGCGGGCTGGTGGACGGCGACGCGGCCGGCGACGTGGTCTCGGGCCGCCTGGGCCGGACGCCGGGCGATGACGCGGGAACGTACACCATCAACCTGGGCACGCTGGCGATCGCGCCGGCCTATGCGACCAAGTACGCCCTGCCGGCCGGTCCCGCGGTGACGACGTACACGATCACGCCCAAAGCGGCGGTCTACACCGCCACCGGGGTGAACAAGCGATACGACGGCACGACGGCGGCGCCGGCGAGCCTGGCCGGCAGCTTCGCCGCCGGGGACATCGTGAGCGGCGACGTGGTGACGGTCAGCGGCGGAACCTACGCCTCGGCGGACGCGGGAACGGGCCTGGCCATCAGCGGGTCCAGCGTGGGCGGCGCGGACGCCGGCAACTACGCCGTGACCTTCAGCGTGAGCGGAGACATCACGCCCCGCGCGATCACGGCCATCAGCGGCGTGCAGGTGAACTCGCGGCTGGCTGACCGAACCACCACGGCCACCTTCGACACCGGCAGCGCCCAGGGAACCGGGGTGCTGCCGGGTGAGCTGGCGGACTTCCGGGCCGGGGGGCTGGCGGTGAGCGGAACGTTCCCGGCCGCGGCGGCGGCGCCCTATGACGTGGCGGCGGGTTCCTATGACGTGAGCGCAACCTACTCGTTGCAGGATCACGGCAGTTTCAAGGCTGGCAACTACGCCTTGGCCGCCGGCATCGCCGGCGCCACGCTGCGCGGGACAATCCGGGCGCCGGCGCGCGGGACATGCGGCGTCCAAGCGGTGGCGGTGGATGTTTCGGAGGTCCCGATCGTGGTGACGTCCACGACCGCCGACTACTTCGTGCTCTACGTGCGGCCCGATCTGGACGCAGATTTCGAGATCCCCGTCTCGGTGACGCTGGGCCAGGACGGCACGACCACGCTGACGGAGCAGCTGGCCTCGCTTCCCGCGGCGCATTACCGGGTGGAGAAGTACCAGGTCGCCAATCCTGGCGACGTGGACGGGGACTGCATCGACGATCTCACGGAACTGCAGGACCTGGGAACCAGGAACCCGTTGAACCGCGCCAGCGTGATCAGCTTCAGAGCTGGAACCGTGGCCATACCCGACCACGAGACCTTCGAGCGGCTGTCCTTCCAGGGCACGATGTACGTCGGGGACAACCATCTCGACGATCTGCAGTTCGTTAAGTTCTATATCTTCATGGCCGAGCATCCGGTCATCTATTTCATGAACACGAAAACCAACCAGATCCACCACCGTTTCCTCGACGACATAGATTTGGACCGAGAGCTCTGGCCGCTGATGGACTCGGCGATGCGGGGCGATGTTGTCTATCACCCCAATGTGATTGCGCCGGACGGTTCGCTGGGCGTCTACCGCTTCGAGTTCCAGCCCGGGGAAGCTCGCCCCTTCTGGTGGATCGCCCGCGCGAATGAGGTGCTAGCCGCGAGCATGCCGTTCCTCGAGAACAACCTGGCTTACCACCCGCTCCCCCAGAGGGCGCTGCCGCGCTATCACCGCGAGCAGGCGCTCTACGACGCCTCGCGGGTCAACGTGCTGTTGGAAGAAGACATCTTCCCCGATTTCGACGTGATCTCCCTCAACCAGGGCCAGGGCTACGGTTACCTGCGGGTCATGTCGGGGGACGAACGCCCCAATCCTCGTGACATCGTGATCTACGAGGCGCTGCCCAACGACCTGCCCCGAGTCGCCGGGATCATCACCACGGTGCCCCAGACACCGCTCTCCCACGTCAACCTGCGCGCCGTGCAGGACGACATTCCCAACGCCTTCATCCGCGACGCCCTGGACGACTCCGATCTCGATGACCTGATCGGCAGCCACGTCCAATACACGGTGACCCAGAACGGGTACACGCTGCGCGCCGCCACCAAGGCGGAAGTGGATGCGTACTACGAATCCTCCCGCCCCGCGCAGGCCCAGACGCCGGAGCGGGACCTCTCGGTCACCGCGATCACCGCGCTCAGCGAGGTCGGCTTCGACGACTGGGACGCCTTCGGCGTCAAGGCGGCCAACGTGGCCGTGCTGGGCAAGCTGGACTTCCCCGAGGCGACCGTGCCCGACGGGTTCGCCGTGCCGTTCTACTTCTACGACGAATTCATGAAGCACGCCGGCCTGGCGGAGGAGACCCTCTTCGGCAAGAAGAAGTGGGCCGAGGAGGACAAGTTCACGCTGCCGGCCGGCACCAAGCTCAGCGCCGTCGTCACGGCGCTCCTGGCGCACCCGAAGTTCCGGGCGGACTACGAGATCCAGGAGGAGATGCTGGACGACCTCCGCGACGCGATCAAGGACGCGGAGAGCCCGCAGTGGATCATCGACGCCTTGACCGCGATGCACGCCACGTACCCGGAGGGGCAATCGCTGCGCTACCGGTCGAGCACCAACAACGAGGACCTGCCCGGCTTCAGCGGCGCGGGACTGTACAGCTCCAAGACCCAGGACCCGGACGAGACCGAGGAGGACGGCATCGACAAGTCGATCAAGGCGGTCTGGGCGAGCCTCTGGAACTTCCGCGCCTTCGTCGAACGCGACTTCCACCGGATCGACCATACGAAGACCGCGATGGGCGTCCTGGTGCATCCCAACTACTCCGACGAACTGGCCAACGGCGTCGCCGTCAGCTTCGACCCCTTCAGCGGGCGCGAGGGGGCCTACTACGTCAACACACAGGTCGGCGAGGACCTGGTCACCAACCCCGAGGCGCACTCGGTGCCGGAAGCAATCCTGCTGCTGGCGGACGGCGGTTACCAAGTCCTGACCTACTCCAACCAGCAGGAATCCAGGGCGCCCCTGATGAGCGACGCGCAGATGAGCCAGTTGCGCGGGCACCTGAGCGCCATCCACGACCGGTTCGCGGCGTTGTACCAGCCCGCGGGCGGCGAGCCGTTCGCGATGGAGATCGAGTTCAAGATCACGAGCGCCAACAAGCTTTCGATCAAGCAGGCCCGACCCTGGGTGTTCGGGGGCAGGGGAACAGCTCCACTGGTGGGGGACAGATACGCCAACCTCATCGCCAGGATGAAGGCGTCGCGCAACGACTGGAGGTACGTGAACGACCAGGACCACACCGACCGCTGGGATCGGACGCTCCTGGCCTTCGGTGAGACGGTGGCCGATACGTCGCTTGAGCCCATGACGGCGGCGGAGGCCCAGGAGTTCGCCGATCGAGGCTGGACGCGCTGGGTGGAGGTAGCGGCGGCGCTGCGGGAGATCGAGTCCAGCAGACAGGACGACACGTCCAACCAGGCGCCCACCGTGGCCGCCGCCATCGCCGACGCCACCATCGTCAACGAGGGCGGGACGCACCAGGTATCCCTGTCCGGGGTGTTCAGCGACGCCGACAACGATTCCCTGACCATTAGCGCCGGGTCCGATGATGAGGCTGCGGCCACGGTGTCGGTGGCGGCCGACTACTCCACGCTGACGGTGACGGCCCAGAGCCGGGGCTCAGCGACGATCACGGTCACCGCGGACGACGACAACGGGGGCACCGTGGACGACGCCTTTACCGTCACGGTCAAGGCCGCGCCGGTGGTGGCCTCGTCTATCGCCGACGTGAGCGGCCTGGAGGTAGAGGCGACGCAGGACGTGTCGCTGTCCGGAGTGTTCCGCGACGCCGACGGCGATCCGCTCACCGTCACCGCTGCATCCTCCGACGAGGCCAAGGCCGCGGTGTCGGTGGCGTCGGACGGCTCCAGCCTGACCCTCACCGGGGTGGCCGAGGGCTCAGCAACCGTCACCATCACAGCGCAGGACAGCGACGGCAACCGCGCCAGCTACACCATCGAAGTGGAGGTCGTCCGGCGGTTCGCCGCTCTGATCGCCAAGATCAAGGAGTGGCGCAACGATCCGTGCTGCGCCAGCGACCAGGACCACACCGAACGCTGGGATCGAACGCTGCTGGCCTTCGGGGAGACGGTGGCGGACGCGTCGCTGACGCCGATGACCGCATCGGAGGCCCAGCAGTTCGCCGACCGAGGCTGGACCCGCTGGGTAGAGGCGACGGCGGCGCTGCGGGAGATCGAGTCCGGCGGGCAGCAGAACCCGGCCAACAGCGCGCCCACGGTGGCCAGCGCCATTGCCGACGTGAGCATCGTCCGAGAGAGCGGGACGCAACAGGTCTCCCTCTCCGGCGTGTTCAGCGACGCCGATAGCGACAGCCTGACCGTCACGGCCGCGTCCTCTGACGAGGCCAAAGCTACGGTGTCGGTCGCATCAGACAGCTCCAGTCTGACGCTGACGGCGAAGGCCCGTGGGGCGGTCACCATCACTGTGACCGCGAACGACGGCAACGGCGGCACCGTGTCCGACACCTTCACAGTGAAGATCAAGGCCGCGCCGCTCGTCGCTTCGGCCCTGCCAGACCTCTCCAGCCTGGAAGCAGGCGCGACGCGCGATGTCTCGCTGTCCGGCGTGTTCCGCGACGCCGACGGCGATCCGCTCACCGTCAGCGCCGCCTCCTCCGACAAAACCAAGGCCACGGTGTCGGTGGCGTCGGACGGCTCCAAGCTGACGCTGGCCGGAGTGGCCGAGGGCACGGCGACGGTCACCGTCACGGCGGAGGACAGCGACGGTAACCGGGTCAGCGACGCGTTCGAGGTGGAGGTCGCCAAGGCCCCCGAGCCGGGCAATCGGGCGCCCATCGTGTCCAACGCCATCGTCGACGCCACCGTCGTCACCGAGAGCGGAACGAAGCAGATCTCCCTGGCCGGGGTGTTCCGCGACGCCGACAGCGACAGCGTGACCATCACCGCTGCATCCTCGAACGAGGCCGTTGCCACGGTGTCGGTCGCGGCCGACTACTCCAGCCTGACGTTGACGGCCAAGAGCAGAGGCACGGCCACCGTCACGGTGACCGCCGACGACGGCAACGGCGGCACCGCGTCCGACGCCTTCACCGTGACGGTCAAGGCGGCGCCGGTGGTGGCCTCGGCCCTGACGGACCTCTCCGGCCTGGAAGCGGGCGTGACGCGCGAGGTCTCGCTCTCCGGCGTGTTCCGCGATCCCGACGGCGACGCGCTGACGATCAGCGCCGGCTCGTCCAACCCGGCGGCCAGGGTTGCGGTCGCCGCCGACGGCTCCAGCCTGACCCTGACCGGCGTGGCCCAGGGCCAGGCGACGATCAGCGTGACCGCCCGCGACGCGGACGGCAACCGGGTCGGAGACGACTTCAGCGTTTCGGTGGTTCCGGCGTCCCAGCCGACGCCGGAGCCGGAACCGGAGCCGCCGTCAAGCGAGCTGACCGCGATCGCCGCCCGCTACGATGCCAACTCGGACGGCTCGATCGACGCGACGGAGTGGCGCCGGGCGCTCAGCGATTACTCCGACGGGAAGCTCACCTACGGTGAGATGTTCCAGGTGCTGACGGCCTACCGGTCATCCTGACCGCGATTGCCGACGAAGGCGCGACCGAGTGGTGGTTCCCGATCGGGCGCGGCGCGTGCGACATGAGAGACGAGATCCGCCCCTGGACCTGGGAGCGCTGGACGCCGCCCGCGGCCGAGCGCTGCGGCTGGCTCAGCATCCCCGACGTGCGGGCCGGCCTGGACGAGCCGGTCAGCGAGACCGCCTTCAGCGTCTACACGGCCTTGATCGCGAGTCCCGATATCGGCGGCCGCGCCTCGGTCAACCGACCACGCGGGCCGAACGTCAAACTGGCGGTCTGGGCGGTCTACCCCGAGCAGCATTACAACCTCTACAACTGGACCCGCCGGCTCAAGGGCGACGCGCCGCTCACGGTCTGTCTGCCGGGAGGCGAGGATCAGGCGCTGCACGGCTACGACGCAGCCGCCGGCCAGTGGGTCGAGTTGGAGTCGGTGGAGGCCGAGTGCGAGGGCCACATCTGCGGCCTGCACGCGCACGACCTCGGGCTGATCGTCGTCGCCGGCGACTGAGCCGAGACTGAGATCAGTTCCCGTCTGAGGGCAACAGCACGACATGGGCGACGTGGCAGGTCTCGCACCAGAACGTGCAGCGCAGCCGGCCCGGATCGGCGAAGTAGGCAACCGCCCGCTCGAGCGAGACCTCGTGACCGGCGTGCCCCCAGCGGCGCAGGTCGGGACCGGCCTGTTCGAGTAACCGGGCGACCACGTCGCCGTCGGGCGCACGGACCCCTTCGCCCGACCGGAACGCCAGGGGCCGGAAGTCGCTGGACGCCACCGTCACCTCCTCGCCGCGCTGTTGCCATTGGCCAGCTCCGGCTCGAACTGTGGAGTCGACCGGGACCGGGTCTGCACCGATGTCACACATGGGGAGATACGGATGTCCACCCTTGTTCCGCTCCAACTGCAGGATACTTCGGGGCCGGGACGCAGCTCCGAGAACCGCGGTCGAGCCTGCGCCATAGGGCTCAGCGCCCAGAGGTTTGCTCGGCCAACAATGGGCTCTCACTCGCCTCAACCGCGCCGGCGCCGGCCTCTGCATCTCAATCGTCGAACTGCATCACAAGTACACAAAAAGAGATACGGATGGTCACACTGCATTGTCCGGCGATGCTGGATAATGCCCTGACGAACAGCGTCGTTCCGGGTCCCGGGAGAGGCCGCAGGACGCCCGGCACGGCCGAAGTTGAGCGAGCGCAGGGCATGATCGTTCGACTGAAGTGTGTTTCGAGACGCCCGCCCCACATCACGGGCCGGCCGTGCCCCTCTCCTGCAGACGAACCGCGCGCTCGACTCGCCTTGCGCCGCTTCCGGCTCCCGCTCCTGGCCACTGCACTGACCGTGTTGGCGGTCCGGTCCCTCAACCGGACGCCGCCCGCTTCGGGCCAGCCACCGGCGGATGATCCCAGCGCGGTTCATCAGCGCTTCGAGGGCGGCTCCGGCACTTGCGGGTTCCACTTGGAATGTACCGAAGCGATCTTCAACTCCGCCGGGACGGGTCCCAATCGACACGATGGCTCAGCTCGGCCAATGGATTCGGGAGGGCGTGGATGAAACGAACGGTAATCGTCAGTGCGGCGCTGGTTGCGATCGCAGGTTTGATCGCGCTTGCCGTGGCGCAGCAGTCAAGCAGCACCGAAGTCCGGGTCAACGCACGCAAGCTCGACGACGGGCGTGTGGAGATCGGGGTCCAGCAGTTGCAAGACCAGGGTTGGGGCAAGGTGCAGCTGCCGAGCGCCCGCTACTTGAAGGCCGATGCCGAGCTTGGCCTTTGGTACAGCAGCAGTCCCACCACGGTGACGGTCGCGCATCGCCCGGCGACCGAAGCCGCAGAGATCAGCTTCTTCTGCATGGTCACGCATGAACAGCCGGGCGATGAGGAGTTCTGGAACCTGGTACGCACCGCCGCCGTCCGGGTAGAGGCATTGGTCGGAATCGAGGTTCGGGTCAGAACGGGAGTCACCGCGACTGATCAGGCCCAGCACATTCGCGAGTGCGTGGACAATGGCGCTGACGGGATCGCCGTCACGCTGCCCGATCCGGACGGCTTGATTGAGGCAGTCTCCGAAGCGCGGGCGGCCGGGGTGTCCGTCGTCTCG
This sequence comes from Dehalococcoidia bacterium, assembly GCA_965204335.1. Classification (GTDB taxonomy): domain Bacteria; phylum Chloroflexota; class Dehalococcoidia; order Bin125; family Bin125; genus Bin125. The sequence goes on along the minus strand of OZ241982.1, from coordinate 2,427,724 downwards.
TTCAACTCGGGTCTCAACGACTTCGAGCGCGTCGGCAGCTCACGCCACCACAGCGTCGATGAGGTCGACGCGGGTCGGGAGGCGGGTGTGAGGCTCAATCGCCACGGGGTCGCCGGCACACTGCTGTGCGTGATCCACGAGGCCGCCAACGTCGGCCTCGTGGAACGCTGCGACGGCGTGGCGGAAGCCTACGCCGGGGAGGTCGAACGACTGTCGGTCGCACAATCGGGGGTTGCCGACCTCGCCGCATCGACCGCCGCCATCGCCTCGCGGCTACGAGCCGAGGGCATGCCGAAGATTGCTGCGATCGTCACGCTCAACACCCAGATCGGTCTGGCCGGGCGGGATGCGATCGCCGAAACCGGCGAATCGGTGGTGCTGGCCACGTTCGATCAGAGCAACGAGGTGCTTCAAGCGATCAGCCGGGGCGAGATCCTGTTCGCCATCGACACCCTGCCGTTTCACCAGGGCTGGTACGCCTTGAGCCAGCTGATCAATCTGGTCCCTGGTGAAGAGCGGATGCGAGAGCGCTTTGGGGTCGATGACCCCAGCTTGATCTTCGGTCAGTTCGCGGCCCGCCTGCAGCCGCGGGTCTTCACGATGGAGAACGCCAACGCCTGGATCCGACTCAACCAAGGATTGGCCCAGGATCTTGACGAGTAGCCGGACAGTGCCCGTCGCTGGACGAAGAGCGGTCTCCGTCCACGGGGAGGCGCTCGGCGCTGTGGCGGGTGGCATCCTCGCGCTCGCTCGGTTCCCGATCAGCCCGCTTCGCCTCCGCCCCGCCGGCGCTCGTGTCTCAATTCCCGGACTGCATCCAGATTGCATGACAACTGATACGGATACACACCCACCATTGCTTGCAACTGTTGGATAATCCGAGATCAGGCCGTATCGCTCCGGCTCCGCGAGGGTCCGGCAGCACGCTCGGCGCGGCCGAGTCGCAGGAAGGCAGGGCCGGAATGACCAGTCGCAGCGACCGCCGATCGTTCCGTCCGCAGACCCCCCCCCCCCCGCAGATAGCGCGCCCGCGCGGCTAGCCCGCCGCCTCTTCCCGCTTCCCCTCCTGGCCGCCGCGCTGGTTGCACTGGCGGTCTTCTTTGGCCCCGGCGCACAGCCCGCCCAGGCACAGAGCACCACCGTCTGGTCCGCCACGCTGACAGTGCAGACCATTAATGCGATCACGGTGGGTTGCCAGGATACTTCCAGTGGATCTGAGTGCACTTCAACGAGTGTCCTCACGGACAATGACTTCACGTACAGCGGCGTGGAGTATCGGCTCACTAGAGTCGCTCTTATTGCTTCAAGTGGCAGTCTCGTTCTCTGGTTCAACAAGACGGTCCCGGCCGACCTCAAGGCGGCCTTGACGCTGCACGTCGGCAGCAGTCAATTCGCCCTTGCAGACGCACTCGTTACCACAGTGAACGTTTCCAATGACGGGTTATTTTGGAACAACTCCGGCCTGAGCTGGTCCGCCGGCGACACGGTCTCGCTGAGCCTGACGGAGCCTTCCACGACCTCCCCGACCGCCCCGACTCCCCCGACCCTGCCGCCCGGGACCACCGAGAACTGGTCGGACACGCTCGCGGTGAAGGCCGTGGACTATGGATTCGGCTGTGGGTACAGGACCGGGCAGCCGCCGTGCAGCGCTGCGCTCGGGGTCAACGGCTTCGTGTACCACGGAGGGTTTTACCTTGTCGAGCTGGTGCACGTCGCCTACGGAGATACCCTCCAGCTCATCCTGGACAGGGAGCCCACTGACAGGAATCACCTGACGAATGAGCGATCGCGCATGGCGCTGTACGTCAACGAGAGGCAGTTCCTCGTCAGGGACGCCCTGGTCAGCTATGGCATCGCCGAAAACAATGTGTGGACCAACGAGACCGCATGGGTGCTGACCTGGACCGGCTCCGGCCTGAGCTGGTCTGACGGCGACTCGGTGTTGCTGACCCTGGTCACGCTGCCCGCAGGCGCCCTGCAGAGCAGCCCCGGCAACGTGCCGCCGCAGCGGGGCGGCAGCGGCGGCACGGACGGCGACCTCGGTGTCGTCCACAACCCGAATGCCGGGAACCCCTACGCCGGCCTGATCGCGGACGTCAGGCAGTGGCGCGACGACCCTTGCTGCGCCCACAACCAGGCACACACCGACCGCTGGGACCGCGTCCTGCTGGCTCTGGGCCAGTCGGTCGCCGACGCCTCGCTTCAGCCGATGACGGCGTCGGAGGCGCAGGACCTCGCCGACCGCGGCTGGAACCGCTGGGAGCGCGTGGCCGAGGCGCTGCGCGAGCTGGAAACGGCCGGCGATGCGCCGGAGGCGGGACCGGGCGCCGGCCCGGAGCCGGCCAACCAGGCGCCGACGGTCTCGGCGACGCTGGCCGACGTGAGCGGCCTCGAGGCGGGCGCGACGCGCGAGGTCTCGCTGGCCGGGGTCTTCCACGACCCCGACGGCGACGCCCTCACGATCACGGGCGGTCCCGACGACGATGCGATCGTCACGGTCGACGTGGCTTCCGACGGCTCCAGGCTGACGTTGACCGGCGTCTCCGAGGGCACGGCAATCGTGCTCGTCTTCGCCGCGGACCCGTCTGGCGCGTCGGTGTTCACCGAGTTCAACGTGTCCGTCGTCGCGGCCCCGGAACCGGCGGCATCGCTGACAGGGGCGGCCGCCCGCTACGACGCCGATTCGAACGGCAAGATCGACGTCTCCGAGTACCGCCGGGCGCTCAACGACTACGTCGCGAGCAAGATCGGCTACAGCGAGCTGCTGGAGGTCGTGAGGGCCTACCAGGCCTCCTGACGGCGACGGTCGCGGTGGTCGAGGTCAGCTTCTCGGCGGACACGGCGGCTTTGTCCCTCGCCGGCGGAGGAGCGGGTCGTGCGACGATCGGGGCATCCCGCAGTCTGAGGTCGCTCTCGATCCCCCCTGAGTAGTCGACACGCGTAGCGGAGCCTGCACCACGGCGCCGGAACTGCATCGAACTTACATCTGATCTCATACGGTCATACACCGACCAGTAGCGGTTTTTGTCGGATACTCAGGGGTGGTTGCGGAGGTGGGCCCGCCTCGGGTTCAGGTCAGCCACGGAGCGACCGCCGCAAGGCTCACCCCTGAGCGCAATCGGGAACCGCCGGGATGCATGATTGGCCGCAAGGTCGGCGTGCAGGTGAAGCTGCTGTTGGGCGAATGGCGTTGACCAGTGAGTGGATTCCGCGGGTACGGCGTTAACCAGCTGATCGGAGACGTTGTCGGCGGTGTGACGACGGCGGTCGTGGCCTTGCCGATCGCGCTGGCCTTGGGCGTTGCCGTCGGCCTGGCCGGCGGCGAGGACGCGGGCAGCGGCGCCCTGGCCGGTCTCTACGGGGCGATCGCGGTGGGCTTCTTCGCCGCCGTGTTCGGCGGCACGAAGGGGCAGATCTCCGGCCCGACCGCGCCGATGGCGGTCGCGATGACGGTCGTGGTCCTGCAGTTCAGCCTGGCCGAGGCGTTCCTCGTCGTGGTGCTGGCCGGATTCATCCAGATCGTGCTGGGCGTCCTGCGAGTCGGGCGCTTCATCGCCTATACGCCGTACTCGGTGATCTCGGGCTTCATGACCGGCATCGGCGTGATCATCATGGCGCTGCAGGTGCTGCCGTTCGTGGGCGCGCCGATCGAGTCGGGCAGCCTCGCGGGTCTGATCGGCGCCTGGCCGGGCGCGTTCGGGGAGATCAACGTCCAGGCGCTGGCGATTGCGATCGTGACGCTGCTGGTGACGATCGCCTGGCCGCGCCGGTTTCGGAGTTACTGTCCGCCCACGCTGGCCGCGTTGATCATCGGTACGCTGCTCGGCCTGTTCTGGCTGAGCGGCGCGCCGACGATCGGCGAGGTGCCCTCGGGCCTGCCCTTCGTCGAATGGCCCGACGCCTCCTCCGACGCCTGGCCGCTGCTGATCCAGGCCGCATTCGTGCTCGCGCTGATCGGTTCGATCGACGCCCTGCTCACGTCGCTGGTGGCCGACTCGATCACCCGCGACACGCACCGTCCCAACCGGGAGTTGATCGGCCAGGGCATGGGCAACACGGTCTCGGGGCTGATCGGCGGATTGCCCGGCGCGGGCACGACGCTGACGACCGTGGTCAACATCCGCGGCGGCGGCCGGACCGCGGTCTCGGGCGTGATCGTCGCGGGGCTGTTCCTGGCACTGGTGCTGGGCGCCGGATCGGTGACCGAGCCAATTCCCCAGGCCGTGCTGGCCGGACTGCTGATGAAGATGGGCTGGGAGATCATCGACTGGCGCTTCGTCCGCCACATCTTCGAGATCGAGCGGGGTCACGTCGTGGTGATGCTGCTCACCCTGCTGCTGACCCTGTTCGTCGATCTGATGGTCGCGGTCGGCATCGGCCTGATCGTCGCCGGCATGGCCAACGCGGTGCGCTCGGAGCGGCTGGAGCTGGACCGCGTGATCTCGGTGCCGTTGCTGGAAGGCGATCCCGACGATCCCTACCTGGCGAGGATCGGCGTGGTCGCGTTGCGCGGGCGGTTCACGGTCGCGTCGGCGACCGCCCTGGTGCGCGTCGTCGGCGCCGACATCGAGGAGCACGAAGTCGTGATCTTCGATTTCTCCGAGACCGCCAGCCTCGACGACAGCGCGGTCATGGTGATCGAGCAGCTCTTCGAGACGGCGGCGGAGCAGGGCACGCCCTGCGTGATCGCCGGCCTGGACGGCTCGGCCGAGTCGGCGTTGCGCTCGCTGGGCGCGCTCGACGAGATCCCCGCCGACCGCTTCGCCGGCAACCTGACCGAGGCGCGAGCGCTTGCGCGGAGGCTGTTGGAGGAGCGAACGAACGTCGCCTAACGGGCCGCCGAGGAACGACTGCACCTGATCATGGAGAAGGCGTTCGATCGCCGGCCGAAGGTGACTGGCGATGAGCGGCGCGGTGTTCGGACTTGAAGGCGCACGAGTACGACATCAACGGCAACGGCACGATTGACATGGCAGAGCACATCCAGGCGCTGCCCGACCGCGCCGCCGAGCGGATCACCAAGGCCGAGTTGAAGGAGATCGTCGACGCCTATCTGGCCTCGGCCTATGGCTGACCGCACCTCCGGCTGACGCGCTGCCGGAGTCGGCAACTGGCGGGACGACGTTCGCGTTCGCGGCCTGCAGCCCGGCGGGCGCGCTGGTCCAGGCCGGCCTCACGGCTCCGGTCGAGCCGGCGCCGAGGCGCTCCAAGATCTTGAACTGCTCCGAGGCCGGCGGTGATGAGCCGATCAACGTCTCCAGGCTCCTCCGGAGGCTCAATAGGCAATCGAACGACGCTGCTGGCTCGTGTCAGAGTCGACACCTTTGACGCTAGCGAGGCTGTGGAGCCGAATGCCAGTGCCGGATACGACCTCAACAGCAACGGCGCGATCGACCTGGCGGAGTAAATCCAGACGCTGCGCGACCGCTCCGCCGGGCGGCTCACCAAGGCCAAGTTACGGCAGATCGTCGACGCGTATCTGGCCTGGGCCCATGACTGACCCCGGCTTCGGCCGACGCACCCTGGCGCGAGCGACGACGTGAACAGGAGCTGGACTGGGGGCGTAGGGCGCTGCGACGACTGCGCTGGCAGCTGCCCCTGACTTGGTGCCTGCATGGGCTGCTGCGCCTGCTGGCGCTGGGCGTCTGGGGCCGGCAGGGTTCGCGCGACCGGGACGAGCACTGAGTCTCAGACCTTCAACGCGGCCATGTCCCTGCAACAGACACCCTGATTTCCCGCTCCGCGCCCCGAAGATCGAGATACCGTCGCAGGGAAAGACGGGGGCAGTTCCCGTCGCATAGGTTCAAGGAGCCGCAGATGGGCAAGCAGAGCGACCTCGATAACCACGCCAATCAGCTCAACGCCAACCACGACGCGTACTGGCAGTCGCGCGGCGAGGACGAGCGCCCCGACGACTGGGAGGAGCAGGTCGAACAGACCGAATCGACCGAGAAGGAGGAGGCCAAGCGCAAGGCTTGATTCGGTGGGTTGAGGTCGAGTGGTTCCAAAACCTCAACCCGATCGGTTGAGCCGTCGAGGACGAGCTCGCGGTCAGCGGGATCGGCATGATCGCCGCGGCCCGCGTCGTCCCGAAGGACGAACGGTTCGAACCGTTCATCGCCGTCTCGATGTACGCGCGCTGGATGAGTCCGCACCCCTCCACGCGTAGCAAGTGCCGGGTCGGACATTCGGACGGATCGGCACACCGGATCCTCTCCGACCTCTCCGCCTTCATCGGCGATGTCGATCCGGCCAGCCACTGAATCATCGCCGCCGGCGACCTGAACATGGTCTACGGCGGCATCGCGATCGAGCCGCAGTCGCTGGCGGCGCGCGACCAGACCGTCTTCGAGCGCTTCGCGGCGCTCGGCGTTGAGCTGGTCGGGCCACAGTTTCCGCTCGGTCGCCAGGCGGAGCCGACGCCCGCGGGACTGACGTCCGATTCGGGCAACGTGCCGACATATCACACGACGAGCCAATCGCCTGAGACGGCCCAGTCGCAGCTCGACTACGTGTTCGCCTCACGCGGCTTTCACGAGCAGGTGACCGCGCGAGCGCTGAACGCTATTGGGGAGTGGGGTCCGAGCGACCACTGCCGGATCCTGATCGATGTGGACTGAGCCGCGCGTACGCGGCTCGGCTGCGACGGCCTCGCTGGACGCGTCCTAGCACAGGGTTGCTTGATCCGAAGCGGTACGTTCCGTCTTCTGAATGTGGCCAGCATGTTGTCGCGCTGATGGAGTCTGCAAATCGAGCTCCTTGCAACATGCGCGGGATGACAATCTCTTGCCTCTTGATGTGCGACGGCTCCCGCGGTCACTGCTTAAGGTCTCTAGCCTCTTTCATCAGGGCGATGTCATCCTCCAGTCGAGAGCGCTCGAACGTCGAAAGTCCGATCGATCCTGACAGTCGCGTTGGGCTCCCGGCTGACCGAACTTCATTCTCAAGTCTGCTGAGTCGCCGCTGGAGTTCTTCGGACTCCTCTCGCTCTCTTCGTCGCTGCTCCATCAGTTGTTCTCGTGCCCGGGACTCCTCACGTCGCTGCCAAACGGTCACCCCAGTCATCAAGAGAAACAAGAACACGCCGATCACTGAGACCAAGGCGATTCGCCAGGCGTTCGGGTCGTCCACAGCAAACACCACACTCCAACCAACACCGAAAGTCGTGCCGACCCATCCGACGGTCGAAGCGCCGTTGAGGAGATTCCATCCCCATCTGATGAAGGCGTGAGGCCGCATGTCGGTTACTCCCGGCCGGTCCACTGCAATCGTTGCCGCTCGTGGTTTAGGCTATCCGGCCTAGGAAATGTTGACTCCAGTTCATCGTGATACGAATCAAGGTGAGATGAACCATGTGCAGGTAGGCGATAGCAAGGTCAAAGGGTGGCGTGGCCGCGATTCGCCGCGTCTTCTCTGGGCTGACCACCGAGAGGCCGGAACCTGGCGAGGAGCGGGTCTACGGATCGCCGACTTCGGCGTCGATGAACTCGTCAATACACTCTTTCAGATCTTCGGGGTCGTTGGCGGCATGAGCGGATCCTCCACCGCCTTTGATGCTGGGCGTAGCCTGCGCGCGTGAAACTGCAAGTGATGCGTCACGGTGAGGCGGAGGCGCGGGGTGTCGAATGCCCCGTGCACGAGCTGCGACCACTCGCGCTGATGGGCTGCCGGCGCACGCGTGACGGCGCGGTCGGCCTGCGGCGTCTGGGCGTCCAGCCGCAGTGGACACTCTCTGCAGCCCGCTCGTCCGCACCTGCCAGACGGCGGAAATCGTCCACCAGGGCCTCATGCTGGAGCGGCCCAACGAGTACGTGGATTCGCTGGTCGGCTGGTGGCGGTCCAGCATCGTCGCAGACGCGTCGATGGCGGACGTGGAGTCGGTTCTGCTGGTGGGTCATGAACCAACGCTGAGCGAGCTGATCGGCGGGCGCGAAGAGTCGATCCGCCTGCAGCCGGGCAGCCTCGCGAGCCTCAACGTGCCGGAACTCCATACCGGCCCCTGCGCCGAGCTGGAGTCGCTGCTGACGCCGATGCAGATGGCGGCGATCGGTCGCTAGCGCCGTCAGCCCAGGGGGCACCCGGCTCCCCGCCTGCCGCGCGGAGGCTATCGCCGCGGCGAACCGGCGACCGCCTGCTGTGCCTCGAGCGGCGCAGGCTGGATGATCGTCCCGTAGACGCGCTCGCCCTTCCAGGACTGGTTCGAGGCTCAGAACCACACAGTGAAGGTCTGGCCCGCTTCGAGCTTGTTGTATGTCGCCTTGGTCTTCTGGGCTAGGCCACGTGGTGTTACCGCTGTCGTGCTGGCCACAGTCAGGCTTCGGACGGACGATCTAGCGCGTAGGCGCGGGGCTGATCGGCGGCGGGCGGCCCGCAGGGCGGTCGAGGTCAGCCGCTGCGGTCGGAGGTTCTCAAGAAGATTTCACGCTGATCGACAGCTAGGCATCCTAAACGTGGTTGCGGGAGATTCGAGCGATCTGTTCTGCGGTCACGGCTGGGCAATATTCACCGGGCTGGAGCAGTTCGATTGGATAGCGCCGCTCAGCCACACGGGCGATAAAATCGGCTCCGTTATACCAGAGCGCCAAATCGACCGGCGCCACCAGATCGACTCCCGCCGCGGTAGCGTCTTCTCGGATGGACGGCCAGTCTCTGACGATCCGTTGGCTCTCTGTGGTGCTCCATTTCTTCAGGCAGTCCACGGCCATTGTGTCGAGTGGGTTGCTCCCCGACGAGGTCGTGCCGCCGCCCGGCGGGAAGTACACCGTTCCGTCAGGCATCGACAGGAGATGATTGCCGTTCATGTTTCTGAGTTTGGCAACCTCGGCGTCCGAGAGCGTACCGCCGGTCACGCCATGGGCGCGCCAATGAGCAATCGTCTCTGGCCAGTTGTCGTGAATGATCCTCATCAACTTGGTGCGAGGCCACGCATCCTTGTGCGGGTGCACGTCGATCAGATAGGCCGATCGTTCGGTGACTCTGCAGAACAGGAGATGGTCCGTACGAGCGATGAACCCGTCGTCACCCATAGTCTCGCCCATGTGGAGATGGAAGATTCCCCAATGATTGAGCAGGGCGTCCGAATCGTCCAGATTCTTGGTTCGCTTGCTCAGGTGGGGTGCGAGGTCGTCTCCGGCTCGGATCTTCGCCTCGATGTCCGAGAGCGCCTGCGCATGCGCGCCTGGACAAGCGAACTCCTTGGACCTGAAAACGCGCCTTGACTGAACGGGAATGCTGCGTCTCTCTGCGTTGAGGAAAGTCCAGACGCTGTGCCAATCGTCCAACTCGACCACGCTGTGGCCGCGTTGGGTCAGATCTGTTCGGCAACCACTGATAATGTCTCGCCACAGGTCGATTGCTGGTGGTTGCGTCATGTCGTAGATCCCATCCGTAGTCGCGTCGTGTGACTTCCTAGCGAGAGAGACTGCGAGGAAGTCTACAGGGCGTTGACTTTAGGGAATCGACAGCAACGACAAGATCTCCGGCCCGTTGCTCGACGAGGTCCCGCACACCCTGGCCTGGCTCAGCCTGCAGGAGCGGCTGCTGGTCGTGGAAATCGAAATGCTTGATGACCACCGGCTCACGCTGCCCCCGGCCGAGCTCCCCTGGGACGAGGTGCGGCGCCACGACGAGTTCCGTCTGCGCCGGCGTGAGCTGGCGGACGTCCGCCGGCAGCTCGCCTGTACCCAGGTTCTACACATGCTGGCGCGGATCACGACCGTCGGCTTGTGGGGCCGGGCGCCGAGCCTGGAGCGGCAGCTTCGGCAAGAGTTGCGGGCACGTCAGGCGGCGTTGGTTGGCGGGCCAGACGGGGTGGACGACGGGACAGCGACGGAGCAGCGTGACGGCGCAGGGAGGGGTGGACGCGCCGTCGCGCGAGACGCGGGTTGAGCGCGACGGGGCAGCGTTGGCCCAAGTGGCGACGAGTTGCTGGAGGCGCTGGACCGGTTGGTCGACGAGCGGGTCATCGTCGAGGTGAGCGAGCGGCTGGGCGTCAACTACGGCACCGCTGCCAAGTGCCACGAGTTCCTCGGCGCAGTCGCTCTACGTTCGCATCGCCACCCTAGGACGCCCACAGTCCTTCAGCGCGCACAGCACTGAGCGCAAAAGAACTCGGCCCAAAGTCCTCACGACCCCGTACTCCCCACCGTACGGCGCGTAACTGTCCCATTTCGGCATCCCGCTAGCCCTCGGAGGCCTTCGGGCGACGGCCATAGAGCCTTGTTGAGATCTTGAATCACGATTGACTTTCGTCGATTCTGCGGATATTCAGTGGAGCAAGGAGGATCCGACAGGTGCGAAGCGAGGCTGCTCCTGAACAAATGCCCGAGTTGGCCGTATCCAACTATCACCTCTCATTCTTCTGCTTGAGAGCGAGTTGGTTGGCAGCGGCCTCGGAAGAGATCGGCGAAATGGCGGAAATCGGGTTCCATGTTGCTCCCCTAGACGAGGAAGAAGGATTTGACCTCTACCACCAAGAAGATCACCTTACAGTGGCGTTTCGCCCCTCGCAGGTAACCGTCATCGACACCTCCGGCAAGGATCCGACGCGACCGGCGATACAGAAACTCGCTGAGCGACTCGTGAACATGTTGGCTCGCGTTCGCGCTGGCATCGCCGAGTATTCGTGGAATGTAGATGCACGGATTTCCGGTCTGCAATCGAGCAAGATCGTTGAACAAGCATTCGACGTGGACTGGGTAGATAAGGTCATCGGCGGGAACACTGAGCCCTCTTGGTACGTCGATGAGATCCGGTTCAACTCAACCTCGCCAATGTCGGATGACACGCGGATCGCCATTTTGCCGCGCCCGAATGCGATCACGTACGTACACGTGGATGTGAGATTGCCGAGGACTTTGGATGTCACCCCTGACGTGATGGTGTCCCAGGGCAGAGAGTTTCGCTCCCTGGCAGATGGAATCTTCCGACGGCTAACGGGCGATTGGAGCACGTAGTGGCAGTCGCAGACGCAATCCCAGTTGAATCCAAGAGGAGAATCTACGAATGGCCTGGCGATGTCGTGGATAGTGCGACTCTTCAAACGGCGATGTCGCCTGAACAGATCATTGGCGTTCTTGAGAAACAGCACCGCTCAGTCATCGGACGGCGAATCGACGCACTTCAGCGGTTACAGGAGAACGATCCAGACTCCTACCCGCTGGATATCGATTCGCTTCGTCATTCGATGCAGTTTCTCTTGAAGGAGATTGATCTGCCGTATCCGGGCATCACGCTAGATGGTCGAGGGTATGTCGCGTTCTCCTGGCATCTCGCTGGCGGTGGTTCGGTGGCACTCTTGTTCCTTCCCAGCAGAAAGGTAGTCTTCTCCGGCGGCGGTGATATGGCTAGCCGGTACCCAAAGAGTGAGAGAGGCATAGCCCAGTTGAGTTCGCTGCGCGACGAGTGGGGGCTGATAGAAGATTGGTTGGCCGTATGATGGCAAACGCATCCATCTTGCCAGATGATTACGTTGTTCGACTGTGCGTTCCCACAAGAATCGTTGCAGGCAGCCCTGACTTCACGGCTTTCCTTCCGATGCCCAAAGAGGGCGCAGTTGAGGAGTATCTGTCCTGTAACTGGCTAGGGTTCTTTGGTAGAAACATGTCTCACGAAGAGTCTGTTGACATGGTGCGCCAAACCAAGCTCGATATGAGAATTCCGGCGACTGGCGTGTTTGCTCTCGTCAGCCTGGAGGTCGCGCGAACTCACCTGATGGACCTTTACGGCATCCCGATGGAGGCGGCCCACTATCCTGAACCCAAAGATCCCTCCCATTCTGGTCTCCACGGATTCGATCCTGACTGTGAGGTAGAACGGGTCGAATTCGCCCGAGTTCTCTGTGACACGATCGTTGGCCAGTTTCCGGCCAAGAAGTGACCCTTCGTCCGCCCATGCCCTGGGATGTCGCTGGGGTCCTCTCCCAATCTGGCTGGTGAATCGGCCGTATCAACGATCGAGAAGGATGTACCTGCACGACATACGAGGGAGGCCAGCATGCGCGACGCAAGGGTGTGGCAGGCGACAGTGGTAAGGGGCTATGGCCAGTCTTCGTCGTACCTAAGGTGCACCCAATGCGTTTGATTACTCCCCTGATCTGTATTGATTGTCGAAGAGCAGCGATTTTGTCATCCCGATTATCGTGCCGTTGTCTAGCTCGATGGCGACGCGCTTCGAGGCCTCCGAGCGTCGCGCAGTGCCGGTCAATTCCGGTTGAGTGGGTGAATCCGACCTTCGCCCCGTTCTGGGTGTTGGAGGTCGATCCTGGGCCCGGCTGCGCCCCAACATCCAAGACCCGCAAGATGCCCAACGCTTCCCGGCGCAGATGAACCCACCCTCGCATTTCGTCCTAGAGCAGCCGGTTCAGCCATCAACATGTGTTGGAATCGAGCTGAGAAATGAAACTATCTCAGCCTCGCGAACCCTCGCCCGTTGTGCAGTTGGCTCAACCAAGCCGCAATGCGACTTAGTCTGCATGCATGCCTGCTGATCCACCAAGATCCAAACAGAATGAGTTGAGAAATCAGCTCGCCAGCCGTGGGTCACTCGCGCCTTGGACCGGGACATTTCCATCGCTGGTCGTTGCGATCTGCTTGGTTGGTGGGGGCTTGGTGCTGGCGCTGCTGCTTCCTGATCTGGACGGATTGCCGACGAGCGACGCAACCACCAACGGCATTATCGAGACGGTGGTGCAGGCTCAGGCTGCGATGATGGCGATATCGCTTGCGGTAGTCGCGTTCATTGTGGGAAGCCTTCACAGACGCGAGGAGTTGGATGATCCGCTGTACGAATGGTTCTTGACCAGGGCGTTTGTCCGGCCAGTTTTCGCTCTCACCGCGGCGTTGACCCTCGGATCCGGGGTGGCCTACTTCATTGCTCGGCTTTGTGGCCAGTTGGCAACGCCCAATCTAGTCCTCTTCGCAGGCGGGTCGATGGCTGCTGGAGTGTTCGTGATCGTCGGATTTGCCCTTTGGGGGCTACGAGTTCTTCGTCCCGACCGCTATCGTTCCTACAAAAGTGCCGTGACGGTCGCGCTCGTAGGGACTGCAGCGCGGGGATATGCTCGTTTCGGCCGTGCCTATTTGAATGGAGAGGTTCTTGACGGTACTGCAGAAGTGGAGTCATCGCACGCGGCAGGCCGCGCAGTGCGACGAATCGTTGACGATGCCGAGATGGCCATTCGAAGCGCGCGATTCACAGACTTCGCGGACAGCCTGGAGACGCTCGAGAAGTCGCTGAAGGTCGGCATTGCGGACGGTCGGATCGACTTCGGCGATCTCGATCGGGCAAGGGCCGCAGAGTTTCCAATGCCGTGGCCAATGGGCTTGGAACTTGTGTCCGGTATTGAGCGATTAGACCGGCTGTGCCTCCGCGAGGGCCTCGCGGACCGCTCGCAACGTCTTCACTATCTGAGACAGACCTGGGTCAGGTATGCGATTGGGTGGGGACATGAGGCTGCCTTGCAGGCGGCGGCGGCGAGTCTCATGCGTGAGCACCTGCTGGCGAGGTCTGAGTCAAACGCGAGAGAAGTGAAGCAGGTTTCGAGACGGGCAACTGCGCTCCTGCTCTACTACGCAAGACATGCACGCTATCACTCATCATTTCCTCTGAGTGAACAAGAGAGAAAGACAGTCGTGGTCACTCTTCTTAGTGCGATGCACCATTACGGCGGACTTCTGTTGGTCACGGGTGGCAACGGCGAGGCTTCCGAGTGGATTGCTGATCTGATCCGCTATGCCGTCCCACTCCGTCAACTAGGTGGTGTTGAGCTTCTGGAGTTCGAGGCAAGCCAAGGGGACAGGTACTCGGCAAAGGAGGTAGCGTTGCTCAGCATCCTGGCGCTCATCGGTCGCGCGATTGAGCTCAACCTGGACGAGGTTCTAGACGATATCGGAAGTCGATCGACTGGCGATCAAGGCCTAGCAGCGATGTCAGAGGTTATAGCGGCGACCGTCGGCCTGATAAGCAATGGCCCTCCCGGATTCTCCGAAACCTGGGAGAGTTGGATCGACGAACGGAGCAATGGGAGCGACGGAGTATCAAGCGAGTTCTTTGGCGATGGAGGGTACGTTCTCGCTGGATACCTGTGGCTTGCTGCTCAGCCAGGAGTCGGCGACAAGGTTAGAGAACGTCCAATCAGCGAGTTTGCCCCTCCAGATCGGCTAAAGGCGTTGTGGAGCGGGCTGGAGGGATCGCTGTTGCGAGTCGGCGACACCGACGATGAAGTTGTGGATGAAGTACGCAGAGAAATGAGGCAGTGGCTTGATCTGAGTGGCTCCGACTAGCGGGGCTCACCTCGTTTCGTGAGCGACCAGCTTTCCGCGCGCCGAGTGGCAACACATCCCCGCCACATCGCAAGGCTAGCGGCAATCCGAAGAGCGGTGCCGGGCACAAGTCAAGCCAGTTAGTCGCCTGCGAGATGGTAGTGAGTCCTCCGCGCCATGCGGCAACAGAGTTGGAGTCCCTCAGTTCCGCCGTCAAATACCTCATGCGGGAGTCGCTAGAAGCCGGCTGATCGCACAGCCAAGCCGCATGACGCTGTGGTTTGCACGGACACCCTCTCGACAGCTAGTGGGCCAGGCGCGCCGACTCCGTGCCCGCTTTCAGCTGTTCGTGGTGGTCGTCCGTTTACTGCGGCGTGGTGGCGGGTTAGAATTCGCGTCATGGCTCTGCCGACGATCGATTTTCGCTCCATTAGAGAGCACCACGGCTCCAAGAATCGAGGCTTTGAGGAGCTCGTGACAGAGCTCATTCCGTCGCTGCATGACGAAGTCAAGGGCCTAAACGTCGTTCGGCATGGCAATCCCGATGGCGGGGTCGAGGCTTACGTCGAGCTCGAGGACGGCACCTTCTGGGGTTGGCAGGCGAAGTATTTCTTCACAATTGGCAAAGACCAGCTGAGGCAAATGCGAGAGTCGTTTGAAACGGCGCTTGCGAGCCTGCCTACGTTGAGCCGGTACACCTTTGTTCTACCAATGAATCTCCCCGCGGGTGCGCATGGCAAGAGCGCCAAGAGAAAGCTGGAGGAGTCCTTCTCGGAATGGACGTCGCAAGCCGCGGAAAAGGGACGCACGATCGATATCCGATTTGCTGGCGAATCACAACTCATCGACGCTTTGATTCGCGAAGAGAATGTCGGGCATGTCTTCTATTGGTTCGATAAGCGGCTCTTGTTCAGCGACTCCTGGCTCCGAAAGCGCTACAAACAAGCTAAGAACAAGGCCGGTCCACGCTACAAAGAAGAAGTCAACGTCGAAGTACCTATTCGATTTGCCTTCGAGGGCCTAGGTTTGACGGAGAGCTTCGAAAGAGAGCTATCGGGACGAATCAACACGTTTGCTCGAGCAATCCGAAGTTGGCAGAAACTGCCTGATGATATCGACTTGGGTTCGGCCTTCGAGCCGGAAATCAGGTCGGTGGTATCCACCGCCGAGGAGTTTCTGGCTAGCTGGCAAGTTCCCCTGGCTGCAACTGGAGTGACGCCGAACTGGAAGCCGTTTCTCGCGACGATTTCCAACCTTCAGCACCGGTTGGATCGCCTATTGGAGAAGCTTTACGACCACGAACCAACCAAATCAGACCGAGATCAATCCTCGTCTATCGCAACGGCTCGTGGCTCGGATGAACTCGTTGCAGATTTCCGCTCCAAAGCCGAAGAGATCTACAGGGCCACTAGTCGAGTAGAGGATTTTCTCGACTCGGCTGTATCACGCCTCGCATCAGACCGTGCGTTGTTCCTGACAGGTGAATGGGGAACTGGCAAGACCCATCTGCTGTGCGACGTGGCCGCCCAGCGATTAGCGGAAGGCCGCCCGACGGTACTGCTACTCGGTGAGGAACTCGATGACACGAGTCCTCGTGATTCAATCCTGGCCTTGCTCGACCTGTCTGGCCTGACTATGTCTGAGTTTCTAGCCACCTTGGATGCGGCCGGGCGAGTAGCAGGGTGCAGGGCATTGCTTTTGCTTGACGCAGTCAATGACGTTCCTGGCCGTCAGCAGATACGCGGCTTCCTTGGAGGCCTCGCCGCGGAAACGAGAGAGTATTCCCACCTAGCAATCGCGGTGTCTTGTCGGTCGAGTTACGTCAGCGAGGTTCTGCCGCTCTCGCCTAGCGGGTCCAGCCCCGAAGACTTCGGATTTCAGGAGATTGAACACGCCGGCTTTGCAGGCTTGGAGTTTGAAGCCGCTACGGCGTTCTTCAATCATTGGGGCCTGGAGATTCCGGACTTCCCGTTGCTGTTGCCGGAGTACTCTAATCCGCTGTTCCTCACACTCTTGTGTACGACCCTGAGGCTTCGCGGACAGAAGGCCCTGCCGAGAGGCTCAACCGGAGTTACAGAGCTCTTTAGCGGCTACCTCTCGGCGGTGAACCACTTGCTGGCTGACAGCACACGGTGCGACTTCCGACCGGACAAGGATCTAGTCGGAAAGGCTGTGCGAAGAGTCGCGGAATCGATGATCAAGGAGAACGTGGAACACGTACCCACTGAAGAGTTCGAAGAACTCTGTGAGGAACTGCTGCCGAATCGTTCGTGGAGTAGCTCATTGGTGAAAGGACTCATCGACGAATCGGTCGTTGTTCGGGACTTGCGCAAGGAAGGAGAAGTGGTTCGGCTGAGTTACCAGCGACTCGGAGACCACCTGCAGGCAGAGTGGTTGCTGGACGTCATGAGCGACGAAGACCTTGAATCGCGCGTCATCGATTTGGCCAACAAGCCCGGGTCGTTCCGCCAGTCATCGGGTCTTTTGGAGGCGCTTGCCGTTCAGTTGCCGGAGAATCGCTCACACGAGTTGTTTGAGCTGGTCGACAACCCCCAACATCCAGCTGTCCAAAGCGCAGTGCTTAGGAGCCTTGCATGGCGCAAGCCGCAGAACTGCGCTGGCGAAGCTCTGTCCAGGTATCTGAACTCGATTGCGAGCAGTCGACCTGACATTCACGATCAGGTACTTGAAAGCAGGCTGCAACAGGCATTTCATCCGGACCACCCATTCAACGCTCGCACACTCGACGAACTGCTGCGGCACATGAAACTCCCGCAGAGAGACGCGTACTGGACCATTCACATCAACGGCTTTGATCCTCGTAAGTCCGCGATTTACAGAATCATCAACTGGGCCATGTCTCCCCAGCAAGAGTCGACTTCCGACGGAGTCGCCTGGCTCGCCTCACTTACGCTGACGTGGTGTTTGGCAGCCTCAAATCGCGGATTGAGAGACCAGGCGACGAAAGCTCTAGTGTGCCTCCTGCGGAGGCGGGTGCCGGTCTTGATCCACTTGGTGCATCATTTCCGCGAGGTCGACGATCCCTACGTCTCAGAGCGCTTGCTTGCTGTAGCCTACGGCTGCGCCCTTGCATCCTCCGATGATCGCCAACTGTTAGAACTCGCCGAGTGCGTGTACGGCAGAGTCTTCTCTGGCGGGGCACCCGAACCTGACGTGATGCTGAGGGACTACGCGCGCGGTGTCATCGAGTGTGCGGTACATCGCGGGGCGTCTTCGTCGAACCTCGACCCTAAATCGTTCCAACCTCCCTATCGCAGCTCATGGCCGGTGCGGATCCCTTCGAAGGATGCTCTGGAATTCCGCGCACCACGCGCGACTCATGGGCATCTGTGGTTCTCATTAGGAGAGTTGGGTGACTTCAACAGATACGAAGTCGCTCCCGCTGTCCGACAGTTCGTCGCGCCAAATCAGCGCCGGAGGCGCCAAGAACGTCGAGAGAGGTTCAAAAGCAGGGCTAGCGCAGGTCAAGCCAAGAGCCTAACCAATCCACAGTTCGATGAGATCCTGTCGAGACTGGGACGGCTGGGGAGGACTCAGCCGGATCCGGAACTGAGTACTCCGATCATGTGGAACAGTGACGAAGCCTCACGCTGGATTCTGCGTCGGGTGCTTGAACTCGGATGGACCTCAAAGCGTTTTGGCGAGTATGACGACAGTGTCGCGACTCACGACAGGTACGCACCGCTTGACCGCACGGAGCGGATCGGCAAGAAGTACCAGTGGATCGCGCTACACGAACTGTCCGCCAGGATCGCCGACCACGCCAGATATCTGCCGCGGTACGACGATGATGCGGATCACTTTGACGGACCATGGCAAATCTCCCTACGGGACATCGATCCGTCATTGACGATCCATCCTCACGGGCACGGCGGTGACGATCGGCAGACCGTGTGGTGGCGACCCTTGGCCGCCCACGTCGGACCATTTGACGATGACGTCAAGCGCACTCAATGGTTGCAGGGCGATCGCGATGCACTCCAGGATTCGGACCTCCACACTCTCTTGAGCGTGCGCGAACCCGAGGATTCTAAGTGGTTGACCCTATTCGCCATGTACAGTTGGGAAGAGGCACCTTCTGTTCAGAATGCGGCCGCGATGAGTGATCGCGGTGACCAGTGGTTGCAGATTCGAAGCTATCTGATACCACGTTCGTCTCATCGTGAGTTCTGGGACTGGGCCGTAATGCAGGATTGGTTTGGCCGCTGGATGCCAGAAGGCGCCTCGGTCCTTGACATCTATCTGGGGGAGTGGTCGTGGCATCCCGCGGCAGCAGAGTATCCAGACTCTCCCTGCCAGATCGAGGGACGCGGTGAGCAGATAGGGATAGCTCCAGCTCATGTTCTGCCGACTTGGGCCGAGTTCACCTGGGAAGGAGATGCGACCTTCGACCGCCCGGTCCATCGGGCTGTTCCTGCTAAGGGGCTCATGTCGCATGCGAATCTCAGGTGGAGTCCGCCTCATACCTCGTTCGCAGGACTGGATCGAGAACTCGTAGCCCGTGACGCTTCGTCCGAAGAGATCGGACCCAGCTCCTTGGTAGTAGGCGACAATCAGCTGCGAGCGTTCCTGGACCAGCACAACTTCTCGTTGATCTGGACAATGCTCGGCGGGCGAAATGTCCGCGCTGAACAGCCGAGGGAACACCCCATCCTCTCAATCAGCGGAGTCGGGGGACTCGAATCCGCCGACTCCTCGATTCAGGTGAGTCTGCGGACCCAACTTCACTAAGGGTCACGCATCGGGAAGTCGGATCAACGTCTGTTGGATCGTGGCTGGCGGCCTTGAGGATTCAGATAAAGACTTCCCACGCAAAAGTTCGCAGTTCGGTACACGACGGTCCACCAGCGCGGTTCTTTGCCTGGACGGTTTGGCCGGTTGTGGCCAGCTCGCGCCAGAGGCTTTAGCTTGAGCGGTCAGATCACCGCTGAACGTAGCCTCACATGTCCCAGCCAATTCGAGCGCACGTCGTCGTCGGAGGGTTCCCGCCGGGCAAGCACGCCAGCCACGACATGGACTATGCGCGCGTGCGCATCCTCCAGGCGTTGCAGTCCAACGTGAACGTACACGCCACCGTCAGCGGCGACTTCACCGACTGCGACAAGTGGATCGCCGACTGCCAGCTGCTGATCTGCTACGTCGCGGGACCGTTCGCCGACGAGCACCAGTGCGGCGTGATTCAGGACTGGCTCGACGACGGGGGCCGCTGGCTGGCCCTGCACGGCAGCACCGGCGGCATGCCGGAGCGGACCAGCGATCGCGCAGACGGCCGCCGTCGCATGCTCAAGCTGCCGTACCACGACACGCTGGGCGGCTACTTCATGACTCATCCGCCGATCCGCGAGATGAACGTCACCGTGTCCGATCACAATCATCCGCTGACGTACAACCTGCCCGACTCGTTCTTCGTCAAGGACGAGCCCTACATGATCGAAGTAATCCACCCCGACACGCAGATCCTGCTCACCACGACTGATATCGAAGCTCCGGCAATCGTCGACGATCTCTACGGCCGCGACCTGTCGCTCTTGCCCGACGGCAAGTCGCACGCGCTCGGTTACGCGCGCACGGTCGGCAAGGGCGAAATCGCCTACATCGCGCCCGGCCATTGCCACACGCCGGTGACGCTGACGGAGGCGCACAAGGAGCGCATTCGGGAAATCATCTGGAGAGACTATCGCCTGCCCCCCGTTCACGAGTCCATCTCGCCGGACGGTGTGATGCCGGCGCACTTCCGCGGCCCCTGGGAGACCGAACCCTACGAGCAGCTGATCAAGAACGCGATCGCCTGGGGCACCGGGGTCGGTGGATAGGCAGAGGACTACGCCACGACGCCCGCTTCCCGGAGATCGGTGATCTCCGCCGGCTCCAGGGCCAGATCGGCCCGCAGCACGTCGTCGGTGTGCTCGCGCATGAGCGGTGCGCGGACGAAGGGCACGTTGCCGTTGGAGAGCCGCGGGGCGAAGCCCAACAGCTCGATCTCGCCGTGCTCGGGATGGTCGAGCTGCTGAATGAAGCCCCGCTCGCGCAGGTGCTTGTCGGTAAACAAGTCTTCCGTCGTCATGATCGCGCTACAGGGGACGCCGGCCTCACCCAGCGTCAGCATCGCCTCCTCTTTCGTCCGCTCCAGCATCCATGCGCCGATCTCCCCGGCGAGCGCCTCGCCGTGCTCGCGTCGCGCGGTGGCCGTCGCGAAGCGCGAATCGAGCGCCAGATCGGGCCGCTCGATCGCGGTGCAGAGCGAGTCCCACATCCGCTCGGTCGAGCACATGATGTAGACGTAGTCGTTGAGGCTCTGTGGCTGGCAAGGGTACAAACGCACGGTGGCCGAGCCGGCGCCGGAGCGACTCGGGTGTCCTCGCCCGAGAGCCGGCTGGGTGTTCCAGATGGTGCTCGAGACCCGCGAGCGCATGAAGAAGGTCATCGCCTCCTGCATCGAGATCTCGATCACCTGACCCGCGCCGGTCCGCTGGCGCTCGATGTAGGCCGCCAGTATCGCCATCGCGAGCTGGAGGCCGGTCCCCGAGTCGCCGGTCATCGATGCGGGGTACACCGGAGGGCCGTCGTCGGGTCCGGTGAGTGCGATCGCGCCGGCGGCCGCCTGGGCGATGGGGTCAAGTGACTTGAACTGCGCGTACGGGCCGCTCAGTCCGAAGCCTTTGAGCCGTCCATAGATGATGCGCGGGTTGGCCCGCTGCACGACGTCGGGCCCGATGTCGAGCTTCTCAACGACGCCAGGTCCGTAGTTCTCCACGAACACGTCGAAGCTGGGCGCGAGACGCAGGAGGATGTCCCGCCCTCGCGGGTCTTGCAGGTCGAGGACGATGCTGCGTTTGTTGCTGTTGAAGTTGAGAAAGTAGGGCGAGTTGCCCTCGCCGGGCTGCACGTGGCGTCCGGGATCCCCGAGGCCCGGGGGTTCGACCTTGACGACGTCGGCACCGAGCCAGGCCAGCGCCTGAGTGCAGGATGTCCCCGCTTCGCGTTGAGTCATGTCCAGGATTCGCATTCCATCCAAAGCGGGCATCGGCGCTTCCTCTCCTCGAGCCGTTCGATGGGGCCAGACTAGGGGGCGTCGCTGGGCCTCGTTGGCGCCCAACGGTCGCCCGGCGGCCTGTTCCCGCCGGTAGACTCACGGGCAGCGAGCGCGCCGCAAAAGAGAAGATGGCGATGATGCCCCGTGTTGAATTCTGGTCCGGCGTCGGTCGGTGGAACGTGAGGGAAAATGCGCGGCGCGCCGAAGCGGTGGGTTGGGACGGGATCAGGTTCGGGGATTCTCAGAATCTGCAGCCCGACTGCTACGTCGCGCTCGGGCTGGCGGCGGACGCGACCACGACGCTCAAGCTGGGCACCGGCGTGACGAATCCGTTTACCCGTCATGCCTCGGTGACGGCCTCGGCGATCGCGACGATCCAGGGGTTGAGCGGCGGGCGCGCCTACCTGGGGATTGGGCGTGGGGATTCGGCGATGGCGCACCTGGGGTACGCGCCGGCGTCGGTGCCGGCGTTCGAGAAGTACCTGCAACAGCTCAGGGGGTATCTGCGGCGGGAGTCGGTGCCCTTCGACGAGGACGCGACGCTGGATGCCCTGAACCTTGACCAGCAGCCCGAGGGCAGCCGGATCGAGTGGCTGCGCGAGAGCCAGGCGACGGTGCCGGTGGACGTGGCCGCCACGGGTCCACGCGTGATTCGGGCGGCCGCTCTCTATGCCGACGCCGTCACCTTTGCGGTGGGGGCGGATCCGGCCCGGCTGCGCTGGGGAATGGACGTGGCCCACGAGGCGCGGGCCGAGGCGGGACTGGCGCCTGAGATCCCGTTCGGTTCGTACATGATCGTCGTGGCGCATGATGACCCGAGAACGGCGAGCCGCCTGGCCGGGGGCGCACTCTCCGTGTTCGCGCGCTTCTCGGCGATGCACGGCTCGGTCGTGGGACCAACGTCGGCGGCCGGGCACGACGCCCTGATGCGGCTCCACGACGGCTACGACATGACGAGCCACACTCGCACGGTCAGCCATCAAGCCGACTTGTTGACGGACGAGGTCGCGGGCACGTTCGGGGTGTTCGGGCCCAGCAGTTACTGCGTGGAGCGGCTGAGCGAGCTGATCGATCTGGGACTGGAGCGGATCTTCGTCGTGGGGCCGACAGCGGACGCCGATGCGAACGAGGCCCCGCGCGCCCGGCAGCGGTTCGTGGAGGAGGTGTTGCCGGCACTGCGCGAGCGGTACAGCGACGACTGACGCAGTCGTGCGAGCATCACGTTCCCCGCGTGCTCTGCCGCAGGGATGTACGGGCCTCTTCGAGCAGGGCCCCTGCAGTGGAACGTTGAGCGGACAAGGTTGAGCAGACACGGGAGACGACGACGATGCGCGCAGCAGTGTTCCACGAGGTTGGCCAGCCACTCACGGTCGAGGAGATCGAGGTCGACGCGCCCGGCCCGCGGGAAGTCCTGGTCGACACCGCCGCCTCCGGCGTCTGTCATAGCGACCTGCATCTCGTCGAGGGGCTCCACGACATTGCGATGATGGGCGGCGCGCCGGCCATTCTGGGTCATGAGGGCGCCGGCATCGTTGCCGCCGTGGGCGACGCAGTGGCGGATTTCAGCCCCGGCGACCACGTCATCGGCTGCTCCTCGGTCTTCTGCGGCAACTGTGATTTCTGCCTGGTCGGGCAGACGTACCTCTGCCGGAGTCCCTCGACTCGCAGGCGGCGGTCCGAGCCGCCCAGGTACACGTGGAACGGCGTCCGCGTCACGCAGTTCGCCGGCCTCGCAACGTACGCCGAACAGATGCTGGTGCACGAGAACTCGCTGGTCAAGATTCGCGACGATATGCCGCTCGACAAGGCCGCGCTCATTGGCTGTGCCGTGACGACGGGCGTGGGAGCTGCTCTCAACACCGCCAGGGTCGAACCCGGCTCGACTGTGGCAGTGTTCGGCGCCGGGGGCATCGGGCTCTCGGCGATCCAGGGCGCGCGGATCGCGGGCGCCCGTATGATCATCGCCGTCGACGTCTTCGAGTCGAAGCTCCGCACCGCCCGCGACTTTGGAGGGACGCACTCGGTCGATGCCTCCACGTCCGACCCGGTCGACGCGATCCGGGAGCTCACCGGGGGCGGCGCGGACTACACGTTCGAGGCCATCGGCCTCAAGAGCGCGGTCGAACAATGCTTCGAGGCGATCCGCCGCGGCGGGCTCGCCACGATCGTCGGCGTCATGCCCCAGGGCCAGAAGGTCGAGCTCGACGGCGTGAGCTTTCTGCAAGAAAAGAAGATCCAGGGCAGCAGCATGGGGTCGAACCGCTTCCGCATCGACATCCCGCGCTACATCGAGTTCTACCGGCAGGGGCGCCTGCTCCTTGACGAGATGGTGACCCGCACCGGCACGCTGGAAGATCTCAACGAGGCCTTCCGAGCGATGAAAGCGGGGGAGGTGGCGCGGACCGTCCTGATGATGGACTGACCGGAACGACCGCGCTCACGCGTCCCACGATCTGCGCTCGGCGGTCGTTCGTCACAATGATGTCATCGCGACGGGTCCTGCTCCGGCGCTACGCCACAATACCCGCGTCGCGGAGCTCGCTGATCTCTGCCGGCTCCAGGGCCAGGTCGGCCCGCAGCACGTCGTCGGTGTGCTCGCCCATGAGCGGGGCGCGGACGAAGGGCACATTGCCGTTCGAGAGCCGAGGGGCGAAGCCCAGCAACTCGATCTCGCCGTGCTCGGGATGGTCGAGCTGCTGAATGAAGCCCCGCTCGCGCAGGTGCGGGTCGGTGAATAGATCTTCCATGCTAAAGATCGCACTGCAGGGGACGCCGGCCTCACCCAGGGTCTGCATCGCCTCCTCTTTGGTCCGCTCCAGCATCCATGCGCCGATCTCCCCGGCGAGCGCCTCGCCGTGCTCGCGTCGCGCGGTGGCCGTCGCGAAGCGCGGATCGAGCGCCAGATCGGGCCGCTCGATCGCGGTGCAGAGCGAGTCCCACATCCGCTCGGTCGAGCACATGATGTAGACGTAGTCGTTGAGGCCCTGTGGCTGGCAAGGGTACAAACGCACGGTGGCCGAGCCGGCGCCGGAGCGACTGGGGTGTCCTCTGCCGAGGGCTGGTTGGGTGTTCCAGATCGTGCTCGAGGCCCGCGTGCGCATGAAGAACGTCATTGCCTCCTGCATCGAGATTTCGACCACCTGGCCTGCGCCGGTCCGCTGGCACTCAACGTAGGCCGCCGTGATCGCCAGCGCGAGCTGGACGCCGGTTCCCGAATCACCGGTCATCGATGCGGGGTACACCGGGGGGCCGTCATCGGGTCCGGTGAGAGCGATCGCTCCTGCGGCCGCCTGCGCGATGGGATCATACGCCTTGAACTGGGCGTACGGTCCACTCAGTCCGAACCCCTTGAGGCGGCCATAGATGATGCGCGGGTTGGCGCGCCGCAGGACGTCGGGCCCGATATCGAGCTTCTCAATGACGCCGGGCGCGAAGTTCTCCACGAACACGTCGAACTGGGGCGCGAGACGCAGGAGGATGTCTCGGCCTCGCGGGTCCTGTAGGTCAAGGACGATGCTGCGTTTGTTGCTGTTGAAGTTGAGGAAGTAGGGCGAGTTGCCCTCACCCGGCTGCACGTGGCGTCCGGGGTCTCCGCGGCCCGGTGGCTCGACCTTCACGACGTCGGCGCCGAGCCAGGCCAGCGCCTGAGTGCAGGATGTCCCCGCTTCGTACTGCGTCGCGTCGAGCACGCGCATGCCGTCGAGAGCCGCCATGGCCCACCTCTCTTCCTGGTCCGCAGGCTACCGAGATGCGGCTAGTCCGGCGGCTCGTCGCCTGTCACACCGGCAGCCACGAGCGCTTCGTACTCGGCTCGATCCATGCCCAGTTCTTGCCGGAAGATCTCAAAGCTGTGTTCACCCATGCACGGCGACGGCCGCCGTAACGGCACTGACCGACCGCCGAACTTCCATGGAGCCACCGCAATCGGGTGCCACCCCGCCTCGGGGTGCTCCTGTTCCGTGATGAATCCTCGCGACATTGCCTGTGGGTTCGGCGACAGCAAGACTTCCGGCAGCGTGGACACTCGCGCTGCCGCGCAGCCGGCCGCGAGTAGCGCCGAGGCCGCCGCCTCGGCGTCCTGATCCGCGCACCAGGCGCCGATCAGGTCATCGAGCGGCTCCTCGTTGGCCTTTCGGGCATCCGCGGTCGCGAATCGTGGGTCCACGGTCAGGTCCGGCGCACCGATCAGCTCGGCGAGCGCCCGGAATTCAGCGTCGTTCTCGGCGGACAGCGCCAGCCACCGGCCGTCTCGTGTCGCATAGACCGAGTGCGGCGCGACGCGCGGGTGGCGGTTTCCACCCGGCCCACGCAAGACGCCATCGGCCGACCATTCCATGATCGCGTCGCCCAGATGCGAGGCCATCACCTCCGTCATCGATAGATCGATCCGCTGGCCCTCGCCTGTGCGAGCCCGGTGATGGAGCGCGGCGATGATCGACGAGGCCAGGTACATCCCACCGATGGGGTCGGGGATTAGGCCGCCCGTGTTCCCGGCCCGGTCGCCCTCGTAGCCGTTGAGCGAGGACAGCCCCGACATTGGTTCGATCGTGGCGCCGTTGGCCGGATAGTTCCTGAAGGGTCCCGTCGCGCCGTAGCCGGACAGCGAGGCGAAGATGATGTCCGGGCGTGCATTTCGCAGGGTCTCGTAGGTGACGCCCCAGTTGGGCAGGACGTGCGGGCTGAAGCTTTCGACGAGGACGTCGAAACCGGGCAGCAGCCGCCAGAAGATCTCTGCGCCGCGCGGATCCTGCATGTCCAGCGTGATGGCCCGCTTGTTCAGGTTCGTCGCGTTGTAGAGACCCATGGTGTTCCAGCCGCGCTGTCGTCGCGACGGATCGGCGATCTGCGGCGGGACCGGCGTGTTGTAGCCCGCGACGAACATGCGCCACACGTCCGGTCGGCGTCGCGCCTCGACCTGCACCACGTCCGCACCCAGCAGCGCGAGCAGCTCGGTCCCCAACGGCCCCGACCAGGCCTGTGTGAAGGTGAGCACGCGCACTCCAGCCAGCGGCGTCTCGGCCGGAATCGCGGCTCCGGGCCTGGCCGTGGATTTCTCTCCAGGAGACCACACAGTCGCCTCGCTGGACATCTGATGCTCCGCCAGGCGCGGTGCGTCCCGCCGTAGCGTCCACGGGGACGCGGAGAGCTTGACCGGCGGGCCCGGCCGTTCGACTCGGCGGCCGTCCACCGTCGTCTGCACGAAGTAGTCACGGGCGCGCAACTGGGGGTTGTCCAACAGGTCGGACGTGTCCTGGACCACTCCTGCGACACCACGCACTTGCGAGAGGAGCTCGAACAGCTCCATCCGCGGGCGGCCCGCAACAGCTTCCTCGATTCTCCCGCGCAACGCTGCGAGGAGTTGGCGGCGCTGGTCAGGCTCGTCGAAGTCGGCGTCCGCCGGCTCAGCCAGCTCCGCTTGATCAGCTATACCCAGCACCGTCATCGCGTCCCGCCAGAACGGCCCCTGACCGAGGACCACCACCATGTCCCCGTCCGCAGCGCGCAGGAATGGCGCGCGCCCGCGATCGTGCTTGTGCACTGCCGCCGTGTAGCCGCCGGGGTCGTAGATCAGGGCCAGCGACCACGGTGCGCTACTGACGATCATCGCCTCCAGCTCGCTTGTATCGACCAGTGTTCCCTGGCCGGTCGCCTGCCGGCGCAGCAGCGCGGCGGCGGCGCCGGAGAACGAGGCCACGCCGGCCAGGAAGTCCGAGGAGTGGCGCGGCAGCGTGAGTGGCGGCTCTCCCTCATAGCCGCAGATGGACGACCAGCCGCTCATCGCCGACAGCGTGAGATTGCTCGCCTCCGCCCCCGCCAGCGGCCCCTCCAACCCGAAGGGGGTGATCGACAGCACGACGGCATCGGAACGCGCCGATCGCAGCGCTTCTTGCAGCCGAGCGGGCCACGGGGCGTCCGTCGTCACGATCACGTCGGCCGCCGCGATCTGCTCTATCAGCGCGTCCTCGCCATCATCCAGCCACGACGTCTTGTTCGCGTTCACATAGGCGTGCAGCAGTGATCGCTCGGGCCCCGGCGCCCCGCCGAGGAATGGCGGCTCCCGACGCAGCGGGTGACCTCCTTCGGTCTCCAGCATTCGCACATCGGCGCCGAAGTCGCCGAACAGCCGCGCGCAATAGGCTCCGGCCAACCGGGTCGACAGATCAAGCACCCGCACTCCGTCCAGGGAGCCGGTCATCGTCTACCAGGTCGGCACGCTGGGACGGCGGCCGTGGCGGATTGGCTCCGACTCGGGCGCGGCCAGCAATCCCTGCGTGATCCAGTGGCGAGTCTCCATGGGGTCGATCACGGAGTCCACCCGGTACGTCTCCGCCGCGCGCAGCGGCCCGCCTCGCTCGTAGGCCTCCGCCACCAGCTTCTCGTACAGCGCCGCCCGCTCTTCGAGATCGTCAATCGCCGCGAGTTGATCGCGCGCTCCGAGCCGAACGGCGGCTTCGAGGTTCATCCCGCCGAACTCGGCTGTGGGCCAGGCGACCGTGAAGGACGGCGCTCGTTCGTTGCCGAAGAGGATCGTGTTGGAGCCCAGGCCGTAGCACTTGCGCAGCACCACGCTGAACCGGGGCGTCTTGACGTTGCCCAGGGTGACGATGAGGTTGCTGGTCCGCCGAACCAGGGCGGTCTTCTCCGCCTCCGGACCGATCATCATCCCGGGCGTGTCGACGAGCGTGCAGATGGGGATGTTCCAGGAGTCGCAGATCTTGGCGAAGCGGGCCGCTTTGTCGGAGCCGAAGCTTTCGATCGATCCGCCCAGATGCTCGTTGTTGTTGGCGATGATCCCCAGCGGCCGTCCCTCGATCCGCACGAACGCCGTGACCATGCCGTTCCCGTAGCCCGGCCGCAACTCGAGCATCGATCCGGTGTCGGCCAGCAGTTCAATCACGGCCCGCACGTCGTACGCGCTCAACCGATTTTCCGGCACGGCGTGACGTAGCAACCGCTGGTCGCCGCATTCCCAATCCTCGATCGACCCCTGGAAGTAGGAGAGGTACTGCTTGGCCGTCGCGATGGCCTCGGCCTCTGTCTTGACGACGACATCGACGGTTCCCGCCGGGACCTGGTCCGACATCGGTCCGATTTCTTCAGGCAGATAGACGCCCATGCCACCGCCCTCGATGACAGCCGGGCCTCCCATACCGATGTTGGCGTCCTCCGTCGCGATGATGACGTCGCAGATGCCGAGAATTGCCGCGTTGCCGGCGAAGCAGC
The DNA here is from genome assembly GCA_965204335.1 of Dehalococcoidia bacterium. Lineage (GTDB taxonomy): Bacteria > Chloroflexota > Dehalococcoidia > Bin125 > Bin125 > Bin125. Next base: position 2,399,185 of record OZ241982.1, on the reverse strand, counting down.
GCCCGGCGGTCACACCCACCATGGGAACGGTGCCGCTGAGACGGGCCATGTACTCCCAGGTGCGAAAGACCATGCCGGGCATGCCGTCGGTGTCGCCGGAGCGCCCGCCGGCGCCTTCCGCGATGAAGATCAGCGGCAACGCGAATTGTTCGGCGACCTCCATGATGCGGTCGGTCTTGGCATGACCGCGAATGCCCTGTGTCCCGGCGAAGACGGTGTCGTCGTAGGAGATGACGACCGTGCGGGCACGTTTCTCGTCGAAGTGGTCGCCGTTGACTGAGCCGATTCCGGCGACCAACCCATCGGCCGGCGTCTTGCGCACCAGTTCGTCCAGTGGGTAGCGCCTGGCCTGTGCCGCGATGACGAGGTCCCCGTATTCGATCCAGGTGCCGTCGTCAACGAGTTCGGCCAGGTTCTCGCGCACCGTGCGACGGTTGTTCGCGTGGCGCCGCTCGACGGCCGCGGGGCGGTGCTCGTCCAGCAAGAAGATGCGCCGGTCGAGCACCGCCTTCAAATCCGGGCGGATGTAGTCCGGGTCCGGAGCCAACGTGTCGTCCACGGCCGGCCCTCCGACGTCGGCCTCCTCAATGAACACCAGCGGGTGGTCCTCGTAGACGGTCTCCCCGACAGCCACGGCGACCTGGCGCAGGATGCCCCCCAGGTCGGATCGCACCAGGTGTTCCATCTTGAGGGCGTCCATGACGCAGACCGTTTGCCCCTCGCGGACGACATCGCCCTCGACGACCAGCAGCTCGCGGATCGTGCCCTGGATCGGCGCGCGCAGCGGTGTGGTGTTGGGTGGTCCCACGGGCTGGGGTTTGGCCCCGCGAGCCCCCATGGTGACGACTCCCTGGGCGTCCCCGCTGCGATAGAAGTCCAGCCCCGCCAGCGGATCGGCGGGGCCCGACTCTGCCGCCGGGGTCTCGTCCTCGTCGGACAGCAGTGCGCCGGCGTTCTCGTCGACCCAGCGCGTGTGCACGGCCCCGGCGACGAAGTCGTCGTGGTCGATGACGGCCCGCAGGAAGTCGAGGTTGGTGTCGGCGCCGGCGATCTGGAACGCTCCCAGGGCGAGCTCGGCTCGCCGCGCCGCATCCTCGAAGTCGGCCGTAGTCGAGTGTGCGATCACCTTGGCCAGCAGCGAGTCGAAGCTGGGATTCGTGGCGTAGCCCGCGTATCCGTAGGTGTCGACACGGATGCCCGGCCCGGACGGCGGCTGGAAGACGCTCAACCCACCGCCCGACGGTCGCACACCACCGTCAGCCTGCATGCGCTCGAGATTCACGCGCGCCTGCAGCGCATAGCCGCGCGGCGCGGGCGTCTCCGACAGGCCGATGCCGGCCAGCGACTCACCACCCGCGATCCGCAGCTGCGCCTGCACCAGGTCGATGCCGGTTACTTCTTCCGTCACGGTGTGCTCCACCTGGAGCCGCGCGTTCGCTTCGATGAAGGCGTGGTCGCCGCTCTCGAAATCGACCAGGAACTCGAACGTGCCCAGGCCGCGATACTCGGCAGCTTTGGCGAGGCGCAATGCTGCGCTCGTCAGCGCCCGGCGCGTTTCGTCGTCGATCCAGGGGCTGGGCGCGATCTCGATCAGCTTCTGATGACGTCGCTGGACGGAGCATTCCCGCTCGCCCAGATCACAGACGGCACCGCTGTCATCCCCGACTACCTGGACCTCCAGGTGCCGCGCCCGCGGCACGAGACGCTCCACGTAGATTGACGCGTTGCCGAACGCCGTCTTCGCTTCGGACTGGCAGCGCGCGTAGGCCTCATCGATCTCCGCGGCGTCGGAGACGACTCGCATGCCGCGACCTCCACCGCCGCCTACCGCCTTCAGCACCACGGCTCCCTCGGCTCCCAATCCTTCCAGGAACGCTCGGGCCTGCGCCGCGGTGACCGGCCCCTCACTGCCCGCCAGGACGGGCACGTTGTGCTGCGACGCGAATGCCCGCGCGCGGGCCTTGTCGCCGAGCAGTTCCAGCGTCTCGACCCTGGGGCCCACGAAGGTGAGTCCCGCTGCCGCGCACTTCGCCGCGAACTCTGGAGACTCGGCCAGGAAGCCGTAGCCGGGGTGGACCGAGTCGCAGCCGGCGTCGACGGCGAGGGCGACGATCTGGTCAGCATCGAGATAGGCGCGCGGACCGCTGCCATCGAGCGCCAGCGCCTCGGACGCCGCCCGGGCGTGGAGCGAGTTGGCGTCGTCCTCGGAGTACACCGACAGCGCCGGGATGCCGAGCTCGGCGGCCGCCCGTGCAATGCGGACCGCGATTTCCCCCCGATTCGCAATCAGCAGGCGGGCGAGTGTCACGGATCCTCCAACTCAGCTGCCGCGCAGACGCGGGTCGAACACGTCGCGTAAGGTATCGCCCAGCAGGTTAAAGCCCAGCACAGCCACTGTCATCGCGACTCCGGGGAAGACCGAGAGGTGCCACTCGCGCCAGAGCGTGCGCCCGTCGGCCAGCATGCGCCCCCAGGAAGGGGTGGGCGGCGCAATGCCGAGGCCGAGGAAGGAGAGGGCGCCCTCGGCCAGGATCGCGCCGCCGATCAGCGCGGTCATGTAGATCAGCGCGGGCGGGCCCATGTTGGGCAGCACGTGGCGGATCAGGATGCGCGGCGGCGATGCGCCGACGACCCTGGCCGACTCCACGTAGGGGTTGGCCAGCGTCGCGAGTGTGTTGGAACGCACGATGCGCGTCAGGTCTACTCCGTAGAGGAAGCCCAGGCCCACGGCCATCGCTTCCCAGCCACGGCCGACGACCTGCGCCATCAGCAGCAACAGGATCAGCCCGGGGAAGGCCAGCAACATATCGATCAGCCGTTGGCCCAGCAGATCGACGAATCCCCTCGCGTATGCCGACACCATGCCGATCATGAGGGCCGCCCCGCCGCCAATCAGCATGGCGCTGAGCGACAACGACATGGACGCCCGCGCTCCGGAGATGACCCGCGCGAAGTAGTCGCGCCCCAGCCCGTCGGTGCCGAACCAGTGTTCGCTGCTCGGCTTCTGCAGGATGTCGAGCGTGATCTCGTTGGGGTCGGCGGAGATAGCGCCTCCGAATGCCGCCAGGAAGAGGACGATCGCGACCAGGATGAGTGCGATTACGCCCACCGGATGTTTGCGCGCTGCTCCGGCCAGGCGCCGCCACCGGCTGACGCGGGGTGCGATCGTGGTGGTGAACTCGACGTCGGGGCTGGCGGCGACCTGCGTCATGTGAAGCGGATCCTGGGATCGAGCCAGCTGTAGCTCAGGTCGATGACCAGGTTGAGCAGGATGAAGGCGGTGCCGAAGAGCAGCATCCAGCTCTGGACAACGGGCAGGTCATTGTTGGTCAGGGAGCGCACCAGGTAGATGCCCACGCCCGGCAGATTGTAGATCTGCTCCGCGATCACCGAGCCGGCGAGTGCGCCGGCGATCGTCAAGCCGATCACCGTGATGACGGGCAACATCGCGTTGCGCAGGGCGTGCCGTAGCACCACGGGTTCACCGGCGTCCACCTGGCGAACATGTGGTTCGACGGCAAACCGAGTTAGGCGGTCGGTTCACGAGAGAGGCGTCAGGCGGGTGTAGGGAAACGTCTCGGACTATGTGAAGGCGATGATGACCCCGCTGGCAATGGCAAGGCCGGCGAGGACGATGGCGGTGGCCAGGTAGATCGTCTGCATCAGCCGCGCCTCACGTTCGGCGGCGTCGAGCTTGATCTGATCGACCGCCCGCTGGACGAGATCCGATAGACGATGGCGCATTTACGTCGCCCTCCCCTGAGCGTCCCGCGTGCCCCTATCCTCCTGCCGGTTCGGTGAAGCGCACGGTCCTGCACCAGGGGCTGAGACCCTCGGCGTTGACGGCCCGAACCTTCACCAGGTATTCGGTCGCGAATTTCGCGCCCCCCAGGCCGAACGTCGTGAGATTACCGGCCACCTCGTACCTGGAGGACTTCTTTCTGACGCCTTCGCTATCCAACTCCGTCACCGCGATGTAGTAATTCGTGATGTCGGAGCCGTTGGCCTCCGCCGCGTCCCATGTGACTCTCAGCGTGTAGCCCGCGCCCTTGTTCGTGGCGCTCACCACGACGTTGGTCGGCGAGTCGGGAAGTCCTGCTTCGGTGGACGCCTCGGTCGTCGCCGTCGCCGTCTGGGTTGGGCCGGCGACCACACCACCGTCGTCATCGTTGTACGCCGTGACCTTGACCGTGTACGACGTGGCCGGATCCAGGTCGAAGAACTGCGCCTTTGTGGCCTTCCGTCGCTTCTCCTCAAACGCATAGGAGTCGTTCGCCATGTCGTTCGTCTCGAACAGCAGTATGCGGTAAAGCCCCGAGGGAGCAGGGTCCGGCGCGGTCCACTTGGCCACCATGCTGTTGCTGGTAACGGTGAGGGTGAGGCCCGTGACCGCCCCCGGCGCGCTGGGGGGAGCCGGCGTGCTGGCCGTCGCGACTTCGCTGGCGGCCTCCCCGACGTTGTTCTTGTTGTACGCCGTCACCTCTACCCGGTACTGCTTGTCCGCCTTCCTGTCGTTGAAGCGCCACCTGTTGAGGCCGGGCGCCACCCTGACCTCCGCCACCAGTGTCGTGCCCTCGAACAGCTTGACGCGGTATCGGCCCGTGGGCTTGTTGGTCGGTTCATTCCACTTGACCACCACGCCCATGTAGCCGCTGTAGCCGCCGCCGACTTTTGTCAGCGTCAGATTCGACACCTTCACCGGCACGGCGGGAGGAGCGGGAGCATACCCGGTGGTGCCGGTCGCGGTCCTGGCGGGGCCGTCAGTCTCATCGACCTTGTTCTTGTTGAACGGCGTCACCTGTACCGTGTACGTGGTGCCCTCCTTCACACCTTCGAAGCGCGCTTTAGTCCTGTTCCCCTTCAGGCCCATCGAGTCCTCGGCTTCCCCAGCCGTGCCGCGCCCCTCGAAGAGCTCGACGAAGTAGCCGCCCTTGGGCTGCGGGTCCGGCGCGGTCCACCTGGCTTCCACCCAGTTGCTGCTGGTCACAACACTGAGACCCGTCACCGCCCCCGGCGCGTCGGGAGCAGAGCGCGGAATGAAAGCACCGTGGGTATGCTTCACCTGCTTCACGGTGGCGCCGGAGGTTGTGCCATCCTCGTTCGTGTTGCGCGCCGTCACCTTCACCGTGTAAGCGGTGCTCGGCTTCAACGCTCTAAAGACTGACTTGGTGACCGCCGGCCGCGGCTCCCAGAAATTGACTCGATTCGCGAGAGTGGCTGGATTCGAGACAGTGTCTGGACTTTCGAATATCTCCACGAGGTACCGGCCCGTGGGAGCGGGGTCCGGCGCGGTCCAGGTCGCTGAGATCTTGGGCCGGTTGTGCTCGTCGTATCCCGCCTTCACGGTCAGGTTCGTCACCGCCCCCGGCGCGGCGGGAGCGTCTGCCTGCGCCGGCGAATGGCCCACGCTGAGGACGAGCGCGGCGGCGGCGAGGGCCAGCAGCACAAGAACCGGCAGGCGACGGGACATGAGCCGGCGCGTCACGGCGAATCCCGAAGATCGCGGGGGGGGGGGTTAGGGGTGATCCGCGGCAGATGTCTCATGTCTTATCTCCGAATTTGCGGGTGATTATATCGATCTGTTACGTGAATTGATAGATCAGTACTGGTGACATGAAGTCAAAGAGGACAGCAATCCGCCCTCCGTGCGCTGGGCGTCGGCGGGATTGGCGTCTCGATCCGCTACGACCCCGCCGGCGGCTGCCGGTGAGCCGCGTCCGACGCGTCCCGGCGTAGCCTGCTGATTGTGGGCTCATTGAGCGTCGGCTCAGGGGCGAATCGGAACGGGAGCACGGCGCATGGCGGATCAAGTCCTCGACCGCGTGAACTACCTGGCGTTCGACATCTTCGGCACGGTGATGAACCTGACCGGCAGCCTCGCGCCGCCGGCGGGCGAGTTCCTCGCGGCGCACGGATCGGAGTTGAGCGGGGACGAGTTCTACGCGCAGTGGCGGGCGCGTCAGCGGATCGAGCAGTACCAGGACAACCTGCTGATGCTGGGTCACAGCGGCTATCTCGAAACCTGCCGCCGCGCGTTCGTCTACTGCCTGCGAATGAACCACGTCGTCCACAGCGACGCCGCGGTTGACGCGTTCATGGACGTCTACCGCCGGCTGCAGCCCTACGACGACGCGATCGAAGGGCTGCGCCGGCTGTCGGAGCGCTACCGGCTGGTCGCGCTCTCAAACGGGGAGCAGTGGTACCTCGAGGAACTGCTGGGCAATCGCGTGCCGATTGCATTCGACGCGATCATCTCGGTCGAGCAGGTCGGCGCGTTCAAGCCGTCGCCGGGGATTTACCGCAAGGCGATCCAACACCTGGGCTGCGAACCGGGCGAGATCATGATGGTCGCGGCGCACTCGTTCGACATCCTGGGCGCGCAGGCCTGCGGATTCCGGGCGGCGTACGTCGACCGCTACCGTCTGCCGACGGAGGTCTGGTCCTACCAGCCCGAAATCATCGTCGACGACTTCGTCGAGCTGGCGGACCGGCTGCTGGGCTGACGTCGGGCCAGCGCCAGGCAAGCGTCAGGCAAGCGTCAGGCGAACTGGTCCTGCCCCGGCGCGATCATATCCATGATCTTGTCCGGCTTGTCGACGTAGTCCCGGAACGGGTAGGGATGGTCGTAACCGAGGATCTTGTGCAGCTCGGGGTAGCGCTCAAGTCGCTCGGGCGAGACCGCGCCGTCGTCCCACATCTGCAGCCGCTGCATGTAGGAGCGGAGCCAGACGAGCACCATCGTGACGCGCAGTCCGGTGCTCTCGCGGTTCATCGCGCCGTGCCAGGTGTTGCCGCCCCAGACGGCGAGCGATCCGGCCTTGGCCTCGATCGGGACGGGCTCATACAGCCGGTCCTCGCCTTCCCACTCCCAGAAGTTGGTCTCGTGCGGCGCCGGCGCGCGGCCCCAGCGGTGCGATCCGGGCACGAACACGGTCGGACCGTCCTCGCGCGAGGCGTAGTCGGTCAGCACCCAGCTCGTGTTGACGAGGTGCGTGTAGGCGGCCTGGGGCGGCGGCACGCCGTGGGTGTCGTTGTGGATCGCGAGGTAGTTTTTCTCGTGCGGCGGCTTGATGATCGACGATGTGCCGCCGAGGATTGCGCTCTGGCCGCAGTGCCAGCGAGCCATCGCCAGCACCACCGGGTTGAGCACGGCTTCGGTGATCACATCGTCCTCGTCAACCAGTTGCCAGGCGCGCTCGTTGGGAGCCGGCAGGTCGGCGGTGCGCCAGTCGTCGATCTCGACGTCGTGGCGCCTCTGATAGGTGTTGAGGATCGCGTCGCGCAGGCGCTCGGCGAAGCCCGGCGAGGTGCCCATTTTTTCGGGCGGGATCACGGTGAATCCGTAGGCGTCGAGTTCGACGATATGGCGCGCGAGGTCGTGCTCCATGATCGTCTTGACCAACGAGTCGGCGTTGGGAGATTTCTCCAGTGCGGCGATATCCATCTTGGCTCCAGTCGGTAGCGGACGCGGCCCGAGCACGTCCTCGGCAACGCGCGCAGTCTAGCGCCAATCTCCCGCGCGGTGCTGAGATCGGTACTCTGCCTGCGTCCGAGAACGGAGGATTCTGATGGCTATTGATGCAATCGCGCTCGAGCGGGAGCTGACGGCCTTGCGGGAGTTGGCGTCGGCGAAGCTCGCCGACGATCCGATCCCGGCCGGCAAGGAAGCCGAGCGACGGCTGTGGGCCGACATCGAGACGTACGACCTCAAGGGCGAGATCGCCGACCTGGAGACCAAGGGTTATGCGGTGATTCCGCCGGAGAAGGCGGCGCCGATGGAGCTGTTCGATCGGATCCGGTCGGCGATCCTGCGAGTCGCCGAATCGGATGAACGCGAATGGCGTCCAGGTCTGGGCAAGACCCTCCAGCACCTGCTCCCGCACGACCCGGTGTTCGAGGAGGTGCTGACCTCGCCGGTACCACTGACGCTGGTGACGTACATGCTCGGGTGGCGAGCCAAGATCAGCCAGATCACCGGCCTGGTCAAGGACACGCGGACTCCGCCGCTCACGATTCACGCCGACCACAGCTTCAAGTTCCCGACGCCCTGGCCGCTGACGGCGCAGTACTGCAATCTCAACTGGATCACGGGCGACTACACGCGGGAGAACGGCGCCGTCTGCGTCTGGCCCGGGTCGCATCGCTGGGGCCGCAATGTCCCACCCGAGCTGCAGCAAGCGCACGACCACCCCGACCTGGAGGTGCTCGAAGTGCCCAGGGGTTCGGTCATCGCCTGGCACGGCAGCCTCTGGCACGGCGCACTGCCAAGAACGTCGGAGGGTCAGCGGGTCACGCTGGTCATGCCGTTCGTGCGCGATCACGTGCAAGCCCAGGAGCTCTACTGGGCGACCGTGACTCCCGAGATGATCGAGCGCAATCCGGCGCGATTCTGCACGCTGGTCGGATTGACCTCGCGCACGCCGTGGATCTCCGCCGACTTCCCGCTCGCCGCGACGGCAGGCACGCCGAACGGCTCGCAGTGGGAGTAGGGGTCCTACTCGCAGACGGGTTCGAAAACGTAGCGCTTGTCGCTGAGCCAGGCCAGCGCGCTGCCCAGGGCCTCGATCGTCTGGCTGCGATCGCCGCCGCCGTCGTGCAGGACGAGGATGGCGCCGGGTCGGGCGGCCGCGACGATCCTGGCGGCGATCTCGTCAGCCCTCAGCCGCAGCCAGTCGCCCGTGTCGCCGGTGTTGAGGATCATCCTGAGTCCGAGCTCGCGCGCGCGCCTGACCGTGTCCTCGTCGAAGCGATAGTTCGGCGGTCGAAAGCAGGGCGTGGCGTGTTCGCCGAGCGCGGCCTGGGTGCGCAGCAGGGTGCGGTCGAACTCCTCGTCGCCGAGGCTGAGCAGGTCGTCGTGCGCCCAGGTGTGATTGGCCAGCGTGTGACCTTCGCTGACGATCCGCTCGATCAACTCGGGAAACGAGACGGCGCTGCGGCCGACGACAAAGAAGGTGGCGCGCGCGTCGTGTTGCTTGAGGATGTCGAGGATGATCGGCGTGTCGACCTGACTCGGCCCGTCGTCGAAGGTCAGATGGATCGTGGCGGGCGGAATCGTGAGAGTCGACGGTTCGGCAATCCTCCGCAGATTGAGGCAGTCCAGATCGGCGTTCGCGCAATCGCTCGGCGGCGCCAGGCCGAGGACGAGGTCGTCGGTGGACTCCGGAATCAGGACCACTTCCCAGAGACCTCCGTCGCTGCCGGCTCGGTGCACTCGCTCAATACTGCCGCCGCTCACACGCAGGGCGAGATCGTGGAAGGCCCGGGCGCTCGCAGCGATCGGCTCGCTCAGTCCGATCCGGACGGTGACGCTGTCCAGGCCGCTGTGATGGTCAACGGCGTCGAGAAATGCGGCGGTCACCGGCGGACCGGGCACTGTCGCTTCGGGGCGGTTGGACAGCGGAACGAGATGTTGAGTGCAGATCGGGTTCGCGCCGCCGCATCCGGGATCGGCGAGCAGGCGGACTCGCACACCGGATCTTCCATCAGGCGCGATGCCCAGTTCCCACCGGTCGGACCGGCCATCGAGTCGTCGAACGTCGGTCACGGTTCCGCCGGTGACCGCAAACGCGCGTCGATCCAGCGCGTCCGCGCCGCCCAGGATGGGTTCGCTCAGGCGCAGTAGCAGGCTGAACTCGGTCGCCCGATGCGCGGCCAGCGCCGCCTCGAACTGCGCGGTCAGCGACGAGCCGAGAAGGCCGTCCTCCGCGCCGGCGGGAGTTGACGGGGCATGCTCCCTGTTGAGCAGCGCGATCGAGCCAACCAACAGCCAGATGGCGACGAGCGTTGCCGTCCCGCCCAGCGTGTTCACGCTCGATTACGGCCTCATGCCGTAGCGGACGCGGAGGCCGAGCTGCGCCGGGATCTGGGTGTCGTAGGCGATTTCAAGCCACTCGGCGAGCATCCGCCGGGTGTCGCGCGGATCGATGATGTCTTCGACCGCGAACGCTTCCGCCGCGCTGAACACGCTGCGCAGGGCGATCAGCCGCTCTTCGATCTCGGCGCGGTGCGCGTCGGGATCGGCCGCGTTCTCGATCTCGCGTCGATAGGCTGCGGCGACGCCGCCCTCGATCGGGATCGAGCCCCACTCGGCCGACGGCCAGGCGACGCGGAAACAGAAGCGGCTGAAGTCCTGGTGCGCTCCGCCGGCGACGCCGTAGAGCCGGCGCACGACGACCGTCGCCCAGGGAATCTGCGAGTCGTCGATGGCGGCCGCTGCGCGGACGCCGGCGCGGAGTGTGCCCACGCCCTCGCCCGGTCGGCCAATCAGGAATCCCGGCTGGTCGGCGAAGTTGACGATCGGCAGATGGAACACATCGCAGAGGTCGACGAACTTCTCAAACTTGCGCGCTTCCGAGGCGCTCATCGCGCCTCCGTAATGCATGGGATCGTTGGCCAGTACGCCGATCGGCATGCCGCCGATGCGGGCGAAGCCGGTGACCTGGGAGCGGCCGTAGTAGCGGTTGAGCTCGAAGAAGGAATCGCGATCGACAACGAGTTCAATCAGCTTACGCGGGCTGTAGCCGCGGTTTCGGTGGCGCGGGATGAGCGACAGCAACTCCTCCTCGCGGCGGTCGACGGGATCGTCGCATTCGACAACGGGAGGCATCTGATGCACGTTGGTCGGGAGGTACGAGAGAAACGTCCTGATCTGGTCAAACAGTTCTTCCTCGTCGGCGACGTCGTTGTCGACCACGCCGCTCTTGCGCGCGTGGACCTCGTAGCCGCCGAGGTCCTCCTTCGTGATCTGCTCGCCCAGCGAACGGGCGACGAGCGGCGGACCGCCGGCAAACACCTGTGTCGTGCCTCTGACCATGACGGCAAAGTGGCTGGCCGGTACCTCTGCCGCGGGCAGGCCGGCGACGGATCCGAGCGCAGCCGAGACCACCGGCACTTCGGCCATCAGCTTGCCCCAGCGTTCGGGCCAGAACAGCTCGGGAAGATAGGTTCGGCCCATCTGCGCGGTCGCTCGGATGTCGGCGCCGAATCCGTCGATCAATCGGATCAACGGGACCTTGAGCTCCAGCGCCATGCGTTCGGCGTCGCCGGTCTTGTCGCCGCCGCCTCCGTGGACTCGAAGTTTGCTCGTTTCGGCCTCCGAGCCGCCCTTGAGCCGCGCCGTGTAGTCGGCGCCGCGAACGACGACGGGCCGACCATCGATGCGGGCCGTGCCCATCACCGTGCCGGAGGGCAGGAATCCCACGAGTTCCTGGTCGTCGTAGAATCCTGCGCCGGCGAGAATGCCGCGCTCGCGGAACGAGCCGTCATCGGCGAGCAGGTCGATGCGCTCACGGACGGTGAGCCGACCGAGCTCGTGTTGCTCGGCGACGCGCTCCGGACCGCCCATTTTCCTGGCCAGCTCGTGACGGCGCTGGATCTCTTCAACTTCGTGCTCCCACGACATGGCCACGTCCCTTCATGACTGGACACCGCGCTCTAGCGCCAGTATGACGCAGAGCGTTGCGGTTCTAGCAGAGCCTGCGCGTGGGCGATCGGAATCAGAAGCCGAACGCCAGCGGCGGGACGGAGGGTTCGGCCAGCCATTTCCCGCCCGGATCACCTCCTGGTGAGAGCGGTTGGCGGGGACTGCAGATGGGTTCAAACGAGTAGTTGAGCGTTCTGAGGTCCCACATCGCGTTGCGCAGTCCTTCGACGGTTTGACTGCGGTCGCCGCCGCCGTCGTGCAGGACGATGACCGCGTTCGGCTCGGCGCCGGCGAAAATTCGCTCGGCGATGACGTCCGCGCCGGGCCGCATCCAATCCCTCGTTCGCACGGTGCCCATGATCAGGCGCAGGCCAAGTTTGGCGGCGCGCCCGGCGGTGTGCTCGTCGATGGTGTAGTTCGGCGGACGCAGGCAGGCCGTGGCATGCTCGCCCAGCATCGCCTGTGTACGAGTGACGGTTGCATCGAACTCCGCCTGCGACATTCCGGCGAGCGTGTCGTGGTTCCAGGTGTGATTGGCGAGCGTGTGCCCCTCGCCGACGATCCGTTCGATCAGTTCCGGATAGGCGCCGGCCGCCACGCCGGTGACGAAGAACGTGGCGCGAGCCCCGTGATAGGCCAGGATGTCGAGGATCTGCGGGGTGTAGACGGGGTGAGGGCCGTCGTCGAAGGTCAGATGGACGGTGGCTGCGGGAATCGTCAGCTCCAGCGGAGCGGTCAGCCGCTGAAGATCGTCGAGGCAGTGGCCTGGCCGACCGCTACAGGCCTGCTCCGGATCGATCATGATCTTCACCGGGTCTCCCGAATTCGGCGTCACGATGACGTCGACCAGTTCCGGTCGACCGTCAACTCTGCGGACCCCTTCAAGCGGAGTCCCATTGGTGTCGAGCGCCTGGTGGAGCAGGGCCCGGAGGCTGGTGGACAGCGGTTCGCTGAACTCGATCTGCATGGGGACTCGGGACAGCCCGCTGTGGTAGTCGGGCACGTTGAGGGCTCGAACGCTGATTGCCGGTCCCGGGATGACGACTTCCAGCGGCGCGGCGCTGGCTCCTGCCGCGGCATCGCAGTCGGCCTCTACTCCGGTGCATCCGGAGTCGGCAAGCAGACGAATCGCGACAGCTTGCCGGCCGTCGGGCCGAATCTTCAGTTGCCATCGGCCATCATCGGGTGAACGCCGCTTCAGATCCGTGACGGCTCCTGCCGTAATTCGAAGTCGTTGCGCGATCGCATCCTGATCGCCGCCGGCGTGGTCGAGCATCCTGAGCGTCAACTCGAAGTCTCGGCCGGCGTGATGATCCGGCACGTCCTCGAATCTTCCAGGCGCGACGGTCCGCCGGGACGAACGGCCATCCTCCGACATCCGGCCCTCAGCATTGGTCCGCAGGATCGCAATCCTCACTGCTTCGCCCGTCCTCCAGTTCACCCTGGCGTCCGACCACAGGAACCGACTGCCGAACGTCCCGGTCGACTGGATGCTGTCGCATGACGACAGCCGTGACGCATCCCTCCCTCGTGAGGCGTCGACGTGAAGCATGAACCCGCCCGGCAGGTCATCAACGCTCGCGAGTTCGAGGAGGAACCCGTCGTCCATTTGAAGCGCCGTGAGCACGGCGAAGTTGGAGCGATCCAGCCTGAAGCCGCTTGCAGACAGCGCCCCGAGGCCTTCGAGGATCGAGAAGCCGGAATCATCCTGAGTTCGCTCCGACCGGCCCACGACCAGCGTGGACGACCAGAGTGTCTGAGCCGCAGCCTGTCGATCGGGCCCAGGTGCCATTCCCGGAGCCGCTGCTATTCCGGCGATTCGCGTTGTTTCACGCCCCGGAGTGCTGACGGCCGGCCACTCCGACCAACCGCCGCAAACGCCCGGCCGAACACGATCGACTGCTATTGGCGAGCTGTAGGTCCGTGCGCCGGCCGTCGGGCCGACCGGGACAGCGGGCTCCTCCGGGCCGCGCGTCTCAGTGCTGGCGGTGACGAGTTGAAGAGTCCGTTCCGGCCTGGCGCCGGCGGACTCGTCCCGCAGCGCGTCGCGTTCGGATCGGATGCGATGGCCATCATCCGGGGGCTGAGGCGTCACGGAGGACTGCGCCGAGATGATTCCGCCAGAGAGGTCGACCGGCTGGTACCACGCGAACAGCAGCAGGATTCCAACCAGAGACGCGGATCCGGCAAACGTCTTCACCGTGGTTGGCCTCGTTGAATGGTCGCGACAGCCCGACCAACCGGGACTGAACTCGCAGCGTTACTTGACATAGTAGAATAATGGTAAAGCAACAGCCTAGGGAACCGCGGCGCACGGAGCCTGCTTCGTCGCTCCGAGACGAGTTGGGAGGAAACAGTCCGCGTCGCGCCTCAGCGCGGCGAGTACGGCTGCCGAGATCGACCTGGCGCTACTGCGTTGACGACGCAACCTCGGCCGCCGGCTCCTCCGAGTCCTCATCGACGGCGGTCGGCTTGGCCAGACGGTAGCCAACCCGATGGTCGGTGAAGATGTAGGTCGGAGCGCCGGCTTCGTCGTGCAACTTGCGTCGGAGGTTCTTGATGATGGTCCTCAGCGGCCGGGAATCCCTGGACTGTCTGAAGCCCCAGATCCGCTTGAGCAGGGTGCTGTGCGTCAGCACTCGACCGGCGTTGACCGAGAGCTCGAACAGCAGCTTGTATTCGGTCGCGGTCAGGTCGACCAGTTCATCGCCGACGGTGACTTCGCGGTCCCGGTAGTTGATCGTCAGGTCGCCGGAGACATAGGGCTCGGCCGGCTCTGTCTGATCCGGAGTCGTTTGCCTGAGGAGCGCGCTTCTGATCCGCGCCGCCAACTCGGTCGGCGTGAAGGGTTTGACGATGTAGTCCGAGGCGCCCATCTCGTAGGCTCTCGTGACGACGTCGGCCTGGCTGTATGCGGAGAGGAAGATGATGGGCATGTCGTTCGTGGCCAGGATCGTCCTCATCAGTTCGATGCCATCGGTGCCCGGCAGCATCAAATCCATCAGCACGAGATGCGGGCTGTGCTCCGCGATCAGCGTGGCGACTTCATTGGGATCAGCGGTCACGATCGGGGCGTAACCCGTTCGGGTCAGAGAGTCGCGGATGTAGCGCAGCACCTGCGGGTCGTCATCGACCGCGAGAATCCGCGGCGGCTCGGCCTCTCGCTTTCGGGCCCTCGTGGTGGGCGCTTCGAGTCGCGGCTGAACCGATGCGGTGGACTGCTCAATCACCGGGAGAGTGAACGTGAAGCGGGAGCCGAGATCCGCCCCGTCGCTTTCAGCCCAGATTCGACCTCCATGCGCTTCAACGATGCCGCGGCAGATCGCGAGACCAAGACCGGACCCATCGAGGCCGCGCCGGTGAGCGCCGTTTTCGTCGCGAGCAAACTTTCCGAACAGCCTGGACAGTCGTTCCGGCGCGATGCCTTGCCCTTCATCGCTCACGGAAAACGCGACATGGATGCCGTCCCGCACGGCGGAGAGTTCGATGGTTGAGGATCCCGGCGAGTACCTCGCCGCATTGGTGAGCAGATTGTTCAGCACCTGGACAACACGGCGTTTGTCGGCCGTGACCGGTGGTAGATCGGCAGCCAGGTCAATGTGCAGGCGGTTTCGACCGCCCCCGCTCAGGAACCGGTTGCGCGCCTCGTCGACCAGTGTCGCGACAGTGACCGGCTCAAGATCGACCGACAGGGATCCCGATTCGATACGGGCCACGTCGAGCAGGTCGCCGATCAACTTGCGCATGGAATCGGCTTGTTCGTTGATCAGCCGGTGAAACTGATGCAGCTCGGCCGGATCGAGCTCGGCTGCTGATTCCAGGAGCGTCGCGGCCGAGCCTTTGATCGAAGTCAGCGGCGAGCGCAGCTCGTGGCTCACCATGGCCAGGAACTCAGCGCGCAGCCGCTCCAGGTCCTCGAGCGGGGTCATGTCCTGCAGCGTCACCACGACCGATTCAACCTCATCGTCGTCGTTGCGGATCGGAGTTGCGTTGACCAATGCGGTCACCGAGTTGCCGTCCGGGTTCTCGATCACGACCTCTTCCGCCCGGACGGTTTCGCCCTCGCTGAGCGCCTTGGCCAACGGAGACTCGTCAAGCGCAATCTCGCGCCCGTCGGCTCGGCGCAGTTTGACGACTTCAAGCAGGGCCTCGATCGAGTCGCCTTCGAATTCGAGCAGTTCACTGCCGATGCGTATCGCCTCCTGATTGATCGACTTCAGCGCGCCGGACCTGGCCTCGAACACGAGCACGCCGACCGGCGAGGTATTGACGAGCGCCTCGAGGTCGGCCCGTGCCCGCTGTTCGTCTCGGTACTTGCATGCATTCGAGATGACCAGGGCGGCCTGGCTCGCGAACATCGTGAGCATCTCTTCATCGTCGCTGCTGAACTCGCCGGCATCCTGCTTGCCGCCAAGGAAGAAGCTGCCGACCACCCGGTCGCCATCGGGAATCGGCGCCGCCAGGAAGGGGAACGCGGCGCCCCCGGCGCCCGGCAGAAGAAGTTCCGGCAACCCCAGCGATGCGGCGTGCTGTCGGGCGTCCCGGTGCCGAAGGGGTTCGCTGAGTCGGCTGAGATATCGCCAGAACTCCGTCCCGCCAGGAAGAGCCCAGAGCTGATCCGCCTCTGCGGACGACATCCCGCTGGCGAACCGCTCGACAATCTCAGCGGAATCGTCCAGCAGCATGAGGACGCCGAAACGGGCGTCGGTGAGCGAGCAGGCGTTGTCGAGGACGCCTTGCATGACCGTCTCGAAATCGAGCGTCTCGTTGATACGCAGACTGGCTCGACTGAATCGGCCGAAACGGCTTCGCAGCGACGCAATCTCTTGCTCAAGCGTGCCTACGTCCGTCATGTCCCGCCTCCGTCGCCTCCAAGGCGATGTTGATCAGATCGACTCTCTCGTTGCTCCGGCGCCGTGCGACGGGAACGCCGAGTTAACGCCTCCTAACAGTGTAGGATCCCATCGACTTCGTCACGGAAGACTCACGCTCACAGGAAGACGCAGGGCTCCCGTGTCACCGCCGAGTCCTCCGGACGCCGCTGTCTTACCCTGTCTTCGAGCCTGCGAGGGGAGTCGTCGAGATGACTGCGCAGGCGGTTGGGATCATGAATGACTGACTACGTTGACCGCGCCAACGAGCCCACGGCGATCGGCGAGGTTCGGCAGGCGGCGGGCGTCCACGTCATTCAGAAACTGCCCGCCGACATCGGTCGCTGGAGGGCAGCGGTGTTAATCGCCCTCTTGCCCTATGACGATCCAGAAGTCGTGCTGACGGTCCGCTCCCAACAGGTCGAGCATCACAAGGGCGAGATCTCGTTTCCCGGCGGCGCACTGGATTCGATCGACGAGCATCCAATGGCGGCCGCACTGCGAGAGGCGGACGAAGAGGTCGGCCTGCGCGCCGAGCATGTGGAGGTGCTCGGCGAACAGTCGCACTATCGGACGTTGTCGGATTTCCACGTCACGCCGTATATCGGCCTGATCGACCGAGCGCCGTACCCGTTCCGACCGCTGGAGATCGAGGTGGGAGAGATCATCACGCCGTCACTGTCGCACCTGCTCGATCCGGCGAACATCGCGTTTGAACAGCGGGAGCGCGAGGGCGAAGTCTTCCATATGCGCGAGTACTGGTACGAGGGACACCGGATCTTCGGCGCGACGGCGACGATGTTGGGGCGGTTCCTGGACGATCTCTCGCGGTTGCGCGGCCTGGCGATTCCGGAGCCGGGCTAGGGGAACCATCCTCGTCACTCCGTGACGCCTCCCCCGGATGGGGAGGTCGTGGTAAGAACGACCTGGCCGTTGAGGGCGACGGTAAGAACGCCATCCTCTCCGAACCGGGCGATCATCTCCAGGTTGTCGATCACTTCGACTTCGCGGACGCCCTTGACGACCCACATGTGCGGTCCCACGGTGATGTCAATCCGGTCGATTGACGGCCAGAGCAGGACGCGGATGTTGCCGGTCTCGGCTCGGTAATGGACCTCCCATACGCCCTGGTCGTCACCGGGCAGATCGAACGGTTGCCGCACCGCTTCGCTGCAGAACAGAGCGGCGACGGCGTTGACCGCATCGGATGTGACGCCCTCGAAGGTCCGACGCGCCTTCACTGCGCGATGTCCCGATCGGTCTGCTCGTAGAACGCGGCGTCTCGCAGCTCATCGGGCAGGTGTTGCTGGTCGGGCGCGAGCGCGTCGTCGTAGTCGTGGGCGTACTGATATCCCCGGCCGTAGCCGTGAGCGGCCATCAGGCCGGTTGCGGCGTTGCGGAGGTGCAGCGGCACCGACAGCGCGCCGTGTTCGCGAACGGCGCCCACGGCGGCCCCGTACGCTTTCATCGCCGAGTTGCTCTTGGGCGCGCGCGCCAGGTAGATCGCGGCCTCGGAGAGGACGAGCGTGCACTCGGGCATGCCGATCAGGTGCGTCGCCTGTTGGGCGGCCACGGCGACCGACAAGGCCTGGGGATCGGCGAGGCCGATATCCTCCGCGGCGAGGATCACGATCCGGCGGGCGACGAACATCGGATCCTCGCCCGCTTCGAGCATCCGCGCCAGCCAGTAGACGGCGGCGTCGGGGTCCGAGCCGCGCACCGACTTGATGAACGCCGAAATCGTGTCGAAGTGCGCGTCGCCGCCTTTGTCGTAGGGCAACGCGCGTTGGGCGACGGACTCGACCGTTTCGACGCTGACCCGCCCGCCCTGCGCATTGGCGTCGCGGACGGCCGCTTCGAGGGCGTTGAGCGCGACGCGCGCGTCGCCGGCGCCGTACTGCGCCAGCGCGTCGATCGCCTCCGGATCGATCAAGGGCGGGTTGGGCGCCAGACCGCGATCGGCGTCATTGAGCGCTCTGATCAGCAGGGCTCGAATCTCGTCATGCTCGAGCGGCTCCAACTTGAACACGCGCGCGCGGCTGAGCAGTGGAGCGACGACTTCGAAGGACGGATTCTCGGTCGTCGCGCCGATCAGGGTGATGGTGCCGTCTTCGACCGCGTGCAGCACCGCGTCTTGCTGCGCCTTGTTGAAGCGGTGGATCTCGTCGATGAAGAGGATCGTGCGGGCCAGGCCGTCGCGGCGGCCGGCCTCTGCTGCCGCGATCACCTTGCGCAGATCCGCGACGCCGCTGGAGACAGCGGAGAGCGTGGCGAACCGGGCGTGCGTGACGCGCGCGACCACGCGAGCGATCGAGGTCTTGCCGCTGCCCGGCGGTCCCCAGAGGATGCAGGACGGCGGCGAGTCGGCCTCGATTGCGCGGCGCAGCGGCGCGCCGGGACCGAGCAGGTGAGATTGACCGACGACCTCGTCCAGAGTGCGAGGCCGCATTCTCGCCGCCAGCGGAGCGGACCGGTCGACCGACTGCGAGTCGTCGAACATGCTTCGCGTGTTGAGCATTCCGCGATCGGGCTGCGCTTGACGTCCGGCCATGGTCTGAGGGTAGCTGCGAGAGACCCCGCACAGGCGAAGTGCCGTGGCGCAGTTAGATCAGGCGGCGGCCCTGCGATCGACGGGCTTCGTTCCAGCCCTCGAGCAGCATCTCGGCGCGGCCCTGGGCTTTCTTCCAGGCGACTTCCGGGCCGTGCTGTTCGACCTGGTCTGGATGCGCGACGGACCAGGCGTCGCGGACTTCGTCGGGCCGGAGTTCTCCCACCATCGCGCCCCGCAGCAGGGCGAGGCGGAGAATCTCGCCGGCCTGATCGGCGGGAATCAGCGGCGCGCCGGTGGAGCCGGGCGGCTGAAACAGCATTACGGCGGCGTCGACGAAGCCGACCAGCGAGTCGGGCTCGATGCCATCCAGGCCGGTCAGCACCTGCTGGGTGGCGCGTTTCTCCTGCACGTATGGCTGGACCGCCGCCTGGTCTTGGTGGATCTGTCCGATCAGGGTCATGGCGTACCGCTGTCGGCGCTGGCTGAGCAGGGCCATGCTCCAGAACGCGGGATGAGCAAGATTGCTCAGATCCCAGCCGCTGACTCCCCAGCCGCCCGAGCGTCCCTTGCGCTTCGGGAGCTGGTTGACGAAATCCTCCGACGCGATCTGCAGCACGCTGCGCCGCACCCGGTAGGTGTTGGGCCGCCGGTCAATCGCTTCGGCAATGCGTCGCAGGACCATGACTTCCCCGGCTAACCAGTCGGCCTCAGCCGACCAGCGTGACGATGGTCACGCCATCGCCGCCCTGCTTGGGCTCGGCGCTCTCGAACTGAGTCACCAATGGGTGTGTGCGCAGGAGTTCGCGAACCGCACGCCGCAGCGCGCCGGTGCCCTTGCCGTGAACGACCTCCAGCCGGTTCTGGCCGGCGCGATAGGCGACATCGAGGAAGGAATCGACCATGGGCAGAGCGTCGTCGGTGATTTGTCCGCGAAGATCGATCTTGGATCCCGGATCCATTGGCGGCCTGGCGACGTTGGCGACGGTCGCGCCCATGCCTCTGAGCGGCCGTGATTCATCCGAGCTTCTCGCCGCAGCCGGGGCGAGACGCTCGATCTGCTCCACCCGGACGCGGGTCCGCAGCGATCCGAGCTGAACGTCGAGCGCGCCGTCCTCGACCGCCGTCAACACCTCGCCGGGCTCGGGCAGGCCGCGCAGGTAGATGAAGTCGCCGGTCGACAGACGTTCGGGATCGAGCGCCGCCTCGGTTGATCGAGCGGTCGAGTGACGGCGGCGCTGCTTGGCGCGCTCGCGTCGCACGCGCTGGAGCCGCTCGCGACCCTCCTCCGCCCGGCGGTCGGCGAGTTCCTCCGCCTGTTCGCGCGAGCGCTCTCGTTCGAGCTGCTTCAGCGTGGCTCTCGCGGTCCGGCGCAGCGCGGCCAACTCGTCCTCCATCGCACGCTCGGTGCGCGCGAGCATCGCGTCACGCTCCGCTTCGATCGCATCGCGGCGCTCGGCCAGGCTCGTCCGGATCTCTTCCGCTTCCTCGCGTGCGATCCGCTCCGCCCGGACCTGATCGGCGATCGCGTCGCGTTCCTGCTGCAACTCGCCGAGAAGCTGTTCCATCGACGCCGTATCCGTGTCCGCGCCGTCGCGCGCACGAATGAGGACGCGTTCGGGCATGCCGAGCCGTTGGGCGATGGCGAGCGCGTTCGAGCGGCCGGGCGTGCCCATCAGGAGTCGATACGTCGGCTGCAGAGAAACGGCGTCGAATTCGGCGGACGCGTTGACCACGCCCTCGGTCGCGTGAGCGAAGACCTTGAGTTCGCCATGGTGCGTCGTGGCGACAACCATCGTGTCGAGTTCGAGCAACTCCTGCAGCAACGAGCGGGCCAGGGCGGCGCCTTCGGTCGGGTCGGTGCCGGCGCCCAGCTCGTCGAGCAGCACCAGCGTGCTCGGTCCCGCGGCCTCCACGATGCGAATGATGTTCGTCATGTGCGCAGAGAAGGTGGACAGCGATTGCTCGATCGACTGTTCGTCTCCGATGTCGGCGTAGATGTCGGAGAAGACGGGAATCCGAGTCCCGGTTTCGGCGGGAACAGGCAGTCCGGCCTGCGCCATGAGACACAGCAGACCGACGGTCTTGAGCGCGACCGTCTTGCCGCCTGTGTTCGGTCCGGTAATCAGGACGCAGCGAGCGTCTGACGTCAGCGTCGTCGAGATCGGCACGACCTCACCGGTCAGCAGCGGATGACGGGCGGAGTGCAGGATCAGATCGGTCGGCTCGGCGCTCAGCCAGTTGAGGTTGTCGTTCTCGGCCGGCAGCGGGGCATCGATCTCGGCGGCCAGCCGAGCCTTGGCCTGGGCCAGATCGATCTGGGCGAGGCAGCGAATCGCGGCGCGGATGCTGCCGGCTTCCTCTCCGATCGACCGGCAGAGCGCTCGCAGGATTCGTTCGACCTCGCGCTGCTCCTCGCGCCTCGACTCGCGCAGGCGGTTGCCCAGTTCGACCACGGCCAGCGGCTCGACGAACAGCGTCGCGCCGCTGGCGGAGACGTCGTGAACGACGCTCGGCATCGATCCGCGCAGCTCGGCCTTGATCGGGATGACATAGCGGCCGTCGCGTTCGGTGATCAGCGATTCCTGCGCGACGCCCTCGGAAACCGCGTGCCGCAGCGTGCGCTCCAACTGGCGCTCAAGCCGCTCCTGGACGGTGCGCATCCGATCGCGCGCCTCTGCCAGGGCCGGACTGGCGTCGTCCGGAACCTCGCCGCGCTCGTCGATCGTTGCCTCGATCTCATGAATCAACGGCGTGAAGTCGGCGATCCGCTGGGCGACCCTGGCCAACTGCGGCAGCTCGCGGCTGAGCGGCGCGAGTTGATTGCGGGTATGGCGGGCGGTGCGGAGCAGCGTGGCGATCTCCAGGATCTCCGGCGTGGGCAGCACGGCGGAGCGGGAGGCGGCGAGCAGGGATCGGTCGATCTCCGGCGCCTGACCCATGCGAAAGTGCGGCTTGAGCCGCGACAGCGCCCTCGCTTCGGCGGTCGCGGCCTGCCGGCGCTGCACCTCGTCGAAGTTCGCGCTGGGCCTGAGCTCCTGGGCCAGCGACCGGCCGCCGGGCGAACCGCAGAGGCCAGCCAGCCGCTCGATGATCTTGGGAAACTCGAGGACGGCGATGCTCTTTGCGTCCACTATTCACCACTCTCTGCGTGCGGCATCTCCCCCCTCAACGCGGGAGAAGTGGACGCATCGAGTTCCACCAGGGACGTGACATAACCCACGCCCCAGGGATGCTCTGAGGCAAGGATACGCGGATACACGCTCGCATCGCCGCCGGCGTTCAGCGCGCCCATCAGGATCAGTGTCGGCGAAATGACAGACTCGTCGACCTCGCGGCGCAGGGACTCGTCGATCGCGCAGAGCCGCTCGTGATCCCAGTCCGACAGGCCCGCTTCAAACTCGGACTGGACCTCCCGGGCGCGAGGGTGCTGCTTGTAGGCGGACGCGTCGGTCAACGTGTGTACGGCGTCGCCCGAGGCGAGGATGGCGGTGGGTCCATCGATTGCGGACAATGCGTCGCCGATGGTCTGTCCGAACCGATAGTGATCCTGCGCAGGCAGAAAGCTGATGCTGACAACGCCGATCTGCGAGGGAACGGAGTCCTCCAGCAACCTCAGTGGAACCCCGAGCGAATGGTCCGATTCCTCCCAGCTCGTCGTAGCCGTGAGCGGTAGCTCATGCCGCGCTGCGGCGTTCGTGATCGATCTGACCAGCTCGGGATCGGATTCGCGTTCGAACGTGATCTGCGGCGCGCGGAAGCGGCTCAGATTCCCGGAGAGCCCGGCGTCGAGGATGTGAAATCGGCGCAGTGTGACGATGCCGTGGGTTGAGATCATCAGCACCCGCCGGACCTGTCGCTCCAGCAGCCGACGTGCAACCAGGTCGTAGGCGTCGAGCGTCGCGCGCACGTCTCGCTGCCGACCTTCGGCGATTTCCGGTAACAGGATCGGTGGATGTGGCAGCACCGCGCCGAGGACGATCAATCGACTCCTCCGACCATCTCTCGCAGCGCGGCCAGAACCGCGTGGTCCTCGTCCGGCAAGACTGTGCGCGGATCGAGCATGAGGCAGTTTCGTTCGACCCGCGCAACGATCGGCGTCTCGCGGTCGCGCAGGATCCTGGCGGCGTCCGACGCATGAGGATGGACCAACGACCAGGCGAAGGTCGGACGGGTTTCGGCGGGCAGCGATCCGCCGCCGATTGGCGACTCGGACGGCACGACCTCACCGGCGCCCAGCGCGCTTCGCCACCTCTCAGCCCGGCGCTTCAGCCCTGCCGCGTCGGCGGCGATCATTCGCCAGATCGGAATGGCCTCAACCGCTTCGTCGGCGAGGTAATGCTGCAGGGTCGCGGCGATACCGGCGATCGCCGCCTTGTCCGGACGCAGCGCGCGCATCAACGGATGCCGGCGCAGTGGCGCCACTGCATCCTCATTGCCGATGATCAATCCCCCCTGCGGTCCTCCGAGCAGCTTGTCTCCACTGAACAGCACGAGGTCCGCGCCGGCGTCGATGCTGTCCTGCGGCCGCGGTTCATAGGCCAGGTCGAAGTCCCGGGTGTCCAGCAGGCAGCCGCTGCCGATGTCGTCGATCAACAGGATCCCGGCGTTGTCGGCAACCTCGCGCAGCTCGGTTGGGGTCGATTCCTCGGCGAAACCGATGATGCGGAAATTGGATGAGTGGACGCGGAGGATGGCGGCGGTCTCCTCCGTGACGGCCTCGGAATAGTCCTCGGGCCGCGTGCGGTTCGTCGTCCCGACCTCGACAAGTTCCGCGCCCGCATGACGCAGCACGTCCGGGATGCGGAATCCTCCGCCGATCTCCACCGCCTGCCCGCGAGAAACGATCACCTGCTTGCCGGCGCAATGGCCCGACATGGCCAGATACAGCGCCGCCGCGTTGTTGTTGACGGCGATACCGGCCTCTGCGCCGGTCGTGGCCTGGAGCAGCGGCTCGAGGTGACCGGATCGCGAACCGCGAGCGCCCGAGTCGAGATCGTATTCGAGGTTGGAGTAAGCGCCGGCGACAGTCGTCATGGCCAGCGTCGCCGCATCGGAGACGGGCGCGCGGCCGAGATTCGTGTGGATGACCACGCCGGTGGCGTTGATCACGTGTCGCAGCGAGGGCTGCAGTCGATCGCGAAGCATGCGGTCGGCGAGGCTGGCGAATTCCTCAGGCGCAGATGGAGCATCGCGCCCGTTCACCATCAGCGTACGGGCGATATCGATCTCCGAGCGGACGGCGTCAACGACATGGGCGCGGGGCCAGCGTTCGAGCGCGTCGCCGAGCGCAGACTCGGCCAGCACGCGATCCACGCTGGGCAGCGAACGCAATTTCGCAGACAGTTCGCGGTGATGATTTCCCACGTGTGACATTGTCGCCATTTGTAGCGCTGGTACGATTCGACCAGCGATTGGTCGCTCGCCATTCGTTGCGCGCCGGGACCGTCGGAAGAACGGGCGCGCCAATTCATCGTAGAGAACGGTGCGAAACAGCAATGCCCACGAATCTTCGCATTCCCGGTCCGACACCATGCCCGCCCGACATATTGGCTGCCGCGGGCGGCGAAATGATCAATCATCGAGGTCCCGAGTTCGCCGAACTGCTGGAGCGGTTGACCAGCGGCATTCAGCCGTTCTTCGGCACCGACCAGGAAATACTCATCATCACGGCCTCGGGCACCGGCGCCATGGAGGCCGCGATCGTCAACACGCTCTCGGTGGGCGACAAGGCGCTCTGCGTAACCGTTGGCTCGTTCGGAGACCGCTTCGGCACGATTGCGGAGAGATACGGAGCTGAGGTCACGCGCTCCGACATCGAATGGGGCGAGGCGGCCACGCCCGAGTTGGTCGCCGAGTTGATCCAGCAGGACGAATACGACGCTCTGTTGATCACGCACAACGAGACGTCGACCGGTGTGACGAATCCGATCGGTGAGATCGCCGCGGCGGTCCGCCAGGTCGCCGACCCGTTGATCATTGTCGATGCCGTATCTTCACTCGGCTCGATCGAGATGCGGATGGACGACTGGGGCCTCGACGCGGTCGTGACCGCCTCGCAGAAGGGCTGGCTCTCGCCGCCGGGTATCGCCATGGCGGCGCTGTCGGAGCGCGGCTGGGAGGCGGCCAGGACGTCGACGATGCCGAGCTTCTACTTCGACCTGACCACGCATCACGACTACGCCGAGCGAGGCCAGCCGCCGTGGACGCCGGCGCTGCCGACCATGTACGCCATGGACGCCGCATTGCCGATGTTGATCGAGGAGGGGCCGGAGGCGATTTACGCGCGGCATCACCGTTACGCGTCCTGGACGCGTTCGGCGGCGAAGGCGCTCGGCCTGGAGTTGCTCGCCGCCGAGCAATACGCGTCGGACACCGTCACCGCGATCAAGGTGCCGGACGGGATAACCGGCTCGGCGGTGACGAAGCGCCTCCGGGAGGAGCACGACGTCGTGATCGCCGGCGGACAGGGCAAGCTCGCGCCGCACATCTGGCGGATCGGCCACCTGGGCTACCTCGAGGAGTCCGAGTTCGAGGCCTGCTTCGCGGCGCTGCAGCAAGCGCTCGTCGCCGAGGGCTTCTCTGCGGCCGAGGGCGCGGTCATTCCCGGGATCGACGGCTGAGACGGACGCCGAGCGGGTCCCCGCGCGCCGGCGGTGGCTGGGAAGTCCGATGAATCGCATCCTGGTCAGCGAGTCGCTCGCCGAGGAAGGATTGTCGATCCTCCGCGCCGGCGCGGAGGTCGAAACGCGGTACGGTTTGTCCGCAGATGAACTGTTGCAGGCAATCGACGGTTGCCAGGGCTTGATCGTCCGCAGCGGCACGCGCGTCGACCGGCAGCTCATCAATGCCGCGCCCGAACTGCGGGTGATCGGCCGAGCCGGCGCCGGAGTCGACAACATCGACCTCGACGCCGCCTCCGAACAGGGGATCATCGTCCTCAATGCGGCCGGCGGCAACACCGTTTCGGCGGCCGAGCTGACCATTGCGCTGTTGTTGTCGCTCTCCCGTCACCTGGCGACGGCCAACGCGTCGCTGCGCTCGGGCGAGTGGAACCGCGCGGCGTTCGTCGGCGCCGAGCTGCGAGGCAAAACGGCGGGAATCATCGGCCTCGGCCTGGTCGGAGCAGCCGTCGCTCGACGTCTGCAGGCCATGGAAATGCGGACCATCGCCTTTGACCCCTTCCTGTCTGAGGAGCGCGCTCGCAGCGTCGGAACAGAGTTGGTCTCGTTGCAGGAACTGCTCGAACAGGCGGATGTCGTCACGCTGCATTCATCGGCCTCAGCCGACGCGCCGCCGCTGCTGGGCGGCGAAGAGTTCGGCCTGGTGAAGCCGGGCGCGTTGTTGGTCAATACGGCGCGCGGTCGGCTGGTCGACGAACAGGCGCTGGCCGCAGCCCTGGATTCGGGTCGGCTGGGCGGCGCGGCGCTCGACGTGTTCGCCGAGGAGCCGGCCAACGGCAATCCCCTGGTTCAGCATCCCCGCGTCCTGGCGACGCCGCACCTCGGCGCTTCGACGCAGGAAGCGCAGGAGCGGGTGGCGATCGACATCGCGACCGAGACCCTGAAGGTGCTGCGCGGACAGCCCTCCCAGGCGGCGGTCAACGCGCCGCTGATCGACCCCGAGTCACTGGAGGCCGTCGGTCCCTATCTGTCCGTGGCGGAGATGTGCGGTCGACTGGCGACTCAGCTCGCCTCGGGTCAATGGCGGGACATCATCATCCACTACCGCGGCGAAATCGCCAATCACGACGTGACGCCGCTCAAGGCGTCCGTCGTGGCCGGTCTGCTCGCGCCGATCTCCGATGAACACGTCAACCTCGTCAACATCAACAACGTGATCGCCCATCGCGGCTGGCGAATCTCGGAACGCAAGACGCCCGATGCAGAGCCGTACACGTCCACGATCACCGTCGAGCTACATACGTCGTCCGGAACCACGTCGTTGATGGGCACGCTCGAGCACGGCCGGGCTGCGGTCGTGGAAATCAATGGGTTCCATGTACACATCGCCGGACCGCAATCGAGACCGGGCCGGGGGCAGGATCATCTGCACCTGTTGGTGCTTCGCAACGAAGACCGACCCGGCCGAATCGGCGAGGTCGGCATGGCCCTGGGGCGGTTGGACGTGAATATCGGAGCGATGGATGTGGGCTTTAGCGCCGGCGACCCATCAGAAATGTCGCTGATGGCGCTGACGATTTCGCGCGCGCTCTCAGCGGCGGAGGTCGGCGTGATCAACGCAATCGACGGCGTGGAAGACGTCGCCCAGGCGCAGATGTAGGGGCAACCAGCGTGGTCGCCCGATCAGGCCGCGTTCCCTAGTCGTCGAGCGGGTGGAGCACGAGGCCGGTCGGGAGCTTGGGCACGAAGTAGGTGCTCTTCTGGGGCATGAAGCTGCCGTCGTCGGCGGTGTCGATCACGTCCTGCAAGGTTGGCGCGGGCAGGACGAATCCGGCCGATGCGGAGCCGCCGTCGACCGCTTCGATCAGGTCAGCCAGATGATGGGTGTACGTCACCGACTCGCCGCCGGCCAGCGCGTCGGCATCGATGCCGAAGAGCGGCTCCAGGACCACGTGCTGCAGCACTGCGGGAGCCAGGTCGCGCCAGGCGTCGGGAACGTCGCCGGGCATCGCCGATTGAGCTGCTTCGGTGGGTTCCAGCAGCCACGCGCCGTGCCGAGTCACCAGGCCGATCGATGAGCTGCCGTCGGGCAGGCGATCGGCAAGCTCGTCGTTCGCAGACTCGGCAAGGCTGAAGTTCCTGCCGAGCTGGGCGACCAGGCTGGCGGGCGCGGCGGAATGAACCACTCGATGTGTCGCGCCAACCACCAGCGCGGGATCCTGGGCGCAGGCGATGCCCATCAGGACGCGGCGCGAGCCCGGGCGGTCGTCGATTGAAGCCAGGGCGGACTCATAGCGATGATGTCCGTCCGCCATGTAGATCGTGTCCTTGGCGAACGCGTCGCCAATTCGCAGAACGGTGTTGGCGCCGTCGATGCGGCGCAGGGTGTGCGTGTCGCCGGTCGGATCAGTCCCCTCGTAAAGCAATGGCAACTGGGCGGCGAGATCGATGAGCTCGGCAAGGGCGCCGTCGGCGTCCGGTACGAAGGCCATCAGCGGCGAGACGTCCGCTCCGACAACCGAGCGCAGCGCGGTCCTGGTCGCTTTCGGACCGGGCATCGTGCGTTCGTGGGCCATGACGCCGTCGCCCCAGGGCGTCAGTTCGACCGCGCCGAAGATCGCCCGGCGGACCCGTCGGTTCGAGCCCTCGCCGAAGTGGTGTTCATGCAGGTAGTAGGACGGCGCGTCGTCGCGGACGATCGCGCCCGATGCGCGCCAGTCCCGGAGAGTCTGCGCGGCGCGCGCGATGTCGTCGCCGGATGCCGTCTCAATGTGGGCAATCTGGTGCGGATTGGAGGACTTGAGGGCCGCCGTCTGGGCAGCATCGACGATGTCGTACGGCGGACCGAGGACCTCGCCCCAGTCCCCGACGACGTCCGGGTCGTAGCGGAGGCCGCGGAAGGGCTGAACGTTGACCATGGCTCCTCGTTCCTTCTCCTCCCGCTTCCCGGGCTGAGATGCCGAACGCCTGCCTCTGGCCTGGCCAGTGGGCAGAGCGGGGCTTGAGAGATCGTATCTCACGGGTTTGCGCGGTCGGTGAATCGGTGCGACGCTGACTGTTATGCCGAATCAGCCGGGACAGCGTCCGTCCAGATTTTGCGTGTTTTGCGGGATTGCGGACGGGTCGGAGTCGGCGCTGTTTTTCCGCGACGGCCAGCGCCGCTTCACGGACTCGCGCCGCGGCGATCCGTCGGCGCCCTGGTCGGACGAGCGGCCGGAGGTCTTCGTCTTCGAGAACCAGTTCCTGTTTTTCGACCTCACCTCGCTGGTCATCCCGCTTGAGCACTCGGAATCGGTGATTCCCTTCTACTCGCAACAGGCGGAGCTCTGGTCGGACCTCGGCGAAGTCGGGGCAACGGCGCGGGATCACGGATTGCAGACGATCGAGTGGCTGCGCGATCGCAACGCCGACCGCGCGCCGGCGGGATTCCGCGTGTTCTGCAACTTCGGCTCGATGGGCGAGCAGTCCCAACCGCACGCGCACTTGCAGGTGCACGCAGCTCGGGAGCTCGATTCATCCCGCTGGGCGCCGACCGGCGAGCCCTGGCTTGAGGCGGTGACGACCAACGGCTCCACCATCGTCCACGAGACCGAATCGGCCATCTTCTACGATGCCCTGCCGACCCTTGAGGCCGGTCGTTCCAACCTGTGGCAGGTCACCGTCTCGGTCGGATTCTCATCGCCCAACCGCTCACTGCCGAAGATGGCGCTCCTGGCGGTGCCGAAGCAGCGGATCTCGCAGTGGGCGATGTGGCAGGACGTGGGCCGGCTCGGCGCGGATGTCGTCGAGTACGGCGCCGAGGCGTCGCCGGGCGGATTCCGGGTGATGAGCAACTTCCCAGGCCAGCAGTCGGACGAGGAGTTCGGTCCGGCGCATGTCCTGCTCGTCGGCGGCAGTCACCTGGGCCTGTACGCGGACTACTTCTAACGCGGACTTTTCTCCGATGCCCCGCGTTTGACGCGGGGCCTAGACCTCGGCCGCTGACAGGGCGTTGGACTGGGCTGCGAACATCTCGTCCAACGCAGTTTGTGCCGCTGCGAACATCCGGTTGAGCTGCTCCGGCGTGAACGATTCCCCCTCGGCCGTGCCCTGAACCTCAACCAGACCACCCGACGCCAGGCCGACGATGTTGCAGTCGACATCGGCGCTGGAGTCCTCGGCGTAGTCGAGGTCGACGAGGATCGCGCCGTCGATGATCCCGATGCTGACGGCGGCGACTGCGGATCGAATCGGAGTCTGTTCGTAGGCCAGCTTCTGGATGGCCTGCCTCACGGCGACGAATGCGCCGGTGATGGCCGCCGTTCGCGTCCCGCCGTCGGCGTCGAGCACGTCGCAGTCGATGTTGAAGGTGCGTTCGCCCAGCGCGTCGAGATCGACCGCGGCCCGCAGGCTGCGGCCGATCAGGCGCTGGATCTCCTTGGTCCGCCCGGCCGACAGGACTCGCTCGCGATTCGAGCGAGTATTCGTCGCAGCGGGCAGCATGTTGTACTCGGCCGTCAGCCAGCCGCGGCCGGAGCCGCGCATCCAGCGCGGGACCTCTTCCTCGACCGTGACGGCGCAGAGGACTCGCGTATCGCCCAGTGAGACGACGCAGGAGCCGTCGGCGTGCTTTTGCACGTCGAGCTCGAAACTGAGCGGACGTAACTCGTTGGGCTGTCGGCCGTCGATGCGTACCATGCGTAAGAGCTTATGAGAGGACGTTCACATGGCAATACAGGGCTACTCGGATCTCGATGGGTTGGAGCTGGCGCGGATGGTTGCCGACGGCGAAGTGTCGGCGAGCGAGCTGCTGGATGAGGCGATCGAGCGAACAGAGCGGGTCAACCCGCAGATCAACGCAGTCGTCTACCCGTACTACGACGAAGCGCGGGAGCGAGCGTACCAGGGTCTGCCCGACGGCCCCTTCACCGGCGTGCCCTTCCTGCTCAAGGACCTTTACCTGCTCTACGCCGGTCAGCCGATGAGCAACGGCTCGCGCATCTTCGCCGACTACGTCCCCGACCACGACCACGAGATGACAACGCGCTACAAGGCGGCCGGCCTGTCGATCTTCGGTCGATCGACCTCGCCCGAGTTCGGGATCACCGCCACCACCGAGTCACTTGTCCATGGCAAGACGCGCAACCCGTGGAACCTGGAGCACACGGCCGGCGGATCGTCGGGCGGCGCGGCAGCGGCGGTGGCGGCAGGCATCCTCCCCGTCGCGAACGCCTCCGACGGCGGTGGCAGCATCCGCATCCCCGCCTCCTGCTGCGGACTCTTCGGACTCAAGCCGACGCGCGCCCGCACACCAGCCGGACCGGATGTCGGCGAGGGCTGGGCCGGCCAGTCCACGATCCACGCCGTCTCCCGCAGCGTCCGCGACTCCGCCGCCCTGCTCGACGCGACTGCCGGACCCGACCTCGGCGCTCCGTACTACGCGCCTCCGCCGGAGCGCCCCTGGCTCGACGAGGTCGGCCGAGACCCGGGCAATCTGCGCGTGGGCGTGATCAAGAGTTCCTTCAACGGCGTCGAAACGCATCCCGACTGCGTCGCCGCCGTCGATCACGCGGCCGACCTCTGCCGGCAGCTCGGGCTGGAGGTTGAGGAAGCGGAGCTGGAGATCCCCGAGGAACTGCGCATCGCCCTCTGGAATGTCGTCCGTCCCAGCACGCTTGTCGCCGTCCAGGATCGCGCGGCCCAGCTCGGACGTGAACCCAATCCCGAAGACGTGGAGCCGATCACCTGGCAGATGATCAACTCCGAACAGCCCAGCGCCGCCGACTACATCCGCGCCACCCGCGCCGTCCACGCAATCGGCAGGCTCGTCGCCGGCTTCTTCACCGGCTACGACCTGATGCTGACGCCGACGATGGCGATGCCGCCATTCCCGCTCGGACATCTCAACCTCGACCGCGACGACATGCGCGCCCAGGGCGAGGATGTCGCGTACACCGTCGCCTACACCTCGACATTCAACTCAGCCGGCAACCCCGCCGCCTCGATCCCGCTCTACTGGAACGAGGACGGCCTGCCGATTGGCACACACTTTGTCGCCCCCTACGCCGACGAAGCGTCGCTGATTCGGATCGGGTCGGCGCTCGAACAGTTGCAGCCGTGGGCCAACCGCAAGCCTCCCGTACACTCCGACTAGTCACCTAGGAGCCACAACATGAGAACCGCCAACGCCATTGCCGAAATGCTGAAGCGGGAAGGCGTCGACTTCGTCGTCGGCTATCCCGTCAACCCGATCTTCGAGGCCGCCGCCGAGGCCGACATCCGCACGATCATCGTGCGCCAGGAGCGCACCGGCATCCACATCGCCGACGCCTTCGCCCGGATGAACTCGGGCGACCGTGTGGCCGTCTACCTGACCCAGAACGGCCCCGGTTCCGAGAACTCGTTCGGCGGCCTGGCCCAGGCCTGGAGCGAGTCCGCGCCGATGGTCGCGATCCCCGGCGGCTACGCGCGGGCGCAGACCAATGTCGCGCCCAACTTCTCCGGTCTGGTCAACTTCCAGCACGTGAGCAAGTGGACCGAACAGCTGACCGACGCCAATGATCTGGCCAACGCCGTACGGCGCGCGTTCACCCACGCCAAGAACGGCCGCCAGCGTCCAGTTGTGCTGGAGATCCCCGGCGACCTCTGGGGCGCCGAGATCGAGGAACCGATCAACTACACGCCGACGCCGGCCTACCGCGCCGGCCCCGACCCGGCCGACGCCCGCAAGGCCGCCCAGACGCTGGTCAACGCCGAGCGCCCGGTGATCTACGCGGGCCAGGGCGTCCATTACGCCAAGGCCTGGGACCAACTCAGGGAGCTGGCCGAACTACTCGAGTCGCCGGTCACGACCTCGCTGCAAGGCAAGAGCGCTTTCCCCGAGACGCATCCGCTCTCGCTCGGCTCCGGCGGCCGCGCCTTCCCCAAGGCGGTGCACGAGTTCCTGCGCGACGCCGACGTGGTGTTCGGCATCGGCTGCTCATTCGCCAAGACCGGGTTCGGCCTGCAGATGCCCAGGGGTCCGTACTACATCCACTCGACGCTCGACCCCGAGGACTTCAACAACGAAGTCGAGATCTCCGAAGGCGTCGTCGGCGACGCGGCACTCGTACTTGACGCGATCATCGGCGAGGTGCGCGAGCTGATCTCCGGTCCGCGCGGCCGCGCCGACGCGATCGCCGCGAAGATCGCCGAGGTCAACGGACAGTGGCGCCAGGACTGGTCGCACAAGAGCGACTCCAACGACGCACCGATCAACCCCTACCGCGCGCTCAAGGACCTGCACGCGACGCTGGATGAGACCGTCGGCATCGACAACGTCGTGGCCACCCATGACGCCGGCTCGCCGCGTGACCAGATGTCGCCGTTCTGGAACTCGACCACGCCGCTCAGCTACATCGGCTGGGGCAAGACGACCCAGCTCGGCACCGGTCTCGGCTACGCCATGGGCGCCAAGGTCGCCGACCCCGAGAAGACCTGCGTCAACGTGTGGGGCGACGCCGCGATCGGTATGACCGGCATGGACTTCGAGACCGCCGTGCGCGAGAACATCCCGATCCTCAGCGTTCTGTTCAACAACTTCTCGATGGCGATCGAGCTCCCAATCATGAAGACCGCCACCGAGAAGTACCGGGCGACCGACATCTCCGGCCACTACGCCGACATGGCCAAAGCCTTCGGCGGCTACGGAGAGCGCGTCGAGTCCCCCGAAGACCTCAATGAAGCCTACAAGCGAGGCATCCGAGCCACCGAGGACGGCCAGCCCGCCCTGATCGAAGTGATCACCTCGAAGGAAATCGACTACTCGGTGTTCCGCTAACGACGCAGCAACACAGCGTTCCTCTCTCCCCCCGCTCCGCGGGGGGAGATGCCGAAGGCAGAGGGGGGCTTCCCAAGAGCCACCGTCATCTCTTCGCTCGCCACTGCAATACCGCGGAGTCCACCACCGACTCAGGCACCACAGTAAGGATGTCTGCCATGCCGAAAGTCTGGGTCGTCCGTGCGGACGGAGGTGAGTACACCGCGGCCTGCGTGGATGGAGGATTTACCGGCATTGGTTGGGAGAACGTGGGCGATCTCTCAGATGTCACCGACAAGGCTCAAGTCGCTGCGCTCTATGCAGAACACCCATATCCAGCCGAAGAGAAAGGCACGATCGACACTAACGTCAGCACCGTTTGGCGCTTTCGCGATGCAATCGATCCGGGCGATTGGATCATCACTCCGACCCAAGAGAGCAGTGACCTGCGGTACGGAAACGTAACTTCTGACTACCGTTGGAACGCTGAACGGGATGAGTCTTGCCCCTATCAACACCGCCGAGTCGTCGAGTGGTCAAGCGACGTATTGGATCGTTACTCCTTGTCGCTCGCGTTTCAGCACACACTTAGATCCGGAGTCACAGTCTTTAATGTCAAGCATGTCAATGAGTTCCTGGAGAAAATCGGAGAGCCAACTGAGGCACCGACCATCAAGCTGAATGCGTCCCAACACACCAAGCCCTTTGAGCTGGCGATCGAGCAAGTCCTAAAGCTCTCGCCTACCGAGTTTGAACAGTTGGTCGGCCACCTCCTCACAGCTATAGGCTTCGAGATAGAAGTTACTCAACCGGTCGCTGACGGTGGAGTTGACTTTCGTGGAGTCCTGAATGTCTCGAACGCCGCCCAAGTCAATATCATCGGCCAAGTCAAGCGCTATCAGCAGAACAGCAAGATCGGAGCGACGGACGTAAAGAACTTGCGAGGCAGGATACCGATCGGCGATCAGGGAACATTTGTCACAACGTCCGACTATCGGAAGGGGGCGCGTGAGGTCGCGGAAGAGCCTGGCTTCGCACGCATTGGTCTGATCAATGGCGAGCAGCTCATCGACTTGCTCACCCAACACTGGCGTGACATTCCCGATGAGTTTCAGGACGCACTAGGCCTTAAGCCGATCCTCGTTCCCGCATGACCTCACTCCCCCTCCCCCAATCCTTCTGGATCGTCGAAGACGCCCTCCTCGCTGGACAGTACCCGGGCCACAAGGACGACACGAGCGAGGCCTCCCGCAAACTCCGAACCCTGCTCGATGCCGGCGTCACCGCATTTGTTGACCTCACGCATGCCTACGACGGCATGACGCCCTACAAGCCGCAGCTTCACAAGCTGTCGCCACTGACTCCGTACGTGAATCTGCCGATCGTCGATAACTCGATTCCGTCATCCACTCGGCAAATGGCCCGCATCCTCGACTTGCTGGACGCTGAGATCGAACGCGGCGGACTCGCCTACTTGCATTGCTGGGGCGGACACGGCCGGACCAACACCGCGGCCGGCTGTTGGCTGCGCCGACACGGGCGAAGCCCGCAGGAGGCGCTCGAAGAGCTCAAGCTTCTTCGCGAGCGCTATGCCTCGGACACCTGGCGCTCAGACGGCCCTCAGACCGCCCGTCAAAGCGACTACATTCGCAACTGGACCGAACCGCCCGACTTACTCAATCACCCCGTCTGACTCCAGCCGCGCCACCTCCGCCGCTGACATGCCGAGCCAGTCGGCGGCGACGGAGCGGTTGGACTCTCCGAAGACCTCGGAGCGGTTGTAGACGGTGGCGGGGGTCCGCTCGAACTGCAGGGCGAGGCGGTCGGCCTTGAGCGGGCCGAGGTCGGGATGAGGGTCGTCATAGGCGAAGTGCATCTCGGCCCGGGCGAGCTGCGGGTCTCGGTTGACCAGGTCGTCGCCTGTCTGCACGACCCCGGCCGGCACTCCGGCCGCCTGGCAGCGCTGCATCAACTCGTAGCGGTCTTGACCGCCGGTCCACTCGCTGATCCGGGCGTCGAGATCCGACCGGCGGGCGCGACGGCCCTCGGCGGTGGCCAGCGCGCCGTCGTCGAGCCAGTCGTCGGCGCCCATCAGCCGACATAACGACTGCCATTGCTCATCCGTCACGACCGCGATGGCGCACCACTGATCTTCCCCACGGCAGGGATAGATCGCGTGCGGGGACCACGACTCCCAGGGCGGATCGTTGCCGACCGTCTCGGCGGCGACGCCGTTGGCGAACCAGTTGAGCAGGGCCGGCCCGCCGAAGTTGACGCCGACCTCGAACTGGCTCATATCGATCCGCTGACCCTTGCCGGTCAGGCGCCGACCCTCCAGCGCCGCCAGCACCGCGACCGCCCCGTGCAGTCCGGCCATGTGGTCGTTGTAGCTGAAGCCGATCCCGATGTCGTTGCGTCCCGGCACCCCGGTCAGGTAGGTCAGACCGGCCAGCGCGTGGACGGTCGGTGCGTAGGTCACGTACTTCGACCACGGTCCCGAGGCGCCCATCCCCGACATGCCGACATAGATCACGCCGGGATGCTC
Organism: Dehalococcoidia bacterium; assembly: GCA_965204335.1. Lineage (GTDB taxonomy): Bacteria > Chloroflexota > Dehalococcoidia > Bin125 > Bin125 > Bin125. The sequence continues at coordinate 2,363,399 of OZ241982.1, read as the reverse complement.
GGGGCTGACGGCGTCGTAGCCGATGCCCCAACGGTCGAGCACGCCGACGGAGAAGTTGTCGATCACGACATCCGCCTGCAGCGCCAGCCGGCCGGCGATGTCGCGGGCTTCCTGGCGGCTGAGATCGAGCTGGAAGACCCGCTTGTTGCGATTCCAGAGCGCGTGGTAGGGATGGTCGACGCCGCCGGCCAGTCCGGCTCGCGTGGACGACATGATCTTGACTACGTCCGCTCCCATGTCGGCGAGCACGCGAGTCGCAAACGGCCCGGCCAGGACGTGCGTGAAGTCGAGGATTCGGATGCCGTCGAGGGGCCCGGTGGTGGGACGCCCCCCTCTGCCTTCGGCATCTCCCCCCGCTCTGCGGGGGGAGAGATTGGGCCTGATCCCCTCTCCCCCCGCGAAGCGGGGGGAGATGTCACGTAGTGACAGAGGGGGGCTCCCCGCCCCGCCAATCCGCCACGGAGTCTCCGAGAAGTGATACGGCGCGCCCGGGCCGTTGACGGTGGCGTCGCCGACGGGATACGGCGTCCACCAGTCGCGGGCTTCGAGCTGGGGATTGCCGGCGACCTCCGGCGTGGTCATCACCCATCCGTAGGGGTGATGCCGCGCCTGGGCCTCGTGGAAGAACGGCTCGACTTCCTTCGTGGCCACCCACTCTCGGAGCATGGTCATGGTCAGATTGATCATCTCGGCCACGTTGGCCGGATCGCTGAAGCGTTCATCGAGCAGCTCGAGCCCTCGGCCTTCCTCGACCAGCCAGGCGGCTTGGCGGGAGAAGTCGGGCGTTGGCGTGATCATGATCGAGCCGCCGATCGCCTGCATCACGACATAGGCGCTGGACCAGTGCAGCGAGCCCTGTCGCGTCAGCACCGGCCCGTCTCCGAACGGCAGCATCTCGTGGTACCAGGCCCACATCAGGACGTGCTCGAGGATGCTGCCCAGCGCCTCGTGCGTCGAGAGCCGAACAATCTGGCCCTCGCCGGTCAGGCGGGCATGATGCAGCGCCGCCAGCGCGCCGACCGCCGCGTAGACCCCGCCGACAAAGGCGTACTGGTCGCCGTACAGTTTGAGCGGCGGCGTATCGACATCGCCCGACGTCGCCGCAATCCCGCCCAGCGCCTCAGCGACGAGCCCCGGCGCCTGAAAATCCCGCCACGGTCCGGAGCGTCCGAACGACGTAACGTCGACAATGACCAGGGATGGATTTGCCTGGAGCAACGCCTCGGGATCGATGAGTCGCTCGCAGTCGAGGATGATCTCGGCGGATTGCGCCAGCCGCGCAATCGTCTCGGGTTCCTCGGTCTGGAAGCGACGCGAACTGGCGAAGTATGCGTGCCAGAGGGACGCGCCGTTGTCGTGGAACGGAGCGCGCTGTCGCAGCGGATCGCCGCCGGACGGCTCGACCCGAACGACCTCAGCCCCGAGGTCGGCCAGCAGCTTGCCCGCGTAGATCGCGCGGTCGTCGGTGAGATCGATGACTCGGACATTGGCGAGCGGGCCGGGCATGTCGGGCATGCGGGAGAGTCTACAGGCGACCCTTTGTTACTCTGGCTCCACGATCCGAGCATTGCGGTTGGCGAGCGGGAGCACTGATATGGACTTCAAGTTTTCGGCTGAGGATGTGGCGTTTCGGGAGGAAGTGCTGGACTTTCTCGGCGAGCAGCTCCCGCCGGGTTGGGCCGACCTGTCGGAGGGGCCGGCCGAGGATGGGGCGGCGAATCGGGAACGCTGGGAGTTCACGCGCGGATTCCATCGAGCCCTGGCCGAGCGCGGCTGGTTGACGCTGGGCTGGCCGCAGGAGCACGGCGGCGCGGGGGCGGGGCCGATCCGCCAGGCGATGTTCAACGAGACCATGGCCCACCATCGCGCGCCGGTCTACAACCAGGGCGTCGACCGGGTCGGCCCGACCGTGATCATGTACGGCTCGGACGAACAGAAGGACTTTTTCCTGCCCCGCATCCGCGGGGCCGACATCTCCTGGTGCCAGGGTTTCTCCGAGCCCGGCTCGGGCTCCGACCTGGCCTCGCTCCAGACCCGCGCCCAGCGCGACGGCGACGACTACATCATCAACGGCCAGAAGATCTGGACCTCGGGCGCGCAGCACGCCGACTGGATCTTCATGCTCGCCCGCACCGAGCCGGACGCGCCCAAGCATCGCGGCATCTCCTTCTTCCTGGTCGACATGAAGACCCCGGGCATCACCGTGCGCCCGCTGGTCAACATGGCCAACCGCCACCACTTCAACGAGGTCTTCTTCGAGGATGTGCGCGTCCCGGCCAGGAACATGGTCGGCGAGGAAAACCGCGGCTGGTACGTCGCCACGACGACACTCGACTTCGAGCGCTCGGGCATCTCTCGCGTCGTCTCGGGCGTGCGTCTGCTGGGCGAACTGACCGATCTGGCCAGCCAGCCCGACCCCGACGGACGGCGTCCGGACGATGACCCACGCATCCGCCACCGGCTGGCCGACCTCAACATCGAGTTCACGGTCGGCCGCTGGCTCGCCTACCGCGTCGCCTGGATGCAGTCGCAGGGCCTGGTGCCCAACCACGAAGCCTCGATGTCGAAGCTCTACGGCACGATGATCAATCAGCGCCTGGCCGGCATGATCAACATGTTCGGCCTCTCCGGAGCGCTCTCGGGAGAGCAGTCGCACGCCCCCCTCCACGGCCGCATGCCCGACGAGTACCTCAACTCCGTCCCCCTCACCATCGCCGCCGGCACCTCGGAGATCATGCGCAACATCATCGCCACCCGCGGCCTGGGTTTGCCGCGCTAGGGAGGTCGAAACGAATCTGGGTGACGCGCAATGGATGCTGGCCCTCGCAACGCCTACAAGCTGTTTAGCGGCAACAGTCGCTATGTCATCCCCACCTTTCAGCGCCCGTACGTCTGGCAGAAGGACCCTCAGTGGCAGCCGCTGTGGTCCGACGTACAAGAAGTCGCGTCAGCGATCTTGGCTGAGGGCGACGCTTCAACGGCGCAGCACTTTCTCGGCGCGATTGTCCTCCAGCACCAGTCCGTCTTGCAGGGAGAATCAGTGCCTTGGCTCGTGATCGACGGGCAACAGCGGCTGGTCACTCTCCAGTTGCTGCTCGACGCGGCGGAGTACGAATTCACCCAACGCGGCGTCGACCTGAAGCGCGAGTCTGCGCGTCTCCGGCGCCTGGTAGTGAGCGAAGAGGAGGAGATCGATCTAGGTGATCCAGACTCTGAGTTCAAAGTCAAGACGACGAGCGCGGATCTGGACGCTTTTCGAGCCGCGATGAAAGACGACTCTCCGACCTCGGAGCACTCCGAGTCGCTCGTGGTCCGCGCGCATGACTATTTCAAGCAGCAAGTGCGTGGCTGGCTTGCTGCCGATCCGGACAATCTTGTGCGTCGAGCAGAGGCTCTCTCGCTCGCGCTCCGAGAGCGTCTGATGGTCGTTGCGATTGGATTGGGTGCCAATGACAATCCCAATCTGATCTTCGAGACGCTAAACGCCCGCGGGACTCCTCTCCTGGCCTGGGACTTAGTCAAGAATGAGCTCCTGTTTCGAGCAGCACAGGCAGGAGAGCACGGCGGCGCGTTCCATCAGGAGTTCATTCGCCCAATCGAAGAGGACAGCTGGTGGAGACAGCAGGTCCGCCAAGGAAGCATTTACGCGCCCAGAATCGATGCCTGCCTGTTCTACTGGCTCACGCTCCGGACTGAGCAATTCGTCAAGTCGGACGACGTCTACTCGGCTCTTAAGCGATACCTCAAGGGCAAGAGCGTCCGTGATGTCGCGAGTGACTTGGCGACTGTGGCAAAGAGTTACAGGATTGTTGAGACGCTCGAAGATCACAGCCAACTAGGGAGGTTCCTGCGGCGTTGGCGTGCAACCGACAGTCGACTGATCACACCGCACCTTCTGTGGCTGCTTCTGAACCGCGTCGGCGGCGAGACCCTAGCGAGAAGTCTCCGTGCGTTCGAAAGCTACCTTGTCCGCCGGATCGTATGTCGCGCTAACTCAGGAGGACTCAACCTTGCGCTGGTACCACTCTTGCGCAGTCTGTCGCAGCAGGGCGCTGAGCACGCCGATCGGACGATCGAGGAGTTCCTGTTTTCGATCTCCACAGATCGGCTGACCTGGCCCGATGATGAGACGTTTCGCAAGTGCTTCATTCAGAACCCCCTCTACGAACAACTCAACCATTCCCGACTGCGAATGATCCTCGAAACCCTCAACACCCGCATGGACGATGACGCAAGTGCCGTGATTGTCGATAGACAGGAGCTGTTCATCGAGCACGTCATGCCGCAGAAATGGCATATCCACTACAAATTCACGCCCGAACCGGAAGACGATGACGATCCACGAGCGCAACGGCGCGAGTCCCTACTACACACGATTGGAAATCTCAGCCTGACGACGAGCAAGGTCGGAATCAAGATGTCGGCTGGCCCATGGAAGACGAAGAGGCAGTACTTGGGCCAAGCCGGACTCGCGTTGAATCGTGATCTCGTCCAACAAGCCCCAGACCATTGGGACGAGGACGCCATCGCCGCGCGAAGCGAACGTCTTGCCGATCTAGCACTTGAGATCTGGCCCCGCCCGGAGGGTCGCTTCAGGCTCCTCTGACCTTCCCATTGCCCTACGCCACCAGACACGGTGGGAATCGTCCCCCACAGGCTTCTCCTCGGACGACGCAGCCCATTCCCCTGCCAGCGACGACAGCTCGAAGTCGGCGTCGTCGGGATCGTGGTAGTCATCCTCCAGCGCGTGGATGTTCGTCAGCGCGATGGGGAGGCGGTCGGGGTACTCCACGACCATGCTGAGTCTGCCCCCCTGTTCGGCGATGTAACGGCTCAGGGTGGAGAGCAGTAGATCGCTGGGCTGTTCGAGGCGGGAGAGATCCTCGCGGTTTACGCCCAGCCGCTCACCGATGCTGGCCTGGGTGCGTTCGATGGCCTCCCGCAGCTGCGCCAGGCAGTCGAGCTCCGCGAGCAATGCCTGCGCCTGCGCTTCTACTCTTCGGCGTCGCTCCGGGCCCATCTCATTCAGCAGGTCGTCCAATGTGATCGACATCAGTCTCGGTTCCTTCACTGCGCGCTGAGATGCGCCTCGTATCGTTCATCCGCTGTACGAATCAGCCTGCGATAGAATCGCTGCTCATTCTGCCCTCGCTTGTCGCCTGCAACCAGCAAGATGGCTCGGCGCTCGGGATCGAAGGCGAACGCCACACGCCAAGCTCCTCGATCGGCGGCGAATCGCAACTCCTTCATGTTGGCATAACGAGAGCCATCCAGCGTGTCCACTGCTGGCCGTCCCAGCGCTGGTCCGTGACGCCTGAGTTTCTCAAGTTGTGAGGCCAACCCATCTTGCACCGCCTCCGGCAGTGCCAGGTACTCGGTCCGAAACGACGGATCAAGTTCGACTCTCCAGGTCACGCTCTCAGTGTGTCCGTCGAGGCCAGCGACGTCAACGCTCAATCGGTAAGAACACGATCCTCAGCACCGCAGTGGATCGCGCCGCTCGTGTTGTCAATCGCTCACTCGAACGTACGCATTCCCCAGCGCGCCCCACGACGCGACGAGGAACGGCACGCAGTAGGTGAGGGGAATCTTCCAGGCGAGCTCGGCGGTGCCGTCGCCGCCGACAATCACCGTGCCCTGGTTGATCGCCACGAGGATCGTGCCGACGACGGCCGACGTCAGGATTGAGCGGCGCAGCATGCCTCGATTGCGGAACGCGCAGCGCCAGCATTGCCGACCGTTCTTCATCTGAAAGTAGCGGGGCGGATTGGTCTCGTTCAGGTGGCGGCACCACTGGCGGACGGTCTGGGCTGCGCTCGACATTTGCCGCTAGGCTAACGTTCGTGCGGCCGCTCAACATCTTCTTCGACGTCGACGGGTGCCTGGTTTCCTGGAATCTGCACCTGCGGCCCTACGCGCGCGAGGTGCTGGAACGGCTGCAGGAGCGCGGCCATCACGTCTACATGTGGTCCGGTTACGGCGCGCGGCGCGAGGTCGCGGACAGGCACGACCTCTGGCCGCTGCTGGCCGGGATCATGGGTAAGCCGATCTTCCAGTACCGCCAGCGGCTTCACCTGTTCACCGACATCGTGCCCGACTTCATCATCGACGACCATCGCGAGATCGTGGAGGCGCTGGGCGGCGCCGTGATCAAGCCGCCGCGCGAGCCGCTCGCCGGGGATCGCGAGATGGTGCGGGTCTACCGGCGCATCCTGGAGTACGAACGGGAACATCGCCGCCGCTGGGCGTAACCTAGCCGCCGTTCCCAGCTTCTTCCTCGAGCGGCGGCAGCTCGCGCCCGGTCGGGAACGTGTCGAGTCCGGTGTCGAGCCAACTGGTGCTCAGCCGATCCGTGGACCAGGCGTATTCGAACAGGCGCGGGTCGGGGTGCAGCCACGGTTGGTGCAGCCCGAGCTGAATGCCGTTGATCAACGGGATCTGCCACTGCGGAGCGTCGCCGCGCAGCAACATTTCCTGAACCTGGTGGCCGATATCCTGGCGTGCGCCCCGGTTGAAGGTCATCCGCATCTGATCGATCAGCGCGTCGAGCTCCGAGGCGGAGCCGTCGCTCCAGTTCCGCTCGCCGGTCGAATGCAGCGCGGCCAGCCAGTCGTCGGTCGGATCGGCCTGCTGCGGCACGGCGCCCCAGCCGAGGAAGCAGAACCGCTCGCCGTTGCGCAGTTGGTCGACCGACTCGGCGAAGCCACGGTTCTCCAGCTCGACCTCCAGCCCGGTGGCGTCCGTGATCATCGAGCGCACGGCCTCGCCCGAGCCGGGGAAGAACCCCTCGAACAGGTCGGCGACGACCAGCGGCACGGTCCCGATGGCCCCGGCCCCGCCGGCAGCCGAGATGAGCTGGGTGACGTCGGCCAGGTCGGCCTCGCGGTCGTCGCGGTAGCCGGCGAACGTGCTCAGGAGCTGCTCGCTCAGACTCCAGCCATCGAGATACCAGGGCAACGGACCCGAAGCCCGGCCGTGTCCGCCGTAGAGCCGGTCGATCAGTTGTCCCCGGTCGATGGCGATGCCGATCGCTCGGACGACTCGCGGGTCGGACAGGGGCGACTCCGGGTCGGCGGCCATCGGCGCCAGCAGTTCGACCGCCGCATCGAGCGGGACCTCAAAGGTGGGATGGTCGGGATGCTGCTCGCGCATCGCTTCGACGGCCTCGTTCGTGAGCGGGAAATCGGCGCGGTCGAAGGCGGCGGCGTCATAGAGGCTGACGATGTTGTTCGTGTCGCCAGTGGTGAACGTGATTGCATCGACCCAGGCCGATGCGTCGCGCCACCAGTTCTCCGAGCGGGCGAGGGTGAGCTCGAAGCCGTTGAACTGACGCGGCACATAGGGACCGGTGCCGCTGCTGCGCATTGCGTCCGAGGGATCGTCGCGCCAGTCGCCGCCGTAGAGCTCGGCCGCTTCCGGGCTGGTCATCCAGGCGAACGGCGAGGCATGCACGCCGGCCAGATAGGCGGCGTCGGGTTCCGGCGTCACGAACGTGATCGACGTGTCGGAGGTGGCTTCGTGCGAAGCCGTACGGTCGTAGGCGGCGCGGCGGAAGAAGTGAGGATCGGGCAAGCCGTCGCCGTCGACGGCGGCCTGCTGGCGCTCGACGTTCCAGGCGATGTCGTTGGCCGTGAACGCGCGCCCGTTGGTCGGTTCAAGATCCCAGAACACGGCCTCGGGTTGAACGCCGAATACATACGTCGTCTCGTCGGGCATCTCCGGCAGCGCGCAAAGGTCGGACTCAAGTTCGCCGCTGGAGACCGAGGCGGGGCGAATCAGGCGGTTGTACATCAGGCTGAGCGCGGCCTGCGTGTAGCGGTAGCGCGAGCGGTGCGGGTCCCAGCGGTCGTGCCGCTCCACCGGCAGCCAGATACGCATGATGCCGCCGCGCGCAGGTCCCGAGGGCGGCTCCGGCTCTTCGACCTGCTGCGCGTCCTGCTCGGGCTGTTCCTGCTGCGTCGACTGCTGCTCGTCCTCGTGCGGCTCAGGCGGCGCGTCCTGCTGTTGCATCGCCCCTTGCTGCTCCTGCGACTGAGTCGGCTCGGGCTGCTCGTCGTCGGAGCAGCCGATCAGCGCCAGGCCGGCCGCGCCGACTCCGGCCCGGGCGGAGGCGCGCAGCAGGGTTCGGCGACTGAGGCGTCGGCGGCGCAGTCGGGTCCAGTGGCCGCCGGAAAGTCTCGTTGACATACGCGTTATCGTATCCGCGAATCGCCTATGGGGGCATCGATCGATATCAATTTGATCAGACAACTAGACGAAAGCGGTTCGCCGGGCGATACTTGGGGCAGTCGGTCAACAGGCCGCCGTGCGCGGCGAGCGAAGGGTTGTTGCGATGCCGCCTCTGGTTCCTTCCTTCATGATGCCGCAGTGGCTCAAGGATGCGCCGATCCCGATCCAGATGGCGCTCCTGCTGCCCGGCCTGATCGTCGGCAACATCATCGCGATCGTGGTGCACGCGATCATGGTCAACCTGGGCGCGGGCAACCAGCACCTCTCCTCGGCCAACGGCGGCTTCGACGCCTGGCTGCTCTGGATCATCATCGCCGCCGGCCTGTTCATCGGGCTCGCCGCGGGCGGCTTCGTCTACATCGGCGTCGGCCTGGGCGCTGACAAGGAGTCCGAGGGCGACGAAGACGAGGGCGAGACGGGCATGCTGGAGCTGTAGCCCGAATCAATCGGCATGAACCTGCAAGGGCGCCCCTCGTGGGCGCCCTCGCTGTTTGTCGGTCCGCGCCGGCTGATTGGCCGTGCTAGGCCTGGAGCTCAGCCGCGAAGAAGGCCTTGAGCTTGTTCCAGGCGTCGGCGGCGGCCTCGGGGTCGTGGATGTCCGAGGTGTCGTTGAAGAAGCCGTGGTCGGAGTCGGCGTACATGTGGATCTCGTTGCGCACGCCGGCGCCGTTGAGCGCGGACTGGATGCCCTCGACGACCTCGGCGTTGATCCACTCGTCGCGGCCGGCGAAGAAGCCCATCACCGCGCCCTGGATGTTGCCGGCGTCGCCCATGCCGGCGCCGGGCACGCCGTAGAACGGCGCGGCAGCGGTCACGGCCGGGTTGTTCATCGCCAGCAGCAGCGACATGCCGCCGCCGAGGCAGAAACCGGTCACGCCGATCCGATCGGAGCGCACGTCGTCGCGCGCCTGCAGGGCCGAGACGGCGCCGGACATGTCGACCAGTGCGTTGGGTTCCTGCAGGGTCATCATCAGCTTCTGCGCTTCGTCCGGCTCGGCCGTGACCGCGCCGTGGAAGAGGTCGGGCGCGAGCGCGACATAACCTTCTGCCGCGATCCGGTTGGCGATGTCGCAGATGTTGGGGTTGAGTCCCCACCACTCCTGGATCACGACGATGCCCGGATAGGGTCCGCCCTCGACCGGTTTGGCCAGGTATCCGGAGGCGGTGCCGCCGTTGGCGGCGAATTCGATGTTCTCATGGGCGAGGATGGCCATGGAGTTCTCCTTAGCGAGGTGCCTGGGCCGGCCAGGGGTTGTTCTGCGAACCGAGGTAGGACTGCGCCGCGACCCGGTCGAGCTCGTCCAGGCTGAAGCTGGTACCGGAGGCGTAGACGGCGGCTTCGACGGTCGGCAGGTTGTACATCCCGACCTCGTTGCCCCAGACGAGGAAGTCGCGGCCGTTGATGTTGGCCGCGGCGTCGGTGCAGAGCCACACGACGAAGGGCGAGACGTTTTCGGGCGCCATCATCGCTTCGCGGTCGGCGCCGAAATCGATACCGCCGGCGTCGCCCTCGGCCAGTCCCGCCTCGCGGGCGCGGCGCTGGGCCTCGGCCAGTTCCTCGGTCAGCGTCAGCCGCGTGCCGGCTCTCGGACGGATCGCGTTGGCGGTCACGCCGTAGCGGCCCAGATCGCGAGCCAGGGTGCGGGTCAGGCCGACGATGCCCTCCTTGGCGGCGGCGTAGTTGGCCTGCCCCATGTTGCCCAGCCCGGATTCGGACGATGTGTTCACGATCCGACCCGAGCGCTGCTGGCGGAAGACCTGCGAGGCGAACTTGGTCACCGTGAAGTGGCCCTTGAGATGGACGTCGACGACGACGTCCCATTCGTCCTCGGTCATGTTGAAGACCATCCGGTCGCGCAGGATGCCGGCGTTGTTGATCAGGATGTCGAGCCGGCCGAACGAGTCGAGCGCCTGCTGGACCATGCGCTCGCCGGCGTCCATGTCGGCCACCGAGTCGTAGTTGGCGACGGCGTCGCCGCCGGCGTCCTTGATCGCGGTCACGACCTCGTCGGCCGGACCGGCCTCGCCGTCGAGTTCGCCGCCCTGGGAGCCGCCGTAGTCGTTGACCACGACCCGCGCGCCCTCCGACGCGAGCAGCAGGGCGTGTCCGCGGCCAATGCCGCGGCCGGCGCCGGTCACGATCGCGACGCGGCCATCAAGTCGATCACCCATGAGATTGGGGTCCTTTCCGAAGCAGTTGGTTGCGCAGGCAGGATACAAGGCGGCCTCCAACTTGACGGAACGGGGAACTTCTTGCTACAGCGGTAGTGGCGGTTGGACGGGCGGCTCCGCGGAGCGAGGGTTTGATGGTTACGACGTCTGTCGCGTCGCCGCTGGCGGCGCATCCCCTGCTGATCAACCAGGACGCTGCGGTCGAGGCCGGACAGCAGGCTGCGCACCGGGTGAAGCCGGTCGCCTGCTCAATCCTGACGCCGTCGGGCGCGCTCCTGGCGCGCGCCATGGTCCGGCCGCGCCCCGCCGCCCTGCCGGCCGACACGTATGCGGTCGAGGTCAGCGACGTCCAGCCCCGGGGCGCGCTCGAGCCGCTGCTGCGCTCCAATCCGCAGGTCGTGTTGCGCATGCCGCACGAGGCCCAGCTGGCGCTGCGGATCGATCACATCATCGGCCCGCGCGAGCGCCGCACGTACTACCTGCAGACCCTGACCGCCCGGAACGACTAGGATCGGCGCAGAGACAAGCCTTCTGGAAAGAAGACATCGATGGAATTCGTGGAGCTGGCTTCAGGGCTGGAGTTTCCCGAGGGGCCGATCGCGATGGACGACGGCTCGGTCATTCTGACGGAGATCGCGCGGCAGACGCTCACTCGGGTGACGCCTGACGGGCGCGTGGAAGTCGTCGCCGAGACCGGCGGCGGGCCCAACGGCGCCGCGATCGGTCCGGACGGGCACGTCTGGATCACGAACAACGGCGGTTTCGAGTGGGACCGCTCCGGCGGCCGTCTGCTGCCGGGCGGGCAGGCGCGGGACTACACTTCAGGCTCGATCCAGCGCGTCAACATCGAGACCGGCGCGGTCGAGACCGTCTACACCGAGTGCGACGGGGTCCCGCTCAAGGGACCGAACGACATCGTCTTCGATTCGACCGGCGGATTCTGGTTCTCGGACCTGGGCAAGAACCGCGAACACGACCGCGACCTGGGCGCGCTGCACTACGCCACCACCGACGGCAACCACATCTCGCGCGCCGTCTTCCCGATTCAGGGCGGGGCCAACGGCGTGGGCCTCGCGCCCGGCGACACGCACGTCTACATCGCCGAGACGCCGACCGGCCGGCTGTTCGGCTGGGAGATCGCGGAGCCGGGCGTGCTGGCCCAGGACAACGCGGCGGCGGGCTTTCAGGCGTTCATCGCCAACGCCGGCGGCTACACGCTGTTCGACTCGCTCGCCGTGGAGGAGTCGGGCCGGGTCTGCGTGGCCACGATCGGTCCGGGCGGCGTCACGGTGATTGAACCCGACTCGGGCGGCGTTGAGCACGTCGCGGTCGGCGACGACCCGCTGACGACCAACATCTGCTTCGGCGGCGCCGACATGCAGACCGCCTACATCACGCTCTCGACCACGGGCCGCCTGATCTCGTGCCGCTGGCCGCGTCCGGGTCTGCGGTTGCATTACAACGCCTAGGCCCTGTTGGGCCGTCCGTCCATTCCCGGGTTGTTCGCAATTCGCGGCGCGGATAGCATGCGGGGAGCGTCGCGCCGAGTCATGCGGGGACGGGAGCAGGGATGGAACGGTTCGCCGGACTCTTGCAGCAGTTACCCCGCCAACAGGGCGAGATGCTGCGCGCGTTGCACCTGGCGCAGGAAGAACTGGGCTGGATCTCGCGCGACGCGATCCGCCTGATCGCGCGTCACCTGCGGGTCTCGGAGGCGCAGGTCTACGGTCCGGCCACCTTCTATGCCGAGTTCCGCCACTCGCCACCGCCCAGGACGCTGGTCACCTGGTGCTCCGGCCCCTCCTGCCGGGTGGTCGGGGGCGACCGGGTGCGGCGCATCTTCGAAGCGGAGTTCGGCTGCCGGCTGGGCGAGAACACGGCCGACGACGAACTGGGGCTCTGGCTGGGCCAGTGCAACGGCACCTGCGAGAAGGCGCCGATGATCTGGGTCAACGGCCGCGTGGTCGGGCCCCTGACGATGGTCGAGTCGGTCAAGCTGGCGCGTCGCCTGAAGTCGGGCGAGGACCCGATCGACTGGCCCGAGCGGCCGATCAAGATTGCGCCGGCCACGTTCGTCGAGGCTGAGGCGATGTATGGCTCGGAACACGGGCCCGACGCCATTGATGACCGGGCGGAGGGAGCGGGCGGATGAGCGGCATCTACGACGAACTGCGCGAAGCAGCCGAGTTCAACGCCGCGGCGCGGCGCACGCCCGCGCGTCCACTGGTGCGGGTCGATCTGTCGACCTCGTCGATCGCGGCCGAGGCCGACCGGCTCTGGGAGGCGCTCGAACCGCTGGCCGCCGAGCACGAGGTCGACCTGATGCGGGTGGGCACGCTGGGGCTCTCCTGGCTGGAGCCGGTGGTCGAGGTCGAGCGGCCCGGGCTGGGCTGCGTGGTCTATGGGCCGGTGCGTCCCGAGGACGCGGCCGAGTTCCTGCGGGCGGCGCTGAGCGACCACCCGGCCGAGCAGGCCGCCCCGTGGCTGATCGGCGCCCGGACGCCTGCGGCGGGCGTCCCGCCGCTCGCCGATCATCCCTTCTGGGGTCCGCAGGAGCGGCGCTTGATGCGGGTGATGGGGATTATTGACCCGGAATCGATCGACGAGGCGATCGCGGAAGGCGCCTACGAGGCGCTCGACCGGGCGGTCGAGATGGATCCGATGGCGATCTGCGACCTGGTGCTCTCGGCCGGCGTGGGCGGGCGGGGCGGGGGCGGATTCCCGGCCGGTCAAAAGTGGAAGTTCCTGCTGGGCGCGCCCGGCCCGACCAAGTACCTGGTCTGCAACGCCGACGAAGGCGACCCGGGCGCGTTCGTCAACCGCGTGCTGATGGAGTCCGACCCGCATTTGGTGATCGAGGGCATGGCGATCGCGGGCAAGGCGACCGGCTCGGACTACGGCTTCATCTACATCCGCGACGAGTATCCCCTGTCGATCGCGCGGATGGAGCTGGCCCTGGAGCAGGCGCGCGAGCGCGGCGTGCTGGGCGCGGACATATTCGGCTCGGGCTTCGATTTCGATCTCGAGATCACACGCGGCGCCGGTTCCTACGTCTGCGGCGAAGAGACGGGCCTGATCGCGTCGGTCGAGGGCATCCGCGGGATGCCCAAGATCCGTCCGCCCTTCCCGGCGCAGAAGGGGGTCTTCTCCGAGCCCTCGAACGTGAACAACACCGAGACCTACGCCAACGTGCCCTTGATCGTTCAGCACGGCGACGCCTGGTACCGGCAGTTCGGGACCGAGTCCGATCCGGGCACCAAGATGTTCTCGATTTCGGGTTCGCTCGAGCGCCCCGGGATTCTCGAGGTGCCCTTCGGGATGGGCATGGACGAGCTGTTGCTGGGTTGCGGCGGCGGGCCGCCCGCCGGACACACGCCCAAGGGCATCCAGCCCGGCGGTCCCCTGGGCGGACTGCTGCCCGCCTCCGACCTGGGCCTCAGACTCGAGCGGCCGCCCTTTACCGAGCGCGGCGTGCTGCTCGGCTCGGGCGGGCTGATCCTGTTCGACGAACGCGCCTCGGCGGTCGACCTGACCAAGTACTTCTCCGAGTTTTGCGAGGACGAATCCTGCGGCCGCTGCACGACCTGTCACGGCGGTTCTCAACGGCTGGTCGAGGTGCTGGAGCGGATCATGCACGGCGACGGGCGCGCGGAGGACCTCGAACGGATCGGCGCGATCGACAAGACGCTGCAGAACGCCAACTGCCTGCACGGTCAGTTCACGCCCTACGCCGTGCGCGGGCTGGTCAACTACTTCCGCGACGAGCTCGACACGCACATCGAGGAGAAGCGCGATCCGGCCCTGGTCGCACCGGGGCTGACTCGCTACCTGATCAGCGACCCCGCCGATCCGCGCCTTGAGGAGGCCGCGTCGCTCTGTCCCACCGGCTGCATCGAGCGGGCGCCGGTCGAGACCGACGACGACGATGAGACCGAGTCGCAGACCGCGGGCGACTGGCGGATCGACCAGCCGCGCTGCATCCACTGCGACGTCTGCCGCGAGATCGCGCCGGAGGCGATCCGGGTCGAAGACCGCTACCTGCAAGTGATCTCGGTGGTCTGACGCCCGCGGCCGGGCGATTCCGCCGCTGCCCGCGGCTTCCCGCGCAGCTTCCCGCAGTTGTTCGCAGTTATCCACGAGTCGTCCGCAAACTGTGGCGCTCGGGCTGCGAGCGCCCAACATACTGCTGAGTATTGCTAAACTGCCTGAGCAGTTGATCCGCACCCACGTGCGGTGATACACGGTAGCGTGTAAGATGTCGACATGGTTACACCGGTTCGGCGGCAGTATCTGGATCTGAAGGCGCGTCATCCCGGCGCGATCCTGTTCTTCCGCCTGGGCGACTTCTACGAAACCTTCGACGAGGACGCGAAGCTGGTCGCCCGGGAGCTGGATATCGCGTTGACCTCCAAGCCGATGGGCGGCGGCCTGCGCGCGCCCCTGGCCGGCGTGCCGGTGCGCTCGGTCGAGCAGCATCTGGCCCGGCTCGTGGCGCGGGGGCATCGGGTGGCGATCTGCGAGCAACTCGAGCATCCCCGGGCCGCCCGCGGCCTGGTCCGGCGCGGCGTGGTGCGGGTCGTTTCGCCCGGCACGGCGCTGGAGCCGGCGCTGCTCGAGTCGGGCGAGGCGTCGGCCTGCGCGGCGGCGCAGCTGCGCCGCGAGCGCGGGCGTCTGCGTCTGGGCGTCGCCGCCGCCGACGTGACGACCGGCGCCTTCCACGTGGCCGAGCTGTCGGGGACGGCGGGGGCGGAGGCGGAGCTCTGGCAGGAGGCGGCGGGCCTGCTGGAGCGTCTGGGGGCGAAGGAGCTGTTGCTGCCCGAGGGTGCAGATCCGGCCGCCGATGCGCCTGCGGCCGGGGCCGCCGCGCCGGCGGCGACGCACCGGCCGGCGCACGAGTTTCGGCCGGAGCGCGCGGAGCGGGCGCTGCTGGCCCAGTTCGCGGCGCCGGCGGCCGCGTTCGGTCTCGAGGCGCGGCCGGCGGCGCTGGGCGCGGCCGGCGCCCTGATTGAGTACCTGCGGGCGGCGTTGCCGGTCGATCAGCAGGGCGGCGCGCGGGACGGCCCGCTCGACGAACCGTCCGACGGACCGTCCGCCGGCGGGGCGCTGCGCCATCTCTCGCCGCCCGTGTGGCTGGATTCCGACTCGCGGCTGGCCTGGGACGCGGCCACGCAGCGAGCCCTGGCGATCCTGGACGGCGGTCCGCCGGACGAAGCGGACTCGGGTCCGCGCACGCTGCTCGAGGTGATCGACCGCTGCGGCTCGGCGCCCGGCCGCCGCCGGCTGCGGGCGTCGCTCGCGGCGCCGCTGCTCGAACCGGAGCGGATTGAGCGGCGGCTGGACCGGGTCGAGGGGCTCGTGCGGCGTCCGGCGCTGCGCCGCGCCCTGGCCGGGCGGCTGCGCGGCTTCGGCGACCTCGAGCGGCTCTTCGCCCGCGCCGCGGCGGGCCTGGCGCTGCCCGCGGAACTGGTCGCGCTGGCCGCCGGACTGGTCGCGGCCGGGGAACTGGGCGTGATCGTCCGCGAGGGTGTGGGCGGGGACGAGGCGGACGCGCTGGCCGCGTTGACGGGGCTGGCCGAACGGCTGGGTCCGCCGCCCGAGGCCGCCGGGCGGCTGCTGGCGGCGCTGGCGGAGCAGCCGCCGTCCGAGTTCGGGCGCGGCGTGCTGCGTCCCGGCGCGGACGCCGAGAGCGACCGCTGGCGCGCGGCGGCCGAGGCGGCGCGGGGCCGGTTGGCGGCGCTGGAGACGGAGCTGCGGGGCGAGTCGGGGATTGAGCACCTGCGGATTGGCTATCACCGCACGTTCGGCTATCAGATTGAGCTGTCGCGGGTCCAGGCCGCGCGCGCGCCGGACCACTGGGAGCGGCGCCAGTCGCTGCGCGACCGCGAGCGCTTCACGGAGCCTCGCCTGCGCGCGATCGAGCGCGAACTGGAGGACGCCGAGGAGCGCCTGACCGAGGCGGAGCGGCGTTGCACGGAGCGCCTGCGCGAGGCGCTGGTGGCCGAGGCGGAGCCGGTGCGGCGGATCGCGGCGGCCCTGGCCCGGCTGGATGCGGCCTGCGCGCTGGCCGGGGTGGCGGCGGAACGGGCCTGGACGAGGCCGGCCGTGGAGCATTCGGGCGAACTGGAGATCGAGGGCGGCCGCCACCCGATCGTCGAGGCGGCGGCGGCGCAGGGCGGGTTCGTGCCCAACGACCTGCGGCTCGCCGACGACGGCCGGCGCGCGCCCCAGCTGCTGTTGGTCACGGGTCCGAACATGGCCGGCAAGTCGACCTATCTGCGCCAGGCGGCGCTGATCGTGATCCTCGCCCAGGCGGGCTCGTTCGTGCCGGCCGAGCGGGCCCGGATCGGCCTGGTCGACCGCATCTTCGCGCGGGTCGGCGCGCACGACGACCTGGCCCGCGGGCGCTCGACCTTCATGGTCGAGATGCTCGAGACCGCGCGGCTGCTGCACGGGGCCGGCGACCGCTCGCTGGTGCTGCTGGATGAGATCGGACGAGGCACGTCGACCTGGGACGGCCTGGCGATCGCCCAGGCGGTGGCGGAGGAACTGGCCGGCGGCGGACCGCAGGGCGAACCGGCGCGGCGGCCCGAGCGCGGGCCGCGCACCCTGTTCGCGACCCACTTCCACGAGCTGACCGCGCTCTCGGGCGCGCTGGCGCGGGCGGCGAACGCCTCGGTCCAGGTGGAAGAGACGCCCGACGGCTCGGTCGAGTTCCTCTACCGGGTCGCGCCGGGCGCGGCCGACCGCTCCTACGGCGTCCAGGTCGCCGCCCAGGCGGGCCTGCCCGAGACGGTGCTCCGCCGCGCGCGGACGCTGCTGGAACAGCTCGAGTCCGGCGGTCGCGCGCCCGCCGCGCTGCCGGCGCCGGGTCCGGGGCCGCAACTGATGCCGATACCGCCCCTGGCGCATCCGGCGGCGCCACCGGCGGCCCATCCGATCCTGCGCGATCTGGCCGACCTGGACATCGACGGGATCACGCCCCTGGAGGCGATCTCGGCGCTCTACGCCCTGCGCGATCAGGCGCAGACCGAGCTGCGCGATCAGGCGCAGACCGAGCTGCGCGATCAGGCGCAGACCGAGCTGCGCGACCAGGCGCAGACCGAACTGCGCGGCGCGGAGGCGGGATCGTGACGACCGCCGCAGCGCCGGGCCGGGGCGCGATCCGCGAGCTGCCCGAGGGCGTGGCGGCCCAGATCGCAGCGGGCGAGGTGATCGAGCGGCCGGCGGCGGTGCTCAAGGAACTGCTGGAGAATGCGGTCGACGCCGGGGCGGGGCGGATTACGGTGGAGATTTCGGGGGCCGGACGCGAGCGGATCGCGGTGCACGACGACGGCTGCGGGATCCCGGCCGCCGAGGTGGCGATCGCCTTTCGCCGCCACGCGACCTCGAAGCTGGCCCGGGTGGACGATCTGACGCGGCTCGAGAGTTACGGCTTCCGCGGCGAGGCGCTGCCTGCGATCGCGGCGGCGGCCGGCCGGCTGCGGCTGACGACGCGCACCGGAGCGGCGAGCGGCGCGACCGCGATCGAGTTCGAGCGCGGCCTCGTCCGGGCGCCGCGGCCGGCGGCGCGGGCGGTCGGCACGACGGTCGAGCTGGACGATCTGTTCGCCGGACAGCCGGCCCGCCGCGCCTTCCTGGCCGGCGCGCGGGCGGAGCGCGCGGCGATCCTGCGGGTCGCGACCGACAGCGTGCTGGCTCATCCGGAAGTATCGCTGCGCCTGGTGCTCGACGGACGCACGCCGCTCGAGCACGAGGCCCGACCCGGGCTGGAACCGGGGCTGGGGCCGGAGCAGGCGCTGCGCGCCGCGGCGGCCTCGGTCTTCCGCGCGGCGGCGGCCGAGCGTTCGGTCTGGCTCGAGGGCGGCGCGGCCTCGCGCGGGCTGCGCCTCGACGGCCTGGCCGGCTCGCCCGACGATGCACGCCGCCGGCGCGACGCGATCCGGCTGTTCGTCAACCGGCGACCGGTGCACGACCGCCGCCTGTCCTACGCCGTGCAGGAGGCGTATCGCGACTGGCTGCCGTCGGGCGCGTTCCCGCTGGTCGTGGCGCGGATCGAGGCGCCGCCGGAGGCGGTCGACGTCAACATCCATCCGGCCAAGACGGAGGTCAAGCTGCGCGACGCGGACGCCGCCTTCTCGGTGCTGCAGCGCACGATCCGCGAGGCGCTCTCGCGCGACCGGTACGCCGTGCCCCGGCGGCTGGGCTCGGACCTGGAGTTCGCGGACGACGCGCCACGCTCGATCCCGGTCGCGCCGTCGCCACCGCCAACGGCGGATGGCGGGGCCGGTACAGGTCCAGGCGACGCGCCCGCGCCGATGCCGCGCATGGCCGCGCCGTTGGAGGTCCCCGGCCGCCGCGCGGTGGCCGAAGCCGCGCGGCAGCCGATGCTGGGGCCGGAGCCGAGCCGCACGAGCCTGCCGCCGCTGCGCATGGTGGGCCAGTTGCACCGCACCTTCATCATCGCCGAAGGGCCGTCGGGGTTGGTCCTGGTCGACCAGCACGGGGCGCACGAACGGGTGATCTACGAACGCCTGCTGCAGGCCGACGAGATCGGTCCCGAGCGCCAGCCGCTGCTTGAACCCCTGCTGCTGCCGCTCGACGCCTCGGAGTCGGCCAACTGGCTGGCGGCCGCCGAGCGGCTCGTCGAGCTGGGGTTCGAGGCGGATCTGTTCGGCGAGCGCACGCTGCGCCTGCGGGCCGTGCCCGCCACGCTGGCCGGCACCGGCGGGGCCGACGCCGAGCGTCTGATTCGCGGCGTGCTGGACGACCTCGGGCCGCAGGACGAGCCGGAGCGATTCGACCGGGCGGCGGCCTCGGCCGCTTGCCACAGTTCGGTCCGGCGCGGCGCGGTGCTCGATGCCCAGGCGATGACGGCGCTGTTGCGCGATCTCGAACGCTGCGCCAACCCGCACTCGTGCCCGCACGGCCGGCCCACGCTGGTCGAGATTTCGGCCGACGACGTCCTGCGCGAGTTCCGCCGCAAGTAGCGTCCGCGCCGGGCGCGGACGAACGAGGCTGCCCCTGCAGAGCGGCCTCGTTGATGGCGCTGCCGTTGAATCGGTCAGGTGCCGCGCAGTCTCGGGTCGAGAATGTCCCGCAGCGCGTCGCCCATCATGTTGAAGCCGAACACGGCGATCGCGATCGAGAGTCCGGGGAAGACCCCCAGCCACCAGGCTTCGGTCGCGTAGAACAGCGAGACGCCGCCGGTGTCCTGGCCCCAGGTGGGGAAGGGCGGCGGAATGCCGAGGCCGAGGAAGGAGATCGCCGCTTCAATCAGCACCGCGGCGCCCAGGTTCAAGGAGGCGAGGATGATGATCGTGGCCATGATGTTGGGCATGATGTGGGCGACCATGATGCGCACATTGGAGGCGCCCAGGGTTCGGGCCGCCTCAACGTACTGCGCGGCGCGGGTGGCGAACACGGCGCCGCGCACGATGCGCGAGTTGCCGGCCGCCAGCACCAGCGCGATCGTGAGGATCACGGTCGTGGTGCGCGGGAAGACCTGCCAGAACCACTCGTCGCCGATCTGCGCCTGGGGGCCGATATCGGGGCCGAAGCCGAGCCCGAAGAAGCCGTCGCCGCCGGTGCCCAGCACGGCCAGTACGGCCAGAATCAGGAAGATCGCGGGGAAGGCGTTCCAGATGTCGACGATGCGCTGGATCACGATGTCGACGTCAGGCATCGGCCCGCTGCGCGCGGGCATGGCGCCGGCGATGCTGGATTGCAGCTGCTCGAGCGGTTCTGTCAGGAGGCCAAACGTGCCGATGTCAACGATCTTGAAGGCCAGCTGCAGGGCCAGCACGACCAGCGCGAAGGGTAAGGCGAAGAGCCACCAGAGCGGTAGCGCGGCCAGCGCGCGCGGCAGGGCGTAGAGCAGTCCCGGACCGGTAATGCTGGCCGGCAGGGGGATGCGCAGGGCGAGGATGAACCCGGGCGCGTGCATGGTCCAGCTCGCGCCGGCCCCGGCGAAGTAGCCCGAGACCAGCCCGATCGCGGTCGAGAGGATCGCCGTCGCGATCACCGAACCCAGCCCGACCAGCACCGTGACCTCGGTGCCGTAGGCGATCCGCGTGACCATGTCGCGACCGAGGTTGTCGGTACCCATCACGTGGTCGGCGTTGGGCGAAATGAAGCGGTCGCCCAGCGTGCCCTTGCCGTAGGGGGCGACCTGGACGGCATTGGGATCCTGTTCAACGGTCTGGATGATCGGTGCGGTGGCGGCGACGATCACGCAGACGAGCAGGATCACCGCGCCGAAGGCGCCGAAGTACTTCTTACGCTTGAACATCCAGTAGGGCATCACCAGGACGCCGATCAAAAAGCCGATCGAACCGGCGAAGACCAGCGTGACCAGGGCGGTGAGGAAGCCGAGCGGGCTGGAGACGGAGCGGTCGATCAGCAGCTGCATCTGGTCGCGGATCCAGTTGCCGATTCCGCCGTCGTCCTGGACGACGAAGGCGGAGGCGGCCTCCTGCGCGTCTGACATCAGCGTGCTCCCTCCGTCGTCCGTCGCTCGGCGAACGTGGTCGGATCAGTTGTAGCGAATCCGCGGATCGACCAGCGAGTAGGCGATGTCGATCACCAGGTTGGCCACGATCACGACCAGCGCGATCACGACCATGATGCCCATCACGACCGGGATGTCGCGGTCCCGCAGCGCGGTGATCATGCGCAGGCCCATGCCCGGCAGGGTGAAGATGCTCTCCATGATCACCGAGCCGCCGACCAGGATCGAGGCTGAGAGGCCGATCAGGGTGAGCACCGGGATGAGCGCGTTGCGCATCGCGTGGCGCATGATCACCGCGTTCTCCTGCAGGCCCTTGGCCCGCGCGGTTCGCACGTAGTCCTGGCGCAGGACCTCGAGCATCTCGCCGCGGGTCAGACGCATCACCGGGCCGGCCAGGCCGATCCCGAGAATGATCGCCGGCACATAGAGTTGCCGCAGGTTCTCCAGCAGGTTCTCACCCGGCGTCTGATAGATCAGCGGCAAGGGTGGCAGGCCGAGCTCGGGGAAGATGATGCGGATGGTCAGCACGGCGAGCCAGAAGCCGGGCACGGAGAGCGCCAGGATGGCGCCGCCGCGAATCACATAGTCGAGCAGCGAGTCCTGTTTGATCGCTGAAATGATTCCGACCGGCAGGGCGATCGCTACCCCGACAATCAGGGCCAGCACACCCAACTCCAGCGTCACCGGCACGCGGTGCTGGATCTCCTCGACCACGGTCTGGAACGAGCCGATGAACGAGGTGCCCAGATCGCCCTGCAGCGCCCGCCAGAGCCAGTTGCCGTACTGCACAATCCAGGGATCGTTCCAGCCGAGCTGTTCTTCCCAGGCGGCGCGGATCTTCTCTTTGTCCTCGCCCGCGCCGACATGGTCGGCGAGCATCACGTCGATGAAGTCGCCGGGCAAGAGCTGGGTGAGCAGCGAGACCAGCATGGTCACGCCGATCATCGTGGGAATGATCAGCAGGATGCGCCGGAAGATGTACTGCCGCATAAGGACGCGCTTTCCCTGGGTTTCCGCTGCCGATGATAACCAGCGGGAGAGCCGGCCTGCGGCCGGCTCTCCCGCTGGGGTGTGGAATCGGAACCAGGATCCTAGACGTACTCGTCCTTGATGCTCTGGTCGAGCATGAAGGCAATCTCGCCTTCCTGGCCCCAGCCGTAGGTGGCCTTCGGCCACATACGCGGCGTGCCGCCGATGACCTGACCGGTGGAAACGTCGAGCTGCTTCATCCAGGGGTTGAAGGCGTAGACGCCCGGCGCCGCGGTGTAGGGCACGATGTACATCTTGGTCGCCATGTAGCGCTGGATGTCGTTGATGTATTCGATCCGCTCCTCGAGATCGAGGATGCCCTTCTGGGTGTCGAACATGTCGTGCAGACGTTCGTCCGTCTCGGGACCGCCGCCGACGGCCGCGTTCGGGTGCGGCGTCCAGTTCTCGGGACCGGCGTTGCCGCCGGTGTCGAGGGCGAGCACGTTCTCGATGTTGTCCGGCGTGCGCGCCGCCGAGCCCCAGTTGTGCCGACCCGAGGTGCGCGCGTAGCAGGCGGCGAAGAGATCCTCGGGGTCCGTCGCGCCGCCGTACAGCGGGCCGATCGCGAGGTGAGTGGACTCGCCGTCCCAGTCGTCAGGGAAGTTGCCGCGGAAGATCGAAGCGATGTAGGCGGCGTATTCCTTGCCGAAGTACTCGAACTGGAAGCCGCCTTCCGAGGCCGACAGGGTGCAAGCCTCGTAGAAGTTGACCACCGTGGCGCCGTAGTCGGGTGTGTGATGCACGGTTGCCGAGATGCCGTCCGGGTAGCCGGCCGCCGAGAGCAGCTCGCGCGCCTTCTGCAGGGCTTCGTCGTTACTGAGCGCGACGCCGCGATGGAAGAGGATGCCTGAGTCTTCGCCCTCGAAGGTCTCCCCGAACTTGTCCAGATCCTGCGGATCCATCCAGTACGGCGGGAGCTGCGAGATGCCGGTCATCCAGCCGCCGCGACCGGTGTCGTCGGTGGCCGAGAGGATGTCGTTGCGGTTCATCGCCAGCGACAGCGCCTGGCGCACGCGAACGTCGTTCCAGGGCGGAATCGAGAAGTTGAAGTAGAAGCCGCCGGGCACCGTGTTCGGCGTGAAGACGTAGCCGTCTTCCTCGATCTGCGGCGCGGCTTCCTGGGCCTGCTTGAAGATCGCCGGGGAAAGCTGGGAGAAGTCCAGTGAGCCTTCGCCCAGAGCGGGGATCAGGACGTTGGTGTCGCCGTTCATGGTTGCGACGATGCCGTCCATCAGCGGCAGGTCGTGACCAAGATCCTTGGAGCGGTGCCAGTTCGGATTGCGACGCCAGGTCAGAGCGACATCGGGCTCGTAGCTGTCGAAGATCCAGGCGCCGGAACCGACCGGGCGCTCGGCCACGGTGCCGTCGTCGACGATTTCCTGGGGGATGACGTAGAGGTGCTGACCGGAGCCCGCAAGCGTCAGGAAGGGGGCGTGCGGCCGGTGCAGCTTGAAGGTGAGGCTGTTGTCCTCGCCGGGCTCGAACGACGAGATGACCTTGTTCCAACCGGCTGCGTTGGGCGAGATCTCCTGGAAGCGGTCGTGCGTCATGTTGATGTCGTCGAGCGTGACGGCGCGACCGTTGAGCGGCTCCACGTCGTGCCAGGTGGCGTCGTCGCGGATGCGGAAGACGAAGGTCGTGTCGTCCGGGATCTCGGGCATCGATGCCGCCAGGTCCGGCTCGTACTCGGCCAGGTTGATCGGGTTGACGCCCTCGCGCCCGGTGATCGCCTGAATCAGCTTCGAGTAGTGGAAGCCGGACGGGATCTGGGCGCGGTAGGTCAGGTTCTCGTACGGGTCGAGGGTCGGCGGGTTGCCCGAGTAGGGGCCGACGAAGGGCGCGGTACGGGTGCCGCCCCTGACGATGTCGCTGGCTGCCGCGACGGCCGCTTGCTGCTGCTCGTCGGACTGTTCGGCCGCCTGTTCCTGATCGGCCTGCTGGGCCTGCTGTTCGGCGGCCTGCTGTTGCATGGCCTGCTGCTGTTGCTGCTGCATGGCCTGCTGCTGTTGCTGGTCCTGTTGCTGGACCTGCGCGGCGGCCTGACCGTCGTCGTCATCGTCGCCACAGCCGACCAGAGCCAGACCGGCTGCGCCAACGCCGGCGCGGGCCGATGCTCCGAGCAGCGCGCGTCGCGACATCTTGCGACGGCGCATCCTCTGCCAATAGTTTCGCTCGCTCATTGGTACCTCCTGCAGCGGGACTCTCCCGCCGATGACTGCTCGCCCGACACTGAGCCTGCCGGGTCAGTTCGCTGCATCGTACAACACAATTGCTTTGTCGCCTGACGCCGAACAAGCGTTAGTTCACGAACTCGTATATTCCGTCTCGGACTGCTGATTCGCCGTCTCCCGCACCGCTCCGACGCTGCGCCGGATCGACTCGTAGATGAAGTGCCAGTCTTCCTTGGTCTCGGGCGCGGCGCCGCGGTAGTGAATGCCGGCCAGCATCTCCAGGTCGGTCGGCGGCAGGTCCGCCTGCTCGCCGAATTCGCGCAGACTGTCCGGAATCTCGACCACCGGAATCGGCGTGGCGCATCCTTCATACAGCTCGATCACGGAGACGCCCAGCGCCTCGGCGAGCGCGAATAAAGTGGCCGCCGAGGGCCGCGCCGAATCGGAGCGCTCGATCAGCGAGACATAGCCCTTGGAGACGCCCGACAGTCTGGCCAGTTCGCTGAGCGAGAGCTGTTGGTCGGTGCGCAGGGCGCGCAGCCGCCGGCCGAGCGGTCCGGGCAACGGTTTGCGGGGCAGCCGTGCGCCCTGCGATGGGGCGGCGGCGCTTTGATCGCCCTCTGCCGGCTCGCTCATCTGGCCCTCAGTTCGTTGCGGGCGATTGGTGGAGACGGGGGAGAATCGAACTCCCCGTCCAGACGATCGTCGCGGGCCGCGTCTACGTGCGTAGCCGTCGCTTATGGTGTCCCCTCCCGCCGGCGCGTCGGCCGACCGTTACGGATGGGTGAGTGGAGTTGGTCTTAGCGCCGCGGTCCCGACCGCCCGCGACGAGCAACCGAGTGTGTCGGCGCCGCTTCCTCTCCGACTCGGTTACGGCTGAGGAGCGACGTCGCCGCGGTTAGGCGGCGAGGGCGAGTTCCCTGGTTTCGCCAATTAGGGAGATGCGGCGCCGTTTTACGAGAGACGCCAGCTCGGCACGCAGCAACTCGAAATCAACCGCTGTCGAACCCTTTCGTCCCCAGCCAGAGGTTCCACCGGCAGGCGCCGATGTCGTCGTCATCGTAGCAATTCGACGATTCGCTGGTGGTCGCATGTGTGCCGAATATGACAGATGTCGGCGCATGTGAGCAACGCGTGTCTCTTGGGACGCTCCGAGCGCTCGGGTTCGCGACGATGAGCGACGACTAGCGACGCATCGCCCGCTCGATCTGGCGGCGAGCGTCGCGCTCGGCCAGGCGGTCGCGCTTTTCGTGCTGGCGGCGGCCGCGGCCGACGCCGATTTCGAGCTTGGCCAGCCCGCGGGTGAGATAGAGCCTGAGCGGCACCAGCGTCAGCCCGCGCTGCTCGAACGCCTGCTCCAGTTGAGTGATCTCGCGCCGGTGCAGCAGCAGGCGGCGGTCTCGAGTCGGATCGTGGTTGGCTTGCCCGGACGGCTCGTAGCGCGCGATGTGCGCGCCGACGAGATACAGATCACCATCGCGCGGACGGCAGTAGGCCTCCTGGATCGAGACGCGGCCGGCGCGAATGCTCTTGATCTCCGAGCCGCTCAGACTGAGTCCGGCCTCATAGCGGCGCAGGATCTCGTACTGGTAGAGGGCGCGCCGATTGCGCGCCACGACGCGCTCGTTCTCGGCCGCGCCGTTCCGCTCGGCGCGTCCTGTCCTCGAGCGGGCGGATCTGGACTTCGACCTGGACTTCTTCGCCATGTCCTGAGCTTAGGTCGCTCCGGTCGCGAGCGACGGGGCGGCCGTAGCATGGAGATCATGACGCAACAGATTTCGCGAGCGCGCTGGTCGATGATCGGCCTGTGGGCGCTCGGCCTGTTGTCGTTCGCCGGTCTCCTGGCTGCGCTCGCCGTCGGCGCGGCGGTGCTGGTGCATCCGCCGCTGTTCTCCGAGCTGCGACCCTGGTGGCCGCCGCTGGCCGCGGTCGGATTGCTCTCGACCGCGGCCGGCTACTGGTTGCTCTGGGGACGGGGCCGCTAGCCCTCCTCGGCCAACGCCGCCTGCACGGCGGCGGCTGCGTCCGCCGTGACGTAGGCGGACCAGACCTCGGGATAGGTCTGCAGGTACCAGATCGCGGCCTCGTCGGGCGAGGCGTTGTTGTCCGACATCCAGATCTCGGAGAGGACCTGCACGTCGGCGGCGAAGTCCCAGGCGCGCAGGAACTCGACGACGTCGGGCGCGTCGGTGAGCAGTGTGTGGTAGACGGCGATGCGCACCTCGGATGCGGGGTAGGCGCAACCCTGGTCGCCGTTCCAGCATTCCTCGGTCCACTCCGGCTCCTCCAGCCGGTAGAGGTCGAGCGTCGCGGTCGGCTTGGTCGGACCCCACATGTAGCCCAGCCAGGCCTCGCCGCGGGCGTAGGTTGACTCGAGGTCCTCGAACAGCGCCGCGCCGGAACCGGGCTTGACCAACTCCAGTACGTCCTCAAGGCCGTACGCGACGACCTTGTTGCCGTTGACCTGCTCGCAGGCCCATCCGGGCACGCAGTCGATGAAGCGCGCGCGGCCGCGCGAGTCGGCGGTCACGAAGAGCTCCATGTAGTCGGGCAGGTCGGAGACGGAGACCAGTCCCGGGTTGGCGTCCTTGACGTACTGGGGAATAACCCAGCCTTCCCAGTTCTCGTCCAGCGAGTCGCCCAACAGGGCGATGATGTCCGGATCCTCCAACTCGTCGATCCACGGCTGCTGGGCCGGCCAGATCTCCATCGTCACGTGCGTGTCGCCGTTGATCAGGCCCTGGAACAGCGACACGGTGTCGCCGGCCTGCAGTTCGACCGGGTAGCCGTAGCCGTGCTCGACGATGAATGCGGCGGCCCGCACCTGGATCTCGGAGGAGGTCCAGTTCAGGTCGCTGAAGACGATCGTCTCCTTGTCGAGCGCGGAGGCGGAGAGCCCCAGCGCGTCGAGCACGCGCGCGGCGACATCGTCGGGCACGAACGCGGCCCAGACGCGGGGGTTGTTCTCGAGGTACCAGATGGCCGCTTCGTCGGGCGAGGCGTTGTTGTCGGACATCCAGATTTCGGATTGGACCTGGACGTCGGCGGAGAAGTCCCAGGCGCGCAG
This sequence comes from Dehalococcoidia bacterium, assembly GCA_965204335.1. Lineage (GTDB taxonomy): Bacteria > Chloroflexota > Dehalococcoidia > Bin125 > Bin125 > Bin125. The sequence continues at coordinate 2,336,224 of OZ241982.1, read as the reverse complement.
GAACTCGATGATCTCCGGTGCGCGCTCGGTGAGGCTGCGGTGCACGGCGATCCGGACTTCGGAACTCGGGTAGGCGCAGCCCTGATGGCTGTTCCAGCATTCCTCGGTCCACTCCGGCTCTTCCAGTCGGTAGAGGTCGAGCGTCGCGGTCGGCTTGGTCGGACCCCACATGTAGCCCAGCCAGGCCTCGCCGCGGGCGTAGGTCGATTCGAGGTCCTCGAACAGCGCGGCGCCGGAACCGGGCGCGATCACCTCGAACACGTCCTCAAGTCCGTAGGCGACGATCTTGTTGGAGTTGACCTGCTCGCAGGCCCAACCGGGGACGCAGCCGACGAAGCGCGCGCGGCCGCGCGAGTCGGCGGTCACGAACAGGTCGATGTAGTCGGGCAGGTCGCTGACCGAGACGAGGCCGGGATTGGCGTCCTTGACGTACTGGGGAATGACCCAGCCTTCCCAGTTCTCGTCGAGTGAATCGCCCAGGATCTCGATCACGCCGGGATCATCCAGGTCGTCGATCCAGGGCTGCTGTGCGGGCCAGATCTCCATCGTGATGTGGGTATCGCCCTGGATCAGTCCCTGGAACAGAGAGGTGGTATCGCCGGCCTGCAACTCGACCGGGTAGCCGTAGCCGTGCTCGACGATGAACGCGGCGGCGCGCACCTGGATCTCGGATGAAGTCCAGTTCAGGTCGCTGAAGATGATCTCTTCTTTGTCTGCCGACGATACGGCCTCTGCCTGTTGTTGCTGTTGCTGCTGCGGTTGTCGCTGTTGATCCTGCTGCTGAGCCTGATCGGCCGGCTCGTCCTGTGCTTGCGCTTGGTCTTGCTGGTCGTCATCGCTTCGCGCGGCCGCGGCCGTCGAGCGCTGCTGTTCCTCTTGCTGCTGCGGTTGATCGGCCGTTTGCTGCTGTTGTTGCTCGTCATCGCCGGAACAGGCGGCCAGCACGAAGAGCACCGCGGTCAGCACGGCCGCCAGCGCGACCGCACGCAAACGTACCCGACCGCTCAGTGTGTTGAGGAATGAGATTGGAGCCTCCCTTGTGTGATGCGCCCGGTGCGCATTCCCTGATCTCACCAGATGCTACCAACTGCCGTGCGGTTGGAGGACCCGGCCCGGGTCGTGCGAGCTCAATCGCGGCGTCCGAACAGACCCATGCGGTTGAGCGCGATCAGCGTCATCAGCACCGAAATGACGACAAACATCGCCTTGGCGCCGCCCAGGAACGCCTTCGGCGAGAGCTCTGCATCGGTCAGGGCAAACCCCGTGATGGTCCAGAGCGCGAGTGCAACGACGATCGCCGTCAGGCCGGGGGTTCGGGCCAACCGGGACAGTTGGTTGCGCATCTGTTCATTCCCTTCCCGGGCCGCTATTCGTCGCCCAGCGCCGCCTGCTGTCGGCTGGTCAGCGCCTGCGTCAGTCGGTCGATGATGATGGCGAGGAACACGATTCCCAGTCCGGCCAGGAAGGCGTTGCCCGGCTCGATCCGGCCCAGTCCGCGGTTGACGTCCTCGCCCAGACCGCCCGCTCCGACCAGCGAGGCGATCACGACCATCGCCAGCGCCATCAGCGTGGTCTGGTTGATGCCCGCCATGATCGTGGGAATGGCCAGCGGAATCTTTACCTTGATCAGCATCTGACTGCGGGTCATGCCGAAGGAATCGGCCGCCTCAAGCGTTTCCGCCGGCAATTGGCGGATACCGAGGTTCGTCAGCCGCACCGCCGGCGGCACCGCGTAGATCAGCGTGGCCAGCACGGCCGGCGTGTCGCCCAGCGAGAAGAAGGCGATCGCCGGCACCAGGTAGACGAACGAGGGCATCGTCTGCATGGCGTCGAGGATCGGACGCAGCACGGCATCCAAACGTTCGCTCTGCGAGGCCCAGATGCCCATCGGTACCGCGATCAGAATCGAGAGCGTGACCGTGACGATGATCAGCGCCATCGTCTCGACCGTCGACTCCCACAGCCCGAACGTGGCCAACAGCAACAGCGAGACCGCGGCGAAGAGCGCCATGCGGAACGAGACCAGCAGCCACGACGAAAGGGCAACGGCCCCGATCAGGGCGGGCCAGGTGAACCAGAGCATCATGTCTTCAAGCGCGATCAGGAACCAGACGATGACATTCTTGATCGCCTGGAACACGGGCGAGAGGTTGTCCTTGAGCCAGTCCAGCCAGACGTCGATCCGGTGTCCCACATCGCGACCGACGTCGAACGGAAACTCGTCTGCAACGAGGAAGTATGCGATGACGAAGAGCAGCCCAACCACGAGAATGGCGAGCGGCGCCATCCACCAGGCGCCCGCCTCCGGCGCGAATCGGCCCGAGAGAATGGACGCGAGCACGTGTCGTGGCGCTACCTGAAGTCCGGCCGGCTGATCGCTCATCCGCCCGTCTCGCTTTCCTCGGTCGCCGCAACGGCGGCCTCGTCCGAGACCATGGCCCGCGCCAATCGCTCCAACGGGATCACGCCGACCAGCACGCCGTCGTCGCCGAGAACGGGCAGCGGATGGTTCGCGCGCAGTCCTGCCGGGACCAGGTCGTCCAGCACGGTGTTTTCCCAGACCGCGTCGCCCAGGTAGAGCGGGGCGTCTTCGATCCGCGTCACCCCGCTGCGTGTGGCTCGCAGCGCGCTCGACGGATCGGCGGTGCCGAGGTACTTGCCCTCATCGTCCACGCAGCAGATCGTCGACAACTGCCGCTCCTCGATCATCTCGATCAACTCGGAAACCGATGTTGATCCAGGGGCCGAGGCGAACTCGGTGTCCATGATCGATGCGGCCGTGACCATCCCGTGCAGGCGCACATCCTGGGTGAACTCACGCACGAAGTTGTCGGCCGGATTGAGCACCACATCGTTGGGCGCGCCCACCTGGACGACCGCGCCGTCGCGCATAATCGCAATTCGATCGCCGACGCGCACCGCCTCGTTGAGATCGTGGGTGATGAAGACAATGGTCTTCTGCACCGACTCCTGCAGCGCCAGCAGTTCATCCTGCAGGTCGCGGCGGATCACCGGGTCCAGCGCCGAGAACGGCTCGTCCATCAGCAGGACCGGCGTGTCCATCGCCAGTCCCCGAGCCAGTCCGACCCGCTGTTTCATGCCGCCGGAGAGTTGGTTGGGCATCGAGCCGGTCCATTCGCCCAGGCCGACCAGCCCCAGCGCCGTCGCGGCGCGCTCGCGTCGTTCCGCCTTGGCCATGCCGCCGACTTCAAGCGGCAGCGCCACATTGTCGAGCACGTTGCGGTGCGGCATCAGGCCGAAATGCTGAAACACCATGGCCAGGTCGCGGCGGCGCACGTCGCGCAGTTCGTCGTCGCTCATGGCCGTGATCTCGCGGCCGTTCAGCCACACTTCCCCAACCGACGGTTCAATCAGGCGGTTGATGCAGCGCACCAGGGTCGATTTCCCACAGCCCGACAACCCCATGACGACGAACAGCTCGCCGCGCGCGATCTCGATGTTGATGTCGCGCAGCCCAACGACCGCCCCGGTCTCCTCCTGGATTTCGTCCTTGGTATGGCCGCGCTCCGCCAGCCGCAGGCCCTCGCCGTCGTCGTCGGCAAACACCTTGTAGAGCCCGTTGATCAAGAGTGCTGGTTCTGGGTCGTCGGACACCGCGCCGCCTCCTTCGGATCTCGCACGCAGACTACTCTTTGATTCAATGCCCTTGATTTCAACGCGTATTCGGCGGCTCGCCGTGATCCTGACGCTCGCGGTTCTGCTCGTGGCCGGGGTCGGCTGCAATGCATCCCGGGGCGGCATTTTCTCGGGCGTCGGCGGCTCGGCCGAGGCGGCGTTGCACATCGACGAACAGGCCGACGACAAGGCGGTCCTGACACCGCTCAACCGCCCGCTCAAGCTCGAGGAACGCTTCTGGCTGCGGCTGGAGATGAACGAGCCGGTCGACGCGGACCATATTGTCGTGCGTGTCGAGTACGACGCCGGCGCCCGTGAGTTCTTCGAGTTGCGCGACCTTCGCTTTGACGGCGTCGATCCGCCCTGGCAAGTCGCGGCGATCCCGCTCGCGCTGACGGATGACGGCGACTTCAACATCGCGCTGATCGTGAACTCGCGAAAAGTGACCGACGTCAAGGTGACGGTCGAGAACTGATCGCGCCCCCTGCTGCGCTAACCTGCGCTTCGGAATGAGGGGTAGCGACATGCGGCCAATCGTCGAGGTGGCAGCGGATCTGGGCCTGGGTGAAGACGATCTGGACCTGTACGGACGCCACAAGGCCAAACTGACGGCGGCGGCACTGGAACAACTGGACGCGCGTCCCCAGGGCGACCTCGTGCTGGTCACGGGCATGACCCCGACGACCGCCGGAGAAGGCAAGACGACCACCGCGATCGGCCTGACCCAGGCGCTGCGCCAATCGGGAGCGAACGCGGCCGTCGCGCTGCGCGAGCCGTCGATGGGCCCGGTCTTCGGGATCAAGGGTGGCGGCACCGGCGGCGGCAACTCGCAAGTGTTGCCGGCCGATGACATCAACCTGCACTTCACCGGCGATCTGCACGCCGTCACCGCGGCCAACAACCTGCTGGCGGCTGCGATCGACAATTCGCTGTTCCACGGCAATCCGCTGGGACTGGATGCGCGCCGGATCACCTGGCGGCGATGCATTGACATGAACGATCGGGCGTTGCGCGGGGCGGTCATCGGGATGGGCGGCACGACCGACGGCATACCTCGGGAAGAGGGATTCGACATCACGCCGGCGTCGGAAGTGATGGCGATTCTCTCAGTCGCCGGCGACCTCGACGACCTGCACCGCCGGCTGGGCGACGTCATCGTCGGCTACACGTCGGCCACGCCGATTCAACCCATCACCTGCCGCGATCTCAACGTCGACGGCGCTATGACGGTGCTGCTCAAGGATGCGATCCGGCCCAATCTGGTGCAGACGGGGGAAGGCGGACCGGCATTCGTGCACGGCGGACCGTTCGCCAACATCGCGCTGGGCTGCAACTCGATCGCCGCCACGAGAGCGGCGATGGCCTGCGCCGACATCACCGTCACCGAGGCCGGATTCGGCTCCGATCTCGGCGCGGAGAAGTTCTTCAACGTGGTCTCTCGGATCGGCGGCTTCGAGCCGCAGGCAGCGGTGATCGTGGCGACGGCGCGCGCGATCAAGCGCCACGGGGGACGGCCGGCCCGCGAACTGGAGGTCGAGGACCTGGAGGCGCTCGACGCCGGGCTCCCGAACCTCGATGCCCACATCGACAACATTGAACACCACGGCGTGATTCCCGTGGTGGCGGTCAACCGCTTCCCCTCCGACACGCAGGCCGAGCTGGACGCCGTGCTGGCCCGTTGCCGGCGGCGCGGCGTGCGGGCAGCCGTTGCGGACCCGTTCGGAGGCGGTGGCGACGCCTGCCTCGATCTGGCCGCCCAGGTGCGCGAAGCGCTGGCCGGCGAGCGACCAACGTTCCGTCGACTGTATGAGCCGGAACAGACGCTCCAGGAGAAGATCGAGTCGGTCGCCCGCGAGGTCTACGGGGCGGGACCGATCACCTACTTGCGCCGGGCGGAACTGACACTGCGCCGAGCCCGTCGACTGGGACAGCAGGACTGGCCCGTCTGCATCGCCAAGACCCAGTACTCGTTGTCCGACGATCCGGCGCTGCTCGGTCGACCGACCGAGCACGAGTTCACGGTGCGCGACGTGCGACCGTCGGCGGGCGCGGGATTCGTCGTGATCATCTCCGGCGACATCATGACGATGCCCGGTCTGCCCAGGTCGCCGGCGGCGACCCAGTTCGATCACACCGCCGAATCGCACACCGGCTGATCGGGTGACCCATGCCTGAGTTTCGCAACACCTTCGCCGGCAACCCGCTCGACCGCGAGGCCGCCCGCCGCCGCGACGAGGACTGGGTCTTGAGGCAGATCGACTCAGCCGACGCGCGCTTCCTCCCGCTCAGAAACCTCACCTTCCCCATGCACCGCGAGGCTGGCGGCGTGCGACTCTGCTGGTCTCCGATGCCCACCGGCGCAGACATCAAGCGTCACCCCGTACTGCTGCTGGGCACGTCCGACGGCGCAGCCCGCTTCGCCGTCAACGAAGCCGCTGCGCCGAACCAGTTCGAGCTCCCCAACGACGCCGAATTCCAGGACCTCCGCGCCGCCGCGCCGATCCTCGACGCCGACGACTGCGGCATCGCCGCCCAGGCCCGAGCCTTCCTCGACTGGCACCAGCGGCATCCGTTTTGCGCGGTCTGCGGCGACGCCACATTCGCCATCCAGGGCGGCATCTCGCGTAAGTGCCCCTCCTGCCCGGCCGAACACTTTCCTCGCACCGATCCGGTCGTGATCACGGTCGTGATCGACACGGAGCGAGATCGCTGCCTGCTCGGCCGTCAGGCGTCCTGGCCGGCCGGCATGTTCTCGGCACTGGCGGGATTCATCGATCATGGCGAATCGATTGAGGACGCCGTCCGCCGTGAGGTGGCGGAGGAGTCCGGGATTGACGCCGTCAACGTCCGCTATCACTCGTCGCAGCCGTGGCCGTTCCCGTCGTCGCTGATGATCGGCTGTCACGCCGACGCAGGCAGCTCGGACATCAACTACGACGACTGGGAGATGGACGATGTGCGCTGGTTCACGCGCGAGGAGATCTTGCACTCGCTCCAGCAGCCGGCGGCGCAGCTTGGCGAACCCGGTTTGCCCGACGGCGCGCTCTCACTGCCGGGTCCGATGGCCATCGCGCATACATTGATCTCCGCCTGGGCGGACGGTCGGGTCTGATCCCGGCGCCGATCCGCGTTGTACGCTCGACCGTATGAAACTACTTCGACACGCCACCTTCGGCATCATGACGGTCGCCCTCGTCTCCGCGTTCTTCATCGCCTGCTCCTCAGACGACGAGGACCCGCAACAAGAGCAACAAACGGCACAGACCCAGGAAGAGCAGCAGGCGGCCGCCACAGAGGCGTCGGCTACCGACCAGGAACAGCCCCGGAGCGGCGAACAAGCCGAGCGAAGGCAGCAAGAGCAACGGTCGACAACCAGCAGCGGTCAACCGGCATCACAAGAGCAGGACGACACTTCGGCCGACGACGACGATCGGCAGGAGCCACAGGAACAGCAGACGGTCGCAGAGACACCCGAACAGGATGAAGACCAGGATCAACCGGCTGCGCAAGGCTCGGACGAGAGCCAGGAACAACAGCAGGAGGCGCAGGAACAGTCCGAGCCGCAACCGCAGGCGCAGCAACAGGAACAGGCTGAGCCGGCACAGTCCGTCGACGATTCGGATGTCCAGCAGCAGGAGATGCAACCCGAGGAGGACGAGCCGGCGCAGCCGTCGGAGCCGAGCGAAACCGAACGCCTGCGACTGCGCGCCGAAGAGATTCGCGCCAATGCGACCGTCCCGGATGTCGTCGGTCTCAACGGCTGGCTGAACGGCGAGGAGACCTCGATCGCCCTCGAAATCGCCAAGGGCAATGTGGTCCTGATCGACTTCTGGACCTACACCTGCATCAACTGCGTACGCACCCTGCCGTTCCTAACGGCCTGGGACGAGAAGTACCGCGATCACGGCCTGGTCATCATCGGCGTCCACACGCCGGAGTTCGAGTTTGAAGAACGGGTCGAAAACATCCGCGCGGCGATCGCCGAGCACGACATCGAATATCTCGTCGCCATCGATAACGACTACCGCACCTGGCGGGCCTTCCAGAATCGCTGGTGGCCGCGCAAGTTCCTGATCGGGCCGACCGCCGACGGATCGCCGATGGGCATTCGCTACGACCACATCGGCGAGGGCGACTATCCGGAAACGGAGATTGCGATCCGCGAGGCGCTCGAGGCCGTGGGCAAAGACCTCTCCGACATCCCAATCGGGGTCGATGTCGAGATTCCCACGCGTCAGGGCGGTACGCCGCGCCAGACCCGCGAGCTCTACGCCGGCTGGAGCCGCAACAACGGCTCGGGCGGACCGTACGCCGGACAGGAAGCCTACTTCCTCGCCGGACCCGGCGTCCCCACCTTCTACTCCGACATCCCAACCTCGGAGCGCAGGCACAACCTGTGGTACCTGCAGGGCCTCTGGGAGACGGACCGCGAGTCCATCGTTCATGCTCGTGAGACCGGCAACCTTGAGGACTACATCGCGTTCGTGGTCCGCGGACGCACGGCGAACGTCGTTCTGACCGTCGCCGAGGACGGTCAGCCGTTCAATGTCTATGTCGAACTGGACGGGCGCTGGCTGCATCCCGGCGAAGCCGGCGCCCACATCCAGTGGGATGACGAAGGCCGTTCATACATCCGGGTCACGGAGAACGACCTGTACCGGTTGATCTTCCTGCCCGAATGGTCTGAGCACGAGCTCAAACTGCGTTCCGACTCGGACCAGTTCCGTATCTTCGCGTTCACGTTCGGCTCGTACGTCGGCGGCGAATAGCGTTCGAGTAGCGTTGATGTGTTCGGGCCGGTTCACCTGACACCACCGATCGAGCGAGGGATTCCATGTCTTCATTTCGTCGCAATCCGCTGCTGACCTGGCTGCGGCCGACCCGGCTGCGGCCGAGCTGGCGGCTGCCGTTGGCGCTGCTGACGCTTGGCGCCGCCGCGATCCTGGCGCTGTCCGCCTGCGCAACGACATCGGACGACCAGCAGCAGGACGAGCAACAGCAGCAGGCACAGCAGGAGCAGGCAGCGGCCGCAGAGTCGTCCACGAGCGGGACGGCCGGCTCCGGTTCGACGACTGCCGCAGCGCCGCAACGGACGACCACGCGGGCAGCCGAGCCGGCCGAACAAGAACAACAGCAACAGCAACAGACGGTCGCCGAGGCCGATCAGGAAGAGCCGTCGCCGGACGAGGCGGTTCAGGACCAGCAGGAAGAGGACGACGGCATGGGCGGGATGGAGCCCGGCATGTCGGTCGGCATCCTCACCGCGGCCAACTACGACGACCTCAGTCCTCGACTGCAGTTGCTGCGCGACTCCGGCTACCCCGTCTACGTCTCCGAGCTGGGCTACACGATCGCCCTCGGCACGCCCGACCTGTCACCCGGCATCCATCGCATCTCCATCGTGATCGAGGGTCCGACCGGATTGGTCGAGGCGCCGGCCATGAGGATCACGGTGCTGCCCGACGATGCTCCAGGTGACATGCAGGAAACCGTGGCGCGATTCGCGCGTTTCCCCGACGGCGTTCGCGGGTTCCACGTCACCTCGATCGACTTCGCCACCGTGGGCCGTTGGAGCCTGATCCTGCACATCCCGTCCGAGGACGGCTTCACCGACATCGGCATCGCCATCGACATCCCGCCGGACACTCTGGCGCCGTCGGTTGGCGACGCGGCGCCGGCATCGGCCAGCCGCACGCTGCTCGACGTTCCCAACATCGCCGACCTGTCGACCGGCGATGAACCCGATCCCGGTCTCTACATCATCTCGCTGGCCGACGCGGTGGGGGCGGACAAGCCGTTTGTGGTGGTCTTCGCTTCGCCGGGATTCTGCACCAATGCCTTCTGCGGTCCCCAGGCCGAGGTATTGTCCGAGGTGCGCAGCATCTTCGGCGACCAGGCCAACTACATCCACGTCGACCTCTATGAGAATCCGGAGCAGGTTCGCTTCGGCGAGGATCCGATCGAAACCCCGATCCTCGAGGAATGGGGCTTGCACACCGACGAGTGGACGTTCGTCGTCAACGCCGAGGGCATCGTTGTCGCCCGATTTGAAGCGTTCGCTCCGCTGGCCGAGGTTGAGGCGGCATTGGCCGCCGTACTCGAAGGCTAGTTGTCGGGCGTCTCGATCGGCTGGTCGAGCTCGTTGCCGTACTCGTGCCAGGACGCGTCGTAGTTGCGGCTGTTGTTGTAGCCGAGCAGTTGCAGGAGCCAGTATCCGTGCGCCGCACGGATGCCGCCCTGTCAATAGGTGGTGACCGTCTTCTCCGGCGTGATTCCGAGGTCGCCGAGCATGGCGCGTAGCTCGGCCGGCGGCTTGAGCGTCCGCACCGGGCTGTCCAGCGTCTCCAGCCACTCGAGATGGACGGCGCCGGGGATGCGACCGCCGCGCTGCGTGCCCCGCTTGTTTGCGCCCGTCCACTCTCCGTCCGAGCGCACGTCCCAGAAGATGTGATTGTCGTCCTCGAGGGCGCCGGGGATGTCGTCCAGGCGGCAGATCGAGTCGTCGTGCGGGGCGGCCGGCGTGGGGTACTCAACCGCCTGCGGTCGGTAGTTCTCACGCGACAGCGGACGCCCCTCGGCGTACCACTTGTCGAGCCCGCCGTGCAGGATCTTGAAGTTGGTATGGCCGAAGCGATCGAAGGTCCACCAGACGCGCGCGGCGTACAAGGATCCGGAGCCGTCGTAGCCCACGACCGTCGTGTCCGGCGTGATCCCCATTCGACCGACGAGTTGCGCCCACTGCTCGGGATCGGACATCCCGTAGATCTGCGAGTCGTCGCGCGGGTCGGTCTTCCAGTAACGCGACATCGACCAGACCGCGCCCGGAATATGCAGGCGGAGGTAGGCGTCGAGCCGATCGCAGTCCAGCACGACGAGGTCATCGTCGTCGATGTGCTCGGCGAGCCAGTCGGTCTCGCAGATCAGCTCCGGACGCACCCAGCCGTCATCAGATGTCGTCATGGCGAGTTCCCTCCGCAAGACGCCCGTGCGTCTCTGGTGTCCAACTGGCTCGCAGGCTACTCCACTGAGTCTTCGCCTGAGTCCTGTTGCGACTGGCCATCCTGCTCGTCGCCTGCAACCTCCTCGGGTCCCGAGTCGGTTGCGCCGCCGGATCGGGACGGGTTGTACTCGCCTCGCAGGTATTCGATCGCGACGTAGAGCTGGATGTCCTGCCCGGCCTCGAACCCGGTCTCAGGCAGCACGATTTCGATATCCGGGGCAATGCCGACGCCTTCAACCTGCGCGTTGTTGGGTGTCAGGTAGCGGGCGATGCTGACGTAGAGCACGCTGCCGTCCGAGAGGCGGCGCGGCACATTGACCGTTCCCTTGCCCGTCGTGGTCACGCCGATCAACACCGCGCGTCCGTGGTCGCGCAGCGCGGCCGCCATCACTTCGGCGCCGGACGCGCTGTGCTCATTGATCAGGACCACGAGCTCGAGATCGAGGCCGGCGCCGCCGGCACGGTCGTTGAAGACCTCTTCCTCGCCGTCGCGATTGATTTGACGCAGGACGACGCCCTCGTCCATGAACTCGCCGGTCGTTTCAACCGTCGCCCGCAACAGACCGCCCGGGTTGCCGCGCACGTCGATGATCAGCTTCTCCAGTCCGGCGTTGCGAGCGGCGTCGAGCAGCTCCAGCAACTCGCCGCGGGTCTCTTCGGTGAACTGTGAGATCAAGATGTAGCCGATATCCGCCACCGGATTCCCGGACCGATCGGTGATGGGCAGCGACTCCACGCTGGGAACCACGATCCGGTCGCGGGTGACGATGATCAGTTCTTCCTCTCCGTCGGAGTGGCGAACCAGCAGGGCGACGTCGGTGCCCTTGGGTCCGCGGATCACGGCCACGGCCTGCTCCAGGCTCCAGCCCTCGGTCGACTCGCCGTCCACTTCGAGGATGATGTCGCCCGGCCGAATACCGGCCTGCTGGGCCGGAGAGTTGCGGAACGGCCGAACGATCACGATCGCCCCATCGACGGAGTTCACGGTCGCCCCAATGCCCTCGAACGAGCCGCCGATGTCCTCACTCGCCAGCCGATACCGCTCGGCGTCGATGAACACGGTGTGCGGATCGTCCAGCGCGGTCAGGATCCCATCAATGGCGGCCTGCCGGGCGTCGATGGCCTCGAACTTGGACGGCTCGACGAAGTCCTTGTCCAGGACTTCCACGATCTCGTCCAGCAACGCAAAGCGGGAGAGCCGTCCGTCGGGCACGGCGACCGGGTCGTCGGCTTCATCTCCATCCTCGGACGGCTGTACGGCAGCCGGGACGGCCGCCGGACTGGCGCCGTCACGGGAGCTGCGCAGCAGCCTGGCGTAGTCGTCGTCGGCATCGATCACTCGCATTGCGCCGACGCCGAGGGCGAAGGCGGCGCCGATCATGACGAAGACCAGCAGCAGGATGGACCAGCGACTCGGACCGCGCCCGCCGCCGTCGTCCGGTATGAACGCGCGCTGTCCTGAGTCGCCGCCAGAGGGCGGTTCCCATCTCAGTTCAGACATCAGCCCCTGCCTCTCCGCGCCGACGGCCCTGTCCTGCTGTCAACGTTATTCTTGACCTGTATCATCGCACTCAAATTACAGCGATCAGCCCCGCTCACGGGAAGTCGAAGGAGGCCCTCATGCCCGCAGTCGCCGGATACAGTCACGTCGCCATCTGCGTTTCCGATGTCGATGCGTCGAAGGAGTTCTACGGGGCGCAACTGGGGCTGGGCGAGATCGATCGCCCCGACTTCGGATTCCCGGGCGCCTGGTACGAAGTCGGATCGCTGCAGTTGCACCTGATGCAGCGGGACATGGATCAAAGCGTAGAAGGAATCGGCCCTCATTTCGCGCTGTACATCCCGACCGAGGACTTCCACTCCGAGGTCGAGCGCCTGCGCGGCGACGGCGTGAGCATCATGATGGAACCGAACCAGCGCGACCTCGACGGCATCTGGGCCGCGTTCTGCACCGACCCGGACGGCAACATCATCGAACTCACCGACATGGGACCCGATCACCGCATATAGGCGGACGGCCGCCTCAGGTTCCGAGACTCACGTAGCTCGTACGCTGCAACCGTGAGCCAAGAGGCAGACACCGTCCTGATCTGTCCGGGACAAGGCGCGCAGCGCGCGGGCGGCGTGGCCGATCTCGCTGACGCATTCTCCGATCTACCCGACGCCGGGCGCGAAGCATTCGCACTCGCATCATCGATCACCGGTTGTGATCTCTGGCGCCTCGGCCTGAGCGCCGACCCCGTAGACGAACTGGCGCTGCGGCAACCATCGTTGCTACAGCCTTATCTGATCGCCTGGGCGATCGCCGAGTACGCAAAGGTGGCCGAGCGCATCGGACCGCTCGCATACGTCACGGGGCACTCGAGTGGGATGAATTCGGCGATCGCGCTGTCGGGCGCCGTGGATCTCGAGACGACCCTGCAATTCGCGTGGCAGTGCGGCCTGAATATGGATCGCGACTGCGCGGAGAGGCCGGGCGGTCTGCTGGCGCTGGTCGGAGCGGGACGTCAAGCCGCCGAGACAATTGCAGCGGAGGCCGGCGCGTCGCTGGCCAATCACAATGCGCCGGACCAGACGGTCGTCGGCGGCTCCTTCCCGGCCCTGGAGCGCGCATCGACGCTGGCGCCCGGACACGGCGGTCAGGCCGTGCAGTTGCGGGTCGCCGGCGCGTTCCACACGCCCTCGTTTGAGCGCTCCGACAGAGAGAACCGCGCGCTGATCGCCGCGCTGCCGATCGCCGACGAGTTCACGCCGATCGTTGGCAATCACTGTGGGCAGGTCATCCGCTCGGCGCAACAACTTCAAGACGAGCTGTGCGCGCAGTACGTTCGTCCGGTCGAGTGGCTCTCCTCACTCGAAACCCTGTACGCGTTAGGCGTGCGACGATACATCACGCTGGGCCCGGGTAACGTGATGGCCGGCCTGGTGCGACGCTACGGCAAGACCGTTCCGGAACGGATCCGAATCCAGCGAATCAGCCAGTTGACTCCCTGACGTCCGGCACGCGGGGCAGGCAGGAAGCAGTTCCTTGTGACGACCCATGACTCCGACTACATCCTGACGACGACCCGCTCAGTCCGGTTACGGCTCGACTTCGACCGGCCAATCGAGCCGGAGGTGATCACCGAATGCCTGGAGATCGCCCTGCAGGCGCCGACCGCCTCCAACTCGCAGCAGTGGCAGTGGATGGTCGTCACCGATCCGGAACAGATCGCCGGCATCGCGAGGATCTACCGCGACAGTTTCATGGAGTTGACCGCGGCGCGGGCCGACGAAGGTCCGCGCTGGCCCGAGGGCGACTCCAGAGCCGCGGCAGCCGACGGAGTGACCAGATCAGCCACGTATCTGGCCAACCAGATGCATCGTTGTCCGGCGCTCCTGATCGCCTGCATCACCGGTCGCGTCGAGGACGCGGGTCCGATGGCGCAGGCTGCGACCTACGGCTCGATCATTCCCGGCGCCTGGTCGTTCATGCTGGCGGCGCGCTCGCGCGGGATTGGGATGGCCTGGACGACGCTGCACCTGCGCGACGAGTCGCTCTCGCAGGAGCTGCTGGGCATTCCCGAGGACGTGACGCAGGCGGTGCTGCTCCCCATGGCCTACTTCAGCGGCGAGACCTTCCAGCCGGCGCCGAGAGTTCCGCTTGAGGAGATCATCCACTGGAATCAGTGGGGACAGCGCACGCCGAGCGCGTGACGCTAGCGGTCCTCGGTTGGCGCATCGCTCTCGCTCGGCGCCCCTGTTTCTTGACCGGTCGTTCGGATCGTCAGCAGAGCCTCTTCGCGCCCGACCCGAGCGCCGTCTTCCAGCCCCGCCTGGAATGCCTCCTGGGCCAGATTCTCAATGTGCTTGCGCCCGGCCTCGACGCCTGCGAACCAGCCGTCGGGATTGGGAAGTCTGTCCAACGAGAGCCATTCTGCGGCCTCGCGGCCCCGCTGGAATCCTTCCTCTTCGCGCTCCGCTGCCGCGTCCTCTTTGCCCAGACCGACTTCCGCCTCGGCTTCGGTCCGGCCACGCTCGCGCGCGTCGCTCACATCGAGCTCCGTCGGCCCCCGGTCAAAGACACCCAGGGCGCCGCCGACGCCCGCGGTCAGCAGAATGCCCCCGGCGAAAGACAGGACCAGTGTGAGTGCGAACCTGCGTTTCAAGGTTCACCTCCTCCTTCTTGCCAGCGCACGCGGCTTGCGAATCCGGGCCCGGGCGGATGGGGAACGAAGCGAGCACCGGCCGCTGCGCCCGTCACCCTGGCCCAGCCCTTCCGATAGCCTTCCATCCAGCCCTCCCGATAGCTCTGGTCGATATCGATGTCCTGAGATTCCAGACCGGCTGTGTAGCCCGCATCCCAGCTGAACCCTTCCCGCACGGCATTGACGATCACCGGAGCCATGCTCGTGTCCGACGCCTGGCCCCGCTTGTAGCCCTCCCACCAACGGTCGTCGATCTCGTCCGCCCAATACACTTCCGCGGCTGCAGCGCCCTCGTCGAAGCCGTCGCGGTAGGCCCGGCTGACGTCCCGGTTGGTCGGTCCCGAGTCGAACAGGTCGGTCGAGAATCCCAGCACAAAGACGAGGAAGACGCCGGCCGCAAATGCCAGCAGAAACCAACCTCGGCTCGGCGCACCCCGACGACCGCCGGCGCGTTCAAGTTCGCGGAGTTCGGTTCCTTCCGGAGGGCGGGTCCAGTGCGCCATGGAGCATCACCCGCCTCCCGCGGCCGCTCCGGCGCCCAACGGCTCCAGCCCGGGGGGAGCCGTGCGCGTCCAACCCATCACTCGCCCGAGCAGGAGCCCGGCCAGCGCCACCAGCGCACCCAGCGCCGCGACCCAGAAGATCATCTCGACGTTGAAGAAGGCCCCGACGATCCCGATCAGGAACGACGCGAAGCCGCCCACGTCCCAGGCCAGCTGGAAGGTTGCGGTGGCGCCGCCTCGCTGCGTGGACGAGACCCGATCCACGGCCAGGGCCAACAACCCGGTATGCGCGCCGCCCATACCAATGCCCGTCAACAGGCCGGCGATCCACAACATCGCCGCTGTTTCTGATTGTGCCACCAACGCCATGCCCGCGCAGGTGGCGATCAGGCCGGGAATGATCACGGGAACACGCCCGATGCGATCAGAGATCCGGCCGGCCAGCGGTCTCGAGAGCATCGCCCCGACGCCGCTGAACATGAAGAACAGCGGCACGAAACCCAGGTTGCGGTGCGGCTGATCGGCGAGCGGTTCGAGGAACGCGGCGGCGACGGAAAATCCGAGCGTCACGCTGAGGAACACCAGCATCGGGAAGACGGCGCGCGCCGGAATCAGCGTCTTGATCGATACGGGCGGATGTCCACCCGGATGAGCCGCAGGCTCACGCTGGAAGAATGTGATCACGAGCGAGAGCACAGCGGTCGCCGCGCCGAGGATCAGGACACCCTCGAATCCCGCGAACACCGCGATCGCGCCGCCGCCCACCGGCGCCAGCGTCTGCGAGAAGCTGGTCGACAGGCCGAAGAAGCCGAGCCCTTCACCTCGCCGCATCGGCGGCACGATCTCGGCGACCAGCGAACCGGCAGACGTGGGATAGCAGGCCATCCCGATGCCCTGCACACAGCGGAGCGCAAACAGGGCCCACAGGTTGTCGGTGAAGATCATGAGGATGAAGGACGCAACGAACGCGAGCAGCGCCAGGCGCATCTGCCGGATGCGGTGGCCTCCGTCGCTCCAGCGGCCGACAAACGGTCGCAGGAAAATCGGAATTGCCGCGTACCCACCCACGACGAGACCGATCTCAAACAGATTGAATCCCAGATCGGTCATCTCGCGAGGCAGCGTTGTGGTCAGATAGAAGAAGCAGGCGAAGAACGACGCGGTCCCGAACAGTGAGAACAGAAACTGAATCGTCCACAGCGGCGGGCGCTGCGGCGGAATGCCCGACGCCACGCGAGCCACGGTCCGGAGCAACACCGAATGCTGCGGCGCCGCGCGCGCCGTCAGCCAGTCACGCGATCCTTCTGATCTGGCGCCTTCATAGACCGACAAGATGCGCCTCCGGGCCTAAAATTCCGGCGGCCCGATTTCGGCGAGCGCGTCTTCGGAGTGCCCGTTCGTGCGCGGGCAGAGATGCTCCGATCCCTCAAGGGGTTGCTTGCAGAGCGGACAACTCGGGCGTCCTCCGGCGACCGTTTCCTCAGCCTGTACGGTGAACAGCCTGGCGGACTGCCGGTCGATGTCGACTCGCAGCGTGGGCAACGGATTGGCGCCGCCGCTCTCGACGTCCGTGGCGAACAGCGTGATCGTGTCCGCGTCTTCGTCGTATCCGAGCGCGATCCGCCCGGCAAGGAAGTCGTGAGTGGCGCGATCGGGAAATGGTTCCAACGGGCGTGGCGCCGGCCGACGGCCGTCGCCCGAATGCCGGTGTCGTGCGAGCACCTGCTGGATCGCTTCGGACAGCGCGCTGACCTGCGTTTTCTCGCACCAGATCGAGGCGGTCGTGTCGCCGGCGATCACACGCAGGCGAAAGCGGCGCTGGCCGGGCGGGCCAATCGCTTCCGCCTCCAGCACTTCCGCCACACCCAGGTCGTACTCGGCGCCGTTAGCCATGGGCGAAGTATACCCAGCGACTACCATTTGGAGCAGCGGGGACAACGCGGGCGCGCCGGCAGGCCGCCGAACGACGAGGAGCGCTCCCATGGCAGTCGAGATCGGACAGGTCGCACCGGACTTCACCCTGATGGACGGCGATCGCAAGGAACACACCCTCTCCGACTACCGCGGCCGGACCGTCGTCGTGGCCTGGTACGTGCTCGCCTTCACGGGCGGTTGAACGAACGAGTTGAGCCGCTTCCAGGAGCTTCACGGCGAGTTCCAGGAGGCGGGCGTCCAGGTGCTGGGCATCTCCGTCGACTCTCCCTTCGCCGCCGGCGCCTATGCGCTTGAACTCGGCCTCGAGTTTCCCTTGCTGGGAGACTTCCCCTGGGCCAAGACCGGCAACGCCTGGGGCATTCTCAACGAAGAGCGCGGGATCACCTCGCGCATGACCTACGTGATCGACGCCGACGGCGTCGTACGCCACATCATCGATGCGCCCCGCGATTTCCATGCCCACCCGGAAGGGGCGCTGGAGTTCATCAAATCGATGGACGCTTCGGGACAAACAAGTTAAACGCATAAGCGATTGAGCAATTAGCAATCTCGAATGGACATTTGAGACAATTGTACTGTTAGCCGACATAACGTGAACGTTTATGCTGCGTTGACAGAACTTACAAAACGCGTCAACGTAATTGCTGTCGCGGTTGCTACGTCAAGTACAATCTGCGCACAGACCGCTGGCGGCGGTGTTGCTCCCGGGAAGCTTCAACATGGTTACCGCTGTAGCCCAGGGCCTCGCCGCCCCCAATGACTGCGTGCATATCTGGTTGATCGACTCACCCGACGGCGCGTCCTCGGTCGGATTCTGTCCGCGTTGTGATACACGACGTGAGTTCTACAATTCGATCCCGGAAGACAAGCGGGTCAATAACTCCGATATCTTCACCGGACGACGCGGCAGCGCCAGGGAGAGCTGGAGCGACGACGATGCGGACAACGCGCTCCGCTCGATGTACGCACGCCGCTAGCCCACCACACCCGCGCCGGTCCTAGACTGCGTACATGAGCACACGCAGCGGCGGGCGTTCGCCCGGCGATCCTCCGGACGCCGGAATGGCGGCTGACATCTCGGCCGACCTGGCCAGCTTTGCCGTTCGCGCCGTTCCGTTCGACGAATGGGTCGACATCGACACGCTCGTGCACCGCAGCTCGGTCACGTCCGGCGACTTCGATTACGTGCTGCGCCCGCTCTGTCCCGACTGCGGCGTCGAGGCGGAGATTGAGTACGAGACCCTTGACCTGGAGACCGACGGCGGCCGGGAAGTGATCTCGGCTCTGGTCTGCGGGCCCTGTCAGGTGCTCTGGGAACCCGACCAACCCGAGGAGTAGTCCGTCAGACTGCAACCGCCTGCGCAGACGGTCCCGGCAACCCGCGCTACCCTCTAGCCAAACAAAACCCGACTAGAACGAATCGAGCCCTGTCGATGAGCGTTTCCGTGCGCATTCCCACTCCGCTGCGCTCTCTCACGTCCGAACAGGATGTCGTCGAGGCGGCGGGAGAGACGTTGCAGCATCTGGTCCTCGACCTCGAGCGTCAGTTCCCCGGTATCGGCGACCGCATCATTGACGAGGACGGCGAGATTCGCCGGTTCGTCAACCTGTTCGTCAACGGCGAGGACGTGCGCTTCCTCGAAGGTCTGCACACTGCCTTGAGCCAGGGCGATGAAGTATCAATCGTCCCGGCCGTGGCCGGCGGGTGACTTGTCATGAGTGTTCGCATCGAGACCGACGGCAAGATCGCCACAGTTACGCTCGATCGTCCTGAGCGGATGAACGCGATCAACCCGGAAATGTCGCAGCAGCTCGGCGAGTTCTGGTTTGAGTTCGACCGCGACGACTCTCTGCACGTGGCAATCATCACCGGCGCCGGCCGAGCCTTCTGCTCCGGCCGCGACCTCGTCCGCCCCGATGCGCACAGCGACGAGATCGATCGAGCTGCGAAATCGGCAGAGAAATCCTCTCGTCATTCCCGCGCATGCGGGGAAGCATCCAACGCGGCAGGACTGTCGAGTTGGGGGCCGGACAACACCTGGAAGCCCGTGATCGCCGCAATCAACGGCTGGTGCCTGGCGGGTGGATTCGCGTTGGCGCTGTCCTGCGACCTGCGCATCATGAGCGACGCCGCGCGGATCGGTTCGATGGCGCCCCGGCGCGGTCTGCTGCCCGGCGGTGGACAGGTGCAGCGGCTGGCTCGCTACGTGCCCTTCGGCAAGGCCCTGGAGCTCCTGCTGCGGGCCAACCACCTCGACGCGCATGAGGCCCACAGGATCGGATTGGCGAACGCCGTCACGACGCCCGAGGACCTGTTGCCGACGGCACAGGAGTGGGCCGAAGAAATCGCGTCGAACGCGCCCCTGGCCGTGCGAGCCTCCAAGCGGGCCGCGTACGAGGGCGTGCTGCTCCAGTCCGGCTTCGCCGAGGGCATGACGCTCGAGTCGCAACTCTATTCTGAAATCATGGTCACGGAAGACGCGCGCGAGGGCACGACCGCCTTCGCCGAGAAGCGCCCGGCCGAGTTCAACGGGCGCTGACCCACTTCGGCGTCTTCCGCCAACCGGCAGGAGCACGCCAGATGGTCGACACCTTTTCCTCCCTCACCGACATCACCCGCGCGATTCGCGAGCAGGAAGTCTCCGCCTCGGAGGTGCTGGAGGCGCATCTGGCCCGGATCGCCGCGGTCAATCCGACCCTCAACGCAGTGGTCGCGCTGTGCGCCGACCGTGCCCGCGCAGAGGCGGCAGAGGCCGACGCCGCCATTGCCCGCGGTGACGAGCTCGGACCGCTGCATGGCGCTCCGATCACGCTCAAGGACTCCCACGACACCGAGGGCGTCGTCACGACGGGCGGCACGCTGGGTCGCAAGGATTACGTCCCCGACGTCGACTCCACCGTGACCGCGCGCCTGCGCGGGGCCGGCGCGATCCTGATGGGCAAGACCAACACGCCGGAACTGACGTTGTCGGGCGAAACCGACAACCTCATCTACGGTCAGACCCGCAATCCGTTCAACCCGGAGCGGACCCCCGGCGGCTCCAGCGGCGGCGCGGCGGCGATCGTCTGCGCCGGCGGCTCGCCGCTCGACATGGGCAGCGACACCGGCGGCAGCATCCGCCTGCCCTCGCACTTCAGCGGCATCTGCGGGATCAAGCCGACCGCCGGCCGCGTGCCGCGGACCGGACACATCGTGCCCTGGGGCATGGGCGCGCTTGACGCCTGGACCACGATCGGACCGATGTGCCGCTACGTCGAGGATCTCGAGTTGGCCCTGCCGATCATCTCCGGGCCGGACGGCGTTGACCCCTTCATCCATCCGGTTCCCCTGCGCGACTCAAGCGACGTCGATCTGGGCAGCCTCAACATTGCCTGGTACTCGGACGTCGAGGGGTACCTTGAACCGGACGACGACACGCGCGCCGTGCTCGACGCGGCAGTAACCGCAGTGGCGGAACGCGTCGCCTCCGTCCAGCAGGACACGCCGCCGGCACTGTCGAAGTTTGTCGACATGTGGCCGCGAGTCGGAGGCGGCGACGGTCGCGCCTGGGTGCAGCGCATGCTCGACAAGTGGGGCACGGAAGAGGAATCGGAGTTCCTGAAGAAAGGCTTCGACACGATAGAGCCGACCTCGACGGCGGAGTTCACCGAGTCGCTCGAGTACCAGGATCAGTTCCGCAGCGAGATGCTGCAGTACATCCAGCCCTACGACGCGATTGTCGCGCCCGTGGCCGCGCGTCCGGCGCCGGAGCACGGTGAGACGTACAGCGAGGAACTGCGGACGATGTTCTACACCGGTCCGTACAATATCGCCGGCTGGCCGGGCACGGCGCTGCGCTGCGGAACGTCAAGCGACGGACTACCGATCGGGATCCAGGTGTTGGCGCATCCCTGGCGAGAGGACATCACTCTGGCGCTGGCCGCCGCACTCGAGAACGATCTCGGCGGGTGGCAGAAGCCGTCGCTCTGAGCGCTCATCCGTCCGCCGGTAGGACTCGCTCCAGCCAGTCAACCAGCAGCGTCCGGAGTTCGGCCCGCCGTTGCCGCAGCGAGTGGGTCGCGCCGTCAAGGATGTGCAGCTCCCGGCCCTCGCCGGCGATCGAATACACCCATTCCGACAGGCGAGGCGGCAGACGCCAGTCGGCCGCGCCGTGAATCAGGAGCAGCGGCCGCGGGGCCAGCGACCGCACTTCGTCCGGCTCGATCCCCATGGTCTGGGCCGAGAGCGCGCAGGCGCCAACGACCGCGTCCGAGCGGGCGGCCGCACGGATCACGATCGCTCCGCCGTAGGAGTGCCCGATCAGCGCGACTCGCTCAATGCCCTGTTGCTCCAACCAGCCGACTCCCGCCAGCACGTCGAAGGTGCCGTCATCGATCGGTCCGGGCGAGGTCTTGACTCGGAAATCGAGACGTAGCACGCCGATCCCGCGTTGCGGCAGCGCCTCGGCAAAATCGGCATAGATTCCCTCGGCGGGACCGTCGAAGCCGCCGTCGAAACCGCCGACACAGACCGCGGCGCCGCGCTGCATCGCGGACTCGCCCGGATGCCAGCGCGCGGCAATCGGTCCGAGGTTCGATGGAATCGTGCGTACCGAAGAATCCATGTCGCTTGATACGCTACTCCCGCGCCCATCGGGAAGGTTCTCCTATGACGCTGATCGCCGGTTCCTCAGCCAACGAAGCCGACGCCCAGGCCGCGCTGGCGACCGCCTTCGCCCCGCAATCGATCGCGATTGCCGGCGTATCTCCTCGCACGACCGGCTGGGGCGGCGGTCAGATGTTCTTGCGCGGCATACGCAAGCTGAACCGCGTACCCAATGTCTACTGCCTCAATCCTCGAGGCGGCGAGCTTGACGACGGAACTCCTCTGTACAAATCGTTGTCCGAGGTTCCCGGTCCGGTCGACTCGCTGATCTCGGCGGTTCCGGCGTCGGCAATCCTCGGCCTGATCGACGACGCCATCGCCAAGGGCGTCAGGGTCGTGCATCTGTTCACGGCAGGATTCGGCGAAACCGGCAGCAGCGAGCGCGCCGATCTCGAGGCTGAGGTGCTGCGCAAGCTGCACGACGCCGGCATTCGGTTGATCGGCCCCAACTGCATGGGCGTGCATTCGACCCGCGGCGGCGTGTCGTGGATGGACGAGGGCTCCACCGCGCCCGGACGCGTGGGAATGCTGTCGCAATCGGGTATGAACGCGTCCGAAGTCGTGGGAGAGGGCATTCGCCGAGGGATCGAGTTCTCGAACATTGCGTCCTTCGGTAATGCGTCCGACCTCAATGAATCCGACTTCCTCGAATTTCTTGCCAACGACGCCGACACCGACATCGTGCTCGCCTATCTGGAAGGGATTCGCAACGGTCGCCGGTTCCTGCAGGTGGCCAGGGACATGTCGCAGACGGGCAAGCCGCTGGTCGTGCTCAAGGGCGGACTGACCGAGGCCGGTTCGCGAGCCGCTTCTTCGCACACCGGATCGTTGGCCGGTTCAGCGCAGATCTGGAACGCCGTACAACGACAGGGTCGCTTCATTTCGGCGCAGAGCGTCGAGGAACTGCTCGACATGGCCGTGACCATTGAGCGGATTCCGAACGTTGCGGGTCCACGTTGCGCCGTCCTCGGCGGAGGCGGAGGCGTCTCCGTGCTGGCGGCGGACATCTGCGACCGCAACGGCATTCCGGTGCCCTGGTTCAACGAAGCAACGCAACGAGTTCTGCGGGAGTTCACGCCGGTCGCCGGCACCTCGATCCGCAATCCGCTCGATGCCGGCTTCATGCTCGAGGGCGGCAACATGGAAACGGCGCTGAAGGCGGTCTGCGACGACCCGAGCATCGACTGGCTGATGGTTCACACCGGCGCGGACGGCGGCGGACCGCGCTCACGCCAGGACAACTTCGCCGAGCAGATGGCGAACGGGCTGGCGGCCGTGGCGCCCAAGCTCAGCAAGCCGTTGGCGGTCGTCATCCGACAGCCTCGGACCAATCGGGGCTTCGAGCGTGGATTGGATCTGCAGAGCCGACTGAACGAGCAGGGAATCGCCTGCTATCAGAGCATCGAGGCCTGCGCCCGAGCCGTGCGGCGCTACCTCGACTGGCAGAATCGGTAGGCTGTCGATATGGCCTGGATCAAACCTCGTCGGCTGCTCAGAGCGCCCGACTCAAGCGTGACCTCACTGGACGATCAGGCCGCCACGCTCCAGATCGACGGGCTGTTCTGCGGCGTCTGCGCCAGTCGCGTGACTGCTTCACTCAGCCGCCTGGAGGCCGTTGAATCGGCTGCGTGTGACCTTGAGAGTGCGTCGGCCACCGTCAAGCTGAGCCGTCCGGTCGATGAAGATGAACTGAGGCAGGCAGTCTTCGACGCGGCCTACGCGATGCCCCTGCGACGAGCGGCGGAGCGGGCCGCCAGAGCGGTCGGACTGTAGGCATGGCGCGAACTCCGAGTCTCGGCGCGCATGTTTCCTCGGCCGGGCGCATCGACAAGGCAATCGAGCGCGCCGTCGCGGTCGGCGCGGAGTCGTTTCAGATCTTCGGCGCGGCCCCACAGATGTGGCGGCGCAAGCACCACCCCGATGAAGACACCGAGTCGTACCGTCAGAAGTTTCGCGAAGCGAAGCTGAACTCGTCCTTCATCCACGCGGTCTACCTGATCAACCTCGCGTCGCCTGACGACGAACTCCTGCGCAAGTCGATCGACACACTGACCGCCGAACTCGACCTCGCGTCGCGAATCGGGGCCGACGGCGTGATCTTCCATGTCGGATCGCACATGGGCTCCGGCTTCGACCACGCGCTGCCCAGGATCGCTGCCGGCATGTCCGAGGCGCTCGACCGTACGCCCGACGATGCGCTGCTGCTGATCGAGAACAACGCCGGCGCCGGTCGCTCGGTCGGCTCCGCGTTCCATGAGGTGGGGGCAATCATGGACGCCGTCGACCACCCGCGCGTCCGCGTCTGCCTGGACACCTGCCACGCCCACGCAGCCGGATACAACGTCGCCACGATTGCCGGGCTCAAGTCGACCATCGACGAGTTCCAGCGCGAAATCGGCGCCGACATGTTGTCGGCGATCCACGCCAACGATTCGAAGACCGAACTCGGTTCGGGCAAGGACCGCCACGAGAACATCGGCCAGGGGACGATCGGCATGAAGGCGTTCCGCCGGATGGTACGCAATCGCACGCTGCGTAAGGCGGCCTGGCTGCTCGAGGTCCCCGGCTACGAGGGCGGCGGCCCGGGCAAGGCCGACGTGGACATCCTCAAAGCGCTGCGGGATGAATCCGAGCTGCCGGAGGTGCCCGAGCCGGAGGATTAGGGCGCGGCCGGCACGCGCCCTCTGGAGCCCCGGCCGGGATGCCGGATATCCGGCATCACCTCGACGCCGAACACGTGGCCGACGAGGCTGAGGAACGAGAGCGCGGCGTCGCTCAGCGATCGGCGGCGGCGGCGGATGACGGCGATGCTGCGTCGAATCGGCATCGCCGACTCGATCTCGATCGGAGCGAGCTCGCCGCGGCGCAACTCCTCCTCCACCGCGACCTTGGGCAGAAACGCAAGACCCAGGGCGCGCAGGACGAGGCGCTTGGCCATTTCCAGGCTGTCCACGTCGATTGAGTGCCGGGGCGCAACGCCCGAGCTGTGGAACACCGCCTGGCTGATCGCGTGGTAGCTGCTGCCGGTGTCGAAGAAGATCACGGCCTCATTGGCAATCTCGGCCGGCGAGATTGGTCCCTGCGCGGCCAGCGGATGATTGCGGCTGGCCAGCAGCACGATGTCGTCTTCGTACAGCGGGACCGATTCGATCTCCGCATGACCGAGCTCCCGCTCGAATCCGATCTGGACCTCGTCATCCAGGACCATCTGCGAGACCTCCTGGCTGCGTCCGGTGCGGATCGAGATCTCCACGTTTGGCTGCGCCGCCGCGTAACGCTGCAGGAGACCGGGCAACACGTACGTACCGACCGTCGGCGCGGTGCCGATCACGAGGCTGCCCCCGCCACCCGCCCGCAGCGCGTGCACGGCCTCGGCGGCGTCCCTCGCGGCCTGGAGCGTGCGCTGTGCGTGCGGCAGCAGCACGCGTCCGGCATCGGTCAGGCGCACCCGTCGCCCCAATCGTTCGAACAGACCGACGCCGAGCTGGGCCTCCATCTGGGCAATGCGAGCGGACACGGTCGGCTGGGTCAAACTTAAACGCTCCGCCGCCCGAGAAAAGGAACGAGCCGCCGCCACTTCAACGAACGCCTCCAGCCTCGCCAGATCAATCCCGTGAATGCCCTGCATGATGCAGCCTCCCACTACCGGCTAGCCGGAGCGGACGCCGGTTTTGCGCACGGTGACATCGCCGTACACGCCCAGCTGACACGCCAGCCGCACCGGACTATCGAGAGCATTGCGCCCGCGCTGATTGACCAGCGCTTCCGCCTCGGCCCGCCCCATCTCCGACAGATGGTCCGCTCCGGACACAACAGTGACGAAGCATCCCGCACAGCGGCATTGCATATCGCATTGGTTGGGCCACCAGTATCCCGCGTCGCGAGCCGCCTGCATCAGACGCTCGCCGTCGGGCACTTCGACCACCAGCCCGGAGGGCTCAATCGTCACGCTGTGCCGCTGCCCGTACATCGTCTCAGCCCGCCAATTCGGACCGGCGAATGCCGGCAAATCCCAGGAAGTCGTCCTCCCAGCTCAATACCTGCTCGACAAACTGCCTGGGCACCGGCCTGATCTGCGATGTGTCAATCCCGTCGGTTGACAGCGTCTCCGGCGGCGGTCCGACATGCACGTTCTCTTCCGCCATCTTCGCCATCACCGCATCGACGACCGGACCCCGCGCATCGGGATCGACGCCTTCCTCAATCGCCGTCCACTCCATGTCCAGCACCAGGTCGACGAACCCGCTGGTCACCATCAGCCCCTCCTCCGAGAGCTGCTCGGCGATCCACTCCCCGGCCTCGTTCATCAGTGCTTCGGATGGTCTCGGCATTGGTGGTCTCGCTCCCCTCGCTCGTAGAGATCAATGCCACGATGGCTTCAACTACTCGCCCACAATCTCCGGCCGGTGGCTGTCGGTGATGGTGACTTCGCTGTCGACACCCAGCCCGGACTGCAGGACGACGATCAACAGCATCAGCAGGATCACGCTGCCGACGACGATGATCACCGGTCTCTTCAGTCGTCGCCCCAGACGTCCCCCGAGACGGGACAACGCGGCCATCGTCGCCGCAATCGTCTCGCTCGCCCCGCCGGTTCTTGCTGCTGCCATGTCCTCATGGTACTCCCGTGACTGTTCTCAATCGGATTGACCACGGGCAACGGGACTAGAACAATGTCGAATGAACAGACAGGCACAATCCGAGCGATCGAGCATGACACGCAGAGCGCTGTGAGACACTGCTTGCGCCCGATTTCCTTGCTCCCTGAAGGCTGGTGAACCGTGACCCGACCGATCCTGCACACCGACATGTGCGACTTGCTCGACATCGAATACCCGATCGCCCTGGCCGGCATGGGACCGACGACCGGCGGCGGCCAGGCCGGGATCGCCGGACCGGAGCTCGTGGCCGCGATCTCCAACGCCGGCGGGCTCGGCGTGCTCGGCGCGGCCGGATTTCCGCCGGACCGCCTCGAAGCCCAGATTCGCCGCATTCAGGACCTGACCGACCGCCCGTTCGGCGTCGACATCCTCGTCCCCTCCAACGTCGCCCGACGTCCCAGCGGCCGCGAGCGGCCAAAGGACCCGCGCGACCTTCTGCCCGCGGAGCACAAGGACACCATCGGCGAAATCCGCGTCAACCTCGACCTGCCCGACGTCCAGGCTCCGCGCGCCGACGTGCGCACGCCGCGCTTCACGCCGCAGGACCAGGTCGACACGATCACCGGCATGCAGGTGCCCGTGCTCGCCACCGGACTGGGTAACCCGGCGCCCTTCGTGGACCAGGTCCACGAAGCCGGCGGCAAGGTGATCTCGCTCGTCGGCAACGTCAAGAACGCCCGCCGCGTCCACGAGGGCAACGCCGATATCGTCGTCGCCCAGGGGCACGAGGCCGGCGGTCACACCGGACGGATCGGCACCATGGCGCTGCTCCCGCAGGTGCTCGACGCCGTTGCGCCCAAGCCCGTGATCGCTGCCGGCGGCATCGGCGACGGTCGGGGCCTCGCCGCTGCGCTCGCCATGGGCTGCGTCGGCGTCTGGTGCGGCACCGTCTTCATCCCCACCCAGGAAGCCAATCTCGACGAGTTCCGCAAGCGCCGCATCCTCGCCGCCAACGACGAGGACACCCGCGTCACCCGCCTCTACTCCGGCAAGACCATGCGCAACATCACCAACGAGCTGATCGAAGCCTGGGAGGACTCCGGCACCCAGGCACTGCCCATGGGCCTGCAGGGTTTGCTCATCGCCGACATCGCCGAGGCCGCCAAGCAGGGCGAACGGGAAGACCTCCTCATGAACGCCGCCGGCCAGATCAGCGGCCTCCTCAACGAACTCCGCCCCGCCGCGGAGGTCCTCGAAGAAATGGTGAAAGAAGCGGTCGAGGTGTTCACCTCGAGGCTGCCCGCGAACGTCAAGGTCGCCGTGGGCGCATAGCCCAGCAGAGAACTCCGGAAGCCGCATGGCGTCTGATACCTGCTAGTGCCCGATCCTTCCATCGTTGCCGGTGTCCTGGCAAGAGCGATCGAGGGTGCTGCCAACACCCTGCTCGCCAAGGTCCACAGACGACACCAATGGACAACCACGCAGTTTCGCGCCAATGTGGCCGATAGCAAGGCATCCCTAGAGCTTCTAGGACGGCTCAAAACTCCCGACTATGACGACGAACTAGTGGCAGCTCTGTATCTGCTCAGGTACCACTTCTCTCATGTGAATCTCGCTTGGTCATCGCTCGTGGCTGCGAATCATCTCGACCAAAACAGACGACCAGTTCAAACAACCGCGAATGGGATTGCCGTTTCTGACCATGGCGCGGGAACGTGGGCATTGCTCTTCGGCCTTGCCTTACACGCGTCGGACGAACTGAATCTTGGTCGAGATGTGGGGCCGATCACCATGTTCCCATACGAGCGAGCGCCGGCCATGTCAGCTGCGGGCCGGGAAGTATGGAAGCAGTTCTGTCTCGGCATCGATCAGGCGTCGCATCGATATCCGTTGCAACTCGAGGCCTTGCAGAGTGTTGTCGGAAGGATCTCGATCCACCTACCAAGTGAGCAATCGGACCCAGCAGACGGACGTACACGGCACAAGAAACACCTGACAAGGGACTCGATCCGGTGGCTAACTGCCTTCCATGCCTACTATCCAGATGAAGACCGCAGATTCCGAGTCGCGTTGCAGGACCTAACCAATCGCGTGCAACCTAATCATGGACTAATCACTTGCCACAAGGAAAACTCGTTGCTGATCCGCGCGGCAGCTCCATTCGGGCGCGAGCCTCACTATCTCAAGGTGGAACCGCAGTTGCCGGAAAACACCCTTGAGCAACTCGATGTCTACTGCCGTCGGATCGGGTTCGTCCGTTATCCGGAGTCTCCTCATCATCGACAGGTCTATGCGACGTGGAGCAGCCCACTATCTGATACGCATGTGCTATATTGGAGAATGTAGGAGAGGGTCTGAGGAGATTCGCAATATGGTCAATGACTCCCAGTTGAGTCGCTTCACCGAAGCGCAGGCGGTTTCTGATGTCGCGCGGCGGCCGGATGCAATCGGATCCGCCGACATCACCTATGCCGATGCCAGCCAGATTCTCACGAAGGCCACCGGCTTCATGTCCGAGTATGACTTCACCCTCAACCCTTACTCCGGCTGCGCATTCGGCTGCACCTACTGCTACGCCGCCTTCTTCGCGCGCGACGCCGAGAAGCGCGACGACTGGGGCAACTGGGTCAATGTCAAGCAAAACGCTGTCGACATCCTTAGCCGCCCGCGTCAGCAGGACAAACTCGACGGCGCCCGCATTTACATGTCCTCAGTCACGGACGCCTATCAGCCTGTCGAGCGTCAACTCAACCTGACGCGCCGGCTTCTGGAGATCATGGCGTTTGGAGAACCCAGCGGGTCGAATGCTGACATGCAGCCCAGCATGTTCGCCGAAACGCCCGTCGCGCCTTATGGCGGCGGTGGGCACACCCCCAAACTCGTCATCCAGACCCGCTCGCCCGATGTGACCCGCGACATCGACCTCTTCCAGCAGATCGAAGCGAACGGCGGACGCGTCCAGGTCAACATGACGGTCACCACTGACAATGAAGATGTCCGCAAGAGATTCGAGCCGTCCTGCCCGGCGAACCAGCGCCGGATCGAGGCGATCCAGCAAGTGCATGACGCAGGCGTCCAGGCCTGCGTGACGCTGACCCCGCTGATCTGGTCCGACGATCCCCACGCCTTTGCTAATCGCCTGCTTGAAACAGGCATCGAGCGGTTCATCATCCAGCCATTCAAGTTCACGGGTGGCAAGTTCGTCGCGCAGACCCGCGACGGCGCACTACAGATCATGGCCGAGTTGCTGGATTGCCAGCCGCATCCCAAGGTCATCGAGCGCGAGTACATGAAGCGCTATCGCGTCGCCCTCACGATCTTCCACGAGGTGCTGCCGACCCTCGGCGAGGAAAAAGACGGCTTCGCGCCGCCGTTTTAGGCGACATCACTACTCAGCCGACAACCGCTCCAGCCCCTCATACACCCATTCCCGATCCCCGATCCGAACTACCGTCACCTCCCGTTGACGCGGCCCGGGCCGGTACACGATCCGATAGTCGCCCACCCTGATGCGGTACAGAATCTCCGGGCGCTCCAACTGGCGATAGCCCGGCGGATAGGGATCGTCCCTCATCTCGCGCAGCGCGCTGCGAACCGCTCGTTTAGGCGTCGGAGCCAGTCTCCGAAGCTGATCCTCTGCCGCACTGGAGAGGCTGACACGAAAAAGCACCGCTACTCATCTGTCCAAAAGGACTCGTCCGCGTCTAGGTCGGCGAAGTCAACCCCTCCGCCAGCTCCAACTTCTTCCAACGCTCTCCGTGAAAGCTCCACCAGCGCGTCCAACTTGGCTGGTGTCAGGCCGTCCTCGTCCTCGGCACCGATGGCTACGCCCAACTCCGGGTTCCACCTGGCGACCCAGGGGCTGCCGTCGGCGTCGTACATGAGGCCGCTGCTATTGCGCATCCAATCGGCCCAGAGCGGGTACCGTTCGGCGTACTCCTCCAACGGCATCCCCTGCCACCGCCGAATCTCCGACATCGGCGTCACTTCCCGATCTGCTTCCGACTCGCTGTCCATCTTCCTGATCGCCATACGGGGTCTCCTCAGTGACACGATAGTCTGATGCGGATGACCCAGACAGCGCTCGATGGCGTCCGTATCCTCGATCTGACCTCTGAGATGGGCTGGTACTGCGGCAAGCTCCTCGCCGACCTTGGCGCCGACGTGATCAAGGTCGAACCCGTCGGCGGCGATCCCGCCCGCGGCCGCCCGCCATACTGGCACGGACGGCCGGGCCGCGAGACCTCCCTCCGCTTCTGGTACTTCAACGCCAACAAGCGATCGGTGACCGTCGACCTGGGCCAGCACGACGGACGCTGGCTCCTCGGCGAACTGATCAACACCGCAGACATCGTGATCGAGTCCTGGACCGCACCCGAACGGTCTCGGTTGGCCGAATACGGAGTCCATCCCGCCGCCTACATGAATGCGCGTCCCTCGCTGATCTGGGTCTCGATCACGGGCTTCGGCCTCGATGGACCCAAGGCCGGTTG
This sequence comes from Dehalococcoidia bacterium, assembly GCA_965204335.1. Lineage (GTDB taxonomy): Bacteria > Chloroflexota > Dehalococcoidia > Bin125 > Bin125 > Bin125. The sequence continues at coordinate 2,305,224 of OZ241982.1, read as the reverse complement.
GGAAGTCACCGACCTCGTCGCCCAGGCGGCCGCCGGCATTGCCAACCTCGCCGGCTACCCGGACGGCTCTCCCATGCGGATTGCCGGCAACCAGGCCTACATCGTCGCCGGACTCTCTGCCGCCCAGGGCGCGCTGCTGGCGCTGTTACAGGCCGAGGCGACCGGCCAGGGACAGCACGTCGAGTCCGCTATGCAAGAGGCTCTCTCGATCTGCCAGGAGACATCGCATCTCCAGTGGGACTTCCAGGGATCCTCGCGTCAGCGCGTCGGCGAGTCGTATCGGATACCCGGAATCGGCACCTACGAGACACAGGACGGCTTCATCTACTCCATGGTCGGCATCCCCGGCTTCGGAGCGCCCTGGAGCGAAGTGATCAACTGGATGGATGAGTCGGGCATGGCGGAGGATCTGACAGAGCCGCACTACGCGGAAACGTTCGCCAACTTCAACCTGCGCATCCTCCTCGATCCCGAGGAGCAGGCCAAACACGCTCCGGTTCTGGATCGGGCGCAGGAAGTGCTCACGAAGTTCTACGCCAGCAAGACCAAGACGGAGCTTTACGAAGGCGGGCAGGGACGACGCCTCCTGATCGGTCAGGTCGCCACCCCCGCCGATATCGGCGACAGCACTCACCTGGCCGCCCGCGAGTGGTGGCTGGAACTGCGACAGCCGACCTCCCTCGGCCGGGACGACGCCGACGTCCGATTCCCCGGTCCTCCGTACCGGCTCTCGGAAACGCCCACGTCGATTCGGCGCCCCGCGCCGCAGATCGGCGAACACAACCAGGAAGTCTGGGTCGACGAAGTCGGGATTCCCGCCGAAGACCTGATTGCATTCGCCGGGGAGGGCGCGATATGACCACCACTTCCCCGTCATCCCCGCGTGGGCGGGGCCGACCACTGGACGGCGTTCGCGTCGCCGACTTCTCCTGGTTCGGCGCGGGACCGATCGCCGGCCGCACCCTGGCGGATTTCGGAGCCGAAGTGATCCGGATCGAATCCGAGGCCAAGGTCGATGGCCTGCGCCACGGAGAGCCGATCAAGCCCGGCAAGACCGGCCTCAACGTCTGCGCGTACTTCAACAACTACAACGCCGACAAGCGATCGTTCCTGCTCAACATGGCGACCGAAGGTTCGCGCGACGTAGCGATGAGGCTGATCGAGCGGTCGGACATCTTCCTCTCCAACCTGACCCCGCGAGTCATCGAGCGCTGGGGCTTGACCTACGACGAGCTGCGCGAGGTCAATCCGGGCATCATCGCCGCCTACTCGCCGATGCAAGGGCTCTGGGGCCCGCATCGAGACTTCCTCGGATTTGGCGCCGTCCTAACGCCGACCACCGGAATCTCGCATCTGTCCGGCGATCCCGATCGAAAACCGGTCGGTGTCGGCACAAACTATCCCGACTACGCGGTCAATCCGGGACACACCGTGGTCGCGATCCTCGCTGCGCTTCGCTATCGCCGGCGGACCGGGCAAGGACAGAGGATCGAGCTGGCCCAGATCGAGTCTGTCGCCGCAACCATGGGACCGTCGCTGCTTGACTACACGGCCAACGGCAACAGCCAGACCCGCAAGGGCAACCAGTCAAGCTGGATGTGCCCGCACGGCATCTACCGTTGCGCCGACGATACCTCCGGCCGCGAACGATGGATTGCGATCGCCATCGGCCACGACGAGCAGTGGGAATCACTCTGCGCATTCGCCGAGGGAGCGGCGTTCGCTGGTGACGACCGCTTCTCGACGCTGCTGGGCCGGCGTCGCCAAGAGGACGACCTCAACGCCTCGCTCTCTGACTGGACCGCCCCCTTCGACGCCGCGGCGCTGGCCATTCAGCTGCAATCAGTCGGCGTCGCGGCGTCGCTCGTTCACGACGCCGAGGACATGTGCGAACACGACGAGCATCTAACTGAGCGCGGGTTCTACGAGTACCTGGACCACCCAGAGACCGACATCTCGCTCTACGACGGCCCAATCGTCAGGTTGCACGAGACGCCCGGATATCTCGCCTCGCCGGCCCCGCTGTTCGGAGAACACACATTCGAAGTCGCAACTGAAGTGCTGGGCTACTCGGCGGAAGAGGTTGCCGAGCTGACTGCGTCGGGCGTGTTGAGCTAGCCGCCGAACTCAAGCGTACGCTCAAGGAACGGGCCGACCGGCTTGATCCCCTGCGGCATGAAATCCCAATGCCCACACGGCAGCCAGACCAGCTCTCGCGGCTCAGAGAGCCGGTCATAGAACCGCTGCGTCGCCTCCGGCGTAATCAGATCGTCCTGTTCGCCGGCGACGACCTGGATCGCACGGCCGGCCATCATCGGTGCATAGATTCCGGGGTCGGTCAGGCGGTTCGCCAGCTCGCCGGCGCTGCCGCCTCGGCCTGACAGGGTGCTGGCTCCCGAGATGCAGAATGACGCGGCCTTCACTCGCTCGTCGAGTCCAACGAACGGCGCGCCGCGCATGCCGCCCATCGAGAATCCGACGAAGCCAACGCGGTCGGCATCGACTTCCGGCCGTTCCGACAGGTAGTCGAGCACGCGCATCCAGTCGACGACGGTCTGTATCGACTGGTCCAGGCGTCGCATCGGCCAGCGCTGGAAGTCTTCCATCCCGACCGGTCGCTTCGCCCGTTCGCCATGCCCGGCCTGATCGATCGTGGCGCAGATCGCACCGCGTGCGACCCACTGTTCGGCCGGCCAGAGGACGTAGTCGCTGGACTTGTCCAGTGTTCCCGGATGTCCCACGAGAATGAGCGGTCGGGGTCCCTCCGCTTCGGCAGGCTGGAGCAGCAAGCCGGAGACGCGCTCCTCGTAGCGCGAGGTGATCTCGAACCGCTCGACGGTCATTCCCCCGCTTTCGCCGGCGGCCGCCGTCGTGACATTGAAGGGAAAGTCGCGGTCATAGCCGAAGGCGAGTTCGCGCAGCAGATCCGCCTGGCTCGATTCGTCACTCATATCTCAACGCCTCCGCGATCGTGGTGCGGGCTGCCTGTCTCGCCGGGAAGTATGTCAGGATCAGCGACGCGACGAACGCGCCGATCAGCATCGGCAGGATCGTGCCGAGTGGAATGTGCATCGAGATCTCGCCGAACGTGCCCTCGGCGAACAGTCGCCAGGCGAGGCCGAGCGCGAGCGCAGTACCAAGTCCGAGACCGAGCAGCGCGATGAATCCCATCTCCAGCAACAGCTCGAAGCCGACCAACCGCGACTGGAATCCGATCGCACGCAGGACGCCGATCTGTTGGCGACGCTCGACGACGGCTCGCAGGGCGATCACGCCGAGTGCAGCCAGTCCCGCCACGAGGCCAATCCCGATGAACCCCTGGAAGAGGGCGAGAATGGACGACTGGGTGCTCTGCTGGCGCTCCAGTTCCCCCTTGATGTCGATCGCGAAGATGCGCAGTTCGCGCTCGATGCCCTGAGCGATATCGAGGGAATCCGCGCCGTCTCTGGTCGAGATGAAATGGCGCGTCGTTTCCGACTCGCCGATGGCCTGGGCGGCGATGGCCTCCGGCATCAGCAAAGTCGGCAAGCCGCCGTCTTCGCCGTCCAGGTCGACAAAGGCGCCGGAGACCCGTTCGAGAATGGCAATCACTTCGACTTGCCTGGCCTGGTCGCCAAGGCCGACCTCGATCACGATGCGTGGGAGCAGGGTGGACTCGTCGGTGACGGAATCGGGGGTCGACCACGGATCGAGATCATTGCCGGCGAAGCCGAACGCGCCATCGATCGCGTCGACCGTCGCGACCGCGACCGTTTCGCCGTTGCGCAGCGCCGACCAGACGGCCCGCTCGTCTTCATAGCGGTAGGAGATTGCCTGGAGCTTGATCTCCTGACCATCGATGAACTCGTTGTTGACGCCACCGACGATGACGGCGTCGCGGTCTTCGAGCCGGACCTGGGAGAGATCGGTCTCGACCAGCCGAATCTCGCCGTCAGAGTCAAGGATGTGGCGCTCGGTGACCGGGTTCCAGCGCTCGGTCAGTACGGTGACCGCCCTGGTGCCGCGTTGCGGTCCGGCTTCGACGCGGCCGCTGTACTCGATCCCGTCGAGGACATCCTGCGCGCCTGCCTGGTCGAGGCCGGCTCGAATGTCGGCGATGGCGTTGACGTCGGTATTGAACGCCAACACCTCGAAGCCGCCGGCCGTGTCGTTGCCGGTGAACGCCTGGCTGAAGGAGGCGTTGATGGTGCTGAAGTTGACCAGGGCGAAGGTGATCAAGGCGATCATCGCAATCGTCATCCCGGTGCGGTAGCGGGCAGCGGCGGGGTAGGCCGCTGCGGTGCGAATCACCGGCGCCATGCGACCGATGCCGCCGACGGCGTTGCGAATCCCGCCGACGATGAGGTCGAGATTGAAGACCAGCAGCAGGGTGCCGGCCGCTGTGAGCATTGTGCCGGCGAGCACGAACAGTTCCGGTCCACCGTTGAGATTGTTGTTGAAGAAGCTCTCGTGCCAGTCGTTGGGCGCAAACCACAGGAACATGACGAAGGCTGCGCCGGCCGTGTAGAGCAGGCGCGGCGGGATCCGCCGACCGCTGAGCCGCAACTTGTTCAGCCCCATCACCACGCCCAACGGCAACAACGAGATGCCCATCATGTAGAGGAACAGACTCTCTTGCTGCAGTCCGTAGGCCAGTAACTGCCAACCGCCGATCACGAACAGGACCCACCACTGCGGGTTCCATCGCAACACCCGCCAACCGAAGAACAGCACCCACGGGATCAGACGCTGGGACCAGCGCTTGCCAAGCAGGTTCAAGACCAACGCGACCGGTGCGCCAAGAATGAGCGTGACCGGCGTGGTGATCAGCAGCACCAGGCCGATCGCCGTCGTAAACACGCCGACGACGTTTCGGCCGATGCGCCACAGGGTCAGTGGATGCGTCTCCTCGTACTGCGCTTCGGGGATGTCGCGGATCGCGGCGACGATGTTGAGTCGCGCCGCGCGGAAGCTGGAGAACACGACGGTGATGAAGGTGATCACGATGCCGATGCAGGCCGAGATGACGAGGCTCTTGATCGTCACGGTCCAGGTGAAGACAAAGCCGAAACTCTCGAATCCCTGGTTCAGGGCGGCAATCAGGCCCAGCGCGAAGAGCAATCCCAAGACAACGCCAACCACGGCCGCGCCCAGGTTGTAGACCATGCCCTCCGAGATGAACATCCGGATCAGGTCGTTGCGCTGCATGCCGACGGCGCGCGCAATGCCCATTTCCGGCTTTCGCTCTTCGGCAAGCATGGCGAAGATCAGGAAGATGAGCAGGATCCCGGCGGCAACCGAGAACGAACCCATGAACAGGAACAGCGTGGTGAAGACGTTGGCGATCAGCTCGGCGTCGCGCAGGCTGTCGGCTTTGACAGAGTCAGTCGCGTAGCGCGAGAGGCCGTTGCTGAGGTACAGGTCCGGGTTTGTACGTTCGAGACGAGATAGCGCGGTGTCAATGTCCTCGTCGAGTGCTTCGGAGAACTCCAGCGGCGCCTCGACACCGCCGGCGCCGCTGACGAGGATGCTGTCCCACTGATCGGGCGGCGATAGCTGCGGACCCAGGAGTTGCTGATACGCGTCCATCGGAAGTAGACCGCCCGCGCCGCCGGCGACCAGGTTGCCGGTCAGGACCGCGTCACGACCGATCGCGGCGATCGTGTACTGGCTGGATGCGCCCCGCACGTAGAGGCGAACCCGGTCGCCCGGTTCGGCAGCCAACTCCCGCGCTGCCAGCTCGTTGATCACGATTTCGTCCGGGCCCAGCGCACTCAGTTGAAGCAGGTCGCCATCTTTGTCGCGAACGGCCTGGAGCCGGTCGGTGATCTCCGGATCAACTCCGACGAGGTAGAACTGCGGTTCAATCTGCCCGGCGTCGGGGTGCTCGATTGGGACGAGATCAAAGCGCGAACCGAAGATCGCCTCGATCCGATCGTCACCGGCGAAGTGTGACTGGAGGTCGAGCAATACCTGATTCGGAATGCCGGTTCCGCTGCCGTCCTCTGAATCACCGACCTCTTCCGTCGTAATGAAGTGGTCGATCCGTTCGAGGCTGTCGAGCGCCAGGTTGCGGACGCTCACCGCCAGCGAATCTCCGGTCGAAAACGCGATGGTGACGATGATCGTGGCGAGGGTCAGTCCCATGGTCACGAGCACCGTTTGGGCGCGCCGCCGCGGGATGTTGCGCAATCCCATTCGCACCAGGATCGGGCGTCTGTAGAAGATGAAGGCGATCACGGCGGCGGCGACGCCCGCGATGGCGACGACGATCCACATCAGGCGGATCGTCGGCAGGCCGAAGAGTTCCTCCATGAAGCCCTACTCCAAGCGTGGTTCGTGCTCTGCTGTTCGCTGTTAGCCGTCGAGCTGTCGGTGTACCGTCTCGCCTTCGATCAGGCCGTCGCGCATGTGAATCGTGCGGTTCGCGCGCCTGCCGATGTTTTCGTCGTGGGTGACGATGACAAACGTCTGTTGGTTTCGCTGATTCAGGTCTTCAAGCAGTTCCATGATCTGGTTGGCATTGGTCGAATCGAGATCGCCGGTCGGTTCGTCGCCCCAGACGATGGCCGGGTCGTTGACCAGCGCTCGGGCGATGGTGACGCGTTGGCGTTGACCGCCGGAGAGTTGCGACGGTCGGTGTTCGGCCCAGTCGGCCAGGCCGACGCTCCGCAGAGATTCCATCGCGCGTTCCCGCGACTCGCGTTGACTGAGCCCGGCCAAGAGCAGCGGCAGTTCGACGTTCTCAACCGATGAGAGCACCGGCAGCAGGTTGTAGAACTGGAAGACAAACCCCATGCGGCGAGCGCGGTGATCGGTCCGCTCGTTGTCGGGCATGTCATGGATGCTTCGGCTCTCGACGAAGATCTCGCCACGCTCGATCGTTTCCAGACCGGAGAGGCAGTTGAGCAGCGTCGTCTTGCCGCAACCAGACGGCCCCATGATCGTGACCATCTCGCCGCGGGCGACGGAGAGCGTCACCCCGCGCAGCGCGTGAACCGGTTCACCGGCGCCCGCGTAGGTCTTGTGTACGTCCTGGGCGGCAATGATCGCCTCACCGTTGACCTCTGCCGTGACGGCTTTCTGCGGTGCAGCCTCGACGTCGATACCGATTGGACGGTTGCTCATCTTCGCCTCCCAGTTCCGCTCAGCACAATCGGGCGCGGCGCGGTTCCGACTCAGCCTATCCCGCCTCGCTGTAGGCTGAACCTCCATTCGCGCCCAAAGTCGAGTGCATAGCAGAACGCAAACCGAGTGCGTACCGACCGCTTACCCGCATCGATTGAGTCTGAGGTCCGAACAGGAGAGCTACCCATGAGCGAGTCCGCCGACCTCTTGCAGACCGCCGACCAGTTTGCCCAGGACCTGGTCGCCAACAACATCGCCGGTCTGATGCCGATGTTCACACCGGTCGGGATCGGACAGGCGATGGCGCTGCAGGCGCAGCCGGACTCAGCCGAGGGTTCGGACGAGTACGAGATCGCCGATCAGGGCGACAATCTGCTCCACATCACCTTCCGCGGCGACGACGGCGAGGGCACGATCTTTACCCAATGGATTGAAGTCGACGGCCTCTGGAAGGTCGACGCAATCGGCCGCCTGGAGTAGCCCCCGGATCCATCTCCCCCCGCGAAGCGGAGGGAGATGTCCCGTAGGGACAGGGGGGCTCCCCTCAGGTCAAACTCAGCCCCACGTCGCCGATGCCGGGGAAGCGAATCGTCACTTCCTGACCGGCGAGGCCCGGCACGTGGATCGCCGCGGCGCCGGTGGTGATCACTTCGCCAGCCGCGACCGTCATGCCGCGATTGTTGATCTCGTTGACGGTGGCGATCAGCACTTCGGTCGGGTTCGGGCGGCCGTCCCGGCCCTCGGCCACACGCTCGCCGTCAATCAGGATCTCGCAGTCCAATGCGACGAGCTCCTTCGACTGCCAGTCATCGATTTCCGGGCCAATGATCAGGGCCTGGTTGCCGACGCCGTCGGCGGCCATGCTGGGCATCGCCGCGCCGCCGTCGAATCGGCTGTTGGGGGCCTCGATCACGATGTAGGCGTTGGACACGCCGCCGAGCACGGCATCATCGCTGTGTCCGCCCTCGGTCGGGGCGAAGTCCCGGCCCAGGCGGAAGGCGACTTCGGCCTCGAGGATGCAGTTGACGAACGTGTCGCCCGGAATGGAGGCGGGGGAGTCCATGACCATCCCCTCGAAGAACGGCGCGAGCACCATGTCCCCATCGAGCACGGCCGCCTTCCAGGCGATTGCGGGGGTCGGATTGCGTGACCAGCGCTCCCAGTAGATCCGGCCGCCGTCCGCGGCGCTCTCCGGACGGCAGGACTCCGGAATCGCTGGCAAGGGCAATCCGTTCGCGGTGGCCTCATCGAGGAAATCTGCGGCTTCCTTCACCTGGGCGTCGGTCAAAGCATCGGTCATGAGTTGTTCCTGTCAGCGGATTGGAGTCTCGTCCTGGCTCCCCGCAGGATAGGTCGACATTCATGCCTGCTGTCCTAGACTGCCCACGTTCCGCGCGATGCCGACAACATCAGCGGCCTTGACGTGATGTCCTTGAGAGGAGCAGGCGGTGACGACCGACATTGATACGACAGCAGGCAAGTACCTGCGCGACAAGTACGCCATCATCGGCGTCGGCGAGACCACGTATACCCGAGGGTCGGGCATGACGACGCGAGCCCTGGGTACCTGGGCGATCAAGAACGCGATGGACGATGCGGGCATCCCGGCGTCCGAGATCGACGGGATGATGTCCTACTCGGGCAACGACTCGACCGCCTCTCCGATGCTGGCCGGCGACCTCGGCATCCGGCTCAACTTCTACATGGACGTGCAGGGCGGCGGTTCCTCGTCCGAGGCGCTGATTGGCCTCGCCATCGGCGCGATCGAGGCGGGCATGTGCGAAACGGTCGTCATTTTCCGCTCGATGAACGGTTTCTCCCAGGTCCGCATCGGCGGCACCGGAGCGCGAGCCTCAGTGCCGGTCGGCGGCGACGCACTACATGCGGCGGCCTACGGTTGGTTCTCGGCCGGACAGAACTTCTCCCCCACCTTCATGCGCCACATGTACGACTACGGCACCACGCCCGAGCAGGTGGCGATGGTCAAGGTGATCCACTCCGAACACGCCTCGAACAATCCCAAGGCCTACTACAAGCAGCGCGTGACGGTCGAAGACGTGGTCAATTCACGCATGATCTGCAAGCCCCTGCATCTGCTCGACTGCTGCGTCGAGACCGACAACGCCACGGCGCTGATCGTGACCTCCGTCGACAAGGCCTACGACTACCGCAACACGCCGGCGCGCATCCTCGGCGTGGCCGGACGCGTCTGCAAACCACGGATCGACATGCACTTCCAGCACGGTCCGATCTCGACCGTCGCCGGTCACTACATCAAGGACATCATCTACCGCAACGCAGGCGTCGGTCCCGAGGACATCCAGTGCACGGGCGCCTACGACGCGTTCACCTTCACCTCGATGCTGCAGCTCGAGGACTACGGCTTCTGCAAGAAGGGCGAGGGCGGCGACTACGTCTCGTCGGGCATCATGCGACTCGGCGGCGAGCGTCCCAACAACACCTCGGGCGGACACCTCTGCGAGGGCTACACGCACGGGATGAACATGATCATCGAGAACGTGCGCCAGCTGCGCGGCGAGGTCGATTGCTACTGCCCGAAGGACGAGAACGACAAGCGCATCCACAGCTACAACTATGCGCCGCCGGAAGAAGGCGGCGGCTGCCGGCAGGTCCCCAACCTGGAGATCACGCAGAACCTCGGCTGGGCCATGCCCGGCACGGGGTCATCCCTGATCATGCGCAAGGGCTAATCACGGGCTAGACACGGACTCAACGACGACGAAACGAACAGGAGCTGAAGATGCCGCAGGGCGAATACCTGGGAATGACCCTCACCGTTCTCGACCTCGACCAGGAGAACCTGGCCTACTTCCAACATTGCGCCAACCACGACTTCCACCTCCAGCGCTGCGTCGACCCCGAGTGCGACCTGCTCCGCTACCCGCCGGGCACCGCCTGTCCGTGGTGTTCGAGCCGCGAGATGGTCTGGGTCCCCGTTGACGCGCGCGGAACGGTTCACTCCTACGGCGAGGTCCACCACGCGATCCAACCGGCCTTCCGCGAGCGCGCGCCCTACATGATCCTGCTGGTCGAGCTCGACACGCAGGCAGGCCAGCCGACCGAGCACGAGGCGCTGCGCGTGGCCGGCAACCTGGTTGACGCCGAGGGCAACTTCGCCGGACCCGAACTGGTCAAGCAGGTCGGCATCGGCTCGCGCATGCGCATGGTCTTCGCCGACGTTGCCGAGGGTCTGTCGCTTCCGCACTGGACGCTCGACGAGGAAGCCGATCAGCCGGAGACCCCGTGGCGTTACCCGCAAGAGGTCAACGGCGTCTAGAAACGGACCACGAGAATGGCCGAGGCAGGATTCGCCCGCTTCCAGGGCAAGGTGGCGCTGGTCACCGGCGGAGCATCGGGGATGGGTGCGGAGGCGTCGGTCCGCCTCGCCCGCGAAGGCGCGGCGGTCGCGGTCGTGGGACTTCCCGACGACGCTCGCGGCAACGATGTCGTCACGCAGATTGTGGAGGCCGGCGGGCAGGCGATCTACGTCGGCGCCGACGTCTCGCGAGAGGCCGATTGCGACGACGCTGCCCAGGCGGCCGTTGACGAGTTCGGCCGCCTCGACCTCTGCATCGCCGCTGCCGGGATCCTCCATGCTCGCTACGTCTCCGGCGAAGTCTCGGAAGAGGATCTCGCGGCCGACCGAACCGCAGGACACATCATCAACAAGCCGGTCGAATACTGGGAAAAGGTCCTCTCCGTCAACTTGACCGGCGTGATGCTCACCAATCGCGCCGTCGCCAGACGCATGATCGATCAGGGCGACGGCGGTGCGATCGTCAACATCTCCTCGGGCGCCGCCAAAGTGCCGATGCCCGGCTCAGCCGAGTATTCCGTTTCCAAGACCGGAGTCTGGATGCTGACACGCTGTATCGCCCTGGAACTCGCGCCGCACAACATCCGAGTCAACACCGTGGCTCCGGGCGTGATCGATACGCCGATGGCGATGGGTCTTGCGCAGAATGAGGAGCGCCGGGCCGCATTCGAGCGCTTCGTCCCGCTTGGGCGGCTGGGCGAAGCTGAGGACATCGCCGAGGCATCGCTCTTCCTCCTGAGCGACCACGCGGGCTACATCACCGGACAGATCCTCCACCCCGACGGCGGCATCTTCACCGGCTAGCCGGACGCGCCGGCAGTTTGCCGGAGGATGACACTGGGCTGATCTCCGCCTTACCCTCTGGCACTAGCGTGCGCTCTGGTGGATGAGCGCCACTGCCCGGCCCCGTCTACGGTTTCCCTTCATGAACGTGCGGAGCAGTCGTGAGCACACAAGACGTTGACATCGATGCCCTGGTTCGAGGCGGCCGCCGATCGCGGCGATGGATTGCCCTGCTGCTGATCGCGGCGATTGCCGTCGTCGCAGTGCTGGCCTGGTTCTTCACCCGAAGCCAGGACGAAGAGGTCGTCTTCGAGCCTCAACGGGTCACCGCAACAACGGGGCAACTGACCACCACGGTTGAGCTGTCCGGCTCGGCCGAGGCCGCGCAGACCTCGACGTTGAGCTTCAACATCGGAGGCGAGGTGGAGTCGGTTGAGGTGGAGGTCGGCGACGAGGTCACGCGCGGTGACGTGATCGCCAGCCTGGAAGACAGCGACACCAATCGACAGCTCGAAACGGCCGAGGTCCAGCTCAACCTTGCGCGCCTGAAACTCGAAGAACTGCTCGAAACCCCGGCCGCTTCCATGATCGCCGCGTCGGAACGCGCCCTGGCCACGGCGCAGGCCCAGGTCGTGAGCGCCAGCCTGGAACTGGAACAGATTGACGATCCGCCCGACGCCAGCGTGCTCGAAGCCGCAGAGCAGGCGCTGGCGAACGCCCGCACGCAGCTGTCCAACGCCGAGCAGGCGTTGGCGGAGTTGACATCCGCCGTCGATCCCGGCGATCTCGCGAGGGCGCAGCAAAGCGTCGCCAATGCGGCATCGCAGCTCTCAACGGCCGAGGAAGTGCTGAACGATCTGACCGAACAGCCCACCGCGGCTGAAGTGGCCTCGGCTAATCAAGCGGTGGCCAACGCTGCGTCACAGCTCTCCAATGCCGAGGAAGCGCTCGCCGACCTGACGAGCGAGCCGAGCGCCGCAGAACTGGCGTCCGCCGAACAGGCCGTGGCGTCCGCGGCCTCGCAGTTGGTGAGCGCGGAACAGGCACTCGAGAACCTGACCACCGAGCCCAGTGTCGCCGACATCGAATCGGCCCGCTCCGCCGCCGTCCAGGCGCGGATTCCGGTTTCGGACGCAGAGCAGGCCGTCGACGACACCGAGGACGCGCTGGAAGACGCCCACGAGCGATTCTGCGACGACATCGTGGTCCTGCCCGAAATCTGCGACGGCGATCCGCCTTTGCCGCGGTCGGAGATCGAGCTACTGGAGACCAAGACGGACAACAGCGGCGCGACGTTGGAGCGACGGTCCCGCGATCTGATCAATGCGCAGCGCGCCTGGGAAACAGCTGTCAACTCGTACGAGGCTGCCTCTTCGAACCTGATGGCAGCGGAAGCCCGGTTGTCGGACCTGACCGACGAACCAGACCCGGACGCGATCGAGCAGGCGACCGAGGCGGTCGCAGCGGCGAGGGCGGCGCACGAAGCGGCCAAGGCCAGGCTCGATGAACTGTTGACTCCCGCAACGGATGAGGACATCTTCCAGGCAGAACAGGCGATCGTGGCTGCGACGGCAGGACTGACCGCGGCCGAGTCACAACGTGAGGACCTGGACAAGCCGGCGGATGCGAGCGATGTATTCCAGGCGGAACAGGCGGTCGCTGCCGCGCGAGCGGGATTGACCGCCGCCGAAGCGGCGCTGAACGACCTGCTCGGCGATGTCGACCCGAGCGACCTCTATCAGGCACAGCAGACGGTGACCGCTGCGACTGCCAACCGGGACGCGGCCGGGGCTCACCTCGCCGAGTTGTTGGCGCCGCCGTCCGATGAAGACATTCTCGAAGCGCAACTGGCGCTGGCCAGCGCGGAATCGGTGCTCAGAGAAGCCCAGGCGAATCACGACGAACTGATGGCGGGGCCGACGGCCACCACGATCGCGCAGCAGGAGCAAAACGTTCGGTTGGCCGAGATCACCTTCGAGCAGGCGCTGTCGACCGTTCGGGATCTGGTGATCAACGCGCCGTTCGACGGTGTGATCGAGGAAGTCAACGTCGATCCGGGCGATCGGATTGCTGCCGGCAGCCCGGTGTTCGTCCTCAGTACCCGAGACGAGGTCGTGGTCGCGCTGACGGTGACCGAGGCGGAGATCTTTGAACTTGCCGAACGCCAGGTCGGCGTCGCGTCCTTCGACGCCATCGAGGGCGTCCAGTACCCGGTCAGAATCTCGACGATCAGCCGCGTGCCGCAGGTCGACCAGGGCGTCGTGACCTACGAGGTGGAGGCGGTCGTGCTGTCGCCCCTCTCGATCCAGGCGGTGCGCAACGACCTGCGGGCGCTCGGCGTAACCGTGCCGGAACCGCAGCGCAATGACGAAGAGGGCCGTGGAGGCGGAGCACCGGCGACGAATCCCGAACAGGTCAGGCGATTCACGGCCTGGCTGCAGTCGTTGGATCTGCCGGAAGGCGTGACCGTCATCGACGTTGTGCGTGCGATCGCGAACGATGAGGAGTTGCCCGGCGGCGTTGAGCTGCCCGAGGACTTTGAGATCACCGACGAACAGCGAGCTCAGCTACGGGCGCTGATCGCTCGATTCACCGGCGGCGGCGGCGCGGCCGGTGGTCAGGCGGCAGTCGGCGACGATCGACAGTTGCCGATCGAGGGCATGAGCGCGACCGTCGTCATCCTGACCGCCGTGCGCGACGAAGCCGTACTCGTCTCTACATCGGCGGTTCGCCAGATCGAGGGCGCCTTCTACGTCGCCGTGCCGACCGAGGACGGCGCGTGGGAACGGCTGGCGGTCCAAATCGGCGAGACCGACGGTACGAACGTGGAGATCCTCTCCGGCATCGAGGACGGCGCGACGGTGCTCATCGGCGCGGACTCTGAGGGCATCGCCTACAGCGCGACGCAGCTCCCGGGGGGCGGAACCGGCGGAGGCGCTCCGCCCGGTCCGCCGGGAGGCGGATGATGATTCGGCTGGACGGGGTCCGCAAGACGTTCAGGGCCGGTGACACGGCGATCAACGCGCTCGACGGCGTCAGTCTCGAAATCGAGCGCGGAGAATTCGTCGCGGTCATGGGTCAGTCGGGCTCGGGCAAGAGCACGCTGATGAACATCATCGGGCTGCTCGACCGCCCGGACGAGGGCTCGTACCTGCTGTCCGGCCGGAACGTCGAGTCGTTGAACGAGCACACCAGAGCGCGACTTCGCGGCTCCGCGTTCGGGTTCGTGTTTCAGTCCTACTCGCTGCTGCCTCGCATGTCCGCGCTGGAGCAGGTGGAACTGCCGCTGATTTACCAGGGCGTCCGCGACCGTCGGCGTCGAGCCGCGGAGGCGCTGGTGCGAGTCGGCCTGGCTGAGCGCATCGGTCACCGGCCCACACAACTTTCCGGAGGCGAGCAGCAGCGGGTGGCGATCGCTCGGTCGTTGGTCGTCGATCCCCTGGTCGTGCTCGCCGACGAGCCGACCGGAGCGCTGGACACGGCCACCGGAACGGAAGTGATGGAGCTCCTCAAGGATCTCGTCGAACACCAGGGATTGACCATCGTGCTCGTCACTCACGAAGCCGAGGTCGCGGCCTACGCACAACGCTCGATCCGCATGCGCGACGGACAGATCACCGAAGACACCGGACGACCTCCCGCAGAAGTTTCGGCCGAGGGCGAGACGGTGACATGAGCGTGCTGGACGCCTTGCGGATTGCGGTGCGGGCAATCATTGCCAATCGCCTCCGCTCGCTGCTGACTCTGCTCGGACTGGTCATCGGCGTGAGCTCCGTGATTGCACTGATCGCTGTCGGTCAGGGGACGCAGAAGGGTGTCAGCGATCAGATTCGGGGCCTGGGCACCGACCTGATCTTCATCGAACCATCGGCGGCCGCCACCACGCAGGCCGGCGGCGGAGCGGCCCTGTTGACGACCACGCTGACCCAGGCCGATGCGCACGCCATCGCGGCCAACGGCAACCCGGCAATCGTGGCGGTCTCGGCCCACATCACCGGCGACACGCAGGCGATTGCCGGGGCGAACAACGTCGGCGCGGAATCGGTGTTCACGTCGTCGAACCACGCCGAGGTTCGCGATCTCGAAGTCGCGATCGGGTCGTTCATCGCCCCGCAGCACGATCAGGCCGGCAGCCTGGTTGCGGTGCTTGGATCTCGGGTTGCCGAGACGATCTACCCCGGGGTCGACCCGATCGGTCAGGAAGTGCGCCTCTCGTTCCTGGCCGGGCGGGTCGTATTCGCCTTCACTGTGATCGGCGTGCTACAGGAGGTCGGCGGCGCGGCAGACGCCGACGACCAGGTGTTTGTGCCGATCACCGGCCTGGCGAACCGATTCCGCTTCCTCTACACGCCGAGCGGTGATTTGCGCGTCACGCAGATCGATGTGCAGACCACGCCCGGCGCAGACGCCGAAGAGGTCAAACAACAGGTCTCCGACCTGCTCTTGATTCGACATAACCGCTCAGAACCGGATTTCACGATTGAGAGCCAGGACGACCTGCTCGACGCCGCTTCGGAGGTCGCCAATACGCTCTCGATCCTGCTCGGCAGCATCGCCGGGATCTCGCTGCTCGTCGGCGGGATCGGAGTGATGAACATCATGCTGGTCTCGGTGACCGAGCGCACGCGCGAGATCGGCATCCGCCGCGCGGTCGGGGCCACGGCGGCCGACATCGTCAACCAGTTCGTGACCGAAGCGCTGGCGCTGAGCGTGTTCGGCGGCGTGATCGGGATTGTGATTGGCGTGGTGGCGTCGCTGTTGGTCGACGGCAGCACGGTCGGCGACCAGGAGATGACGACCGTCATCCAGGCCTGGTCGATCGCCGCCGCGTTCGGCGTCGCGGCGGGAATCGGCTTGCTCAGCGGGTTGTATCCGGCCTGGCGAGCGACGGTGGTCGACCCGATTGCGGCACTCCGTAACGAGTAGCCCGAGCGAGTATCTTGACCGCGACCCGATTGCTCCGTCCGCCGGTCGCACACGAGGAGTTGATTTATGCCGCTGCCACCAGAGGAATCCATGAACCGGTTCGCGGGAAAGGTCGCGGTCGTCACCGGCGGCGCGAGCGGCATGGGCCGTGAGTCTTCAATTCGGCTGGGACGGGAGGGCGCATCCGTCATCGTCGCGGGCTTGCCCGACGACGAACGCGGCGCCGAGACGGTGGCATTGGTCGAGGAGGCCGGCGGACAGGCGGTCTACGTCGGCGTTGACGTCACCCGCGAGGCGGATTGCGACGCGATGGCGCAGGCCGCGCTGGACCATTTCGGCCGGCTCGACCTGTGCATCGCCGCGGCGGGGATCTCACACGCGGGATACGTCTCGGGCGAGGTCACGGAGGGAGAGCCGCTGCTCGGCGGCGCGCATCGCCATGTGATCCATAAGCCGGTCGAGTACTGGGAGAAAGTGCTCGCGGTCAACCTCACCGGCGTCATGCTGACCAACCGCGCGGTCGCGCGGGTCATGCTGGAACAGGATCAAGGCGGGGCGATCGTCAACATTTCCTCGGGCGCCGCCAAAGCGCCGATTCGCGGCATGGCCGACTATTGCGTCTCCAAGACCGGCGTCTGGATGCTGACTCGCTGTATCGCGCTTGAACTGGCTCCCGCCGGCATCCGAGTGAACACCGTGGCGCCGGGCTTGATCGATACCCCGATGACGCTCGCCGTGACGACCGACGAGGAACGCCGCCAGAGACGGATCGAGAGCATTCCGCTCAACCGTCTCGGCGAACCGTCGGACATCGCGGAGGCGGCGTTGTTCCTGCTCAGCGACCAGGCCGGCTACATCACCGGACAGATCCTGCATCCGGACGGCGGAGTGTTCGTCGGAAACTAACCGCGCGGCCGGACGCCGGCGTGTCGCTGCTTCAGCGGTAAGCTCAAGAGCGGCAGGAGACGCGCATGCTGACTCTGGCGATCCAACAGCTGCTGACCAAGAAACTGCGCAGCGCGCTGACCGTTCTGGGCTTCGGCGTCTGTGTCAACCTCTACATCGTCGTGACCACGGTGATGCGATTCATCACCGAGGACCTCGACCTCCAGGTTCAACGCTTTACCGGCATCCTCTTCGTCCAGTCGCGCGGCCTGACCGGCCTCTCCGGGATCGAGTGGCCTCCCATCTCATCGACCATCACAATGTCTGAGGCGAATGCGGTGATGTCTCGTCCGGCCGTGGACCAGGAGCGGTCGACGATGGTGTCGTTCGCCGCGCTTGCGCCGCCCCCGTATCCGACCGCGCCGCCCGAGGCGCTCCTGGTGGGAATCGAGGAGGGCAAGGAGGACGTGTTCCTCAACGGAGCGACCGCCATCGCCGGACGTTGCGATTTCCCGAACCGGAACGGCAAGGACGCGGCCCCGCCGGCAATTCTCGGCGTCCTCGCCGCGCGTCACTTCGCCCGCGCGGCGACGGCGGTCACCGAGGTCCCAACCCCGGTTGGTCCGCTCGCGCTCGCCGCGCTGGGCAGCAGGATTTCCGTGCGAGGGACGGAGTTCGAGGTCCAGGGCATCATCGAACCCGAGACCAACCAACTCCTGCGCTCGGCCGTGCTGGTTCCTCTCGGAGATGCGCAATGCGTGTTGCAGTCACCGGACTCGGTCACCGCGCTGTTGGTCTCGCCCAAGAGAGCATCCGACATCGACCCGCTCCAGGAGACGATCGAGTCGGAGCACGAAGAACTCATGGTCATCTCCGACCGGCAACTCGCCGAGAACGCACGCAAGCTGCTCGACCGCGTCAATCAGTTGTTCGACGTGGTTCGTTGGACTTCGGTCTCGGTCGCCGCTCTGCTGATCGCGATCGTGATGTTCGTTTCCGTCCTCGAGCGAACCCGCGAGCTGGGGACGTTGCGAGCGATCGGCGCGCCACGGCGCTCGTTGCTTTCATTGATCCTGGCGGAGTCGGCGGGGTTTGCGATCGCCGGTTCGATGGTGGGTGTGCCGATGTCGCGCGTCGTGATCAGCAAGGCGCTCGGGCCCGACGCCGCCGGTCTGCGGTCCCGCGAGATCGAGTACGGCGCCGCCGGAATCCTGAGCCTGTGCTCGATGATTGCGGCGCTGATGCCCGCCTGGCGCGCGGTCCAGGTCGATCCGATCATCGCGCTGCGCTACGAATAGGGACGCTGGAATGACGGCTGAACAGGCGTCCAGGCGGAGAGACACCACCGGGGGGGCGGCACCGTTGCTGTCCGCCCGCAATCTGGAGCGCATCTACCGGCTCGGTCAGCAGACGATTCACGCCCTGCAGCCGCTCAATCTCGACATCCACCAGGGCGACTTCATCGCGATCGCCGGACCGTCCGGATCAGGCAAATCGACGCTCTTGCAGCTCCTGGGACTGGTGGATTCGCCGACCGCCGGCGAGGTTCGGGTTCGGGATCGGCCGGCGCAAGACCTGGGCCGAGAGCAACGCGCCGCGCTGAGACTCGGCACGCTCGGGTTCGTGTTCCAGGCATTCAACCTGCTGCAGATGCTGACGGCGCGTCAGAATGTCGAGATTGCGCTCACCCTGGCCGGATTCCCGCGGCGCAAGCGGCGCCAGCGAGCCGAGGAGCTGCTGTCGGCCGTCGGTCTGGACGAGCGCATGGAGCATCGACCGCTGCAGCTTTCCGGGGGCGAGCGTCAACGCGTGGCGATCGCTCGAGCGCTGGCGAACGAGCCCGATGTGATCCTGGCCGATGAACCGACCGGCAACCTGGACTCGCAGACCGGGCGCGAGATCGTGCAGTTGCTGGAGGACCTGAACCGAGCAGGGCAGACAATTGTCATGGTGACGCACAATCTCGAGATCGCCCGGCGGGCGAGCAGACTCTTCCTGATGCGCGATGGACGGATTGACGAGGTTGAGTCCGGCGATTCCGCTGCCCTCGATTAGGCTTAGTCTGCGGGCAAGATCGTCGTACGGCCTGCTTCGGACGTTCTGGAGACGTTGTGGCGCAGCAAGAGGACACGTCGATTGAAGCGGTCCCCGGCGCTCCCGACTTCTGGCCGGAGGCGCAGGAGATCATCAAGAGCGCGCCGATCGGGCTCCTGGCAACGACGCAGGGCCTGCAACCGCATGTGCGTCCCGTGGCGCCGGCATACGTCGGGCTGCACGCGTACGTGCTCACTTCGGTTCAAACGTCGAAACTGGAACAGATCAGGAACAACGAGCTCGTCGAGATCCTGCATTGGACGGTTGATTTTCGTCATCTCAATCTGGCCGGCTCAGCCGAAGTCACAGAAGACCACGACACGATCTCGGAGGTCGCGCCCCACTTTCCCTACGCCGTTGACGACTTCTTTGGACCCGACCTGCGGGCGCCGGCCCTGATCAAGATCGCGCTCAGGCGGGTCTCGATCACGACGTTCAACGACATCATCGCAAACAAACGGCCGCGAATCTGGCGGTCGTCCGACTAGCGCCGCCGACCGCGGCCACCGAGATTCCGGGAGGATTGCAGCATGCGTATCGCATTGATAGGACAGGCCCCGTTCGGAGCAGCAGTCTTCGAGCGCCTGGTCGACGACGGCCATGAGATCGTGGGCGTGTTCACGCCGCCTGAGCGAGAAGGCGGCCGACCGGATCCGTTGGCCCAGGCAGCCCGCGACGGCGGCATCACGCTCGTGCAGCCTCGCCGATGGCAACGTCGCGGAGTGGTCGACGACGAGGCCGTTGCACAATACGAGGCGACACAGCCGGACCTGAACGTGATGGCCTTTGTCACCCAGATCATCCCGACCCGCGTGTTGGACCATCCGCCGTTGAAGACGATCCAGTACCACCCGTCGATCCTGCCCAGGCACCGCGGGCGCTCTGCGATCAATCATTCCATCCTGCAGGGCGACACGATGACCGGCGTCACGATCTTCTGGGTCGACGAGGGCATCGACACCGGTCCGATCCTCCTCCAGCGCTCCTGTCCCATCGGCCCCGACTCAACCCTCAATGAGGTCTACCGGGAGTACCTGTTCCCACTGGGCGTTGAGGCGATGTCGGAGGCGGTCAAGCTCGTTGAGGCCGGTCAGGCCCCGCGGCATGTTCAGAACGAAGAGGACATGAGCTACGAGGGTCCGTGGGAGGGCGACATCGCTCGGATCGATTGGTCGCAGGACGCCCAGACCGTGCACAACTTCATCCGCGGCTCGGACCGCGCCCCCGGCGCCTGGAGCGAGGTCGCCGGCCAGCGAGTCACCCTGCTCGGCTCGACTCGATCCGACCACTCCGGCGGCGGCGCTGGAGAGGTCGCCGCCATTGACGGCAGCGGCATGACCATCGTCTGCGGCGATGGCGAATCGCTTCGGGTCAGCACTCTTGCGGTCGGCCGCGATCGGCAACCGGCGCAGGACTGGGCGGCGGCAAATGGCGTGCGGGCCGGCGCTGTGTTTGAGCCGGCTCCCCCGGACTAGGTCATGTCCTGGACGCGCTTGCCCGAGTCGACCAGCGGCGCGAAGCGGGTCTTGCTCAGCGGGTCGTTGCGAGAGGCCTTGTCCCAGGCGGCGTCAACCATCTTCGCGTACTTGGGATGCATCTCGCGCATCTTCGTGTTCTCGTCCTTGATGAACGCCGAGCGCGCGATCAGCCGCTCGACCGGCCCGCCGGCCTCGCAGTCCTCGCAGGCGGGCGCAGGCGCGTCCATCTTGCGGGTGAAGTGCTCCCACTCCTTGCCGCAGGTTCGGCAGGCGTATTCGTAAATGGGCATGGCGTGCTCCCGGCGGCGGTGACGGAGGATCGATCCGTCTCTCACGATGGTACGATCTCGACGTAACAACCGCACTCACACGGCGTAGATGGAGTCGAATCGTGTACGGATTGCGCACGATGTTCCTGGTGGTCCTGATGGCCGGCCTGATGATGGTCGTCGGTTTGGCTGTCGCCGGCCAGATCGGGCTCATCATCATGGCCGTGATCGCCCTGGGCATCAACGTCTACAGCTACTACAACTCGCACTCGATGGTGCCCAAGATGATGGGCGGCCAGTTGGTCACGGCGCAGCAAGCCCCGGACCTCTACCGTATCGTCGAGCGGGCCGCCTGCCAGGCGAACATGCCGTTCAAGCCCGAGTTGCTTTCGCAGTTCACCGTGGAGCATCTCGAGGCGCGCTGCACCGGACACTGCCGCTCCGGCGACTGCCCCAGGCACATCCCATCCGTCTACATCATTGACACGCCGATCCCCAACGCCTTTGCGACCGGACGACACCCGAAGCACTCGGCCGTCGCCGCGACGACCGGCATCATGAGCCTCCTAACCCGCAGGGAACTCGCCGGAGTCATGGCCCACGAACTGGCCCACGTGACCAATCGAGACACTCTCTGGTCCACGATCGTCGCCTCAATGGCGATGGTCATCTCGTTCATCGGGATGCTGGCCCAGTGGGGCCTGATCATGATGTTCCTGTTCGGCGGCATGGGCGGACGGGACGACAACGGAGGCGGCGCCGGACACCTGGCCGGCGCCTTGATCGTGGCGATCATCGCGCCGTTCATCGCGATGCTGATCCAGATGGCGGTCAGTCGGCAGCGGGAACTCAAGGCGGACGACACCGGAGCCCGTCGCTGCGGCGACCCCGAGGCGTTGGCCTATGCCCTGGTCAAGCTCGAACAGGGTGTGAGAACGCCTGAGTCGCGCTACGCCGCAGAAGAGATGAAGACCGCCGAGGCGGCGAACCACATGTTCATCGTCAACCCGCTCGCGGGCGGAGCCGGCAAGTTCTTCTCAACCCACCCACCGACGGAACAACGCGTCGAGCGTCTCCGCAAGATCGGAGAAGAGATCGGCCGACCGTTCTAGTCGTCTAGTCGGTCAGCCGGTCCCGCCGGCCAATCTCTTCTCGCAGCGCCTTCAACTCTTCCTGCACGGTCTTCAGCTCTTCGAGGATCTGTTCCTGCTCTACGTCCTGCCCCTGCTCGACGAACCACGCGGCGATCGTGGCCGTGACCATGCCGAGCAGGGCGAAACCGAGCAGGGTGACGATCGCTCCCACGATCCGGCCGAGCACCGTCGTCGCCTCTCGCACCCCGTCGCCGGTCGCCATCGTGTGCAGCGTCCACCACAACGCGGTGTCCCAGCTTTGGACCTCGCCGCCCTGGCCGTGCTCGGCGCCCCAGATGGCAGCCGTCGCACCGAACATGACCGCCAATGCCAGGACCAGGGTGCCCCGCACGCCGCGACGGTCGAGCAGCGCCCAGATCCGGGCGACGAAGACCACGGCGCGCAGCAGACGCAGCGGCCGCAGGAATGGCACCGCGACAATCAGGACGTCAATCCAGTTGCGCCGCAGGAAGAGCTTACGGTTCTCAGCCAGCCAGAGCCGTGCGACGAGGTCGAATGCAAAGACCGCCCAGATGCCCCACTCTGCATAGGTGAAGATCTGCTCGACGCCGTCGTCCAGTTGCGTCAGCAGCGGCAGCACGATCAACGGCAACATGACCGCCGCCAGGATCAGCAGCGGAACGTTCGTGCGCGCTTCCCAGCGCTCGAGGAGGTCGTCGGAGCGGCCGGCCTTGAACTCGGAGAACGTCGAGGTCAGTGTTTCGGCTCGGATCAACGATGCCATGTCAGCAGCTCATTGCGACTAGCGAATGCTCGCCTTCATCTCTTCCCACGCCGAGCGGGCGTCTTCGACCGAACCTTCGTCTTCGATCGTGGAGATATCGCCGGGGTCGGTGTCGAGCGTCACGGCCTTGAGCACCCGGCGCATGATCTTGCCTGAGCGCGTCTTGGGCAGCGCGTCGACGAAATTGAGCTCTCCAATCACGGCGACCGGGCCCAACTCGCCGCGGATGGTCTGGAGGATCTCCGTCTTGAGATCGTCGCCCGGTTCGAATCCAGACTTCAGCACGACGAACGCGGAAATCACTTCGCCGCGCAACTCGTCTGGACGCCCCGTCACGCCGGCCTCAGCGGCGCCAGGGTGCCGGAGGATGGCCGACTCGACCTCGATCGTCCCGATCCGGTGTGCGGCAATCTTGATGATCTCGTCGGCGCGGCCCGAGAACCAGACGTAGCCGTCTTCGTCAACGGATGTGGCGTCGCCGGTGAAGTACACCTGCTTGCCCGGCACCTTGCCCCAGTAGTCGGTCTGGTAGCGCTCGGGTTCGCCCCAGAGCCTGGCCGTCAGTCCGGGGAACGGTCGCGTGATGGCGAAAATCCCCTTGTCGTCTGCTCCGAGTTCTGCGCCGTCGGTGTCGAGCACCGTGCCTTCGATTCCCGGCAGCGGGATACCAGCGGAGCCCGGCTTGATCGGAAGCATCTGAATGCCGTACGGGTTGCCGATGATCGGCCCGCCGGTCTCGGTTTGCCACATGTGATCGAGGACGGGAATCTCGTCGCCGAAGATCTCGTGCTGGAACCACTCCCAGGCCGGCGGGTTGAGCACTTCTCCGGCTGAGAAGACACGGGTCAGCGAGGACATGTCGACGGACTCGGCCGGCTCGGTCCCCGAGCGCATCAGCAAACGGATGGCGGTCGGCGAGGTGAACATGCCGGTCACTCCGTGGTCTTCAATGATCCGGTAGAAGGTGCTCACGTCGGGATGGTCGAGCGCGCCTTCGAAGGCGATGGTCGTCGCGCCGGCCAGCAGCGGGCCGTAGACGATGTACGAATGCCCTACGACCCAACCGATGTCGGAGGTCGCCCACCAGACGTCCTCGGGCTGGATGTCGAAGACCCAGTCGGCCATGCTGGCGATCCAGACCGGGTATCCACCATGCGTATGGACACAGAGCTTCGGCCGCGCGGTCGTTCCCGAGGTCGCCAGGATGTAGGCCGGGTCGTTGGCTTCCATCGCCGTCCAGGAGCCGTCGCCGCCTTCACCGGCTGCGAGGAACTCCTCCCAGCTCATCTCCTTGCCGCCGCCGATGTTGGGACTGTCCTCCAGGCGGCGTTCGACCACCACTGTGTCGACGATTTCGCCCGCGCCCTCGTTTTCCAGGGCGCCCCTGACGAAGTGATCGAGCGGCACGTTGCGGCCGCGCCGGTAGGTGGAGTCGGTGCAGAAGATCGCTTTGGCCTCGGCCAGTTTGACTCGCTCGGCGATCGCCCCGGCGCCGAAACCGGCGAAGATGACCAGATGCACGGCGCCGACTCGCGCGCAGGCGAGCATCAGCGCGATGGCCTCGAAGTTGGTCGGCATGTAGACCGCGACGCGGTCGCCGCGTTCGATTCCGATCGCCCGGAGCGAGGCGGCCATCCGCTCGACTTGCTTGAGCAGTTGGGCGTAGGTGAAGACGCGCTGCAGGCCGTTCTCGTCCAGCGCGATCAGCGCGGCGCGTCCCCCGTTGCCGTTGTCGACCTGCGCGTCGAGGCATGCGTAGGCGAGGTTGGTCTGGCCGCCGATGAACCAGCGGAACGCCGGAATCTCTTCCGGGGTCCATTCGAAGACCTCATCCCACTCGCGGAACCAGGGGATGCGGGCGGCGGCTTCGGACCAGAATGCGTCCGACTCGTCGAGCGAGCGGCGCTGGATTTCGCGGACGATTGGCCCGACCAGATCGATGTTTGACGCCATGTGCAGACTCCAAATCCAGGTTTGGATCGAGTGTTCCAGGTGAGCGGATACCGTATGCGGAGGGTACCAGCGGAGCGGGATGAGCCAATGGACGAAGACATCATTCAGGAAGTAATCGACGCGCGTGCGCGGGCGATGGACGAAGCTCGGCCCGATGCGGTCGCCCGAGTCCACGCGAAGGACAAGTTCACCGCGCGCGAACGAATTGCCATGGTGCTGGACGAGGGCAGCTTTGTCGAGTACGGCGTACTCGCGATTCCTGCGAACAAGTCGATCTCCGGGCCGGCGGACGGGCTCGTGCAGGGTTTCGGCGCCGTTGACGGGCATCCGGTTGGGATTGCGTCGTACGACTACACCGTGCAAGGCGGCACGCAGACGGCGCTGAATCACGGCAAGTTCGACCGTTTGCTGGAGTTGGTGCACGATCGTCGTTGGCCGTTGATCACCTTCGCCGACGGCGGCGGCGCCCGAGCGCATGATCTGGCCGGTTCCCAACGCGGACTCACCGGCCGCTGGGGCACGTTCGACGGCATGGCCGTGCTCTCCGGCTGGGTGCCGACCGTGTCGGTTGTTTCGGGACGCTCGTTCGCCGGGAACGCCTCGATTGCCGGGCTGTCCGACTTCATCGTGGCGACGCGGGATTCCGCCATCGGCATGGGCGGTCCGCCGCTGGTCGAGGGCGCGATGGGCTTGAAGCTGACGCCGGATGAGATCGGACCGGCGGAGATGCACGACCGCGTCGGCGGGATCGACCTGATGGTGGAGAGCGAAACGGAGGCGATCGACGCGGCCGGCAGGTATCTGCGCTACTTCCTCTACGACCTGCCCGATGGCGAGCCGGATGCGTGGGCTGAGCGGATCCGCGGAATCGTGCCCTCGAATCGGCGTCGGGCGTACGACATGCGGCGCGTGATCCGGGCGATCATGGACCGCGATTCGGTGTTCGAGCTGCGTCCGACCTGGGCGCCGCAACTGATTACGGCGCTGGCGCGGTTGGGCGGGCGATCGGTCGGGATCATCGCCAATCAACCGTTGTCGGTGATCGCGGGAGCCATCGACTCCGACGCTTCCGACAAGATCGCGCGCTTCGTCCAGCTCTGCGACGCGCACGAAATTGCGATGGTCTCGCTGGTCGACAATCCGGGCTACATGGTCGGCCGGCCGGCCGAGGAGGCCGGGATTGCGCGGCATCACGCGCGGCCGATCATTGCCCACCAGAACCGGACGGTGCCGCTCTACACGGTCCAGTTGCGCAAGGCGTACGGCCTCGGTCCGGCTGCGATGGGCAACTCGTATGCGCCGCGTGACATCCGACTGGCCTGGCCGACCGCAGAGTCAGGCGGGATGGGCCTGGAAGGCGCGTCGTTGTTGGTCAATCGCGATCGGATTCGGGAAGTCGAACAGACGGATCCGGCGGAGGCGAAGCGCTTGCGTGACGAGTGGGCGACCGAGATGCGGGAACGAAACTCAGCGATCAATGCCGGTCGTCGCTATGAGTTCGACGACGTGATCCCGCCGGAGGAGACCCGAGACGTGCTGATCTCGATGCTGCGGATGACTCCGCGAGCGCCGTTGTCGCCGCTGAAGAAGCATCCGGTGGACGCCTGGTAGCGCGTCACTGTTCTTCGAGTTGGATCGCGGGAATCTCGATCCCGGCGGCAGCCTCGAGCACGTCCTGCGCCGAGTAGTGGTGCAACTCGCCGAATCCGGCGGCCAGCATGGCCAGGTAGGTCTGATGGGTCGCATTGGCGACGGGCATTGTGACCTGGGTGTCGCGCGCGAGTTCCAAGGCAAGGGCGATGTCCTTCTCGGCGATGAAGCCCTGGGACGTGGGATTCTCCCACTGCTTGGCCAGGAGCTGATCGACCATGAACATGTACGGTCGCGCCGTACCGAGCCGCAGCTTCTCAACCAGGTCGGGCATATCCAACCCCGCCTTGGCGCCCAGCACCAGCGCCTCATGGACAATCATGTGGCCGGACAGCACGATCACGTTGTTGACCAGCTTGTAGAGGCAGCCCATGCCGGCTTCGCCCAGGTGGAAGACGTTCGTGCCGATGTGGTCAAGCAGTGGGCGAATGCGCTCGAACGTCTCGGCATCCCCGCTGCCATAGACGGTCAATGTGCCTTCTCCGGCTCGCCCGACGCCGCCGGTGACCGGCGCGTCGATGTGCACAACTCCGGCGTCCGACTCGATCTGAGCGATGCGTTGCACTCCCCTGAACGAATTGGTGCTGAGGTCGACGTGGATGTCCCCGGGCGACGCCCCGGCCAGGATGCCGTCGGGGCCCATTGTGGCGGCGTCAATCTGGGGTGGACCGGGAAGCGAGCTGAAGACGACGGAACAACGCGATGCAACCTCTGCGGCGCTGGCGGCGGGTTCGGCCCCGAGTTCGAGCAGGTTCTCCATCGCGTCGGGTCGCAGGTCGAAGACGACGAGTTGACGCCCGCCTCGGATCAGTTGACGCGCCATCGGGTTACCGATGTTGCCGGTTCCAATGAATCCAATGAGTTGATCGCGGGAGGAGTCTGTCATTCGGCGCGCCACTTTCTCAAAGTCGGCGCTAGAGTGATGCTCCGCCGCCTTCGATCTGGATGGTAGGGATTTCGGTCCCGGCCGCAGCCTCGATCGCCTGCAAAGTGGCGAGAAAGGACTGTTCCCCCAGGCCGGCGCTGAGAGCTCTCAGGTACGTCTGGTGCGCGGCGCTGGCGACGGGCATCGGCACCTGGTTCGCGCGGGCGGCCTCGATCGCCAGGGACACGTCCTTCTCGGCGAGACGGAGCGTGAATGACGGGTTGTCGAAGCGCTTGCCCAGCAGGTACGGCGCCAATCCCATGTAGGGTCTCGCCGTGCCGAGGCGGAGCTTCTCGACCAGGTCTTCGGGATCGAGTCCGGCCTTCGTCCCGAGCACGAGCGCTTCCTGCACGATCTGGTTGCCGCAGAGGATGATCACGTTGTTGAGTAGCTTGAACAGGCAGCCGGCGCCGGCTTCGCCGAGATGGAAGATGTTGGCGCCGATGGCGTCGAGCAATGGGCGGACGCGCTCGAACGCGTCGGCATCGCCGCTGCCGAGGACCGTCAGGGTGCCGGCTTCGGCACCGGGTACGCCGCCGGTGACGGGGGCGTCGATGTAGCTCACTCCAGCATCGGCCTCGAGTTGGGCCAGGCGGCGTACGGTCGTGATCGAATTGCTGCTCAGGTCGACGTGGATGTCACCCTGGGCGGCGCCGGCGAGAATTCCCTCGGCGCTGGTAATCGCAGATTCGATCTCGGGCGGGCCGGGCAAGGAGCTGAAGACGATTGAGCAACGAGAAGCGACTTCGGCGCAACTCTCGGCGGATTCCGCGCCGAGTTCCAGCAGGTTTTCCATGACCTCGGGGCGCAGATCAAAGATGACGAGTTGATGACCGGCCTCGATTAGATTTCGGGCCATCGGATTGCCGATATTGCCGGTACCGATGAATCCGATGAGCTGGTCACGAGATGAATCGGGCATGTCTGGGCTCCTTAGAGAGACTGTTCCGGGGTGAAGGTGTCGGCGGCGCGCCACATGTACCAGCTTCCCACTGATCGGTAGGGCGCCCACTTCGCGCCGATTTCGACCGCTTCCTTCGGCGTCGGCATTTCAGCCAGGCCGTAGGCAAGCTGCATCCCTTTGCGCACGCCGAGATCGCCCACGGGCAGGACGTCGGGCCGCCCGAGGTGGAACATCAAGTGCATGTGCGCCGTCCACTCGCCGATGCCCCTGACCGCGGTCAGCGCTATCGTCACGTCCTCGTCGGACATCCGATTCAGCCGCGACAGCCTGAGCCGGCCGTCCGACGTGTGCAGCGCGAGGTCGCGGAAGTAGGACATCTTCTGGCGCGAGATGCCGCAGGCGCGGAAGTCCTCGTCGGACGTGGACAGGATCTGTTCGGGCGTGGGCGTGGCTTCCTCGTCGCCGTAGAAGCCGAACCACTTGCGCTGGATCGCCGATGCCGCCGCTCCGGCGAGTTGTTGGAAGAGGATGGAACGGACCAGTGCCGACCATGGATCGTTGGACGGCCGAGGTTCAAACCGTCCGTGCTCGTCAATCAATCGTCCGAGCACCGGATCGACTTCGCGCAGATGAGCCGAAGCCTGGCGAACGGAGAACTTGCGGCGGACGGGCGGCATGATCGATAGTCAGCCGTTCCAGCCATTCCAGTGGAGGAACTC
The DNA here is from genome assembly GCA_965204335.1 of Dehalococcoidia bacterium. Classification (GTDB taxonomy): domain Bacteria; phylum Chloroflexota; class Dehalococcoidia; order Bin125; family Bin125; genus Bin125. Next base: position 2,276,316 of record OZ241982.1, on the reverse strand, counting down.
GGAGAGCGGCTTGCGGGTGACCGGGCCGAAGTTGGCGTTGGGGTGGCCCATCGGGATCATGGCGACCGGCGTGGCGTTGTCGGGGATGTTGAGTTCGGCCCGGAGGTCGTCCATGATCCCGTCCTGCGGCGTCGTCAGGACCGTGCCGAGGCCTTCGGCGCGGGCGGCCAGCATCATGTTCTGGATGCTGGGATAGATGCTGCTGCCGGCCAGCAGACCCTCGGGCGCGGGCGACTGGACGCGGACGAGGCAGGGGATGATCCAGACCGGCGCGGCCGCGAAGTTGTCGAACAGGTTGAAGGCTCCGCGCATCATGCGGCGCGTGGTCGGATCGTCGATCTCGTCGGGATTGGGCATGTCGCCGCTGAATCGTGCGCTGAACATGTCGCGGATGGCGGCAGCGAGGCGCTGTCGGATGCCGTCGTCGGTGACGACGAGGAATCCCCAGGGCTGCGAGTTGCTCCCGCTCGGCGCCCAGCATCCGGCCTGGATGATTCGTTCGATCACTTCCTGGTCGACCGGTTCGTCGGTCCAACGGCGGATCGCGCGCTGGGTCTGCATGACTTCGTAGATGTCGGTGGTCCGGTCGCTCATGTCTGTGCTCTTTCGGCCAGTCTCTCGGTGTTGCGAGTGTCCCAGGTCAGCAGCCGCCTCATGGCGCGGGCGGCGTCGCGGATGTTGTAGTAGAGCGGCAGTCCGGCGTCGGAGATCATCCGCGCCAGTTGCGCGTTGGACTGGCCGTGGCGGTGGTCGATGCTGATCGGCACAACCATCGATATCGCGACTCCGTGTCGTTCGCGGGCCTCGGCGATCTCGGTGATCATCCTGCGTCGGTGTTCGATCTGTTCGTCGCCGAAGAATCCGACCCCCCAGTTCATCCCGACCTGGACGATGATTGCGTCGATGCTCGGATCCTCCGCGACGGCCTCGAGCGTCGGGCGGACCCGTTGGCCGTCCCAGAGGGACATCGTGTCGACCGGGTTGCGGATGCCAGTGCCGGCAACCGGGGTGACCTCGGCCAGCCGCTTGAGCGTGTGTTCGCTGAGCGGAGGCAGTTGGAGCCCCTCGCGCTCGACATCGTCGGCGCCCTGCACGGAGATGCCGCCTCCGCCGACCACGAGTCCGATTCGGGGACCTGCGGGGACTGCGCGGAATCGCCAACCGACCAGTACGTCGACCATTTCCTGCATGTTGTGGACCAGGACAGCGTTGGTCTGGCGCGCGGCAGCGGCCCAGAGCTCGCCTGAACCGGCCAGGGAGGCCGTGTGCGATTGCGTCGCCCGGCTGCCGGAAGGAAGCAACCCGCCCTTGAGGATTGCTACCGGCTTGCTCTGCGCGGCGCTGCGCAGCGAGCGGAAGAAGTCTCGCGCGTCGCGCATCCCTTCGATGTAGGCGCCGATGATCTCGGTGTTCGTGTCGTGCTCGGCGTAGTCGAGCAGCTCGGCGGCGGAGACGTCGATGGCGTTGCCGAACGAGACGACCTTCGAGAATCGAAGTCCACGCAGGGCGCCGTTGTAGGTGGCGTCGCTCGCGTTCGTGCCCGACTGGGAGAAGAACGCAACCGGGCCCGAATCGGTCGGCAGTTGCTGCGAAAACGAAACCTTGCCGTCGGGGACGTACAGGCCCATGCAGTTGGGACCGATCAGCCGGATGCCCAACTCATCGGCCCGTGCCTTGAGCCGGTGCTGGAGTTCCAGGCGGTCGGCGATCCCGGTCTCGGCGAATCCGGCGGTGAACAGGTGGATCGAGCGCACGCCCTTGGCGGAGGCGTCCTCCAGCATGTCGAGGACATAGGCGGCGGGGATCGCGCTGATCACGTGGTCGACCGGACCGGGGATGTCGGTCAGTCGCGCATACGCCGGCAAGCCTTCGATCTCATCGGCCTTCGGATTGACCGGGTAGATGTTGGGCTGTCCGGCGTCCTTGAGGGACTGCAGCCAACCACCTGGGCCACGGGCGCCGCGATTGTCTCGCGAGGCGCCCACGACGGCGACGCCTCGGGGAAAGAAGATGGGATCGAGGTGATGTGCGTTGGTCACGGTTGAGAGTGTAAGCGGTGATGGGAACTGCGCCAGCGGAACGAGCGGAGCCCCCCTCTGTCCCCGCATCAAGTGCGGGGCAGGCTCCTGCGGGACATCTCCCCCACTGCGTGGGGGCGAAAGTGGTGTCGCTAGCGCGCGGTTGAGCAGCCGCCGGCGGCGAGCGGCTCCGGCGCTTCGTCGTGGAATCGGTCGAAGAACTGCTCGATCAGATCCTCGTTCACGTCATCGAGCGGCAAACGGACTCCCCAGGCGACGAGCATGATTGCCGAGTCGAGCCCGCCGTAGGGCGCCTGGATCACGTAGTCGCGGTCATTGAGATGCCGGGCGGAGATCTCCGTGAGCGCATCGAGGTCGTCCCGATTGAGCGATGAAGGTGTGTACCACAGGGCGACTGCTCCGTGCTCCATGGCGTGGACGACCATCTCGAACGTTGGTGTGGAGCTGTAGATGCCGCAGGCGAGCGGGATCGGCGAGTGTTCCTCGCCGTACGGCGGGAGGACGGTGTAATCGGCGGTCTGGTTGCCGACGAGGTGAATCTGCTCGGGCGTCGTATGTTCGTTGTCGTACAACTCGAGATCGGGATGGTCGCGGATATCGCCGCTGTCCGCGATGTCGCCGGAGCCGCCGCCGCCACCGCAGGCCGACAGGCCGAAGGCGAGGAGCAGAGGCATAACGAGCGCGATGGCGAGGTGCTTCATTCTGATGACGTTCCGGCGGAGACGGTCGTGTCGCCGCGCTCCAGGCGATAGCGATCGTAGTAGCCCTCCGGCGCGTTCTGCAGGAACGCGGCGAGCTGTTCGTTGCCCTCGGCGTCCCAGTGGGCGACTCTCAAGATGGTCTTCCAGGCTGCAGCGACAATAGTCATGCCCGGGTGTTCTTCCGCCAGGCCTTGTAGCGGCACGACAGCGAGCCGCTCCCGGAACTGCCGCAGACTCTGCATCGCGCCGAGGAGTCCGCTGGGATCATCTGCGCTTTCGTAGACGTTGGGGTCGTAGTAGACGACGACCCCACCGCGCTCGAGCAGCGGCAACATCTCCGCAGGTTCGGGAATGAATTCGTCGTCCGGGAGGTAGACGTCGGCATCAGGACCCTCGGCCACTTGTGGACCCGAGGTGGGCGGGAACGAGTTGTAGGCGTCGAAGGTCTCGCCTTCCGCGAGATGCCGACGACCCTGATCGGGGAAGGACTGCACGCCCTCGACCTCGATCACATCGTCGGGTGGGAAGATGAGCTGCATGGCGAAAACGGCGATCATGGCAACGAGCAGACCGCCGAGCAAGGCGACCGTCATCCGGGGCATACCGAAGATCGTGGTGCGGCGTTGCGGCTGCTCGGTTTGCGACCCGGATCGTCGTCCGCCGCCCCGGCCTCGTTCGGCAGACTCGGAGCTGCTCTCCTGTTCCGATCGGCGGCCGACCTCGGACTCACCCGAGGTTCCGGTTGGCCGCCTGGGTCGGCGGCGGCGACGGCGGCGGGCGGGTTGATTGCTCATTGGGCGACTCCCGCCGCGATCAGTGCGCCGAGCTCCTCGTGGTTCAGCCCGAGTTGATCGCAGAGGACTTCAGCCGTGTGTTCGCCCACCAGCGGCGCGCGTCGGCCATGGGTCCAGGGCGTCTCGCTGAGGATGTAGGGGGCGCCGGGGAAAGTCACAGTTCGATTCCGCTCCTCATGCTCAGTGTCTACAAAGAATCCGCGAGCGTGCCAGTGTTCATCGGCGAGGCATTCGTCGGGAGTGCGAATGATGCTCCAGGCGGCTCCGGCCGCCTGTGCGCCAGCGTATATCTCTTCCGCTTCGTGCGCCGCGATGAAGTCGGCGATCTCCGAGAGCATGGTGGCCACCGTGGGCTGTTGCAGCCCCAGTTGACGTTTGCGGCCGTCAAGCAGTTCGTAATCGGACAGGCGCTCGCCCATGCCGCGTTCCTGGATGAATGCGACGAGGGCCAGCCAACTCGCTTCCGAGCGGGGCATGCCAAAGATGTTGATCAGGCGGCCGTCGGCGGTCGGATACTGCCAGGGCTCGGTCGGTTGCGGTCCGGCGTGACGTCCGGCCTGACGAATCAGCGGATGTTGCTCATACAACGCCCAGGGGGCGGAGGACTCGATCGTGAAGCCCATGCACTCGTGCATCGAGATGTCGACGTGTTGTCCGAGGCCGCTCTCCTGTCGCTCGTACAGCGCGGTGCATGCGGCCGTCGCCGCAAAGTAGCCGGAGATGTGTCCGGCATGATGCTCGGTCGGCCTGATTGGCGGCGTGCCGGGCAGGTTGTCATAACCGCAGCTACCCATCGGCCCGCCCAGCGCAAGCCCGACGGCGTCCGACCAGGCGTGGTCGCGCCAGGGACCGGTCTGTCCGAACGGAGTGAGACTGACGACGATCGACTCCGGGAGGTGCGCAGAGAGGGCGATGGGATCAAACGGGCGATCGCGGCCAGGCTGCCAGGTTTCGAGCACGACATCGGCATCGGCCGCCAGTCGCAGGAAGAGCTCAATGCCGTCGGAGCTATGGAGGTCGAGTGCGACCGAGCGCTTGCCCGCGGCGTAGTGCCACCAGTAGAGGCTGCGCTCGGGTCCGGGCTGGTCGTCAAGAAACGGTCCGTACGTGCGACCGATGTCGCCGCCGGGCGGCTCGATCTTGATCACGTCGGCGCCCAGCCCGGCGAGCAGCTTGCCGGCGAAGTGGCCTCTCGGCTCGGAGCAGTCCAGCACGCTGACGCCGTCGAGCGCTCCCATGGCTAACCCATCGCGCCGTTCAACTGGAGTTCGGCGATTCGTTCGTCGCTCAGGCCCAGCAGCTCGCTGAGGACGTAGTGGTTCGCTTCTCCGAGCAGTGGTCCAGGTCGGTCGCGGTGGGCGGGCGTGCGGGAGAAATGGACCTGCAGGCCATCGGTCAGGTGTTCACCGATGACCGGATGGTCGCGCGTGACGGTCCACTCTCGAGCCTTCATCTGCGGATCATTCAGGACGAGGTCGACGCCGTTCTGGACAACACCGGCGGGAACGTCGGCGGACTGCAACCGTTGCATGAGGGCGCGCCCGTCCTGGCCTGCTGTCCAGGAGCCGATCTGCTCGTCAAGTTCGTCCTCGTGGCGCAGGCGCGCCGGCAGGGTCGCGAAGCGCCGGTCGGTGCGCCAGTGAGGATGATCACTGACCTCGCAGAAGGCTTCCCATTCGGCGTCGGAGGTGCAGGTGATCATGATCCAGTTGTCGTCGCCGGCGGTCGGATAGGTGTTGTGCGGCGCAGCTTGCGGCCAGACCGAACGATTGCCCGGCGGATTGCCGGTCTCTCGATACCGGCGTCCGTTGACGGTGAAGTCGAGCGTGGCCGGGCCGGTCAAGGCCATGCCGGTCTCGACCTGGGAGAGATCGATCCACTGGCCCTGTCCGCTATCGCGTCGATGTTTCAGCGCCGCGGTGATCGCCGCAGCCGCCGTGAAGCCGGCCATGTGGTCCAGATAGGAATAGCCCCAGCCGGCAGGTTCAGGGGCCTCAGGCAGCCCCGACATCGCCGTCAGACCGCTCAATGCCTGCGCGGTCGGGCCCCAGGTGGAGTAGTCGCGTTGCGGTCCGGAATGTCCGAAGCCGGAGAGCGAAACGTAGATGATCTCGGGGTTCTCGGCCCTCTGCTCCTCGTAGCTGAGACCCCAGTTCTCCAGAATGCGCGACGAGTAGTTCTCCACGACGACATCTGAGACTCGGATCAGCCGCTTGATCAGGTCAAGCCCATCCGGATGCCGCGCGTTGACCGTGATCGAGCGCTTGTTGCGGTCGAGCCAGTTGAACATGGCGCCGGAGTCGGGCGGATCGAATCCATTGGGATGCGGCCGACCGAAGCGGATCGAGTCCAGCGTCTGCTCGTTCTCGACGCGAATGACCTCCGCGCCCAGGTCACCCAGCAGCCGGGTGCAAGTCGGGCCGGCGACGATCCAGGTGAAATCGACCACCCGGACGCCGTCGAGCGGTGGACGCGTGTTCGCCTCGGAATCTGTCATCGACTGGCGGGGATTCAGGCAGGCTCGAACTTCGGCAGGGTGAATTCGTCCGTCACGTCGTCGAAGACGACTTTCACCCGCAGGCCGACACGGACATCTTCGACCGGTACGTTGACCAGGTTCGTGTGCATCCTGGGCCCCTCGTCGAGCTGGACGACGGCGAGCGTGTAGGGGATCTCGGCCTTCCACGACGGGTGGTAGAGCTGGTGCATGCGCACCCAGGTGTAGACCTCGCCGTTGCCGGCAGACTCGCGCCATTCCCAGTCGGTCGACCAGTCCTTGTAGCAGCGGTCGCTGTATGGGTACTGGTAGTGGTCGGCGGAAGGGAAGTACTGGAGCAGCAGCTTGTGCTCCTTGAGACCGTCGAAGAAGGGCTGCGTGTTCTCGTCGGGGTTGGGGAGCGGCTTTTCGTAGGCCATGGGTGAGTGGTCCTAGTTGGCGTTGGGCGAGAGGATGAGCGTGCCGTGCGTGTCGAGCGTGCCGCCATTGCCGGAGCAGAGGACAATGTCGTTCTTCCCGATCTGGCGGTCGCCGCCGGAACCGCGAGCCTGGATCACACCCTCGGAAATCGGCGTCATACCCCACATGTAGTAGGAAGAGAGCTGACCGCCGCCGGTGTTGATGGTCGGCAGCTCCGCTTCGGGATCAGCCGGATCCTCCGGGTAGAGGCTGATCGCTTCGCCCGGCTTGGCCAGGCCGTAGTCCTCGATCGTGCGCAGGACCGTGTAGGTGTAGCAGTCGTAGAACTCGCAGATGTCCACGTCCTCGGGTCCGACGCCGGCCATCCTGTAGGCGGTCTCGCCCGCGATGGTTGCGCCGGAGGTCGTGCCGACCTCGACTTCGGCGTGGGGGAAGTTGCCCGGGTGACCCTGTCCCATGCCCCAGACGTACGCCGGCGAGGACTTGAGGTCTCGTGCGCGTTCGGCGGTCGTCACGATCGTGCAGACGGCGCCGTTCGAGACGAGGCAGCAGTCGAGCAGGTGGAATGGCTCCACGATCCAGCGGGAGTTGTGATAGTCCTCGAGCGTGAGCGGCTGGCGCATCGTCGCATGCGGGTTGTCGACGGCGTATCGGCGCTGTGTGACCGACACTCGGCCGAGGTCGTTGTTGGTGATGCCGTAGCGCTCCATGTAGCGGCGAGCGGCGAGGGCGTAGGAGGTGTTGGCGCCGTAGAAACCGAAGGCAGGCATTAGCGAGGCCATGCCGGTCGGGCCGCGGCGTCCGGCTCCGCCGTAGGCTGCGCCGGCCGACCCGCCTTTCTGCAGCGGAGCGTCGGAGAAGATGCAGGCGACATAGTTCGCCATGCCGTGATGCACGGCAAATGCGGCGTACTGGACCATGGCCGAGGCGGTCGCGCCGAAGGAGTTCATGTGATTGAGCAGCCGCAGGTTGCGCAGGCCGAGGTAGCCCTGGAGCGGGATGCTGATCCCGCTGCCGAATGCGCCGGTGATCCCGGGGTTGACGAGCAAGCCGTCGATGTCGTCCTTCTGCAGGCCGGCGTCTTCGATCGCCAGTTTGATTGACTCGCCGGCGAACCAGGACGCGTCATGTCCATAGACCTTGCCCATCTCGGTGATGCCCAGACCGCAGATCGCCGTTTGTCCCCTGATCGGATCGCTCATGTGAAACTCCTCGCAAGTGCGGGGTCAGTTTAGCAGCGGGGTAGGATTCCTGAGGAAACAGGAGCGTCGTCGTGGTTGATGATCTCGAATCTGGGAACGAAGTCGAATCAGTCGACGCTGGTGAGGTGTACTACGACGTTGCGCTATGGCAACTCCAAGATCAGATGTCACAGATCGACGCGCTGGATCGGAAGCTAGCGGCAATGTTCACGCTCACAGCGGCTGTGCTTGCGCTGTTGAGCGCTGGTTTGGCCCTTAGCGGAGCCGATCTGCGCTCAGAGGCTTGGGCGATGCTGATCGCTGTTGTTGCTGTCTTCGGAATCAATGTCCTGAGCTCTTACATGGCGTACAAGGCTCGAGATTGGCATTTGGAACCGCAACTACAGGACATGGAGTCTGTTTCGCAGCAGTCAAGCATCAGCGCCAACGCGGCTCGCCATTGGGCCGCAAGGGAAATGCGCCTGGCTATCGAACGGAACAAGGACGAGCTGAGCGCGAAACTGTTCTGGCTGCGAATCTCACACGGCCTCATGGCGCTGGATCTGCTCTTGGCCGCCACAACGGCCATTGTGATAACCGCGCCAACCTGTGGCTAACGACACGAAACAGCTAGAGGCCTCGTTTGACGATGTTTGGTTTGCCAGGAGGCGGCAGCTTGACGCCACCGGCTGGTTTGCCAGCCGATTTAGGCGAAGGAGTTGATTGTTTCGCGGTCTTTGGCATAGTTTTTTTGTCCTCCGAGAGCGACGTGTTCAGTGTATCGGCGCTAGAGCACGGTGATGTCTTCGCCGCCATCGACGTTGATGGTGTTTCCGGTGACCCAGTTTGAGTCATCGAGGCTGAGGGCGATGATTGCCCTGGCGATGTCGGCCGGCTCGGTGACTCGGCCGGAGGGGTTGTGGTTCTGGGCAAAGTCGAGGAGTTGCATGCCGGCGGGAATCTTCTCCAGCGCCGGCGTGTGTGTGATGCCGGCCTTGATCGCGTTGGCGGAGATGCCCTGCGGAGCGAGTTCAACGGCGAGCTGTCTCAGATGCGCGGCGAGAGCGGCCTTTGCCGCCGAAACGGCGCCGTACTGCGGGATCACCCGCAGATCGCCGCCGGAGGTCATTCCGTAAATCTTGCTGCCCGCGCTGAGCAGGCCGCGGCTGACCATGTCCTGGGTCCAGTAGACGACCGAGTTGGCCATCACGTCGAGGGTCATTTCCATCTGCCGCTGCGTGATTGGGCGCTCTTCCCTGGCCCCGATGTAGGGGCCGAGCGTCCCGAAGGCGAGAGAGTGCAGCAGCACGCGCACCGCGCCTGGACCGCCATTGGCGTCGAGCTGTTCGCGGAGGGTATCCAGCATGTCGCCGCGCTTCGCCGCGTCGGCGGCGTTCATGTTGTGGAACACGGCCTCTCGACCGTGGGACTCAATCTCGCCAACGATGCGCTCCACGTTGGCCATCGTCGAGCGACGGTCCAGGTGTACGCCGGCGATGTTCATGCCCGCTTCGGCAAGCGCGACAGCGGTCGTCCCACCGAATCCGGACGACGCGCCGAGAATCAGAGCCCACTGACCGTCAAGTTGAGGATGTCGCACGGTTCGGCTCCCTGTTCCTGGCTGCTGTGTTTCGTACCGGCGGGCCCAGCTAGAGCCGCTGCGCGTTGGTGAACCGGCGGACGACTTCGAAGAGGATCTGAATGCCGGTGTTCAGGCCTTCGATCGGGGTTCGCTCGTTGTGTCCGTGCACACCGGAGGCGAGCGAAGCATCCATCAGCGTCGGCACGAAACCGTACGCGTGGACTCCATGGCGGCGCAGGACGCGCGAGTCTGTGAATCCCACGCAGGTTGACGGGATGACCAGCGCCCCTTCGACCTGCTCTTGCACCACGTCCTCGATCACGCCGACCATCTCGGTTTCGAAGCTGCTTGAGGGTCCCATGCTGCCGAAGACGACCTCGACGTTGACCTTCTCGTCGTCGATCACGTTGCGCATGCCCTTGATGAAATCGTCGTAGGATTCGCCGGGCAGCAGACGGCAATCAAGCGTGGCCTCGGCGTCGGCGGGGATCACGTTGTGCTTGATCCCGCTGGTCGCTCCGGTGTTGGAGATGGTGTCGCGAGTCACCGCCGCGAACGCCGGGTACGTCTGGCAGAGCCTGCTGACGCTGGGCGACGCGCCTCCCCAGGCGTTGGCGTCGCGCATTCGCTGGACCGCCTCCGCGGTGTGGGGCTGCACCGTAACCGCACGATCCCAGTTCTGGACGGCGTAGAGGGCGCGGATCAGCCGTTCAACGGCGTTGTCGCCGTGCGGCGTCGAGCCGTGACCCGGCTGGCCCTCAGCCCGGAGCTTGAGCCAGAGCGGCGACTTCTCCGACGGCGAGCAGGCGAAGACCGGGCGATTGGCGCCCAGCATGTTGAGCGCGCCCATGCCGCCTTCGTTGAGCGCGAACTCGGGCTCGGTGATCCAGTCGGGCTCGTGTTGATCGAGCCACTCCATGCCGAAGGACGAGCCGGCTTCTTCGTCCGCGACCGCGAGGAACACGATGTCGCGATTGGGCGTCAGATTGAGGCGCTTGAAGAGCAGCATGACGAGCAGCTCGAGCGTGCCCATGCCCTTCATATCGAGCGCGCCCCGACCCCAGAGCATGCCGTCCCGCTCAACGGCGGCAAAGGGATCCACGTCCCAGAACTCCTCCTGAACCGGCACCACATCGGTGTGGTTGAGCAGCATCAACGGGCGTTCCTCGCCCGTGCCCGTCAGCCGCGTTCGCATCGAAACACGCCCGGGACCCGCCTGCACGTACTCGCACTCGTAGCCTTCCGCTTCGAGGATGGGCGCCAGATACTCGGCGGCGGCCTGCTCGTTGCCGGGCGGGTTGGAGGTGTTGATCCGCAGGTAGTCACGCAGGATGGACGTGATCTCGGCGGTCACGTCGCCCCAGTTGATGCCAAGATGGGGTGTGGTGGTCATGCTGCGAGTATACGTATCAGGTTGCTGAAGTCAGTTCGATTCGGCCGCCTGAATGCGCTTCACCTCAGCGACGATCCGAGACATCAATTCGCCGGCCTTGTCGTGGATGGCCACGGCGCAATACTGGGTGATGATCGTGGGGTCGAGATTGACTTCGATCATCGGATGACCGCGCTGGCCGACCGCGAAGGCAAAATCGGCGGCCGGAGAGACCACTGCCGTCGTGCCGACGAGGATGACGCAGTCGGCCCTGGACGACTCCTGGTAGCAACGTTGCAGGCAGTCCGGTGGAATCGGCTCGCCGAACATCACGGTGTCGGTCTTGACGATGCCGCCGCACGTGTCGCAACGCGGCGGGAAGAGCTCCGGAATCTCGTCGAACGGCCAGCGGTCGTTGCACTCGATACACCTGAGCAGCGTCGTGCAGCCGTGAATCTCTGTCAGGCTGGCGGCGCCGGCGGCTCGATGGAGACCATCGACGTTCTGCGTGATGATGTGCTTCAGCACACCAATCCGCTCAAGCTCCGCCATCGCATAGTGCGCGTCGTTCGGCTGAGCCTGCGCGATCGTGGCCGTGAGCTCGTCCGGATTGCGCCGCCGCTCAGCGACGTTCCGCCACCACTCGGCAGGGTCAGCGGAGAACTGCTCATATTGGTTCAGGGGCGGCTCGCCATGCTTGGTCCAGAGACCGTCCTTGCCGCGAAAGGTGGGAATCCCGGATTCGGCCGATATTCCGGCGCCGGTCAGCGCGATGCAGTAGTGGGATTGCGCGAGCAACTCCGCCGCTCGCTCAATCGATTCCTGATGTTGGTCTGGTTGGTCGGGCTGATCGGACATGAGTGGCGATCTCTCAGATATGACAACGCCCCCTGCCGGGGGCGCATCATCCTGTGTGTTTCAGGCTCCCTAACGGGAGCCGGGACGATCGACTTGAAGTACTCCAAAGACGAGGTGAATGTTCAGCTTGCGCATCAATTCCTCCTCTCCGTTCCCAACCGTCGTCATGGTAGCCGATTTTCTCGAGAATGTCACGTGCCGCCGATCGGCCGGCTCTCGGCTAAACTACGGACGTAATGGAGATACGCGATCACCGCCGGAACGCCTCCCGGAGTGGCCGATGCTGAGGCTCGCCGAACCGCTGATCAGCAGCCGATTCGGCGGTTGGGCGCTGGTGGAGAGTCCACCAAGGCGACTGGCCGACGGCGGTCAGCACTGGTCGTTGTTGATCGTGACGGCGGCGGCGCTGGTCGCCATGTTCGCGGTGGTCTTCGACATTGGATTCTCCCCGGGACTCGATGCGTCCCTGGTTTCACCTTCAACTGCGGCGGTTGAGACTGCCGCAGCGACGACGACACCGCACCGGACGGTCGCCTCTCCGTCCGCGCTGGCGGGTGATGCGACTCGGGCCGAACGCTCGACGACGGCAGAGACCGCGGCCGCATCACCGACTGAGCGCGTCCGCGAGTCCGGGTCAAGCGCGACTACGCAGCCGACGGAGTCGGCTCAGGCGGCGCAGGGCGATCTGGCAACGACGCGATCCGCAGCGGCCGCCTCACAACAGCCGGCGCAGGCCGCGGAGTCAGGCGAGGTTGCATCGGCAGCGATCAATGATCCGGCATCTCGGATTCGCGAGTACCTGGGCCTGCATGCCGGCGCCCAGCTCCCGGTCTCGTTCAGCTACGAGGTTCAGACCGGCGACACGGCATCGAGCATCGCCGACCGATTCGGTCTGCAGGAAGCAACCGTGCTGTTCAACAACTTCGACATCTACGACGCCAACCACCTGGTTGTCGGTCAACAGGTCAAGCTTCCGCCGGTTGACGGTCTGGTCTACGTCGTTCAGCCGGGCGACACGCTGGACGCCCTGATCGAGAACTTCCAGGCGAGCATGGATGCCACGCTCTCATATCCGGCGAACGGTATCGCGAGTCCGGACCAGATCCAGGTTGGACAACGGCTGCTGCTGGTCCATGGATCGGCCTCAGTCGCCACACCGGTCGCGTCCGGCTCGAGCGGCGGACCGGCAGCGGCGACATGGACAGAGCCAACCTTCATGTGGCCGCTCGGATTCGACGAAATCAGCGACCCCTTCGGCACCTACCGTCCGAACTCGTTCGGCTACCACACCGGCGTGGACTTTGTTGCTGCAGTGGGCACGATCGTCGGCTCGACGGCGGCCGGACAGGTCACCGTGGCGACCTGGGATCCGTCGTACGGCAACTGGGTCGAGATCGATCACGGCGGTGGTTTCCGTTCGCGCTACGCCCACCTGAACGAGATTTTCGTTCGCGAGGGAGAATGGGTGGATGCCAACACATTCATTGGCACCGTGGGCAACACCGGGAATTCCTCGGGTGCGCATCTACACTTTGAGATCATCGTCAACGGTCAAGCGGTCAATCCGTTGGCCTGGCTGAACTAGCGTTGACCCTCGAGCAGCGAACACGTGCCGCTTGGGCGGGAGGTCTTGAGGTGGAGGTTCTGACGTGGAGGTAATGTCATGAGCGCTGCGGAAGCCGGCTTCGATCCATCCGGGTGGACGCACAACTACGCCACCACGAACGGCGTCCGGTTGCACTACGTCACCCAGGGCGAGGGCCCGCTGGTGTTGCTGCTGCACGGATTTCCCGAGCACTGGTACTCGTGGCGTTACCAGATCGGCCCGTTGGCCGACGCAGGATTTCGCGTCGTCGCTCCGGACCTTCGCGGCTACAACCTGTCGGACAAGCCGCGCGGCGGGTACGACATCAAGAGCCTGACGAAAGACGTGCGCGGACTGATCCGCGCCCTGGGCGAGCAGTCGGCGACCGTCGCCGGACACGATTGGGGCGGGATCATCGCGCTGCAGTTCCCGATCGACTACCCGGCCGCCTGCGACCGGCTGATCGTCATGAACGCCCCACTGATTCGGTCCTGGTACTGGGGTCGTCGCAACTATCCCAACAACACGTACGCGTTGATGATGCAGGTGCCGGGCCTGGCGGAACGGCGCAATTGGTCCGACATCGATGCGACGACGAGACAGATCTTCTCCGGCGTCGCAGCGAACAACGACGCGTTCTCGGACGAGGACATCGCCGTGTTCGCCGAGGCGCTCAAGCAGCCCGGCGCGTTGTCGGCGGCGATGAAGTACTACCGATCGATCTACTGGCCCGACTGGTTCCTGACCTGGGCCGATCGCCATCGGCGGATTACCTGTCCGACCCAGTTCATCTGGGGACGCGAAGACCGCGCGGTTCGATTGCCCTTCATGGAGGAGGCGGCGGAGCAGGTCGATGATCTGCGAACGGCGGTCATCGATCACGCCGGTCACTGGGTGCAGCAGGAACAGCCCGCCGAGGTCACGGCGGCGATGCTCGGATTCCTCGCCCCGGATGCGGCCGGAGCGTCCCCGCAATGAGCGACCCCGCGACCGATGCGGAACCGCAGGGCGCATGGTCGCACGGCTTCGCCGACGGCGCCGAAGGTGTCCGGCTGCACTACGCGGAGATGCGTCCCGAAGGCGGCCTTGATCAAGCTCCCCTGATCATTCTCCTGCACGGCTTCCCCGAGTTCTGGTGGTCGTGGCGCCTGCAAATGCCCGCGCTCGCTGCGTCCGGTTACTGGGTGATCGCGCCGGACCTGCGCGGCTACAACCTCTCCGACGCTCCCAGCGAGGTCGACGACTATCGAATGGACCTGCTGACGGCGGACGTGGAACGATTGATCGCGCACTGTGGCAGAGAACGTGCAATCGTCGTTGGCCATGACTGGGGCGGGGTGGTGGCCTGGCAGTTTGCCATGGATTACGCACCGTCGGTTGAACGCCTGATTGTGCTGAATGCGCCCCATCCCGAGCGCATGGCCGACGCCTTCGGCGGAACACCGAATTTCCGCCAGATCGGACGCTCCTGGTACATGTTCGTGTTTCAGATTCCCAAACTGCCCGAGCGCTGGCTCGCGACCAATGACTATGAGCGCGTCGGCTGGGTGTTCCGCGACACGGCGGCACACCCCGAGGCGTTTCCGGCGGAGGTTATGCAGGAGTATCGGCGCGCCGCGGCTCGCCATGGACTCGGCGGACCGCTGAACTTCTATCGCTCGGCGGTGCGGGTCGGAGTCAAGGAATCTCGCGCCCGGCTGAGCGCCCAGTTCCCCGGACTCGCGCAGGTACTGGACGGAGTCTTCGGTCCGACCACCGCGGCGGCCTCGGAGTTTCCCAGGATTTCCGCTCCGACGCTGCTGATCTGGGGCGAACGGGACACCGCGCTGGGCAAGGAACTCACCGAGGACATGGACGGTCTGTTCGCCGGCCCATTCGAGCTGATGTACCTGCCCGACTGCGGACACTGGGTTCAGCAAGAAGGCGCCGAAGACGTCAACCGCCTGATGCTTGAGTTCCTGGAACGCTACAGCGCAAGCGACTGACTTCGGAGCGTCAGGTCAGCGGCGCGTCTGGGTCGACGTCGGTCGTCGCGGCGATCCAATACCGATGGCGGATTCCCATCGACAGTTCTTCCAGGTCTCGCGCAACCTGACGCTCGGTCGTCTCGTCGAGTCCCGCCCCGCCGCACACGCCGGTGAGCATCGACCGTTTGAATATCAGCCCGACCGAAGCGTCGACGAATGAGAGATCTCGCGCCTTGTTGGCGAGGAAGTACTGCATGTCCTTGGAATCGAACGGCAACGGCCCCATCCCGTCGGTGGGCCACAGACCCCAGCCGAGGTAGCCGCCGCGAGCCACGTGTTCACGCACGGCGCGGTGGTGCTCAATCACGTCGTCCACGTGGCCCTCGCGGGCATCGAAGTGGATCAGGTTGGGACGCGAGTCGAGGATCCTGGTCCAGTTCGGGGATGCGCAGCAGTGGAACCCGGCCAGGGCGCCGACGCGCTGCACCGGCTCGATCGCGGCGCGAAGCACCGGCGTGACCTCGCGCCAGGGAAGCGGTATCGTCGGCTCGCCGACCGACGCCAGTTCGGGTTCGTCAA
Source organism: Dehalococcoidia bacterium (assembly GCA_965204335.1). Taxonomy (GTDB): domain Bacteria; phylum Chloroflexota; class Dehalococcoidia; order Bin125; family Bin125; genus Bin125. The sequence continues at coordinate 2,260,741 of OZ241982.1, read as the reverse complement.
AGAGAATGATGGCCTGGTAACCGAGGCGTTGAAAGGCCTGCGCTTGTTGCGCCGCGGCGGCGCCCAGCCAGGCTCCGAGCCGCTGCAGCGACTCCAGGTCTTCATGCGGCGAGCGCCCACTCCGGTCTTGCGACCATCGCGACAACGTCACGGGCCCGATGATTTGTCCCTTGACCACCCTGGACTTGCGTTCATCGGCGACGCCGGGAAGCCGCTCCAGCAGTTCGTACAGGCCGGCGGCGCGATCTCTTGGCGGCAGGGTGGCGTTGGCGAGATCTGTGTCGGAGATTTCGCCCGACCAGGTGAGCACCTCGCCGTCCCACGATGCGCCCGGCAACGACAGGCCGGTTTGCGGGATCATCAACTCTTCCGGCGTGCGATTCGGCAGTTGCGGCCAGAACGGAAGCCGCCAGTAGTCCTCGAGGATCTCGCTGACGGCTTCCCCGGCATCGGCATGTCGAGTCGAACCGATGCCGCAGGGCAAGAGGGGAAGGTGAATGGGAGCGTCCACGTGTTGTCAACCACCTTCTTGTTGGGTTGTGGGTAGCTGACCAGGGGTGTCGGCCAGTCGGTCTAGTTTACCCATGCTCGGCGATATGGCCCGAGGCGTCAGCCGCTTCGGAATCTGGATACGCAGACAAGCAGCAAAGCAGCTATACTCAGTCTCCCGCAAATGTCCATCAGATCACCCAGTTGATCAGTTGCGGCGCGAAGAGTAGCCTCGTTGCTCAGCGCTTTCAAACGGTGGAGACATAAGCACCGATTATCACCACACCCGAACCGGTCACCACATGGGAACGGGTGTACTAATCTGGAAATCGAAGGGTACAGGAAATGACGCGCGCAGATGACCACTCCGACGTATCGGAAGAGGCGACCGCTGCCGTTTCGGCGGAGGCCGGCGCCGAGGAGCATGCCGTCCTGCCGCCTGCCGCTCGCGTCGTGCGCGAGCCGCTGATCCGGCGGCACTTCACCCAGCCGGGCGAGGATGTCTACGCCCAGATCGAGTGGACCTATCGCACCGCCGCGATCACGTCGGACACGGGCGACACGATTTTCGAGCAGACCGACATTGAGACGCCCTCGTTCTGGTCGCAGACGGCGACGAACATCGTCGCCTCGAAGTACTTCTGGGGCGAAGCGGGCACGCCGCAGCGCGAGTCCTCGATGAAGACGCTCGTCAACCGCGTCGTCGAGACGATCACGCGCTGGGGCCGCGAAGGCGGCTACTTCAGCGACGGCGCGGCCGCCTCGGCCTTCTCGCAGGAGCTGCGTTACCTGCTCATCAACCAGTACGCGGCGTTCAACTCGCCGGTCTGGTTCAACGTCGGGATCGAAGAGACGCCGCAGTGCTCGGCCTGCTTCATCAACTCCGTCGAAGACACGATGGAGTCGATCATGGACCTGGCCAAGCGCGAGGCGCTGCTGTTCAAGTGGGGCAGCGGCACGGGCTCAAACCTGTCGACGCTGCGCTCGAGCAAGGAATCGCTGACCGGCGGCGGCAAGGCATCCGGTCCGGTCTCGTTCATGCGCGGCTACGACGCGTTCGCCAACGTGATTAAGTCGGGCGGCAAGACGCGGCGCGCGGCCAAGATGATCATCCTCGACTCCGATCACCCCGACGTGATGGAGTTCATCAACTGCAAGGCCGACGAAGAGCGTAAGGCCTGGGCGTTGATCGACTCCGGCTACGACGGTTCGCTGAACGGCGACGCCTACTCGTCGGTCTCGTTCCAGAACGCGAACCACTCCGTCCGCGTCGCCGACGAGTTCATGCAGGCGGTCGAAGCGAACGGGACGTGGGCCACGCGCGAGGTGGTGACCGGTGAGGTGGTGGAGCAGATTCCGGCGCGTGAGATCCTGCGCGCGATCTCGGCGGCGACACACCAGTGCGGCGACCCCGGGATGCAGTTCGACACGGTGATCAACGACTGGCACACCTGCGCGAACACGGACCGGATCTACGCCTCCAATCCGTGCTCGGAGTACATGTTCCTCGACGACACCGCCTGCAACCTGGCTTCGCTGAACCTGCTTAAGTTCTACGACCTGGAAACGCACGAGTTCGACGTTGATTCGTATCGGCACGCTTGCCGGGTGATGATTACGGCGCAGGAGATCCTCGTCTCCAATGCGTCCTACCCGTCTCACCTGATCGGCGAGAACTCCGACAAGTACCGGCCGCTCGGACTGGGCTACACCAACCTGGGCGCCCTGCTGATGGCCCGCGGCTTGCCCTACGACTCGGTGCCCGGCCGCGCCCTCGCGGCCACGGTGACGGCGCTGATGACCGGCGAGGCCTACCTGCAATCGGCGCGGATGGCCGAGCGGATCGGCCCCTTCAGCGGATACGCTCCCAACCGCGAGCCGTTCATGCGCGTGATGCGCAAGCACCAGGCGGCGGTCGGGCGGATCGAAGGGCTCGACAGCGTCCCCGCCGTCGTACGAGCTGCGGCCGAGGACGCGTGGCGCCAGGCGGTCAAGCTCGGTGAGGCGCACGGCTACCGCAACGCGCAGGCGACCGTGCTGGCCCCGACCGGCACGATCGCGTTCATGATGGACTGCGACACGACCGGCGTCGAACCAGACATCTCGCTGGTCAAGTTCAAGAATCTGTCCGGCGGCGGCTACTTCAAGATCGTCAACCGCACGGTGCCGGCGGCGCTGCGGCGCCTGGGTTACTCGGACGATGCGATTGAGCGGATTGGCTCGCACATCGACGACACCGGCACGATCGAAGGCGCGGCCGAACTCAACACCGAGCACCTGGCGATCTTCGACTGCGCGTTCAAGGCGCAGAACGGTCAGCGCAGCATCGCGCCGCTCGGGCACATCCGCATGCTGGGCGCAGTCCAGCCGTTCCTCTCGGGCGCAGTCTCCAAGACGGTCAATGTGCCCGAGCACACCAACGTCGAAGAGATCATGCAGACCTACATCGACGCGTGGAAGCTGGGCGTCAAGGCGGTCGCAATCTATCGCGACAACTCGAAGCGAATCCAGCCGCTCGAAACCGGCGAGCGCAGCGGCCGGACCAAGGCCGCCGAGCCGCTCGAAACCGGCCCATCGCTGCCCAGCGACGCGCCGGTCGTGATCGAGAACGCACAGTCGCCGCCCGCCTACCGGCGGCATCGGTTGCCCGACGAGCGCAAGGCGCTCACCCACAAGTTCACGATCGGCGAGCACGAGGGCTACATGACGATCGGCGAGTTCGCCGATGGCAAACCGGGCGAGGTCTTCGTCCACATTTCGAAGGAAGGCTCGGCCGTCTCCGGACTGATGGACGCGGTCGGCACGTTGACCTCCGTCGCGCTGCAGTCGGGTGTTCCACTCTCGACGCTGGTGAAGAAGTTTGCGCACATGCGCTTCGAGCCCAGCGGCTGGACGCGGTCCCGTGAGATCCCGCACGCCGACTCGATTCTCGACTACGTCTTCCGCTGGATGGGTTCAAAGTACCTGGCCGGCGACACGGCGGACGCCATCGCCAAGCAAGGCCAGATGGCGATGTCGCCGGAAGAGGTCAGGCTGGCGGACGAGGACGCCGGACCGGCTCCGGTCACTCCCGTCACGCCGGCCGCGCTGCCGCTCGTCGATGACGCCTCGGCGATCGGCTTCCAGAATCAGCTCGACGCGCCGCCCTGTGCCGAGTGCGGCTCGATCATGGTGCGCTCGGGTTCGTGCTTCCGCTGCATGAACTGCGGCGCCACTTCCGGCTGCTCGTAACGGTTCCTCTCTCCCCCCGCTGTGCGGGGGGGAGATGCCGACGGCAGAGGGGGCATCCCGAGACCCGTCACTCCCGCGCGCTCTCGCGGGTATCTTGCCACTCCCTGATCAGTGCTCGGCGGCGGCGTTCGTACTCGGTCTGCGAGAGCGTCGGCTTGTCCCGCTCCAGCGCTTCCAGTTCCGGCGACATTGGCGCAACCCTGGCCGGCTGAGCCGGTTGCGGTTGCCGTGCGTTCGCCGCAGACGGGGAGGGCGCAGGCGCGGGTGGGATCGGCTTCACTCGCGGCCCACGCGGCGCAGGCGGAGGCATGATGACGTCTTCGAGCGCCTGCTCTCTCCTGTCCGCGGCCAGTTCGGGCGCCTCTCGTCGGATCACCACGAGCGTTCCCACCATGCGGTCGTGAATGCATTGACGGTCGGGATTCAACAGGATCCAGCCGGCGTTGATGATCGGTCCTAGCAGGCTGATCGCATAACCGACCAGGCCAAGCAGGAGGCGCTTGATCAGGAGTTCGCGGACCCACATCCGCCGAGGGCTGATCGGCTGACCCGACTCGTGGATCACGTACATATCCAGCAGCGATTTGGCCGGCGACTGGCCATCCCGAGCGGAGAACCACATCCAGTACAGCCAGATCGGGAGCAGCAGGAAGATCAGGAGATCGAGCAGTTCGCAGCCCAGTCGGCGCAGGTAGGGAGCGGCGTAGTCGCCGGAGGTCGGATGCGAGGTGAGCACCCCGCACGCGCTGCAAAATGCGCCCACGCCCGGATACTCCTCGCAGATCGGGCAGTGCTCCGCGCGCAGCGCGCTGGTTCTTGGCGACGACATCATCGGCCTTCCGCCGAGAGGTTAGAACAGCCGGCGCCGCTTCAACGAGGCTCCTTCGCGCGCTCGACGACGAGGGTGCCGAGCACCTTGTCGTGCAGGGTTTGCCGATCTCGATCCCAGAGCAGCCAGGCGGCGTCGAGGAGGGAGAACGCCCAGAACAGGAATGTCAGCCAGAACCAGAGCAGGAACAGCTCGCCGACCGAACTCGCGACCGCGCCCAGCAACACCAGCAGGCCCACGGAGACCACGCCGATGGCAGCGTCCCAGCCGAACTCACGCAGCCAGACATATCCGGCGGAGGCGGTAGCGGCGTCGGTGCGCACAATGTGGAGCCCCAGCAGCGACTTGCCCGGAGACTGCCCTCGCGGCGCCACGATGGCCAGCCAGATCAGCCAGCCGATTCCTCCAGTGAGCCAGATGATGAGGTAATCCAGCGCGAATGCGCCAAGCCGCGCCCAGCGCGTTGCGGCGTAGGCGCGGCGATCGGGACCGATGTCGAGCACATCGCAGCTTGCGCAGAAGTAGGCTCCGGGCCCGGACGGCCGGTGGCAGACGTCGCACTCAAGCACGAACGTACGCGCCGTCAACTGCGTCACAGGGCACGAAGTTCGGCGCTGGTCTGCCGCACGGGCCGAATGCTGACGACCAGCGTGCTGAAGATGCGATCGTGAAGCGTCTGCCGGTCTGATCCGGCGAAGATGAACGCGATGTCGACGAGCGTGATCAGCGGCGCGAAACTCAGGAGTTGGACAACGCCGTCGGGCGGCGAGACGATCGGTTCGGAGAGCAGCGACGGCACGATCAGGAAGAACTGGAAGAGCCCCTCACGCATCCAGTTTCTCACAGTCGGCAAGTCGCTAGCGTCGTCCGAGATCATCCGCATACGCAGGATTTGTTTGCCCGGGGTCTGGCCTCGCGGAGCAACCAGGGCGAACCAGAGGAACCAGATGCCGGTCGCGATCAGCGTGCTGACGTTCAGATCGCTGACGTTGATGTCGCCCGCGTTCTCGACGTCGACGTCAATGAAGCCGGCGCCGTCGAGGACGAAGAAGACCAGCATCCCCAGGCCGACCACGATCAGGGTGTCGAGCAGTCGGGCCCAGAGGCGCATCCAGCGGGACGCGGCGTAGCGAATCGTATGACCGCGCTCGGCGTCGTCGCGCAGGGCGTTGCAGCTGGTGCAGAACTTGGTCCCGAGGCGGGTATCTTCCCGGCACGCGGCGCAGATCGCGCCGTAGTGACCGGACGTTCCGGGCGGGCGCTGATACGGGTCGGTCGGCAGCGGATCGAAGCGGCCCACGCAGATGGCTCCCTGACCTGAATTTAGTCCTGAGCTTAGTCGGGCAAGGCAATGGGCTGGTAGTCGCCGCTGCGCAACGCCGCCATCAGATCAGCGAGCGTTTCGATACGGGCGGCGAACTCGGTTGCCGCCGTGCCGACCTCGTGCAGCGCGTGAGAGTCGCTGCCCCCGATCGGCGGTAGCGGGCGCGTCCGGCCCCGCGAGCGAGCGCTCTGGTTCTGGAGCGGCCCGTCGCAGCCGTTGAGACCTTCCACGCCGTCGAACAGTTCCATGGCTTCCTTCGGCACGCGCAAGCCGGGATCGCGGGCCGGGTGGGCCAGGTACATCAGCGCGCCCTGTTCGTCGCACAGCTTGCGCAGTCGCCTGGAGTCGGTGATCCGCGGCACCAGCGCCTCCAGACCGTAGACGAGCACATGGCCTAGCTCGGTCGTTACTTCCACCCCATGAATGACCAGAATGCCGGCTTCCTCCGACAGCTTCTCAGCCCGCTCCCGAGGCCAGACGACGTCGTGCTCGGTCAGGACGACGCCGTCCAGGCCGCTCTCCACCGCGCGGGCGAGCGAGTCGACAGGCAGCAGGTTGCTGTCGGTCGAGTAGACCGAGGTGTGCGTGTGCATGTCGATCAGCATGTCTGTGAAGAGTCCCGCTATCGGTGCTGTGGGTCAATGCCGAGTTATCCAGTGTCGGTTGTACGATCCTGACGTGAGCCAGATTTCCATGATCGCCACCGTCGTCGAAGACGAACGACAACTCGACGGCAGCCGCCATCTTGAGATTGTCGCCGACGATATGGACGCCGCGCTGCGACTGGTGATCAGTCGGGACGGCCAGCTGGAGGAGGCCGAGTTGAGCCTGGAGGTCGCCGGACAGTACACCGTGATCGGTTGGGAGCTGGACAACGACGCCGTCCTGGGAGACGGTCTGGACCTGGACCTTCAATCTGAGGCCGGTCGAGCGGCGATTCGGCAGCGGGACGACGGCGACCTCGATCTCGTGCTCGCGCTCGCGGACGGGGCGGAGGGTGACGCGTGACACGGGTCGCGGTGTTGGCGGGTGGTGTCGGTGCGGCACGATTCCTGGATGGTCTCGTGCGAGTGCTGCCGGCACGGGACGTGACCGCGATCGTCAATGTCGGCGACGACATGGAGTGGGCCGGGTTGCACATCTCGCCCGACCTCGACACGGTCATGTACACCTTGGCCGACATGGTCAATCCGGAGACCGGCTGGGGGTTGCGCGGGGAGTCGCGCCGCACGCTCGACCGGCTGTCCGAGCTGGGCGGGCCGGACTGGTTCATGATCGGCGACCTCGACCTCGCGACGCACCTGTTCCGTACGCACTGGCTCAGCCAGGGCAATCCGCTCTCCACCGTAACCCGCGACCTCGCGAAACGGGCGGGCCTGGAGCTGTTCATCACACCCGTCACCGACGACCGCCTGCGCACCATGGTCGACACCGACGCGGGCGAGTTCGCGTTCCAGGACTACTTCGTGCGCCGCCGCGCTTCCGACACCGTTCGGGCCATCCGCTTCGATGGCATCGACACCGCGCAGCCGACGCCGAAAGTCATCAACGCGCTGCTCGAAGCCGACGTCATCGTGATCGCGCCGTCCAACCCATTCCTGAGCATCGAGCCGATCCTGAGCGTCACAGGCATGCGTGACGCGGTGGTCAACTCGCGGGCCCCGGTCGCGGCGATCAGCCCGATTATCGGGGGAGAGGCCGTCAAGGGTCCGGCCGCCGACATTCTCCAATCACTGGGACACGACGTGTCGGCGCTGGGTGTCGCACGATTGTACGAGGATTTGGCGGACGTGTTTGTGCTAGACCAGACAGATGCGCCGCTGGCGGACGCGATTGAGGCAGAGACGCGGATGCGAGTTGCGGTAATGCCGACGCTGATGACGGACGTCGAGGCGAAGATGGCGCTGGCTTCGGGCACCCTGAAGGCGGCGCTCCATGACGGCTGAGCCGAGCGGGGTGGTGGCCGTGGTGCCGGTGCGGGGATTGCCGGCGGGCAAGCGCCGGCTCGCCGCGCTGCTCGATCTGGAGGAGCGCAACTCGCTGGTTCGAGCGATGCTGGACGACGTGGTCGCGGCGTTGGTCGCGGCCGAGCGGGTCGACGAGGTGGTGATCGCCTCGCGGGATGCGGCGGCCCGCGACGAAGCGGCCCGGCTGGGGGTCGGATTCCTGGATCAGACCGATTTGCGTCTCGGCTACAACCGGGCGGTGCAGTTCGCGCAGCAGGCGCTGGCCGAGTCGGACGCGATGCTGATCGTGCCCGCCGACGTGCCGTTGATTACCCCCGACGCGGTCGACTTGATGGTCTCGACCGCGCCCGACGGTCCGGCGGTGGTCGTCGCGCCGGCGCACGACGGCGGCACGAACGGACTGTTTCTGCGGCCGCCCGACGTCATCGCGCCGCAGTTCGGGCCCTCGTCGGCGCGCGCGCATCAGCAGTCTGCGGCCGCGGCGGGCGAGATGGGGGTGCCGTTCCGCGAGGCGCGGATCGACGTCTGGGCCTTCGACCTCGACACGCCGTCCGACCTGCGCTGGCTGCGCGAGACGCTGCCGCAGCTGCCGGAAGCGATTGCGCCCAATGCGCGAGCCTGGTTGATTGCGCACGAGGCGCACATGCAGGCGCTGAGTTAGGAGGGAGCCCCCCTCTGCCTTCGGCATCTCCCCCCGCGAAGCGGGGGGAGAGGGGAACCCTCACCCTCACCCTCTCCCAGAGGGAGAGGGGACTCTAGGCGCGGGGGAGGCCGAAGCCTCGCTGGGCGATGATGTTGCGCTGGAGTTCGTTGCCGCCGGCTCCGAAGGTGGGCATCACGGCCGCGAGGTAGCCGTTCTCGGCGGAGCCGTCGATCGGCGCTCGCTCGTCGTTGCCGTTGAGCTGCCCGTAGAGGCCCATGGCGTGGAGCGAGAAGTTCTGCAGGCGCTGCATCATCTCGGTCGAGAAGATCTTGACCTGGCTCGCTTCGTAGTTGGGCGACTCCTCGCGCTTGAGCATGTCGAGGATGCGGTAGCTGAGGTGCTGCAACACCTCGAGCTGGACCTTGAAGTCAGCGAACGTGCCCTTGATCCCCGGATCGTCGATCGGCCGGCCCATGGGCGTGTCGGACCGGGCCCACTCCATCAGGCGGTCGTAGACGGCGCGCACGGATGAGACGGTGAAGATCGAGATGCGCTCGCGGTCGAGTGCGTGGGCGGCGTAGTACCAACCCTGGTTCTCCTCGCCGACGAGCACGCTGGTGGGGACGCGGACGTCCTCGAAGTAGACCTCGTTGGTGCGGTAGCCGGCCATGGTCCAGAGCGGCCGGACGGTGATGCCCGGCGACTGCATGTCGACGAGCATCATCGAGACGCCGCGGTGCTTGGGCGCATCGGGATTGGTGCGGGTGGCGAGCCAGACGTACTCGCTGCGGTGCGCGCCCGAGGTGAAGCGCTTGGTGCCGTTGAGCACGTAGTCGTCGCCGTCCTTGATCGCGCGGAGTTGCAGGGAGGCGAGGTCGGAGCCGGCGTCGGGCTCGGTGTAGCCGAGGGCAAACTCAACCTCGCCGCGGGCGATCGGGGGGAGGAAGCGTTCTTGCTGCTCCTCGGTGCCGAAGCGCATCAGCGTGGGACCGACCTGCTGCGTCGCGACGGTCGCCTGGGGCGCGCCGACATAGTTCATCGCCTCCCAGAACAGGTACTGCTCCTCGAGCGAGCGTTCCTGTCCGCCGTACTCGGCGGGCCAGGACATCGTCAGCCAGCCGCGCTCGGCCAGCAGCCTGCGGAAGCCGCGCTCTTCGGTCATGGTGTCGGTCGTCGGGTCGCCGATCGTCGCCCGCAGTTCCGGGGTCCACTCCTGGTCGAGGAACTCGTTGACTTCGGCCTCAAAGGCGAGGGCCCGGTCGCTGAATCGGTATTCCATCTGGCGTGCTCCCTCGGCGGTCATGCTGGTTCGCTTGAATGCTATCGCAGTGCTATCGGCTGGCTGCTCGGGCGCGGGCACGGCGGGGCCGTGGTCGGGTGATCGCCTGAGAGAAAAAAAGAGCGGGGCAGCGGGATGAGGTTGGCGGTTACAGGGGGTCGTCGTCTTCTTCGGTTGGGTCATCCTCAGTCGGTGCGGCCCCCGCCTGCGCGGGGGCGACTTCGAGTTTTGCGGGGGCGGCCCCCGCCTGCGCGGGGGCGACTTCGAGTTTTGCGGGGGAACCCTCACCCCAGCCCTCTCCCAGAGGGAGAGGGAGACGAAGAGAGTCGGCGCGGTCGTGGAGGTCTCGGAGGAGATGGCGGGCGACGTCGTAGGGGTCGGTGGCGAGGTAGAGCCGGTGGTTGCGGCGGGCGCGGTCGTTGGGGGCGAACATTTCGCGGACGATGGCGTCGAGGGCGTTGACTTGCTTGTAGGCGGGGGCGTTGCCGTTGGCCTGTCGCCAGAGGCGGTCAATGGTGGCGCGGAAGTGGTAGGGGTTGGGCATCGGAGAACTCCTCCTGGGCGGGGATAGCACTAGTGTTCTGATGGTATCGGGTTCGCTGCGAGTGGGAGCCGCTCGACGTGGGGCGTGTCCCCCTCTGTCACTACGTGACATCTCCCCCCGCCTGCGGCGGGGGGAGAGGGGATTGGGAGAGCGGGTCAGGAGCGGGCTTTGTTTGGGGCGGAGCGGAGGATGAAGGTGGCGGCTCCGTTGAGCACGGTGCGGCCGGTCTCGACTGCCTGGGCGATCGGTTCCGGTGGATGTTGCGGGACCCGGGCGCGGAGGATGACCGGCCGCAGGATGATGATGGCGGCGAGGAAGGCGAGCACGGCGTAGGACATGGGCGGGAACAGCGTTTCCATGGTCAGCGACTGCGCCACGGCGCCCAGCGGCAGACCGACCGCCTGGGCGATGCCCATGCCGAGGAAGATCAGGCCCATGATCCGTCCGCGCATCTCGTTTGGCGTTTCGTGGGCGAGGGTGGCGTTGGCCGAGACCATCGCGATCGACATGCCGATGCCGAGCATCAGGTTGCCCATCATGGCGTTGATCACGCTCGGTGGGTTGACGAAGACGACGAATCCGAGCGCCATTGTGATAACGCCAATGGCGGTGAGCAGTCCCTTGCGTTCTATCCAGGAGAACCGGACGAGGAAGAGCGAGGCGATCATTGCGCCGCCGCCCCAGAAGACGGCGATGTAGCTGAACTGCGACCACGATGCGCCGACCACGGTGGTCACCCACTGCGGGCCGAGCGTGCCGGTCGGCGGCATGATCAGCGACATCATCAGGACGACGATCAACACGGTCCAGAGCACAACGGGCCTGGATCTGGCGAAGCGAAGTCCGTTGACGATGTCCCTGACCGCTTGTCCGGGTCCCTGACCGCGCGTGGCCATGTGGGCCGCCGAAAAGACGGTGCGGTAGGCCATCATCGCGAGGATGAAGACCTCGCCGAGGTGGCCGAACGACGAGATGGCGAAGACCGCGCCGTGGCCGAGATGGTCGATCATCAGGCCCGAGGCGAAGATGGAGATAGGCATGGCGAACTGCATCGCGGCCGAGTTCAACGCGATGCCGGACGGCGTGAGGCGCGGGCCAAGGATCTCCGGGGTAATCGCGTTGCGGGTCGGTCCGTCGATCGCATGGGCGGCGGAAGCGACGATCGTGAGCGCGAAGAAGATGATGATGTCGGTCGTGCCGCCGGAACCGGTCCAGATCATGACGGCGATCAGGATGTTGCTGACGAATGCGATCGCCTGCGTGACCATCAACAGTCGGCGGCGGTCGAAGCGGTCGGCCAATGCGCCGCCGAAGAGACCGAAGCCGATCATGCCGATGCCGCGAATGGTGCCGATCGCACCGACCATGAGGATTTCGATGTCGTCGGGAGCGACGTGTTGAATCCAGGCGATCGAGGCGACGAACTGGAGCGGCATCATCGACTGGCCGACGATGAAGCCGGCCAGCAGGAGGCGGAACTCGCGGAGTCGGAGCGGTTCCCTCATGCCGGGACGCGTCGGCGGGGGCGATGACGATTTCGCACTCATGTGGACAGTTTCGCGGCTTCGAGCACGGTGTGTCGGGGTCCCTGATGGATTTTGGCAACATGCCGCGAACCGAAGATGTCGGCCAGGCGTCTCTGCAGATAGCGCCGGAGGCCGTTGACCGCGACGACGGCCAACGATCCGCCGTTCCTGAGGGCGTCGTACGCATCGAGCAGGAGTTGATCGATGGCGTCATTGCCGGCCTGGGCGGGGAGATTGGAGACGACGAGATCGTAGGTTGACGCGTGTTGGCGAAGCTCGCGGATTCCGTCGCTGAGCGTCACGGTTGCGTTGTCGAGGCGGTTGCGTTGGATGTTGCCGGACGTTGCCTCGACGGCGCGGATGTCGGTATCGACCATATCGATCCGGGATGCCGGCCAGCGCGCGGCGAGCGTGAGGCCGATGGCTCCGTAGCCGCAGCCGATGTCGAGCACGCGAGGCATTGGATCGAGCGCGTCCAGTTCGTCCAGCAGGAGCGCCGTGCCCTCGTCCAGCGCTCTGGCCGAGAACAGCCCGTGGCGCGAGCGAAGGCTGATTGTGCGTGAGCCGGTGTCGATGTCGATTGTCGGTTGCGTCGCGAGCCGGGCGCGGAGGTCGGCGCGATGATCGGCCGAAGTGGTCATGTACGGACTTTGGCTGAGGGCGGGCTGAAGACCGGCGCCGGTTGGGTCGCGTCGCCGTCGCCGAAGATGCCCTGGTAGATGCTGGTCCACTTGCCGGCGTGGCTGCCGGCGACGGTGATGTTGATGAATGAGGGATCGGCGACCTTGGACATGGGGGTGTCGAGGTCCGCTTCCGTCCAACCGTACTTCTCGGGTAGGAAATCGCCGATGCCGCCGCCCATCTCGGGCGTGGCCAGGCGCTCGCGCAGTGGCAGCGCGGTGAACTCCATGATCGCTTCGCGAATGTTGTCCTTGGACCAACCGTCGGCGCGGTAGACGTCGGCGTGCTCGGGGCTGATGACGAACATCGACGGGGTCACCTGGCCTCTCGGCTTGAGCACCTGTTGGAAGGCCATGGAGATGGAGCCGGTCAGGGCGCGCGCGTTGCGGCTGGTCTGATCGATGCAGACGCGCGGGCCGCCGGTGATGGGGATGAGCGAGACGACGCTGTCGCCGGGCTGGTAGCCGTGCTCGACGTGGTAGGGCTCCCAGGGGGAGTAGTCCTCGTCCTCGGCGTAGCTGAGGGTCCACTTGTGGCCGCCGCCCTGGATGGCTTGCTCGATTTCTCCGGGGACGGCGCCGCCGATGTTGCGCAGCATGAGTCGGAGGGCGCGGCCAAGGGTTGAGTTAGCCCGGTTGCCCTGACCGAGCGCGTTGAGACCCCAGTTCATGCCGATCTGTTCGCGGACGGGTCCGTTGACGAGCATCATCGGGGCGAGTCCGGCGGTGGTCGCGATCGAGCCGTGCAGCGGGAAGCGTCCGCCGGCTGCGGCCTCGACCGAGGCCAGCACGGTTGGGAAGTATTCGGGCTTGCAGCCGGCCATGACGGCGTTGATGGCGGCCTTCTCGACCGTCATCGGCGCCAGGTTGGGCGGGAGCGTGGCGACGATCTTCTGTGATTCGCTCCAGTGGTCCGGAGCGAAGGCGAGCATGCGGTCGACTCGCTCGCGGGTCGGCGGGACGACGGGCAGGCCGTCGGTAATGCCCTGCGCGAACATGAACTCGTAGACGTCGTCGTGTTCGGCGATTTCGATGATTCGCGTGAAGGTGTCGGATTCGGCGGGCACGGTGGCGCCTTAGGTGGCTGTTCGGTGGAGGGGGAGCCCCCCTCTGCCTTCGGCATCTCCCCCCGCGGAGCGGGGGGAGGGGGGAAGTGGGACCGGAGGGCCTCACCCCTGCATCAAGTGCGAGGGTGAGGGGACCGGTGGACTACTCGACGGGGGCCATCAAGGTGTCGAGGATTTCGTCGACGAAGCGTTCGGCGTGTTCGTGCATCTCGGCGTCCGTGCGGTCCTGCATCGGATGCGGGATGAAGACTCGGCGCACCTCTTCGAGTCCGAGGCGTTCGGCCTGGTGGCTGGCGGCCTTGATGAACTCAGAGGTGGCGACGAAGACGCTGGGCTTGCCCTGCAGTTCGAAGAAAACGGTGTCGTGCACACTGCACGTCGTGCAGGATCCTCAATCAGCGAGCGCTTCGATGACGAAGTCGCACTCCTCCAGGATCGCATCTTTGATCGGTTGCGGTGCCGGCTTGGCGACGGTCGGCTTCATGAATCGCCTGGTTTCGACTCCCGGCGCGCGCTCATGCAGGAGCTCCTCGAGTCGGTCGAGGAAGACGTCGCCGCGCGGCTTGGAGATGTCGAGCAGGGCGATCGTCCCATGCAGCGCCTCGGGGCGCGGCGTGAGCTGCCGCTTGATCGGCACTCGTTCGTCGGTTGGGTCAAGGATCTGGGTAACCATTGGACCTCTCCATCAACGCGCCGTCTGCAGGGTTGCGGCGCGCCGTGTGTCTAACGCAGTCTACTCTTCCACATCCCCTGATCCCGACTCAAGTCCGGCGGACGTTTGGCTCGAACGCACCGAGATCGCGACCGCCGGAGTCGCGCTTGTCCATGTCGGCGTCTCGGGCGCCGCGGATCTCCTCTGCGCCGCCTGATCCGATCCTGGCGCTGGTCGGCGTGGAATAGACTCCCCCGGCCCAGCCGCCGAGGATGGTGGAGAACTTGGCGGCGGGGGAGCCGGCGACGACGAGGATGATGTTGGACTTATCGCGGAACTTGGGCACCGGCAGGTCGAGCGCGGCTTCGCCGCCGAACCGCTCCACGACGGACGGTGGCAGACCGCAGCCGGCGTCGTCCGAGCGGAGACGGTACTTCAGCGGGATGGCCGTCTCCTCCATGATGCACTCGCGCACATCGTCTTTGGACCAGCCGGAGCGGCCGAAGATGCCGGCGTGATCGGGCGAGAGTACGACCAGGGTGTCGACCATGGGTGACTTGGGATCCTGCATGCAGCTCATGGACATCGCCAGCGTGCCGGCCATGCCTCTGCCGTCGCGGGAGCGTTCGTCGGCGATCGTGGCCGGTCCGCCGGACATCGCCATCAGCGTGGCGACGTCGTCGGTCGGCTCGAAGCCGTACTCGACGGCGAGGGACTCCCAGGGGCTGGCGTCCTCGTTCTCGGCGAAGTTCATGGTCAATCGATGCGGGCCGCCCTGCGTGGCGCGGTCGGTGCCGCCGGGCAAGCTGCCGCCGACGTTGCGGGCGCAGAGCCGGAGGGCTCGCCCGATTGCCGCGTTGGCTCGATTGCCTGAGCCGAGCGCTCCGTGGAGGTAGTTCATGCCGATCCGGTCGCGGATCGGTCCGTTGAAGATGCCAACCGGCGTCGCGCCCATCGTGGTTGCGAGGACGCCGTGGATGTTGAAGGTCTCGGTGCAGGCGGTCTCGACGAGGGCGATGATCGCGGGCAGATACTCGGGTTTCGCGCCTGCCATGACGGCGTTGATCGCGACCTTCTCGACGGTGATCGGCGCCAGGTTGGGCGGCACGATCGCCACTTCTTCCTGCGGATCCCGGGTCGTGCCCTGGAGCATCTTCCAGACGCGCTCGCGAGTCGGCGGCACGACCGGGAAGCCGTCGGTGTAGCCCTGGTCGTACATGAACTCGTGGATGTCGTCGCTCGAGGCGAGGTCGACCAGTCGCGAGAGCAGATCCCCGCTCTTGAGCGCCTGCAGGCGCTCGTAGACGCCCGGCTCGTAGTTGCGGGCGCCGCAGCCGGGCCGCTGCTCGGGCAGCGACTCCCAGTCAATCGAGGTCTCGACGCCGGGACGCCCGGCCAGGGTCATCGACTCGCCCGCGATCTCGCGCCACTCGTGCTTGTCGAAGCCGAAGGTTTGCAGTGTGCAGTTCTGCTCCGCGTCGTAGAGGAAGAGCGTCGGAACCGTGTCGATGTCGGTCTCGTAGGAGAGATCGAGCGCGTCGTCGTCGAGCAAGGGCATCGTCAGGTCGTGACGTTGCTTGAGGACGGGGATGTCGTCCGTCTTCTGGACGGCGACCCAGACGTCCAGTCCTTCTGCGGTGTCTCGATGGACGGCTTCGAGCAGAGGGAGGGTCAGGTTGCAGGTGTCGCAGTCCTCCTTGACGAGCGCCAGCAGCACGGGTCCGTCCGGCGGGAACTGCTGTTCCCGCCCTTCGGCGTCAAGCAGGGAGAATTTGGTCGGTGGGTGCATGTCCGTAGTCTAGCGTTGGCCCGGCCGAGATTGACCATGCCAGCGGTTGGCGCGACACTAGGGCGAGTTACGATAGTCGGAACGGTTGAGGGGTGTGATCCAATGGCGCAGCTTCGACGATTCCTGCTCGTCCTGGCGGTGGTCGCCGGGTTGAGTGCGCTGACGCTGGGTGCGGCGGCGGCAGCCGAGCACGCCGTTGACCATGAGCCCTTGCAGATCGCCGAAGCGGGCGGAGACGAAGAGGAATCGATTCACGTCTCCGACGAAACGCTCGCGACCTCGCTCTTCATCCCCTTCTGCTTCGTCGGCGCGACGCTGGTGGTGTTCATCTGGGCGATTCGTAACCGGGCCAAGCCGATCGACGACGAAACCCCGATGCCCTGGTGGCGGACTCGCGAGTGGTACACGCGGGGATCGGAAGAGGACGAGGCGTAGGGCCGGGGCCTACGAACGTGCCGAGGCCATCGGAAGGCCTGCATCCTTCGGTATCAGCGTCACTGCGCATCGGGAGCGCCCCCCTCTGCCTGCGGCATCTCCCCCCGCTGCGCGGGGGGAGAGCGGATCAGAAGAGCAGGCGGCCGAGGCGCTTGCGATATTCGACCACGACGGGCTGGTCGTCTCCGAGCATTCCGAAGATGCCGAGTAAGGTCTTGCGGGCTGCTTCGTCGCCGGCGGTTTTGTCGATTCTGACCGACTCCAGCATTTCGTCGAGCGCTTCCATCCACTGGCTCTCGACCGCCAGCAGACACCCGTGGCGATATCTCGCCATGGCGTCGTCGGGATGCGCGCCGGCGGCGCGGCGAATCTCGTCGGCCTCGTAGCCCTCGAGCGCAGCCGTGAGCTCCATCGAGGTCAGCACGCTCTTGCTCATCGGATGGTTGGGCCATCGGCCGGCCAGCTCCTTCGCGCGGTCGTTCTCTCCCATGCGCACCAGGATCGCGGCGAGCCCAACACCGGCCGGTTCGTGGTTGGGGTCCTCCTCCAACGCCGACTCAAAGTGGAGTCGGGCGATGGGGATCTGGTTCTCCTGCATCATCCGGTAGCCCTCGGCCGCCTTGATGTCGGCCTCCGAGGGAACAAGCGAGTCGTAGAACGATCGAACCTGTTCCTCCGGGATGGCCCCGACGAACTTGTTCACGAGCTGTCCGCCGACGAATGCGAAGACGGCCGGAATGCCTTCAACCTGGAGCGCCTGGGCGACCTGCGGATTCTCGTCCGTATTGACCTTGACGAGTTGCACCTGTCCGTCGCGCTCGTAGGCGAGCTTCTCGAGGATTGGTCCCAGAATGCGGCAGGGTCCGCACCACGGCGCCCAACAGTCGACGATGACCGGCAACTCGTGCGAGCGTTCGATCACATCCCGAGTAAAGGTCGCGTCGGTCGAGTCGATCACGGCGGCGACGTGGCCGTGCAGTCCCTGCGGCTCCTGAGGCTCGGACGCGTCCGTTGATTCGGCGGGTTGCGCCGGAGGCGGCGGTCGTCGAAGCGGCACGGGCTCCGTCGGCGGAGGCGCCGCCGGTTGCTGCTGGACTCGGCGCATCGGTTGGCCCGAGGCCGAATAGATGACCGGCCCCGATGGCTGTTGTTGCTGCTGCGGAGGCGGCGGCGCACTCCGCCGATCTCCGCGTTGGATTCGGTCGCGTGGGAACGGAATCGGGTCGGGCGGGCGCTGGCTCATGCGGCTCTCCGGACAGTGGCGCGTCTGCTGCTTGACGGTTACCAGTTGGTGTAGCGCTTGCGCTTGGGGAAGTTGGCGGAGCGGTTCTTGGTCGAGTTGTTCTCGAAGATGCCGGAGACCACTCGCTCCGCCTCCGCCTCGCAGCTCGGACAGGGGTGGGGTTCCGAGGCGCGCGACATCGGGCGGATTTTCTCGAAACTCTCGCTGCACTCTTCGCAGTGATAGGTATAGACCGGCATGGCGTCACCTCCTTGTGCGCAGGATCATCGGATCGAGTCTACCGCGCCCTGGGCTCGGCGTACTGCTCGTGCGGCTGCCGAGACGTTGAGCGCCCAGGCAACCTCCTGAACGTCGTGGACGCGGACGACGTGCGCGCCCATCCAGGCCGCCAGCGCGTTGAAGGCGACCGTCGCCTCCAGCATGCCCGGTTTGTCCTGGGCATCGTGGGAGCGCAGCTCTCCGTGACCCAGCATCTCGGCCAGGAATCCCTTGCGCGACGCCGAGATCAGGACCGGATGTCCGAGCCTGGCGAGGTTGGGCAAATCCAGGAGCAGGCGCAGATTGTCTTCGAGTCCACGTCCGAACTGGAAGCCGGGATCGAGCCAGACCTCCGGCGCGCCGGCGGCCTTGATCTGGCGTGCCCGGCTGCCGAGATAGTCGCGCACCTCGAGGCTGACATCATCGTATTGGTGGGTCGCCTCGCGGTGGCGCTGCGGGCGACCGCGCATGTGCATTACGGCGATCGGCGTGTTGGTCTCGACGGCGACCTGCACCGTGTCCGGGTCGGCGCCGGTGATGTCGTTGATCAGATGTGCGCCGGCCGCGACGGCGGCCCGGGCGACCGAAGCGGTCCAGGTGTCGACGGAGATCAGATGTCCCTCCGCGATCAGTGATTCAACCACCGGCGCGACACGCGCAATTTCCTCGTCCGGCGAGATCTCCGCCGCGCCGGTACGAGTCGATTGAGCGCCAACGTCGATGATCGACGCGCCGGCGTCCCGCAACTCGGCTGCCCGCCGAGGCGCGTCACCGACGGCGACAATGGAATCGGCCACCGGGGAGTCGGTGGCGACGTTGAGGATGCCCATGACATGGCAGCGGTCGGTGGCGTCGAGCGTCTGCCCGCCCAGCTCAATCAGCATCGCGGCAGCCTCAACGACGCCGGGTGAGGTAGTGAGGGCTGCGGCCGAAGAAGACCTGGGCGGCCTCCATGATCGACTCGTTGAGGGTGGGATGGGCGTGGATCGACTCGGCCAGGTCCGCCGCGCGCGCGCCCAGCTCGACGGCCAGCACGCCCTCGCCGATCAGCTCGCCGGCGCCCGGTCCGACGACCTGCATGCCCAGCACACGCTCGGATCCGCGCTCAATCACCAGGCGGGTCAGGCCGTCGTTGCGGCCCGAGGCTGAAGCTCGGCCCAACGCGGCCCAGGGAAAGCTGACGGTCGTCGCTTCGATATCCAATCCTGTGGCCTCGGCCTGGGTGAGCCCGCACCAGGCGATCTCCGGATCGGTGAAGATTACCGCCGGGACGGCGAGCGGGCGGAACGCCGACGGTTCGCCGATGATCGCCTCTACCGCCACCGACGCCTCGGCCGTCGCCTTGTGCGCCAACATCGGTTCGCCGGCGACATCGCCGATCGCAAAGATTGATGATTCTGCGGTCCGACGTTGTTGATCGGTGACGATGAATCCGTGCGAATCGACATGCGCCTGCGTGCGATGCAGGCCGAGGCCGGCGCTGTTGGGCCGGCGGCCGGTCGCGATCAGGACGCGGTCGAAGCGCTCGGTGCTCTCGACGCCCTCCTTGTCGGCGATGACCGCTTCAACGCCGTCCTCGACTTCCGTGAGCGAGACCACCGAGGTGTCGACCCGGGTGTCCTTGAGCCGAGTGCGCAGGCTTCGCTCCAGCACACGCACCAGGTCGCGCTCAACGCCGGTGAGAATCTGCGGCAATGCCTCGACCACGGTCACTTCCGACCCGAGCTCGGCGTACACGGTTCCCAGCTCGAGGCCGATGTATCCGCCGCCGATCACCAGCAGGGAGCCGGGCACGTCGGTGAGATTCAACGCGTCGGTTGAGTCCATGACGCGTTCGGACTCGATCTGCAGTGAGCGGGGCACGACCGGCGTTGATCCCGTCGCGACGATCAGAGCGTCGAAGTCGACCGGTATGACCTCGCCGTTGGACTCGACATTGAGCTGGTTGGCATCGCGGATGCGCCCGAAGCCCTGCTGATAGCGCACGTTGTGTTGACGCCGGAGCAGGCCCAGTCCGTTGGTCATCTTGCGGACGACGCCGTCCTTCCATTCGCGCAAGGCGTCAACGTCGATGGTCGGCTCGGCGAAGTTGATGCCCCACTCCGAGGCGTGGCGAGCCTCACGCAACAGCTTGGCCACGTGCAGCAGCGCCTTTGAGGGAATGCAGCCCTCATAGAGGCAGATGCCTCCGGGCTGTGGACGGGTATCGATCAAGGTGACATCGAGTCCGCGTTCGGCGGCGTGGAAGGCGGCGGGATAGCCGCCCGGTCCGGCGCCGAGCACGACGAGATGGAAGTCGCCGTTGGCGGCTGCGCCGGCGGAGACCACGGGCTAACCCCCGAGCGCCAGCACGAGCGGCTGGCGGATCACATCGGCGATCCAGGTCATGAACCGGGCTCCGTCCGCGCCGTCCATGACGCGGTGGTCGAAGGTGAACGACATCGGCAGGATGCTGCGCGGCTCCCAGCCGTCGAGCACGTCGGACCATTCGGGCCGCTTCTCCGCTCGGCCGATCCCAAGAATGGCGGTGTTCGGGTGATGAATGATCGGCGTGAAGTGACCGGTTCCCATGCCGCCGAGATTGGTCACGGTGAAGCTGCTCCCACGGAAGTCCTGGAGCCCCAGTTCGCCGGAGCGAGCGCGCTCCGAGATATCGGTCAACTCGACCGATATCTCAATGATGTTCTTCTTGTCGACATCGCGGATTACGGGGACGACCAGTCCGCGGGGGGTATCAACCGCGACGCCGACGTTGACGTACTTCTTGAGCACGAGTTCGTCGTTCTCTGCGTCGATCGAGCTATTGACGTGCGGGTGCGCGAGGAGCGCGGCGGCCGTGATCTTGAGCAGGATCGCCGTGATCGTCAGGCGGCCGCCGGCCTCCTCGGCGCGATCACGGTAGTCGCGGCGGACCTGCTCCAACTCGGTGACGTCGGCCGTGTGGAAGAGCGTGACGTGCGGCACTTCGTGCCAGGAGACGGTCATGTTGCGTTTGATCGTGCGGCGCAAACGGCTCATGGGGATCCGGTCGACCGCGCCGAACTCGGAGAAGTCGGGCAACGGACCCGGAGAGCGCTCGGAATGCCCTGAATCGGGCGTTTGCGACGGCGTCTCCCGTGCGTGACGCTTGATGTCTCCCTGGTCAATCCTGCCGCCCGGGCCACTGCCCCGGACCGTGCGGATGTCGACGCCGATCTCCCGCGCGAGTCGCCGCACCGAGGGCGACGCAAACACCGGGCGAGATTCGAGGTCGCCTTCCACCAGCGGCGCCGGAGCGGCCGGCGGGACGCGCAGGATCGGCGCGGGATGATCGCGATCGACTTTCGGTTCAGGAGTTGGCGCCGGCTCGGGCTCAACCGGGGCTGCCGTCTCGACCGGCGGCGAAGACGAATTGACGACCGGCTCCTCGGGCGCTGCCTCAACGGGAGGCGAAGGGGACCGGGCAGGCGGGGGAGGGGATGTGCCGGAGTCGACGCTGAGGACCGGATCGCCGGGCCGGATCGTGTCTCCTGCGCGCACATGAATCTCGGTGACGACGCCGGCCGTCGGCGACGGCAGGTCGAGCGTGGCCTTTTCCGTCTCGATCTCGACGATCGGCTGTTCCAGGACGATCTCGTCGCCGACGCTCACGTAGATCTGGAGCACATCGGCTTCTTCGATGTCCTCGCCCAGGTCGGGGAGCAGAACAGCGCCGGCGCCGGATGCGGTGGTCGTCATGCTGATTCCCTAACGCAGCATCGGGTCGGGACGGGTTGGGTCGATGCCGAGCGTGTCGCGCGCCTTGAGCAGCAGGTCGCCGTCGATCTCGTCGCGGCGGCTGAGCGCGCTCAAAGCGGACCACACGACGTGATTGGCGTCAACCTCGAAGAAGTCGCGCAGCGCTTCCCTGGTATCGGACCGGCCGAAACCGTCGGTGCCCAGTGCCGTCAACGGACCGGGCAGCCAGCGAGCCACCAGGTCGGGCAATGAGGAGGTGTAGTCGGTTGCGGCGACGATTGGCGCGTCGCAGCCGTCGAGCGAGGACTCCAGCCATGAGGTGCGCCGCTCCTCGAACGGGTGCAGCCGATTCCAGCGATCGGTCTGCAGCGCTTCGCGTCTGAGCTCGGTGTACGAGGTCACCGACCAGACGTCTGCGCGGACATCGAAATCGTCGCGGAGGATTTGCTGCGCTCGTCGAACCTCGTTGAGGATCGGTCCGCTGCCGAACAACCGGATTTGCGGAGCTTCGCAGGGCACCAGCGGGTAGATGCCGCGGAGGATGCCCTCGCGAACGATCTCGGACTCGGGCATGGGCGGCTGCACATACGACTCGTTCTCGACCGTGATGTAGTAGAAGATGCTCTCGTCTTCATCGTGCATGCGGCGAATGCCGTCCTGCACGATCACGGCGATCTCGTAGGCGTAGGCCGGGTCATAGGCGACCAGGTTCGGGATCGTCGAAGCGAGCACGTGGCTGTGCCCGTCCTGGTGCTGCAGGCCTTCGCCGTGCAGCGTGGTGCGACCGGCCGTCGCGCCGATCAGGAAGCCGCGCGTGTGTGCGTCTCCGGCGGCAAAGGCGAGGTCGCCGAAGCGTTGCAATCCGAACATCGAGTAGAAGATGAAGAACGGAACCATCGGCACCTTAAGCGACGAATACGCCGTGCCGCCGGCCATGAACGAACACATCGCTCCGGCCTCGGTGATGCCTTCTTCGAGGATCTGGCCGTCGCGGGACTCCTTGTAGAAGAGCAGGCGGTCGGAATCGACCGGCTCGTAGAGCTGGCCGGTCGAGGCGTAGATGCCGAACTCGCGAAACATGCCTTCCATGCCGAACGTGCGCGACTCATCCGGCACGATCGGGACGATGTGCTGGCCGAGTTCGCGATCGCGCATCAGGCGACTCAGCATCCGCACGAATCCCATGGTGGTGGACGCTTCACGCTCGCCGGTTCCCTCGTGGAACTCCGAAAACGTCTCGTCGGGCGGTGCAGTCAGGTTCGACCTGGGCGCTCGGCGCTCCGGGACGTGGCCGCCGAGCGTCGCCTTGCGCTCGGCGATGTAGTTGGCCTCGCGGCTCTCGCTCGCCGGTCGATAGAGCGGCGCTCCCACGACCTCGGCGTCCGACAGGGGGATCGCAAATCGGTCGCGGAACTGCATCAGCTCTCGCTCGTTGAGTTCCTTCTGCTGGTGGGTGATGTTACGGCCTTCGCCGGCTTCGCCCAGCCCGTAGCCCTTGATCGTGCGGGCCAGGATCACGGTCGGCGCGCCGCGATGGTTGACGGCGGCGTTGTAGGCCGCATGGACCTTGAGCGGGTCGTGCCCGCCCAGTCTCATGCGCCAGAGCTCGTCGTCGGAGATGTCGTCGACCATGCGCAGCAGCCGAGGGTCGACGCCCCAGAAGTGTTGGCGGATGTAGCTGCCGCCGGCGACCGTGTACTTCTGGTACTCGCCGTCGACGACCTCGCCCATGCGTTGCACGAGCAAGCCGTGCTCGTCGCGTGCCAGCAGTTGGTCCCACTCGGAGCCCCAGATGACCTTGATCACGTTCCAGCCGACCCCACGGAACACGGCTTCGAGCTCCTGGATGATCTGTCCATTGCCGCGCACCGGACCGTCAAGCCGTTGCAGGTTGCAGTTGACGACGAAGATCAGGTTGTCCAGTTCCTCGCGAGAGGCGAGCGCGATTGAACCGAGCGATTCCGGCTCGTCGGTCTCGCCGTCGCCGAGGAAACACCAGACTTTCCGGTCGGTCGCGGGAAGCAGATCGCGGTTTTCGAGGTAACGAATGAAGCGAGCCTGGTAGATCGCCTGGATCGGTCCGAGCCCCATGGAGACCGTGGGGAACTGCCAGTAGTCATCCATCAGCCACGGGTGCGGGTAGGACGGCAGCCCGCCGGACAGCTCCTGGCGGAACTTGTGCAGCCGATCGGGAGAGAGCCGGCGTTCGACATAACCGCGCGCATAGATGCCGGGCGCAGAATGGCCCTGGAAGTACACCAGGTCTCCGCCTGAGGCATGGTCCTGGCCGCGGAAGAAGTGGTTGAATCCGACCTCGTAGAGCGTGGCGGCCGAGGCGTAGGTCGAGATATGCCCTCCGATCCCGTGATTGATCTGATTCGCCTCGACGACCATCGCCATCGCGTTCCAGCGAATGATCGACTTGATCCGCCGCTCGATGTTGAGATCGCCCGGATAGGGCGGCTGCTTCTCGATTGGGATCGTGTTGACGTAGGGCGTCTGCGAGGTGACGGGCAACCGGATGCCGGAGCGCTGCGCCTCGATTTGCAGCGTCTGCAGCAGGCGCGACACTCGCTCGGGTCCACGACGCCTCGCGACATCCCGCAAGGAGTCGATCCAGTCGTTCGTTTCCAGCCAGTCGTCCGCTCCGGCGGCGTCTGACGCGCGTGCCAACGTCGATTGCCAGGGGGACTCGGAGGTGGTCATCGTGTTTTCAGTCTAGTCAACGGAACGCGACCGACCCGCCGCGGACGGTGCTGCTCGATAGACTTAAACAAACGGAAACCGACCGGGGAACGCTATGTCTCGACGCCGGCATGGGGCCGTTCTGGACCGCGAAGCACCCGGGATTGAACGCTCGAGAATCGTTCAGATCGCCCGTCTGGGCCTGGTCGAGTACGGCTCCGCCCTGGCCTGGCAGGCGGATCGCGCGGAATCGGTGGCCCTGGGCAGCCGGCCGGAGATTGTGGCCGTGCTGGAGCACGCACCCGTGTACACCCAGGGACGTCGGGGCGGCCGCGAACACGTGCTCGCCCCGCTCGAGGCGCCGATCGTCGACACCGACCGCGGCGGCGACGTGACGTTTCACGGTCCCGGACAACTGGTGGTCTGGCCGATCCTCAGGCTCCGCGAACGCGGCATCGGCATCGCCCGGTACGTGCGAGGTCTCGAGCAGGTTGCGATTGACACGGCTGCCGGTTTCGGCGTCCAGGCGGACCGCGTTCGCGGACGGCCGGGCGTGTGGATTGACAATCGGAAACTGGCGAGTATCGGCGTTCGCGTCCAGTCGGGCGTTTCCCGGCACGGACTGGCCTTGAACTGCGACATCGACCTGGCCTGGTTCGACGGCATTCGCGCCTGCGGCGTCGAGGGCGGCGTGGCAACGTCGCTGTCGGCCGAGACCGGACGCGACTTCACAGTCGCGGAGTGCATGCCGGCGTTGGAGCGAGCCTTCGCCGCCGTGTTCGACCTGAAGTTGTCGCCGACCGATGGTCGGGTTGGCCGGACATGACAACGACGCGAGAACGCAAGCCGTCCTGGATTCGGGCGCAGTTCCCCGGCGGGCCGCGGTACACCGAAGTGGTCCGACTCCTGCGCGATGAGACGCTGAACACCGTCTGCCAGGAGGCGCGCTGTCCGAACATCGGCGAGTGCTTCAATCGAGGCACGGCAACGTTCATGATCCTCGGCGACACCTGCACGCGCGCCTGCGGGTTCTGCGCCGTCACCTCGGGAAAGCCGGCGCCCATCGACTGGACCGAGCCTCGGCGCCTGGCGGAGGCGGTCGAACGGCTCAATCTCTCCTACGTCGTAATCACGTCGGTCAACCGCGACGATGCCGCCGATGGCGGGGCGCAGATCTTCGCCTCCTGCATCGAGCTGATCCGGCGGCGGCGGCCCGAGACGGCGGTCGAAGTGCTGATCCCCGATTTCGTCGGCAACTGGCAGGCGTTGGAGACGGTCCTGTCGGCCCGGCCGACGGTGCTCAACCACAATGTCGAGACCGTCGAGCGGCTCTATCCCCGGGTCCGGTTCCAGGCTCGCTACGACCGCTCGCTGGAGTTGCTGAGGCGCGCCTCGGAATGGAGTCCGAGACTCCCGACCAAGACCGGTTTCATGCTCGGGCTCGGCGAAGAGCGGAACGAAGTCTCCGAACTGCTGCACGATCTGCGCCGCTCACACGTCGACTTGCTCACGGTGGGTCAGTACCTCCGCCCGTCCCCCAAGCACCTGCCGGTCGCCCGCTATGTGACGCCGCAGGAGTTCGACGACATCCGCGAGGAAGCGCTCGCGCTCGGATTCCGCCATGTCGAGTCCGGCCCGATGGTCCGCAGCTCTTACCACGCCGACGAGCAGGCCCGCGCCGCGCAACTTACGACGGTCGAGCTACACGCCTGATCGCCTGGGGTTCGGCTAGGACTCTTCAGCCGTGCCTTCGCCCTCATCCTCGACCTGGGGAATGAGCAGCACGTCGCCGGGGTGAATGAAGCTGTAGGCGTCGAGCTTGTTCAGATCCATGATCGCTTCCACGGTCGAGTCGTAGCGCGCCGCAATGTCGTAGAGCGTGTCGCCCTCTTCGACGGTGTACTCGATCGCGGTCAGCGCTCTGGGATCGAGCTCCTCCGCCTCCGCCGTTTCATCCGCCGCCGACGCCGGCTGCGGAGCGTTCACGACGATCGGTTTGATCGGCTTGGACGACTGCGCCGCGGTATCGGCGGAATCCTCGGGCGTGACCGCTGTCCTGGTGGAGGTCACGGCGGTCACCGTGGTCGATGTCTGCGCCTGTTGGGTCTGATGCGCCGTCGGCGGCTGGACCTGCGGCGTCGTCGGTTCGCTGTCGCCGCTGCGATCAATGGCTGCGACATCCTGCTGAACTGCGGCGACCGTCTGCGGGGTCGGAGGCTCGCTCGAACCGATGGCGCCGCCGATGAACAGCAGGATCGCCAGGGCAGCGACCGGCGCAACGACTCCTGCGAGCGGAACGCCCCTGCGCTGCTGCTGGAGCACGGGCACCCGCGCGCCGCTCAGTCCATAGGCGCCGACATCGGCGAGCGGCGAACGGGGTAGCTGCGAATGTGGCCCGCCCTCGGGCGCAATTCGATCCCGGTACCACATTCCGGCCGCGGTCAATGCCAGCACGATGCCGAGCACCAGCAGCCAGATGCCGTGTCCGGGCCAGGTGAGATCGAGGATCAGGAGGAGTAACACGGCGGCGGCAGCGGACACCGCCGCGGGCTTGATATCGAGTCGCATGGTGGTCGTCGCCTCGCCGCCGAAGCACCGACACGCCCACTCTAGCCCAAGTTCGATTCACTCGGATACGAGAGCGTCGGCGCAGGTCGCGTACACTCGCTGGAAAGGTGCGGCACGCCTCGCTTCGCTACCGGGTGGAGCGTCGGCGCGAGGGGGAGTGTCACTCGATGACGCAGACGCAGTCGGATACGCCGTCGCTGAGTGAGTTAGCGGAGGCCGCCGGCCTGCGCATGGAGGAAATGGACGGACACCAACGCGAGGTTGGGTCGGCGGACATTTTCGAGCGAGTTTCCCACTTCCAACTCGCCGACCAGGCTCGGGCGGCCGGGCTGTACCCGTTCTTCCAGCCCATCGAGTTGAACGAGGGCCCCGAAGCCGTCGTCGACGGCAAGCGCGTCGTCATGCTGGGCTCCAACAACTACCTGGGCCTGACACGCCATCCCGCTGTGCTCAAGGCGGCACACGAGGCGCTCGAGCGGTACGGGCCGTCGATGACCGGCTCGCGCCTGCTCAACGGCACCAGCCCGATCCACCTGGAACTCGAAGAGGCGCTGGCCGACTTCCTCGACGCCGAAACCGCGATCGTGTTCTCGACCGGGTACCTGGCGAATCTCGGCGCCGTGTCCGCCCTGGTCGACCGGCACGGAGTGTCTGTCCTGGACCGCGACGTCCACGCTTCGATCTACGACGCCGCCGGACTGGCGCTGGGCAAATACACGCGATTCCAACACAACGATCCAAAGCACCTTGACCGGGTGCTGTCCAATCTCGAACCCGCCCAACCGCGGCTCGTCCTGATCGACGGCGCCTATTCGATGGGCGGCGACCTGGCGCCGCTGCCCGAACTGCGCGAAGTCTGCCGCAAGCACAACACGCGGATGCTGGTCGACGACGCCCACGCGATCGGCACGGTCGGACCCAGAGGTCGCGGCACACGCTCGCACTTCGGGCTCGAGGAACCGGATGACCTGACCATCGGGACGTTCAGCAAGACGCTCGCCTCGGTCGGTGGATTCTGCGCCGGACCGCGGATGGTGATCGAGTACATTCGCCACTTCTCGCGACCGATGCTCTTCACTGCCGCGTTGCCGCCGGCGTCTGCCGCCGCCGCGCTCGCCGCGCTGCGACTGATCGACGAAGAGCACTGGCGAGTCAAGCGGGTGCAGGAGATCGGCGCGCGGATGCGCCGCGAGCTTGCAGCGTTGGGGTTCGACGTCGCCAACTCGGCCACGCCGATCATTCCGATTCGGGTCGGCGATGAGGTGCGCACGGCCGCGTTCTGGCGAGATCTGCTGAACAACGGCGTCTACACCAATGCGGTGATCGCGCCGGCGGTTCCCCGCGGACAGGCGATCCTGCGCACCTCGTATATCGCGACGCACACGGACGAACAGCTTGAGCGCGCGCTGCAGGTATTCGCCGAGGCCGGACGGCGCCACGGCGTGATTGATTAGGCAGCCATGCGAATCCTCCTCACCGGCGGCAGCGGATTCGTAGGCGGACACCTGGCGCACGCGCTGGTCGCCCAGGGACACGATTTGCGACTGTTGGTGAGGACGACGAGCGACACGTCGTTTGTCGACGGCGTGGACTACGAGCCGATCATCGGCGACCTGCGGGAACCGCAAACCCTGGCGTCGGCCTGCGACGGCGTCGACGTCGTTGTCCATGCCGCAGCGGTGCTGCGCGCAGTGCGGCAGCGGAACTTCATGCGAACGAATCAGGAGGGTACCGCCAATCTGGCCGAGGCGGCGGCGGCGGCCGGCGTTGAGCGCTTCGTCCAGATCTCGTCGATCGCCGCACAAGGACCGGCGCCCGACCGCAAACCGGAATCGCCGGACACAGCGCTCCATCCCGTGTCGGCCTACGGGCGCTCGAAAGCCGCCGGCGAAGCTGAACTGCTCGAGCAGACCGGTCGGATGAGCATCACGATCCTGCGACCGCCGATGATCTACGGGCCCGGGGACACCGGACTGCAAGCCTTCTTCTGGCTGGCGCGACGCCGGATTTCGGCGCGCCTGGGCGACGGCTCAAATCTCGTCGACACGATCTACGGACCCGACCTGGCCGACGCCGTGGGCGCCATCCTGCGGGCGGAGCCGCGTGAAGTGGTCAGGTACCACATCCGAAGCGAGGACGGACCGTTCACCTGGAACGAGTTACTGGGAACGCTGGAAGCGGTCGCAGGTCAGCGACTCTGGATCCCGACGATTGCGCCGGCTGTGTTCCATGGATTCGCGCGCTGCTCCGAGGCCTGGGCGGCCCTGACACGATCCGAGCCGATTCTCGACCGGACGCGCGTGGTCGAAATGCGACAGAACGCCTGGATTTGCGACGCGTCTTCGTTGAGACGGGATACCGGCTGGTCGCCGGTGACGACGCTCGAAGACGGCATGCGGGAAACGATGGCCTGGTACGTCGACCATGGTTGGGCGTGACGATCAGCGCTCGTTGAAGGAACCGATGTCGGCGCAGTGGTCGTTCGATCTCGACGGCGTGTTGGCCGAGCCGCCGTTCGGTTGGAATCCGGCAATCAATCGCAATGTGTCCCTGCAGCCGGCAGCGGAGATCGACCAACCTCCAACAGGCGAACGCACCACGCTCGGTCGGTTGCTCACCGCGACCTGGTACCAGGTGCGCTACCTGCTCCGTCCACCGCGTCCCGACGCGCTGGACGCGGTGCGCTCTGCGTCCGAGCGGGGACGCGTGATCGTGCTGACGGGGCGACATGAGCGCGGTCGACGACAAACCGAGGCGTGGCTGACTGAGCACGGCTTTGCAGAGCTGATCGACGAGCTGGTGATGAACGCTTCGGCGCTGAACACGGCTCGATACAAGGAGGCGTACCTGAGAACAGAAGGCGCGACGCTGCACATCGACGATGACGCCGCCACCGTCGCGCTGTTGGCCAGAAGCGGAGTCAGGAGCGTCCTGGTGGAGTGGCCTCGGAATCGAAACCTGGACTATCCGGAATCGGTGCTTCACTGTGCCGATCTCGGACAGGTGCGAGCGCTGATCGAAGAGTTGTCCGACGATGCTTGAACCGGTCGAAATCTTCGCTTCGCCACATCGCGTCTGGGAGCTGTTGCGAGCCGAAGCCCAACTGGGCGTGGACGAGGGACAGGCGACGGTGCTGTCGGAATCGAGCGGGCGGGAGCTGCTGATCGAGGTCAAGATGGGCATCGGATTTCGAGTTCAGCACGCCTATCAGATCGAGCGGCGCGGCGATGGTTGCGTCATCAGCGATCGAATCCGGCCGCTCGGCTGGCGCTGGCGGCTCAGCAATGTGTTCCTCTTTGGGCGCGGAATCCGGCCGATCGAGGCCGCTGCGGATCAGGGGCTGCGCAATCTCAAGATTGCGGTCGAGGAGCGAAGAGGTGAGGCGCCCTAGCGCCTGAAGTCGCAGCTATCCGCGAATTTCACAGAAACGTGCACCTTCTGTGGAGAGTGTGAAAAAAATGGTCAAATGGTTATGTGTACAATGTTGATGGCGGAATGGGTGCGATCTGTTGAGGTTAGGCACACAGGGTGTTTTCTCAAGATGGACTGCGGACAGCCCGACTTCTCAGATTCCTCCTCGTCATCGGGGTCATCCTGACCATCGTTGCGGCCGGTTCGGCGTTTCACGTCGTCAACGCCGAAGAACCGGGCGAGGAAGAGATCAGCACCGACGAATCGACCGCCATCACCTCGGCGGCTTTCTCCAAGAACCTCAGCGGCCGGGTCTACGTCTGGGACCGTGGACGACTGCGTCCCGCGTCGGAGGCGCGTGTCTCCACCGGCAGCGCGCTGGTGCGGACCGACACGAGCGGCCGGTTTGAGTTTTCCGCGGAACAGCGAACCGGCTCGCTATCGATCGTGCAGCCCGGCTACGACACGGTGAGGCGGCCGATCTACTACGACCGGACGGTGATCGTCTTGCGCAGCCTCGTCGTGCGCGCGATCTACATCCCCTTTAGCGAGGTCAGCAAGCCGGCCGTGCAGCGTTGGGCGCATGGCCTGGTCGACCGGAACCTGATCAACGCCGTGGTGGTCGACCTGAAAGACGAGTCGGGTCAGGTGTTTTCAATCGCGTCGACTCCGACAACCGAGCAGATCAATGCAGTCCGCGATGGCGAGTCTGTCGCCGAGTTCCTCGAAGAGCTTGAGAACAAAGGGGTCTATCGAATCGGCCGGGTGGTGACGTTCCTCGATGGGACGTATCCCAGATGGTTCCCCGACAACGCACTGCACAGTCTCGGCGGTGGCCTGTTCATCGACGGCATGGGGTCGTCCTGGTCGTCCGCCTACTCGCCTGACGCGCGCCGATACAACATCGATATCGGACTCGCCGCAGCCGGCTACGTCGAAGAGATCCAGTACGACTACGTCCGCCTGCCCTATGAGAACGGACTGCGGGAACGATTCGAAAATACGGAGGCCGATCGCGTGGCCGCGATCACCGGCTTTGCCAGGGAGGCGAGCGAAGCGCTGCACCTGGCCGGACTGGCAGTGTCGTTCGATACGTTCGGCGTCGTCTCGACGGCCGGTAACGATCAGGGGATCGGTCAGTCAATCGAAGGACTGGCGCCATACCTCGATTACATCTCGCCGATGGTCTACCCGAGCGGCTGGACCTCCGGTTCGTTTGGGTACGCCTATCCGCCCGAGCATCCGGGTCCCGTCGTGCACCAGAACGTCGAGGCGACGGTGAACCTGATTGAGGAGCCGGGCTCGGCGCTGGTCCGCCCGTGGCTGCAGGACTTCCACGACTACCAGGCGCGAGGATTGCCGTACTACTCCCAGCAGGTTCACGCGCAGATCGCGGCGACCGCCGCGGCCGGCGGTGTCGGTTTCATGCTCTGGGACCCGTCGTTGCAGTACGAGCAGCAGGCGCTGGAGCAGGCGCTGAGCCTGACCTGGTCGCCGTTCGGCTAGACGCCGGCGCCCCAGCCGGCGTCGATCAGAAAGCGGTTCAGCTGGCCGTTGAACTCTTCAGCCCGCTCGAAGTACACGCTGTGTCCGGTGGCCGGAATCTCGTAGTACTGCGAGCCAGGCACGTGCGCGTGGGCGGCGCGGATGATTGCCGGCGAGGTCAGCGGATCGTTGCCGCCGACCACCCAGAGCACCGGCATCGAGAGATTGGCGACTGCGTCGGGATCGGGGGCGAGTTCGTTCATCGAGTCGATCAGATTGGGGTCGCGCGGCGGGTTCATCGCCATGATTTCGTCGTAGAGGAATGCGAGCGCGGGATCGCGCTCCCTGAGGCTCTGGTCATAGGCGAGCGAGCCGAGTCCCTGGGCTTCGACGAGGCGCCGCGTCTCTTCCCACAGGCCGCGGATCTCCTCGGTCATCAGTCCACCCATCGTGTCGGCCATGACCAATGCCGAGACACGCTCGGGCGCCTGGATCGCGGCTCCGAGGCAAGTCCAGCCGCCCATTGATTGCGCGACCAGAGCGGCGCGATCGATGCGCAGCTCGTTCATCAAGGCGAGCAGATCGTCGACGAAGGCGGCGCGTCCCGGACCTCCGCTGGGAATGCTGCGGCCCCAGCCTCTGTGATCGAACGCGACACAACGGTAGGAGCGGGCAAAGACCGGGACCTGTTGCCACCAGGAGAGGTGATTGCCGCCGGCTCCGTGCGCGAAGATGATTGCGGGTCCGCTTCCGGCCTCTTCGTAGAAGATGTCGCAGTTCGGTCGTTGCAGCGTGGGCATCCGACTCCCCCTGATCCCAGGACGTACGCTCTTTGTGCAACGGCGATGCTAGCAGCGGCTGTTCCGACCAAGGAATCGGGCTATGTCAACCATGCGAGTCGCACTGACCGGATACGATCAACCGGTCGGCTCGGCGATTGCGAGCGAGTTGCAGCGGCATGATCTCGATTTGATCATGCTCGACATCGACGCAGAAGATGGGCTGCAAGGGGTGGTCGCCGAGGCGACTCACGTCGTTCACGCGTCGTCATTGACCGATCGGGGGCACTCTGGTTCTGCCTACACGGAGGCCAATGTCCACGCCACGACGTCCCTGCTTGACGCATGCCGTCAGCAGACACTGGAGCAGGTGGTCTTCGTCTCGACGACCGAGACCTACGGTCGGCGGCTTCCTCCGTGGCCCGTGACCGAGAGCTGGGTCCCCCGGCCGATTGGTCCGGCGCTCCAGAGCCGGGTTGCGGCCGAGCGCGTGGCGCGCACGTACCGCAGACGCGTTCCGCTCGCGATCCTGAGACCGGCGCCGCTGATCAGTGACGGCGGCGGCACCGTGATGAACGTGATTCGACACTTCATCTCTCGCCCACGCGCGGCGTTGGTCGCGGGCGGCGAGGCGCCGGTATCGATTCTCGCAGCCGCCGACCTGGGACGCGCCGTGTGGGCGATGCTGAGCCAGACGGAGGAGTCGGTCGACCAGGTGTTTCACGTCGCGTCGGCGCATACGACCTGGCGGGAACTTGCGCTGGAGGCGTGCCAGCTGCGAGGCGTGGAGGCGCGGTTCTGGAATGCCCCGTACCTCTTCGCCCGCGGGCTGGACGCGATGCGTCTGTCCGGATGGGTGTTGCCGGAGCCGGAGGACGTCGACGCGTACACCTCAGTGACGGGTCGGCCCCATTTGATTGACGACTCCAGGGCGCGCGTGACGCTGGGGTATGCGCCGCTGCTGGGCGCGAGGGCGGCCCTGGCGCAGGCGTTGGATGTGTACGGGCATCCCAAGCCGTCTGCTTGAGCGACCCTCACCCCAGCCCTCTCCCTAAGGGAGAGGGAGGAAGATTGGCTCTCTCCCGGAGCAGGCTTGAGCGTAGGACAGCTTCCGTCCTGTGGTGGAAGCCCCCCTCTGCCTTCGGCATCTCCCCCCGCAAAGCGGGGGGAGAGGGAGAATCGGGGAGCTAGCCGGCGGCCTGGACGGCGTCGGCGACCTTGTAGGCGAGGCCTTCCTCGAAGATGCTCGGCACGATGCGGTCGGGCGTCGGCTCTTCGACGAAGTCGGCGATGGCCTGGGCCGCGGCAATCTTGTGCTCATCCTCGATCTTGGGGATGCCGCCATCGAGCAGACCGCGGAACATGCCCGGGAACCCGAGCGCGTTGTTGATCTGATTCGGGAAATCCGAGCGGCCGGTCGCCACGATGGCGGCGCCCGCTTCGGCTGCCTCATCGGGCATGATTTCCGGGGTGGGATTGGCCATGGCGAAAACCATCGAGTCGTCGTTCATGGAGGCGACGTCGGAGACGGTCACGAGTCCCGGACCGGCGAGGCCGAGGAAGAGGTCGGTGCCGCGCATCACCTGTGAGGTCTGCGGAATGCTGCCGTCGGGATTGTTGCGATGCTCGCACCACTGGGCCGCGACGCGTTTCCAGGGGTTGAGGTCTTCGCGGTCGGTGGTCAGCAGGCCCTTGGAGTCGATCAGTGCGATGTCCTCGCAGCCCATCTCGCGCAGAATGGCGCCGCAGGCGATGCCGCTGGCGCCGGCTCCGAGGATGACCGTGCGAATGTCCTTGAAGTCGCGATTGGTGAGGCGCAGTGCGTTGATCACACCGGCGAGCGCCACCACGGCCGTGCCGTGCTGATCGTCGTGCATGACCGGGATATCGAGCGAGTCGTGCAAGCGTTGCTCGATTTCGAAGCAGCGCGGCGCGGAGATGTCCTCCAGGTTGATCCCGCCCAGCGAGGGGGCGATCGCCTCGATCGAGGCGACGATGTCGTCGACCTCGCGGACGGCCAGCGCGATGGGAATCGCGTCGACGCCGGCGAAGTTGCGGAAGAGGACGCACTTGCCTTCCATCACCGGCAGTGCAGCCTGCGGACCGATATCGCCAAGTCCGAGCACGGCGGAGCCGTCGGTGATCACCGCGACCAGATTGCCAACGCCGGTCATCACCCGGGCGAGCGCGGGGTCGCGCGCAATCTCGAGACAGGGGGCCGCGACGCCGGGTGTGTAGACAACAGACAGGTCGTCGTGGTTTTCGACGGTGACCTTCGACGCGTAGTCGACCTTGCCGCCCCATTCACGATGCATCTCGATGGCGCGCTGGTCGTAGTCGCTCATTTTCCCGCTCTTTCTGAGGCCCTCAGGCGGAGACCGGGGCCGGGAATTGGTATTCCTGCACTTTAGTCGGGGGAGGCGGGTTGGTCACTAGCCGTCGGCGCGATGATGACCAGCAGACCCGCTTCCGTAGCAGCGGTTACATCAATTGCGGATAAACGGCTGCGGCGCGCGTCCTATAGCAGCGTTCCTTCGAGGATGCCCCGGTGGGCGCGGAGGACAAGTTGACCCTCTTCGCGGCGCTCGACGATGAGCGGTTTGCGACAGTGTCGGCAGGGAGCCGTTTCCTTGCGCCGGAGCACGCCCTTGGGCGGGACTCGCGCGACCGTCGGTTGCTTGCAGTACGGACAGGTCACGTCCCAGCGCATGCAAGCCCTGATCCGCAGCGGCTCGTCTTCCTTCTGTCCGCGCGAGACGACCAGGTCGTGATTGCAGTCGGCGCAGCGTGTGACGACTCTGCGCGTACGCCCGGTCTCGGGGGGAATCCCGACGTCCAGCTTCCGGGAACAGTTTGGGCAGCGAATGTGCCTGGTCGCCATGTTGTCGGCCATGTCTCCATCCTACCGACCTGTCGGCGCGACCCGGCCGGACGGCGATTCGCCGTTACCGCGGACTCCGGGTGATGTCATACTCTGCCTGTATGAGTCGTCACTCAATGGAGCCGCGTGGAGCCCGCGACTTCTCCAGTCCGCAGATCCGGGTTCGAGGCGCCAACGAATTCAGGCAATACAGCAACCAGCGCCTGCGCCTGCCGAACGAGCGGCCCCCGTTGGGCCCCAGATTCCGGCGGACGATCGGCGCGTTGCTGACGCTTGCGATCGTGGGGGGCATCGGGGTTGGGGTGTACTTCGGCGTCACCCTGTTGATCGAAGAGGACGATGCGCCGGCGGCCGACGTTGAAGAGACCGTGGAGGCGGTCGAGGATGATGGGTCGGGTGAGGGCTCCGCGCCAACCCCTGCCGCCGGAGAAGCTCAGGCCGAGGATTCGAGCGCTGCCGAACAGTCAACCGCAGTGGCTGCCGAGGAACAACAGCAATCCGAAGGCGACGGCGCAGCCCCGGACGGGGCAGACTCCACGGAATCCGCGACTCCGGCAGAGGACGCAACTCAGGCTCAGCCGAGCACCGTGGCCATCTCATCGATCGAGCCGACGGTTTCGGACCAACAGGTCACCCCTGCGCAGGTCGGAGGCGCGGAAATCGTGGCCGAGCGGGCGACGGCGGAGCCGGTACCGGCCGGAATTCCACGCTCGCTCGCCGACGGCGCGGACTACGATCCCAGCGAGCCGGCCACCGTGTTCACGTCGCGTTGGCCGGTGGGCACGACGTTGAGATTGACGCGGCTGCCCGGCGCCACGGTGCTGAGCGACGAAGAGCAGGACCAGGTGGTGGGGTCAGTAGCGATGGTGGTCGTTCGAGGGTCCGAGTCGTCCAATACGGATCTTCAGCTCAGTCCGGCGGCTTTCGAGCAGATTGCCTTCTATGGCAGGGAGCGGATCATCGCGGTGCGAGTGGAAGTGACGGCGCCGGCGCCGTAGGGGGCGCCCCCCTCTGTCCCTACGGGACATCTCCCCGGACGGCGTGGGGAGAGAATTTGGTAGGGAGAGCGAAGAAGTTCAGGAACGGCGGCGGCGGCCGAACGGCATTCGCAGCTCTTCGCCGTAGTTGAGGAAGTCTTTTTCTGCGCCGCACTTGGAGCAGCGGCCGTGCGAGACCTGCTGTTTGGGCCGGTCGATCTCCCAGGAGTGGGAGCATTCCTGGGGCTCAGCCGACAAGCTGGCTACCGGCTGGTTGACGGTCGCAGCCTGGCTGCGAGCCTTGATTCTACGCTCGGCCACGTTTTCCGCCTTGTCCAAGGGCATACATAGGTGCGAGCAGCCTATGACAAACAGGACACACTTGCCAATTGTGACATAACGAGGGCCGGGAGGACGCGGAGGTCGAACGGAGGGTCAGGAGGTGCGCTCGTAGAGGGTGTGGTACTTGTCGCCGCCGGAGATCGCCTGCCTGATGTCTTCGCGGTCAAGCTCGTACAGACGCCCGAGCGCGGCGCGCGCGTCGTCTTCAGCGGTCGGATCACCGGCGCAGCGCTCGAGGATGCGCTCAAACAGCTCGGCCTCGACGAATGAGTCGACGCGGCCGGCCCAGGGGAAGAAGACGAACGACTCCGGGTCGTCGAAGCTGGGTCGGAGTTTTCTCAGTTCGCGGATTCGATCCTGGGGCGAGCGGACGGGCTCGACGACGCGGATGTAGGGTCCTTCGGAGTCGTTTCGGCGACCATCGATCAGCAATCGTTCCTGCAACCAGCCGAAGCCAATGACCACCACGTCGGCCTCGCGCAGCGCGCGCAGCGTCTCTTCCAGGTCGAATCCCTCATCAGCCATGCGTGCAGTATACGATCAGCCTGCGTTCGATGACGAGAACGATGGCGAGGGGCGGTGGGTATGATCGGGCATATGCGGAGGCAAGGGGCTCGGCCGAGATGAAGCGATCTCCAAACGCCGTCCGACCTCATCGAAGTGCGGAGCAGGCGGACGCGTTCCGGACGCTCTTCCGCCAGCAGAGCGATCGTCTCTGGAACGCGGACCGCGACGTGGACTGGTCGGCGGGCTCGGTCATACCCGAGTCGAAACGCGGGCCCTGGTTGCGGATGATGAACGTGTTTCACGGGCTCGAGGTGATGGGCCTGGACACGATCCAGGTGATGATGAGCCAGGCCACCCACCAGGTCCGCGATCCGGCGTTGAACCTCTACCTTGCCGCCCAGTGCCAGGACGAAGCGCGGCACGTGTATGTGCTGGACCGCTATCTGACCGAGGTGAATGGCCACGGCTTCATCTCGAAGCCGGAAGCGTTCCTGATCGAGCGCTTCGGCGGGATGGCCTCGTGGGGCTTCTACCGGGTCGAGAACTGGCTCACGTCAACGCTGTTCAGCGAGAATTTCGCCGCACTGTTCCTGCAGCAAGCGCTGGAGCTCGACGATGTCGACCCCCTGGCCAAGCAGATTTTCCGCCTGATCCTGCGCGATGAGGTGCGGCACGTCAACTTCCTGCACACGATTCTGCCGCAACTGATCGATCGGCTGCCCAACACGGGACGGTTCTACATCTGGCAGAGCCAGTTGCTGCTGGCCGGTGCGGTGGCGCTCGGCCTTCGCCGGATCAAAGGGGATGTGGCGGCGCTGGGTATTGACGTGGATGCCTACAAGGCGACGTTGCTGGATAACCTTGAGGTGCAGTTCCAGGACGCGGGGCTCGACTCTCTCTTGAAGATCGAGACCTATGCCCGGGTGATCAACACAGCAACATGAGCATCCTCGACGGCAAGATTGACGATTGGCGGCGGCTGAGTTCGGAGATCATCGAGGACTTCAGGTTCTTCAAGTTGCGCAGGGACATCTCGCGTCACCCGACTTCGGGCCGCGACCATCGGTTTTTCATCTTCGAGTTTCCGGACTGGGTCAACATCATGCCGATCACGCCCGAACGCGAGGTGGTGTTCGTCAACCAGTTCCGCCACGGCACGCGTGAATTGACGCTCGAGATTCCCGGGGGAATCGTCGACCCGGGCGAGTCGGCCAAGGAAGCGGCGATGCGGGAGATGTTCGAAGAGTCCGGATATCACTCGCCGGACGCCATCGAACTGGGCTGGGTGCATCCGAACCCCGCGCTGCAGGAGAATCGATGCTGGTCGTTCCTGGCGCAGGATGTGACGCGCGTCGTCGATGACGATCACGTGGTGGGCACCTCGAGCGAGGCGATCGAGGTCTCGACCGTGCCGCTCTCGGAGATTCCCGGGCTGGTCAACGACAAACTGATCACGCACGCGTTGACGATCGCGGCGTTCGATCACTATTGGCGCTGGAGCGGGCAGGTGGGGGGATAGGGGGCTCTGGAAGGGCGGTCAGATGTGCTGGCCCCCCCTCTGCCTGCGGCATCTCCCCCCGCTGGCGCGGGGGGAGAGGGAACGGGGGAAGAGGGGATCGGAGATGGTGCTAGGCGCGGAGGGTGTCTACGTCGAAGTCTTCGGGCAGGGGAATGAAGAGGCTGCGGCGGGGACCTTCGAGATCCCGGGTGATGTGGCCGCGGCCGGTGACGTCGTCGGCGAGCAGGATGTCGCCGCCGCGCAGTTGCACTTTGGAGCCGTCCCCGACCTCGATCTCGACGGTTCCGCTCAGGGTGACGACGAACTGTCGTCGGGGCGCGTTGTGAAAGTCGAGTTCGCCGCCGACCGGCGTGGTGCGGAACACAATGCCTTCGGCATCGAACATGTCGGACAGGCTGCCGTAGCGGCTCTCGGTCAGGGCGATATCAATGGACTCGAAGTGTGACTCGCCGTCGTCGCCGGTGTAGACGCGGGTGATTTGCATGGCCTTCGCTCCGATCGTTGAGTTACTCGTCGAATGAACGCGCCCAGCGGTGGACGTCGAAGTCGTCGGGCAGGAAGACCATCAGACTGAGGCGCGGACCTTCCAGATCCGTCGTCAGATGACCGGGGCCTTCGACGTCTTCGGCGTAGCAGATCTCGCCGGGACCGAAGCTGCGCACGTCGCCGCTCGACACCTCCGTCTGCACCGAACCCTGAATCACGATGATCATCGTCTTGGCCGAGGCATTGTGCCAGTCGTTGACCAGACCGGGTTGGGAGATGCGGAACGACATGTGATCGGGGCGAAGGTTGCGCGTGAACGCTCCGAAGTCGAACTCCTTCAGCGCGATCTCAATGTCCTCGAAATGGGACGTGCCGTCGTCGCCCTGGTACATCCGCGTCAGTTGCATGGTCAACCTCCTGCGCTGTCGATGCTACCGCGAGTAGTGGAGTCGCCAGTAGTCGCCGAGTTCTGCGAGCGACTGGACGATCAGGTCGGGTTGGACATCGTCGGGGATCGGCTCGTGATGGCGCCGTACCCAGACGGTCGTTGCGCCGAGTTGGGAGGCCGGCCGGATGTCGTGGGCGATCGATCCGGCGATATGCAGCTGCCGATCCGGGGAGATGCCGCGCGAGTCGTAGAGGGCTCGCCAGTGATCGTGGTCGGGCTTGTAGCTCCGCACGTCCTCCGCCGTCACAAGCTGGTCGAACCGCGCTCCAAGTTTGCGCACGCTGACGCCGAGGCTCTGCCTGGTGACATTGGACAGGATGGCCAACGGCGTGCCGACCGTTGCCAGTCGGCGGAGGAAACCGCCGGCGTCCTGGAACGGGGGCCAGGCGCCGATCGAATCGGCGA
The DNA here is from genome assembly GCA_965204335.1 of Dehalococcoidia bacterium. Classification (GTDB taxonomy): domain Bacteria; phylum Chloroflexota; class Dehalococcoidia; order Bin125; family Bin125; genus Bin125. The sequence goes on along the minus strand of OZ241982.1, from coordinate 2,220,575 downwards.
AGGATCGAGCCGTGTCGTCGTTCAGTTGGACGCCGAAGTCGGCGGCGGTGCGCTGGATGGAGAGCGCGAGCACCTGGTCGTACGGTCGGTAGTATTCGTGCTCGACCTCCAGCTCGACCTCGATCCGCCGGGCGATCAGCGCATCGCGATCCACGCCGGACAGTTCCGGAATCGCCTCGACAGCGGCCCTGGCTCCCGAATGCCAGTCGATCAATGTGCCGTAACAGTCGAACGAAACCACCGCCGCGTCGCGCGGGTGCATCATGGAGTCCTCCTGGTCGATCCCGATTCCGGACCGAAGTGCACGATATCGCCGCCGAACTTCTGATTCAGGTCTCGCACCGCATCGTCGACCGCGCGTTGCCGCTCGCGCCGGGCTGTCGACTGGGGCGGCTCGGCCGCCGGCTGCCCCGAGCGGTCGAACAGCGAGAGCTGCGACGCGACCGGTCGGTGCTCGAGTCCCGACACGCCAACGCCGATCAGGCGAAAGCGCCGCGCGGGCGAGAGCTGCTCGCCAAGGAGGGCCAACGCGGTCTGCTCGATGGTCTCGCGATCGGTCGTGGGGCTGGAGAGCGTCCGCTGGCGGGTGAAGGTCGTGAAGTCGGAGAGTCGAAGCTTGATCTGAACGGTGCGGGCGCGGTAACCCTGCTCCGCCAGGCGCCTGGCCACGCTGCCCGCCTGATCGGATGCCATGGACCGCAGTCTGGCTTCGTCGCCGATGTCCTCGGCAAACGTGGTCTCCGAGGAGATTGATTTCGATTCGTGCTGAAGGGAGACGCTGCGGTCGTCGATGCCTCTGGCGAGCTGCCAGAACCACTCGCCCCGCGAGCCGAACCGATCGATCAGCCAGGCCAGCGGCCGCTCGGCGAGGTCGCCGACGGTCTCGATGCCCGCCGCGCGAAGGCGATCGGAGGTCTTCGGTCCGACGCCCCAGAGGTCGGAGATTGGGAGCGGGGCGAGGAAGGCGGCCTCGCCGCCCGGCGCGACGACGGTCAAACCGTCGGGCTTCTGCCGGTCGGACGCGATCTTGGCGACCGATTTGCTGGTCGCCACGCCACAGGAGACGGTGAGTTCGGTCTCGCGCTTGACTCGCTCGCGTATCCACTGGCCCAGTTCCGCCGGAGTGGCGCCGTCTGCGACTCGTTGCGTGACATCGACGAACGCTTCGTCGACCGACAGCGGCTCAACCAGCGGCGAGACATCTCGCAGGATCGACATCACCTGAGCGGAGACCTCGCGGTAGCGAGAAAACCGGGGCCGCACAATCTCTGCATGGGGACAGAGACGCACCGCAGTCCGCATCGGCATCGCCGAACGGCAGCCGTACACCCGAGACTCATACGATGCTGCGGCGACCACACCTCGGCTCTGAGGAGAGCCGCCGACGAGCACCGGCTTGCCGCGCAATTCGGGACGATCACGCTGCTCGACGGACGCGAAGAAGGCGTCCATGTCGGCGTGGATGATGTGCCGGATCGGGGCGTCTGCACTCACGCCACTACGCTATCAATTCGGTGGAGATCGACCGATGAGCTTTCTGGATCGACTGCCCTGGAGACGCTCCGACGGGGGCGTCGCGGAGCGCGACGCGGAGTATCTCTCCAGCGCGGAAGCGTTGCTACGGGCAGGCGCGGCGGTCCGAGACATTCGCAGAAGCGCAGCGCTCGCGACAGGACATAACGACGTTCAGCGGGCGTGGATCGCCGTGTTCGAGGGCAACCTTGAAGCGGCCTTCGAGCGCGGGTTCGCCGCCGCCAGCGAGCGTCCGTACGACGTCGACTCGCGGATCGTTCACGGGATCGTCCGGCTGGCGAGGAACGAATTGGAGCATGCCGACTACGAGTTTGAAGCGGTGATCGAAGAGTTCGGCGCCGAGTCCGATGCGATGGACGGCCGCCGGGCGGTGATCCTGGCCTACGGTTACGCTCCGCTCGACGAGCTGCCGGCAACCGACGACGATTGGTCGACCGCGGCGACCTTGCTGACCACGTTGTGGCGCCTGGCCGGAGTCGTTGACGCGAGAATGGCCGACCTTGCGGATGGACATTCCGACGGCATGAGTCTCATCGCACAGGCGCTGGCGGATGGCCGGACACAGGACCAGGAGGACGGTCATGGGTCTGTTTGACGGGTTGAAGCGAAGGTTCTCCGCGCTGAACGAAGTGCGTGAGGCAACGCAAGCGGAACAGGCCACCATGGCCGATGTCGCGACGGTCCGCCGCGCGCTGCTGGACGAAGCTCAGCGACTGGGCCGGCGAGAACGCATCTCGGTCACGATGCTGATGGAACATTCGGGGGAGGACCTGCGGCGACTCGACCTCTTCCAGATCATCGGCCACCTGGATGCGGAGGGTGAGATCGCCAACGTCGAGCAGGACTCGTTCGGGAATCTCAAGTTCGACCTGGCCTCACTGCGGGCAGATGCCGATCGCGCTTCATGATCGCACTATGCAGGTTATGTTCGCGCAATGGCCTCGAAGCCCACATAACGACCAGATGTCGGTCCAATGACGGACTACGGCGCCCGTTCGAGGACGAGCTCGAACTCCATGATCCCGACCTCGTCGATCGACAACACGCGGAATCCCGTGGGCGCTTCGATGTCATAGTCGGTCAGCACGATCTCGGTTGAGCCGGCGACCACCACGAGACCATCCACGTACTGGCCCTGCAGCGAGATGCTGACCGGGTTCGTCACGCCGTGCAGATTGAGCGTGCCGCTGACCGTGACGCTCAACGTTTCGTCTCCGACGGGAAGCGCATCGATCGGGATCGGCTCAACCAGGACGAAGGTGGCGAACGGGAAGGTGTCTGATTCGAGGCCGCGGGTGCGGAGGGCGCCGTCGCGGAACCCCTGGTCGCTCCGCAGGGTGCGCAGGTCCGCTTCGATGGTGACCGAGGTAATCATGACGCCGTCGAATTCGAGCGTTGCCACGATGTCGCTGGTGCGGCCCACCGCGGTGGCCGTTCCGATGTTCGCCAGTTCCTCGCCGATCCGGTAGCCGACGAACGAGACGCCGCGTTCGGAGATCGTCCAGGTGCCGGCCAGCTCCTCCAGGGTCGGCTCTTCAGGGGTCATGACCTGCTGCTGTTGTTGTGAGTCCTGGGCCGAATCCTGCGTTGCTTGTTGTTGGGTCTGTTGTTGGACCTGTTGTTGGGCCTGCTGTTGAGACTCCGGCTGAGCCGGCTGCTCGTTGACGGGTTGCGACTGTTCGTCCTGCTGCTCCTGCGACCCGTAGCCGTAGGCGTCCGCAGATTGCTGTTGTTCGTCCTGTTGCTCCGGTTGGTCCTCCCTCTGGGCCGCTTGCGGCTGCCCGGGCTCCTCCTGGTCCGCGGCCACGGTCTGCTCCTGATCGGCGGTTTGCTGCTGCCGGGAGTCTTCGGCGGATGTCTCCGCCTCCTCTTGCTGCTGCTCCTCGCGGATCGACTCAACGGCCGACTGGAGAGCGGCGGGCGGCGGGGGACTGTCGAAGATTCCAAGCTGCCAGAGGACGATCAACAGGACGGCGAGCAGTGCGCCGCCGAGCACCAGGCTGATCGCGAACAGCCGACGCGGGCCCATACTCAGCAGTTGGCTCAACACGTCCGCCTCCTCAAGTTATGTCGAGACTAGTCGTCGGACAGCAGTGCGTCGACGAACGCCGGGGCATCGAACGGCGCGATGTCGCCGAGCCGTTCGCCGGTGCCGGCGAAGCGCACGGGGATGCCGAGTTCCTCCGCGATCGCGAAGACGATGCCGCCCTTGCTGGTGCCGTCCAGCTTGGCCAGGCAGACGGCGGTCACTCCGGTGGCCTGCGAGAACTGACGCGCCTGGCTGAGTCCGTTCTGTCCGCTCGTTGCGTCGATCACGAGCAGCACCTCGTGCGGCGCGCCGGCGTGTCTCGACTCGACCACGCGTCGGACCTTGCCCAACTCGGCCATCAGATTTCGCTGGGTCTGCAAGCGGCCGGCGGTGTCGATCAGCACGATGTCGGCCGCTCTGGCCAGCGCCGACTCGATGGCGTCATAGGCGACGGCGCCGGGATCGGAGCCCGGCTGATGGGCAACAACCGGCGCATCGATCCGCTCGCCCCAGGTCTGCAGTTGCTCGATTGCGGCAGCGCGGAAGGTATCGGCCGCGGCGAGGATGACCGACTTGCCCTCCTGTTGGTAGGCGTGCGCGAGCTTGGCGATCGACGTGGTCTTGCCGGCGCCGTTGACGCCGACGACCAGCACGACATGCGGCGCGGCCGGCGAACCGACGCCGTTCTTCGCGCTCCACAGCGCACCATCGGTCTGTGGACGCTCCAACCCGTCAATCATGCGGTCACGCAAGAGTCCGCGGACGGAGGAAGCGTCGAGTCCTCGGGACTCCTCCCGCAGTTCCTCGACCCACTGGGCCGAGGTCGCGCCGCCGACGTCTCCGAGGATGAGCGTCTCCTCGAGCTCCTCCCAGAAGTCCTCATCAACGCGCGAGCGGGAGAAGACACGCTTGAGCGCGCCCAGCTGCCCGCGCCTGGTGTTGGCAACGCTGCGGCGGTACTCGTCGCGGACTTCCTGCGCCTCGACTTCGTCCGGCTCTGAGTCGGTGTCACGCCGCAGGCGTCGGAAGAGGCGGACCATCAGTTGCCCGATCCATCGCTGAGCAATCGCTCGGCGAGCCAGGCGGAAAGGTCGTGCAGGCTCTGCTGGCCGATCTCATGCTGCATCGGGTACTCGCGATAGTCCAGGTTCATCCGCATCGCCTGCAGTCGGTCACGGGAGTTGCGGCCGCGGTCGATCTCGACCAGCGGGTCGTTCGTGCCGTGCTGGACCAGGAGGGGTAGATCCGGCGCGTCAAGGTGGACATCGTCGGCCGCCTCGTCGGACAGCCAGGTGGAGAGCATTGCCGCGCCTCGCCAGCGCTGCGGCTCGCTCAGGGCCAGCCGATACGCGAGCGAACCGCCCTGGGAGAATCCGAGCAGGGCGACGCGCTCGCGGTCGACGCTGTAGCGCTCGCACGCCAGGTCAATGAATCCGGACAGGGCGCCGGCGACTCGCGCCAGTTCTCCATCCAACGGGCGATCGTTGGGGCCGCGCCGCATCCAGGTGAACATCGGCGCATAGGAATACGGCGCTCCCTCGAGGCGGAACTCCGCCTGCGGGCAGATCACCTGGAGTTGGCCTTCGGCCAGCATGGGAGCCAGCGGAGCGAGATCCTGGCAATGCGCGCCGTGTCCGTGCAGCGCGATCAGGGTGGGGTGCGGCCCGGGTCCGGCGGGCGTCCAGACGGCGTGTACGAAATCCATGGCTAGCAGGTTACGGCAGATGCGATCGCGGCACGTAATGGAGTCATGTTGATCCCGTTAGCTGCCTGCAGTGGGCACTTCGTCGACGCGGACGCTGAGTAAGCGACTGACTCCGGCCGCCCCCATCGTGACGCCGTAGATGCTGTCCGCCTGTTCAATCGTGCGCCGGTTGTGCGTGATGACGACAAACTGCGTCTTCGAGGCGCGTTCCTGCAGCGCGGCAACGAAACGCTCGACGTTTGCCTCGTCGAGTGCGGCGTCGACCTCATCGAGAATGCAGAACGGCGCCGGACGCACTTCGAGCAAGGCGAACAGCAGCGCGATTGCGGTCAGGGCGCGCTCGCCGCCCGAGAGCAGGCCCAGTGCCGAGACGCGCTTGCCGGGCGGCTGGGCCTTGATGTCGACGCCGAGCCGGGGACGTTGTTCGCCGGCTTCCGCGTCCTCCTCGGAGCCGGCGGAGTCCTCCGTGAGCACCAGTTCCGCCTTGCCGCCTCGGAACATGAGCTGGAAGTACTGCTGGAACGCCTCGTCGACGCGACGACAGGCCTCGCGGAAGCGGCGTTCAATCAGTAGCTCGAGGTCGCGTTCCGCTTCGCGAAGCGACAGCTCAGTGTCTTCGAGGTCCGCTATCTGGGTCTCAATGCCCTGCCAGCGGGCCTGCTCCGCTTCGAATTCGTGCGCCGCGCCGGGATCGACCGGCCCCAAGCGCTGGAGCTTGGCTCTCGCCTCCATGACGGCGTCCCGCAGCTCGGCGACGCTCGGCGCAGCCACAGCGACCGCCGTTTGCGCCCGGCGCCCGGTGTGAGCCATGCCGTTGCTCGACCCATTCGCGGATCCGTTCCCGGATTGATGTCCTGCGCCGTTGAGATCGAACGCCGACTGGGCGGCGCGATGCAGCGCGTTGAGGTCGATGCCTTCGGCGGCAGCCTCGGCTGCGAGGCGGGCGCGAGCGGACTCGACTTCTCGGAGATCCGCCGACGCCTCGATCGCGCGTCGCTCGGCAATCAGCCGAGCTTGTTGCAGGCGTTCAAGTTCGGCGGCGGCCTGTGTACGACGTTCGCTGAGGAGCTCGAGATGCTGTCGAGCGGCATCGAGTTGGTCGGTATCGGATGCTATTGACGCAGCGCGTTCCAACTCCGGCTCGCGTTCCCGGATGTTCGATTCAACCGCGTCGAGCTCTCGCCGCAAGGACGACAGTCGGGCTCGATCTGCCCGAGTTCGTTCATGGGCGGCGCGTTGCGCCCGCGCCTCGGCCAACTCAGCGGCCAGCCGATCGCGTTCCTGCTCCAGAACGCTGACATCGATCGGCCTCTGCGAGGAGGCGTCTCGCAACGCCAGAGCAGTTTGATTGACATCTCTTCGCGCCCGTTCAAGCGTCGACCGCACCTGCGCTGCGGTGGCTCGCGCGGAGCGAAGCTCGGCGATCGTCGATGAGCGCCGCCGTCTGGCGAGCTCGAACGATGCGACCGCTTCGGACGCCGAGGAACGTTGGGCATCGACCTCGGCCGTTGCGACCACTATCGAGGCTTCAAGCTCCCGGAGCTTCTCGCGGGCTTCGCGCTCGTCCGGCAGCTGCTCGAGGAGGAGGCGAATCTGTTGCTGCTCCGTCCGGAGTTCGCTCAACTGCTCTCGCATTCGCCGGGCGCCGGGCTGTGAACCGCCCGCCTGCACGACGCCGTCCGGACGTACTACGATGCCTGCCGGCGTGACCGCCGTTCGACCCTCGGCCGCTGCCTGCCTGGCCTCTTCGATCCGGTCCACGAACTCGACCGAGGCGATCAGGGAGTTGACCAGATCGGTCGCCCGGCCCGCCTCGATCGTCGACACTCGGCCCGCATCCGCCTCGAGGCCCGCGCGGGCCGCATCGATTGCCTCGTCGAGGCTGTCGTGCAGCGAGGCGTCCATCAGCTCGCCGAAGATGGCGTCGGCCAACGCGGCGTCCTTGATCTGTTCCTGCACGATCCTGCGCAGCGTGTCGGCGGGCGCCTGACGCTGCTCCAACGCCTCGATCTGCGAGACGATCTGCTCAATCCGGCGACTGATCGACGAGCGTTTCCGTTGCTGCTCCTCGAACTGTTCGCGGGCGGTCGAGAGTTCTCGCTGCGACCGCTCGAGTTCTTGCTCGGATGCTTGCAGCCTCGCCTGCGACCGGCGGGCGGCGTGCTCTGCCTGCGCCAGCTCACCGGCGGTCAAGTCAGACTGCGCATTGACGGCCTTCCAATGACGAACGAGCCGCCTGGCATCTGAGCGCGCACTGCGCTCGTCGGATTGCGCGCGTCGATGGCGCGCGGACGCGCTTGCCTGATCGCGCTCGAGCCGATCCCGTCGGCTTCGGGCCTCCGCCAACGCTCGATTGGCCCGCGCCAGGGAGTCCTGCACGGCCTCAAGACTGCCATCAGACACCGTGCTTCGCTCGCTCTGCATCCGGCCGGAGAGATCGGAAACTTCGCGGCTGAGCCACGAGCATTGCTGCTGGTCGAGTTCCTGTTGGTGTTCGAGCGTTCGCAGTTGCGATCTTGCGGCGCTCAGCCTGGCTGCCGATTCGTCTACGGTGCGTCGCGCGAGCGCGGCCTCTCGCTCGACGGCCGCCAGAGCGTCGGTGGCCTCGTCCCGACGACGTTCCGCGTCCGATCTGGCTGCCTCCGCCGATTGGGCTGCCTCGTGCCGGACAAGCAGTTCGTGCTCCGACTCGGCCGCCGCGGCGGCGAAGTACCGCTGCTGCGATTCCTCGAGTTGGCGCTGCAACTCACCGAGTCGGCGCGCTCGCCTGGCGGACCGTTCAAGGCTCCTCAGTCTGGGCGCCAGCTCGTCTCGGAGCAGGCGAGCGCGATCGAGATGTTCCTGCGCACGGAGTCGACGCCGGCGCGATTCTTCCATCTGATGTCGATGCTGCCGGACGCCGCCGACCTCTTCGATCGCCTGGCGCCGCTCGTGGGGCCGGAGGCGGAGCATTTCATCGACGAGACCCTGGCTCATCAGCGCGAAGCCGCCCGACCCCAGGCCGCTGTTGCGGAACAGGTCCTGGACGTCGCGCAGTCGGGCGACTCGCCCGTTGACTCGAACCTCGGACTGGCCATCGCGGTGAACGCGACGGACGATTTCGACCTCGGCCGCGTCGAGATCGAGCCAACGGTCGCCGTTGTCGAACTCGACGCGTACCTCGGCGAAGCCGCTGGCAGCCCGGTCTCGGCCGCCCGAGAAGACAACGTCTTCGGCCCGCCGGGTTCGCAACGCACGGCCGGCACCTGCGCCGATCGCCCAGCGCAGCGCATCCATGACATTCGATTTGCCGGAGCCGTTGGGGCCGACGATCGCGGTCACCGGCTCGTCGAAGTGCAGCGACGTTCGGGCGGCAAACGACTTGTAGCCATGCAGATCGACCGCCCGGAGTCGTGTCATACGGTCCGCTCCTCGAGTGTCGCCAGGGCGTGGCGAGCGGCGTCCATTTCAGCCGCCTGTTTGCTGCGCCCCTCGCCCTCAGCCAACGCGCGCCCCTCCAGTTCGACCAGGGCGCGAAACGTTCGGTCGTGCGGCGGCCCGGTCTCGTCGACGATCACATAGGAGGGCTGGGCGCCGCCCTGGGCCTGGGTGAGTTGCTGCAGTTGCGACTTGGAGTCCGGCTCCACGTCGTCCAGAGCCAATGATTCAAGATTGGGCGCCAACAGGCGCAGGATGACCGTGGTTGCGGCCGCATCGCCACCATCGAGCCAGACCGCGCCGAACACCGCCTCCAGGGAACGGCTCAACACGCTCAGCCTGTCTCGCGCGCCGTCATTGGAGATACCCGCACCCATGAGCAGGCATGCACCCAGGCCAATCTCGCGACCAAGCCGCCCGAGCGTCTCGTTGCGCACGAGTCGCGAGCGGGCAACGGTCAGCCAGCCTTCTCCGGCGTTGGGGAATCTCAAGTAGAGCCGATTCGCGACCACGGCGCCCAGGACGGCATCGCCGAGGAATTCGAGTCGTTCATTGGACTCGAGGTCGGTTTCCCCGGCCTCGTTCAGGTAGGAACGGTGGATCAGCGCCTGCCGCAGCAGCCGGTCGTTGGCAAACCAATACTGGAGCCGCGCTTGCAGTTCGTCCAGGCGATCACTCGAGGAGACACACATAACCGTTCCAGTCTACTCAAGTGATCAATACCCAGCGACCGCAGCGTCGCGCGGCGACGCAGGGCGTACGGTGGGTCCAAGGGAACGAGGTTTAGCGATCTCCGACACGGTGCATGCCCGCAATCTGACGGAACGCGTGTTCCTGGCGATACGCCGGCGATCCCCGGTCGCCGAGTCGCTGCTTCATACGTTATGTCATTTGGCATCAGAGCGCGATGCGGCGCTCTTCGTCGTGGGAGGGCTGATCCGGGACGTCCTGCTTGGGTCGGACAACCAGGATGGGACCACGCTGGACATTGACCTGGCGATCGAAAGATCACCGGGACCAATGCTCGCGGTGCTGGCAGAGGCGGCGAACGAAGGACCGGTCAGACACGAGCGATTCGGCACCGCCAGCGCGACGCTGGCCGACGGCGCCCGCATCGATCTGGCGCAGACCAGGAGCGAGGGATACAGCAGGCCGGGCGCCTTGCCGTCCGTGCAGCCCGCGCCTATCGATGTGGACCTGGGGCGGCGCGATTTCTCGATTAACGCGATGGCATTGGCGTTGACCGGCGAGCGGGCCGGCGCGTTGCTCGATCCGCACGGAGGCGTCGACGATCTGGAGCGCAGGCAAATCCGGACGCTGCACTCGGCCTCGTTTCGGGACGACCCGACTCGACTGATTCGCGCCGCGCGCTATGCCGCTCGCATCGGCGCGTCGATCGAACGCAGGACGGCTCGTGACGCGAGGCGTGATCGGCATCATCTGCGGGCGCTGACTGCAGAGCGCTTCGGCGACGCCTGGCGTCTGCTCCTGGAGGAACCCCAGGCGGCTTCGACCCTGAGCATCGCGCGGCAGTTGAAGATTCCGCAATCGCGCGAGATGCGATGGACGGTCCCGCCCGCTGCTCTGCGCGTCTGCCGAACTGCCGAGTCGTTCTGGGCCGCCATCGGACTGCTGGACGCGGATCCTGCCGTCTCCGACTGGCTGCCTCGCTCAGTGGGAATGCGCAGAGCCGAGCGTGCCGCCCTCGCTGCCGGTGTCTCGCTGAGGCAGCTACGGCGGAGTCTCGGCGCCACCCGCCGCCCATCGCGTGTCGCGGCGCTGCTGACGGTCCTGCCTGATCCGGCGCTCGAAGCGGCCTCGCAACTGTGGAGCGGCGCGTCCGGGACAGCCGTGTCCGCGTACTTGCTTCGCCGCGCGGAAGTTCGCTCGCCAGTATCGCCGTCCGAATTGATCGAGCTCGGGCTTCAGCCCGGACCACAGATGGGAGAGACGATCAGAGCGATCGAGGCGATGGTCTGGGATGGGGAGCTGGACCCTGACGATTGGTCGGCTGTTGCCCGATTGAGACAGCGGATACGATTGTCGCGATGACCACCGACGTATCCGTCTCCGAAGGCGCCTGGCCCTGCGTCGTCTGCGGCGAACCGGCCGCGCCCGACGCCCGCTCCGATTGCTATCGCTGCGGCGAGTACTTTCATCTCCGCCTGACCACAACGGCGACCGGGCCCGACTGCGGCGACGTGTGGATCGACGATGAAGTGATGGCCCTGCAGTTCGCCTGTCGAATCTGCCTGGCCGAGCAGGCCGGCGAACCGGCGCCCGGATCGGATGAGCCGACGGCGTCCGATTCGGTGCCGGAACCGTCCAAACCTCGAGCGCGCCGGGCGAGCGGGGGCGCGACCGCTCGCGATCTCGCGCGGCGGCGGCGTTGAGATGCCTCGCCAGCGCCCGCGTCGACGTCGACGCCGTTCAGCCGCCGCCGCACCGCCACCCCAGGCGACTGCCGATTCCGCAACAGCGGAACGCGTCGAGTCGCGGCGACGCTGGTGGCTGCCGACGGCCGGCGTGGTGACCGCAATGGGTCTGGGCGTCTGGCTCGGTTGGGCCTTCTCGGGGTTCGGCGGCCTCGTGGAGCAGATTGTCCTCTGGATCGGCGTGCTGATGGCCGGTCTCGGCGGCGGGCGGCTGTTCCGGCGTTCCTTGCAACGACGGCGGGACCAGGACCGCTAGTCGCGGGTGAGGTTGACTCCGCTGCCCTGCACGGAATCGAGCCGAATAACCACGGCGGTGCCGGTTCGCTCCATGTCACGGGCCTTCTCCAGGTCGTGCTGGCCTTCCCAGATCTGGTCGCGCTCGCCCGGATCGCTGGTCACGGCTGCCTGACCGCGGAAAATGAAGAACCTCCGCGAGGGCATGTTGGTGTAGATCACCGCGACATTTGGATTCTGAGCGATCGCCGCGAGCGTGGATGAGGCGTTTCCTCGAACCCAGATAGCGAGCGCGTCGTCGCCGAAGGTTTGCGTGCTGCCGCGGAAACTGACGACCGGAAGCGAGTCGGCGCTGACCGCCATCATCGAGAGCGGGAAGCCCTCGTCGAGCGCGCCGTTGACGCGATCACGAACGTCGTCAGGAAGAACCAGGGTCATCACGGACTCCTCGGGGTCTCAGCAACGGTGTGTTGCGCGTTCGCTAGGCGATTCGGCGCTGCATCCAGAGCGCGTCGCCCGAGAGGCCGGCGGGCCAATCGTCGGGTCCGACGGCCACATCGCGCAGCGGCGTGTAGCCCAAGCGTAACCAGAAGTAGAGCGCGACTCCATTGTCGGGCGGCAGGGGCGCGAGGGCGATCTGCGCGCCGGCCGTTTCGGCTGCCTGCTCGAGCAGGGGAACGGCAGCGCCGCCGTAGCCGAAGGCGCGCCAGCGAGCGTCGACCGCGAGCCAGGTCCAGACCAGGGCTACAGCCTCGGACCCGTCCGCCAGGTTGATGATCCGCCCGCACATGGCGCCGACCGTCTGATCGTCGCCGAGAATCCACCAGCCCTGGTCGCCATCATCCAGGCGGCGTTGGATCAGACAGGGCGCGGCTCGACCGGCGATCGCCTGGGCTGCCTCGGCGAACCAGTCTGCTTCGATCGGCTCGCCGCCGAAGCGGGCGATGGTTGCCCGCGGTCCTCGCACCGCCTGCGGCCACTCAGGTTCCGAATTCACGGACGGTCTCCGGTCCCCGGGAGAAACTGCCTGAGATCTTCCGCCACTCGGTTGATCGGTTCGCGAACGATGGGCGCGGGCGGAAGCGCGTCGATGAAGTGCCGGCCGTAGCGCCGAGTGCTGATTCGACCGTCCAGGATGACCGCTGCCCCGCGGTCGGACTGTGTCCGGATCAACCGGCCGATGCCCTGCCGGAACTGGAGCACGGCGGCGGGCAGCGAGAACTCCATGAACTCGTTGTCGTACTGCTCGCCGCGGGCTTTGAGGACCGGGTCGTTGGGCGGTACGAACGGCAGTCGGGTCATGATCAGCAGGGACAACGCATCTCCGGGAATGTCGACGCCCGTCCAGAGCGCGGCCACGCCGAATACGACCAGCTTCGGATCGTTGCGAAGCGCTTCGACGATGGTCGCGGCGGCGCCGTCCCGACCCTGCCGGAGCAACACGAGCCCGGCCTGCTCGAGATCATCCTTGATCCGCCGGTGAACCTGGTTCATGGCGCTGTAGGAGCGGAACAGGACCATCGTGCGACCACCGGCGGCCTCGGCGAGGAGCCGGACCGCCCGGGCCACCGACTCGTTGTGTTCGTGGTCGTCGGCATCGAGCACGTCGGTCGGGAGATAGATTCTGCAGTTTCGTTCATAGTCAAACGGCGAGCCGTACTGCGCCTCGGCGGCGTCCGCGATGCCCAACCGCTCGCGCAGGTAGTTGAAGGCGGACTCTTCCTGTGCGCTGGTCGCCAAGGTCGCGCCGGTGAGCACGGCCGCGTGCAGGTCGTTCCAGAGCGGCTGAAGGTGGGACGAGACGTTCAGCGGCGCGGCCTGAATGCTGGCTTCGCCGGACTTACGATGCTCGCGAGCGACCCATGCCACTTCCGCCGCCGACGGTTCAAGCACGGCCCGCGACAGCTGCCCGGTTCGCGTGTTGAAGTCGTCGAGCAGATTGCGGGACTCCAGGTTGACGGAGTCCAGCTCCTTCTCCTCGTCGCCCTGCGACTCTCTGGCCTGTGCCGCGCTGGCGTCCCCGATGGCTTCGATTGCGCCACCGTAGGCGCTCAACGACGCCTTCGTGTCTTCCCAGAGGAGTTCGAGTTCAGACCAGGCTCGGCTGTTGCGGCTACCCGGGCTCAGGGTGACTCGGTCCTCGTTCCCTCTTCCGCCCTCCGCATGCTCGGACGCGAACGCCGCAAGCCGATCGTAGAAGCGGTTGATCGCGTCTCCAGACTGAGCGGACTGCTGCTTGAGCCGTTGCGACTCGGTGACTAGGCCGACTTGCGCCGCGCGCCGCATCAGCGAGTCGGGAGCTTCGGTTCCCCGCTGCAGCGGTTCGTTGATCCAGGATTCGCTCATCTGGAGGGTGAGCTGGTCGGTCGCGACATCCTCCAGGGCGTGCGATTCGTCCACGATCACCACAGGCGCTTCGGGCATCGTGATCGCACCGCTAGTCAGTGCGCGAATGAGCAGGGCGTGATTGGCGATCACAATGTGCGAGGCCGCCGCCTGCCTCTGAACCTGAAGCAGGAAGCAGGTGCCGTTCATGGCATAACTGCAGGTGCGATCGGACAGGCAACCGGTGTTGCGAGCGGACAGTCGGTCCCAGCTAGAAAGCATGGGCGCCGGGATGCGCAGTTCGGAGCGATCGCCGCGCTCGGTCATGGTCCTCCACACCGCGGCGCGAGCCAACAGCACGGGGTCTTCCCAGTCGGCGACTCGCGCGAGTTCGCGGTCCAGGCCCTGCTGACACAGATAGTTGTCGCGGCCCTTGACGACGGTCGCTTTCAGCGCCTCGGCGGCTTTGGAGGAAACACCTGCAATCAGCCGACGGGCGAACTCGACATCCTTGCCTTCGAGTTGTTGCTGCAGGTTGATCGTGTGCGTGCTGACGATCACCGTGTTGCCGGTCTTGAGCGCCCACAACGCTGCCGGCACCAGGTAAGCGAGCGATTTGCCGGTGCCGGTGCCCGCCTCGACGATCCGGGCGCCGCCGTACTGAAGCGTGTTGGCCACATCCTGGGCCATCGCCAGTTGTTCCTCACGCTGTTCGAAGTCGTCACCAACAGCCGAATCGAACGCTGCGCGCACGAGCTCCTCGAGCGACCCGCGCGGCAGATCGACCGGCGCCAGGCCCTGCGCCCTGGTCGATTCGCGCTGCGACGGACGTCGGGTCAGCCCTCGTTCGGCAGCGCTGAGCGACCAGTCCCGGATGACACGGCCCGGCGTCCAGAACACCGAGGCAGCGCCACCAAGCTCCGCGAGCGCATCTCGCGCCATCGTCGGAAGCCGCCTGAAGCGGTTGCCCAGTTCCAGGTAGATCCGGCGGGCCGCTTCCGCGTCGGCCAGGGCGCGGTGAGCGGCGTCGAGTTGGATGTCGTAGCGGTTACAGAGGTCGCCCAGTCGATGCGACGGAGCCGCCGGATCGACGATCTGCGCGAGCGGCAGTGTGTCGATCGAGGGCCTGGGCAACTCGATGCCGGCCGCCTCGAGGAACTTCTCGTCGAACGGAACGTTGTGACCGATCAGGGTCGCGCCGTCGAGCAGATTTCGAACCTGCTCCTCGATCTCCGACCAGGCAGGAGCGTCGTCCAACATCGTCGGCGTAATGCCGGTCATGCGCTGCACCCGCAGTGGTGGCATCTCCAGGGGGCGAACCAGCGTGCTCCAGCGGTCGAGCACCTCGTCCGGTGTACAGCGGATGACGCCAACTTCGATGATCTCGTCGAAGCCGGGCTTGAGACCTGTCATCTCCAGGTCGATTGCGGCGTAGATCCGGTCAGGCACGCCTCGAACCAGCTGCGTTCGATCGGAGATCAGGGAGCTTCATCGTCGGGACAGCGTCCGAACGGGCGGAATTCGCCGGTGTTGAGACCTTCGTAGCACACCGTTGCGCCGTCGTGCAGCAGCTGGACCGTCTGCTCGCGGCAGGTCAGGCGCTCGGGGAAGACCGTCGCGTAGCTCCCGATGCCGGACGTCGAGTGGGCGTCGGAGCCGCCGGTCATCGGTTTACCCAAGATTCGCGCGACTTCGAGCGCGAACAGGTTCTCGCGCCTGGTGTTGCCGCCGTTGCCGACCTCGATTCCGTGTACGACCTGGAAGACGTGCATCTTCTCGGCGGCCTCATCCGGGGTCATCGAGAAGGGCTCTTCTCCCTTGCGGCGGAAGGTGACCGGGTCGAAGAAGTGGCGAAACGGGTGCGCCACCGACATGAATGCGCCGATCTCGTCGCAGATTTCGCGCAGCCGCTCGGCTGATCGAATGCCCGCGTAGTACTGGTCAATGCCGAAGACGACGATGTGGCCAAGGTCGGTGGAGACCTCCATGCCCGGATTCAGGTAGATGCCCGCCTCGTTCAACTCTTCCGAGTACCTGCCCCAGTCGTAGCGTTCCCAGACCCGGTCATGTTCGGACAGATTGACTCCGGTGAGGCCAATGCGCTTGGCCTCTTCGAGAAGTTCATCCGGCTGCAGGGCAGAATCGGCGGCTCCGCGAACGGTGTGAATGTGCCCGTCCAGAATCGTGCCGGGCATCGACTGAGGATCCACAGGTTCTCCAGGTCCAAGGGCGAAGTGGGTTTGCTCAACTGAGTATACGCACCGATCTCCGGAACTCCCGACCGGCTACGAGGAGGCCAGGTGAGGCAGCATCCATCCGTAGCAGCCCACGGCCAGTAACGCGCTCAATGTGAATCGACGCCAGAGCCATCGCTGCCAGACGATCGCGCCAACATTGAGCAGCCCGACACACGCGATCACCCCCGCCGTGAACTGCCAAGACGGACTGCCCAGTCCGAACGATCCACCGTCGGCCACATTGAGGAAGACAACGCCCAGCAGCAGTCCGAGCACGGCGCAACCGGCCTGCGCCACCAGGGCGGCGCCCAGGCTGACCATGACCCAGTTCGAGGGATCGGGAAACTGTCGGCGCAGCCAGTTCGTCGTCGGCACGTTGACCAGCAGCGGCCCGAAGATCCCCAGTCCCAGCACGCCGACGGCCGCGCCGGCAACGAATCCGGAGAACAGGGCCGCCACGGCTTCCATGATCAAACCGTCCAGATTTCGGTCGCCTCAGAACGGCTCACGGGCCTGGTCGCGACGCTAAATCCATTGGAGCGCTGCAATCTGTTCGCGGCTCGCGTCGCCGTTTCCGTCGGCAGCAGCGCAAAGAGCGTCGGCCCCGCTCCGGCCAGCAGCGGGACGACCGGCTGGTCGCCGTCCTCGACGGCCGCTCGCGTTATCGCCGCGCCCATTTTGCGCCAGGCGTTGGTCAGTCCTTGCATCACCTCGCGAGCAGAGCGGTCGAACGAGTTGACGCAGTGGTCCTGCGTTGGTGGTCGGCCGGCGGCGAGTGCGCCGGCCAGTGCATCGGTCGCCTGCCCACTGCGAAAGTCCGACGAGCGCAACGAGCGGTACATCGTCGCGGTCTTGGCGGCCGGGACCGGGATCTCCGGTCGGTGCAAGAGCACGGACCAGCCTTCGAGCGCGGCCGCGTGGATCGAGAGCGCTTCGACGCCCTCTCCGCGACCCGACATGCGAACGGTTCCTCCGATGATGCAGGCCGGGACGTCGGAGCCGACCTGTACTCCAATCCGACAGAGTTCTTCATCGCTCAACGGCAAATCCCAGGCGCGGCGCGCGAGTCGCAGCACGGCCGCGGCATCCGTCGATCCGCCGCCGAGACCGCCGGTGACCGGTATGCGTTTCACGACCTCAATCGAGGCTCCGGATGGCAGCCCGACATGGCGATCGAGCGCGTCCCAGGCGCGAACGACGATGTCGTCGTCGGTCTCGATTGATACCGCGCGTCCGCTCTGCGACCGGTAGGAGATGGTCCTGCCCGACCGCGTCGGCGTGAAACGAATCTCGTCGGCCAGGTCCAGTGCGACCGCGATCGAGGCCAGATCGTGGAAGCCGTCCTCGCGTTTACCGATGACTTCGAGCGTCAGGTTGAGCTTGGCGGCCCCCTTGGTGATCCAGGTGGTCATGGCCGCCGCTCGGCGTACGTCGCGAGGTGGTCCTCACGCCACCAGGCGAGCTTCGCCCACTCGTCCAGCGTCAGCGTTCCCGGGCGGCGCGAGGGATCGATTTCGCACGCCGCGAGCCATTCGATCGCGCCGCCCGGCGGCAACCAGACACCCTGCGAGAGGGCGTTATGTAGCTGCTTCCTCGGGCTGCGAAATCCGCCCCGAACGACTTCGAAGAACCGCTCGGCGCTCGGCACGCGGACCGCCGGCTCATCGCGCAGGCGCAGCAGCACCACGGCGGAGCGCACCTGCGGCGGCGGATCGAACGACTCCCGCTCGACGGGAAACAGCAACTCGGCCTCGGCGTAGAACTGGACGGAGACGCCCATCAGCGAGAGGCGGCCCGGGCGCGCGGTGACGCGTTGGGCCACTTCGTGCTGGATCATCACCAGCATCCATTCCGGACGCTGAGACTCCGCTTCAAGGAACTTGCGGAAGATCGGCGCGGTGATCGCGTACGGGAGATTGCCGACCACGCCGTACGGCGGTCTTGCCGCGACTGTGGCGAGCGCTTCAGCGGAATCGACCTCGAGCACGTCCTGCTCGATCACGACGGCTCGGGCGTCGGACGCGCCGGTTGTCAGCCGACGCCTCGCGCGGAAGGCCATGCTCTCGTCCAGCTCGACGGCGGCCAGCGGGCGCCCCAGATGCGCCAGGCGCTCGGTCAGGACGCCATCGCCCGCGCCGATCTCCAGCAGAGGCTCCGGCCGCTCGGGCAGTGCTTCGACGATTCGGTCGAGCACGCGCTCGTCGCGGAGGAAGTGTTGACCCAGGCGGGCTCGCCGTCGGCGTCCGCTCATGTTGCGCCTCGAGTGGTGCACGGGAGACGTGAGGAAGAAGGTGTGGTCGTGCACCTGGCTTCGAACGCCACCATGAGCTTGCCTCCGCTAGCCGGCTCCGTCCAGGCACTCCCGCGTCACCCGACCTGTCAACCGCTTACCGCTGCTTCCTCTCGGACCTGACGGGGTTCACGGCGGGCCGCCGCGCGGGACCCAGACTTCATCACTGCTTGGCGTCGGTAGTTCTCATGTCGCCGCCCTCAACTCAGGAGTTCAACCCCGCTAGAGCGGATTGCGGGTACAGGGCACCGCTAGCTCCCCATCTAGCACGACCGACCATAATTCTATCACCAGCGGCGGCGAACTCCTGTCAGAGTAAACTCAGTGGAGCAGACCGGATCATGGGCCGCCGGGCCGACCGGTTCTCGAAAGGGCAGCCAGTGCGAATCATCTCTCTCGGCTGTCCCGTGCCCAGTCCCAACGTTGACAACCATTCCATTGCCAACGCCCCCTCTCTGTTCGACTACGACGCGTGCATTATCGACATGCAGGCCGTGTCTGAGCAGATCGAGGGCATCGCGGCGAGCACGCTCAACGCCAGGGCGCCCGACGGTCGAGCCGTCAGCGCGGGCGAGTCGGGAGCGTTTCACTTCGGCCTGGCAGAACTGCTCGAGTTGCGACAGTTTGAGTTTCGCCAACTCCTCGACAACGGCGGCATCCTCGTACTCTTCGTCTATCCGAACGTGCGGCACCCCGGCGTCGCTTCGTTCCCCGGATTGAACCGCTACTCGCTGATTCCCAGCCCGGACGGCGATCCGTTCACGTGGCCGACGCTGCGTCCGGGCGACGGCAAGGACGTGCAGGTCACTGCGCCCCGGCATCCCGCCAGCGGATTCCTGGCGGATCTCTCCAACCGGATTCGCTACCGCGCCATGTTCGACCTGCCGGCGTCCAGCAAGGGCGAGGTCGTCGGCCGCTCGATCGGCGGTGCCGCCGTGGCGGCGGAGTTCCGCGTCGGCCCCGGTCGGATCGTGGCGTTGCCGCCGACCGACAACCTGGCGACCGCGCAGCGCAAGGCGTTCAGCGCGTCCCTGCTGGAGATGATCGAGCGACTCGTCGAGGAACCTGATCTCGCCGCTGCTCCCGTCTGGGTGCGCCGCTATGACAGTCCGGAAGCCTCGGCCGCGCGAGATGAACTGGCGGAGGCTGAGGCGGAACTAAAACAGTCAGAACGCCGGGTCAAGGAAGCGCAGACCCTGGTCGCCGATTCGACTCGCTTTGAGGGGATGCTCTGGCAAAGCGACAACGCGTCGTTCCGGGAAACCGTGCATGACGCCTTTCGCGTGCTCGGCTACTCGGTCGCCGGCGCGGAGGGCAGCACGGAAATCCGGGATGGCGCGGAGACCGCGTTGCTCGAGCTGGTCTCGGCGGCCAACGCGGTCAGCGACCGCCTCTACCTGACGCTGCAGCAACGGGTCGAGGAGTACTATCTGCGGCGCAGAGCCCGGCCCAAGGGAATCATCGTCGCCAATGGCCATCGCCAGACGGACCCCCGGATTCGTCGGGAGCCGTTCCCGAAAGCGCTGGTCGAGGCATGCGAGACCTACGGGTATGCGCTGATTCCGGTCGAGGCGCTCTACGAACTCGTGACGTTCGCCGGCGAGGCCGTCGAAGAACCTGAGATTCTGGAGGAGATCCGGCGCTCAATCGCAGAAACGGCCGGAGTGCTTGAGGTCTCGCTGGAGGAAGAGCCGGAGGAAGACGAAGAGGTGGAATCGTCCAGCGTCGCGGCCGGCAACGGAGCCGTGGCCGCACCGGCCGAAGCGTCCTGATTCGCGCTAGTTCTTCCCCAGTTGCAGCACGGCCAGGAACGCTTCCTGGGGAATCTCGACGTTGCCGACGCGCTTGAGCCGTTTCTTGCCCTCGGCCTGGCGCGCGAGCAGTTTGCGCTTGCGCGTGATGTCTCCGCCGTAACACTTGGCGGTCACGTTCTTGCGCATGGCGCGCACGGTCTCGCGGGCGACGACCCGGCCCCCGACCGCCGCCTGGATCGGCACATCAAACAGTTGTCGCGGAATCAGCCGGCGAAGCCGGTCGGCGAGTTCGCGTCCCTGCGTCGCGGCGGCATCGGAATGCACGATCGCCGACAGCGCATCAACCGGCTCGCCGTTGATCAACAGGTCGAGCTTGACCAGCTTCGCCGGTCGGTAACCGATCAGCGAGTAATCGAGACTCGCGTAGCCCCTGGTTCTCGACTTCAGCTCGTCGTAGAAGTCGGTCAGGATCTCGGAGAGCGGCAACTCGTACTCGAGCAGCACGCGAATCTCGCCGGTCGCGGGAGCGTGTTCATCGGAGCCGTTCGGCTGACTCGTCCGTTGGAGATACTCCATGTGGTCGAAGACTCCGCGTCGAGCGGTGACGGTCTCCATGACCGGACCCACGTATTCGTGCGGCGCGATGATCGAGATTCGCACCCACGGCTCGCGGATTTCAGCCACGTGATTGGGCGCCGGCAGATCGGACGGATTCTCGATCAGCCTGACCTGGCCTTCGACGCCCTCGACTTCGTACTCGACCGACGGCGCCGTGAAGACCAGCTCCAGGCCGTACTCGCGCTCGAGCCGTTCCTGCACGATCTCCATGTGCAACAGGCCCAGGAACCCCATTCGATAGCCGAAGCCGAGGGCGGCCGAGGATTCGGGCTGGTACTGAATGGAGCTGTCGGACAGTCTCAGCTTGTCCAGGGCATCGGAGAGTTCCTGGTAGTCGGCTGAGTTGGCGGGATAGAGACCGGCGAAGACCATCGCCTTGGGTTCGCGGTATCCCGGCAGTGGATCGGGTTGGTTGCGCCCGCCGATCGTCATCGTGTCGCCGACGCGGACGTCGGCGACATCCTTGAGCCCGGTGGCGACGTAGCCGACATCACCCGCCGACAGCGATTCCTGCCGTCGCAGATCGGGAGAGAAGCTGCCGACCTCCATCGCTTCGAAGCGACGGTTGGTTGCGGACAGCCTGAGCGGAGCCTGGCCCCTGGCGTCGCCGTCGACCACGCGCACGTGCGCGATGACTCCCTTGTAGGGGTCGTACTCGGAGTCGAAGATCAGCGCCCGGAGCGGGTCGGTTGAGTCGCCGGCCGGAGCCGGAATCCGCTCGACGATCGCTTCCAGCAACTCGGCGATCCCGGCTCCGGTCTTGGCCGAGACGTACAGGATCTCGTCGCGGCTGAAGCCGATGATGTCGACCAGTTCGGAGGTGATCGCCTCAGGCCGCGCGACATCGAGGTCGATCTTGTTGATCACGGGGATCAGGGTCAGGTCCTGTTCCATCGCGAGATAGACGTTGGCCAGGGTCTGCGCCTGGATGCCCTCGACGGCGTCGACGACCAGCAGGGCTCCTTCGGCGGCCGCGAGGCTGCGCGACACCTCGTAGGAGAAATCAACGTGGCCGGGAGTGTCAATCAGATGCAGTCGATGCGAGCCGCCGGTCGGCGACTCGTAGTCCATCCGCACCGCACGAGCCTTGATCGTGATGCCCTTCTCCCGCTCCAGGTCCATGGAATCGAGCAGTTGATCGGACATGTCTCGCCGATCGACCGTGGCGGTCGCCTCCATCAGGCGGTCGGACAGCGTCGACTTGCCATGATCGATGTGGGCGACGATGCAGAAATTGCGGATGCGCGAAGGGTCCATCTCGCCAGATCGTATCAGTCGGCCGGCCGGTCGCCGCGTCAGGGATACGCAAAACGGGGCCGTACGGCCCCGTTCTGGTTGTTGATGCCGAGATCGGCGCCTAGACGCGATGACAGCGGACGAAGTGGTCCTCGACGATCTCTCGCCACTCGGGGTCTTCCTCGCGGCAGATGTCGATCGCGATCGGACAGCGCGTATGGAAGTTGCAGCCCGGCGGCGGCGCGATTGGGTTGGGCACGTCGCCGGTCAGGATCAGGCGCTCACGTCGCCGCTCCAACGCCGGGTCGGGAATCGGAACAGCGGAGATCAGCGCCTGCGTGTACGGATGCAGCGGATTCTCGTAGAGGCGGTCCGACTGCGCCAGTTCGACGATCTTGCCCAGGTACATCACCGCGATGCGGTGCGAGATGTGGCGCACCACCGAGAGGTCGTGGGCGATGAACAGGTAGGTCAGACCGAAGTCGGACTGCAGGTCCTCGAGCAGGTTGATGATCTGCGCCTGAATCGACACGTCAAGCGCCGAGACGGGTTCGTCGCAGACGATGAACGCCGGCTCGACCGCGAGGGCGCGGGCGATGCCGATGCGCTGGCGCTGTCCGCCCGAGAACTCGTGCGGGTAGCGGCTGGCGAAGTAGGGGTTGAGACCGACCGTCTCGAGTAGCTCTCGTACCCGCTCCTTGCGCCGACCCCTCTGCAGGCCGTGGATCACCATCGGCTCGGAGACGATGCTGCCAACGCTCATGCGCGGATTCAAGGA
Source organism: Dehalococcoidia bacterium (assembly GCA_965204335.1). Taxonomy (GTDB): domain Bacteria; phylum Chloroflexota; class Dehalococcoidia; order Bin125; family Bin125; genus Bin125. Next base: position 2,197,984 of record OZ241982.1, on the reverse strand, counting down.
CGCATAGGGGTCCTGGAAGATCATCTGCATCTGACGCCGATAAGCGCGCAGGTTTCGGCCGGCAAGCGTCGTGAGGTCAACCGGGCCGCCATCACCAAGGGCGGGAGTGGTCGCCTCCTCAACGCCGTTTTCATCGGCGCCGATGTGCGAGGTGTACTGCGGCTCGGACATGAACACCTGACCGGCGGTGGGCCGATAGAGCTGCAGGATCGCCCGGCCGGTCGTGGACTTGCCGCAGCCGGATTCGCCCACAAGCCCGAGCGTCTCGCCTTCGCGGACGGCAAAGGAGATGCCGTCCACGGCCTTGATGTCCGCGACCTTGCGCTTGAGCAGCAGGCCGGCGGTGACCGGGAAGTACATCTTCAGGTCGGAGACCTCGAGCAATGTGTTGTCGTGCGGCTCGGTACGTCCGCCGCCCTGGTAGTCGGCGACGGCCGCGGCAGCCTGACCGACGGACGCGGCCGCAGCGGCGCGCATCTGTTCGGGCGTCATCGTGCCGGCGGCAGCCTCATCTTGCGACTGCTGCTCCTCCTCGACGACGTCGGGTTGTTCGTTCTCAGACATTGGCCGTCTCCTCTTCCAGGACTTCCTCGGTGTGCGCGCTAGCCAGGATGGCGTCAGCCTCGGCCGCTACGGCTTCCGAGTTCCAGCAGGCAACGAGATGCCCGGGTGCGAATTCCACCAGCTCCGGTCGCTCGGTGGTGCACTCATCGGTCACGAATCGGCAGCGCGGTGCGAACGAGCAGCCGTCGGGAAGATTGGTCAAGTCGGGCGGCGTTCCCTCAATCGGGATCAGGCGACCCGTTCTGGCGTCAAGCCGGGGAACCGACTCGAGCAGACCAAGCGTGTACGCGTGCTTGGGACGCGCATAGATTTCGGTCGCGTCGCCGCTCTCGACAATCCGTCCGCCGTACATCACGTTCACGCGATCGGCGTAGCGGGCAACCACGCCGAGGTTGTGAGTGATGACGATGACGGCCGTGCCGAGCTCGCGGCTCAGGCGGGCCATGACCTCAAGCACCTGCGCCTGAATCGTCACGTCGAGCGCGGTCGTCGGCTCGTCGGCGAGCAGCAGTTTGGGGTCGCAGGAGAGCGCCATCGCGATCATCACGCGCTGGCGCATGCCGCCGGAGAACTGGTGAGGGAAGTCGAACAGGCGCTGCTCGGCGGCCGGAATGCCGACCATGTTGAGCAACTCGATGGCGCGCTCGTTGGCCTGCGAGCGGCCGAGACCCATGTGCAACTCGATCGCCTCGGTGAGCTGGCGACCGATGGTCAAGACGGGGTTGAGCGAGGTCATCGGCTCCTGGAAGACCATGGCGATGTCGTTGCCGCGGATCTCGCGCATCCGAGAGTCATCGACACTCATCAGCTCTTCGCCGTCGAACCAGACTTCGCCATTGACGATCTTGCCGGGCGGGTTGGGAATCAGGCGAAGCAGCGAGAGCGCCGAGACGCTCTTGCCCGAGCCGGATTCGCCGACCAGACCGAGGGTCTGACCGGGCATCAGGTCGTAGGAGACATCGTTGACCGCCCGAACGACTCCTTCAGACGTGAAGAAGCTGGTGGAGAGGTTCTGGACACTCAAAAGCGGGTCAGCCATAAGAGCACTCCTTTAGCGACGCCTGTGGCTCCAAAGTTCGCAACACGACCGACCGATTCCCGGCCGGGCGAGCGTTGGTGGGGAAGAGGAGACTCGAACTCCTACGCCTTGCGGCACATGATCCTAAATCATGCTCGTCTGCCAATTCCGACACTTCCCCTGCATGCCTGCGACGAGCCGGCGAGCCGGCGTGCTCAGGCGAGAGGTGCGAAGGGGCTGACAAACTGCTCATTTCGTTGGGATAGCTGGTGAGCCGCCAGGGACTCGAACCCCGAACCTGCTGATTAAGAGTCAGCTGCTCTGCCAATTGAGCTAGCGGCCCCCGCGCGTGGATCGCCACCGGCGCCGGCTGCGCCGGGGCGTCTCCCAATCTTACACCGACTGCGCGACTCCCACGCCGGGTGGCTGGCTGGCTCAACGTTGCTTCCCCAAACCCGCTCGTTGTTCGGTTGTTCGTAGCCGTCCCAATCTCGGCTTGGCCTGCAAGCTAGCCAACGAGCGGCGGGACGTCAACGAGTTGACACTGATTGTAGTGGCTGTCGATCGAACGGTGCGGGCCGGCCTCGGACGCCCGGTTCGTTGACCAAGCCGACGGGCGAGGCATACGATGAATCGACACCGCACAGGTGCGGGCGGTTAGCTCAGTTGGCTAGAGCGCTGCGTTGACATCGCAGAGGTCACTGGTTCAAGTCCAGTATCGCCCACCACTCCCCCGACAGGATTCTCGGCGCCGGATCACCTCGTGATCGGCGCGGAATCAGCGCTGATGGCAGGCGGATGGCAGAGGACCCATTTGACGCCGAGCTTTCGCTGGACGGGGGCGACGCCGCCGCCGTCGCCTCACGGGATGAGGTCGAGGAAGCGGAGTGGCTGCACCGCATGCGGCACTCGGCCGCGCACGTCCTGGCCCAGGTCGTCCTGCAGATGTTCCCCGACGGCAAGGTTGGGATCGGGCCGCCGATCGACACCGGGTTCTATTACGACTTCGACCTGCCGCGTGCGCTGACCCCGGAAGATCTGTCCGAAATCCAGAAGCGGATGCGCAAGGAGATGCGCCGCAACCACAGGTTCGTCTGGGAAGAGATTCCGGTCGATGAAGCGCGGCAGCGGTTCCGGGACCAGCCCTTCAAGCAGGAGCTGATCGACCAGTTCACCGCTGATCCTGAGCAGTCCGATCAACTCGGGATCTGCACCCACGCCGATTTCACGGACCTCTGCCGCGGCGGGCACGTGGAGTCAACCAAGCAAATCGGACCGTTCCGATTGACCAATGTCGCCGGCGCGTACTGGCGCGGCGATGAGAATCGGCCTCAGTTGCAACGGGTCTACGGCGCGCTGTTCTCGACGAGGGAAGAGCTCGACGCGCACTTCGCGCGGATCGAGGAGGCGCAGCGCCGCGATCATCGCCGGCTGGGACGCGAGCTCGATTTGTTCGCCTTCTCGGAACTCGTGGGCGCCGGCGTGCCCTTGCTGCTGCCCGACGGAGCGGTCATCCGGCAGGAGATGGAGCGCCTGATCCGCGAACTACAGGACGAACGCGGCTACCGGGAGGTCTGGACCGGCCATCTCGCCAGGGGCGAACTGTTCCGTCGCTCGGGCCATCTCGAAAACTATTCCGACGTCATGTTCCCGGCGATGCATGAACACTCCGACGACGCTGAGGACGGCAGCGAAGGCGACGCATACTTCCTCAAGCCGATGAACTGTCCGGTCCACATGATGCTGTACAACAACTCGCTGCATTCCTATCGCGAGTTGCCGCTTCGCTATGCCGAGTACACGACGCTCTACCGGTACGAGAAATCGGGCCAGTTGTCCGGCTTGACGCGGGTGCGTTCATTGACCCAGGACGACTGCCACATCTTCATCACGCCCGAGCAGATCTCGGAGGAAGTCGCACGAGTGCTCGAGTTGGTCCAGACGCTGTTCCGGACCTACGGCATGCCGAACTTCCGCTACGAGCTGTCGCTGCCCGGCGAAGACGGCAAGTACGTCGACGATCCCGAGGCCTGGCGAACGGCGGTCTCGGCGCTGCGCAGCGCTCTCGATCAGGCGGGCATCGATTATGTGGAGCAGGAAGGCGAGGCCGCCTTCTACGGGCCGAAGGCCGACCTCTTCGTGTCCGACGTGATGGGTCGCGAATGGCAGCTCTCGACCATTCAGCTCGACTTCATCCAGCCGGCCCGGCTTGGCTGCGTGTACGTCGCCGACGACGGCGAGCGGCGCACGCCGGTTGTAATCCACCGCGCGATTCACGGCTCGTTCGAGCGCTTCTTCGGCATCCTGATCGAACACTACGCCGGAGCATTCCCGCTCTGGCTCGCTCCGACGCAGGCGCGCTGCATTCCGATTGCCGACCGGCATCTCGACTGGGCGCACGAGGTCGCCTCCGACCTGCGACGAGCCGGCCTGCGAGTCGACGTGGACGACGGCAACGAGCGGATGCAGGCCAAGATTCGCAACGGTCAGCGGCGCAAGATCCCGTACATGCTCGTCATTGGCGACCGCGAAGTGGAAGCGAAGTCGGCGGCGGTCCGGGTTCGCAACGGTGAAGACCTGGGAGCCATGCCGCTGGACGAGATTCGCGAAATGCTGAGCCGTCTGTATCGCACGCGGGCGATCGAGCCCACCTGATCTGCGTCGTGAACTGGATACTCTCCTCGCATCCCGGCGGGTATGATCCATACGGCCACACGCGCGGCGACCACGGCCAGGGTCGAGTCGTTTCGGATACTCGGTTCGAAATCCGAGAAGGCAGCGGATGACTGACTACCAGCGCCCCTTCAAGAAGCTCCTGATCGCCAATCGCGGAGAGATCGCCGTCCGCGTGATTCGCGGCGCCCGCGACCTGGGGATTGAGACGGTGGCGGTGTTCTCGGACGCCGATCGGCGGGCGAGACACGTTCGCATGGCGGATGAATCGGTTCGAATCGGCGCGCCTGCGCCGGCCGAAAGCTATTTGTCAATCGATGCCATCATCAACGCCGCCAAAGAAACCGGCGCGGACGCGATCCACCCCGGCTATGGATTCCTCTCGGAGAATGCAAACTTTGCCCGCGCTTGCCGCGACCACGGCATCGTGTTCGTCGGCCCGTCGCCCGAAGCCATCGAGCTGATGGGGGACAAGATCGAGTCGCGACGGACGATGAAACAGGCCGGTGTGCCGATCATTCCCGGCGCGATCGACCCGCTCATCGACCCCTCGGAAGCGCGTCAGATAGCGGATGAGATCGGCTATCCGGTCGTGATCAAGGCGGCCGCCGGCGGTGGTGGACGCGGCATCCGAGTGGTCGAGTCGCCGGACGAGATCGACCGAGCCGTGCAGCAGGCGCAGGAGGAGGCGATTACGGCGTTCGGCGACGGTGCGGTGTTTGTTGAGAAACTCCTGCGCCCGGCGCGGCACATCGAAATCCAGGTCGTGGCGGATACGCGCGGCAACATCGTGTGCCTGGGCGAACGCGACTGCTCCGCCCAGCGGCGCAGACAGAAGCTGGTCGAGGAGTCGCCGGCGCCGGGAATGTCGCCCCAGTTGCGCGCGCGCATGGAAGAGGCCGCGACCAATGCCGCTCGAGCCTGCGCGTACACCTCGACCGGCACGGTCGAGTTCCTGGTCTGGGACGACCCGGACGCTCCCGACGGGCGCAACTTCGCGTTTCTGGAGATGAACACCCGTCTCCAGGTCGAGCATCCCGTGACCGAACTGGTCAGAGGCGTCGATTTGGTGCAGGATCAACTCCGGATTGCCGGCGGATTCCCGCTTGGCTACACGGCGGCGGAACGTCCGATCCGGGGCTGGGCGATGGAGTGTCGGATTACGGCGGAAGATCCGTACAACGGCTTCTCACCGTCGGTTGGACCGATCGCCTGGTTCCGCGAGGCCGACGGCCCCGGCGTACGGCTGGACTCCATGCTCGCCCGTGGCGTCGGAGTCAGCCCGCATTACGACTCGTTGATCGGCAAACTGATCACCTGGGGCGAAACGCGAGATCAGTGCATCCGAAGGATGAAGCGGGCGTTGGGGGAATACCTGGTGATCGGGGTGAGCACGTCGATTCCGTTCCATCAGGCGTTGATGGACGATCCCTGCTTCCGCGACGGTGAGATTCACACGCTGTACGTCGAAGAGAACGAGATCCTCGATCCGGCCAACCGTCCGGCGCATGCGGTGGAGGCCGCGCTGGCGGCGGCGCTGTTCTTCCACACGCAGGGCGAGCGGGCCGATCTGGAACGCAACGGACCGCAGCCGCGCAGACGGGCCTGGGCCCAGTCGGCACGCGGCCGACGGTTCCCCGTGGAGCAGGGATGGCGAAGAACTACCGGCTAATCGTGCAAGGCGGGCTGCAGGAAGTTGCCATCGACGACGACGGCAACGGAACCTATCTCGCCGATTTCGGGGGCGAGAAGTACTCGCTTGAGTTGGAGTCGCTCGACGACAGCACGCTGTTCCGACTTTGGATCGACGGCGAAAGCACGCCGCTGGCGATCCGCCGCGACGGCATGACGCTCGAGCTGTTCATCGGCCCGGACCGCTACTCGGCCGAGATCGAGCGCAGCGCGGGGGTCCTCAGTCACTCCGGTCCCGCGATCGAGGGGGAAGTGCGGCTGACCGCTCCGATGACCGGTCAGGTCTCCGAAGTCCTGGTTGCGCCCGGGGACCAGGTCGAAGAGGGCGATCCGCTGCTCGTGATCGTGGCCATGAAGATGAACAACGAGATTCGCTCGCCGGCGGCGGGAACGATTACGCAGGTGACGGTCGAGGCGGGCGACGCGGTCGATCAGGGCGATCCGATGCTGGTGATCGACACGGAATCGGCGTGACGGTCCCAAATCGGACCCCTCTTGTTTGAAACCGCGCGCCGGCGGACCTACCATCTGCCTCAACAGAGCCAACCGCAGACCGGCTCGCAGTGAAGGAGCTTTGCCCTGGCAGTCAAGGATCAACGAGAACAGAGAGAACAGCGCGTCAATGAAGCGATTCGCATCCGAGAAGTGCGCGTGATCGGCGCTGAAGGCGAACAGCTCGGGATCATGCCGACCGTGCAGGCGCTGGACCTCGCACGCGCGCAGGGCCTGGACCTCGTCGAGGTCGCGCCCAACGCCCGTCCGCCCGTCGCCAAAATGCTCGATTACGGCCGCTTCAAGTACGAACAGTCGAAGCGGGAGCGCGAGGGCCGGCGGCGACAGAAGGGCTCCGCCCTGCATCAGATCAAGATGCGTCCGAACATCGGCAAACACGACATGGAGGCCAAGGGTCGGACCGCCGCCCGGTTGTTGCGCAACGGCGACAAGGTCAAGATCTCGATCACCTTCCGTGGACGCGAGATTACGCACCGAGAGATCGGGCAGGAACGCATCCACGAAATGCTCGAGACGCTTGAGCAGAACGAGGTGCCGACGATCATCGAAAAGCCGATCTCGACTGAGGGTCGGTTCATGTCCATCATCGTGGCCGAGGACAAGGTGAAAGCCAAAGCGATCGCCGAGGCGAAGGCGGCGGCAGAGGCCGAGGAACGCGAACAACAGGCTGAGGCGGCCAGCGAAGCGGCGAGTTAGCCGGCGCGTCCACGCCGAAGCGACGGTGATCGGTTGTTGACTCACTGATCCCGGCATCGCTGTGTGTCTCGACTGATTGGACTGTGCACGAATTGCTCCTAAGCTGAGGAGACGCACCTCTGCGTCGACGACGATGCGCGGCAGGGCGGGAGACGGTCACCGATGCCGAAGATGAAGACCCACAAGGGCGCCGCCAAGCGATTCCGCATTACCCGCACCGGCAAGGTGCTGCGAATGAAGGGCTACCGCGGCCACAACAAGCAGAAGAAGAGCAAGCGCACCCTGCGGGAACAGAACCGGATGCACGAAGTCAAGCGCTCCGGCGACCAGAAGCGGGTCAAGCGGCTACTGCCCTACGGATCGCCCTAGCGACGCTCCGCTGAACACTGCAGAACAGGATTCCGAGTCATGCCACGAGTCAAGGGCGGCCCGCGAGAACGCCGCCGACACAAGAAGGTCCTCAAGCAGACCAGGGGGCATCACGGTGTGCGGCACCGCCTGTACCGGCGAGCTTCCGAGTCGCGGCTGCACGCCCTGTCCTACGCCTATGCGCATCGTCGGGAGCGCAAGGGAGACATGCGCCGGCTCTGGATTCAGCGAATCAACGCCGCCGCCCGACTGAACGGCACGACCTACAGCCGCCTGATCCACGCGCTCAAGCAGGCAGGCATCGACATCGACCGCAAGGTCCTGGCCGAAATGGCGCTGCACGACCCCGACGGGTTCAGCGCCGTCGTTAAGCAGGCCAACGCCGGCTGACCGTCCTGAGTAGCGCGAACACAACAGAGCCCGGCGCCCCTGAGAGGCTGCCGGGCTTCTCGTTGTCTGTGAGCCGGCGCCGGTCAGGATCCGGTCGACAGCGCCGGAGTCTCGCTGACGTCGAATGCCAGGTCGGACCCGTCCGCGTCGGGCAGATGGTCGGCCAGCCAGTCGCCGGCGTCGACATCCTTCAGCCAGGGCAGGACGTGCGTGAGGGCCAGGAACTCGCGCAGGTGCAGCGCATTCTTGATCACGTCGAATTCGATCTCGCGGTTGCGCTCACGCCACTCGGCCGGCAGATCGATGTGCGCGTCGGCAAACGCTCGGGCGGCGACGCGCGCGTCCTCCATGTTGAGCTGCAGGAATGCGCGCAGTCGCCTGACGACGAGTTCGTGGGCCTCTTCCCAGGCCGCCGCACCCTCGCGTCGAGCCATGGCGCGCATGACTCGGCGCAACTCGATCGGCGGCAGCACGGTCGCGTCGTAGAGGGTCGAGGCAAGCTCGAGATGGTCCGTTGCGTCGTTGAGGCGGTGGGTCAGATCGCCGAGGTCGAAGGCGCTCCCGTAGTGTTCGGACAGGTTCGGATGCACGTAGGTCATGATCGGTTCCTTCCGCGTCATTCGTCTTCGATTTCAATCTTGGCACTCTCCGCCAGAGAGTGCCAACAGCATACGTTGGCCAAAATTCGAGTACGACAAGCAGGGAACAGAGAGACTGCCGGGTTACGCCCAGTGTAGGTCTACGAGTCTCGCAGCGTCGCCTTGAATTGCGACTCCAGGCGTCGCACGATTCCCCGCCGCGCCTTCTCCACATCGCGATCGGTCAGCGTCCGATCGGGCGAGCGGTAGTAGATACGGAAGGCCAGCGACTTCTTCCCCGCGGGAATCTGATCGCCCTCGTAGATATCGAACAGTTCGACCGCCTCGACCAGTCTGTTCCCCCCGATGGCGGAGGCAAGCGCGCCCGCGGCGGTATCGCCGTCCACGATCAGCGCCAGATCTTCGACGGCCGCCGGATAGACCGACGGCGACGGGACCGGGTCAGACTCCCGGATCAGCGGCGCGAGCGCGGCAATCGACAGCTCCAGCGCGAAGACGTCGCCCTCGATCCCGAATTGCGACGCCACGCTCGGCGTCAGCTTTCCGAGCACCCCGACCGGCTGGCCGCGAACGGCGATCCGGGCCGACTCTCCGCTGACCAGCACGGCGTCATTCGCGCCGCCTTCGAGGCCAAACTCGATATCGAGTCCTGCGCCCAGTTGCTCGAGCACACCCTTGCCGTCGTAAAAGTCGAGCGGGCGCGCGGTGTCGCCGTGCACGGACGCCGGCGCCTCTCCGCCGATCAGCGCCAGAGCCATCCGCTCCTCGACCGGTTGGCGGCCGGGGAGAGGCTTGAATGTCTTGCCGACCTCGTAGATTCCGAGGCCGCCTCGTGCCTCGTGCTGATTGGACGCAAACGTCTCCAGGCCGCGCGGCCGCAGACTGGTGCGCAGGCGATCTCGCGCCGCATTCATGGGATTTCGCAGCTGCACGGAGGACAGGTCGGCGCCGGATTCGGACTGCGTTGCCGCCATCTCGGGCTCTCCGACCGTGACGTATGTGATGATCTCGCGCAAGCCGAGACCGGTCAGGACGTCCCGGATGCGCTCGCCCAGGTCGCGCTCGTGGTCGACATCGGGGTCGGGGACCGCACCGGGCAGCGGCTCCGACGGGAGATTGTCGTAGCCGAGGATGCGGCCGATCTCCTCGACGACATCGTCCGCCACCGTGATGTCCGAGCGCCAGGGCGGGCAACTGACCGCGAAGCGGTCGGGCGGCAGCCAGCGGTTCGAGATGCCCAGCGCCGACAGGATGCCGCGCACCTCTTCGACGCTGGGCTGCACCGAGAGGATCTGCTCGATCCGCCGCTGAGTGACGATCACTTGTGGAGTATGCGCGCGGCCCGGGTAGGTATCGACGATTCCGGCGTATGCTTCTCCGCCGGCCGTCTCGATGATCAGCGCCGCCGCTCGGCGCGCGGCGAGTTCCGCCAACTCGGGGTTGAGCGACTTCTCGAATCGTCGGCTGGCCTCGGTGCCGTGTTCCGTATGCCGCGCCCGGCTGCGGCGAATCGACGACTCCCGGAAGTTCGCGGTCTCCAGCAGCACGGTCGTGGTCGAATCCGATATCTCAGAATCGGCGCCGCCCATGATGCCCGCCAGCGCGACGGCTCGATCCGCGTCGGCTATGACCAGATCGTCCGGTTCGAGTTTCAGCTCCGAGCCGTCGAGCAGCTCGATCAGCTCGCCGGGTCGCGCTCGGCGCACGACGATCCGACCGTCGTGGAGAATCTCGTAGTCAAACGCGTGCAGCGGCTGTCCCCACTCCAACATGACGTAGTTGGTCACGTCGACGATGTTGTTGATCGGCCGCATGCCGGCCGAGGCGAGCGCGTCCTGCATCCATTCGGGCGACGGCCCGACAGATACGCCGTCGATCACGATCGCGGTGTACCGGGGGCAGCCTTCGGCGTCTTCAATCTCGACGCTGGTCCGAGCCTCGGCAGAGATACCCGATTCCGCGTAAGTGTCCGATGGCTCGCGAGCGGCGCCGCCTGTCAACGCCGCGACTTCGCGCGCGATGCCCAGTATCGAGAAATGGTCCGGGCGATTCGGCGTCGGCTTGATGTCGAGCACTACGTCGCCCAGGACATCGGCGAGCGGCGTGCCCAGCGCGGCATCGGTATCGAGCACGAGGATCCCTTCGTGCTCGTCCGACAGCCCCAGTTCCCGCTCGGAGCAGACCATACCCAGCGATGTCACGCCGCGAATCTTGCCCTTCCGCAATCGACGCGGTTCGCGCGTGTTCGGGTCGATCAGATGCGCGCCGACCTGCGCGAAGGCGATGGTCTGGCCCTGAGCCAGGTTGGGCGCGCCGCAGACGACCTGCAGCGGCTCCGGGGCGCCGACATCCACGGTGGCCAGACGCAGTCGGTCGGCGTTGGGATGCCGGTCGACGGCGGCGACGCGTCCGACGACGACGTGCTCCCACGCTTCGCCGCTGCGCTTGATCGCCTCCACTTCCGCTCCGGCCATGCTGAGACGGTGCGCCAGCTCCTCCACCGACATGTCCCAGTCGACGTACTGCGCCAGCCACTTGAGCGGAACGTCCATCAGCGGCGCCCCTCGAACTGGCGCAGGAAGCGCACGTCGTTTCGGTAGAAGTGGCGAATGTCGCGGACGCCGTAGCGCAGCATGGCAACGCGTTCGACGCCCATGCCAAAGGCGAATCCCGTGTACTGCTCTGGATCGAGGCCGGCATCCTCGATGATCTCGGGATGGACCATCCCGCATCCGAGGACCTCCAACCAGTCACCGTGCCAGCGCACTCCCAGCTCGGCGCCGGGCTCGACGAACGGGAAATAGTCGCAACGGAATCGCGTCTCGATGTCGGCGCCGAACATGCGCCGGACAAACGCCTCGAGCGTGCCCTTGAGGTGCGCGAATGAGAGATCGCGATCGATCACCAGTCCCTCGATCTGGGTCAACATCCACTCGTGCGTGGCGTCCGTCGCTTCGTAGCGGTAGCAGGTGCCGGGGACGATCACTCGGATCGGCGGCTGGCGGCGTTCCAGGTAGCGGATCTGCATCGGGGACGTGTGCGTGCGCAGCAGTTGTCGCGGACCGCCTGAAACGTCGTCGGCGACCCAGATCGTGTCCCACATGTCGCGTGCGGGATGACCGGCCGGGATCCGCAACCGATCGAAGTTGTACTCCTCCAGCTCAACATCCGGCCCCTCGACGACATCGAACCCCATGTCGCGGAAGGTGCGTTCCATCATGCGTCTGGTCAGGGTGATTGGATGCAGGGAGCCCAGCGGCGGCTTGCGCCCCGGCAACGTGACATCGATCACCGTTCCCTCGTCCGCGGCCGAGAGCAGTTCCGTCCGACGCGCGGTCACGGCGTCTTCGAGCAAGCCCTTGAGCCGATTGGCGCCGGCGCCGATGATCGGCCGTTGCTCGGCCGGAAGATCCCGGACCCCGCGCAGGACCGTGGTCAACCGGCCGCGCCGACCGAGCCATTCCACCCGCCAGGCATCCAGGCTGGCTTCGTCGCCCGCTTCGGCGAGCGACGCCCGCGCCTCTGCTTCCAACGCCTCAAGGTCGACCACTGCGTCATTCCATCAACAACAGCTGACTCGTACGCCTCGTATCGTACCCGTCCACCCCGCCGAGACGCATGGCGCTGATAGTAAACTGGTCCCAATCTCACGGTCGCGTGCGCAATCCTGGATCCTGGAGTGATCGGCATGGCGGTGAAGAGTTACATCCTGATCGAAACTGAAGTCGGCACGGCCAAGCAAGTGGCGCTCTCGCTCGGCGAGATCACTCACAGCGAGGGCGAAATCAAGACGGTCGAACTGGTCACCGGTCCGTTCGACGTCATCTGTCTGGTCGAAGCGGAAAACCTGGAACGTCTCGGGAGCTGCATCACCGATTCAATCCAGACCGTCGCCGGCGTCAAGCGCACAACGACCTGTCTGACCATCCAGGTCTGATCTGGAACAGCGGCTTCAAGATGACCACGCAGAACACGCCCGCGCCTCGGTCGACGGAGCCGCCGGTCGACATGCTTCCGGTCGAGGATGCGGCCGAACGGATCCTGTCGTTTTGCCGGCAGCTTCCATCGGAAACACGGGCGATCGACGCAGCCGTCGGCCAGGTGCTGGCGACCGACATCACCGCGCCGTTCGACATTCCGCCGCACGACAACACGGCGATGGACGGTTACGCCGTGCAGTCGGCAAGCACCGACGGCGCCACGGAGTCCACGCCGGTCCGTCTGCGCGTGATCGGTGAGCTCGCTGCGGGCTACCTCTACGACGACAGCGTCGGGCGGGGCGAAGCGGTGCGGATCATGACCGGCGCGCCGATGCCGGACGGCGCGGACACGATCGTGCCGTTCGAAGAGACCGACGAGTTCGGCCTGCGAGCGCCCGGCCAGGAGCACGAGACGATCGAAGACGTCGGGATTCTGAAGGCGGCCGGCCCGGGCAACAACATTCGGCGCCGCGGCGAAGACGTTCGCCATGGACAACAGGTCCTGAACGCGGGAACCGTGCTGCGCGGCCCGGAAGTCGCGATCCTCGCCTCGCTCGGCGTCGCCGACGTCGAAGTCGTTCGCCGACCTCGGGTGGCGATCCTCTCAACCGGGGACGAGCTGCTGAGTCCGGGAGAAGCGCCCGCGCCAGGCAAGATCTACGATTCCAACTCCTACGGTTTGAGCGCGCTGGTCACCCAGTACGGCGGAGTAGCGAAGCGCTTCGGCATCGCCCGGGACACGATCCCCGCCTTAACGGCGAAGATCAACGAGGCGTTGGAGACCTGCGATCTCGTGATCACTTCGGCCGGCGTCTCGCGCGGCGACTTTGACGTCGTCAAGGAAGTCCTCGCCCGCGAGGGAGCAATCGACTTCTGGACCGTCAAGATGAAGCCCGGCAAGCCGCTCGCCTTCGGTGAGTTTGCAGGCCCGAACGGTCGTCGCGTGCCGCACATCGGGCTACCGGGCAATCCGGTGTCGTCGCTGCTCGCCTTCGAGCTCTTCGGCCGGCTGGCGATCTACAAGATGATGGGTCGCCAACCACAGCCGCGACCGATCATCCGGGCGATCGCCGATGACGACATCGTCAACACCGACTGGCGCCGCGTCTATGCGCGGGCCATCCTCGACCGGGATGAGGACGGACGCTGGCACGCCCGCCTGACCGGCCCGCAGGGCAGCGGCGTGTTGACGTCCATGGCGCTGGCGCATGGGTACGCTGTGTGTCCAGAGGATCAGGAACGAGTCCACGCCGGCGAAGAGTGCGACGTGATCATGGTCGACTGGGATCATCCACTCGACTGACCCGATCGCAACACCAACAGGAATCGAGTGGAACATGTCAGTCGCAACCGCGCTCCGATCAGTCATCGCCCCGGTCTACATCAAGGCCAGACTGGCCCAGGAGAGAATTCAGTCCGGAGTCGTCTGGTACCCGCTGGACCCGAACTTCATCGCCAATCCCTACCCGACGTACAAGGAGCTCAGGGAGCGCGACCCGTTCCATCCGAGTCCCTTGACCGGTGCGCTGGTGGTGTCCAAGTACGACGATGTCGACGCCGTGTTGCGCAACTACAAGGTCTTCTCCAACGCGCGGGGACCGGTCGGGACCCGCAACCGCCGGGGCGTCGGTGAGCAGATCGAAAACGAGCTCCAGCCGTCGATGCTGTCGCTCGATCCGCCCGATCACACCCGGCTGCGCGGGCTCGTCAGCCGCGCCTTCACGCCCCGCCAGGTCGCCAAGATGGAGGATCACATCCGCGAGACGGCGCACGGTCTGCTCGACGAGGTCGAGGGTGAGAACGAATTCGACCTGATGGCCAATCTCGCCGCGCTGTTGCCGACCGTCGTGATCGCCGAAATGATCGGCGTCCCTACCGAGGACCGGCAGCAGTTCAAGGAATGGTCGGACAAGTTTGCGCGCGTGCTCGAGCCGAACCTGACCGAGGACGAACTCGGCGTCGTGTTCAACACCGGCAAGCTGTTCGACGAGTACTTCAAGGGCATCGTCGCCGAACACCGCGAGAGCCCCCGGGACGATCTCGTCTCCCGCCTGATCGAAGCCGAAGAGGAAGGCGACACGCTCACCGAGGATGAGATGATCGTCACCCTGCGCCTGTTGCTCGTCGCCGGTAATGAGACGACCACCAACCTGATCGGCAACGGCCTCAAGGCCCTGCTCGAACATCCCGATCAGCTGCAGTTGCTCAGGGAACGCCCGGAGTTAATCGACAACGCCATCGAAGAACTGCTCCGCTACGACTCCCCTGTCCAGGTCGACGGACGGACGGTCCTGGACGAGTTCCAGATGGACCGACACACCCTGATGCCCGGACGGCCGGTCTCCCTCCTGATCGGCGGCGCGAACCGCGATCCCGAGGAGTTTAGCGATCCGGAATCGCTCGACATCACGCGCGAGGACGCCGGCAACATCTCCTTCGGACGCGGCATCCACCACTGTCTGGGCGCACCCCTGGCCCGGCTCGAAGGCAAGATCGCGTTCGAGGCGCTGCTCGAGCGATTCGACGATATCCAGTTCGGCAACCGAACCCCCAGCTACAAGCCCAACATTGTCCTCCGCGGACTCAGGCACCTCGACATCCGCGTGGAGCGGGCGAGCGGCAGGTCGTTCGCGGCGCCAAGCGCGGAGGCCGCCGCCGACTGAGCGAGTTCGCTAGAAGATCGTCACAAACCCTCGGAACTCGCCGGTGGCGACTCCCCAGGCAACCTCGGTCTCCCTGACCAACGCGTGCGCCGGCCCGATCTTGAGCTCATCCAGGAGTGCCTCCAACGAGTCTCTGCTTCCCTCCGCCACGACTTCCACGGTTGAGCCGTCGGGCAGGTTGCAGACCGTGCCGTTGATCCCGCCGATCCGGTCGGCGGTCAACTCAGCAAACATCCGATAGCCGACCATCTGGACCCGCCCGCGAACGCAGACGGTCATCCGGACCATCAGGAGGCGCCCACGACGGCGTCGATGGCGTCGGACACGATCTCGGGCGGTACGTCGTCCCGCAGGATCGGCGAACCGACGCTTTCGAGCAGCACCCAGCGTTGTCTGCCGCCGACCACCTTCTTGTCGCGCGACATCGCCTCGACAATCTCGGCTCGCCCGAGTCCGGGCGGACTGCGGGTTGGCAGACCGAACCGCTCGATCAACCGTCGATGACGGCTGACCAACGCTTCGTCGATCAACCCGAGCGAGCATCCCATCTCGGCGACGGCGACCATGCCCATCGCCACTGCTTCGCCGTGCAGCACCGTGCTGTAGCCGGTGACCGCTTCGATTGCGTGTCCGAGCGTGTGTCCGTAGTTGAGGATCGCGCGGATATCCGATTCCCGCTCATCCGCTGACACGACGGCGGCTTTGATCGCCTGGTTGCGGGTGATCACGTCGACAAGCAACTGCCCACGTCTCTCATCGGTCAATCCGGCAGCCGGATCGAGCAACGCATCGGCCGATTCGTCCAGGAGGTCGAGCATGGGCTCATCGCGGATGAAGCCGTGTTTGATCACTTCCGCGAATCCCGAGCGGAGTTCTCGCGGCGGCAGCGTTGCGAGCGTCGCCGCGTCGGCGAGGACCGCTCGCGGCTGGTAAAACGCACCGACGAGGTTCTTGCCCGATGGCAGGTCGATCGCCACCTTGCCGCCGATCGCGGCGTCGACCATGCCGAGCACGGTCGTCGGTGCGTGGACCAGCGGCATGCCGCGCAGGTAGGTCGCCGCAGCCGACCCCGCGAGGTCGGTCGTGACGCCGCCGCCGAGCGCAAAGACGACGTCCCTCCGCTCCGCGCGATGCGCTGAGAGCCATTGGTACAGCGACTCCAGCGAAGACAGGGACTTGCTCGCCTCACCGGAGGGGACGGCGTAGGAAATCACGGAGCGTCCCGTGCGTTCGAGTGATCGCAGGGCGATTGCGCCGTGGGAATCGATCACGGCCTGATCGGCAATCAGAAACACGCGACCGCCGAGACCAAGACGATCGAAGACGTCACCGCTCCGATCCAGCAACCCCCAGGCGCAGTAGACCGGGTACCTGGCCGAACCCGCCTCGACGATGCAGCCGACATCCGCGCCGAAGTCGCTGGTCGGCGGCGGATCGACACCGGGACCGTTGCGCATCTCGCGTAGCCGGCTGTCCGAGCCGACGGCCGCCGCGGCGCGATGCGTCACCGCATCCACGACTTGATCAACCGCTTGCTCAATCTCAATGTCGTCGGTGTGAACCGTCAGGTCGGACATCGCGTAGAACGGCTGCCTGGCCGCCTTGAGCGTCTCGACGCGGCGGCGGGGATCTGCGCCGGCGAGCATCGGACGCACCTCCGTCGTGCCCTGCTCCGCCGCCGCGTAGCGGGCCAGGATCGTCGCCGAGCGCGCCTCAAGCGTCACCACGTATCCGCCATCGGCCAGCACAGAGCGATTGTCGGCGTTCAGCCACACTCCGCCGCCGGTCGCGATGACGACGCCGTCGCGGGACGCGGCATCGCGGACAGCCTGATGCTCGCGCGCGCGGAATCCGCGTTCGCCTTCGGACTCGAATATGCGTGGGATCGTTCGACCGGCGGTCCGTTCGATCTCAACGTCGAGGTCCACGGCTTGCCAGCCGAGCCGATGAGCGATGAACGGCGCAAGGATCGACTTGCCGGTCGCGCTAAAGCCGATCAGGACGACGCGCTTGAGTACTGGTGGTGGACTCATGGCCACTCTCCGCGCGGAACAGCCGTCGCCAGGAACGACTCCATGTTGCTTCTCGTTTCCGCCAGCGAATCACCGCCGAACTTCTCCAGCACCGCGTCGGCCAGGACCAGCGCCAGCATGGCCTCGACGATTACGCCGGCGGCCGGCACGACGCAGACGTCCGAGCGCTCGTAGTGCGCTTCGACCCGTTCGCCGGTCGTGAGGTCGGCCGACGGCAACGGGTGCGCCAGCGTCGCGATCGGCTTGACGGCGACTCGAACGACGAGGTCCTCGCCGTTCGATATGCCGCCCTCGATGCCGCCGGCATGATTGGAACGCCGGCGCCAGGGATGGTCGCCCCAGGCGTCCTGGGGCAGCACGACATCGTGATATCCGCGTCCGGTCAGGGCTGAGCCGCTGAAGCCGTCGCCGATTTCCACTCCCTTGAACGCATTCATCGAGAGAATCGCCTGGCCAATCCGCCCGCTGAGCTTCCGATCCCATTGGACATGCGAGCCGAGACCGAACGGGACTCCACCGACCCGCGCCTCAAGGGTCCCACCCAGCGTGTCGCCATCCTGTTTGGCTGCATTGATCTCGTCGATCATTGACTGCGTCGCATAGGGGTCCGTGCAACGAACCGGGGATGCCTCGACCGCGTCCCAATCCGCTTCGATCGAGGGATCGAGCGCGACCGAGCCAATCTGAACGACATGGCTGTTAAACGAGCAGCCCAACTCCTCGCACAGACGCCGGGCGACTGCTCCGGCGCCGACGCGCGCCGCGCTCTCCCTCGCCGAGGCTCGTTCGAGGGAGTCGCGAACGTCTTCGTATCCGTACTTGAGCGACGCGGTCAGGTCAGCGTGTCCGGGTCGAACGCGAGTGACCTGCGTCGGCGGCGGGTCGACCGACTCCAGCGACATGGTCTCCCGCCAGGGCCGCTTGTCCGGGCCCAGGCCCTCGTCGAAGTCGCGGTTCTCGATCCAGAGCGCAATCGGGCTGCCCATCGTTCGGCCCTGCCGCACGCCGCCGCGAATCTGCGCGTAATCGGTCTCGATCTTCATCCGGCCGCCGCGGCCGTACCCCTTCTGTCGACGGGCCAGTTGCCGCCGGATCTGCTCCTCGGACAACGAAAGTCCCGACGGCACACCGTCAACGATCACGGTGAGGCCCGGGCCGTGCGACTCGCCCGCCGTGAACCAGCGCAGACTGCCCATCAGTCGGTCCTCTGCTCCTCGGAACTGGCATCCGACGTTTCCGCCACCATATCGGCGAAGCGGTCGGGAGGCAGTTCGATGGGACGCGGTTCGCCGGTGGGCGCTCGATTGGCGATCGTCTCAAACTCGCGAGCCAGGACGCCCGGCGGCAGGTTCCAGTCGAGGCTCATCGCGGCGGCGCGATCGGCCTCGATGCAGAGGATCGGCAACGCGTTGGCCTGGCCATCCGCGTCACGGAAGGTCGTGTACACGTCGACGCGGACATGATTCGGTCGGAAATTGGGGATGTCGTAGAAGATCATCTCCACGAGTCTGAGCGCGGTCGAGTAGGCCGTGTCGAGCGACGAGGCGATCTGCTCACGCGTGCCGTCGACCGTGCCGAACTCAGCGTCGGCCGACGTGCTGACCCGCACATGCCTGGCCGAAGCGCCGACCAGGTTGAGTCCCTGCACCCCGGCCCAGACGTTCGCGCTCACGTCCTTGGGCGGACGTTGGGTGCGCCAGTGCTCGATCTCCTGGTCCAGAATCCCCTGGATCGCTTCCATATCGTTCTCAGCGACGAGCTGGCGCCAGAATCGATGCGTCCGAGCCTCCTTGAACAGCAGCAATCCGACCCCGGCGAAGAACGCCGCGATCAGTGCGAAGCCGATCGTGACTCCCTCGCTCATGGTCCGCTCCCCGCCATTGCCGCCTCCGCCTCGCTGAGCATGACGTCAACCGGCGCTTCGCGCTCCGTCCAGAGTTCGAACGCGGCCGCTCCCTGGTACACCAGCATCGGCAATCCACCCAGCGCGCGTCGACCCGAACCGCGCGCCGCCTTGACCAGCGGCGTCTCGACCGGATTGGCGATCAGGTCTGCCACGAATGCACCCTCCGAGACCCTGGCCAGATCAATGGGGATCTGCCCATCGGTCTCGCTGCCCTTGAGCCCGACCGAAGTGCACTGCACGACGAGGTCGGCGCTCGCCAATGCGTCCGCCACGCCGCTCTCGTCGGCGCCCATCGACCGCAGAGTCACGCCCGCCGACGCCGAGGCGAGGTCGTGTCGCAGCCGGCCGGCGCGGACGGCCGTCCGGTTGATGATCGTCAGGCGCTCGACACCACGCCAGATCAGGGCCCAGGCGACCGCGCGCGCGGCGCCTCCTGCGCCCCAGAGCACCGCTCCGGCGCCGGCCGGATCGAAGCCGGCCTCGGACAACGAACGCTGAAATCCCGTCACGTCGGTGTTGTATCCCTGCAGGTGGCCGTCGTTGTTGACGATGGTGTTGATCGCCCCGACAAAACGGGCGGTCTCGTGCAGGCCGTCCATGTGCCGCAGGGCAGCCTCCTTGTAGGGAATCGTGATGTTCGCCCCGAGTGCGTCTTCACGCCGCAGACCGTCGATGAATCCTTCGAGTTCCGCGGGCTCAAGATCCCACGCCCGGTAGCGAACGTCGAGACCCGCAGCGTCGAATCCGGCTTGCTGAAGGCGCGGCGAAATGCTGTGCGCTACCGGATGGCCGATGACTCCGACGCGCAAGGTCATCGCGAACCTCCGCGATAGCGCTCGACATTGGCCTGGTGTTCCTCGAACGTGACCGCGAACGCGTGCGTGCCGTCGCCCCTGGCGAAGAAGAAGATGTAGGGGACGTTTGCGGGATTTGCGGCAGCCTCAATCGATGCCAGCCCCGGCGCGGCGATCGGAGTCGGCGGTAACCCTGAGCTGCGGTACGTGTTGTACGGCGAGTCGACCTCCAGGTCGGCCAGGGTCAGCTCCCGCTTCCACCAATCCCCGGCTCGGCCGACCGCGTACTGAACCGTCGAGTCCATCTGCAGCAGCATCCCCGCCTCCAGCCGATTCCAGATCACAGCCGAGACCAGGACTCGTTCCGAGTCTTCAATCACCTCGCGTTCGATGATCGAGGCGATGATCAAAATCTCGTGCAGGGAGCGACCGGAGCTGTTGATCCGTTCCCAGAGTTGCGGCGTCAGCGAATCGTTGAAACGCGACAACATCTGCCGGATGATGTCGTCGGCGGAACCGTCGAGGGGGAAGGAATAGGCGCTGGGGAAGAGGTAGCCCTCGAGAGACGCCCCCGCGGGTCGATTGGCGGCCAGAGAGCCGGCAAGCGTCTCCGAGGAAACAGACTCCAACGCCGTCCGGAATGCATCCGGATCAACAACGTTGGACTGTGCGAGACGTTCGGTCACCTGCTCGAGCCTCAACCCCTCGGGGATCACCACGCGCAGCGGTGAAGTCTCTCCAAAGTGTATGCGCCTGAGGATTTCGAACGTCGTCAGCCCGGCTTCAAACGTGTAGTCGCCGGGTTCCAGCCGCGACTCCCAACCCAACAGGGAGGCCAGCAGCTCAAACCGGGTGTGAGAGCCGATGGCTTCGCCTGCAACGAGACGACGGCCAATCGAGGCCGCTGAGTCGCCGAGCGCGATTGACACCGAGGATGGTCCGAAGGCCGGACGGTCGACTTGTTCTTCGAAGTCACCGCGAAGCCGCTCCGATGGGGTCCTCGAGATCGCCACCGTCGCGGTCGCGGCGGTGACGCAGGCCACCACCAGCACCACGATCGCGACGCCCGCGCGCCACTGCGAGGCGGACATCAGATCTCGGTATCCGCGCGCGCTTGCGCCCGTATTCCCTGTTCGCTGTCGAGCCAGCGTTGGAGGATGCGCGCGGCGGCGGTCGCGTGCGATCGTTCTCGATCGCGACGCTGACGCCGAACGCTCCGGCGGCCCGGCGAGCGGGCTTTTCGACCGCGGTCGGCATTCGCCGCGGGACCGGTGTCGGAATCGAAATGACTGGAGAACCGTTCGTCTTGCGCCACGCAAGTCGCCCCTAACGCGGAGGCGAGCACCTCGCCGAACTCGCGAAATGCCGTCGCCTGCGCGTCCTCGCGTCCATCTCCACGCAACGGTACGCCGATCACGAGAGCGGAGACCTGTTCGTCGCCCAACAAACTCCGTAGCGCTTCAGCGGTTGCGCCGTCTCCGACGCTGCGATCGAGCGTGCCGACCGGCAACGCGAGGGTCGATCCGATGCCCGCCCGAGCCACGCCAACCCATCGCTCGCCCGGGTCAATCCCGACCGCGCAACCGCGCGACATTGAGCCAGTCCTATCCAAGCTGCTCCCGGACCGCATCGGTCACGGCGGCCAACGCGTCTTCGAGCCTGTCGGCGTCGCGTCCGCCGGCCTGGGCCATGTCGGGCGCGCCGCCGCCGCCGCCGCCGGCGATTCGTGCGATGCCGCCAATCAGCTTGCCGGCGTTGATCCCGCCCTGGACGGCGCCTTCGGTCGCCATCGCCACGAACAGTGGCCGATCGTTGGCCACGGCGCCCAGCACGATCACACCCTCGCGGCCGCTCTCCACGATTCGGCGGCGCACTTCATCGCCGGCGCGCCGGAGCGCGTCGGCGGACTCGACGGCGACCACTCCCGAAGCGACCGCAACGGAGCCCACCGTGACCGCGTTGGCGGCCAGTTCTTCGGCGACGGTCGCGCCGGTCTTGGCTTCAACGGCCTGTAGTCGGCGTCTGAGTTCCGTCGCTTCGGCCTGCAACTGCGAGATTCGGTCTCCGGCGGTGTCGGGCGTGGCCCTGACCGAGGTCGCGATCGCCGATAGGGCGTCCAGGCGGTCGTCGGTCCACGACGAAGCCGCCGCACCGGTCAGCGCCTCGATCCGGCGCAAACCGGCGCCGACGCTGCCTTCGGAGATGATCTGGAACGCTCCGACGAAGCCGGTCGCGGGCGCGTGCGTGCCGCCGCACAACTCCTTCGAGAAGCAGTCGTGCACGTGCGGCGCGGGGTCGCAGATCTCGACCACGCGCACGTCCGTCTCGTATCTCTCACCGAAGATCGCCATCGCGCCGGTCTTGAGCGCGTCGTCATAGGACATCTCGGAGGTTGACACCGGGATGTTATCGCGGATGCGTTCCTGGACGAGTTGCTGCACGGTTCGCAGATCGTCGGGCGACGGCGCCTCGGGTTGGGTGTAGTCAAAGCGCAGGTGGTCGGGCGCAACCAGCGATCCGGCCTGTCGCACGTGATCGCCGAGCACCTGTCGCAGCGCCGCGTGGAGCAAGTGCGTGGCCGTGTGGTTGCGAGCAGCGTCGGCCCGACGCGCCCGGCTCACAGAGGCGGAGACACGATCGCCGACGGCGATGCCGCCCGTCGTCACCTTGCCGACGTGCGCAATCACGTCGCCGAAGCCGCGCGTATCTTCGATGTCCACCTGCTGGTTCTCACCGCGCAGCCACCCGGCGTCGCCGACCTGTCCGCCGCCCTCCGGGTAGAACGGCGTCCGGTCGAGCACGACGCTCAC
The DNA here is from genome assembly GCA_965204335.1 of Dehalococcoidia bacterium. GTDB lineage: Bacteria > Chloroflexota > Dehalococcoidia > Bin125 > Bin125 > Bin125. Next base: position 2,175,284 of record OZ241982.1, on the reverse strand, counting down.
GTCCTCGCCGACCGATGCCCATGCCACCCGTTCTCCATCCGCAACGATCGCGACAATCTCTGCCTCCGACTCGATCGATTCATAGCCCGCAAACGCCGTTGCCACGTCCAATTCGGCGTACTGACCGGCCGCTTCGTCGTACGCGAACGTCGCTTGCTGGCGCGAGCGTTCCCGCTGCTCCTCGAGCGCCGTCTCAAACTCGGCGCGCACGCGCTGCTCGTCGCCGAGAGCGCTCTGCTCCCGCGCCACCTCAGCAGTGACCTCGAACGGGAGTCCGTAGGTGTCGTACAGCTCAAACGCATCGCGACCGCTGATCGCTCCCGAATCCAACTCGGCAATCCGACCTTCGAGCAGGGCGCGGCCGGTCGACAGCGTGCGGCGGAAGCGGTGCTCCTCCTGGTCCAGCACGTTGGCGACCAGGGATGAGTGTTCGTCCAGTTCCGGGTACCAGGCGGCCATCACTTCCCGTACCCGGATCGCCAGATCGGAGAGCAGGTCGTCTTGAATACCGAGCGAGTCGGCCATGTAGAGCGCGCGCCGAATCAGCCGGCGCAGCACGTATCCCCGACCCTCGTTGCCGGGAATCGCGCCGTCCGCGATCAGGAAGGTCATCGCCCGGCCGTGCTCGGCAACCACGCGCATCGCGCGACGCTGCGACTCATCGGCGGAGTGGTAGTCGAGGTCGCATCGACCACCGATGTAGTCAAGCAACGGCGCAAACAGGTCGGTGTCGTAGAGGTTGTCCTTGTCCTGGAGCATCATCGCCCAGCGCTCGAGGCCAGCGCCGGTGTCGATGCTCTGGGCGGGCAGATCCTCGCGCGCGCCGTCGTCGAATCTCGTCCACTGCATGAAGACGAGATTCCAGATCTCGAGCCACTTCTCCTCCGCCTCGGCCGGGCCGGTGCCGTCGCGGTAGCCCGGTCGCATGTCGTAGTGGAGCTCGGAACAGGGACCGCAGGGTCCGGTCGGTCCGGCGGCCCAGAAGTTCCCCTGATCCGCCCCGTAGCGATAGATTTTCGAGTCGGGCAGGCCGATCTTCTTCCACTGGTCGTAGGCGAAATCGTCGTCGGTGAACACCGTGGCGACCAGGCGCTCCGGCGGGATGCCGATCACGTCCGTGACGAGTTCCCAGGCCCAGACCTGGGCCTCGGCCTTGAAGTAGTCGCCCAGCGAGAAGTTGCCGAGCATCTCGAACATCGTCAGGTGCGACGCGTCGCCGACCTCGTCGATATCGGTCGTGCGGAAGCACTTCTGGATTGAGGTCAGGCGATGATGCGGCGGCTGCGATTCACCGAGGAAGTACGGCTTGAACGGCACCATGCCGGCGCTCGTGAACAGCAGCGTGGGGTCGCCGGGCGCGGTCAACGGCGCGGACGCCACGGCGAGATGGTCGCGCTGCACGAAGAAGTCGGTGAAGGTCTGGCGAATCGTCTGTGCGTCCATGGGTCGGCGGCCGCCTCGGGGAATCTGTTTGCGCACGGGGTAGCGACGCCGCCCGCTGAGCGGCTCGCAGGATTCGAGTATACGCAGCGTCGGTTCAGGCGAATCCGGTTGGAACGACAGACTCACTCAGCGGTTGACAGTCCGTAAACTGGCTACCTAGCGTTATTGCACCGGTCCACTGGAATCGGAGCCCCGATTGAGTTCCGACGACGATCCGCCAGAACCAGAATTGTCCCCGCAGATCACCGGCATCGTGCTGGCCGCGGGGCGGGGCGAACGCCTGCGCTCAGACGTACCCAAGCCGGCCTATCGCATCTGCGGCCGCGCGATCGCCGCGCACGTGCTCCGCGCCCTCGGCGAGGCCGGCGTCCAGCGAGCCGTCGTCGTGGTGCCTCCGGGTCCGGCCGGTGACATCGTCCGCGAGGCGCTCGCATCGGATGCAGGCTGTCTGGAGTTGACATTCACCGTGCAGGAGCAGGTTCGCGGCACAGCCGATGCGGTCCTGTCGGCGCGGTCGGCGGTCGAGACCTCACATGTGCTGGTCGTCAACGGAGATCTCGCGTTGCTCAGCGCCGGGCAGGTGCGGCCCATGCTTCGCCCAACCGGCGCGGACGCCGCCGTCGCCACAGCAGCAGTCGATGATCCGGCCAGGATGGGCCGGATCGTCCGCGAGCGCAGCGGCGAGTTGAGCAGGATCGTGGAATGGCGTGACGCATCCGAGGCGGAACGCTGCCTCAGCGAAGTCAATGTCGGCATCTATCTGTTCCGTTCCGAGTTCCTCTGGCCGACGTTGGAGCGAAGCCTCGAACGGGCGCAGGGAACGAGCGAGGCCTACGCCACCGACGCCATTCCCGAGGCGGTCGCCAGGCGCAGCGCCTGCGCCGTCGAGGTACCGCTCAACGACGGCCGTCTGAACGTCGAGACGCCGTCGGACGCTGCGGCGGCCGATGCAGTCATTCGCGCGCGCATCGTCAGCCGCCTGCTCGATTCGGGCGTTCACATTCGTGATCGACTCGCGACCTGGATTGACGCCCCGGCCGAGATCGAGCCGGGCGTCATCATCGAACCGGGAACGCACATTCGCGGACGGAGCGTCATCGCGGAGGGCTCGCGCATCGGACCGAACGCGATCATCGAGGACGCGAACATCGGCAGGAACTGCGTGGTCGAGTCGTGCACGATACGCGGCTCCACACTGCGCGAATCCGTGGAGGTCGGTCCCTACTCAACGATTCGCCCCGGTTGCGAGATCGATTCGCATGTCCATATCGGCACACACGCCGAGCTCAAGCAAGCCCGCGTTGGCGAGGGAGTCCAGATCGGTCACTTTTGCTATCTGGGCGACGCCGTCGTTGGCCCGAGGACGAACATCGGCGCCGGCGCGATCACATGCAACTTCGACGGCCGGTCGAAGCACCGGACGACCATTGGCGAAGACGTGTTCATCGGTAGCGACACGATGTTGGTCGCGCCGCTCACCGTCGGCGACCGCGCGCGGACCGGTGCGGGCTCTGTGGTCACCAGGGATGTCCCGGCAGACGGCAACGCCGTTGGCCATCCCGCGAGGTCGACACCCTCACGTCGCGCGCAGCGGGATTCGGAGCCGGCGCCATGAGCGAAGGCTCGATCGTCGCGCTGGTAATCCTCATCCTCGCCGTCACCTTGCTCACGCTGGAGGCGATCGCCGAGGCCGGCGTGATCTCGCTCTCGCGTTCACGAGCGCGTCTGTTGGCCAGCCGCCAACCGGACAGCCGCCGCGCGCGCCGGCTGACTGAGATCACCGCCGATCGCGAGCGGGCGCTCGGATCATTCGCCGTGGGACGGACCGTGGCCGTCGCCTGCGGGTTCACCGCAATCTTCTACATCGTCATTCGCGAGACGGGCTTCCACTGGCAATCACTGGTCTACACGGGACTCGCCTCCGCCTTTGTCGCGGCCCTCATCCACTCCGTCCCGCGACGGCTCGCGGCCACCTGGCCCGAAGGCTTCGCGATGAACTTCGTCCCCGCCATCGACCTGCTCGACGCGGTCTTCCTCTGGCCGGCCGCGCTGCTTGAAGCGCCGGCCCGGCTCGTGACCGGACTCGGGCGTCGCCACACCGAGGTCGCGCCGCAGCCCACCGACATCGAGGTGCTGATCGAAGAGGAGAGCGAGGCCATCGCGGAGGACGAGCGCGAGATGATCCGCGGGATCATGTCAATCGGCGATCGGATCGTCCGCGAAGCGATGACGCCGCGCCCCGACGTCGCCGCGCTGCCGTCCGAGACGAGCTTGACCGACGCGGTGAACTTCTTGCTCGAACACGGCTTCTCCCGGGTGCCGATCTTCGAAGACTCGATCGACAACATCACCGGCATCGTCTACGCCAAGGATCTGATGGCGGAGATCCTCAAGCGGGAAGAAGCACGCACGATCTCGGAGATCGGGCGCGAACCGATCTTTGTGCCCGAGTCGAAGCTGATCGACGATCTCCTGCATGAGCTGAGAGGCTCGCGGGTGCACATGGCTGTCGTACTCGACGAGTACGGCGGCACGGCGGGACTGATCACGCTGGAAGATGTACTCGAAGAGATCGTCGGCGAGATCGCGGACGAGTACGACCCGGCCGGGGCCGACGACGAGGGCGCTCGCATGGTCGACGGCGCGCTGATCCTTGACGGCCGCGCGCCGCTGGCAGCGCTCGAACAGATCGGCGGACACATCGAGGCCGCCGACTACGACACGGTCGCCGGACTCGTCTTCGACCGACTCGGGCGCATCCCGGAAGTCGGTGATGAAGTGCAAATGGGCGCGCTTTCCGTCTTCGTGGAGCGCATGAACGGGCGACGTGTGGTACAAATGCGCGCTGTAACCCACGAATCAGCGCCGGCTGACAGCCAGGCCATCTCGCACTAACGTGAGCGCCCGTGTCACAACATTCTGACGACCATCGGTCCGACGCTGCCTTCCGCGTGGCGTTCTCGCACGTCACCGGCATCGGCCCCGCCCGGCTCAACGCGCTGGGGCGCTTCTTCGAAGAGCTCGAAGAAGCCTGGGGCGCCGATCGCAGCGCCCTGCGAGACGCGGGCCTGGATCAGCGCACGATCGAAGAACTCGAAACGACCAGGGCCACGCTCGATCCCCAGGAGGCGTACCTGGCCATGCAGGAGTCCGGCATCTCCGCGTTGACTCCCGATGACGAGGACTACCCGCGTCGGCTAAAGGAAATCGTCGATCCGCCGCCGCTGCTCTACGTGCGCGGAGAACTGCTGGATCGCGACGAATGGTCGCTGGCGATCGTCGGCACGCGCCGTCCGACGCCCTACGGCATCCAGGTCACGAGATCCCTCACCGCGGAACTCGCCGGCTCAGGGCTCACGGTCGTGTCCGGACTTGCCCGCGGGGTAGACGGGATCGCCCACGAGACCACGCTCGAACACGGAGGCCGAACGGTCGCCGTGGTCGCCAGCGGACTCGACCGTGTGTATCCCCCGGAACACAAGGGGCTGGCCGCGCGGATCCTCGACAGCGGAGGCGCGCTGATCAGCGAGTACCCGCTGGGCACGCGTCCCGACGCGCGGTTCTTCCCCCGCCGTAATCGGATCATCGCCGGAGTCACCCTGGGGACACTGGTGACGGAGGCGAGCGAAAAGTCGGGAACCTGGCATACCGTGACCTCAGCCCTCGACCAGGGGCGCGAGGTGTTCGCGGTGCCGGGACCGATTACCTCGGAACAATCCACCGGCGCCAACAACGTCATCAAGCGAGGCTTGGGTAAGCTCGTGTCCTGTGGCCAGGACATTCTCGAGGAGCTCAACGTGGGACCCATCGAGCGTCAGGCCCAACTGGCGGAACAACTCCCCGAGGATCCGGCCGAGGCCGCGCTGCTCGAGCGCATCGGCCACGAGCCGATTCACGTCGACGAACTCTCCCGGCTGTTGCAGCAGCCGGTCCACGAAACCGCCGCCGCGATGGCGACGCTGGAACTCAAAGGCCTCATCCACCAGGTAGGACCGATGATCTATGCCCGACGCTAACGCCGCAGGATCAGACGCCGACTCCGACGCGAGGAAGACGCTGGTCATCGTCGAGTCAGGGGCCAAGGCGGATACGATTTCCCGCTTCCTGGACGATGATTATGTCGTCACGGCCTGCTTCGGGCACGTCCGCGATCTGCCGCGACGAGCCGCGGAACGGCCCGCCGGGATCAAGGGTCAGCCCTGGGCCGATCTCGCGGTGGACGTCGATCACGGATTCCAGCCCTACTACATCGTGCCCGGCGAATCGAAGAAGCACGTCACCCGCCTGCGCAAGGAACTCAAGCAGGTGGACCGGGTGCTGCTCGCCACCGACGAAGACCGCGAGGGCGAGTCGATCGGCTGGCACCTCGTCGAAGTGTTGAAACCCAAAGTTCCCTTTGAGCGCATCGTGTTCCACGAGATCACACCGTCCGCCATCGAACGAGCGCTCGAGTCGCCGCGCGGCATTGATGAGCACCTCGTCGAAGCGCAGGAGTCGCGACGCATCCTCGATCGGCTCTACGGCTATTCGCTCAGCCCGGTGCTCTGGCGCAAGCTGGGACAGGGCACCTCGGCGGGTCGCGTGCAAAGCGTGGCGCTGCGCTTCCTGGTCGAACGCGAGCGCGAGCGAATGGCATTCGTCAGCGCCGAGTACTGGGGAGCAACCGGCGAGTTCGAGATCGGCGACAACCGGCTCAGCGCGCGGCTCCACACGCTCGGAGGGGTAGAACTCGCGAGCCAGACCTCCGACTTCGATCCCGCGACCGGAGAGTTGGCAGCGCAAGACAAACGCTGGGAGACCGGCGAGACGCTTGAGGAGTTGCGCCAACCGCTGCTCGATGCCGAATGGGTCGTCGATTCCGTCAATAAGACCCAGGCGAGCATTCGGCCCGCGCCGCCGTTCACGACCTCGACCATGCAGCAGGCGGCCTCGAATCGACTCGGTATGGGTTCCGCTCGAGCCATGGCTGCGGCGCAACGCCTCTACCAGGGCGTCGACCTCGGATCGGAGCGTGTCGGCCTGATCACGTACATGCGGACCGACTCGGTCACGCTCTCCAACCAGGCCCTGGCCCAGGCGGCCGATTTCATCAAGTCGACCTACGGCGACGACTACCACCAATTCCGCACCTACAAGACGCGCTCCCGCAACGCACAGGAGGCCCACGAGGCGATCCGGCCAACCGATGTCTCGCGGACCCCGCAGTCGCTGCGCGGTGTGCTCGACGGCGACGACCTGGCGCTCTACGACCTGATCTGGCGTCGCGCCGTCGCCTGTCAGATGGCCGACGCTCGGGTCGAACGCACCCGGGTCGAGTTGCTGGCGGCGCTGCCCGACCGGCCGGCCGATGACCCGGCCGTCATGATCGCCAACGGGCAGGTCGTCCTCTTCCCCGGTTGGTACGAAGTGCTGCCTCCGCGCGGCGACGGTCAGCAATTGCTCCCCGACGTTTCCGAGGGAGCCTCAACGAGGCTTGTCGGCTTCGAGCCGAAGCGGAGCGACTCCCAACCGCCGCCCCGCTACACCGAGGCCTCGCTGGTCAAGAAGCTCGAGGACGACGGACTCGGCCGACCCAGCACCTACGCCGCGATCATCAAGACCCTGACTGACCGCAACTACGTCAGCCGCAGCGGCCGCACGCTGATTCCGACGTTCCTCGGCTTCGGCGTCACCGACCTGTTGACTCAGCATTTCGCCGACCTCGTCAACGCGGAGTTCACCGCCGACATGGAAGACACGCTCGACCGGATCGCCCGCGGCGAGGCGCGCGCCGAGGAGCATCTGCACGCGTTCTACTTCGGCGACGACGACGCGGAAAACGGGCTCAAAGGGCGCGTGGCTGAGAAGATCGACACCATCCCCTTCTGGGCCCTGAACCTCGACGAAGGCGGGCTCAGCCTCGACCTCGACGGCGACGATCACGTCGGCCCCGACGACATTCAGGTGCGGATTCGCGGCGGCTCATCCTTCATCCGTCGCGGCGTCGGCGACAGCATGCGTACCGCGCCGCTGCCGCCTGACATGGCCCCGGCTGACCTCACCCTCGAGCAGGCCGGCGAACTCCTCGAAACCACGCTGCAGCTTCCGCGCAAGCTCGGGCGACATCCCGACTACGACGACGACGTCTGGCTGCTCAACGGCCGCTTCGGCCCGTTCGTCCAGCTCGGCGAAACCGTCGGACGTCCCAAGCGTGGACAGCCCAAGCCGCGCCGCGCCTCAGTCCCCAAGGACATGGACCTCCCCGACGTCAATCTGGAGCACGCGATCGATTGGCTGCGCTGGCCCAAGACGCTGGGCGAACATCCCGAGACCGGCGAAGAAGTGACCGTGCGTCCGGGGCGCTGGGGCCCGTATGTCCAGAGCGGCGACGAGCGCCGCAATCTCAAGGACGACGACGACCTCGAAACCATCGAACTCGGTCGCGCCCTGGAGCTGTTGGCCGAGCCCAGACCCCAACGCCGAGGCCGCGGAAGACGAGGCGGCCGCCAGGCAGCGAGGAGACGCTAGCCACTCTGCTCCCTCTCTCCCCCCCCGTCAGGTGGGGAGATGCCGCAGGCAGAGGGGGCTCCCCGCACGCCAGACCCCATAGAGTGGAGATATGCTCTCCGCCGCTCTCACAGACAGCCACCGGGATGCCCTCAATCGCTATCTCGCGCTGCTCCAACACGGACGCGGCCGCTCGCCCAACACGATTCGCAACTACCGATCCGACATCTCCGCGTTCCTGCGCTGGCTCGAGGAGCGCGAGACCAAACTGGCGCAACTCAGCCGAGGCGACTACCGCGAATACCTGGCCGAACTGCAGACCGACGGCGTCGCAGAAGCCTCCGTCCGACGTCGGGCATCGACGATCCGCTCGTTCACGCGGCATCTGACTCAAACCAACGAGCTCGATCGCGATCCGCTGGTGCTCGCGGCGACGCCCAGGACCACGGCACGGTTGCCCGGCGTGCTCAGCGAGGACCAGGTCGACGCGTTGCTCGCCGCGCCGGATACCTCGACCCCCGCGGGCCTGCGCGATCGCGCGATCCTCGAGGTCCTGTATGGAGCCGGACTGCGGGTCTCGGAGCTGAGCGGCATGCGAACCACCGACCACGACGCGGACCACAATGCGTTCATCGTGCGCGGCAAAGGCGAGAAGGAGCGCGTCGCGCTGCTTGGACGCTCGGCGCATCGCTGGTTGCGTCGCTACCTGCGCGACGGGCGACCGGCGTTGCGGTCCGCAGAGAGCGAAGACTGGCTCTGGCTGAACCGATTCGGTGGACCGCTCTCGGCCCGCGCCGTGCAGATCAGCGTCAGGCGCCATGCCGACCGCGCCGGCCTGCCCGATGACGTGCATCCGCATCTGTTGCGACACTCATTCGCCACTCATATGCTCGATGGAGGCGCCGACGTTCGCGTGGTCCAGGAACTGCTCGGTCACTCCTCCGTGTCGACGACGCAGATCTACACCCACGTCAGCGACGCTGCCCGCCGCGACACCGTCGAACACGCGCTGGACGGAATCGCGGACCTCCTCCGCGATCGACGCAGCCGGGATGGGGACGACCAAGCATGAAAGTCCTGCTCATTTCGGGCCCCAACCTGAACATCCTCGGTCAGCGACTGCCCGAGATCTACGGCTCGCAGACCCTGGCCGACATCGAAGACCTGGTCGGCAAGCGCGCCAAGGAATGGGGCGTCACCATCCGTCCCTATCAGTCCAACCACGAGGGCGCGATCATCGACTTCATCCAGCAGGAGCGCTCGGCCGAGGGCCTGATCATCAACCCGGGCGCGCTGTCCCACTACGGCTACTCGCTGCGCGACGCGCTGGAAGCGTTCCCCGGCGGCAAGATGGAAGTCCATCTCTCCAACGTCCACGCGCGAGAGGAGTTTCGCCACAACCTCGTGACCGCGCCAATCATGGACGGCGTCGTCGCCGGTCTCGGCTGGCGCGGTTACCTCGCCGCCCTCGACGCGTTGGTGCCGATGCTGCAGGAACGCCAGGGACGCAACGCCGGATCACCGGACTCGAGCCCCGTCTCAGACACATGACAAACTCGCCCAGCCGACTCGATCGAATCCGCGAGCGCCTCGACCAGGCGAACGTCGACGCGCTGCTCGTCACCAACCCCGACAACCGTCGCTACGCGTCCGGCTTCAGCGGATCAAACGGCTGGCTGCTGATCACCGCCGACGACTCGACTCCGCCGAGACTCGCGACCGACTTCCGCTATCTCGAGCAGGCGGCGCAAGAATCGCCCGAGTTCGAAGTCGTCAACATGAAGGGCGGCATGGAGAAATGGTGGGCCGAGTTCGCCAGTCCGCTCGGACGGGGACGACTCGGATTCGAATCGCACGACGTGACCGTCGCCGCACACAAGCAACTCCGAGACGTCAACGCCAAACTGCCGGCCAGACAACGACCGGCGCTCGTCCAGACCGACCAGATCGTCGAGCGCGTGAGAGGTCGGAAGGACGAGGCGGAGATTGCGCTGTTGCGCCAGGCCGTCGAACTGACCGACGATGCCTTCGCCCACGCCCGGCAAACCATGCAGCCCGGCTGGACCGAGCGACGGGTGTCCTGGGAAATCGAACAGTACGCCCGCTCCAACGGCGCCGACGGGATGGCCTTCGAGTCGATCGTCGCGGCCGGACCCTGGGGCGCGCGACCCCACGCACGACCGCGGAACGAGCCCATCTCCGAAGGCGAACCGATCGTGATCGACATGGGCGCCCGCTACGGCGGATATTGCGCCGACATGACCCGCACGTTCGTCCTCGGCGAATGCGACGAGACATTCCCCAGGATCTACGACATCGTGCTCGCCGCTCACGAGACGGCCGCGCAGATGGTCGAGCCCGGCATGTCGGGCAAGGACGCCGACCAGCTCGCGCGGCAAGTCATCGTCGATGCGGGGTACGGAGAGCAGTTCGGACACGGCCTGGGGCACGGCGTCGGTCTCCAGATTCACGAACGGCCCTACCTCGGAACCACTTCGAAGGATGAACTGGAGCCGGGCATGGTGATCACGATCGAGCCCGGCATCTATCTCCCCGAGTGGGGCGGCGTCCGAATCGAAGACATGGGCCTGCTCGACGAGGACGGCTTCCACTCGTTCACTGGCACGCCCAAGCTGCGCATGCTCACCTAGGCTGCGCAACAATTTCGTCCACAGCCGAACACCACCGAACGCATCCGAACGCAACTGACAGGCACAAGATGATCTCCACCGGCGACCTCAAGCGCGGCTTTGTGATCGAACTCGACGGCAACGAGTATCAGATCGTCGACTGGGAACACATCAAGGTGGGCCGCGGCTCGGCCCAGGCCAGACTCAAACTGCGCGACATTCGCGGCGGCCACACGATCGAGCGAACCTTCCAGGCGGGCACGAAATTCCGCCGCATCCGCACCGAGCATCACACGATGCAGTACCTCTACCGCGATGGCGATCTGCTCTACTTCATGAACACCGACACCTACGAGCAGGAACCGCTCTCCCTCGACGTGGTCGGCGACGCCGTCAACTACCTCGCCGAGAACGCTGAGGCGGAAGTGCTGATCGTCGGCGAGAACCCGGTCGCCGTCGAACTCCCCGCCGCGGTCCCGCTGGTCGTCGCCGAGTCCGACCCCGGCGTCAAGGGCGACACCGCCACCGGCGCCACCAAGCCGGCCAGGCTCGAAACCGGCCTGACCGTCAACGTCCCCCTCTTCATCAGCCCCGGAGACACCGTCAAGGTCGACACCCGTTCCGGCCAATACCTCGAACGCGCCTGAACAAGACCTCCCCCCTCCGGTTCCCTCTCCCTCTGGGAGAGGGTTAGGGTGAGGGCAACACCGCCAATGCCCAAACGACCGCCCACCGGCTTCAACGTGAGACGCGTCCAGCAACGCCAGATCGACTGGGACGATCCCGCCGCGCCGGCAACCCCGACATCCCGACCGGTCGGCGAGATCGCCCGCCACATCCGCTCGCAGATCAAAGCCGATCCCCTGCTCAACGACATCTGGATCGAAGGCGAAGTTCGCAGCTTCAATCGCTCCGGCGCCGGCCACTACTACTTCGACCTCGCCGACGCCCGGAAAGACGGCAAAACCGACGCCGCGCTCGCCTGCGCCTTCTTCCGCCGGGAAAACCGAGGCATGGCCGTCCAGCAGGGCGACCAGGTCCTCGTCCACGGCAGCGCCGACCTCTATCTCGCCCGAGGCTCGCTGCAAATCATCGTCGACGACCTCCGTCCGATCGGCGAAGGCGTGCTCCAGGCCGAGTTCGAGCGTCTGTTCCGCAACCTCGATTCCGAAGGGCTGTTCAGTCCCGACCGCAAGCGTCCGCTGCCTCCGTACCCGAAGCGGATCGGCGTCGTCACGTCGCCGAGCGGAGCCGTCTGGCACGACGTCCAGCAGGTGCTGACCCGTCGCTGGCCGCTCACCTCCGTCGTCCTCTCGCCCTGTCTCACCCAGGGCGCCGGCGCAGCCGAGTCAATCGCCGATGGCATTCAACGCCTCAACCTGCTCACGGTCGACGAACCGGACCTGATCATCGTCGCCCGCGGCGGCGGCTCGCCCGAAGATCTGTGGGCCTACAACGAGGAACCCGTCGCCCGCGCAATCTTCGCTAGCGACATCCCAGTCATCTCCGCCGTTGGACACGAGACCGACGTCAGCATCGCCGACCACGTCGCCGACCGCCGAGCCCCGACGCCGTCCGCCGCCGCCGAAATCGCCGTCCCCGACCGCGCCGAGGAAGCGGCCCGCGTCGCCGGACTGCGTCAGGCCACAAACCAGCAGATCGACAGCCGGCTCCTGGAACTCTCACAGCGCGGTGCGCTCAACCGTGAACGGCTCGAACGAGCAGCGCCTCATCCGCCCACCATGCAGGTCGAACTGACCCGCCGCAATCGAGAGCTCGATCAGGCGGTCGAACGACAGCTGGCCCTCCTGCGCGCAGCCCACAGCGCGGCCGCCTCTCGCCTCTCCGCGCTTAACCCCCGGGCCACCCTCCAGCGCGGCTACGCCATCGTCTCCGATGCGGACGGACAGGTCGTCGCCTCAGCATCGGCACTCAACTCAAACCAGGACATCGCAATCCAATTCGCCGACGGCCGCATCGCCGCCAGAACGACAAACGAGGACGACCAGCATGCCCGACCAATCTGAGCGCTCATACGAGGAAATCGTCGAAGACCTGGAGACCGTCCTGACTGAGCTGGAGGACGGCGGCCTCCCGCTCAGCAAGGCCCTCGATGCCTACGAGCGCGGCGTCAAGCTCAGCGGCCAGGCCCAACAACTCCTCGCCGAAGCGGAACTCCGCATCGACACCCTCCGCAACGAACCTGGGTGATCGCAGCCAAGCGTCTCCTGTTGTCCGCTCTCCCCCCGCTTTGCGGGGGGAGATGCCGAAGGCAGAGGGGGCGCACGCCGGGCAGCATTGACCTACGTCCCACTTCGCCATCCGCAACACACCACCACACCGACAGAACGTCAGTACGCATACAATGATGAACGCCGGGCACCGGACCCGTTCGAAGAGGACCCCGCGATGACCCTCCGCATCGCCTGGTTCGCGACCGCCAGGGGCACAAGCTCACGCAAGCTGCTCAATGCTGCGCAGACGGCCATCGAAGACGGCCGGCTGGACGCCGAGATCGTCTGCGTTGTCTGCAATCGCGAGCGTGGACAATCGGCCAACACCGACGCCTTTCTCGACGACGCCGAACGTGCCGGGATTCCGATCATTGCCAGCAGCTCAGGCGATTGGCGCAAGCGGGTCGGCGGCGAAATCTCGGATCCAGCCGCAGGTCTGGCCCCTTGGCGCCGGGAATTCGACCGCCATCTATATGAACGAATGCAGGAACATGCGCCCGACCTCGGCATGCTCGCCGGATACATGTTGGTCGTGACGGACGTCATCTGCGACCAGTTGCCCTGCCTCAATCTCCATCCGGCGCTGCCCGACGGCCCGATCGGAACCTGGCAGCAGGTGATTCACGAGCTCATCCGAGGGCGGGCCGAGCGCTCCGGGCTGGTGCTGCAACGAGTCACCACCGAGCTCGACCGGGGCCCCACCGTGACCTGGGCCCAGTACCAGATTCGAGGACCGCAGTTCGACCCGCTCTGGGCAGTGCATGGCGACGATCCGGCGTCGGAATCGCCCCTGTTCCACGCGATCCGCGAGGCCGGCGCCGGACGTGAACCGACCTTCATCCTGCAATCGCTGCAGTCGATTGCCGCCGGAACCGCGCATCTGCCCGCGCCCGACGCCGGCGGCGCGGGAACCGAAATCACCGCCCAGGTCGAGCGCGCGTTGGCCCTTGCATAGCCGTCGCCGCCGTTATGTCATGTTGACCGTGTGCAAGAACTGTTCACGTGTGTAGTCCAATAACTATATGATCCTGGTATGACCGATCCCGAGCCGCCCGTGCTCACGCCCACGATCATTGAACCACGCCCGAACGCCCTGATGCCGGCGATCCGCGAGGACCTGGCGCCGTTCCTGCCCGCGCTGCGCAGCGCCGCCGGCCTGATCGCCGCCGCTGCCGTCGCCGAATTCACGGCTCGCTATGCTGCACCAGCGTTGATCGATACCGCGCGGCAGATCATCGCCCCGGCGCCGCAGCACAAGCAAACGATTCTTGTCGAAGAGCAGACCACCGTTCGGCGAAAAGTCACGGTCGTTTCTTGAACTGCTAGCCGCCCTCACCCTGATTACTGTTTCGTTCTCTATCGCAAACACCCCCCGTTCCGTGTCGGCAACGCACGTCCCCCGGCTGATCATCAGCGAAGTCTTTCCCGCAACGGTTGCTTCCGATTCATCTCTCGAGTCTCACGAGTGGGTCGAGCTGCACAACCTGGAGCAACGGGCCGTCAATCTGAAGGGCTGGACGATCGAGGACCGGCAGGCCATCTCGGCGCTGCCCGACATGTCATTGCCGGCCGGCGCCAGCGTCGTTGTCGTCGGCGGATCGGCGAACGTCGCCGTTCCGCCGGGCAAGACCCTGATCATCCTCGAGACGTCCCGCATCGGAACGGGCCTGCGAAATGCCGGCGACCGCGTCGCCCTGATCAATCCCTACGGCGTCCGGCATGATGCCGTGAGCTGGGGCGACGTCAGGGATCCGTTGCACCTTGACCCGCCGGTCTCGCGTCAATCGATCGTCCGCACGCCCCGCGCCGGGCAGCGGCTCTCCGACGTCTCGACGCCATGGTCGAACGAGGAGCCGATCGGTGTGCGCCCGGAGCGCCACGCCCATCCGCGCCCCGACACGCAGGTGCGAATCGTCGCGGCGCGGTTCGATCAGACTGATGACCACCCCGAGTCGGTCACGATTCGAAACATCTCCGACCAGCCGCTGACCACCGTCAACTGGACACTGACCGTGGGGACAACATCGGTGCGCGTCCGCTCGGTGCGAATCAACCCCGGAGACTCGCACACGATCACCGAACCGGACGGAGAAATCGGCGCAGGGTTGAGTCGCACGGGAGGACATCTCGTGCTGCGCGACGCGAAGGGCAACTGGCTCTCCACAGCGAGTTGGGGTGACGACAAGACCTTCCACGACCAGATTCCAGGGCAGTCCGAGGAAGAGATCCATTTCAATCCGTTCGCTCGGGTCCATCCCTGGATTCCCTGGCAGGATCGATTCGACGGCATGGGCCGGTTCGTCGTTGACGAGCGCCAACAGAGGCATCCATTGACGCTCTCGGACGCGGTCCGCACGGCGAATCGCTTCAGGCCGCCGGTGACGCCTCGGCAGGAGTCGGAACGCGAGTCCGTGTGGATCAGCGAGGTACACCCCGCTGCCGGACAGGGACGAAACGACGCCGCGTTCGAGTGGTTCGAAATCACCAACTCGAGCGACATCCCGATCGACCTCGCCGGCTGGACGATCGCCGACAATCGTGGAACCGACATGCTCAATGAACTCGTCGTACCGCCCCAATCGTCGGTGGTAGTGGCGGGCTCGGACGAGGCTATCCCTGGCGTGTCGTTGGTGGTCGCGGACGGACGGATCGGCAACGGGCTGGCCAACGCGGGCGATCGTTTGACGCTCAGCAATCCCGACGGCGAGATCGTGAGCGCGATCAGTTGGGGCAATGACCGCACGTACACAACCGTCAAACCGCCAACGCCGGAGGAATCGATCCACCGCGCCGCGCCGCGGGCCGAGCCGGCCATCGCGCCGCCGTCGGCCGGCGAGGTCAGTGAAGTGCGGCAACCGGCTGACGCAAGCGACGTTGCTGCCCGGCCGGAAGCGGTCGCTGCCAGCCAGGAGTCGTCCGAGGAAGCAGGCTCGGCGCCGATTGGGCAACCACCCGAACCGCCTGAATCGGTAGACACGTTCAGCGACCCGCCGGGTCTGCGGATCACCGAACTCTTGCCGGCTCCCCTGCCGGGACAAGCGGAGTGGGTGGAGATCTTCAACCCGTCCGCAACGCCGATCAATCTGACCGGTTGGACAATCGGCGATCTGTCACGCAACACGCCGCTGTCCGGGAGCATTCCTGCGCGGGCTCATCTGGTCGTCGCCAACCTCGACATACAGATTGCGACGGCGCTGCTGGTCGTCGATCGAATCGGCAACAGCCTGAACAACGGCGGCGACACGATCACGCTCTATGACCCGCAGGGCGTGGCCCGCTTCGCGGTCCAATACGGCACCGCCGACGTGCCGGCTCCCGGTCCGGGCCTCTCGATCGCACTGGAGCCCGAACGCTGGGTCGTCACGGCGGAGGCCACTCCCGGTTCGGGGGATGTGACGCCCCTCCTCGACGATGCATTTCGCAGTCCGAGCGTGAGGCCGCCGACCCCGAGTGGCGATCGGCTCCCGCTGGTCGCCGAGCCGCCTGACGAGGGGCTGAACGCATGGATGATTGTCAGCTTTGCATTGATTGGCGTCATCCTGACCTTGATCGTGCGACGCCGGGAGCCGGAACCCGAACCGATTGAAGAGACGGCTGGCGGCGCGGAGTACTCCGGCCCACCGCCTGAACCGGCTGAACCACACGAGCCGGACCAGAGCGGCGACAATCAGCGGGAATGACTGAATCTGACCGCATCCGCATTGCCGTCGCCATCGCGAGAAGCGGGATCGCTTCTCGCCGAGGGGCGGAGGTATACGTCCGCGAGGGGCGCGTTGCCGTGGACGACCGTGTGACGACCGATCTGTCACTCAGGGTCAACCCGGGGACTCAGCGCATCACGCTGGATGGCGAGCCGCTTCCGAGGGCCGAGCCGCTGCGCTACTACGCCCTGAACAAACCCAGAGGCGTGCTCTCGACCGCCCGCGACGATCGCGGCCGACGGACCGTGACGGATTTTCTTCCCACGGGCGCTCCGCGCTGCGTCCCGGTCGGGCGGCTCGATCTGAACAGCGAGGGCCTCATCCTGCTGTCCAACGACGGCCCGTTGATCACCGGTTTGTTGCATCCCTCATCGGAAGTGCAGCGCGTGTATCTGGCTGAAGTGATCGGCACGCCGTCGGACGCATCGCTCGAGAAGATCTACACCGGCATCGATGACGAAGGCGAGCGTCTCCAGGCGAAGCCGGCTCGCTCGCGACGACCCGGCAGGACACTCCGCGATCGCAGGACGACGTCATGGATCACGCTGACCCTGCACACGGGTCGCAAGCGCGAGGTACGGCGTCTGTGCGATTCGATTGGTCATCCGGTCGTCACGCTGCGCAGAGTCCGCTTCGGTCCACTATTGCTGCGCGAGCTCGAAGTCGGCGCGGTTCGCCCTCTGACTCGGCGCGAGGTGCGGATGCTGCGTCGCGCTGCCGGGCTGGCCGACGAATCCTGACGAACTGAGCGCAAGCCGGCTCGCCACTACCATGGCCCTATGTCAGATGCGGTCGACAGACATTGCAAACACCTCGTGGTCGCCATCGATGGACCCGTGGCGTCCGGGAAGACGGCCGTCGGTCGTGAACTGGCGAGACGCCTGGGTTGGCGCCTGTTCGACACCGGAATCATGTATCGGGCCGCGACGTGGCAGGCTCAGCGTCGTGGCGTGTACCTGGATGACGAAGAGACCGTCACCGAACTGATCCGAGACTCGGAATTTCGATTGCTGCCGGACTCGGCGCGGGATTCGGTCGAAATGGAAGTCTACGTCGACGGTGACGACGCCACCCCCCATCTGCGCGACACGGCTGTCGAATCGGGAGTGCCCACGGTCGCCGCCATCGCCGGCGTGCGCAGCTTGATGGTGGAAATCCAACAGGCCCAGGCCTCTCAGGGCTGCATGATCGTGGTTGGTCGAGACATCGGTACCGTGGTACTGCCCAACGCGCCCGTCAAGATCTTTCTTGACGCCAGCGAAGAAGTCCGCGCCAGACGGCGAGCCGCCGAACAGATCAACGGCGACGACGAGTCGAGCGTGCTGCGAGCAACGCAGCGCAGGGACGCGCGTGATCGCGGCCGGCGAACCTCCCCGCTGATCGCGGCTGGAGACGCCGTCGTACTCGACACCTCCGAGTTGTCGCTCGACGAATCGGTCGAGTGCGCGGAGGCGATCATCCGCGAAGGAATCCCGGAACTCGTGCGCGAAGCAGCGGCGGAACGGCAGAGTTGATCGTGCGCCGTCGAACCTATCGCTGGGTCACCCGACAACTCACACGCCTGATCTTCGGCGAGTACAAGGCCCTGGCCGACATCGGCATGACCGGCATGCCGAACGCCTCGCGGGTCTGGTTTCTGGTCGCCGGCTTCTTCGCCCGACTTGCCTTCCTGCGAATCGTCCAGTGCGAGTGGCTCCACTTCGACCGCATCCCCAGGGGCGGCGTGATCATCGCCTCCAACCACGTTTCCTCCGCCGATCCGGCTATGATGGCGTCCGCGATCTACCCGCGCTCGCCGAGATACATGGCCAAGGTCGAGCTGTTCCAGAAGGAACCGGTGCTTGGATACCTCTTCGCCCTGTCCGGCGCGTTTCCGGTTCGTCGCGGGGCCGGAGACCGACTCGCGATTCGCGAAGCGGAGCGCCTGTTGCGCGAAGGCGCGGTTGTCGGGATGTTCCCCGAAGGCCACCGTTCCGACACGGGAGGGCTGATGCACGCTCATTCCGGAACCGCGCTGCTCGCGCTGAGGACGGAAGTCCCCGTCGTCGCCGTGGGAATCACGGGTTCTGAGAGAATGAGAGCCGGCTGGCGAGCCCTGGTCGCCAGAACGACAGTCCGTATGACCGCCTCGCGGCCGTTCGTCGTCAAGCCCAAAGGGCGTAGGATTACTCGGGAAGACGTAGAGGAAGCACACACGACCATCATGCGTGCCATTGCCGAACAGCTACCCCCCGCCTATCGTGGCGTATATGCACACTTGGTCGACGACCACGCCGACCAGCGTGCCGACTCCGACCGGTCCCGCTCAGACAGACCAGGAGCAGCAGCATGAAAATTCACCGCGCGAGCGACATGGGCTTCTGCTTTGGCGTCCGTCGGGCCGTCGACATGATGCAAGAGGCGGCGGCCAACGGAACGAGAGTCACCACCCTCGGGCAGGTCGTGCACAATCCCCAGGTTGTGGCGCAACTCGAGGAGACGGGAATCAACGTCAAGAACGACCGCTCCGCCGACGGCGTTGAGACCGACACCGTCGCGATCACCGCGCACGGCGTCGGCGAGACGGTGGTTCGAGACATCGAGGCCCGCGGACTTCGCGTCATCGACACCACGTGCCAGTTCGTCTCACGTTCGCAGCGAGCCGCCCGAAACCTGGCCGAGCGCGGGTTCACGGTCGTCATCTTCGGAGACCCGACCCATCCCGAGGTCAAAGGGGTTCTGGGTTGGTGCCGCGGACGAGGCATCGTGATCAAGGACGAATCACTCGAAGATCTGCCGGACTATCTGCCGGCGAAAATCGGCGTCATCTCACAGACGACCCATACGCCTGAGCGCTTCGCCGTGTTCGTGGCCAATCTGATGCGCGCGCGCATCGACCAGATCACCGAGATCCGTGTGGTCAACGTGCTCTGCAACGCGACGACTTCGCAGCAGGCCGCCACGCGAGACTTGACCCAGGATGTCGACCTGATGATCGTCGTGGGGGGTCACAACTCGGCGAACACCCGGCACCTGGCCGAGCTTTCGCGGGCCAACGGCATTGAGACCTACCACGTCGAAACCGCGGACGAACTCAAACCGGAGTGGTTCGCCGGTCACGAGGACATCGGGGTGACCGCCGGCGCATCAACGCCGGACTTCTCGATCGATGCGGTCGTTGCCCGAATCGAAGAGATCGATCAGCTCGCTTCGGCCACCGTCTAGCTGATTCCAACACCGCGCAGCTGCCGATGACACGTCCGCGCCGTTCTGCAGTTCCGGTCGGCGCGATCAGCGCCATCGAACCCGACTCCCTGGCCAGCGAGGCCGGTTTGCGTCCCGGCGACCAGGTGCTGGCTGTCAACGGCCGGTCGATCCGTGACCCCGTCGACTACCGCTTCCAGACGACCGACGACTTCGTCGAACTCGAGGTGGTCCACGACGGCGATCTCGCGATGGTCGAGTTCGAGAAGCCAATCGACGAGCCGCTCGGGATCGAGTTCGAGGACGACGCCTTCGACGGCACCCGGATCTGCAACAACAAGTGCTTCTTCTGCTTCCTCAAAGGGTTGCCCAGGGGACTGCGTCGGCCTCTGTACGTCAAGGACGACGATTATCGCCTGTCCTTCCTGCACGGAAACTTCGTCACCCTGACCAACCTGTCCGACGACGACTGGGTTCGACTCGAAGAACAGCGCCTCAGCCCGATGCACGTCAGCGTTCATGCCACGGACCTTGAACTGCGCCGGCAACTGCTCGGCAACCGCCAGGCGCCCGACATACTGGAGCAACTCCACCGCCTGGCCGACATGCGGATCGAGGCGCACACGCAGGTCGTGCTCTGCCCGGGCGTCAACGACGGCGACGCGCTCGATCAGACCGTGGGCGATCTCCTGCGACAGGAAAATGTCGCCTCGATTGGCGTGGTGCCGGTCGGATCGTCGCTTGAGGGTGAGCAGCGGATCGGTGAGGACGGCATGCGAGCCCACAGTCCGCGCGAAGCCGCTCGCGTAGTCAGGCAACTGCGTCGCTGGCAACGAGCGGCGAGAGCAGCACGCGGCTCCTCGGTCGTGTTTCCCAGCGACGAGTTCTATCTGACCGCCAACGCCCAATTGCCGGCCGCGCGGCGCTACGACGGATTTCCGCAATGGGAAAACGGGATCGGCATGACGCGCACGCTGATCGACGACTGGCGCCAGGCGCGAAGCAAACTGCGCCAGGGACGACTCAGTGTGCCCGCGACCTCGGTGCTGATCGCATGCGGGACGCTGATCGCGCCGACCCTTCGGACGCTCTGCGACGAAGCGTCTGCGATGACGGGAATCGATTTCACGATCGTGCCGGTCGAGAACTCACTGTTCGGCTCGCGGGTCAACGTGAGCGGGCTGATCCCGGGTCGGGACTTCCTGTCGGCGCTGTCATCACTCGACCTGCCGCAGCACGTGTTCCTCCCGCGCGCCTCGCTCGATTACTTCGGCGCAAAGTTCCTCGACGATCTGACGCCGGAGGAGCTGGAAACTCGCTTGAATCGGCCCGTCTCATTCGTCTACACCCTCTCCGACCTCCTAGAGTTGATTGTCGAAGGCGCCGACCAGCAGGATTCGGGCGGCAGGCAGCCCGGGCCCAACGCGCGATCGAACGGTCGTAGCTGGACGACGCCCGTGGCGGGGTAGACACGGGTCTGCGTATGTGTGGCATCGTCGGCTACGTCGGCCGTCAGTCGGCCGGACCGATCCTGCTCGAAGGACTCCAGCGCCTGGAGTACCGCGGATACGACTCATCCGGAATCGCCGTCATCGATCACGACGGCGCCCTGGCCGTGCTCAAGCGCCAGGGCAAGCTGCGCGACCTCGAAGCCTCGATCGAGCGGATGCCGTCCGGGGGCGTGGGCATCGGACACACGCGTTGGGCCACGCATGGCGAACCGTCCGACCGCAATGCGCATCCGCACGCCTCATCGAACGGCGATGTGATCGTGGTCCAGAACGGAATCGTCGAGAACTACCGCGAACTCAAGGCTGAACTGCAGACGGAGCTGGAGGCCACGGGCCGCACCTGGCAATCGGACACCGACACCGAGGTCATCCCGGAGCTGATCTCTCGCGAACTGGCGGCGGGACGGTCGTTCGAAGACGCGCTGATGCTGGCCATCGCGCGGCTGCGCGGGGCAAACGCCATCGCGGCCGTATCGCGCCGCCATCCGGGCCGAATCTTTGCGGCGAGGACAGGTTCGGCCGGCGGGATCGTGATCGGCTATGGCGACGGCGAGATGTTTGTCGCCAGCGATCTTCCCGCCCTGCTTCCTCACACGACCAGCGTGTATCACCTCGAGGACGGAGAGATCGCCACGATTGACGGCGAGGGCGCGACGATTCAGCGGGCTGAGGGTCGGCCGTTCAAGCCGGCGCCGCTCCAGGTCGACCTCGATCCGGTCGCCATCGCACGCGGACCGTACCGACATTTCATGCTCAAGGAGATCCACGAGCAGCCGCGCGCGCTATCGGACACGATTCGCGGTCGCGCGAGGCTGGATCCGCCCAGCGCGCTGGCCGACGACCTGAAGATCTCGGATGAGACCCTGAGCGGCATCGAGCGCGTCCTGGTGATCGGCATGGGCACGTCCCTGCACGCGGCGATGATCGGACGCTGGTGGATCGAGCAGATCGCCGGCATTCCCGCCGACTTCGACAACGCGTCGGAGTTCCGCTTCCGCGCCCCCTTGCTTGGACCGTCAACGCTGGTCGTATCGGTGACGCAGTCCGGGGAGACGATCGACACGCTGGGCGCCATGAATCAGGTGCGCGAACGATGGGGCGCGCCGCAGATCGCGATCACCAACGTGGACGGATCGGAAGCGACACGCAAGGCCGACGCGACCATCCTGATCCGTTGCGGGCCGGAAGTCGGCGTCGCTTCGACCAAGACGTTCGCCGGTTCGCTGGCCGCCCTCTACCTGCTCGCCTGCCGCCTCGGCAGGGCTCGCGGCCGCCTGGCCGAGTCCGATTTCGCCGACGCCCTGGAGCAGTTGCTCACCGCGCCGTCGTTGGTCGAGCGCGGTATCAGGAAAGCCGAGCGCTGCGCCGAGATTGCGCAACTGTACAGCTCGGCGACCAATTTCCTGGTCCTCGGCCGGGGCATCGAGTATCCGCTGGCGATGGAAGCGGCGCTGAAGTGCAAGGAGATCTCCTACGTCCACGCCGAGGGCTATGCCGCCGGTGAGATGAAACATGGACCGATTGCACTGCTGGACGGCAGCTTCCCGGTGATCGCCCTGGCGCCACGCGGTCCGCTGTTCGACAAGATGATGTCGGCCATCCAGCAGGTCAGCGCACGCCGTGCGCCGGTCATCGCCGTCGGCGATGAGGCCGATGACGAGTTGGCCGCGATGGTCGATCACTTCATCGGCGTGCCTCCCGCGCCGCCCCTGTTGACGCCGTTTGCGCTGACCCCGGTGATCCAGTTGCTCGCCTACCACATCGCGCTGTCCCGCGGACTCGATATCGACCAACCGCGCAATCTCGCCAAGACGGTGACCGTCGAGTGAGCGCAACTGCTCAGATCAAGTGCGCCGGGGGACACGCGGAATTCGTTAACGCGGTGATATCCTGCCTCCGCGAGCCGTGAACGTCCCAACCAGCACTCGCGAGCTTCCCCTATGACCTCAGATTCCAACCACATCGTCTGGTTCGCCGAAGTCGGACGGGATGATGTCTCACTTGTTGGCGGCAAGGGAGCGAACCTGGGTGAACTCACCCGGGCCAACATTCCCGTTCCCCCGGGATTCGTGGTCACGACCCGCGCGTATCGCCAGTTCATCGATGACAGCGGCTTGAATCACACGCTTCGCCGCCTGCTCCGCGGCCTCAACGTCGACGACGATGCGCAGCTCAACACCGTCGCGGCCGCCATTCAACACGCCATCGAACAGGCCGAGATGCCGGCTCAGATGCAGGAAGAGATCACCGCGGCCTACGGTCAGCTCGGCGAGGGGCCGGTGGCGGTCAGGAGTTCCGCAACCGCCGAAGACCTCGCCGAGGCATCGTTCGCGGGTCAGCAGGCCACGTTCCTGAACATCGAGGGCGGCGTCAACGTCGTCGAGGCCGTGCAACGCTGTTGGGCCTCGCTCTTCGAGCCGAGAGCCATCTTCTACCGCGAACAGGCCGGCTGGGGCCACCTCGACGTCGACCTGGCCGTGCCCGTGCAGCGCATGGTCCAGAGCCAGTCGTCGGGGGTGATGTTCACGGTCGATCCGATCAGCAACGACGCGAATCGCGTCGTGATCGAAGCGGCCTTCGGACTCGGTGAGGCCGTCGTCGGTGGACTGGTCTCGCCCGACCACTTCGAGGTCGACAAGTCCGCCGAGAGCATCATCGAGCGTCAGATCTTCGTGCAGGATCGAAGGCTCGTGCGATCTCCGGACGGCGCAATCGACCCGGAACACGGTCCCAACATCTGGCAAGAGCTGTCGGAAGCCGAGGGATCGCTGCCAAAGCTCAGCGACGACCAGGTCGTCGAACTGTGCGCCATCGGCAAACGGATCGAGAGGCACTACGGATCGTCGCAGGACATCGAATGGGGCTGGGCCGACGGACGCTTCTACCTTCTTCAGACCCGGCCGATCACGACCGTCGGCCCACCGGCCAGGACCAATGGCGACAACCCCGCGCCAACGCCTGCAGCGGAACCGATTCTTGACGGCTCACCCGCGTCGCCCGGCATCGCCACCGGGAAGATTCGCGTCATTCTCGATGCACGCGAAACAGCCAGCATCGGCGAGGGCGATGTGCTGGTCGCGGAGATGACGACGCCCGACTTCGTTCCCGCGATGAAACGCGCGGCCGCCATCATCACAGAGCGCGGCGGTCGAACCTGCCACGCAGCGATCATTTCCCGCGAACTCGGAGTGCCGTGTGTGGTCGGAGCGTCCGGCGCCGCCAAGCTGGCCGAGGGTCGCGAGGTCACGGTGGACGGCGCCAACGGCCTGATCTACGACGGCGTGCTGACCGAATTGCTCGACTGGTGGCACGACCGCGAGGATGAGCTCTACGCCCCGATCGCCACCGAGACCAAGCTCTACGTCAACCTCGCCGAGCCGGAGATCGCCGACCGCGTGGCCGAGCGCGACGTCGACGGGGTGGGCCTGTTGCGGGCCGAATTCATCATCGCCCGCCTCGGCGAACACCCACGCAACTTCATCAACACCGGACGCCAGGACGAGTACGTGCGACGGCTGTCGGAGGGCATGCGCAAGATCGCGTCCGCGTTCGACCCGCGCCCCGTGGTCTACCGGGCGACCGACTTCAAGACGAACGAGTACGCGAACCTGACGGGCGGGCAGATCTACGAGCCAGACGAAGAGAACCCGATGATCGGCTATCGCGGAGCAGCGCGTTACATCCGCGAACCGGACCTCTTTGAGCTGGAGCTGCGAGCGCTCGAACACGTCCGCGAGGACCATCCCAACCTGCACCTGATGATTCCCTTCGTCCGAACGCCGGACGAAATGAGCCAGGTCGTGCAGCAGGTCGACGAGTACGGCCTCGAACGCGACGCGGGTGCGCCCGGCGGATTCCAGCTCTGGATGATGGTCGAAGTCCCCTCCAACGTCTGGCTGCTCGATGAATTCATCGACTGCGGCATTGACGGCGTTTCGATCGGCTCCAACGACCTGACCCAGCTCACGCTCGGCATCGACCGTGACTCCGAACGGTTCGCCGACACGTTCGACGAGCGCAATCCGGCCGTGCTCAAGGCCATCGAGCATGTGATCAGCACCGCCAGGCGGCGCGGCATCACGGTCTCGGTCTGCGGACAGGGACCGTCGGAACATCCCGACCTCGCTCAGCGTCTAGTTGACTGGGGGATCACCTCGATCTCCGTCACCCCGGACGTGATCGAGCAGACGCGTCACCTGGTCGCAAACGCCGAAGCGCAACGTCAACGCCAGTAGCCTCGGCCCCGCCGCGATATAGAGTGACGGCGAACCTGTCCGACACTAACTTGGGCGTCAACCCAATAGGCAGGCGGCCGGAGACGAATGGGCAGTCGCGTCGGGTCCATCGCCATCCTCATGGTCATCGGCGGCATCGTCGCCGCCGTCGTGATTGTCATCAGCCGACTCGACCTGCTCGACACCGGCGAACCCGATGCCCCGGTCATGGTCCTCTCGATCGACGAGGGCGACCTGGTCCTGCTCAACGAGCCGCAGAGCATCACCGTCACGATCTCGTCGGGACACCCCATCGCGACGCTTGAATTGTTTGTCGACGAGGTCGCGGTCGTCTCGATCTTGCCCGCCTACTCCGCCGACAGAGGCGCCTGGATCGGCTCATTCGTCTGGACGCCGGACCGCCTCGGATTCGCGGATCTCCGCATTGTGGCGCTCGACGACCAGGGCGTGGAATCCTCGCGCACGATCCGCGTCGAGGTCACCGACGACCAGGCGCGCGTCGCAGCCGCACTGCGCGTGCAGGTCCTGGGCATCTCAGACTTTCAACAACTGATCGCGGGCGCCAGCGTTCGCCTCGCCATCTCCGCCACCGGTAACCAACCAATCGAGCGATTCGACATGCTCGTCGACGATGAGCACGTCGTCTCGGTCACGCCTGTCGTCGACCCGTCGGGACAATACATCGCGGCGATTGAATGGACGCCGCTTCAGACGGGAGAAGTGGACGTCACGATTGTCGCCGTCGACATCTCCGGTCGCAGCGAATCCCAGACCACGTCCGTGATCATCATTCCGCAGGGTGGCTCTGCCGCGACGGTCGAAACCGAAGGCGAGCAAGAAGGGCAGGCTCAATCGGAATCGACTCCATCCGACAGCCAGGATGAGTCCGGCGTCGGCGCCGCGCGGATCGAGTCACCGGACGACGGACAACGGTTCACGCTCGATTCGGATCTCTCAATCGATGTCGAACTCTCGGCGCGCAACGTCGGCGAGGTAGCCAGCGCGCTGCTTTACATCACCCCGGTCGCGCCGGACAACACGCTGGGCAACTCGGTCTTGATCCACTCGTCCGAAGGCCACACACCGGGGAACTACAGCGAGCGCATCACCGACGTCGAGCGCTGGATCACCGGTTCCGGGTCGTACGAGCTGCAACTCGTGGTGTTCACGCCCGAAGATGAGCGCTACGACGACCGCATCATGATCCACGTCGTCGCCGTCGCCGACGGCGCTGACGATGATGACGAAGAACTCCGACAGGACGACCAACCGCCGACCAACGACGAAATCGATCTTGCCATCGTCACCGCGCGCCAGGCGGAGGACGATCGGAGGCGGCTCAACGTCTCGATCACCAACGAGAGCACGGTCGACATTGAGCGGACCGAAGTGGTGATCACCGTGGTCGACGCCCGCGACGGCGCCGAACTGGCCACCGCAGCGGTCACGCTCGGCATCGAGTCGGACGCGCTGCGGACGATACCGCTCGACCTTGACCTCGAGCCAGGCGTCGATGTCGAGGC
Source organism: Dehalococcoidia bacterium (assembly GCA_965204335.1). Lineage (GTDB taxonomy): Bacteria > Chloroflexota > Dehalococcoidia > Bin125 > Bin125 > Bin125. The sequence continues at coordinate 2,148,338 of OZ241982.1, read as the reverse complement.
GTATGTGCTGCTCGAAGCACTCGCCGACACCGATACCAGCAACAACCGTCTGTCGATCACCCTGACCGCTCCTGCGGAAGAACAGGACGATCGCGAGGAAGAGCAGCAATCGGAGCAGGAAGATCAGGCGCAGCAGCAGGAGACGCAGGCCGAGCCGGAGCCGGCCGGCCCCAGTCCTGACCTGGCGTTCCTCGATGTTCAGGCGACCAACGATGGCTACATCTTGATGACCATCATCAATGGCGGTCGAGGACCGGCGGAGACGTTCTTCATCGTCATCACCAGCCAGTCCGGAGAGCAACTGGAGACGATTTCGCGCCGCGACGGCGATTCGCAGCCGCTCGGTCCCGGCGAGACCGAGATCCTCACCAGTCTGCAACCCCACTCCGGCACCGTCGACATCACGGTGGTGGTCGGCGGCGAGTCCGAGGAACAGGAACTGGACAACAACCGCATCACATTCGAGATTCCCGGCTAGCGGCCGATTCAAATGTTTCGTCCTCGCGTATATTGATAAAAGTTCCGCATCAACGTAAATTTGCCGTATGCCCTTGTGGTCCCTCGTGAACAGTCTGCCGGGTCGCTGCGCATGTCGGTAGCGGAGGAGATCAAGGCGAAGGTCGATATCGTCGACCTGATCGCCGCCGAGGTCCAGCTCAAACGGAGCGGCTCCTCCTACAAGGCTCCCTGTCCCTTCCACGCCGAGAAGACGCCCTCGTTCATCGTCAACCCCGACCGCCAGACCTGGCACTGCTTTGGCGCGTGCTCCGAGGGCGGCGACATCTTTAGCTGGGAAATGAAGCGCCACAACGTCGACTTCCGCGAGGCGCTGCAGCGACTGGCCCAACGGGCCGGCATCCAACTCAGGCCCCGGACGCCCGAGCAGGCGCAGAAGGACGAACGGCGACAGCGTCTGATCCGCGCCAACGATGCCGCGCTGCACTTCTGGCGCGCCCAGCTTCAGGACGCGTCGACCGGGCGTGAAGCGCAGGCCTATCTGAGCGAACGCGGCATCTCCGCCGATGCCGCTCAGCGCTTCAACCTGGGCCTGGCCGGACCGGAGCCCGACGCGTTGGTCCATCACCTCTCGGCCCGAGGCCATCGCAGCGACGACGCAGAGGCGGCCGGACTGATCCTGAACACGGAGAGCGGCGCCCGCGACCGCTTCCGCGACCGGTTGATCTTCCCCATTCGCAACGCCCGAGGCGAGACGGTCGGTTTCGGCGGCCGCACGCTGATCGACGAACCGGCCAAGTACATCAACACGCCCGAATCGGACCTCTTCCGCAAGCGCGACCTGCTCTACGGTCTCGACCTCGCCCGCGCCTCGATTCGCGAATCGGGCTCGGCGATCATCGTCGAGGGCTACACCGATGTCATCAGCGCCCACGAGTACGGCAGTCCGAACACCGTCGCCTCGATGGGCACCGCGCTGACCGAGACGCAAATCGGCTTGATCAAGCCGCTCGCGTCCGACGTGCGCCTCGCGCTCGACCCCGACGCCGCCGGCCAGGCAGCGGCGCGACGCGGGATTGACACGGCGCGGCAGGCGATCGGCGCGGAGCCGCGGGTCGCGACCGATGTTCATCGGGTCGGCGCGTTGCAGAACCAGCTCTCCAACGACATCAGGATCATTCCGCTGCCCGAAGGTCGCGATCCGGACGACCTGATCCGCTCCGAGCCCGACCTCTGGCAGCAACTCGTCGAGAACGCGCCGACGTTCCTCGATTGGCTGGTCGATCACGCGAGAAGCCGCCACGACCTCGACACTCCTCGAGGCCGGGCCGAGTTCATTGACGACCTGCTCCCAACGATTCGCACGATCGGCCACGCCGTCATGCGCGAGGAGTACGTCCGCCGAGTCGCGGCCTGGGCCCGCGTTGACCCTACGTCCCTGTTGACCAGATACGCGGCGCCCGGCCCGGCGCGCAGTGCATCGTTCTCGGCGCCGCGAGCAGAGGCCGCGCACAGGCGCGACCGCCAGCAAACGTTCATCGTCCAGGTCGCGCTCAAGCATCGGTCAGCCTGCGACGCTGTCGAACCCGGCGTCCTCGAGTTAATCGATGACTCCGAGGATCGCGCGATCCTCAGCGCCAGGATTCACTCGCCGGAGTCGACGTGGGCTGATCACTTGACAGATTCCGCCGAGAGAATCTCGCAACTGTTACGTGACGCGAACCATCTTCCGCCCTACAGTGACGCGGAGGCCACCGCGGCCGTTGAAGATGCGGCCCATCGCATCCGCAGGAATCGCAGCAAAGAGGGCCTTCGCCTGAAAAACCTTGAGATCGGCGAACGCGAACGCGAACTCGGAGCCGACGAGCTCGCGCATGCCGCCGCACTGCTGGACAACAGCGAGATTTGCGACCCCGACCTCGCCGAGGCCGCGGGTACGGTCGTCCACGCCCGAGATGAAGCCAGGAATCTGCATCAAGCCTCCCGCTCCGGGGTTGCCTGATGCCGAACGCACGCTCCGACGCACGGGGACCAGTTGAGAAGGGACCACAACCATGGTGATCGCTCGAGACGCCGCCGCCGGTGCCACAACGAAAGTCGCTCCACCAACCGCTGACGCGCCGACCGACACAGCGTCGAGTCCCCCTGCCAGTCCTTCGTCCAATGGCGCCGGATCATTGAGCGGCAGAAGCTCGGCCAGCCGCAAGAAGACGTCCCCCGGCGCGACCGCCGACGTGCTGGCCGACCGCGCGCGTGAAGCCGACGTCTCCAGTCATCTCGTCGGCAATCTCCGCCAGCTCGTCCGAGACCAGCTCGGCGACCGCCGAGTCACCGCCGAAGCGCCGGGACAGCGCAAGCCCCGAGCCGTCGCAAAATCGGAAGAGGAAGCGCGCGTCCGTGCCCTGACCGCGCCGGTGGACGAGTTCTCGATGCCTGCCGGCCGCCGAACGATCAACCTGGCCGAACAACCAAAGCGGACGACGAAGAAGTCGACCAAGGCCGCCCCCACGCCCAAGAAAGCGGCCGAGCGTCGAAATCAGGCCAAGATGCATGAGGAGCGTCAGATCTCCCACGCGTCGGTGGCGAGCTTCCGCTTGACCGGTGAGGAGTCCGAGGAGGAGGTCAGCTCGCTTGGCGAGCTGCTCGGCGTACTCGACCGGCCGCTGCAGCCCAAGCCGGAGCCGGCGCCGAAACAGACCGGTCGCCGAGGCCGGGGCGGGAAGTCCCGCGGCCGCGGTCGGGGCCGGGGCAAGTCCGACCCCGCACCGCCGCCGAAGCCGTCTGTCGACCTCTACGGCCGGAGCAAGGAAGTCAGCTCGCGCCGCATCATCGAAATGCGCAAGGAGGGCCGCCAGAGCGTTCACGAGGAGGCCGAAGGCGTTGATGATCCGGTACGCATGTATCTACGCGAGATCGGACGCGTCAATCTGCTCACTGCCCAGGATGAGCGTCACCTCTCACGACAGATGGAGGAGGGCAACTGGATCCGCGACTTCGAGGAGGAGTGGCGCATTCTCAACGGTCGCTGGCCAACCGCCATCGAGATCACGATCTTCCTGCTGCTGCAGCTCGAATCGCTGCTGCCCGAGATCGCCGTCATCGCCGATGAAATCGGCAAATCGGAGCTTTCGCTCTTCGACCTGACCAAGGACGCAGACTTCCGAGACCGCGTCGATCAGGAGATGGACCCGGACCTGCGCGAAGCCCTGATCAATCGCTTCCAACCGGTCGATGAAGAGTACGACGAAGCGCGGGCCGAGGAACGGCTCGTGCAGGTCTCGGTGGTGACCCACATTTTCGACCAGCGCCATGTCCGTCACCTGCTGCGGGCCGCCGGCGGCGTCGACCTCCTGATTCCCTGTCCCTCCGATCTGGACTCGAAGCTCGAACCGATCAGCCTGCGTTGCGAGCGGCACGTCGGCGTACTCAAGGAAGACGCCTATCTCTCGGAAAAACGTCTGACCGAAGCAAACCTGCGGCTCGTCGTCTCGGTTGCCAAGAAGTACATCGGCCGCGGCATGTCGATGCTCGACCTGATCCAGGAAGGCAACATCGGACTTGTCCGCGCGGTAGAGAAGTTCGATTACCGCAAGGGCTACAAGTTCTCCACCTACGCCACCTGGTGGATTCGACAGGCGATCACGCGCGCGATCGCCGACCAGGCCCGCACGATTCGCATCCCGGTGCACATGGTCGAGACGATCAACAAGCAGGTCCGCGTCTCTCGACGGCTGGTCCAGGAACTCGGCCGCGAGCCGACATACGAGGAGATCGGGCAGGGCATGGGCGTCGACGCTCAGCGCGTGCGAGAGATCATCAAGGTCTCGCAGGAACCGGTTTCACTGGAAACGCCGATCGGCGAGGAGGACGACAGCCACCTCGGCGACTTCGTTGAGGACGAGAAGATGGTCGCCCCAGACGCAGCCGCCGGCCAGCAACTGCTCAAGGAGACGGTCAGCGCCGTGCTCGGCTCGCTCTCTCCGAGAGAGCGCCAGGTGCTCGAGCTGCGCTTCGGTCTCGGCGACGGCCGCGCGCGAACGCTGGAAGAGGTCGGGCGCGACTTCGACGTCACGCGCGAGCGCATCCGCCAGATCGAGGCCAAGGCGCTACGCCAGCTTCGCCATCCCACCCGCGCCACTCGCCTGCGCGACTACATCGAATAGTCACGACGGACCTAAGACATGTGGCAAGACGTCGTCAACCTGCTCACTCGCCTCGGCTTGATGCGGCCGATGGAGGAGATGTCCGTTCGATTGACGGGCTATTCGATTGCCGCTCGCATGATCACGTGGAACGAGGGCGTTCCTTACATCAGTTCGTTGATGCTGCGCACGGTCGGCGCGAAGTCGGGCGACCTGCGCGACGCGGTTCTGTTCTACTTCCCCGACGGAGATAACTGGGTGATTATCGGCTCAGTCGGCGGTGGTCCGAAGCACCCAGCCTGGGTCCACAATCTTCGCACCAATCCCCACGCATGGGTGTTCGTCGATCGCAGGCGTCACCCCGTCGAGGCTGAGTTCCTCGAAGGCGACGAGCGCGATCGTCTGTGGTCGGCGGCGGCCGAAGTCTGGCCACCGTTCCACCAGTACGAAGAGAATGCCCGTCCGCGCCGGATCGAAGTGATTCGGCTCAACGCGAGCGTCTGATTACAGCGTCGGCGCGAGCGATCCCAGGAACTCCTCTGTTCGCGACCGTTCGTCCTCAGAACCGAACACCACGCCAACGAAGTCCGTCGTGCCGGCGTCCTTGAGCTGCCGCAGCTGGGTCTCGATCTGTTCTTCGGTTCCAAGAACAGCGACGTCTTCAGGGTGGGCTGCGCCCTGTTTGTCCAGCATTGAACGGTAGGACGGCAGTCGCTCGTAGTTGGCGAACTGCTCGGCGGCGGTTGCCCGGGCCTCGTCCACGTTGGAGCTCAGCATCACCGGCAACCCGACCACGATCCGGGGATGTGGTCGCCCGGCTGCCTCGGCGGCCGCGTTCATCGTCGGCGCGATGTAGGACTCGACCACGCCGGCCGCAGTCATCCAGAGAATCGTGCCGTCGGTCCGGGCGCCGGCCAGCCGCAGCATCGCCGGGCCCATGGCGGCCAACATGCACGACACCGGTTTGTCGGCGTCCGGAATATTCAGGCTGACCTGGCCCCGGTAGTGCTCACCGTCGGTCTTGACCGGCTCGCCGTTCAACAGCGGAAGCAGCACGTCGAGGTACTCCTTCATGTGACGCGCGGGACGGTCGAAGGAGTAGCCAAACATGCCTTCAATCACGATCTTGTGCGACAGACCGATGCCCATCACGAACCGCTTGCCGCCGGCCGCCGCTTGCACGGTCAGCGCCTGCTGCGCCATCGCGTGCGGGTGCCGCGGATAAGTTGGCACGACCGCCGTCATTAACTCAATCGAATCCGTCTGCGCGCCCGCCAGCGTGAGTGCGCCCATCGCGTCGTGCGAGAAGATGTTCGCCATCCCGAACGTCGAGAAGCCGGCTGCTTCAGCCGCCTGCGCCTGCTCGACGATGCTCTGTACGCTCGGCGCCGGGCCGGCTCCGCCGATGAAGATTCCGATTTCCATGACATGCCTCCAGGGTTGGATCGATTACGACGGTCGAACGAGTATGCGTCCCCGAACGCCGCCGGCGAGGATTTTCGATGCTGCGTCCGGGACTTCCTCCAGACCGATCCGCGCCTCTACCAGGTCGAGCAGGTTGCGCTCGCCGAAATCCTCCGCCATTCGGGCCCAGAGCCGCGGTCGATCCTCGCTGGGCCAGAAGACCGACTCAATCCCGACCAGCGACACACCGCGCAGGATGAACGGCATTACGTTCGTCTCCACGCCGACCCCTCCGGTCAGGCCGGAAAGCGCCACAACGCCGCCGTACTTCGTTTGCCTGAGGATCGAAGCGGTCGTCGATCCGCCGACCGGGTCGATCCCGGCCGCCCAGCGTTCGCGCTCGATTGGCCGGCGCGACTCTGCCGCCAACTCCTCCCGCTCGAGGATCTCGCTCGCCCCGAGGGACCGCAGGAAGTCATGCTCCGACGATTTGCCGGTGCTCGCATGCACTTCGTAGCCGCGGGCCGAGAGCATCGCCACGGCCGTCGAGCCGACGCCACCGGTGGCGCCGGTTACGATCACCGGGCCGGCATCGGGACCGACCCCGCCCTTCTCAATCACGTCGACCGACATCGCGGCGGTGATGCCGGCGGTGCCGAGGGTCATTGCCTCTTCCGATGTCATCCCGTCGGGCAGCGGCGCCAGCCAGTCGGCCGGCACGCGCACGCGCTCGGCATAGCCGCCCGGATGCGCAGCGCCAAGGTCGTAACCCGTTGCGACGACCGAGTCGCCCTCAGAAAAGCGAGCATCGGAGGACTCGATGACCGTGCCCGCAAAATCGATGCCGATCGTCATCGGGTACTTGAACACCACCCGGCCGTTCGGCGTGCAGGCCAGGCCGTCCTTGTAGTTCAGGTCGGACCACTCGACTGCGACCGTGACGTCGCCCTCCGGCAGCGACGATTCATCAAGATTCTGGACCGAAGCTGTGAAGTCGTCCTCGTCCTTGTTGACCACAAACGCTCGGTAGCTCACTGCGTCTCCTGTCTCGCCATCTGGGGGCCCTCACCCTCGCCCTCTCCCAGAGGGAGAGGGGATAGAGGATCATTCAGTGCAGGCGGGCGGCCAGCATCGGATTTGCAGTTTGCGGATCGCTCTCTGCTCCATCATGCAACTCGTGTCGCACGACCACGCCGTCGGCGCCGAAGTCGACGATCGTCGCCCCGCCCGAGTGTCTCGGAGCGCCCGGATAGTAAGCCGGAATCGTGCCGTCGCCGACGCCTTCGTGGACATCGATGTGACCCAGCGCCACGTAGTCGGCCTCGAGCGCCGCAATCTCCGATGAATGAATCTGGTACGAGTAGCGCGACTCGCCGGTGCCCACGTAGTATCCGTGCGCCATCGCCACTCGCCAGATGTACTGCTCGCGACTGTTCGCCCAGGCCGGACTGGCCGAGGCCGGCGAGAAGTCGTTGTAGCTCTCGTGCGCCTGACCCCAGAATTGCACGCCGTGCTCCTCGAGCAGGACCAGTTCACCCTCGGCCGAGGCGATGATGTGCACGTTCGATGGGAAGGCGTCGGCGAACTTCTCGTAGATGCCCTCAGGCATGTGCGGGTCGTGATTGCCGGGCAGAACGACGACGGGCCGGCCGACCGCTTCCATCAGTTCGCCGGTGACCTCGACGTAGGGCCGCTTGACGCGGACGTGGTCGAAGAAGTCGCCGGCGATCGCGACGACGTCCACGTCCGCCTCGACGCCCAGTTCGAGCACATGCTTGAACGCATTGAGCGCCGGTTCCAACGACTCGGCACCATCCCGCTCGGTCTTCCACGGCTGCGACGTGTAAGCGCCCAGGTGCACGTCGGACGTGTGCAGCATCCGCAGCGGGCGGATCTCCGTCGAAACCTCCGAGAGTCCGACTCGCGGCGAATAGACATCAGTAGTCATGCAGCGCACACATCCCCGACGCCGCTCCCGCACGGCGCATTGCTCCTCGCAGACTAGCAGCAGGTCGGGTCTAAACTGAGTCACATGACCACCGAAACCGCTCCTGGAACCATCACCGAGTACGAGACCGTGATCGGACTCGAAGTCCACTGCCAACTGCGCACGAAGAGCAAGATGTTCTGCCGCTGTCCGGCCGAATACGTCTTTGACGAGCCCAACACCGACGTCTGCCCGCTCTGTCTGGGGATGCCCGGCACGCTGCCGGTGATCAACCGGACGGCTGTCGAATGGACGATCCGCACGGCGCTCGCGCTCAACATGACCATCCCCGAGTTGTCCAAATTCGACCGCAAGAACTATCCCTACCCCGACCTGATGAAGGGCTACCAGATTTCGCAGTACGACATGCCGCTCTCCGAGGCCGGATGGATGGATGTCGAGACCGAGGAGCTGGGCAAGCGGCGAATCGGGATCACGCGCGTGCATCTGGAGGAGGACACCGCGCGTCTGTTGCACCGCGAGAACGAGGCCGGCGAGCGATATTCGCTGGTCGATGTCAACCGCTCCGGCGTGCCGCTGATGGAGATCGTCTCCGAGCCCGACATGCGCTCGCCGGACGAAGCCCGCACCTACCTGGTGCAGTTGCGGCAGATCCTGCGCTACCTCGGCGTCTCGACCGCTGACATGGAGAAGGGCTCGTTCCGCTGCGACGCCAACGTCTCGCTGCGGCCGTTGGGATCGGAGGAGCTGGGCGCCAAGGTAGAGATCAAGAACATGAACTCGTTCCGCGGCGTCCACAGCGCGCTCGAGCACGAGGTCAAGCGCCAGACCGAGGTGCTGCGCTCAGGCGGCAAGATCGACCAGGAGACCCGAGGCTGGGACGAGGATCGGCAGATCACGCTCTCACAACGCTCGAAGGAAGAGGCCCACGACTACCGCTACTTCCCCGAGCCCGACCTGCCGCCGCTCAAGATCACGACCGACGAGGTGGAAGCGCTGCGCAGCCAACTCCCCGAGCTGCCGGATCAACGCCGTGCCCGCTTCCAGTCCGACTTCGGCCTGGGCGACTTCGAAGCCAACCTGCTCACCGAGGAGCCATCGCGAGCGGACTACTTCGACCAGACCATCGCGAAACTCAAGGACGCCGCCAACGCGAGGGAAGCGGCCAACTGGATCACCGGCGACCTGTTCGCCCAGATCAACAAGGACCCGTCCCACCCGGACGTGGAGGACCAGCCGATTCGTCCGCAGCACATCGCCGAGCTGGTCGGCCTGATCGTCGGCGGCGACATCTCGCGGAGCCAGGCGCGGACCGTCTTCGAGGCCATGTATGAGACCGGCGAAGACCCGGCCAAGATCGTCAAAGCCAAGGGCCTCACGCAGATCAGCGGCGAGGACGCCCTGGCCCCGATCATCAACCAGGTCATCGAAGACAATCCCGACGCGGTCAACGATTACCGCTCAGGGAAGGAAGCCGCGCTCAAGTACCTGGTCGGTCAGGTGATGCGCCATTCACGCGGTCAGGCGAATCCGGCGCAGGCGTCGGAGTTGTTAGTGTCGGCGTTGAGCGACTAGGGCGAAAATGTCAATCGAATCCACCATGACAGTGGAGGATTTCGTCACCAAGTGGTCGAATGCTGCTTTGCGAGAACGGGCGAATTCGCAGACTCACTTCAACGACCTGTGCGCGATGCTTGGGGTTGCGTCTCCCGTAGAGGGTGATCCGACCGGCGAGACTTACAGATTTGCGCAGTACGTGCCCGTCACTCGACAGAAGCGCGCCGGCGAGGCCGATGTCTGGAAGAGCGAGTGCTTCGGTTGGGAGTACAAGTCGGAAGGCAAGAGTCTCGACGACGCCTATGTCCAATTGGACGAGTATCGGATGGGATTGAGAAATCCCCCGCTGTTGATCGTTTCTGACATGAACAGGTTCGAGATTCACTTGAACTTCGTTGGCGTCAATGACGATCCAATCACCTTCGATCTTGAAGCAATTCGCGCGGAGCCAGGCAAGCATCTCCACATCCTCCGTTGCGCGTTCGATGATCCCGACGAATTGAATCCGTTGAACGAGCCTGAGGAGATCACCAAGACCGCCGCCAAGATATTCGGGAATGCCGCGGAACGCTTGCGAGATGAAGGGCACGATCCGGGTGCGGTTGCCAGGTTTCTCAATCGGCTCGTTTTTTGCTGCTTCGCGGAGAGCGTCGCGCTCTTCGACAGCAGTCGGGGCCGACGGCATCGGCCGCTCCAGGATGTTCTGATCAATCTCATCGATCACCCGGACGACACTGAGGAGATGCTCGGAAACCTGTTTGAAGTGATGGCGGGGGAAAATCGAACGGTCTTCGGCTCGATCCGGGTCCGCTGGTTCAATGGAGGATTGTTCGACGACAGCGCTCCGGTAGAGGTGTTTCGCTTGACCGGCGACCTAGCGTCCGATCTGTACAACGCAACCCGATTGAACTGGGCGCGGATCGATCCGGCGATTTTCGGAACGCTGTTTGAGCGCGGCCTTGATCCTAACCGGCGCGCCCAACAGGGCCAGCATTTCACCAACGCCGACGACATTATGCGGGTGATTGAACCGGTCATCCTGCAACCGCTGCGGCGCGAGTTTGACGAGCTGAAGTCGAAGTGCGCGGACGCATCAGGTTCGGCAGTCGGCGAGCCTCCCGCGCCCTACAGCGGCTCGCTTGACCTCGCCAGTGACGACGATGCAGCGCCGATCGCCATGATCCGCGCCTTCCACAATCGACTGGCTGAGGTACGAATTCTGGACCCGGCTTGTGGCTCCGGCAACTTCCTATACGTTGCGTTGCGCGAACTGAAGGACCTGGAGCAGGAGGTTCTAGCTTGGGCGACCGAGCGGTACGGCATGGCCAGCCTGCGCCGCCGGGTTGGCCCCGACAATCTGCTCGGCCTTGATAATGATCCGTTCGCTGTAGATCTCACGCGCGTCTCGATCTGGATTGGGCATATCCAGTGGGCATATGAACGGGGCATCCGAGAGCGACCACATCCAATCCTTGGACGAATCGAGCAGATCGAATGTCGGGATGCGATCCTCACTGAAGCAGGCGAGCCCGCGAAGTGGCCCGATGCGGAATTCGTGATTGGCAACCCGCCGTTTCTGGGTATGAAGCGGATGCGACAGGAGCTGCCCGACCGCTACGTCGATCGGCTGCGCGCTGCTTACGCCGATGACATGGACGGGCGCGTGGACCTGTGCGTCTACTGGCACGAACTGGCACGGCGGCAGATTGCGCGGGGCGCGACGCAACGCGCGGGCTTACTGGCCACGCAGAACATTCGCGGTTCGTTCAGTCGTCCGGTGCTGGAGCGGATTGCCGAATCGGGGTCGATATTCTTCGCATACTCGGACGAAGAATGGATCAACGATGGTGCGGCCGTCCGCATCTCCATCGTCGGTCAGGATGACGGGAGCGAAAGCAAGCAGTCTCTCGACGAAACTGTTGTATCTCACATCAACCCTGATCTCACGACCGGAAGCCCCTATGTGGCGTCGGCGGTGGAGCTTGACGAGAATGCGGCCATTGCATTTCAGGGAGACATCCGTAACGGACCTTTTGATCTCACTCGCGATCAAGGGGAACAGATGCTCGCGCAGCCGCTCAATGTCAACGGACGGCCCAACGCCAATGTCGTGTTGCCGTTCGTCAACGCACACGATCTGGCGCAACGGCCGAGAGGCGCTTACATCATCGACTTCGGGCAAGACATCGATCGTCGAGATGCTGCACAGTATGAGGAACCCTGGGAGTACGCACGTGCGCATGTGCAGCCGTACCGCGAGAAGCTCGAAAGTGAGAAGCTAAAGTCGCGCTGGTGGATCCACGAGTCCTGGCGGCCTGGGATGCGGGCGGCGATCAAGCCTCTCGCCCGCTACATCGCCACTCCGATCACGTCCAAGCATCGCTTCTACGTATGGCTGGATTCTAATGTCGTGCCGGACGCAACCGTGGTGGCGATCGCACGACACGACGATTCCACCTTTGGCGTATTGCACTCGCGGATTCATGAGACTTGGGCATTGGCGCAGGCGCCGCGCCTGGGCGTTGGAAACGATCCTCGCTACACCCATACCCTGTGCTTCAACACTTTTCCGTTCCCGTGGCCTCTGAACACTCCAGATTCCAGTCTGAGCTACGCCGAACTTCACCAGCAGGCCGCGATCGCAATAACGGCTAAAAAACTGAATGATCTTCGAGAAGCACGGCTCAATCCTGCCGGGGTCAATCCGGCGATTCTCCAAGACCGGACGATGACTAGTCTGTACAACCGCCGTCCGGCCTGGTTGGATGATGCGCACGAGGCGCTGGACAGGGCGGTGTTCGCTGCTTATGGGTGGCCGACGGACATGTCTGACGACGAGATTCTCAAGAGGCTTCTCAAGCTCAATCAAGTACGGGCGGGCACATAATCCACTACAGCTAGCGGCGTCGGCCCTGTCAATGCCTCATTAGCTGCGCCTCATGGGTGGACCAATCCAGAATTCGACATCGTGGCGCGCTTTGCGCAATGACGCCGCGATGTCCTTCCTTCTCGCCAACCTCTCCTCAGTCTCCGGATGCTGTGAGCTGTTTGCGACCTGTCGGTAATCGTTCGATTTCTCAGGCGCTGAGAGCGCTTGCGAGCGCCAACTCACGTCTATGCCTCCCGTGAAATCCGCTTCTAGCGCGTCGATAAAGCCATTCAAGACATCCAGGTGTTCTCGCCAATAGCGGCCTTGGGGACCTCCGTGCTCAAACTGCATTGCGCGAGATAAGCGAGAGCATTTCCAACTCCGAAGACCTTGGCTCTCGATGTCGATGCGCTCTCGCTCAATGGCGTTGAAGATGTTCCGGTCCCCAGCGAACCGTTCCCAGTTGATGTCGTCGTAATCCAACACCCATGGGGTCACGAGTTGACGTCTCGTGTGGCGTTGGTACTCGTCGTTCGCCAGTTTGGTCAGGCGACGTTGACGCCGTTCGCGTATCTCATGGCGAACCACGGCGATTAGGCCTAGGACCGACGCAGTGGCGGTTGCTACTGCGGTGATGGCCAAGAGCACGATCTCAGTCGTGTCTGCCAAGGCCAGCCTCTTCTCTTCAGCCTTTGGTCCATTGTGTCGATGTGTGCCCTAGCACCTTGGGCACTGGATCCGCCAACCTGTCGCGGAGACAATCTATATCGCCTGGGGGGCGTTCTGGTAGGTGGGGACTCCGACGTCTTCGAAGATCTCGTTGATTCCGGTTCGGATCTCTTCGTTCAGTTTCCAGTCGGTGGCGGCGACATTCTCTTCCAGCTCTCGCTCGTTTCTCATGCCGACGAGGGCGCAGGAGACGGCGGGATGGTCGAGCACCCAGGCGAGGGCGAGCTGGGCGACGGTCTTGTTGTAGCCGTCGGCCAGCTCGACCAGGCGGTTGGTAACTTCGACCTCCTTGCGGAAGTGTTCCTCCTGGAAGAGGGGCAGGTTGAAGGCCATGCCGCTGCGACGCCAGTCGCCCTCCTCGAACGTGGTCTCGGGCGTGAAGGCGCCGGTGAGCAGACCGAAGCCGAGTGAGCCGTAAGCCATGTAGCCGACGCCGTTGGCCAGGCACCAGGGCAGGACGCGCGATTCCATCCGCCGGTCGTACATGTTGTAGCCGACCTGGTTGGCGGCGATGTGTCCGTACTGCTCGCACTCCTCCATCATGTCGATATTGAAGTTCGAGACCCCGTAGTGGCGAATCTTGCCGCTCTGCTTGAGTTCTTCCAGCCCCTCCATCGTCTCCTCGATCGGCGTGTCGTGATCGGGCCAATGGATCAGCATTAGATCGACGAAGTCCGTGTTCAGCCGCCGCAGGCAGTCCTCGGTGTGCTGGATGATGTGGCCCTTCTTCGAGTTGCGGCCGATCACCTTGGGCGTGTCGTCGTAGTCGAAGCCGACCTTGGTCACGAGCACGATGTCGTTGCGGCGATTTCCGAGCGCCCTGGCCAGCAGTTCCTCGGAGTGGTACGGGCCGTAGACCTCGGCGGTGTCGAAGAGCGTGATGCCGCGGTCGATCGCCATGTTGACGGCGCGGGCGGCCTCATCGACGTCGATGTGGCCGTACATCGTGGTGCTCATCTCCCAGGTGCCGAAGCCCACTGCAGATGCCACCAGGTCGGTGTTGCCAAATCGTCGCTGTTCCATGGTTGGCCGCTTTCCGTTGTCGAGTTTCAGTCGGGTGCTGACTGTTTTCAGACCCTCACCCTAGCCCTCTCCCAAAGGGAGAGGGAACTGGAGGGAGAGGGATTGGAGAGGGTTGGGTTAGTCGCGGATGTTGCGTCGCTGGCCGGTCGCACGACCGACGTGGACGACCTGGTCCAGGTTCTGGTATGTCGGCACGCCGACGTCCTCGAAGATCTGGTTGATCCTGCTGCGGATCTCCTCCGTCAGCTTCCAGTCGGTCGCGGCGACGTTCTCCTCGAGCTCGCGCTCGTTGCGCATGCCGACCAGCGCGCAGGTCACGCCCGGGTGATCGAGCACCCAGGCGATCCCGAGCTGAGCGCAGGTCTTGCCGTAGCCGTCGGCCAGTTCGGCCAGACGGTTCGCAATCTCGACCTCCTGGCGGAAGCGCTCGCGCTCGAACAAGGGCAGGTTGAAGGCGACGCCGTTGGCTCGCCAGTCGCCCTCGCCGAACTCATGCTCGGGCCCGAATGCGGCGGTCAGCAGACCGAACGCGAGCGAGCCGTAGGACATGAAGCCGACGCCGTTGGCCATACACCAGGGCAGCACACGCGATTCCATTCGCCGGTCGAACATGTGATAGCCGACCTGGTTGGCGACGATGTTGCCGTGCTCCTGGCACTCCTGGAGCATGTCGATGTTGAAGTTTGAGACGCCGTAGTGGCGAATCTTGCCTGCCTGCTTCAGCTCTTCGAGGCCTTCCATCGTCTCCTCGATCGGCGTGCTGAAATCGGGCCAGTGGATCAACATCAGGTCAACGTAGTCCGTATTCAGCCGCCGCAGACAGCCCTCGGTGTGCTCGATGATGTGATCCTTCTTCGCGTTCAGACCGATCACCTGGGGCTTGTCGTCGTAATCGAAGCCGACCTTGGTCACCAGGACAACCTCGTTGCGCCGGTTGCCGAGCGCCTTGGCCAGCAGCTCTTCCGAGTGGTTTGGTCCGTAGACCTCGGCCGTGTCGAAGAGCGTGATCCCGCGATCAATCGCCATGTTCACGGCCTGCGCCGCCTCGTCCACGTCGATGTGGCCGTACATCGTCGTGCTCATCTCCCAGGTGCCGAAGCCCACTGCAGAGGTGACCAGGTCGCTGTTTCCGAATCGTCGCTGTTCCATTGTTGTTCGCTTTCCGTAGTCAAATGTCAGCCGGCTAGCGGCTGGCAGGCCGGCCCGTTGCGCCCCCGATGTTCTGGACCTGCCTTGTGTTCTGGTAGGTCTCGACGCCGACATCGTAGAAGATGTCGTTGATCGCGCCTCGAATCTCCTCCGTCAGCTTCCAGTCGGAGGCGGCGACGTTCTCTTCCAGCTCGCGCTCGTTGCGCATGCCGACGAGGGCCGTCGTCACGCCGGGATGGTCCAGCACCCAGGCGATCGCCAGCTGGGCGGAGGTCTTACCGTAGCCGTCGGCCAGTTCAGCGAGGCGGTTGGCGATCTCCACCTCCTTCTTGAAGTGCTCGCGCTGGAACAGCGGCAGGTCGAAGGCGATACCGTTGGCCCGCCAGTCGCCCTCTTCAAACTGGTGGTCGGGCTGGAAGGCGCCGGTCAGCAGGCCGAACCCCAGCGTCCCGTAAGCCATGAAGCCAACATCGTTGGCCATGCACCAGGGCAGCACGCGCGACTCCATGCGTCGGTCGAACATGTGGTAGCCGACCTGGTTGGCGACGATCGAGCCGTGCTCCTTGCACTCTTCCAGCATGTCAATGTTGTAGTTGGACACGCCGTATTCGCGGACCTTGCCGGCCTGCTTCAGCTCCTCGAGACCCTCCATCGTCTCCTCGACGGGTGTGTTGTAGTCGGGCCAGTGGATCAGCATCAGATCCACGTAGTCGGTGTCCAAGCGGCGCAGGCAGCCTTCCGTGTGTTCGATGATGTGATCTTTCTTCGAGTTCAGACCGATCACCTGGGGCGTGTCGTCGTAGTCGAAGCCGACCTTGGTCACCAGCACGACCTCGTTGCGCCGCGAACCCAGCGCCTTTGCCAGCAGCTCCTCCGCGTGGCCCGGTCCGTAGACCTCGGCCGTGTCGAAGAGCGTGATCCCGCGATCGATCGCCATGTTGACCGCATCCGAGGCCTCGCCGGTATCGATGTGGCCGTACATCGTGGTACTCATCTCCCACGTGCCGAAGCCGATCGTCGAAGTGACGAGATCGCTGTTGCCAAATCGTCGCTGTTCCATTGCAGATTGCCTGTCTAGCTGGCCGGTGGCCAGATTTGATGTGGAGTCGATCTGCAGCGACTAAGCTATCGCTTTCCCGTGGGCCAAGACTATAGTGGGCTTATGTTCCGCCGGAACCGAGGAAGCGCGCCGTCCGATTCCGCCGCGAACGGCAACCTCGGTCGTGCGGACTGGCACCTGCGCAAGTGGCTGGCGCCCGGCATCGGAATCAAGCGCTGGTTCGTCCTGATGCTGCTCGGTATGGCGCTGCTGGGCCTGGGCGTTTCTTTCCTCGCCCGCGAGCTCTATCTCACCGTCACCTTGCCCGGGGCCTTCTACTACATCACGCTCCAGTTCCTGCCCTACGCCGCTCGCGGAGCCGTCCTGATCGGCCTGGCGATTCTCTGCGTCGGCCTGGGAATTGGCAAGTTTACCTCCGGACTGGTCATTGCCGCCCGCTCATCCGACAGCCGGACCGGCGGCGAGGAGCCCCTCGTCGAGTTGCTTCATCGACAACGTTTCGCCGGCCGTGGCATCCGCATCGTCTGCATGGGCGGCGGCACCGGACTGTCGGTGCTGCTGCGCGGCCTCAAGACCTATACCGACAACCTCTCGGCTGTGGTCAGCGTCGGCGACGACGGCGGCTCCTCCGGCCGTCTGAGACGCGACCTGGGGATTATCCCGCCCGGCGATCTGCGCAACTGCATCGCCGCTCTGGCCGACGCCGAACCGCTGATGACCCGCCTGTTCCAGTACCGGTTCCCGGAAGGCTCCGGCAACGGACTTGAGGGGCATTCCTTTGGCAACCTCTTCATCGTCGCCATGTCCGACGTGGCCGGCTCGATGGAGGAAGCGATCCATGAGACCGGCCGCGTGCTCGCGGTGCGGGGCAAAATATTGCCGTCGACGCTCGAAGACATCCGCCTCGCGGCCATGACCGACGACGGAGAGAAGATCCGCGGCGAGTCCTCGATCACCGAAGCGGGCCAACGGATCGCACAACTCAATATCGAACCGCTTCATCCGCCCGCCTACCCCGAGACGCTCAACGCGATCCGCAATGCCGACCTGATCGTGGTCGGCCCCGGTTCACTGTTCACATCGGTGCTGCCGAATCTGCTGGTGCCCGACCTGCGGATTGCCTTCCAGGAGTCGGACGCGATGAAGCTCTACGTCTCCAACGTGGCCACGCAACACGGCGAGACCGACCACTTCACCGTCCAGGACCATGTCCGGGTGATTGCCGACCACATCGGCGGACTGCCTTTCGACGCCGTGATTGCGAACAGCAACAGCAAGGCCAGACTGCCGCGAGGCTGGAAGTCGGAACCGGTTCGAGTTGAGCATCAAGGCGACAAACCCGACGCTGCGGACACGCCGCGAATCATCGAAGCGGACATCGTCGACACCGGCAATCGCTACCGGCACGACAGCAACAAACTCGCCGATGCGATCATGACCGCATACCATGAGAGTCGCGAGGCCGGCGTCCGACCACGGCGTCCGCAGCGTGTGACGATTCCTGAATAACCGCCAACAGAGAAACTCAGGTACAACAGAAGCGTGGGAATCTCGGAAGTCCTCAACGTCATTCAGATCCTGGTCGCGCTGACCGTGATCGCCGCTGTGATCCTGCAGGCCAAGGGCGCGGGACTCGGCAACATCTTCGGCGGCGCCGGAGCCGAGTCGTCCTACCGGACGCGTCGCGGCCTGGAGCGGTCACTCTTTCGCGGCACGATCGTCCTGATGCTCGTCTTTGTCGGGCTCAGCATCGCCGCCACCCAGGTCTGATTTCTCTCGACAGCTTCCGGCAGAGCCATGTCCGAATCGCCGCGAGTCCTGTTCTACGGATCGCCGGACTTCGCCGTACCCACATTGCAGGCGTTGATCGACGGCCCGTTTCGCCCGATCGCCGTAGTCACCCAGCCCGACGCGCGCGCCGGACGCGGCCGGACGCTGCGTCCGCCGCCGATCAAGGAACTGGCCGCGGCGCATGGGATTCCCGCACTTCAGCCCGAACGGCTGCGCGATCGCGCGGCAATCGCGCAGATCGCCAGTCTCCGTCCAACCCTCCAGATCGTGGCCGCCTACGGGCAGATCATCCCGGCTAAAGTCCTCGATCTTCCGCAACACGGAACGCTCAATGTCCACGCCTCACTGCTTCCCCGCTGGCGCGGAGCTTCGCCAGTTTCCGCCGCCATCCTGCATGGAGACCGAGAGACGGGCGTGACGATCATGCTGGTCGACGAGACCGAGGACACCGGCGACATCCTGCGCCAACGAGCGACCCGAATCGATCCTGCCGAACACGCCGGACAACTGAGTGATCGGCTCGCCCGCATGGGGGCCGACCTGCTCATGGAAACCATCCCTGACTGGCTCGCCCACAAGACTCACCCGAAGCCGCAGGACCCGAGTCTCGCCACGCGGGCGAGACGGGTGCGGAAACAGCAGGGACTGATTGACTGGACCGCTTCGGCGGATGAGGTCGCGCGACACGTCCGCGCATACACGCCGTGGCCCGCTGCGACGACGAGTCTTGGAGGCGCATCGATTCGGATCACACAGGCGTCGAGCCTCGCCCGGACCGCCGAGAGCGCGGCGGGACAGATCGTTGAAGCGAACCGGACGATCGACGTTGCGACCGGCGACGGTCTGTTGGCGATTGAGAGGTTGCAGCGCGCGGGCAAGCGAGAATTGAGCGCCGAGGAGTTCGTCCGCGGATCGCGGAACCTTGTTGGCCAGCGCTTCGGCCATTCCGATGACTGAGCCGGTCGCATTGCTCGACCTCGACCGCGAAGCGGTCGGAGAGCTGATCGAATCCCTCGGTCAGCCGGCCTTTCGTGCCCGGCAACTCTGGCGACAGCTCTACCAGCGCGGCAACACCGATCCGATGGAGATGACCGACCTGCCGGCTTCGCTTCGGACGCAACTGTCCGGAGTGGCGACGCCGGATCGAGAGCCGCTCGAAGTCCAGACCTCGGGCGATGGCTCAACCAGCAAGGCGCTGCTGCCGCTCGCCGACGGCGAACTGATCGAGACGGTGCTGATTCGATCCAAACCGCGAGACACGGTGTGTCTCTCGTCTCAGGCGGGTTGCGCCATGGGCTGCGTCTTTTGCGCCACGGGCCTGCAAGGGCTGCGCCGACAACTCACCGTCGGCGAGATCCTGCGCCAGGCCATCCTCGCCCGCCAATGGGCTCGCGACGAAGGACGAGAGCTCACCCACGTCGTCTTCATGGGCATGGGAGAGCCGCTCGCCAACTACTCGAATGTCAGCGAAGCGATCGAGCGATTGACGGATCCCGATGGCTTCGGACTCTCACCGAGGCGGATCACCGTGTCGACCGTGGGCATTCCCCAGAACATCAGGCGGCTCGCCGGCGACCATCCGCAGGTGAATCTGGCGGTGTCGCTGCACGCGCCCGACCAGAAACTGCGCCGAGAACTGGTTCCGGTGCCCGGCGCGTCGGTCGACGAGATTATCTCCGCCGTTCGCGATCACAACCGCCAGTCGGGAGGTCGCGTGACCTTCGAGTATGTGTTGCTCAATGGCGTCAATGACACTCGGGCCCACGCGCGCCGGTTGGCTGAACGCATCAAGGGGATTCGAGCGCACGTCAACCTGATTCCGCTGAATCCGTCGCCGGGCGTGGTCGGAACCCGACCGTCGAGACGGACGACGCTGGGATTCCAACAGGCGCTGCACGAGCGCGGCGTCGCGGCGACCGTGCGGGTCGAACAAGGACGCGATATTGCAGCGGCGTGCGGCCAGTTGCGAGGCGACCGGATTCGGGAAGGCGGGTAGCCGGCTATTCCTCTTCCGGCGCTTCTTCGTCTTCCTCGACCTCGACGCCTTCTTCGAGTTCCAGTTCTTCCTCGACCTCGTCTTCCTCGGCGACGCGCGGCGCCAGCGCCGTCGCGACGGCGACGGCGTCGTCCGTCATCGCGATGACGCCTTCGGGCAACTCAAGGTCACGCACCAGCACCGAATGGCCGAACTCCTCCAGCACCGAGATATCGACCTCGATCACCGAGGGCATCGCGGTCGGCAGCGCTTCGAGCACGAGGTGTTCGAGCGATTGGACCACGGTTCCGCCCTTGGATACCGCCTCCGAGTCTCCAACCAGCAGCAAGCGCACCTCGGAATGGATCGCCCGCGAGAGATCGACCTGGTAGAAATCCAGATGGAGCAGTTTGCGGCTCACCGGATGCCGTTGGATGTCGCGCAGGACCACGGGAATCGTGTCGCTGGAGCCGTCGATCGACATCGTTACCACTGCATTGCGGTCGACCGCCGAGAACACACGGCGAATCTCGTTCATCGACGCCTGGATCGCCTGCGAATCCTGGCCGCGCCCGTACACGTTTGCCGGGACCAGGTCGTCCCGACGCAGCTGCTTCACCTTCTTGCCCAGCACGCTGCGACTCTGTGCTTGCAGGACCAACTCGGCAGCGTCAGACATCGTCTTCCATCCATCTCAGGCAGCCACATGGGGATGCGAGCGTGTACGCAACGACGCTATGACGGCATCTCAAGGCAGTCAAGCAATCGCAACACTCGCCGTACACTGGCGCAACGATGGCGAAATCCCACGACGGGTCCCGCGGACCGACTCATGACCGACTGCTCGGCGTTGACGTCGGCGGCACCTTTACCGACTTCGTGTTCCTCCGCGACGGCGCGATCGATATCGCCAAGCGGCCGTCGACGCCTGATGATCCCGGTCGTGCGATTATCAATGGGCTGGCCGAGTTCGGCTGGGCTCCGGAAGAAGTCGTACACGGCTCAACGGTGGCGACCAACACGCTGCTCACCCGGACCGGCGCTCCGACGGCGCTGATCACGACGACCGGCTTCCGCGACACGCTGGTCATCGGACGTCAAGCGCGTCCCGACCTGTACGCCCTTCATCCTCGACGTCACGACCCGCTCGTTCCCCGCAGGCTGCGATATGAAGTCGACGAGCGCATCGCGGCCGACGGCTCGGTCGTAACTCCGCTCGACCTGGAGCAGGTCGATGCGGTCCTTGACCGGATCGCGCGCACCAGGGCCCGCAGCGTCGCGATCTGCTTTCTCTTCAGCTTCATCAATCCCGAGCATGAACAGGCGGCGGCGGAGCGAGCTCGCGCTCGCGGTTTCGACGTGTCCGCCTCATACGAAGTGCTCCCGCAGCATCGCGAGTTCGAGCGGATGAGCACGACCACGGCGAATGCGTATCTCGCGCCGGTCATGAGTCGCTATCTGGACGCGCTGGAATCGAAGCTCGAGGCTCGCGGCGAAGGCGAGGTGCGGCTGCGCATCATGCAGTCAAACGGCGGCTCGCTCTCGGCCGGCTCGGCCGGTCGAAACGCCGTGCGGACCGTACTGTCGGGACCGGCCGGGGGAGTCGCCGGCGCGTTCGCTGCCGCCGAAGCCGACGGATTCCCGCAAGCGATGACCTTTGACATGGGCGGCACATCGGCCGATGTCGCACTCTGCCCGGGCCGGCTGTTGGAACGCACCGACCTGGTCGTCGACGACATGCCGATTCGCACGCCGGCCGTCGACCTGCACACCGTCGGCGCCGGCGGGGGTTCCATCGCCTGGTTCGATCCGGGCGGCGCACTTCGCGTCGGACCGCAATCGGCGGGCGCCGACCCCGGGCCGGCCGCGTATGGACGGGGCACGCTGCCCACGGTGACCGACGCTCATACGGTGCTCGGCCGCTTGCGGCCCGAGCAACAGCTCGGCGGAACCGTCGACCTGGACGTAGAGCGCGCCCGCCTGGCGATGGCAACCATCGCGGAACCATTCGGATCGGTCGACACCGCCGCCCAGGCCGTGATCGACGTCGTCAACGCCAACATGGCTCGGGCTCTGCGGGTGATTTCGGTCGAACGCGGCTACGATCCCGCCAACTTCACGCTCGTCGCCTTCGGCGGCGCGGGACCGCTCCACGCCTGCGATCTGGCCGATGCACTCGGAATCCCGCAGGTTCTCGTCCCACCCGCGCCCGGTGTCCTTTCCGCCGCCGGCATGTTGATCTCCGACATCACCCGCGACGCCGAACAGGGCCTGCACCTCACGATCGGGCCGCATGACTCCGGCAGCATTAATCGGCTCGACGAGTCGTTCTCCACGGTGGCAGAGCAGGCGCGAGTGGCGATCGGCGAGGACGGCTACCACTCGAACGTGCGGATCGAATTCGCCGCCGACGTGCGCTATCTCGGACAATCACACGAACTCACTGTCTCCGTGAACGAGGGACGCGACGCGCAATCGGTGAGAGACGCCTTCCACGAGGTCCACATCGAGCGCTTCGGGTTTTCCAACCCTGAGACGCCGGTCGAGGTCGTCACGGTTCGGTCCAAGGCTCGGCACGACGGATACCGGGGGGATCTCGGAGTCGCGCACGCAACGAATCGCGCCGAATCTCGTCTGGTCGACGTGACCTGGGATCGGGTGCGGCCAACGAAGGTGATCGCAAGAGAATCCGTCCACGGCTCGATTCGCGGCCCGGCGATCATCACCCAGGTCGACACGACAGTGACGGTTCCACCTGGTTGGTCGGCGACGCGGCTCTCGACGTCGAGCCTGCTGCTGAAACGGGACAGCGAGTAGGAGCGCCATGCCGACCGCAGAAATCAACCCTGCGCGACTCGCGATCTTCGATTCGCTGGTCAGTTCGATCGCCGAGGAAATGGGCGCCGCGCTGCGGCATACGGCGCTCTCGCCGAACATCAAGGAGCGCGCCGACTTCTCCTGCGCGGTATTCGACCACGAAGGCCAGTTGTTGGCCCAGGCCGCGCACATTCCGGTTCACCTTGGCGCGATGCCCGAATCGGTGCGCGCCGTCGAACGCCTCGAGCCGTGGCGCCCCGGCGATCTCGCCATCCTCAACGATCCCTTCCTCGGCGGGACGCATCTGCCCGACGTGACGATGGTCTCGCCCGTCTTCGCGCACGGGTCCGGCGACGGCGACCGGCCCATCGGTTATGTCGCCAGCCGAGCGCATCAGGCCGATATCGGCGGCATGGCGCCCGGATCCATGCCGGTGGCTCGGGAACTCATCCAGGAAGGTCTCGTGATTCCGCCCATTCGCCTGTATCGAGACGGGAACCTGGTCGAAGAGGCGCTGGAACTGATCCTGCGCAACGTGCGCACGCCCGACGAACGGCGCGGCGACTTCAACGCTCAGATCGCCGCACAGCGCCTGGGAGAGCGGCGGATCGCGGATCTGTATGCCGAATACGGCAACAGCGGCTACCGCGAGACAACCGAGGCTCTGCTCGACTACGGAGAGCGGCTGACGCGAGCCCAGTTGCGGGAACTGCCGCACGGCGTCTGGAGCTTTACGGACTCACTGGACGACGACGGCCACACGCCGGAGCCCGTGCCGATCAAACTGACGCTCACGCTCGACGAGGACCGCGCGCACTTCGACTTCTCCGGCACGGCTCCTCAGCGGGCGGCATCGATCAATGCCGTCGCGCCGGTCACCCGCTCGGCCTGCTACTACGTGATTCGCTGCCTGCTGCCGCCCGATACGCCGATGAACTCGGGCCTGTTCCGACCGATCACGTTCACGCTGCCCGAACGCTCCGTCGTGGCCGCGCAGAGTCCGGTCGCCGTAGCTGCCGGCAACGTGGAGACCTCGCAGCGAATCGTTGACACCGTCTGGGGTGCGTTCAACCAGCTCTTGCCCGAGCGGATGCCGGCTGCATCTTCCGGCACGATGAACAACCTCACCGCGGGCGGCATCGACCCGCGCAACGGACAGCCCTGGGCCTACTACGAGACCTCCGGCGGCGGTCTCGGCGGCGGGCCCGACCGTCCCGGCCTCGACGCCGCCCACTCTCATATGACCAACACCCTCAACACGCCGGCCGAGGCCCTCGAGCTCGCGTATCCGCTGCGAGTCGTCGAGAACAGCATTCGGCCTCGTTCGGGCGGTCGTGGGCGGCACCGAGGCGGTCACGGTCTGATTCGCCGCACGGAGTTCCTCGGTTCGGCACAGGTCACGCTGATCACCGAACGGCGCACCCAACAGGCATGGGGCTCGCAGGGAGGCGAGTCAGGCTCCTCGGGTCAAAACAGCCTGGAAATCACGAGAGACGACGGCAGTCGATCGAAGCGCAAACTGCCCGGCAAGATCATCGTCGACGTCGAGCCGGGCGACATCATCAGGCTGGAAACTCCCGGCGGTGGAGGGTGGGGCGAGCCTCAACCGCGCTAAACTGAGGACAACGGGCAGCGGAGGAGCGAACATGTCGGACGGTTCTGACCGGCTCGAACGCGATGTTGAAGAAGTCCTGTCGAACATCGAGGATTTTGACTGGCGTAAACGCCAGTCTCGCCGCCCCGGCCCGATCAGGATCGCGCTGCAGCGATTCGGGGCAGGACTGGTCAGTCGAGCCACGGCGCTGACGCCCAACCACCTGCTGCTGCTCGGCGCCGCGCTGCTGATTGTCGGCCTCGTCCTCCGCGGCGGCGGCCTCTGGCTCGCCATCGTGGGCATCGTCGTGTTTCTCATCGGTCTGTTCTGGACGTCGCGCGGCGGCAATCGCCAGGCCAATCAACCAAGGGGCGGTTACTGGCGCGATCGCTACATCAGCTACGAGCAAAGCGACTCCAATCCGCTGCGACGATTCTTCCGACGCAACCGTTGAGCCGAACGGTGCGTCTGCTCACCGGCGTTCTCCTCCTCCTCGCCTCACTCGCCGCGTCCTGCGCCGATTCCGAACCGGCGCAGCCGGCGTCCCGGCCGCAGGCGGCGCAAGAACCGCTGTCCCAGCAGGCGCAGGCAGAGCCCGGCGTAGCGCAGGAGACGCAGGACTCCCAGCCTCAGCAAGCCCGCGCAGCGGCGCAGCCGGATCCTCAACCCGGGGCGACGGCAGAACCTCAGCCGGCGCAGCAGCAGGCGCAGCAGCAGGTGCAGCAGCACGTCCGGCAGGACGCGCCTACCGCCGTCATGCCCGAGCCCTCGGGCCCGGAGGCGCCCGAGTTCGATTTCAATGTCGCGCTCGACTATCTGACCCGACTCGTTGAAGAGATCGGCCCGCGAGCGACGGGCACCGATGAGGAGCGAGCGGCCGCCGCCTGGATCGCTGAGGAGTTCGAGCGCCTCGGCTACGAAGTGGAGATTCAGGAGTTCAGTTACCGAGCCATGGCGTCGTTCTCGCGCATCGATCTCGCGGAGAACAGCAGCCTCTACGGCTTTCGATTCCCGAACTCGGGATCCGGCACAGCGACCGGCCCACTGGTCGACGTACCAGGAGTGGGCGAGGAAACGGACTTCGCGGGCGTCAATGTGGATGGCAAGATTGCCATCGTTGATCGAGGCATCATCGAGTTCCGGGTCAAGGCGGCCAATGCGCAGGCAGCCGGCGCCGTTGCCCTGATCGTGGTCGACACCGATGGCGACCGCGGAATCGGGGGAACCTTCGGCGCGTACGTGAGCGATATTCCGGTGCTGCTGATCAGAGCCGAGGCCGGAATCCGGCTGCGCGTTCGGCTGGGAGAATCGCTGACTGTTCCTGAAGCTCAGCCACTGACCGGCGCGTCGCAGAACGTGATCGCTCGCAAGGCCGGCGGCCAATGCCGAATCGTGGTCGGCGGACACTACGACACCGTGCCGGATGTCGACGGCGCGAACGACAATGCGTCGGGAACGGCCCTGACGCTGGCCCTCGCCCGGATCTGGGCGAAACATCCCGGTTCGTCCGAGGTCTGTTTCGTCGCCTTCGGCGCAGAGGAGATGGGACTGCATGGCTCGGCGGCGTACGTCCGCGAGCTTCGCGCCAGTGGAGAACTGTCCGAAGTCACGGCGATGCTGAACCTGGATGCGATCGGCGACGGCACAGCGCCATACCGGGTCGTCGCCTCCACCGAGTTGAGACCACTCGCTGACCTGATCGCGGACCAGTTACAGATCCCCGCCGGCCTGGGCAGCCTGCCGATGGAGATCGGCTCCGACCACGCCAGTTTCGCGGAGTTCGGCATCCCCGTGACGTTCGTCTTCGCCCCCGGCGCCATTCTGCACGTGCCTGCCGACAACCTCGACAACATCGACGAAGGACTGTACGAGGACATTTCGCGATTCAATCACGCCATCCTCGGCTGCCTGCTCTTGCGGGCCGGCAGTTCGATCACGCCCAACGTTCGCTGCGCCGAACCGACGCCGTAGCCAATCCGTCGTGCGACACTAAGAGTGTGAATCGCGTTCGAACCCTGGTTGCCCTTCCGCTGCTGGTACTCGCCATCGCCGCCTGCGAGAGCGAAGCGGCTCCGTCGGAGACGCCGCAAGAGGTCCGTCAGACCGAGCCGAACATGGTGAGCGAGGACATTCCGGTCGAGGCGCTTCCCGATCCGCTGCCGGCTCCGTACCTGTTCGTCGACGAAGTGACGGAGGAGCGCGCGCCGATCACGGAAACGATTTATGTCGTTCAGCCCGGCGACACCCTGGCAATCATCACCACACGCTTCTGTCTCACGGTCGAAGAAGTCCAGCGGCTCAACAACATCGTCGACGTCGACGCCCTGGATGTCGGGCAGGAATTGCGCGTCCCGATCCGGGAAGGCGGCTGCGGCGTAGCCAGTCCGGACACTGCCGAGGACGAGGGCGCCCCGGACGAGCCGCAGCGACTGCCGGGAGAGATTTACATCGTCGAGGAAGGCGACACCCTGGCCGACATCGCGTTCGCCTTCGGGTACACGTGGGTCGACCTGATGAACTACAACGGTCTGACCGAAGCGCAGGCGGCCAATCTGCAGATCGGCCAGGCGCTGATCATCCCGCCGCCGGCCGACGAGACGAGCGAGGAAGCGGAGCAGGCCGGTCCGACCGAGCCGCCCGGATAGGCGCCGGCCGGCAGCAGCTCCTGTTATCCGTTGATTGTCCGCGCTATACCCCTGTAGTAGCCTCATTCTCTGCGAGGCGGCGACGAATCGGGTCTCCACGGACCGGGTGACGGGTGATACATGGTCTCAGAACCTGCTCAGCAACCTTCGCAGCGCGGCATCGACTTTCTGCTCCAGGAAGTTGCAGAGCGCCGACTCAACGGCAATGCGCAGGAGTCCCGTTCGGCCGCGCTCGAGCGCCAGCACGGTCGGGGCAAACTCAGCGCTCGAGAGCGCCTCGACATCCTCTTCGACGCGGGTTCCTTCACGGAAATCGATCCGTTCGTCAAGCATCGCGGCGCCGGATTCGGCCTCGAACACAACCGACCCGAGGGCGACGCCGTGGTCGTCGGTCACGGCACCGTCGACGGTCGAACCGTCTTCGCCTACGCCCAGGACTTCACCTTGTTCGGCGGCTCCGTCTCCGAGGCCGCGGCAGAGAAGATCGTCAAGATCCAGGACCTCTCGATGAAGGTCGGCGCGCCGATCGTCGCGATCAACGACGGCGGCGGCGCGCGCATTCAGGAGGGCGTCACGTCGCTGCGCGGCTACGGCGAAATCTTCCTGCGCAACACGCTCTCCTCCGGGCTCGTACCACAAATCGCGGTCTGTGCCGGACCGGCCGCAGGCGGCGGCGTCTACTCGCCGGCGATCATGGACTTCATCTTCATGGTCCAGGGCACCGGACAGATGTACATCACCGGGCCCGACGTGATCCGCGCCGTCTCGGGCGAAGAGGTCACGCACGAGGAGCTTGGCGGCGCACTCACCCACGCCACCAAGACCGGCGTCGCGCATTTCTGCATCCCCGGCGAGGAGGCCACGCTCAACAGTGTGCGCCAACTCCTGACCTTCCTGCCCCAGAACAACATGGAAGACCCGCGCTGGACCGACACCGGCGACTCGCCCGAGCGCAAGCTCGACAGCCTCGTCGACATCGTGCCGGCCGACTCCACGCGCCCCTACGACATTCGCACCGTCATCCGCGAGCTCGTCGACAACGGCGAGTTCATGGAGATCCAGGCTCAATGGGCGCGCAACGTCGCGATCGGCTTCGCCCATCTCGGCGGATACGGGGTCGGCATCGTCGCCAACGATCCCGACAGTCTGGCCGGCGTGCTCGACATCGACGCCTCGCGCAAGGCGGCCCGATTCGTCCGCTTCTGCGACTGCTTCAACATCCCGATCGTCACGCTCGTCGATGTTCCCGGATTCCTGCCCGGAACGCAGCAGGAGTACGGCGGGATCATCGCCCACGGAGCCAAGCTGCTCTACGCCTACGCGGAGGCAACGGTGCCCAAGGTCGCTGTGACGCT
The DNA here is from genome assembly GCA_965204335.1 of Dehalococcoidia bacterium. GTDB lineage: Bacteria > Chloroflexota > Dehalococcoidia > Bin125 > Bin125 > Bin125. The sequence goes on along the minus strand of OZ241982.1, from coordinate 2,119,824 downwards.
GCGCAAGTCGATCGGCGGCGCGTATGTCGTGATGAGCAGCAAGCATTTGCGCTCGGACGTCAACCTCGCCTGGCCGACCGCGCAGATCGCGGTGACCGGCTCCGACGGCGCGGTCAACATCATTCATCGCCGCCGAATCGCCGCCGCCGACGATCCGACCGCGGAACGAGCCAGATTGATCGCGGAGTACGAGGCCGAGTTCTATCGCCCCTACCAGGCCGCCGAACTGGGCTTTGTCGACGACGTCATCCATCCGCGCGACACGCGCACCGCGATCTTCCGAGCGCTCGACATGCTCGCCGACAAGGTCGACACCTCCCCGCCCAAGAAGCACGGCAACATCCCTCTGTGACCCCTGCGACCCCGGTCCCGCGCCGCCCGACTGAAGAGCACCGAACTGGATCCGACCATGGCCTACGAAGCAGACGCCCTGCAGCGCATTGACGCTGCGTACGCAAGACTCCGAGACGGCATTGCCGTCGGGCGGGAACGAATCGACCGTCCGCTGACCCTGTCCGAGAAAATCCTCTTCGGCCACTTCGTCGACCCGCAGAATCAGCCGATTGAACGGGGCGTCGATCACGCCTCGCTCCAGCCCGACCGCGTGGCCCTGCAGGATGCGACCGCGCAGATGGCCCTGCTCCAGTTCGAGCTTGCCGGCCTGCAGCGGGTCGTGGTGCCGACAACGGTGCACTGCGACCACCTGATCCAGGCCCGCGTCGGCGCCGACACCGACCTCCAGGTGGCGGTGGCCGAGAACGAAGAGGTCTACGAGTTCTTGCGCAGCGCCGCGGCGCGGTATGGCGCAGGCTTCTGGAAGCCCGGCTCGGGCATCATTCACCAGGTCGTCTTCGAGAACTACGCCTTCCCCGGCGGCATGATGATCGGTACCGACTCGCACACCCCCAACGCCGGCGGGATGGGCATGATCGCGATCGGCGTCGGCGGCGCCGACGCCGTTGACGTGATGGCCGGACTCGGCTGGGGCGTGACGATGCCGAAACTGATCGGCGTCTACTTGACCGGCGAACTGGACGGTTGGACCGCGCCCAAGGACGTCATCCTGCGCGTCGCCGACGAACTCACCGTCAAGGGCGGTACCGGCGCGATCGTCGAGTACTTCGGTCCCGGCCTCGACTCGATGAGCGCGACCGGCCGCGGCACCGTAACCAACATGGGCGCCGAAATCGGCGCGACCACTTCGCTCTTCCCCTTCGACTCGCGAACCGCCGACTATCTGCGCAGCACCGGACGCGCCGACATCGCCGAACTCGCCGAAGCCAACGCCGAGCACCTGCGCGCCGACGATGGTGTCGAAGACGCTCGCCACGAGATCTTCGACCGCGTGATCGAGATCAATCTGAGCGAACTCGAACCGGCCTGGGTCGGACCGCACACCCCCGACCTGCGCAACACCGTCGCCGAAATTCGCGATTTCATGGAGGATCAGGATTACCCCCTCCATGTGACCAACGCCCTGATCGGCTCCTGCACCAACTCGTCCTACGAGGACATGAGCCGCGCCGCCAACATCGCCCGCCAGGCGGCAGAGGCCGGGCTCGAGCTGCGAGCGCCGCTGCTGGTGACGCCGGGCTCCGAACAGATCCGCGCGACGATCAACCGCGACGGCCAGATTGCGGCCTTCGAGTCGGCCGGCGCCACGGTGCTCGCCAACGCCTGTGGTCCGTGCATCGGTCAGTGGAAGCGCGACGATCTCGAAGGCGACGAACAGAACACGATCGTCACTTCGTTCAATCGCAACTTCCCCGGCCGCAACGACGCCAACCGCAACACGCTCGCCTTCATCGGTTCGCCCGAACTCGTGGTCGCCACCGCGTTCGCCGGGGAACTGGGCTTCGACCCTCGCTCAGACGCCATCGCAACAGACGGCGGCGAGTTCCGCTTCTCCGCCCCGACCGGCGACGAGCTGCCGACGGACGGCTTCGACTCCGGCGACGAGGGCTTCATCGCACCGCCCGAGGACGGCAGCGGCGTCGACGTCATCGTCAGCCCCGAGAGCGACCGCCTCCAGCGGCTCACCCCCTTCGACGCCTGGGACGGCAACGACTACACCTACATGTCCCTGCTGCTCAAGACACAGGGCAAGACCACGACCGACCACATTTCCCCGGCCGGGTCCTGGCTGCGCTTCCGCGGCCACCTTGAGAACATTTCGGGCAACCTCTTCAGCGGCGGCGTCAACGCGTTCACCGGAGAGACCGGCGCCACGCTCAATCAGATCACCGGACAGGACGCCCAACCCATCAGCGAGGTCGCACGCGCCTACAAGGACGCGGGCATCCGCTGGGTCGCTGTGGGCGACGAGAACTACGGCGAAGGTTCCAGCCGCGAGCACGCCTCGATGGAGATCCGCTGGAGCGGCGGCTACGTCGTGATCGCCCGCTCATTCGCCCGGATCGCCGAGACCAACCTGAAGAAGCAGGGAATCCTCGCCCTCACATTCAGCGATCCCTCGCACTACGACCTCGTCGGCCAACTGGACCGCCTCAGCGTGCTCGGACTCAACGGCTTCGCTCCTGGACAGCCCTTGACCCTCCGAATCGACCACGAGGACGGCTCGTCCGACGACGTCTCGGTCAACCACAGCTACACCGAAGAGCAGATCACCTGGTTCCAGGCCGGCAGCGCCCTCAACAAGATCGCGGCCTCGCAGTAACCCCGTTCCGGCCCCCTCTCCCCGAGGGAGAGGGCTGGAGCCTGCCCCCGCGTAGGCGGGGGGTGAGGTCCCTCCGCCATTCACATGGCAGACTCAAAGCCGGCCATCGGATAACAATTGGACAAGTCCCGGTACTTCAACCTCGGGTATGGCTGCCCGTGTCCTGAAAGGTCCGTAATCATGCGAACGAAGGTGACCGTCATTGGAGCCGGCAACGTCGGCGCGACCACCGCTCAGCGCCTCGCCGAGCGCGGCTACGCCGACATCGTCCTCGTCGACATCGTCGACGGCCTCCCCCAGGGCAAAGCCCTCGACATGTACGAGGCCTCTCCCGTGGTCGGGATCGACTCCTGCATCGTAGGCGCCACCGACTACGGCCCCACCGCCGGCTCAGACATCATCGTGATCACCTCCGGCGTCGCCCGCAAGCCGGGCATGTCCCGCGACGACCTCCTGCAGATCAACATGGGCATCGTCGATTCCGTCACCCGATCCGCGATCGCCGATTCACCCGACGCCACCATCGTCGTCGTCTCCAACCCGCTCGACGCCATGTGTCACGTCGCCTTCGATGCCGCAGGTATCCCGAGCTCGCGCGTCGTCGGCATGGCCGGCATCCTCGATACCGCCCGCTACCGCTCCTTCCTCGCCGAAGCGATCAACGTCTCGGTCGAAGACATCAACGCCTTCGTCCTCGGCGGCCACGGCGACACGATGGTTCCGCTCGCCTCCTACACCACCGCCGCCGGCATCCCGATCACCAAGCTCCTGCCCCAGGACCAGCTCGATCAGATCATCCAGCGCACCCGCGACGGCGGCGCTGAGATCGTCAACCTGCTCAAGACCGGCTCCGCCTTCTATGCGCCCTCCGCCGCCGTCGCCCAGATGGTCGACGCCATCGCGCTCGACAAGCGCCGCATCCTCCCCTGCGCCGCCCTGCTCGAGGGCCAGTACGGAGTCAACGGCCTCTTCATCGGCGTCCCCGTCATCCTCGGCAAGAACGGCATCGAGCAGATCCTCGAAATCAACCTCACCGACGAAGAACAGTCCCAGCTCAAGCATTCCGCCGACGCCGTCCAGGGCCTCGTCGACGACATGGCCCGACTGAGCAGCTAATCCCCCTCTCCCCCCGCTGCGCGGGGGGAGATGTCCCGTGGGGACAGAGGGGGGCGCCGACGACCGGCAAGAACCAAGGACCGAACCATGACCGAGATCCGAGTCGAATCCGACACCATGGGAACGATCGAAGTGCCCGCCGACCGCTATTGGGGCGCGCAAACTCAGCGCTCGCTGGAGAACTTCAAGATCGGCGGAGAGCGCATGCCCCGCTCGATCCTGCGCGCGATGGGCATCGTCAAGCACGCCTCGGCCAGCGCCAATCAGAAGCTGGGTCGCCTCGACGCCGAACTCGCCGGCGCGATTCGCTCCGCCGGACAACAGGTGATTGACGGCGAACTCGACGACCACTTCCCCCTCGTCGTCTGGCAGACCGGCTCCGGTACGCAGTCCAACATGAACGCCAACGAGGTCATCTCGAATCGCGCGATCGAACTCCTCGGCGGCGAGATCGGCTCCAAATCCCCGGTCCACCCTAACGACCACGTGAACATGTCGCAGTCGTCCAACGACGTCTTCCCCGGCGCGATGGCCATCGCCACCGCCGAGCAGACCGTCCATCATCTGATCCCCAGCCTCCAGCATCTGCACGGCGCGCTGCAGGCCAAGGCCGAGGAATGGACGAGCATCGTCAAGATCGGCCGCACCCACGTCATGGACGCCGTCCCGCTCACGCTGGGACAGGAATTCAGCGGCTACGTCCAGCAGGTCGCCTACGGCATCAAGCGCGCCGAGCAGACACTCCCGCGCCTCTACGAGCTGGCCCTTGGCGGCACCGCCGTCGGCACGGGTATCAACTCGCACCCCGACTACGCGGTCAAGGTCGCCGAGGAGATCGCCGACTTCACCAGCCTCCCCTTCATCACCGCGCCGAACAAGTTCGAGGCCCTCGCCGCACACGACGCACAGGTCGAGCTGGCCGGCGTGCTCAACACGATCGCCGTCTCGCTGATGAAGATCGCCAACGATGTACGAATGCTCGGCTCCGGCCCCCGCGCGGGTCTCGGCGAACTCGTGCTACCCGCCAACGAGCCCGGCTCCTCGATCATGCCCGGCAAGGTCAACCCGACCCAGTCCGAGGCGCTGACCATGGTCTGCGCGCAGGTGATGGGCAACGCCGTCGCGGTCTCGGTCGGCGGCTCCAACGGCCACTTCGAGCTCAACGTCTTCAAGCCCGTCATGGCCTTCAACAACCTGCAGAGCATCAAGCTGCTCGGCGACGCCGCCGTCTCCTTCACCGACAACTGCGTCGTCGGTATCGAGCCCAACTACGGCCGGATCGATGAGCTGATGCGTTCCTCCCTGATGCTGGTGACAGCGCTCAACCCGCACATCGGATACGACAACGCCGCCGCCATCGCCAAGAAGGCCCACGCCGACAACGGCACACTGCTCTCGGCCGGCCTCGAACTCGGCCTCCTCACCGAAGAACAGTTCGCCGAATGGGTCAAGCCAGAAGAGATGACCCGCCCCTAGACTGCCGACAACGCGAACCAGGAATCGGAGAGCCCATGCCCAGCCGACGCAACATGATCGCCATGACCGACGAGGAAGCCAAAGAGTTCATCGAGACCGGCTGGACCCTGCAGGTCGCCTCTAACGGCAACAACGGATTCCCCCATCTCGTCGCCATGTGGTACGGCGTGATCGACGACAAGATCCACTTCACCACCTACGCCAAGGCCCAGAAGGTGCTCAACCTCAAGCGCGACCCTCGAATCACCGTGATGCTGGAGTCCGGCGTCGAGTACTCCAAGATCAAGGGCCTCGTGATCGAAGGCGAAGCCGACGTGATCGAGAACGACCCCCAGCTCGTCATGGCCGTCCAGGACGCCACCGGAGAGAAGCGAAACCCCAACGCCCAGGGCCGCTCATCAACCCCCATGGACGACGAACAGCGAGTCCGCCAGGCCTCCAAGCGAGCCGTCGTTCGGATTAACCCAACCCGCGTCTACAGCTGGGACCACGAAAAGCTCGGCGGGGTCTACTGACATATCATGATTTGGCTAGGCTTGAGACAGAAGTTGGACTCAGAGGTGCGTGATGTCTGAGACCATCGACACGGTGAACGCGCCGAGCGAAAGCCGAGCCGCGGATACCAAACCCGCGCCGCGCCAGCTCAGTGTGGACGTCGTCTACCGTTTCGGTTTTCCGCCGCTCTGGCGGCTCTGGCGCCACTGGCGCAACGGTGACGACATCTTCATCAAAGAACGCGAATAGCAGCGATCGCGATCGTGATCGCGGTCGAGCCAGTCGTCGCGACGGTCGCATTCACGAGCCACGACTTGGCGAACAGCCTCGGTTCGTTCGCTTCAACGGCGCGAGCCAGCGAGTTCGTCGCCAGCACGATCAGATCTTCGTCACTCACTTCTTCCGACATCTCGATCAGCTCACGTAGGTTCGGCGCGAGACGTAGCCGCCCCGTCAGATAAGCGAGTGTCGAGAGGGCCACGCTGGCGATGAACAAACCGACCGCAACGTGCACGACGGGCTGAATCGTCGCACGATCCACTCCTTCGGCAAACAGGAGCGCTGAACCGAGCAGGGCAACCATTGCGGCGCCCAACGCCACCGCGTTGCCCAACCGACTGTCGAGCGTCGCCGCGAACGAACGTTGCTCTTCAAGCCGCCAGAGCGCCAGCTCGTAGGCAAGCCCGTTCCGAGACTTGATTGCGCTGCTCTCCGCCATCACCCAACTCCAGCGCCGTGCTCGCCGCCCTCCGGACCGTAGAAGACGACCCAGACCGCGAGGTCGTCGCTGAAGTCCTCGAACCGGTGGCGAGCGCCGGCGCCGACGAAGAACGTGTCCCCGGGGCCACATTCCATCCGCTCGTCGCCGAGGGCGAAGACGCCGGTGCCTGAGGCGATGATGTAGACCTCGTCCTGGCTGTGCGGCGACTGCTTGTCCACCTCGCGGGGCGTGTACAAGCCCACGGACATCGTCCCGTGACGCAACATCTCCCGGTATTCGTCCGCCGCAACCCGATCGGCCATATTGGTCTCCTCGCCTCGTCGCCTCCGGTCAGCTTATGATCGAATCCGTACCCGCCAGCGCTGAGGACGAACTCCATGACGCTCTCCCAGATAGAAGTGATCCAGGAAGGTCTCGACGGCATGCACGCGATGCTCGACCACGCCGTCCCCGCCATGACTGCCGACCAGTGGAGTGCCCGGCCTGCCGACGAGGGAGTCAGCGCGTTCTTCTCGCTCTGGCACTACGTCCGCACCGAGGACAACATCGTCAACTGGGTCGTCCACCGCCGCCCCACCGTGTGGCTCGACGGAGAGTGGGACCAGCACTTCGGGCTGCACCGCACCTCCCAGGGCACCGGCATGACCAAGGAGGAAGCCGACGCGGTCCTCCTGAACGATGTCGACGCCTGGCTGACCTACCAGCAGGGAGTCTGGGTGGTGACGCGCGAATGGGTCTCAACGCTCACGGAAGACGACCTGACAACAGAGATCGTTATCCGGCCAACGCCGCCGATGTCCATCTGGCAGGCGCTCACCGGCATGCTGCTCTATCACGGCTTCCGCCACGTCGGCGAGGTCGAACACGCACGCGGCCTGCTCGGCCTCGGCGGCCTGACGATCTGATTGGCCGATTTGCCGCGCCCTCACCCGTGCTCTCTGAGGGAACAGGGATCGTGAGCGGACACTACGGGGGATGGGCGATCGGGGGGCGATATCCTCAATCGCGACACAGCAGACGCAAATAGACAGGACACAGGATGACCGACTTCGGCGTATCGATGTTCCCGACCGACTATGCGATCCAGCCGCCCGAACTCGCCCGCGAGGTCGAAGCGCGCGGCTTCGAATCGCTCTGGTTCCCCGAGCACACGCACATTCCCACCTCACGCATCTCGCCCTGGCCCGGCGGCGGCGACCTGCCCCAGGAGTACTGGCATACCCACGATCCGTTCGTCTCACTGATGGCCGCAGCCGCCGCCACGGAGACCATCAAGGTCGGTACCGGCATCCTCCTGGTTCCCGAGCACGACGTCCTTGTCGCCGCCAAGTCGGCTGCGTCGCTGGACATGATCTCCGGCGGCCGCCTGATCCTCGGCATCGGCGCGGGTTGGAACGCCGAGGAACTTGAGAACCACGGCTGGAACTTCAAGGACCGCTGGAAGGTGACGCGCGAGATCGTCCTCGCCTGGCGCGAACTCTGGTCGAAGGATGAGCCCGAGTACCACGGCGAGTTCATCGACTTCGACCCGGTCTGGAGCTACCCCAAGCCCGTCGACGGGGACGTGCCGATCCTGCTCGGTGCCCAGTCGAAGTGGTCATTCGACCGCGTCGTCGACTACTGCGACGGCTGGTTGCCGATCGCGCTGCGCGGCGACATGCGAGCCGACATGGAACAGCTCAAAGCCGCCGCCGACCGCGCCGAGCGCGACATGGACACGATCGATTGCACCGTCTTCGGCGTCGGACCGAATCCGGAACAGGTCCAGGATCTGATCGACATCGGCTTCCAGCGGATCATCTTCGGCCTGCCCCCAGCCGATTCCGGGACCGTCATCCCCCTGCTCGACCGCTACGCCGAGGTCAAGTCCGAGTTCAACGGCGGCTAATCACCATAGGCCCTCTCCACTCTCCCCCCGCTCCGCGGGGGGAGATGCCGAAAGCCTGCCCCGGGCTCCGACCCGGGGGCAGAGGGGGGCTCTGATGGGCCGCGATCACTCAGTCCAACGACTCACGCGCGCCCGTCTGCGCCAACTCCAGAAGCTCAAATCCGCTCGCGAGCGGCGGAGTCAGGGCCTCTTCCTGATCGACGGCGAGAAGTTGGTCCGCGACGCGATTGCGGCCGGCGCGCCAATCGCGGAGTTGTTATCGACAACGCCCGATCGCTGGCAAGGCACAGACCTGCCTTGCACCAGGGTGAGCCAGGCAGACGCGGAACGTCTCTCCGACACCAGGACTCCGCAGGGCCAGTTCGCGCTCGTCCGCGATGAACTGGGGCCAGTCAGGACACCAACGACCGACCGATGGCAAGTAGTCGCCCTCGACGCGATTCAGGATGCGGGCAACGTCGGGGGGATCATCCGCTCAGCAGCGGCGTTCGCCGCCGACGCGGTGCTCGTTGGGCCGGGTAGTGCCGATCCAACCCACCCAAGGGTCACCCGCGCAGCAACGGGCGCCTGGTTTCAGGTCCCAATCGCACGGTCGGCTGACCTCCGGGCAGACATCGGCAATCTGCGTGATGCTGGTGCGACCGTCCTGGCCGCCGACCAGCAGGGAGAATCGATCCGGGAACAGCCTGTCCCCGCCAAAGTGGTGTGGCTCTTCGGGAATGAGGGAGCCGGGGTCAGCGCCGAGCTTGCGCCGCTGATCGATCAACGTGTCGCGATTCCGATCGCCGGCGGCGTCGACTCACTCAACGTCAATGTCGCAGCGGGGATCATCCTTCATCATGGAAGCCAACGAGCTCGTCAAGGGAGCGGCCGATGAAGATCACCACCTGGAACGTGAACTCGATCCGCGCGCGCGAAGACAGAGTCCTCAACTGGCTCGACCAGCACCAACCAGACGTCCTCTGCCTGCAGGAACTCAAATGCACCGAGGAACAGTTCCCCTTCGACGGCTTCGACGCGCTTGGCTACAACGTCGTCCTCCACGGCCAGAAGTCGTACAACGGCGTTGCAATCGTGTCGCTCGACTACCCGGACTGGGTTGAGGAAGCCGTGCCCTGGCCCGAGGACGACCAGTCACGCGGCATCGCAGCCGAAGTCAACGGCGTCCGCGTCGTCAGCCTGTACTGCCCCAATGGCCGCGAAGTCGGCCATGAGATGTATCGCTATAAGTTGGACTGGTTCGACCGTTTGCGGGCCTGGCTCGACGGCCAGGACCGATCAGGAGAACTCGTTCTGACCGGCGATTACAACATCACCTTCGATGACCGCGACGTCAACGACCCTGAGTTCTGGCACGAGCGCAACCTCTGCTCCACGCCGGAGCGTGAGCGCCTCAATGCCCTGATCGAATGGGGTCTCACCGACGCCTTGCGACTGTTCGACGAATCACCTGGCGTCTACACCTGGTGGGACTACCGCACTGGCGGAGTCATGCAAGGCGAAGGCTTGCGCATCGATCATCACCTGATCAGCGCCCCGCTGGTCGAGCGTGCTGCGGCGGTCGAGATTGACATCGAGGAGCGGCGGATGGAGGGCGACGGCGACAAACCCTCGGACCACGCGCCAGTCACATTGGTGCTGGAGGACTAGCGCGGAAGCCGGCGTCTTCCAGCATGGCGGCGCAGCGAATCGCCATGTCGTCGTTGCCCTCGCGGGCCACAATCTGCACCGAGAGCGGCAATCCGTCGCCGCCCGGACCAGCCGGCATCGCGATTGCCGGCGCCTGGATCAGATTGGCCAGCGGCGTGTAGAGAATCGACGTGGTCCAGGGGCTGACGGACGCTCCCGCAATCTCTTCGATCTGTTCGCCGTGCCCAGGCGCGGCGATCGCGCTGGTCGGAGTCAGCAATACGTCGAAGTCGTCGAACCAGGCGTCCATCTGCCGCTTCAGGCGATCCTGAGCGGCGTACGCTTCCGCGACCTTCACCCCGCTCAGTCCGCTGCCTCGCCGCAGGCTTCCTCGCGTGTAGTCGCTGAGTTCGTCTTCGCGGCCGACGCACAGTCGCCCGTAGCTCGCCGCCGCGCCGACGGCGGAGAGCGTGGGAAACACCTCGTTCGGGTCGCTAATCGGCGGCGATGCTTCTTCGACGGTCGCTCCCGCCGCCCGCAGCGCGTCGGCCGCATCCGCGACGCGCTGCGCGATTTCCGGCTGGCATGGCGTTGGCCAACCCAACTGGGTGGTCCGCGCCACGCGGACGCCATCCAGCGACCTTGGCTGGGCGAACGACGTGAAGTCGATCGGTCCCGAACGGTGTCCTGCCGGATCTCTCGAGTCCTCACCCGCGATCACGCTGAGCATCAGCGCGGCGTCGTGCAGCGTCCGGGCGAGTACGCCGTCGGTGGAGATTTGCGACATGCCCGCTCCACGCACTCGGCGGGGAATCCGCCTGCCGCTTGGCTTGATTCCGACCACGCCGCAATAGGCCGCCGGCACGCGGACCGAGCCGCCGCCGTCGGTGCCGTGATGCAGCGGGCCGAATCCCGCGGCGCAGGCCGCTGCCGCGCCTCCGCTCGACCCCCCGGCAGTCCGCTCCAGGTTCCACGGGTTCGCAGTCGGCGGGCCCAGCCGATTCATCGTCTGCGCCGCCAGCCCGAACTCCGACGTGTTGGTCTTGCCCAGGAACACGGCCCCGGATTCACGCAGTCGCTCGACAAACAGCTCGTCCCAACTCGCGGGTTGTCGAGACGTCACCAGGGAGCCCAACGTGGTCGGAACGCCCTGAACGTCGACCAGGTCCTTGACCGTGACCGGGATACCCATCAGCGGCGGAGGCTCATCGCCTTCCCTGAGCCACCACTCGCGAGCGGCAACTCGGGCTTCGGCAAGCGCCGACTCGCGGGTCTGCGTGAGAAACGCATTGAGCGACGGCTCGATCGAATCGATCCGCTCGAAAATCGCTTCAACGACCTCGACAGGCGATAGCTCGCGCGACCTGTACGCCGCGCGCAGCTCACTCGCGGAACGCTCGTGAATCTTCACTATCTACAGGTTCTCAATCTCGACCGGTTCGATGTCTCCGGCCGGCGAGAAGCCGAATATGCGGCCGTAGAAATCGAGCTCCGCCTCGGTCGCGCGCTGGATGTTCGCCGCCTGGCGGAAGCCATGTTGCTCGCCTTCAAACGCGATGTAGGCCACGGGCAAGCCCTTTTCGCGAAGGGCGTCGACCATCCGCTCCGCCTGATTCGGCGGCACGATCTTGTCTTCCAGCCCCTGCAGGAAAATGATCGGGCAGGAGAGTCGGTCGACGGCGTGGATCGGCGAGCGCTGCTCGTACAGTTCGGCACGTTCGGGATACGGGCCGATCAGCGAGTCGAGATACCGTGATTCAAACTTGTGCGTATCTTCGGCCAGCGCCGCCGCGTCCGAGACGCCGTAGTAGGATGCGCCGGCGGTGAACACGTGGCCGAAGGTGAGCGCGCAGAGGGTCGTGTAGCCGCCGGCCGAGCCGCCACGGATCGCCAGCCGTGCCGGGTCGACATCGCCGCGTTCGACCAGATAGCGAGCAGCCGCTTCGCAGTCCTCGCGATCGGCAATGCCCCAGTTGCCGTTGAGCTGTCGCCGGTACTCGGTGCCGTACCCGGTCGATCCCCGGTAGTTGACGTCGACCACGGCGAATCCCCGCGTGGTCCAGTACTGGATCGCCAGGGCGAAACCGGGATTGGTCGCGCTGGTCGGTCCGCCGTGGATGAACGTCACCAGCGGCGGCAACTCGCCTTCAGGCCCGTCGAAGTCGGGATTGGTCGGCGGATAGTAGTAGGCATGAGAAACCAGGCCGCCGGCGGTCGGATACGTGATCGCTTCGGCTCGAGAAAAGTAGACGTCGTCAATCTCCGGTGATGCCGAAGCGCGAAGCGTCTCGATCTCGCCATTGTCAACGTTGATCGCGACGATTGCCTGCCCGGCGTCCGCTCCGGCCGCAACACAAATCAGGCGCGGGCCGCAGGCCGCCGTGAAGAACCCGAAGGCGTTGAACGGTGTCTCGATCTCTCTCAGTTCGCCCTCGTCTATATTGATCACGCCGATTCGCCGACCCTCGGCGTTGCCGTACTGCGCGACCAGGCAACACTCGTCCATCACGGCGTAGGTCGACATCGAGAATTCCCACTGCGGCTGGCCAAACTCGGCCTCCATTGAGAGGACGGGCACAAGTTGGCTGCCGTCCCAGCGTTGGATGTTCCACCAGCCCGACTCGTCGGAGACGCAGTACAGCGTGCCGTCCGGGCCCCACTGCGGTTCGATGATCGAGACATCGCCCCGGGCATCGCCGACGATTCGCCTCGGTGAGAGGAGCAAGCCGTTCGCCGCGACCTCGGCCAGCCACAGCTCCGTGGCGTCCCAGGGCATATTGGGATGATTCCAGCAGATCCAGGCCAGGCGACGGCCGTCCGGGCTCAGCCTCGGCGACGAGCAGAAGTCGAAGCCCTCGTGCAGTCGGGTGATCTCGTCGGCGTCAACGGCGCTGCCGTCCGTGGGGATCGAGGCCAGGTAGTTCTCGGCCTCAAGATCCTCGCGTCGATGGTCCTCCGCCACGCAGATCAGACGTCCACGCGCGTCGTCAACGACGGCGTCGGCGTAGCGCACCGGCATCTCGGCAGTCAGCGGTACGGCATCCTCGGACCCGTCAACCGGGCGTCGATAGAGGCGCTGATCGGCGAAATTGGAGAAGTACCCGACTCCATTTGACACGGCAAACGAGGCGCCGCCGTATTCGTGGACCAGGGTTCTCGCGCTGTAGTCAGAGGTCGTCACCTCGCTCAGTTCGCCGTTTGCCGAATAGCGCATGGCGGCGTAGCGACCCTGTTCATCAGGTCGAGACTCGACCCAGTAGAGATCGTCGCCGTCAACGTCGAGCTCGTCGAACCGCAGGGCTCCGGCGGTGAGCATCTCCGTTGTCACCGGCGATTCCCATGACCCGTATGGTGCGATGCGCGGCTCACTCGAATGTTGACTCATCGTTACCCCTCGTTCGCTGCAAACCTGCAATCATCGTATGCGAGCGCCGGGATCGAGTCTTTCGACAGGACCGGCAACGGAGGAACAGCGTTGGCCGAACACACTCAACAGTCCGCGCGCACCACGGTCGAGGCGGCTCAACGCGCCAGCGGCGACCGGCGTCTGGTCGATGCTCCGCTGGCGGCGGATGTGCGCTTGCTCAGCAGTCAACTCGGGAACACGATCCGCCGCGTCGACGGCGACGAGGTTTTCAAGGCTGTGGAGCAACTGCGCGGACTCACCCAGCGACGTCGCGGAGTGCGTCAGGAGCCCGAGCCTCAGCTCACGGCCGAGATCACCGATCTGGTCAAGAGCTGGCCGCTCTGGCTCGCCGCCGAGGTCGGCAATGCGTTTCTGACGTACTTCCTACTCACCAATACCGCTGAAGAAACACACAGAATTCGGCGTCGACGGCTGCGTTCATCCAACTCGCACGCCGCGCCGCGATCGATTCCCGCCGTGGTCGAGCAACTGCTCTCACAGGGAGTCAAGGAAGAGACCATCCGCTCGCAGGCGTCCGGGATCCACCTGCAACCGGTCTTCACCGCTCATCCGACCGAGTCCCAGCGGCTGACGATGCTGGGAACGCTCCAGGATGTGCATCGCCTACTCCTCGAACGAGGGCAGGCGATTCCGTCCGAGTTGGAAGAGATCGATTCCGCCCTGCGCATGCACATCGAAGGGCTCTGGCAGGCCGATCATCTCCGCTATCGACGACCGACCGTACTGGAGGAGTCGCGTCTGCTCCTGCGAACGTTTGAAACGACCCTCTGGGACGCCGTTCCCGAAGTCACGCGCCGCTTCCGTCGAGCCACGGGCGTCGAACCGGAAGATGCGCCGGCGCCGATCGTGCTCGGCTCCTGGATGGGCGGCGATGCCGACGGCAACCCCAACGTGACTCCGGACCTGACCTGGCAGACGGCGCTGACGATGCGGGCGACCGTTCTGCGACTGCACCTCGGCGCGGTCCGCGAAATGGACTCGATGCTGCCCCACTCGGTGCGGCGCGTCTCAGCGTCTCAGCGCCTGGAGGATTCCTTGCAGCGCGATGCGCGGCGGATGCCGCGAGTGCACGAGCGTCTCGAGCGCCGTAACGCCGCTGAACGCTATCGCCACAAGATTCGCTACATGGCCGCTCGGCTGCAGGCCACGCTCGAGGCCGACTACGCGCTGCTCGACACGCGCGCCGCCAACATCCACGACTCCCGGTTGACCACCACCGAGCCGGACGGCGTTCCTTACGGCTCGGTCGCCGACTATGTCGACGACCTGGAGTCGATCGCCGAGAGCCTGCGGGTTCACGGCGCCGACTCCGGCGCCGAGACGGTCGTGCAGCCGCTGATCGATCGGGCGAGATCGTTCGGGTTCCACCTGGCCACGCTCGACATCCGCGATCATGCCGCCCAGTTCCACTCGGCGGCCGACGCCGTGCTCAGGGGACTTGACATCCAACCGCCCGGCGGCAGCTACCTGGAGTTGAGCCCCGACCAGCAGGAAGCGTTTCTCGCCGGCGAGCTCGATCGCGACTACTTCCCCGTCGGCCACGCGATGTCGACGCACGACGACGACACGCTGCGCCGTTTCCGTACGGCGCGGCGGATTCAGCGAATCTGCGGCGAGGAAGCCGTGCAAACGTGCATCGTCTCGATGGCCTCGACGGCGGCCGACGTGCTCGCGCCCGTGCTGGTCGCCAGGCAGGCCGGGCTCAACGACATCAACCTTCGCGCTCCGGGCGGCGGCATCCGCATTGCGCCGCTCTTCGAACGAGTCGCCGACCTCGATCTCGCGCCGTCCGTCTTGCGTTCCCTGTTCAAGCATGGTGCGTATCGGCGACATCTGAACGCGCACGGCAACTTGCAAGAGGTCATGGTCGGGTATTCGGACTCGGCCAAGGACGCCGGTGTGTTGCCCTCGCTATGGGGTCTGTACCGCGCCCAGGACGCGATGCACGAAGTCGCCCGCGAAGCGGGCATTGACCTGATGTTCTTCCACGGGCGCGGCGGAACGGTCAGCCGCGGCGGCGGACCGTCGCACGACGCCATCCTCGCGCTGCCGCCGCACACGACCGAAGGCGGAATCAAGTTCACCGAACAGGGCGAGATGATCCAGTTCACCTACGGCATGCCCGGTCTGGCCAAGTGGAACCTGGAGCAGACCGTCGCGGCATCGTTGGTCAAACGATTCGACCGCGACCACGACGACGCACCCGACGCCGAGCGTGGGCGCTATCACGACGTGATGGACGAGTTGGCCGAGACGGCCGAACGCGCTTACCGCTCGGAAGTCGTGGACAATCCCGACTTGCACGCCTACTTCCAGCGCGTCACCCCGATCGGCATGCTGGGTAACCTTGCCATCGGTTCGCGTCCGACCTTCCGACCGGGATCGGACGCCAGCCTGACATCGCTGAGAGCGATTCCATGGGTCTTCGCCTGGATGCAGACGAGGCACGTGATCACGGGCTGGCTCGGGGTCGGCACCGCCATCGAGGAATTTATCGAGCGCCACGGCCCTTCGGGAGAGGCGCTGTTGAAGGACATGAGCTCGCGCTGGCCGTTCTTCGCCACACTGCTCTCCAACGTCGAGATGGTGCTGGCCAAGGCTGACTTTGACGTCGCCGAGCACTACGCGGCCACCCTGGGGGACGGAGATCGCGATCTGCGTACGTTCGGACGTCTGCGCGGCGAGTACGAGCGCACGCTCAGCATGATCAACCGACTGGCCGATCAGGATCGGTTGCTGGACAAGTCGCCGGTGCTGCAACGCTCAATTGCGCTCAGAAACCCCTACGTCGACGCCTTGAGCTTTCTGCAGGTCGAACTGCTCAGCCGGATCCGCGACCTGCCGGCCGACGATCCGGAGTACCCGGACACACTCGAAGCGATCCTGCGTAGCGTCAACGGGGTCGCGGCCGGGTTGCGAAACACCGGCTAGGCCGCTGCCTCAGTCGACCACTTCCCAGTGCACCAGGGTGAACGGCTCGGTCTCCTCGGTGCCCTCGTGATCCTCGAAGACCGGGCGAACCTCCGCGCCGATCTCGACCGTCTGCATCGGGTCCCCGACGAGGTTGCCGACCATCCGCACGTTCTCGTGGTTCGGCAACTCAACCAGGACGACCAGGTAGGGGCAGGAGTCCTGCAGTGCGGGATGGACCGGATGCCAGACACGCTCCCACGAGTAGATCCGGCCGTTGCCTTCGACCTCTCGCCAGCCCATATCGAAGCTGTGGCAAATGTGGCAGACCCACTCGGGCCCGAATTGGGGGCGGTCGCACGTGTGGCAGTGCTGAACGAACAGCTTGTGGCGCTTGAGGCCGTCCCAGTACTCGGTGTCGAGCCCGTCGATGGATGGCGCAGGCGCGGGCATGCCCTCGCCCAGGTAGTACCGTGCGGGATTCGCCATTAGAGCACCGCCTCAGAACCGACGATCATGTCGGAAACCGGAGTCACCATCGGCCCCGACGCGACCAGTGAGACGTTCACGTCGTCGACCTGGTTGCAGGACTCGCCGCGCACCTGGCGCACGGCCTCAATGTTCAGCTCCAGACCGTGCATGTAGCACTCGGCCAGATTGCCGCCGCTGGTGTTGATCGGCATCTTGCCGTTCGGCGCGATCAGGTTGTCGAAGGTGATGAACTCGTTTGCCTCTTCGTAGCTCGTCAGACCGTGCTCGATGATGCTCATCACGACGCCGCCGGTGAAGTTCTCGTAGACCTGGGCCACGTCGACCTCTTCCGGCTTGACCTGGGCCATGTCGTACATGCGAGGGGCGACCGTCTTGAAGTTGGAGGTCGCGTAGTCGGTCGCGTTGTGCGAGCCGGAGCCGGCCCGATTGCCCGATCCGACCGCGCCGCCGAGGAAGTATACCGGTGTCTTGGCGTAGTCCCTGGCCCGATCGGCCGAGACGAAGATCATCGCCGCTGCGCCGTCGTTCTCCTGGCAGCAATCGAAGAGGTGGAACGGTTCGACGATCCAGCGCGACTGATCGTAGTCCTCCGGCGTGAGCGGCCGGCCATACATGACCGCGCGCGGATTGTTCTGCGCGTGGTGGTACGACGCCAGCGAGCACGCCTTGAGCGTGTCCTGTGTGATCCCGTGGTCTTCGTACAGCCGATGAACCCGCATGGCGAACGACTGCGCCGGCGACATCAGGCCGTACGGGGCCGTGTATGCCTGGTCGCCGCGTACGTGCGGCACGCGGGCGCCCTGACCGAAGCGGCCGAACTGACCCTGCGCCAGTCCGCGGAAGACGACCACCGTGTCCGCCAGGCCGGTCGCCACCGCCGACGCCGCGTGGGCACAGGCGGCCGAGCCACCGCCGCCACCGCCGCCCCACTCCATGTTCGAGAAGCGAAGGTCCTTGATGTCGAGCGCCGCCGCGATCCGCGACGGGTCATTGCGGTCGTTGGAATAGGAGGCGAAGCCGTCGATCTCACGCGGGTCAATCCCGGCGTCGGCGCTGGCCTTGAGGATCGCCTCGATCACCAGCTTGAACTCGGCATCGGGCGAGCGCCCCCGCTTGTAATAGGTCGTCTCACCGACTCCGATGATTGCTACTTCGCCGCGCATCGTGCGGTTACCCATCTCTGATGTCCTTCCCTGCGCATGGACTGAACATGCGCACCGACTGCTGGACCAACCCGTATTCGAAGACTGCGGGCTTACCCGCGCAGTTTACTTGATGCTCGAGCGAGATCCGTTCCTGCACCCGGCTACTGCAGAGCGCCCGCGACGAGCGCCTCGGTGATCTCTTCGTCGGGCACGGAGAGGATCTCCGAGAGCACATAGTGCGTGTGCTCGCCAATCGCCGGCGCGGCTCGGCGCAACCGGGCCGTCCCGCCGGAGAACTTCGTGACCAGGCCGTCGTACGGCGTTGGTCCCATCACCGAGTGGTCCAGTGTGACGAAGAAATCTCGGTGCGTCAGTTGCGGATCTTCGTAGAGGTCGGAAGGCCACTCGACCATTGAGGCCGGCACGCCCGCGGCCGTCAGCGCCCCGACCACGGCATCGGCAGATTGCGGCTCGCACCATGCGGCGATCGCCGCCTCGATATCTGCCTTGGCCTCGATCCGCGCCGACAGATCGTCGTACTCACTGCCCGACCAGTTCTCTAGACCGGTCGCGTCCCTGAGCGCCTGCCACTGCTCCGCGGTTTCAGTCGAGATCGCCACGTACCGTTCCTCGTTGCCGACCCGGAACACCCCGTTGGGCGCGGCATACAGCGAACCATGGCCCGGCGCCGCGGCGACACGGCCATTCTCGAGATAATCGAGCAACAGGGGAGCGTTGAAGTGAATACCGGCTTCGGTCTGCGCCAGGTCGATGTACTGGCCCTGACCCGTCCGGTCGCGATGGCGGATCGCGGCGGCAAGCACCCCGGAACCGAAGCGCGGATTGATGAAGTCGGTGTACGCGCCCCAGGTGCCCGAAGGCTGACGGTCGGGCCAGCCCGTAATCCGATGAAGGCCGGACAGGCAGGCGCCCTGCAGACCGAAGCCGGCGTAGCTCGACTCAGGACCGTACTGTCCCCGCAGGCAGGTGCTGAGCATGATGATCTCTGGTCGCTCCTGGCTCAGCGATGCGTAATCGAGACCGAACCGCTTCAACGTCCCCGGGGTGAATGATTCCACCACCACGTCGGCCCAGTCGACGAGCCGCCGGGCATAGTCGAGGCCCTGCTCCGTATCGAGTCGGAGCGCGACGCCGAGCTTCGAAGAGTTGAAGTTGGCCATGAACTGGGCGCGGTCCATCCCCGGCTGGTTGTCCTTGAACGGCGGCGCCAAACGCAGCACGTCGGGTCGCGTCGCCGATTCGATATGGACCACGGTCGCGCCATGATCGGCCATCGACTTGGAGATCAGCGGACCCACTCCGACCCAGGCGAAGTCCGCGATCTTCACCCCGGACAGCGCCCCGCCGTCTTCCCCTCGAACTCCGTTCGAAGAGACCCGCGCCCGATCTGAGCGCTTCGGCGCTCGCGCGACCTCGGCCAGCAGGTGTTGATCCTGCCCCAGCGTCGGGGCGGGCCGGACCAGTTGCAGCGGCGTTTCCGAGAGCTTCGCAAACGGTCCGGGATAGCGCTTGCCCTCCAACTCCAGCCAGTAATCCCGCGCTTCGAGATGCGTGTCTTTGGCGATGTCCTCGACGGTGTAGAGCGGCGCAAGCATGAAGCCGTCCGCTACGGCTCGCGCGTAGCATTCGGCCATCGTTCGATTAGCGACGAAGTTGTGCAGCACTTGATTGGCGACCGCCAGCATGCGACCGGCTTCCGCCGGATTTTCCATCGCGGCCCGGCCAAGGTCAGCGGCCCACTCGTCGATGTCGGCCCCCTCCAACTCCCCGCTCAGCTCGCCACATTCGGCGATCCACTTCATCACCTTGGTCGAGTGCCGCAATCCCAGCCCGCCCGGCACGATGCTGAACGTGACATAGCCATCTGCGCACGGATGAATGGGGAAGACGGCAGGACCCTCAAGCACTCCGACCGCACGATCGGCACACGTACCGGGCGGATCTCCGCCGGTGTTCGGCGGGAAACCGGTCGCATGCATCAGAGTCCAGACGATTGCCGCCTGCATCGAGACGTCGAGATGCTGACCTGTACCCGACAGGTCCCGCTCGCGCAGCGCGATCGACGTGTCGGCCGCCGCCTGCACACCCGCGTGAATCGCGGCCTGCGGAAACCCCACCGGAACCGGCGGCCGGTCGCCTTCGCCCTGCAGTCCGACCAGGCCACCTGCTGACTCAATTGTCAGCTCAGTCGCCGGCCGATCGGCCCAGGGTCCATCCTGACCGTATGGCGTGACGGAAACGTAAATCAGTTCAGGCTGGTCATCCTTGACATCGTCGTAGCTCAGCCCCCAGCCGGCCATCGTCCCCGGATCGAACGACTCGATCAGCACGTCGGCAGATCTCAACAGCGCCCGGAAGTCGGCGCGGCCCTGCTCGTCGTCAAGATCGATGATCACGCTGCGCTTACCCAGACCCATCGCGGCCCAGTACAGCGAACGCTCCGGATCCTGCTCGCTGAACGGCGGCTTCTGACGCGACGGCGTCCCCCAGGGCGGCTCGACCTTGATCACTTCCGCGCCCATATCCGCGAGCACCCGGCCGGCCATCTCGGCCCTCGATGTCGCCAGATCGATCACGCGCACTCCGCCCAACAGGGTGTCCGACGCCTCACTCGTCATGTTGATGCTCCGATCCGGCAGTTCCCACCCGCATGGCCAACGCTCCCGCCCGGTACTGACGACTCGTCGGGATTGCCAGTCAAGATACCGAAGGCCGGTGGTTGGCGGTCTAGATGACCAGGAACATCCGGATCAGCACGGAAAAGACGCCGAAGATCAGCAGCGCGGCCAGGATCCACCAGAGCAGACGCGGCGCGTCCTCGCGCGGTTCGTTCGCCCGATCGGCGTGATCGATCCAGCGGGCGTGCCGCTCGGGCGGCGGCCGGCGGCGACGCGCCCCCGGCGAGTCCGGCGCGGGCGGCGGCCAGAGATCTCCGCCATTGCCCTGCGATTGCGCCATCGTGTCTCCTTGTTGTCGGGCCCGTCAGATTCGTTCGCTCAGTCTAGCCAGCGCACTCGCGTCAGCCCGGTGATCTGCCCCTGCGCATAATCCGAGCTGCGATTAGCCTGTGCCGTAGCAGATTTCAGGAACCGGAGTCTCTCGTGGCCCGCATCCTTGTCACGTCCACGCTTGCCCGAGACGGCAAGTCCGTTGTCGCCGCAGGACTCGCGGCCGCGCTGCGCGCGACCGGCGACACCGTCCGACTCGCCCGAGTGGACGACGGGGAATCCGCCGCTGCGGACGCGCGCCAGTTCTCAAGAGTCAGTGGAGTCCGAGGAAATCCACTCGCCGTCTCGGCCTCCGAGATTCCCGGCGACACCGACCACGTGCTGCTTGAAGCATCTGCCGCGGCTGGCCTCGATGCAGATCGGACTGTCCTGGTCATCAGGCACGGCGAGGCCGACGACGACACCGTTTCGCGTGCGCTCGCCGAGATTCAGCCCGATGCCGTGATCGTGAACGGCGTCCCCGAATATGGCGGCGCGGCGGCGATCGCCCGGATCGCCGGACTGGGCGGCAATGCGATCGCCGCCATTCCCCAGGATCGCCACCTCGCCGCGCCGACGGTCCGGGACATCGCTCCGGCCGTGGAGGGTGAACTCTCGGGTGATGAAGAGCTGTTCGATGAGGCGGCCAGAGACCTCGTCATCGGTCCGGTCAGCGCGCACGAAGGCATGGACTACTTCCGCAAGTACCCGGACAAGACCCTGATCACTCGTCATGACCGGATCGATATCGCCCTCGGCGCGCTGGACTACGAGCCGCTTTGCCTGATCCTCGCCGGCGGCGAACCCACGCTGCCCTATGTGGCGCAACGGGCGGAACGAGAGTCGTTCGCGCTGATCACGACCTCGCAAACCACGCTGGAAGCGGTCGACTCAATTGGGCCGCTGTACGGCAACTCGGCATTCGTCGGCGAGCGAAAACTGGCCACGGCGATCGAACTCGTCTCGGCCAACGTCTCGGCCGAAGCATTCGCCTAGAGCTTCCTCAGTAACGTCACACCGTCGCCGACCGTCAGTTGGACGGAGTCGACGCGCGGATCATCCGTCACGCGCCGGTTGAACGCGTCAATCGCCCTGGTGTCCGGATCTCTCGCCCCGCGCTCCGTGACCTGACCGCCCCACAGAGTGTTATCAACGGCGACCAGCCCGCCGACCCTCATGAGCGCCAGCGCTCCTTCGAAGTAGGCCCAGATCGGCTCCTTGTCGGCGTCGATGAAGGCGAAGTCGAACGGTCCGCCACCTTCGCGACGCAACTGCGCGAGCGTGTCGAGCGCCGGACCTAGTCGCAGATCGATCTTGTGCCGCACGCCGGCTTCGGACCAGTAGCGGCGCGCGATCGAGGTCCATTCGTCGCTCACATCGCAAGCCACGACGCGACCGTCATCAGGCAGCGCCTGCGCGACGGCCAGCGCCGACGCTCCGGTGAACGTGCCGATCTCCAGCGTGCGGCGCGCGTCGATCAACCGCACCAGCCAGCCGAGCAGACGCGCCTGATCGGCGCCGATCTGCATGCCACCGGCGGGCAACCTCCCGGTCTCTTCGCGCAACCGGCGCCAGACGTCATCCTCCCGCGTCGATGCTTCCTCGATGTACTCCGCCAGTTCGACGTCGACGGAAACGGTCCGGATAGAAGTCATGGCAGAACTTTACCTGTGTGACAGAAACGTTCCAGGCCGTCTTGCCCCTTGAGAGATTGGCCATAACACTAGGCAAACAGTGGAGAGCCTATTCGGCTTCCAAACCAATGGATGAATCGAGGGTGAATATGGCAGACGCGAAGCCCAAGACCAAGGCACAGATGGCCAAAGCGATCGAAGCGAAGACGAATATCGCCAGCCGAGACGTGAATGAGGTGCTCGACGCCCTCGCCGATATTGTGCTGGAAGACTTGGGGGTCGATGGTCCCGGCTCCGTCACGGTCGCCGGTTTGCTCAAGGTCGACATCGTTGCGCAGACGGCCCGCCCCGAGCGCGAAGGCCGCAACCCCGCCACCGGCGAGACCATCACCATCGCTGCGCGGCCCGCGCTGGACCGCGGCAAAGTCCGCGTGCGGGCGCTCAAGCGCCTTCGCGACGTTCTCTAACCCGTTTCCGAGCCGCCCATGCCGTCCCTCCCGCCATCGCATGACGCCGGACGGGAACTGATCGAGCGGCTCACGCCACACGCCGGCTTTCTGTCCGAACAGGCAGAGGCGCGCGACCGCGACGCCGGATTCCCGTTTGCCTCCTTCGATCTGCTGCGCAAGATCGGTTGGATTTCCGCGCCGATACCGCGACGGTACGGTGGCGGGGAGTGTTCATTGGCCGACCTCGTCGCAGCGCAGGCGGCGCTCGCGAAGATCGACATGCCGCTCGCGTTCTCCTGCGGCATGCACCTGATGTCGGTCGGATCGGAACGCTCCAACCTCAACTGGTCCGAGCAGATTCGGGATCGCATCTTTCGCTCCGTCGTGGAGGAAGGCGCGTTGTGCAACCAGGTCGCGAGCGAGCCGGAACTCGGTTCTCCCCAGGGCGGCGGACGACCACGGACGTCACTGACGCCGGACGGTCCCGGACGCTGGCGGATCAATGGGCGCAAGTCGTTCACCACACTGGCGCCCGACCTGACCTGGTTCCTGACATACTGCGCGATCGAGGACGGATCGGGCATGCTGGCCCGTGTCGCCGTTCACCGCGACTCGCCGGGTCTGCGGATTGAGGAGACGTGGGATGTGGTCGGGCTACGCTCGACAGGCTCGCACGACGTCTGGTATGAGAACGTCGCCATCAGCGACGACGAATTCCTCGTCAAGCAGGATCCGGGCCGGGCCGGACAGCGCCATGGCGACTTCGCCTGGTTCGCGCTGTTGGTCTCGGCGGCGTCACTGGGCGTGGCGGAGGCAGCCCGCGACTACGCGGTCGAATTCGCTCGCAATCGCCGACCCGGCGGCGCGCCTGGGGTGATTGGCAGTCTGCCGACGGTGCGCGCGCAGGTCGGCGAAATCGACCTGCGCCTCATGTCTGCGCGCGCGCTCTTGCACGAGACCGCCTTGGCCTGGGACGGGTTCGATGCCGAATCTCGATTCCAGCTCGGCCCACGCGTGGCCGCGACCAAACTGCACGCCGGCGACACCGCTGTCGACGTGGTGGATCGCTGCATGAGACTCGTCGGCGGGATCTCATTGCACCGCTCAGAGCCGCTGGAGCGCTACTACCGCGACGTCCGGGGACCGTTGCACAACCCGCCGATTACACCCCGCGGACTCGAAGTGATTGCGTCCGCCGCCCTCGACCCGCTGCCCGACGTTACTTCTTGAACGTGGTGACCAGCCGTTGCGCCACCGCCAGGCGATGCTGATCCGGGCCGCCGAACCCCACCTCGATCCAGCGCAGCTCCCGCGCCCAACGCTCAAGCGGCAGATCGGACGAGGCGCCCGCGGGTCCGTGCAGCGTCAAGGCCCGATCGACGACCTCGACCGCCATGCGGTTCGCGAACACCATGGCTTGCAGCGCGAACAGTTCGATCCGCTCGGCTGCGGTCAGGTACAGGGCGCGGGCCGCCGAGATCGCAATCTCGTTGTCGGCCAGCGCCAACCGCGCTCGCTCGCCCTGGGCCAGGGGGGTTCCGTGCTCCCGGCGTGACCAGACCACTCCTCGGCACATATCCTGCGCTGCCGACGCGACGCCGGTCAGGTGGGCGGCCGTGAACAACCTCCTGCGCAAGACCAGGTCATTCGCGAACGCCGGTCCGCTGCCGGGCTCGCCCAGCAGATTCGATTCCGGCACCTTGACCGCCGAGAGATTGAGTTCCATCGTGTCGCGACCGGTCGCGATCGTTGGCCAGCGACGCCAGTGCTGAAATCCCTCCCGGTCTGTTTCGACAAGGATCGCGGAGACGCCGCTCCGCTCGCCCGGAACCTCTTCGGTGTTGGCGTAGACGATGCCAAACGCCGCGTCTGATGCGTCCGCCACGAACAATTTTGTGCCATCGAGCATCCAGCCTCGCGGATGCTTCTGCGCGCGAATGCGAACGCCGTCCGTCGGCAAATGCTCGAGATCGGGATCTTCGAGTCCTCGAAAGCATGTCGCATCGCGGTTCAGCAGGGGCGCGAGAAATCTCTGTTTCTGCTCGTCAGTGGCGGCGTAGAGCTGCGGGGGTGGATCGGGATCGAACAACCCGTAGGCCGGATTGAGCACTCCGGCCCGGTGTTGCGACAGCTCCTCCGCGATCCGCAGGCGGTCGGCGTCGGAGAGCATGTTGCCGGGGCCGACGTCAGCCGCCGGCGGCGCCATCAAGTGTGCGATGCCGAGTTCCGCGGCCCGGGCCAGGAGTTGCTCATGGACGTCGGCAGGGAGTCGCGGAGCATTTGGTTCGACGCGCTTTTCCTGCAACCAGAGTTCCCGGCGGACAAAGCGGCGGACCGCATTGACGATGAGGTCGAGTTCTTCACTCACGATCCACCGTCCGGCCACGACCTGCCATTGTTCAGCCGAGCGCGCCACTGGCGGCCAGGTCTGCCAACTCGTCGTCCGACAGTCCCAGCTCTTGCAACACTTCGTGCGTATGCTGTCCCGTCTTCGGAGCCGGTCCGCGCGGCCCGACATCCGCCCCGGCAATGTCGAACGGCGTGTTCAACGTCCGGAACGGTCCTTCCGGACCCTTGATCTCAGTCCAGGCGTTCATTGCTTCCATCTGCGGGTCGTGGATCACTTCGGGCAATTCAGCAACCGGCGCCCACGTCAGTGCTTCGGCGTTGAGCAGCGGCGTCCATTCCGCCAGCGTCTTTGAACTGAACACCTCGCGCATGGCGCCGGTCAGTTCCGCCGTGTGTTCCCTCCGCCCCATGAGCGTCGAGAAGCGATCGTCTTGCATCCAATCAGCTTGTCCCATCGCGCGGCAAGTCGGAATCCAGTGACGGTCGGGGGTCGGCATGATCAGCATCAACCAGCGACCGTCGGCGGTCTCGTAGTGGTTGAATAGCGGGTTGCCCGGCATGACCCGGTCGATACGCGACGGCTGGTCTTGCAGGATCAACGATGGCGCGATATCGGCGCCGATCGTCCAGACGCCGGTGCGTTGCAGCGTGACTTCCACGTACTGACCCTCGTCCGACAGGTCTCGCAACCGGAGCGCCGCGAGCGTCCCGGAGAGCAGGTTGAGCGAAGTGGTGTGGTCTCCCTGGCCAGGCCGGCAGGGCATCGGCGAGCCGTCCGGATCACCCATCAGGCTCATGATTCCGGAGCGTCCCCAGAACGCGGAGTGATCGAACGCCATCATCGCGTTGTCGGGACCGCGCGTGCCGTAACCGGTCAGCACGACATAGATCAGTCGAGGATTGACCTCCTTGAGTGATTCCCAGGAAAGGTCATAGCGGGCGATGCGAGGCGCGGTGAGGTTAGTGATGAAGATGTCCGCCTCGGCGATCATTCGCTTCACGACATCGCTGCCGCCCGGAACTTCCAGCGAGAGCGCCACACCGCGCTTGCCGCGATTGTCAAGCTCGTAAGGCGCATCCACATCAACGTCCGAGTCGAAGTCCGGCTTCCGGCTCGCCATCATGAAGCTGTGCCAGGGATCGCCGACGGGATTCTCGACCTTGACGACATCCGCACCCAGATCCGCCATCAGAGCCGCCGCCGAAGGCGCCGCCAGCCAGTTCGCAACCTCAATCACACGAATTCCGCCAAGCGGCGCAACCATACCGTCCCCCTTCGTTAGCTTGCAGTCCGATCCTACCTGTCACTGCGCGTCGCCGCGCCGAGCCCAAGGGAGCCGACCATGCAGCACCGACCGACCGCCGCCCGCGTCCCCGACCCCGGGATTCGCGCCCTCTTCACCCGCGAGGCTCGCTGGCAGGCCTGGCTCGACGTCGAGGCCGCGCTCGCGCGCGCCGAGGCGGAGCTCGACATGATTCCCTCGGACGCTGCAGTCCAGATCGCCGACCACTGCCGGCTCGATCTGCTCGACATCGACAACATCGAGGCCGGCCTGGCCGTCACCGCACATCCGTTGGTTCCACTGATCTGGGAACTGGACCGCATCATCGGCGACGAGGTCGGCGGTTATGTGCACTGGGGCGCAACTACCCAGAACATCACCCAGACCGGCGACATCCTCCAGCTTCGCCGGGCGCACCGGATCATTCTGGGCCAGATCGCGCAGGTCCTCAGTCGCCTCGCCCCGCTCGCTGAGCGCCACGCCGACGACCCATGCGCCGGACGCACGCACGGACAGCACGCCGTACCTGCGACGTTTGGCTACAAGGTCGGCGCCTGGATTGACGAACTCTGCCGGCATGTCGAGCGTCTGCACGACGCCGAGCCGCGCATCTTTGTAGCCATGCTCGGCGGTGCTGCCGGGACGCTCGCCTCGTTCGGCTCGCCGGGCCTCGCCGTCCACGAGGGCATGGCCCGACACCTCGGTCTGTTGCCGATGCCGGTTCCCGGACGCACCAGCCACGACCACCACGCCGAGTACGCCGCCATCCTCGCCATGCTCGCCGCGACATGCCGCAAGATCGCCGATGAAACCTACACGTTGATGAAGCCTGAGTTTGGCGAGATTGAGGAGCCTGTCCCGCCGGGCACCGTCGGCAGCAGCACGATGCCGCAAAAGCGGAATCCCAAGCTGTCGCAGGACATCCGCGCCGCGGCGGCGCAAGTCACGACGCTGTTCCCGCTCGCACTCGACGCGATGCGCACCGAACACGAAGCCGACGGCTCAACCAGCGTGATGGTGGAGCGCGTGGTTCCCGGGTCGATCGAGTTGGTCGGCGACATCCTCTCGCGGTTGACCTTGCTGTTCGAGGGAATCGACGTCAAGACTGAACGCATGAGAGAGAACCTCGATCTCTCCGGCGGCCTGATCATGAGCGAGCGGATCATGCTGGCTCTGGGCGAACAGGTCGGTCGTCAGCGCGCCCACGACATCGTCTACGAGCACGCTCAGGACGCCGCCGTGCAGGACGTCTCGTTCCGCGACCTGCTCGTAGGTGACGAAGAGGTGCGCCGACACCTGAGCGAGCATGAACTGGATCACCTGCTCGATCCTGCGACCTACACCGGCGCCTGCGGCGAGATCGCGCGCATGCAGGCCGTTCGGGCCAGGGAAGTCGCCGAACGCCTAGAATCCGCCCAGAGTTGAGCAGTTCGTACACAGCGGAAGCGAGCAGATCATGTTGAAATGGATTGTCCCTGTTGCGCGCAAGGAAGGCGTCGAGCGCGAGTCGTTCTTCGAGTTCTGGCGCTGCATCCACGCGCCTCACGTCGCGAACCTGGCCAGGCCGGAACGCTACTGCGTCACGTTCTTCGACAGCCCCGGCACGCTGGGCGGACCGCCCACGACGGACGAGATGCCCTACGACGGCGTCGCCGAACTCTGGTTCCGCGACTTCGAGCACATGAATGAGGCATTCAGCGAACAGCGCGGCGGACTGCGCGGCATCGACGGCTTCGGAGATTTGATCGAACCGACCACCGACGGATTGTTCACGACCGAGAACATCATCGTGGACTCCGAGACGCCCGAGGACGCGCTCAAGTGGGTCGCATTCGTCAAGAAGGGCGAGGGCGTCACGCGCGAGCAACTCTTCGCCGCCTGGACCGACGGCCACTCGCCGCGCGTCCGCAACAACATCGCTCGGGCCGAAGGCCGCTGCCTGCGATACACGACCTCCCACGCGAACAAGGGCGTTGATGGCGGTCCCTGGGACGGCGTCGCGGAGCTCTGGTACACCGACGCCGACGCCGCGGCCAAGGCTCTGCCCCCGTCGGACGAGCCGGGCGACCCGTTCCCGCCGCTGATCGATGCGGCGGCGACCGTCATCCTGCAGGGCAAGGAAATCGTCGTCGTCTCGTAGACTGCGGGAGAACCCGGCAGGAACGGAGTCGCGCATGAAATTCGGAATCTTCTACGAGCACCAGCTGCCCAAGCCGTGGGGCGAGGGTCAGGAACAACAGCTCTTCCAGGATGCGCTCGACCAGGTCGAGCTTGCGGACAACCTGGGCATCGACCACGCCTGGGAGGTTGAGCACCACTTCCTCGAGGAGTACTCCCACTCCTCCGCGCCCGAGGTTTTCCTCGCGGCCGCGTCACAGCGAACCAAGAACATTCGCCTGGGGCACGGGATCGTCCTGATGCCGCCGGGCTACAACCACCCGGCCCGCGTCGCCGAGCGCATCGCCACGCTCGACCTCGTTTCCAATGGCCGTGTCGACTTCGGCACCGGCGAGTCGGCCTCGCGCGCCGAACTGGAGGGCTATCGGATCAATCCCGAAGAGCGACGCTCGATGTGGCTCGAGACGGTTGAGCAGGTCGCCAACATGCTGGCCATGAACCCGTATCCCGGTTACGAAGGCCAGTACTTCTCCATGCCCACGCGCAACGTCGTGCCCAAGCCGGTGCAGAAACCGCACCCGCCGCTCTGGGTCGCCTGCTCCAACCGCGACACCATCCACCTCGCGGCCAAGCTGGGCATCGGCGCGCTGACCTTCGCCTTCATCGACCCCGCAGAGGCCGAGCACTGGGTCAACGACTACTACGAGACGATCAAGACCGAATGCGTGCCGATCGGCCACTCGGTCAACGCCAACATCGCCATGGTCTCCTCGTTCTCGGTCCATCCCGACGCCGCCGAGGCGGAGGCGCGCGGCGGGGACGGATTCCGGTTCTTCCAGTTCGCCCTGGGCCACCACTACGCCGCCGGCATGCACAAGCCGGGCCGGACCAACATCTGGAAAGCCTGGGAACAGGTCCGCGACACCTGGCCGCCCCAGGGCGGCGAGGGCGGGATCGGCACGCCCGACGAGTTGCGCGAGCACCTGCGCATCTTCTCCGAGTGCGGAGTCGACCAGTCGGTCTTCATCCAGCAGGCCGGCAACAACCGCCACGAGCACATCTGCGAATCACTCGAGATCTTCGCCCGCGACGTGATGCCCGAGTTCAAGGAGTTCGAGGCCGAGCGCGAAGCGAAGAAACAGGAGGAACTCGCGCCCTACATCGAGGAAGCGTTCAAGCGAAAAGCCGAGCGCAACGAGATGATGGCCGAACTCCCCGACGAAGAAATTCCGGTCTACGGGCCGTACGGTTTCGACGTCGTCGCCAGCGAGACGCAGAGCGAGTCCGACTTCCATCACGAGGGCGCCGAGGAACGCGCTCGCGAACAGGCGGCCCGCTTCGAAGAGATGAAGAAAACAGCCAACCTCGCCGTGGAGCTGGGAGCGCTCGACTAGCTCGATTCGCCTGAGTCGATAGCCGGGCCGGCCACGGTTCGAAGAAACGCGGTCACTTTCTCCGCTGTCCGCTCTGGATGCTGGACATGGGGAAAGTGGCCGCAGTCGTCCCAGACGTGCACCTCGGCGTCGGCGAACGTCTCACGCTGGCGCTCCGCGTATCTCCAGCTGATGAACGGGTCGGTGCGGCCGAAGATCACCAGCGCCGGAACGTTCCGAGGCGACAGCGCCTGGCGCAGGATTCCCGCGTCGTCGAAGTTGGTGTTCCGATACAGCTCCAGCGTGACTCGCCGAGTGGCGCGATCGTCTTCCGTGATCAGTTCGTCCAACCACTGCGGGTTCAGTCCGCGAGGATTGCCCAACCGCATGAACAGCTTGAATATCGGTCGAGTGGTGATGAATTGCAGCACCTCGCCCGCGTACCGGGTGCGCCAGATGTTGGCAACCAGATTCCCCGGATAATCCTCCAGTATGCCGCCGTCGAGCAGCGTGACGGAGCGGCACCTGTCCGGGTTCATCGCCGCCCACATCAGGCCCGTCTGGCTATGAAAGCTGTGCAGCACGAGGTGAACCTGCTTGATGCCAAGCTCGTCGATCGCCGGCGCCAGCCAGGTTTGATACCCCTCGATCGAATACGGAAAGTCGCGCGGCTTGTCGGCCCTGCCGAAGCCCGGCAGGTCGAACGCGACGGAGCGCAGAACCTTCTCCGTCTCGGGTAACAACCACTGGAAATCCCGCCCCGATCCGGGCACGCTGTGCAGGCAGACGACGGCTTCCTCGTCGTCCCGCTCGTTGACGGAAGTAACGATCCCGGCGACGCCGTTAATCGAAAGTCGGGACTCGAGAAGATTGGACATGGGCCGCGCTCGACGAACCGGGGGGACGTGCCTGGGGTTGCTGGCTCCCTGCCTCAGCGATGATGTTTCTCGGCTCGCCAACGCCCGGTGTCCCACTTGACGCGGGCGGATCGTCGCTCCGGCTTCCTGGGATCTCAGCCGTGCACCAGGGGCAGATTCGCCAATCCGGATCCAGCACCCGATCGCACTGGTCACAGGCCAGGCGAAGCACGACGGCGCACTTCGGACAGGCCAGGTAGTCGGCGGCGATCGCGTATCCGCAGCGATGACAGGGCAGGCTCTGTTCCAGTTCGCGGAGCAGGGCGCTGGATTCGAGTCGATGCTCCTCCGCTTCCTGCAAGGTCAGCGGAGGCCGCAGGACGCGGTAGATCACGAGACCGGGGAAATTGAAGATCAGGACGATCAGCGTGAAGACCAGTTGCGCCATCGGTTCCGGCGTGCGTTGGTGAATGTCGCGCGCGGTCCAGACGACCGCCGAGAACCACAACACCACGAGATACGCGCCGACGATCAGCGCAACAATCAGTCCGGTGTTTTCGGGAGAACCGCCGGGCCAGGAGATGCCCACTCCGTCGAGCATGAAACGCCTCTGCTACACCCCGCTGTCGCCACTATAGGTCGATCCCGCCGGTATGCTCGCTGCGATGACCGAATTCGCGCCGCCCGACACCAACCCTCAACAAACCCCGCTGGATCTTGAGCATCTCAACGACGCGCAGCGAGACGCCGTCACGCATCCGCACGGACCATTGTTGGTCATTGCGGGCCCGGGCTCAGGCAAGACCCGGGTGATCACTCATCGAATCGCCTGGCTGATCGAGCAGGGCACGCCGCCCTGGCGAATCCTGGCGGTCACGTTTACGAACCGAGCCGCCCGCGAGATGCGCTCCAGGCTCGAAGGATTGATCGGAACCGACGACGCCGACCGGGTCTGGCTCGGCACGTTTCACCGCATCTGCGTGCGCATGCTGCGGTCGCAGGGACAGGAGATCGGCGTCCCGCGCAACTTCGTCATCTTTGACAGCGACGATCAGATGCAGGTTGTTCGGAGCGCCCTCAAGGACCTGCAGCTCGATCCGAAGCAGTACCCGCCCAGAGCGGTGCTCAGCCGGATCTCCAGGGCGAAATCCGAGGGCGACACGCTCGCCGAGTTTGCAACTTCGACGGGCTCGTACTTCGACGAGGTCGCATCCCGAGTGTGGGAACGCTACTCCGCCTCGCTGAGTGATGCCGCCGCGCTCGACTTTGATGATCTCCTGCTCAAGACCCTGGAGCTGTTCGAGCACGACCACGTGCGTCGCAGCTACGAGGAGCGCTTCGACCACGTGCTCGTCGACGAATTCCAGGACACATCGACGATCCAGTACCAGCTCGCCCGGGTCTGGTCGGCGGGCAGCGGGAACCTGACCGTCGTCGGCGACCCCGATCAGTCGATCTACTCCTGGCGCTCGGCCGACATTCGCAACCTCAACTACTTCGTCCGCGATCACCAGACCGCCGCCGAGGTGCAGCTCAACGACAACTACCGCTCCACGCAACAGATTCTCGACGCGGCCAACGCCGTCATCGACCGCGCAGCCGATCGGATCAAGCGCCGCCTCGTCACCGAGAACGACGACGGACCGCTGCCGCGCCTGCATGAGGCGTACAGCGAGTCGGACGAGGCGGAGTACATCTCAGATCATGTCGAGCGAGGATTGCGAGACGGATCGCTGCGACCCGGCGACGCTGCGGTTCTGTACCGCACCAATGCGCAGTCCCGCGCGATCGAGGAGTCGTTGGTCCAACACGGGATTCCTTACCGTCTCGTCGGCGCAACACGCTTCTACGACCGCCGCGAGGTTCGCGATCTCCTCGCGTATCTCCGACTGGTGCGGAACCCCGCCGACGCCGTCGCATTCGCGCGAGTCGTCAACGTTCCGACCCGAGGCGTGGGCGCCAGGACCATCGAGACGCTGAACGACTGGGCCGCAACTCACGCCCGATCGCCGTACCAGGCGGCCCAGGCCGCCGCCGGCCTCGACAACGATGCGTTGGGCGGATACCTGACCCCGCCTGACATATCGCGACGGGCGGCGGGTTCCCTGCGGGAGTTCGTCTCGCTGATCGAGGACGCCCGCTTGCAAGCCTCGAAGGAGCCGCTCTCCGATGCGCTTCGCGCGATCCTGGTCAAGAGTCACTACCGCGACTGGCTCGTCCGGCAGGCGGACAGCGACACCGAAGCCGAGAGCCGCTGGGAAAACGTCCAGGAACTGATCACGGTGACCGAGAACTACTCGGAGATCGCCCCCGGCGCGGCCCTGGACGCCTTCCTCGAGGATGTCGCGTTGGTCGCGGACGTTGACGACTTGCCGGACGGTCCACCCGACGCGGTCACACTGATCACCCTGCACCAGGCCAAGGGGTTGGAGTTCCCGGTCGTGTTCATGGTCGGCATGGAGGAGTACCTCTTGCCGCACCAGCTCTCGATGGAAGACCCGGCCCAGCTCCAGGAGGAACGTCGCCTCTGTTATGTCGGCATGACCCGCGCGATGCGCGAGTTGCACCTGCTGCATGCGTTCCGACGCGCCTACCAGGGACGATCCGGTCACAATCCGCCTTCCCGTTTCCTGGCCGACATTCCCGAGGAATTGCTTCAGCGGCACCAGAGGCAGCAGGCGCGAGTCGGCGCCGATGTGCGCCCGGCGCGCAACCGCACGGTGCGCTGGGACGACTTCGACAGCTTCGATCCGGAGCCCGAGGCGGCGCCGTCGGTGGGACTCGAAGAAGGCGACGAAGTCTCACACGAGATTTTCGGTCACGGGGTCGTCATTTCCCTGAGGACCATCGGTCGCGACGCCGAGGTGACCGTGCGATTTGCCGAAACCGGGGTGAAGCGGCTGCTCGCCTCGATGGCCAACCTCACCCGGGCGTAGCCCGTTGTTCCCGCTCGCGTGCCCTGACACCGCGCTCAAACGCCCCGAGCGCATCCCGCAGCGCGTCCTCCGCCGACACATCCCGATCGCGCGCCTTCTGCACCAGGTCGAGCAGACGCTGACCCAGATCGTCCGACGCCGACAGTTCACGGCCAAACCCGTTGCGCTCGGCCCGACCGAGGATCGACTGCGCCCGAGCCAACGCCGGCAACGTGTTGGGGACACCGTCCAGCACGGACTCTCGATGTGGACGCTCCTGGGCCTTGAGTCGCTCCCAGGCGCCCTCGACCAGCTTGGGCGTGTCGGCGCTGCCCTCTCCGAAGACATGCGGGTGACGCCGCACCAACTTGGACCGAATGCCTTCGGATACGTCGTCGAGCGTGAACTCGCCCGCCTGCTCGGCCAGTTTGGCGTGCAATACGACCTGCATCATCAGATCGCCGAGCTCCTCGCACAGTTCGGCCGGGTCGCCCGCGGCGATCGCCTCCAACACTTCGTATGTCTCTTCAAGCAAATGAGGACGCAGGCTCTCGTGTGTCTGGGCGTTGTCCCAGGGACAGCCGTCGATCGGATCGCGGAGACAGTCCATCACCCCTCGAACGCCGTCGGGAGCGTTGCGCACGTCGAACAGCGGAATCGGTTCGACGACCAGCGCGACGGCATCGAGCGGCAGCTCTGCCAGTACATCCTCGACATCGGAATCCACGACCCGAAGCGTGGTATCGATCACGCGCAGACGATGGACGCCGGGATAGTGCCGCAGAACTGTAGGGAGATTGGCGCGATCGTCGATCAGAACGACGAACATGCCGGTCGCAATTGGCGGCTGTTGCACCGACGCCTTCACAATGGTCAGCGTGTCCTCATCCGTCAGGTTGGCCGCTTCGATGATTTGAGACAGGGTCACGGTCATTGGCGGTCTCCGTCTGACGGTAGGCTCAGGCTTGACATATGAAGCCTATCGCCCGGAATTCGCCCGCCATCCTGCTGCATGCGATCGCCCTGTTCGGCCTGGCGCTGGCGCTGTTCACCCTGCCCGTAGCGGCAACGGTCCGCTACGCGACCACGTCCGCCTCCTGGTGGGAGAGAGGCTTCGAACGCTATGACGCCACCCGCCGGACCGGGCTGCCTCAGAGTGAAGTCCTGCGCGTCGCCGCAGAAACGCGCGATTACCTGCTCAACGACGAAGAGCGGCTCGACGTCCGCGTGAACGGCGCTTCGTTCTACTCGGAGCGAGAAGTCCTGCACATGATCGACGTGAAGCGCCTGATGGCGCGAACGTTCGACGCCGGCTGGGCCGCGTTCGGCTACATCGTGGCGTTCATTGCGCTTCTGATCTGGCGCAGAGGATGGGAGTCGCCCCGCGCGATATCGCTCTCGCTGCTGTCTGCCTGCGGCATCGTGAGTGCGCTAGTGATTGTGCTGGCGATCATCGCTGTTTCGGGCTTCGAGTCGGCCTTTCGCAGCTTTCACCTGCTCTTCTTCACCAACGATCTCTGGCAGCTCAGTTCCCGCGATGGTCTGATCCAGCTCTTCCCGCAGCGATTCTTCTTCGACACGACGTTGCTGATCGGCGGCGTCACCCTCGCGTTCGTCGTTGCTACGGGCGCGGCGTCCGCCACGTACCTCTGGCGACTGCGCCGTGGAAGCTGGTTGGCGCCGGATCAGGAGTCGGGCGAATCGTAGGCCCCGGGTTCGTACCAGCCGGCCGCGAACAGCAGCCCGTCATGACGAACGATCCAGGTGTGCTTCCGACCCTGCTCTCCCGTGTCTGGATTCTCAAACACGTAGCTCACCCAATCGCGATCCTCGACTGCGACGACATCGGCTCGGAAGTCGTAGCCGGTGACGTCGGGACCGCCGTCGAGGATGTTCTCGCCCAGCGGCAGGAACGGATGCGCGAGCCGCGTGCCGTCCGAGCCGATGATGATCACGTACCACTCGCCGTCAACGCTCTCGGCTGAGCTGTAGTACTCGAATGTCGCCTCGCGACCCTCGGCGTCGTAGCGATCGATCGCCGTCTGTACCAGGGCCCTGGCGTAGCCGGCCGGATGCTCTTCGGCCAGGTCGTAGTTTCGGTCGTACCAGCCGGAGCCGAAGAGCAGGCCGTCATGACGCACGAGCCAACTGTGCTTGCGCTGATAGCGAAGCTCGGCATCAGGATTTGGGAACACGTAAGAAACCCAGCCGTTGGTCTCGATGGCCAGCGTGTCGTCGACATAGTCGTATCCGGTGACGTCCACGCCTGATCCGTGGAGGCTGCTGCCCAGCCAACCCGGACGGTCGGCCCGAGCTCCATTCACGAGGCGCGTACCGTCCACGCTATGGATGAACAGGTACCACTGACCGTCGATGCTCTCTGTGGAGTTGTAGTACGCGAACGTCGCCTCGCGGCCGAGCACCCGGTACATCTCAAGCGCGCGCTCAACGTACGACTGAGTGAATGCGCCCGGAGCGTGAGTCTTTGACGGCGCACTCTCGTACCAGCCGGAACCGAAGACCAGGCCGTCGCGTCGGACGACCCAGGAGTGCTTGATCTCTGCCTGCCCGGTCGCGGGATTGTTGAACTGATAGTCCACCCAGGCGCCGTCGGCGCTTGCCACGGCGACTACCATCCTGCCCGCCGGGTATCCGTCGGGGCCGTTGACCTCAGCGGCGGCCAAGCCCACGAGCTCGGGGTTCTCGTGCGCCACCACGACGTCGTCCTCGTCGAAGATGAACATGTACCACTGGCCGTCAACGCTCCCAAGAGAGTTGTAGTACGCGAGCATCGCTTCTCGACCGTCGCGCTCGTAGCGGCTGATCGCCTGGGCGACGTAGAACCGGGTGTAGCTCGCGGGATCGGTGAGGTCCGGGTCTGCGGCAGGAGCGCCGACGCCGAACGAGCTGCTGGAGTACCACCTGCCCGGCTCCGGCTCAGCCGGGAGGAAGCGAGCACGCGGGGAGTGGATCATCCACCCGTTCGCGCCGGCGTTGGATTGCGCCCGCACCTCAACGAGGCCGCTCTCCGTTTCCCGAGCCTGGATGCGTACCTCAACCTCGCCGTCGGCCTGATTGTCCGACACGACGAAATCGAACCGGATGACGCCGCTCAGCACGAGGGCAACGACGGCAGCGGCAGCGAGCGCAACGCTCGCGAAGATCGGTCGGAGGCCCAGTTTCATCATTCAGCCAGACGCTGTGGGAGGGAGGAACTCGGTATCGGCGCGGAGAATCGGAGCTAGTTGAGTGCGCCAGCGCCGCCCCCACCGCAACCGCAGGACCCGCGACCGCAGGCGCATCCGCCGCCGGTCGGCATCGCTTCGGCCGCCTCCATCTCGGAGAATGCACCGGCGACGGTCACGACTGCGGCCGTGAGCACCTTCTGCGCGACCTCCCCGCATTCGCACTCATATGGCTCCGAGGCGGCGCTCATCGGGCGCAGCTTGGTGAACTTCTCGTTGCAGGTGCGGCAGTAGTACTCGTACATCGGCATGGAAGGAACTCCGCGGTGTGCTCCGGATTCTGCATGCAGAATAGGAAACAGAGCACGAAGGTCAACGCCCTGCGAGGCATACACTCAGAGCCACCCCCCGTAGCTCAGGGGATAGAGCACCGGTTTCCTAAACCGCGCGCGGAGGTTCGAATCCTCCCGGGGGGACCATGTGGAGCAGCGACGGCCTGTTCACACGGCCTCGATGCCCGCCTCGCTGTGACGGCCGGCCCCTACTTCGCCATCGACCTCAGAGCCGGCATGACGTCTGCGGCGAAACGCGAGATTGAGCGCAGCGTTGCCTTCGGATCGCCGATCGGCTCCGTGTACAGCGCGAAGTTCCTGGCGCCCGTCGCAGCGATGAACGCATCGAACCACTCGATCACCCGCTCCGGCGGACCGACCGGGCTCTGGCCAATCACGCCGGCAACAAGCGCTGGGGTCATCTCGGCACGCTTCGAGAGATCCAGGTCGGGGTCCTGCAGTCCGGGATGGTTGCCCGTGTTGAACGACGCAAGCAGCCCGGCCGACATGCGTTCGCGCGCGGATGACTCGTCCTCTTCGACCAGGCACGGAATCGCGTGAAGGTGAGCGATATCGCCGTCCCAACCATGCTCTTGCGCGAAGCCGCGGTACTGCTCGATGGTCTTGACCCGGCTCTCGGTATCAGCGGCGAAGTAGAACTGCAGCGGCAGGCGGAGCCGTGCAGCGACCTCGACCGCCTCAGCCGTGGCAGTCGCGACATAGATTGGAGGATGCGGCTGCGTTCGCGGCCGTGGCCGGACTGTCACCGACGGGTAGGGAACGAGCTCGTGCTCACTGCTGACGCCCGTGTTTGACAGGGCGTCAATCACCGCCAGCAGCGTGGCTTCGATCCCAACCGACCAGCGCTCGGTGGGGACGGAGAGCACCTCGTAATCCAGCGAGTAGCCGCCGCGTCCGAGGCCCAGATCGAGCCGTCCGCCACTGACTTGATCGAGAATCGCGACCTGCTCGGCAAGCGTGATTGGGTGTACCAGCGGGGCCAGCACAACGGCCGTACCCACGCGGATGCGTTGCGTCAGACCCAGCAAATATCCGGCCAGCGTCAGCGCCTGGGAGCAGACGCCGAAGTCGATGAAGTGATGTTCGGTCACCCAGAGTTGGTCGTAGCCCAGTGTCTCCGCCAGTCGGGCGGAATCGACGGAGAGCTGCAGGGCGGCGGCATCGTCGACTCCGTCGAAGACGCCGTTGTTGAGAAACAGTCCGAGTTGCATCTGCCTTCCTTCGTTCTAGGACGCGGCGATCGCGCGGCTCTCCTCCGACGTACTTCGCCGTTTGGCGAGACTGCGGCTCAACGACGGCGCGGCATTGAGCAACTCCTGCGATTCGGCCGCCTGTGGGTTCCGCACAAACTCCGCCATCGAGCCGCTCTCAACCAGCTCGCCCTCGCTGAGCACGCCGACCCGGTGAGCGAACTCGTGCGCCAGGGCCAGATCGTGGGTGATGAATAACAGGCTGATCCGCGTGTCCCGCTGTATCTGCTGGAGCAGCTCGATGATTTGCCTCTGGACCACCGTGTCCAGCGCCGTGGTGATCTCGTCGCAGATCAGGACGCGCGGCTCGGCGGCGAGCGCTCGGGCGATGGCTGCGCGCTGTTGTTCTCCCCCGGACAGCTCGTGTGGTCGACGCCTTGCCAGTGCCTGATCGAGTTGGACCTGCTCCAGCAGTTGCTCCAGCCGCTCGGTCGCGGCCGATCCGCTGAGGCCGCCGGTCTGGCGGATTGACCGCAGAATGCCGTCGCCGACAGACCGGCGGGGATTGAACGACTCCTCGGGATTCTGCGGGACGAGTTGCACGGCGGATCGCTCTCGGCGGTTTCGGCGGCGC
The DNA here is from genome assembly GCA_965204335.1 of Dehalococcoidia bacterium. Classification (GTDB taxonomy): domain Bacteria; phylum Chloroflexota; class Dehalococcoidia; order Bin125; family Bin125; genus Bin125. Next base: position 2,080,500 of record OZ241982.1, on the reverse strand, counting down.
AAGAGGCCGGGCAGTGAAGAGCCATCGAGCAGGATTTCCCCCGCCTCGGGCGGGAGCAGCCCGACCAGTACCCGAGCGATGGTCGATTTGCCGCTGCCGGACCGGCCAATCAGGGCCAGCGTCTCCCCGGCCGCCAGGTCGAACGAGACGTCGCGTGCCGCGTGAATCGTGCGCCGACCGCGCCCTCGACCGATGTTGAACTGGGCCGACAGACCTCTGACGTCCAGGACCGGCGCCGGATCGGTCGCGACCACCGGCTCCGGCGGCTGATCGACCGCGATGTCGGGCGATGCGGCAATCAACGCCTTCGAGTACAAGTCTCCCGGAGCATCGAGCACGCGCAGCGCCGACCCGCGCTCAACGACCTCGCCTTGGCTGAGCACGACCACTTCGTCAGCCATTCGCGCCACGGAGGCGAGATCGTGCGAGATCAGCAAGGTCGCTGCACCGCCTTCGTCGCGTAGTCGCTCGACCAGCGCCAGCATCAATCGCTGCGTCGTTGGATCGATGGAACTGGTCGGCTCGTCGAGGATCAGCAAGCGCGGTTCATTGGCAATCGCCCGAGCCATAGCCAGCCGCTGCTGTTGGCCGATCGAGAGCTGATGCGGGAAGCGCCGCCGGAACGACCGATCACTCGGAAGGTTGACCAGGTCCAGCAAATGCTCCGTGCTCTGAGACCGGCCCAGCCGCCGCTCCTCGACCAACTCCTCGACCCGCATGGTCGGCGTCAGGGTTGAGGCGGGATTCTGGGGCAGATAGGCAATCGATTCCCGCCGCAATCGACGAAGCTCGGATTCGGGCAGCTCGAACATGTCCTGACCGTCGAAGCGGACTTCGCCCCCGACCTTTCGCATCCCCGGCCGGACAAAGCCCAACAGCGCCAGCCCGAGCGTCGTTTTGCCGGCGCCGGATCCTCCGACCGCTGCCAGCGTCTCGCCTGGTTCCAAGGCGACGCTCACGCCGCCCAGGATCGGCGCATTCAGGCTGCCGCGAATCTCGAGATCGCACACGTCAATCATCGGGCGAACTGCCTCGCAAACCGATCGGCGAGCAGGTTGGTCGGAATCGTGAGTAGCAGCACCATCAGCGACGGCGCGATGGTCGCCCAGGCGTTCAGTCCCGCGCCGCCAATGTTCTCGGAGATCATCGAGCCCCAGTCTGTCGACGGAGGCGGCGGCCCGAAGCCGAGGAATCCCGCCGCCGCGACCAGGTAGATCGCGCCGATGAAGCGCAACCCCGCATCGGCAAGCAGCGGTCGGGCGAGATTGGGCGCCACGTCGCGGATCAGGATGATCGGCGCCGATTCACCGATCATGCGGGCCTGCTCGACGTAGGCGCTATGGATGATCGGGAATGCAGCAGCGCGGGCATATCGGGTCGTGAACGGGATTGAGGCGATGATCACCGCCAGCGCCAGGACCCAGTGCTGCGCCCCAAAGCGGTGAAAGAGGACCAGGGCGATGAGGAGTGACGGAATCACGGCAAACACGTCCATCACGCGCATGATCACATCATCGCGGCGCAACGCCGCCGCCGCGACCCCGAGGACGCCGCCGATCAGAGTTGCCAGAACGGTCGCCACAACCGGAATGATGACAATCGGCCTGCCGCCGTGCAGGATGCGCGACAGCACATCACGTCCAAGATGGTCGGTGCCGAACACGCCAATCGCTGGGTCGAACGGTAGGGACACGACGGTTCCGCGGTCGTGCGGCGAGATCATCGGGCCGAACACTGCGAGGAACAGCACGGCCAGCAACAGCATGAACAACACGATGGTGGCGGGGGACAGTTGGAGTGGGCGCAGTCTGCCGCTGCCGGCTGAGAGCATCTCCTGTCGCGCCGCCGATGTCATTGCGCCGTCCTTCGTTCAGGCGAGGCGAGGAACCCGATCATATCTGCGATCTGAAACGCGACGATCACGCTCGCCGCCTGGATCAAACCGATCGCTTCAATCACGGGAGCGTCGCGCAGCGCGATTCGATCGACAAGCTGGGAACCGAGTCCGGGAAACGCGAAGATGCGCTCAACCACGACCGCGCCGCCGACCAGGAACGGCACCATAAAGGCGAGCACCTGGACAGTCGGCGGGATCGCCGAAGGCAGCAGGTGCCGCAACAGTACGCGGGATTCGGTCAATCCGGCGAGCCGCGCCGCCTGCACGTGCGGCATCCGCGCGGCATCGGCGACGGCGGCCCGGATCAATCGCGCCCCATATGCTCCGCCGACAATGCTCAGCGAGATCACCGGCAGCACGAGAATCTCCGGCCGCGAGAACGGCGTCCCCTCGCTGGGCACCAGCGAAACCGCCGGGAGCCAGCCCAGCTCGAGCCCCACAACCGAAATCAGGATCCCGGCGATGATGAACTCGGGCACGGACACGGCGCTCAGCGAGGCCGCAGAAATCAGGTTCGAGGTCCGCGTGCCTTCCCGCGCGCCGCTCAATGCGGCGAGAGCTAGCGCAACAGCGCTGATCGCCACGAACGCGGTCAGCGCCAGCATCGCCGTGTTGCGCGCCGGACGCCCGATCAATTCATCGACCGGCTGGCCTGTGCGGACCGACTCGCCGAGGTCGCCCTGCAGCGTCGACCACAGCCAGCGGCCGTAGCGCTCAGGAACCGGATCGTCGAGGTTAAGTTGCTCGCGCAGAACATCCAGTCGTTCGGGCGTTGCATTGATGCCCAGGATTTGCTGCGCCGGGTCGCCGGGCAGCCACTCGACCGCGGCGAACAGGATGACGCTGACCGCAAACAGGGTCGCGACCAACGACGCGATCCGCCAGATCACGTAGCGGGCGGCCTCGTGCAGTCCGGCGGTCATCCGCCCCTTCCGACCCAGGCTCTAGCTGCTGAGCACGATCTCCTGGAACTTGACCAGACCATCGCTGATCAGGTTGACGTTGGTCACATGGGGCGCGTAGGCCATGATCATCGGGGTGTAACCCCAGACGATCGTGCCACCCTCGTTCCATTCGATCTCCTGCGCACGCAGCAGGTGTTCGGCTCGCTCGGCGTCATCGACCGTACTCTGCGAGGCGCTCAGGGCCTCATCAAAATCGGGTATCGCGAACGCCGTGGGATTGAAGACGGAGTTGCTGCCGACGAACGAGGGCAGGTGCACGGCCGCCGGACGGTTGACGAAGTACATGGTCTGGAACGGCGTGGACAGGATCCTCGCGAAGTCGCTGAAGAAGGCGTCGGCAGGAACCTCTTCGATATTCAGCGTGACACCTGCTTCGGCCAACTGAGAGCTCAGCAGTTCCGCGGATGAGACCAGGCCCGGAGCAACTTCAGACGCGACGATGTCCAGTTCGCTGATCCCCGCGGCGGCAAACAGCTCGGTCGCGCGGTCCAGGTCGCGGGTTCGTTGCGGCAGGCCGTCGTGATAGCCGGTCAGGCCCAGTCCGACCAGGTCATTACCCAGCTCGCCCTGACCGAGCAACACGCCATTCACCATTGCCTGCCGGTCAATCGCGAGCCGCATCGCCTCGCGCAGGCGAGGATCGTCGAACGGCGGGAACGACGTGTTCATCACAAAGCACATCGCCGTTCCGCCGGCCGACGTGCGTTCCACGACGATGTCCGGGTTGTCCTGCTCGGCCAATCCAATCGTCGGCGTGAGCTGGTAGGCGAAGTCGATCTCGCCCGACTTGAGCGCATTGATTCGCGCGTTCGAATCGTTGATCGGCACGGTGACCACGCGATCGAGCGACGGCGGCTCTCCCCACCAGTCGTCGTTGCGAACCAGCTCGACGCCATCGGCGCCGTCGTTCGACACGACCCGGAAGGGTCCCGAACCGTTGGGCAGCGTCAGGTCCTCAATGCCATCGGGGATCACCGGCGCGTAGAGCGCCAACGAGGCGTCGAGGAAGTCAGCGCGCGGACGCAGCATCGGCAGCTCGAGCGTCAGGTCGTCAATCGCGGTCATGTTCGCCATGTCCACATCGGCCCACTGCTGGGCGAAGTAGGGGCTGGTCTCCCAGTCGCCCATGAAGCGAATCGAGAACGCGATGTCCTCCGCCGTGAGTGGTTTCCCGTCGTGGAACTGCACATCGGGGCGCAGTTTGATCGTCCACCTCGTGGCGTCCTCGTTCGGCGTCATGCTCTCGGCGACGCCGAGTTCGAGGCCGTTCGGTCCGTGCAGCGCCAGGAAATCAAACGCCGACGCCATCGAGTGGTAGGCGAGCACCGAGTAGATGTTGCGCGGATCGATGGCGCTGCCGCTGCCGCCCAATGCGGAGAAGCGCAGCGTCCCGCCGGTTGTCTCGGCGACCATCGCCTGTTCCTGCTGCTGTTGTTGTTGCTGCTGGGCCGGAGCCGGCTCCTGCTGTTGTTCCTGCGCGGCCTGCCCGGCCGCCGTCTGCTGCTGTTCTTCCTGTTGTTGTTGCGGCGCGGCCTGTGCTTGAGCCTGCTGCTGTTGTTGGACCACCGGCTGGTCCTGTTGCTGCTGTTGCTCCGGCGATTCGGCGGTCGCCGACGGAGCCGGCTGATCGTCGTCGTCATCGCCGCAGCCGACAAGCGCCATCGCCGTCGCGCCGATCCCGGCGGTCGCCGCGGCGCGCAGCAAGCCGCGCCGCCCAATGCGGAGGTGTGAAAGTCTGGTCAAAGAGGGGTCCCAATCCAGAGGGGTTGTCACTTAAGCGTAGATTTACCTGCAATATCTGAAAGTAATCGGGGCAACAGACACGTCATCGCGCCGTCGTGTTTCTCGGCCGGCCGCTTCACTGCTGCGGCTGCCGATGACGCGGCTGGTAGAGGACGACCTCCGGGTGCGGGATCGACGTATCAATCAGCGCCGGCATTGACGACGGACGCGATGTTCGCCAGCAGCCACGCGGACGCCGCACACAACTGCAGCCAATCACCGCCGGACTCGAGCCCGTAGATCAGCATGCTGCTGATCCAGCAGACGCTGGCAGCCGTTTGCCCGAGCCAACCGATGCTGCGCACCCTCGCCAGTCGGCTGCGTCCGGCGCCGGAGACGACGAACCGTTCCTCGATTCGCGTCAGCATGCGCACTCCTGACCGCAGCAGGAGAGGTCGTCGAGGTACATGCCCCACTTGCGATACTCTTCGAGCTCCTCCGCGGGAAGTCCCAGAGACGTCGCGATCGCTTTGGCGACGACGGCGAATCGCTGTCGGAACTTGAAGATGAAGCAGAAGACATGATTGTTGTGGCGAACGGCCGGGCCGCAGAGGAACATGCCCGGCACGATCGTCGATTCATCGTCTTCGCTCAACAGCAAGGAGCCGTCCTCCCGTTGCTCAAACAGGTGAGCGACTAATTTGTGGCTGCCCTCGAATCCGGCTGCCAACAAGGGAGGCTGGGACGACTGATACCGACGCCCGTGCTGTGCTTTGACTTCGTACATGTCGCCAGTGCAGGTGACGCGTTCGATCGCTGTGTTCGGAAACAGCTGCACTCGATCGGCAAACGCGCGTTCCTGCATCCGTTCGTGCGTAAACGGCGACAGCGCGATACTCGGATCTGAACTCTCGCTCTCCCACGGGCAGTTGATGTCGAACACCCGGACTCGTTTACCGGCATACGCGAGGTGGTAGGCGGCGTCGATGCCACTTTCGTAGCCACCGATCACAATGATGTTGTCGCCCTCAATCTCGTCGTAACTGGCGATGGTCGCGGTGTGGCGGCACAGTTCGCTGCCGGAGAACCCGCCGAAGCTTGGATACTGGAACTCGCCGGCCGCCCAGATCACGTGCCTGGCGTGCAAGGTCTCGCGGGCCGTTTCGACGCGGAAACCGTCGCCGGCCTGCACTACCTCCAACACGTCGGTGTTCTGCTGGACCGGTACCTCGAAGAAGTGGGCGACGGCGCGCAGGTACTTCGCGTAGTCCTGCCCTGTCGGATGCTCGACCTCCAGGCTATACGCCGGTGAGGTTCCCATGGCGATCGAATTGATGTCGAGCATGCCAATCGAATTGGTCGTGTATGAGGGCGTGATGAAGCGAGTCTCAGCCGGCCAAGAGGCAAACGATGAGCCGACCGTGTGGCGCTCGAGAACCACGAAATCCTCGATGCCGGCATGACTGAGCGTGACTGACACACCCACGCCTGCGGCGCCGCCACCGATCACTACAACGTCGTAGACGTGTTCGCTGCTCGTGCGGATCATGGTGAAGTCGATCTAGGCGGACTGTGGGTGCTCCCAGCGGCCCGTCCGCAGGGCCTTCAGGTCCGCCTGGGTGAGATCGGCGGCCCTCCCGCGCGTTCAGAGACCTTGGGCCGCCTCCCGTCCAGTCCGGTCAGAAACATAGCACGGGTCGAATCCGTGCCGTATCGGCTGTGCAACATCTCGTCGCTTCGGGCAACGCCGGATTCGCGCAGCAGCATGCCGCGAGAATTGGCCGGCAGGTTCGACTCCATGGCTGTACTCGACGGCATTCCCGGCGAGGACTTTGCCACCGACCTGGAAGACGCCAGGCAGAAACTCCGCCAGACGTTACTCCGTCTGAATTGAGGTTCAGCCGGTCGTTCGGGCTGCGAGAGGGAGTGATGAGCTATCCGGCCAACACCGACTCCACCATCGCTGCCTGGCCGAGCAGCGCCTCGTCGTGGCCGAACCGGCCGACGAGGGAGAGACCAAGCGGTAACCCGTCGACGTCTCCGAACGGCAATGAGATGACCGGCATGCCGGCGTGTGTCCAGGGCAGGTTCATTGCCGGTTCTCCGGTCGAGCCGAGACCCGTCGGCGCCGGGCCAACCGCCGACGGCGCGAGCCAGGCGTCGATTCCCGCCCGGTCCATTCGTTCGTGCAGATGTTGACGCAGGGCAATCCGACTCGCGCGCCCGGCCTCGGCATCGGCCGTTGAGATGCGCTTGCCTTCCTCGTACAGACGCGCGCTCTCCGGTCGGAACATCGCGCCGTACTTCGCGTATCGCTCCTCGTGCGTCTCGGCGAACTCAAACGTAGTCATGTGGCGGTGGCGAATATTGATGCCTTCAATGTCGTGCAGAGTCGGCGTCGGTTCGATGTTGATGCCTGCATCGCCGAGCTTCGCGGCGGCATCATCAAGCGCGCCGCGCATCTCCGCACCGGCCTGATCGAGGAAGGCGCCGGTCGGAATTCCGATTCGCGGCGCCGCGGCCTCGGCGTCTTCTCCCTCGCGCCAGCCCAACAGGATCGTCGATGCCACGAGGATCGCGTCGGCGACCGAGCTGACGAAGTAGCCAATCGTGTCGACGGAGGGCGAGTAGTACAGCGTGCCGCCGGTCGGGATGCGATCGTAGGACGGCTTGAAACCCACGACGCCGCAGAAGGTCGCTGGCCGAATGACGGATCCAACGGTCTGCGAGCCGAGCGCCAGCGGCGCGATCCCTGCGGCGACCGCCGCCGCCGAGCCGCTGCTCGAACCGCCGGGCGTGTGGTCGCGATTGTGCGGATTGGCAGTCGCGCCCGAGGCGAAGAAGGCGAACTCGGTGGTCACCGCCTTGCCCAGCACGAGCGCGCCGGCGGCCCGAAGCCGAGCCACCACATCCGCTTCCGGTCCGCTGAACGACTCCGGGGGCACCGCCGATCCGGCCCGCGTCGGCATCCGGTCGACATTGAAAATGTCCTTGACCGCCAGCATCGCGCCGTACAGCGGCGGCCGATCCTCCGGCGACGGCCATCGCTCCATCAGCCCCGCCGCCTCCGAAGACAGACGCTCGCGCTGCCGAGGATCGGGCAGCATAGCCCGCACCAGCGGGTTGACGAGTTCGAGCCGCTCCAGCGTCCGCGAGATCAGGTCCTGTAATGACAGCTCGCCGGAGCGTGTCGCAGCGATTTGTTCGCTGAGCGAGAGCGGCGCGACCAGTTGCAGGTCGTTCGAATCGGGCATCACAGGCTCCCCTGGGCTCGGACTAGAAGCCGAGGCCCTCCTTGCCCTGCATCGAGCGGCCGACATTAATCTGGCCGAGGTGGTTGTTCGAGTGATTGATGATCACCTGGCCGATAATCTCCCACTTCGGCAATTCTCCCTGCGGCACAATCCTCGTGATCGAGTCGAGATACTCCGGCGTCATGTCGGCGATCCGCGGAACGATGACGTCGGCCACGTCGTTCAGGTAGCCGGCGATCGTCGGGCCGTCGGGGAAGACCCAGCTCGCAACCTCGTCGAAGCTCGTGCCGGTGCCCTGGTCGACCTTGGGCAGTCCCCATTCCTCGTACAGGTTCTTGGACATCCAGACGGGCTGTTCTCGTTCAAAGGCGAAGTGAATCAGGTTGTCGGCGGTGCGCGCGATGTGCCAGGCCTCGAAGCCGATGCAGTTCTGGCCCTCGTAGGTGCGGAAATGGACCTCTTCCTGGCTCAGGTCCTCCATCGACTGCGCGGTCCAGCGCAGCACGCGATCGGTGAATTTCGCCAGTGCGTCGGCGAGGTTGGTGTCGGCCATTGTTCGTCCCTTCAACGTTCGGATTGAACTCTCGCGTTGGTTCGTTTGATTCCTCAGCAAACGTTACCCGACAAGTCGTGACAGGGCGTCGGCCCAGACCCGATCGTCCTCGCTGTCGACCGAGACCTGGTGCAGATCCACGCCGAGCGCCGTCTGCTCATCCAGGTAGGCGGCGCAATCGTCCAACGATCCGCGCATCGAGAATCTCGGAGCGATCTCCATCGCGATCTCGGTTGCCGCGCCGACACCGTCCAATTGCCACGCCTCGCGCATCGCCGCGACCTCCTCCCCGAATCCCTGTCGCTCGAACTGGCGGAAGTAACCCGGTCCGTTGCGCACGGCGAAGAAGGCCAGACCCTGGGCGAAGCCCCGATCAATCTCCGCCTGCCCGGACGGGTCGGGCAGAACCGTGGCGGAGCCGGCGGACCGCACTTCGACCGCATCCGCCGGGCGCCCCGAATCGACCGACCACTGCTTCATCTGCGCGATCGATTCCCGCACGCGGTCGTTGGGAATCCAGGTCGGCATCCAGCCGTCGGCCAATTCGGCCGTCATCCGCACCGACGTGGGATTCAGCGTGGCCAGGTGGATCGGCGGTGTCGGCTGGACCGGAACCATGCCGCTGACCAGCGCCCGCTCGACATGGATGGTTGGGCCGTCGTAGCTGAATCGTTCCCGAGACCAGTAGAGGCGAATCAGCTCGACGGTCTCCCGAATCCGAGCGAACGGACGCTCGAACCGGACTCCGTGAAATCGCTCAATCGCGCCCGGCGCGCTGGCGCCCAGGCCGACCACCACCCGACCGCCCGAGAGTTGATCGACGGTGCCGAAACTCTGAGTCAGCGTCGCCGGCGTGCGCGAGAACACGTTCACGATGGAGGAAGCGATGCGCACGTTCGACGTCTCGTGGGCCAGCAGCGCCATGCCGGTGAACGCGTCGTGGCCGTAGCCTTCGAGCACGCTGATCGTGTCGATGCCGATCTCATCCGCCAATCGAGCTCGAGAGAGGAACGTATCGACGAAATCGGGGTTCCAGGGCAGGTTGATCGAGATTCGCCGCTTCACAGATGTCATACCCACGGATCTCCTTCGCTCACGGTCGCCGACAACAGCCAGATCCGGACGGCACAGCGAACCTTGCCGTCCGCGTCGACGACTCGATCATCTTCGCGCATGGCGCGGGCAATCGAGTCCAGGATCTGCTCCCGACCGGACGGTAGAAAGCCGAACAGGTTCAGCATCCGCCACCACGCTTCGAAGTCGTCCCACCAGAACTCCCGCTCGATCTCCTCGATCGTGACGTCGTCGAGACGCCGGTCGTCGACTTCACAGAGCAGGGCCAGGCGGACCGCCTCGCGCGGATCAAACTGCAGCTCGACCTCGGGCCAGGCGATGCCGCGGCGTTCCAGCAAGCCGAGCAGTCGCGTGCCCGGACCTCCGAAGAACGGCGAGCCGATCACCGTCGCCGCCACGCGTCCGCCGAGCCGGGTCAGGCGGGTCGCCTCCTTCAACAACTGCTGCGGCCGGTCGGCGTAGGGCAAGACGAGTCCCAGCCCCACGGCGTCGGCCGAGCGGCTACGCAGACCGTTGGCCGACGCATCCTCCTGGACAAAGCGAGGCTGGACCGGCGACAGCCGAAACCGTTCTCGCGCCGATTCAAGCTGGACCCGCGACAGGTCGATGCCAATCGCGCCGCCCTCCGCCAGCCTGGACTCGGCCTGGGCAATCAATGCGCCGCTTCCGCAGCCCAGATCGACGAAGTCGTCGCCGGGAGACAGGTTGAGACGTTCGACCAGTTCGGACGCGGCCAGATGGATCAACTCCGGAGCGCAAGCCTCGTAATCGCGACCGCTCGCGTTGAATGTCTCGGCGATATCCTCGTTGCGCACTTCAGCCGTCTCCTCGGACCCACCGCAAACGAGATCGCCGATGTCTCACGATACTCCGCTGGTGATCGCTCACCGGGCCACGATGGGCCACGCGCCCGAGAACACGCTGGCCGGAGTCCGGCGCGCGCTGGAACTGGACTGCGACGGCGTCGAGATCGACGTCCGGCTCTGCGCCGACGGCGTGCCGGTGCTGATCCACGACGACCGACTCGACCGCACCACCAACGCGACGGGACCCATTGCGGAGACCACGCTGGAAGAACTTCAGCAAATCGACGCCGGGGACGGTGAACGCATCCCGACCCTGCGCGACGCCCTCGCGGTCGTCGATGGACGACTGCTATTCGTCGTCGAACTCAAGGTGACGCCCGGCGATGATGCTTCCGCGCTATGCGACGCCGTCCTGGCCGACCTGAAGCATGCGAACGCTCTGCCATGGACGTGGCTCTGGAGCTTCGATTCGGAGACGGTCATCGAACTGGCAAGGCGCGCGCCTCGCGGACGACGAATCGCGCACCTGTGCCTGTCGCCGACACTCGAAATCTGGCAGATTGCAGCGGAGCACCGGTTGGAGGGCATCTCGATGCACGGTTCGGGCCTGACCGAAGAGAGCGTCGCCGCCTGCCGAGCCCATGACATGGCGGCCTTCGCCTGGACGGTCAACGAGCCGGCGGACATCGAGCGATGTATCGGTCTGGGAGCCACGGGAATCGTCGGCGACTATCCCGAGCGCATCCGCACCGCGCTTCGAAGTTGATTCGGTTGAGGTTCGCCTAGAACGACTCCAGAGCCTCTTTGCGGTCGTTGTGGATCGGAATGATCTCGGCAAACCCGGAGAACTTGAACACATCGCTGACCTGCTCTTGCACCGCGCACAGGGCCAGCTTGCCGGCCTGTTCGCCCGCGCGCCTCGAGGCCATCAGCAAGACCCGCAGACCGGCCGACGAGATGTAGTTCACCGACTCGCAGTTCAGCAGGATCTTTGTGTGACCGTTGGCGATCCGCTCGAGCAGGGTTTCTTCGTAGGCCTTGGCGGTGCCGCCGTCAATCCGTCCCGACGGATTGAGCACCAGAATGTCGTCGTCGTACTCGTCGTGCAGGTCCAACATGATGACCGTCTCTCCTTGGCACTGGTATCGCCAGCATATGTAAACCGGAACGACCTCAAGCCGCCGGCCACGGCACTGCCGAGCATCGTATCTCGCGACCTCGGCCTGCGCCGCCGGAGCCATGCTCCGGCGACCTCCTCACCTGCTATGCTCGTAGCTTACGGAGGGGTGTAGCTCAGTTTGGCAGAGCAACGGTCTCCAAAACCGTAGGTCGCGGGTTCGAGTCCTGCCACCCCTGCCAGAGCAATCAACCTTCGCTGCCGAGGTGGTGGAACTGGTAGACACGCAGCGTTGAGGGCGCTGTGCTCATTGCGAGCGTAAGAGTTCGAGTCTCTTCCTCGGCACCAACCAGCGGACGCCGCTGCCCCGCCGCAAATCCACCGGGCAGCTACAATGTCCTCTACAAGCGGAAGTGGCGCAGCGGTAGCGCGTCTCCTTGCCAAGGAGAAGGTCGAGGGTTCGAATCCCTTCTTCCGCTCCAGTACATCTCACCTGCGCACCCGGCGACGTGGCCAAGTGGTAAGGCAGGGGTCTGCAAAACCCTTATCACCGGTTCGAATCCGGTCGTCGCCTCCAACTTCTCTCCCTGACACAGCCCTGTGCCCGCCTACGACCCGCAGACCGCGCTCATCGTCGTTGACGTCCAGAACGACTTCGCGCACCCTGACGGCTCGCTCTCCGTGAGCGGCGCGAGCGGCGTCGTCGACTATGCGAACCGCGCCATCGCCGACGCCTCCCGCGCCGGCGCGCTGGTGGTCTACACGCAGGACTGGCATCCCGAGCACACCCCCCACTTCGAGCAGGACGGCGGCGTCTGGCCGGTGCACTGCGTCGGCAACAGCTGGGGCGCCGAGCTTCACGCCGACCTGATTCGCGACGCCGGACCTACGGTGCGCAAGGGCGTCGACGGCAACGACGGCTACTCCGGCTTCACCACCCGCGATCCGCAGAGCGGCGCGCAACAGCAGACCGACCTCGAGGACATCCTGCTCGAAGCGGGCGTCGAGCGCTGCGTCGTCGTCGGACTCGCCACCGACTACTGCGTCAAGGAGACCGTGCTCGACGCCTGCCGACTGGGGTTCGAGGTGTTGGTGCCGCGCGAGGGCGTCGCCGCAGTAAACCTCGAAGCCGGCGACGGCGACGATGCGCTGGCGGCGATGGCTGAGTCCGGGGCGCTGATCGAATAGCGTTCGATCTGTGGACACCCCCTCAGCCCTCTTTGTCGACCTCTACGAACTGACAATGGCGCAGCTCTACTACGAACGCGGCATGACGGGCGAAGCCGTCTTCGAGCTCACTGTGCGCGAGCTACCCGAGGGCTGGGACTACCTGATCGCGGCCGGACTCGATCGCGCCCTCGACTTCCTCGAAACACTGCGGTTCGAGGAAGAAGACCTGGAGTATCTCGCCTCGCTGCCCCAGTTCGACCGACGCTTCATCGAACGGCTCCGCACACTGCAGTTCACCGGCGACGTCTGGGCGCCGCCCGAGGGAACCGTCGTCTATCCCGACGAACCGCTAATCCAGGTCATCGCTCCATTGCCGGAGGCGCAGATCGTTGAGACGGCCATGATCAACCAGATCGCCTACCCGACGCTCGTCGCCAGCAAGGCGGCCCGCGCCGTTGAGGCGGCGGCGGGCCGGCCCGTCATCGAGTTCGGCGGACGGCGCGCCCATGGTTCCGAGGCAGCAATCGAAGCATCTCGCGCCACCTACATCGCCGGCTTCGAGGCGACCTCATCGGTCGAGGCCGGCCGACGCTACGGCATCCCCACGACCGGGACGATGGCCCACAGTTTCATCCTGGCCGAGGGCGACGAGGCTGACGCCTTCGACGCGTTCGTGTCCCGCTACCCGGGCACGACCCTGCTCGTCGACACATTCGAAACCCAGGCCGGCGTGACCAACGCGATCAGGACTGCGAAGAAGCACGGCGTCGGCTCGGTGGGCGCCATCCGAATCGACTCCGGCGACTTCCACCGCGAGTCCTGGCAAGCCAGGATCAAGCTCGATACGACCGGTTTCTCCGACATCCGCATCGTCGCCAGCGGCGGCCTCGACGAATACCAGATCGCCGAACTGGTCGGTTCGAATGCGCCGATCGACATCTTCGCCTGCGGCACCAGCATCGTCGCCCCGCCCGACGCCGCCACCCTCGACTCCGCCTACAAGATGGTTGAGTACGATGGCAGACCCGTTGCCAAGCGTTCGCCGGGCAAGCCCAGCATCGGGCACCGCAAGCAGGTCTGGCGTCTTGCGGACCACGACCTGATCACACGTGTCGACGATCGCCCGCCCGACGCCGAACCCGTCTTGCAGCACGTCATGTCGTCGGGACAACGCAGGCCAGCGGGTCTCGATTCCCTTGCCCAGATACGAGTTCGCGCGGCCGGCCCTCGAGGCCCCCGGCGCGTGGAGATCGATCCCTCGCTGCTAACATGAAATCCAGACATTTGTAGTTGGAGTACTACGGAATGACCGATTCCAGAACCGACACTCCCGGCGTCGTCATCCCGATCTGGGACGACGAACTTGACGATTTCGAAACCGAAGCGACCGCGTTCCGCGAACAGCAACGCGAAGAGGTCGAGTTCATGCTCTACCGGCTGCGCCAGGGCGTCTACGGACAGCGCCAGCCGGACGTGCATATGAACCGGATCAAGCTGCCCATGGGTGGCGTGACATCCGATCAGCTCGACGGACTCGCCGAAGTCTGTGAGACCTTCGCCCCACTGGGTAAGGGCCACATCACCACGCGCCAGAACATCCAGGTCCACTTCGTCCCGCTCGACCAGATGCCCGACATGCTGCGCGTGCTCGGCACGGTCGGACTCTCCTCTCGCGAGGCCTGTGGCAACACCGTTCGCAACGTTACCGCCGACCCCTGGGCCGGCATCTCCGATGACGAGGTCTTCGACCCCACGCCCTACGCCGGCGCGTTCGTGCGCTACTGGGTGCGCAACTCCATCACCCAGCTCCTGCCGAGGAAGTTCAAGGTCTATTTCACCGGACGCGAGGCCGACTCCGCCATCGCCGCCATCCACGACCTTGCTTTCTTCTCGCAGGTGCGCGTGATCGACGGCGAAGAGGTGCGCGGATTCCGCGTCATGGTCGGCGGCGGACTCTCGACCATGCCCAAGGAAGCGGTCACCCTGACCGAGTTCGTGCCGATGTCGGAGTTCCTCACTCTCTCCGAGGCCGTGATCCGCATCTTCAACGCCGCCGACGAGCTGCGCAAGAACATCCTCAAGGCCCGCCTCAAGTTCCTCGTCCACCGGGTCGGTGAAGACGCCTTCCGCGAGATGGTTGACGAAGAGCTGAAGAAGAGCTGGTCCAGCGAATCGCCCCCGCTCGAGGAACTGCTCTACCTCGACGATGAGGAGTCGGACGCCCGCGATATCGCCGTCGAACTCCCGTCCCCGAACGGCGATGCCGCCCGTTTCGAGCGCTTCCTCGCCGCCAATGTCCGTCCCCAGGTGCAGGACGGCTACTCGGCCGTCGAAGCCTCGATCGACCAGGGCGACCTCACCCCGGAGCAGTTCCGCGGCCTTGCCACAATCCTGCGCAAGTACGGACGCGAACGCGCCCGCACGACGCCGCAGCAGAACGTCGTCCTGCGCTGGATCCCCAACGACGCTGTCTACGCCGTCTGGCGCGAACTCGACGAACTGGGCATGGGCGCGCCCGATGCCCAGGAGATCGAAGATGTCGTCTCCTGCCCCGGCACCGACAGCTGCAAGCTGGGAATCACCTCCTCCATGGGCCTCAACCGCGCCGTCCAGGAACGCGTCCGCGACATGGCGATCGACGATCCCGTCACCCGCAAGATGCGCATCCACATGAGCGGCTGCCCAAACAGCTGCGGTCAGCACCACATCGCCGACATCGGCTTCCACGGCGCCGCGATCAAGGTCGGCAACCGCCAGATCCCGGCCTACCACATGTTCATCGGCGGCACCTACCGCACCGAGGAAATGCGCCTCGGACAGCTCGTGCCCAAGGTCCGCATCCCGGCCAAGCGCGTGCCCGACGCCGTCGAGCGCGTGATCGACCTCTACCACTCCGACCGCGAGGACGATCAAGAACTCTTCAGCACCTGGATCGATCGAGCCGGCCTGAGCCCCATCCAGGAGACGCTCAACGATCTCACCCTGCCGCCCGAGTTCTCCGCCGACACCCTGCACATGTTCATCGACTGGGACCGCCAGGACATCTACATCCTCCAGCGCGGCGAGGGCGAGTGCGCGGTCTAGTTTGCGCGATCAAACAGAAGGCCAGCCCACTGGTCGCAGGCCGATCACAGAACGTCGTCTGGCGAGAATGCGCCGCGTGCTGGAGCGTCGCCACGACGATCTTGTTGTCGTTCTCGAGAACATCCACGACGCTCATAATGCCTCGGCCATTCTGCGAAGCTGCGACGCCTTCGGGGTCGGACGGGTTGCCCTCGTCTACACCAACCAGGTCTTCCCCGAGATCTCCATGGGAGTCGCAGCCAAGGTCCAGAAGTGGCTCCAGATCGACCGCTACGACTCGCCCGAGTCCTGCGTCACGGCACTCCGGGCAGAAGGAATCAAGGTCTACGCGACCCAGCTCACCAACGATGCTCAGGACTACCTCAGCGTCGACCTCAGCGGACCCTCGGCCATCGTCCTCGGCAACGAACATGCTGGATGTTCGGCCGACATGCTCGCGCTCGCCGACGGCGCCCTGATCGTCCCAATGGTCGGTTTCGTACAGTCGCTCAATGTGTCCGTGGCCGCAGCGGTGATCCTCGCCGAAGTGGCCCGGCAGCGCAGAGGCGTTCAGCCCCCATGGACCGACCACAAAGCGAACCTGCTGGAATCGTGGGTCGAGCGGGAGACCTCCGGTCATTGAAGCTCGAAGTGTCGTGTAGCATCGCTGTGGACAACCTCGCATACACGTAAAGGAGCACAGGATGGCCGACTACGCCGGCAGACTGCCCGTGGCGACGCCTGAGTCACAGCCGTATTGGGACGGTCTCAAAGAACACAAACTGATGCTGCCGACCTGCGACCCATGCGGCCCGTTCTTCTATCCGCGCCCATTCTGCCCGGAGCCCGGTTGCTTCAGCTGGGACATCGACTGGACCGAGGCGTCGGGCAAGGGCAAGGTGCATACCTTCGTCATCTCCCATCAGCCGATCCCGCCCTACCACACGGAAGACAACCCGCCGCCCTACGTGATCGCCGTGATCGAACTTGAAGAGGGCCCGCGCATGATGTCCAATCTGATCATCGACGACCCGTACTCAACCACGGTCGACATGGACGTCGAAATCGTCTACGACGACGTCACGGACGAGGTCACACTGCCCAAGTTCAAGCCTGTCTAACGCGCCGCCTGGCCGCATCTTCCGAAGGAGACCATTCATGGATCAGATTCGACACAAGGTCGCCATCGTCGGCGCAGCGGAGACCGACGACCTCGGCCAGTTGCCCCACATGTCCCGCCTCGCACTGCACGCGCAGGCGGCCAAGAACGCCCTCGACGACGCCGGGATCTCTCTGGGCGATGTGGACGGCCTGCTCTGCGCCGGCGCGATTCCCAACGAGGTCGCCGAGTATCTCGGCATCCAGCCCCGCTACATCGACGGCACATCTGTCGGCGGTTGCTCGTTCATGATTCACGTCCGCCACGCCGTCGCCGCGATCATGGCCGGCTACTGCGACGTTGCCCTGATCACCCATGGCGAAAGCGGACGCTCGGGCGTCGACGCCCCGCGCGGCGGCTCTGCCTCCTCGCCCGGCGGCCAGTACGAGGCGCCCTTTGCCATCGGCGGCGCGCCCACGACCTTCTCAATCCCGGTGCTGCGCCACTTCCACGAGTACGGCACGACCAAGGAACACCTCGCTCACATCGCTGCGGCGACCCGCGCCTGGGCCAACCTCAACCCGATGGCGATGATGGGCAGCCACCGCCGAGCGCCCGAACGCGGCGGCGGTCCGATCACCCCGCAGGACGTGCTCAACTCGCGAATGATCTGCTACCCCTTCAACCTGCTCGACTGCTGCGTCGTCGCCGACGGCGGCGGGGCGCTCGTGCTCGTCTCTGAGGAGCGCGCGAAGGACTACGCCAAGGACCCCGTCTACGTGCTCGGCGCGGGCGAAGCGGCCGCGCACTGGATGGTCTCGCAGATGCGCGACCACACCACCGCCGACGGCTACCGCATCGCCGGCGAGGCCGCGTACAAGAGCGCCGGTCTGGGCCCGCAGGACATCGACCACTGCATGTTCTACGACGCCTTCACCTTTACCCCGCTCATGGCCGCCGAGGACCTCGGCTTCGTACCCAAGGGCGAAGGCGGCCCCTTCTTCGCCGAGACCAGGACCGGCCCCAACGGCGAGGTCATCTACAAGTCCGGCCCCGGCGGCGACTTCCCGATGAACACCAACGGCGGCGGGCTCTCCTACTGCCACACCGGCATGTACGGCATGTTCGCCATCGTTGAGTCCGTCCGTCAGCTGCGCGGCGAATGCGGCGACCGCCAGGTCCCCGACATCAACGTCAGCATGGCCCACGGCCCGGGCGGCATGTTCGCCTCAGCCGGCACCCTCATCCTCGCCAACGCGTAACATGGCCGTATGACCACAACCAGCTCCCCACAGCTCGTCACCGCCGAGGAACTCCTGGAACTCTCCGCGAACGGGTTCTACGGCGAGCTAGTCCGAGGGGAGCTGGTTGAACTCATGCGACCAGGCGTCCGGCACAACAAGGTCATGGGTCTCATGACCTATATCCTGATGTCCTTCGTGCTCCCAAGATCCCTGGGCACGGTGTTACCAAGTGATACCGGCGTTGTCATAGAACGTGGACCCGACACGGTCAGGGCGCCAGATGTCGCGTTTTATGCCGCGGACCGTATGGGTCTGGACGACGACATCCCTGGTTACGCCGAGATACCGCCGGACCTGGCAGTTGAGATTCGCTCGCCGAACGACTCCCTGCCCGACATGGAGCGGCGCGCGCGGATGTGGTTGGACTACGGCGTTCCCCTGGTCTGGGTGCTGATTCCTGAATCCCAAAGCCTGAACATCTACCGGCCTGACGCAGAGGCCATATCGCTGTCGACGGACAGCTACGTCTCCGGCCAGGACATCCTGCCCGAGTTCAGTTGCCGCGTCGGCGACTTGTTCGGACCGGAGGCTCCGGCTGCCGCGCCAGCAGCACGCTGAGCGCAGCGCAGAGCAGCAGGCCGACGAAGACGATGTAGATCAGGTCGTACGAGCCTCGGTTGTCGATCACCAGACCCGAGACGAACGGACCGAAGGCGTTGATCAGCAACTGCGGAGGAGCCGTGACCGAACGGATGCGGCCCACCGAGTAGCGGCCGAAGTAGTCGGGGAACGAAATCCGGTTGAGCGGCAGTTGTGCGCCGAACGCCAATCCGTGCCAGACCGCGAAGACGAACGCCATCCAGACGCTGTCGGTCAGGACAAACCAGACCAGCGCGCTCGTGGTGACCAGGATGACCAGCGGCAGCGAGTAGCGCACGGCGAGACGTTGACGCAATTCGCCGCCGAGTACGCCGCCGACGATCCCCATCCCCGCCCACAGCGCCAGAGCGCTGCGCGCCGTGTCGGCGTCGATGCCGTTCTGGGTCATGTGCGAGACGAAGGTGAAGTTGACCGCTCCGCCGACCGCCATCAGCATCGTCGTGCCAAACAGGAGCAGCCAGAACGCCCGCGTCCGAATCGCCTCACGCACCGTCCAGTCCGGGTCGCTGCTCAGAAGTGTGGAGGCGTCAGACCTCGCGACCGAAGCTCTCAGTCGCTCACCGTCGGGACGCAGTCCGACGTCTTCCGGCCGACGCCGCATGATCAACGGTGGCGCAACGCCGATCACGATGACCAGCAGGGCCATGAGGAGAAATGCTTCGCGCAGCCCACCCAACCAGATCCCCGCCGTAATCACGAGCGGAAAGATCATCATCCCGCTGCGCGTACCGATCATCGTCAAACCCATCGCCGAACCGCGTCGGCGTATGAACCAGTTGGCGATTACCACCACGACGGCGATGTCGATCACCGCAACTGTCAGTCCTCGTCCCACGCCCCAGAGCAGCAGAAACTGCCACAACTCCGATATGAAGCCGAGAGCGACCAACAATCCGGCCACTACGCCGACAGAGCTGAACAACAGCATTCGCGGCCCGTGTCGATCCGCGATCGGACCCACGAACGTCGCGATCACGCCACCGCCAATCCCGCCGATCACCATCGTCAGGGCGATCGACGCGGTACTCCAGCCGTACTCGGCCTGCAGTTCGGGAGTAATCGCGCCCAGTACCGGGTTGAAGAATGAGACGGCCGCAAAGGACGACATCGACGCGGCGGCCGCAATCCACCAGCCGGCGAACACGCGCCTGAATGGTCGCGCGTACAGGAATCCAGGCAGACGGTCGCGGCGTCGGAGCAGCAATCGGCTCTGAGGGTCGCGGGACTCACTCATCAACGCCACTACCCTACCGCTAGACCACGACCGCGAGGGTGCGCGGTCAGGAGTGCGGAGGCGTCATGGCGAGCACCGCGTTGCGCGTTGGAGTGACAACGGAACTGAACGAACGCGCCGGAGTTCGGCTCCGCGAGATCGCGCCCGAGGCCGAGATCGTCTTGCTCGATACCGATGGCAACTGGTCGGCCGACCCCGATGAGCTGGATGCGTTCTTCTTCTCCGAAGACCTCTACTACCTGCCCAGATCATTCGGGGCGTTCCTCAGCCTGCTGGAATCCTCGCCGCCAACGTGGATGCAGACCGCCAGCACCGGCGTTGACCATGCATTGTTCGCCAGTCTGTTGCAGTCGGGTGCAATCGTGACCAACTCGCCCGGCGTCCACGGATCGGCAATTGCCGAGTACGTATTCGCGTACATACTCAGCCACGCCAAGCGACTTCCGCAGCACGCGGCAAACCAGTCAGTTCACCAGTGGACACCCCTCCAGTCAGTCGAGCTCGCCGGACGGACGCTCGGAATCGTCGGCTACGGCGGCATCGGCGAAGCCTGTGCCAAACTCGCCAGAGCATTCGGCATGAAGACCATCGCCACCAAACGCCGCCCGCCGAGCAACCACTATCTCGATCAGCACGTCGCCCCGGAGCGATTGCACGATCTGCTCGAAGCGAGCGATTATGTCGTGCTTTGCTGTCCGCTCACGGATCAGACGATGAATCTCCTGGACGCCGATGCATTGGACGCAATGCAGCCTCACGCGCTCCTGATCAATGTGGCGCGAGGCCGCGTCGTCGACCATGACGCGCTGGCAGAGGCTCTCAGGTCCGGATCCATCGCCGCAGCCGTGCTCGACGTCGCTCCCCTGGAGCCGCTCAACCCCGATTCCCCGCTCTGGGACTTGCCCAACTGCCGGATCACGCCGCACGACTCCTGCCACGTCGACGCCTCGTACATGCGCACGGCGGAGTTCTTCTTCACCAACCTGAATCACCTTGCCAACCGCGAACCTCTCGAATGGACCGTGACCGATATCGAACTCTCCGACCCCAGCGTCGGAGATGTGTAGGAGTCGAAATGACCAACAACTTGCATCCACCTGGCCCATTGGCCGGCATCCGCGTCCTCGACCTGACCTGGGTCCTCGCGGGACCCTACGCGGCCATGATCCTTTGCGACCTTGGCGCAGAAGTGGTCAAGGTGGAGCGACCACCCCATGGCGACGTCGCCCGCACGACCGGACCATTCGTCAACAACGAGTCGATGTACTTCCAGTCCGTCAATCGCGGCAAGCGCAGCATCTCCATCGACCTTCGCTCGGACGAAGGCCGCGAACTCTTCCTGCGGCTCGTCGACCAGGCCGATGTTGTCATGGAAAACTTCACGCCGGGCGTGATGGACAAGCTCGGCATCGGCCCCGGCGCCTTGCTCGAGCGCAATCCACGCCTGATCTTCGCCTCCACGTCAGGCTTCGGACAGACGGGACCGTGGCGGGACAAGCCGGCGCTCGACATCATCGTTCAGGGCATGGGTGGTGTGATGAGCATCACCGGCTATCCCGACGAGCCGCCGGCCCGGCCCGGCACATCGATCGGCGACATCTGCGGCGGCATGTACACCGCGATCGGCATCCTCGCCGCCTTGCGCGAGCGGGACAACAGCGGGCTCGGTCAATCGGTGGACATCTCGATGCTCGACTGCCAGATCGCCATCCTCGAGAACGCCGTTGCCCGCTACTTCTCCACGGGCCAGGAGCCGGGACCGCTGGGCACTCGTCACCCGTCCGCGACTCCATTCCAGGCATTCCCCACCGCCGATGGCTGGATGGTCGTCGCGCTGTCCTGGGGAATCCCCGCTCAGTGGGAGCTGTTCTGCGCAGAGTTGGGACTGCCCAAACTGGTCGGCGACGAACGCTTCGATACCTCGTTCAAGCGAACCGAGAACCACGCCGAGCTTGAGCCGCTGCTCTTCGAAGCAACGCGCCGGCAGAGGACCGACCACTGGGTAGACGTCCTGTCCCAGTACGGCATCCCGATTGGCCCGCTGAACACGATCGGCCAGGCGGTCAGCCAGGAACAGATCGCCGCTCGCGAGATGATCACGACCGTCCATCATCCGGTCGCGGGCGACGTGACGATGGCTGCGTCGCCGCTCAAGCTGTCGCGCACGCCGGGACGCGTGTACGGCTATGCGCCCGCATTCGGACAGGACACGTGCGCGGTGCTCGATGAATGGCTGGGCATCCCTGAAGAGAACACCGCTGCGTTGGCAGAGGCAGGCGTCGTACTGACGGAGGGCGGACCCGACATCGCCGCCTATCTCAGGGCCTGACGTGTCGCTGAAGTCGCAGCTGGCGAAAGCGGGCGCTGCCCTGAAGCAGCGGTTGCGCCCGGAACCGATCGAGATCGAGCTCGATGTCGTCGAACAGCTCATCGTGCAGCACCTGCTGCTGGTCGAGCAGGCGTCGTTCGATGAACTGGTCGACGCGGTGCTCGTGTCCCGTCCCACCGCGAATCAGCAGCAAGTGCGACTCTCGCTGATCCGCTTCGAGTCGTTCCGCCTGATCAATCGCATCCTGCATCCCGAGTTGGAGCCTGGAAAACAGATGTCGTTTACGCTCACTGCTGACGGTCGGCGGCTCAAGGCGGTGATCCCCGCCGTGCCGCGATCTCGCATTCAAACCTGGCTGTAGACACATTCCGCGTTGGAGGAGTTCTCAATGGCGAAGTTCAAGGTGTATCACGTCGATTCCCGTCCCGAGCGGCAGCCGCACACGGCCGAGGCCGAGCAACTGGCCAAAGCCGACGCGGAGCTGATTTCGCTGACGCTCGAACAACAGCAGGACATCCCTGCACACGTCACCGATGCAGACGGAATCATCTGCGGCTACCGGCACGTGGGCAAAGACGTTTTCGACGCCGCGCCGAACCTCAAGGTCGTGGTGCGCTACGGCATCGGTTTCGACAACATCGACTGGCAGACCGCGGTGGACTACGGCATCGTCGTCTGCAACATCACCGACTACTGCATCAACGAAGTAGCGACGCACGCAATCTCGTTGCTGCTGGCGCTCAATCGGAAGCTGGTCGCGCACAACGACGCCGCCCGCGCCGGCGAGCGCATTCCGCTCGGACCATCCGGCCCCCTCTACGGCGAGACCCTCGGCCTGGTCGCGTTTGGCCACATCGCCCAGCAGGCCGCGATTCGCGCGCAGGCGTTCGGACTGAATGTGATCGCCTACGACCCCTACCAGGACCCGGCGATGGCCGAGGCTGCCGGAGTGCGCCTGACCTCCCTCGAAGAGGTGATGCAGGCCGACTACGTCTCGGTTCACCCGCCGCTGAGTCCGGAGACGCGCGGGATCGTCGGGGCGGAGCAACTGGCGCTGATGAAACCGACCGCCTACCTGATCACGACCTGCCGAGGCGGCGTGGTCAGCGAGCAAGCGCTCTACGACGCGCTCAAGAACGGCCAGATCGCCGGCGCCGGCGTCGACGTCTGGGATCCGGAGCCGGTGCACAAGGATCACCCGCTGCTCGAGTTCGACAATGTGATCGCCACGCCGCACTCGGCCTACTACTCGGACGCCTCGGCGCCGCTATTGCTTCAGCGCGTGGGTGAAGCAGCCGCCGATGTGTTGCAGGGCTACCTGCCTCGCTCCGTGGTCAACAAGGCGGTGCTGGACAGGGTCGGGCTGCAACCTCACCCCGATCGCTAGTCCTCCAGCAACTCCACGTCTGCATACCAGGCGGTCACGGTTCCGCCCGAGCCGTCGTGGTGACGACTGACCGGCCGTCCCACCACCTCGCCGGGGCGAGCCGCGATCGGCCGATCGAACATCGGTCCGTTGACGACGCAGGTATGAAACTCTCCGTTCTCACCCAGCGGATCGGTTCCGTCGGGCAGATCGGCGAGGAATGATTGATCGAACCATCGACCGGCGAAGCTGCGGTCAAGCTTCGAGTTCGGGCTCACGGCGGTCACGATCGCCTGCAGTCCCGACGCCAGCATCGTCTGAGCAAGCTCGTCGGTCGGGATTCCCCAGACGGGAAAGATCGCCTCGAACCCGGTGCCCCTGAGGTTCGCCTCGCGGTACTCGCGAATGTCCTCCAGGAACAGATCGCCAAACGCGAAGGTGTCGGCGGTGAGGTCCGGGGGCAGATGGCGAACGCGGTCGAGAAACTCCGACATCGCGGCTTCGTAGGCCTCGTTCGGGCATGGATACGGGATCGGGATCTCGTACAGCGGCAAGCCGAGCCGGTCGGCCTGGAGCCTCAGAACACGGCGCGGCGTCGCCTGGATGGCCACGCGATCGAAGTGCGGCGTGACGGTCGTGAACACGCCGCGAACCTCGTACCGGTCGGCCTGTTGACGCAGTCGATGCAGCGCCCAGGCGGAGTCCTTTCCGGACGACCAGGAGACCAGTACGGGGCGGGCAGTCATGTCTGGAGTCGTCCGTTCATCGTGTACGCTCTTCTGTAACGCCCATGACACTAACCCTTCCGACGTCGGAGGTAACCAATGCGACCAAACACGGTGAAACAACTGTGGGCTGAAGGCAAACCGGCCTTCGGCGCCTGGCTCGGCACCTGCTCACCGCTTGCGGCCGAGTCCATGGCTCATCAGGGTTGGGACTGGCTCGTCGTCGATGGCGAGCACTCGCCCGTCGACCTCCAGACCATGATTCAGATGTTCCAGGCCATCTCGACCACCGACACCATCCCGATGGCGCGAGCGCAGTGGAACGACCCGGTGATCATCAAGCGTATCCTCGACGGCGGCGCATACGGCGTCGTGATCCCCTGGGTCAACAACCGCGCCGAGGCCGAGCAGGCCGTCTCCGCCTGCCGCTACCCGCCGGACGGGCTCCGCGGCTTCGGCGCGTATCGAGGCTTCCTCTACGGCGGCTCCGACTACGGCGACGAGGCCAACAACGAAATCGCCTGCATCATCCAGATTGAAACGATCGAGGCGGTCGAGCGGATCGACGAGATCCTCTCGGTCCCCGGCATCGACGCGACCTGCATCGGCCCGGCCGACCTGGCCAAGTCGATGGGCATCCCCGTCCTCCCCGACAACCCTCACCCGGATCACGTCGCCGCGTGCGCCGAGGTACTGGCCGCCTCGCAGCGGATCGACAACCGCGTCGCGCCCGGCATCTTCACGTCCGGCCCGGTCGAAGCGAAGCGCCGCGCCGAAGAGGGCTGGCTCTACATCCCCTCCGGCAGCGAGGGGCAGTTCATGGCCCAGGCATCCGCTCAGGGCTTGCGTACCGTTCGCAGTTACGGTCAGGACTAGTCAGGTGGCCTGGACCGGGTTCGATGAACCCGAGACCCGCCAGCGCTTCGACGCCGAAGACCTTCGCGGCTTCACCAGTGCGGTCCTCCAGTCCTATGGCGTGCCTGCGGACGATGCGGAGATCGGGGCCAATGTCCTGATCGACGCCGACCTCGTCGGCATCGAGTCGCACGGGATCGCGCATCTGCCCTGGCACATCGGCTACGCGCCGGGATTCGAAGCGGGCGTCGTCAATCCAACCCCGGAGATCAAGGTGCTGCGCGAGACTCCCGTCTCCGCCGCCTGGGACGGCGACGGCGGCTTCGGCGCCATCATCTGCCAGAAGGCGATGTCGACCTGCATCGAGAAGGCGCAGACGAGCGGCATGGCGATGGTCACCGTTCGCAACGGCCGACACTTCGGCGCCGCCGGCTACTACGCCCACATGGCGGTGGAGCACGACTTGATCGGCATGGCGATGTGCAATGTGCCGCCCATCGCCGTGGCCTCGGGAGGCAAGAGCCGAGTCTTCGGCACGAATCCGATCGCCATGGCCGCGCCCATCGCCGACGGCACGCCGTTCCGGCTTGACATCGCCACCACTGCCGTCGCTGGCGGGAAATTGGAAATCGCCGGACGGCAGGGCAAGCCGCTGCCCGAGGGCTGGGCCGTGGACGAGGACGGCAACCACAGCGACGATCCGTTCATCATGCGCAAGAACGGAGCGTTGCTGCCGCTCGGTTCGACGCTCACGACCAGCTCGCACAAGGGCTACGGTCTCGGCCTGATGGTCGACATCATGTCCGGCGTGCTCTCCGGTGACGGCTCCGGTCTGTTCTCCCCGCGCGGACAGAACCTGATCCAGGGACAATGGTTTGCCGCCTGGCGCATCGACCTGTTCTGCGAACCCGACGAGTTCAAGTCGAGCATGAAGGAGATGACCGACGCCATCCGCGATGTGCCGCCGGTCGACGGCGTCGAGCGAGTCGTGATTCCCGGCGATCCCGAAGAAATCGCCAGGGCGAACCGCTCGGTCAACGGCGTCCCGCTGGACGAAGAAACCATCGAGCAGTTGATCGCGCTGGGTGAGCAGCGCGGAACTCCATTCCCGGCCCCGGTACACGAAGGCGCTTCATCATGACGATGGTCAATGCTGAAATCGATGCGGTCATCGAGAAGATTCTCGACAACTATGGTCGAGCGGCCGGGATCTTCGATCCCAACCGCCTGGAAGTCTGGGAGGAACTCGGGCTGACGATGTCTCAGCTTCGCGTCCTCTACATGCTGCAGGCGGCGCCCGGCACGCCGGCCGGGGCCGTCGCGACCCAGCTCAAGGTCCGTCCCTCCACGGCGACGGGCATCATCGACCGCCTGGCCGACAAGCAGAAGCTGGTCAGGCGCGAACGCGACGACTCCGACCGTCGCCGCGTTCGGATCTTCCTGACCGACCGCGGCCACAAGGTGATCACCGAACTGGAAGTCCGCAAACGCGCCGTGATCTGGAAGATCTTCCGCAACTTCAGCGAGCAAGACCTCGCAGACATTGATCGTACCTTCACATTGCTAACCTCCGAGGCAGAGCGCCAGGGAGTGCTGGCTCCCTGGCCGCCCGATCCTGAGGTGATGTAATGTCCGCGGGGCCGCCACAACCTCCCAACGGTCGAGCTGGCGCGCCCTCAGGACCACCGGCCATCCCGAGCGGCGGCCCGTCCCCCGGCGGCGCAGGCATGCCGAGCATGGGTGAGGTTCCTCCGGGCTGGTTGCTGCCCGAGCGCCGCAAGGTGCTGATCATGATCTGCGTCATGTTGGCGCTGTTCCTTGCGGCGCTGGATCAGACGATCTGGAGCGTGGCCGCGCCGAAGGCCGTCGGCGACCTCGGTGGTCTGGACCTCTTCGCCTGGCCCGCGACGTCGTATCTGCTCGGCTCAACGGTCATCGTCCCGATCATCGGCAAACTGTCCGATGTGCACGGCCGCAAGCCGTACCTGCTCGCCGGCATCGTCATTTTTCTCATCTCATCCGCCCTCTGCGGCGCATCCGGGTCGATGTGGGAACTGATCGGGTTCCGATTGCTGCAGGGCTTCGGCGCGGCCTTCATCATGGCCAACGCCTTCACGACAATGGGCGACTACTTCGCTCCGGCCGAGCGCGGTCGCTGGGCCGGCATCATCGGCGGGACGTTCGCCCTCGCCAGCATCATCGGCCCATTGGCCGGCGGCGTCCTGACCGACGAACTTTCCTGGCGCTGGGTCTTCTACATCAACATTCCCGTCGGCGGCCTGGGTCTCCTGGCGATCACGATGATCATGCCGAGGCACAAGCCCTCGCACCCGAATCGCCAGCCGACCGACTGGGTCGGCGCCGGACTGTTGATCGTCGCCGCGACTCCGCTGTTGCTCGCATTCTCGATGGGCGGGAACCAGTTCGGCTGGCTCGATTCCCCGATCGTGGCCTGCCTGATCATCGCCGTCGTCGCCGCATTCGCCTGGTGGAAGACCGCTCGACGCAAGGGCGACGACGGCATCATGCCGCTGCCGATGTTCCAGAACAAGGTCTACCTGTTCTGCACGGTCGTGATGTTCCTGATCGGCATCGCGATGATGGGCGCGATGTTCAATCTGCCCTTCTTCCTGCAGGGCGCGCAGGGCATTTCGGCTACCAACTCGGGACTCGTCACCTTGCCGATGAGCATCGGCGTCGTGCCCGCCTCGATCATCACCGGCCAGGTCCTCGCGCGAACCGGTCGGTACAAACCGCTGGCGATCATCGGCGGAGCCGGCGCAACGGTGGCGCTGTTCATGCTCTCCCAGCTCAACGTCGACTCCGACCTGAACCTGGCCCGCCTGTACATGCTGCTCATGGGCGCATCAATGGGCATGCTCATGCCGTTGTACTCCCTCCTGATGCAGAATTCGCTTCCGTTCAGGCTGTTGGGAGCGGGCACGGCGACCAATCAGTTCTTTCGTCAGATGGGCGCCGCGATGGGCATCTCGCTGTTCGGCGCCATGATCGTGTCCGGCTTCTCGTCGCAACTGACGAGGGCGTTCCCGGTTGGCTTCGAGCAACTCAAGGAGCGACCCGAGGTTCTGTTGAATCCCGAAGCGCTCGAAGGGTTCCGCCAACAGCTGGAGCGGCAATCGCCCGGATCCGCCGACGCCGTCATTCAGACCGCGCGCGAGGCGCTGGCCGTGCCGGTGACCGACGTATTCCTCTACGGCGCGATCGTGATGGCGATCGTATTGGCGATCGCGGTGGTGTTGCCCAGGGTCAGATTCCAGACCCAGGAGGAATTGATGGCCAACGCCCGGGCCATGGCCGCAGCCAACCGGCCGCCCGGCGCTCCTGCTGGCGCGATGCCGGGCTCTCCGCCGGGCGCGCCGGTCCCTTCTTCGGCTGAACCGCCTCCCAGTTTGCCGACGCGACCGTCCGAAGGTCCTAGAGTGAGACCCATACCGGCGGCATCGGTTGGCGCCGATGTCGCAGCCAATGGCGGTTCAACTGCCGACGGCCTGCATGAGTCGGTACCGATGATCGCTTCGTGGGCGCGCCAGCGTCCCGACCCGCTCGACACAGTCACTGAGCCGGAGCCCCGATGACTACTCCCAACGGCCAACACCCCGAAGACCCCAACGGAGCGGCAACACAGGCGACGAGCACCGTACTGGCGCTCGACGGTTGGGGTCCGGTTGTGCCCGACCCGATTGTCAACGGAGCGAACGGCAGCGAGCCCGAGGCTCCGCTTGAAGCTGAACCGGCGGTACATGCCGCGCCCCGCGCCGAATGGCGGGAGTCGATTCGGGCGCAGTGGACCGGGCAGCTCCCGCGACCGACGATCGACCCACAGATCATCAGGATCCTGGCCCCGGCCGCCGCGATGGTGATCGCCGTGCTTGTCGCCGTGAGGATCGGAACCGCCTGGCGCGTCGAGGGCGATCCCGCGATTGAGCCGGAGCCTGCGGACCAGTGGGCCGTCCTGCGGCGCAGGCTCGCCCTCGCAATCGACCCGTCACTGACGCCGGTTGAGCCGCAGCGGCGGGGCTTGCTCGATCTGATCCCCTGGTAGCCCCCCAAACCCGCGTCGACGCTCCGCTACTCCTGGGTTGCCAACGCCTTGGCCTGCTCTTCCGCCCGCTCGCGCAGTACCCGCTTGTAATCGCGCGGGATGACCTTCACCATCTGACGCAGCACGACATCCCAGTTCTCGAGGATTTCGCTGGCGAACGGGCTGCCCGTGCGCTCGGCGTGGGTCTCGATCATCTCTTCCAGCATCACGGCGTCGTTGCCGTCATCGACTCGTTCAAGATCGACCATCGCGGGATTGATGGAGTGCTCCAGTGTGCCGTCGGCGTCCCAGACATAGGCGATGCCGCCGCTCATCCCGGCTGCGAAGTTTCGGCCGACTGGGCCGAGCACCACCACCGTGCCGCCGGTCATGTACTCGCAGCCGTGGTCGCCGACTCCTTCGACGACCGCGCGCGCGCCTGAGTTGCGCACGGCGAATCGTTCGCCCGCTCGGCCGGCGACCCAGAGTGTGCCGCCGGTCGCCCCGTACAGCACCGTGTTGCCAACCAGCACGGCGTCCCGACCTCTGAATCCGGCGCCGTCTTTGGGCGCCACCGAGATCATCCCGCCGGCCATCCCCTTGCCCACGTAGTCGTTGGCCTCTCCGCGCAGAAAGAGACGCATCCCGCGAACCAGGAACGCGCCGAACGACTGCCCGGCCGAGCCGCTGAAGTGGAGCTCGATCGTGCCGCGCTGCATTCCCAGATCGCCGTATTGCTGAGCAATCCGACCGGAGATCCGCGCGCCTACCGTGCGGTGCTTGTTGGTGATCTCGAACTTGGCCGAGATGTGTTCGCTGTTCTGGATGTGGGGCTCGAGGATTTCCAGCAGATCGTCGTCGAGTCGCAGGTCGTCGCGGCGATCGTTGCGTTCCTGGACTCGCATGCGAGGCAGCGAGGGATCCGCCTCGATCGGGGCGAGCAGCCTGGTCAGGTCGACCGACTTGGCTCGCTCGCCGGACCGCGGCGGAACCTGTGTCAACAGGTCGCTGCGGCCGATGACTTCCTCAATCGATCGATATCCGAGCTCGGCCAGGATGACCCGTACTTCCTCGGCGACATGCAGCAGGAAGTCGATCAGCATCTGCGGCTTGCCGAAGTACTTGGCTCGCAGGTCCTCTCGCTGAGTGGCGACGCCCACCGGACAGGTGTTCAGGTGGCACTGACGCGCCATCTTGCAACCCAGGGCCACAAGCGCGGCGGTACCAAACCCGTAGGCCTCTGCGCCCAGCATCGCCGCCATGACGACGTCGCGGCCGGTGTGGAAGCCGCCGTCGGTGCGCAGGCGAATCCGTCCGCGCAGCCCATTCACCACCAACGCCTCGTGAGCCTCCTTGACGCCGAGTTCCCAGGGCGCGCCGGCGTACTTCACCGACGACAGTGGGGAGGCTCCGGTACCGCCGTCCGCGCCGGAGATGTGCACGACATCGGCGTAGGCCTTGGCGACACCCGTGGCGATCGTCCCGACGCCTTCGCAGGCGACCAGCTTCACGCACACGCGAGCCCTCGGATTCGCGATCTTCAGGTCATAGATGAGTTGCGACAGGTCCTCAATCGAGTAGATGTCGTGGTGCGGCGGCGGTGAGATCAGTTCCACCCCCGGCGTCGAGTGGCGCAGCATGGCGATGTACGCCGTGACCTTGTGTCCCGGCAGTTGGCCGCCCTCACCAGGCTTGGATCCCTGGGCGATCTTGATCTCGATCTCGCTGGCGCTGCCGAGATAGGCCGGCGTCACCCCGAAACGCCCGGACGCGATCTGCTTGATGTGCGAGTTGGCGTCCGATTTGTCGCCCGAGTCGCGGAAACGTCGAGGATCCTCGCCGCCCTCCCCGGTGTTCGACGCTGCTCCCAACTGATTCATCGCGCGGGCGATGTCTTCGTGCGTTTCCGGGCTCAGCGCCCCGAGCGACATGGCGCCGGTGCTGAAACGCGGCGTGATCGCATCGTGGGGCTCCACCTCGTCCAGCGAAATGGGATCGCGGTCCGACTTGAAGTCGAGCATGTCGCGCAGTGCCGTCGGCTGCCGACTGTTGGCCCGTTCGGCATAGGTCGCGTATTCCTCCGCACCTCCACCCTGAACGGTCTTGTGCAATGCCCGCCAGATGGGCGGTTCGTTCGCGTGATAGTCGGCATTGCGTCGGTAGCGATACCAGCCGCCGGCGTCGAGGCCGTCGGCCGGAAATGCCTGTTCGTGGCGCGACAGCGCGTCTGCGCCGATCTCGGCAAAACCGATCCCGCCGATCCGCGAGAGCGTGCCGGGGAATGATCGTTCCACGACCTCCTGGCCGATGCCCAGCGCCTCGAAGATCTGCGCTCCGTGATACGAGGCTCGCGCCGCGATGCCCATTTTCGACATGATCTTGAGGATGCCGGCGTCGACGGCCTGCACGTAGCGCGTGATCACTTCGTCGGCGTCCATGTCCTCGAACTCCCCTTCCGCGTGGAGCGAGTTCAAGGTCTGCAATGCCAGGTACGGATGCACGGCGTCCGCGCCAAAGCCAATCAGGCAGGAAATCTGGTGAACGTCGCGAGCGTCGCCGCAGTGGGCGACGAGCGACGCTGAGAGTCGCTGACCGCTCGCGATCAGGTGATGATGCACGGTCGAGACGGCCAGCAACATTGGAATCGGCGCTCGATCCTGTCCCACCTGGTCGTCGCTCAGGACGATCAACGAGTGTCCGTCTTCGATCGCGTTGTCGACGTGATCGCAGAGCGCGTCGAGAGCGGCTTCGACCCCTGAAGGCCCGTCCTGGACCGGGAAGGAGGCGTCGATCACGGCCGCGGAGAATCCGGGCTGCCGAAAGTCGAGCAATGCCTCAAGATCGTCGCTGAGCAGCAATGGCGACTTGAGATGCACAAGCCTCGCCGCCTCCGGCGCCTCTTCGAGCAGCGACTGCCGACGACCCAACCACGTGTCGAGCGACATGACGTTGCGCTCGCGGATCGAGTCGATCGGCGGATTGGTGACCTGGGCGAACTTCTGCTTGAAGTAGGTGTAGAGCGGCCGTGCGGGATCGTGCAGGACCGAGAGCGGCGTGTCGTCGCCCATTGACCCGACCGGCTCCTTCGCCTGCCGCGCCATCGGCTTCAGCACGTATTCGATCTCTTCCCGGCTGAATCCATGCAGGATCTGCCGAGAGAGCAGTTCGCCTTCGTCGGGCTGAGGAATCAACGAGGCGTCAATCCCGCCGACCCGCTGCATTCTGCCCATGTACTGGCGCACCCAACGGGAGTACGGCATCCGAGAAGCGACGCGTCGCTTGATGTCGTCGTTTCGCAGGATCTCATGGCGCTCGGTGTCGACGGCGACCATCTGCCCCGGACCGAGCCGGCCCGATTCGATGATGTCCGACTGATCGAGTTCGATCAGACCGACCTCCGAGCCCATCACGACCAGACCGCTTCTGGTGACCTGGTAGCGCGCCGGGCGGAGGCCGTTGCGATCCATCGCGGCAGCGGCGATCTTGCCGTCGGTGAATGCCATGGCGGCGGGGCCGTCCCACGGCTCGGAGAGGCAGGCGTGGTACTCATAGAAGCCGTGCAATTCGGGATCCATGTCCTCGAGCTGCTCCCAGGCCTCGGGAATCAGCATCATCATCGCGTGCAGCGGTCCCCGACCCGACGCGACCAGCAACTCGAACGCTTCATCGAAGGCCTGTGAATCGGACCCGACTTCGCCCAGCACGGGATGCAGCTCCGAGACCGTGTCGCCCCAGACGTCTGACTGCAGCGCCGGGCCGCGGGCCTGCATCCAGAGACGGTTGCCGAGCAGCGTGTTGATCTCTCCGTTATGCGCGATGTAGCGGAAGGGCTGCGCGATCTTCCAGTTGGGCAACGTGTTGGTCGCGTAGCGCTGGTGGAAGAGCGCAACGGCCGTGACCGTCTCAGGATTCGTCAGATCGGGGTAGAAGCGGCTCAACTGCGG
The DNA here is from genome assembly GCA_965204335.1 of Dehalococcoidia bacterium. GTDB lineage: Bacteria > Chloroflexota > Dehalococcoidia > Bin125 > Bin125 > Bin125. Next base: position 2,047,381 of record OZ241982.1, on the reverse strand, counting down.
CGCGACCATCAGACCCTTGTAGACGACCGTCCTGGTCGACATTGACACGATGTACGTCCCGGCGGCCAGGTCCTGGGAGTCGGCGTCGCGCAACGCCTGATACTCAGCGTCGGCCCGACGCCGAGCCAGGTACAATCGGCGACCAAACTCATCCTCGCCAATCGCGGCCGGTCGAGAGATCAGCAACTGTTCGATGCAGGGAGCTTCACGAAGCGCCCAGCTGCCGAGCACCGAAGGATCGGTGGGAACGACGCGCCAGCCGATCACATTGAGTCCGGATCGAGCCAGCGCCGTCTCGAGAACCTTGCGTCCGCGCGCGGCCGCGGGCTCATCCATCGGCAGAAAGACCATCGCCAGGGCGAGGTCATCATCCGAGAGATTGGCATGGCCCAACCGCGCCAGATCCTCCTGCAGGATGGCGTAGGGAATCGAGATCGTGACGCCTGCGCCGTCTCCGGTGTCGGGATCGGCGTTGACGGCGCCCCGGTGCGTCAGACTGACCACCCCTTCGACGGCCTGCTCAACGAGCCGGTGCGTGGCCACTCCGTCCAGCCGGGCGATGAATCCCGTTCCGCAGGCGTCGCGGAAGCTCTGCGGGTCGTGCAGGCCCGCGTAGTCCGTCCGGCTCGCTCGGTGGGGATCTTGGCCTGCCGTCATATCGTCTACGTCTATCGATTACTGGGCATCGACTGTTGCGGTCAATGCAATTGCGGGCATCCGTGCGGATACTACGTGAATATTCGCACAAAGACCGTCCCTACGCTAGCGCTTTCGTTACAGGCAAACCTGACAGGCGAAGCGCCGGGGATGGTCTATAGAATCTCGTCTCGGCGCAGGTCGGACAACGCGGCCCCGAAGCTGTCAATCGTCGAATCGATGTCGGCTTTTGTGTGCACACAGGAGACGATCGCGCCCATGCCCATCAGGTCGACGCCCTGGTTCAGCAAGGCCCGGCGGAACGGCCAGAGCACGCTTCCACTCGTGACCGGCACCGTCGACTGCGCTCCGCCGTGCTGATCCCAGTCCCAGGTCACGCCGTCCTGCGGTCGCTCGATATCCGGGCCGAGGATGATGTGCACCAGCGAGGCATCGGCCCAGGCGCATCCCGGCGCCTCGGCTTCGACCAGGGTCTGATTCAATCCTCGCGAGAGTTGCGCCGCGCGCTCGTTGGCGATCGAGTTCGGGTCCTCCTCGGCGACGGCGCGCAAGGCTCGTTCGCCGGCGACCGCTGAGAGCGGATTCGCGTTGAACGTTCCCGGATGCGCCACGCGGCCGCCGCCTGCGTCGAAGCTGATCTGATCGAGCAGATCAGCGCGCCCAACCACCGCCCCGCCGGGCAGTCCGCCGGCCAGGATCTTGGCGAGCGTCGTCAGGTCGGGACGAACGCCGATCCGTTCTTGCGCGCCGCCGGGACTGGTGCGGAAACCGGTCACGACTTCGTCGAAGATCAGCAGCGAGCCGTGACGTTCGGTCAGATCTCGTAGCTCCCTGGGAACGGACGGATCGAGCGGACAGGTGCCCCATGAGTAGCCGGTCGGTTCGAGAATCACCGCGGCATATTCCTCGGTCGCCAATGCTGCCGCGATGCCCGGGAGGTCCGTCTGGTCGAACACGGAGATCAGACCCTGCATCGCGTCGGGCTGGCCGTTGGCCGAGATGTTGCCCGCCGAGGTTCGACCGGCCGCGAACACGCTGTCGTTCCAGCCGTGGAAGTGGTTGCGCAGCCGCAGCAGTCGATCGCGCCCCGTCGCCGCCCGAGCCAGGCGAACGGCCATCATCGTCGCTTCGGTGCCGGAGGAGGTGAAACGAACCTTCTCAGCGCTGGGGATAAGCCGCTGAATGGACTGGGCCCAGCGCCGTTCGAGGTCGCTCGAGCCGCCCATGTGCGTGCCCCTCGCGACTTGCGCGCTGACCGCGTCGACGAGATAGGGGTGGCTGTGGCCAAACAACAACGCGCCGTGACCCATCACGTAGTCGATGTACTCGTTGCCGTCGACGTCCCACTTTCGGGGTCCGATCGCGCGGTCAATGACGACCCCGAAGGGTTCGAAGTGCCGCGCGTCATGGGTGACGCCGCCGGGGAAAATCGTTCGCGCCTCCTCGGCCCGCTGCGCGGACACCGCGTGTTTTGCGAAGAACTCCCGATCGATCGCCGTCGTCCCGCTCATGTCATGCCTCCTGCTCACCCTGCCTTCGACACTAGCGCACGCATCGGTGCATATCCGGTATCGAGTGCCGGCAGGCGGATTCAAACTAGAGTGACCACATGCAGAACTGGCGGATTACGCGCGGCCGGGCATTACTGCTGCTCCTGCTCGGCGCTGCCGTCGTCGCCCTGCTGATCGGCGCGTATCTCGCGTACGAACGCTGGTTTCCCTGGGAGCAATCCGAGATCGAGGACTGGATCGACGGCTTCGGCGTCTGGGGGCCGGTGGTGTACGTCGCGATCTTCGCCGCCTCGATGCTGTTCGCACCGCTGCCGACCGCGCCGATGCCGCTGATCGCCGCGGCGGTATTCGGGCCCGTGCTGGGCTTCGTCTACACGATCACCGCGACGGCGATCGGTTCGACCGTCTGCTTCTGGATTGCCCGGCGGCTCGGCCGTCCCACCCTGCGCCGGCTGACGTCGCAGCGGGCGCTCGACAAGATCGACGAACTCGGCGAGCGGCTGGGCATTCGTTTGTTGATTGTCCTGCGCCTGTTTCCGATCGCCGGGGTCGACTACGTGTCCTATGCCGCCGGACTGACGCAGATGCGATTTCCGACGTACATCGTGATCTCCGTGCTCGCGTCTTCGCCGATCCTGATTCTCGCCGCCGTGCTCGGCGACGCGGTGCTGGAACGCAACCGGGAATTGCTGCTGGGCGCGCTGCTGGCGATCATCGCCTTCTTCGCCGTCCCCGTGGTCTGGGTCTGGTGGCGCCAGCGTCGCGGGCGACGACAGGCACAGCCGGCCTCGACGGAGCGTTAGCCTCCTGTCATGCCGCTCTCGGACGCGCCGTCGTTACTGACCTTGATGTGGTCGCCGCTGACCGTGGTCACATCGGCTCACGAGGGTGCGCGCGGCGGCCAGATCGCGGTCGGAGCGTTTGCCGCCTCAATCGTGCCCGCCCAGCCGAGAGTCCTCGTCCAGATCCAGAAGCGCAATCACACCAACTCGCTGATTGAGGCGTCCGGGCGCCTCGCCGTCCACGTGATCTCGCGCGAGCAATGGCACTGGGTTCGGCACTGGGGATTCCGCTCACAGATCGAGGTTGACAAGTTCGCGGGCCTGGAGTGGGTTGAGCACGAGAGTGGTCTGCCGATCCTCGACGGCGTACTCGGCTGGATGACCTGCGAGGTGGTCAGCTACATGGACGGCGGCGACATGGCGATCTGGCTGGCCGACGTCACCGATGCCGCGCGCAACACCCGCGCTCAGCCGATCCGCTGGCACGAAGTTCAGCAGGTCCTGCCACCCGACTGGGCCGAGGAATACGGCCGCAAGCTCAGCCACGACGTGCCGGACTCGGGGCGGCGGATGGCAGAGTTGTCGGACGACGCGCAATGGAAGCCGACTGGGGAACCCTCACCCTAACCCTCTCCCAAAGGGAGAGGGGACCGGAGGGTGCTAGCGGCCCTTCCAGTTTGGGGTGCGCTTCTCGGCGAAGGCTCGCGGGCCCTCGATCAGGTCTTCGGACTGCCCCATGATCCGCTGCTGATGGAAGCTGTGGGTCAACGCGGCCGGGAGCGGCAGGTCGAGGCCCCTGTAGGCGGCTTCCTTGGATGCGCGCACCGAGATCGGGGCGCAGAGCAGGATCTCGCTGGCCCAACGTTTGGCCGTGTCCATCAGCTCCGCCGCTGGCACGACCTCGTTGACCAGGCCCCACTGGTGGGCGACGGGGGCCGGGATGTGGTTGCCGGTCAGCATGTAGCCCATGGCGATCTTGAGCGGGATGTGACGCGGCAGACGGTGGACGCCGCCCGCGCCGGCCATCAGGCCGACTCGCGGCTCGGGGAGACCGAGGCGGGCGTGGTCGGCCGCGATGATGATGTCGCAGGCCATGGCCATCTCGCAGCCTCCGCCCAGGGCGAAGCCGTTGACGGCGGCGATCATCGGCTTGGGGCATTCCCAGTCGGCGGTGATCCCACCGAAGCCGCCGCGCACCGGCGCGAAGGACGGACGCTCATTGGCCGGCACGCGCGACATCTCGGCCGTGTACTTGAGGTCGTTTCCGGCGGAGAACGCGCGCTCGCCGGCGCCGGTCAGGATGCCGACCCAGGCCGAATCGTCGGCGGCAAAGGTGTCCCAGGCGTCGGACAGCTCTTCGGTCGTCGGCGGATGAATCGAGTTCATTCGCTCCGGCCGATTGATCGTGATCGTGACGATGTTGCCGTCTTGCTCGTACTTGATGAACTCGTAATCCGCCATGTATCAGCCCCTGTCAGGTGTGTCTCGCTGAGTGCTTCTGTTTCGGACGAGCGGGCCTAGTGCTGGACGCAGGTCCCGCCGTCGACATTGTACGACTGACCCGTAATCCACTCGCCTTGCGACGAGCAGAGGAAGGCCGTGATGTAGGCGATGTCTTCGCCCTCGCCGGCGCGGCCCATGGGGATGCGCGTATCGATGGCGCGCTGCCAGAACTCGCCGCGGCCCATGTCATCCATCCGCGAGGTGTCGATGATGCCGGGGCAGATCGCATTGACGCGGACGCCGTGCTGGCCGATCTCCTGGGCCATCGAGGCCGTCAACGCCTGCAGTCCCGCCTTGGACGACGCGTATGCGGCGGTGTTCGGTCCGAGCATTTTGCCGGCAATCGAGGAGATGTTGATGATCGCTCCGCCCTCGCCTTGCTCGATCAGCTTGCGGCCGAAGACCTGGCTCATGTAGAACGCGCCGTTGAGGTTCACATCGAGGACGACCCGCCAGAGCTCGGGATCCAGGTCCACGACGGGAACCCGGTCCGATCCGCGAGCCGCGCCGGCGTTGTTGATGATGAAGTCGACTCGGCCGAACTCGGCCAGCGTCGTGTCCAGCAGGTCCTCGACCGCCTCATAGTCGGCGACATCGGAGATCAGCGGCACGGCCCGCCGGCCCTCGGCCCGAACTTCATCGGCGACCGAGTCGATGTCGCGCCAGCCGGCCGCCTTCTCGTCGTCGGGATAGTTCTCGGGCGCGCGGCCGGTGCCGGTCAACACGACATCGCAGCCCTGCCTGGCCAACTCAACCGCGATCGGCCGACCGATGCTGCGCATTCGACCCGCGCCGGTTACGACTGCGACCTTGCCATCAAGCCCGCTCAACTGCATTTCTGCTCCTGTTCGTCAATCGGGAGAGTACGCCGCGAGGCTAGCAGCCGACCTGGCTCTCCTCCTCGGCGTCAAGTTCGTCCCCATCCGCATCCTCATCGTCGTCCTCGTAGAACTCCTCCGACTCGGCCAGGCCCTTGATGTCGCCGAGGATCTGTTCCAGGTGCGGCCCGTTGCCGGCGCCGCGAATCAGCGTGAGCAGCGGGCCGAGGAAACCTGAGAACTCCAACACGGCCTCGGCGCGGGTTACGCCACCGACCGCCCGTTCAAAACGAAAGTCATAGCGTGCGCCGGTGAGCGCCGTCGACCAGTTGATCGCGTAGTGGCGAGGCGACTCACTGACGACCTCCTTGAAGGCTCCTTCGGTCACGGCCATTTCGAGCACTTCAAGGGTCGCCTCAAACACATCGATCGGCTCAGCCTCAATTTCGATCTCACGAAGGGTCACTCGATTTGTCCCCTCTGTTGCAGCTCAAGCTCTGCAAGATCGTTCAATGACCGACCATTCGAGTCCTTCCAGTCTTTGCGACCATTGCTGGCCGTCCCTCGAACGACGCCTGCGGCTCGTGACGGCGACGTGCAGACAAGATCCCGGGTGAATCTAAGAGCATTCGACAACTCCTCGTCGGGGATCAAGACTCCTTGCTCTATCAGGAGCGTCCGATATTGAGATTCGTTTGGGAACTGAGTCTTGAAAGCGGAGGCCTCTTCCCGCACGGCGAGAGATCCCTCACAGATGACGAATCCGTCTTGCGACTCGTAACCTCGAGCCTTGATTCCCATCAGCCTTTCGGCTTTGGACCTCGAGAAGTCGATTGTCATGTACCTGGGTTGTTCTGTGGAGTGATCGCCACCTGCCTGCGATGGCGACTCGAAGAAAAGGACACCGACGATGGGGAGACATAGAAGCAGATCTTCCAGAAAGCGCTCTGCATCGGCAACTCTAGCTTCCGGCAAAGAGGGCGCAGTTGGCACATTCGCATTCTCGATATCACACCGGCCTGCTCCTCTTGCGATCTCCAACAGTCGAGCCTCCAGATATTGGACCTGGGCCTTGTCAAGTGAGTCATCTTTTGAGGTGAACGCGACAGCGTCGGTCCAAAAGTCCTTCCTGGCGTTGTGGTCGTAGAGGCGAGAAATGACTCGCTCAGCCTCCCCGATGTAGACAGGGGGCTGTAGGTTTGCGCCATCTCGATTCCAAAGGACATACACGCCGGTACGCTGGAGTTCGTCGCGGAGCTTCGCTTCCTCGAATCGCGACCTTGGGAAGGCAATTCCCTGCCCAGTCCAGTTCGAGCGGTCGACGATCCTCAGCCCCGACGGCTCACCGGTCGGCAGGTATATCTGGAATGAGAATGCTCTGGCGTGAACCATGGTTCCTCCAGCCCAACCGCGCAATTCTAGTCGCCACCCGCTACGAAGATGAACGCCGATCTTGACTCGGTTCCCGACCTCAACCGCGACGAACAGGCCGCGTACGATGCGGGGCTGGCTGTTCGGGCGGATGCGGAGGCTCGGTCTGTGGGCTGGGTTGCGCGCACGGTTGACGTGGCGCTGAACACGAACCATGGGTTTCCCCGCGGGGAGGCTCGGATTGCGTTGCAACTGGGGCCGCCGGAGGAGGTCGTCGCGGCGTTGCTGCCGGCGCTGCTCTCTCCAAACAAGCGGATGCGCCGACGCTCGATGACGTTGCTGCCGCGACTCGACCCGGACGAGGTCTGCCGACAGCTTGACCCGGTGCTGGAGACGGGCGGACGCAAGTCTCGACGCGCGGCGTGCGTTGCATTGGCCGCGATCGGCGCGCCTGCCCAACGTCTGCTGCAACGCCTGACCCATGACTCGGACGAGGCGATTCGTAATCGTGCGACACGCGCGCTGGAGGCGATCGCCGCTCGACCGACCGAAGGGCACGACCGCCGCCTGTCCTCGGTGCGACCGTTCGGCCTGCCGTATCGCGACGCTCCGCCTCCCCGAGCGCGGTCGTTCGCCGTTGCGGCGTTCAACTTCTCCTACGGGGTCAACCTCGGCACGTTGGTCCGCAGCGCCGAGGCGGCGGGCGCAGAAGCGGTCTGGATTATCGGGCGCGACTTCTACTACCGGCCGTCGACCAAGGGCACCGACTGGTGGCTGCCGATCGTGGCCATCGACTCGCCGGCCGCGTGCCTCGACCTCGCGGAGGAGGAGGGCTTCCAGATTGTCGCATTGCAGCAGGGAGCCGGGGCGCAGCCGATCTGGGAAGCCGAATGGCCCGAGCGTCCGCTGATCGTGGCGGGCAACGAGGGCGATGGGTTGCCTCAGCAGTTCATCGAGGCCGCCTCGCTGCAGCTCGAACTGCCGGTGGCGGGACACATCGACAGCCTCAATGTCGCGGTCGCGACGTCGGTCGCCATGTTCGCGTTCCGCGGCTGGCAAGCACGGCAATGACACGGCGATTTTCGCGTCGCGCACTGCTGCGCGCCGGCGCCGTGTGCGCACTCGGAGCGGCGCTCGGACCACACCTACATGCATCCGCGCGGGAAGCGGACGAGATTCCGCTCGTCGCCGGCTGGAACAGCCACACCTGGTGCGGTCCCGACACGCCGATCGACGAGGCTGTCCGCGCCTTGCCGCTGCGGATTGCCCATAGCTGGGACGTCCCCGAGCGACGCTGGCAGTCGTTCGCTCCGAACACGCCGGTCGACACGATCGGCACGCTCAGGCATGGTCAACCGCTGTTGCTGGACCTGCAGTCCGATGCGCACTGGCGTCAGCCGCGATTTCGTGGAGCGTTGCCGGAGCCGATCGAGTTGCCGGTGGGCTGGTCGTTTCTGGGCTGGTCGGGACTGAATGAGCCGGTCTGGACCGCGTTCGGCCAGGAGCCGCTGGGCCCGGTCGCGGAAGTCCGAAGATGGAACGCGGAGTACCAGGAGTGGATCAGCTACACGCCGGGACAGTCGGCCCAACGTCTGTTTGCGGTGCTGCGTCCCGGCGATGCGGTCTGGGTGAGGATGCGAGTTGCCGGCGCTCGCTGGAATCCCGCCGGCGGGGTCGGCGATCCGGATCGGGCCTCCCGGCTGGTTCAGGGAGAGATCACCTACTACCACCCCTCGCTCGCGGGCGGTGTGATGTTCTGTCCGCCCCATGATCGATACGATCCAGAGGATGTGACGGTCGGTGCGGCGGTCACCTGGCCGTGCGGCACGCGGCTGCGCATCTGGCGAGACGAGCGCTACGTGGATGTGATCGTGCAGGACACCGGTCTGCTGGGCCACAACCATGTCGACCTCTCGGAGGCGGCCTTTCAGCGGCTGGCCATCCTTCCTGAAGGGCGTGTAAGCGTTCTGATCGAAGTTCTCGCAGGCCCTGAATGACGCCAGGCCGACCGGTCCCTGGCGACATACGTTGGGCGCGACGGAGGGGGAACCATGAGCCGAGCACGGTCACTGACGGTTTCGGTCCTTTCGGCGGCAACCGCCGCCGCCATCACGGCTGCGGCGTTCCTGGCATTCGCCGGTCAACCTGAGGCGGCGCCGGATGATGGCGTCACCGAGATCCGCAGCGAGCAGCCGATGACCGTTGCGAAGACGCCGCTTCCGGAAGCTCCGACGACACCGCCCACATTCTCGGAGCTGACCAGACCGACCGTCGACTGGGCCACCATCTACGCCAACACCGTTCCGTCGCTGGTCTCGGTCGTCACCGACGCCGGCGGCGGGTCGGGCTTCTTCGTCAGTGAGGACGGGCACGTGGTCACCAACCATCACGTTGTGGCCGGCGGCGACGACGTGCGCATCTACACCCAGCAAGGCGAAAGAGTCGAAGCCGAAATCCTGGCGAGGGATGTCGGCAACGACCTGGCGCTGCTCAAGGTGGATCCGGACGGCCTGGAGATCGTGGTGCCGGCGTTCGGCGAGATCGACGAGATCCATGTCGGTGATCCCGTCGGAGCGTTGGGCGCGCCCTTCGGCCTGCCCAACACCCTGACCGTCGGGATCGTCTCGGCGCTCGACCGCACGCGGCGGAGTGGTCCACAGACGTGGGAACCGCTGCGTGCCATGATCCAGACCGACGCGGCGCTCAACCCGGGCAACTCGGGTGGAATGCTGATCGATGAGGGCGGCCGTGTGATCGGCATCCCTACGCAAATCGAGAGCAGCTTTCGCTCCTCTTCGGGCATTGGATTTGCCGTCAGTGTCGAGGCCCTGACGCGGTCGCTGCCGACCATGCTGGAAGGCCGCGATGTCGAGCGAACATTCCTTGGCGTGTCGTTGAACCGAACCGGCCGACCGCTCACGATCGTAGATGTGTACTGCGAGACCGCAGCAGATGACGCGGAACTGAGGGATGGCGACAGACTGCTCTCGATCAATGGGCAGTCGGCCAACACCTATGAGGAGTTGGCAGACTTACTTGCTGCGATTCAGCCGGGTGATGATATGACTATCACGGTTCAGCGAGGCCTCCGTCGGGTCGAGGTTGAAGCGACGGCGAAGGCCTGGCCATCGACCCATCCGGAAGCCGGCTGCGGCTAGCGGTCGTCGTCCGAGGCTCGCAGCCAGTCTTCCCGCGACACATCGGCGTACATCTGGCGTCTCCATAGCCACCAGCGAACGCGCGGCGTCGAAAGCGCCAGCAGCGCGCAGCCCAGCAGGCAGGCGCCCATGGTCAGCAGTCCCCAGCGCGCGCCGATCGAATCGGCCAGGGTCCCGGCCAGCAGCGCGCCGATCAGGATGGTGCCGAGCACGAGGTTCATCAGGGTCAGGGCCTGGCCGCGCATGTGTTGCGGCGCGTGGGCCAATAGCGCCAGGTTGGCCACCGACACCATGTTGTTGACGCAGGCGCTGCCGAAGAAGACGCAGAACGCCACCACCGCCAGGTGAGGCGCCTGAGACAACACCGTCAGGGCGATGCCGCCGGTCACGATGATCCCGACCATCAGGGCGTTCGGTGATCGAATCTCCCTCATCGATGCGATCAGGACCGATCCGAGCGTGGCTCCGACGCCGCCCACGGCAACGAGATACCCAACCCAGGACCGGTGCTGATCCAGTTCCTCGAGCACGATCAACGGCACCATCACGCCCTCGTAGGGCTGCAGGAAGATGAACAGCACGGCCGAGATGCCCAGCACAGCCAGCGGCCAGCGCGCCTCGATGGCCCACTTGGCGCCCGCCGTGAACGTTCTCCACAACGACTTCGCGGCATCCCGCTCGGGTTCGTGTGGCTCCTCCCGAGTCCGAATCATGATCACCAGAAACGCCGAGGAAAGGTTCAGGGCGGTCATCAGGCCGAAGATCCAGGTGAAGTCGGCAAACATGAGCAGCAGACCGGCCAGGAGCGCGCCGCCGATCCGCATCGACGTCTGACCGGTCTGCGACAGCGCGACGGCCGAGCGCAGGTGCGGCTGCTCGACCATGCCGGGCAGCATCGCGCGGCGCGCCGGGTGGAAGAAGCCGGTGCTCGAACCCGAGACCACCGCCAGAACGATGACCTGCCAGCCTTCCGCCACGTCCAGCAACAACAGGATGAACAGCAGAGCAGAGGAAACGATGTTGGCTGTCAGTGCGCCGACCAGCACGGCGCGATGCGGGAAGCGATCGATGATGATCCCGGCAATCGGCGCCAGCAGGAGCGTGGGAGCCATGTACGCGGCCAAGACCACGCCGAGCAGGAACGCCGAGCCTGTCAGCTCGACGATCAGCACCGGCCGCGCGACGGTCTCGAGCCAGAGCGCGGCCGAGCGAACGAACACCATCAGCCAGAGCACACGGAAGTCCCGATAGCCGAAGGGCGCGAATGTCTCTCCCTGGACCAGCCCGAACAGCCGCCTCGCCGACGGCGCGGTCGCTTGCCTATTGGGATCAGAACTCACATCAACGCTTTGCTGCCGGCGGTTGATAGTAGTGACCGCCGGACGGGTTGAAGCTTACATATTGGCGTGCAGTCTATGGGTTCCGGCTTGCCCTATCGGGACGAGTCCGGCGGCTTTGATGGGACGGACTCTGCAGCTACCCGGCGGATGGTTCCTCTTCCGACACCCGCCTCGCCAGCGGCGTGGCCAGCAGCGCCAGTGCACAGACGGCGAGACACACGCCCATGGTCAGCAGGCCTGTCCTCGCGCCGAGCAGGTCGGCCAGTCCGCCGGTGAGCAACGCGCCGACCAGAATCATCCCCCGGGCGATGTTCATCAGGCTGACCGCGCGGCCGGCCATGCCCTCCGTCGCCTGGGCGAGGAGGGTGAGGTTGGCCAGCGACATGACGTTGGTCGAACAGGCGGCCGCGACAAAGACGCAGATTCCAACGACCACGAGGTGGGGCGCGCCCGACATCGCGGCCAGGGCCACGCCCGAAGCGAACAACAGCACCGCCATCAACCGGCCCGGCGCGGGAATCGTGCGCCAGCCGGCGAGCAACAGCGAGCCGCCCGCGGCGCCGACGCCGCCGACGGCGATCAGGTAGCCGACCCAGGACCTGGGTTCGCCGAGCACGTCGAGCACCATCAACGGTACGAACACGCCCTGGTAGGGCACAAGGAAGATGAACATCACGATCGAGATCAGCAGCACGGCCAGGGGCCAACGCGCCTCGAAGGCCCAGCGCACGCCGGCCAGGGTCTGGCGGAGCAACGATCCACCAGCTCTGGCGGCCGAGACTCCGGCCGCTCCCCTGGTCCGGATCAACGCGGTGCAGACCACGGCTCCCACATAGATGCCGGTCATCGCCCCGTAGATCCAGACGAAATCGGCGAAGTGCAGCAGCAGGCCGGCGAGGAGCGCGCCGCCGATCCGCATTGAGGTATTCGCCGTCTGCGAGAGCGCCACAGCGGAGCGCAGCGCCGACTCGGGCACCATCGAGGGCAGGATCGCCTGGCGCGCCGGCTGGAAGAACGCGATGTTCACGCCGGAGGCCGCCGCCAGCGCAATCACATGCCACGCCTCGACGACATCCACCACCAGGAGCACAAACAGCGCCCCCGTCGCCGCGACGTTGCCGGCCTGAGACGCGACCAGCACCAGCCGGCGCGGGTATCGGTCGACGACCGCACCGGCCACCAGGCCGAGCACCAGGTTCGGCGCCATGCGCGCGGCCAGCACTGCGCCGAGCAGGAATGCCGAGTCGGTGAGGTCCGCGATCAGAACCGGTCGGGCAACCTGGTCCAGCCAGAGCGCGCCGGAGCGCAGGAAAATCGCCAGCCAGAGGACGCGGAAGTCGCGCGACGCGAAGGGGGCGAACATGCCCGCCTCGCGGCGGCGGAGCACGGTCCGACGGCTGCCGCCCGTCGATGATGCACCGGTTGAGGCCGTGGCCGCGGTCTACTCCCGACCTACTCGTTGTCGGCGTAGGGCGCTCGGCCCTGCATCACGTTCAGCAGGCCCTGTCTCGTGAAGTCATCCGACTTGGCGTAGTTGATGATCACGCGTTCGCGATCCTCAACCGCCTGGGCCGCCGCCGCAACCTCGGGCGCAATGTCGTGCGGGATCCCGCTCACGCCGTGCTTGTCGGCGTGCAGCAGGTCGCCCGGATGCACGGTCATGCCGCCCACCGTGACGGGCTGGCCGATCTCGACGATGTGCACGTAGGCATGCGAGACCAGGATCTCCTTGGAGAGGAACTGGAAACCGATCTCCTCGACTTCGTCGAGGTCGCGAACCCCGCCATCGGTGATCAGACCGATCGCTTCCAGCGCCTTATGGATGTTGCCGTTGACTTCGCCCCAGAACGAGCCAATCGGCGGCTGGTCGAGGTCCTGGATCACGATGATGCGCGGCTCGGGGATGGACTCGATGTGCGCCCACCAGTCGGGTGCGGCCTTGGTCTCCGGGTCGTCGCCGGGCGGGATCGACGCGCGAATCTTGCACGTCGCCGCGTAGCCCACGATCGGATCCATGTCGGGGAATCGGCAGACGATATCCGGCGTCATGAATCCAGTGGCGCGGCTCTGGACGTCGAAGGTCTCGATCGCGTTGGCGATCGCCGGCGACGGCCAGGCTCGCAGGTCGGCCAGTTGTGCTTCACTCAGCGGTTCTGTCATTGAGCGTCCTTCGCTGAACTGTTCAATCCGATTGATCTGGCAGGTTGAGACCCGCTGCTACTGCGTCAGCGAGAACTCCCGCTCCAGCGACGCGGGGTCCAGAATGGTCACGCGCTGCCGGTTGACGTCGACGATGTTCTGCTTTCGCCACTGCTGGAGCTGCTTGTTTACGGCCACGCGAGACGCGCCGATCATGTTGGCCAACTCCTGCTGAGAAACGCGCAGGCCAATGTCGATGCCGTCCTCGGTCTGATCGCCGTGTTCCTCGGCGATCGAGAGCAATCTCCGCGCCAGCCGGCCGGGAACATCCAGCAGATAGGCGTCCTGGATGGACTGGTTCGTGGCCCGCAAGCGTGCGACGAGCACATCGATGATCGCCCGCTGCGCCTCCGGATGCCGGTCGAGGACGGAGAGGAAATCGTGCCGACTGAGGCTGACGGCCTCGGTGTCTTCGATCGTCGTCGCCGAGGCGGAGCGGGGAAAGTCGTCCAGCAGAGACATCTCGCCGAGCAGATCGTACTTGCGGTGAACGGCGAGCACGACCTCCCGTCCGTCGAGTGACGGAATAAAGATCTTCACCGCGCCCTTGAGCACGATGTAGAGCGTGGCCCCTTCGTCGCCCTCGTGGAAGATGTCGGTGTGGGCTCGATATCGGACCGGTCGCAGCTTGGCGGCCAGGTCCAACAGCATCGGCCGCGGCATGCCGCGGAACAGCACCACATTCAACAGCAGGTCAAGGGCTTCATTGGACCGATCGGAGCCAGATGTTCTTCTTGTGGTCATTGCAAACTCCGGTTGCAGTTTAGGACCATCCGGCCCGACCGCAATTCTCCACGGCGGCCGCCCAGGATCAAGCCCCTTAAGCCGGTGGCGTCGTCCGGGCGACCACGACCGCATCGGCATTCAAGGCGGCTGAGGTTGGCAGCCGCATTCCGGCCTGCCTGGAGGACGAACTCAGCCGATGGCCGGCGGAGCTGCCGGGAGGCGCCAGCGCGCCGGTCTTCCACTCCCAGAGCAGCCAGAGCGAAGCGACTATCACGAGCAATGCGACGGCGATCATCAGATCCTGCTTTCGTAACTCATGCGTTCTGCCAGCACAATAGAACACATGTGCGCTGAGATGCAAGCCAATACGATGACGAAGATCCAGGGGAGCGTCGAACCGCTCCGTCCAGCGGAAGTGCATCATGCCTGAGACCATCGCCATTGAACGCGTCGGACGAGTCGCGCGCGTCACGCTCAATCGACCCGAGAAGTTGAACGCAATCTCCCGTCAACTCCAGCGGGAACTGATCGAGGTCCTGGTCGAGGCCGAGCGCGACGACGCAATCCACGTAGCGCTGCTGTCGGGCGCGGGTCGAGCGTTTAGCGCCGGTTACGACCTGACCGGTGGCTCCGGCGTGGCGGCCGGTCAGTCGTCGGCGATCTCACGGGATCGTGACGGACTTGAAGAGCTGAGCCGCAACTGGCTGCGGATCTGGGATCTGCGCTTACCCGTGATCGCCAGGGTGCACGGTCACTGTCTGGCCGGCGGCACCCAGTTGGCGACGATCTGCGATGTCACGTTCGTGGCGGACGACGCCCGGGTCGGCGCGCCTCAACTCCCGCTCGGCGCCGGATTCGTGGCCTCGTACTGGGCCTGGCAGGTTGGGGCCAAGCGCGCCAAGGAGTTCTTCTTTCCCGTCGGCAGCATGATCTCCGGCCGGGAAGCGGCCGAGATCGGGCTGTTCAACCGAGCGCTTCCGCCCGAGGAACTGGATCAGTTCGTCGACGATTATGTCGAGTGGGTCGCCAGGACGCCGAAAGAGATCCTGATCCTGCAGAAGAAGGCGATCAACCGAACCCAGGAGGTCCAGGGCTTCCGTGAGGCGATGATGAGCGGCGTCGAAATCGACGCGATCGCGCACTTCTCGGACCCCGTGCTGGAGATGAATCGATCGATCAAGGAGCGCGGCCTGCGCGCGACCCTCGATGCCTTCCAGCGGCAGTAGGGGCCCGAACGAACAGTCGAGTTCGCTCGAGGAGGCGCGACTGCCCCTGGATCATGCGGCTCGCCTGCTGGCGGTCGCCGACGGTCTCTGCGCGATCGGTCAGTTGCGAACCGGCGCCCGCTCGGGGCAATTTTCGATCTTCAACTTCCTGCTGCGTTGCGCCCCGGACGACGAATACGAGGCCGACGACGGCCGGACGACGTACGTCCTGCTGATGCAGGCGGGCATTCTCCGCCGACACGGCTGGTACGCCTACTTCTGGCTGCCAGACGGCGAACGTCCCCTGCGGCTCGCGGTTCCCGCGCCGATCAGCAAGTCATGGCACTGGCACGACGACATCGTGGAGATCGGCAAGCGGCTGGAGCCGTCCGAGACGTGGACGCAGGCGGTCGGCGAGAGCGTGGAGGAGCATGTTGAGCGGTTCGCCGAGGCGCTGGCGAGTGCGGAGGTGGTCAGAGCATCGAAGGCGTAGGCGGCATTTCGGAGGCGAGCGGCACGCCCTCCGGCTGCGTCGCGGTGATGCCGGCGGCTTCGAGGGCGCGCTGTTCGTCGTCGGACATACCCAGCAACCCGCCCAACACGTCGGCGTTGTGCTGGCCGAAGTCGGGGGCGGGGGCGAGGATGCAGGGCCCCACGCCGTCGGTCCGCCAGAGCCAACCGTGGACCGACCAGATGCCGACCTCCGGGTGTGTGAGCGGCTCGTAGAAGCCGCGCGCCTTCAGATGGGGCTCGCGGATGACTTCAAGCATCTTCCAGACCGGCGACGACGGAATCCGCTCGGCGTGGAGCGCAGCAAAGGCATCGGTCTTGGTCATCGTTGCCGTCCAGGCGCCGACCAGCTCGTCGACTTCGGCGCGATGCTCCCAGCGCAGGATCTGGTCCGAGAACTCAGCACGTTCGCCCCACTGGGGCGAACCCATCGCCCGCTTGAGGCCTTCCCACTCGGCGTCGGTGCGCACGCAGATCGCGATCCAGTCGTCGTCCCCGGCGCAGGGATAGACGTTGTGCGGCGACATCCAGTCGTGTCCTGTGCCCATGTGCTCGGGCAGACGCCGGTTCATCGACCAGTCCATGTAGAACTCGCCGAGAAGCGTGGACATCACCTCACGCTGCGCCAGGTCGATGTACTGGCCCTTGCCCGTCCGCTGGCGCTGGATCAGGGCGGTCGCGACCGCCGCCGCCGCGCAGATTCCGGCGATCGGGTCGCCGTATGAGATGCCGCTCTTGTAGGGCACCCCGTCGTCGCCGTAGCCCGAGGTCGAGGTCATGCCGCTCATCATCTCGATGATGGGGCCGTAGCCGACGGCATCCTTCTCCGGTCCCGTCTTGCCGAATCCGGCCATCCCGACGACGATGATGTCTTCCTTCTGCTCGCGCAGCCAGTCGTAGGTCAGACCGAGGTTGTCCATCACGTCGGTGCGGTAGTTCTCAATCACGACATCGCAGTGCGCCAGCAGTTGGCCGAAGACCTTCTTGCCCTCCCCCGAGCCCAGGTCCAGCGTCAGCGACTTCTTGTTGCGGCTGTATTCGTGCAGATAGAAGTTGGTGTTCCACCAGTGTTCGCCCAGTGCGACCGGCGGGGGGATCAGGGTGCGAATGTTGTCCCAGGCGCGGGGCGATTCGATCTTGATCACTTCCGCGCCCTGGTCGGCGAGGATCTTGGCCGCGTATGGACCTGCCCAGATCATGGTCAGGTCGGCGACGCGCACGCCGGTCAGGGGTCGTCCCGGGTCAAACATCAGATCGCGTCCAGTTCCCGCAGGCGGACCAGGTCTTCTCGCTCGTAGCCCAGTTCGCCGTGGATGATCTCCACGTTGTGCTCGCCCAGCGCCGGCGCAGCGCCCATCTTCCAGTCGTGTTCGTCGCTCAGCCAGAGCCGGCCGGGATAGGTCAGGCTGCCGGCGCGCTCGTCGTCGCGTTCGGCAAAGAACTCTCTGCGCTTCATGTGATCGGAGTTGGCCAGATCCTCGAACGACGCGACGAACCCGAAGGGGACCCGATGCTCGATGCCCATGTCCATCAGTCCCTGGCGTGTCTGACCGCTGAACCAGCCGTACATGATCGCCATCAGCTCGTCGTTGTTGATCAGGCGGTTGCCGGGGTCCGAGAAGCGTTCGTCCTGCAACTCGGGCAGGCCGACCGCTCGCGCGAACCCGGGATAGTTGCGCGGCAGCGCGCAGATACCGCCGTATCCGTCGGAGATCTCGTAGATGCCCCAGAGCGCGTTGAGGAAGTTGCCGCCGCGCTGCGTCTCAATGCCGAGCTGTGAGGCGCGATTGTGAAACGCCTCGGCCATGGCCGCGTAGGTCTCCTGCATCGAGAGGTCGATGTAGGAGCCCTGGTCGTGCATGATCGCGCCGTAGTACGCCCCCGAGATCGCGGCGAAGGCGTTCAGTCCGGCCTGATACGAGGGCTGCGATCCGCCGTTCTTCAACGGAGACCGCGCGGGATGGCCGGTCAGCCACATCTGTCCGCTGGCGGCGTAGAGCGTGAGTTCGGTCGCGGGCAGGTTGGCGTTCGGGCCGGTCTGACCGAAGGGCGTGATCGAAATCATGACCAGGGCCGAGTTGTCTGTCGACAGCTGCTCGTATCCCAGTCCTCGCTCCGAGAGATAGCCGGGCTCGAACGATTCGATGACGATCTCGGCCGACTCGGCCAGTTCGCGCAGGATTTCGCGGCCGTCGGAAGTCTCCAGATTCAGGGTGACCGAGCGCTTGTCGCCGTTCAGATAGAGAAACAGGCCGCTGGTCTCGTCGTCGGGCAGGTCGTCGGGCCAGGGACCGAACGCCCGTGACGGGTCGCCGGTTGTGCGCTCGACCTTGACCACATCGGCGCCGAGCGCGGCGAGCCAGCGTCCGGCGAACGGGCCGGAGATGCCTTCGGCCAGCTCGAGCACACGCACGCCCTCGTACGGGCGTGAGACCTCGGGTTGGGACTGCTCGTGCTCGCTCATCGCTGGCAGTCTATGAGCAGGCATCACTCCGTTCTAGACTGTGTGCGAATGACCACCGACTCCACCGATCCCGCGATCACTCAGCCCGATCTCGGCCCGCCGCTGCTTGAGGGCGTACGAGTCGTCGAACTCGCCGAGGAGGTCGCCGGTCCGTTCGCCGCGAAACTGCTGGCCGACGCCGGTGCAGAGACCGTCAAGGTCGAAACGCCGGTCGGCGACATGGCGCGCCGGATGGCGCCGTTCGCCGAGCCGTCGCCGCATCGCGAGACCTCCACCACGTGGCTCGCCTACAACACTTCCAAGCACAGCGTCGTGCTCGACCTGGAGTCGTCGGCCGGACGGCGGCTGCTTCAGGCGCTGGTCGCGGCGGCCGACGTGTTCGTGACCGACCGCACGCCGGCTCAGCTCACAGGACTGAACCTCAATCCCGAGGAGTTGCGCGAGCGCTATCCGCAGCTGATCGTTGCGGCGGTCACGCCGTTCGGACTGATCGGCAGCGCCGCCGAATGGCCGTCCACGGCGCTGACCCGCGCGCACGCCTCCGGATCGGCGGCCGGTGTGCGACGAAACCTGGGTGCGAACACGGGCGCCCCGCTGATGGCCGGGGCGAAAGTCCATGAGGCCGACGGCGGCACCGCGCTGGCGCTGGCGATCTGGGCCGCGCTGATCGCTCGCGAGCGGTACGGCCACGGACAGATCGTCGATGTCGCTTCCACCGACGCGATGATGAACATGGACCGGGTCGACATCTCAATCGCGCACAATGACGGCGGACCGCCGGCGCGTCCGCCGACCAAGGGCGGCAGCGCCTTCGGTGGCCGATTGGAGTGCTCCGACGGCCACCTGATCGCCGTGACGCCGCAGTCGCACCAATGGTCGGGGCTGATCAAAGCCATGGGCGACCCGGGTTGGGCGTTCGATTCCGAAGGCAACCTGATCGATCGGATGGAGCTCGGCGAAACAGCCGGTGAGGCGATCGAGGAATGGGCGGGCGCTCGAACCCGCGACGAAGTCTTCCGCGCCCTGCAATCGAACAGCGCGCCGGCCGGGCCGGTGATGCGCCCGTCCGAGGTCATGAACTCGGAGCAGGAACGCGTGCGCGGCTTCTTCGACATACTCGATCACCCGGTCGCACCCAGCGGGCGCTATCCGCAGTTCGCGGCCCAATGGACCGGATCGCAACGCGCGCCCCGCTCGGCCGCGCCGTTGCTCGGTTCGTCGAGCGCCGACGTGACGCGACCACTTCTCTCTCCCTGGACACCCGCACAAGCCCGACGAGCCGGAGTCATCGGATGACCACAACGACCAACGGACAGGCCGCCCAGCACATGAGTGAGCAGGGCCACAACGGACATCACGGCATGCTGCGCGCAGCGACCCGACCGGGTCCGCTCTCGGGCAAGCGGATCATCGACTTCACCTGGGCCTGGGCCGGACCGTACGGCGCGATGCAGCTCGCGCTGCTCGGCGCTGAGCTGATCAAGATTGAATCGGTGACGCGGATTGACCATTCGCGCCAGCGCTCGCTCGCCATGGGTTCGTTCAAGGGCGGCGTCAACCAGGCGCCGATGTTCAATGAGGTCAACCTCAACAAGTACTCGATCCAGCTCAACCTCAAGACGGAGGGCGCGAAGCAGGTCATCCGCGACCTCGCCAGGACCGCCGACGGCGCGATCGACAACTTCCGACCCGGCATCCTGGAGAAGCTGGGGCTCGGCTACGACGACCTGCGCGTGGAGAATCCCGAGATCGTCATGATCTCGGCCTCGGCGCTGGGGGCCACCGGTCCGGAGCGCAACTACACCGGCTACGCGCCGACGTTCGCCGCGATGAGCGGGCTCTCCTACCTCAGCGGCGAGCCCGAGGAGCCGCCGGTCATGATGGGCGGCTCCATCGATCTCCGTGCCGGCACGGCGGCCGCCATGGCGATGCTCGCCGGGTTCCACTACCGAGAGCGGACCGGCCGGGGCCAGTTCATCGACGCTTCATCCTCGGAGGCGATCGGCATGCACATCGCCGAGGAGTTCCTGCACGTCGACCTGCTCGGCCGCGACGGCGACCGGTTGGGCAACGGTCACCGCGCCTACGCGCCGCACGACGTCTTCCGCTGCGCCTCGATGCGGGCGCCGGAAGCGTACTCGGACGAGCACAAGGGAGCGAGGTCCGGCTGGATCGCGATCGCCTGCCGCAATGACGACGAGTGGAGTTCGCTGTGTGCGTGCAGCGGTCTCGAGCACCTGCGCCGAGATCCCCGATTCCGCACCGGACTCAAGCGCTGGAAGCATCGTGACGAGCTGAAGCCAATGATCGAGGCGTGGACTTCTGAGCAGTCGGCGGTCGAAACGGCCGAAACGCTACGCGCCGCCGGCGTGCCCGCCGCCGCGTCGGTCTGGGGCAGCGACATCCATCACTCCGAGAACTTCCAGGCG
This sequence comes from Dehalococcoidia bacterium, assembly GCA_965204335.1. Lineage (GTDB taxonomy): Bacteria > Chloroflexota > Dehalococcoidia > Bin125 > Bin125 > Bin125. The sequence goes on along the minus strand of OZ241982.1, from coordinate 2,026,708 downwards.
CGCGGAGGCGCGGTCAGCGTTCGACCGCCCGAGACGGCCCTGCGTCAGGTGTTGCCGCCGCCCTGGAAGCTGTCCGAGACGCCGGCCGAGATTGTTTCGCCCGCGCCGCGCCTGGGAGAAGACACCGACTACGTGCTGAGCCGCATGCTGGGCTACGACCAGGACCAGATCGACGCCCTCGCGCGAGAGGGCGCGCTGGAATAACCTAGACGGGCAGCCACGAGAGCGAGCCAGTGGAGGGGACAACCATGCGAGAGGTACTGCGAGCAATCATCAAGCCGATGGCGCGAATCTCGCTGGCCGCTGCCCTGGCGCTGATCGCGATCGCCGCGATCCAACCGGTCTTCAGCGACGGCGGCGACCTCCTCGCCGCGGAGGCGGCTCCGGTTCAGACCGAGCTCAATCTCCCTCAGCAGGCCGAGCCGGACGAAGGCGGCACCGGCGTGAACAACTTCGACCGCGAAGAGTGGTACGAATTCTCGATCCTGCTGGCCCCGTTTATCGTGCTGGTCACCTTCATCCTGATCCTGATGTTCGCCTGGGATCGCTCAACCGGCAACGAAGAGTAGGCGAGACCCGAACAACGTGGCCGAGCCGATCGCCCAGCAGTTGATCGACGCGCTCTCGGAACGAGAACTCACCCTCGCCACCGCCGAGACGGATACCGGCGGGCTGATCGGCCACTGGATCACCGACATTCCCGGCTGCTCAAGGGTCTGGATCGGCGGGGCCTCGCCGTACCACAACTATCCCAAGATCGACCTGATCGGCGTCTCCCGAGACCTGTTGCGCGAGCACGGGTCAGTCTCCGAGGAAGCGGCCGTGGCAATGGCTCGAGGCGTGCGAGACACGCTGAACGCCGACATCGGCATCGCCGAGACCGGCATCACCGGGCCGACTGGAGGTTCCGAGAGCCGTCCCGTCGGCACCGTCTGGATCGCCTGTGTCGGTCCCGGCGATCGGGTTCACGCCGAGCGCCAGGTCTGGGACTCGGACCGCGAAGGAAACAAGCGCCTCACTGCCGTGCGCTGCGTCGAGCTGGTGCTCGAAGCCGCCCGCTCCTCGACCGGCGCCTGAGCCGCCGGAACAGACCGTGCCGTTCCTCCACTGCAACGAGATCGATCTCTACTACGAGGCCCACGGCGATCCGAGCGCACCGGCGTTGATCCTCGCTCACGGAGCGGGCGGCAATCATCTCGTCTGGTGGCGCAACGTTCCGGCGTTCAGGGAGCGCTACTACACGATCACGTTCGATCACCGGGCATTCGGACTCAGCCGCGATGTTCCCGGCGGTCCGGGTCGTCGGGCGTTTCCACACGACCTGCACGCATTGCTGGACCACCTGAACATCGACAAGTTCGCCATGATCGCGCACTCGATGGGTGGACGCACCGCGACGCCTTTCGCGCTGATCTTCCCCGGTCGGATCGAGGCGCTCATCCTTTCCGGCACGCTGGCGGGAGCGGTCAACGACGAGGTCCGCGAGATCCAGGCCGCGCACTACAAGACCGTCGCCGGACAAACGCTGCGTCAGCGCGCGCTGGCGCCATCAACCGAGCAGAACGACCCGCAACTGACCTGGCTCTACCGTCGGATGAACGGCTGGAATCCCAGGCGGCCCTCGACATTTCTCGCTCCGACTCCTGGGCTGGCCACCTGGCGCGGCTCGTCGATGCCGTTGCTCAGACAGTTCGGCATGCCGATGCTGTACATCGTCGGCGAGCAGGACCGGATCATTCCCTGGCGTGCGATGGAGGCCTCGCACCGCGCCATGGACGGCTCAGAATTCGTGGTCGTGCCCGAGGCCGGGCACTCCGTCTACCTGGAGCAACCGGATCGCTTCAACGGCGCAGTCATCGACTTCCTCGACCGTCGCTGGCGGTCTTGAACATGCCTCTATCATCGAACCATGCAGACTCCCACCCCGATGGTCCGCGAATTGATCGATGCGATCGGCGAGCAAGCCGTCGTCTGGCATGACGACGATCTGATCGTCTACGAGTACGACGGTACGATCGATCGCGGCAATCCCGACGTGATCGCCCTGCCCGTCAACACCGACGATGTCGTCAACCTGATCAAGGTCGCCAACAAGTACGACGCTCCGGTCACGCCTCGGGGCGCGGGCACGGGTCTCAGCGGCGGCGCACTCGCGGCCAAGGGCGGCGTGATCATCGGCATGAACCGGATGCGAAACATCCTCGACATCGACGCGGAGAACAAGACCGCGCTCGTTCAACCCGGCGTGGTCAACCTCGATCTCGGCGCCGAAGCCGAGCGCCACGGACTCGCGTACGCGCCCGATCCCAGCTCCCAACGCGCCTGCACGATCGGCGGAAACATCGCCGAAAACGCCGGTGGACCACACACCCTCGCCTGGGGCACCACGACCAATCACGTGCTCGCCCTGGAATTGGTCACCGCCGACGGCGAAGTGCAGTGGATCGGACACGATACGCGAGACGAGCCGGGCTACGACCTGGTCGGTTGCGTGGTCGGCTCAGAAGGCACCGTTGGCATCGTCACGCAGGCGCTGGTCCGCCTGGTGCCTCGGCCCACGGCCGTGCGCACGATGCTCGCCGTCTACGACAGCGTCCGCCAGGCTTCCAACGCCGTCTCGGCCGTCGTTGCCTCCGGGATCGTCCCGGCGGCGCTCGAGATGATCGACAAGATGACGATCGCCGCAGTCGAGCCGGTGCTCAACACCGGCTTCCCGCTCGACGCCGAAGCCGTGCTGCTGGTCGAGGTGGACGGACCGGAATCGCAGGTCGAGGCGGAGGGGATGCGGGTCGAGGGCATCCTCAACCGCTTCGAGCCGCGCGAGGTGCGCTCGGCCACCGATCCCGCCGAGCGCGAGCATCTCTGGGCGGGACGCAAGGGAGCGATCGGCGCGCTCGGCCAGATCATGCCCAACTACTACCTGCTCGACGGCGTGGTGCCGCGGACGAAGCTGCCAGACGTGCTCGACGGCGTGTATGAGATCGCCGAGCGCTACCGACTGCCGGTCGCCAACATGTTCCACGCCGGCGACGGCAACCTCCACCCGTGCCTGCTATTCGATGAGTTGGAACCCGGCGCGACCGAGCGAGTGCTCGACGCCGGGGGCGAGATCATGCGCCTCTGCGTCGACGCAGGCGGTGCGATCACGGGTGAGCACGGCGTCGGACTGGAGAAGCGCGACTACCTGCCCTGGATCTTCAGCGACGCCGACATGGAGACCATGAAGTCCCTGCGCGCCGCCTTCGGCCCGACCGAGAACTTCAACCCCTGCAAGATCTTTCCCAAGGGTCACGGCTGCGGCGAGGCCGGCCATCAACACGCTCAGCACCAGATCGCCAAGTTTGGCCCCAAGGCGTTCGTATGAGCCGTCGCTCGAAGCCGGGAAACCGCGATGGCGGACGCTGAAACCGCCGACGCCACAACGATCCAGCGTCTCCTCGACAACGTCGACACCGACAGCGCTCGGCTGCAGCGCTACACCGTCGACGGACACGTTCCGTCTGCCGCGACAAGCGCCGACACAATCAGCGACGTCGAACGTGTGCAGGCCGTGGCCACGAGTCAGGACCTCGCCGTCGCTCCGATCGGCGGTCGGACCATGCTCGACCTGGGCATGCCGCCGCGCCGCTACGACCTCGCGCTCGACCTCACCGGGCTCAACGCCGTCGTTGAATACGAACCCGACGATTTCACTATCACGGTTGAGGCCGGGATGACTCTCGCCGACCTTCAGCGGCACCTGGCAGTGAACGGACAGTTCCTCCCGCTCGATCATCCGCGATTCGAGCGGGCCACGCTCGGCGGCATCTGCGCCGTCGGTCGAGGCGGACTGCGCCGGAACTCCTTCGGCGGGCCCCGCGATTGGCTGATCGGCATGCGCATGGTCAAGGCCGACGGCACGGCGATCAAGGGCGGCGGACGCGTGGTCAAAAACGTCAGTGGCTACGACCTGCCCAAGCTGTTCGCCGGATCGCTGGGCACCCTCGGAATCATCGTCGAACTCACCTTCAAGCTCCGACCGCAACCGGCCAGCGACCAGATCGTCGCTCTGAATGCTCCTTCGGTCGAAGCGGCGCTCGCTGCCGCGCGCGCGGCGGCGCAGGCAGCGCCATTCCTCAACGGCTGCGTCGTGCTGTCGTCCGACGCAGCCGCCGACGCTCGAGGGCTGGGCGCCAGGATCCTGCACGACCGGCCGTCGCTTCTGCTGCGAGCCAACGGCCTGGAATCGGCGGCCTCCGAGGTGCTGGCGCAGGCCCTGGACGCGGCGCGCCAGGCTGGACTCGACGGGCCGGAACGCACGACGAGCGCGATCGTCGAAACCTGGCAGGCGGTCGCCGACCTCGAACTGCAGACTGCCCCGGGGCATGTGCGCCTGCGTCTGGGTGTGCCGCCCGCCAACCTGGCTCGATCCCGGGACATCTTGAACGAAACGCTCACCGACGCCTCCAACTGGGTGATCGCGGCCGACTCCGGTCTACTGTTCGTCGAGGTTCCGACGATCGATGCCGAATCCGTCAAGGTCCTGCGCAACCGTCTCGGGCCGCTGCAAGGGCGGATGACCGTCGAGACTGCGCCGGTCGAACTGAAGCAGCGCTGTAACGTCTGGGGACCGGCCGGTCCGGGCACGAGGCTGATGCACAACGTCAAGCGTGAGTTCGATCCTCAGTCACTGCTGAACCCGGGCCGGTTCGTGGATGGAATCTAAGCTGCATCCATGAGCGTTGCTCCCTCGCCGCCATCCGCCGAAACGATCTGGCTGACGGAAGATCGGCCCGACGCCGCCGAGCTTGCCCTGTGCGTTCACTGCGGATTCTGCCTCAACGCCTGCCCGACCTACCACGACCTCGGAGTCGAGACCGATTCTCCCCGTGGTCGAATCGCGCTCATGCGCGGTCTGGACAGCGGGCGGATTGAGTGGTCGCCGAGGGTCCAGCAGCACTTCGACCAGTGCCTCCAGTGTCGGGCCTGCGAGACCGCCTGCCCGTCGAAGGTTCCCTACGGCCGTCTGATGGAAGCCACGCGGGCCGAAGCGTTTGCCAACAACAAGTGGCCCCGCCGACAACGCCTCATCTGGAGGCTGATCATGCGCGGGTTGTTCCCCTACCCGCGTCGCATGCGGCTGGCCGGCTACGGCCTCATGCTCTATCAGCGGACCGGCCTGCAAGGCCTCGTGCGCCGCACAGGATTGCTGCGGCGGCTGGCGCCCAAACTGGCCGACATCGACGAGCTGTCCCCGGTCGCCGACCGGCCGTTCTACGCGAACCACGAAGCCGAACGCGTGAGGCCGTCGCAACCGGTTCGAGCACGGGCGGCCCTGGTGACCGGATGCATGATGCCGCTCGCCTATCCCGAGACGCATCGCGCGACGGTCCGCGTCTTCGCTCGCAACGGCGTTGCGGTCGATGCTCCCGACGAACAGGTCTGCTGCGGCGCATTGCACGCGCACGGCGGAGATATCGAAGCCGCCCGTGCACTTGCGATACGAAACATCGACGCCTTCACGCCCGAGTCGGAAGACCTGCCCGACGCGATCCTGATCAACGCCGCCGGCTGCGGCTCGCATCTCAAGGAATACGGTCACCTGCTGCGCAACGATCCCGACTACAGGGAGCGCGCGGCCGCGTTCGCCGCCCGGGTTCGCGACGTACACGAATACCTCGTCGAAATCGGGTTCCAACCGCCCCAGGGCGAAATCGAGCGGGCGGTGACTTACCAGGACTCCTGCCACCTCTCGCACGCACAGAACGTACGCAGCGCGCCTCGCGACGTCCTGCGGAGCATTCCGGGTCTAACGCTCAATGAGATGCGCAAGCCCGACAAGTGCTGCGGATCGGCCGGGATCTACTCGGTCGTGCAGAGCGAGATCTCGCAGCGGGTGCTGGCCGAGAAGATGGAAGACGTGCTCTCGACCAACGCCGAACAGGTTTGCACGGCCAATCCCGGCTGCATGCTGCAGCTCGACGCCGGCATCGCCCGCTTCGATGAAGAGCGCCGCATGATGCCCCGCTCGACCCACGCCATCGAGTTGCTCGACGAGTCGTACCGTCTCGGGGACGAAGCCCAGTCCCGCTAATCCGTTAGCCTCCCCAGCGCACACGGCATCCACGCATGCACTAGAGAGGTGGCGACCATGGGACTGTTCCACAAGGTTGAAGTTGGCGGCGCGACGTTGATCGCGGTCCAGGATTCATGGGCCGCCCTTCCTCCAACGGCGTTCTTCAACCAGACCCAGGACTCGGACTGGGACAACTATCGAGACCTGCTCGACGACGACGGCAACCTCATCCTCAACCTCGGCGCCTGGCTCGTGATATCACAGGGCACGACGATCCTGGTCGACTCTGGCATCGGCGGGCGCCCCGCTCCGATGCCGCTCAAGGAGCCGCCGGCGCTGCCCACGGTGATGGAAGAGGCGGGCGTCTCGCCCAACGACATCGACATCGTCGCCTTCTCGCACCTGCACTTCGACCACACCGGTTGGAACACCTGGGACAACGACGGGACGCCCGTGCCGCAGTTCCCCAACGCGCGACACCTGATCCAGCAGACCGAGTGGGACTACTGGACCAGCAGCGACGAGCTCAAGCAGGGCGCCGGTTACGACAACGTCCTCAGCCCCATCGTCGACGCCGGACTAGTCGACTTCGTCGAAGGCGAACGTGCGCTCACGTCGGAAGTCATCACGGTTCCGACGCCGGGCCACACGCCCGGCCACGTGTCGTTCGCGGTCAGCAGCGGCGGCGAGAAAGCGTACGTCCTCGGCGACGCGGCGCATCATATGGTGCAGCTCAGCGAAACCGGTTGGTGCCCCGGCGCCGATGTCAACACCACCGACTCGACCGCCAGCCGGCATAGGCTGTTCGACCAGATCGAAGCGGAAGACGCGCTGATCGCCTCAGGCCACTTCACGTTCCCCGGCCTGGGGCGAGCCGCTCGACGCGACGGCGCCCGCTACTTCGCGGCGGAATAGCCCGGCGCCCGCACGGCGGGCTCCCACTGGCCGCCGGACGCCTAGTCCCGCAGTTGATCGGCGTATTGCGCGATGTCGATGTAACGGTCCGCGACCTGGCGCAGGTCGGACGACGTGCTCTTGCCGAAGGCCATCACCTCGACCCGCACGCCGCGCGCCCCGACGATCTCGACCAGGCGGCGGAAGTCGCCGTCCCCCGAGACCAGCACGATCACGTCCACGCGATCCGACATCGTCAGCACGTCGATCGCCAGTTCGACATCGAAGTTGGCCTTGACCGATCCGCCGGTGAATCGCTTCAGCGGTTTCGTCGCAATCCGGTAGCCATGATCGAGGAACGGGACGACGAATCGCTCGTTCTCCGTCCGCGCGGTCGGATCGTCCGATATCGGCGCATATGCGATGGCCCGGACCAGCGTGCGTCCGTGCGACAGGAAGTCGGCAACCTTGCCCCAGTTGAGGCGCACGCCCGACGACTCGGCGCCGTAGAGGATGTTGGGCACATCGACGAAGATCGCCAGTCTGGGCAGGACCTCGATTCGGGCCGGAATCGCATCCTCGCCGCGCTGTCCCAGCAGCGTCTCGGTGAGCAATGACTGTGATTCGGCCAGTTGTTCGATCGTCTTGCCTTGCTGCTCCAGCAACGCCGTCTGACGCTCCAGCAGCGCCAGCATCTTCTCCGTGGGATCGGCAGGTGGCGTCTCCTGCTGGCCGCGACGGGATCCACGACGCCCGGACGGCTTGTTCGCGGGTGCCGCCGGCGTGCTCGAACCGTTCGCGCCCGAAGATCGGCGCCGCGATCCGCGCCGGGACGGCGCTCTGGCCGGTGGTTCGACCAGGGAGTTCATCGCCGGCCTCTTCTGGGACTCCGGCGCGGCCGTCTGATTCTTCGCGGCCGGTTGCGTCTGTTGTTCGTTCTGTTCGTCGGCGGAGCGTTCAGTCGACGCTGCTCGCCTCAAAAACCTTGCCATTACCTAGCTCTCCGTTCATAGGACGGGGATCGTCGGCGCTTGCAACAGCGCCGAAGCCGCCGCCTTGACCGCGACTCGTGTCGCGATTGCGGCGAACGCCTCAGCCGCCGGGTTCTCCGCCTCGAACGCGACGATCGGCTTGCCGTCGTCGCCGCCCGCGCGGACCTCGGTCGCGAGGGGAACCTCGCCCAGAAAGTCAATTTCCAGATCGTCTGCGGCGTCTCGTGCGCCGCCATGCCCAAAGATCTCCAACCGCTGACCCGTGTCCGGCGTGATGAAGTAGGACATGTTCTCGACAATGCCGAAGACCGGCACGTCGAGCTTCTCGAACATTGTCACCGCCTTGCTTGCGTCCTCCAGCGCCACCTGTTGCGGCGTCGAGACGACCACCGCACCGGCAATCGGCGCTTCCTGCGCCATCGACATCGAAGCGTCGCTCGTGCCCGGCGGCAGGTCGATCAGCAGGTAGTCGACCTCGCCCCACTCGACATCGTGCAGCAACTGCCGGATCGCGGAGCCGATCATCGGTCCGCGCCAGACGACCGGCGCGCCCGGTGGAATCAGGAAGCCGAGCGAGATCACTCTCACGCCGTAGCGCTCCACCGGATGCAATCCTCGGTCGCTCTCCGCCTGGTAACCACTGGGCAGGCCGAACATCGTCGGCAGGTTGGGACCGGTGGCGTCGGCGTCGACCAGCCCGACCGCCGCGCCCGACTGCGCCAACGCCACCGCCAGGTTGGTCGCAATCGTCGATTTACCCACGCCGCCCTTGTTCGAGGCCACCGCGATGATGTTCTTGACCCCGCCGATCGCGGCTTGCTGACCGTTGCCCTGCCAGGACGGCACATCGATGCGAATGTCGAAGTCCACCGCCTCGGCTCCGACCTTCGCCAATGCGTTGGAGATTCGCTCCTTGAGCGCATCCTCCGACGGGTAACCATGGATCGGCAGCGTGAGATGGACGGTGACCGAACCGTCATCAATCACCGATCCACCGAACATGCGCAGCGAGATCAGATCCCGGCCCAACTGCGGATCGCGCACGGTCCGCAGGGCGTCACGTACCGCCTCGTCGCTGAGCGCCATGCCGTCCCCGTTCCCGTCCCGGCCGTCGCCTCGACCCGTCAGCCGCCGCCAGACCACAGCCGCCTCAGTCTCCGGTCCGACGGATCGGGATACAGTGAACACCGGTCTGGAGCCCGGGGCGGTGCTGGCGAGATGTCGGCCCATCGGGGCCGGTCGTGTGGAGTGCCGAGTCGTATTGCTTCGAATTCAATGTGAGTCGTTGCGCTTGGAATCATGCCCGCTTCGGCGGCTGAGCCAGACCGCGCTACGTGCATCGTACCCCAATGTCGTCCCGGACCTCTGCCTTCGACGCCCGATCAGGACCCGCGACACGGGAAAATCGGACCTCGAAACGCTCTGAATCCCCCGGTTGGGAACCTGATCGAGCTCCGAATCGTCAAGCAGTTACAGGCGCGTATTCCACTTTACAAGCGCGCCGGAAGTGTGTCTCATGGTGTATTGCCCAGCGAGATGTACCTACGTAGCGTCCTGCTCACATGGGTCTGCCAGAGCGCGGGTTGCGTCTTCAGCCCGGCTGCCCAGCCCCAGGAAGGTTCACTGAATGCCGTCCAAGACTCGCCTGAAGACCGAAGCGCCCACTCACATTCACCACTGGGTGATCGACGCCCCCGACGGCCCGATGTCCCAGGGGGTCTGCAGCTGCGGCGAGACCAAAGAGTTCCGCAACTCCTCCGAGGACTCGATCTGGGACCGCCAGGAGGGCCGCTCGCGCTGGAACGACATGGGCATCTCCAAGCGCCGCCGATCCGTCGAGAGCGACAACTAGCGCCCGTTCACGCCAACCCCTACTGATTCCTCTCTGGTCCCCTCTCCCTCCGATCCCCTCTCCCTCTGGGAGAGGGTCAGGGTGAGGGCTCCCGCGCCCTAGCATGCGCGGCAGGAGGCAGCATGCCCTCGTCGTTCATCGAAACGCCTGATCAGCCGGCCCAGCGCTCACACACACCCATGCCGGACCTCAGCGTTGATCTCGCCCCCGGCGCGAAGCGCGAACTGATCCTCCGCAATCCGGTGATGACCGCGTCGGGCACATCGAGCAACGGGCTCGAGTTTGCCCGACTGTTCGACATCAACCGGCTCGGCGGCATCCTCTCCAAGGGCGTCACGCTCAAGCCCCGGCGCGGCAATCCGACGCCGCGGATCGTCGAGACGCCGGCGGGGATGCTCAACAGCATCGGGTTCCAGAACGTCGGCGTCCGCCGCCTGTTGAGCGACGTCGCGACCGTCTGGGAAACGTGGGACGTACCCGTGGTCGTCAACATGCTGGGCGACACCGTGGACGAGTTCGCGCGACTCGCCCAGGTGCTCGACGGCGCACCCGGCGTGGCCGGCCTCGAAGTCAACATCTCGTGTCCCAACCTCGACGTTGGGGGAGTCGCCTTCGGCCGCGATCCGGCAGCCGCGGCTCGCGTCGTGGAGGCGGTCGTGACCTCGACCACGTTGCCGGTGATCGCCAAGCTCACGCCCGATGTGACCGACATCAGCGTTGTCGCGCGCGCCTGCGAGGATGCGGGCGCGGACGCGCTCTGCGTGGCCAACTCATTCGTCGGCATGAACATCGACGTCCGGACCCGGAGGCCGAGGACCAATCGTCCCGTTGCCGGACTCACCGGTCCGGCAATCAAGCCGCTCGCGCTGCGCCTGGTCTGGGAAACGGCTCGCGCGGTCGAGATACCCGTCATCGGTTGCGGTGGCATCGTCGACGGCCGCGACGCAGTCGAGTTCCTGCTCGCCGGCGCCAGCGCCATTCAGGTCGGCACGGCGTCCTTCCGCGATCCATACGCCTCGGTTCGCGTCCTGGAAGAGCTGATCGACTATTGCCGGGACAACGGCGTGACGGACATCTCGGAACTGGTCGGCGCCGTGCAGGTCGACTGAGACATCGATGCCCATACAGTGAGTCCATAGAGTGAGCGACGACGGGGTGTAGCTCAGCTTGGCAGAGCGCACGGTTTGGGGCCGTGAGGCCGGCGGTTCAAATCCGCCCACCCCGACCACGTCAACGAACAGATCCCGCGGCCGTCACACGTCCGCAGTGCTCGGCGGGCGGTCGGCGATCACCCCCTCGGCCAGCAACTCCCGGATCTCCGCTTCGGTCATGTCCAGCAGCTCCGACAACACCTCGGCATTGTGTTCGCCCAGACCGGGAGCGCCGCGTCGATACGTGACCGGCGTCTCACTCAATCGAATCGGACATCCCGGATAGCGCAAGACGCCCATATCGACGCCGCCGACTTCGGCCCAGAATCCTCTCGACGCGAGCTGCACGGACTCCAGCAAGTCCCGTGCGTCGGCCAGGCCGGCGGCGATCACGCCCTCTGCCTGCAATCTCATCGTCGCGTTCATTGGTGAGATCGACCGAGTCCAGATATTCAGCGCCACGTCAATCTCGTCGTGGCGCGCCTCGCGCTCCCACAGTTCCCAGTCGTTCCATTCGTCCGGCAGCTCGGCCACCTGACACAGTGATCGCCATTCTTCGTCCGATGTGACCGAAATCGCGATCCAGCGGTCGTCGCCGAAGCAGCGGTAGACGCCCTGCGGCGCGACGCCCGGCTCGCGGTTGCCTCGCCGAGGCGGAGGCTGACCGACGACCTGCGCCGACAACAGCTCGTCGCCGGCGAACGTGCCCATCGACTCGATCATCGCCGTCTCGACCCGTTGGGCGTCGCCGCCCGAGGACATCCGCCGCCAGAGACCGACCAGCGTCCCGGCCACCGCGCTCATGCCCGACACCGGATCGGGCCAGGCGACGCCGGAGCGGAAGGGGATGCCGTCTGCGTAGCCCGCCATCATCGTCATGCCTGTGGCCGCTTCGATCACGGGTCCCAGCGCGACCCGATTGGCGCCGGGGCCCGTGGCGCCGTAGCCCGGCATCGACGTATGGATAATCGAGGGGTTGACCTGTTTCAGCGAAGCCCAGTCCAGGCCCCATTGAGGGAACACTCTCGGCGAGTAGTTTTCGAGGATGGCATCCGCCTCGCCGATCAGCCCGCGGAACAGTTGCTGACCTCGGCTGGTCGACAGGTCGAGCGATATCCCTTTCTTGTTGCGAGCCAGCTTGTTGAAGCCGCCGTTCCGATTCCAATGGCGCTCGCCGAGCTCGTTGTCCGGGAACAGGTGCGTCAGCTCGGGGAGATCGTCGGCCACCTCCTGCGGGCCGCGATTCCATGGAGATTCAATGTGAATCACCTCGGCGCCCAGATCGCCCAACAATCGACCGGCGATCGGTCCGGCCCAGACGCGCGTCAGGTCGAGCACCCGCAGCCCCGACAAGGGTCCGTGCTGAAGATCCCTGTCGCTCGTCGGCGGACCGACCGGTTCAACCGGGTCAGAGAGTTTGTCCAGGCTCACGCTCGTTGGCGGTCGTGGTGAGCCGCCGGCCAGGTCCGATCCCAGCCGAAACGGGCCGCGAGGAATGACCTCGGCGCCGCGCTCGCGGTCGAGCGGGACGAAGAACTCCCGCGCCGCCATATGCGGATCGCCCAGGAACTCGTGAGTGCTCCAGACCGGACCCATCGGCGAAAACGTCGCCTCTCCGAGATCGCAGAGTTCGCTCGATGTCTTCGACATCAGCCACGGACGCATTGCCTCGTCGAACGCGCGCTTGTTTCTGCCTCGCGACTCGTTCGTCGCGAACCGAGGGTCTTCAAACAGATGACCCTGGCCGCCCGCGTGAAGAAACGGCTCCAGTTTCCTCCCCGTCGCATGGCCGAGGAACACGAAGCCGTCGGCGCACTCGTAGACGCCGGCCGGATGCCACATCCCCGGCTGAGCATTGCCGTCTCGCTTGAGAATGTGTCCGGCGTGGGTCCACATCGTCGTCGTGTGCTGATGCATCGCGACCATCGCCTCGAGGTGCGACACCTCAACCATCTGCCCCTGCCCGGTCGATTCACGCGCGATCAGTCCCGCCAGGGCGCCGATGAACCCGTACATACCCGCGGCGTACTCCGTGTGACGCCCGTGCCGCCGGAACGGATGCCGGTCCGCTTCGCCGTTGAGGTACATGTGCCCGCTGGCGGCGTCGTCCGTGAAGACGTTCGACCTGCGATCGGACCAGGGACCAGACAGCCCGAACGGCGAAATGTAGACCTTGACCGTCGTCGGCGCTTGCAGGCCTGAGCTGACGGGCGTCAGTGGATCAGGAGCCGAGCTCTCAACCACGACATCCGCCGTGGAGACCAACTCCGCAACCTCGGGGGAGCGATGGTCGCCCTCGAGCACCTGCTTCGACGTGTTGCAGAAGGCCCAGATTGAGCCAACCTCCGCATCGCCCAGACTGTGCGACCCGAGCAACTCTCCATGGTGGATCAGAGGATCTCCGTCCGGCGGGACGACTTTGACCACCTGCGCCCCGTAGTCGGCGAAGATCTTGCCCGCGAACGCGCCGGCGTGCGATCCGGCCAGCTCCACGACTCGCAACTCGGCAAACGGCTTCGTCATGGCGTCCGACCGATCATTCGATGCTCACGGCAGTGTCCGTTAAGCTATCGCCCGTACGCTCCAGAACGTTTCGAAAGGACCCGCCAGTGGCCACCGACCACTTCCCGATTGAAGCCGGGCACATCATGCTCTTCGCCCGCTCGATCGGCGACGACAACCCGATTTATCACGATGCCGGCGAGGCAGCCGACACCGAGCCCGGACACGTCATCCCGCCGCCGACCTTCGTCCAGGCCTCGGCGCAATTCACCGACGGCTACGTCCTCCGACCGGTGGTCGGCGAGCCCTGGTTCGGCTCGGGTAAGGAACCGACCGGCGTGAAGCGCGAGTCGTCGGGCGGCAGCGGCGGCACCGGCTTCCACGCCGAGCAGCACTACGAGTACCACGCCCCGATCCAGCCCGGAGACGTGCTCAAGGCCGTCGACAAGCCCGGCAAGAGCTGGACCCGCGAGGGCCGCCGCGGCGGTTCACTGAGCTTCAATGAGTCGATCACCGAGTACTACAACCAGGACGGCGTTCTCGTCGTGACCGCCCGCTCGGTGGGCGTCCAGACCTCACGCGTCGTCGAGTAGCCGCCTCCATCGAGAAGCAACAACAGGAAAGAGCCAACGATGCCGCTCAGCAAAGCGAACCTCAGCGTCGGCGACCGGCACAGCGAGCAGGTCGTCGATAACCTGACCCGCACGCAGATCATCCAGTATGCCGGCGCCTCCGGCGACTACAACCCGCTCCACACCGACGAGATCTTCACGACCCAGGTCGCGGGATACCCCACCGTCTTCGCGCACGGCATGCTCAGCATGGGGCTGACCGGCAAGATGCTGACGAACTACGTCGGCGACGGTCGCCTGACCAAGTACGGCGTGCGTTTCGTCGCGCAGGTGTGGCCCGGCGACACGCTGACAGCCATCGCCACGATCGAGGACATCCGCGAGGAAGACGGAGTCAGCCTCGTCGACCTCTCGGTCTCAACCGTCAACCAGGACGGCGCCGAGGTCGTCAAGGGCTCGGCCACCGCGAGAATCGACGACTAACGCCGCGCAATCCCTGCTCTCTCCTGAGGGACAGCGCCCCCAGTCCCCTCTCCCTCTGGGAGAGGGTTAGGGTGAGGGCTCCCGATCCCGAGGCGGCGTGTTCTCCGCCGCCCACTCGGACACGTCGGGGATCAACCGGTCGACGATGCCCATCATCAGCATGAACGGGACGAACGCAATCCCGGTCCCGATCGCCCACCACCATTCGGCGGCGACCATCGCCAGCACGCAGCCGGAGAAGGTCAAGCCCATCCCCAGAATCGAGACGACGCGCAGCACGACCGCGACCGGCGGAATCGGTGGGATCTGCGGCGGCTGAGACGACATGATGCTCCAGTCCCCGATTCATTCGGGGACCTGCTCGGCTAGGACTCGCTGATCGTCACCGACTTCATCGCCGGCCCGGGCTCGCGAGCGCGTTGCGGGTCGCGCTCCGGGAACCCGTGCACGACTTCCATGCCGGACGTGACCTTGCCGAACGCCGTGTATTCCCCGTCAAGGAACGTGGCGTCGGCGTTGCAGATGAAGAACTGGCTGCCCGCCGAGTTGGGGTCCTGCGCGCGCGCCATCGACAGCACGCCCTCGACGTGCTTCGAGTCGTTGAACTCAGCCGGCACGTTGTAGCCGGGACCGCCCGTGCCGGTACCCGTCGGGTCGCCGCCCTGCGCCATGAACCCGCTGATAATGCGGTGGAACGTGACGCCGTCGTAGAAGCCTTCCCGGGCCAGGAAGACGAACGAGTTCACGTGCTCCGGCGCTTTGTCCGGCCAGAGTTCGAGTTCGATCGTGCCGCCGTCTTCCATCTCAATCGTCGCGCCGTAGGTCACGCCCTCCTTGAGAGCCATCTCCGGTCGCTGGTTGTAGCTGGCCATCCCAAACCTCGGTTTCCCTTGGCAAGCGCGGTTGCCGCCTGCTATTGCTCGATGATTCGTATCTCGACGATCCGCGCCCCGGCCGGGGGCGGAGGCACGTTGGCGGGATCGCGGGAGTCAAACGCATACAGCAGATCGAGTCCCGAGGTCACCGCGCCGAAGGCGGTAAAGCCCTGTTCATCCAGATGGGCCTGGTCGCCGAGCTTGATGAAGAACTGAGACGACGACGCGCCCAGTCCGCTGCGCGCCATCGATACGACGCCGATCGGCGTCACCGACAGCGCCTCCTCGTTGCCGTCGTGGATCGGCTCGTCGTGCAGCGTGTAGCCGGCGCTTCCGGTGCCGGTCGCAGTCGGATCGCCGGCCTGCGCGACGAAGCCCGGCACCACTCGGTGGAACGTCAACTCGTCGTAGAAGCCTTCCTGCGCGAGGAAGACGAAGTTATTGACGTGTTCCGGCGCGAGTTCCTCGTAGAGGTCGATCACGACGACCTCGCCGCCTTCCAGCTCAATCTCCGCGCTGTAATCGACGCCCTCTGTCAGGCTGAAGACCGGAGGCGCGTCCCACATCGGCTTGCCTTCGACCGCCCCGATGTCGACCTCGGAGCCGGTGCGTCGCACGGGCGGCGGATCGACGGTTGGCGCGGGACCGCTGCTGTCGAACGCAACAACGGCCAGACTGGCGATCAACGTGACGGCCAGGACCAACCCGACTGTGGCGATGACCGGGCGAGAAAACAGCCTGGATCGGCGCACGCCGCCGCGATCGAACCCTCGTGAGGTGGCTCGGCGGCGCGCCAGGCGCTGGGGACGTGTTCGAGCGCTGCGACCTCGCTGCGACACCGATGGTCCCTTCCGACGCCTGGTTCAGACGAGTGGCATCCAAGGACTTACGCTATCACCGCCCCACGTTATGACGATGTCGGCAAACAACGGAGGCGAGACGAACATGAGCGCTGCGGAACGTTACAGCAAGATGGTGATCGCACGCGAGCGACAGCAGCAGCGCCTCGCCACCTCTATCGATGAAGCGCATTGGCAGCGATACGCGCCCAGCTATCGGACCGACCCGACCAAGCTCCCCGACGCGCTCATCCGCGAGGTGGTTCGCCGGATGGAGATGGAAGACGACATCATCGAAATCGGCGGAGGCGCCGGACGCGTCGGGTTGCCCTTGGCATTGCGCGGCCGGTCACTGCTGAACGTCGAGCCGTCGGCGGCGATGCGACGCCAATTCCAACTCTCCGTCGATGAGCACGAGATCACCAACGCGCAGGCTCTGGCTTCAACCTGGCCCCTCTCGAAGCCGCTCAGCGCCGACCTGGTCGTCTGCGCCGACGTCACGTACTTCGTCTCGGACATCGTTCCCTTTCTCGAGGCGATGAATCAGGCGGCGCGCCGCCGTGTGGCCATCCTCACCTGGACGGTCCCGCCGCCCAACGTGAACGGCGAACTCTTCCGGATCGCATTCCAGGAGCCGGAACTGCCCGCGCCCGGCTACCGCGAGTTGCTGCCGGTGCTGTGGGAGATCGACATCGTGCCCGATGTGCTGGTTGTGGACCTGCCGTACACCTGGCCGGAGGCTCCGCGCAGCAATGACGACGAGGCGCTTCAGTTCATCTTCGACGAGTTGAATCCACGCGACCAACAAGCGGTCGCCGAACGCGTCCGGCCGCGACTTGGCGAGCTGTTCATGCGTGACGACGGCTACATTCCCACCTGGCGCATGCCGTCGCGCGGGATGCTGATCACCTGGCGTACGGACCTCTAGGATCCGCGAAGCTGGCGCCCCCGGTAGGATTCGAACCTACGCTCCCGGCTCCGGAGGCCGGTGCTCTATCCCCTGAGCTACGGGGGCCGAATGGCCACGATATCACCGTCGACCAACCGCAGCGCCGAAGTCGCAGCGGCGCCGCACCCGTAGGAGCGGCGTTGTTTCTCTGCGCGTGCTGGCGGCGTGGAGACTACGTCCCGACCACGCCACCGTCGTCCTTGTAGGCCGCGACCACGCTGGGGCGCGGGAAGTCGCCATCGGGGAAGGTGCTGGTCGGCTCGTCCAGCCCTCCGTCTTCACCCGGGTGCTGGACGCTGACGAAGAGGGTCGCAAAATCCGGAGTGAACTCGGGTCCGGCCATCTCACCCGCCGGCACACCGGTCATGAACCGTCGAATCCGGCCGCGCTCCGGTCCTGCCGTCGGCACGACGTAGATCGAGTCGGCCTGACCGAGCTTGCTCGGCTGACCGTCGGTTGAGATCCAGAGGTTCCCGTTGGCGTCGACGGCCAGGTTGTCGGGCGCGGAGATGGAGTCGAGTTCGCTCTTGTCGAAACCGGCGAAGTATGTCTCCTGCTCCGCGTCGGCCGGGTCGCCGCAGAGAATGAAGATGTCCCAGGTGAAGCGCCGCGATGCCGCGTCCCCGCCATTCTCGGTGAGCTCGAGGATGTGACCGTGCGTGTTCGGCCCACGGGGATTGGCGCCATCGACATCCTCGGACGCGCGGCGGGTGTTGTTGGTCAGGGCGATGTACACACGGTGGTTGACCGGATTGACCTCGATATCCTCCGGCCGGTCCATCGGCGTCGCTCCGGCCGCGTCGGCTGCCAGGCGCGTGAACGTTGCGACGCCCGCGGTTGTCCAGGTCGGCAGTTGCGGGCTGCCGGCGACCAGCGGCAACCACTCCCCGGTGCCGTCGTCGTTGAACTTCGCGGCAAACAGCGTGCCGGTCGACAGCAAGTCGAGGTTGGCCGAACGGCTGAAGATGTTGTACCGGTCGTTGCTGATGAACTTATAGACGTAGTCGAACCGCTGGTCGTCGCCCGAGTACACCACCGCGCGGCCGTCGTCCGACAGCGTGACCGTCGCCGCCTCGTGCTTGAACCGGCCCATGGCGGTGTGCTTGCGCGGGGTGAAGGTCGGGTCGTACGGATCGATCTCGACCAGGTAGCCGAAGCGGTTCGGCTCGTTCGGCTCCATGTTCAGGTCGAACCGGTCGTAGAAGTTCTCCCAGTGCCGCCGCGTGCCCGCCTCGGGAATCCCGTAACGGGCGGCGCGAGTCTCTTCGCCGGCGTTGGCGAAGTACTGGTTGAAGTTTTCCTCGGCGGTCAGGATCGTACCCCAGGGGGTACGGCCGCCAGCGCAATTGTTGAACATGCCTCGGACGTCGACGCCGCTCGGGTCGGCATTGGTGATCGTGTAGATGCTGCCCGCGCCCGGACCCGTCAACGTCATCGGCGTCTCGCCGGTAATCCGGAAGTTGTGCGGCGAGGACGGGTTGTACGACCAGGAACCATCGTCCGCACGCGAGACCTCGACCACCGACATGCCGTGCGAGGCGATCTCGATCGCCGCCTGTTCGGGAGTCACGTTGTCGGCGTCGTAGCCGGGGAACATGTCGATGCCGCTGGTGTACTCGTGGTTGACGCCAAGCAGACCGCGCTGGCTCTGGCCGGGCAGCAAGGGGAAAAACCCGTTGTAGTCGCAGTTGAAGCCGAACTGCTTGGCCGCCGCCTCGGCCGTCTGACCGTCCAGGCTGAACGTCGGCGCGCCCGGGACCACGCCGTCACCCCAGCGGATGAGGACGTTCGAGCTGTAGCCGTCCGCGGTGTTGATCACGTCCTCGTTGTCGTGCGGAATGCTCTGCAGGCCGACGGTGCTCGACGATGCATCGGCCTGGTTGGTCAATGGAGCGGAGCCGAAGATCTGCGAGCCCAGCGGAGACGTGCTCAGCGCCAACAACGGAGCGCCCGCGATCGTCGCTTTGACCAGCGACCGACGCGAAATCCGGCGGTTCAGAATGGCCGCAAACGGCTCGTTGCCGCTCTGGTTCGGCGCGGGCCTGAAACAGGCGTCGTCGCATGAAATCGCGCAGTGATACGCCGAGCGCGCCCGGCGCGAAATCCAGCTCAGCGGAGCAAAACCGTCGGTCGAGTTGTCCGTGCTCATGTGTTTCAATCCCTTTCCCGCTCTGGTGCATGGTCTCTCAGTCAGTCGCTTGACGCAGGCTATGAAGGACCGGTTGAATCAAGGATTAACAAGAAGTGGGCGAGGCGTAAAGCTCTCTGGAACATGCCGTTAGCGAACCGCAAACTTGTGTCCACAAGCTCCGCAGCTACGCGAGCTTCGACCGCCTCCGATACTGAACCGCCTCGGCCACGTGCTGTGCCGTGATCACTTCGGATTCGGCCAGGTCCGAGATCGTTCGCGCCACCTTGAGCACGCGGTGGAAGCCGCGCGCCGAGAGGCTGAGCCGGTCGACCGCCTCCTGGATCAGGGTGCGAGCCCGGTCGTCGAGCACGTCGTAGCAATGACGATTGACCTCGCGCGCCGAGAGCGAAGCGTTCGCATTCGGCCCGCAGGCGCCGAATCGCTGCTGCTGCACCCGGCGCGCCCGCACGACCCGCTGCCGGACCTCGGACGATGGTTCGGCGCTCGGAGGCGCGCCCGCGGACGAGGATTCCATCAGCTTCTGAACATCCACCCGAGGCACATCGACGAAGAGATCGATGCGATCCAGCACCGGCCCCGAGATTCGTCGCTGATAGCGGTACACGGCGCCGTCCGAGCAGGTGCAGTGCTGCTCGGTCCCGAAGTTCCCGCACGGACAGGGATTCATCGCCGCAACGAGGCAGATATCGGCCGGATAGGTCACCGTCCCGTGCGCGCGCGAGATCGTGATGTGCCGGTCCTCGAGCGGCTGCCGCATGGTCTCGAGCGCCCGCACCGAGAACTCCGGCAACTCGTCCAGGAAGAGGACGCCTCGGTGCGCCATCGTCACTTCGCCGGGACGCAGACGTTGACCGCCGCCGACCAGGCCGGCATTCGAGATCGTATGATGCGGCGCCCGGAATGGTCGCTCGCGAATCAGTTGGTTCCCGCCGGTCATGCCGGCCACCGAAGCGATCTTGGTCACCTCCAGGGCCTCCTGCGTCGTAAGCGGAGGCAGAATGCCGGGCAGGCAGGAGGCCAGGAGGGTCTTGCCGGCGCCGGGCGGGCCGCACATCAGCAGATTGTGACCGCCGGCCGCCGCGACTTCCAGGGCTCGCTTGACGTGCTCCTGCCCGCGAACGTCCGAGAAGTCGTGACCGTCGTACGCCGAGCCCGGATCTTCCTCCGTCGGGTTGGTCGTCGGCCAGATCGCGTCCGACAGCGGACGTTCCTCCGTCGCGATCTCGATCCAGTCGCGCAGCGAATCGACCGCCACGACCTCGATCCCGTCGATCAGCGACGCCTCTTCGGCATCGACCTTGGGCACCACGATGCGCCGCACTGAGGCGTCGCGCGCCGCCGCCGCCACCGAGAGCACGCCGCGCACGTGGCGAAGCTCGCCATCCAGCGCCAGTTCACCCAGGAACAGCGTGTCCTGTACCGCCGACTCGCAGACCTGACCCGTGGCGACCAGCATGCCGACGGCGATCGGCAGATCGTATCCCGCGCCCTCTTTGCGAATGTGGGCCGGCGCGAGATTGACCGTCACCCGCTTGGTCGGGAACCCGGCGCCGGCGTTGCGGATCGCCGAGCGGACCCGCTCTCGCGCTTCGTCGACTGCCGCGTCGGGAAGTCCGACGATCGTCGTCTTGGGCATGCCGGCGGAGATATCCACCTCCACGCAGATCGGCGCTCCGTCCAGGCCGATGACCGCGCCGCCGTTGACTCGCGTATGCATGTCGGTCTTCCTCTTCGCGCTTGCCAGAACACATCTACGGAACGTGTGTTCTTTGACTGATCGGCATCATAGAACACACATTCGCTACCGCGCAAGTGCGCCCCTCTCCGTTTCATCACAACCGGTCTGTAGCCTGTCGAGTGGAGAGCCAACCATGACCAACAATCCCTATCCCGTCCTCGACAGCGGTCTCGCATTCTTCAACCACGCCGGCGTCTCGCCGTTACCGGCGGATGTCGCGCAGGCCGTCCACGACTATGCCGACCAGGCCGGACGCGCCGGCTACTTCGGCTCGACCTGGATGGACGACATGGCGGACTTCCGCACCGTGTCGGCCGAACTGATCGGCGCCCGCAGCGCGGACGAGATTGCGTTTGTGCCGAACACCGCGACCGGCGTGTCGGTCTCTGCCGGAGCCCTCAACCTCCAGGACGGAGACCGCGTGCTCGTCACCGACGCCGAGTATCCGTCGAACCGGCACTTCTACAACATGCTGCAACAGCGCGGCGTCGAGCTGGACGTGGTCTACCAGAACGAAGACGGCCGAATTCCGACCGAGGACATCATCTCGGCCGTCAACGAACGAACCAGGCTGGTCGGCATTTCCCACGTCCAGTGGGGCAGTGGATTTCGATCCAGTCTCCGACCGATCGCCGACGCCGTCCACGCCGTCGGCGGTCTGCTCTCGGTCGACGCGATCCAGTCGGCCGGCGCGTTGCCGGTCAATGTGGCGCACGACGAGATCGACATTCTCGCCGCCGGCGGTCACAAGTGGCTGCTCGGCCCGACCGGATCGGGCATCCTCTATATCCGCGAGGAACTGATCGACGGTCTGATTCCCCCGGTGCTCGGAGCAAACAGTATGGACGGCGGCCTGGAGGCCGGCAACGAAGAACTGATTCTCTCGCCGACCGCATCACGCTTCGAACCCGGCGCCACACCGACCGCCACCATGCTCGGGCTGCGCGCCTCGGTCCGTCATCTGCTCAACGTCGGGATCGACAACGTCTGGTCGCAGCTGGAGTCGGTGACCTCGTACCTTCGTGCAGCGCTGGAGGACGCCGGCTGCACCATATTCTCGCCCTGGGGAGATTCCGAGCGAAGCGGCATCGTGATCTTCGACCCGCCTGAAGAATTGGCCGCGAACGAGACGGTCGACGAAACATGGGAGCGGCTGCAGGACTCGGGAATTGTCACCGCCGTCCGCTTCGGTCGACTGCGCGCCTCGCCACACTTCTACACACCCGAGTCGGACATCGATCGCCTGGTCGCCGCGCTCAAGCCGTAGCCGGAGCGAGCGCTAGTGCTCGCGGTCGACGCTCATCACCCCGTGGACGCCGTCGAGCTTTGACATCACGCGCTGGAGCTGTCTCAGACCGCTGACCTCGACGGTAAAGGTCAACGTGACCGCGCCGTGGTCGGGCTCGCCGGTCACGAACGACACCATGTTGACGTTCTCGTCGGCGCAGATCGCAGCCACGTCGCGGGCCAGACCCACACGATCCCAGCCCACCACCTTCAATCGAGCCTCCGTCATGCCTCGGAACGTGTTCCAGCGCACCGGGACAATGCGGTCGTCCTCGCCGACGGCGAGGATGTTCGGACATTCGCTGCGATGAATCGTGACGCCGCGGCTGCGTGTGATGAACCCGGTGATTGCTTCACCAACCTGCGGCGAACAGCAGGGCGCCAGCCGCGTCAGCATGTTCGATCCACCCAGCACGCGCACGGCGTCCGCGCTCGGCGCGCTCGGCGGCTCAACGACCTCGACCTCGGCGGCGGTTTGCACTTCCTCTTCATCCGCAGCCGCCGCTTTCAGCGCCACGGCGTGCGCCGTCATGTCCCCTGCCCCGATCATCGCCAGCGCATCGTCCATTGACCTCGCGCGCGTCGCCTCCATCACCTCCGACTCGACATTCGACATCCGCAGGCTCAGCCGCCGCAACTCGCGCTCAAGCTCGTCCCGGCCGCGGGCGATGTTCTCCGTCCGCGCCTGGCGGTTGAACCACTGGCGGATCTTCGTGCGGGCATGCTGCGTAGTCACGTAGCCGAGCGCCGGATTGAGCCAGTCGCGGCTCGGACCCCGCGCGGTGCGGCTCGTCACGATCTCAACCACATCGCCGTTCTCGAGCGGAGTCGAGAGACGCGCCAGTCGGCCGTTCACCTTCGCGCCCACGCACTGATAGCCCACGTCGGTGTGAATCCGGAAGGCGAAGTCGAGCGGTGTGGCGCCGCTGCGCAGCGCGAGGATCTCGCCTTTGGGCGTGTGTACGAACACCTGGTCCTGGAACACGTCGGAGCGCAGCGTCTCGAGGAAGTCGTCCGCGCCGGCCAGTTCGCCCTGCCACTCCACGAGCTGGCGCAGCCAGGACATCCGCTCGCGATCGTTCATCGCATTGTGGCGGTTCTCCTTGTACGCCCAGTGCACTGCGACGCCGTACTCGGCCTCCTGGTCCATGTCGTGCGTACGGATCTGCACCTCCACCGCGTGCGACGCCGACCAGAACGCCGTCGTGTGCAGCGACTGATAGCCGCTCGGCCTCGGGCTGGCGATGTAGTCATCGAACTCACCCGGCAGCGGACGCCAGAGACCATGCACCACGCCCAGTACCGCGTAACAGTCGCTGGTGCTGTCCGTCAGCACCCGGAGCGCGAGCAGGTCGTAGATGTCGTCGAACGACTTGCCCTGAGCCGAGTATTTCTTGATCTTCTCGTGGATCGAAAACAGGTGCTTCACCCGGCCGCGGACCTGCGCGCTCAGCCCGGCGCCTTCGAGCGCATTCTCCAGTTGCACGCGTATCTGTCCCAGGTATCGCTCGCGCGTCTGGCGGCGCGAAGCGACCAGCTCCGAAATGCGTCGATAGTCCTCGGGCTCCAGGTACTTGAACGACAGATCCTCAAGCTGGGCGCGGATCTGCCAGATCCCCAGCCGCGCCGCGAGCGGCGCATAGATATCCATCGTCTCGCGCGAGATCTGTACCTGTTTCTCCGGACGCATCGCGTCCAGGGTGCGCATGTTGTGCAGCCTGTCGGCCAGCTTGACAATCACGACCCGCACGTCGTCCGCCATCGCGACGAACATCTTGCGCAGGTTCTCGGCCTGCACCTCGCGGTCGATGGTGCCGGTCACATGCGGCAACTGCAGCGCGGAGAGCTTCGATGCGCCGTCGACCAGCTTGGCGACGTCGACGCCGAACTCGTTGACGAGCTGCGAGCGCGTAACTCCGCAGTCCTCCATCACATCGTGCAGCAGCGCCGCCTGCAACGCCGGCACATCGAGCTGTAACTCGGCGCAGGTCACGGCGGCGGCGAGCGGGTGCTCGATGTAGGGATGGCCGGATCGGCGCAGATGACCCTCGTGCTTGTCCTTGGCGTACTCGTACGCCGCGAGCACCCTGTCGCGATCCGTGGGAGCGAGGTATTGCTCCAGCACATCGACCAGCACGTCGAGCGTCGGGTGCTTCGTCAGGTCGACAACTTCCGCGGGCACGGTCTGCGTTGCCATAAGGCGATCATACTAAGCGGCGGTCAGCGCCAACGCGTTTACCCGTTGTAGCAACAGGACCGAAGCGTGAATTCGGGGGTCGTCTGTACGATGAGGCTTGAGGATCGAACATGAGCAGCTCCGACAGTCGACAGTTTCAGACTCCTCGCGGGACCCGCGATCTGCTGCCTGAGGACTACGCGCTTCATACGCACATCCTCGGTCACGCCCGCGAGCAGGCGAGACTGGCCGGCTTCGGATTCATCGAACCGCCGACCTTCGAGCAGGCTGAACTCTTCGCTCGCGGTGTCGGCGAAGGCACCGACATCGTCGAGAAGGAGATGTACATCTTCGAGGACCGCGGCGGCGACCGGCTCGCTCTGCGTCCCGAAGGCACCGCCTCGGTCTGCCGCGCCTATCTGCAACACGGCATGGCCAACCTCGGTCAGCCGGTCAAACTCGCCTATCACCTGCCGATCTTCCGCTATGAGCGCCCGCAAGCCGGCCGCTTCCGTCAGCACACGCAGTTCGGCGTTGAAGCAATCGGCGTTCGCGACGCCGCCCTCGACGCCGAAGTGATCGACCTCGGCTGGCGGGTCGCCCAGTCGCTCGGTCTGACCGACCTCAAGATCCTGCTCAACAGCATCGGCGATGTCGAGGACCGCCGCGCCTACGTGCCCCTGCTCAAGGCTCACTTCGAGCCTCACCTCGGGGACATGGCAGCCGATGATCGAGCCCGCTGGGATCGCGCGCCGATGCGGCTGCTCGACAGCAAGGACGAACGTACCAGGCCGTTCCAGGCCGGCGCACCGTTGATCACCGATCACCTGCGGCCCGAGTCGGAGGCGTACTACCACTCCGTCAAGTCGCACCTCGACGCGCTCGGCATCCCGTACGAAGAACAACCAACGCTGGTCCGAGGACTGGACTACTACACACACACGGTGTTCGAGATCGTGCCCGCCGATGTCGAAGGCTCCCAGGTCACCGTCCTGGCCGGCGGTCGCTACGACGGACTGATCGAACAGATCGGCGGCCCGCCGACGCCCGGCATCGGGTTCGGCATGGGCATCGAGCGCATGGCCCACCACCTGCGCGAGCAGGGCCTCGCGCCTGACGGCAACAGCGGCGCCGAGGTCTTGATTGCCGCGCTCGGAGACGGCGCCGACCTGGCCGCCTCGAAGATCGCCGGCGACCTCCGCCGCAGCGGCGTCGCCGCCACGCTCGCCTTCGGCGGGCGCTCGCTCAAGGCGCAACTCCGGCAGGCCAATCGACTCGGAGCCCGCTTCGCCGTGATCGCGGGTGCCCGCGACCTCGCCGATGGCCGCGTCACACTCCGTGATCTTGAGACGTCGGATCAACGTGAAGTCGAGCTCGAGCGGGTCGTCGGCGAACTCAGCGGCCTTGCATATACTCCGCGACAGGACTGAGGATCGCCATGCCTGCGAGCGCCGCATCAGATACGTCGGCCATGTGGTCACGACTCGAAGACGTCGGCAGGCGCTTCGACGAGATTGAGCAGGAAATGGCGGATCCCGCCACGTCCGGCAACCCCACGCGCCTGCAGGCACTGGCCAAGGAACATGCCTCGTTGCAGGCCAAGATCGAACTGCTCAACGACTACCGCGCCGCATCCGAGGAGCTGCAACAGGCGCAGGAAGTGCTTGAAGAAGCCGACGACGAAGAAATGCGCGAGTTCGCCCAATCCGAGCTCGGCGAACTCCGTGAGCGGATCGAACAACTGGAGTCCGACGCCAGGCGCGCGCTGCTGCCGACAGACCCGAACGACGAGCGCAACGTGATCGTCGAAATCCGGGCCGGCGCCGGCGGCGACGAAGCCGGCCTCTGGGCCGCCGACCTGCTCCGCGCCTACGTCCGCTATGCCGAGGGGCGGCGTTGGCATACCGACGTGCTCAGCGCCTCCGAGAACGCCATGGGCGGCTTCAAGGAAGTGATCTGTCAGATTGAGGGCAACGGCGCATTTTCGCGGCTCAAGTACGAGTCCGGAGTCCACCGAGTGCAGCGAGTCCCCGAGACCGAGGCGCAGGGTCGGATTCACACCTCGACCGCCACCGTCGCCGTCATGCCCGAGGCGGAAGAGGTCGACGTCGACCTCGATGAGTCCGACATCCGCCTGGACCTGTTCCATTCCGGCGGCGCGGGAGGCCAGAACGTCAACAAGGTCCAGACCGGCGTTCGCCTCACCCACGAACCGAGCGGCATCGTCGTCACCTGCACAGACGAGCGTTCGCAGCTCAAGAACAAGATCAAGGCCATGTCCGTCCTGCGCGCGCGGCTCTACGAACAGCAGCGCATGGCGGCCGAGCGGGAACGAGCCGACTTCCGCCGCTCGCAGGTCGGATCCGGCGACCGATCCGAGAAGATCCGCACCTACAACTTCCCCGAGAACCGCGTCACCGACCACCGCATCGGCCTCACCCGCCATGACCTCGACGGGATGTTGGACGGCCACCTCGACCCCCTGATTGACGCCGCAGCCACGGCTGAAGAGGCGCGGCTCCTGGCGGAAGCGTCCTGATGACCACGCCCACCATCCTCCGCGATATCTGGCTGTCCGGCGCGGCCGATCTGGAACGTGCGGAGATCGACGACGCCCGGTTCGAGGCGGAAGTACTGCTCCGGCACGCCACTGGTCTCAGCCGGGCGCAGCTCTACGCCTCGCTGACCGACGAGGTCGATCCGGCCGCGCTGGAACGGTTCCAGGCAGCGGTCGCGGAGCGTACCTCGCGCAAGCCGCTGGCGTACATCACCGGAACCCGCGAGTTCTACCGCCTCGAGTTCCGCGTCACGCCGGATGTCCTCATTCCCAGGCCCGAGTCGGAGTTGCTCGTCGACGCCGCGCTCGATCACATGCGCCAGGCGCGAATCAGAAGCGCGCAGGTCGCCGATGTCGGCGCGGGCTCCGGGGCGGTCGGAATCGCCCTGGCCCGACACCGCCGAGGCGTCAATCTGATCTGCAGCGACGTCTCACGCGACGCGCTGGTGATCGCCCGCGACAATGCCCAGCGGCTGCTCCGGCGCCCAAAAGCCTCCTTCGTCCAGGGTGACCTGCTCACCCCCCTGCCGGGACCATTCCACTGCGTCGTCGCCAATCTTCCTTACATCCCCGAAGGTCGCCTCGGCGATCTCGAACCGGAGGTCTCCGAGCACGAACCCAGGGTTGCGCTGACACCCGGCACGCGCGGAACCGAACTGATCCTGCGCCTCATCACGCAGCTCCCATCCCGCCTCCACCCCAACGGCATCGCCGTCCTCGAGGTCGATCCGGGCCAGGAGTCCGCCATCGCCGACGCCGCCGCCCAGATGCTGCCCAACGCCGACATCACCGTCCTCGACGACGTCTCCCAGCAGCCCCGAGCCGTCCGCATCATCGCCGGATGACCCTGCAGGACGAGCCGCTGCCGTCACCCGCCGACGCTCCTGTCCAGGGCGACTGCGATCCCCGATTTCACGCCGTCAGGGACCAGTTCCAACAGAACTTCATCGACCGTTCCGAGACCGGCGCGGCCCTCGCCGTCACGCTCAACGGTGAGCTCGTCATCGACCTCTACGGCGGCTGGACCGACGCGAAACACAGCAAACCCTGGGCCGATGACACGCTCGTCTGCTGCTACTCCGTCGGCAAGGCGATCTGCGCCATCCTCGCCTGGCGCATGGCCGAACGCGGCGAGCTCGACATCGACCGCCGCGTCGCCGACTACTGGCCCGAGTTCGCCCGGAACGGCAAAGCCGACATCCCCGTCCGCTGGATCCTCACCCACCAGAGCGGCCTCGCCGCCATCCGCCGACCGCTGCCGCACGGCGCATTCCTCGACTGGGACCTGATGACCACAGCGCTCGCCGAGCAGGAGCCCTGGTGGCCGCCCGGCGAAGCGCACGGCTATCACTCCAACACCCAGGGATTCCTGATCGGCGAAGTCATCCGCCGAATCACCGGACGCTCAATCGGCGATCACCTCCAGCGCGACCTCAGCCAGCCCATCGATCTCGACTTCCACTTCGGCACCAAGCCCGAACACGACATCCGCACCGCCGACATGCTCCCCGTCCAGCAGCCGCCCGACTTCCGCCGCGCCCCGCCCAGCGCCCTGCAAACTCTCGGCGGACGAAATCCGCCCCACATCCAGAGCGGCCCCGGGTCTCAGAACACCCGCGAGTACCGAGCCGCCGAGTTTCCCTCCACCACCGGCCACGGAGCCGCCCGCGGCCTCGCCCGGCTCTTCGGCGCCCTCGCAACCGACGGCCAACTCGACGGCGTCCACATCCTCGACCCCGCAACCATCGATCAAATGTCGGCTGAACAGGTCTACGGCGTCGACCGCATCCTCGGCCGACCAACCCGCTTCGCCTCCGGCTTCCAGATGACCATGGCCGAGCGTCCCCTCGGCCCCAACCCGCGCACCTTCGGCCACTTCGGCGGCGGAGGCTCACTCGCCTTCGCCGACCCCGACGCCCGCGTCGGTTGGGGTTATGTCATGAATCAGGGAAGAGGCGGCTGGCAGCACCGCCACACCCGCCGCCTGCTCGACCTCTTCTACGAGGCCCTGTGACGGCCTAGTCCCGCATCATCTGATAGCGCTTGCCCTCGGTCTTGATCGCCGGGGCGATCACCATCTCCGTCTGCTGCAGATCGCCAATCGTCTGTGCACCGACGCTGCCCATGCAGGTCCGCAGCGCGCCGATCAGGTTCTCCGTCCCATCGGTCCGCGAGGTCGGTCCGAACAGCAGACGATCTAGCGTCGTGTGTTGACCCACGTGGACCCGCACGCCGCGCGGCAGTTCTGCGTGCGGCGTCGCCATGCCCCAGTGGAACCCGCGACCCGGCGCTTCCAACGCTCCCGCAAACGGCGAGCCAATCATCACCGCATCCGCGCCCGAGACGAGCGCCTTGCAGAAGTCGCCGCCCGTGCGAATCCCGCCGTCGGTAATGATCGGCACGTATCGCCCGGTCCGCTCGTAGTAGACATCGCGCGCGTAGGCGCACTCGATCGTCGCCGAGACCTGCGGCACGCCAATCCCCAGCACCTCGCGTGACGTGCAGGCCGCCCCTGGCCCGACGCCGACCAGCAGACCGGCAATCCCCTCTTCCATCAACTCCAGCGATGCGTCAAACCCGACTGTGTTGCCGACCAGCGTCGGAATGCCGAGGTCGGAGATTAACTCGCCCAGGATCAGCCCGCGCTCGGAACGCGACAGATGCCGCGCCGTCGTCACGGTCGACTGCACCACGAACACGTCCGGAGCCGCGTCCTTGACCGCCGGCGCCAGTCGCTTGGCGTTCGGCGGCGTCACCGAGACTGCCGCCGGCACGCCGCCGTCCTTGATCTCCTGCACCCGCCGACCGACCAGCTCGTCGCGAATCGGCGTCGTATACGCGCGTTGCAGAATCTCGGTCGCCGTTTCCGTGTCGCTCGCCGCGACCTCTTCCAGCACTTCAACCGGATCGTCGAAGCGGCACTGCAAACCTTCGAGATTCAGCACCGCCATCCCGCCCCGTCGACCGACCTCGATCGCGAAATGCGGATCGACGACGGCGTCCATCGCCGAGGCCAGAATCGGCATCTCGAGCAGTTGTCCGGCCAGTTCGACCGAGACGTCCGTCACCTCCGGGTTGATCGTCAGCACGCCCGGCACAATCGCCACGTCGTCGAACCCGTACGCCTCCTGCAGCGACTTGCGCCGCGGATGGCGCATCGGCTCCAGGCCGGACTCGTACGCTCCTTGCACCAGCTCCTGACCGGGGGTCAGCTGTTCGCGCTGCGTCAACGTGGTCATCTGTCTCCCTTTCAGTGGCTGGCTTCACGAGCGACGGCAGGCCGTTAAACGCATGAGCGCGGCACATGGCCGCGCTCTCTTCGTCTGACGCCGATGGTCCGTGCAAACAAGCACGTGACAGTCCGCCTGTCCTGCCCGCTTCGGTATGCATAAGATACCCGACCCTTCCCAATCGCTTCGTAAACGACCAAACAACGCCCGCTCTTCCCACTCTCCCCCCGCTTCGCGGGGGAGACGTCACGGAGCGACAGAGGGGGGCTCCCCCAATCACCCCTACAGTGACCCCATGTCCTCCGACCCAGGCACCCTCTACATCGTCGCCACTCCGATCGGCAACCTCCAGGACATCACCCTGCGCGCCCTCCGGGTCCTCCGAGAAGTCGACCTGATCGCCGCCGAACACGTCCCCGTCGCACGAGCCTTGCTGCGCCACTTCGAAATCGATACCCACGTCGTCCCCTACCACGACGACGGCGTGGAGCCGGCGCGCTTGCTTCACCGCATCCACGGTGGAGAGTCCGTCGCCATCGTCTCCGACGCCGGCACGCCCGGTCTCAGCGACCCGGGATATGCCGCCGTCCACGCCGCTCACCAGGCGGGTCTGCCGGTGGTTCCGATTCCCGGCCCGTCGGCGGGCGTCGCGCTGTGGAGCGTCAGCGGCCTGGTCGGCGCCAACGTCGTCCACGGCGGCTTCCTGCCCCGCCGTCCCGCGGCGGTGCGCCGCACGCTGATGGATTGCGCCGAACGCGGATTGGCCACGTTGGTCTTCGAAGCGCCGCGCCGCCTGCGCTCAACGCTCACCGAACTCGATCGCCTGATGCCCGGCGCACACCTGATCGTCGGGCGCGAACTGACCAAGCTCCACGAACAGATCTGGCGCGGTTCCCCCGCCGAGGCGTTGCAGGAATTCGACGATCCCAGGGGCGAGTTCGCCCTACTGATCATTCCCCCGGAGACCGAACAGCAGCATTGGAGCGACGCGGAGGTCGCCGACGCTCTCGCCGAAGCGGCCTCGCAAGGTGCATCCCGCTCGCAGGCTGCTCGACACGTCGCCCAACGCTCGGGCCGGCCGCGACGAGAGATCTACGCCCTCTGGCCATTCAGCCAAGAGCGTTGACCTACCAGACGACGCCGTACCGCGAACGCCTTCGCTTGACTGCACGTCCGCCGCATTCGCGGTTGAGTCGAGGTTATCGATGGCTCTAGTCGACTTCGGATGGATCCAGCACGCGTCCGACGAACAAGATGGCGCCCGTGGCCCGGTCGCGGATCAGGAAGATGAACGGTCGGTCGATGGTGACCGTAACGGGCGCTGGCCCCGCGGACTCGTTGCGTAGTAACACGGCGGTCGCGGCCGCCGCCTCCGTGCCTGCCTCGTCGACCGAGACGAACGCCTGGTGCACCACGTCCTCGACATACAGGCAGGGATCGTCGCCCGCAGCGCAGGAGCGTCCATCGATCCCGGAGAAGTCCGAGCGCGACGGGTCGAAGGCGTCGCCCATGCCCAGCGCCCTGAGCGTCTGGGCCAGGCGGAACTGCGACTCGAACTCGAAGCGGGGCAGGCTGAGATCGACCGTGCGCGGATGCAGGCCGGCGACGGCCCGAGCGACCAGCTCGGCGTCGAGCGCGTCTTCGAACTCGCGAAACCGTCCTTCATCCGGCAAGAGAATGGTCATCGACAGCTCGTACCCCTCGTAGGGCAGATCGACCGCCTGGTATCCGTCGCCGGAGGCGTATGTGAACTCCTCATTGGTGCGCATCATCGGGACTTCGACGCTGCCGCCGTCCAGCAGGTGGAAGGGACCCGGAGCCGTACGCGACTCGGGGAACGGCAACGCCCAGGACGCATGGAAGTAGACCGCGTTGACCAGCGCCATCCGCGTCAACGAGTGGATCAGCCCCGGCGGGACCAGATCCCGCACCCGGTCCTCGGTGCGGTCCGCGACCCAGTCGTTGATCGCCTCCCGCGAGGTCTCGGGCGCGCCCTGGAAATCGGCCGCCATCACGCCCGCGCCGTAGTGCCGGGCCAAGTGGTCGAGGAAGTCGTCCAGGAACTCGTAGTCGCGCTGACCCCAGACGGCGCTCGCGATCCGCAGCCGGAAGCCGTCGTCGTCCGCGCCGCGCGCGGCCAGTTCGAGGTCGAGTGCATTGAACGCCTCGTGCAGGTCTGTCTGGGGCAGGCCGAAGCGGAGCGTCTCCGCCATCTGGCGCTCGGTCTCGCCGCGCGCGCCGGCGTAGGTCATCGCCAGCGCGAGCGAGATGCTGTACGGCGAGTAGAACAGGTTGCCGTCTTCGGGACTCAGCGTGCGATAGAGGTCGAAGGCAAAGGCGCTGTTGCCAGCGACCAGTGTTTGCACATCTGCGGTCGCGGCCGACGCAGCCGACCGCCCCATATCGGAGCGCAACTCTTCGCCGCCCGACCCGCCGCAGGCAACGACCGCGGAGAAGGCGACGAGCAGCAGCAGGGTGCCGCCGACCCGGCTAAGCCCGGGTCCGCCGCGCCGCCCGAGACCGATTCGAGTGTCAGACGGCATCATCCCACGCTCTTCCTGTCGGACCGCGTTGACGTAGCCGCCTGCCCGGCCCACTGATCCCCACGACTGTAGAACGCTGACCAGCAAGCCCGGGTTCCGTACCGCCGTTCAGGTTCCCTGGCCGGGAGTAAGCGGGACGCCGCTGAGGGCAACCGTACACGCCACTCGACAGTCGGGTTGGGCGGAGAGCCGGACGTCCCACCCGCAACGATCGGAACATTTCAATCTCGGACCGACGCCTCCCTCCCTCACCGGGCTGGTTCACGACGCCGTCGCCGAGCGAGTCATCTTCCGCCTCTGGCCGGACCGGGCCAGTGGTCTAGCGTCATGCGTGCGGCTTCAGCACTCCACGTCGAGCAAAGCCTCCGACCCAGCCGGATTGCGGATAACGAATGATTCCGACGATCCATTCCGAGTGGTGGGCCAATCTCGCGCTCGACGTTGGCGTGTTGCTTCTGGCGCTCCTGCTGGATCGGTTCTTGCCCGAGCCTCCGGCGCGCGTTCACCCGGTGGTCTGGATGGGCCGATTGATCAACGGACTCGAGCGCTGGGCGCCTCGGCGTCCCGCTACGGCGCTGGCCTATGGCGCCGTAGGCGTGGCGCTCACGATCGGAGCATGGGGCGCGCTGACCTGGTTGGCGATCCTGGGGCTGACCGAACTCGGGACGGTGGCCTACCTGCTTGGCGGCGCGATCCTGCTTCGCACCAGTTTCACGGCCCGCGGGTTGATCGCCGCCGGCGAATCGACCCGCGCGGCGCTCGAACGTGAGGACCTGGACGATGCTCGAGCGAGCCTGCAGAGCCTGGTCAGTCGCGACCGAGCCGAACTCAGCGCTCCGCTGGTCGCCGCGTCTGCGATCGAGTCGGTCGCAGAGAACACGACCGACAGCTACATCGCGCCATGGCTGGCGTTCGCCGTGCTCGGCGTACCCTTCGCGGTCGCCTACCGGGCGACCAATACGCTGGACAGCATGTGGGGCAAACGCGACCGCTACGAGTACCTGGGCAAGTGCGCCGCACGGCTCGACGACCTGGTCAATCTCGTTCCGGCGAGGTTGAGCGCCTTGCTGCTCCTGCTCAGCGCCCCGCCGCTCGGACTGCCCGCCCGTCGAGGCTGGCGGATAATGCTGCGCGACCAACGAACCACCCAGAGCCCCAACGCCGGTTGGACGATGTCGGCGATGGCCGGCCTACTGGGTCGGCGCCTGGAGAAGCCGGGCCATTACGACCTCGGGGCCGAGTTCCCGCGTCCGGACGCTGCGGACATCGGCCGGTGCAACCGACTTGCCGCGGGCGCCGCGCTGCTCGGCGTCATCCTGGCGCTCGGCTTGCTGACGCTTCGCCATTGGATTGCCGCATGAGCACGATTCACGGATGCATCAGCGCCGCAGAGCTCCGCATGGTCGGCCTGTCCGCTGACGAAGTCCTCGACTTCAGCTCGAACATCAATCCGCTGGGACCATCGGACCGTGTGCGGCAGGCTGCCGTCGCAGCCAACCTGTCCGCCTACCCCGATCGCGACTGTCTCCTGCTGCGGGAAGCGCTCGCGGAACGACTGCAAGTCGATGTCGCGCAGGCTGCCGGTCTGGCGGCGCTGGATGACGAGGCGCACGTTCAGGACGCGCGCGATGTCATCGCCGACTCGAAAGCGTTCCTCTATGAACAGCTCGGTTCCATGACAATCCCCTTCACGCCCTCATCGGCGAACTTCCTGCTGGTCAAGCTCGGCGACGCGCACCAGGTTCGCATGGCCCTGCTCCGCCGAGGCATCGCGGTGCGAGACTGCACCTCCTTCGGACTGCGCCAGCACATCCGAATCGCGGTTCGCCGACGCGAAGAGTGCGAGCGCCTGATTCGCGAGCTCGAGGAGGTGATGGACCGATGAGCGAGCTGGCCAGAGTGATCATGGTCCAGGGCACATCCTCCCATGCGGGCAAGTCGGTCCTGGCGACCGCGCTCTGCCGCATCTTTGCGCGAGACGGCTATCAGGTCGCGCCGTTCAAGGCGCAGAACATGTCACTCAACTCGTACGTGACACCCGACGGCGGCGAGATCGGCCGCTCTCAGGCCGTCCAGGCCGCGGCGGCGATGGTCGAGCCGCGGGTCGAGATGAATCCGGTGCTGCTCAAGCCGGAGGCGGAGGCGCGCTCGCAGGTCGTGGTGATGGGCAGACCGCGAGTCAGGAAGTCGGCGCGCGAATACTACGAACTGAAGCGGGAACTCTGGCCGACCATCACGTCGGCCCTGGACACGCTGCGCCGCGAGTACGACGTGGTCGTGATCGAAGGAGCGGGCAGTCCGGCCGAGATCAACCTGAAGCAGCACGACATCGTCAACATGCGCGTCGCCCGCTACGCGAACTCGCCGGTGCTCCTGGTCGGAGATATCGATCGCGGCGGCGTCTTCGCCCAGATCGTCGGCACGATGATGCTGCTCGAACCGGAGGAGCGTTCCCTGGTCACCGGACACATAATCAACAAGTTCCGCGGCGATCCGTCGCTGCTCACGTCGGGGTTACATTTGCTCGAAGAGCAAACCGGCACGCCGGCGATCGGCGTGTTGCCATGCTTCTTTGACATACACGTCCCGGAGGAGGACTCGCTCGGCCTCCAGGCCGGTTCACCGGACGAGGCGCCGGCGCAGGTAGACGTGGCCGTCATGCGGCTGCCCCACATTGCCAACTTCGACGACTTCGATCCGTTGCGCCGCGAGCGCGGCGTCGGCCTGCGATATGTCCGCAGCGCGAGCGAGTTCGGCGAGCCCGATCTCGTACTGATCCCAGGCAGCAAGACGACCGTCGACGATCTCGAATGGCTGCGTTCGCAGGGACTGGCGGACCTGATCATTGGGGCTCGCGAGGCCGGAACGCCCGTGATCGGCATCTGCGCCGGATTCCAGATGCTGGGACGAGAGCTTCGCGACCCCGACGGCGTCGAATCCGACCAGCCGGTCACGGCCGGACTCCGCCTGCTGCCCACGTCGACCACGTTCCGGACGGAGAAAGTGACGCACCAGGTCTCAGCGCGGGTCGTGTCGGGACGCGGACTGCTCGAGGATGCTCACAGCGCTGCGCTGACCGGCTATGAGATTCACATGGGCGTGCCGTCCGAGAACGCAACGACCAGCCCGTTTGTGATCGAGACGCGTTCCGGCGTGGCCGCCGATTCGCCAGATGGCGCACTCGATGACGAAGGGCTGACCCTCGGCACCTACATGCACGGACTGTTCCACAATCGCGCTGTCCGGCGCTCGGTGATCGACGTTGCAGCGCGGCGAACGGGTGCGACCCTGCCGCGGTACAGCGACGACGTCGACCCGGACGCCGAGTACGACAAGCTGGCGGCACTCGTCCGCGAGCACCTGGACATGGCGCACATTCGCCGGGCGATGGGGCTCATTCGGCCAGGCTGAACGACTCGGCCGGCGGTGCGGAGAACTCGTCGGGCCAGAGGATTCGGGCCAGGTCTTCCGCGCCGCGAATGTTCCAGTACGACAGCGTCGTAAAGTGCTTGCTCTCGACGACATGTACGGCGTTGTTCATGATCGCCGGCACCTCGGCCAGCGCCTCGTTGGTCAACAGACTCTGCCGGAACTCCTCGGCGCCAAACTCCAGCGGCTGCGCGATGACGATCACCTCGGGCGCCATTGCAATCACGCCCTCGAGGCTGGTCGTCTGATTGCCCTGAATGCCGGCGACCTCCGCAGCGTTGATCCCTCCGGCTGCCACGATGACTCCACCTTCGGTCGAGTTCCCGCCGGCCACCCAGAGCGTGTCCGAGTAACTCGTGAGAGCGAGCACACTCGGTTGTGGCGACTGTTCGCTGGTCACCGCGATCAGAGACTCGTAGCGCGACTGAACTTCGTCGGCGAACTCGAAGGCGCGTTGCTCCTCACCGAAGATGTAGCCCATCAGCAGGATGCTGTTGATTCGCGCCTCCGGTCCTTGAATCAGCTCCGTCTGGATCACGGGAATGCCCGCCCGCTGCAACGCGTCGACGGCTTCGATCGGGAAGAAGGGGCTGGTCACGACGACGTCGGGCGACTGCGCGATGATCACCTCGGGATCGCGAGAGATCTCAGGTTTGTCCTGCACCAGCGCGGCGACGTTTGAGTAGGTGGCGTTCTTCGTCGGCGCTCCGACCGCGACCAGGCGCTCGTTGGGCACGAGCGCGAGCGTCATCTCGTCGTGACCGACGGAGGCGGTGATGATCCGCATCGGCTTGGCGGGAATGCTGACGACGCCGTTCAGGCCTTCGACCTCTCGCGGCCAACCGCTGTTGCCGGGGTCAACGATGCCGCGCACACCTTCGAGCGATCTCGCTGCCGCCTGTGACGGTTGAGTCTGCTGCTCGGCGGCGTCTTGCTCCGCCTGCGCTTCGGCCTGGGTCTGCTGTTGCTGAGGCTCCTCAGCGGCCGTGGACTGTTGATCCTGCTCGGCTGCTGCAGCCTGGGGCTGGCCCTGTTGCTGCTCGGCCTGTTGCGTCTGGGTAACCGCAGCGTCTGCCTGCTGTTGAGCCTGTTGAGCCTGTTGAGCATCCTGCTGCGGCTGGTCTTGAGCCTGCGGCTCTTCACTCTGGACCGCGACGCTCTGCTGCTCAGGCTGTTCCTGCTGCGGCTCGTCCGGTGAGCACGCGACCAGGAACACACCGATGGCCAGTATCGCGAGCCATCCGATCCAACGCGACTTCGATCTCAGCATCGCAACCTCCTTCGATGGCCACCAATCGGGCGGGGAGACCCTTGGTGTCGTCGTGGTCAGCGTCAGAGGAGGTGAATGGACCTGGCGTACCAGCCCCGCGCGATTCTTGGTCAAATGAAGGCAAAAGAAAACCTCCAGCGGCTCCGCCGGAGGGATGTTGGTCGACCTGGCCGGACGAATGCGCCCGGAGATCGAGGGACCTCTCTGGTGCGGAGAGTTGTCACCTCTCGTCCAGGCAGGTCTCCTGGCTCGCGGGCGGATCTCTGTGCCGGGCCCTTCCCGCCGACGTTGAGGTTGTCGACAGTGGGCGTCGGCTCTCCGTGCTGCTCACCCGATTGGGTGAGCCCCGCTTACAGTGGCGCTACCGCGTCGGATTCTCACCGACTTCCCTATTCTCCCGGGACGGGCACCTGGACGAATAACGCTTGCGCAAGCCTAGCACGCGCCTCCGGGAACCGACGCGTCAATCTGCGACTCCACTCCCCCGCCGATCAGCCGATGCCGGTGGACGGCGACGAGGTCCGGTAACCGCCGCCGCGCCTGATAGGTCATGGCGCTCAGCGTCGCTTTCCGGACAGCATGATTTCATCGCTCGGCTCAACGGCCAATGCCAGGTCAGCCACGGTGTCCGCATCGAGTGACCTGCCCACGGCCGATGCCGTGGCGCCCATCGACGCGACGATGTCGGCGGTGCTGCTGGCCATGCCCTTCTGGCGCGGAATCGGGCTGTCGATGACCAGCGTGGCGTCAAGCTCGGCGAGACCGAGGTGTTCAAGGGTCAGCGCGACAGCGCGGACTGCCTTGGGACAGTCCGCCGGGCCGTCAATCCGGCCGGGGCCGGGTTGCAGCGCGACCGATGCCGTGGAATAGAGGTCGATCGGGCAGGTCACCATCGCGAGCGAGTCCCCGAGCATGCCCTGCGCCAGCTCGCCGCAGGACGCCGGCGCCCGTGCCACACCTCGCCATGCCACACTCACGAACGCAGCCTAGCCGCTCCTCACCCAGCCGCTCAGACGCAGAGGCCGGAGGCGCGTACTGCCCCCGAGGTCCAGGGCGAAATCCCAGGTCAAGCATCTGGAGCGCCACCGGCCACACAACCGCTCGCAGTACAGTGCTTGTTGACCTCCAGAGTGCAAGCAGCGCCTAACCTAGAGCCATGAGCGACAACATCCTCGTCTGCGTGGCCTGGCCCTACGCCAACGGCCCGATCCATCACGGACAGCTCGGCGGCGCTTACCTGCCGGCCGACATCTTCGCCCGCTACCACCGCATCCGCGGCAACCGCGTCGCCATGGTCTCCGGCTCCGACGCCCACGGCACCCCGATCACCGTCCGCGCCGACGACGAGGGCCGCACCCCGGGCGAGGTCGTGGCCGAATACCACCAGTCCATCCTCGACACCTGGGACGGGATGGGCATCTCGTTCGACACGTTCACGACGACGATGACCGACAACCACGAAGAAGTCGTCCACGGCCTGTTCAACGCGCTACTCGAGCACGACTACCTCTACAAGCAGACCCAGGACCTGTTCTACGACCCCGAGGCGCGGCGCTTCCTGCCCGACCGCTACATCGAGGGCGAGTGTCCGCACTGTGACGACAAGAGCGCCCGCGGCGACCAGTGCGACACCTGCGGCCGCCAACTCGACGCCATCGACCTGATCAATCCGCGCTCGCGCAACACCGGCGCGATTCCCAAGCTGCGCAGCTCGGAACACTACTTCCTCCGCCTAACCGCGTTCGAGGAGCAGCTTGCCGAGTGGCTCGACGACGGCAAGGACTTCTGGCGCACCCACGTGCTCAACTTCTCGCGCGGGATGCTGCGCGAGGGATTGCAGGACCGCGCCATCACCCGCGACATCGACTGGGGCGTCCCCGTCCCGCTCGACGGCTGGGAAGACAAGCGCATCTACGTCTGGTTCGAGGCCGTGATCGGCTACCTCTCGGCGACCGTCGAGTGGGCCGCGACGAACGGCGACGCCGAGGCCTGGCGTGATTTCTGGCAGTCGGACGACGCCCGCATCTACAACTTCATCGGCAAGGACAACGTGCCGTTCCACACGATCATCTGGCCCGCGATCCTGCTCGGCGCGGGCGGTTACAACCTGCCCTACGACGTCCCGGCCAACCAGTACATCACGATGAGCGGCTCCAAGGCGAGCACGTCGCAGCGCTGGGCGGTGTGG
Source organism: Dehalococcoidia bacterium (assembly GCA_965204335.1). Classification (GTDB taxonomy): domain Bacteria; phylum Chloroflexota; class Dehalococcoidia; order Bin125; family Bin125; genus Bin125. The sequence goes on along the minus strand of OZ241982.1, from coordinate 1,986,974 downwards.
GTCAACGACTACCTGACCCGCTACGATCCCGACCCGCTGCGCTACGCGCTCGCCGCGCAGATGCCCGAGACCGCCGACGCCGATTTCTCCTGGTCCGAGTTCCTGCGCCGCAACAACGACGAACTCGTCGCGACCTGGGGCAACCTCGTCAACCGCGTGCTCTCCTTAATCAACCGACACTTCGACGCGCAGGTGCCCGACCCAGGCCCGCTCGACCGCGACGCGACGCGGATGCTCGATCGCGCCCAGTCGGGACTCGAACAGGTTGGACAGTCGATCGAAGCCGTCCACCTGCGACAGGGCATCCAGCAGGCCTTCGCGCTCGCGCAGGAAGCGAACCGCTACCTCGACCAGACCGCGCCCTGGCAGGCGGTCAAGACGGACAAGCAGGCCGCCGCCCGCAGCCTCTACACGGCGCTGAACGTGATCGCCGCCCTACGCACCGCGCTCGCGCCCTACCTGCCCTTCAGTTGCCAGCGGCTGCACGAGATGCTCAACGCCGAGGGCACGATCGACGAACTCGGCTGGCAGATGCACGCCCTCAGGCCGGGCGACCAACTGCAGAAGCCGAAGCCGCTCTTCAAGAAACTCGACCCCTCGATCGTCGAGGAAGAGGAAGCCCGGCTTGGTACATAGGGGGCACATGAGCAGCCGGCCCGCCCTCTTCGACACCCACGCGCATCTGCACGACCCCTGGATCGGCGACGACCTGCCCGAGGTCATGTCCCGTGCAACGGAAGCCGGCGTCGAGCGGATCGTCACGATCGGCTGCTCGCTCGAAGACAGCCGCAACGCCCTCGCCGTCGCCGAGCAATACGACAACGTCTGGGCCACCATCGGCGTCCATCCCCACGACGCGAAGGACTGGAACACGGAGATCGAGTCCGAGTTCAAGCGCATGGCCGCCCACCCAAAGGTCGTCGCCATCGGAGAAATCGGCCTCGACTTCTACCGCAACCTCTCCCCGCACGAAGACCAGTACGCCGCCTTCCAGGCCCAGTTCGCCCTCGCCGACGAGCTCGCCCTCCCCATCGTGATCCACTCCCGCGACGCCCACGAGGAGTGCTACGGCGTGCTGTCGGAGTGGGCCCTATCCCCTTCTCCCCCCGCTCCGCGGGGGGAGATGTCCCGTAGTGACAGAGGGGGGCATCCCATCGGCATCATCCATTGCTTCTCCGGCGACGCCGACCTCGCCCACCGATACCACGACCTCGGTTTCCTCATCTCCTTCGCCGGCCCCGTCACCTACCCCAAGAACGACGCCCTCCGCGAAGCCGCCGCATCGCTGCCCCTGGAAGCCATCGTCATCGAAACCGACTGTCCCTACCTCAGCCCGCAGCCGCGTCGAGGCAAGCGGAATGAGCCCGCCAACGTGCGGTTCACCGCTGAGCAGATTGCGGAGGTTCGGGGCGAGTCAGTTGATGTCCTCGCCGGTCAAACCGCCGTCAACGCCGCCGGCCTCTTCCGCCTCTAGCTCCTCGATGATCTTCTCCACTCTCGGATCCAACACTCTTTGAAAGCCCTTTAGCGTGGCCACGATTGTGCGTCGATGCTCCGCGAGCGCGTCATCATCGTCCCATATTGACGCTCGCCACTGCCTGTACACCCAGCCAGCCTTCTGGCGGCCCTGCGGAGTCTTGTACTCCGCTTCGAATCCCAACTCCTTCTCAATCTCTTCGGCTTCGGAATCTAGCGAATCAAGAATCCTAGCGCTGTGCCCTGGATCCTTTGTCCAGACATAGAGCTTGACCATGATGCCATCGTCTTGCCGGTCGGCCAGGTCGACCCAATACCTGAGATCGGAGTCTCCGGCGCCGCAAGGAAAGGACTTGGACCTAGTGGAAGCTCGATATCTCTCGAAGACGTTTACCGAACCCTCGCGCGCTTCGTCGACGAGATCCTCAAAGAACCTCTCACGCAGCGTGGATTCCGCGTCACTCATTCGTTCCGGTACGTCAAGAGGTCCCGCTTCGCGAGTAGGTGAGTCGGGGGAGACCAAGGCGCGAAACATGGGCGCGGGAGGTGAGTCGCTAATCCGGACGATGCGCACCTCGACTCCATACACCTCAAGGTCTTCAGGCATCCATCGATTCAACCAGGCGAGCGCCTCCAGATGCTCATCTTCGAAACTCGGTGCGATCCAGACAAGGAACCGAGCTTCGCGACCGGCTGCGTAGCTCAACAGTTGTCCCAAATGACTGTGATCGGACCTTCCCAACTGGTTCTCTATCACCACTGTGCCAAGCTCAGATTCGGCGACAATGTCAACAGAGAGGGTGCCAACATTGCCTTCTCGCTCAGACGGACTCAGATCCAGATTGATGGCGTCACCGAGTAACTCGAGGTTCTCGTAGAGCCAAGGGGTGAAGTCGCCTGGCTCATTCTCAAAGACATCGCGCAGCGGCATCTCCACCAACTCTCCCAACTCCTGCTTTGGCATCTCGAAGTCCTCCCCCAATGCCACACGACGATGCCCAGAGTACGCTAGACCCGATGACATCCCTCGACCGACTCTATGCGCCCATCGCCGACGATCTGGCCATCGTCGAGGACACGCTCTCGCTGGTGGCGCAATCGGACTTTCTGCCGCTCGAGGCGATGCTCAACCAGGTGCTCTCGCGGGGGGGCAAGCGGCTGCGACCGGCGATCTCGCTGCTCTGCGGCGGCTTCGGCGACTACGACGCCGACACACAGATTCCCCTGGCGGCTTCGATTGAGCTGCTGCACACGGCGACGCTCGTTCACGACGACGTGATCGACTCCGCCGACACGCGGCGCGGGCACGTCACCGCCAACGCGACCTTCGGCAATCCGGCCTCGGTGATGCTCGGCGACTACATGTTCGCCCACGCCGCCGAGCTGGTCGCGCGCACCGGGCACATCGGCGTGATCCGCCTCTTCGCCGACACACTGATGGTCATGGCCAAGGGCGAGCTGGCCCAGGACGTGTCTGCCTTTGACGCCGACTCCGGCACCATGCGCGACTACTACCGCCGCATCCACGGCAAGACCGCCTCCCTCTTCGCCACCGCCGGCGCCGGCGGCGCGATGATGTCCGCCTGCGACGCCGAAACGATCGACTCGCTGCGCGAATACGGCCGTTCAATCGGCATGGCCTTCCAGATCGTCGACGACATCCTCGACTTCTGCGGCACCGAGGAGCAACTCGGTAAACCGGTCGGCGGCGACCTCTCGGCCGGCACGCTCACACTGCCCGCCATCGTCCTGATGGAGGACACGCCCGACGACAACCCGATCAACCGATTCCTGGATGCAAAGGATGAAGACGACCGCGCCGAGCGCCTGGACCGAGCCCTCGAAGCAGCGCGTCAGTCGTCAATCGTCGAGCGCTGCATGGGAACCGTCGAAGAGTGGCGCGATCGGGGTTTGCAGGCGCTGCACAGAGCCCCGGTCGAAGGACCGAGGGAACCTCTCACCGCCATCGCCGAGTTTGTCACCCAGCGAGACTTCTGATCGCGGAGACTTTTGATTGCGGGGCGCTAGTCCCGCTTCATCGGTTGCGGCTGCGGTTTGCGCTCCGGCGCCCGCTTCGCCATCCGATCCTTCTTCATCTCTCGTTCCTTGCGCCGATCCTCGCGCGCCAGTCGACGCTCGTGAATTTTCCGGTCGACCAGGTCCGTGTAGTCCTGAGTTCCGAGCGGTTCCTGCTCGCGTTGCTTCGTCACCTGCGGGTGCTCGTAGGGGCGGGCCTTCTTGGGCAGGTACGTGACCTCCTGGCCCAGGTGCCAGTACGTGCCCTTGTCCGGGATTCGCCGCGGGTAGCCCTGACGCATGATGAAGGCTGAGAACGAGGACGGCATCACGCGCTCGCACTCTTCGTCGCACTCCGGACAGGGCTGAGGCTCCGGGGCCTCGCGAATCGGCCGCACTGCCTCGAAGATCCCGGCACATTCCTCGCACAGATACTCATATAGCGGCACGTTGATGCTCCTCTCGCTCGCTCTCGGCCTCGGTTCCGGCCGCGTTGCGGCCACTCGCACTCGATGCGTTGCGGCCAACGGTCTCCGCTCGAGCCAGCGCCTCGGCAAAACCGGACGACCGCAGGCGACTGTCAAGCGCCTGCTCCAGCGACGATCGCAGGTGGCGCTCCAGTTCCGCCGAGGCCTCGGCGTCCACGTTCACCTGCGCCGTCGCTTCGCAGGACGACCGTCGCATATAGCGTAACAAGCGGAACACGGGCGACGACAACCGCTGTCCGACGCCGGCCCCATGACAGCCAGGACAGACCACGCCGCCATCCGCGGCCGAGAACCCGTTGCCCTCCGGTCCGACCTCGGAGCGGCATCGGACGCAGGCCTCCAACTCGGGACGATATCCCTGTTGATCGAGGAAGCGAAGCGTAAACCACCAGCGGACCGCTCGGACCGAGGCGGTCGACGCGAGGGCGTCAAGTGAATGGCGCAGCAATTGGTACAGCGGCCCGGAGGAGACATCGGCATCAGTCGAGCGGTCGACCAACTCCGCCATCGCCAGGGCCTCGGTCATTCGCTCCACGTCGTCGTGCAAGGGCGGCCACGAGTCGAGCGTGGCCGCGTCGGTGATCACGTCCAGGTTGCGTCCGTGGGCCAGGCCGAACTGTCCTCGGCTGAGCGGCTCCACGTGTCCGGCCAACTTGCTCAGCGGCTTGCGCACCCCCTTGGCGACCGCTTCGATTCGACCGCGAGTCGGCGAGAACAGCACGCAAATCCGATCGGCGTCACCCAGGGGACGCTGGCGCAGCACGATCGCTTCCGTCCGAATCGGTCGGATTCTCGGCATCAGTCACCCTCGCCCGACTGGCCCGGCTGTTCCATGGAGACGCGATGAGTCATCGCCGCGCGCAGGGTCCGTTCGTCGGCATACTCCACGTCGGCGCCGACCGGCAGCCCGTGCGCGATGCGCGTGATGCGCACGCCCATCGCGCCGATCACGCGCGACAGATATCCGGCGGTCGCCTCTCCTTCCAGGTTCGGGTTCATCGCCAGGATCACCTCTTCGACGGCTGCGTCTCCCAGCCGGGTCAACAACTCCCGAACCTTCAGGTCCTCGGGACCGACGCCGTCCATCGGCGAGATCGCGCCGTGCAGCACGTGGTATCGGCCCCGGTGCACTCCCGCCCGCTCGATCGCGGCCACATCCAGCGGCTCCTCAACGACGCAGATCGTGGTATCGGAGCGCTGAGGATCGAGACAGAGCGCGCACGGATCCGCATCGGTGATGTTCTGGCAGATTCCACAGAGTCTCGTCGAGTCCTTGACCTCGAGGAGCGCCTCAGCCAACGCCTCGGCCTCGTTCCGCGGGGCTCTGAGGACGTGATAGGCCAATCGCTGAGCGCTCTTGGGTCCGATCCCCGGCAGTCGGTGAAACGCCTCGATCAGGCGGGCGATCGTCGGCGCGGTCGCCGGCGAGCGCTGCATTATTGCAGGCCCGGCAGCGACAACCCGTCCGTCAATCCCGACATCCGCTCCTGCTGCAGTTCTTCCAGACGATCCTGCGCCTCATTCACGGCCGCGAGGACGAGGTCTTGCAGCATCTCGGTGTCGTCCGGGTCCACGACGTCCGGATCGATGGTCACGTCGCGCAACTTGTGATCGCCGCCCAGCGTCACCGAGACCACGCCTCCCCCGACCGACGCCTCAACCGTCGCCTCTTTCAGTTCGTCCTGGGCCTCGGCCAACTGCGTCTGCAGTTCCTGAGCCCGCCGCACCATGTCGGGGGAGAAGCCGCCGCCGCCGGCGACACCCTGTCCGCGCGCCTTGTTCGATCGCGCGGGACGGAACATCCCACCCTTCCGCTTCGCCATCGCCATCCCTTTCCGCAAACTGCCTTGTTTCCAGTCTACGCGCTCAACGGATGGCTCAGTTGGACTGATACGGCCTGGCGCCGAAGCGGGACCGCGCCTCACGCTGGATCACGCTCTCTCGAGGCGGCTCAGCGACAGGTTGGCTCTGGCCGGAAGACTCCTCGCCGGCGCTCTGAGCAGTCGACCCGTCAAACGGCACGCAGCGGACGGTTACGCGCCGCTTGAGCACCTCGGAGGCCGCCGCACCAACGTCCGACACAGCATCGCTCACCTTCTGCATGTGCACTTGCTGGTAGTTCGGCAGGAATCCCAGGGTCACCGTTTCTTCGGTCTGTTCGATGACCCGGCACGAGCCATTCAACATCGTGGCGATCAGGCCCTGGTTGCGACGCCGGAGCGCCGTGCGAATCTGTTCGAGCAAATCGGTCGTCGCATCGGCTCCGCCCGACGCGGAAGCCGGTTGAGGCGTTCGGCTCGGCTCGGGCGCGGGAGACGCGGGCGATGGATCGTTCACCGAGCGCTGCTGCTGTCCTTGTCCTGGCGCTCGGGGCAAACTGCGCGTCGCCTGCTGCTCGCGCCGCTGACCCTGCTGCCGACGCTGACCGTCCTGTCGCTGCTGCCGTTGTTGACGCTGAGGCTGCGCAGGCGCCGGCGACGCTGCGGGCGGAGCAGCCGGCGGTCCATAGACAATCGCGGCCAATGCCAGTTCGAGCGGCAGCGGCTGATACGGATCGCGGCGCACGTCGGCCTCGGAAAAGGCCTTCAGCGCAGTTATGGCCGCCGACGCCTCGACGCCTGTACAGACATCCTCCAGACGCTCCATTTCCGGCGCCGAAAGCGACAGCGTTCCCGTCGCTCCGGTCAGAGTCAGCAACGCGTGGCGTAAGTGAGTGACGACCTGGCGCTTGAAACGACCGAAGTCGATCGCATCTTCCTGCACAGCCGAGAGCACCCCGAGCCCTTCGGCCAGCTGACCGCGCAGCGCTGCGGAGGCCAGGTCCATTGCACGCGCGTCGGGGCTCAGTCCCAGCGCTTCCTGCGCCGCCTCCAACGTTACCGACGCGCCGCACATGATCCAGACCTGATCGAGCAGGTTGACGCCGTCCCGCAACGAACCTGTCGCTTCGCGACCGATCAGCCTGAGCGCCTCGTCGGGAATCTCAATCTCCTCCGACTCGGCAATCTGACGCAGCCTCGAAACCATGTCGTCGACACCTACACGGCGGAAGTCGAATCGCTGGCAGCGGCTGAGGATGGTCGGTTTGAGCGCCTCGGGATCGGTCGTGGCCAGGATGAACACGACATGCGGCGGCGGCTCTTCCAGTGTCTTGAGCAGCGCGTCGGCGGCCGCGCCCGTGAGTTGATGCACTTCGTCGATCAGGTACACCTTGAATCGCGCCGAGCCGGGCCGGTAGTTCGCCCGCTCGCGCAACTCGCGGATGTCGTCGATGCCGCGATTCGAGGCCGCGTCGATCTCGACGAGGTCGAAACCGAGGTCATCGGGCTCGCCCAGCGCCGTCGCGCCGCTGGATGCGGTCCGTCCGTTGATTGCCCGCGCCAGAATCCGTGCCGTGGTCGTCTTGCCGGTACCGCGCGGACCGCAGAACAGGTACGCATGCGAGATCTTGTCCTGGGCGACCGCATTCTTCAGCGTTCGAACCACAGGCTCCTGGCCGACGACTTCATCGAAGTCGGCCGGTCGCCACTTCCGATACAACACGGTCCCGCTCACTCCGCGCCTCCGTTATCGCCGCCTGTCTCAGGAAGATAGAACATATTATCTATGCGTGTCAAACGCGAGCCGCCGACTCGAGCCCGGCTCGGCGTAGCGCGACCCGCTCCATGTCCTTCATCTGCTGTTCCTCTTCGATCTCCTCGTGGTCGAACCCGAGCAGGTGCAACGTTCCGTGCACGGTCAACAGAGCCAACTCATCGGTCAACGACACTGAGCGCTCCCTCGCGCCGCGTCCGGCGACCGGCAGCGCGATCACAATCTCTCCCAGCTCAGCCGAGCCGTCGGGCCGTCGCAGGCCGTGGAATTCGGTGTTGAACGAGAGGACATCCGTCGTCGAGTCCTCCCCTCGGAATCGGCGATTCAGGCGGCGCACGGTTCGCGAATCAGTGACGTGGATGGCGACAACGCGGCCAATCCGCAGTTTCCGCGAGGCGAGTGTCTCTCGCACGCAGCGCTCAAGAACATCCACATCGACACGGTGGACAAAGGCGGGATCGACCTGGATGTCTACGAGGTGCCGCTCAGCCGTCACATCAGGAGAATATGGCGGCGACTGCCGCTTCGGCCGCGTTGATGAGCAGGCCGGGGTGCAGTCCGATCACCAGGACGCCGGCGGTGACCAAACCCATGGTCGCCAACACGCTGTTGGATGGACGCGGCATTGGCGCTTCTTCGTCCTCATCCTCGGCCGAATCGATGAACATCGCTTTGACCGGACGCAGATAGTAGGCGGCGGAGATCAGGGTGTTGACCGTGCCGATGACCGCCAGCCAGACGAGGCCGCTCTGCACAGCCGTCTCGAACAGGTAGATCTTGCCGAAGAAGACGGCAGTCGGCGGCAGACCGATTAGCGAGATCAGGGCGAACGCGAGCACGATCGCCAGCCAGGGCGACTTCTTGCCCATGCCCGCGTACGAGCGAATGTCGTAGCTGCCGCCATTCTGGTTGGCGATCAGGATGATCACGGTGAATGCGGCGAGGTTGGTCACGGTATAGCCGGCCAGGTAGAACAGGATTCCGCTCGCGCCGAGCAACTCACCCCTGTCGGCGGAGATCGCCGCCAGACCGATCATCAGCGTGCCCGCCTGGGCGACCGACGAGTAAGCCAGCATGCGTTTGATGTTGTTCTGCCGGATCGCGAAGAAGTTGCCGACGAACATGGAGATCGTCGCCAGGACGGCGAAGATCGTCTTCCAGTGTTCGGCCAGCAGGTCGTCGCCGAGCGCCTCGAAGAAGACCCGAATCAGGATGGCGAAAGCCGCCGCCTTGGACGCGACCGAGAGGTACGCCGCAATCGGCGTCGGCGCGCCGGTGTAGGCGTCGGGCGCCCACATCTGGAACGGCGCGACGGCGGCCTTGAAGCCGAATCCGGCGATCAGGAAGACGGCCGCCAGCATCAGCGCTTCCTCCTTGCCGTCGCCCTGCCAGGCGATGTAGGAGGCGATCTCGGAGAGGTTGGTCGAGCCGGTCAGGCCCAGCAGGATGGCCATCCCGTAGAGCAGCACGGCCGAGGCCACGGCGCCGGTCAGCAGGTACTTGAGACCGCCCTCCGAGCCCCAGCGGTCCTTGTAGAAACCGACCAGGATGTACTGCGAGATCGAGGTCAACTCCAGGGCGATGAAGATCATGATCAGGTCGCGCGCGCCGGCCAACAACTGGAGACCGGCGGTGGAGAACAGGATCAGCGCCAGGTACTCGCCCCGACGGGAAGGCGTACGTTGCATCGTTTCGCTGGACACCAGCACCGCAGCCATCGCCGCGCCGGCCAGCAGGATCTGGAAGAAGATGGCGAACTTGTCGACCACCAGCACGCCGCCGAAGGCTTGCTCTCCGACATGACCTTCGGTCAGCAGCACGGCCGAGTAAAGGATCGAGCCAAACAGCGCGGCCAGGGTCGTGCCCATCAGCAGACGACGGTCCTTGATGAACAGGTCGGCAATCAGCAGGAAGCCGCCGACGACCAGCAGGACGAGCTCAGGGCCGAGCAGGTTGACATCGCTGAGCATCAGCCGCCTCCCGTCCCACTTGAGACGAACGTCTCGATGTTCTCGACGATCGGCTCAACGCCCATTTCCAACAGGTCCATGACGATCGACGGGTAGACGCCGAGCAGCACGATCAGCGCCATCAGCGCGCCGATGATGGTGAACTCACTCCAATGGTTGGCATCGGGAAGCTGCGCCCACTTCTCATCTCTGGGCCCGAAGAATGTCCGTTGGAGCGCCCAGAGGATGTAAGCCGCGGCCAGCAGCACGCCCAGCAGCGCCACCGAAACCGCAGCGGTCTGCGATTCGAACGCGCCCAGGAAGATCGTGATCTCGGCGACGAATCCGGCCAGCGCCGGCAATCCCAGCCCCGCCAGTCCGGCGAAGACCATGCCGATTCCGAGTAATGGAATGTAGTGCGCGAGCCCGCGCATATCGGCGATCTGCCTCGTATGCGTGCGGTCGTAGACCAGCCCGACCATGACGAAGAGCATGCCGGTGATCAGACCGTGTGTGACAAGCTGCATCGCCGCGCCGCTCATCCCGGTCACCCCGAGCGCGGACACGCCCAGCAGGACGAAGCCCATGTGCGACACGGAGGAATAGGCGATCAACCGCTTCAGGTCGGTCTGGCGGATGGTCACAATCGCGCCGTAGACGATCGATACGACCCCGATGATCGCGAGCGCCAGGTCCGCGTCCGCCCCGATGTCGGGCATCAAGGTGAAGAGCAGGCGCAGGATCCCGTAGCCGCCCATCTTGAGCAGGACGCCGGCCAGGATGACCGAGACCGCCGTCGGCGCGTCGGTATGGGCGTCGGGCAGCCAGGTATGCAGCGGCACGACCGGCAACTTGATCGAGAAGGCGATCAGGATGAAGGCGAAGATGACCGGCGCCGGCAAGAACGCGGCAGCGAGCGCATCCTGGCGGATTTCGCGGATGTCGAAGGTGTCGGCGGCAACGCCCATGGCCAGGAATCCGGCCAACATGAAGGCCGAGCCAAAGACCGTGTAGAGCACGAATTTGAGCGCCGAGTAGTTGCGGTTGCCGCTGCCCCAGATCGAGATCAGCAGGAACATCGGGATCAGCTCGAGCTCCCAGAAGAGGAAGAAGAAGATCAGGTCGAGCGAAGTGAAGACGCCGAGCACCGACGTCTCGAGCACGAGCAGCCAGGCGAAGTACTCCTTGGTGCGCAGGTCGATGCGCCACGAGACCAGGACGCCGACGACGGTCAGGAACGCGGTCAGGAAGACCAGCGGCATCGAGAGTCCGTCGACGCCGAATGCGTACGTGACGTTGAAGCCGACGGCTTCGGCCGAGATCCAGTCGAACTCGTCGACGAACTGGAATCCGGAGACCGAACGGTCGAAGATGATGAACATCACGAGGGCGATGATCAGCGTCGCCAGCGAAATGCCCAGCGCGATCCACTTGGGGTAGTCAACCGGTTGGCCCGGAGCGTTCTGGACCAGCCACTCGGTTCGCGTGTGCCGACCGGGCAACAGCGCGATCAGCAGGACACCCACGAGGGGCAGGAAGATCAGCAGCGACAGCACGGGGAAGCCCGGATCCATCTATCGCTCCTAGAACAGCACGACGGCGATCCAGATGATCATGCCGCCGAGTCCGATTGACAGTGTGCCCGCCTGTACCCAGCCGTTCTGCACAAACCGGGCGCCGCTGGAAATGGCCAGACCTTCGCGCCAGGCGCGATTGACGACGCCGTCCACGACGGTGGCGTCAAACCAGGCCGAGGAACGGGCAATCCAGCCGTAGAAGACTCGCCGAGCCAGCAGGTTCTCGGCCAGCGCGTCGAGGTAGAAGAGTTCCGTCGCAAACTTCTGCGCTTCCGGAATCGGCCAGATCCCGCCGACGCCCCAGCTGCGCACCCGCTCGCGGTTACGCATGAACCACCAGGCGACGAATCCGGCGCCGACAGCCAGGGCCGTCGAGCCGAGGAAGATCCCCCAACTCCAGTGGAACTTGCCCTCATGCGGATCCGGCAATGCGCCGTAGACCCAGGTCTGGAACTCGCCGCCGAACGTCAGGAATCCGGCCACCACCGAGATCACGGCAAGAATGATCAGCGGTGTCGTCATGCTCCGAGGCGACTCGTGCGGATGCGACGGGTCTTCGTTGCCGTGTTCCCCCGGGGCGACTTCTTCGCCGCCGCGGTACTCGCCGAAGAAGGTCATATAGACGGCGCGAACCATGTAGGCGGCGGTCAGGCCCGCGGCCAGCAATCCGAGCACGAACACGCCTTTGTTGTTGTCCCAGGCCTCGATCAGGATTTCGTCCTTGGACCAGAAGCCGGACAACGGGACGATGCCCGCCAGTGCGAGCGTGCCGATGATGAAGGTGGCGAACGTGATGGGCATCAAGGTGCGCAGGCCGCCCATCCTGCGCATGTCGAAGGTGTTGGTCGAATGGTTCACCGAACCCGAGCCGAGGAACAGCATCGCCTTGAAGAAGGCGTGCGTCATCAGGTGGAAGACGGCGGCCGCGTATCCGCCGACGCCGATGGCGAACATCATGTAGGCCAACTGCGAGATCGTCGAATAGGCAAGCACCCGTTTGATATCGACTTGAACCATCGCCAGGATCGCCGCCCCCAGGGCAGTGCCGGCTCCGATCCAGGCAATCAGGTCGGATGCCGTCGATGAGGCGTGGATGACCGGGAAGAAGCGGGCCAGCAGGTAGACGCCGGCTGCGACCATCGTCGCCGAGTGGACCAGCGCCGAGACGGGCGTCGGGCCCTCCATCGCGTCGGGCAGCCAGATGTGCAGCGGGAACTGCGCCGACTTGCCGACCGCGCCGGCGATCAGCCCGAGACCGAACAGCGTCATTGCCGTCTGGCCGATCAGCAGTCCGTTGAAGGCGAACATGCCGGCTTCGGCCCCACTGTCGGCGAGGGCGTTGATTGAGGCGATGTCGAGTGTGCCGGTCTTGCTGTAAATCAGAATCATCGCCGCCAGCATGCCCAGGTCGCCCAGCCGCGTGACCAGGAATGCCTTCTTCGCCGCGGCTGCGGCCGCCGGCCGATGGAACCAGAAACCAATCAGCAGGTAGGAGGTCAGACCGACCAGCTCCCAGAAGGCGAACAGCATCAGCAGGTTGTCGGCCAGGACCAGTCCCAGCATCGACGTCGTAAACAGCGCCATGAAGGCGAAGTAGCGGCGGTAACCGTGATCGCCGTCCATGTAGCCGGTCGAGTAGACCTGGACCAGCAGCGACACGCCAGTCACGACAACCAACATGACGGATGTCAGGCCGTCAATTCGGATTCCAACGTTGACGACCAGTTCGCCGGCGGTGAACAGTTCGTGGGTACCGATGCCCAGTGGCAGACCGCGCAGGCCGATCGAGTCGATCAGGTTGATCACGGCCAACAGGAATGCGACCGCCAGCGCAATGATCAGCGGCGTCGAGGCCAGCCGGGGACCGCAGAACTGGTCGGCGATCGGTTTCCACGAGCGCGGATAGCTGGGGTCCCACTCGGGAATCTGGCGCTGCAGATGCTGATTGACCGCCGAAATCCCGGCCAACACGAACGCTGTCAGCGGCAGAAAGAGAATCACCCAGAAGATGGTCTCGGGCACGCCGCTACACCTTCCCCAGGATTTCTCGCGCCACGTGCGTCTTGGAGTCAGGCACCATCAGGATCACCGGGGCGAAGTCGCCCTCGTCCGCCCGATCCGGCTCAACCACGAAGCGGACCGACACGCCTTCCGCAAAGAGCAACTCGCGCAGCGTCTCGGCGACGTAGCGGTTGGATGCGGTCATGAGCGGAGCCCACATGGCGTCAGCCCCTCAACAGGGTGGTGCGGTCGACAGAGATCGTCTGCCGGTTGCGATAGACAACGAGCGCCAGGGCCAGACCAACCGCCACTTCCGCTGCCGCCACAGCGATGATGAAGACCACGAACACCTGCGTCGAGAGAGCCACCTCGGCGGAGCCGAAACGCGAGAACGCGACCAGCGTCAGGTTGACGGCGTTCAGCATCAGCTCCACGCCGATCAACACACCGACGGCGTTCTTCTTTGACAGCGCAATAAAGAAACCGATGCAGAACAGCAGCGCTCCCAGCACCAGGTAGTGTTCAAGTCCGATGGTCATAAGACGGCCTCGTTGTCCGTACCCTCGGAAACGAGCGGCGGGTCAACCACGTCGACCGGGTCAACGGCGCCCTCACCGTCCAGTTCAGCCTGCAACGACGCCGCGTGGATTGCCGCGTCCTCGTCATCTTGTCGTGCCAGGGCGATCGCACCCACCAGCGCCGCCGTCAGCAGCACCGCGCCGATCTCAAATGGCAGGATGTAGTGCTTGATCAGGCTCTCGCCGATCAGCCGCGCCTGGTCGGTCAGCGCCGCCTCGCGGACTGCGCCCCAGTCGGTATCGATTGCAACCCACATCGTCGCGATCATCACCATCAGCACGACCAGCCCGGCCGGGCCCGCGGTCTTGATGTTCTGCGAGTTGTCTCGTTCCGCCCGCGGAGTCAGCATGATCGCGAACAGCATCAACACCGAGATCGCGCCGACGTAGATCAGCACCTGGACGACGGCAATGAAATCGGCCGACAGCGTCAGATACAGTCCCGCGACGCCGAGCATCGACATCACCAACCAGATCACGGCGTGGATCAGGTTGCGGCTAATCATGATCATCGACGCGCCGCCGATGGTCATCGCCGCAAGCGACCAGAACGCCAGGTGGAAGCCGAAATCGCTCATCGACTAGTCACCACCCACCTGGAGCTGCGGTTCCTCGCTGCGGGAGGCAACCTGTCGAGCCGCTCGCAGGCCGCCGATCTGCGCGCCGGCCATCCGAATCCGAGCCGGCCGACGCAGCGGAGCGGGCCGCGAGACGCGGGCGAAGAGCATGATCGCGCCCAGCGTCAGGGCAATATTGATCACGGCCATGATCGGCAGCGCCACGGTCGTGTCCCAGCCTTCCGAGATCAGCAGCGTGCGCTCGATGAAGGCAACGACGACGAAGAGCAGGGTCGCCGGCACCAACGCCTTCCAACAGAAGCCCATGAGTTGGTCAACCCGCAACCGAGGCAACGTGCCGCGGGTCCAGATCAGGAGGAAGTAGACCGCGCCCGTCTTGGCCAGCAGGATGATCCAGCTCGGCACCCATTGATCGAGGCCCCACAGCCACCAGCCGCCGAGGAAAAATGTCGCGATGAAGGCGGACACGACCAGCGTGTTGCCGAGTTCGACGGCGTAGAACAGTCCGAACCGCATTCCCGAATACTCGGTGTGATAGCCGGCGACGATCTCGGATTCCGCCTCGGAGATATCTGCTGGCGTGCGGTTCAGCTCGGCCGAGGCCGCGAAGAAGAACGCGATCGCCGACAGCGGGAACAGCAGGATGAACATCACGTCCTCCTGCTGCTGCCACTGGACGATCCCGTTGACCGACATCGTGCCCGAGAAGACCACCAGCGTGAGCAAGGCGAGGACCATCGGCACCTCGTAGGAGATCGACATCGCCACGGCGCGCATCGCGCCGAGAAGCGCGTACTTGTTGTTCGACGACCATCCGGCCATGAAGACCACGAGCACCGCCGTGCCTGATACGGCGAGCAGGAAGAGCACTCCGACGTTGAGATCGGCCACCGACATCCGCGGCCCGAAGGGCAGCACGCCCCAGATCAGCACGCCCGGCACGAAGATCAGCACCGGCGGCAGGAAGAATATCAGCTTGTCCGCCGCTCGCGGCGCGAGTTGCTCTTTGAGAATCAGTTTGACCGCGTCGGCGACCGGCTGCAGCAGCCCCCTGGGACCAACTCGGTTGGGGCCGTAGCGCTGCTGGAAGCGAGCGATCACTTTGCGCTCGACCCAGATCAGGATCAATAGCGTCGGACCGATCACGGCGAGGATGCCCAGAGCGCCCAGCAGGCCGGTCACGATCGAGGCCAACCAGTCCGGGCCCCAGTCGGCGATCCACTCGGTGATCAGGCGCTGGAGGTTGTTCAGGTCGCGGAAGTCGTACCACGCTCCCAGAACACTCGTGAGGCCGGCGAGGTCGGTCATCGGTCGATCTCCCCCACCACGATGTCGATCGAGCCCAATGTCACGATCGCGTCAGCCAGCGTACCGCCGATCGACATTTCCTTCAGCGCTGAGAGGTTGATCAGCGACGGCGGCCGGCAGTGGAACCGGTAGGGCGCGGGCCCGCCGTCGGAGACGAGATAGAAGCCCAGCTCGCCGCGCGGCGATTCGACCCGCGCGTACGACTCCCCGGGATCAGGTCGTGCGTGGAGCGGCACATCGGCCAGCCAGGGACCGTCGGGCAGATTGTCGACGACCTGGCGCAGGATCCTCAGGCTCTCCTTGACCTCGGCCATCCGGACGAGGAAGCGGTCGAAGCAGTCGCCCCGCTCACCGACCGGCACATCGAACTCGTAGTCTTCGTAGCCGCAGTAGGGATTCGCCTTGCGCAAGTCCCAGGGCACGCCGGTCGCGCGCAACACCGGACCGGAGAGCGACGAGTTGATCGCCATTTCCGGCGAGATCACGCCGATTCCGCGCGCGCGCGCATGCAGAATCTCGTTCTCCAGCAACAGCGCTTCGTAGTTGGCGATGTTCTCCGGCATGTCGGCCAGGAACCGTTCCAGCGTCGGCAAGAGCTCATCCGGCAGATCGAAGGCGACGCCGCCGATCCGCATGTAGTTGGTGGTCAGGCGCGCGCCGCAGGTCATCTCGAACATGTCGAGCACCCGCTCGCGGTCGCGGAACATATGGAACAGCGGCGTGTGCCAGGCGCCGCAGTCGTTGATGAACGTCCCGTTCGCCATCGCGTGCGACGCGACCCGTTGCAACTCCGCGAACATCACGCGAATCGCGTTCGCCCGCGGAGGAACCTCGATGCCCAATAGCTCCTCGGCCGCGAGGCAATAGGCGAGATTGTTCGACATCGCCGCCAGGTAATCGATCCGGTCGGTGAATGGAATGTTCTGGGTGTAAGTACGTTCTTCGGCCAGTTTCTCCATCGACCGATGCAGATAGCCAATCCGCATCTCGGCGTCCTGCACGATCTCACCATCGAGGGTCACCTTGAGGCGGAAGACGCCGTGGGTTGAGGGATGCTGCGGACCCAGATTGACGACGACCGGTTCGGAACCGTCGCCTGTGGTCAGCGCCTCGATCGTTCCCTGCATCGCCAGATGCGAATCTTCTCGCATTCCGAGCTGAGTGTCGTCGGAGGTGGTCACGACGATTCCTCGCTCTCCTCGGCGACGACCAGGTCGCCCTCGGGCTCCGGATCGTTGGGGTGCATCGGACGCTGCGGCACGCTGCCAGGCACCGGCCAGGCGTTCTCTTCGCTCTCGTGCGGGAAGCCGGGCAATCCGGCGCGCACCTGGCCCGGCATCTGCAAGAAGTCTTTGCGCAGCGGATATCCGGGGAAGCCGTCCCAGAGGAACATCCGGCGAAGATCGGGGTGCCCCTCGAAGCGGATCCCGAACAGGTCGTAAACCTCGCGCTCCTGCAGGTGCGCGCCGTGATAGACGCCGGTCAGAGAGGGGATCGCCGGATCTTCACGATCCGTCAGCCGGGCCTTGACCTGCAGAACGTGATTGAGGTCGAGCGACTGCAGGTGGTAGACGACTTCGAAATGCCGCTCGCGGTCAACGGCGGTCAGATTGGAGAGGAAGACCAGGTCGCTTGCCTCCGAATCGCGAAGCGTCTGCACCGCGCCGGCCAACTCCGAGGGCTCCAGGAAGAGGATTCCGTCCTCCACGGCGGCCACGCCCGGCGCACTCGCGTTGACGAGCTCCATCGCTGCTGCGGCGTCGTATTGCGTCGTCACGTCAGCGCCACTCCAGTGCCTGTCGGCGCCACTCGTAGACCAGGCCCAGGAACAGCACGGCGATGAAGATCAGCGCCGCCACCAGACCGGTCACGACGACGGAATCGAGCGCGACGGCCAACGGGAAGAGGAAGATCACCTCGACATCGAAGAGCACAAAAATCAGCGCGACCAGGTAGTAGCGGAAGTTGAACTGGACCCAGGTCGGGCCCTCCGTCTCGACGCCGCATTCGTAGGTATCTGATTTGACCGCATTGGGCAGTCTGGGCCGGAGACCGAACTTGAACATCGCCCACGAGGCGATCAGTGGGATCGACGGGAACACCGCGGCGAAGATCAGCAGGATGCCGAGGTGGCCGTACTGCTCCAGGACATTGTCCATCTGGACTGACCCCGCTCCGGATCAAGAACCCGCCGACGATGGCGGGTGACTCTGAGGGAGTATATGCACCAGCTTCAACTCACTCAATCGCCTGTCGAGTCAGTTGCGCCGATCGGATGCCGCTTTGGGTGAAGCCGAAGGTGCTGATAGCATGGCGATTGCCATCCCACTTATTGGTTAGGTGCCCGTATGCTGATTGACCTTCACAACCACACGTGGCCACGTTCGCACGACTCGGTGCTCGACCCCAAGGATCTGGCGACGCGGGCCAAGGCGGCCGGTCTGGACGCCTTCTGCCTCACCGAGCACGACGCCCTCTGGCCCGAGGACGAAGCCCAGAAGATCGCCGATGAAGTCGGCATCACCGTCATCCCCGGCTGTGAAGTTTCGACCGACCCCGGTCACATTCTCGCCTGGGGCATGGAGAAGTACGTCTTCGGCATGCACCGCGTGGAGCGGCTGGCCGAGCACGTCTACGAGCGCGGCGGCGCGCTCGTGTTTGCGCACCCCTACCGCCGGCAGATCGCCTGGAAGGACAATCCCGAGGATTGGGAAATCGCCGTGCAGCGCGCGCTCAACAGCATCGCCATGGAACACGTCATCGCGCTGGAAATCCTCAACGGACGCGGCAAGGATCGCGAGAACCGCTTCTCCGCCGATCTCGCCGCCGCCTCGGGCATGAACGGCACCGCCGGCACCGACTCGCACGCCGTCCACGACATCGGTAAGGTCGCCACCTGGTTCGAGACCGATTCGATCGAGACCTGGCAGGATCTTGTGCGCGAACTCAAGCTCGGCAACTTCTGCGCCGTCGACATGACCA
Organism: Dehalococcoidia bacterium; assembly: GCA_965204335.1. GTDB lineage: Bacteria > Chloroflexota > Dehalococcoidia > Bin125 > Bin125 > Bin125. The sequence continues at coordinate 1,968,427 of OZ241982.1, read as the reverse complement.
CCGGCGAAGAGTTCGCCATTCCCTCGCGCCCGCGCAAGTTCGTCATCGGCGGCGTCGCGGTCGCCGACTAGACTTCGCAACTGAACAACCGTCTCAGCCCAGAACGGAGAAAGGGGACTCATGGCAGATCAACAGTTTGAATCGGCCATCACGGACGAAATGCGCGCCCTGATCGGCGTGAAGGGTCCGGAGACGATCAGCGAACTCACGACAACCAGCGTCCGCATGTTCGCCCGTTCCGTCGGCTACGTCGACCCGGCCTTCTACGACGAAGCGGTCGCCCGCGAGCGCGGCTACCGCAGTCTGCCGGCGCCTCCGGGATACCTCGGGACGCCGATCTTCAATCCCGCCGACTCCGACCCCACATTCGGCGGACGGCGCGGCGGCGGCGGGTTCCGCTCGCCATACCCGCTGGTCCTCAACGGCGGCACGGACATCGAGTACACCGGCGAACAAATCTGCGCCGGCGACACGCTCACGTCCTCGACCGCGCTCGCTTCGTTGAACGAGCGCTGGAGCGGCGCCCTCGGCGTGCCGATGTTGATCCAGGTGTCGGAGACGACCTACACCAACCAGGACGGCAAGGTCGTCGCTATCTCGCGCGGCACCGGCATCTCCTACCCGCGACCCGGCGACTGATTGAGCCGCCTCACACTCGATCGGGGACCGATTCCAGTCCGCGATTCATTCGGGGACCCACTCGGACTCGCGACCGCATGACCTAAACTGCCAGAGATCTAAGGAGAGCAGACATGTCAGACGCAGTGCCGGACCAGATCTACTTCGAAGACATCGAAGTCGGCGACAGCATTCCCGAACTCGAGAAGAGCCCGACCAGCCAGCAGCTCGTCCAATGGGCCGCCGGCTCCGGCGACTTCTACCAGATCCACTACGACACAAGCTACGCCCAGGACACCGGCCTGGACGACATCATCGTCCACGGCGCACTCAAGCACGCCTTCCTCGGCGAACTACTGTGGCGCTTCGCCGGCCCGGAGGGCGAAGTCAAGCGCGTGCAGTGCTCCTACCGGGGCATGGACCCGGCCGCCCAGGGCCGCGAGTCGGCGCAGGAAAAGAAGTTCACGCTGCGCGGCACCATCACCCGCAAGTACACCGAGGGTGAGCGCAATTTCGTGGAGCTCAACGTCGAGGGCGTCCGCGCCGACGGTTCGGTCAGCACCCCGGGCCAGGGCGTCGTCATCCTCCCCAGCCGCGGCTAACCAGGAACCTCCTCGTGCCGTCACGACCTCCCCCTCCGGGGGGAGGCGCCCCGTACCCCGCAGGGGCGGAGGAGGCTTCAGCGCCAGCGCTCCGAGCTAGCGTTGTGCTCCGCGCCGCTGGTACTGACGATCCCAGAACCATTCACGCAGCACGTGCATCTGGTGAAATCGATCTCGGCCGCGCCTGACCCGTCCGCAATCCCGAAACCCCGCCGCCGCGAACGCTCGCTGGGCTCGCACATTCCAGTCGAGGGTGTGCAGGTAGATGCGCGTGAGCGACGTGTTGGTGAAGACGTGATCGACGAGTAGCCGCACCGCTTCGCGCCCGAAGCCGCCGTTCCAGCAGGTGCGATCGCCCAACAAGATCCCGAGTTCCGTCTCGCGGCGCTGGAAGTCGGTGTTGTAGTACATCACGTTGCCGATGTGGCGCGGATCTTCGAGCGTTTCGACGGCGAAGGTCGAACGATAGACCGGCGTCGAGCGCAGCTGCCAGGCGTACTGATTTCGGTACTGCTCAAAGGTCAACGAACTCACCGGAGCGGCGTCGAGTTCGGCCAGTTCGACATCGGTACGCCAGATCCAGTCGAGTTTGGCGTCATCCAGCCGCTTGCGCCGCAAGAGCACCAACTCGCCTTCCGCGACGACATCGGCCGGACTGGTGACCACGATCTGACTCCCGAACCGCTTCGGTGCAACTGGCAACTGCCGTAGGGTACGTCCCTCGTCAGGCCTGTGCAGGCCCGACCCGGCGATCCAGCATGGCGGCTGCGTCTTCGAGGAGCGACGCCGTGTTGGAGTAACTGACCATCCTCATCGCATCGCCCAGGCCGACCCAGCGCACGTCGATGTGCTCGTCATCGTGGTGCTCGAACGAGCCGCCGGTCGGCTGCATCAGCCAGAAGTGAACCGCCTTGTCGATTCGCGCCTCCTCGCCGCTAAACGAGTAGCGCATCACGCCGATCTTCTCGTCGAGTCTGACCTTGAGCCCCGTTTCCTCCGAGACCTCGCGCAACGCCGCGTCGGGTAGCTTCTCGCCGTTTTCCGGTGTGCCCTTGGGCAATGACCAACGACGCTGCGGAGTTTGGACTAGCACGACCTCGACCTCGCCGTCGGTGTCGGTCTCGCGCCAGACCACGCCTCCGGCGCTGACGGCAATACCCTTCCGAATGGACTTTGGTGATCTGGTGGTTCGTCGATTTCCGTTTCTTCGTCGGCGCTCGCTAGTACTCCGCACGCCTCAACTCCTCGTCAGTTCGTACGCACGATTTTCAATCTATCAGAGGGTCGCCGTCAACTCGGCGGCTGCCGACGCTCTGCGATTCCGCGAGCGCTGCCGCTATTCGTTTGCCCATCCGAACGGGTCTCGACGGCCGGACAGATTGTCCAGATCATCGAGCCAGGTTGCCTCCTCCAGCGCCGATTGAGCGGTCTCACGAACCGTCGGGTCGGGATGGGTTCGCAACCGTTCCAGCTCCTCGACGGCTTCCTCACTACCGATCTCGCCCAGCGCCGTGACCGCGCCGCGAATCAGTTCCTCCGGCGCGGACGGATCGTCGAACAGCTCCAGGAGCATCGGCGCGCCGTCCTCCGAGCCGATCTCGCCAATCGCCTGCACCGCCGCGAGTCGTTCGTCCTCGTCTTCGGCGACCAGCGATCCTTCCAGCACGGGCAGCCAGTAGACATTGGCGTTGCGCCCCATCGCCTGAACCGCACCCAGGTGCAGCGCGGCCGTGTTGCTGTCGAACGCGTCCTCAATCAACCCGGTCACCCAGGGCTCGGAAATCACCCCGATTGCCGACAGCGCGGCAGCTCTGACTTCCTCATCTTCTCGTTCGTCCTCGACAATCATGCGCAGGGCGTCGACGACTTCGCCGGCGCCCTCGCTCGCGGCCCAGCCCAGCTCCACGCGCATGGCCACTTCGCCAAGCGCGGTCACCGCTTCGCGGCGCACTCCGGTCTCTTCTTCATCGGATCGAACCGTGGCCAGCAGCGCCTCGGTCGCGCCGGCCGTCTCGCAGAGCGCCAGACCACTGACTGCGATTGTCCGCACGGACGCATCCTCGTCCGTCAGCATCGCGCCGAAGAACACCGTGAAGTCGTAGCCGCCGAAATCGGCCCCAACCTGCCGCAGACGATCGAGCAGGGCGAATCGCTCGGACGAGTCGAGCTCGCCGAGCTGCTCCCGGACCACCTGCTCGGTCCCGGCGGCCAGACGTGAGACGGCATGCAGGTCTTCCGGTTCCAGTTCGACCACACCCGATGTGATCGCGCCGACAACGCGGCGCAGACCGTCGACCGGCTCGGCTGCATCCTGGTGGCCGGTTGCCTGCGCCATCAGCCCTCCACGGTCGGCGCGCGCTCCATGAGTACGCGAATCGCCTCTCGAGGCTCGAGGCCCTCGAACAGAACCCTGGACACCACCTCCGCGACCGGCATCTGCACATCAAGGGCCTCAGCAACCTCAAGTACGACTCTGGTCGTCTCGACGCCCTCAACGACGTGCGGATTGTCCGCCATCGCCTCCGCCAGGGACATGCCGCCGCCGATCTTCTCGCCCAGCGTCCGGTTGCGGGATCGCGGGCTGCTCGCCGTGGCCAGCAAGTCGCCGAGACCGGCCAACCCCGCAAATGTCGCAGGGGAGGCGCCCATCGCCACCCCGAGCCGCGCGATCTCGGAGAGACCTCGCGTCATCAAGGCAGCGCGTGCGTTGTCGCCGACATCCAATCCGGTGGCCGTGCCCACCGCGATCGCGATCACGTTCTTGAGCGCTCCGCCCATCTCGACGCCAACCACATCCTCATTCGTGTAGACGCGAAAGGACGCTGAGTTCAACGCCTCCTGCAGCCGCTCTCGGTCTCGCCGCTCGGCCGATGCCGCGACGGTCGTCGCCGGCAGGCCGCGCGCCACCTCCCTGGCGATGTTGGGCCCCGAGACTGCACCGACCCTCGCCTCGCGTCCGGCCAGATCCAGTTCCTGACTCAGCACCTCCGTCATGCGCAGATGCGAGCCTTTCTCCAGACCCTTGGCCGCCGATGCGTGCACGGTGTCTCCCGGCGTGAGCATCGGCAGCACGTTTCGCAGGTTCTCCCGGAGTCGCTGCGACGGCGTCGCCCAGATCACCACCGGCGGCGGTGATCCTGAAGCATCGGCAGTGAACGTCAGGCTCTCCGGCAGCGGGACGCCGGGCAGCAACCGTCGATGCTCGCGCGCGGCGGCCAGGTCGGCCGCTTCCTCGTCGGTGCGGCAGAGAACGATCGGCTCGTGCCCCGCCCGATCCGCGCACGACGCCAGCGTGCAGCCCCAGGATGTCGCTCCCACGACCATCACTCGCATTACGTCGACCTGCCCATCGACAGCACGCGCTCCGTGCCCGCGGCGAGACGCTCGAGATTGTCTCTATGCCCCCAGAAGACCAGCACCCACGTACCGACGGCGTAGCCAATGTATGCGTCCGGCGCATCGCCGAACGCGGCCAGCAGCGAGATGCCGATCGCGGCCGATGTCGCCCCGGTCAGGGTCGCCAACGACATGACCCGGATGCGCAGCAGGATCGGAATCGCGGATCCCAGCGCGAACAGCGCGCCCATCGGCATGATCGCGATCATGCCGCCCAGCGCCGTCGCGGCGCCGCGTCCGCCCCGGAATCCCGCGAACAGCGGGAACTGATGCCCAACGACGGCCGCCAGCCCGCCCACCACTTCGCCGGTCGGGCTGTCCCAGACCGCCATCACGATCAGGATCGGCAACGCTCCCTTGAGCGCGTCGAGCACGAGCACGGTGACCGACCAGCGAAGCCCAAGTGCGCGAAAGGTGTTCGTCGCGCCGGTCCGGCCGCTGCCCGAGGCGCGAATATCGCCGCCGCCGCGCCATTGTCCGATCCACAGGCCGGTTGGAATCGAACCCAGCAGGTAGCCGATCACTCCGCCGACGATCCACGCCTCAACCACGTCGACCGCCTCCGTCGTCCGACTCGGCCGGTTCCCGGCCGCGCAACACGCAGCGTAGCGGCGTGCCCTCGAAGCCAAAGCTGCGCCGAATTCGTCCCATGAGGTATCGCTCGTAGGAGAAGTGAACGGCGTCGGGGTAGTTGACGAAGAACGTGAAGGTCGGCGGAGCAACACCGGTCTGCACGCCGTAGTAGAAGCGAATTCGCTTGCCCCGGTAGGTGGCCGGCGGTCGCTCGACCTGCGCTTGACGCAGCATGGCGTTCAGTCGCGGCGTCGGGACGCGCTGTCTGCGCGCTTCCGCGACATGCAGACCGGCGGCGACCACGCTATCGACCGCATCGCCGGTCAAGGCCGAGATCCAGACGATCGGCGCCCAGCTCACGAAGCGTGCGCGGCCGGCGAGTTGACGCTCTCGGCTGTTACGCAAGCCGTCCTGTGCGTCGACGAGGTCCGACTTGTTCATCACGATCACGACGCCGGCGCCATCGTCCATCGCCATACCCAACACGTGCAGATCCTGGGAGGTGACTCCCTCGAAGGCGTCGATCACCACCGCCGAAACGTCGGCGCGCCGCACCGCCGCTCCGGCCCGGCGCACCGACGCTCGCTCGACGCCCGGAGCAACTCTGCCGGGTCTCCTGATTCCGGCCGTATCGACCAGCGAAACGCGCTCACCGCCGAAACTCAGCAACGTGTCCACCGCGTCGCGGGTTGTGCCCGGTACCTCCGAGACGATCATCCGCTCGTTGCGAAGCAGCGCGTTGACGAGGGATGACTTGCCCACATTCGGCCGGCCCACGATCGCCAGTCGACAGGCGACATCGTCGGCCTCGATTGGCTCGCTGACGGCGAGATCGGCGGTGACTCGATCCAGCAGATCGTCGATCCAACGGCCGTGATGGGCGGAGATCGCAAGCGGTTCGCCGAGCCCCAGCCCGTAGAACTGTGACGCTTCCGCTGCGAGCAGGTCGTTGTCCGCCTTGTTGGCGCAGACCGTGACCGGCTGCACGGCCTCGCGCAGCAGTGCGGCCACATCCTCATCGGCGGGAAGCGGACCCGCCTGCACATCGACCACCAGGACGATTGCGTCCGCCTCGGACATCGCCTGCTCGACCTGTTCGGCGACCGATGTCGCAAATGGACCCGTGAGCTGTTCTCCGAGCAGACCGCCCGTATCGATCACCGAGAAGTGCTGGCCTCGCCACTCGGTGTCGGCGTAGTTCCGATCCCGGGTCGTGCCCGGCTCACCGCGAACGATGGCCTGGCGTCGCCGGACGAGTCGATTGAACAGCGTCGACTTGCCCACGTTCGGTCGACCGACGATGGCGACGGTCGGCAGGACATTGCCCGGAACCGCGCGCACGTCAACCTGGGGCAATGATCCGGCAGGTTCGTCGCTCATCACTCACCCTCCGCCTCATCCGAGGTATCAGTCTGGTCTCCCGCTGCTGTCTCGTCGTCAGCAGTCCCGTCTTCTTCGAGGCCGTCTCCGTCGTCCTCCTCCTCTTCGTCCTGCTGTTCGGCGGGAGGTGGCGCCGGAGGGGGAAGCGCCGCCAGAGTGACGATCATTCGATCCGGGGTGAGCTCAATCAGCTCCAGGCCGATCGGTGCATTCCAGCGCAGGTCGATTCGATGACGCCCCACGCCATAGTCGCTCAGATCCACGACAATTGGCGACAGCGGGCCGGCCAACTCTGAAATTATCGCAACCGGGCCTCGAAGTGTGACGTTCACGGTATCCGGACTTGCCACCGCCAGACGCAACCCCTCCGGGACCGCGTCAGCTTGCACGTCGACCGGGAGGGTGACCGTCGTGATCAGCGGCTCGATCACGACCACGACCCGAACCGAGGTCTCCGTATCGCCGGCGGCAGGCGCGTCGTCGCCGAAGACCAGTTCCGCGATCGTCACCAGGTTGGCGCTGATGCCCGAGATGTCCAGGGGCTCGGTCTTGACTTCAACCTCATCGTCGAGCACGTCAACCGAGACCAGGACTTCGACCGTCGCCGGCGTCGCGCGTACCGTCCGGACTCTGTATCCGTCGGCCGGCGTGCCGACCACGTCGGGCAGAATCGAGGCCGTACGTCGGAACACTTCCTGGACGATCGGAACGCGCACCTTGGCGACTCGAGGATTGACCACGACCTGCGTCACCGCCCCGCCGGCCGCCGTTCGCGCTTCCAGGATGACGTCGCGCTCCACTGATGCCTCCGCTCCACCCAGATCGAGCCTCGCGACGACGGAATCGACCACATCGACCTCCGAAGCGATTCCTGAAACGATCGCGGTGTTCGGCGTCACCTCGGGCGTTCCCACCCGGAATCCGAGCTGAGGAAAGTTCGAGGGCTCCACCACGACCGGGACTTCACGCTCGACCGTCTCCTGCAGGATGACGACGACCGTCTCGGGTTGGACGGCGCGCACGCGAACATCACCTTCGATCGCTTCGACCCGAACCGGCAGGCTGTGTCTGCCCGCGGCTCGATTCCTCAGGGATACGGTGGCGAGGAAGTGCTCGGGCCGCGCTGCCTGCAGATCCGCCTCGCGCCCGACCACGGTCACGGTGACGGGCAACGGCTCACCGGCAACGACCAGGTTCGAGCCCAGGCCCTGGACCTCCACCTGCAGCGAGAATCCGAGGCGTTCCTCGATCTCGCGGTTCTCCGCGTCGGCGATCACAAACCAGACCGCCAGCGCCAACACGACGACCGTGATCAGCAGCGTCGCTTCTTGCGCGGCGCGTCGCACCTACGACCCCGTTGCGTCTCCACCGGCCGTCGACGGTGTGCTCTGACGTGAACCCGACGTTCTACCGAGGAACCGCACGCCCAGGCGATCGCCCCAGCGCCTGGAGTGCAGATGTCTGGACAGCGCCACCTCAAGTTCTGAGGCCGTGAGGGGCGGTGAGAGCAGTCCGCCTGCCGCCAGTGAGATCACGCCTGTTTCCTCCGAGACCACCACCGCGATCGCATCGGACTCTTCGGAGATCGTCAGCGCCGCACGATGGCGCGTCCCCAGATGCCCGCCGAACTGACTGATGCCCTGCTCTCGATTCGCAAAGTCGCCGGCCGGGGTCGGCAGGATCACCGCGGCAGCCACCACTTCCGAGGGACGCAACAGGACGGCGCCATCGTGCAGCGGCGATCCGGGCCAGAAGATGCTCTCCAGCAGGTCTGTGGTCGGCGCCGCGCCCAACCTGATTCCCGCCTCAGCCAGCTCCTCGAGACCCGTGTCCCGCTCGAAAACGAAGAGGCCGCCCACACCCTGCTGCGAGAGTCGGTGCGCTACCGCCGCCGTCATCGGGATCAGCGACCGATATGGCTGTCCCCTGCTGCCCCAGTGCCGCAATCCCCCGGCGCGGCCGACATGTTCGAACGCTCTCCGGAACTCAGGTTGGAACACGAGCAGCACGAGAATCAACAGGACCGCCAGGGCGTTGTCCACGATCCAATTCAGCACCACCGAATCCACCACCCGCCCGACCACGATGATCGCCACCACGACCAAGACCATGCCTCGAATGACCGACATGGCGGTCGTGCCGCGCAGCAATCGCAGACCCGCATAGAACACGACGGCGATCGCCGTGACCTCAAGCGCGTTGGTCCAGCTGAAATCGCCAAATGCGACCTGAATGTCGTTGATCAACCCATCCACGACATCCGCCTCTGTTCTCTATCGGCTCGGCAACCAGATGCGACGCTCGCCATGCTAGGCGAACGGCGGGCCCTCCATCGGGCTAGCCGAACAACCAGGCCAGCAACGCCTGCTGAGCGTGCAGTCGATTCTCAGCCTGATCGAGCACGATCGACTGCGGTCCGTCGAGCACGTCGTCGGTGATCTCCTCGCCGCGATGCGCCGGGAGACAGTGCATCACACAGGCGTCGGGAGAAGCCTTGCCGACCAGGTCGACGTCGACCTGGTAGCCGGTGAACGCCTCGAGCCGCTGCCTGCTTTCGAGTTCCTGGCCCATCGATGTCCACGTATCGGTGTACACGACATCTGCGCCATCGACTGCCTCGGTCGGATCGGCGATCGCAGTCACGGAGCCGCCGGAAGCGGCAGCCCGTTGCGACGCGACCGTGACGCTGGCTTCGTCGAGTTCATAGCCCGAAGGCGAGGCGAGGCGCACGGCCATGCCTTCGCCCGCTGCTGCGATCGACAACGAGCGAGCGACGTTGTTGCCGTCGCCGACGTAGGCCAGCGTGCGCCCGGCGGCGCCGCCATGCTCTCGGATCGTGAGCACGTCAGCGAGCGCCTGGCAGGGATGTTCCCAGTCGCTCAGGGCGTTGACCACGGGCACGCCCGACGAAGACGCCAGGCGCTCAAGGTTGCTCTGATCGAAGGTGCGGCAGATGATCAGATCGCAATAGCGTCCGGCGACACCGCCCACATCCTCGGGCGATTCACGCTCGCCCAGACCGACCTCCGGCGGCGACAGATACAGCGCGCGACCGCCGAGATTGTCGACGGCCAGCTCAAACGACACGCGAGTCCGAAGCGACGGCTTCTGGAAGAGCAACAGGGCCGTCTTGCCCTCCAGGGGGCCACCGCCGGTGTTCGCGCCGCGTTTCGTCTGTAACGCCAGATCCAGGACCTGACCGATCTCGGATGCGGAGAGATCGGCAACCGTCAACACCGAGCGAGCCATGCCCCAACCACCTCTCAAATCCAACTGTACCCGTCAGGAAATTCTCTGTTCGCGTCACCTTCGTCTAATGTCTATCCGTCGTCTGCAATCAAGACAGATCGGTGATCCGTCATGTCGCTCTGGTCGGAAATCCGCCCGCCAACCCCGGATCACACCGGCGACGGGGCATTCCCGTCGCCGAAGGTTGGGACATTTGTCAGGGCGGCGAAGTGGCTCCCCCTCGCTTTCGCACTGCTCGCGGCTTTGCTGGGTCTCGCGGTCGTTGCCCATCAGCAATCGACGTCGGAACAACCGTTGATCGTTGAATCCGCCGATCTCCCGACGAACTCCTCTGCGCGGTTGATCGATGTGAATACGGCGACGGTCGCTGAGCTGGCCACCTTGCCGGGCATCGGAGAAACCAGGGCGAAAGCGATGATCGCGTTGCGCGAGCGAGCCCGGTTCACTTCGCTGGCCGACCTCGTCGATCGCGGCGTCCTGCGCCCGTCGGAACTCACCGCCATCGCGGAGCAGGCGACTGTTTATGTCACATTCGACTAGGTCGCTCTGGCGATCGATCCTCGGGCTCAGGCCGCCGTATCTGCCGCCGCTGCTGCTCTGGACGTTGGCGTTCACCGTCGGCGCGGTCCTCGCGCTCCTCGACGCCGATCCCTGGGTCGCTGCGGCAGCGACGACCGCGGCGGCGTTGGCGGCGCTCGCTTCGGCATCGGCAACCCCCGGATCCTCCAGACTCCGGCGCGTCAACGTTGCCTTGGTCGTGATCTCACCGCTGCTGATCGGCGCAGGATTCTGGCGCGCCGAGTCGACCTCGTTCGAGCCCGACAGCATCGCCTGGATCGAGCTGCCCGATCAGGTGGTGCAACTCCAGGGAGTGGTGGCCGATGATCCGGTCTACCGGTCCGAATCTCAACGCCTGTTGCTCGACGCAACCTCCGTTTCGCTTGGATCGGAGCAGCGGTCGGTCCGCGACCGACTCCGGTTGCGGATTCCCGAACCGATTCCGATCGAACGCGGAGACGAAATCAATGTCAGAGCCACGATCAGCCCGGTGGGCAGCGGAGACAACGACTATCTCACCTGGTTGGCCAATCAGCGCGTGGCCGCCTCGGCAGAGGCGGAACCCGGAAGCCTTCGCGTCGTGGCCGACAACCGGCTCGCCTGGTGGGAGTCGGCGGCGGCGGACGTTCGGGCCGCATTGAACGACAGTTTGCGCGATGCCCTGCCTCCACCACTCTCCGGCATCGCGCAGGGCATGATCACCGGACGCCGCGATGCGATCGACCCCGACCTGCGCTCCGATCTCAATGACACGTCGCTGTCCCATCTGATCGTCATCTCCGGCAGCAATCTCACGCTGCTCACGGCCATCGTGATGGCGGCCTCAGCCTGGCTCCTGGGCCGCCGGCCGGCGGCCCTGCTTGCCATCCTCGCCGCATTGTCATACGGCATCCTGATCGGCCCCGATCCTCCGGTGCAGCGGGCGATGTGGATGGCGATCGTGTTCGCCACGGCTCATTTGCTGGGACGCGGCTCGTCGGCCCTCTACGCGGTCACGGCCTCGGCCGGGATCATGGTCGGGCTTGAGCCTCACATCCTGCTTGACCTGTCCTTCCAGCTCACGCTCGCCGGCACGCTGGGAATCGTCTTGCTCATGCCTGCGCTGTCGCACCAGTTCCTCAGCAATGAGCAAGGCGTCATCGCCTCGTTTCGCGACGCGGCGCTGATGACCCTTGTCGCCGGACTCGCCACGATGCCGCTGATCATCCTGCACTTCGAGCGCGCGGCGCTGGTCGGGCTGCCGGCCAACCTGCTGGTCACGCCGCTGTTTAGCTGGATGCTGCTCGGCTCGGCAGCCACGGCCATCATCGGACTGTGCTCCGATGCGGTCGCGTTCGCGCTCGGCTGGCCGTTGGCCTGGTTGCCGCTGCGCTGGCTCGTGCTGGTCGCCGACCAGGCCGTGCAGGTTCCGGGCGCCGGCGAACCGGTGAGCGACTTCAATCCTTGGCACCTCCTCGTAATTTATGTCGCCGTGTTGGTCGCCGCCCGGCGGCCGCACCGCGAGCGCGTCGCGCGCTGGCGTCGCAGACCTGCGAGCTCAAACCGATGGCCCCTGCTCCGCCGAGCCGTTCCGACACGGATCGAGTTCATTCCACATCTTCGATCTCACCTGACTCCAATGGCCCTGGCGGCGGCAGCCTCGGCGATCGCGGCGGTGCTCTGGCTCTCCGCTCTGACGGATGGCGACGACCGGCTGCGAGTTCATTTCATCGACGTCGGGCAGGGCGACGCAACCCTGCTGGTCACTCCGGAAGGACGTTCCGTCCTGATCGACACGGGCGAACGTGCGGACGCCATCCTCTCGGCCCTGCGCGAGCATCTGCCCGACGGCGCCCGTTCGATTGACCTGGTGGCCATCACCCATCCCCAGTCGGACCACGGAGAGGCGCTCTGGGCCATCCTCGAGTTCTACGACGTTGACCAATTGCTGGTGAATCGCCATGTGGATTCGACGCGTTTCGGTCGGCGGTTGGTCGGACTGGCCGAACAGCACGACATCAGCACGATCGCCGCCCGGCCCGGACAACGCATCGTGGTGCCCGGACGTGCCGATCTCCTGCTGGACGTGCTGTGGCCGCCGGCCGAGGGATTGCCCCAGAGCTATCTCGACGATCCGAACTCCACGTCTACCGTCCTGCGAGCTCGTTTTGGCGCCGCCGTGTTCCTGTTCACGGGCGACATCAACGCGCAACAGGAACTCGACCTGGTGCGCAACCCGTGCGGCCGGTCGATTGACCCGTGCGAGATCGGTGCGGACGTGCTCAAGGTGTCGCACCAAGGCAGCCGCTTCTCCTCGGCCAGCCTCTTCCTCGAGACCGTCCGGCCGACCCTTGCCGTCGTCAGCGCCGGGTCGGGCAACCCGCACGGACATCCGCACGATGAAGTTCTGGCCAATCTGGATCGCGTCGGCGCGACCTCGCTGATTACGGCGGAGAGCGGGGACATATCGTTGAGCACGGACGGACGATCGATCAGCCTCACGACGGAGCGCTGAATCTTCGATATCGTCACAACACGCCGTGCCTCTTATCGTTGGCCCGGCGCCGCGTGCCGGGATGGCGGAATTGGCAGACGCGGCGGACTTAAAATCCGCTGGCCTCACGGCCGTGTGGGTTCGAACCCCTCTCCCGGCACCACCCCGCACGGCATCCAGCTGAAGCACTAGACTGACGCTCGCAACGACGCCGGGAGCGTCGTGCCCAGAAAGGATGCCTCGATGAAAGCCGCTGTCTTCCACGGCCCACACCAGGATTTGACGATCGAAGACGTTGACGTTTCCAAGCCCGGCCCGCGCGAGGTGCTGGTCAAGACGGCCGCATCGGGCGTCTGCCACTCCGACCTTCACTTCGTTGAGGGGCTGTACCCCTTCCAGGCGCCCGGCATCCTCGGACACGAGGCGGCGGGCATCGTTGAAGAGGTCGGGGATCTGGTCCAACAGTTCAAAGCCGGCGACCACGTGATCATGTGTCTGTCGGTGTTCTGCGGCAACTGCTCGTACTGCCTCAGCGGTCGACCGAACCTCTGCCGCAGCCCTGAGACTCAGCGGCGACCGGATGAGGACCCGCGCTTGTCCTGGAATGGAAACCCGGTTGCTCAGTTCGCCAACCTGTCGACCTACGCCGAGTTCACGCTGGTCCACGAGAACGCGCTCGTCTACGTCGACGACGAGATGCCCCTGGACAAGGCCGCGCTGATCGGTTGCGGCGTCATGACGGGCGCCGGTGCGGCGATGAACACCGCCAAGGTGCACCACGGCAGCACGGTCGCGGTCTTCGGCGCCGGCGGTGTCGGTCTCTCCGCGATCCAGGGCGCCCGGATTGCCGGAGCCAAGCAGATCATCGCCGTCGACCTGCACGAGCACAAGCTGGCGCTGGCTCGCGAACTCGGCGCGACCCACTCGGTCGACGCTTCCACCGGCGACCCGGTCGCCCAGATCCAGGGCATGACCGACGGCGAAGGCGTCGACTTCTCGTTCGAGGCGATCGGCCTCAAGTCCGTGGCCGAACAGTGCTTCGCCGCGATCAAGCGGGGCGGCGTCGCAACCATCATCGGCATGGTTCCGCTCGGGCAAACGCTGGAGATTCCGGCGCACGAATTGCTCTCCGAGAAGGTCCTGCAGGGTTCCAGCATGGGCAGCAACCGTTTCCGCACCGACATGCCCAACCTGGTCGACTACTACCGACAGGGCCGTCTGATGCTGGACGAGATGGTCAGCGTCACCGCGCCGCTGGAGGACATCAACGAAGCCTTCCGAGCGATGAAAGCCGGCGAGGTCGCCCGAACCGTCCTCACCAGCTTCTAGGTACACCCGTCCCTCACGCCCGCCCTCTTCCACTGGGAGAGGGGGAGGAAGTTCGGATCCCCTCTCCCTCCGGGAGAGGGTGAGGGTGAGGGCCCGGCCGCTGACCACGTCCCAATGAGTCCCTGTACGCTGACCCGTGCGGAGGGGTGGCCGAGCGGACGAAGGCGGCGGTCTTGAAAACCGTTAGGCACGCAAGTGTCTCGGGGGTTCGAATCCCTCCCCCTCCGCCAGCACCGCAGTCTGGTTGAGTGCTAGTCCGCCCCGGCGATCGCCCGCGCCACCGTCAGGACCGCATCCACCGTGGTCGGATAGGGCAACCCCTCGCCCGTTCGGTGCGCCGCGACTCTCACCATCGATGCCGACGGCACCACCTCCACCTGCATGATTCCGGGCTCCCGCAGCGCGCTGGTGACCCATCGCGCCACGCGCTCGTTCCGCGTCAGCAACTCAACGACCTCGGAAGCGCCCGCGCCGGTCGCGTCCAGCGGGCGCCAGTCGAAATCGCGAGCTTCCCCGATCCCCTCGCGAGCGGTGTCGGGCTGAGCATGAATGGCCGTCGCCCAACGAGCCGGCCACTCCTCCGATAGCGCCTTCCGGTCGAGCGTGACATGAATGCCGGTCACGGTGATCCGGCCCGAGTGCCCGGCCGCATCGCCCCCGATGCGTGAGGCGATCACATGGCGCAGCGGCGCTTGACCTGGTTCGAGCTCGATCACGGCCAATGCCCTGGTGCCGCGCGGAAACGACAGCTCACCGACAACTCCCCCGGCATCCGCCGCCGCCTGCCCACTAACGTTGCGCTTGGCGAGCATGTCGATCACCGCGTTGGTCGACTCGTCGTCGGGTCCGCGCCGGCTCAGCCGCCGGAGTGCGCGCCGCAAGATGCTCACGGGTCCTCCCAATCTCCCCTGCGTCGTGTGCGCCATAATGCTACGCGCTGGGCAGATGCCAACGTGAGGAACGATCATGCTCGTTGTGATCCGCAGATTCTGGATTCAGAAGGACTCGTTCGACGAGTTCGAGCGACTCAGCCGAGAAGAAATCTGGCCGCCGATTGAAGCCGCGGGCGCCCGCATCCTGGGCATGTTCCGGGCCGAGGAGCCTCACCCGAACGATGAGGTCACCGAGCCCTGCGACATGGTCGTGCTACTCACCCAGTACACCGACCGAGATCACTGGCACGCCACCCGAGCGCGGGCGGACACCTGGCGCGGCCCCGACGACGTTCGAGCCAGGCTGTCGCGGGGCGGGCGAGCGCGCCAGCAGCTGGTACTGGCCACCCATCCCACGTTCACTGAGCCGGTGCATGTCAAGATTGGCGGACCGTTCTTCACCTGGAAGGAAGAGCCGATGGGGAGCGTCGAGTAGCACCCTTCGTCGCACGCAACGAGAACATCAGCGGCAGCCGACGATCCGGGTTGCCGCCGATCTCGGGCAATCGCCAGACTCCCGTCTCCGTCTCGACCAGCCAGGGCAGCGCCGGATAGACCGTCCAGTCCTGCTCATGCAGGAAGTCGATCTGTAACCCGGCGTCGATCAGGGCGGTCACGATTTCGCCGACGCCGTGATTCCACTCGTAAGACTCCTGGTGTTCGAAGGTCGCTGACGGGTCCGTATAGTCGCCGTCGCCGCTCCAGTGCAGCGGTTCTTCTGTCTCGAAGTAGGGGTAACGCAGGCGCAGCTCGCCCTCCGATGCCTCGTCGTCCAGCGAGAACGTGATCGGATGCACGTCTCGCACGTACAACCTGCCGCCCTCGTTCAGGAATCCCGCACAGACCGCAGCCCAGCCGGCCACGTCAGGCAGCCAGCAGAGCGCCCCGAGATTGACGTAGACCACATCGAACGACCCCAGCCTGCCTGCCAATACATCGGGCGACGCATACAGTTCGGACTCCACGAACGCTGCGTTCAGGCCGGCGCGCTGCGCAATCTCACGCGCGGTCTCGACCGCAGCGGGCGCAAAGTCGACTCCGACGACCTCGGCGCCCAATCGAGCCCACGAGAGGGTGTCGAGGCCGAAGTGACACTGCAAATGCAACAGCGAGTTGCCCGCGACGTTGCCTACTTCCTCAATGTCGAGAGGCAGCAAGGTCGACTCTCCGGACAGAAACCGGTCAACGCCGTAGAACTCCGAGGCAGCATGAACTGCGACCGATTCGTCCCAGCGGGCGCGGTTCGCCTCGCGGTAGGGATCAAGCGATGACACGAGAACCCATCCGAGCTGCCAGCACTTCGGGCAAGATCACCGAGCCGTCTTCCTGCTGGCCGTTCTCGAGGAGCGCCGCAATCGTCCTGGGCAGCGCCAGACCGGAGCCGTTCAGCGTATGCACGAACCGCGTGCCCTTCTGCTCAGCCGGTCGGTAGCGGATGTTCGCCCGCCGAGCCTGGAAGTCGGTGCAGTTCGAGACGCTCGATACCTCCAGCCATTCCTGCGCGCCCGGCGCCCAGATCTCGAGGTCGTAGGAGACCGACGCGCTGAAGCCGATGTCGCCGCTGCAGATTTGCAGCACGCGGTACTCCAGCTCCAGACCCTGCAACAGCGACTCGGCCGACGCCATCATCTCATCCAGCGCCGACGCCGATGCCTCCGGCGTGGTGAACTGGTACATCTCCACTTTCTCGAACTGATGCACCCGCTTGATCCCACGCACATCGCGCCCCGCGCTGGTCTTCTCACGCCGAAAGCATGGGGTGTGCGCCGCGTAGCGAATGGGTAGCTGATCCTCGGCCAATATCTCGCCGGCGTGCATGTTGGTCAGCGGCACCTCGGCCGTCGGGACGAAGTAGTAGTCCTCTTCCTCGTCGCGATAGAGGTTGTCGCGGAACTTCGGCAGCTGACCCGAGGCGCGCATCGCATCCTCGCGGACCATCGCCGGGACGTAGCACTCTTCGTATCCCGAGGCGCCGTGCCAGTCGAGGAACCAGCCGATCAGCGCCCGCTGCAGTCGAGCCCCTGCACCGCGCAGCGCGTACATGCGTGAGCCGGACATCGCGGCGGCCCGTTCGATGTCGATGATCCCGAGTTGCTCGCCGATCTCCCAGTGCGGTCTGGGATCAAAGCCGAACGCGCGTCGTTGCCCCCACTCGCGGACGACGACGTTCGACTCCTCATCGTCGCCGTCCGGCGTTTGGTCGCCGACGACGTTCGGAATCTCAGCCAGGAGCGCGTTCATCGAGGATTCAACCACGCGCAACTGCTCTTCCAATTCATCGATTCGTGCAGCCGACTGGCGTTGCGCCGCGATCAAGCGCTGACGTTCCTCGTTGTCTCTGGCGTTCCCGATTGCCCGGCCGGCGGTGTTCCGAGCGGCGCGAAGCTCTTCAAGCTCGACCAGCACTCGGCGACGCTGCTCATCGACTTCGATCGCCTCGTCCAGCGGAGCCTCCGCCCGCCGACGCGCCAGCGACCGCCGAATTGCCTCGGCATCCTCGCGAATCATCTGCGCTGAGATCACGCTCGTGTCTCCTCAAACTTCCCGACATGGTCAATCGCCGCCATCCCCAGGATCCGCACATCTTCCGAGATCTGCGCCGAGGCGCCCTCGAGCGTCATCGGCGCGTCATCCTCGAGTTCTTGCCGGCTCACCCAGCGCCAAGACTCCGATGGCGGCTGCGGCCGCGTCTCGCCGATCGGTCGCGAAAAGTAGATCATGTCGATGTGATGGTGCGCGTCTTCACCGCCAAACGAGCGGATCGGCTCCATCATGATCGTCGCCGGCGGCGAGAGTTGAGGCGGGTCGTCGTACTCGAATGTCGTCGTCGTGGGCAGCATCTCGACCACGATCCCTGTCTCCTCCAGCGCCTCGCGGGTTGCCGCCTGGATCGGATCCTCGTTCGGCTCGATGTGACCGCCGGGCGGCAGCCACAGGCCAACTTTACGGTGCCAGTGCAACAGCGTCGCACCCTCCATCGACACGAACGTCGTCACCGTGAAGTGTCGGATACCGTCCACGGGACGTACCGTATCGCACATGGAACTGATTTCCGCCGAGAACGGCATGTCGCCCGCCTGGTCGCCCGACGGCCTGTCAATCGCATTTCTCAGCAACCGAGCCGAGGGCTGGGACCTCTACACGATGCCCGCGACCGGTGGTGAGGCGACGCGCCTGACCAGCGGCGCTACGGCCGATGACCCCGCCTGGTCGCCCGACGGTCGCTGGATCGCGGTGGAACGGGACCACCGGATCGAGGCGGTCTCGTTCGACGGCCGGGAGCGGACGGTGCTGGCTCGCGACGCATCCCGCGCCGTCTGGTCGCCGACTGGTCAACTCGCGTTTGTGCGCAAACGCGATCTGTTCGTTCGCGACGCCGACGGCGCCGAGCGCCTGCTGATGCGCGACGCCGACCAGCCGCACTGGTCCGCCGACGGCCGGACGATCGCATTCGTCAGGCGCGGCATCTGGGAGTTCGACACCGGCAGCGGCGCGGTCCGTCAGCGTACCCGGAATCCGGCCGACGAGTCGCCCTGCATCCAGTTCGACGGCGACATTGTCTTCATCCGTAACGCCCAGTTGATGATCATCCATCCGGACGGCGAGATGACGGACATCTCCTACCTGCCTTCTCCGGCGGGAGCGCCGGCGCCGCATCCGCTGGAGATTGACACGATCGCGTATCAACTGCACGACGGCGGCAACTGGGACATCGTCACCGCGTCGTTGGAGCGTGGCAACGTGCGCAGACTCACTCGGGCGACGTGGACATCGTGGAACGCGCGCTTGTGAGGCCCGCTTCGGTATCGTGACCGCATGTCCCACTTTCTGATCCGCCAGGCCGCCCGAGTGATCGCCGGCAGCGCCGGGCCGCAGGTCGCTTCGCAGATTGCCCAGCGCCTGACCTCGGGGAAGACCCGAGACGAGGATCGGCGCCGCTTTCTGATCTGGCTGGCGGGCCCGTTCAAGCAAGCGCAGCCCGACGCCTACGAGCTTCTGTGGCCCCGAATGAGCGGCAACGACCAGACGATCGACGCGCTGACCGGCGTCTTCCTTGAACTGCAATCGGCGGGTCCGAGCGCATTGACCGCCTGGTTCACCCAACTCGCAGAGTCCGATCAACAGCACTTCGACGAATTGATTGCGGCGATGCAGCCGAAGCAGCCCGACACGCAGCAGTTGATGAAGCAGGCCTCGAAGGCGGCCGAATCGACCTTCCGCGGCGCAGCCCGATTCCTCGGCCGCACCTACCGCAAGACCAGCCAGACACGTCAGGACCGGCGCAAACGAAAGCGATAGCCACGATGCCGATGATCGATCACATCACCGACGAACAGGCCGACCTGATCCGCAACGCCAGGGTCTTCTTCGTGGCCTCGGCCGATCCCTCGTTTGGTGAGGGCCCCAATGGCGAAGGGCCCGTCAACCTGTCGCCCAAGGGCGCGGCCGACCTTCAGGTCATCGACAGCCACACGATCGCCTACTTCGATTACCGCGGCAGCGGCAACGAGACCGCGCGGCATACCGCCGCCGGCGGCCCGATCACGGTGATGGTGACGTCCTTCGACGAGGACGCGGCCATCGTGCGGCTGTACGGACACGCGGTGGCCAAGCCGCTGGAGGAGTCAGTGCTGGCCGATCAGGCGGAGGCGCTGCGCGCGGTCGAGATGCCGACGCCCGAACGACAGGTGATCGAGATCAGCGTCGATTGCACCCAGACCTCATGCGGGTACGGCGTGCCGCTGTACGAGTACCGGGGCGATCGATCGCGCGATGAGCGCGGTCGGCGGTACAAGTAGGGGCCCTCACCCTAACCCTCTCACAGAGGGAGAGGGAGCCAGAATCCCCTGATACTTCGGCTCCGTCTCCCTCCGACCCCCTCTCCCCGAGGGAGAGGGTGGGGTGAGGGCCCCGCGGACTTGGCCTACGCGATCAGCGCTGCGAGGCGGTCCAGCTCCGGCAGGACTTCGTCGGATCCCGCGTGGGGGAGGCGGAAGATCAGCCGGTCGACGCCCATTCGTTCGTACTCGGCGATCTGGTCGTCGTCTCCGCCGAAGACGTTGATTGAGATCTCGTCGAAATCTCGGCCCGCTTCGTGGGCGCGGGACTGGATGTCCTGGATGCCTCGCTCGACGAATCCGGGCGCGGTGATGTTGGGCAGCCAGCCGTCGGCCCAGTCGACCACTCGCTGACGCGCCCACTTGCTGCCTGCACCGATCAGGATCGGCGGATGCGGCGCCTGAACGGGCTTGGGAATCACGTAGGTTTTGGGAATGTCGACGAACTCGGAGTGATACTCGGCCTCTTCCTCGGTCCACATCTCCTTCATCGCCGCAATCCGCTGCTCGGTCACCTTCCAGCGATCCTGGTAGCGAACGCCGAGCGGCTCCATCTCCTCGGCCAGCCAGCCCGCGCCGATGCCGAAGTCGAAGCGGCCGCCCGAGATCATGTCGAGCGAGGCGATCTGCTTGGCCAGCGCGATCGGCTCGTGCTCGGTGACCAGGCAGATCCCGGTGCCGAGCCGAATCTCGGAGGTCGCGCCGGCCGCCGCGCCCAGGGCGACGAACGGGTCGTGGATCCGGCGGTACTCCTCGGGCAGCGAGCCGTCCTCCGATCGCGGGAACTGCGTCTCCCGCTCGACCGGCATATGGACGTGCTCGGGTACGAATAGTGACTCGAATCCTCGCTCCTCGGCCGCGACGGCCAGGTCGGCCGGGTCCATGGCCAGGTCGGTTGCGAAGATGAATACGCCAAACTTCATCGTCAGATCCTCTCAAGGGGATGTCACGCTGCTCACAGCCTAGAACCTCTCCGCTCCGGTCCCCTCTCCCTGAGGGAGAGGGAGGTTTCAAGCCCCGTACCCTGACACCATGCAACATCACATCCTGACGCCGCCGACGCCGCCGCAGCGGGTGCCGATGGTGCTCGACACCGACACGGCGAATGAGATCGACGACCAGTTCGCCGTCGTCCACGCGCTGCTCTCGCAAGACCGGCTGCAACTGGAAGCGATGTACGCGACGCTGTTCCTGCGTCAGGGCGATTCACCCGCGCGGGGGCTGGATGAGTCGGAGGCGGAGATTCATCGGCTGCTCGACCGGCTGAGCGTTGATGGCAGCGGGCGAGTGCATCGCGGCGCGGATCGGTTCCTCTCCGACGACGTCGCGTCGGTCACGAACGCGGCCTCGGACGATCTGGTCCGGCGGGCGATGGAGCCGAGAGACGGGCCGCTCTGGGTCGTGGCGATTGGCGCGCTGACCAACGTCGCCTCGGCGCTCAACGACGCTCCGTACATCGCCGGACGCATCGTGGTCGTCTGGCTGGGCGGTCAGCCGCAACACCGAGACGACGCCCGGGAGTTCAACCTGTACCAGGACCCGATCGCCGCACGGACCGTGTTCGCCAGCGGCGCGCCGCTGGTGCATATCCCCTGCTACGGCGCGGCTTCCCACCTGCTGACCAGCACGGTGGAACTCGACGCGTACGTCAGGCCGCAGGGAGCGGTCGGAGAGTATCTGAGCGACATCTTCCGCGACCACAACGAGCAATACCCGGGCCGCTCCAAGGAGATCTGGGACCTCTCGGCGACCGGCTACGTGATCAGTCACTCGTGGGTGCCGACGCGCAGCCTGGGACGTCCAATGCTCTCACCGGAGATGAAGTGGGTCCCGTCGCCGGACGACGCCCCGCTCGTCGCCTTCGCCGAGGCGCATTATGTCCAGCGAGATCCGATCTTCCACGACCTGTTCACCAAGCTGGCAGAGTTTCATCGCGGCGAGCGCATCGCGGGGTTCGCCGAGTAGCCGGCTCAGAGCGCCACAGTGACGGGGCGGGTCATGCCTCCGAAGGTGGGCATCCAGCAGGAGTGCTTGCCGGGACCTCCGGCGACGATGAATCGGGCAATCTCAGATCGCTCAAACACCTCTTTGCAAGCTCACACTTGCCACACGACCTCCTTGGTTCGCTGGGATTCTCTCTCGCTGCTGCTGAGAGTCAACCTTGCGGTATCCTATTCGCAGGACCAGGCACCCGACTAGGCGAAGTCAAGTGGAAACGGCCATCAACATCTTTCTCTTCGGTGACGAAGAGGAGATCAACGCCTGGGGATACTGTCTCTATGAAGTGTCTGGGACAGACGACGAAATCGTTGCCACGCTTTCCGCGAGAGTCGAGACAGACCATCCGCACTCAGTTCGCACTCCTCTCAGCGCTCCCTTGGCTGCTATTGAAGCGTTTGGCCTAATGAGGACTGAACAGATCCAACGTCAAGTGATCGACTTCCTCTCGCTGCCCGACAACACTCCTTATGTGATCACGCCCATCATCTCTGGTGTACCGAGAGATTCCGAGACCCTACATACGATTGGCTCCAAAGCAGTACCCGATTTCCTGAAGATATACATGACGGAGAGTGGCCTCGACATGAATCGTCTACTTGACGACGACTTTCTGGATGCCATCAGGCTTCTATGGAACGATAAACGCTACATCTCCGCTCTAAAGCTGATCTTTCCGTACATCGACACACTGGCCTTTCTGGAGTTTGGCGAGGGGAAGAGCTACTTCGTCGAATGGCTCGACACATACTGCGACATGCGATATCTTGGTGTCACTTCGAGCGAGCTATGGCAGCTTCGCAACTCTGTAGTTCACATGACAAATACAATTTCCAAGAGAGTAGCAGCGGGCAGAGAGAATCAACTCAATGTCCTGATCACTCATCCAGACGTTGACGTACCAGAATTCTCTGACGGTATGAAATCTTTACATCTATCTCGGCTACTACTCCGTGTGCTTCCTAACGGACTAAAGGAGTGGGCTGATTCCTACAGAGGCGATTCAATACGGCAATATGAACTCATACTCAGATACGACACGATTCTCTCGGACGTGCGGCTAACGAGCACAACCTTCGACGGCTCTTCAACTTCGTAAGACTAGAGTGGGGGTGCTCTCGGAAGAGATACAGGAAGTGTCACGGCGGCCTCACGCGCACCTTCCATTAGAGTCGAACGGTCACCGGGCGGGTCATACCTCCGAAGGTGGGCATCCAGCAGGAGTGTTTGCCGGGGCCTCCGGCGACGATGATGTGGATTTCCTCGGGCTTGTCTGTGATGGGCAGCCATTCGTCGGGGTCGTGGGGGTCCAGGACTCCGCCGGCCATGCGGATGTTGACCGATTCGAGAAACTCGGGGCTGAGCTTGCTGGCCGGGTAGCGGGCGTTCTCCCAGAGGTATTCCTGGATGGCCTCGCGAGTCCAGCCCTCGGCGGCGACCGTTTCGGCGTGCTCGGGACCGAAGGCGAGGACGGGCTCGCCCTTGCCGAGGACGTTGTTGGAGCCGGCCTGGCCCATGGCGCCGGCGACGGTCTGCAGGATGCCGGCGGCGGTGTTGCTGCCGTGGTCCTGGATGTTGTGCGGACCCTCGCAGGCCCAGGTCGTGACGCAGCTGTCCTCGGCGTTGAGCCCTCGGGTGGTCTGGAATGGCGGCCAGGGGGAAGCGTCCTCGCGCTCGGTGGCGCAGAAGGCGAACTTGGCCGGCGTGCCCTGAGTGGCGCGGTCGCCGCGCCCGGGCGTCGCGCCGGCGACGTTGAGCTGGACCAGCCGCACGGCGCGGCCGATGGTCGCGTTGGATGGAAAGGTGGGTCCGAAGCAGCCCGAGCCGCCGTGGATGCCGGCCGAGCGCGCGGCGGGTCCGGAGGCGAGGATGAAGACGGCGCAGGGATGCGTCGTCGCGTTGATGCCGTCAAGGTTGAAGGGCGGCTGGGCGATCGCCTCGACGGCGGCGAGGACGACAGGGAACTGTTGCGGTCGGCAGCCGGCCATCACGGCGTTAATCGCGATCGCCTCGACGGTCGCTTCACCCTGTCGCGGCGCGAGCACGCCCAGCACCTCCAGCGGGGCGCGGCCGGACGAATCGACCATCGCCTGGACGCGCTCAGGCGTCGGCGGAATCAGCGGCAGTCCGTCGGACCAGCCGCGGCGCTGACACTCCTGGGAGAAGTCGAAGGGGTCGGAAGGCAGCGTGAATCGATCGGCCGCTCGACCGCTCGCCTCCGTCACAAGTTCCCCTGACCGAGCAAGGCCGCTTCGAGGCGGTCGAGGACGCCGTCGTCGACGCGGGCTCGGACGCGCTCAGGGCGCAGCCCGCCGAGCGGGTGCGGGACGATCAGGCGGTCGAGCTCGGGCAAGCCGCGTTGTTCAGCCTCAAGCTGCAGCAGGTCGGTGAAGGCCGAGGTGCCGACGGTGACGGTGGGGATTCCCAGCTCTTCGAAGAGGACCGAGGCGTGGACACTCCACGTCGTACAACTGCCTCAATCGCAGCTTCCAATGAGGAGGAAGTCGGCTCCGTTGCGGAGGGCGTCGATGGTCGAGTCCGACGGCGGCCCGCCGACCGGCTTGCTGCCGACGACGAGGTCGCCGAGCTCAAACCGTTCGCCCAGCCGCTCGACCATGGTCTCCATCAGGAGGCGGGCATTGGCCTTGCGGTTTTCGAGGATGCCGGGCCGGAGGCCGTCGAGCGAGAGTGGGCGCGGAGCGGCGGTCGCTTCATGCACGGCGACGTGGGCGAGGGGGCTGAGTACTTCGATCGTGTCGGGCATCGTGCTTCTCCTGCTCCGCGGGCAACTCAGTCCAGCCGAGCGTAGATCAACTCACGCAGCTCATCCATGTCGGGGAAGCGGCCCATGGCGGCTTTGCTGAAGATGAGCTCTCCGTTCACCGACCATTCGAACAGGCCCCTGGTGTCGGGGACGAGCTTGACGTCGGAGACGAGATGCTGGATGTCGGTCATCAGCTCGCCGAGCATCCAGGACGTGCGCGGCCAGTAGCCGCAGTCGGCGCAGTAGACGACTTCTATGGCGATCTGCTTGTCGGACATGGTTGGGCCCTCAGGATTGGCCCTCACCCTAGCCCTCTCCCTCGGGGAGAGGGGATCGGAAGGGAGAGGGGATGGAGGCTAGCCGAGGTACTGCTCGAGGCGGCGGCCGACGTCCGTGACGTCGCCCTGGGGCAGGGGGATCATCTGCAGGTCGGCGCCGGCGTCGGAGCGGGCCTGGAGGAGCTGGGACACTTCCTCGATCGGGCCGATCACCTGGATCTCGCGGACCATGCTCTCGGAGAAGGCCATCAAAGCGCCTTCGGAGTCGCGGTCGGCCCAGGCGGCGCGGGAGTCCTTGATCTCGGATTCGAAGCCCGAGCGCGAAAGCATCTGCCAGTAGAACGAGCCCATGCGGTTGGTGTAGTGGAAGAGCGGCTGTCGGGCGTTGCGCCAGACCGATTCGTCGTCGCCCTCGCCGGTCACGTAGACGTTGGTGAACGGCGCGACCGTGACCGAGTCCTCGGCCCGGCCGGCGTCGCGGGATGCGCCGGCGAGCTGCCTCTTGAGCGGCTCGAAGCCGCGCCTGGGCCAGTGGATCGGGTAGATGCCGTCGGCGATCTCGCCCGTCTGCTGGATCGAGCGCGGGGTGATCGCGGCGATCCAGACGGGCATGTCCTCGCGCACCGGCTCGTAGCCGAGCAGGCGGAAGCCGCGCTGAAGCGTGTAGATCTCGCCCTCGTACTGGAGGCGCTGGCCGCTGAGCAGCATCTTGATGATCTCGGTGTACTCGCGGATGCGGCGCAGCGGACGGTCGAAGTCGACGCCGTGGAAGCCCTCGATGACGAGATTGCCGGAGGAGCCGAGCCCGCAGACCATGCGTCCGCCGGAGATCGTTTCGAGGGTCGCAAACTCCTGCGCGATCGCGGCGGGCGAGCGGGAGAACGTGTTGAGGATGCCGGTGCCGATTTCGATCTTCTCGGTGTTGGCGGCGATCACCGTGAGCCAGGGAAGGACGGAGTGTCCCCAGGCCTCGCCAGTGGAGATCATCTCGTAGCCGAGGTCCTCGGCGATCTTGATCTTCTCCAGGGTGTCTCGCCAGTTGGCGTCGAATCCGGCCAGGATGCCCAGTCGCATGGTGGTTTCTCCTTCAGTGAGGGGAATGGGCCCTCACCCTAACCCTCTCCCTCGGGGAGAGGGGATCAGAGGTTTCTACTCGATTTCGACGATCATCTCGATTTCGACGGACATGCCGACCGGCAGAGACTGCATGCCGACGGCGGAACGCGCGTGCCGGCCCGACTCGCCGAACAGCTCGACCAGCAGGTCCGACGCGCCGTTGGCGACACCGGGTTGGTCGCCGAAATCGGGCGTGCAGTTGACCATGCACAGCAGCTTGACGATCCGCGAGACGCGGTCCAGGGAACCGATCTCGGCTCTGAGCGAGCCGAGCAGTTGCACCATCACGGCGCGCGCGGCCTGGTAGCCCTCGTCCACATCCATGCCCGCGCCCAGCTTGCCGCGGATGAGCTGGCCGTCCTGGAACGGTCCGTGTCCGGACAGGTAGACGAGGTTCCCCGTCCGGACCGCCGGCACGTAGTTGGCCAGCGGCGGATTGGTCGACAGATCCAGGCCCATCTCCAACGCTTTGGCGTCGGCGTTGTGTGCTGACATCGCAAGCTCCTTCGGTCAGAGGTTGTCGAGAGTCAGGCTATCGCAGCGGTGGTCAGTTGCCGGGATAGGCGCGTAGTTCGATCTCGTTGCCATCCGGGTCGCGGATGTAGACCCCGTCGGCCATGCCTCGCGCGCCGAACAGGGCGAAGTCCGGGTCGCGGACGATGTCGTAGGCGCCGGAGTTGCGGACTTCGTCCATGCTCTCGGCGCTGACGACCATGCAGAAGTGGTCGAGGTTGCGCCCGTCGTGGTCGACGTCTCCGCTGATGAGGTCGATGATGGTGTCGGCGGAGACTCGCACCGAGGGAAACGGACACTCGCCGGCTCGCCATTCGTCCGCTCGGACCGCTGTGAGGCCGAGCATGGTCGTGTACCAGTCCAGCGAGCGTGCGACGTCCGAGACGCGCAGCACAATGTGATCCATCGCGACGACTTCAACCATGATGATTCTCCCGTTACGTCGACCTCATCGGAAGCGGCTCAAGCGCTTCCGCCGTGAAGTATAAACGTCAAACACTCGTGCTACGCTGACTCAGCAAGCTGAGGAACGTTGATGGGCGTCACGATTCGGATGGCACGGGGGCTGCGAGTGCATGTGGACGTGCCTGAGCGCGTCCAGGTGGATGGCGCGACGGCGCGTGAAGCGATCGATGCGCTGATCGAAGTCCATCCGCCCCTGCGCCGCTTCGTGCTCGACGACGCCGCCAGACTACGGCAGCACGTCAACATCTACATCAACGACGAGCTGATCGCAGACCGCAACGAACTCACCGACGCCGTCAACGTTGGAGACACGCTGTACATCCTGCCCGCCGTTTCCGGCGGAAGCATGGACTACTCAGGAGAGATCGAGGAGCGATCATGAGCGAAGCGGGACTGCTGGTCAGCACGCGCAAGGGCTTGCTGATCGGTCGGAGCAACAATGGTCGCTCGGACTGGACCTGGTCCGATCTACAGCTCGGCGGCTGGATCGTCGATTACTCCGTGTTCGACCCGCGCACCGGCAAAATCTGGTGCGCAGCCAACCACTGGCAATGGGGGCCGCGGCTGCATTTCTCCGAGGATCTGGGCGAAACCTGGGTTGAGGCGGGGACTCCGGCATTCGACGACGGCGAGCGCTCGGTCGAGTCGATCTGGACGATCGAGCCGGGAGGCGTCGCCGGTTCGCTCTTCGCGGGCATCATGCCGGGAGCGCTCTTCCGATCCGTGGATGACGGCGAGAGTTGGGAAGAGGTTCGATCGCTCAGCGAGCACCCGTTCAGCCGCTACTGGGAACCGGGCGCGGCGGGCCTGATGTTCCATCACATCGCCGTGGATCCCGACGATCCGAACCGCGTGATCGTGGGCGGTTCGGCGACCGGGGTGTTCGCCTCGTACGACGACGGTCGTAGCTGGGAAACGCGCAACAGCGGGCTGCGTTCCGATCATCTGCCGCCCGATCTGCAGGAGATGGCGCCCTGCGTGCACTCACTGTTCGCGCACCCGAAGCAGCGCGGGCGGTTGTGGCAGCAGAATCACTTCGGCCAGTACCGCTCGGACGATGACGGCGAGTCCTGGATTCCGGTCGGCCAGGGGCTGCCCGGCGAGTTCGGCTTTCCCACCGCCATCGATCCGCGCGACCCCGACGCCTGCTACTTCATCCCGCACGACTCCGACCAGGCGCGCATGCCCTACGGCGGCGCGCTCGCCGTGTTCCGTACGCGCGACGCCGGCGTCAGCTGGGACCGGCTCGACAACGGCTTGCCTCAATCCGGTTTTTTCCAGACCGTCTATCGCCACGCGCTGGGCCAGGATGCCTGCGACCCGCTGGGTCTCTACTTCGGATCGAGCGGGGGCGAACTCTACGGCTCCATCGACGGCGGCGATCACTGGGCGCTGCTGCGAGAACATCTCGCGCCGATCACGGCCGTGCGCGCATGGCCCTCATCCCCCCGCCTACGCGGGGGCAAGCTCTGACCCTCTCCCTCGGGGAGAGGGGACAGATGGGGCCACTTGTATCTTCGCGGTGTGTCCACAACATCATCGGATCTGACGGAGCGGTTGGAAGTCCGCCGACCGCTGACGCTGCGAGCCGGCGCGCTGGCGATGCTGCTCGTCCTGCTCTGGGGCGGACAGCCGTCCGCGATCAAGGCCGGTCTCGAGGAGGGCGTTGGGCCGCTGCGGCTCAGTGCGATTCGCAT
Organism: Dehalococcoidia bacterium; assembly: GCA_965204335.1. GTDB lineage: Bacteria > Chloroflexota > Dehalococcoidia > Bin125 > Bin125 > Bin125. Next base: position 1,939,648 of record OZ241982.1, on the reverse strand, counting down.
GGCGCTGGGCGGCGTCGTCGTGATCGGCTACGCGATCGTGACGCGGACGCCGCTGCGGCCGACCCGCAGCGAACTGCGTCCGCTCTACGGCCTGGGCGTGCTCTTTGTCGTTCAGACGTTGCTGATGTACGTCGGCGCCGACAACACCAGCTCGGGCCACGCGTCGGTGCTGATCTTCTCCTTTCCGCTCTGGACCGCTGTGCTCGGCCACCTGTTCGTGCCGGGCGACCGGATGTCGGCGCGGCGGACGGGCGGACTGCTCGTCGCCTATGCCGGCGTGGTCGTCGTGTTCGTCGGTGGATTCAGCGCGCCCGGCGCGACGGTCTGGGGCGATCTGATGACGGTCATCTCGGCGTCGCTGCTCGCCGCGCGGCAGGTCTACCTCTCCCATTTCTCGCAGAGCATCCATCCCGCCCGGCTGTTGATGACTCAATCGGTCGCCGCCGTGCTGATCTTCGGGCTGTCGGGCTTGTTCATCGAGTCGGGCGGGATTGCCTGGACCAACGAGTTCATCATCGCGCTGCTCTACCAGGGCGTCGTGATCGGCGGATTCGGGTTCATCGGCAACACCTACCTGGTCAAGCGCTACTTCCCGTCGCAGGTCTCGGCGACGATGCTCTTCGCGCCGATCTTCGGCGTGATTTTCAGCTGGGCCGTTCTTGGTGAGTCGCTCGGCTACGAGGTGCTCGTCGGCGTCGTGCTGCTGGTGATCGGCAGCTCGTTTGTCCAACTCCGGCGTCAGCCGGCGGTTGAGTACGCCCGATAGGCCCCGCTGCTAGTCGGAGAAGGGAGCTTCGACGCCGGGCGGCATGCCGACGTTAAACGTGTTCAGTCCAATCGAGACGAGCGCGTAGTAGCCCATTACCGAGGCGACCTCGAACACGCCGCTCTCGCCGATCATGCCCGTGAGGGCGTCGTAGGTCTCGTCCGAGACGCGCTGATGCTCAATCAGCTCGCGGCCGAACTGGTAGACCGCTTGCTGGCGCTCGTCGCCGAAGAAGGGCTGCTCGCCGTCGCGGATGGCGTCGATGGCGCCCTCGGAGACGCCGGCATTCTGGGCCAGCCGGGCGTGGGCCCAGAATTCGAAGTTGGCTCGCCAGTGACCGCCCATCGTGCAGATCGCGACCTCCAGCAAGTCGGCCGGCAGGGACGTGCCGTAGCGAATCGACGCGCCCAGCTTCTGGATCGCATCGCCGACCTCGGGCGACTGTAAGAGGGCGTTGAACGGACCGATCAATGCGCCGTCGGGTCCGGCCAGACCGCCGTGTTCTCGCTCGGGGTTGCCGCGCGGGCCGGTCGTGATGTTGTCCCACAGCACGCGCTGATCATCGGTCAGCGTGTCGAAGGTCTGCGGTCCAAGTCTGGGAGCGCTCATGGTCAGGATTCCTTGTCGCTGGTTGCGTCGCTTCGTTGCAGGTGCCCGGGCAGGAGATGATCGGGATACGCGGTTCCGACCAGACCCAACTGCTCCAGCTCCGAGAGCCGCTCCTGGCTGTAGCCGAGCAGATCGCAATAGATCTCGTGATTGTGTTCGCCCAGTCTGGGGGGCGGCGTCCGAAGCTGGTTCGGTGTTCGACTCATCGTGAACGTGAGACCCGGATAGCGATGCGCACCCACACCGTCCACGTCCATCTGCTCGAAGAATCCCACCTCGCGCAGATGCCGGTCGGAGAGGGCGTCGAACGGATCGTTCAACGGCGCGGCGCAGATACCGGCCAACTGCAGCTTGTGGAACAGGTCTTCCTTGTTCCAGACGATGGTCTCTTCCGAGATCAGCGAGTCCAGCACGAGGGAGTTGGCCTTGCGCGCTTCTGCGTGTGAGAACCGCGTGTCGAGCGGCGCATGGGCCAGGTTGGATTGCACCGACGCCTCGCCGGGACCGGCGGCCAGCGCGTCGCACAACGCGACGAACTCGGCATCCGAGGCGATATCGATCGCGATCCATTGATCATCGCCGCGGCAGGGGTACACGCCGTAGGGAGCGTGAAACTGGTGGCTGTTGCCCTGCGACGGCGGGTTCTCACCGTTCATCGAATACTGGAAGAGGTATTCGGCGAGCGTGGGGATGAAGCCCTCGTTGAGCGGCATTTCGATCATCTGACCCTGGCCCGTCTGCTCGCGGTGGCGCAAGGCCATCAGGACCGCCACAGCGCCCTGCACGCCCGACATCCCGTCGCTGGCGAGCGTCTCGCCGATGCCCTCGGGCCCGCGGTCGGGATAACCGCGCAGGTGGGTGTGTCCGACCATCGCCTCGACGTGCAGGCCGAACGCCCGATACGAGGCGTATGGACCTTCGAGCCCGAAAGCGGGCATGCGCAGCATGATCAGCCGCGGATTGACCTGCTGCAATTCGTCCCAGCCGATGCCCGCCTTGTCGATCGTCGTGGGAACGTTGTTCTCGACCAGCACGTCGCACTGCTCGATCAGCTTGAGGAACGCCTCCCGGCCTTCGGGCGACATGATGTCGCAGGCCATCGAGCGCTTGTTGCGGGCATGAGAGTTGAAGGAGGCGAATCGATTCCACGGGTCTTCCCCGGGTTCGGCGTCCGGGTACTGCGGTTGCACGCCGATCTCCGCGCCGCGCAGCATGGCGTCGCGGGTGGGCACGTTTTCGGCGCCGCGGGTGTAGGGCTGCATCCGGTTGACCGGCTCGACGTTGATCACGTCGGCGCCCCACTCGCCCAGCAACTGGGTCACGTGCGGGCCGGCCCAGACCACGGTGATCGCGGCGACTCGGATGCCCTCCAGGGGCAGATGGAGCGAGCTCGACGGTCCGTGGGGCAACGGATGGCGGAGGTTCTCGATCGGGTCCGGCGGGGTGAGGTCGAGGACGACGCGCGAGTGCTCTCCCAGTCTCGGCGAGCGCTTCGGCGGCGCGGGCGGAGACTCGGACATACGGAAAGGGAAGCCCGGATACGGCAGCGCCGTGCCGTGCCAGTGCGTGATGTGATGCCACCAGTCGCGAGAGGCAAGCTGCGGGTCGTCGAGCACGTCGGCCACGGTCATCACCGCGCCGGCGAGCAGCCCCTGGGCCTGGGCATCGGCGACCACGTCGACCTTGTTCTTGTCTGCGAGATACGACTCCACGGCTTCGTCGACCCGAGCGCCGAAACCGGAGCCGGGTCGCGGCCCGGCGAGATAGTCCTCATCTTCCAGGAGATCCTCGCGGCCGACCCAACGCACCAGCCTGGGCAGACGATTGCCCGCGCCCATGATGTTGACGAATCCGTCGGCGCAGGGATAGATGCCGAACCCGACCAGGCGGCGTTCGGGGATGGCGCGGCCCGGCGCGACGCCGCTGTACTCGGCGGCCAGGAGCTGGATGGTGCGCCGGTCACGGCAGCCGGCCTGACAGCGATAGAGCGAGATGTCGATCCAGTCACCGGCCATGCGGTCGTTCGCGACCCGCTTCAGTGCCAGGAGGATGGCAAAGGCCGCCGTCGCCCCGGCGTGATAGCTGGCGTAGTGCCCGGCCAGTTTGATCGGCTCGCGATCGGCCGCGCCGGTCGCATGCAGCGGTCCGCCGATCGCCTGCATCGTCAGTTCGGAGCCTCGGTAGTCGCGGTACGGACCGGTTTGTCCGAACGGGGTGATCGAGCAGAGGATCAATCGGGGATTGATCGAGTGCAGCATCTCCCAGCCCCAGCCGGATGCCTCCGCTTCGCCCGGCTGCAGGTCCTCGACCACGACGTCAACCAGCTGCGCCAGCCGCCTGACGGTGGCCGCGCCGTCGTCCGTGTGCGGATCGAGCACGATTGACTGCTTGTTGGTGTTCAGGTGCATGTAGACGCCGGAGGCCTCGATGTCCGGCTTGTTCTCCGGGAAGGGGCCAAATCGGCGCGATGGATCGCCTCCGCGCGGCTCTGCCTTGATTACCCTCGCCCCGTAGTCCGCCAACAACTTCGTCGCGTACGGACCCGCCACCGTGCGGGTCAGATCCAGTACGACAATCCCCTCCAGCGGTCCGGCCATGCGACTCCCAAACGACAGCGGCGGTTCCCGACCGGGAACACAAGCCCGCTCGTCTCATGCGCTGCGGTCATGCTAAGCCACATTGCCAAATTTCGCGCCACTGCCTGATCGTGCCCTTGACCTAACGAGCGCGGCGCGCATCCAGGCCGAGCTGCGCCCGCACGCCGGCGTCGAAGTTCCAGTCCAGCGCAGCGCCGTGTTGACGGGCCGTCTGCAGATCGCGCCAGCGGCGTTCGAGCGTCCAGCCGCGTCTGGCGGCGTTGGTGCCGCCGGCTCGGAAGAGTCGCTCGACGGCGTCGGCGCAGGCGTGCACGGCATGAACATTGGCCAGCCGGCAACGGCCGAGCAGCCGCGGATCGGGCTCGCCGAATTCGATCGATGGCCAGGCCCGAGTCCAGGCCTCCTGCACGAACGAGCGGGCGGCGGCCACCTCGGCCTGCGCGCGGGCGTACTCGAGGCGGAACGCCTCGCGATCCCGCAGGGCCGCCGTATCGCCGGTGGTCGACTCCGACGCGGCCGCGGCCAGGTCGTCGAGCGCGCCCTGGGCCGCGCCCACGGCGTGACCGGCGTTCGCGATCCAGGCGACGAGCGAGCGATCCGGGACGCGCCATTGCGGACCCTCTGCGCCGATCGGCCCGAGCGCCGCCCAGGTGTGTCCCTGTTGCACGAACGCCTCGTTCAGCTCCCAGTCGTGGCTGCCGGTGCCCTGCAGACCCATGGCGTCCCAGGTCTCAATCACGGTCCCGGCCCGTTGCGGCAACAGGGCGAAGCGGACCTGATCGTCGAAGTCGACGAACGTGGCGACGATGTGCGTCGCGTGCTCGACCCCGCTGACGAAGTTCAGGCGGCCGCTGAGGCGGTAGCCGGAGACATCTCGTTCCGCCGTCGTCATCACCCGCGATGAACCGACGATCCGGCAACGCGGCCCGCCCGGCTCTTCGCCGCCGATCATCTGGCTCAACACCGCATTGGGCAGATGCGCCGCGAGCAGCGAGACCTCGCTCGCGATCATCACGACCCAGGCGGTCGATGCGTCGGCGTGGGCGAGCGCTTCGATGACATGGAAGACGACCAGCGGATGCGCCTGCTCGCCGTAGCTGCGAGCGGGAATGTTGAGACGAAACAGCCCGCGGTCCGTGATGGCTTCGATCACCTCGGCGGGGACGCTGCCGCGAGCCTCGATCTCGTCGGCGCAGGCGCGGATGACGGGCGACAGTTCGCGCGCTCCGTCGACGAGCGGGTGTTCCTCGTACTCGGCGAAGGCGTGGCGGAGCCTGGACATGAATGCAGAGTAGAGGCGCGCCTAGACTGGGTCGCAATCGGACACCGGCAGAGATTGAGGCACGAGATGACCACCGAGCGACCACGATCGGCCGACGCAGCATTGCGCGAGCGCGCCAGCGCCGTGATCCCGAACGGCATGTACGGCCACCAGAACGCGGCGATCCTGCCCGGGAACTTCCCTCAGTTCTTCGCTCGCGGCGAGGGATCGCATCTCTGGGATGTCGACGGCAACGAGTACATCGACTACCTCTGCGCCTACGGTCCGATCTTGCTCGGCTACCAGCACCCGGCGGTCGACGAGGCCGCGGCTGAAGCGCAGGGCGCCGGGGACTGCTTCAACGGTCCGTCACCGAAGATGGTCGAGCTGGCCGAGTTGCTGGTCGAGATCACGCCGTGGGCGGACTGGGCCTGGATGGCCAAGAACGGCACCGATGCCACCGTGTACGCGGCGTCGGTGGCTCGCACCGCCACCGGGCGAGGCACGATCCTGCGCGCGCACGGCGGCTATCACGGCGCCTCGCCGGCCTGGATGAACCCCGAAGACATGTACGCCCAGACCGATGGCACGATCGAGTACGAGTACAACGACCTGGAGTCGGTGCGGGTCGCGGTTGACGCTGCGGAAGGCGACGCGGCCGCGATCATCGTTTCGGCGTTCAAGCACGACGTCGGCATCGACCAGGAGCTACCGACGCTTGAGTTTGCCCGGGGAGTCCGCGAGCTCTGCGACGCCCACGGCATCGTGCTGATTCTCGACGACGTGCGTGGCGGGTTCCGGATCGACATGGCCGGGAGCTGGGCGCCGCTCGGAGTCGATCCCGACCTGAGCGCCTACTGCAAGGCGATTGGCAATGGACACCCGATCTCGGCGTTGATGGGTCGAGAGAGTCTGAGTGAAGCGGTGGCCAAGACCTTTGCGACCGGTTCGTATTGGTTCACCGGCGCGCCGATGGCGGCGGCGCAGGCGACGATCGAGACGATGCTCGAAACCGACGGCATCGCCCACCTGGAGCGGGTCGGAGGCGCGCTCCGAGCCGGTTGGCAGGAGGCGGCGGACGCGCACGGCGTCGGCATCCGCCAGACCGGCCCGGTGTCGATTCCGCTGATGCTGTTCGACGGCGACGATTTCTCGACGCGGGATGTGCCGCGCGCCTACCGGTTCTCTGCCGAACTGGCGGACCGGGGCGTTTACCTGCATCCGGTCCACAACGGCTTCCTCTCGACCGCGTTGACGGACGAGGACGTCGCCCACACGCTGCAGGCGTCCGAGGAGGCGTTCGCCGTGGTCGCGTCGGAGTTCACGGGCTAGCTACTGCCTCACCCTCTCGCCTGTCTCACTCCCTCTCCCCGAGGGAGAGGGCCGGGGTGAGGGTTCTCCGTAGGCGCACCAGAAGGGCCCTCACCCTAACCCTCTCGCCGGTCTCACTCCCTCTCCCCGAGGGAGAGGGCCGGGGTGAGGGTTCTCCGCAGGCGCACCAGGAAGGCCCTCACCCTAACCCTCTCCCTCGGGGAGAGGGGATCGGAGGGGAATGGGGTGCTGTTGCGGGAACTGATCATTGACCAGAGCAGACCGACGCCCGCGCCGAGCATGGCTGCGGCGACGATCGAGCGGCGCAGTGAGGTTGTGCTCTCGTTTGGCGGGCGCGGGGAGCCCCCCTCTGCCTTCGGCATCTCCCCCCGCTCCGCGGGGGGAGAGGAGAAGCGGCGGTTTCGCGTCTCCACCCAATCGGCGGGGGAAGAGGAGATCGGCGGTGTGGCGTGGGGGGCGTATTGTCGGCGCAGCTTGAGATCGTAGAACTCGGCGGCTCCGTTGAGGGCGGGCGGGGCCTGGAGATCCGGTCGTTCGACGTTGACGGCCGGCGGCAGTTCGGCGCTGCGCAGGCGGATTTCCTTCATCCTCAGGATGGCGAGCACGGAAATGAGGACGATCGCGGCGGCGAGGAGGAAGTTGTCGGTGATTGCCGTGGCGACGGCGGTCTGGACCTGAGGCTCGGCGGCCGCCCAGACCTCGGCGCCCAGGTCTTCGACCAGCCCGTCGCGGAAGATGGGGTCGACCAGCTTTTCCGGTTGGATGACATCGACCAGGTCGGCCGGTAGACGCTCCATCAGGCCGCTCGCGAGACGGGCGTTGAAGAGCGCGCCGATGATGCCGATCCCGATTACACCGCCGACCTGCTGGAAAAACTGGGTGAAGGCCGAGACGATGCCGAGGAACTTCTGCGGCGCCGCGTTCTGCGAGGCGATCGACATGACCGGCATCATCAGACCCATGCCGGCGCCGAAGAGGAACATGCGCCCGAGAACGCCGGGGATCGTGGTCTCGCGGGTCATGGTCGAGAGCAGCAGCATCGAGCCGAGCATCATCAGCGAGCCGGTCACGGCCAGCATCTTGTAGCGCCCGGTGCGGGACATGATCTGTCCGGACGCGATCGACGCCGCGACCGAGACCAGGATCATCGGTCCCATGACCAGACCGGCGGTCGCGGCGTCAACGCCGATTCCGACCTGCAGGTAGAACTGCAGGTAGACGAAGACGCCCATCATGCCGACGCCGATGAAGAAGTTGACGACGGCGGCGGTCGCGATGGTGTGAATACGGAACAGGTGCAGGGGGACGATCGGCTGATCGGCACGGCGTTCGACGCGGATGAAGACGACGAGCGCGATCGCGGAGACGACGAACAGCAGCAGCGTCTGCGGGGCAAGCCAGCCCCACTGCGAGGCGAGGCTGAGGGCGATCAATGCCGGGATCAGCGTGACCGAGAGCGTCAACACGCCCGCGACGTCGACGTTGAACTCTCGCTTCGGGGGGCGCAGCCACGGCACCTTGAGCGCCACGACCGCGATCACGACGGGCCCGAGGATCAGCATGATCCAGAAGACCCAGCGCCAGGACAGGGTCTCGGTGAGGATGCCGCCGATCGGCGCGCCGATCAGGCTGCTGAGCGCGAAGACGCCGCCGAACAGGCCGATGAACCGTCCGCGCTCGGCCGGCGCGTAGAGGTCGCCGACGACCGAGAACGAGGAGGTCATCAGGATCGCCGCGCCGACGCCCTGCACGGCTCGGAAGGCGATCAGCTCGTAGATGCCGGGCGCGAAGCCGCAGAGCGCCGAGCCGATCAGGAAGATCGTCATCCCGCTCAGGAGCAGCGGTTTGCGACCGAACAGGTCGCCGAGCGTGCCGGCGATCGGGATCGTGACGACCTGGGCCATGATGAACGACTGGATCAGCCAGGGGTAGAGTTCGAGGCCGCCCAGATCGGAGACGATCTGGGGCATGGCGGGGCTGACCACGCTCTGCTCGAGGGCAGCCATGAACATGCCCAGCAACGCGCCGAAGATGATCAGCCGCTTGGTCCGGCGCGGCAGGTCAATGCCCAGCGGACGCTGTTCGTCGGCCGAGGGATGTTCGGCAGGTGATGGCCGTACTGCCATGTGGATCTATTCCGGGCTGTCGGCGTTCAGGTTCCGGGGGAACTTCGTTTCGGGGCGGACGGAACGGGGTCCGGCGACGATCTCCAGTGTATGGCTGGGTCTCAAGAGTTCGGCGGTTTCAGGTTTCTTCAGGTTCTTCCAGGTTTCTTTTAGGAGAGCGGACCGGGAGGAGCAGGCTGGTGCGACGACTCTCGGCGTGACCGGGCCGCCGCGATGCGGAACGCCGAGCGTCAGATCGGCAAGACGCGCACCCGGCTCCGAGCTTCGTCGACGACTACCAACGCGCCGGAGGACAGGTCGGCTTCATGCTGGCGGTGAGCGGCCGGCACCAAGCCCTCCAGATGATCGGGCAGGACGTTCGCCGCGCGGATCTGCAGCACGCTTGGCCCGGCCAGGTGGGTGAGCGCCAGCATCGTGCCGAAGTCGAGGTCGTGGGTGAAGACGACGTGGCGGCGGGCGGCCGCCCACTCCATGATCTCCCGGTCTCTGGCCGTAGGATCGCCGACGGCCGACCAGTGCGTCGCCTCCCAGCCGTGTCGCTGCAGGGTTGCGACCCAGGCTGGGGACAGGTTCATGTCCAGCAGGAGTTTCGGCCTCACGGCGCGGAGAGCGAGACTTCGCGTTCCTCGAGCCGCCAGGCGGCGTAGACCAGGGACTGGTTGATGTCTTCCTGCTCCAGATAGGGATAGGCCCGGAGAATCTCGGCGGCCGAGCGGCCGGAGGCCAGCAGTCCGAGCACCGTCCCCACGCTGACCCGCATCCCGCGGATGCAGGCCTTGCCGCCCATGACGGCGGGATCGACCGTGATCCGGTCCAACGTGTTCATGGCCATGCTTCGCTCGTTCTCTGCCGGCGACGATCACCGACTGGAACGTCAGTCCACCGCTTATGGGAGAGGGGACTGGATTTACTCCCTCTCCCTCTGGGAGAGGGCTGGGGTGAGGGTCCGGTGGCGAGGCGGGAGAGAACCCTCACCCTAACCCTCTCCCTCGGGGAGAGGGGATCGGATCTACTCCCTCTCCCCTTGGGAGAGGGCAGGGGTGAGGGGTCAGTGGCGATGCGCGGGGGGAAGGGATGTGGCGGATCGACTGCTAACCTGATTACATCTGAACGGGTCTCGCCCGCTGGAAGGGAAACGCCATGGCCGAGATGATCTGTGACCGCATCAAGGTGATCGACTCCGACACGCACGTGTCCGAACCGGAGACGTTGTGGACCGACCGGATCTCCACGAGGAAGTGGGGCGACCTCGTGCCCCACGTGATCTTCGACCCGGAGATCAACGAGGACCGCTGGGTGATGGGCGGCAAGAAGTTCATGCCCACCGCCGGCGCGGCGATGGCCGGCTGGAAGTCGCCGCCGCCGAACCACCCGCCCAGCCTCAAGGAGGCCGACCACGGCTCGTGGGAGATTCGCGAGCGCCTGCAGCGGATGGACGAGTACGGCATGTACGCCCAGGTCGTCTACCCCAACGTGGGCGGCTTCGGCTCAGGCAACTTCCTGCAGATGACCGACGACGAACTGCGGCTCGACTGCGTCCGCGCCTATAACGACTTCCTGGTCGAGTGGACCTCGGTTGAGCCGAAGCGCTTCATCCCGATCATGGCGATGCCGTTCTGGGACGTGCAGGCCTGCGTCGAGGAGATGCAGCGCGCCTACGACCGCGGGCACCGCGGTGTGCTGATGACCAACCAGCCGCACACCTTCGACCTGCCGCGGATCACCGAGGACCACTGGGATCCGATCTGGCACCAGGCGCAGGACATGGGCCTCTCGATCAACTTCCACATCGGCTCCGGCGATCTGACCGAGCTGCGCAACGTGACGGTCGACAACGGCCGCCAGGCCGCCTACGCCAAGTCGACCGTGAAGCTGTTCCTCGACAACTCCAACGCCGTGCTCGACATCATTCTCTCGGGCATGTGCCACCGCTTCCCCGAGCTGAAGTTCGTCTCGGTTGAGTCGGGCGTCGGCTGGATTCCCTACCTGCTCGAGGCGATGGACTGGCAGTGGAAGAACTCGGGCTGCCTCGAAGAGCACCCGGAGATGGACTTGCTGCCGTCGGAGTACTTCAAGCGCCAGTGCTACGGCTGCTTCTGGTTCGAGGAAGATTCGGTCGTCCAGGCGATCGAGCAACTCGGCTCCGAGAACTTCATGTTCGAGACCGACTTCCCGCACCCGACCTCGATGTCGCCGGGCCCCAACTCGGTCGCCCGCAATCCCAAGCAGCACGTCGAGGAAGTCCTCAGCGTGCTGCCCGAGGAGGACTTGCTGAACGTGCTCCAGCGCAACGCCGCCAAGGTCTACAACTTCGAGGTGTAGAACCCGGGGCTATCGGAAGACCTAACGCCGCGCCGGGCTCCCGCAGGAGTCCGGCGCGGTGGTGTTTGGCCACTCTTCGCGGCGACCAATGCGGAGCGGTACCCTGATCGTCGGAGAGCGCGCGACGGAATGACCACCGAGACCAATCTGCTGACAGCCGACGACCTGCTGCGCCTGCACAGTGAGGGCGTTCGCGGCGAACTGATCCGAGGAGTGCTCTGCGAAACCATGCCCACCGGCCAAGAACACGGCGCCATCGCCGCAAATCTGAGCTTTGAACTGCTGTCGCACATTCGGCCCCGGCGGCTGGGCATAGTCACGACGTCTGACTCCGGCGTGCTACTGGAGCGCGATCCGGACACAGTGCGAGAGCCGGATGTCGCATTTTTCTCGAACGCTCGAGGAGCCACTCAGCCAACACCCAAGTATGCGGAGCAGGTCCCGGATCTCGTCGTCGAGATCGTCTCGCCCGGCGACGACTCGGACAACGTCTTCAACAAGGCGCGGATGTGGCTCAGCTTCGGCGCGCGGCTGGTCTGGGTGGTACAGCCGGGGACTCGCAGCGTCGAGGTGCATCGCTCGGACGCGCCGATGGCCGTCCTCGATGAGGACGGCGAGCTGGACGGGTTGGACGTGCTGCCAGGCTTTAGTTGCCCGGTGGCGGCAGTCTTCGGCGACTAAGGGAGTAGGCCCAGCTCGCCGACGCGGGCGGGAACGCTCAAGCGCTACACTGCGGGGTGATCGACTACACAGAGGGCGCGTGTGCGCCTCAGAGAGAGGAATCTGAACGATGGAAATGCAGAATGTCGTCATCGTTGACGGCGTACGTTCCGCCTTCACCCGCGGCGGACGCGGCGCCTTCACGGCGACCCGCCTCGACACCATTGGCGTCCAGGTGCTTCAGGAACTGCTGAGCCGCTACCCGCAGCTCTCCCCGCACGAGATCGAAGACGTCGGCATGGGCTGCGTCGGCGGCGTGGCTGAGCTCGCCGGCATCGGCGCCAACCACATCGTCCGACTGGCCGGCCTGCCCGAGTCCGTCTGCACCTTCGACTCCAACCGCCAGTGCGGCTCCTCGATGGAGACCATGCACCGCGTGGCCCAGGAGATCATGGTCGGCGCGATTGACGTCGGCGTCGCGCTCGGCGTCGAGCGCATGGGCCGCCAGCTCGGCGGCGGCGGCGGCGCGGAGCCGAACCGGATCACCGAGTTCAACTCCGAGCGTCACAACATGACGGAAGATCAGCGCAACCTCGCCCCGTCTCACGGCCTCGACTTCTCGGTTCCGATTCCGGACGCGATCCTCGACTCGTCGCCGGTCACCTCGATGCTGCAGACCGCCCAGAACGTCGCCGAGATGTACGACATCTCCCGCGAGACGCTGGACGAGTTCGCGGTCGAGTCGCACCGCAAGTACGGCGAAGCGCTGGCGAGCGGCTTCTACGAGGGCGAAATCGTCCCGATCGAGGTCGAGCGCCCGGTCTTCGACGAGGAAGGCAACCTGCTGCTCGACGAGCGCGGCGAGAAGACCGTCGTGACCGTCGACGAGGGCTACCGCCCGGGCACGAACTTCGAGGGCCTCAGCGGTCTGCGCACCGTGCGCGGCACCGTCTCGCACACGCAGAGCGAGATCCGCATCACCGCCGGCAACTCCTGCCCGACCAACGACGGCTTCACCGCTGCGCTGCTGATGAGCGAGCGCAAGGCCGACGAGCTGGGGCTCGAGCCGCTGGCTCGCATCGCCGGCTTCGGCGTCGGCGGCGTCAAGCCGCAGGTCATGGGCCTCGGCCCGATCCCCGCGACCCGCAAGGCGCTCGCGCACGCAGGCGTCGACGCTTCGCAGATCGACCGCGTCGAGTTCAACGAAGCCTTCGCCGCGCAGGTCATCCCGTCGGTCAAGGAACTGGGCATCTCGATGGACAACGTGAACGTCAACGGCGGCTCGCTGGCCATCGGCCACCCGCTGGGCGCCACCGGCACCCGCCTGGTCACGACCGTTGCGCGCGAGCTCAAGCGCTCCGGCGGCCAGTACGGTCTGGCCACCCAGTGCATCGGCGCCGGCATGGGCATCAGCACGATCATCGAGGCCGTCTAGGGTCGCTTGACCGTCCAGACCGCCTGATCACACGCGAAGGGCACGGGGATATCCCCCGTGCCCTTTCGTTTTGTTCCCTCTCAAGAACGATCCGACTAGCCTGTTCCCAGTCGGGAACGGCACCTATTCAAGTGGTTCATTGGAGAGCGGAACGATGTTTCATCACAACTGGAAACTGGTCAGTCTGGCGTTGATCGGAGTGATCGGCATCATCGCCGGCGCAGTCTATGCCGCCGGCCACGGCGACGCCGAAGTCCGGATCAGCGCATTACGGCACGACGACGGACGCGTCGAAGTGGGACTCCAGCAGCAAAATGCCGACGGGAGTTGGGGCGAGCGCTCGCTGCCGCAGAACCGCTTCCTCCGGCCCGCCGTGACCGGTCAGTGGCTGCACTCCTCGCCGATCGCGGTACACGTCGCCCACGACGACGGCATGATGGGCGAATCGATGCCCGAGGCATCGATGCCGTCCGACGGCAGCCCGGCCGAGCTGTACTGCATCGTCCATCACGGGGCGGACACCGACCCGTTCTGGAACAATTTCAACCTGGTCGCCCAACAGAGCGCCGCCGAGCTCGGTCTGAGCAACCTCGAGATCCACGGTGAGCCGGATGTTGCCGATCAGGCCGCCGCGATCATGGACTGCATCGACCGCGACGCGCTGGGGATCGCATCCTCGATCCCGTCGCTGGACGGTCTGCAGGACGCGCTGGTCGCGGCTCGCACGAGCGGCGCCTTCCTGGTCACCTTCAATTCCGGCGCCGAAGTCGCCGGTCACGTCGGTTCGACCATCCACTACGGCCTCAACGACCGCGCCGCCGGAGAACTCGCCGGCCGCGAGTTCAACGACGCCGGCGCGACCGGTACGGTCCTCTGCGTCATTCACGAAGACGTCAACATCGGCCTGCAGGATCGCTGTGACGGGCTGGAGTCCGCCTACGGCGGCGCGGTCGAGCGCGTCTCGCTGCCGGCCGGCAGCCTCACCGACCCCGTCGCGGCCGGCACGGCGATCGGTCAGGCGGTCGCGGCGCAACAGGCCGCCGGCGTGTTGGTGCTCAACGCCGAACTGATCAACGTCGCGATCGGTGCAGTGCAGTTCCTGCAAAGCGACGCGATGGTCGGCTCGATCGGACGGTCCGACGCCAGCCTCGTGCTCGTCTACGAGGGGCATCAGCTCTTCGCGATCGACGACGGCGCGATCCCGCAGGCGACCCACGTGATGTTGTCGTTGAAGAACGTCGACGCCAGCCCGAGCGCCCGCGCGATGCTCGCGCTGACGGCCAGTCAGGCGCCGGAAACGACGACGATGCTGATCCGTCCGTTCGCCATCGACACGGACTACATCAACAGCCTGCCCGAGGGCTGGAAGGACCAGGTCTGCGCCCTGGCCATGCAGTTCGCCCCCGACCAGGCCCCCTCCTTCTGCAACCCATAGCCGAAGGCCATCGTCAACCCACCAGAGGGCGGGCCATGGGGCCCGCCCTCTTAGTGTTTCTCAACCAAACTGATTCGCTCGGGAAACAGCGGCAGCCCCTTCGCATAAGCGAATGATTGCGGCTCCCACCAAGCGAACACGGCTTCCGCGTGCTCCTCTTCCTCAACGGAATCACAAATCCAGCACCACAGTCGAGGACGGTCCTCGTCAGGGATCAGCGCGAAGATGGTGAAGGCGCCCCAGACTCCGTCGGGGCTGGTTGACTCGGCCTCTACGTCCCACTCGAGGAAGACGCGGCGCCTCACGTACCGAGGCACGGCCCTACCCGACTTGCCGTGAGATGCAAGCTCAACTTCGACGCCCTTACAACAGCCTGCCTCCTTCAACGCGCGGAAGAACTTGATGTGGATGTCGATTCGCTTCGGCCACGAGCCCCGTTCGTCTTCGGGGTCAGACCTCAGCCTCGTTGCGAGCCAAACGACGTCTGGACGAATCCAGAGGTCCTCAATCGCTCTCGTCAGTTGCGCCTCCGTCGCCATGGCGGTCACCTCCTCGCGGTAGCCTGGCCTGGAGGGAAGGCCAGCGCAAGTCTGGAGGATTCGTGGCTCGGGGACGGCGACCTTGGACGCGGGATGAACTACTGATCGCGCTGGGCCTGTATCTGCGCTTGCCGTTTGGGCAGCTTCACCGAGGAAATTCGGAGATCATCCGACACGCTGCACTGCTGGAGCGGACGCCCTCAGCGCTAGCGATGAAACTGACAAATCTCGCAAGTCTGGACGGCTCCTTGGAGCGCTCGGGGCTCCGAAACGCTTCACGCGCGGATCGCGAGTTGTGGGCAGAACTGCAAGCGGATTGGGCGGGGACAGCGGACGCGATCGCCGAGGCGAATCAAGCGATTGGCGCACCGCAGAGAGACGACGAGGATACGCCCACCGCCATAGGCGAAGATGTGATCACACAGACCAAGGTGCGCCGAGGACAAGCGCTGTTTCGGGCAACCGTGCTGAGCGCGTACCAAGGCCGATGTTGCGTTACCGGTCTGGCCGATCCGCATCTCTTGAACGCTTCGCACATCGTGCCATGGCGCGACGACCCCGCCAATCGCCTCAATCCTCGCAATGGACTCTGCTTGTCGGCAATTCACGATCGCGCCTTCGATCGCGGCTTGATCACCTTCGACACGGACTTGCGCCTGCTGCTAGCGGAGGAGTTAGCTGGATCTCAAAACCAATTCGTGCATCAAGCCTTTGGGGCATACGCGGGACGCCAGATCGAACTGCCGGAGAAATTCACACCCGACCTTACCCTCATACAGCACCATCGCGACCGCATCTTCGTTGGCGCGTGACCGACGAGGCCCCTCTTGTTTCCCGTCCCAACAGAACATCAGTCTGTATACGATCAGGAGACAGCCCGAACCCGATCACGGAGCGACAGATGCTAGCTAACCAACCATCGGGACAATCCCGGATTTCTCTGGACGCTCCTGTATTCGCAGGGGACGAATCATGCCGAAATCGAGACAGATCTGGACAGATCTGGACAAACCTGAACACCTGACGGGGCAATTGCCAGCCAAGATCAGCGATTTCTGACCAGTCGGCTGAAATTTCCCGCGCCAACGGTCAGCCCGCTTCCGATACCCTCCTCACAAGACCGCATAGCAGGAGACACAACGACATGGTTACCGAGACACGACCCGCGGCGCCGGTTGGCGTTGCTCACCCGCTTGACCCCTTGACCGCTGACGAGATTTCGGCGGCGTCGCAGATTGCGGCCGCCCACGAGCCACGGGATGGGTGGCGATTCCCGCTCGTCGCCCTGGACGAGCCGGCCAAGGGGCTGGTTCGCGGATTCTCCGACGGCGACGCCATCGAGCGGCTGGCCCTGGTCCTGTTGCACGACATCACGACCGGGGATTCCGCAGAGTGCGTGGTCGACCTCGGCTCCGAGTCGGTGGTTCGCTGGACTCCGCTGGAGGGGCAGCAGCCGTTCCCGCTGATGGAGGAGTTCGGCCGGGCCCAGGAGGCGGTTCGCTCCGATTCCCGCTGGATCGCGGCGATGAAGAAGCGAGGCTACTCCGACGAACAGATCAAGCTGATTCAGATCGACCCCTGGCCGGGCGGCAACTTCGGCACGGCGTGGGAGAACGAGCACCGCACGCTCAAGGCGATCTCCTACCTGCGCGACTCCGAGGAGTCGAACGGCTACGGACGCCCGATCGAGCACGTCATGGCCGTCGTCGACCTGGTCGCGAATGAGGTGATCGACATCGTCGACGAGCCCGGTCCGCCGGCGCCCGATACGTCGCTCGACTACCGCTACAACGACATCGCGCCGCGCGAGGACCTGAAGACGCTCGACATCGTTCAGCCGGACGGCGTCTCGTTCAGCCTCGACGGGCACCTGCTCTCCTGGCAGAAGTGGCAGATGCGGGTCTCGCTGCACCCGCGCGAGGGTCTCGTGCTGCACCAGATCGCCTACAACGACGACGGCGAGCTGCGGCCGATCTGTTACCGCGCCTCAATGACCGAGATGGTCGTGCCCTACGGCGACCCCTCGCCGACGCAGTACTTCAAGAACGCCTTCGACTCGGGCGAGGTCGGCGGCCTCGGCCGGCTCAGCAACTCGCTCGAACTGGGCTGCGACTGCCTCGGCGAGATTGTCTACCTGGACGGTCACGTGACCAACGAGTTCGGCGGTTCGCGCACGATCAAGAATGCGGTCTGCATCCACGAGGAAGACTTCGGCATCAACTGGAAGCACACGCGCGTCGAGGACGACCTGCCGGTCTCCGAGGTGCGCCGCACGCGGCGGCTGGTCGTCTCGGCGATCGCCACGGTCGGCAACTACGACTACGGCTTCTACTGGATGTTCTACCCGGACGGCTCCTGGGAGCAGGAAGTCAAGGCGACTGGCATCGTGCAAACGATCGCCGCCGACCCGGACGACCCGCAGATCACGCGCCACATGATCGCGCCCGGTCTGGCCGCGCCGATCCACCAGCACTTCCTCTGCTTCCGCATGGACATGGAGGTCGACGGCGGGACCAACACGGTCTACGAGGTGAACACCCAGCCGCTGCCGGCAGGCCCGGATAATCCGCACAACAACGCCTTCACGGCCGTCGCCAGGCCGCTGCTCAGCGAGACCGACGGCGAGGGCGTCGTCAACGCGGCTTCGGCGCGGCATTGGCGGATCGCCAACACCAACAAGGTCAACCACGTCGGCCACGCGCCGGCCTACCTGCTGGTCCCGGGCGAGACGGTCGCCATGATGGCCGGCCCCGACGCCGCCGTCCGGGGACGCGCCGGATTCACCGAGAAGCAGCTCTGGGTGACGCCCTACGACGACTCGCAGTTCTACCCGGCCGGCGACTACCCGAACCAGAGTCTGCCCGGCGAGGGCATCCCCGCCTGGGTCGCGGCCGACCGCGACATCGCCGACGAGGATGTCGTCCTCTGGTACACGGTCGGGATGAACCACATCGTGGTGCCCGAGGACTGGCCGGTGGCGCCCGTGCATCGCAGCGGATTCAAGCTGCGGCCGGCGGGCTTCTTCAGCCACAACCCGGCGCTCGACCTGCCCGCGCCCGACCACTGCGCCCACGACATGGACCACGATGGCCACGACCACTCGAACCATGTCGGCCACAACGGCCACAGCTAGGGTCGCTGGGAACTCCAGCCCCTGACTTGTTCAGGGGCCTGCTCGGGCGCCGAGCGGGTCCCCGAATGAATCGGGGACTGAGTTCCAGTCCAGTTTGTACTTCACGCGCAATCAGGCATAGTGGAGGCGGTGGCCTCCGGCGGGGTGTCTGATTGCGAGGGTCGTGGATGGTTACGGATACGCCGGTCATGAGCGGTCTTGAAGCGTTCGAGGAACTGGAGTCCGAAGTCCGTTCCTACGTGCGCGCCTGGCCGGCCGTCTGGTCGCGGGCGCACGGCGCATCGCTCTGGGACGAGCACGGGCGCGAGTATCTCGACTTCTTCAGCGGCGCCGGCGGACTCAACTACGGTCACAATCCGGACGAAATTATCGCCGCGCTGACTCGCTACATGCAGTCGCAGGGCATCATCCACTCGCTCGACATGGCGACGACGGCCAAGCGAGATTTCCTGCTGCGCTTCGACGAGGTCATCCTCAGACCGCGCGGAATGTCCTACAAGGTGATGTTCCCCGGCCCGACCGGGACCAACGCGGTCGAGGCCGCGCTCAAGCTGGCCCGCAAGGTGACGGGACGCCGGGACATCGTCTCGTTCACCAACGCCTTCCACGGGATGACCCTGGGCGCGCTCGCGCTGAGCGGCAACGTGGTCAAGCGGGAATCGGCGGGCATCCCGCTCGAGCATCAACTAACGGCGCCGTACGACGGCGAACTCGGGTCCGAGGTGGACACGATCTCGATTCTCGACGCGATGCTCGCCGGCGACGGCTCCTCGGTTGCCGGCGTCATCGTCGAGACCGTCCAGGGCGAGGGCGGCCTGCACGCAGCCAACGCCGGCTGGCTTCGGCGACTCTCCGAGTGCTGCAAGCGGCACGACGTGTTGCTGATCGTCGACGACATCCAGGCCGGTTGCGGCCGGACCGGTACGTTTTTCTCCTTCGAGCCGGCCGGCATCCAGCCCGACGTCATCTGCCTGTCCAAGTCGATTTCCGGCAGCGGACTGCCGATGTCGCTGACGCTGATCCGTCCTGATCTCGACATCTGGTCGCCGGGCGAGCACAACGGCACGTTCCGCGGCAACAACGCCGCGTTCGTCACCGCCACCGAGGCGCTGAACTGGTGGGGCGACGATTCGCTATCGAGGGACGTGCAGCGCAAGTCCGAGCTGATCAGCCGAGAGCTCGATTCGATTGCCTCGGAGCACGAGACCCTGCGAGCCACGGTTCGCGGCCGCGGCTTCCTGCAGGGTCTGCACACGCCGGTCGACGGATTGGCGTCGATGATCTGCGCCAACGCATTCGAGCGCGGCCTGCTGATGGAGACGTCGGGCGGCGCAGCCTCGGACGTGGTCAAGCTGATGCCGCCCCTGACCATCACAGACGAAGATCTCGAGCGCGGCCTCTCACTCCTGAGAGCCAGCGTCGAGGCGACGGCGCCCTAGGCGGGCCGGAGCGTCAGGCTGCCCTCGCTGTTGGCCTCGATGTCGGGCCACTCGATGTAGAGCGGGAAATACTCCATGTCGAGCCACTTGTGGATGTGGTCGTTGTAATGCGGGCTATCGGGGCGGCCTGAGTTGCCCGGCGGCAACACGATGTGCGCGCCGTTGAGGTTGGCCAGATCGAAGATCTGGCGGTAGCTGACCCCGTGGTCGGCCGGTTTGTTGATCAACCCGGTCGCGTTGTTCGGCGTATTGCCGTCCCCGCCCTTGGGGAAGTCGCCAACGTTGAACCGCGCGGCGCGCTCGGGGTCGCGGCCGAGATTGTGTCGCCAGGTGACGGGATGCACGTCGCCGTACTGCCAGCGGCCGCGGTCGGCGCCGTGGCGCCCGGTCAGCACCGACGCCGTGCGCTCCAGCGCCTCGCCGATGGCGTCGTCCCAGGATCCCTCGTCGGACAGGGTGAGCGAGCTGTCCTGTCGGAGCTGCTCGTGCAGGATTCGCATCTCCTCGTACGAGCTCTCGGGAACACGAGCCGGTGCATTGAAGTAGCGACGGACGGTCAGGGCAATCAGTTGCTCGCAGAACTCGTAGTAGACCAACGCCTCGGCGGAGTCGACGGCCATGTGACCGTCCCAGTTGGCCAGCAACGATTGCAGTTCCGGGGCCGTCCCGTTGCCGAGAGTGGCCCGACCGACTCGATCTGCGACGAAGCGAGCGTGCAGGCTGGTCTGGTCGGACTGGACATCCGGCATGTCCTCCGCCGACCAGTCGTCCCGGCCTTGCAGCAGTTCGCGCAGACGATCGGCGCGGTACGGCGTCTGGCTGAAACTCAGGTAGTAGGGATAGTCGGCGGTCGTGGTGCGATTGTTGGCGGTGATGATCACGCCGTCGGCCGGGTTGAGGTCCCGCGGCAGCTCGTCGGCGGGAATGTCGCCGTTCCACTCGTGTTCGCCATCCCAACCGTTGACCGGTGTGAGTTCGGCGTCCCGAATCGGGACTCTGCCCGTGTACTGGTAGCCGATGTCGCCCTGTTGGTCGGCGAAGCAGAAGTTGCCGGAGATTGAGTCGTAGCGGCGGAACCCCGCACGCGCGTCGTGGATGGTGTGGGCCGTGAAGATCGTCAACATGCCATCGAAGTCGTGGCAGGGTTCCGACAGACCAAACCGAGCCGCGAGGACCTCGCCATCCGTCTCCGGGTCGCCGTGGACGATTGGTCCATGTCGCGTTGACCAGACGGTCTGGGTCACCGATTCCTCGCCGCGGATCTCTATCACTTCGTCGCGCCGCTGCAGAGGCTCGGTTCCGTCCAGCCATCGGGCCTCGGGGCCGGCGCCGTTTCGCACGATCTGCTCCCGATACACATCCCAGCGGTCGCCCTGGGCGTGGGTCATGGTCCAGCCGATTTGCGTGTTGTGTCCGTAGTAGACGGGTCCGGGATAGCCCGGGCTGCACGGTCCGGCGACCGTGAACTCGGGGCATTGCATGTGCATCACGTACCACTGCGGCGGGACGCTGAAGGCGAGATGCGGATCGCCGACGACGAGCGGCTTGCCGCTGGCGGTATGAGCGCCGTCGATGACCCAGCAATTGGAACCGTCGAGCCCGCCGCGACGGGTGCCGGGCTCAGCTTCGAGGTCGGCCAATGCGTCGGCGAAGGCGTGCGCGCCGTTGGTCCACGACGCTCCGGCCGGAGCGATCAGCGCAGCGTCGGCAGGTACATCGGGAATCAACGCCTCGAGCGCCTCGATCCCCAGTCGCGAAGCGACCTCGCCATTGCCGATCTTGGTCGCCCAGTGGACATTGGCCGAGACCATCTTGAGGATCGCCAGCGAATCAACCGGCGACCAGGGCTGCATTTCGTGCTCAAGCAATCCAAACTCGACAGGCGGCGGTCCGGCGGCGATCGCGGCGTTGATGCCGTCGGCGTAGGCCTGCAGGATCATCCGGGCCTCGTCCGACTGCTCTTCCCACTCTCGTGCGGCGTCGCGTCCGAAGCCGAGCGTGCGGTTCATCCGGTCGATGCGCAGCAGCCCCTTGTTCAGCAGCGAGGCCGCGCGACCGTGGGCCATGTGGCGATACAGCTCAAGCTGCCAGCTTCGATCCTGCCCGAGGCAGAATCCCTGCGCGAAGAACGCGTCGCGGACCGACTGCGCCTCGACATGCGGGACGCCCCATCGGTCGCGAACGACGCGAACCGGGGCGTCCAGTCCCTCTGCCTGCAGCTCGCCGTCAATCTGGGGAAGTGAGATCTGTTCCGACATGCCTGTCGCTCCACTCGGTCGTTCCGGTGTTCGTGATGAATGGTAATCCCGCCCTCAACTGGGTGAGCCCCAGCTTCGCGGGACGAGCAGAAACGTCTGCCGCTGGATGGGTTATGTCCCTGCCGGTTCAACGATATGCTCAGGGACAGTTTGGGAAGACGACTTCTATCGATGGGAGGCCGCATGAAGCACTTCGGTAAATCGCACCTGGTCACTTTGCTGATCGGGCTGGTTCTCGGGGCCGTCACACTGGGCGCCGTGCACGCGGCGATCAGCGTGACCAGCGAGGTCAGGATCGGCGTCAAGCGGCTCGATGACGGTCGGGTCGAGGTCAAGCTCCAACAGCTCGACGACGAGGAGGTCTGGAACGACCTGGAATCTCCCCCGGCGCGGTTCCTGGCGCCGGATGCGGAGGTCGATCAGTGGCGCTACAGCAACTCGATTGAAGTCACCGGCACAGCCGACGAGGAACCCGAAGTCGTCGTCGAGCGACGCCCGCTGGTGATGTGCGTGCTTGGTCACGCTCATCCCGCGGACGATCGATTCTGGAGCTGGCTGCTCGCCGGCTCTCGCGTCGCCGCATACCAGTACGGCGTCGACATTGTGCAGTACGGCGCACGGAGCAGCGAAGAGCACGCCGCGGACATCGCCGACTGCATCAGCCGCGATCCAATCACGATTGCGACATCGTTGCCATACGCCGACGAGCTGCGAGACGTCCTGGCGGAGGCGAAGGCGGCGGGCATCCACGTCGTGACCTTCAACTCCGGCGTGGAGGACGCCGACAGTGTCGGCTCGCTGATGCACATCGGACTTGATGACTTCAACGGCGGCGTGCGCGCCGGCGACGAGTTCGATCAGGCCGGCGTCAGCGGGACGTTGATCTGCGTCATCCACGAGCAAGACAACGTCGGACTGCACAACCGCTGCGACGGCGTCGAACAGAGCTACGACGGCGGTGACGTCGAGCGGATCTCCGTCGACCTGGCGACCGCGACCGACCACGGCGAGCCTCATGGCGAACACACGCAGCCTGAGCATCTCGGCAGCTTGATCCGGGACCGCATTGCAGAGGGAGACGTCGGAGCGATCCTGACGCTGAACCACGACAGCGCCGTTGCCGCGATGACGGCGATCGAGGAAGCAGACGTCGATGTCGCCCTGGCGAGCTTCGGGTTCAGCGACGCGCTGGCCGACGCGGTCAGAGACGGCGAGATGCTCTTCGTCGTCTGGGATCACCCGGTGGCGCAGGGTTACCTCGCCGTCTCCGGAATGGCATTGGCCTACACGCTGGAGTTGAGCCAGCTCAACGCCGAGGTCTTCCTGAACGGCGCGGAGATCCTGATCGAGCCGACGCTGGCGGACAAGGATCGGGCCGAGAGCCTGAAGTCGATGTTCGCCGGTCCGCCGCCGAGCCCGCCCGGTGAATCGGGCGAGTCGGACGGCGAAGACACCTCCGACGCCGGGGATGATCCGGGCTCCTAGGGAACGACGCTGGGACACCACCATGCGATACATCATCTACGGCGCGGGCGGGATTGGCGGCGGGATCGGCGCGCTACTGCAGCTCGCCGGCCGTGATGTCGTCCTGATCGCCCGCGGGGCCCACCTGGAGGCGATGCAGGAGCATGGATTGCTCGTTCGCCGCCCGGGCAGCGAGCAGCGAGTGCCGGTCCAGGCGGTCGGGCACCCGTCCGAGCTGTCGCTGGGCGACGGTGACGTCGTGATCCTGACGATGAAGGGTCAGGACACGGCGGGCGCGCTGGACGATCTGGAGCGCTGCGCCGGACCGGAGATTCCGATCGTTTGCGGGCAAAACGGCGTCGCCAACGAGCGCACCGTCGCCCGGCGGTTTGTGAACGTGTACGGGATGTTGGTCGTGATGCCGGCGACGTTCCTGGTCCCCGGTGAGATCGCGCTGTTCGGGGACCCGAAACCGGGACTGCTGGACAGCGGACGCTACCCCCGCGGCGTGGACGAGACGATTACGCAGCTCTGCGTCGATCTCTCGACCGCCGGCTTCAACGCCGAGCCTGACCCTCACGTGATGCGACTGAAGTACGGCAAGTTGCTCGACAACCTGGGCAATGCGATCGGCGCGCTCTGCGGCGTCGACGCCCTGCGCACCTCCGGCGACGACGTGCGGGCCTTCATTCGCCGGATGCGCGACGAAGCCACGACCTGCTACCAGGCGGCCGGGATCCAGTACGCATCAAGGTCGGAAGTCGGCGAGCGGCGAGCAGCGACGTTCAGTTCCGGAGACATCCCGGGCGTTGAGCGGGGCGGCAGTTCGACCTGGCAGTCGTTCCGGCGCGGACGACCGGCGATTGAGACCGACTGGCTGAACGGCGAAATCGTCCTGCTCGGTCTGGAGCACGACGTGCCGACGCCGGCCAATCGGGCCCTGCAACTGATGGCCAAGCGAGCCTTGCGGGCGGGCCTGCGCGAAGGCGCGGTGCCGTTGGAGCAGATTGTCGCGCTCGAAGAGCAGCTCAAGTCGGCGTAGCTCGGCGCTAGCCGGCCAAACCCTCAACCACGCGAGCATTTGGCAGACGGGCGAGATCGTCGGCCTTGACGCCGACTTTGAGCGATCGGCTGCCGCCGCCCAACCACATCACCACGTCGCCGCTGATTCGCGAATCGATCAGGATGGGAATCTCTCCTGGCAGATCGAACGGCGTGACGCCGCCGGAGATCATGCCGGTCACCGCCTCGGTCTCCTCGAACGAGGCGAAGGAGCATTTCCGGACGCCCATCTCCTTGCGCACCGTGCGGTTCACATCGAGCCGCGTGTTGGCGAGGACGAGGCAGGCGGCGTAGCTCTTGGGTTCCTTCTTCGAGGCCACGAGGATGGTGTTGACCGACGCGTCGTAGGGGATCCCGAAGACTTCGCAGAAGACCGCGGTGTCGGCCTGGTCGGGTTGACAGGCGATGGTGTCGAAACGGATGCCGAGCCCGTCCAGGAATCCTCGAACCCGGGCCTCGATTTCGTCGGAATCCGTCACTTGACCCTCCGGGATTGTGCAAACTGCATTACGAAGGGTTATATTACGCGAACGCGAATAGCCGATCCTGCGGACTTGAGTCCGTGGGTACCCGGTTGCAGCTGATGAGGAGCGAATCATGACAGAGCGGAACTACTGGAAGCGGATGCAGCGCAAGAAGCTGAGCCGACGGACGCTGATGTCGGCGTCGGCCCGGGCGGGCGTCGGCGCAGCCGGTCTGGCACTGGTCGGTTGTGGTGACGACGATGACGACGCCCAGCCCTCCGCCGCGCAGACCCAACAACAGGACCAGCAGCAGCAAGCTGCCACTCAGGTGCAGCAACAGCAGCAGCAGATGCAGCAGCAGGCGCAGCAACAGGCGCAGCAGGCTGCCGCACAGCAGGCCACCACACAGCAGGAGGCGCAGGAAGAGGAAGCGGTTGCTCTGCTTCCTGGTCAGCTAACGGCTGAGGAAGAGGCAATGTCGCTGACGCCGGAAGAGGAGTGGCGACTGCGATTCCACTGGTCGAAGCTACAGAACCTGCCCGGACAGTCGGACGGACCGAAGTACGGCGGCACCTGGACGCTCGCCCACCTTCCCGCCGCGAACTGGAACGTGCTGGGACCGAACGCCAACCTGATGGCCGCGTTTGCGCCCATGTTCTACAGCCAGCTCGTCGTCTTCCCGATGGACGACTGGGCCAACGCTCACTACTACCTCAATGAGGGCGACCTGGCCTCGGGCTGGGAAGTGCCCGACGACACGACCGTGGTCTTCCAGATCCAGGAGGGCGTCAAGTGGCAGGACAAGGCTCCGGTCAACGGGCGTGACCTGACGGCTGAGGACGTCAAGATCGCCTACGACGCGCTGCGCGACGGATCGTTCCTCGCGCCGGGCTCGGAGGATCCGCCGGTTCCCGTTCAAGCATCGTCGTACACGGCCGTCAAAGACATCGACTACGACAATGCTTCGAACACTGTTCGCTTCAACCTGCTTGAGCCGGCGGCCTATCTGCTCAACAACATGATGAACCCGTTCCACGTTGTCGCGGCGCCGGAGTTCATCACGGACGACTACACGGTGCTGGACGACTGGCGCAACACAGTCGGCACGGGTCCGTACGTGCTCGACTTCGTCGAGCAGGGCAAGGAATGGAAGGCGTCGAAGCACCCGGAGTACTTCAAGAAGGACCCGCGCACCGGGATGCAGCTTCCGTTCATGGATGCGCTGCACGGTCCCGACTTCATCGCACAGCGCGAGTCGGAGTGGGCGGCCTGGGAGACCGGCGTAATCGACCGGATCACGATTCAGGACATCTTCGAGTACGAGCGCGCAGTCGAGACTCAACCCGACACGACCGTCCAGGTGACGGCGCCACCTCCGGGTTGGCAGCCGTACATGGCCTTCAAGGACCTCAGCGCTCCACCGTTCAACGACATCCGCGTCCGTCAGGCGCTCGCGCTGGGCATGAACCGCGACGAACAGAAGGAAGGCATCTACAACGGCCTGGCCGCTGCAGGCTATGGCCAGAACTGGACCTTCTTCCGCGACGACAACTCGCCGTGGGGATTCCGCGAGTGGCCATGGACCGCCGAGGAGCTGGGCGAGTTCGGGGCGTTCGACGCGGCCAAGGGCCGGCAGTTGCTCGACGCTGCCGGTTTCAATGAAGACAACCCGCTTGAGTTCCAATCGACCTTCCACTCGGTGCCTGGCTCATATCTGAACCTGTTCCTGCTGGTCCTCGACCAGTGGCGAACCAACCTCGGTGTGACCGTCGAGCACTTCCAGATCGACATCGAGAGTTGGATCGCGCGGCTGGTGACGCGCGAGTACGAGGACACGCTGTTCACATGGTTGATCGGCGCCGAGATGGATGCCGACGGTCTTTCCTACGGCAAGCTCCACACCGACAGCCCGGGCAACTACTACGGCATCTCCGAGCCTGACATCGACCAGTGGTGCCTTGACCAGCGCCAGGAGCTCGACGTCGACAAGCGCTCAGAGATCCTCGAGAAGATCCGCGTGCGCGAACTTGAGAACATGTGGCGCATCTTCGCGGTCAACCCGTACCGGATTGCCGGACGTCGCGGATACCTGTTCAACGAGATCGACACCTACAACGCCTGGAACCCCGGTTGGGGCGCCACGAACACGGAGCGCATCTGGAAGAACCTCTAAGGCTTACGCCGACAGGCAGCAGCTATTCGGAGCCATCGGGTGCGCGTGGACCGGCCTGACCGTCGGGCGGGGCGTTGGAGGATGCGATGAGCGGCTATATCGTCCGCCGATTAATCGGCGTCGTGGTTGTCATTTTCATCCTCTCCCTTGTCGCGTTCATGTTGGTCAACGCGTTCCCGGGCAGCACAGCAGAGCGCCTGCTCTCGCAGAGCCCGCAGGGCGCAACCATCACCAGCGACCTGATCGAGCAGTACAACAAGGAGCTCGGTCTGGACAAGCCGGTGATGGAGCGCTACGGCGAGTGGCTCTGGGCGGCGCTCCAAGGCGATCTTGGGCGGTCGTTCGTGTCAAGCGAGCCGGTGCTCAACGACATCAAGGTACGCATACCGCGCAGCATCGAACTGGTGATCCTTGCGAGCGCGATGGCGCTGATCATCGCCATCCCTGTGGGGGTGATCTCTGCGGTACGCCAGAACTCGATGGCGGATTACTCGGGCCGGTTGTTTACGATCCTCGGACTGGCGATCCCCAACTTTTTCCTCGCGATCGTCGTGGTGTCATTCGTCGCAGGCTGGCTCGATATCTCCCTGGCGACAATCGATTCGCCGTACATCTGGGAGGATGTCGGTCAAAACCTGGTCAGCATGATCGCCCCCGCGGCAGTGTTATCGGTCTCGCTGATGGCCACACTGATGCGGATGCAGCGCTCACAAGTGCTCGAAATCATCCACGAGGACTACGTTCGCACGGCGAGAGCTAAGGGACTGAATGAACGGTCGATCGTGATCCGTCATGTGCTGCGCAACTCGTTCATTCCGGTTCTGACGATCTTCGGCAACCAGTTCGCCTTCCTGATCAGCGGCGCGGTGATCGTCGAGTACATCTTCCGAGTCAACGGGGTCGGCGCGCTGCTGGTCAGCTCGATTCGCCTCGCGGACTTCAATGAGGTCGTGGGCATCACGGTGGTCATCGGCCTGGGGGTGGTCTTCATCAATCTCCTCGTCGACTTGAGTTACGCCGCCATTGATCCGCGGATCAGGTACAGCTAGGGAGTTCGACACGTGTCAACTGCTGCGGATGTCGTCTCTGAAGTTGAAGCTCCGGTCCAACGCGGTCCTAGCCGCAGCCAGCGTTTGATGAGGATGGCTCGGCAGCGTCCCCTCGGCGCTATCGGTGCGGTCATCATTTTCATCCTGCTGGTGACGGCTCTGTTCGGACAGGACATCACGGTTGGCGGTAGCACGATCGTGCCCGGCTTCGCCCCCTATGAGGCGGAACAAACGAACGTCGTGAACAAACTCGCTGGTCCTTCCTGGAGCCATATCGCCGGCACAGATTCGCTCGGCCGCGACATCTTCACGCGGATCATCTACGGCGCGCGCACGGCGATGATCATTGGCCTGGCCGCGACCGGCATGGGTATCGCCATCGGCACACTTATTGGAACGGTGTCCGCCTACGTCGGAGGTTTCTGGGATCTCGGAGTGCAACGCGTATCCGATGCGATGCAGGCGTTGCCTCCGTTGGTCTTGATGATGGTGCTGGTGACGATGATGTCGCCGGGTATCGGGACGGTGGTGTTCGTCATTGTCATCTTCCTCGTACCGGGAACCCAGCGGGTGATCCGCGGCACCGTGCTCTCCCTCAAGGAGTTCACTTATATCGAAGCGGCGCGGACGATCGGCGCGTCTTCGCCACGGATTGTCCTGCGACACATCATGCCCAACATCGTCGCCCCGATCATGGTGCTGTCGACGGTCACGATTGGCGGCACGATCCTTGCGGAGGCGGCGCTGTCATTCCTCGCGCTGGGCGCCAACTCTGCCGAGAACCCGACCTGGGGATTCATCCTCTTCGAGGCCACCCAGCGCGGTCAGATCACCCGCTGGCCGTGGCTGGCGCTGACGCCGGGCATCGCGATCACGCTGATCGTGCTCGCATTCAACATCTTCGGCGACGCGATTCGCGACATTCTTGACCCTCGACTGCGTGGAACCGGGGCGGGGGCGTAGCGGTCGGGAACCTTTTGGGGAGTTCCGTCGTTTGATCTATCGGAGGGCCAGTGAGGTCAGACGGTAGGAACTGTCACCCCGCCCGCCCACCGATGTCCACATGGGAGACATCGGACTTCTCTCCGACTGGCCGCCCTCCAGTTGCCTGTGTCGCGCCCCCGCCAGCCGGCGGGGGCGCTTCCTTGTCTCCTTCTGGAGACCTGCGCGTAGCACCGCGAACGAGTCGCCCCCGCGCAGGCGGGGGCGCGGCGACCAGACAGGCGCCAACAGGCCCCGCCTGCGCGGGGCCGACTCTGGGTTACGAGTCCGTCTCCCGAGGCAGAGGGGAGGTCGGCTACACGCCGATTTTGTTGAGCAGGCGGTTGGTGTCGACGACGTGGCGGGTGAGTCCGAGTTTCTCCGGGGCGAGACCCATCGCCAGGCCCAGGAGTTGCGGCACGTGGAGGATCGGCAGGTTGAGGTTGCGGTCGATCACCTTGGCCGCGTCGGGTTGCTGGGCGTCGAGGTTGAGGTGGCAGAGCGGACACGGTGTGACGAGCGCGTCCGCGCCCTTGGACTGAGCCTCTTCGAGGTGCGTGCCGGCCATCGTGAGCGAGTTCTTCTTGTTGATCGTCAGGATCGGGAACCCGCAGCACTTGGTCATGCCGTCGTAGGTGACGGTCGTGGCGCCGAGGATCTCGATCAGTTGCTCCAGGCTGTCGCGCCGGGTTGGATGGGCGTCAAACTCAAGCGTGCGCTCGGGACGCACGAGGTAGCAACCGTAGAACGGTCCAAGGTTGAGCTCTTCCAGAGGACGCCTCACCATCGAGTTGATCTTGTCGATGCCGACATCCTCGAGCAGGATCCAGAGCAGGTGACGGGGATCGACGGAGCCTCGGTACTCGATGCCCTCGGGCGCGAGATGATGGTTGATGCGGATCCGGTAGTCGACATCGCGCAGTTTTTCGGCGGCGAGACGGTGGACGCCGACGCAGGTTGAGCAGATGTCCATGAGCGGCAGGTCCATCTGCTCGGCCATCGCCATGGTTCGCGCGTTGAGCACGTCCTGCAGGTACGGTTCGCCGTCGGAGATGATCCCGGCGCCGGTGCAGGCGGCGGCTTCGAGCTCGACCAGATCCATGCCCAGGTGCTCGGCTACGGCGAGCGTGGAGGTGTACAACTCCGGCGCGGCGCCCTGCGCCACGCAACCCGGCCAGAATGCGTACTTGCTCATGTTCGTCCGCTCTCCCGCTCGTGAGCCGTCATCCCGCTCCGGTGGCTGGCTCGTTGCTTGGTGTGATTCGGCCTAGTGTCCGCCGATCGCCGTCTCGAACTCCGCGCCGAACGCTTCCGCGTCGACGTCGTGGTGGTGCTTTTCGGCTTCAACCTCTTCGAAGATGCGCTCGATCTGCTCGCGGCCCTCTGCATTCGCGCCGTGACGCTGGGCGATGGTCAGGAGCTTGCGTGACTTGAGCAGGCGGATTGCGCCGGGCGTGTAGTCCATCATCTCCTTGTGCGCGGCGAGGTTGCCGGTCAGCAGGCGTCCGATGCCGACCGACTGGACCGGGAGCATCATCTCGTCGAGGCGACCGCGCTTGCGCACGCCGGACATGAAGCCCTTGTGGTGCCGCGTGCCGTGGTTGTTGACATGCCCGGCTTCGATCGCGAGGGTGCGCAGTTCCATGATCGCGTCCATCGGCAGGACATCCTTGGGGCAGGCCTGGACGCACATGTAGCAGCGCGTGCAGTCCCAGATGCCGCCCTCTTCCTCCGAGAGGAACTTCAGCCGCTCCTCGCGTTTTGAGTCGCGGCTGTCCATGACGAATCGGTAGGCCTTGGCCAGGGCGGCCGGGCCGAGGAAGTTCTCGTCGACGGCCGCCACGGTGCAGTCCGAGTAACAGGCGCCGCAGTGGATGCAGGTCGAGGCGTGCGACCAGTGGTCGAATTCCTCGACCTTCTGGCGGTATTCGCGCTCCGGCGGGTCCTGATCCTCGTACGGCTCGAGCCAGGTCTCGGCGCGCTCGAACTGGTCGAGGAACCTGGTCACGTCGACGACCAGGTCCTTGATCACATTCTGGTTGCCCTGCGGTCCGACGTGAATCGGGTCACCGCGCTCGGCGGCGGCGTCAACCTGGGTCTGGCAGGAGAGCATCGACTGTCCGTTGACCTTCATCGCACAGGAGCCGCAGATCGCGTGGCGGCAGGACATACGGAAGGAGAGCGTGCCGTCCTGCTCCCACTTGATCGCGTTGAGGGAGTCGAGCACCGTCTGACCGGGCTGGACGTCGACGTTGAACGACTCCTCATAGGACTCGTCCGTGTCGGGGTTGTAGCGCTGAATGATGAATTCCTGCTGGGCCATGGGTCTGCGCCTGTTCGTTGCTCTTCGTCGGCGTTCAGAGTGTCGATCTTGTCGAACGTGTGTTAGTAGGTTCGCTCCTGCAACGGGAACGGTTCGCGGAACTTGGGCTCCATGTTGACCTGGCAGTACTCGAGCCGAGGAGCGTCTTCACCATCCTGCGGCCGATAGGCGAGGGTGTGGCGGTGCCAGTTCTCATCGTCACGCTCGGGGAAGTCTCGGCGGGCGTGTCCGCCGCGCGACTCCTGGCGCGCGATCGCGCCGACCGTGATCACCTCGGAGTATTCGAGCATGTGGCCGAGCTCGATCGCGTCGAGCAGGTCGGTGTTGAACGTTGACCCGTGGTCGTCGATCGAAATGTTCCTGAAGCGTTCCTGGTAGTCCTTGACCTCGGAGAGGCACTCCTTAAGCTCGGCGTCGTCGCGGAAGACGCCGCATTTGTCCATCATCGTGTCGCGCAACTCGGCGCGAATCTCGCCGACCTTCTCCGAGCCGTCGGCGGTGAGGAAGTGGTCGACCTCACCGACCGCGCTGGCCATATCGCCCTCGTCGATGCTGGTCGGTTCGAGGTCGTGGACGACGTCGAGCATGCCGCGGCCGGCGCGCCGCCCCATCACGACGGCTTCGAGCAGCGAGTTGGTGCCGAGCCGGTTTGCGCCGTGGACGGAGACGCATGAGGCCTCGCCGGCGGCGAAGAACCCGGTGATCTCCGGCGCGCCGTCAAGGTCCTTGATCCGAACCTGGCCGTTGATGTCGCAGGGGATGCCGCCCATCGAGTAGTGCGCGGTTGGCTGAATCGGGACGGGCGCCTCGAGCGGGTCGATGCCGGCGAAGTCGCGAGCCAGATGCAGCACCGACGGCAGCGCGTAGCGGATGCGTTCCTCGCCGATCGGGCGCAAGTCCATGAAGACCGAGTCGCGGAGTGCGGTCACGCCGCGGCCGGCCTCGATCTCGGACTGCTCGGCCCGGGCGACGATGTCGCGCGGGGCGAGTTCCATGCGCCCGGGGGCGTAGTTCTCCATGAAGCGGAAGCCGTCGGAGTTGACGATGTGCGCGCCCTCGCCGCGGGCGGCTTCGGAGAGCAGGATGCCCGACCCCTGCAGGCCGGTCGGGTGGAACTGGACGAACTCCATGTCTTCCAGTGGGATGCCGGCGCGGTAGGCCATGACGACGCCGTCGCCGGTGGAAGCGAAGGCGTTGGTGGTGACGCGGAAGGCGCGACCGTAACCGCCGGTGCCGAACATCACGGCCTTGGCCGAGATGGCCTCGATCTGGCCGGAGAGGATGTCGTAGGCGACGAGGCCCTGGCAGACGTTGTCCTTGACCACGAGGTCGAGCGCGTACCACTCCGAGTAGACCTTGACGCCGCGGCGGAGGAGCTGTTCGAAGAGCACCGTGAGCACGGCGTGGCCGGTGCGGTCGGCGGCGTAGCAGGCGCGCGGCGCGGTGTGTCCGCCGAAGCGCCTCTGGGCGACACGTCCCTCATCGTCGCGCGAGAAGGCGCAGCCCATGTGTTCGAGTTCGAAGATGTTCTCGGGTCCCTCGCGAGTGAGGACCTCGGCGGCGTCCTGGTCGACGAGGTAGTCGCCGCCCTTGACGGTGTCGAACATGTGCAGATCCCAGGAGTCTTCGGCCGAGTTGCCCAAGGAAGCGGCGATGCCGCCCTGGGCCGCGCCCGAGTGCGAGCGCAACGGATGGACCTTGGAGAGGATCGCCACGTCGAGCGTGGGATCGCTCGAGACTTCCAGGGCGGCGCGCATGCCCGCCAGACCTGAGCCGACAATCAGTACGTCATGCTGCAACATCGTGCTGTCCCCCGCTATGGATGCGATCCCCAGTTTCGCACCATTTGGCATTCGGCGGTAGTCGCCTGGCGTCGAGGATTGCGCAGGCGGCGGTTCGCGCCGACTGTGCCACTTGAGCGCAGTCCGGGGGAGCCCCCCTCTGCCTTCGGCATCTCCGCCCGCTCTGCGGGGGGAGAGGGGAACAGAGCGTGCGTCATTCCTGGCCGCGGTAGTGGCGCACGATCTTGCGACCCAGCGGGCCGACCGCCTCAAGCGCCAGGTACTGGATCAGGATGACCGACTTGGCGTCGATGATCTCGCCCGCTTCGACCAGGTCAATCGCTTCGCCGAGCGGTTTCCACTCGACGATCAACTCTTCGTCTTCGTCCGCCTCCAGCGGCGACTCGGTGCAGTCGCGGGCGATGTATCCGTGGAGGAACTCGTCCGCGAATCCCGGGGCGACGTAGAAGCCTCGGGCAAAGTCGAGACGCCCGGGATCGAGGCCGACTTCTTCGCGCAACTCGCGTCTGGCGGTCTCTTCCGGCGATTCGCCGGGGTCGACGCGGCCGGCGGGAAGTTCCAGCAACGGTCGACCGGTGGGATGACGCCACTGTCGAACGAAGGCGATATTGCCGTCGTCGCGGATGGCGAGGATCACGACGGCGTCGGGATGCTCGACGACCTCGCGTCGGGCGCGGCGGCCGTCGGCCATGCTGACTTCGTCGACGCGGACGTTGATCCGGGAGCCGCTGAAGACCTGCTCGGAGTTGAGCACGGTCTCCTTGAGAGGGTCTTGCGGCTCAGCCATGGCCCTCACCCTAGCCCTCTCCCGGAGGGAGAGGGGACACTCTTACGCATTAAGCCGGTCGCGAAGGTCAATCGTCACGGCGATCTCGTCGCAGGCGTTGTACTTGGGACAGCGGAAGCACTCGTTCCAGACCTTGCGGGGGAAGGCGGAGACGCCGGAGATGCGGAACCCGAGCCGCTCGAAGAAGGCGGGTGTGGTGGTCAGAGCGAACACGGTCTTGAGACCCATATCGATCGCCTCGCCGAGGCAGGCGTCAACGAGGATGCGTCCCAGTCCTTTCCCCTGCGTGCCCGGATCGACGACGAGCGACTTGATCTCGGCCAGGTCACGCCACTCGACGTGCAGCGCGCCGGCGGCGAGCAGGCGATGGCCGTTGGGGTCCCGCACCACGACGAAGTCGCGGATCGTTTCGTAAATCTCGCCTTCGGTGCGGGGCAGGACATCGCCCGTTGCCTCGAACCAATACTGGATCAGCCGGTGAATCTCCGGAGCGTCACTGACCACCGCTTTCTCGGCTTGCAGCGGTGATTCCAACGGCACACGTCGGTCGAGGCTGATGTCCTCGAGGGCGTGGACTTCGGATTCGCGTTGGCGCAGGGTGGCGGCCGGTGTCGGCCCGATGGCTTCCGAGGTCATGACGCGACCGCCGCATGCAGGAGGTCGGTCGCGCTGGCGCGGTTGGCGTCGCTGACGCCGCCCAACATCTCCGCCAGTTCGACGACGCGTTCGTCTTCCGAGAGCATGCGCACCTCAACCGCGGTCCGACGCGCGTCGGACGACTTCGAGACGGTGATATGTTGCGCCGCCCGTGCGGCGACCTGGGGCAGATGCGTAATGCAGATCACCTGTCGATGCTCTCCCAGGCGAGCGAGCCGCTCGCCGATCATGCCGCCGCTGCGTCCTCCGAGTCCGACATCGACCTCGTCGAAGACCATCAGCGGTACGAGATCACTTTCGCCCAACACGGCCTTGATTGCCAGCGTCAAGCGAGCCGTCTCGCCACCTGAGGCTACTCGCTGCAACGGACGTGTCGGAGCATCCGGGTTGAAGGCAACAAGAAGCTGGACACGATCGATGCCGGTCTGGTCGAAGCCGGCCTCTGTTCCATCGACGCTGAGCGAGCGGCCCGGTCCCGAAGCCGGAATCCGCGCGAACTCGAACTCGATCCGCGCGTTCGGCAGACGCAAGCTCTCGCACTCGCGAGTGACGGTCGTCGCCAGTTCGTCGGCGGCTCGCTTCCGTTGCCGGCTGAGATCGGCTGCGGCGGCGGTCACCTGTTCGGCCAGTTGCTCCGCCTCTGCGGCAAGCGAGTCGATGTCCGCCGTTTCCTGTTCCAGCCGATTCGCTTCGGCCTCCGCTTCTTCGCCGTAGGCGATGACCTCGGCGACGGTATCTCCCCAGCGGCGTTTCATCTCGCCGATCAGTGAGAGCCGCGACTCGACCTCTCCGAGGCGGGTCGGATCGAGTTCGAGTTGCTCGGCGTAGACGCGGAGCGAACGCACGGCTTCGGATGCCTGCTCGAGCGCGGCCTCGATCGCCTCGGCGATCGGCTCGGCCGCCTGATCGAGCTCGGAAATTCTGCGCGCCGCCGCCAACGCCTCGCCAAGCGTGTCCTCCTCCAGCGCGGAGCGCGCCGCCTGCGCGTCGGCGGCCAGCGACTGCGCGTTGACCAGTCGCCGGTGCAGCGATTTGAGCTGCGCCTCTTCGTCGGGCCGGAGGCCGGCCTCGGCGATTTCCGACGCCTCGTGTCTGAGCAGGGCGATCTTGCGAGCCCGCTCCCGCGCTCCGGTCGTTGCGTCATTCAACCGATGATCGAGCGCGTTCAGTCGGCGGACCATGGCGCCGATCGCATCGCGCTGATGATCGACGCCGGCGAATCGATCGAGCAGGGCGAGTTGCTCGGCCGGTCGCAGCAGGGAAAGATGTTCGCGTTGGCCGTGGATGTCGGCGAGCGTCGGCGCGAGCGCTCGCAGGAGGCTCGTCGTGGCGGCCCGGTCGTTGACCCGGATGCGTCCGCCGAGGCGTTGTGAACCGGCTTGCGGTCGGTTGATGCTGCGGCGCAGGATGAGTTCGCCGTCGAACGGGACGTCGGCGTCGGACAGCGTCCGCGCGACCGGTCCGTAGGCATCGGAGTCCGCCAGATCGAAGACCGCCTCAACTTCCGCGACATCGGCGCCGGGCCGAATCATCTCCAGGTCGGCAGCGGATCCGAGCGCGAAGGCGAGGGCCTGGATCAGGACGCTCTTGCCGGCTCCGGTCTCGCCGGTGATGACGCTGAATCCACGGTCCAGCGCGAGATCCACCCGGTCGGCCAGCGCGAAGTCACGCAGATGGAGGCCGATCAACACCGTTGGACTCCTTCGGTCCCCGCCGGTCCACGTGCTTTTTCGAGCGCATGTTCATCGTAACGGAACGAAGAGCACGCGCGGTCGAGAGCTAGGACGGATCCGCCTTCTTGGCGTCGAACGCTTCGATGCCGGTCCGGGAGACGGCCTCAAGCCGCCGCTCATCAAGCCAGGCGAGGCGTTTCCCGAGTTGGGCGAAGAACGGGCGCTCTCCGAAGCGGATCAGCCGGGCGAGGGACTCGCTGCGCTGCACCTGCACGCCGCCGCCGGGATTCAGGGGATACGGACGTTGGCCGTCAACCGAGAGAGACCCGGGATGCTCGCGGCCGAGGCGCAGTTCGATCACCGCATCGCCGGGCAGGACCATCGGGGCCGCCTGCGCCAGGTGCGGCGCGACCGGCGTCAGCACCACGTTGCGTGCGAGCGGATGCAGGATCGGTCCGCCGGCGGAGAGGGAATAGCCGGTGCTGCCGGTCGCCGAGGCCGCCACGACCGCGTCGGCGCGAACCACACCGACCAGGTCGCCGCCGACCCAGACCGCGACGTATGCGGGCTGGCCCAGACTGCCGCGGCCGATCATCACGTCGTTGAGCGCGGGCAGGACGCCGGGCGCCGAACCTTCCACGCCGATCGGTCGCGCTTCGAGCATCGTGCGATCTTCGACCAAAAACTCGCCGTTGAGCAGGTTGGGAAGGCGCTCGTCGATCTGTTCGGGCCGAAGCTCGGTGAGGAAGGCTTGACGACCAAGATCGACGCCGAGAATGAGACAGTCGTGGCCGGCCGAGGCGCGGGCGGCTCGGAGAATCGTGCCGTCTCCACCGAGACAGATCAGCAGGTCGGTTTCAGGCAGACGCTCGGTGGATCGGTCCGGCTCCCAGGGCATCGACGTCCAGACATCGAGTCCGAGGGTCTTCAGTTTCTCGGCGACGGTTGCCGCCATGCCGTGCGCCTCGTCGAGGCGCGGATGGTAGTAGATGCCGACGCACTGAACTGTTGTCACGGCGTACGCAACCAGACGAACCATTCACAATTGCCGGCCGGGCCGACCAGCGGAGACTTGAGGACACCGCCGACGCGCCAGCCGTGCTCGAACGCCCAGCCGACCACGCTGCTGACCGACTTGCCCTGGACGAGCCGATCGTTCACGACGCCTCGCTCGTCAACATCGTCGGGCGGCGCCTCAAACTGCGGCTTGACCAGCGCCACGACGTCGGAATGCGGCGCGACCACGCCGCCGACGCAGGGCAGGACCTGTCGAAGGCCGATGAAGGAGACGTCGACGGTGGCCAGATCGGGCGATTCCGACGGCGTGGGAAGGTCGCAGATGTGGGTGCGTTCGAGGACCGTGACGCGCTCGTCGCGGCGCAATGAATCGGCAAGCTGTCCGTAGCCAACGTCGACGGCCAGCACGTGGCGTGCGCCGCGCCGGAGCAGCACATCGGTGAAGCCGCCGGTCGACGCGCCAACGTCGAGGCAGAGTCGGTCCTGCGCGGGAAGCGGCCAGGCGTCGAGGGCGGCGGCGAGCTTCTCTCCACCTCTCGATGCGTACGCCCGAACGCCTCGGACGCTGAGTTCGGTCGCCCCGTCGACCTGCTGTCCGGCCTGCGCATAGCGTTTGCCGTCGCCGTGGACGCGACCGGACATGATCAGCGCGCGCGCGGTTCGGAGGTCCGGCGCTGCGCCTCGTTGTACCAGGAGATCGTCGACTCGAACTCGACGGGATGTCGTGAGCGCCGAGTGGCGTGGCATCAGGCGCTTTCCTGGCGTGGAGCCAATCGTCCGTCACCTCGCCGGCGGATTGCTTCGTACTCCACCGCGAGTCCCTGATCGTTGAGTAACAGCGGTCGTTCCTGCCGGCGCACTGTGTCGGCGTTGACGACGCACTTTTTCACTTCCGGCCGTCCGGGGACCTCGAACATTACGTCGAGCAGCAGGTCTTCGACCACGGTGCGCAGACCTCTGGCGCCGGTCGCCTCCGCGATTGCGTGCTCCGCGATCGCATCCAGCGCCTCGGGCGTGAAGCTGAGTTCGACGCCGTCCATATCGAAGAAGCGCTCGTACTGTCGGACCAGCGCGTTCTTCGGCTCGGTCAGGATTCGGACCAGCGACGCCTGGTCGAGCTGGTCGAGGGTGACGACGACCGGCAATCGCCCGACGAACTCAGGAATCAGACCGTACTTCTGCAGATCGTCGTGGCTGAGATGGTGGAGCAGGTGGTCGCGATCGTCGGCCGAGCGCGCCGCCGAGCCGAAGCCGATGTTGCGGATGCCGGTCGTGATCCGGCGGTCGATCACGTTGTCGAGGCCCTCGAACGCGCCGCCGCAGATGAAAAGAATCTTGCTCGTATCGATCTGCAGGAACTCCTGGTGCGGGTGCTTGCGTCCGCCCTGCGGAGGCACGGATGCGACGGTGCCCTCGATGATCTTGAGCAGGGCCTGCTGGACGCCCTCGCCGGAGACGTCGCGGGTGATCGACGGGTTGTCCGCCTTACGGGCGATCTTGTCGATTTCGTCGATGTAGATGATCCCGCGTTCGGCGCGGGCGATGTCGAAATCGGCCGCCTGGATCAGGTGAAGCAGGATGTTCTCGACGTCCTCGCCGACGTAGCCGGCCTCGGTCAGCGCGGTGGCGTCGGCGATCGAGAACGGCACGTCGAGGATGCGCGCCAGCGTCGAGGCGAGCAGCGTCTTGCCGGAGCCGGTCGGGCCGACGAGCAGGATGTTGCTCTTCTCCAGCTCGACATCGTCTTCGGGGTCGACGACGGTGTTGATCCGCTTGTAGTGGTTGTACACGGCCACGGCGAGGACCCGCTTGGCCTCGTCCTGGCCGACGACGTGCTCGCAGAGCCGGTCGTAGATGCCCAGCGGCGGCAGCGTCTGGGGCGGGCTCGAGGCGGCCTTGGGTTCCGGCGGGGCGGAGTTGAGCTGCTCGTCCTGGATGACGGCGCGGCAGGCTTCGACGCACTCGTTGCAGATATACACGCCGCCCGGCCCTGCGACGAGGCGGCGCACCTGGGCCTGGTCCTTCATGCAGAACGAACAGTGATACTGACTGCGTCCACCGCCGTGTGCACTGCTCATCAGCTTCCGCCTCTCTGCTTCGTCTCAGCGCTCCGGCAGCGGAGCTCGGTCGACAGACAACGACGGCCCGAATGGATTCCTCGCTCAGATGCTACGCGCCAGCGGCCGCGGCTGCATCCCCGGCGGCCTCGCTGGAGAGCACCGAATCGACCAGGCCGTATTCCTGGGCCTGCTCGGAGTCGAGATAGAAGTCGCGATCGGTGTCGGCCGCGATGCGGTCGAGCGGCTGACCGGTGTGCTTGGCCAGAATCTGCCGAATCGTCTCGTTGTTGCGCAGGATTTCGCGAGCGGCGATCTCGATATCGGACGCCTGACCGCGAGCGCCGCCGAGCGCCTGGTGCATGTGGATCGTGGCGTGCGGCAGGGCGAATCGCTTGCCGGAGGCGCCGGCCGAGAGCAGCACGGTGCCCATCGAGGCGGACATGCCGACGCAGATCGTTGAGACGTCCGCCTTGATCAGCTGCATGGTGTCGTAGATGGCCAGACCGGCGGTGATCACGCCGCCGGGCGAGTTGACGTAGAGCTGGATGTCGCGGTCGGGGTCTTCGCGGTCGAGATAGAGCAGCTGGGCGACGATCACGTTGGCGAT
This sequence comes from Dehalococcoidia bacterium, assembly GCA_965204335.1. Taxonomy (GTDB): domain Bacteria; phylum Chloroflexota; class Dehalococcoidia; order Bin125; family Bin125; genus Bin125. The sequence goes on along the minus strand of OZ241982.1, from coordinate 1,899,617 downwards.
CTGGTCGTCGATCGGGGTGCCGAGGAAGATGATGCGCTCGCGCAGGAGCAGGGAGTAGATGTCGTAGGCGCGTTCGCCGCGGTTGGTCGTCTCGACGACCATCGGGATGATGTCGCTGGGGCGGGTGAGCGAATTGCTCACGGGGTTGCTCAGGGTCATGAAACCCTCCTTCGCGGGTTAAGTGTAATCACGTCCGGTAGATGCGCGATTGCTCAGCCAACATCGGCGGACAGAAATCGCTGGCATATCGGCGGCGGTTATTCGTCCTCGTCTGCCGGCTGCTCGGCCGGCTCGTCTGACGGCTCTTCGACCGCCTCGACGTCCTCAAGCTCGTCGGCCGGGGCGTCCTCGTCCGATTCTTCGTCGTCGGACGGCTCGTCGCCGTCCGAGATGCCGGCGGCGTGGTTGGTCAGCGCGATCTGTTGGAGGCGCTCGATGGTCCGCTCGCGCACCATTCGCGCCTGGACGTTGGCGCGAATGCCTTCGTCCTCCAACATCTGCTCGGCCTGATCCGGCTCGTTCATCGGCATGCCGGCGAGCATCTGCTGGAGGTCGGCGGTGACCTCGTCGTCCAGCACCTCGATGCCTTCCGCCTCGCTGATGTTCTGCAGGACCAGCGTGTTGATCACCCGCTCATTCGCCTGCGTGCGGAAGCTGGCCAGCAGTTGTTCGCCTTGTTCGCCGCCGTCGCGCAGGAACGTGGCCGGGTCCTGGCCCATCTGGCGGGCGAAATCCTGACGCATCTGCTCGATCTCGATCTCCACCAAAGCCGGCGGATACTCGAGCGTCGCCCGGTTGACGACGGCCTTCATCACTTCCTGGCTGAACAGTTCATCGGCCTGCCGATCGGTCTGCTCGCGCAGACCGCTGTCGACCCGCTCGCGCAGGTCGGCGAAGGTCTCGAACTCTTCCGACACCTCCATGGCGAAATCGTCGTCGGCTTCGGGCAGTTCCTCGGCCTTGACGTCGTGGATCGTGACGGAGAAGGTGACCGTCTTGCCGGCGACCTCTTCGTCGTCCCAGTCGTCATCCACGTCGATCGGAATGATGTGTTCCTCGCCGACGCTGACGCCGACGAGCTGCTCGCAGAGGCCGGGCACGCCGACCACGGCGCCCTCGCGCAGGTGGAACTCGGCGCCGGGCTGGTCGAGGATCTGCTCCCCGCCGACTTCGGCACGGACGTCCGCGGTGACGCGGTCGTTGAGTTCAGGCTCACGCTCGACGGGTTCGAGCAGCGCGTGCTGGCGTCGGAGCTCAAGCAGGCGCTCTTCGAGCATCTCGTCGGAGTACTCGCTCTCCGGCTTGGCGACGGCGATCTGGCGGTAGTCGCCCAGGTCGACGACCGGCATCAGCGGGATCGTGGCCGTGAACGTGACCGGTTCTCGCTCGGTGATCTCGACGCTGGGCTGGGCGACGGGTTCGAGGCCTTCCTGCTCCAGCGCCTCGGTCAGCGCCTGGGGGATCATCCGCTCGGCGGCTTCCTCGAAGACGGCGTCGGGACCGAGCGCGCTCTCGACGACGCGACGGGGCGCTTTGCCCTGGCGGAATCCGGGGATGCGGAAGCGCTGCGAGAGCCGGCGAGCCGCCTGGTCGAGCGACTTCTTGACGCGAGCGTCGTCGAGCTCGATCTCAAGCAGCATCTGAGCCTCGGGGATGCGTTCGGAGGTAACTTTCATGGATCAACCTTCATGGCATGGCTTCGCCCACGATATCAGCGGATCGGGTTATCGCCCGCGCGGATTCAGCACGTCGTTGATCGCGTCGCCGAGCAGGTTGAATGAGAGCATCAAGATCAACAGGAACACCCAGGGCACCGTCATCAGCCACGGATAGAGCAGGAACGTTGTGCGCCCTCCGGCGCTGTCGACCATGACTCCGAAGGAGGGCGTTGGCGGTGTGATTCCGATGCCCAGCCAGGTCAGAACCACTTCCGCGCCCGCGATTTCTCCTAGCGAGGCACTGAACCCGACGATGAACCAGGGCAGGATGCCGGGAAACAAGTGTCGTATCAGCACTCGCGGTGTCCGCGCGCCGATCGTCTCGGCGGCCAGAATGTAGTCGGATTCGCGTAGCGCCAACACCTGCGCTCGGTAGAACCTCGCGGATCCAGCCCAGCCAACGAACGATGTCGCAAAGACGATTAGCACATAATCGTCAACGCCTTGTGCGATCAGCCAGTGCATTCCTGTTGCATCCTCAATCGTGCGAAACCAATCCTCCCATTGAACCCGGAACACTGCGACGATCACAATCAGGAACAACAGACCCGGCATCGCCAACATGACATCGCCGATACGCATGATGATTTGATCCACAAGGCCGCCGCGATACCCGGCCAACAGTCCCAAGCCCAGACCAAGGAACAGATTGCCAAACACCACCGAGATGACGCTGATGATCAGTGTGGTGCGCAGGGAGAACATCGCTCTGGAGAAGACGTCGCGGCCGTTTCGGTCGGTTCCAAGCCAATGCCGTGTGGACGGTGCCTCCAGCGCTTCATCATCGCTCAGGATCAACTCGGTACGAGCCGGCAAGACAGTCTCGGCGGACAGAGGTCCGTACTCTTCGGCGATATCAGGATTCAACTCGGCGATCGTTTCAATCTCGACGTCGAGCCGCTCGGCAAACGCGCCGACGCTCTCCCCTGAACCATCACTCTCTCGAGTAGAACGCCGCTCGCTCAGATTGGTGGCGGTCGGGTCCTGCAAACCCGTGTCGACACCGAAGGCGTCGAGCATCGTGTACGCACCCGCTCCGTAGAGCACGAAAATGATGACGATGCAGACGACGGCGATCTTTTTCCGCAAGATGGCCCGCAGACCGCGCATCCATGGCGCTTCGGACTCTTCGGGCATCGCCCACTGCGGCTGAGCTTCTGCACGGAGCGTCATGAGAATCGGGCCGTAAATCGGATTCGCGGATCGATGAAGATGTAGAGCACATCAATCAACGCATTGACAACGATGAACAGCGTGGCCGTCAACAGAGTGAACCCGAGGATCACATTGAAATCTCGCTGCGTGATCGACTGAAACATGAATGCGCCGACGCCGGGAACGCCATAGATCGTCTCAATGATGATCGACCCGCCGATGATCCCCACGATGGACAGACCAAAGACCGTCGACAGGGGAAGCAAGGCATTGCGCAACACGTGGGCGTAGAGAATGCGTCGCTCTGTCAGTCCCTTCGCCCTGGCAGTTCGCACGTAGTCGTCGTCCATGGTCGACAGAGCGCTCACGCGTACGAATCGCGCCATGCCTCCGAGCGACGGCAACGTCAGGGCAAGCACGGGCAGGATGTACGAGGCCGGGTCGCCCGGGGTCCATACGTTGGGCACATTGAACCCGAAGAAGTCGAATACCTTGGCGAGGCCGTTGACCAGGAGGACTGCCAGCAGAATCGCAAAGATCGGAGAGGGTATCGAGTCGAAGACCTTGAGACCGCCGATGAGCGCAGGATCCTGCCAACGACCGCGGTGCACGGCGGCATACACCCCCATCGGGATTCCCAGTCCGAAGACGAGCGCCAAGACGATCAGATTGATTTGGGCAGAGACCCAGATACGTTCGCCCAGTAGCTCCTGAACAGATCGCAGCGGCGAACGGTAGTAGTACGACGGTCCCAGGTCACCGCGAGAAACCACACCCCAGGCGTACCGAGCGAATCGCTCAACGTACGTGCCTTGAAGCCCGAATTCCTCGCGAATCTGCTCGGCTCGCTCTGGCTCGATTTGCCGGGCGCCAGCGATGATCTTTACCGGGTCGCCCGGTGCCGCATGGGTCAGCGCGTAACTGAGCGCCATGACGGCGAAAACCAGGATCGGCACCAAAAGCAATCGGCGAACCAGGATCGGGATCGCGCCTGAGCCCATGGCCTTGCCCCCACTAACCACTCAGTGGGCGTCGAGAGTCCGCTTGGACCCTACTCCTCGATGCTGACGAAGCGGAGGTGTGGAATCACCATCCTCGTCGGTTCGTAGTTCTTCACGTAGTCGAGTCTGACCACCTCGTGAGCGACCGAGTAGTAGAGCGGCACCCAGATCGCATCCTCGACCAGCATGCGGTCGACCTGCCGATAAATGTCGATCCGAAGCTCCTGGTCGAAGGAGTAGCGGGCTTGCTCGAGCAGTGCGTCAATCTCGGCGCTGTCGAGCTGGGTGTCGTTGCCCAGAGAGGCGCTGTGGAACTTGTAGTCGAGCACGTTGTGCGGATCGGGGTAGTCGAGACTCCAGCCGAGCGAGAAGAAGCCGTAGAGGCCGCGGTCGATCTCGGAGATGAAGGTCGCGAACTCGACCTGCTGGATCTCGATCTCAAGGCCGAGGTGCTGACGCCACATGTCCTGGATCGCTTCGAAGACCGAACCGGGCGTCGCGCCGGCGCCGGGGATCGTCAGGCGGATGTTGTCGATCAGCGACGTGCCGGCGTAGCGAGACTCGGCCAGCAACTCCTGCGCCAACTCGGGATCGAAGACGATCCCGCGATAGTCGGAGTCGTGGGCGGCCAATCCGGGCGGGACGATCTGATGGGCGGCAACCAGGAGATCATCGAGCACGTCCTCGACGATGGTTGTCTTGTCGATGGCGTGCGCCAGGGCGAGCCTGACCTTGGGGTCGTCAAAGGGCTGCTGGTCAACGTTGAATGCGAGATAGAAGATCGAAAGCTCGGACCTCGATACGTAGAGCTCGTTCAAGTCGGAGGCCGGATCTCTGACCCGCTCGATGTCGTTCAGGCCAACAAAGGCCTGGTCCAGTTCGTCGTTCTCGAACTGCTCGATCGAACCGCCCGCGAAGCGGACGGAGACCTTGCGCACGCCGGCCGGTTCGAGATGGTAGTCGTCGAACCGTTCGAGCGTCAGTCCCTCGCCGAGTTGCCACTCGGTCAGGCGGAAGGGGCCGCTGCCGTTGGGCGCGAGCGCCCAGCGCTCGGGATCGGCCTCAACCTGGGCTCGATCGAGGACGTAGGCCGTCGGATAGGTGAGCTTGTAGAGGAACACGGGCGTCGATTGCAGGATCGTGATGTCCAGCGTCTGCTCGTCGACCACCTGGATACCGACCACTTCGTCGGCCCGTCCGCGCGTGTACTCACGCGCTCCGACGATGTCGCCGAGGAAGTCCGGAGCGGTCGGGGAGAGCGTCTCGGGATGCAGATTGCGCTCGAGGCTCCACTTGAAATCCTCGGCCGTGATCCGTTTGCCGTCGTGGAAGGTGGCGTTGTCGCGGATCGTGAAGCGGTAGGTAACGGTGCCGTCGTCGTTCTGCATGGGGCCAGGGACGGACTCGGCTAGATCCGGCGCGATCCTCAGGTCCCGGTCGAGCACGAGCAGGCCGCTGAAGACCTCCACCGCAATCACGGCGGAACTGACGTCGGTGATTTGCGCCGGGTCGAGGTTGATCGGCTCTCGGCGGGCGATGCGGAACTCGCCGCGCTCTCTCGGCGCAGCCGGTCGAGCTTCAGCTTCCTGCTGTTGACCGGCGCCGACCTGTTGCTGTTCCTGCTGTTGGATCGTGGCCTGGCGTTCTCGCCGTTCTTGCGGCTCGTCGGCCTGCTGCTGCTGTTGGTCGTCGGTCTGAGCGCGATCCGCTCGTGCGGCGCTCTGGGGTTGCTCCTGCTGTTGGGGGGCGCCATCGTCGCCGCCGCAGGCGGCGAGGACGATCGCGGCGCTCAGCGCGAGCACCGCCAGTAACGCCCTCCAGCTCGAGGAGCGGTCGGCCGTGCTGATTGTTCGTTCCGCCCGTTGCATCAGTCGCAGCACAGACACGTACCAACCCTCCGCTTCAATATGTCAACCAGACACCGCTATGCCCTATATCTACCGAAGATTATCACTGAACTCAGGAGGCGGCGGGCGCATTGACCTTGAGGTGAAGCTCGTCCAGTTGCTCATCGGCGATCGCCATCGGCGCGCCGGTCATCGGATCGGACGCCGACATCGTTTTGGGGAACGCGATCACCTCGCGGATGTTCTCGGTGCCGGCCAGCAGCATGGCGACGCGGTCGATGCCGAAGGCAAACCCGCCGTGAGGCGGCGCGCCGTACTCGAAGGCGTTGAGCATGTGACCGAATCGGCGCTGCGCCTCGTCGGCGCCGACGCCCAGCAACTCGAAGACCTGCATCTGCAGATCACGCTCGTGAATCCGGATCGAGCCCGAACCGAGCTCAAAGCCGTTGCAGATCGTGTCGTAGGCCCGCGCGCGGACCTCGGCCGGGCTGCTCTCGAGCAGGTGCGCGTCCTCCGATTGCGGAGCGGTGAACGGATGATGCAGGGCGTCCCAGCGCTGCTCTGCCTCGTCCCACTCGACCAGTGGGAAGTCGGTGACGAACCCGAACTGGAGCACGGAGTCGTCGACCAGGTCGAGGCGCCGGGCCAGTTCACGCCGGATGCCGTCCAACACGGTCGAGACCATGCCGGAGTCGCCGGCGGCGAGCAACACGAGGTCGCCGGCCGACGCGCCGCAGCGTTCGCCAATCTTGCGGGCGTCCTCGATGCCGATGTGACGCAACACGGGCGAACGGACGTCGTCCTCGGTAGCGGAGGCTGGGTCGGCGCTGAACTGGAGTGAGACCAGTCCGGGCGCGCCCATGGTCCTGGCGAGGTCGGTGAAGCCATCGACCTCGCGGCGAGACAACGACGCACCACCCGGCATGACAATGCCGCGCACGCGTCCGCCGTTCGCGATGGTCGACGAGAACACGCCGAAGCCGGAAGTGGCGGCGATGTCGGAACAGTCCGAAAGTTCGAGTCCGTAGCGCAGGTCGGGTTTGTCGGAGCCGTAGCGTTCCATCGCCTCGTGCCAGGACAGGCGCGGGAACGGTCGCGGAACGGTGAGGTCGGGCCGCAGCGCCTCGGCGACGCCGACGAACAGCTCCTCCAGCAACCCGAGGATGTCCTCCTCTTCGCAGAAGGACCATTCGAGGTCGAGCTGCACGAACTCCGGCTGACGGTCGGCGCGCAGATCCTCGTCGCGGAAGCAGCGCGCGATCTGGAAGTAGCGCTCGACGCCGGCGACCATCAACAGTTGCTTGAACTGCTGCGGCGCCTGGGGCAGGGCGTAGAAGGCACCCGGCGTCAGACGGCTGGGAACGACGTAGTCGCGCGCGCCTTCCGGAGTCGCTGCGACGAGAATCGGCGTTTCGACCTCGAGGAATCCCTGATCGGTCATGAAGTCGCGGATGAACTGGTTGAGCCGATGGCGCAACTCGAGCGACGCGATCATCGCGGGACGGCGCAGGTCGATGTAGCGGTACTGCATGCGCACGAGCTCGTTGACCTCGTCGTCCTCGCTCACCGAGAACGGCGGCGTCTTGGCCTCGTTCAGCACCTCGACCGAGTCGGCGACGACCTCGATGTCACCGGTGGCGATGTTGGGATTGCGGGTCGCTTCGGAGCGCGCAACCACTTCCCCGGCGATCCGGAGCACGTACTCCCCGCGCACGTCGTTGGCGGCGTTGTAGGCCTCGGGATGGTCGTCCGGCCGCACCACGACCTGGACGATGCCGTCGCGGTCGCGCAGATCGATGAAGATCAGCTGACCGTGATCGCGCCGCCGATGGACCCAGCCGGCCAACGTGACCGACTCGCCCGCGTGCGACGCTCGCAATGTCCCGCAACCGTGTGTCTTGAGCACCAACGCCTCCCAACAGTTGTACGGCTTCACTGTGTCACCAAGTCTGTGCGCGGGCAATCAGCTTTGACACTGAGCCAGAGTCATACACTCGTGACGTGAACCTTGCTCCGCTCGGCTTCTACGTGCATGTGCCGTTCTGCACGGTCAAGTGCTCGTACTGCGACTTCAACTCCTTCGCCGGCATCGAAGACATGCAGTCGGAATGGCTGCAGGCGGCGCTGACGGAGATCGAGCTGTGGGCGCCACGACTGGCGGACCGGCAGGTCTCGACAGTGTTTCTCGGCGGGGGCACGCCGAGTCTCCTGTCGGGAGAATCGGTGCGACTCCTGCTCGACACCATCCGAACGAGCGTCGATATCGCTGGCGACGCCGAGATCACGCTCGAAGCAAATCCGGAGAGCGTCGAGCCTCGGCGCCTGGAGACATACCGTGATGCGGGCGTCAACCGCATCTCGATGGGCGTGCAATCGCTTGACTCGTCGGAACTGGTCTTCCTCGACCGGATACACAGCGCGGAGCGGGCAGAGTCCGCGTTCGCCATGATCCGGGCGGCCGGCTTCGACAATGTCAATCTCGACCTGATCTATGGTCTGCCCGGCCAATCACTGGAGACGTGGCAATCGACAGTCGAGCAGGCCTTGCACTGGAACCGCGGCGGTCCTGACCATCTCTCCTGCTATGCGCTGACGGTCGAGGAAGGCACGCCGCTGGCGGCTCGAGTATCCGCCGGCAGCGTGATTGAAGCGGATCCCGATCATGTGGCCGAGATCGCCGACTGGACAGCGGATCGTCTGTCGAGTGCCGGCTTTGAGCAGTATGAGACGTCCAACTACGCCCGCAACGGGCTGGAATGCCGACACAACCTGATCTACTGGCGCAACCAGGAGTACGCAGCCATCGGACCGGGCGCACACGGATTTGTCGACGGCGTGCGATTCCACGTCGTGCGCAGTCCTCGCGTGTACATCGATCGCCTGCGCCGCCCGGAGAGATCAAACGATGCAGCGGAAGACCTGCCCTCGCCGGCGATCGCCGGGGCTGAGCGCGTCGGTGAAGTGGAGCACGTGATTGATGCGCTCACGTCCGGCCTGCGGCTGTTCGAGGGTGTGGACGAAGATTCCCTGCCCCCGGCCTACGCTCAGCTCCGGCCGGTGCTCGACTGGGCGGTGGCCAACGGACTGGCGCAACGCGACGATGGCCGGTTGCGTTTCACATCTCGCGGGCACGCCGTGGCGAATGAGATCTTCGTGCGGCTGCTTGAACCGGTGGATGCCTAGTCTTCCGACAGTTCGTCGATGTCAATGCAGTCGAGGAGGATCTTGCCGAAATTTCGGTTCTCGGCCATGTACTGATGAGCTTCGGCCGCCTTGCTGAGCGGGAAGACGCTGTCGATGACCGGCTTCATGTCGCCGTTGACGATCGCCGGTTCCAGGTGTTGCTGGAAGTCCCGCGTGATCTCGGCGCGATCGAGCAGCGGCCGCGAGCGCATCACGGTTCCGTGGACTCGCAACCGCTTCTGCATCAGCATGCCGAGATTCGTCTCGGCGACGGCGCCGCCCATCAGGCCAACGAGCACGAGCCGGCCGGCCGTCGCCAGCGAGCGCAGGTTCGCCTCCCAGTAGTCGCGGCCGATGACGTCGAGGATCACGTTCACGCCCTGGCCGCCGGTCCCTTCGGCGACCGCATCGGCGAAGTTCTGTTCGCGGTAGTTGATCGTCATGTCCGCGCCGAGCTCTCTGGCTCGCTCGCACTTCTCCTCGGAGCCGGCCGTGATCCAGACCTCGGCTCCGATCAGGCGGGCAATCTGGATCGCGGCGATGCCGACGCCGCTGCCGCCGGCGTGGATCAGGATGCGCTCACCGGGGAGCGTTTCACCCAGCGTGCGCACCGCGGTGTTGGCGGTGAAGAAGACCTCGGGGATCGAGGCCGCTTCGTGATAGGTGAGTTCGTCCGGGATCGGCATCGCCAGCGATTGATGCAGCGTCGCCATCTCGGCGTAACCGCCGCCGCCCGAGAGTCCGTAGACGCGGTCGCCGACGGAGAGTCCCTGCACTCGGGATCCGGCCTCAATGACTTCGCCGGACAGTTCAAGTCCGAGAATCTCGGATGCGCCGTGCTGCGCCGGGTAGCTGCCCATGCGCTGCATCATGTCGGCACGATTCAAGGCGCTGGCATGCACACGGATCAGCACCTCCTCGTCGGCGGGCTGCGGGTCGGGCACGTCGGCCAGACGAAGAGAGTCGGCAGTTTTGCCGGGCGGGTCAACGACAATCGCTTTCATCGCACATATCCTCCCCAACAGGCATGTCTGTCAGCATGTCGGCAATGGTCAGGGTAGACGCGTGTACGTGATCGGCACCGCAGGCCACGTGGACCATGGCAAGAGCGCCCTGGTCCAGGCGCTCTCCGGCATCGACCCCGACCGCTGGGCGGAAGAGAAGGCGCGCGGGTTGACGATCGACCTGGGTTTCGCCTGGTGCGAGCTGCCCTCGGGTCGGGCGGTCAGCATCGTCGACGTTCCCGGTCATGAGCGCTTTATCAAGAACATGCTGGCCGGCGTGGGCGGGATCAACCTCGCACTCCTCGTGATCGCCGCCGACGAAGGCGTCATGCCCCAGACGCGGGAGCACCTCGACATCCTGGACCTGCTCGATGTCGACCGCGGCATTGTCGCGCTGACCAAGATCGATCTCGTTGACGAGGAGTGGACGGCGCTGGTCGAAGAGGAGATCGCGGAACTGTTGGCCGGCACCGCCCTGGCCGGCTCGACGATTGCGCCGGTCTCGGCGTTGAGCGGCGACGGCGTCGAGGAGTTGCGCGGCCTGATCGACCGTGAGATCGACGACCTGCCGCCGATTCCCGACCAGGGCCGACCACGGCTGCCGATCGACCGGTCGTTTTCGATCTCCGGCTTCGGCGCGGTCGTGACCGGCACACTGCTGGACGGCGAACTGTCGATTGGCGACGCGGTCGTGGTCGAGCCGGGTCGGATCGAGTGCCGGGTGCGCGGGCTGCAGTCGCACGAAGAATCGCTCGACACGGCGCCGCCCGGCGCTCGTACGGCGGTCAACCTGAGCGGCGTCTCGGCGAATGATCTCGAACGGGGCATGGTCTTGACCACGCCCGGCTGGCTGGCGCCGACCTCCGCGGTCGACATCCGCTTGCGGGCGGTCGCGGACGCCGCGCGAGCGTTGCCGCACAACGCGACCCGCACGCTGCACGTCGGCGCCGACGAGGTTCAGGCTCGGGTGAGGCTCCTGGAGGGCGATTCGTTGGCGCCGGGAGACTCGACCTGGGCGCAACTCCGGCTGGAACGACCGATCGCAGCGGCGCGCGGCGATCACTTCGTGCTCCGCTCGGCCGACTCGACCGTTGCCGGAGGACGAATCGTCGACACTCGACCGCGCCGGCACCATCGCAACGACGCGTCGACCCTTGAAGCGTTGCAACGGCTGCTCGACGGCTCGCCGGACGACACGCTGCTGACCGTTCTGCAGCGAATGGAACCGGTTCGCTGGGATGAACTCGTCGCGCGCAGCGAACTGGCGCCCGACGAGGCGCTGGCGGCGATTGAGCGGCAGATTGCCGATGGCTCGGCCGTAGTGCTGGACGAGGGCGGGCTGTCGGATTCGGCGGTCCTGATGTCCGACGCCGGACTCGGCGCCCTGGCTGCGCGAGCCGAAGCGACAGTAACGGATTATGTCAACAAGTTTCCGCTTCGGGCCGGTCTGCCGCGAGAGGATTTGCGCAGCCGAGTCAATCTGCCACAGCGCGCATTCACGTTCCTGCAGCAGCATCTCACGGAAACGGACCGGCTGATCATCAACGACGGCTCGTTCGACCTCCCTGCTCGAAGCGTGGCTCTGAGCGCGGAGCAACAGGCCCAGGTCGACCGGCTCATGCCTCGGTTGGCGGAACAGGGTGTCCGTCCGGAGACCGATCCGACGCTCGATCCGGAGCTCCTGGAGTACCTCGAAGCTCAGCATCTGATCGTCCGGTTGACCGGCGGCGTCAACCTCGGCCGCGAGGTCTATGACCGCATGGTCGCCGAGACCCAGGCGCTACTGGAAGAGCAGGAACGGGCGACGCTGGCCGATGTGCGCGACCGGTTGGGCACGAGCCGCAAGGTCGCGCAGGCGTTCCTCGAACACCTCGATACGAACCGGATCACGAGGCGAGTCGGCGACGCCCGGGTGCTGAGGAAGGGCTGAGTCAGGGCTGAGTCAGGGCTGGGCCCGACGCTCGACACGTCTGACGACGCGCCGCTCGCCGCCGCGGCGGAACAGCCGGGGCAGCGTGCCCTCCTGCCAGAGAAAGACGATCTGGCTGGCAACGGCGATCGATGAGTACGTGCCGGCCACCGTGCCGATGAACAACACGACGACGAACGGCCGAATCGTCACGCCGCCGATCAGCAGCAGGGCCAGCAGCGCGAGCACGACGGTGATCGAGGTGTTGAGCGAACGGCCCAGCGACTGGGTGATCGCGGCATTGACGACGCGACGGAAGTCCTCGCGCGGATCGAGCAGCAGGTTTTCGCGGATCCGGTCAAAGACGACGATCGTGTCGTTGACGCTATAGCCGATGATCGCCAGCAACGCCGTGACGAACATCGCGTTGACCTCGAGTCCGGCGACCCGACCGCCGATCGCGAACGCGCCGGCGACGATCGTGATGTCGTGCAGCAGGGCGACGATCGCCGCCGAGCCGTAGAGGACGGGATTCGGCAGACGGCGGAAGGCGAGCGAGATGTAGATCAGGACGGCCACCGCAGCCACGGCGAGGGCGACGCCTGCATCACGTGCAATTTCGACCGAGAGCGTTCCCGAAACGGATGAACTCTGCAGGACCTCGATGCGTCCGATCTCGGCTCGCAGCGAGTCGTTGATCCGCTGGCGCAACCGCTCGAGGTCGCCGTCGGCGGGCTGCTCGACCCGCAGGCGGAAGGCGGAGTCGGCGGTAGCCTGGATTCTCGCGCCCCCGAGTCCGACGGTTTCGAGCGCGGCGCGAACCTGATCCTGCGTGACGCTGCCGGGGAACCAGAACTCACTGCGCACTTGCGATTCCTCGACATCGAGGTCGAGGCTGATGCTGCTCGGCAATGAACCGCCGATCGCGTTGCCAACCCGGTCCGCGATCGAGAACGCGTCGTCCAGGGAAGGCGGACTCACGGATCCGCTGACGACGAACGAGCCGCCCTCGCCCTCGGTGACGCTGAACTCGGTTCCCTCAGGAACCTCTTCAATCGCTTCGACCGCCTCGGTCACGTCAGCGAGATCGGTATCGCCGAGGAACCGGACTTCCGTCTCGAGTCCGCCGGCGAAGTCGAGGCCGGCTTCGAACTGCCAGATCGCGAGCCCGATCAACGAGGGCACGATCATCAGCAGCGAGAGCACGGCGTAGACGCGGCGACGGCCGACGAAGTCGATCATGTGGTCGCGCCCCCCTCACCGCCGCTCGCTCCGCCGCCGCGCGGCTGCACGGTCATGCGACGCACGCCGAACGGCCGCAGTCCTCGCACCCATCCCGTGCTGACGGCGATGGTCATGAAGTTTCGCGTGACGAAGATCACGGTGACGAAGCTGAATCCCGTACCGACCAGCAGCGCCAGGGCGAACGACTTGATCAGGTTCTGGTTGAGCGCGTCGGCGAACAGCCAGAGGATGGCGACCGTGATGATCGTCGAGACGTTGCCGTCACGGATCGCCGGCCACGCCCGTGCCCAGGCGGTATCGACGGCGCCCGACAGGCTGCGTCCGAGGCGCAGCTCTTCCTTGAGGCGCTCGAAGATCAGCACGTTGCCGTCGACGGCAAACCCGATCGACAGCACCAGACCGGCGACGCCGGCGAGAGTCAGCGTGATCGGCACGAGCTTGAAGGTGGCCATCACACCGGCGGCGTAGACGATCAGGGCCAGGGCGGCGACGACTCCCGGCACGCGGTAGTAGATCATCATGAAGACGACGATGGCGACGAATGCGACGACGCCGGCCTGGACGGTGTCGATGACCGAGTCTTCGCCGAGCGTGGCCGCGACCTCGGTGCTTTGCAGGACTCGCAGGTTGATCGGCAGGGCGCCGGCCCGGAGCTGACGCCTGAGCGTGATCGCGTCCTCTTCCGAGAGGCCGTTGATGATTCCGCTGTCGGAGATTACGGCGTTGACCGAGGGACTGGAGATCAGTCGCCCGTCGACGAAGATGCCGAGCGGAGCGCGGTTCTCGAACAGCCGCCGCGTGATCTGCTCCATCAGCCGCGCGCCCTCCTGGTCGAGTTCGAAGGTCAGCGCCGGCGTACCGCCCTGTTCGATCGTCCGGGAGATGGAGTCGGCGATCAGGTGTCGACCGGTGAGTTGCACGGTCTTGCCTTCGGCGTTGATCCCGGTCGCCGGCAGCCAGCGGACGCCGTCGCCGATGATCACATCCTCGTCGGGAGGCGGGATGAAGTAGGGCTCTGCACGCCGGACGAAACGCGCGTCTTCGTGGGGCAAGGTGGCGTCCCAGACGTCGTGAACGGCGGCGGCGATCGAGAGGCGGTCGAGCGGCCTCGGCGGTTGCGGCTGGGCGGCGTCGATCGAGCGGAACTCCAACAGCGCGGTCGACCCGACGAGGGCTGACGCCTCGTCCGCGTCGACGCCGGGGATCTGCGCATTGATGCGGTCGCCGCCGACGACGGTCACCTCGGCCTCGGAAATGCCGAAGCCGTTGACGCGTTCCTCGATCACCCGCTGCGACTCGGCGACCGCCTCTTCCAGCGCCGCATCGTCCACGTTGAGCGGCAGCACCAGCTCCGCGATGTTGTCGGGCAAGGGCAGGTCGTACTCGACCGGGTCGAGGTCGGAGAGGGACGGGTTCAGGTCGAGGATGTCGCTGAGTTCGAGTCCCTCGCGCTCGAGGAACTGGTTGAGCGATTCGCCGCGCCGGACCGGAGCGGCCTCACCGGCCACTTCCAGCGTGATCGACACGCCGCCGGCGAGGTCGAGGCCGAGCCGGAACTCGTCACGGGTCCAGTCGCCCACGCTCACGCCGCGCCCTTCCGGCCAGGGAATGAAGCCGGGCAGATAGCGATCGGGATTGCCCGGCCACGACGACGCGATCGCGAACGCGGTGAGAATGATGATCAGGGCGAAAATGTAGACGTCGCGGAACTTGAACCGTCTGATGAAGTCCATTGCCGGTGAGGCCGCCCATCAACCGCGTGGGCATCCTGCGATGGCCGCAGGAGCCGATTCAAGCGCTGTGCGCACTGTATCCCGCTTATGTCGGTTCAGGATAGGCAGGCGCATGGTTGCAATCAGCCAACGACGGCACGATGTCAGCGGTCATCCATGTCTTCATGATCCAGGTCGTCCTCCGGCTCGGCGGAATCGATCCGCTCGGCCACCGCGCCGGTTCGCGCCCGCACGACGACGTTGTCGGCCAGACGCAGCAGCACGACCATCGGGCCGTCCTCCGGTGTCTCCACGCCTTCTACCTCGGCGATGAGGCCTCCGCGCGTGAGCACCGTGTCGCCGACCCGCAGCTCGTTGAGGTCGCGCTGACGGCGGCGCTCCTCCGATCGCGTCGGGCGAATGAAGAAGAGATAGAACAGCGCCACGACCAGCAGCGTGATCAGGATGACTTCCGTCATGTCGGAGAACTCCTAGGCGGTGGTTGAAGCCCGCAACTCGCGTGCGAGCCGAGTGGCCAATTCGCGTGCGTCGTCGACGCCGGCGATCTCGCCGATCGCCGCGGCTTCGTCAATCTTCGCACGGATTTCGCCGACGAGCGGCCCGGGTTCGAGTCCGGTGGCCTGCATGATCGCGTGGCCGTCGAGGATCCGGCCCGTTTGCGACGGCCGCTTCGGCTGCCAGGCCAGGATTCGCGCGACGTGAGCGGCATAGCCTCGCCAACGCGGCAGCAGGGCCTCGGGACCGGCCGTGGCGAGCGAGTCGGCCAGGAACAGCCAACAGAGTGGAACGGCGGCCTCGCCGAGCGCCCGGTGGAAGCGGTGCAGCGCCCGATCGGTCGGCGGCTTGCCGGGCGAGTTGACCTGACCAGGTCGGAGATGGTGCTCGATCAACCGTGAGACCCGATCGGCGACCCTGGTCGGCGCCCGCAGGCGTCGGAGCCGCTCGACGGCCATCTCCGCGCCCAGTTCCGAATGGCCGAAGAAGTGGGTCGAGCCATCAGCGTCCACGGACCTGGTCCGGGGCTTGCCGATGTCGTGCAGCAGCGTGGCGAGTCGAAGCGACAGTCGCCAATCATCCAGCACGGCGTGGATCTGCGGCGCGTCGACCAACGGTTGCACTTCGCTCCAGATCGCCGCTGCGCGTCGGCCTCTGGGCCGATCCGTCGAGGTCAGCCGGGTCAGCCAGCGAAGGGCATCGATCTGATGCCAGAACACGTCTCGGCGGTGCACCGGGCGCTGATCGACGCCGCGGCCGTCGGCCAGCTCCGGGATCAGAGCGTCCAGCAATCCGCTTCGCTCCATGCGCCGCAGCGCCCCGGGCAGCCGTTCGCTGAGCAGGATTCGTTGCATCTCGTCCCACTGACGCTCGGCAGCGGAACGCGTAATCAAGGCGGCGTTTCGATGCATCGATTTGCGCAGGCGGCGGTCGGGCCGCCAGCCGGCTTCCGCCTCGAGTCGCACGGCGCGCAGCATACGCAGCGGATCGACCTGTAATGCAGTGTCCGATACCAGGCGCAGACGGCGAGTCCGGATGTCCCGGAGTCCACCGAGCGGATCAATCAGGTCAACCTCGATCTTGCCGCGGCGGAAGGACTCGAGCGGGACGGCCATCGCATTGACCGTGAAGTCCCTGCGCCGGAGATCGCGTTCGATGTCATCGTCGGGCAGTTCCCAGACGTCGATCTGTCCGTCCGGAAGGGGAATGCGCCAGATGTCGAAGTGGGCGCTGATCTTGACGGCGGGGAGGTTCAGCGCATCGCCGGCTCGCTGAGCCCAGGCTTCTGCACCCGCTACGGCGAGGTCGAGGTCGAAGCGATCGCCCCCCTCTGCCTTCGGCATCTCCCCCCGCTCCGCGGGGGGAGAGGGGAGGTCTCTCGGCGTCTCGTTGCGCCGAGCGGGACGAGAGAGGACGTTCTGATCGCTCGCCAACGCATCGCGAATGGCTCCGCCGACCACCCAGACTCCGTCCGCCTCGAGCGCGTTCAACGCCGGCGGCGGGTCAGTCTTCGTCATCGGGTTCGTCTTCGTCATCGGCGATCATTTCGTCGAGCGTCCAGAGCTGATCGATCGATGGCACGTGGTCGATGTAGACGCGGCCGTTGATGTGGTCGATCTCATGCTCCAGGCACTGGGCGAGCAGGTCGTCTTCGGCGCGCACGCGGATTTCGCGGCCTGAAATGTCCTGCGCCTTGGCCAGGACCCGGGTCGAGCGCGTCACACGGCCGCGATAGCCGGGCACGCTGAGGCAGCCTTCGATCAGTTGCCGCTCGCCGCTGCGCTTGACCACCTCCGGGTTGACCATCACGAAGGGCCGCTCGCCGGGCATGCCGATCACGACGACCCGCAGCCCAATGCCGATCTGCGGCGCGGCGATGCCGACGCCGTGGGCGGCGTTCATCGAGTCGATCATGTCGGCGACCAGGGCGCGGAGCGAGGCGTCGAAGTTGCGCACGCGCTTGGCCGGCGCGCGCAGGACGGCGGCGTCGCGGGGCAGCGTGGTGATCGGGTGGACGGCCATCGTCCTCGGGTTCAGTCCAGGGTCGGATGCGGTTGGCTCAGTTGCTCTGCAGCTCGACGCTCGCGGTCCGCGTTGACCGCTGCCGCGATCGCTGGATCGGACAGCGCCAGGATTCGTCCGGCCAGCAATGCGGCGTTGACCGCGCCCGTCCGGCCGATCGCGACCGTCGCCACGGGCACGCCGCGCGGCATCTGGGCCATCGAGAGCAGCGAGTCGAGACCGTCCGTGGCCCAGCCCTTGACCGGCACGCCGATCACCGGGATTGGCGTCTTGGCCGCGACCGCTCCCGGCAGTGCCGCTGCGCCCCCGGCGGCGGCGATGATCACCTTGATCCCCCGTCCCTGCGCTTCGGCCGCGTACTCGGCCGTCTCGTCGGGCGTTCGGTGGGCCGAGAGCACGCGCGCCTCCCAGGAAATGCCCAGCGACTCCAGCGTCGAAGCGGTGTTCTTGATCGTCTCCCAGTCCGAATGCGAACCCATCATCACACCGACCAGCGGTCCGTCCGTCATAGCGCAATTTCCTCTTCTTCACATGCCCTTGTGGCTCAGATCACAAGATACCCCCGTGTAATCTGCGGCTATGACGACCACTATGCCTTCGACCGTGCAGATTCCCGCCTACGACCCATCCGAGATCGAGCCGCGCTGGCGCGAGCGCTGGGAGATCGACGGTCTCTACCGCGTCGACAACGATGACCCGCGCGAGCCGTACTACTTCCTGACGATGCTGCCGTACACCAGCGGCGATCTGCACATTGGCCACTGGTTCGCGATGGCGCCGTCGGACGTCGCCGCCCGTTGGCACCGGATGCAGGGCAAGAACGTCCTCTTTCCGCTGGGGTTCGACGCCTTCGGCCTGCCCGCCGAGAACGCGGCGATCAACAACAACACGCATCCCAAGAAGTGGACGTACGCGAACGTCGAGAACATGACCCGCCAACTCAAGACGATGGGCGCGTCGTTCGACTGGAACCGTGAGTTCGCCACCTCCGATCCCGAGTACTACCGCTGGACTCAATGGTGGTTCCTCAAGCTGTACGAGCACGGCCTGGCCTATCGCAGCCTGGCCGACTGCAACTTCTGTCCCGGCTGCGCCACAATCCTGGCCAACGAGCAGGTCAACCGCAACGACGAGGGCATCGGCGTCTGCGAGCGTTGCGAGTCGGTCGTCGAGGCCAAGCAGATGGAACAGTGGATGTTCCGCACCACGGCCTACGCCGACGAACTACTCAACTTCGACGGAATTGACTATCCGGAACCGATCAAGCTGATGCAGCGCAACTGGATCGGCCGCTCGGAAGGCGCGGAGATCTCCTTCCCGCTCGGCCGCGAGGTGAACGGCGAAGACCGGATCACGGTCTTCACGACCCGGCCCGACACGCTGTTCGGCTGCACCTTCATGGTGCTCGCGCCGGAGCATCCGCTGGTCGCCGAGCTGACCACGGACGAGTGCCGGGCCGATGTCGAGGCCTACATCGAGCAGGCGCGTCGGCAGAATGAGATTGAGCGCCAGTCCACGACACGCGAGAAAACCGGCGTCTTCACCGGCGCGTACACGAAGCACCCGTTCACGGGCGATGACATCCAGATCTGGATCGCCGACTACGTCCTGCTCAGCTACGGCACCGGCGCCGTGATGGGCGTGCCCGCCCACGACGAGCGCGACTTCGCCTTCGCCTCGGAGCGCGGTATTCCGATTCCGGTCGTGATCGCGCCGCCCGACTGGGACGGCAACGACCTCGACGAGGCCTACACGGGTCCGGGCACGATGGTGAACTCGGGACGCTTCGACGGGACCGACTGGCAGGAAGGCAAGCTCGCCGTCGCCGACGCGCTGGACGTGATCGGTCTCGGCGGCCGGACTGTTTCCTATCGGCTGCGCGATTGGCTGATTTCTCGGCAGCGCTACTGGGGCGCTCCGATCCCGATGGTCTACTGCGAATCCTGCGGCACCGTGCCGGTGCCGGAGGACGAGTTGCCCGTGCTCTTGCCCGACGACGCGGAGTTCCTGCCGACCGGCGCGTCGCCGCTGGAGCGGCACAAGCTCTTCGTCGAAACCGACTGTCCCGCGTGCGACGAGTCGGCTCGGCGCGAGACCGACACCATGGACACCTTCATGTGCTCCAACTGGTACATGTACCGCTACGTCGACCCGCACAACTACGACGCGCCAATCGATCCCGGGCTCGCCCGCCAGTGGCTGCCGATCGACACCTACACCGGCGGCGCCGAGCACGCCGTCATGCACCTGTTCTATGCCCGGTTCTTCGCCAAGGCGGCGCGCGACATGGGCATCCTCGAGATCGACGAGCCGTTTGCCCGACTGTTCAACCAGGGCACGATCACCAAGGACGGCTTCAAGATGTCGAAGTCGCGCGGCAACGTGGTCAACCCCGACGAATGGGTGGCGCGCTACGGCGCCGACACCGTGCGGCTCTACCTGATGTTCCTGGGTCCATGGGAGGCCGGCGGCGACTGGGACGACAGCGGCATCTCCGGTCAGTGGCGCTGGCTCAACCGGGTCTGGAACCTGGTGCTCGGCGACGTGGATGCCGGGGCCGGCCAGGCGGACGCCATCCGCCGGGCGACGCACGCGATGATCGGCAAGGTCTCGCAGGATATCGAGCGCTTCCGCTTCAACACGATGATCGCCGCGATGATGGAGTTCACCAACGAACTGCAGAGCATCCGCGACCAGGGTCCGGTCGACGCCGACGCCTGGCGCGAGGCGACCGAATCGCTGCTCCTCTGCCTGGCGCCGTCCGCGCCGCACATCTGCGAAGAGCTGTGGCATCGGGTGGGCAACTCGGGATCGGTGCATGAGCAGCGCTGGCCGGCATATGACGAGGCGTTGGCCCAGGCCCAGACCATCACCGTGGTCGTCCAGGTCAACGGCCGACTGCGGGAGAAGCTGGCGCTCGCTCCAGGATCGTCGCAGGAAGAGGCGGAGTCCGCGGCCCGGGCTTCGGCGCGGGTGATCGATCAGCTCGAAGGCAAGACCCTGCGCCGCGTGATCTGGGTGCCGGACAAGCTGCTCAACTTCGTGGCGAACTGACGACCAACCGCCGTTCTCGATCAATGTTCGACCGGGAAGCAGATACACTGGTCCCCAAGGAGCAGACAATGCCCCAACGTCTCTTCCGCGCCCGCTACGCGAACGGCGTCCTCACACCGCTCGAGCCGCTTGACCTGTCGGAGGGCTGCGAGGTGACCGTTGATGTGCTGGCCGACGACGACAGTGGCGATGTCGCATCGCCGGCGGAGGCTCGCCAGCCCTGCATCCCCGAAATCGTCGATGAGATTCACCGTGAGTTCCCGAATGCCTTCAGTGGCGTGCCGCACGACGGTGCGCAGAACTACAAGCATTATCTGTACGGGCATCCGCGGGACGAGGACTAATGCCCGGCGCGTTCGCCGACGCAGGCTATTGGATCGCACTGCTGGACAATGAGGATCCCCTCAACGCCCGGGCGACAGACCTGGCAACGCAGCAGCCTCCACCAAGCATTGTGACGACAGAGATGGTCCTGGTAGAAGTGTTCAATCACTTCAGCAGGTCGGGACCGCAAGGACGATTGGCGGTTGAACGCTTTGCCCAGAGGCTGCGCGAGACAGAACAGGTGGACGTGGTGCCGCAGTCGTCGGAGCAGTTTCTGGCGGCTGTCAGACGCTATGCCGACCGGCCGGACCAGCGCTGGAGCCTGACGGACTGCGCCAGCTTCCTCGTCATGGAGTCGCGAGGGATTGATCAGGCACTCGCGTACGACCGCGATTTTATCCAGGCCGGCTTCAAGGCGCTCCTCCGAGACGAAGCCGACCCCGGCGGATAGTTGCATGGTCCAACTGCACCTGCCGGCATATGAAGGACCGCTCGAGCTGCTGCTCGAACTGATCGAGTCGCGCAAGCTTGACATCTCCGAACTCTCGCTGGCGCAGGTCGCCGACCAGTACCTGGCGCAGGTCACGGCGATGACTGCCCCCGACGGCGAACTGACTTCCGACCAGGCCGACGCGCTGGCAGCGTTCATCAGCATCGGCGGACGGCTCGTGCTGCTCAAGGCCAGGCAGTTGCTCCCGCCGACGGAGCAACCCGGCGACGGTGAGGCGTTGGACGATGACGGCGCCGAGCTCGTGGCGATGGCGCAGGCCTACAAGCGGTACCGGGATGGCATCGCCCGGCTCGGCGAGCGAGACCGCGAGCGGCTGCGGTCCTACACGCCGATTGCGGCGCCTCCGATCGATCAGACACTGCCGCTGGGCATGTCGGACCAGGTCACACTCGAGGCGCTGGCGCGGATCGCGCAGGAGGTGCTCGACCGCGCGGCCGAGCGAGAGGCGCAGGCGGAGATCGCGCACGACGCCGCGATTGAGCGCCAGCGAATCACGGTCCGGGACCGTGTGATCGACCTTCGCGCCCGGCTGATGAGCGGGCATGTCGTCTCGTTCCGCGACTGGATCGCCAGTGCGCAGTCGAGGCTCGAACTGATCGTCTCGTTCATGGCCGTCCTTGAACTGCACAAATCGCTGGCGATCGAGATTCAACAGGATGAGGACTTTTCCGACATCCTGATTACCGAACTGCCCAACGCGCCGGAGACCGCCTGGGACGCCTCGTCGCTCGACGAATAGGCCTGTCCGGTCCCTGCCTGCTGGTACGCTGAAACTCCTGTTCAGCCGCCTGTCGGAATGGGGAAAGGCCGAATCCGGTGGTCACCGATCTCGCCCGCGAGGAGTTGCGCCGAGCCGCGACCGGCCGTCCGACCGCCCTCACGATCGGCGTATTCGACGGCGTCCACCGAGGCCACCAGGCGGTGCTCAGACACGTCGCCGAAAGCGCCAACCGGCACGGACTGGCGTCGGCGGCGATCACCTTCCACCCGCACCCCAAACAGGTGCTCAGACCCGATCTGACGACCGAGTACGTGACCTCGCTGGAGGATCGGCTCTCGCTAATCATGCAGACCGGTCTCGACGCCGTCGCCACGGTCTCGTTCACCTCTGAGTTCTCCTTGACCGACGCCGGCGATTTCGTCCGCATGCTGGTCGAGGAGTTTCAACTGGCGCGCCTGATCATCGGCGAGGACTTCGCGCTCGGACGACAGCGCGGCGGCGACCCGGAGACCTTGGCGGCGCTGGGCCGGGAGCTTGGCTTCGAGGTCGAGGTGATCGAGCTCCTGACCAACGACTCAACCGACAAGGTCTCGTCAACCCACATTCGCGAGTCGCTGGCCGACGGCGACGTGTCGCACGTCGCCAGATTGCTGGGCCGGCGCTTCTCCTTGCATGGTCCGGTGATCGTCGGCTTCAAACGGGGCCGTTCGATCGGATTCGCCACCGCCAACGTCGCGGTCGGCAACGACCGCGCGATCCCGGCGCCCGGCGTCTACGCGACGATTGCCCACCTGGCGTCCGGCCCAACGCCGTCGGTCACCAACATCGGTGTCCGGCCGACGTTCGATGACGGCGGCGGACTGTCGATCGAGTGCCACATTATCGACTTCGATGACGACATCTATGGCCAGGACCTGCGAGTTGAGTTTGTTGAGCGGCTTCGAGGTGAGCAGAAGTTCGACGGCGTCGACGCGCTGGTCGAGCAAATCGGCAAGGATCGCGACGCCGCCCGCGATCTGTTGGCCGGCATGTCCATTGGAACCTAGTAGGAACCCGCGATGAGCGAACACGTCTCTCCAGCGATCGCAGCAGAGGTCGAGCGTCAGCACGCGCTGATCATGCGCGGCACCGCCTATGGCGACGACGCCACACGCGCCGCCATGGATCGCGAACTCCGCCTCCGCCTGACCGAGTCATTGATGGAGGACCGCCCCCTCCGCGTTTACCTGGGCGTCGACCCGACTTCGCCCGACCTGCACATCGGCCATTGCGTCACGCTGCGCAAGCTGGCGCTGTTCCAACAGCTCGGACACCAGTCGATCCTGCTGATCGGCGACTTCACCGGCCTGGTCGGAGACCCGTCGGACAAGGACTCGCTGCGTCCGATGCAGGCCGAGGAGATCCTCAACCGCAACGCCGAGACGTATCGCGATCAGGCCTTCAAGCTGCTTGACCCGGTCAAGACGGAAGTCAGGCGCAACAGCGAGTGGCTCGGCCAGATGTCGTTCGGCGACGTGATCCATCTGGCCTCGAATTTCACGGTGCAGCAGTTCGCCGAGCGCGACACGTTCAAGAACCGGATCGACTCGGGGCAGCCGGTCTACGTGCACGAGTTCATGTACGGCCTGATGCAGGGCTACGACGCGGTCGCGCTGGAGGCCGATGTCCAGCTCGGCGGCACCGACCAGACCTTCAACATCATGTGCGGCCGCACCCTGCAGGAGCGGCAGGAGCAGTCGCCGCAGGTCGCCGTGCTGACGCCGATCCTGGTCGGCACCGACGGCAAGCAGCGCATGTCGAAGAGCACCGGCAACTACATCGGCATCGACGAGCCAGCCAACACCCAATACGGCAAGGCGATGTCGATTCCAGACGACGTGATCGTTCGCTTCTTCGACCACGGCACGAACGTCGCGGACGCGGAGGTCGATCGGATCGCCGCCGACCTGGAAGCGGGCGCGGTCAAGCCGATGGAGGCCAAACGCCGCCTCGCCCGATCGATCGTCGCCGAATGGCACGGCGACCAATCCGCCCTGGCAGCCGAAGAGCAATGGACGCGAACCTTCTCCCAGCGAACCGTCCCCGACGACATCCCCGACGCGGCGATAGAGTTCGCCGGCGCTGAAGCCGTCCAAATCGCGCTACCGGTCCTACTCCACGACATCGGAGCCGCCGCCAGCCGAGCCGAAGCCAAGCGCCTCGTCACCCAGGGCGCCGTCCGCATCGACGACGAAGTCGTCAAGGAGCAAACCGCCGAGATCCGCAACGGAGCCGTCCTCCGCGTCGGCCGCCGCAAGTGGTACCGGATTGTCCAGGCCTGATGACTCCCAGCCCCTCCCACCATCAGGGACTCGCGTGGGGTCCTGTTCCATCACGGTAAGCTGCCGGCATGGGCACATTCACCTATCCGGTTGAGATCACTGATCTCGACGAGCGCTACTCCGGTGAGATCGAGGCTCTGGTCGACACGGGTGCGTCCTACACAGTGCTGCCCGGTCGATTCCTACGCGAGCTTGGCGTCGAAACGATTGGCACGAGACGGCTACTCCTCGCAGATGGCAGCCGAGTAGACATGGACTACGGCCGTGCTTGGGCGACGATCGACGGCGAGCGCGAGGTGACCATCGTCTTCTTCGGCAGGGACGATGGCCCCGCCCTGTTGGGCGCGTACACACTTGAGGGATTGGCGCTCGCCGTTGACCCGGGTGCGAAGCAACTGGTCCCTGCCGCCCTGATCATGTACTGAGTTCCAACCCACCCACTACCCTCCGACCCAGAACCATCGGAGGCCCCAATGACCGTCACTCTGGACTGGCTTGGCTGCGCGACCTTCAGACTCCAGGTCGACGACACGGTGATCATGCTCGACGCCTACATCGACCGCGTGCCCTCGGCCCCCGATGTCGGCCTGACCGCCGCCGACATCTCCCGTGCCGACGCCGTTCTTGTCGGACACTCCCACTTCGACCACATCGCCGGCGCCGAGGTCATCGCCGCCAATACCGGCGCGCCCGTGATCGGCTCCAATGAGTCCGCCCGCGTCCTGCTCGAAGCCGGCATCTCGGAGGATCTCCTGCTCCGCTCACAGGGCGGCGAGCGCCACCGCATCGCCAGGGACATCACCGTCGAGGTCTTTCCCAGCCTCCACTCCTGCATCTGGACGACCGGCTCTTGGGATCCCGGCAAGGTGGTTCTCGGCCAGTACGGCCTCACCGAGGAAGAGCGCTGGGGTCAACGCGGATCGATCGACATCGGCGGCTCGCTCGGCGAGCGCTCCCAGGACCTGGGCCCCGAGGCGCAGACGCAGATGGTCGATCACGTCGCCACATGCCTCGGCTCCAACGACACCGGCGGCGCGCTGGCCTACCTGATCGACACGCCCTACGGGACCATCTTCTACCACGACACCTCAGGCTGCTGGACGGGCGTCGTCCAGAACATGCGCCCCGACGTCGCCATCGTCGCCATGGCCGGACGGCCAAACATCGACGGCGAGCCGATCCAGGGCTCGCTCGCGCAGTTTGTGGGGCGGATGTCGGACATGCTCCGCGCGCCGCGCATCGTGCTCGGACACCACGACGACTGGATGCCGCCCATGACCCACGACATGACCGGCCCCGACTCGCTCGCGCCGGTCAAGAACGAGCTCAACCACGTCGCGCCACGCTCCGAGCTGCTCGACATCCCGCTCGGCGGACGGATCGGCCTCTACTGATGCCATCAGCACAACCAAAATTCGGCCTGATCTACGACTTCCGCAATCCGCCCCAGTGGCGCAAGCCGTGGGCCGAGTTCTACGACGAAATCCTGGACGAAATCGTCTACGCCGAAGAACTCGGCTACGACCACATCTGGATCACCGAGCACCACTTCATCGACGACGGCTACACGCCGTCCGTATTGCCCATCGCCGCCGCAATCGCCCGTCTGACCACGCGAGTCCGGATCGGCACCTGGGTCCTCCTGCTCCCCCTGCACAACGCGATCCGCGTCGCCGAGGACGCCGCCACCGTCGACATCCTCTCCAACGGCCGCCTCGATCTCGGCGTCGGGCTCGGCTACAAGGTCGAGGAATTCGAAGGCTTCGGCGTAAATCGACGCCATCGCGCGGGCATCATGGACGAGTCGCTGGAGATCATCACGAGAACCCTGGCCGGCGAATCGGTCACGCTCAACGGCCGCCACTACCAGGTCAAGGATGTCCAAGTCACGCCGCCGCCGATCCAGCAGCGCTTCCCGCTCTGGGTCGGCGCCCGCTCTGAAGCCGCCGCTCGCCGCGCCGCCCGCTTCCGCGCCAACCTGATGATCGTCGCCGACCGGCCCGTCTACGACGCCTGGGCCGGCGCGTTGCGCGAACAGGGCAACGATCCGTCCGACTTCGATGTCCTGCTCTCGGCCGGCGGCTACGTCAGCGACGACCCCGACGCGCTCTGGGAGGAGCTCAAACCGCACCAGCGCTACCTGCGCGACACCTACGGCAAGTGGTACAACGACGCCTCCGACCTGGGCGAACAGGATCCGCTCGGCCAGTTCCTGCACCACACCGACGAGGACCTGCGCGCCCGCTTCGTCGCCGGTACACCGGACGACGTCGCCGCCGCAATCGAGCGCACCCTCGACTGGATTCCCGCCGACCACATCATCACCTCGCCCGTTCCGCCCGGCGCCTCCCGCGACCTCGCCCGCCGCAGCATCGAGCTCTTCGCCCGCGAGGTGATACCGCGATTTCGGTAGACTGAGCCCAACAATCCAGAGCGAATGATGGGGAGGTCGAGATGAAGGTGAAGATCGACACCAGTCTCTGCGAGGGCCACGCCAAGTGCATGGAAGCCACCGAAGTCGTCTTCGAAGTCCGGGACGACGACCTCTCCCACGTCCTCGTCGACACCGTCCCCCCCGAAGAAGAAGCCAACGTCACCCGAGCCATCCGAACCTGCCCCCGCGCCGCCATCTCGGTGGAGGACTAGCCCGTCGGTGCCAACCCACAGACTCAACCTCCATTCGCCGACACTCGACATATCCCCTGCATACTCCTATTCTCTGAACAGATGCGCTATTCAGGAAGCGCAGAGTCGCAGGAGAGGGTGATCCTGGTGACGCACGACACCACCGGAGAGTCGCAACAGCAACGACTCTCGTTGCTGGACGAGGTTGGACCAGCGCCGCTGGGGGACGAACCGCAAAGGCAAGAAGGGCCGACTCCCGTTCGGCCTGCTCGCGCCCACATTGCTTGCCAGGACAATCTCGAGTTCATGCGAGGCATTCCCGACGGCAGCTTCAAGCTGATCGTCACTTCTCCGCCCTACAACCTCGGCAAGCCGTATGAGCGGAAGGCCGAGCTCGACGCGTATCTCGAACAACAGGATCAGGTGATCGAGGAGTGCATCCGGCTCTTGCACCCCCAGGGTTCGATCTGTTGGCAGGTCGGCAACTTCGTGGACAACGGCGAAATCGTGCCACTCGACACGCTCCTCTACCCGCTATTCGGAGGGCGTGGGCTCAAGTTACGCAACCGCATCGTCTGGCACTTCGGCCACGGACTGCACTGCACCAACCGACTCTCAGGACGCTACGAGACCATCAACTGGTGGACCGCCGGCGACGACTACACCTGGAATCTCGACCCGATCCGCGTCCCCTCGAAGTACCCGAACAAGCGTCACTTCAAGGGTCCCAACGTCGGCAAGCTGTCGGGCAACCCGAAGGGCAAGAATCCGAGCGATGTGTGGGAGTTCCCGAACGTGAAGAGCAATCACGTCGAGAAAACCATCCACCCTTGCCAGTTCCCGGTTGAACTCGTCGAGCGCCTCGTCCTGTCGATGACCAACGAAGGCGACGCCGTATTCGACCCCTACATGGGCGTCGGCTCCGCCCTCATCGCCGCTCTCAAGCACGGCCGAGACGCCGCCGGCTGCGACATCGTCGAAGAGTACGTCGAAATCGCAACACAGCGTGTCGCCGAACTGGAAGCCGGCACTCTGAGAACTCGCCCCATGGGGAAGCCGATCTACGATCCACGTCTACCGCGCGGGGGCCACTAATGCGCATTGGCGCCAGATACTCGCACCTGAACGGCGAGGAGTATCTGCTGGTCCACCATCCGCGCTTGCTCGATGAAGTTGAAAGCGTCATAGCTCAGGTCGATGCTGAATCGTGCCGGACGAAGATCTCTCGGGAACAGAGAACCCAGGGCCGTCGACTCTACGCCCCAAAGGACATGAACGGCGCTTTCAAGAGCGGACTTGAGGCCTGCGGTTGGAAGGAGCGGCGGAATCAGTTCTGGGTGACCGATGACGAGCAGACTCTGCGGGGCATCCTCGGGATGTCCGCCGACCAACAGAAAGCTGCCATCGAGAGGCAAGGCCGTCAAGCAATCGGCTCATACAACCAGACGGATTTCGTCAAGGACCGGGTCGCTGTGGAGGTCCAGTTCGGCAAGTACGCCTTCGTTGCCCACGATCTGTTCGTCAAGCACCTGAGTTTCTACGTCTCTGACATCATCGATGTCGGGATCGAGATCCTGCCGATGAAATCGCTCGAAATGGAGATGTCCTCCGGCGTCGCCTACTACGAACGAGACCTGATGAACGTAGTCCGACAGGGCCGAGGAGTCCCCGCGGTTCCCCTTGTCCTGATTGGCGTCGAGCCCTAGCCGCATCTTTGCCGGCCCCTGCGCCCCCACATCTGCGACGCAGGACTGCTCCGACCCCCACTGACGCTGAGGGATCTCCCGCGCCGGCCGGCCTCCGCGAGAGAACATACATTCTTCTACAATCGAAGCCGCTCGGACCACTCAGCCCGCTACCGCACAGTCACGACCACCTTGACCGGCTCGCCTTCCTTGACGTTCACCCGCCATCCCCAGACGTCGGAGTCGGCGAAGGTGTAGAAGTCTCGGCGCGGGATGTAGCGCTTGTCTTCCTCGTTGTAGACGCGGACGGTCAAATCGTCGAAGTCGTGCTCGCCCGTGTTACGCAGCTTGAAGTAGTGGGTCGAGAACCACCTCGTCTGCTCGAGGCTGGACAGGCCGGGGCAGTCGTCGCGGGGGAACTCGCGAGCCAGCAGCAACTCGACGCCGTCGGGCGCCTCAAGCTCCAACTCGACCGTTGAGACCGGCGAGAGCGGCCGGCGCGGCTCGATGCAGACCGCTTCGGGCTCCTCGTCGGCTCGGTACTCGACGATGAAGATCTTGTCGCCGAAATCGCAGGTGTCCGGCCGGTCGCCGTCCTTGTCGTAGACCTGCCAGACATCGGGATTGTCCACGGACGACGCGTACACCGCGTAGTGGGTGTCGTAGCGCTCGGACGGATGCACGTCGCAGATCCTGCCGGAGAACTCCGGTTGAATCGGTCCCGCGTACAACGGCTTCACGTGGATCGCCGCCGAGCCGTGAGCCGGCGGGCCGTCCTGCGAGAAGACCGGCCGTTCCGCCCGGCTGCGCATCTGCTCGAGCGCGTCCTCAACGGTCTCGGCGCGCAACAGATCGTCCCCACCGATCGACATCCCCATCAGCCGTCCGCTGCAGAGGTCGATCAGCGGCGCGCCGTGTCGACTGATGCCGGTCGGTTCGACGCGAATCACGCGCTCCGTGACCTCGACGACATCCAGCACGGTCAGCAAGGTTCGCTCGGCGAGGCCGGCGGGATAGGAGAGCAGGTGGACATGGCCGCCGATCAGGTGGTTCCCGGTTGCGCCGAACGTGGCCGCGATGCCGAGGTCGGTGTCGTCCTCGAGATCGAACAGCTCGACCAGGGCGAGATCGTTGCGTTCATCGAACGCCACTCGGACCACCGGCAGCGAAATGTCGTTCCGCGATACGACACCCCAGGGCGCGCCCTCCGGGGCCCGACGCCCGTTGACGAGGAACTGGCGATCTCCGACGTACACGGCGGTCCCGGTGCCGGCGAGTGAGTTGAACTGCCAGCCGTACAGAGCGTCGGGATCTCGATAGGCGCAGGTCAGCGATGGTTCGGCGGTCTGGTCGTGCAGCGGCGTGGCCTCGATCGGCAGATTCACGGTCCAGCGGATCGGCGCCGATTCGCGCCAGCGTCCGGCGGCGGACGGATAGGCCAGCACGCCTCCGTCCGACCCGCATTCGACACCGCCTGCGCTTCGCAGACAGGCCCGCACCGCTCCGGTCTGGGTCTCGACGCGGACCACGATGCGAACCGTCTGCTCCACTGCCAGCCCCGTATTCGTCGCGGGTGAATCGGGCGTCGCTGACCCGGTTGGGACCAGCCAACGATTCTCACCAATCGCGAGCCGAAGTGCGACCGGCTCAAACGTCGCGTTGACCGTCCATTCCTGCCAGAAGCTGGTGATGTGTCCGCCCGGCGCATCGCCCACGGTCCGCAGAGAGCGTCCAGCCCAGCCGCCGACAACGATCGATCCGTCCGAGCCGACGAGCGTCGCTCCCAGCCCGGCGCCGGCGGCGATCGGATCATCGAGCGCCACGAGTAGCCGATAGCGGAGCATGTCCGGGCAGTCCGGTCCCAGGCCGTGCGTCGTCAGTCTGAGGTCGCCGAACGCCTGACTGCCCTGGTAGAGCTCGGTCTCGACGAAGGCAAGTTCGCTCACGGAACAGCTGAGCGGCGGCTGCGCCTGCGGCTCGATCCGCTCCAGCGCCGCGATGTAGGTGCGTCCGTTGTCGAAGTCGGCGGGGCCATCGGCGCCGCAAACGCCGACCTGGCGCCAGCCGGTCCGTTCAAGATCGCTCCGTACCTCGGCCTCGTCAGCCACTGCAGCAACCCCGAGCCACCAGTCACCGTCCACCTCAGAACAGTCGACGCCCGGCGGCGGCTCGGCGCCGTAGTGCCAGATCATCCGATCGGCCGCGCGGAGTGAGCGGGGAACCGACCCGGGTTCTCGCGGCCAGACCGGCCAACGGTCGCTGATTCGTCGCAGCGAGGTCTGCAGCGCGCGGCCGGAATGTGTGTATGCCCAGGTGCTGCTGCCGGCCCAGAGGACGCCAATCACGTCTCCGCAGGCGTCGAACATCGGCCCGCCGCTGTTGCCGCCGCGGATGGCGCTGGAGGTCTGGATGTTGTTGTCCCAGACCTGGATGACTATGCCGCCGCCCGAGACGGTCAGTGCCTCACCCCCGGGATAGCCGACGACGAGCACCGGCTCACCAACGTCCTCCTGGGTCGGAGCGCGGAGCTGCAGGATCGGAACGTCCGACACCAATTCGGGCGTTTCGACTTCCAGCAGCGCGAGATCAAACTCGGCGTCGTAGCCGAGAACTGCAGCGCCGACCGTTCGCTCGCCGTGGATCAGCGAGACAAACGGCGGGCGGCCGTCAACGACGTGGTGCGCGCTGATGAATCGCCCGTTGCCGATGTGAAACGCAGTGCCGAACGTGCCGGAGGTCTCGACCTTCCAGGTCGCCGACAACATCCGCTCGACGCTCGGTTGGCAGGTTGAATCGGCTTGAGTGTCCGGAGCGTGCGTCGTCCCGTAGATGATCCGCTCGGGATCGATCGGCGCTTGCCAGGCGACGTCGCTGCTCGCAATCCAGCGATCGCCGGTGACGAGGTCGGGATGCAGGAAACGGGAATCGGGGCAGACGACCTGTCCGTCGCCGGCGCGCAAGCAGAGTTCGATTCGACCGAGGTCGTCGACGCGAGTGAGGATCTGCGCCGTGAGTTCGTACTCCGGCTGCAACGGCGGAGGTCCCTGCGCCTCGCTGGAATCGACGACCACCAGCGCGACGCCGAGTGCTATCGCACCCAGGAACAGGAGAACGTGCGCCCTGATGTACCGGGTGGAGAGCAACATCTCCACCACTGTATGGGACTACTGCGCTCGGTAGCGCACCATCTGACGCTTGATCCCGCCCACGTGCAGCGACTGCGGCACCATCTCCGGCTCGCCGGCCAGCTCCAGGTTCGGCAGGATCGGCAGCAGCGCGTGGAAGATGGAGCGCATCTCCCAGCGCGCCAGATTGGCGCCGAGGCAGAAGTGCTCGCCGTAGCCGCCGAAGGCGAAGTGGTCGTTCGGGTCGCGGCGGATGTCGAACTTGTAGGGGTCGGTGAAGACCTCTTCGTCGCGATTCGCCGAGGGGTACCACATCACGATCGAGTCGCCCTTGCGCAGCGTCTTGCCGCGCAACTCGAGGTCCTCCGTCACGGTGCGCTGGAACTGGATCACGATCGATGTCCAGCGCAGAATCTCTTCAACCGCCGATGGGATCAGCTCCGGGTTGGCCACCAGATCGTCGAGCTGATCGCGGTGGTCGAGCAACGCCTTGACTCCGCCCGTGATCGAGTTGCGCGTGGTCTCGTTGCCGGCGCCGATCAGCAGCCGGAAGTAGGAGGAAATCTCGCGCGGCGTCAGATGCTCGCCGCCGACCTCAGCCCGCATCAGATCGCTCAGCAGGTCGTCGCCCAGACCGTGGGACTCGCGCTCGCGTACCAGCCCCTCGTTGTAGACGTTGAACTCCAGGTTGACCCGACGGATCGTCTGCTCGCGATCCTCCCCGGGCAGACGAAACTCCGGGTCGGCCGCGCCCGCGCTGGTCTCGGTCCAGTGGAAAATCTGTCCCCAATCGTCCTCCGGTACGCCGGCCATATCGCAGATCGCCGCCACCGGCAGCAACGCCGACACCTCGTGCACCACGTCCAGCGCGCTGGTCGTGCCGCGTTCGGCGAAGTCCGCCACGATTCGGTCCGCAAACGTCGAGATGTAGTTCTCCGACATCTCGGCGAAGTGGTCCTCGAGCCGCTTCATCATCCGCGGCGTGAAGTGATGCGCCACCAGCCGCCGATGTTCGCGGTGCTCAGGCGGATCCATGAAGATGAAATCGGGCGGCTCGGAGGGATGCCCGCCGTAGCGGTTCGCGTTGACCTCGCGCCCGCGCTCGGTGATCCCGACCGACTCGGTGTCGTTGATGCGCAGGATCTGGGTGTTGGAGAACAGTTCGGGATGCGATGAGATGTAACGCACGTCGGCGTGCTTGGTGATCGCCCAGAACGGCTCGAAGTTGGGTCGCTGATACCAGTAGACCGGCGCCTCGCGGCGCAGGATGTCCCACGCTTCCCACGGATAGCCGTGCTCGACGTAGAGCGAAGTGTCGGTGATGTTCAGCGTGTCAAGCGTCAGTGCGGGTCGTTCGGCGGTAACCATTGCAAGCCTCCATGGCGATCCCCGGTCCAAGGATCACCATGAAGATACTCAATTCTTGACGATGAGCAGTCGTCGCCGACCTGTCAATCGTCGGATTGTGAAACGCCTAGCGCCTGGAGCACGATCACCTGAGCTTCTTCGTCCACCGTGTAGAACACCATGAGCTGTGGAGGGCCAGGCAGGACCGCGTACCAGTAATCACCCAGGATCGGGCTGGCAAACGGGGGTCCAGTTGGACCGCGAAGCAGGCCAATGTAGAGAACCTCGATCTGGTCTTCAAGCCACAAGTCGCCGCGGACCACTTCGTCGTAGCGGGCTCCATAGTCTTCGGTCTCATCGAGCGACCACCCGGATCCGAGCGCCACAGGCTAGCCGCTGTCCTGTTGCGAAGCCTGAAGTTGGCGGGCCACCTTGAGCGCGTGGAGTTGAGTCTCCTGATCGACCGGTTCTGCGCTCAAGTGCGCCGTTTGGTAAGGAATCTCTTCAAGGTCCTGTGCCAGAATCCAGCCAGGCTCCCGGTGTGAGTAATCGGAAACCTCTCGGGCCGACTTGCCGCGGAAGAACTCGATGGTGTCGTTGATGATCTCCAACTCGCTCTCCGAAAACAGTGAAGTGTCAACCTCGGTCCTCGGTAGCTTGACAGGTCGCTTCTGCATTCGCCCGAAGTAGCGACGACTCTGTACCTCAAGCCGTCCGGCATCAATCAGCGCGTGGCGGGCCTGCATGAGCTCCTTGGGTGCAGGGCCCTCGGAGAGTTTGCGATACGTCGCGCCTGTGATGGGCTTGCGCAACTGTCGAAACGCCGCAAAATCGGCGTAGAAGAGGATCTTGTTGAGCTTGACGGCGCCAAACGTGGGATCGCTGGCGCATTGCTCGGCGACGTAAACGATGAGCTCCCTGAACTTGTTGGGCTCAAACTCGAACGTCGTCAACTCCTTGCGCCGTACCATCGTCTTCTCCGTGAAATCTCGCTACCACCGTACCTCGATCGCCTCACGCCGGCCGATGCCGAACCATCTGACGCTTAATCCCGCCCACGTGCAGGAACGCGATCACGTTCTCCGGAGGCGCCACCAGCTCCAGATTCGGCAGCACCGGACGCAGCGCGTGGAAGATGGAGCGCATCTCCCAGCGCGCCAGGTTTGCGCCCAGGCAGAAGTGCTCGCCGTACCCGCCAAACGCGAAGTGATCGTTCTCCTCGCGCGTGATGTCGAACCTGTACGGATCCTCGAACACGTCCTCGTCGCGGTTCGCCGACGGATACCACAGCACCACCGACTCGCCCTTGCGAATCTGCTTGCCCCGCAGCTCGACATCCTCGATTGCCGTGCGCTGGAACTGGATCACGATCGACGTCCAGCGCAGGATCTCCTCCACGGCCGACGGCACGAGCGACGCATCGTCGACCAGCATCTGCATCTGATCCGGATGATCGAGCAGCGCCTTGACGCCGCCCGAGATCGAGTTGCGCGTCGTCTCGTTGCCCGCCGCCAGCAGCAGCACGAAGTAGCCATGAATCTCCGCCGGCGACAGCTTCCGCCCGTCAACCTCTGCCCGTAGCAGATCGCTGAGCAGGTCGTCGCCCAGACCTTCGGCCTGCCGCTGCTGGATCAGCTCGTAGTTGTAGCGGAACCATTCCTCGCCGACCCGGCGCGACGCCTGCGACGGCGACTCGCCCGGCAATCGGAACTCGGGATCGTCCGCCCCGACGATCACCTCGGTCCACTCGAAGATCTGGTCCCAGTCCTCCTCGGGAACGCCGCCCATGTCGCAGATCGCCGCGACCGGCAGCTTGGCCGACAGCTCGTGCACCAGGTCGACCGCCGACCCCGTTCCCCGCTCGGCGAAGTCGTTCACCACTTTGTCGGCGAAGTCCGAGACGTAATTCTCTGCCATCTCGCCGAAGTGATCCTCAAGCATCTTCATCATCCGCGGCGTGAAGTGACGCGCCACCAGGCTGCGATGCTGCCGATGCTCCGGCGGGTCCATGTAGATGAAATCAGGCGGATCTGCCGGGTCACCGCCGGTGAAGTTCATCTGCAGGTCGCGGCTGCGCTGCGCCGTGCCCAGCTTCTTCGCCGTGTTCAGACGCAGCATCTGCTTGTTCGAGAACAACTCCGGGTGCGACGAAATGAAGCGGATGTCCGCGTGTTTCGTGATCGCCCAGAACGGCTCGTACTCCGGCCGTTGGTACCAGTAGACCGGCGCCTCCCGGCGCAGCAGGTCCCACTCGGCCCAGGGATAGCCGTCATCGCGATACCGATCAGAGTCGGTGATGTCGACCGTGTCGAGTGTCAGCGCTGGTGCGTCGGCGATAACCATGGCATCTCCCCTTCGTCGTCTTGAGCGAAATGCTAACCCACGAACACTCGCATCGATCAAGGCAACCGATCTCACAGCCCCTGATTCATTCAGGGGCCTGCTTTGGTCGGCGTCGGCGGGAACCGAGCGGGTCCCCGAATAAATCGGGGACTGGGCCCGCTCCCGTTCCCCTCCGGTCCCCTCTCCCCCCGCCGTCAGGTGGGGGGAGATGCCGCAGCCTGCCCCGGGCTCGGACCCGGGGGCAGAGGGGGGCTCCCCCAACGCTTCGCCAACCTCGGCGTGCCCCCCTCTGTCACGACGTGACATCTCCCCCCGCTGGCGCGGGGGGAGAGGGGATTGGAGACCCAGCCCCTGATTCATTCAGGGGCCCGCTCCCGTTCCCTTCCGGTCCCCTTCGAGGAACTAATCACTCACCGATTCTGGATCGATAGTCACCAGTTGATCTATCATCGCTTTGATTGGTGAGGATCGTCACCGAGTTCGGGGCGATTGTGACCGACCAGCGGATTGAGACCAGTCAAGGAGGTAGAAGAGCGATGAACCGACGAGCCGCGCCGACCAACCTTAACCCCCCCCCCCCGCGAACCTCAGGGGAGGGCAGACTGATGCGGACCGCGCCGCTGGGGCGGCTCTCCAGCTTGCTGCTGCCGGCCCTGGCCTTGGCGGCCGTGGTCGGCCTGCTCTGGCTGACGCCCGCTGATTCCGCCCGCGCGCAAGAGAAGGCCACCGTCTGGTCCGCCACGCTGACGGTGAGCGGTTCCGGGAACTCTTTCGGTTGCGATCTAAACGCACAGGGGATTAACAACTGCTCGGACCAACTCTCGGACGATGACTTCACCTACAAAGGGACCACCTATACGGTCAAGCAAGCCGAATGGAGGTCGGATCTCGATCAACTATTCATCTGGTTTGACGACGGCGGAAGCAAATCTGGCGAGGAAATTAAGAAGGCCCTCAGGAAGCTGACGCTGAATGTGGACGGCACGGAGTTGAAAGTCACGAATGCCGGGACTAGCACCGGCGGTCCCATCTATCTGGATTACGAACCAAGCTCGGATTGGGTGGTCGGACAGACGGTTTCGCTAAGTCTGACCGGCGGCGTCCGCCGGTCTGGGGCGCCGTCGGTCTGGGTCGAATCGGTGGACTACGCATCGTCGCCGCCCAACGGGACTCACTACCGCCACGGTGAAACGATGGCGGTTGCGGTCAACTTCAGCGGGCCGGTGAAGGCACTGTCCAAGGATATGTGGCTCAGGATAGAGCTGAACGACCAGACGGCTGACCTCTGGCTACATTCAGGCGGCGGCACCGACCAGTGGATATTCGCCGAGGTCGTGGATGAGGTCTTGCACGGGAATGACACTGACGGCTTCTCGGTGATAGAAAATCCCAACGGAAGCTGGGTCGGAATGACGGCCAAGACGGCGAACAAGTACGGCGCTACCGTTTCGTTCAAGCTCAACGGGAAGATCAACAAGCAGTATCAGAGCCGCCACCAGGTGAAGGGCGGTGAGAAGGTACCGGCCCCGGCTCAGGTCACATCCGTGACCTGCAACGCCTCCGGCGACCATTGCACGGTGCCTTACAACTGGAAGTACGCGCCCAAGTCCCTGAAGAAGCAGCCCGGGGCGAGTTTCCGGCTGATGTACGTCACCTCCAGCGACATTGCCGGCTCGTTCGACAACATCAGCGAATACAACGACCTGGCACAGCGTGCAGTGCCCGACGGCGGCGCGTTCCACAATTTCTCGACGAGCATCCGTGCCATGGCCAACGCGTTGAATGGCGAGAACCTGAAAGCCAACACCCGCACCCGGCTGAACTCCGGGGACCAGCGGGCCGACCCGGGCGCGTGGGACCCCATCTTCTGGGTGAAAGGCAAGAAAGTCGCCGACAACTACACCGACCTCTACGACGGCAGCTGGGACAGCAGGAAGGCCACCAACGAGAGTGGCGACAAGTATTCAGGGAGCCACTTAAATGTCTGGACAGGGTCGGAGCACGACGGCTCGCCTGCGAAGGACCGTCGGCTCGGCGAGGACTTCCCAAATTACGGCAATGCGCTCAGTAAGAGTGGAGCACTCCACAGTGGGTCTCGGCCGGAGTCCAATCTGCTTAGAGTGTACGCCATCACGCCGCTCTTGACCGTCGGCAGCAAGTAATATCCGGAGAAACTCCAGAACCTCCCAGGGGGTGGCCAGCGACGGGTCGGCCACCCGCTTCTTGTGTGGGTGCTGTGGGGCTGCCTCGGGGCGGCGCGGAGTGCCCCCCTCTGTCACTGCGTGACATCTCCCCCCGCTGGCGCGGGGGGAGAGTGGACCGGAATCTCCCAGCCCCTGATTTATTCAGGGGCCTGCTCCCGTCCCCCTCCGTCACCCCGCACTCTCCCTCCGATTCCCCGCACACCTTCTCCGATGCCCCGCACTTGATGCGGGGCCCAGTCCTCCACCGCCATCCCCTCCGATCCCCTCTCCCCCCGCCGGAGGCGGGGGGAGATGTCCCGTAGGGACAGAGGGGGGCACTCCCACACCCCGTCAACCCCACCACACATCTCTTCTTCATTAGGACATCCGTTCACATACAATCGATCCCCTATCACGCGGCCGTCAGCGCAGGAGCCCGTCCCATGTCCAACAGCACCGCAACCCACGCCAACCCCCCACTCCCCTTCACCAGCGACGCCATCGTTAACCAGCTCCGACACCAGGCCACCAACGGACCGGCCTACGTCCAGCACAGCGCGACCAGGGCGCTGGCCCAGATCAAGGGCCTCTACGCCGAAGCCCACTACGAGGCCAGGCTCGCCTTCGAGACCGCCCGCCTGAAGCTCCGCGACGCCGACGGCAACGTCGCCGAACAGGCCGCCGACGCGGAGCCGACGATCGCCCAGCAGATCGAAGACATCCGCACCGGCCGCACCCCGGTAACCGAAGAAATGCTCGGCGACTACGCGTCGATGCTGCCCGGCAGCGACGCGGACCAGGAGCAGGAAGAGGATGAAGATGGGAGTCCCAATGCCGAAGACGAACCTCCGTAATCCCGACCTCGCGCAGCAGTTGGCCGCCTTGCGGCTGCTGCACCGCGCTCGGCGTTTTTTTCCAACCGCACGCCAGCGCGAACTCTACGAAGCGCTCCTCAGCGCCCCCTGCCCGCCCGACGACCCCAATGCCGGCGCGGATCGTCTCACCCTGCTCGGCATTCGCTGCGAATAGACTGACTCCGCTGGACATGTCTCCACAGGAACAGGAGCGACGCCATGGCTGAGGTGATGCGACCCGACGGCGCCACGATCCACTATGAAGTGTTCGGCGAGAGCAACGGCGGCACGCCGCTCCTGCTGTTGGCGCCGGGCGGCGTCAACTCGCAGATCGAGTTCTGGCAGCGTTCGATCATCAATCCGATCGAGTCCTTCTCCGACGAGTTCATGGTGATCGGCATGGACCAACGTCACTGCGGCCGGAGCAAGACCGCGCTCGAACCGTTCAACTATGAGAAGGCGATGCTGGACCAGATCGCCGTGCTCAACGACCTGGACGTTCAGCGAGCCCACGTCATGGGCGGCTGCATCGGCTGCGCCTACGCGCTGCGCCTCGGCGATCAGGCGCCGGCCCGTGTGGGCGGGCTGATCATGCAGGACCCGGTCGGCCTGGACGACACCAACTCGCCCGAGACGTTCTACGACATGTTCAATCCCACGATCCGGCTGGCCCGGGCGGACGGATTGGAGGCGGTGATCGAGTCGGCGCAGCGCGATCCGATCTTCATGCAGAACAATGAAGCCGGGCCGTTCGCACAGCGAATCCACAATGAGCCGCTGTTCGCCGACGCCTTGCGCACGATGCGCAGGGAGGCCTACATCGCGCTGGTCGTCGAGTTTCGGGACGGCATGTGGCCGACCGGCTCTCCGTATTTCGCCGTCAACGAGGTCGCTGTCAAGCGCACCTACTCGCCGATGCTGGTGATTCCCGGCGCCGACCCGTTCCATCCCACGGGCATCGGTCACAGAATCTGCAACGAAGCGCCCAACGCCCGCTGCCTCGACGT
Organism: Dehalococcoidia bacterium; assembly: GCA_965204335.1. GTDB lineage: Bacteria > Chloroflexota > Dehalococcoidia > Bin125 > Bin125 > Bin125. The sequence goes on along the minus strand of OZ241982.1, from coordinate 1,860,205 downwards.
CGACGCCCGCTCGCCGGAGAAACTGCCGGACACGCTGGACGCCATCCGCCAGTTCATGCGCGACATTGGTTAACTTCTCTCTGTTCCCTCTCCCCCCGCTTCGCGGGGGGAGATGCCGAAGGCAGAGGGGGGCTCCCCTCTGACCCCGCAGGCCACGCATGCCCGTAGAGTGAACTGACACAGCACATGCCAAAGGAACTACCACACATGCAGTACGAGATTCTCCACCGTCCGTCATACGCCCTGGCCCGTATCGAACTGGCTTCCGGCGAACAACTCCAGGCGGAAGCCGGAGCAATGGTCTCGATGTCCGCCAGCGTCTCAATCGAGACCGGGATGCGGGGCGGCCTGCTCGGCGGACTGAAGCGGTCGGTGCTCGGCGGCGAGAGTTTCTTCATCAACACGTTCACGGCGGAGCAGTCGGGCGAGGTCACGATCGCTCCGGGTCTGCCCGGCGATATCCAGGCCATCGAGATGAACGGCAACTCCGTGCTCGTGCAGTCGGGATCGTTTCTTGCTGCGACGCCTGAGATCGAGGTGGACACCTCATGGGGCGGAGCGTCGAGCTTCTTCTCGGGCGAGGGACTGATCCTGCTCCGCTGCACCGGATACGGGTTGTTGTTCCTCTCCAGCTACGGCGCGATTCACCTGAAGGAACTCAACATCGGCGAGGAGTACACCGTCGACACCGGCCATATGGTCGCCTTCGATGAATCGGTCAAGTACAGCGTCGGGCGCTCAGGCGGCTGGAAGACGACGTTTCTCTCCGGCGAGGGGCTGGTCTGCAAACTCGAGGGGCCCGGTCGCTTCTACATGCAGACCCGCAGCCAGGACGCCTTCCTGAGCTGGCTCCTGCCCAAGATTCCCAAGCAGTAGTGTTGCCTCGCTCCCCCTCGCAGAGCCTGTCCCCGCGCAGGCGGGGAGGGAGCTGCCACAGGTTGAGGGGGTCCCGACGCGGGCAGACCCTAGCCTGCCATGATGGACTGGCTTGAGTTCGTCGCCCTGATCGGAGTCGGTATCGCGGTTGGCGTCTACGCCACCGCCGTCGGTGCAGGGGGAGGCTTCCTCTTCGCTCCCGTCCTGCTCGCGAGGCATGCCGAGGCCACCCCCGCCGAGGTCGCCCTCGCCTCGATGTGCCTGGTCCTCGCGACATCCGGGCTCGCGGCAGTCAGATTGGCGCGAGAGAAGCGAGTCGACTACCGAGCCGTCGGCATGGCCGCCGCGATCGCCGTTCCGGCCGGCCTGATTGGCGCGACCGGTACCGCCCAACTGCCGCGAGAGGTCTTCGCGGCAGGCTTCGCCGCGCTGCTGGCTCTCCTGGGTACATATCTGATCTGGCGGCCGACGGGCGACGCCGGAACCGTGGGGCGCCGCGGCTGGCGGCGCATGATCCGCGATCGTCGCGGAGAGCTGTATCTCTACTGGATTCCGGTCCGCCGTTCCCTCGCCGTGATCGGCGTAACTTCGGTCCTGACCTCGCTGGCCGGCATCGGCGGCGGACTCTTCTTCGCCACGATCACGATCCGCGTGATGCGCATGCCGGCCTGGCTGGGCGTGCCCGCTTCGCACGCGATCGTGACGAGCATCGCCGTTGTCGTGGTCATCTTTCACACGGCGACGCAGCACTTCGGCGATCCGCTCTCGGATGTGCCGCCTCTGCTGATCGGCGCAATGATTGCCAACCCGATCGGGCTCTTCGTGGCATCGAGGATCAGGGAGTCGTGGCTCTCTCGACTGCTCGCGGTGGGGATGTTGATCGTGGCGGTGCGCGTGGCGTTTGAAGCGTTCTAGCCGACCGGGTCGATGTCGACAGACCAGCCTCTGCCCAGTTCGATCTGCGCCAGTAGCCGGCCCGGCTCTTCGCCTTTGAGCAATATCTGCCGCCGCCACTGACCCCGGCGTCGGGCAGGAATCGCCGGAGCGGGACCGATCACCCGTGCGACGGCCCCCGGCGTCGCCGCTCTCGAGCGCAGCAGTTCGCGGACGGCGCGCTCGGCCTCACGATCCGCTTCCTCCGCCGTGGAGCGCGACACGGTCAACCTGGCCAGGCGACCGAACGGCGGATAGTCCAGCTTCGCACGCAACTGCATCTCCGTCTGATAGAAGGCCTCGTAATCGTGCGCGGCCGCGGCGGCGACGGCGAAGTGTTCCGGCGCATACGTCTGGATGATCACCCGACCGCCCAACTCTCCTCGACCGGCTCGGCCGGCGACTTGCGAGAGCAACTGAAACGTCCGCTCCGACGCGGTGTAGTCGAATTCGCGCAGCGAGAGGTCGGCGTTGACGACCCCTGCCACCGTGACTCGCGGTAGATCGAGCCCCTTGGCGATCATCTGCGTGCCGACCAGGACTCGCGAGCGACCATCGGCAAACTCTCGCAACAGCGCGTCGTGGGAACCGACCGCCCGGGAGGTGTCGCGATCCCATCTCGTGATTGGCACATCGCCCCAACGGCGGCGCACCTCCGACTCCAATTGCGCGGTGCCGAAGCTCATCGCTCCGATGCGCCGATCGAAGCAGGACGGACACTCCCGCGCAGCGGGCTGCCGCCGGCCGCACTCGTGACACTGGAGGTAGGGACCGGGTCGATGCAGCGTCATGGCCACATCGCAGCGGTCACACTCGATGGCTGCTCCGCAGGCCCGGCAAACGAGGGCGGCCATGCCTCGGCGGTTGAGAAACAGGAGGACCTGTTCATCGAGGGCCAGCGCCCTGGAGATTGCCTCATCCAGCGCGCGGCTGAAGACCGACCTCACGCCGGCCGCCAACTCTTCGCGCAGGTCGACGACATCCACCGTTGGCTGCGGGATGGTGACCGGCGCAACTGATCCGGCCTGAATCCGCTCCGGCAGCGAGAGCAAGCGACTGCGTCCGTTGCGGGCGTCGGCCATGCTGACCAGGTCGGGTGTCGCCGATCCGAGCACAGCGACGACGCCCCAGCTTCGCGCCATCTCCCGCGCAACTGCTCGCGCGTGATATCTCGGCTGTGGATCGACCTGCTTGTAGGTCCATTCGTGTTCCTCGTCGAGAATGACGAGTCCCAGGTTCCGCATCGGACCGAACAGGGCGGAGCGCGCGCCGATCAGGATTCGCTTCTCCCCGGCGTGAACCTGCCGCCACTGCTCCCGCGCCTCGCCGGGGGATAGTTTGGAGTGCCTGAGCGCCACCTGACCCGGAAACCGCGCCTCGAATCGTGCAATGGTCTGCGGCGCGAGCGCGATCTCCGGAACGAGCACGATCACGCCGCGCCCGGAACTCAGCGCATGCTCCGCCGCCGACAGGTAGACCTCGGTTTTGCCGCTCCCCGTAACGCCGTGCAGGAGGAACGTCTGGCCCTCAACCGCATCGACAGCCGAGACGATCTCGGCGGCGGCGACCTGCTGGGCATCGGTCAATCGTGGTGCGGCGATCGCGTCGGGTTGCTCCATTGAGCGTGAATCCGAGACCCGCTTCAGATAGCCCGTCCGCCCCAGGGCGTCGATGTCCGCAGCGGTCGCCCCGGTCAATCTCTTCGCCTTGGACTCGCCGATGCCGCCCGTCTCCAGCGACCGCAGCAACGCGAGCTGCCTGCGTTCGGCGGCTGTGCGGCGCAGGGAATCTGCAGCCGACCGCGCCTCATCCGGCTCAATGACCAGGCAAATGCGGCCGTCCTCGCGGGCGGCCATGGATGTCGATGCGATCCACCTGTTCAGTGCCCTGCCTCCCCCGATCAGCCGCGCCGCCTCGACCACATCGAGCGGTCCATGGACCAGGCGAAGCAGCAGCTTGGCCGGCCGAGAAGATTTGCTCATCGGCCATCCGGCGGCGATTTCTCGAAGCCGCTGAGTTGTTATGTCGAGTACTAGCCGCTTCGGAGTCCTCGGTGGACCGGGAACAATCGGTCTGAACGCGGTGGGGTTGACTCTCGGCCTGGACGGCGTTCCGGGCGGAAGAAAGAGGGACACGCAACGCGCGATCGGAGCGAGGTAGCGCTCTCCGATCCAGCCGGCCAGATGCAACTGCCCGGTCGTGAGGACCGGTTCCGGATCGAGCACTCGCTCGATCGGGCGCGGTTCCGCGATCTCCGACTCGTCGCTGACCTCGAGGACGATTCCCGCCGCCCATTGCGTGCGCCAGGGCACGACGACCGACATGCCGCGTCGCAAAGGCATGTCCCCGGGCACCGAGTAAGTGAAGCTGCCTGGTTGCGGGCTGCCGCTGAGGACGGCGACGTGGGCGTAGCGCTCGGTCATTGTTGCTCGTGCAGGTGGTAGCGTCCCATTGGAAGGTTGACGAAGGGGAGTGCCCGATGTCCAGTGATGCGCCGGATTCAGTTGCCGAGCAGCCGTTCGATGGTATTCGGGTTGTGGAATTCGGGCAGTTCGTCGCCGTGCCGTTCGCGGCCCAGTTGCTGGCCGAGGGCGGCGCGGAGGTGATCAAGATCGAGGCGCTGGAAGGTGATCCGACTCGCCGTCTGGCGCAACTCGCGCCGATGGAATCGCGCATCTTCCTGTCGCGCAACCGGGGCAAGCGATCGCTGCCGCTCCATCTCCGGCACGAGCACGCGCCGGCGATCATCGAAGCGCTGCTCGGCCGGGCGGACGTCGCGCTGATGAACTTCCGGCCTGGTCTGGCCGGTCAACTCGGACTCGACGCCGACACACTGCGCGAAAAGTTCCCGCGGCTGATTGTCGCGACGGTGACGCCATTTGGCCGTTACGGGCCGGACGCCGGGCTGGCGGGCATGGACATCGTCGTGCAGGCGCGCAGCGGTTTGATGGTCGCCAACGGCCGCGAGGGGCAGGGCCGTCCGCTGAGCGGCGACCCGGTCAGCGCCGACTACATGGCCGCGATGTCGCTGGCCTTCGGCGTCGCGTCGGCTCTCTACCGACGCACGACCACCGGCCGGGGCGGTGAAGTCCACGCCTCCCTGATGCAGGCCGCGATGACCCTGAACAACAATCAGATGCTGCGGGTGGAGTCGGCGGACGGCCCGATCCACGAGGAGTCGCGGCGGGAGCTGGCGGAGATGCGCTCGCGAGGCGCGCCGTATGCCGAGCAGCGGATGGCGCAACCGTCGGCGCGGGCGCGGATCATGGCCGATATCTACTTCCGCACGTACACCACGTCGGATGGATGGTTAGCCGTGGCCTGTGGCAGCACCCGACTGCGCGCGGCTTTCAGCCTGGCGATCGGGCTGGAGGATGAGTACACGGGCGATGATCCGAATCACCACGCGGGTCACTACGAGCGCCTGCGCGAGGCGGCGGAGCAGATCATGCAGTCGCGCCCGACCAGCGAGTGGGAGGCGCTGCTCGCCGAGGCCGGCGTGCCGGCGTCGAGGGTCGTGATGCCGTTTGAAATCCTCGACGACCCCCAGGCCGCCGCCAACGACATGCTCTACGACCTCGATCATCCACAGATCGGCCCGGTTCGCATCCTCGCGCCGCCGGTGGCGTTGGACCATGATGGCTTCCAGCAGCCGCCCGCGACGAAGCCGTTCGCCAGTGAGACGCGGGAGGTCCTCGGTGAGCTGGGCTTCGACGCACCGGAGATCGACGGGTTCGTCAACAGCGGTGTGACCAGGGATTCGATCGAGGGCGATTGATCTCGGCGAACCCTCACCCTAACCCTCTCCCAGAGGGAGAGGGGATCAGCGGTTCAGTCCGAGAGCTTGCGCATCTGTGGGAAGAGGATCACATCGCGGATGGACTGCGAGTTGGTCAGCAGCATGGCTAGCCGGTCCATGCCCATCCCCAGACCGCCCGTCGGCGGCATGCCGTGTTCCAGCGCGACGATGAAGTCTTCGTCCAGCAGTTCTGCCTCGTCGTCACCGGCCGCCTTGAGGCGGAGTTGTTCCTCGAAACGCTGCCGCTGATCGACCGGGTCGTTGAGTTCGGTGTAGGCATTGGCCAACTCCCAACCGCCGACGAACAACTCGAACCGCTCGACGAGCGTGTCGTCGTACTCGGTGCGTTTGGCGAGCGGTGAGATGGCCAGCGGATAGTCGAGCAGGAAAGTCGGCTGCTGGAGGTGAGGCTCGACGCGCTCCGACACGAGCTCGTCGAAGAGCTTGCCCCAGCCGGCGTCGGGCGGGATGCCGACGCCGTTCTCGCGGAGCAGGCCCTCCATCAACTCCACGGTCGGATAGTTGCGGAAGTCGACGCCGACGTGCTCGCGCACCGCATCCACCATCGTGATTCGCTCGAAGGGCGGGGTGAAGTCGATTTCGCCGTCCCGCCAGGGCAGCCTGGTCGAGCCGGTGACCTCGGCGGCGACGTGGGAGAGGGCAGCTTCGACCATCTCGGCGACGCCGTGGTAGTCGGTGTAGGCCTCGTAGCTCTCAAGCATGGTGAACTCGGGGTTCCAGCGATTGCCGAATCCCTCGTTGCGGAAGATCCGGCCGATCTCATAGACCTTGTCGAACCCGCCGACGATCAGTCGTTTGAGATGCAACTCAAGCGCGATCCGCAACTGGCGGGGCTCGTCGAGCGCGTTGAAGTGGGTGAGAAACGGTCGGGCGGCGGCGCCGCCGGCCTCGGACTGCAACACCGGTGTTTCGACTTCGAGGAAGCCGCGATCGTCCATGAACCGCCGCATCGCCGAAACGACCTGCGACCGCTTGCGCAGGACGTCCTTCGCTTCGTCATTCGCGATCAGGTCGAGATAGCGCTGGCGATAGCGGGTTTCGACGTCCTGTAGTCCGTGGTACTTCTCAGGCGGGGGGCGCAGGGCTTTGGCGAGGATCGAGAGGGTGTCGGCCTGGACGGAGATTTCCCCTCGGCGGGAGCGGATCAGCAGACCCGAGGCTTCGAGAAAGTCGCCGAGATCGAGCGTATCCAGCAGATTCCAGGATTTCCCCAGCGCTCGCCGGCTGGCAAGAATCTGAATCTGTCCGGAGTCGTCTTCCAGGTCAATGAATGCGATCCGGCCCATGTTGCGCAGCGCGGCGATCCGGCCGGCGACGGTGACGCGTGCCCCGTCGGTTTCGGGCGCGTCCTGCTCGTGAGCGAGGAAGATGTCGATGCCGGCACCGATGGCATGTGTTCGGCCGGTACGGGGCGGATACGGTTCGATCCCGTCGGCGCGTAACGACTCGGCCTTGGCCTGACGTTCGGCGATGATCTCGCGCAGATAGCGCGTCTCGGAGCCGGTGGAGGAGGGTTCAGTCATCTCAGTACGTCTCTCAGGCTGCGGCCTCCCGCCGCTCAGCCGGAGACCGCACTCGTCTACGAGATTGCCTTGACCTTGAACTTGCGCACGCCGGTTGGCGTCGCGACTTCCACCGTGTCACCGACCCTGGCGCCGAGCAAGGCCTTGCCCACCGGCGACTCGTCGGAGAGGAAACCGTTCTTCGGATCGACCTCGGCCGGTCCGACGATGCGGTAGTTCACGTCGGTCCGCTTGGGCATCGGTCGCACGGTCACGGTTGAACCCAGGCGCACGATGTCGGAACCCTGGACTTCCTGTTCGTCGATGACCTCGGCGGCGGAGATGACGGCTTCGATCTCGCGGATCCGGCCCTCGATGAAGGCCTGCTCGTTCTTGGTCTCGCCGCCTTCGCCTTCGTCGCGCGCGCCGGGCGAATCTTCACGCGATTGCTGGATCAATTCGGCCGCCTGGCGGCGGCGTTCTTTCAGCGTGACCAGTTCATCTCGCAACCGCTGCAGACCATCTGCGGTGATGGGAACTGAACGTCGGAGTACCACGTATCCTGCCTGACCTGTCGAACCTGCGCGATCCCTAAGGACGTTATGGCAGGCTACGATAGCAGCCAAGAACGACGGATCAGCCTTGCGCACTCAGACATCCGTGTAACGTGCGTCACATTTTCACAATCTCCCTCATTTCAGCACTGATCGGCGCCATTTGCGGCGTGGTCGTGGTGGCCGTATTCGGCGACGACGGTCGCTCCCAGGAGGAGTTCGATGCTGCCGTCGCGGCCGCGGTTGAGCAAGCCGTTGAACAGGCCGTCGAGCAAGCCGTCGAGCAGGCGATGCGGGACTCCACGGATGCACTGGCGTCCCGCATTGACGCCACGATGTCAGCCCAGGAGAACCGGATCGCGGAGGTCTACAACCAGGTCTCAGCTTCGGTCGTGATCATTGATGCCGAGGGGCCCGAGCGGACCAACGAAGAGGGCGTGGTCATCGTCCCCGCCGCGCTGGCGACCGGATTCGTGCTGGACGAAGCGGGCCATATCGTGACTGCGGCGCACGTGATCGAAGACAAGACCACCTTTGTCGTCATCTTCCCCAACGGCGACCGTCATCCGGCCCGGCCGGTCGGCAACGATGTCCCGTTCTCGGACGTGGCGGTGCTGCGGATTCAGGAGGCGGAAGCCGTCGAGGAACTCGTCGTTCCCGCGTTCGGCAGCGCGAGCTCTGTCGACGCCGGCGAGACCGTGCTGGCGATTGGCAATACGCTTCTGGGACAAGAAATCGCCGTCACAGTCGGCATCGTGAGCGATCCGGATACGTCCTTTTTCAGAGAGCGGTATGAACAGGACAATCTCATCCAAACCGACGCCGCGCTGAATCATGGCAACTCCGGCGGGATCCTGGTGGACTTGAACGGCGACATTATCGGAATGACCGCGGTCATTGCCCGGACCACTCACGAGGGGGACTTCGTGGACGGTGTCGGATTTGCCGTCCAGATCGACGCCGTGCTTGACGTCGCGCGAGCGATCGCGGAGCGGGGGTTCTACCCGCGGCCCACGTTCGGCGTTGTCGATGAACGGCTGCTCACTCCGACCGCGGCGAAGCAACTCGATCTCGAGGTCAGCGAAGGTTCGTTCCTGATTGAACTGAAGCGGCGCGGTGCGTTCGCCCGTGCCGGGATCCGGCCCGGCGACGTCCTGCGTGAACTCAACGGAACACCGATCAACGCGGAATCCCCGTACCTCAACGTGCTGGCGACACTGGAACCGAACGTGCCGGTGATCGTCCACATCCATCGCGAGGGCGAAGAGTACCGCCTGAGCATCTCACCCGACTTGCGGGCGCCGTGACGACCCGCGACGGCGGCGAATGGCAGCCGCGACCCGTCAGACGTGTCGGCGAACCTCCGGCGGCGCCGCCGCGGCGAGGCCGCCGGGCGCGACAGCCGGCGCCGTCCGCGCCATTCGATCCGGAACCGGAGCAGCCGTCTCCACCGGTGCCGGCGCCGTCGAGGCGGCTGGGTCCGCCGGGTCAGCGCGGCGGCAGGGGTCAGGGCGTGCCGCCGACCGGGGGCCGCGGACTGGGCGTGATGCTCATCCTGATCATCGCTGCGCTTCTCGCCGCGGTGATCATCGTGCTGTTCTTCGAGCCCGGATTGATCGATACGAACTTCGCCTCGGATGACGCCGACGGCACGGTCCAGAGCGGCGACCCTGCCGAGTCGCTTCCGGTGCTGTACGAGGCGCGATTGATGGATCCCGTCCCGCCGATCCCGGATGTCCTGGGCGCTGCCTCGCCAATCTATGAGTTTCGCTACCCGGAGGGTCGTCAGCCGCCCTTCGAGTTCGAGCTGCGCCTGACCAATCCAACACAGGACGCCAGGAATCTTGGCGCCTACACCTGGAACGGGGAGGACTGGGTCAGGCTGGGTGACGCCGCGCTGAGCAGCGATCGGGTATCAGCGCGAATCACCCTCAGCCAACCGCCCGACAACCTGGCGATCCTTCGACGGTTGCAATTCCGCGACGTCATCGCCGGCCGATTGCCCCACGGTCAGGAGCCGCAATCCATCCTCGCCGGCTCGCTGACGCTGGTCCATCCCGACGGTTGGCAGCCCGGCGGCGACGGCTCGCTGCTGGGCAGCGTCAGTTTTTCAGCCACGGCCGTGCCTCAGAACATCTGGCCCACCGTCTATGCGACCGCCGATCAGGCCGAGTTGGTTAACGACATCCTCGCGTCCGACGATCTGCGTCGACAGCACATCGCCAACATCCAGCACGGGATCAACAGCGGACGCTACGACGGCGTGGACATTCACTACGTCAACGTTTCCCCGGCCCTGCGATCCCAGTTCACATCGTTCATCAGCGAACTCGCGGACCGACTGCACCGAGACGACCGCGGACTCGCCGTGCATATTCCAATCACGGCAGCGGGCGGAGTCGGAGAAGGCGCGTACGACCTCTCGCAACTCGGCGCCTCGGCCGATTTCGTCGTGATCGAGCCGCCGCTCGATCCGACCGTGTTCCAGGCCGCGATCGACGCGTCGCTACCGACCCTGATCGAGCGGATTGAGTCAAACAAACTTCTGCTGGCGCTGCGTTCCAATGCAGTGATTCGCGACTCCAGCGGATTCCGCGAGACGACGCAGCGCGCCGCCCTGGGGACCGCGTCCGAGCTGAGCATCCGCGAGCCCGGCCCCTATCGACCCGGGGCGCGGGTGACGCTCCAGGGCACGTCAATCCTGCTCGACAACCTGGCCGGCGGGATTCGCTGGGACAGTGTCAATCGGATCGTGACGTTCACTTATCCCGACCAGACGGGCGCAGCGGTCACGGTGTGGATCCACAACCGGTTCAGCGCGGCGTTCCAACTGGAGGTGGTCTCGACGCACGGCCTGGGCGGGGTCTATATCAGCAACGCATCCGCCGACCCGGCTAACGCCAACCTCTGGCCGGCCGTCGCGGCGTTCTTCGAGGCCGGCACTCCCGACCGTCGACTGCCGAATGCGATCCTGTTCGATCCAGTCTTCGGCGTGGAGGCCGGCGAACTGTCCGGCGCCAGCGGAAGCGGCTGGCAGTTCTGGGATCTGCCCACGACGCCCGGCGACTATCGGGCCCAGCTCGTGGTCTCGGATGGCGACGTGCGGGTCGGCCACGTGATCACCGTGCCGGTTCGAGTCGAGGAGACGGAGTGATGTCGAGGGCGCAACCGCGGATCGTCGGCGGCCGGCTGGCCGGTCGGCGGCTGCGATCGCCGGCCAACGGCACGCGTCCGGCCACGGCGATCGTTCGTTCGGCGGTATTCGACCGTCCGCAGATCCAGGAACTGGTCGAGCGGGGCCGGGTGCTTGATCTCTACGCGGGAGCGGGGTACTTCGGGCTCGAGGCGCTGAGCCGTGGGGCCGAGTCGGTCGATTTCGTCGAGCGCAACGGCCCGGCCTGCGCCGTCATCCGGCGGAACCTGGAGGAGCTGGGGCTGACCGAACAGGCTCGCGTGCATCGCGTACCGGTCGAACGCTGCTTCTCGCGGATTCCGCTCGATCCGGACCTGATCTTCATCGACCCGCCCTATCGCGTCGACGCCAGGCCCGTGATCGAGGCATTCATGGAACGCGCCAGTCTGCCGACAGGCGCGATCGCGGTCTGGAGACGCCTGACGCGAGCATCCGGCGGCGTTCCCGCGCCGCCGGATCGGATTGGCGGTCTAGTGCGGATTGATCAACGGCGCTATGGTGACGGCGCTATCGACACGTATCGCGCGGAGGCCCAGTCATGACGATCGCGCTCTATCCCGGCGGATTCGACCCTATCACCAACGGCCACCTGGACATCGTCCAGCGCGCGGCGGGCATGTTCGACGAGGTCGTCATGGCCATCTATCCGCGCTCCAGCGAGACCTTCGACGTGGACGAGCGTCTGGCGATGATTGAGGGCGCCACCAGGCACTGCCCGAATGTGCGCGCGGCCAAGTTCACCGGGTTGGTCGTCAACTTTGCCGATGAGGTGGGCGCCAGCGTGCTCGTCCGCGGCATCCGCGCGGTGACCGGATTCGAAGCCGAGTTCGACATGGCGCTGATGAACAAGAAGATGGCGCCGCATATCGAATCGGTCTTCCTGATGGCCGGCCATGAGCATCTGTTCATCTCGGCCAGCCGGATTCGAGAACTGGCTTCCCTGAAGCAGGCGGTCGACGATTTGGTGCCGCCCAACGTCAACGAGGCCATCATCAAGCGGTATGGTCCGCCTCAACCCTGATCCTGTTTGGAGCTCCGCTCGGTCAACCCTGCGCTAGAGTCGAAATCAGGGTTCACCGAGGCGGGTTCACGGGCAGGAGCTGATCATCGACCTCCTTGAGTTGATTGACCAGATCGAAGCGGCAGTACTGGCCGGTCGACGCAGTCGCTTCGGCTCCGGCTGGACCGTCGACCGCGAGCAACTGCTCGACCTGATCGACCGGCTGCGCATGGCTGCGCCGGCCTCGGCCGATCAGGCCCAGCGCCTGCTGGAGGAGCGCGAGCGGCTGCTGCAACACACCCAGGAAGAGGCGGCGATCCTCGCCGAGCAGGCTCGACAGGACGCCGAGCAGCAGATCTCCGTTCATGAATTGGTGCAGGCTGCCGAGGCTCGGGCGCAGAGCATCGTCGATCAGGCCTATCAGTCGGCGACCGAAGCCACGACGCGAGCCAACCAGGAAGCTGCAGCAATCCGCGGCCAGGCGACGACCGAAGCCGTCTCCCAGGCCCTCGAGGCGGACCGATACTCCCTGGAGATGCTGCGTCGCCTCAGCGACCAGCTGCGCACCATGCAGACCTCGGTCGGCGGGGCGGTCGACCAGCTCGAGTTCAAGGTCCAGCAGAGCGAACAGTCACAGGCCGCCGACCAACGCGACGAGGCCGCCAGACGGGCCCTCACGAGCGAGCAGTAGCTCGCCGGAGGGCCCACCGCGTTGACATCGCGACAGGTGGCGGGCAGGTGGCGGGCAGGTGGCGGGCAGGTGGCGGGCCGACGCTAGTCGGCGACGGCGGCGAGTTGCGGCTGCGGCGCCAGCGGATGACCGACGGCCTCGCCCACGCGCTCAAGTGAGCGCATCAGCGTGTCGAAGTTCTCGAACGTCAGCGACTGCGGACCGTCAGACATGGCGTGGTCAGGGTTCGGGTGAACCTCGATCATGAGGCCGTCGGCCCCGACCGCCATTGATGCACGCGCCATCGGCTCGACGAGGTACCAGTGGCCGGTGCCGTGGGCCGGATCGCTGACGACCGGCAGGTGACTGAGCCGCTTGACGACCGGCACCGCCGCGAGGTCGAGCGTGTTGCGCGTGGCGGTCTCGAACGTGCGGATGCCGCGCTCGCACAGGATGACGTCACGGTTGCCCTTGGCCATGATGTACTCGGCGGCGAGCAGCCACTCGTCGATCGTGGACGAGAGCCCGCGCTTGAGCATGACCGGCTTGCGCGCCAGACCGACCTCGTCGAGCAGCATGAAGTTCTGCATGTTGCGCGTGCCGATCTGCAGGATGTCGGCGTAGCGGGCCACGAGTTCGACATCGCGAGCGTCCATGACCTCGGTGATCACGGGCAGCCCGGTAACGTCGCGCGCGGTGGCCAGATGCTGCAAGCCCTCTTCGCCCAGACCGCGGAAGGCGTAGGGCGAGGTGCGCGGCTTGAAGGCGCCGCCGCGCAGGATTTGACCGCCCGATGCCGCCACTGCCTTCGCGGTCGTGACCATGTGCTCTTCGTTCTCGATCGAGCACGGGCCGGCCATCACGACCATGTTTCCATCGCCGATCTTGACCCCGCCGACATCGATGACGGTGTCTTCCTTCTGGAACTCGCGACCGGTCAGCTTGTATGGGCGCGAGATGGCGATGACCTCGTCAACGCCGTTCATCCGGCTCATCTGGGTCCGGATGTCCGGGTCGCCGATCACGCCCACGGCGCCGATCACGACGCGCTCCTTGCCTGGAGACAGGTGGCCTTCGAGATCGAATTCCTTCAGTCGTGCGAGCACGCCTCGAACCTGTTCGTCGGTCGCGCCCATTCTCATGACAATCAGCATGTCGTCACCTTTTCACTCATTCGCTGTACGGTTCGGGGTCTCCCTTGAAGCTTCTCAGGAAATCTCGAACCGAACGTGTTGATTCTGTGTTAACCGTTAAGTCCGTTCGCAACACCCTGGCTCCGCGCAGATACACGTGCTGGATCTGGTTCTGCCTGAGCGGCGTGTTGACATGCAACAGGATGCGCAGACAGGAAGGCAGCGAACCGGGCACCTGCATCTCGTGTCCGCACATCAGGGCGGCGTGGTTCCACTTGAACGTCAGGCGCGCGGCGACGGCGGGAAACTCGGCGTTGAGGTCCGGCGTCGTCGTGAACCAGACCGAGGCCACCTCGCTCGATTCGATGTCGTTCTGGACGATCATCTCGGCCAGCAACTCTTCGGTCGCTTCGATGATGTCGGTGCGCGTGTTCGCATCGACCGTCGTCGCGCCGCGAATGCCACGCAGACGCCAGACCTGGTCTGAATCGCGATTGGCCATCGTCAGGTGCTTAGTCGTTCCATCGGTGGGGCAAAGGGACTGGTGGAGGTTGCAGCAGTGCGATCAGCGATTTGACGAGATTCGTCGGCACGCGATCTAGCGACCGGCGTCAAAGATGCCGGCCGCGGAGATATAGACGCAGTTATCGATCATCAAAACCACAGGGCTTCGGTTGATCACTTGCTTGTCGTTTCACTCCGGCGGCCGGTAACCACCTCAAGGTATCGTTCGACGGCCTCAACTCGGCCATCGACCGGCGCCGACGCGATTGTCGTGGTCAGCGCTGAACCGATGATAGCAGCGGGGACCAGTTTGCCGACCTCCACCACGTGTTCGCGGCGGCTGATGCCGAATCCAACTGCCAACGGCGTATCAGTCAGGGCCCGTACCCGCCCGACGAACGCCCTGAAATCCGCTGCGACCTGATCCCGCGCCCCGGTGACGCCGGTCAACGAAACGAGGTAGATGAAGCCCGAGGCGCGTTCGGCCACGGCGGCAATGCGCTCCTCGGTCGATGTGGGCGCGAGCAGGTAGACGAGGGAGATGCCGTGGGCAGCGAAGACCTCGCGAGCTGCATCCGATTCGTCGACGGGCAGATCGACCACGATGACGCCGTCGACACCGGCCTCCGCGGCGCGCCGCGCCAATGGCTGCATCGGTTGGCCGATGGCCTCACCCGGAGCGAGGGTCTCGTCCCGACCGGATGTCCCATAGGAGAGGAAGGGATTCAGGTAACCCATCAGGGTGATCGGAATGTCCGGCGCCGCCTGACGGGCGGCGCGGCACGCGTCGAGAGCGGTGTCGAGCGTCGCCCCGGCTGCCAGCGCGACCGTGTAGGCATCCTGGTGCACCGGACCGTCGGCCAGCGGATCGGAGAAGGGGACTCCGATCTCGAACCCGCCCGCACCTCCCCTGATGGCGGCTCGGATCAGGTCGGGCGTTTGCTCGGGCGTCGGGAAGCCGGCGATCAGGAACGGGAACAGCAACGGCCCGTCGGCGCGCGCCGCTGAGGCGGCGAAGGCGTGTTGATATCGCTGTCCGAGATCCGCCATCGTGTCCTCTCAACCGAGTTGTTGCACCAGCGTCGCCGAGAATCCGATTACGTTGAAGCCAACATGCGCCATAGACGCCGCCGTCAGCGATCCTGTGCGCAGATAGACGACCCCCAGTATGACTCCGGCGATCGCAAAGGGGATCAGGCTGCCGAGGTCGGCGTGGAGCGCCGAGAAGACAGCCGCCGACACGATGAAGGCCGGGATCATGCCCCAGTGCGGCCGCAATCCTCCGAGCACGAACCCACGCGCGAACGCCTCCTCGTAGATCGGCGCACAGACGATCACCAGGATGCCGAGCGCGATCATGACCGAGGTGTGTATGAACAGCCGATCATCGTCAATCGTGGACTGGGGTTCGAGCGAGTCAGCTCCGGCGGTCGTCACGATCACCGTGTAGGCGTAGAGGACGGCGTAGATCAGCAGGAGTCCGCCGATTGCCCAGGCGAGATCCGATCCGGTCGGACGACGCCAGGAAACGATCTGCGGCGTCCGCCTTCGGCGCATGATCAGCTTCGGCAGGACCAGCCAGCCGATCAATCCGGCCGCGCCCTGTCCGATGACGAATGCGAGCAGCCCGGTCTCGCTGGTCGCCTCGTCGGCGTCGTCGATGACGCGGACGATCACGCCGGTGAACAAGAGCACGACCAGCCAGACGAGCGTGCAGAGCAGGCCCCAGCCGACCAGTTTGAAGCCCTCCAGGCCTCGATCCTGCGGCTCGTCGCTCTCGAATTGCTCGATCTCTTGAGGCTGAGTCATGGAACGCCGCAATTCGGGAACGGAGTCGCGAACGCGATCGGATCGATCGCGTCACCGGGCATCATTCTGCTCGCGCGGCCAGTGCGTCGCGGACGATCTCGACGTCCTTGTCGCCCCGGCCCGAGAGACCGATCAGGATCGTCTCGTCGGGGCTCATCGCCGGCGCGATTTTGGCGGCGTAGGCAATCGCGTGAGCGGTCTCGAGGGCCGGGATGATGCCCTCGGTTTCGGAGAGCAGTTTCAGCCCATCGAGGGCTTCGTCGTCCGTGACCGAGACATATTCTGCACGCTCGGTCAGCATCAACCAGGCGTGCTCGGGTCCGACGCCGGGGTAGTCGAGGCCGGCCGAGATGGAGTGGGCCTCGGTGATTTGTCCGTGGTCGTCCTGGAGCACGTAGGTTCGCGTGCCGTGCAGCACGCCGGGCGATCCCGCTGAGAGCGTGGCGGCGTGCCTCGCTTCCAGGCCTTCGCCGGCCGCCTCAACCCCGATCAGGCGAACCGGATCATCGATCAGCGGGTGGAAGAGACCGATCGCGTTGCTGCCGCCGCCCACGCAGGCGATCGCGATGTCGGGCAGCTTGCCAATCTTCTCCTGCAACTGGTCTTTGGCCTCGCGGCCGATGCAGGACTGCAATTCGCGCACGATCACGGGATACGGGTGGGGTCCGATGGCGCTGCCGATCAGGTAGTGCGTGGTTCGCACGTTGGTGACCCAGTCGCGGATCGATTCGTTGATCGCGTCCTTGAGCGTTCTGGCGCCGGATTTGACCGGAACGACCTCCGCGCCCAGCAAGTTCATGCGAAAGACATTGAGCGCCTGACGGCGGACATCCTCTTCGCCCATGTAGACGATGCACTCGATCCCGAAGCGGGCGCAGGCGGTCGCGGTAGCGACGCCGTGTTGGCCGGCGCCGGTCTCGGCAATGATCCTCGGCTTGCCCATCCGCCGGGCCAGCAGGACCTGGCCCAGTGCGTTGTTGATCTTGTGCGCTCCGGTGTGGGCGAGGTCCTCGCGCTTGAGCCAGATTTGGGCGCCGCCGAGCTGCTCGGAGAGTCGCTCGGCATGGGTGAGCGGCGTTCTTCGCCCGACGTAGTCGCGCAGCATGCCGTCGAGTTCCGATCGGAACACCGGATCGGACTGGGCCTGCTGCCAAGCGTCTTCGAGCTCCGCCAGGGCAGGCATCAAGGTCTCGGGCGCAAACTGCCCGCCAAACGGACCGAAGGCTCCGCTTTCGCTGGTCACGACACACCCTCGCCTTTCGCCGCGGCGATGAACGCGCGGATTTTCTCTCGATCCTTGACACCGTCGGTCTCGACGCCGGACGACACGTCGACGGCCCAGGGTTGGACCGTGCGGACGGCCTCGCCGACGTTGTCGGGGTTGAGTCCACCGGCCAGGAAAAACGGCCGCGCGCGGGCGACCTCAGCCGCCAGGGACCAGTCGAAGGTCCGTCCCATGCCGCCGCCCTGTTTTGACTTCGGTTCGAGATGAGTCAACGTGTTTGGAGCGCGGTCGATCTCCCTGAGGACGGCGCGCGCGTCCATTCCCTCCTGCACATGCACCGCGCGAACGACGGCTCGCCGTATACGTCCCGACAACGCCGGATGCTCGCCGCCGCTGAGCTGGACGATGTCCAGATCAACCCGGTCCAGGACCCGCTGAATCTCGTCGACTGACTGTCGCGCGAACACGCCGACCAGGAGCGGCCGACCTGCCTGTTCTCGTTCCCGCTGAATGGTGTCGGCCGTTGCTTCGGCTATCTCGACGCGCGGGCCCAGTTCTCGACGGATGGCCCGGGCGACTTTCAGTTCGATACGCCTGGGCGCGTCGGCGAATATCATGCCGATCGCGTCGGCGCCGGCCTCGCGCGCCCACTCGGCGTGCTCGACGGCGCGGGCTGAGCAAACCTTGACGAACGTCATCGGCCCAGCAACTCCTTGGCTTTGGCGTGCGGATCGGCTGCCGACGACAGCGCCTCTCCGATCAAGACCGCATTCACGCCGCAATCCTCCATCCGCTTCATGTCTTCCCGCGTGCGAACGCCGCTCGCGGCGACGACCGGGACCGAATCGGGGATGAATCGGCGGAGCCGTTCCGTGGTACCCAGGTCCTCTTCAAATGTATGCAGGTTGCGGTTGTTGATCCCAATGGCGACGGCTCCGGCGGCAAGGGCCATTTCCGTTTCCGCCTCGTCGGTGACCTCAATGAACGTCGTCAATCCGAAATCGTCGCCTGCCCGAGACAGCTCCGCGAGCCGGTTCGCGTCGAGCGTCTTGGCGATGATCAGGTAAGCGTCGGCGCCCAGGGCGGCCGCTTCGGCGACCTGGTACGGATCGACATGGAACTCCTTGCGCAGGACGGGAAGGCCGCTGCCGGCCAGCGCGGCGACGGCGGCGCAGAGGTCGTCGTCGGTGGCGAAGAATGCCGGCGCAGTCAAGACCGAGACGGCGACTGCGCCGATGTCTCGATAGGTGCAGGCCAGGTCGGCCGGGACGAGATCCGGCGCGAACAGGCCCTTCGACGGCGAGCCACGCTTGATCTCGGCCATCAGGCCGACGCCCGGCCGGTTCAGCGCCTCAACGAAGTCGTTGCCGCCGGTTCGCAGAGCGGCCAGACGCTGAAGTTCCTCCAGTGGCGTCTTCAGCTTGCGTTCCGCGACGGAGGCGCGGGTCTCGGCAACGATGCGGTCGAGCACGGATGTCATGATGTCGCCTCAATCGCTTCGGTTGCAGCGATCGCCTGTGAGCGCTCGACCCACAGTTCAAGTTTGCGCAGCGCGCGCTGGTCATCGATGCATTCCGCCGCGCGGCTGACTCCCTCGGCGAACGTGGGGACCTCATCGGCCGCGAGCAGGCCGGCCGCGGCGTTCAGCGTCACGAAGCCGGTCAGAGCGGATGTCTTGCCGCCCAACACGTCGTACATCATCGCTGCCGACTGCGCAGCGGTCTCGCCGCCGCGAACGGCGGAGAGCGGAACCGGTCGAATCTGGAAGTCCTGCGGCGAGACGGTGAACTCGGTCAGCTCGTCGCCGTCGATTTGCCAGCACGTCGTCTCGCCCGACGGCGACACCTCATCCAGTCCCTCGCGGCCGTGAACGACGAGACCTCGACGCACACCGAGCCGGCCAAGCGCCGTGGCCATCAAGGGACCGAGCTCCGGTCGGGCGACGCCAATCAGTTGATGCGTCGCACGTGCGGGATTGGTCAGCGGACCGAGAATGTTGAACACGGTTCGAATCCCGATCCGCCGACGGATCGGCGCGACGAACCGCATCGCCGGATGAAACGCCTGGGCGAAGAGGAAGCTGAAGCCGACTTCGCGGATGAGCTGCGCCGCCTGAGCGGGGCTGACGCTGATCTGTCCGCCCAGCGCTTCGAGCACATCGGCGCTGCCGACGCTGGACGACATGGCGCGGTTGCCGTGCTTGGCGACGGGAACGCCGCAGCCGGCGAGCACGAACCCGGCCGCCGTTGACGAGTTGAAGGTGTGTCTACCCGAGCCTCCGGTGCCGGCAGTGTCGGCGAGCCGCGGGAGGTCAGACAGTTCGACGCGCAGGGCGTGCTCGCGCATCGCGCGCGCCAGTCCCACGACTTCGTCAACCGATTCGCCCTTCATCCGCAGCCCGGTGAGCAGCGCCGAGGCCTGGATTTCGTCGGCCTCACCCGACATGAGCGCGTCCATCGCTGCCGACGCTTCCGCGTCGGTCAGGCTCCGGCCTTCGTCGATCACCGCCACCAGCGCCGGACCCAGATCGGCGTCAGTCACGGTAGTAGGCCTCTGACTGATCGAGGAAGTTCTGCAGCATCGCGTGGCCGGTCTTGGTGCGGATCGATTCCGGATGGAACTGGACGCCTTCGATCGGGTACTCGGTGTGGCGCATGCCCATCAGGATTCTGCCGCTGCCGTCGACCCGCTCGCACCATGCCGACGGAACGATTTCGTCGGGCAGCGTGTCGGGCTCGACGATCAGCGAGTGATAGCGGGTCGCCTCGATCGGATTGGGCAGGCCGGCGAAGACGCCGGCGCCGTCATGCTCGATCGAGGACACCTTGCCGTGGCGAATCTCGCCGGCGGGACCGACCGTTGCGCCGAACGCGTCTCCGATGGCCTGGTGTCCCAGGCAGACACCGAGCGTTGGAATCGTGGGGCTGAAGCGTTGCAGCACGGGGACGCTGACTCCGGCCTCCTTCGGTGTCTTCGGTCCGGGCGAGATCACGATTCGGCGCGGTTCCAGCGCCTGGATTTCGTCGAGCGTGATCTTGTCGTTGCGGTGCACGACGACATCGGCGCCCAGTTCGCTGAGGTACTGGTAGAGGTTGTAGGTGAACGAGTCGTAGTTGTCGATCAGTAACGTATCAACCGCCATCGTTGCCGCCCTCCTGTGCTTCCCGCTCGCGCAGCACGCGGCGCATGGTGCGGAAGCCTTCGACCGCGCGCGGGAACCCGCAGTACGGCGCGGCCGTCGCCATGACGCCCTCAAGTTCCGTTTCGGTGACGCCGTGGTTGAGCGCCCCGGGGATGTGGAACTGCAGCTCTTCGGTCTTGTTGAGCGCGACCAGGATCGAGACCACGACCAGCGAACGATCGCGACGCGAGAGCTGAGAGCGCGACCAGAGATCGCCAAAGGCGAACTCGAAAGCGAGCTTGCCGACCGGCCCAATGCGCTCCATGCCGGCCAGGGCCTCGGCCGGATCCTGTGCTTCGTCGCGGCCGTTCAGGGTGCGCATCACGTCGACGGCGTCGCGGTGGCGCTGGTCGTCGTCCTTGTACTCGGCCGGCGGAATCAGGTAGGGCTTGCCGTCAGCGTTGCTCCAGGCCTCGACCAGCACGTTGATCATCTCGTTGCCGGCCGGGAAACCGGAGTAGCCGGCGATCTGCAACGCGATCTCGGTCATCTCCTCGCGCGTGACGCTATTGGCCGGGCCGAAGCTGGCGTGGAATTGGACTGCTTGCAGGCGCTCCAGCGCGCCCAGCATGGCGAGCGCGACGATGTTTCGGTCGCGGCGCGTGAGCTCATCGCCCTGCCAGACCTGGCCGAAGATGTAGTCGACCACGTAGCTGCCGAATGCGCCGGTGCGCTGCTCGGCGGCGGAAGCGAATCCCACCGGCTGACCGGTCATCTCGGACAGCAACTCACTGCCTGCTTTGCGTCGTTCTGCGTGAGTCGCCATGTCAGTTCCTCGTTTCCGCGCGTCTCTCGTTGGCGCGCATTCTAGGTAGGCGGTCGGCTCGCGCGCGCCTTCCGACCGAGATCAAC
Organism: Dehalococcoidia bacterium; assembly: GCA_965204335.1. Taxonomy (GTDB): domain Bacteria; phylum Chloroflexota; class Dehalococcoidia; order Bin125; family Bin125; genus Bin125. Next base: position 1,838,953 of record OZ241982.1, on the reverse strand, counting down.
GGCCTGTTCCAGCTCGGTCGATGTCCATCCCTGGTCCCGAGCCGCTTGCAAATCGCGTTGGAGATCCCTGTCGGTGTCCAGAGCGGCGTTGATCGCCAGTTGGATGAGTGATTCAACTCTCGTCGTGAGGCGGACGGGCGGTTGCGCGGCAACCTCGTGGGGCTCGGCGTGAGCTCCTTCGGTCTCCATGCGGCCGAAGAGCTGATCAAGGCTTGAGTCCAGGTCGAAGTCCCAGCCGGACTGGCGGCGTTCGACCACAGTCGCGAGCAACTCGGCTTGCGGCTCGGGCAGCTCATTGAACGCAGAGGGCACGTCCCACCATTCCATGGCGTCGAATGGATTGGACTCATCCTCGGGTGCTCCATCGAGCGATTCCTCGACGGTCACGACGTACGCATTGTGCACCGTGTGTCTGCCGCTGGACGGCTCTTCGCCGTAGACGGTATGCGCGTAGCCGGCCCGGACTCGCTGCCGCAGCAAGTGCTCGAAGATTCGGGGCACCGTGTCGTCCGGTTCCTCCGACAACGGAGTGACGTCGCCGGGCAGCCACCAATCGCCGGGCCAGAGCGCCTCATGCGAGCGTCGGCGCAGCAGCAGGACGCGGCCGGCATCGTCAAAGACGACGCCGTAGCCAATGATCAGCGACTCGGGCATCAGTAGCCCCGCGATCCGCCAGTGACGACATCGGCGCGTGAGCGCTCCTCGGCCAGGTCGAGGGCGGTAAACATGCCCATCGCCTTGTTCACGGTTTCGTCGAACTCGCTGGTCGGCTTGGAGTCGAAGACGATGCCACCGCCGGCCTGAACCGAGGCGACCCCGTCCTGCATGATGATCGTCCGAATCGTGATCGCGGTCTCCATGTTGCCGCCGAAGCCGAAGTAGCCCAGAGCGCCCGCATAGGGACCACGCTGATCTGCTTCGAGCTCCGAGATGATCTCCATCGCCCTGATCTTGGGCGCGCCCGAGACCGTGCCGGCCGGGAAGGTGGCGCGCACCGCGTCGAAGGAGGTCGCGCCTTCGGCCAGATCAGCTTCGACGTGCGAGACGAGGTGCATCACGTGGCTGTAGCGCTCGACATCGAGCTCCTGCGTCACGCGAACCGTGCCCGGCCTGGCGACGCGGCCGATGTCGTTGCGACCCAGGTCGAGCAGCATCACGTGCTCCGCGATCTCCTTCTCGTCGGCGCGCAACTCGGCCTCGAGTGCGGCGTCTTCCGCGTCGCTGAATCCGCGACGCCGCGTTCCGGCGATCGGGTGGGTGGAGACCTTGCCGTCCTCGACGATCACGAGCAACTCCGGCGACGTGCCGACGATCTGGTGGTCTTCCATCTCGAGGTAATACGTGTAGGGCGACGGATTCACCGTGCGCAGCGTGCGGTAGACGTTGAATGGATGCACGAAGGTTTCGCGGGAGAATCGCTGTGAGTAGACGCACTGGATGATGTCGCCTGCGACCACGTAGTCGATGATCTGCTTGACGTCGGAGAAGTACGCCTCGCGCTCCATGTTGGAACGGATCGCGCTGGAGTGTCCCAGCGGCTCGGGTGCATCGCCGGGCGGGATCGGCGGTCCCGACTGCAGCCGCTCGACGAGCTCGTTGATACGGAACTCGGCAGCCCGATAGGCGGATTCGACGTCACCGTCGAGCCGCGCATGGGTGACCACCTTGATCACATGCTTGAGGTGATCGAAGAGCAACACGGTGTCGACAAACTGGAAGAGCGCTTCGGGCAGTCCGTGAGGATCCTGATCGGCCGGTTGGACTCGCGGCTCGAAGTGGCGAATCGATTCGTAGGAGAGGTATCCAACCGCTCCGCCATGAAACGGCGGCAGATCGGGATTGGCGACCAGGTCGAAGCGGTCCAGTTCCGCTTCGACTTCCTTGAGCGGATCGATGTCGCCGCCGGCGGGCGCGCGGAAGATCCGGTACGGCTCGGTGCCGATGAAGGAGTAGCGGCTGGGACGCTCGCCGCCTTCGACCGATTCGAGCAGGAAGGAATAGGATCCGCGCTTGACCTTGAGGAAGGCGGAGACGGGAGTTTCGAGATCCGCCAGGACCTCGCGGTAGATGGCGGCGTAGTTGCCGCTTCGCGACGCGTGCGCGTCGGCGGCCAGTTGTTTGAATTCGTCGAGACTGGGGGTGAGTTCGCCGGTCAACGGCATGGGAACAGGCTCCTGGAGTGGGACGCGGCGGGCTGCTGGGTCGGCAGGACGGAGCCGCGTCGGCGGGACGACTTAGCGTGCGCCTCGCCAGACCCCCTGGCCGCCCGACGTGTGGCAGTGCGCGGACGGACGCATGTGCGTCCCGGTCTCAACGCTGAACCACTTCGCGGACATCGTGAACTCCTGCTCCTGATCGGATGGTACGGGAGTTGCCAGCGATGTCAAAGGTCGGGGGCGACAGAGGCATCTGCGGTTTGAGTTCTTCTGGCGGCGATGGCGTTCACGAGGTCCTGGGCAGCGTTGTGGTGGGCATCGTCTTCATTGACGATGACCAGGTCGAATCGGTCGGCTTCGGCCATTTCGGCTTCGGCCTCGGCCAGACGGGCGGCGATTTCATCGTCGGTCTCGGCGTCGCGCGCGCGTATCCGTCGTTCGAGCGAGTCAATGTCAGGCGCAGTGATGAAGACGAGGAGCGGATCGTCGAGATTCGTTCTCAGCGTCCGCGCGCCCTCAACGTCGGTCCTCAGGATCACCGTGCGTCCCTGGGCCAGCAGCTCGTCGACGGCGGCGCGCGGTACGCCGCTGCGATGGCCGTAGGACGTCACGTGCTCCAGAAACGCATCCTCGGCCACCCAGCGCTCGAACTCCTCATCGGTCAGGAAGACGTGGTGCACGCCGTCGACCTCGCCCGGGCGCGGCGCTCTCGTCTTCGCCGTCGCCACCTTGGCCAGGGACTCGTCGAGCGCCATCGCCTCGTTGATCACCGTGTCCTTGCCGGCGCCCGACGGGCCGGAGATCACGACGACCAGCGGCGGCGGATCAGGCTGCGACTCAGACCGGGACATGACGCAATCGGTCGAGGTCGCGCCAGAAGGTCGGGTAGGAGATGTCGACGGCGGACGCGCCCAGGATTGTCGTCGGGCCGGACTCCGGCTCCGAGGCCAGCGCGGCGACGGCGGCGGACATCGCGAGCCGGTGATCGCCATGCGAGTCAACGGTCGCGCCGCGCAGTTGCCCGCCGACGATGCGCATGCCGTCGCTCCAGTCGTCGACCTTGATGCCCATCGCGGTCAGCATCGCTCTCGTGGTCGCGATGCGATCGGACTCCTTGACCCGCAGCTCCTCGGCGTCGTGAATCTCCGTCACGCCGTCTGCGATCGCCGCCGCCACCGCGAGCGCAGGGAGTTCGTCCAGCGCAGTGACGATCAGATCGCCGTCGATCCGCGTTCCGTGCAGCGGAGCTCCGCTGACCACGATGTCCGCAACGGGCTCGCCCGATACCTCGCGCCGGTTTCGCAGCTCGATCTTCGCGCCCATGGCGTTCAGGACGTCGATGACGCCGCTACGTCGCGGGTTGACGCCGACGCCGGGCAGCAACATGTCCGAGCCGGGCGTCATCGCCGCGGCGATCATCCAATAGGCGGCGGCGCTGATGTCGGCCGGAACCTCCAGGTCGCGGGGACGCAGGATCGCGCCCGGGCGCACATGGATCGTTGCACCGTCGATTTCGAGGTCGGCGCCCATGGCGGACAGCATCCGCTCCGTGTGGTCGCGCGATGGACCGGGCTCGACGATGCGGCTCGGTTGGTCGGCGCGCAGCGCGGCGAAGACGATGCAACTCTTGACCTGGGCGCTGGCGACGGCCAGCTCGCCGTCGAAGCCCCTGCTCAGTCCGTTGGAGCCATCGACCCAGTAGGGCGCGGTGCTCCGCGAATCGACTCCGGCGCCCATGGACGCCAGCGGTTCCAGCACGCGGCGCATGGGACGCCCGCGCAGCGATTCGTCGCCATCGAAGGTGCTGCGAAACGGCAGGCCGGCGGCGACGCCGCTCAACAAGCGGATCGAGGTGCCGCTGTTGCCGCAGTCCAGCACGCCGGAGGACGGACTGAACCCGTCCTGTCCGGGGCTGCGCACCACGACGGTGTCGCCGTGTTCGTCGAACTCGACGCCCCACCGGCGCAAACAGGCCATGGTCGAGCGGCAGTCGGCGCTGTCGAGCAGGCCGGTGATGGTGGCCTCGCCTGCGGCCAGCGCGTTGCAGATCAGGGCTCGATGGGAGATCGACTTGTCGCCGGGTACACGGAGCTCGCCGCGCAGCGGCCCGCCCGGTTCCACCGTGATCTCCGACGCCATCGGCTAGCCCCGTCCCCAGCGGCGTCCGCGCGCCTCCCGCTCTTTCTCCCGGTCCTCGCTTCGCTTCGTCATCTGGCGGACCTTGTCGTAGAGTCGCGGACTGATCAGCAGGGCCGCCATCTGCGAGGTCGCGTCGGGAATGTCGGGCTGCGCGCCGGCGTCGGGGTCGAGGTCGTCGCCGCCGAGGAACTTGGCGTGGTTGATCTGCGCGCTGGAGTACTCGCGAAACACGTCCTCTTCTTCCTCGTCCAGGAGATTGCGCACGCGATTGAGCTCCAGGACGTAGCGATCGATCCAGTGCTTGATCTGCTCGCGGTTGGTGACGGCGATCTCGGTCGTCATGCTGGGATCGCCCGAGTTGAAGGCGGTCATCGCCCGGAAGGTGTCGCCGGCGGCGCGACCGAAGTCGGGCCAGCCGTCTGAGCTGCGCAGCATCGTGAACATCGCATAGGACGCGACCAGGGGCAGGTGTGAGACGCCGGCCATGACGTAGTCGTGCTCCTCGGGATCGAGGAAGTGAGGCGTGGCTCCGAGCTCACGGACCATGCCCAGCACCGACTTGACGGCGCTGTCGGATGCATTCGGCGAGGGGCTGACAAACCAGCGCTTGCCTCGAAAGAGGTCGGCGCTGGCGTGTTCGATGCCGAACGCCGAGGCGTCTCCGGCCATCGGGTGACCGCCGATGAAGGACACGCCGTTGGGTAGATGCTGAACAGCCAGGTCACCAACCTTGACCTTCGAGGCTGCGGTGTCGGTGACCGCCGCGCCGCGGCCCAGATGCGGCGCGATCTGTTCCAGTAACTCGGAAGTCGCGGCCGGCGGAGTCGCGAGGATGACGAGGCCGGCGCCGTCAACCGCCTCACGCGGGCTGCCGACGATCTCGTCAACCGCATCCTGCTTGTTGGCGGCGTTTCGCGCCGCCCGCCAATCGTCGAAGCCGACGATTTCGGTGTCTCGCAGCCTGGCCGCGCGCAGGCCCATTCCGATGGAGCCTCCGATGTAGCCCAGCCCGATAATCGCAATGCGCGCCACGCGCACCTCCAATCCGCGTTCCGGTGCATCTTCCGGTCGCTCGCCTGATGTTGCTCACAGTATCGCAGCGCGGAGCGACGAACGTCCGTGATAGAGTCGGAACGCGCGGCGGCATGCGGCGGCGCGGGGCCTGGCGGGGCCGACGGGACGATGTTGCGAGTGGACGGCTCCTGGTTCAAGTCTCGCCGTCGGCGGCGGTTGCTGATCTGGCTGGCGCTGGGACTGCTGGTGTTCGCGGGGGCCTTGCTCGGCCTGCTCGCGCCGCAGGCGGCGACGAAGATTGAGATCTGGTCGGGCGCGAGCGCCGCGCCGAGCAGTTGCCCGTACAGCGGCGGCGGCCAGCCGTTCTCCGTCGAATCGTTCGAAGCCCACGAGTCGCGTCAGATTTACCTGGAGACACTGCGACTGGCCGGTGCGAACCGGCTCTTCCCCGACGACAAAGACTTCCAGCTACCGCCGCTGGCGGTCGGCTCGGCACGGGTCGAGGACCATTCGGCGGCGATTCCGGCCGAGATTCTCTACGCCATCGCCTGGATTGAGAGTAAGATCGCGCAGGCCGCATACGAAGTCGACTGGGGAACGGTTGGGCCGGTGAAACTCTCGTCGGACTGCGGCTACGGGATCATGCAAGTGACAAGCACGATTGACAACGACGGCGGGTTGCCCTCGCGCTATGAGGCGTTGGCGACGTCGCACTTCGCTTACAACATCGCGGCCGGGGCGCGGATCCTGGCGGAGAAGTGGAATGAGGACTACTTTCCGGTCGTCGGCGAGAGCGATCCGAGCTTCATCGAGTCCTGGTACTTCGCGTTGTGGGCGTACAACGGCTGGGCCTGGGTGAACCATCCCGGCAACCCGGCTTATGATTCCGCCCGGCCGCCGTACGACTGCGACAACGACAAGAGCGACTGGTTTGACTACCCGTACCAGGAAAAGGTCCTGGGCTGCGTGATCAATCCGCCCGTCGTCAACGGGCAGCGGCTGTGGGAGCCGCATTCGGTGGCCCTGCCGGACATTCCCGGCCTGACCGTCCCGGGCGGCGCGCTGGATCCGGACCTGTTCTGGCAAACGGTCGACCAGATCCGCGAGCGGATGAGCCTCGACTTGCCCGCGCAGGCGTATTCTCCGGACCTCGTGACCGTCAACGTGACTCCGGACCGAGCGGCGCTGTTAGGCATGCCGCGGTTGGACGGTTTGCTGAGCGAACTGGATCTGTCTTCGAGCGTTCTGACCCAGTCCGGCGCGAGGTTGACGATCGGGAACTCAGGGAGCGGACTGCTGGCCTGGCAGGTGGTGAGCACGCCGAGCTGGCTCGACATCGGGGTGCAGGCGGGCGTCGCGCTGGGAAGCGGCTACGAGTTTGCAATGGGGCCGCAGCACTCGGTGATTCCGATCTCTGCTTCCGACGGAGGCGTGCCCGAGGGGTCGCATCGAGGGCGGATCGTGTTGGAGTTTCACTACCCGAACGGGACGTCGGAGACGGCAAGCATCGCCATATCATTGGACAAGCGCGGGGCCGCCTACTACGAGGCGGGGCGCCCGCAAAGCTGACCCCCCGTAGCTCAACCGGACAGAGCGACGGACTTCTAATCCGTAGGCTGGAGGTTCGAGTCCTCCCGGGGGGACCACACAAGCAGGGTCGGGACTTCACTCAGTAGCGGGCGAGTCGCCGCTGGATCGGGCGTGTGTCGGAGTTGGCGGAACGGGCACGGCGGGACTGGGCGTTACGTCGGCATGGTAACGGATATGGTACTATATTCCGGTAATCGAGGTCAGAGAGTACATCGACGAGAGAGGGCGGTCTCCGTTCGGTCGCTGGTTTGACGGCCTCGACGCGGGCGCAGCAGCCAAGATGCGCACGGCGCTGGCACGAATGGAGTTGGGCAATCTCTCCAACCTCAAGACCGTCGGCAGCGGGGTGCTGGAGCTTCGCATCCACTCCGGACCGGGGTACCGGATCTACCTCGGACGCGATGGAGAACGACTGATCATCCTGCTTGGCGGCGGCACCAAGAGAAGGCAGCAGCGAAACATTGAGCGCGCACGGGCATTGTGGGAGGACTACAGAGCCCGCAAGCGGCGAGAGGAGTGAACGATGGCACTGACTCGCGACTTCAAGGAGACGGTGCGGGCTCGGGCTCAGCGCGACCCCGAGTTTCGCCGGGCGTTGTTGCAGGAGGGTGTCGAGTGCCTGCTGAGCGGGGACCTGGACACGGGTAAGGTGGTGATTCGCGACTACATCAACGCGACCCTGGGTTTCGAGCAGCTGGGTTCTCTGACCGAGCGGCAGCCGAAGGGCCTGATGCGGATGTTCGGTCCGTCAGGCAATCCGCAGGCGCGCAATCTCTTTCAGGTGATCGCCTGCCTGCAGGATCACGAGGGTGTTCACCTGGAGGTCAAGGCGAGTGGGTATTCAGGGACGCCGGCGCTAGTCGCCCAGGTGGCGGAATCGGAGGGAGAAGGGGAATTCGGACGGTAGGTCGAGAGTTTCAGTCCTGCCAGAGGGACCATCACATTACGCGAGAGTCCACTCGTCTACCAGCTTTTGCATTAGCTCAGTCTGTCGGCGTCCCAAGACCTCAGGCGTCCACTCGACCTCATCCAAGACAGGAGTTGTTAGGGCGAACGTCGTGGAAACGCCCTTCTGCCTGAAATAGACGCTCTTCTTTTCTTCAAAGTCCAAGTTCGAAGCAGCTGAGTTTTTTCGGCGGGGCAGCAGGACCAGATTGGCCAGCTTATGCGTCCAGTACCCGCGCAAGTCCTCGTTGGGGAAGGTCTTTAGCCACTCTGAGTCTGCAGCTGGATTCTGGGGAAGCACATGCTCCACGGTGACAATCTTGTGGTCGTAAGTGGCGCCCGCATCGGCCAGCAGTCCATCGAGACGGAGCAGGAGCGGTAACCTTGCGCGTGTCACCAGATAGACATCTCCAGCCAGCCGTTCGCGAATCTCGGCCTTCTCCGCTTCGGAGAGTTCGAATGCAGAAGAACCCTGTCCGCCAGCCTCGCCCCGCTCAATCTCTGTAAGCACTCTCCCGTATCGTTCGATTCGCTCGTAGGTGTCCGCTCTGCGAAGGAAGAGGCCATATGCGAGCCGGTCCAGTCTCTTGAGGAAGTCCAAGACTTTGGAACTCGCGTTGCCGTGCAGTCGAAGGTACTCCATGGCAGGTGGAATCCAGTCGAAATTGTCCAGGAATCCTAGGAAGCCGATATAGCGGTTGATTTCCTCAGCGTTCTCGGTACTCACATACGCTGAGTCTTCGATCACTTCATAGAGTTTGGCATAGGGCACAAGGACTTCATCAATGAACGCTGGACCGCTTACCTCGCTCAGAACATGCTCACGAAATCCCTCCTGCAACGTAACCCTGAGCTTATCCTTGCCGTAGATCATTCGAATGTGCGCAAAGAGCTCTCTAAACTTGTCCCGGCCCAACTCTTCTTCCAATTCTTCCCACTTCGCTGCGTACTCGCTCTGCAGTCGTTCTTCTAGGTCACCAATCGCCTCCGCCTTAAGAATGTCCGTCGGCGAAAGGTCCAGCCCACGGGTGTTCATCACCGAAAAGATCCGGTAGGCAGAGTCACGATTTGTTGCAGCCACCACTACAAGAAAGCAACCCCGAAGTACGAAGAGCGTGAATTCCCATAGCTGGGCCTCAGACAGGGAAACGAGCTTCTTGTGTATGTGGGCCACGTTCTCGACGATTCGCGTTCGGCTGTCAGAGAGTCCTGCACGATCTGCGTCCAACAGAGAGGCAATGCTGCCACCGTTTTGAATGTGGTCTCTGAAGAAGTCGCGATCTCGTTCCCGCAACGTTAAGCGAAGCTCGTCTTGGGTCTCGTTCACTTCGCTCCCCTCTTGCCAGATGAACCGATTTATCTCGCCCTTGTGATTGTCATCCTTGCTGAGTTCACGAAGTACACATAGCAAGATGGTCAGGGTCGTCAGCCGTTGTTGGCCATCCACGACATCACTTTCGGGGGAACTCTCCTGTTTGATCAGGATGATGCTACCGAGAAAATAAGGATCATCAGGGTCTTTGCGCTGTGCCTCCATAAGGTCGTTTAGGAGTTCATCTGCTTCATCAGTGGTCCACGCGTACGGCCTCTGGTAGGTGGGAATCTTGAACAGATAGGTGTCGTCAAACACCGCTCTGAGCACAAACTCGCTTGCTTTGAATACCTGAACCATTGCCGTCTGTCTTCCCAGTCACCCCAACGAGAGGACATGCAACAGCCGCCTGCCAAGGTGGCAGGCGGCTAAGGATTCCCTTGTTTGGCTGCCTACTGCGCGTAGACGCCGGCGCCGGGGCCTTCGGCGGTGGCCCAGAACTTTTCGCTGATCTGGTCGATCAGGTCGATGAGTTCCTGGCCCTTGGCGATGTCGTTGGTCTTCTTGGCTTCGCCGGCGACCTTGGTCGCGTTCCACATGAGCTCGTGGATTGACGCGTCGGCCTCGAGGTGGTGGGGCTTGAAGAAGTCGGTCCAGAGCACCCAGAGGTGGTGCTTGACTTCCTCGGCGCGCTGTTCCTTGACGATCGTGCAGCGGGCCTTGAAGTCGTGGTCGTCGGAGTCGTTGTACTTCTCCATCGACTTGAGGACGGACATCGCCTCGATCTTGGCCTGGGCGGGGTCGTAGACGCCGCAGGGCAGGTCGCAGTGGGCTTTGACAGTCTGGGCGGTCTGGAAGAAGGACATTCGGTGCTCCTCTAGGGGTGTTCGCGGTTCTAATGCAGTTTGAGGCTATCGAGTGGGTAGGTGTTGGGCAACCGCTGAGGTGGAGGGGGAGCCCCCCTCTGTCGCTCCTCGACATCTCCCCCCGCTGCGCGGGGGGAGAGGGAGTCGGGTCAGTCGAGGGAGATGACGCCGCAGGCGATGCGGGCGCCGGCGCCGGGGGCTTCTCCGTAGCTGTCGGGGCCTTCGTGGACGATGATCGCGGAGCCGTCGGCGTCGAACAACGTCGTCGCGCCGGGGCCGAGCGTGGCGTCGACCGTGTACTGGTCGGCGTTGGCGATGCCGTCGGCGTGGGCGTAGACGTTGACGGTGTCGCCGGGATGATGCCCGCCGTCATGCAGGACTCCGTGGCCGATGCCGGTTGGGTCGTAGTGCCCGCCGGCGGCGGCGAAGTCGGGATCGCAGGCGCCGGTCTCGTGGATGTGGAATCCGTGCCAACCCTCGGGCACGCCGGTCAGCCGCGCCTGGATCAGCAGGCCGCGGGGACCCTGGATGATGGTGACGGTTCCCATGGATTCGCCGTCGGGGCTGCGCATCTCGGCGGTCGCGGTCCGACCGACGAAGTCGGGGGCGACGCCTGCTTCGGTTTCGACGTGGATCGTGGTGCTGGAGCGCCAGAGTCCGGGCTCGGAGTCGGCGGCGAGGAATCGCTCGCGGGGCAGGATCAGTTCTGCCGGCGACTGATCGCCGTGGCCGACCCGCAATGCGACCTCCGTGCGGCCGTCGCCGGTCTGGCGGGCGAGGATGCGGACGTCGGTGTCGCCGCCTCCGCCGCCGGCGGTGATCGCGGCGCCGACCATGACACCGACCAATGCGAGGATTCCGATTGCAATCAGGCTGAATCGGCTGACGTTCGAAATGCGGAAACTGTGCATGTGAACCTCTCTTATGTCCATGAAATGCAGCGTTCGACAGGGTAACGAGTCTTGTGCTGTCGTTGGGCGACCTGGGTCGGGAGTCGCGAGCGTTTGCCCCCCTCTGCCTGCGGCATCTCCCCCCGCTGCGCGGGGGGAGAGGGGACCCTCACCCTAGCCCTCTCCCAGAGGGAGAGGGAACCGGAAGGAGGGGGGAGGGCCGGAGGGGAATTCAGTCGGCGCGGGTTCGGGAGCGGAGGGCGAGGGCGGCGATGGTCAGGGTGAAGATGCTGAACCCGGCGAGCGAGACGAAGGCCCAGTGCAGGGCGGGCGGGTCCTTGGTCAGCGGACGACCGTCGTCTCCGAAGACCATCTGGCCGCCCTCGGTGACGGGCCAGCCGTAGCCCTCCATCACGAGACCGCGCATGCCTTCCATGATGTAGGTGACGGGGTTGATCGTGGCGATGATCCGCAGCCAGTCGTCGAAGACGGCGAGCGGGGCGAAGGCCGGCGCCATGAAGAGCAGCGGGAAGAAGAGCAGGAAACCGGCCTGGGCGGCCTGGGCGTTGCCGGTTCGCATGGCGATGAAGATGCCAATGCCGCTGTAGGCGCCGCCGAAGAGTCCGGCGATGACGAGGATGAGGATCGCGCCGGCGACGCCGGTGGCCATGCCGGAGCCGGCGACGAGGGCGGCAACGAGCATGATCGTGGCGAAGAAGACGGCCCGGACGGCATCGGCCCAGACTCGGCCAATGATCAACGACCAACGGGACGCGGGGGTCAACAGGAGCTTGTCGAAGTAGCCGCGCTCCATATCGAGGACGATCGCGATGCCGGAGGCCGACGACGAGCCGGCGACGGCCTGGAGGACGGCGACGGGGAGCTGGAAGGCGAGGTAGTTCTCGACGCCGAAGCCGCGCTCGGAGAAGTTGGCGATCGCGCCAGTCGAGACGGCGAGGAAGAAGAGCGGGATGAAGACGTTGGTGATCTCGACGCCAGGCTGTCGAAGCGATTCGCGGATCGCGCGGCCGGCGAGATAGCGGGCGTCGGTGAGCACGCGCAGCGGTCCCGACTCGCGCGAGGCGGAGAGCTGTGGTTCCCCCGGCGCCTGGACGGCGCTCATGCCGGACCGCCCGGGGTCTGCTGGCCGGCCTGATCGCCGGGTTCGATCCGGTGTCCGGTGGCTTTGAAGAAGACGTCGTCCAGCGTGGCCCGGGCCAGCCGCAGGTTGCTGAACGGGAGTTCCTCGTCATCGAGCTTGCGCACGACCAGCGGCAGCGTTTCGTGTCCGCTCCTGGTGTAGACCGCGATGCCTTCGTTGAAGTCCCACTGCGCGTCTTCGACGTTGGGCAGCGGCAGCAGCGCGCCGACGGCTCGCTGCTGAGCCCGTTCGTCGCCGTCGACCTGGACGTAGATCACGTCGGCGGAGACGGTCGACTTGAGTTCATCCGGGGTCCCTCGCTGGACGATCTCGCCGGCGTCGAGGATGGCGATCTCGTCGCAGAGCTGATCGGCCTCTTCGAGGTACTGGGTAGTGAGGAAGAACGTGACGCCGTCTTCGCGGTTGAGCCGCTGGATGTACTCCCAGAGGTTTTGCCGCGAGACGGGATCGAGCCCGGTCGTCGGTTCGTCGAGGAAGATGATCGAGGGCGAATGGACGAGGGCGGAGGCGAGGTCGAGGCGCCGCTGCATGCCGCCGGAATAGCCGCCGATCCGGCGGTCGGCGTCCTCGGTCAGGTCCACGACGTCGAGCAGATGCGCGATTCGATCTTCGATTTCTCCGCGCGGCACGTTGTACAGACGGGATTGCAGCCGCAGCAGCTCGCGTCCGGTCTGGAGGATGTCGAGTCCGGCCTCCTGCAGCGCCACGCCGATCGCTCGGCGGACCTGGCGATCCTGGCCGAGGACATCGAATCCTGCCACTCGCGCATTGCCGGCGGTGGGACGCAGGAGCGTGGTCAGCATGCGGACGGTTGTGGTCTTGCCGCTGCCGTTCTGGCCGAGGAAGCCGAAGATCTGACCCGGTCGCACTCGCAGATCGATGCCGTTGACGGCCTTGATCTCGCCGAAGTGTTTGACCAGGCCGTGGCCTTCAATCGCGAGGTCTGTGTCGCGATCGTGCTGGGGGGCCGAGGCGCCGATCTGATCAATCAGGCGCTCGGCAATGGTCGGAGGTCGGCTGGACATGACCCAGAGCGTATCGCTTCAACGCGATCCGTCGCAGGCCGCGCGCCGATTTCTATAGAGAACGTGTGTACTAATGCACAGATCGGCATCAAACGGGACGGAAGACGGGGATGGGATAGGAATCCTCGCCCGCCTGTTCCTCGAACTCGACCTTGACGCGCTGACCGATGCTGATGTCTTTGGTCGGATCGTCGACGCCGACGATCGTGCTCATCATGCGGAAGCCCTCGTCGAGGTCGATGTAGGCGACGGCGTACGCGCCGAGCTCCTGGAAACCGGGCATCCGGTTCTGTCGGACGACGGAATAGGTGTAGACGGTGCCGAGGCCGGAGGAGACGTTCCAGCTCAGCTCGCGGTCGCCGGTCACGGTCGAGTGTCCGCGCGGGTAGAAGACGACGTTGCCGTCGGCGTCGGTCTGGTAGCGCAGCTCGCCGGCCTTGCAGCCGTCCCAGAAGTGCTGGGTATCGGGCTCGGGGAAGCTGGGTTGCGGTCGATTGGCCATGTTGGAGTGCCTTTCAGGATTGGTGAGTTAGTCGGCGGCGAGGATGACGGTGCCGCCGGTGTGGGTACCGCCGAGCAGTCCGCCGTTGCCGTGGGCGACGGCGAGTGTTGCGCCGTCGACCTGGCTGTTCGACTCGCCCCGGAGCTGGCGGACGGACTCGAGCAGCAGGAACAGTCCGCGCATGCCCGGGTGATTGGAGGACAGGCCGCCGCCGTCGGTGTTGAGGGTCAGGCCGGGCCGATCGAAGGCCAGGTGGCCGTCCTCGATGAACTGTCCGACTTCGCCCTTGCCGCAGAATCCGAGGTCTTCGAGCATCACCGCGACGGTGATGCTGAACGAGTCGTAGATCATCGCGATATCGATCTCGTCCGGCGTCACGCCGGCCTGACCATACGCCGCCGGCGCGCTCTGGGCGCCGGCCGAGGTCGTGATGTCGCCGCCGTTCTCGCGGTACCTGGTCGCTTCGCCGGCGCCGATGATCCAGACCGGCTTCTTCTTGATGTCACGCGCGATCTCAGGTGAGACGAAGACGGCCGCGCCGCCGCCGTCCGAGATCATGCAGCACTCGAGCAGGTGCAGCGGGTCGGCGATGATCCGCGACTCGAGCACGTCCTCGACGGTGATCTCGTCCACCTTGACGAACTGCAGGTCGGTCATCGCCTTGACCGCCTCGGGGTTGCGCATCGCGTGCTTGCGCGTCGCGACGGAGATCTGGGCGAGCTGCTCGGTCGTCGTGCCGTACTCGTGCATGTGCCGATGAGCGACCATCGCGTAGTTGGCGATCAGCGTCGATCCGTAGGGCGCTTCCATGTTCTGCTGCCACGATGCGCCGCCGCGGCCCATGCCGCCGGTCCCGATCGGCACGCGCATCGAGGCGGCGGTTGAGCCGTAGGTCGTCACGGCCACGTTGCAGCGTCCGGCCGCAATATCGCGCAGCGCGTGCGAGGCGTGGAACTCGTAGGACGAACCGCCGACCTGCGTCGTGTCGAGCAGGCGCGGCTTGATCCCCAGGTAGGCGGCCAGGCCGAGCCCGCCGCCGCCTTCGCCGTCGAGCGCGTCGTACAGGCCGTCCACGTCGCCCCAGTCGAGGCCGGCGTCGTCGAGCGCCCGCTTCATCGATTCGGCCTTGATCTGCATCGACGAAACGCCGGGGGCGACTCGCAATGGGTACTCGTGGATTCCGGCGATCGCCGCCAGTCGTTCCTGTGCCATCTCACAGCCTTTCCGCATCGAGCCGACGCCGGTGAATTGTCAAACAGGCGCAGCGGGAACAGGCTAGCGCCGATCCCGGCTCAGGCGTAGCCTGCGACCATGCGTATCGGCCTGATCTCGGACACACATCTCCCGCAGTTGCTGCACTCGATGGACGAACTCGGACCGCAGACCGGCGAAGCCCTGACCGGCGTCGACCTGATCCTGCACGGCGGCGACATCACGGTCCCTTCGGTGCTCGACTGGTGCGAGCAGTTCGCGCCGGTGCTGGCGGTGCGGGGCAACAACGACATCTTCGACGACCCTCGGCTCGCGGAGCACCAGTTTCTGGATGTCGACGGCTTCCGCATCGGGCTGGCGCACGAGCTGCGTCCGGAATCGCGTCCGATCGGGGAGATTCTCGCCGCCTCGCTCGACGGCGAGTGGGTGGATGTGCTGATCGGCGGCGACACGCATGTGGAGCGGCTCGAGTACCGAGACGACGTGCTGCTGATCAATCCGGGCAGTCCGTCGCTGCCGCACCACCTGTCGACGCGACTCGGCGCGATCGGCATGCTCACGGTCACGCCTCACCGGCTCGAAGCCGAGATCATTGCGCTGGGTCCGAGCGAGGGTCAGCGCAATCCCTCGCGGCCGCAGCACGTCGCGATCGAGTGCGGGCATGTCGTCGAGGCATCGCTCGATGGGCACGCGATCACACCTGACGAATTTCTCAAGGCGCCGCACGAACGCGCGGTTCCCACAGTTGAGTCGAACGGAGCCTGAGATGGATCTGCAACTCCAGGGCAAGCGAGCACTGGTGACCGGCGGCAGCCGCGGGATCGGCAAGGCGATTGCGCGCGTGTTGGTCGAAGAGGGCTGTAAGGTCGCAATCTCCGCCCGCGATCCCGAACGGCTGGCGGCAGCGGCCGATGAAGTCGGCGCGACGGCCTGGTTCAGTTGCGAAATGTCGGACGACGACTCGGTCGAATCAATGGTCTCAGGCGCGGCGGAAGCGCTGGGCGGTCTCGACATCCTGGTCAACAACGCCGCCTCGCCGGGCAGCGTGCACGGACCGATGAAGCTCGCCGACCTGACTGCCGAACACGCGATGGCCGACCTGCAGGTCAAGGTGCTCGGCTACCTGCGCTGCTCGCGCGCGGCGGCGCCGTACATGCAGGAGCAGGGCTGGGGTCGGATCGTCAACGTGTCGGGACTCGCGGCGCGAGGCAGCGGGAACACGGTGGGCTCGATTCGCAACGTCTCGGTGGCCGCGCTGACCAAGAATCTGGCCGACGAGCTCGGGCCGGACGGGATCAACGTGACGGTCGTGCATCCCGGGTTGACGCGGACCGAGGCGACGCCGGAGCGGATTGCTCAGATTGCCGAGTCGGGCGGCATCTCGCTGGAGGAGGCGGAGGCCCGGATGGCGTCGGGCAACTCGGTGCGGACGATCATCGACTCTGACGACATCGCGAACATCGTGGCGTTCCTGGCGTCGCCGAAGTCGATCGCCATCACGGGCGACACGATCGCGGCCGGCGGCGGGGTCGGCCGGGGGATTTACTACTAGGCCGCACTACAGCACGCGGTGCTCGTGCGGGCGTCGCAGCAACTCGTAGTAGGGCGTCACCGTCCAACCCGGAGGATTGACGGCGTCGATTCGCTCGCGGTCCTCGTCGGTGATCACGACATCGGCGGAGCCGAGATTGTCCTCGAGTTGTTCCATGGTGCGCGGCCCGATGATCGGGCTGGTCACGCCGGGCTGTTGCTCGCACCAGGCCAGCGCGAGCTGCGAGAGAGTGCAGCCCTTCTCCCGGGCGATCGGTGTCAGCGCTTCGATGACATCGAAGACGCCGTCGGTGACTCGCTGCTGCTGGTGTGGATTCATCGCGTATCGACCGTCGGCCGGCAGCGGTTCGCCCCGTCGATAGCGTCCGCTCAGGAGTCCCCCGCCGAGCGGTCCCCAGGGGATGACGGCGATGCCGAATGTGCGGGCTGTCGGCAGGAGTTCGCTCTCGACGCGGCGGTCGAGCAGGTTGAAGGCGGGCTGCTCGCAGACGACGCGGTTGAGGCCCAGCTCTTTGGCCACCCAGAGCGATTCGACCAGCTCCCAGCCGGCGAAGTTGCTGGTCCCGATGTAGCGCACCTTGCCGTCGCGGATCAGGTCGTCGAGCGCGCGCAGGGTTTCGTCGATCGGGATGTCGGGCTGCGGTCGGTGGAGCTGGTAGAGGTCGATGTAGTCGGTCTGCAGGCGGCGCAGGCTGGCCTCGCATTGCTCGATGATGTGGCGGCGGCTGTTGCCGCGCGCGTTGGGGTCCTCGGCGTCCATCTGCCCGTGGACCTTGGTCGCGAGGACGACGTACGCTCGCTGTCCGTTGCGCTTGAGCGCCTCGCCGGTGATCTCCTCGCTGCGGCCCAGGGCGTAGACGTTGGCCGTGTCGATGAAGTTGATCCCGGCGTCGAGGGCGCGTTCGATGATCGCGTAGGATTCCTCGGGCTCGGTGCGCCGGCCGAACATCATGCAGCCGAGGCAGAGGCTGGAGACCTGCACGCCGGTCCGTCCGAGTGGTCTGATGTCCATGGCAACTTCTTCGCTGATCTGCCTCGCTGTTAGCTCACGACCTCGGCTGCCTTGACCAGGTTGCGCATCAGCCGGATCGCCTCATCGTGAGGCACCCGACCGACGCCGCAACTGGTCGAAACCAGCAGGCGGTCTGCGGGAATCACGTCGACGAGCTGTTCGGTCTTCTCGCGCAGCTCGGTGACCGGGGCGGGCTTCGATTTGACGTCGGCGATGCCGGCGATGATCTCCATGCTCTGCGGCAGTTCGGCCAGCAGGCCGTGTTCCTCCCACTGGCCCGAGTAGGAACATTCCACGTGGACCCGGTCGACGACGCCGTCGAGTCGCTGGATGAAGGGGATCAGCGCGCGCAGGTTCTGCACCTCGATCGAGGGCTTGCGGGCGATGTCGCCGAGACAGAAGTGGATCGTTCGGGTGATGCCGACCGCGGGCTCGAGCGGTTCCCTGACGAGCGAGAGCAGCGAATCTGCGGTCTCGCGTTCGGAGACCAGGTTGATCGCTTCGCCGGGCGCGTCGAGCTGGATCTCCTGGAGGCCGTGTTCGACCATGTCCGCGATCTCGTCCTGGACGACCTCGATCAGGTCGTTCAGGTGACCGGCTTCGCTGCCGGCGTCCTCGGCGACGAATCCGCCGCCGATCGTCAGCGGCGACGGCACGGACGCCTTGTCCAGGCGAGGCTCGATTTCGCGTTCGCGGCGCCAGGCGTTGGCGTGTCCGGTGCCGCGGGGCGCGGTGACCTTGCCGACCACCCGGTATCGGCCGACGCCCTGCTGGCCCTTCGACGTTACCCGCGGCGCCAGTGTCTCGAGGCCGCCGAGCCTCGGCGGGATGTGATGGAGGAAGTCGGGGGCGAAGACCTCGCCGCCCATGATCTGGTCGAGTCCGCAGGCGATCTGCTCGTCCATCGCGATCCGCGCGGCGGTCTGGAGGACCCCGTTGGCTTCCTCGTCGGAGAGTTCGCCGGCGTAGTAGCGCTTGAGCTCCAGGCGCTGTCCGAACGGGATCGGCCAGGATCCGACGACGGTCGTGCGAATGGCCATGGCCCACTCCTCCCGAAGCTACTCGGCGTCGGCGTAGACGCGGAAGCCGTAGTCGTTGTAGCGATAGCCGGGCGGCAGGCTGGATCGCGCGCTGACCCGTGTGAACTTGATCCGATGCCGCCAGGAGCCGCCGCGGCTGGCTCTGCGCGTGCCTGCGGCCGGCCCCGTCGGTGCAGTCCCGGGTGAGAGCGAATAGTAGCTGCGGTCGTACCAGTCTGCGCACCACTCGTGCACGTTGTCGGCCATGCAGTAGAGGCCGAAGCCGTTGCGGCATGCGTCCAGCGGGACGTGCGGGTGTGCCGCCTCGGCGACCTCGGCGCGGACCGCGTCGTCGGGCCAGACGTCGGACGGCTCCGGCCAGTCGGCCCCGACCAGACCGCCGCGGGCCGCGAACTCGCGCTCGGCCTCGGTCGGCAGCCGGACCGGGTCACCGGACTGCTCCGAGCACCAGTCGCAGTAGGCGACGGCCTCGTACCAGGAGATGCCGACGACGGGCGCATCGGGGATGCGGAACTGCGGCTGCGACCAGAAAGGCGGCGGCGCGGCGGCGGTGTGTTCGACGAACGCGGCGTATTGCGCGTTGCTGACCGGACGAGCGGCGGCGCGGAAGGGCGGGAGCGTCACGCGGTGAGCGGGCCGCTCGTCGCGGCGTCGGTCGTCGGCGCCCATCAGGAACGAGCCGCCGGGCAGCGCGGCCCAGGTGATCGAGCGGGTGCGTTCTCGGCGCGCTAGTTGGAGCATGGGGGCATGGTAGCGATGCCAGGGTCGGGATCCGTCATGTCATCCATTCAGGATGTGCATGTTATTCATTCAGGTTGAGGATGGTTTACATGCTGATGGTGAATGGATATCATGCAGAGCATGAATGGATTGCATCAACCCGTCGACCCGGACGCCCTGCCGCGGCTCGTCTCGCCCGCCCTGGAGCGTCGCCTGCGGGTGATGCCGGCGGTGGTCGTGACCGGCGCGCGACAGACCGGCAAGAGCACGCTCGTGCGCCGTCTGGCCGGTCAGCCGGACGGTCAGCCGGGCGAGCGGCCGGGTGGGGCCGAGCGGCGCTACCTGACGCTCGACGATCCCGACGTCTGGAGCGCGGCCGGGCGCGAGCCCGATCTGCTCGTGCGCGGTCCGCAACCGACCACGATCGACGAGGTCCAGCGCGAACCGCGCCTGCTGCAGGCGATCAAGCAGGCGATCGACGAGCGCCGCGCGCCGGGCCGCTTCCTGCTGACCGGCTCGGCCAACCTGCTGCTGATGCGCCAGGTCTCCGAATCGCTGGCCGGACGGGCCAGCTACCTCACCCTCTGGCCGATGACCCGCGCCGAGCAGCGCGGGGCGGGCGCCTGCGGGCTGTGGGACGAGCTGCTGGGCGCGCCGCCGGCGGAATGGATCGAACTGCTGCGCGCGGCCGGGCGCGAGCGCGAAGACTGGCGCGCGCTGGCGCGGCGCGGCGGCTACCCGCCGGCGGCGCTGCACCTTGAAGACGCCGACGACCGCGCGATCTGGTTCGACGGCTACGTGCGCACCTACCTGGAGCGCGACCTGCAGTCGCTGGCCAACATCGCCCTGCTGCCCGACTACCGCCGTCTGATGCGGGCGGTCAGCCTGCGCGTGGGCCAGTTGCTCAACCAGACCGGCCTGGGCCGCGACATCGGGCTGTCGCAGTCGACCGTCCACCGCTACCTGAGCCTGATGGAGACCTCGTATCTGCTGGTGCGGCTGCCGGCCTTTGCGGTCAGCCGCAACAAGCGCCTGATGAAGACGCCCAAGGCGTACTGGAGCGACACCGGCCTGGCGCTGCATCTGAGCGAGCAGCACGAGCCCGGCGGCGAACACCTGGAGAACCTGGTGCTGCAGGACCTGCTGGCCTGGCGCGACGCCCGGCTGCGGCCGGCCACGCTGTGCTACTGGCGGACCTCGAACGGCGAGGAGGTCGATTTCGTGATCGAGGCGGGCGACCGCCTGCTGCCGATCGAGATCAAGTCGGCGCGGCGCGCGCGGCTGCGCGACGCCCGGCACCTGCATCTGTTCATCGACGAGTACCAGGATCGCAGCCTGCCGGGGCTGTTGCTGCATGACGGCGAGCGGCCCGAATGGATCACGGAGCGGGTGCTGGCCGCGCCCTGGTGGATGGTGATCTGAGGCGGCACGCTCGGCGGTCCGATCCGAGCGGCGACTAGACTGACAGCGCTTGAACCGGAACGCAGGGAAGGCGGGTACTCATGGGCTTGTTGGACGGACGCAAGGCGCTGGTGACGGGTTCCAGCCGCGGCATCGGAGCGGACATTGCCCGGGGTCTGGCCGCGCATGGCGCGGCGGTGGCGGTGGCGGCCCGATCGGACGAGGCTTCGCCCGATCCGCGGTTGCCGGGCACGATCCGCACGGTGGCCGAGGAGATTCGCCAGGCCGGCGGACACGCCGTACCGGTGCGTCTCGACGTGCGCGACCCGGAATCGATCGTGCGCGCGATCGACACCACCGCCTCGGAACTGGGCGGGCTGGACATCCTGATCAACAACGCCGCCGTGCTGGTGCCGGGCACGCTCGAGTCGGTCCAGGACCGGCACATCGACCTGATCTGGCAGCTCGACCTGCGCGGACCAATTCTGCTGGCCAAGTACGCCGTCGAACACATGAAGGCGTCGGGCGGGGACATCATCAATATCTCCTCGGGCGCCGCCGACTTCCCGGGTCCCGGTCCCTACGACGCGGTGCGCGAGGGCGGACAGTTCTACGGGATGGTCAAGGCCGGACTGGAGCGGATCACGCAGGGCTGGGCGATGGAGCTGCAGCAGCACGAGATCGCCTGCAACATCCTGACCCTGCGCTACCTGATCAAGACGCCGGGGCACTGGTACGCGCTGACCTCGCCCGACAATCCGCAGACCGAGTTCGAGTCGGCCGACTGGATGGCGCGGGCCAGCGTCTGGATCGCGAGCCAGCCGCCGAGCTACACCGGCAACATCGTCGACGACCGCGAGCTGCGCGAGATCCTGGCCGACCTGTAAGGAGACCGCGATGGCAGACACGGCCAACGACGCGCCCGACCTGATCTACGAGAAGTTCGATCATTACGCCGTCCTGACGATGAACCGTCCGCACCGGCTCAACGCGCTGGGCGGCGACCTGCGCCGGCTGATGCGCGAGGCGGTCGACGATCTCGAGTCCGACCCGAACATGCGCGCCGCGATCCTGACCGGCGCGGGACGCGCGTTCTCGGCCGGGGCCGACCTCAAGGAGATGAACGAGGGCAACCAGCGCCGACAGGGCCTGCGCGACACGATGGGCTACGACCTCGACGAATCGATGCCGTTCGCCCGCGCGCGCAAGCCGTTCATCGCCGCGATCAACGGGCTCTGCATCGCGGGCGGACTGGAGCGGGCGCTGGACTGCGACATCCGGATCGCCTCCTCGGCGGCCTTCTTCGGCCTGTTCGAGGTCAAGCGCGGGATCATGCCCGGCTATGCGATCCATCACCTGGCGCGGATGCTGCCGATCGGCGACGCGCTCTACATCATGTTGACCGCCGATCGGATTTCGCCCGAGGACGCGCTGCGGATGGGCTTGATCCGCGAGATTCTCGAACCTGAGGCGCTGATGCCGCGCGCCGTCGAGATCGCCGAGATGATCGCCGCCAACGCGCCGCTCGCCGTCGAGGGCACGAAGTTCATGGCCCAGCAGTGGCGCCAGCTGCAGATCGACGAGTCCTACCGCGTCGGGCAGTGGGTCGGCCGCACCGTGCTCAACTCGGAGGACGCCAAGGAGGGCCCCAGAGCCTTCGTCGAGAAGCGCCCGCCCAACTGGACCGGCCGCTAGGATCACAACCGAACGTTATATTTCGTGATCTGACGGTGATCTGCTGATCGATACGTGTTTCATTCGTAGCATCATTGGGTGCTTCGCCCAACCATTGCGGCGGCGGCCGCGCTATTGGCGTTGTTGACGATCATCTGGCTGCCGACGGACCAGGCGGCGACGCAGTCGTCACTGAGCGCGATGTCGGCTAGCGCCGACGGGGACTCGCTGACGATCACGCTCTCGGCCCAGGCGGACGCCACCAGCACCGCGGCCGCGTCGGACTTCACGGTGACGGCGGGCGCTTCGACGCTGGCCGTCGACTCAGCCGGCGTCAGCGGATCCACGATCACGCTGACGCTCGCGGAGGCGGTGGGTGACCCGGACTGCGACTCATCGGCGATCTCGGTGAGTTACACGAAATCGGCTTCGTCGATCACCGCGTCCGGTGAAGCGCTCGCGGACTTCACTGCTCTCTCCGTCGCCAACCAGACGGACAACGCGCCCGCAATCGATTCGATCGAGACCGATTCGACCGGCCGCTACATCTACGTCAACTTCTGCGAACCGCTGACTAATCCGTTTGACTTCTGGTTCCACTTCCAAGCTTTCGTCGTGAGGGTCGAGGAGTCTCCGGTCGCAATCAACGTCGTCACGAACCCGTCCGCAACGCCCACGCAGATCAGAATCGACTTGACTACGAACAAAGCCGTCGAGGAGGGCGAGTCCGTCACCCTCGCATACGACCAGAGCAAGGGCAACAGAGACTCCCCGCTGGCGGACTTCGATCAGGGCAACAAACCGGTCGAGAGCTGGTCGGCCCGGGCGGTGACCAACAACGTCGACAGCCCGCCGTCGCTCAAATCGGCCACGGCGCTGTACGACGTGGTGACGCTGACATTCAGTGAGGCGCTCGACGAAAACAGTGTTCCCGACGCCGATGCCTTCTCGATCCGGGGTACGCAGCACGCTCCGACCGTGCAGGTTGTCTCGGTCTCGAATGAGACCGTCACCCTGAACCTGAGCGGAATCCTGAGCCAGCGAGGATCGCCCACCTACACCGTGAGGTACACCGCACCGAACGAGTCGCCGCTGCGCCAGGAGGATGGCGCGCATGACGTGGGCGACTTTACGTCGTCCACTTTTGACAGCAGTACGCCGACGGCCAAGCCGATGGTTACCGGGGCGGAGGTCGACGGTTCGACCCTGAAGATCACATTCGACCTTCCGCTCAAGAACGTTGCGCCGGCCAGCGCGTTCACGATCGGCGGCCAGTCGGGCGTGATGGTCACCGCCACGGCAGTGAGTGGATCGGTCGTCACGCTCACGCTGTCTCCCGCCGTGAGCGCCGGAGCCACGATCACGGTCTCCTACGCCAAACCCGGCGGCCCGCCGAGGGTGGAAGGCCGCAACAACAAGGACGCCGACCGGTTCACCAATCGCGCGGTGACCAACAACACGATCGCGCCGGCGCCTGAGTTCAGCAGCGCGGCGGTCTCGGCCGACGGGGCGACGCTGACGATCACGTTCACGCTGGCCCTGGACGAGTCCGCCGAGCACGTGCCCGCGGCATCGACGTTTTCGCTGTCGGGTACCGGCGCGGCCGTCGACTCGGTCTCGATCAGCGGAACCGACGTTGCCCTGACGCTGGAACCGCCGGCCGATGCCGGTGAGACGATCACGGTTGGCTACACGCAGCCGAGCGCCCCGTCGGCGTCGCGTCTGCAGGCGGCTGCGGACGCGCAGGCGGTGGCCACGTTCAGCGGCCAGGCCGTGACCAACCATGCCGACGGCAAGCCGCGTCCGACCTCGGCGGAGGTGAACGGCGACAGGCTCACGATCTCCTTCGATCGCGGACTGGACGCCGCCTCCGTGCCGGCGGCGTCCGCCTTCAGCCTCGGCGGGACGACCGCGACCGTCGCTTCCGTCGTCGTCTCCGGCTCCACGGCGACCCTCACGCTGAGCGCCGCCGTGGCCTACACCGACACCGTCACCGTCGGCTACGCGAAACCGGACGCCGGCGGCCTGAAGCGGTTGGGCCGGAGCGTGTTCGCCGACGGATTCTCGGCATTGAGCGTGACGAACAACACGCCCGATCCTCGACCGGCGTTCGCTTCGGCCGCCGTCAACACCGCGGGCGACCGGCTCACGATTCTGATGAGCAAGAACCTGCTCACCACCGCGGCCGGCACGCCCGCCGGGAGCGCGTTCACGATCTCGGGCGGGTCGGCCGCGATCACCTCCGTGAGCGTCGGCGGCCGGACGGTATCGCTGGCGCTCTCGCCGCCGGCCGATGTCGGCGACACGATCACCATCGCCTACACCCAGCCGAGCGAAGCCGGGGCGGGCAAGCTCCAGGCCCAGACCGGCGGACACCTGGCCGAGACCTGGAGCGCACAGTCGGTGACCAACCAGACGGACGGCAAGCCGAGGCCGGTCGAAGGGACGGTGGTCGGCGCCTCGCTGGCGCTGCGGTTCGACCGCTCGATCGACGAGAGCCAGAGTCCGCCCAACGCGGACTTCACGGTGACGCCGACCGGCATCACCGTCACCGGCATCAGCATCGACGGCGCGACGCTGACGCTGACGCTGTCGAAGGCCGTCGCACACGACGACGCCGTGACGGTGTCGTACTCCGCCGCCGGGACGAACAAGCTGAAGCGGGACGGCCGGCCGATCTTCGCGGACGCGTTCTCGGGGTTCGCCGTGGAGAACAACACGCCGGAACCGCTGGTGCGCTCGGTCGTCGGCGACGGCGCGGAGATCGTCGTCAGCTTCTCGGTGGCGCTGGACGTCAGCTCCGCGCCGGATGGATCGGCGTTCTCGCTGGGTTCGGGCCAACCCTCCATTTCGAGCGTCGCGCTCTCGGTCATGGCGGTCACGCTGACGCTGTCGGCCTCATTGGTGGAGGGCGAGGCATACACGTTGACCTACCGCGCGCCGATGGGCTCGCCGCTGCAGCGGTCCGGGGGCGCGGCGATTCCCGACCTCAGCGAGGCGGTGACGAACAACACCGACGTGCCGCCCACGGTCGAGCGCGTCGTCGGCAATGCAGCCACGCTGACGATCACATTCGATCAACCGCTCAAGACGACGGCCGTCATCGCCGCGACTTCCTTCAGCCTGAGCGGAGATGCTCAGCGAACCGTGAGCGGATCCTCGATCGACGGCGCGGGGCTGTCGCTGACGCTCTCGTCGGCGCTCAAGGAAGACGAAACGGCGTCGGTGACGTACACCAGACCGTCCCAGAACGGCATCGTCGACCCGACGGGCAATCAGGCGGAGAATTTCAGCGAAGCGATCGACAACCAGACCGACACGGCGCCTCAGCCGGTCTCGGGCACGGTCGAGGACGACACGATCGTGATCATCCTCGACCAGGACATCTACGAAGACATGCGTTTCAAGCAGTTGGCGGCAGACAGCGTGCTGCTCCAACACTTCACGTTCACGGGGACCGACGCCGTCGTCCGGCAGCTAGAGATTTCCAATGGAGGACCAGGGGGCGTCGGGAAGATCGTGATCACGTTGTCGCAGGCGGTCGCGGAGGATGACTCGATCACCGTTCGATATTTCCCGAGCTCAGGCAGCATCCGGATCCGCGACAACGACGCGGGGCGGAATCGGGCGCAGATCAACAACTACCAACTTGAGAATCTGACCGCCTCTGCGCCGGCGTTTGAGTCTGCCACCCTCGACGGCACCTCGTTGACGGTCAGGTTCGATCGGGCGCTCGACGCGGACGCCGAGCCGTCCGCATCGTGGTTCGCGCTCACGCCGAGCGGGCTCGCGATTCAATCGGCGACGATCGACGGCCTGACTCTCAAGTTGGAGGTCAGCCCCGCGGCGAAGGAAGACGAGGAGGTCACGCTGACATACACGGCGCCGGCAACGGGCGGACTACAGGGCGAGAACGGTCTGGCCGTTACGGGTCTGGAGAATGCCGTTGACGTCGACAATGAGACCGACACCGCGCCGGTTCCCACGAAGATCTATACGGACGATATGGGCGAGTTCGTCTTCATTACGTTCGACCAGCGGCTGGACCCGTCGGGAACGATTGACCACTCGTGGTTCGTGCTGGATCCCGCAACGGAGATTGACTCTGTCGTCATCGATCCCGATGTGAGCGGCGAGATCCAATTGAAGGTCATTCTCGGGGACGACGGTGAGATTCGCGAAGGGTCGTCACTGAAGCTCACCTACACAGCGCCGGCCTCCGGCGGTCTGCGCGACGACGACGGCGACCCTCAAGCACAGGGCGACGGGAACCCGGTTGCCTCGTTCACCATCGACGTGAAGAACGACGTCGATGTCGCGCCGCAGCTGGAGAGCATCACGGTCGATGGGAGAGTGGTGACCCTCGACTTCGACCAGGATCTGGACCCGGGCCAGGTACCTCCTACCTGTCAGCAACTGTTGGACTTGATGCTGCAGATTGAGGACCTCGACTGTCGAAAGACCGAGGAACTTCCCTGGTTCACGGTCCGCGTGGTCGGTTCAGGCAGCGTGCCAATCGACGACGTCGCGATTGAGGGTTCGACGGTCATGTTGCAGATGAGAGACCGCATCGGCAGGACGGACTCGGTAACGGTCCGATATGAGCCGACGAGCGGTAGCCCCAGGAGCCTCCGCGATACGTCGATGCACCCGGAACACACGGTCGGACGCTTCGAGGTACCGAGCAGTAACTTCGGGGAGTCGACGATAGAGAACATCACGCCGGCTCATCCCAGCTCGGTGGAATTCGATCGCGCGACGCCCTCGCAGATTGTGATCAAATTTGACGGGGATCTGGTGGAGGCCATGAATCTCGACGCTGGTCCGGTGACGGTGACCGTGGACGGTGCTCCCACCGCCATTCAGAGAGTGGGAGCATCGGGTTCCGAACTGACGATCACACTCTTCGAGTCGATTCCGGAGTGCGTGGACGTGAGGATCGAATACTCGTCGGAGGTCGGCGACTGGATGGATCGGTCGGGGCGCGCCATTGATTCGTTCTCTCTTCCCGTCGACAACTTCATCAACGCGGACTGGAAGCTGCAATGCGTTCGTTCGGATTTCGGCGGTCTGGTGCTGACCTTCGCCGATCCAGGCTTCCTCAACCGTCAAGGCCTTGAGTGGAACCTCAGCGTGGACGGCGAGGAGAGGGCACTCACGGTGTCAGTAGAAGACGACGTCGTCGAGCTACGTCCGTCGACCTCAATCTGCGCGGGCGACTCGGTTGAAGTCGGGTCTCCGGACGTCAACGAGGCAGAAGCTCTTGTCCCACGTCGAACGATCTCCCGAGCCGCGCCGTGCACGGTTTCGGCGGCGGCCGACAGCGTCAGGCTGCGGGTGACGTTCGACGGGCCGTTGGGCGCCGCGTTGCCGGAGGCGGCGGACTTCACCGTCAGTGGGGGCGCAGCGGTCGAGGGCATCGTGAGCGTCGAGGGGCGAGTCCTCACGATCCGGCTGGCTCATCCCGGCGTTCGGGCCGGCCAGAAGGCGGTACTGAGCTACGCGGGAACCAGCCTGACGGGATCGGGACTCACGGTCGGGCCGTTCGAAGTGAGCGTCTCCGACCGAACAACGCCGCCCGAGCTGGAGTCGGCCTACGCCTTCGGCGCTTCGGTGTTCCTGAAGTTCGATCAACCGCTCTATCCGCGAGAGGTTTCAGCCACTCGATTCATTCCAACCGGACCGGGCATCGAAGAGAAGGTCAAGTCGGTGTCAATCGGCGGCTCGTCGGTGTACCTGGAGCTGACTTCATCCCTGTCCGACGAGCCCGACCTGTTCGGTCTGGTCTACCTGGCCCGCACCAGCGGCGGGCTGGCCGGGCTGACCGGCGCGCGAGTGGACGACTCAGTATTCCTCGTCGAGAACCGGACTGAAACGGCTCCGACGGTGGAGTCAGCCGTCGTCCGGGCGCGGACGATCACCGTGACCTTCGACCAGCGTGTCGAGGCGACCGATGCTCAGGTGTCCGACTTCACGGTGATCGCGGGTCGCAGGGCCGTCGCGGCGGCATCGCTGGAGTGGTCGCGCGACGGGGTCGTGATCGGTCTGGCGGAACGGGTGACATCGCTGGACGCGGTGCGGCTGGTGTATGCGCCGGCGGCGCCGGGTTCGGTGCGCGACCTCTCCGGTCTGGCGCTGAAGCCGTTCGAGTTTTGGGCGGAGAATCGCACTCCGACGCCCGGGACCATCGCCGGCCGAGTCGAGGACGCGAGGCTGCGGTCGGCCAATGGCGAGACGACGCTCGAACGGGAGCTGGCGCGGGGATTCGCGACGGACGACGGCATCCGGGCGACGGCCGCACCGGGCGAGGGCCAGACCGCGTTCGTTCGGCGCGATCTGACGCTGTCCGTCGACGCCGCCAGTCTGGGCGACGAGCCGACGAGGATTAGCGTTGCGCCGCTTCGTCAGACGCGGAGCATGCTGCAGCATTTCGCAGCGGTTCCGTCGTACTGCCGGAACAGCGTAGACGCCGCCGAGCCGTCGGCGTGGTTGGTGGGTCAGAGCGACGTACACGGTGTCCCGACCGACCTCAGCGCGCGTGTGACGCTGTTGGGCGCGGAGGCCGACACGCTGCCGGCCTCCTACTGCGTGCTGGACCTGATCTCGGGCACCTGGCGTCTAGGGCGTCCGGGGCGTTTGGGCGAGACCTTCATCGGCCCGTCGCTGATCCTGGAACGGCGCCGGCCGCTGCATCCTAGCGAGGGTCTGTGGCCTCTCGCAGGGTGACCTCGCCGGCGATGAAGGTCCGTTGCTCGCCGCGTTCCGTCTCGACGATCAGCGCGCCGGCGTCGTCGACGCCGACGGCGGTACCGTCGACCGTTTCGCCGGTCGCGAGGGTGACCGTGACCGGCCGGTTCAAGGTGTTCAGCCGCGACACCCAGGTCTCGTGGAGCTGGCTCGTGCCGGCCTGGCGGTAGCGGTGCTCGAACGCGTTGACCAGGGCCGCGAAGACCGGCTCGCGCTGCTGGCGGGCGTCGAGTTCGATCATCAGGCTGGTCGCCGGGCGGTCGATCTGCGTGGCCCAGGGCGCGGGATCGAAGTTGACGTTCAGTCCGATCCCGATCAGCGCGTAGCCGGGCCGGCCGTCGCGCCATTCGGCCTCGATCAGGATGCCGCCCATCTTGCGGTGCTCCATCTGGATGTCGTTGGGCCATTTGATCGTCGGCTTGAGCGGCGTGGTCGCGCGAACCGCATCGGTGGCGGCGACCGGGCTGACGATGCTCAGCCGCTTCAGTTCATCGATGGACGGTCGGACGATCAGCGTCGTGTGGATGCTCTGGCCGGGCGGCGAGACCCAGATCCGACCCTTGGTGCCGCGCCCGGCGGTCTGTTCGTCGGCGACGACCACCGTGCCGTGCGGCGCGCCGTCCTCGGCCAAGCGGCGGGCGTCGTCCATGGTCGAAGTGGTCTGGACGAGGTAGTGGAGATTCCGGCCGATGTCTGAGGTCGTGAGCAGCGAGCGGACGCGGTCGATATCGAGGCGTTGGTCGGGCGGGAGCAGGTCGTGGTTGGTCATGCGGCGAGGTTAGCGAGTTAAACGGTACGACCCCGAGCTGGGCGGCCCGGGGTCGTCGTGTTCGCCCAGGAATCGGGCGACGGTTCTGAAAGCGCTTAGGAGGCGCCCACCTCCACTACGCTGCGTCGTCGATACCTGGGCGAAAGTTGACTATGTCCCAAGTTGCATCACCTCCTTTCCTGTCTCAGACGGTAAGGGCTGGATCTCAGGAGTGTCAAGGAGTCGAAATGGGTCGGGGTGATCAAGCCAAGAGCGGCCGCAAGCCAAAGCGCTCGAACTCGGGGTTGGCGCTCAGAATGTCGGTCGAATCGGTCTCACGCATGAGTTGCACGGCGATCACGTCTTCGAGCGTGAGCGCCGACTCGCGGAACTCGTTGCGGTAGGCGTCGAGGGCTGTGGTGAACTGAGCGAAGTCCATTCGGCGAACCGTGCCCTGGCGCAGGTACAGGCCACGGGCGATTTCCACAGCGCGACGACGTAGGTCGCCGCCCGCCCGTGCAGTCCGATCCAAATACTGGCTAACCATGCCCTCAGTCGTGATCAACCGCTCATATCGAACTTCTTCAATCGCGTCATCGGCGCGTTCCTTGAGCGGGTGGTCGCGACGCGTGTTGGCGATTAGAAAATCTGAGTGGATGAAGACGGGCATAGTCGTTGTACCTCATCGAGTCGGATGCCATGTTGCTCCAACACGTCGAGGATGTAGTCGCGCCGTTGGTCGTCTTCCCGTTGATGCGCCAGGCTGATACGGAGAATGTCTCCGACCGCATTGTCAGGCAAGAGGCCCTCGTACAGTGCGGGATCCGTTTCGCCGCTGCGCAACAACTCTCGCAACTTCGAGGCGCGTTCCGTATCTGTGTGTTGCGTTGTCATGGCGCCGCACTCCGGTTCCAGCAGCCCCAATCCTACAACGCTGAGGTGACCTCGCGGACGGAGTCCTCGACGATGTTGAGGACTTCGTCGACCTCGGCCTCGGTGGCGACCAGCGGTGGAGCGAGCAGGTAGCCGTCGTTGCGGACTCGGCTGATCAGGCCGCGGCGCTGGCAGGCCTGGAGCAGCTTTGCGCCCATGGCATCTTCGGCGGGGAAGGCTTCGTCGGTCTCGGGGTCCTTGAGGATGTCGAAGCCGCACATGAAGCCGAGCCCTCGGACGTTGCCGATGTGTGGATTCTCGGTCAGGCGCTGGAGCCCGGAGAGGAGCTGGTCGCCGCGAGCGGCGGCGTTCTCGACCAGGTTCTCGTCCTCGAAGATCTGCAGGTTGCGCAGTCCGACGGCCGCTCCGGTGGCGTGGCCGGAGTTGGTGTAGGCGTGCATGAACTTGCCGGGTCCGTCGGTGATCGTCTCGTGGACTTCCTTCGACCAGACGGCAGCGCCCATGGGGACGTAGCCGGAAGTGATCGCCTTGGCGATCGACATCATGTCGGGCTCGACGCCGAAGTGCTCGAGCGCGAACCACTTGCCCGTGCGGCCGAAGCCGGTGATCACCTCGTCGGCGACGAGCAGGACTTCGTAGCGGTCGCAGACTTCGCGCAGGCGGGGGAAGTAGTCGTCGGGCGGCGGGTAGACGCCGCCGGCTCCCTGGACCGGCTCGGCAATCACGGCGGCGACGGTCTCGGGGCCCTCCTGCTCGATCGTGGCGACGATGTTGTCGATCATCAGGTTGCCGCGGTCGATCCGGCCGCCGCCGGTCGGCGTGACGTTGGGCGTGGTGGCGTTGATGATGTCGGGTACGGGGCGGCCGAACTGGGGCTTGAAGACCTGCATCCCGGTGGCGGCGGTCATCGCGACCGTGTTGCCGTGATAGGCCTCGACGCGGGTGATGATCTTCTGCTTTTCGGGCCGGCCCTTCTGGATCCAGTAGAAGCGGGCGGCCTTGACGTTGGTTTCGTTCGACTCGGAGCCGGAGTTGGTGAAATAGACCGCCTGCATGTTGTCGTAGGCGAGCTCGATCACTTTCCTCGCGAGGCGGATGGCCGGTTCGTTGGTGTAGCCCTCGTAGGAGTTGGAGAAGCCGAGCTTCGACATCTGCTTTTTGGCGGCTTCGCCGAGTTCCTCGCGGCCGTGACCGACGGCGACGTTCCAGAGGGCGGAGAGGCCGTCGATGTAGCGTTTGCCGTCGGCTCCGTAGATGTAGACGCCCTCTCCCCGCTCGAAGAGCACCGGTTCCTGGTGGAAATCCGGGTGGAAGAGCGGGTGCACCCAGTGATTGAGGTCATCCTCAACGAGCGCGCGGTATTGGGCGTTGTCCATTGCTTGGCTCCGTCGGAATCGGGACGTCTATGGCGGAAGGGTATGCGCTGAACCGGTACCGAGATAGACGAGGAGTAGGCAGACTGTTGAGACTGTTCAGTGCAGGTCGGCCAGCGCGGCGTGCGCGACCTCGCGGTCGTCCCAGGGTTCGACGCGATTGGCGTAGATCAGCGTCGGTTCGGCGCCCTTGCCGGCGATCAGGACGAGGTCGTCGGGCTGCGCCAGTGAGATGGCACGCTCGATCGCCCGGCGGCGATCGGGCTGCTTGTCGAACGACGCGCCGCCGGCCTCGGTGAAGTGACTTGCGATCTCGTCAACCATCTCGACCGGATCCTCGGAGCGGGGATTTTCGTTGGTGATCACGGTGTGGTCGGCAAACTCGGCTGCTGCCGCAGCCATGCTGGATTTGCGGACGGGGTCGCGTTCTCCGGCGACCCCGAAGACAAGGATCAGGCGTCCTTTGGCGTGCGGTTTGAGCGTCTGCAGGGCGAGGTCGAGGGCGGGGCCGGTGGCGGCGGCGTCGACGATCACGGTGAACTGCTGTCCGCCTTCGACCGACTCCATCCGGCCCGGGACCGGTCGGAGATTGTTCAGCGCCGCCTGCATCGGGACCGGTCCGACACCGAGGCTCCAGGCGGCGCCGACGGCAAGCGCGGCGTTGCCGAGGTTGTAGCTGCCGGGAATCGGCAGTCGCGCGCCGAGTGCGCCGGCCGGGGTGACGACCCGGACATCGGAACCTCGGGCGTCCTGCGAACTCGAGATGACACTGACGTCGGAGGTTGCATCCGGGATTGCGGTGGCAATGATCGTCTGCTGGCTGTGTGCGGCGGCAATCGTCGCATTGAGGGGGTCTTCGGCTCGAACGACGGCGGTCGGTGGAGTGGGGAGCCCCCCTCTGCCCCCCGATCGGGTCGGGGGCTGGCTTTCGGCATCTCCCCCCGCTTGGCGGGGGGAGACGACCGGCTGGTGGTCGTCCAGTGACTGGAACAGCTTCAACTTCGCCGCCAGGTATTGCTCGCGGGTTTCGTGGAAATCGAGGTGGTCGTCGGCGAGGCCGGTGAAGACGGCGACCCGGGTGTTGATCTGGTCGGCGCGGTGCAGTTCGAGGGCGTGGGAGCTGACTTCGAGGACGGCGTGGGTGTCTCCGGCGGCGACCATTTCTGCCAGTCTGGCCTGGATGATGTCGGCCTCCGGTGTGGTTTCGCCGGTGTCGTTGCGGCTCCATTCGCCGCCGATGTGGAATTCAACGCCGCTGAGCAGGCCGGTCCGGTGTCCGGCGGCGGTCAGCATGGCGTGGGTGAGATAGGTCGTCGTCGACTTGCCGTCAGTGCCGGTGACTCCGACGACGGTCAATCTGTTGGCCGGATAGTCGTGAAAGGCGGCGGCGATCTGCGGCAAAGCGGCGCGGGTGTCCTCGACGTTGATGACGGCTATGTCGGGATTGGCCTCGGCGATGGGTTGCCAGAGTTCGTGACGGTCCGCCTGGACCACGAGGGCCGCCGCGCCGTTGTCGATGGCGGCTTGCAGGTAGCTGTGGCCGTCGACGGTAAAGCCGGGGATGGCGACGAAGGCGCTGCCGGAGTTGACCCGGCGCGAATCCTGGGTGACGCCGGAGATCAGGGTTTCAGGTACACGAGAACCGTCGATGGGATCGAGGGAGTTGAGAATCTCGAGTACGGATCGCTTCGTCATTGCCACTGCCCTTTCGGTCGATGGGACCCCCCTCTGCCTGCGGCATCTCCCCCCGCTCCGCGGGGGGAGAGCGGAAGTAGGAATCCTGCATCGACTTTCCACTGGTGGGAGCATTGCCAGGCCGCCTGTAAGCCGGGTTCTGTACCCGACGGCACGAGTTGTGTCGCGCGTCGGGTGGCGGCCATCCATCTGGGACGACGGTTCCCCGCCGCCTCGAGCGACCTACCCGGAGGCGGCCCGGGACGAGCCGTCGCCTCTCTATTTGGTCTTGCTCCGGGCGGGGTTTGCTCAGCCGGCCGGTCACCCGACCGCTGGTGCGCTCTTACCGCACCATCTCACCCTTGCCGCCGTTCTGACCGAAGCCAGAGCGGGTAGGCGGTATGTTTCTGTGCACTTTCCGTCAGGTCGCCCTGCCTGGGAGTTACCCAGCGCCCTGTCCCGCGGAGCCCGGACTTTCCTCGATCCCCGACCGGGTCAACCCCGGCCGGAGACCGCGACCGCCCGGCGGCCTGGCGAGATTCACTGTAGCGCGGTCGCCCCCCTCTGCCTGCGGCATCTCCCCCCGCAAAGCGGGGGGAGAGAGAAGATGGATTATGACAAGCCTCCTCCCGGAGAGCGGGGGAGAGTGGATCAGGTTCGGTCGAGGGCTTGGTTGGCGAGGGCGTCGGCGCGGTGGTTGAGGTGGCGGCGGACGTGGGTGGGTTGGAATGAGTCGAGCCGGTCGACCAGGGTGCTGAGCTGGTCGAACAGCGGCTTGAGTTGCTGGTTCTTGACCCGGTAGCGGCCTTCGAGCTGGCGGACGATGAGTTCGGAGTCGAGGCGGAGCTCGACCTCGGTGGCTCCACGTTCGAGCGCCGCCTCGACGGCGGCGATGGCTCCGTGGTATTCGGCGACATTGTTGGTGGCGCGGCCGATCGGATTGCCCCAGGCGTCGAGTTCCACGCCGTCGGCGTCGCAGAGGACGGCGCCATAGGCGGCGGGCCCCGGGTTGCCGCGCGACGCGCCGTCGGCGTAGGCGATGAGGTGCATGTGGGAGAGGTTAGCGGGCGGGTCAGGCTTTGAGCTGGGTGGTGACGGAGTCGTCGTAGACGACGACTCGGTCGACGAGTTGCTCGATCAGGTCTCTCTGCTGGGGGAAGGTGAGGTCGTTCCAGTCTTCGCGGACTCTCTGCAGGCGCTGGTTTCGGCGGCGGCGCCGATCGGCTTCGCGTTCCTGGGCGAGGGCGCGGTCCCTGATCCGGGCGAGGTCGGCGTTGGCCGCTTCCCATTCGGCGATGATGTCGACGCCGGCTTCCTGCAGTGAGGACGGCGGCGGATCGCCGGCGGCCGCATCCTCGAGCAACTGCGTGAGCCTGCGGTCGATGGCGCGCAGCCTCGCCTCCGCCGACGAGACCGCGACGGCGGTCTCGGCGGCGAGCGCGGTGTCGTCGCGGCCGATGTTGAGCACGGCGATCTCTCCGCCCTGCCGCTCGCCCCGGATGTGGGCGAGCACTTCCTCCTCCAACTCGTCGGCGCGGCGCGTGTGATAGCCGCCGACCGACTGGTTGGTGCGCGCCTCGGACTGGTAGTAGCGATAGGTGGCGGCCGCGGTCTCGCCGCTGGCCAGACGCCACTGCTGGCGTCGGGTGACGCCGATCATGCGAGTCCGGTCCTCGCCGCACCAGACGAGTCCGGCCAGCAGGAAATCGGAGGGATGGCTGACGCCCGGGGCGGTCCGCCGCTCGACCATCTGCCGGCCCACGGCGGCGAAGTCGGGTTCGGAGACGATGGCGTGGTGATTCGCGGCCACGGTGACGCCGAGCTTGTCGTAGCGGCCGATGTAGACGGGATTGCGCAGGAGGTCGCGGATGCTGACCATGCTCCAGTTGCGTCCGCGCCGGGTCTGCACGCCGTCCTCGTTGAGACGCTGCGCGATCCGGCGAATGCCGAGTCCTTCGTGCAGGTAGAGGTTGAAGATCCGGCGGACGACGACCGCCTCGTCGTCGTCGATCTCATAGCGACCGTCGTCGCCGACTCGATACCCGTACGGAGGGCGTCCGATGGCCTGTCCAAGCCGGGCGCGCTCCTGCAATCGTTCGCGGCGGCGCTCGGCCTCGGGATCGGGATCGCTGTGCAATCGCCAGAGATCGATCAGCGATGACTCGTCCACCGGCCCGTCTTCGAGCGAGACGAGTTGTACGCCACGGGCTCGCAGTTGCAGCACGGTCCTCACGGCCTCCGTGGCGTCGTGGCCGAGATTGTCGAAGTTCTGGACGATCACGAACGTGAAGCCGCGCGCCTCCTCGTTGAGATGCCGCAGCAGTTGTCTCAGTCCGGGACGCTCCCGACCGGGCGTGGTGTCCGCGTGGACATCCAGGTCGAGAAACGTGGCGGTCGGCTCGAAGCCGTTGCACTGGCAGTATTCGAGAAAGTTGGCGTTCTGGGTCACCAGCGACGGGCGGGCGGCAGCGCCGGCGTCGGCCCGGGTTGAGTGAGCGCTGGGTTGGCTGAGGTATCCGATGGCACGCACATGGCGATGCTATGCCGCGCGAACGGGGAGGACTAGGAAGCGGTTGATGGCTGTTGACAAGTCGGTGGGAGGCGTTGACAGGGTGGGGAGCCCCCCCTTTGCCTGCGGCAGGTCCACCGGCAGAGTGGGGGAGAGTTGTTGGGTTCAGGCGACGCGGAGCAGGCAGCCGCAGGAGGGACACTCGACGGCTCGCGCGCCTCGGCGGGCTCGGGTGACCACGATCGTCGGCAAGGTCAGCCGGCATTCGGCGCAGACGCCACCGGCGACGGTGGCGACGACTCGCGGCCGGCGGCGGCGGTACTGGTCATATGAATCG
This sequence comes from Dehalococcoidia bacterium, assembly GCA_965204335.1. Classification (GTDB taxonomy): domain Bacteria; phylum Chloroflexota; class Dehalococcoidia; order Bin125; family Bin125; genus Bin125. The sequence continues at coordinate 1,802,460 of OZ241982.1, read as the reverse complement.
AGATCGTCCTGGGTGAGCTTGTCACGCAGGAGTTCGGCCTGGCGGGAGTACTCGTCGACCCGTTCCTGCACCTCGCGCCGCTCTCCATCCAACTCGGCCTGACGAGCGTTCCAGACGTCGAGGGCGCCGGTGCGCAGGCGTTGCAGCCAGCCGCCGGCGTCGTGGGCCTGTTCGGCTTCGAAACTGGCGCGACTCTCGGCCTCCGTCAGCGGCGGCAGTTGCTGGCGCTGCGCGTACAGATCGCGCTGCAACTCCTCGAGCGTGCGGTGGTCGGTGATCGAGCCGGAGTAGAGCCGCTGATCGGTGACCTCGATCCGACGCTGGGCGGTCTGGACGACGGCATGCGCCTCGCGCACGGCCTGATCGGCGCGACGCGCCTCTTCCTCCTGGGCTTCGATCTCGGCATCGAGCTGGGCAATGAACGGGGGATCGGAGATCTGGTCGAGAACGGCCTGGAGTTCGCGATTGGCCCGATCTCGTTGGATGTCGACTTCCTGGAGCTGCTGCATCCCTTCAAGGTCCATGAGGGCGGCTCATTTTCGTTTGTGGCGGCGGGAGCGGGTCCGGGCGATCCGGGTCGCCCGGTGCAGTGAGTGTGTGTTGAGTGTATGCGCGACAACTGGGATAGCCAATATCGCAGCAGCGCGGCGACGAGTCCGGCGATGCCGCCGACTGCGCTGACCGGGGCGCTGATAGGCTGAGCGGACCATGACTGCCGAGGGCGGAGCCGCAGGCTCCGCGGTCCGACATTCGACATCGCTGTTGTTCAACGTCTCGACACTGCTGCAGGAACCGATCGGTTCCGTGCGCCGCTACGAGGTGACGAACGCTCGCGGCAACGGCTTGAGCGCCGACGTGAGCGGAACGCTGAGGCTGCTGAGAACCGACCATTCGCTGCTGGCGACCGCCGAGTTCTCGACCGTGGTCGTCGACCTGTGCGGTTCCTGCCTGCAGGAGACGACGCTGCCGCTGGAGGTGTCATTCGACGAGGAGTTCTGGCCGCCGGCGGAGGCCGCGTCGGACGAGTTTCTGCAACCGCCCCAGGAACAGATCGGGTTCTCTGTAATCGACGGGCAGATCGATTTGTCGGAAGCCGTGCGACAATACATCGAGATGGGGCGTCCGATGAGCCCGCGCTGCGGGCAGGACTGCACCGGCCTGGCGACCGAGTCATCGTCGGAGGCGCCGATCGACGACCGCTGGTCGGCGCTGGCGGCACTCAAGCAAGAGATCGAACGAGACTGAGCTCGTCTGCATACGAGACGGATGGAGTGAACAGATGCCACCGCTTCCAAAGCGCAAGTACGCGAAGACCCGGCAGCGCCTGCGCCGTCAGCACCTACGGGTGCGGCGGCCCAAGCTCGTGATCTGCGCGGAGTGCAACGAGACGCACCAGGCGCATCACATCTGCTGGGCCTGCGGCTCGTATCGCGGTCGCAACGTGATGGAGCTGGAGGACTAGCGTGGCCGACTCCGGCTCGACGGAGGGACCGAACGGCGCCCCAGCGACCGCATGGCTGTTTCCCGGACAGGGAGCGCAGGAGGTCGGAATGGGGCGCGACCTGTTCGATGCGTTCGCGGAGTCGCGGGAGATCTTCGAGGAAGCGGACGAGGCGCTGGGCCGCTCGCTGTCGCAGGTCATCTTCGAGGGGCCGGACGAGGTCCTCAGAGAGACGGTCAATACGCAGCCCGCGATCCTGGTCGCGTCGCTCGCCGCCTGGCGCGCGGCGACGGTCGCCGGACATGAGGCGCTGACGGGCGCGCCGGTCTGCACCGCCGGACACAGCATGGGCGAGTACTCCGCGCTGGTCGCGGCGGGCGCGCTGACGGTCTCGGAAGCCGTTCGACTCGTGGCCAGGCGCGGCGAGTTGATGCAGGCGGCGGGAGAACAGAATCCCGGGACGCTGGCCGCCGTGCTGGGAATGGATGAGGCGGAGGTGCAAGCGGTCTGCGACGAGACGGGCGCGGAGGTCTGCAACCTGAACGCAACCGGACAGATCGTGGTCGGGGGAACGGTTCCCGCCGTCGAAGCCGCTGCCGCGCTCGCGGAGGAACGAGGCGCCCGGCGGGTGGTGATGCTCAACGTCGGCGGAGCGTTTCACTCATCGCTGATGACGCCGGCGGCCGAAGCGATGGCGCCGATCATCGCGCAGGCTGCAGTCTCGGATCCGGTCACGCCGGTGATCGGCAACGTCGACGCCAAGCCATTGACGACGGCCGCAGAGCTGCGCGCCGATCTGACCGCGCAGATTCGCCGGCCGGTGCGCTGGCGCGACACGGTCCTGCGGATGCAGGAGATGGGCGTTGAGCAGTACGTCGAGATGGGACCGGGCAAGGTGCTGACCGGTCTGGTACGCACCACGTTGCGGCCCTTGAAGCTGCCGGAGATGCCGGCATTGGTCAACATCAGCGATCGGGAGAGCGTTGGCGGGTAGCGGGAGAACGCCGCGCATCCGGCCGGATGCGGAGGACAACGCTCGCGTGCGAGCGTTCTGCGCGCTGTTCGAGGCGGAGTTCGGCGTCATGCCGGCGACATCCGCTCTGACCCGATCGCATGAGGACGTTCCCATGTCCGCCCAACGTGCGGCGCGAGCGGCGACGCTGGTCGCGGGCGTGATCGACCGTCGCGACGAGCTCGATCTGCTGATCGCGGAGACGGCGGATCGGTTGCCGCTGGATCAGATGGCATTGGTCGACCTGACGGTGCTGCGCATTGCGCTGTATGAAATGCTCTTCGATAATGGCGCGGTACGCCCGAACACCGCGGTACGGCAAGCGGTGACGCTGGCAAAACGATTCGGCGATGATGGAAGTCGGCGGCTCGTGAGCGGCGTCCTGGGCGCGGTCACACGGAACCGTCTGCAGGCTGGGACTGCGGAGTAATCGGAGGTAGCGGTATGGCACTGTTTGATCGAATCAAGGACATCATTGTCGACCAGCTGTCGGCGGACCCGGAGGACGTGACGCCGGAGGCGTCGTTCGTCGACGATCTGGGCGCCGACTCGCTCGACCTCGTCGAACTGATCATGTCGTTTGAAGATGAATTCCGCGACGAAGTGCCCGATCTGGAGATCTCGGATGAGGACGCCGAGGGAATCGGCACGGTGCAGGATGCGATTAACTTCCTCGTGGGCAAGGGCGTGTCGGACGATTAACGTTACGGAGAGCGGGCGCGGTCGCCGTGTTCTCGGGCGGCGGAGACTCTGTAATCGGGTACGCTGACTGCCGATGAACATCTTCGGCGTCGGAATCCCTGAAATCCTCGTGGTGCTGCTGCTGGCGGCCGTGATCTTCGGCCCGGGCAAGCTCCCGGAGATCGCGGGTCAGTTCGGCCGCGCGATCCGCGAGTTGCGCGAGTATGCCCGCGATTTCCGCGACGAGTATCTGACCGACTTCGAGGAAGTGCGCGAGGAATTCATCGAGCAACGCTTCGAGCTCGAACAGATCGACGCCGACATCCGCGCCGATCTGCAGCAGGCCGAAGCGGACGTTCGCGGGGCGGTGCGCGACGCCGAAGTGATGACGGAGGAAGCGATCGAGGCGGCGCGGGACGGCGGCACGGAGGCGGAGGCATCGGGCCCCGCGGCAACCGCCACGGAGTCCCGCGCGGAGACCCAAGAGGAAGAACGGCAGGTTCGCCGACCACGCCGCCGGCGAGCCGTGGTCCGGCCGCGTCGCGCGGCGGCGGCGTCCAGCTCCGAGGACGGAGCGGACGAACCGGTCGAACCGGCCCGGCCATCGAACGTGATCTCGCTCAACCGTCGGCGGCGCGACGTCGACCAGCCGAATACCAATGCGCAGTAGTGTCCTCGCCCATGCCCTGATGACGTCGGTGAAGACGGTCCGACGGGGTGGCGCTTGATGGCTACGCAACCGGCCCCGACGCCGTCGGACCTGCCCGATCCGCCCGAGCTGGCGGAGCTGGATGTCGTCGTGGCAGACGGAGGCGGCGAGCTGCCGCCGGGGATGCCGCCCGGAATGCCGCCGGGCGCGCCGCCCGAAGAACCCGAGGGCGCGGAGCTCACGCTGGGCGAGCATCTCAACGAGATTCGCCAGCGACTGACCGTCGCCGTGTTGACGATGGTGCTGACGACCGTCCTGGCGCTGCTGTTCGCTTCGACGATTCTCGACTATCTGTTGGAGCCCGGACGGGAGGCGTTGCCGGAGTTCCGCCCGATCTACACGGAGCTGCTGGGCTTCATCGGGGCCTACATCAAGATCTCGCTGATGCTCGGCCTGGCCGGGGCGATGCCGGTGATCGTCTACCAGATCTACGCCTTCATCCATCCCGGCCTGACCGGCGCAGAGCGCAAGTGGATCATGCCGATCGTGGCCCTGGCGACGGTGGCGTTCGCCTGCGGCGGGGCATTCGCATTCTTCATCGGCTGGCCGCCGGCGTTGTCATTCCTGCTCAACTTCGGCCAGGACATCGCCGATCCACAGGTGCGGATCAACAACTACATCGACATGCTGACGCGCTTCGTGATCTGGACCGGGATCGTGTTCGAACTGCCGCTCTTCCTGATGGGGCTGGGCGCGATCGGCCTGGTCACGTCGAAGCGGTTGATGGGGATGTGGCGCTGGGCGATCATCGGTTCGTTCCTGCTCGCCGCGCTGATCACGCCGTCGATCGACCCCGTGACGCAAACCTTCGTCGCGGTCCCGACCCTCGGCCTGTACATCCTCGGCATCGTCCTGGTGCGGCTGGTGGAGAATCGGACGGTGATTCCGGTGATTGAGTCCGATCTCGACGACGACGATGACGAACCCGAGGGTCAGCCCGCCTGATTCCGGTTGGTCGTAGACTGACCCCGTGGACGCTCAGGTACTGGAACTACTGAACGCGAAGATCGCCGGTTGCACCGCCTGTCGGCTGCATGAGGGGCGCACGCAGACGGTCCCAGGCAACGGCGATCCCAACGCGGAGTTGATGTTCATCGGCGAAGCGCCCGGTGCGAACGAGGACCGTCAGGGGCTGCCGTTTGTGGGCCGCGCCGGACAGTTGCTCGATGAACTGTTGGCCGAGATCGGACTGAGCCGCGCGGAGGTCTTTGTCGCCAACGTGCTCAAGTGCCGACCGCCGAACAATCGCGACCCGATGCCGGACGAGATCGGTTGCTGCGAGGTCTATCTGCGCGAGCAGATCGAGGGGATCCGACCGAAACTGATCGTGCTGCTCGGCCGGTTTGCGACCCAGTATTTCCTGCCCGACGCGACCATGGGCGGCGCCCGCGGCCAGCCGTTCCAGGCCGGACCCTGGCTGGTCCTGCCCGTCTACCATCCGGCGGCCGCCTTGCGGAACTCGAACCTGATGCAGACCCTGCGGCAGGACTTCGCGATCATCCGGCCGCTGCTGGATCAGGCGGAGCGACCGGAGATCAGCCGGGTCCAGATTGGGCATTCGCATGACCAGGCAGACCACGACGACGATTCGCAGCGTTCGCTGCTCTAACGACGGCTCGATCGATGAGGTCGATTGATTGAGGTGACCGTGGCAGGCGAGCAGGAAGTGCCCGAGGGCGCGTTACGCGTCGTGCCGCTGGGTGGGCTGGGCGAAATCGGCCGCAACATGATGGTCTACGAGACGGCCGACGACCTGGTCGTCGTGGACGCCGGTCTGCTGTTCCCGTCGGACGACATGCACGGTGTCGACTACATCATTCCCGACGCCTCCTACGTGCTCGAACGTCGAGACAAACTGCGGGCGTTCCTGATCACGCACGGTCACGAGGATCACATCGGGGCGCTGCGATTCCTCCTGCCCCAGATGCAGGCGCCGATCTACGCCGCTCCGCTGGCGCTGGGATTGATTCGGTGGCGGCTGGAGGAGTCGGGAGTCCTCGACGCCCGCATGATCGAAGCCGGCACGGGCTCGAGGTTCGACCTCGGTTCACTCACGGCGGAATTCTTCCCCGTCGCGCACTCGATCCCCGACGCCTTCGGGATCGCGCTGCGGACGCCCGCCGGGCTGGTTGTGCACACGGGCGATTTCAAGATCGATCACACTCCGGTGATGTCGGAGCCTACCGACCTGCAGCAACTCGCCGCCTACGGCCACGAGGGCGTGCGGCTGCTCTGTTCCGACTCGACGTACGCCGACAAGACGGGCGTGACGCCGTCGGAAACGCTGGTCGGCGAGGCGCTGTTGCAGATCCTGTTGACCGCGCCGGGGCGCGTGATCATCGCGACGTTCGCGTCCCAGATTGCCAGGATCCAACAGATCATCGACGCAGCCGAGGAGTCGGATCGCGTGGTCTACGCGACGGGCCGTTCGATGGAGAAGAACATCGACATGTCGCGCGACCTCGGCTACGTGGAGGCAGAAGATCGACGCCTGCGCCCGATTACGGATCTGGGCTCGGCCCACGATGAGAACACGGTCGTGATCTGCACCGGCGCGCAGGGCGAACCGATGGCCGCCCTCTCGCGCATGGCCACCGGCTCGCACCGCGATGTGACGCTGAAGCCGGGCGACACGGTGGTGCTCTCTTCGTCGCCGATTCCGGGCAACGAGTCGGCGGTCAACAACACGATCAACAACCTCTACCGGCGCGGCGTGGATGTCGTCTCCGTGGCCTCCGGACACGAACACGTGCACGTCCGCGGACATGCGGCGCAGGAAGAGTTGAAGACGGTCATCTCACTGACCAATCCGCAGGCGTTCGTGCCTATGCACGGTGAGTTCCGACACCTGGTCATACACGCGAAACTGGCGGAATCGATGGGCGTGGCGGACGAGGAGCGGCACATCCTGCTCGACGGCGACGTGCTGGAACTGACGGCGGAGCGGTCGGAAGTCGTCGACCAGGTGCCGGCCGAGTACGTCTACGTGGACGGGATGAACGTCGGCGGCGTCGATCGGTCGATCATTCGCGATCGGCAGAAGCTGGCGGGCGACGGATTCCTGTTGGTCGCGGTGCCGATCGACGAGGAGACCGGCGAGCTGTCGGGGGAGATCGAGGTGGCGGCGCGCGGCTTCGCCGAGATCCGGGCGGCGTCGAGCCTGCGCGCGGGCGCGGCCCAGGTCGCCCGCGATGTTCTGACGCCGAAGCTGAACTCCAAGCGGGCCGTCGCCTGGGAGAAGCGCGAGCGGCAGGTGCAGCAGGAAGTTTCCGCCTACCTGCGACGCGAGACCCGGCAACGTCCTATGGTGGTAGTGGTGGCGGTACAGGTCTGATTCGCAGCGTCGGACCCGTTCTGGTGTGGTAGAGCAGGTGTATGGCCAGACGAACGGCTCAACGTCCCGCGCTGCCCGATCGTATCTCGCTCTGGATGGCGGCCCACAAGCGGCTCATGTTGGGCGCGCTGATCGCCGCCGCGGCAACGGCATTCGCGGTCTGGGTGACGATGCCCTCGCTGCCGTTCGAGGCAGAGCGTGAGATCGTTGTTCAGTGGATCGGCGGCGGGGCGTACCTGATCGCCGCCGTCGCGGCCGCGTCGGGAGTCATGCTCGCGGTCGAGCGGGCGCGCCGGACGGTGCGCCAGGATCGGCGGCTGATCCGGCAGAGCATCGGACTCGTCGTCGCGGCGGTCGCGCTCTGGGGTATCGCCGGAGCATTTGCGCCGCAGGCCTCGCTCGGCGGAACGTCGCTCTCCGACTACGGAGCCGGCGGTCGTGTCGGCGGCTGGCTGGACTCACCGTTCGGCTGGCTGTTCATCACCATCGGACTGGCGGGCTCGTTCGCGTTGATCTGGCCGTCCGCCGCTCAATCGCTGCTTGCTTCCGCAGGACATGGTGCGCGAAACGGAATCCGCGCGCTTGGCCGCGAAGTCCGCGACAAGGGTCCGGGGGTGCTGGCCGTGATCGCTCGCGGCTTGTGGAGCGGATTCGTCGGACTTCTGCTGATGTTGCGGCATCTGGTCGCCTGGTCCGGTCGTGAGCTGTGGCTGGCGTTCGGCGTGATCGGCGCTCAATGGCGGGAGGCGCGGCGAGGAGAGGCGGAGCGAGTCGATCGGCCCGCAGCGGCGGCTCAGCCCGTGCCGAACCCGGCGCCGGCGTCCGGCGCCGAAGCCGAATCGGCGTGGCCGCCGATGACCGCGACTGCCGAGCCCGAGATTGAGGAACCGGTTTCAGCCGCACCACCGACCAAACGCAGATCGTCCAGCGGTCCTTCGACGTTGCGCACGCTCGACCGGACTGCGGCCGATGGCTGGCGGCTGCCGCCGATCAATCTGTTGGACGACGATCCGGCGGCCACGCTCCGCTCGGGCGCCGACGATCAGGCGCGGATCATTATCGAGACGCTGAACTCGTTCGGCGTCGATGCGTCGATCACGCAGATCAATGAAGGTCCGGCGATCACGCAGTTCGGCGTCGAGCCGGGTTGGGAAGTGAAGACGCGCCTGTCGCCGGCGAAGGACGAGTCGGGCGCTCCGCGACTCGATGAGCACGGTCAACAGATCATGCAGACCGAGGAGGTGTCGCGGACACGGGTACGGGTCAACCGGATCACACGTCTCGCCGACGACCTCGCGCTGGCCCTGGCTGCGCCGTCGATCCGGATCGAGGCGCCCGTGCCGGGTCAGCCGATCGTGGGCGTGGAAGTACCCAACGCCGACACGCGGATCGTGGCGCTGCGCGGCTTGATCGAGTCGGACGAGTTCGCCGCCATGGCCGACAGGGGCGGATTGCCGATTGCGCTCGGTCGAGACGTGACCGGCAATCCGGTGATCGCAGACCTGACGGCGATGCCGCACGTGCTGATTGCCGGGGCGACGGGTTCCGGCAAGTCGGTCTGCATCAACACGATCATCTCATCGCTGCTGATGCAGAAGTCACCGGAGGAAGTGCGGCTGATCCTGGTCGACCCGAAGCGCGTGGAACTGACGAACTACGGCACGGTGCCGCACCTCGCGTTCTCGCACGTCGTGACCGAGCCGGACGAGGTGGTCTCCGTACTCGGCGTGGTAGTGGCGGAGATGGATCGTCGCTATCGGTTGCTCGAAGAGCACAGGGCGCGCAACATCGTCGCCTACAACGGATTGCCCTCAACGGCGAAGCGCATGCCCTACTGGGTGGTCGTCCTCGATGAGTTGGCCGACATGATGATGGCCGCGGCGGCGGACGTGGAGGGCCAACTCGTCCGGCTGGCCCAGCTTGCGCGCGCGGTGGGGATTCACCTGGTGGTCGCGACGCAGCGGCCGTCGGTCGACATCGTGACCGGGTTGATCAAGGCCAACTTCCCAACCCGGATTGCGTTCGCGACGACCTCGCAGACGGATGCGCGGGTGATTCTCGACCGCGCGGGCGCGGAGAAGCTGATGGGCCGCGGCGACATGCTGTACATGTCGTCCGACTCGATCAAGCCGCGACGCGTCCAGGGCGCGTTCGTGTCGGATGCGGAGATCGAGCGGCTGCTGGAGTCGTGGACCGGTCCGAAACAGGCGGGAACCGACCGGAGTTCGCTGGACGAGATGATCGAGGAGCTGTCGAGCGCGTCGCCGTCTGCGGCGGTCGAGGCCGAGGCGCGGGCGGCCCAGGCCGAACTGAACACGCTGACCAGCACGCTCGAGACGGCGCTGGAGGCCGACATCGTCGTTGAGGCGGCACCGACGGACCAACTGCCGGCCGATAGCCGACTGAGTGAAGCGACGGAGCTGGCCAGGGAATACGAACGAGTGTCGGCTCAGCTGCTGCAACGGCGGATGCGGATAGGACGTCCGCGGGCCGAGCGGCTGATCGAGCAACTGGCGGAAACCGGGGTCATCGAGCAGTCGGAGGGCGCTCGATCGCGCCGGGTGCTGACGCGATAGATCGGCGTACGCCTCGACCTCCTGGCCGCCTAGCTCTCGACGGCTGCGGTATCCGCCTCGATCAGCACCGGGTCGAACGGATCGACGGCGTCGTCGGGCAGGAAGACCATGTGGTCGGGACCGGGTTGCTGTCGGCTGGCCTCGTGGCGCAGGTAGTCGGGCCACTTGAACAGGTGCATCCGCTCGCGCCGGTTCAGTCCGCGCACGCGGCGGGCGCCCATGTCGACCCAGAAATCCTCAGCGATGCGGCCGCCGATGTGTTCCCGCAACGCCTGGGACACGACGATGGAACCGCCGCGTCCCTTGGCCATGATCCGCGCGGCCATGTTGACGGTTCGGCCGAGGATGTCGCCGCCGGGACGCAGGATCACATCGCCCCGGTGTACGCCCATGCGGACGTGGACGGGCCAGTCTGCGCCTTGACGGTCGGCATACACCGTGACCTGGGCCTGGATTCGGGCGGCGCAGCGCAAGGCTTGCATGCCGTCGGCGAAGACGATCAGGAATCCGTCGCCGGTGAGTTTCACCTCGAACCCGGCGTGGCGATGCAGTTCTTCGCGGACGATCTCGTTGTGTTCGTCGATGATCGTCTCCCACTGCAGGTCGCCGAGCCGCTCGGTGAGGTGGGTGGAGTCTTCAATGTCGGTAAAGAGCACGGTGGCGGCCTCGCCCTGCTGGGGCAGCAGCGAGGCGGTCACGGCGCGTCCGCAGTGAGGACAGAAGGAGGAACCGGGCGGGGGCTGTTCGCCGCAAAACGCGCAGGCGCGCGTCTCTTCGCCCTCCGGGCGACCACCCAACCAGGAAGGCGGCGCATCGACGCGCGCGCGTCGCCAGAGTTCGCGTTCGGGTTCGTCGGCCACCTGTTCTCACTCCCGGAACACCCGCCACGGCAGGCGCGCCAGATGATAACAGCGCGGGCGCATGCGTGTCGGGCTGCGGCGTCGGGTTGACGGTATCAACCCGCGGGCGGCGGGGCACAAGCGTTCCACAAGCAGATACGGGCGATTAACGCTGGCGTGACACTGGCTCGCGCCGCTTGAGCGGCCGGCGGCGTCGACCGTAGGCCTGGTCGCTCCACTGCTGGAGGTCCTCGCCCAGCGCTGCCTGGTCTCGGCGCAACTCGATGATCTGGTCGCGCAACGCCGCCGCCTTCTCAAACTCGAGATCGCGAGCGGCCTGCTTCATTCGCGATTCCAGCTCGGAGATCATGCGCGCGATCTGGTCCGGGGTCAGATCGTCGGGCACGTTGGCGCTCAGACCGGCGTCGTAGGCGGGGCTGTCCTCGGCGACCGCCCGCAGCTCGAACTCGTCGCGCACCTGGTTGGCGACGTCGCTGGCGATGTCGCGAATCTCCTTGGTGATCCCGACCGGCGTGATGTCGTGTTGGCGGTTGTACTCGTCCTGCGCGGTACGGCGGCGATGGGTCTCATCGATCGCGCGACGCATCGAGTCGGTGACGCGGTCGGCGTAGAGGATGGCGTGCGAATTGACGTGGCGGGCGGCGCGACCGATGGTCTGGACCATCGAACTCTCGTTGCGCAGGTAGCCCTCCTTGTCGGCGTCGAGGACGGCGACGAGCGAGACCTCGGGCAGGTCGAGTCCCTCGCGCAAGAGGTTGATGCCGACCAAGCAGTCGAACACGCCGAGACGGAGGTCGCGCAGCACCTCGACCCGTTGGAACGCGTCCTGTTCCGAGTGGAGGTAGTAAGTGCGGATGCCGACCTCGCGCAGGTAGTCGGCCAGATCTTCGGCCATCTTCTTGGTCAGCGTGGTGACGAGGGTGCGTTCGCCGCGCTCGGCGCGGGTCTTGATCTCGCTGACGAGGTCGTCGATCTGGCCGTCGGTACCTCGCACTTCGACGTCGGGATCGAGGAGACCCGTGGGTCGGATCAGTTGCTCGACAATCTCGGCGGAGTGGTTGCGCTCGTAGACCGCGGGCGTGGCGGAGACGAAGACGACCTGGTTGACGTGACGCTCGAACTCGTCAATGTTGAGCGGCCGGTTGTCGATCGCGGAGGGCAGGCGAAACCCGTAGTCGACGAGGGTCTGCTTGCGCGAGGTGTCGCCGCCGTACATGCCGCGCACCTGGGGGATGGTCATGTGCGATTCGTCGATGAATAGCAGCCAATCCTCGGGGAAGTAGTCGAGCAGCGTCCAAGGGGTCGAGCCGGCGGCGCGCCGGGCGAGGTGGCGCGAGTAGTTTTCGATGCCCGGGCAATAGCCGGTCTCGCGCAGCGTTTCGAGGTCGTAGCGGGTGCGCTCTTCCAGCCGCGCGGCCTCGAGAATGCGATCCTCGCGGCGCAGCTCATCGAGACGCTGCGCCAGTTCCGCCTGGATGTCCTCGACGGCGGCGGCCATGCGCTCGTCGGTGGTGACGAAGTGCTTGGCCGGATAGATGTCGACGCGATCGCGCTCGGCCAGGATCTCGCCGGTGAGCGGGTCGAGTTCGACGATCCGCTCGACTTCGTCGTCCCAGAACTGGACGCGCACGGCGAGGTCTTCGTACGAGGGATGAATCGTCAGGGTGTCGCCGCGGATTCGGAACTTGCCGCGAGACAGGGTCAACTCGTCGCGCTCGTACTGCTGATCGACGAGGCGGCGCAGGATGAGGTTGCGAGAGTAGGATTTGCCCTGCTCCATGCTGAGGACCATGCCCTGGTAGTCCTCGGGCTCTCCGAGACCGTAGATGCAGGAGACCGAGGCGACGATCAGCACGTCGCGGCGCTCGAACAGGGCGCGCGTGGCGGCGTGGCGCAGCTTGTCGATCTCGTCGTTGATGTCCGACTCCTTGGCGATGTAGGTGTCGGAGCGGGGGATGTAGGCCTCGGGCTGGTAGTAGTCGTAGTAGGAGACGAAATATTCGACGGCGTTGTTGGGGAAGAAGTCGCGGAACTCGGTGCAGAGCTGGGCGGCGAGGGTCTTGTTGTGGGCCAGCACGAGCGTCGGGCGATTGACCTGCGCGACGACGTTGGCCATCGTGAACGTTTTGCCGGAGCCGGTGACGCCGAGCAAGGTTTGCGCGCGATGACCGGCTTCAAGGCCCTCGACCAGCCGCTCGATTGCGTAGGGTTGGTCGCCCGTGGGATGGTAGTCGGCGCTGAGTTCGAACGGCCTGGCGTTGCGGATCGGTGCGGAGACGGTGGTCATGTCTTGGAGCGTAGCGTGATCCGGGCCGATTACGGAGTTGAGCCGATGTGTTCGAGGACGGCTCGGAGGAGGTTTTCGGTGGAGTCGGGTGGCGGGAGGTCGGGGGCGCTGAGGATGGCGGCGATCCAGCGGTCGGCGTCGCGGCGGGTGTAGCCGAGCGCGACGAGGGCTTCGGCGGTGTCGTCGGCGACTTCGTCGGTGGGGCGAACCGGTCGGCGCGAGCGCGCGTCGAAGCCCTCGTCGACGAGCAACGCCTCTTCCACGACTTTGCCCTTGAGGTCGGCGATGATGCGGTCGGCCTGACGCGCGCCAATGCCAGGCAACCGGGTCAGGGTGCGTCGATCCTCGGCCTCGATCGCCTGGGCGATCGTCGAGACGGAGGCGGCCAGCGCCTGCTGGGCCTTGGCCACGCCCATCTGGGGAACGCCGATCAGCTTGCGGAAGAAGTCGCGCTCAATCGGGCGCAGGAATCCGATCAGGACCGGCACCGGGGCGCGGTCGGGGACGTGATAGTGCGTGTAGAGGTCGAGCGCGTCGGGCCGGTTGTTCTCGAGCGACATCCAGACGGCGGTGGGCAGCAACACCTCGTAGACCAGGCCGCCGGCCTCCGAGCCGGTGTCGATTTCGACGCTCTGCCGATCGTCGTGCCAGTCGACGGCTCGACCGCGAATGCGTGAGATCACGTGATCTCCAGCGCCTCGCCGACCGGCGTCATGAGATGGTGGCAAAAGGCGACGGCCAGGGCGTCGGCGGCGTCCTCGGGCGCATCGAGCTCTGAGAGACCGAGCCGTGCGATCAGCGCCTGCTTGACGGCCGGTTTGTCCGCCGAGCCCAGTCCGGCGACGGCTTCCTTGACCTGTCGAGGCGGGTACTCGTGCACGGCGACACCCGAGGCGGCGGCGGCGATCATGGCAGCGGCCTGCGCTTGCCCGAGCGCGACAGCGGTCTTGACGTTTCGGTGGTTGAAGGGGCGCTCAATGGCGACGGCGTCCGGATCGAGTCGTCGGATCAGTTCGCCAACCTGCTCGTTGATCGTGTGCAGGCGTTGAGACAGCGCGCCCCTGGGAGGACGGATTGTGCCCCAGCGAAGACCGGTTGTTCCATCGGCCGCGATCTCAAGCAGTCCCCAGCCGGTGGCGTTGAGTCCGGGATCAATGCCGAGGATGCGGGTCATGGATCGAGTCTACGCCTCGACGAGGGCGGCGTCGGGGAAGTCGGCGTTGGTGAAGACTCGCTGGACATCGTCGAGGTCTTCGAGCGAGTCGATCAGGCGCATCAGCCTGGCCGCCTGGTCGGTGTCGACGGGCACGGTGTTGGTCGCGCGCATGATGACTTCGGCGGAGGCGACGGGCGCGCCGACCTCTTCGACCGCGCTGCGCGCCGATTCGAGGTCGGACGGTGCGGTGATGACCTCAACCAGGCCCTCGTCGATGTCGACGTCTTCTGCGCCGCCGTCGATTGCGGCCAGCATGATCTCGTCGGGATCGAGCTGTTCATCGATGTCGACGGCGATCACGCCCTTCTGCTCGAACAGCCAGGCCACGGCGCCCGATTCGGCGATGCCGGTCCCGGCGCGCGTGAGGGTGGCGCGGACCTCGGAGACGGTGCGGTTGCGGTTGTCCGTGAGGGAGTCGATCAGGAGGGCCGCGCCGCCGGGTCCGTAGGCCTCGTAGCGGATTTCTTCCAGCTGCGATCCGTCGCCGCCGCCCGATGCGCGCTCGATGGCGCGCTGGATGTTGGCGTTGGGCATGTTCGAGCCGCGCGCCCGCTCGACTGCGAGTCTGAGCGCCGAATTCTCCTCCGGTTTGGGTCCCCCGGATCGCACGGCCACGGCGATTTCGCGTCCGAGCTTGGTGAAGAGCTGGCCGCGCTTGGCGTCGGTGACGCCTTTCTTGCGCTTGATCTGCGCCCACTTGGAATGGCCGGCCATGCCCGAACTCCTGTGCGAACCAGTCTCTTGCGGTGGAAAGCTCAGTCTACCGCGCCGTCGAGCAGCGCGTCCGCGTCGGCGAGGATCGAGGCCGTCTCGGCGAGCTTCTCGTGAAAGGTGAGGTCGTTGTGCAACGGGGTGACGGTGACGGAACCTTCGATGATGGCGGCGACATCAGTGTCGGGCGCGACGTCGGCGTCGGGACGCAGGACGAGCTGGCGGTGAGTGGCGCCCTGCTCGTCGATGCGGTCGACGACTCGGGACGGAGAGACGTTGGCGACGGGAGTGACGCGGACTCCGTTGTACTCATCGAGCGGCAGATTGGGCGCATTGACGTTGAGGAACTGGATCTGTCCGCTCTCCAGCAGTCGACGGGCGATGCGGCCGGCGACGATCGCGGCATCGCGGAGATGGTCGTCGTCGAATGACCACAACGAGGCGGCGACGCTGGGCAAATTGCGCAGGTAACCCTGCATCGCGGCCATCACGGTGCCCGAGTGGAGGATGTCGCGACCGACGTTGGGTCCGGGATTGACGCCGGAGACGATCATGTCGATGTGGCGCGGGGCGAGATGCCGGATGCCGTGGAGGACGGCGTCGGTCGGGGTGCCGTTGACCTGGAAAGCGTCGACGCCGTCGAGCCGGGAGTAGGCGCGCTCAGCCTCAAGGTCCTGGCGCAGGGTAAAGGCGGCCGACATTCCGGACTGATTGAAGGCGGGCGCGACGACCAGCACGTCGGCAAAGTCCAGCACCGCCTCAGCGAAATGCCAGAGGCCGGGGGCTTCGATGCCGTCGTCGTTGGTGGCCAGGACGAGGGGTCGGTCGGTCATGGCGGGAGCGTATCAGCCGCTCCGGCTGGCGGACGAATGCCAATCGGAGACGGATGGGATGCCGGCCAGCGATGATGCCTCGTGGACGCTGCGGAGGGTGGCCGCGGCGACAGCTTCGGCCGCCATGGTTCCGGTGAGGGTGAGCATCGCGGGGATGCTGGTGACGTCGACCTCGCCGGTGGCGAGGGTGAAGATAGTGTCGCCGTCGCCGGGGGTGAAGACGGGGTCGATGGTGCGGGCGAGGCCGGCGGAACCCATGATCGAGATTCGCTTTGCCGTGCCCTTGTGCAGCTTGGCGTTGGTCGCGATCACGGCGAGGGTCGTGTTGGCGCCTGCGGTATCGCTGTTGAAATTTGGCCGCGACCGTTGGAGTTCCTCGAACTCGGCGAGTGAGCGATTGAGGAGCGCCTGCGAGGAGCGCGCCATCGCTCCGGCTTGATCGGCTCGGGATCCGGCCACGAGTTCGCCGGTTGCCGGATCGATGATGTCGCCGACCGAGTTGGTCGCGACGAGCGCGCCGACAACCAGTCCCGACTCGTGGACGAGCGAGGCCGTGCCGACTCCGCCCTTGAGGTTGGTGTCGGGCGCTCCGCTCTTGGCGACCGTGCAGCCGGTCCCGACGCCGACCGATCCCTGGCGGACGGGGCCGGAACGGGCGGAGCGGGCCGCGATGCGGCCGTGCGCGGCCTGCGGATTGGCCGGCTGGCCAACGGGGAGGTCGAAGACGACGGCGCCCATCACGATCGGCAGCGGGGGTTGGTCGGGAAGCAGCGGCAGGCCGACTCCCTGTTCCCGCAGGAAGCGGCGCACGCCGGTCGAGGCTTCGAGGCCGAACACGCTGCCTCCGGTGAGCAGGACCGCGTGGACGTCCTGAACCGAGTTCTCTGCGACCGCGAGGTCGGTGTCGAGCGTGCCGGGCGCGCCGCCGGGCTGGAAGACGCCGGGCCGCGCGCCGGCGCGGGCCAGGACGACCGTGCAGCCGGTGGCGTTCTTGAGGTCGGTGTAGTGCCCGACCTCGATGCCGGGCACATCGGTGATGGCGTCGTTGGTTCCTGGTTCAGCCATTGGGTTCAGTCGTCGATGATGACCGGCGGTTTGGGGCGCTTGTCCCAGTGGAGCTGGAAGACGTCGGGGCGGGCGTAATGTCCGGCCGAGTCGACCCAGCGCTTGGATTCGATAGTCGATTCGAGATCGATCTCGGCGTAGATGATCGTCTCCTGGTCGGTGACGGGCTCGACCAGGTACTTGCCGCCGGGCGCGATGATCGCGGAGCCGCCCGAGGCGTGCCAGAACGGTTCCTCGGCCAGCGGCGTTCCGGCCGGGAGCAGTTCGGGCGACATGGTCTCGCGAGCGACGATCACGTAGCAGGCGTTCTCGTAGGCCAGATGGCGGGTGGCGGCGTCGATGACCGGGTGCAGTTGCTCCCAGCCGGGCCAGACGGAGGCGTGGACCTGGATGCCGAGGGTCGAGAGGGCGTAGCGGGCGGGCGCCATCTGGTGCTCGTAGCAGATCAGACCGCCGAGGCGGCCGACATCGGTGTCGTACACGTCGAGGTCGGAGCCGTCGCCGTAGCCCCAGATCAGCCGCTCGGAGAGGGTCGGGACGAGCTTGCGGTGCTTGCCCAGCAGCGCGCCGTCGGGGCCGATGTAGGCGAGCGTGTTGTAGATCGTGCCGGCATGCGGTTCGCGCTCGTTCACGCCGATCACCACGTGAGCCTCGGCGTCGGCGGCTGCGTCGGCGATTCGCTGCCAGTCGTCGCCGGGAACGGCGATGCTGTTCTCGAAGGTCCGCTGGTAGAGCGCGGAGAAGGCCTGCCGGTTGGACGACTGGCCGTGGTAGTACGGGTAGGACGGGATCCAGGTCTCGGGGAACACGATCAGGCCGGCGCCCTCGCGGCCCGCCTCTTCGATGGCGGCGACCGCCCGGTCGATGCCGTGTTCAAGGGTCAAACCGGGAGATCGCTGGACGGCGGCGGCGAGATAGGTCATTGGCAGCTTCTCCTAGCGGGGATCGAGCGACCAGAGGCCGTAGCCGCCGGTGACGGGAACGACCGTGCCGGTGATGTAGCTGGCCGCGTCGGAGAGCAGGAAGGCGACCGCGCCGGCGACCTCGTCGTCCGCGCCGAGTCGCCGCATGGCGGTGTGCGCCTCGACCCGCTCGCGGTACCAGCCCGGCATCGGCTCGGTCAGGGGCGTGTCGATGAATGCCGGCGCGACGCAGTTGGCGCGGATCGGAGCGGTGAGCGAGTGCGACCACTCGGCGGCGAGCGTCTTCGTCATTGCCTCGACCGCGGCGCGGGTCATCGAGTACGCGGCCTGCCGGGGCAGGCCGAACTCGGCGCCGACGCTGGAGATTGTGACGATCGAGCCGCCGCGCTGCGCGTCGATCAACCGGGCGGCGAAGTTCCTCGTGAGGAAGAACGTGCCCCGCTGGTTGATGTTCTGGATGTGGTCGTAGTCCTCGGCCGTGATCCGCTCGCCGCGCTGGAGGATCGGGGAGATGCCGGCGACGTTGACCAGTCCCGTCAAGGGACCGATCGTCTCTTCGACGTCGCCGAGCAATGACTCGTGATCCTCGATCGCGGCTACGTCGGCGCGGAAGGCCCAGGCCTGGCCGCCGTCGTCGCGAATCCCCTGTGCCACTTCCTCGACCTGCGCGACGGTCCGCGCCGTGACCGCGACTCTTGCGCCCATCTGCGCGATCAGCTCCGCGCACGCGCGTCCGATTCCGCGCCCCGCTCCCGAGACGAGCACAACCTGACCGTCGAGTCTGAACGGGGACTGGCTCATGCTGAACGCCTCCCAATCGATCGGTCAGGGCCGACCCGGCTGCGAATCCTCAAGCGCGACGGTGTCGCGGACGTGAAGATACAGCCAGATCAGATCGCGCGCGGCCGCCGTGATCTTGTCGATCGCGTCGATGAAGACCTCAAGCTGCGGCTCGTGGATCGCCAGTGAGTGGGTGAGCAGCACGCGGCGTCGCTGGTTGAGCACGATCAGGGCTACCTGATCGGGATTCATCGCACGATCGGGCAGCCAGTCCAGCTTGTGGGTGAGCGCAGAGGACTGCCGGAGTCCGTCGGCCAGTTCGAGCAGGACGCCCTGATCGACCTTCTGCACGCGCTCAATCCCGTTGCCGACCGACAGCACGGCGCCGGCGAACTGCCGCCAGTCCTGGCGCGGGATCTCGCCGCGCGCCGACTCGACGTCGGCCAGGGTGGGCAGCTGGAGATCGCGGAGCAGGTCGTCGGCGTTGCGACCGGCCGTCAGAATCCGGAACGCCGCGACCGACGGCGCGCTCAGCTCGAAGTTGGTGAACGTGGTCAGTAACGGCTGCTCGTGCCGCCGCCGCAGTGCGACATAGAGCGCCATCAGCTCCTGCGCGGCGTTGAGGTACTCCTCGACGATGCGCATCCCGATCACCTTGCGGTCGTCGGGATCGGCGAGCGCCTGCGAGCGGAAGAGCGCCTCGGCGACCGTGCGGTGCGCCTTGGCCCCGAACCTGGCGTAGTTGTCGAGAAAGGCGATCTCGACCGCCTCCAGCGAACGGTCCCAGCAGGGGGCGCAGACTCGCGCGCGAGGGTCGGAGGCGGTCAGGTCGAACTCGTCGCCGCATTCGTCGCAGTTGGCGATGGCGACATCGTGGTGGCGGTCGGAGTCGGCCTGATACGGCTGCCGGGGATAGGGCTCGGAGGGCTGCTGCCTGCTCATGTCGGCTTGAGGGTACCGCGAGCGCTCCTCGGTCGGGGTGGGCGAGTCGATTTCACGATCCGCGTCCGCTGGCGGACGGGCTGACATTTGGGGCAGAAGTGGGTGGCCCGACCTCCGACAATGATCCGGCGGATCGTGGCGTCGCAGTCGTCGCAGGGCTCGTCGGTGCGGCGGAAGACCCGGACGAAGTACTGCTGCTCTCCCTCTGCGCCGTCGACGTCGGTGTAGTCGCGGAAGGAGGCGCCTCCGTGCTTGACGCCGTCCTGCAGGGTCTGTTGGATGGCGGCGTGCAGGGAACGGCGCTCGGCCGGGCGCAGCGAGCCGGCCGGGGCCTCGGGATTCAGCCGCGAGAGGAAGAGCGCCTCGTCGGCGTAGATGTTGCCAATCCCGGCGATGTTGCGTTGGTCGAGCAGGGCCGCCTTGATCGGCTGTTGCCGGCCGCGGAGCGCATGCCAGAGCGCGTCGGTCGTGAACTCGTCCGACAGCGGTTCCGGGCCGAGTTCCGGCAACGCGTCTTCCATCCGGTCGACCAGGTCGATGGTGCCGAACTTGCGCACGTCGACGAAGCGGAGTTGGTCGTCTTGGTCGAGGTTGAAGATCGCGCGGGTGAACGGTTCGTCCTCGTATCCGCGGGGGCGGAATCTGAGCGAGCCGGTCATCCGCAGGTGAACGACGACGACCTGTTCGTTGTCGAGATTGAGCCCGAGGTACTTGCCGCGACGGTCAACCGTCGTGAACGTGCAGCCCTGGAGCTGAGCGTCGATCTCGACGGCCGAGCGCCCGCGCAACAGCCGCTCGGCGGCCGGCATCAGCCGGAATCGCAGGATTCGACGCCCCGCGATCAGCGGCTCGAGTTGACGCCGGACGGTTTCGACCTCTGGCAGCTCGGGCATCGGGGCGGCTTACTCGCGCTGGGCGTAGGCGTTGGCCAGGAGCTGGCGGTCGAACCACTCGCTGCCCTTGCCCTCCGAAACCCACTCGTAGAGCGCCGCCTTGAAGATGCCCTCCATCGCCGCGACGGAGGCGAGCGCGATCCCGCCAAGGATGACGCCCACGATGATTGCGCCCACCGGCCAGACGAAGATCAGGACGACGACCGGTATCGCGACGATCAGGATGGCGAGCAGGTAGATGAGGAAGAAGGAGAAGCTGGCCGTGAGCTGCTCGCCCCAGGATCGGCGCAGCAGGCTGCCCGAGCGCCGAATCGCGGAGATCGGGCCCACCCGCTCGACGACGAGCACGGGAATCACGAAGAAGGTGATGTAGGCCCAGGCGGTCTGGAGCAGCGCGACGAGGATCATTGCAACGATCCGCATGACACCATGACTGTTCTCGCGGGCCATGCTCTGCAGCGCCTGCAGGATGATGCCGACCGTGCCGGTAATGATCGTCCAGCCGAGAATCGCCAGCCACATGCCGCGGACGGCGCGAATGCCGGACATGACGTTGGGGTCGCCGCCCTCGAGCCGTTCGCGCGCCGCAGCGACCAGCGCGGCGTTGAAGAAGATGACCATGAACAATCCGCCGAAGTAGGCGACCAGCGCGATGATCAGGTCGACGACGTTGAACTCGGCATCGCTGGGACTGCCCAGACGGTCGAAGGTGCCGGTACCGGCGAACACGCCGGCGGCGACCGCGCCGACGAGGATCGCGCCGATCGTGCCCATGATCGGGAAGAAGATCAGCTCTCGGTCGAGCTGCAGCACTTTCCAGGAGAGCTTGGTGATCTGCCAGGTGTTGCCGATGGTGCGAAACATGCTTCGAGTCCTTTCGGTCAGTTGACCTCAAGCGGCTCCAGATCGCGCCAGTTGGGCGCGCTCTTGATTTCAATTTGCAACGGCACGACGAGGTTGAGCGAGGCGGGCATGATCTCGTTGAGCAGTGACGCCAACTGGTGAACTTCCTCGTCGGGGACTTCGAAGATCAGCTCGTCGTGGACCTGCAGGAGCATGCGGGAACGCAACTCCTGCTTGCGCAATGCCTGATCGATATCGATCATCGCTCGCTTCATCACGTCGGCGGCGGTGCCCTGGACGGGCATGTTGACGGCCATGCGCTCGGCGGCGTTGCGACGCTGGAAGTTGCGCGAGTTGATCTCGGGCAGATACCGCCGCCGGCCCATCAGCGTTTCGGCGAAGCCGCGCTCGTGTGTCGTCTCCTTGGTCTCTTCGATCCACTGGGCGACGCGTTCGAAGCGGCCGAAGTAGGCGTCGATGAAGGCCTGCGCGTCGCGGCGCTCCATGCCGCTGCGCTGGGACAGGCCGTGCGCGGAGAGTCCGTAGATCACGCCGAAGTTCATCATCTTGGCGACGCGGCGCATCTCCGGCTGCACGTCGTCGATGCCGACACCGTAGGCGCCCGACGCGGTGGCGGCGTGGATGTCCTCGCCGTCGCGGAACGCGGTGATCAGCCCGTCGTCCTCGGAGAGATGGGCGAGCACGCGCAACTCGATCTGCGAGTAGTCGGCCGAGACGAAGCTGACCTCGGCATCGCCGGCCAGCTCGTCCCACGGTCGGGCGACGAACGCGGCGCGAATCTGGCGGCCCTGCTCGGTGCGGACGGGGATGTTCTGCAGGTTCGGGGACTCGGACGACAGCCGTCCGGTCGCGGCGACGGTCTGGTTGTAGTCGGTGTGGACGCGGCCGGTCGACCGGTGCACTTCCTCGGGCAGCGACTCGACGTAGGTGCTGCGCAGCTTGGTCAGTTCGCGCCACTGGAGGATGCGGTTGACGATCGGGTGCGCGTCGACGAGCCGCTCCATCTGCTGGGCGTCGGTCGAGTAGCCCTGGGAGGTCTTGCGCGTCCTGGGCAGTTCGAGCTGATCGAAGAGCACGCCGCTGAGCTGCTTGGGCGAGGCGATGTTGAACTCGTGCCCGGCGTCCTCGAAGATCTGCGTCGTGACCGTTTCGATCTCGCTGTTGAGCTGTTGATCCAGGTCATCCAGGATGCCGGTGTCGAGCGTGACGCCCGCCAGTTCCATGTCGACGAGGATCGGGATCAGCGGCAGTTCGAGTTCGCGGTAGAGCTTCTCGAGGACATCGTTCCTGGCCAGCTCGGGCAGGAGCAGATTGGCCAGGCGCAGCGTGATGTCGGCGTCGGCGGCCGCGTACTTGCCGGCCTCCTCGGCGGAGACATCGAGCATCGAGATCTGGTTGCGGCCCTTGCCGATCAGATCTTCGATCGGCGTCATCTGGATGCCGAGTTCGTTCTGCGCGAGCGACTTGAGGCCGATGTGCGACTTGTTCAGCACGAACGCGGCGACCATCGTGTCGTCGTGCAGACCGCGCAGATGAATGCCGTGGCGTCGCAGGACCTTGATATCGAACTTGGCGTTGTGCAGGAGCTTGGGGACCATCGAGTTCTCAAGCACCGGCCGCAGCGCCGACTTGACCAACTCGTGATCGAGCTGCGGTTCGTCGCCTCGATGCCCGACCGGGATGTAGCAGCCCTGACCCTCTTCGTCTGAGAGCGCGTAGCCGGCGATCTCGCAGTCGATCGTGTCGGTCGACGACGTTTCCAGGTCCACCGCGAGCAGCGGAGCTCTCGCCGACCGCTCGACCCACTCCCGTAGCTTCGCTTCGTCGGTGACGAGGTCGTAGTCCTCGATCGACGGCTGTTGCATGATCGGCTCGACATCGTCGCCGAGACCGGGGATTTGGTCGAGCAACGTGCGGAACTCGAGCTCCTGGAACTTGGCAATGACGTCGTCCCGTTCGAAGGCCGTGACGTCGGCGGCGGCGACATCGAGCCTGACCGGGGCGTCGTGGCGGATCGTGGCCAGGTCCTTGCTCATGAATGCGTTGTCGCGATCGTCGAGCAGCTTCTTCTGTGTGCCGGCGGGCTTGACCTCGTCGATGTGCTCGTAGATCTGTTCCACCGTGCCGTACTGGTTGAGCAGCTTGACCGCGCCGACCTTGCCGACGCCCTTGACGCCGGGGATGTTGTCCGATTTGTCCCCGACCAGCGCCTTGAAGTCGATGATCTGGATCGGGTCGACGTCATAGCGGGCGCGGACCGCCGGCGGTCCGTCGTAGGCGGTGTACTCGCTCTTGTAGGGGTTGTAGAGGTAGACCGAGATGTCGTCGGTGACAAGCTGGAGGATGTCGCTGTCCAGCGTACAGATCCAGGTGTCGAAGCCTTCGGCTACGGCTTGATCGGCCAGCGTGCCGAGCACGTCGTCGGCCTCGAATCCCGGTTCCTGATAGATCGGGACCGAGAACGCCTCGGCGATCTCGCGGCAGCGCTGAATCTGCGAAGGCAGGTCTTCGGGCATCGGTTCCCGGTGCGCCTTGTAGTTGGGATCGATCTCGCGGCGGAAGACGGTGGCATCGTCGACGTCGAAGGCGAAGGCTGCGTGCGTGGGCTCGAGCGTGCGGAAGATGTGCAACAGCGTCGCGGTGAATCCTCGGACGGCGCCCGTCGGCTCGCCCGCGGTCGTGCGCAGATTGGCGCGCTGCATGGCGAAATAGGCGCGGAAAATCAGAGCGTAGGCGTCGAAGATGACGATCCGCTTGGCCCGGTTGGCGGGATCGGCGGCTGCTTCGGCGAGCGCCGTCATCTCCGACTGTTGCTGCGATTCATCGGTGGTCGTTGACATGAAGCGAGTATAGGTAGCCTCGGACCGTGCGAATGTCGAGCCGCGGTTGGGCTACGCTGGATTGGCTGACCGTGTCGGGTGAGCTTGGAGAGTGACAGGTGCCGGCAGATCGGATTCTGGTCCGCGGCGCGCGGGAACACAATCTCAAGGACATCGACGTCGAACTGCCGCGCGATCGGCTGGTGGTGATCACCGGACTGTCGGGTTCGGGCAAATCGTCGTTGGCGTTTGACACGATCTATGCCGAGGGGCAACGACGGTACGTCGAGTCGCTGTCCGCCTACGCCCGTCAGTTCCTGGGGCGGATGGAGAAGCCGGACGTCGATTACATCGAAGGCCTGTCTCCGGCGATCTCGATCGACCAGAAGACCGGTTCGCGCAACCCGCGCTCGACCGTCGGGACCGTGACCGAAATCTACGACTACCTGCGCCTGCTCTTCGCCCGAGCCGGCCGGCCGCACTGTCCGCTCTGCGGCGATCCGATTGCGCAGCAGACCGTTCAGCAGATGGTCGATGCGGTCATGGCGCTCGGTGAGCGGCGACGGCTGATGATCATGGCGCCGGTCGTCCGCGACCGCAAAGGCGAGCACAAGGGCGTTTTCGAGGATGCACGCAACCGGGGGTTCGTGCGCGTCCGGGTCGATGGCGAGGTGCTGTCGCTGGACGACCAGATTGAGCTGGAGAAGAACAAGAACCATGCGATCGATGTGATCATCGACCGCGTCGCGCTGCCGGCAGACGAGATCGATGCGGACGAGCGGAACGTCCTCGCCAACCGGCTGGCCGACTCGATCGAACAGGCGCTGGGATTGGGCGACGGAATCGTCCGCATTCGGCCGCTGGACGCCCATGACGACCTGATCTTCTCCGAGCAACTCGCCTGCCCGCGCGACATGTTCGCGCTGGGCGAAATTGAACCGCGCTCGTTCTCGTTCAACACTCCGCACGGCGCCTGTCCGGACTGCACCGGGCTCGGGATCACCATGCAGGTCGACCCCATGCTGGTGCTGCCCGATCGAACGAAGTCGCTCGATCAGGGCGCGATTGCGCCGTGGTCGCGTTCGACCACGCACACGGGCTGGCATCGCCGGATGCTGGAAGCGGTCTTCGAGCAGTTCGACGCCGCAACCGATGCACCGTTCCATGACTTGCCCGACGAACTGGTCGATGCCGTGCTGTACGGACTGCCCGAACCGATCGTGGTCGACTTCGTCAATCACCGCGGCCGGCATCGGCGCTACGAGACACAGTTCGAGGGCATAATCCACAATCTCGACCGGCGCCATCGCGAGACGGATTCGGACTGGTCGCGCACCGAGATCGAGCGCTACATGACCGCCGTGCCCTGCTCGTCCTGCGGGGGAGCGCGGCTCAAGCCGGAATCGCTGGCGGTACTGGTGGACGACCGTTCGATTGTCGATGTGACCCAGATGTCGGTGGCGACCGCGGCGCTCTGGGCCAACCGTCTGAGCGGCCCCGACACGCCGCTCAGTCCGCGCGAAATGGCGATCGCGACGCAGATTCTCAAGGAGATCCGGGAACGGCTGACGTTCCTGGTCGATGTCGGACTCGACTACCTGACGCTGGACCGTACAGCCGCCACGCTCTCCGGCGGCGAAGCGCAGCGGATTCGCCTGGCGACGCAGATCGGCTCGTCCCTGATGGGTGTGCTCTACGTCTGCGACGAACCGTCGATTGGACTGCATCCGCTCGACGACGAACGGCTGATTCGCACGCTCAAGCGGCTGCGCGACCTGGGCAACACCGTGCTGATCGTCGAGCACGACGAAGCCACCATGCGCGCGGCCGACTACATCGTCGACATGGGTCCCGGCGCCGGCGAAGCCGGCGGGCGGGTCGTGGCGGCCGGCCCGCCTTCCGCGATCATGGAACACGGCGGCTCGATGACGGGCGATTACCTCAGCGGCCGGCGCAGCATTCCGATGCCTTCGCATCGACGCCCCGGCAACGGCGCCGACCTCACCGTCCTGGGAGCGTCGGAGCACAACCTGCGCGATATCGACGCGACGTTCCCGCTGGGCACGTTCATCTGTGTGACCGGCGTTTCGGGTTCGGGCAAGAGCACGCTGGTCAACGACCTGCTGCACGCTTCGGCCGCGCAACAGCTGCATAACGCCCGCCGCCGACCGGGCGCCATGCGCGGACTCCAGGGGCTGGACGCGATCGACAAGGTGATCGACATCGACCAGTCGCCGATTGGCCGTACGCCGAGGTCGAACCCCGCGACCTACACCGGCCTGTTCACTCCGGTGAGGGAGCTGTTCGCGTCGGTGCCCGAATCGAGGATGCGCGGCTACAAGCCCGGCCGTTTCTCCTTCAATGTCAAGGGCGGCCGCTGCGAGGCCTGCAAGGGCGACGGCTACAACACGATCGAGATGCAGTTCCTGCCCGACGTGACCGTTCCCTGCGAAGTCTGCCAGGGCGATCGCTACAACCGCGAAGCGTTGGAGATTCGCTACAAGAACCAGACCATCGCCGACGTCCTGAACATGACGGTCGATGAAGCAGCCGTCCTGTTCGACGCCAATCCCACGGTCTCTCGCAAACTGCGCACGCTACAGGCGGTGGGCCTGGGCTACATCAAGCTCGGCCAGCCGGCGACGACGCTTTCGGGCGGAGAGGCGCAGCGGGTCAAGTTGTCCACCGAACTCTCGAAGCGCTCCACCGGTCGCACGCTGTATCTGCTGGACGAGCCGACGACCGGTCTGTCGTTCTTCGATGTCGAGGCGCTGTTGCAGGTGTTGCAACAGCTCGTCGACGCCGGCAACACGGTGGTCGTGATCGAGCATCATCTGGACGTGATCAAGAACGCCGACTGGATTATCGACCTCGGGCCGCTGGGCGGGGACCGGGGTGGACAGGTGGTGGCAGAGGGCACGCCGGAGGACGTGGCGCTCGTGAAAGGGTCGTACACCGGCCAGTTTTTGCAGGATGTGCTGGCCCAGCACGGCTGGAGGGCGCCCGCCGAAGCAGTGGCTGCGTCCTAGACCTTTTCCCGGTTCCGGGAGACCCGTTTGCAGGATAAAGATCAGTGTTTGCAGCAAACTCAATTCGCTATTGCGAAACGAGGGATGCCGTCCTATAAGTGGGGTAGTCGCGAAAACGTCGGAAGCGGCGTTGCGCAGGACGAGTGGACGAGAGGATGATTCGATGACCTATGTAATCGCGGAACCATGCATCGACGTCAAGGACCAGTCCTGTGTCGAAGTCTGCCCGGTGGACTGCATTCACGCCGACGACGATGATCGCATGCTCTACATCTCCCCCGACGAGTGCATCGACTGCGGCGCCTGCGAGCCGGCCTGTCCGGTGACCGCCATCTTCTCCGAGGACGACGTGCCGGACGAATGGCAGGCGTTCACCGAGATCAACGCCGAATGGTTCGACGACAAGGACGGCGCACGAGCGAAGGTCGCCGAACTCGCTCCCTAGTCAGGGCGTCCCCGCAACTTCATCGGACAACGCTGCCGCCTGCGGCGGGCCGCCAATCGATTGGTATGCCCTCCGCCAATCGCGGCAGCGTTCTTGCGTCTAGAACCCCAGTCGGTCTCTCAGCACGTCGGTCAGCTCGTCGATCCTGACCCGTACCTGTTCCTGCGTGTCCCGATCCCGGATCGTCACGGCCTCATCGTCCAGCGACTCGAAATCGACCGTCACGCAGAGCGGCGTGCCGATCTCGTCCTGGCGTCGGTATCGGCGGCCGATTGACTGGGTGTCGTCGTACTGCGTCGTCCAGTAGGGGCGGATCCGGCCCCAGACCTCGCGGGCGAGATTAGCGACCGGTTCCTTCCTCGACAGCGGCAGCACAGCCACGGTGATCGGGGCGACGCGCGGGCTGAAGGCAAGCACGGTGCGGTCGTCGCCCTTCTCATCCGGCGTCACGGTGTAGGCGTCACAGAGGAGGGCCAACATGATCCGGTCGACGCCGGCGGCCGGCTCGATCACGTGCGGCACGATGTGCTCGTTGGTCTGCGGGTCGAAGTACTCAAGCCGCTTGCCCGACGACTGACCGTGCTGGGTGAGATCGAAGTCGGTGCGATTGGCGATGCCCTCGAGCTCGTCCCAGCCCCACGGGTAGCGGTACTGCAGATCGGTCGTGCCGGCCGAGTAGTGCGAGAGCTTCTCGGTCGGGTGCACATCGCGGCGGATGTTGTCCGGGTTGATGCCCAGGTCGACGTACCACTGTTCGCGCAGGTCGATCCAGCGTCGGTACCACTCGTCCGACTCGTCGGGCGCGACGAAGTATTCCATTTCCATCTGCTCGAATTCGCGGGTGCGGAAAATGAAGTTGCCCAGCGTGATCTCGTTACGGAACGACTTGCCCTGCTGCGCGATGCCAAAGGGCAGCCGGCGGCGGGTCGAGGTGAGCACATTCTCGAAGTTGATAAAGATGCCCTGTGCGGTCTCGGGACGCAAGTAAGCCTGCGATCCCTCGTCGACGACCGGACCGACCTGGGTGCGGAACATCAGGTTGAACTCTCGCGCCTCGGTGAACTTGCCGATGACGCCGCATGTGGGGCAAGTGGGACCCTTCAGATGGTCGGCCCGGAAGCGGCCCTGGCACTCAAGACAGTCGACCATTGGGTCGTGGAAGTTCTGTACGTGTCCCGAGGCTTCCCAGACGCGCGGCGACTGGATGATGGCGGAGTCGAGCCCCACGACATCCGAGCGTTCGCGAACGACCGAGCGCCACCAGAGTTCCTTCACGTTGCGCTTGAGCTCGACGCCGAGCGGGCCGTAATCGTAGGTCGATCCGAATCCGCCGTAGATCTCGGACGCGGGAAAGACAAAGCCGCGCTGCTTGCAGAGTGAGACGAGGGTGTCGAGAGAAACTTCGGTCGCGGTTGTCATGAGTCACGCCTTCCTGGAGGGGCTATCGGCGGCGATGGCGATGTTCGTTGAGCGTACGGGGACGGCGGCGCTGGGTCAGCGCACGATGCGTCAGTTTGTCGTCACACCACAGTCTCAGGTGCGCGGCTTGTCGGCTGGCGGAAAGATGTCGCTGAGCGGACAGCTGAATCCAGGCAGTACCTCTGCGCCGTCGAGTTCGCTGGACTCGTCAATCACTTCGATGGCCTGCCGTGGCTGGTGGACATCGACTGTACGAGTCTCCGGGTTGACTACCCAGACCATCCGGACGCCATGGCTCAGCCACATCCGCGCCTTGTCGTAGACCTCGTGGGACTTGTCGGTGGGCGAGACGATCTCAACAACGAGATCTGGGATGGCAATGGAATAGCCGGGAAGCAGCGGTCCGGTTCCGATTCGTTCGGCGGAAAAGAACGCGATATCCGGACCGCGGACGGTGTCGGGGTCCCGCTCAATCCAGACGCCGGCGCCACCTGCTGTGATTTCACCTAGCTCATGTTGCTCGACAAAGACGCCAAGGCGGATGGTTAGCTTGGCCGTATAGACACCGTGTCGTTCTCCTGGTGGCATGGTTTCGTGCAGCACTCCTCGAATGAGCTCGCCGTGCACGCCTTCGCTGTACAGGCGCAGCAGGTCGTCGGCGGTCAGCAGCTTCGGGGCGGTCGTCGTCATCAGTCAGCCAGCCTTCTGTGACATCGTACCGTCTACGCTGGGGACCATCGATTCAGGCGGAGACATCTATGCGCTTTCTGATCGGGCTGTTGCTGGGACTGTTGACCGGCGCGGTGTTGACGATTCTCGCCACGGGCAACGCGGGGCGCGCGCTGCAGGAGCAGATTCGCGAGCAGGCGGATCGAGAGCGGGACCCGCCGCTGCGAGGCAACGAGCACGGCGGCGGATCGGAATGATCCGCCGCCGACTGAGGTTGTGCGGGCGGCCTAGAGGAAGAGCGGTCCAAAGACCACGGCGACGATCGACATCAGCTTGAGCAGGATGTTGAGCGACGGGCCGGAGGTGTCCTTGAACGGGTCGCCGACGGTGTCGCCGACGACGGCGGCGGAGTGAGCGTCGGAGCCCTTGCCGCCGAAGTTGCCCTCTTCGATGTACTTCTTGGCGTTGTCCCAGGCGCCGCCGGCGTTGGCCATCATCAGCGCAAGCATTGCGCCGGCCGCAATCGAGCCGATCAGCAGACCGCCGAGCGCTTCGGCCGAGATCACCGCGCCAACGAAGATCGGCACGATCACTGCGATCAGACCGGGGATGATCATCTCGCGTAGCGCGCCGTCGGTGGAGATCGAGATCGCGCGCTCGTAGTCGGGGTCCTGGGTGCCGTCCATGATGCCGGGCATCTCGCGGAACTGGCGTCGGACTTCCTGGACCATCGACTCGGCCGCGCGTCCGACCGCGCCCATCGAGAGCGCCGAGAAGACGAACGGCATCAGCGCGCCGATCAGCAGGCCGATCAGCACCTTGTAGTCGAGCAGGTTGAAGGTTGCGTTGCCGATGTCGCCCCAGACGGTGATCGCGTAGGTCGCGAGCAGCGCGAGCGCTGTCAAGGCGGCCGAGCCGATCGCGAAGCCCTTGCCGGTCGCCGCGGTCGTGTTGCCGAGCTGGTCCAGCGCGTCGGTGCGCTCGCGCACCTCGGGGTCGAGACCGGCCTGCTCGGCGATGCCGCCGGCGTTGTCGGCCACCGGACCGTAGGCGTCGGTGGCGAGCGTCACGCCGAGCGGCGCCAGCATGCCGACGGCAGCGAGCGCGATGGCGTAGAACTCGCCGAGCTCGTAGGCGATCACGATCGCCACGACGATGGTCACCAGCGGGATCAGGGTTGACATCATGCCCAGACTCAGACCGCCGATGATGATCGGTCCGGTGCCGGATTCTGCTTGCTGGCTGAGGTTGACTGTGGGCGAGTAGCGTCGGCCACCGAGGTTGAAGCCCTCGGAGGACGTGTAGCCCTCGGTCACGGTGCCGATGATCTGGCCGGCGATCAGGCCGACCAGGATGGCGAAGAAGAGATTCCACTTGCTGCCCTCGAGCGAGTCGAGGTCGAGCAGCGCGATGGCGACGATGCCGCCGATCAGCACGAGACCGGAAGCTCCGAACACGCCGGCTCGGAGCGCCCACAGGAGGCGACCCTGGTCGGCCTGCTCTCCGGT
This sequence comes from Dehalococcoidia bacterium, assembly GCA_965204335.1. Taxonomy (GTDB): domain Bacteria; phylum Chloroflexota; class Dehalococcoidia; order Bin125; family Bin125; genus Bin125. Next base: position 1,771,444 of record OZ241982.1, on the reverse strand, counting down.
GCGGACAAAGAAGGTTCCAATCACGGCGGCCAGGATGCCGATGCCGGCTATCAGCATCGGCAGCACGACGAGCCCGTCGTCCCACTCGAGGCTGATGTTGGCGGCCAACACCGTGGCGGCCAGGGCCATGGTCGCGACCATGGAGCCGACGTAGGACTCGAACAGGTCGGCGCCCATGCCGGCGACATCGCCGACGTTATCGCCCACGTTGTCGGCGATCGTGGCCGGGTTGCGCGGGTCATCCTCGGGGATGCCGGCCTCGACCTTGCCGACGAGGTCGGCTCCGACGTCGGCGGCCTTGGTGTAGATGCCTCCGCCGACGCGAGCGAAGAGCGCGATTGAGGACGCGCCGAAGGCGAAGCCGGCCAGCGGGGCGACGTCCTGCCAGATCAGGTACATGATCACGAGGCCGAGCAGGCCCAGACCGACGACGGTCATACCCATCACGGTCCCGCTGCCGAACGCGACGCGCAGCGCGGGGTTGAGACCCTCGCGAGCCTTCGCCGCCGTGCGGACGTTGGCGCGCACGGCGATCAGCATGCCGGCGTAACCGGCGGATGCGGAGAGGATCGCCCCGATGATGTAGGAAATCGAGGTCCAGCGGTGGTCGGTGCCGTCGAACTTGTCGAGCACGTCGAGGTCGATGAATATCAGCAGGATCACGAAGACGATCGCAACGAATCCGGCGAGGAACGTGTACTCGCGCTTGAGGAAGGTCGCGGCGCCGGCCTGGATTGCGCGCGCGATCGTCTTCATCAGGTCGTTGCCCTCGTCTTCGGCAAGCACGTCGCGCACGCGCACGGCTGCAAACAGCAGCGCCAGCGCCGCCGCGATGATGGCGAAGATCAGAATTTCCATGCAGGTCCCCTCACGAACAGATCAAACAGGTCAAACCCGTGCGGTTCCGGTAGCGGCGGAATGGTCGCTCCGCCAGACGGCAGGCTACCGCCCAGGCTGTAGCGCGGCAATTTCGTGATTTACAGCCCTACAGGTCCTTGACCGGCGCGGGCAGGTCGCCGTCTCGGGCGGCGTCGATCATCTGCTTGGCTTCGGCCGGCATTTCGACGCCCATCTGATCAAACCGCTCCTCCGCCCAACGGCCGATCTGCCGCGGGTCGCGGTATGCGTCGGGACCGGCCCCGGGGCCGGGCGTTCCGTACTGCTCCAGAACCTGCGACTCCGTCTTCGGCGTGGCGAACCGCGAGATCACGCGCTGCATGATGCCATCGTCGCAGGTCTCGCAGTCGGGGACCTTCGCGTTGTCGAGCGAGCGGTGAAACTGTTCTTGCTGGTGTCCGCACTGCTTGCAGCGGTATTCGTATATCGGCATGGCAGTTCTCCTCGGACGACTCTCAGGCAGTACTTAGGCCAGGTCAGCGGGCAATTCGGGCGAGGCTCCGGTCGACTCGCGCCAGGCGGCGACGGACTCCGGATCGTCGGCGTCGACGTCGTCGAGCGTGTCGAATCCCGGAAACGACAGCTCGGTCTTCGAGCGGAATCGCGAGAATCGAGTCTGCAACCCGTTGCTGGGACACTCCGGGCATCCAGGCAGCGGATCGCCCTCTGCGCGGACGCGTCGCTGGAACACTTCGACCGTCCGCGCGCAATCGGGACAGTAGTACTCGTAGATCGGCATGGTCTCGGTGTTGATCTCCGCTGTGCTCTCAGCTTAGTCGCCGCCGGCCTTCACTCGTCCTCGACCGCGTCCTCGATGTGGGCCGCCACTACCAGTTGCCCGCGACGGTCGGTTGTCACGACGATGACGTCGACGCGGATATCGATCTCCTCCTCACGCTCGGAGATCAACCCGTGAGCGAGCCGTCGAAGCTGACGCTGCTTGCGCGGGCCAACCGATTGTGCCGCCTCGACGACGTAGCGTGGGTTGGAGCGGCTTCTCACTTCCACGATCACATACGTGCCGTCGCTCGCCAGGGCGATGATGTCCGCTTCGCCCCAACGTCGGCGGTAGTTGCGTTCGACGATGGTGTAGCCCCGCGCAGACAGGTAGTCGGCGGCGCATTGTTCCCCGGCCGCGCCCAGGCGGCGGCGGTCGTCAGGAGCCGGCGGCATCGAGCGCCAGCCGGGGCTGCATTGCGTCGGCCACGGGAGCGAAGCTGCGACGATGCTCGGGACACGGGCCGAGCGCATGCAGCGCGGCGAGGTGCTGCGGGGATCCATATCCCTTGTGACGAGCGAAACCGTAGCCGGGGAAGCGCGCGTCGAGCTCAATCATCCAGCGGTCGCGGGCCACCTTGGCGATGATCGAGGCGGCGGCGATCGACGCGACGGAGACGTCGCCCTTGACGATCATCTCGGTCTCACAGGCGAGGCGCAGATCGTCCCGGCCGTCGGCGAGCACGAGGTCGGGGGGCGTCCGGAGTCGTTCGATCGCACGCCCGCACGCCATCCGCAGCGCGTTGGCCATGCCAATCTCGTCCAGTTCGTCGGCCTGGACCCAGCCGAGGCTCCATTGCAATGCGCCCTCGCGGATCAATGGCGCAGTCCGCTCACGCTGCGCAGAATTGAGCTGTTTACTGTCGCGCAACTCGGACAGCCACGCCGGCCGCCGATCCAGAGGCAACGAGACGGCCGCCGTCACGATCGGTCCGGCCAACGGGCCGCGACCGACCTCATCGACGCCGACAATCGTGCGCGCGCCGTTGCGCCGGTGATACAACTCGCGGCGACGGGTCGGACGTTGAGCGGCCACGGGGAGAGGGTACGGCCAACCCGTTATGTCCGCCAGTCCCTCGTGTCGTGGGGCTAGGTGTTGCCCTCGACCTGCAACGTGACGATGTCGACGCCGTGGAACTTCTGGTGGCGAACCGCCGGATCCGACATCCCCGTAGTGCAACAGTGGGGAGAGAACCTGAAATTCACGAGATCCTGACGTAGGTCTGACCGGCGTTGCGATATGCTCGGAAGTGTCTCGACCTGTCGACGGCGCGGCCCGCTTGACGGCCCGACGCCGCTATTGAGGGATGCCGATGGGCGGCTCACGGTTCAAGCGCAGCTTTCTGATCTACTTGCTGATCTTTGTAGTCCTGATCATCGTCGTGTTCTCGGTGTTCCCGCGCGGCGGCGGGTCGAACGAGATCCCGCTGGCCGGCGGCACGGAATCGCTGCTTGGACGCCTGGAGGACCAGACCGGCTCGATCGAGAAGATCCGCGTTTCTTCCGACAAGGTCGTGCTCGACTACCGCGACGGTTCGGAATCGTATGAGACCAACGTGCCCGAGACGGGATTCGACTTGTTTGAGTTTCTCGCGCGCGAAGGGATCGATGTCGGCGGACAGGGGTTCCCCGATGTCGAGGTCGGCGGCGGCGGCGGCTTCGGTTCGACGATCGCCAGCGTGTTCATCAACCTCCTGCCCTTCATCCTGATCTTCGGTCTGATCTTCTTCTTCCTGCGCCAGGCGCAGGGCCAGGGCTCGCAGGCGATGTCGTTCGGCAAGAGCAAGGCTCGACTGGTGACGGCGAATCGGCCCACGGTGACCTTCAACGACGTCGCCGGCTGCGACGAGGCCAAGGAAGAGTTGCAGGAGGTCGTTGAGTTCCTCAAGTTCCCCGAGCGCTTCGCCTCGCTCGGCGCCCGGATTCCTCGCGGCGTCCTGCTGGTCGGACCGCCCGGTACGGGCAAGACGCTGATCGCCCGCGCCGTCGCGGGCGAGGCCGGCGTGCCCTTCTTCTCAATCTCCGGCTCGGAGTTCGTCGAGATGTTCGTCGGCGTCGGTGCGAGCCGCGTGCGCGACCTGTTCGAACAGGCCAAGCGCAACGCGCCCTGCATCGTCTTCGTCGACGAGATCGACGCCGTCGGCCGCCAGCGCGGCGCCGGCGTCGGCGGCTCGCACGACGAGCGCGAGCAGACGCTCAACCAGATCCTGGTCGAGATGGACGGCTTCGACACCAACACCAACGTGATCGTCGTGGCCGCGACCAACCGCCCCGACATCCTCGATCCGGCCCTGTTGCGACCGGGACGCTTCGACCGCCGCGTGGTGCTCGACGCGCCCGACGTCAGGGGCCGCGTCGCGATCCTCGACGTCCACGTGCGCGGCAAGCCGCTGGCGGAAGAGGTCGATCTGCACACGATCGCCAAGGAGACGCCGGGCTTCTCCGGCGCCGAGCTGGCCAATCTGCTCAACGAAGCCGCCATCCTCGCCGCCCGGCGTCAGAAGAAGCACATCACCCAGGCCGAGGTCGAAGAGGCGGTCGATCGCGTGATGGCCGGCCCCGAACGCAAGTCGAGGTTGTTGGTCGGACGCGAGAAAGAGGTCGTCGCCTTCCACGAGGGCGGACACGCGCTGGTTGCGTCGCATATTCCCGGTCACGACCCGGTGCACAAGGTGACGATCGTGCCGCGCGGCATGGCCGGCGGCTACACCCGCTATCTGCCCGAGTCGGAGCATCGGCTGGCGGGCAAGACCTACTACGAGGGTTTCATGGCCTCCGCGCTCGGCGGACACGCCGCCGAGGAGATCGTCTTCGGCGAGATGACCACCGGCGCCCATGACGATCTCAGCAAGGTCACCCAGATCGCGCGGGCGATGATCACGCAGTGGGGCATGTCCGAACGCCTGGGCGCCCGCACCTTCGGCAAGAAGGAATCGATGGTCTTCCTCGGCCGCGATATCTCCGAACAGCGCGACTACTCGGAGATGGTCGCCGAGCAGATCGACGAGGAGCTGCGTGAAATCATCGATCGGGCCCGCGACCGGGCGCGGACCATCCTGCGCCGCAACCGCGAGCAACTCGATCTGCTCGCGACGCGCCTGATGGAGGTCGAAACGCTGGAGGGCGACGACCTGCGCGCGATTCTCGCCTGGCAACCGGGCGACGCGATCCCGCAACCGACGCCTCCGCCGCCGGCTCCCGACCCGACGCCGCCGGCTCCGCCCAGCGGCACGACCTCGGAAGAGGAACGCGAGCCGGTGATGCCGCCCAAGCCCGGTCTCGCCTGGGGCGGCAACCAGAACAGTTCGTCGCTCGACTAGCCCGCGTTGTACAGTGGGCTCTGTTTGCTGGTCGCTTGACGGCATTGCCGCGCTGAGTAGGCTGGGCAATTCAGGGAACACGAACCGATCACTTCCAAGGTCGATGCGAGTACGCCATGAGCACTGATCCGTCCGATGTGTACGCCGTCATTCGCAGCGGCGGGAAGCAGTACCGGGTCTCACCCGGACAACGACTGAAGCTCGAGCGGCTCGACGGCGCAGCCGGGGACCGCGTCACCTTCAGCGACGTCCTGCTGGTCAACGGCGGCGGCGAGGTCGCCGTCGGCACTCCGACCGTCGACTCGGCCAGCGTCAGCGGCGAGATCGTTGAGCAGGGCCGCGGCCGCAAGATCAACGTGTTCAAGTACAAGAACAAGACTCGCTACCGACGCCTGCGCGGCCACCGGCAGTTGCACACGGCGGTCCGGGTCGACGAAGTCTCGCTGGGCGACCAGACCTGGACGGCGGCCGTCGCCGACGAGCCGGCCGAACCGGAGATCGAAGAACCCGACACGGTCGAGGAGGAACCGGCGGACGACGAACCCGTCGCCGAGGCGGCCGAGGCCTCGACCGACGACAACGACGACGAATCCGAGGACTAGGGGAACGCCATGGCACACAAGAAAGGCGTTGGCTCGTCGCGCAACGGCCGCGACAGCAACTCGAAGCGGCTCGGCGTGAAGCTGTTCGACGGCGAACTGGTGCGGACCGGCGGGATCATCGTGCGCCAGCGCGGCACGCGGATCCACGCGGGAGAGCATGTCGGCGTCGGCCGCGACCACACCCTGTTCGCCCTGACCGACGGCACAGTCAAGTTCTCGCCCCACGCCCGCGGACGGCGCAAGAAGGTCTCCGTGATTCCGGCGGAGCTCGAGGAGGTGGGCGCGTGAAGGCTGAGATTCATCCCGACTACGTCGACGCGACGATCACCTGCGGCTGCGGCACCACGTGGCAGACCCGCGCGACGAAGCCCGACATCCGCATCGAGATCTGCTCGACCTGCCATCCATTCTTCACCGGCGAGCAGCGCATTGTCGACACGGCCGGCCGCGTCGAGCGCTTCCGCCGCCGTTACGGGATCGTCGACGAGGAGAACTGACGCTCGCTCTCCCGTGTAGCCCGATTGCAGCACCGGTCAAGGTTCAGGGATACGGCGGGGACTCGTCGGCCACTGCGGCGAGGGATTGCGCGTTCATGTCGCTTACATGGACTTCGAGCTGAAGCCCGATCGCGCCCAGCGCCGCGTCCAACTGTTCCAGCCTCGATGAGTGCTGCACGTTGAGCACCCGATCGACCTGCGGCAAATGCCAGCCCAGCCGGCGCGCCAGTTCCGCCTTGCCCACGCCCCGCTCGCGCATGCCCTGGTAGAGCATCAGCTTGACCGCGGTCAGGCTCGGCAGGGCGGCGTAGACCGCGCCCCGCGAAGGACGAGGGATATCGCGCCGATCGGCGATCCGGGCCGCGATCGCTTCCTCGAGCGCGTTGACGGCCCGCGCCACGGTCTCATCGCGGTCCTCGCCGAATGTGGTCAGCTCGGGAAAGTCGGGTGAAGTCACCAGGATTGAACCGGCGTCCTTGGTGAGAACGATTGGGTAGGCGAGCATCATCTCAGCTCCAGATCCTTCTTGATCTTGGCGACCAGACCCGGCCCCAGCTCCTTGCGGCCGCCGTGCATCGGCAACTGACTGGTCCGGTTGCCGCGTCGGACGGTGAGATGCCCGCTGCCGCCCTTGTGCGTGTGAAACGTGCAACCGCGTTTCTTGAGCCAGCGGCGCAGCTCGGAGGCATTCACACCATCACCGTAGTCAACAGATCTGTTGATGTCAACACTTGTGTTTACTTCTCTGCACCACTCATCGCCCGGTACGTCGCTCCGGCTCAGTCCTCCGCCAGGTCGCGGTAAAAGCAGCTGCGCTCGCCCGTGTGACAGGTCGGGCCGTGCGGGACGGCGCGCACGAGCAGTGCGTCGACATCGCAGTCCTTGCGGATGCCGACCAGCTCCAGCACGTTGCCGCTGGTCTCTCCCTTGGTCCAGAACTCCTGCCGGCTGCGGCTCCAGAATGTGACCAGGCGCTTCTCCAGCGTCATCTGCAGCGATCGCTCGTTCATGTAGCCGAGCATCAGGATGTCGTTCGTCGCATTGTCCTGGACGATGGCCGGGATCAGCCCCTCGGCGTCGTACTTGAGCTCGGGCACGGCGAAGTCGGTGGGGTCAGAGGACGTCGTCATAGTCCGCGTGTTCCATTCGCATGGGGATGCCGGCGGCCTGCATCCGCCGTTTGACATCCAGGATCGGGTGCGTGCCGAAGTGGAAGATCGAGGCGGCCAGCACGGCGTCGGCGTTGCCCTCGGTGATCGCGTCGATCATGTGCTGCGCATTGCCCGCGCCGCCGGACGCGATCACCGGCACGCCGACCGCGTCCGAGACCGCGCGGGTCAGGGGAATGTCGTAGCCGTCCTGGTGGCCGTCGGTGTTCATCGAAGTGAGCATGATCTCGCCCGCCCCGCGTTCGACCACTTCCGTCGCCCACTCGATCGCGTCGATGCCGGTCGGCCGGCGACCGCCGTGCGTGTAGACCTGCATCGAGCCGTCGGCTTCGGTGCGCGCGTCGATCGCGACCACGATGCACTGCGAACCGAAGCGGTGCGCGCCTTCCGAGATCAGCTCGGGCCGCTCGACCGCCGCCGTGTTGATCGTAATCTTGTCGGCGCCTGATTCGAGCATGAGCCGCATGTCATCGTCGGAGCGCAGCCCGCCGCCGACGGTGAAGGGAATGAACACCCGGTCGGCCGTGCGACGCACCATGTCGACCACCGTGTTGCGGTCCTCGTGCGAGGCGGTGATGTCGAGGAAGACCAGCTCGTCGATGCCTTCGTGGTCGTACAGCGTGGCCAGTTCGACCGGGTCGCCGGCGTCTCGCAGTTCGACGAACGAGATGCCCTTGACCACGCGGCCGTTGTCGACGTCAAAGCAACCGATGATCCGCTTGGTCAGCATGTCCGCTCGCGTATGCCCGCCGCCGCCGCCTCGAAGGCGTCCGACAGGTTCAGTCGTCCGTCGTACAGCGCCCGGCCCAGCACCACGCCGGCGGCGCCGTTGGCGGCCAGACGGCGAATCTGCATCGGATGCGCGATCCCGCCGGCGGCGATCACCGGGGACCGCGCCGCGCCCGCGACGCGGGCGAACGCGGCTTCGTCGTGACCGCCGAGCATGCCGTCCGAGGCGATGTCCGTGTAGATGAATCGTCGCACGCCCAGATCCTCGAGTTGCGAGATCAGCGCCGCGGCGGGGAGCTCCGATTCCTCGGTCCACCCGTTCAGCGCGACCCGACCGCCCCTCGCGTCGACCGAGACGGTCAGCGCCGACCCGCAGATCTCGACCGCGCGTCGCAGGAACTCGCGGTCGGTGACGGCGGCCGTGCCGACGATGATTCGCGCGACGCCGGCGTCCAGGTAGCGACGGACGGTGTCCAGATTGCGAATCCCGCCGCCGACCTGCAGCGGCTTGCCCAGCGCCGCGATCCGTTCGACGAACTCGGCGTTTGCGGCCCGGCCCTCCCGCGCGCCGTCCAGATCGATCACGTGAAGCATCTCCGCGCCCTGATCGATCCATCGCTGCGCCGGCGCGGCGGGATCGTCGTCGAACACCGTTTCTCGTTCGTAGTCGCCCTGGACCAGCCGCACGCAGCGGCCGCCGCGGATGTCGATCGCGGGCAGGACGTCGATCATGTTGGCCGGGGAAACAGTCATGCGCAGGCGTGTTCGCGGAGGAAGTTGCGGTAGATGCGGAGTCCGTAAGCGCCGCTCTTCTCGGGGTGGAACTGGGTCGCCGCCAGCCGGCCGCGCTCGACCGCGGCCGTGACCTCGGTTCCGTAGTCGGCGATCGCGACCACGTCGTCGGGTTCGGCCATGGCGCAGTAGTAGGAGTGGACGAAGTAGAAGTGGGCGCCGTCGGGGATGCCGTCGAACAGCGGCGTCGGACGGCGCAGCTCAACCCGGTTCCAGCCCATGTGCGGGATCTTGCGGCCTTCCGGCAGCCGCACGACGCGCCCCTGGAGGATGTTCAGGCAGGCGTGCTCGCCGCCCTCCTCCGAGACCGTCATCAACGCCTGCAGCCCCATGCAGACGCCCAGGAACGGGCGGTCGGCGGCGATGTACTCGCGAATCGGCTCAATCAGGGACCGAGCGCGCAGGTTGTGCATGGTGTCCGCCGCCGCGCCCACGCCGGGCAGGATGACGACATCCGCCTCGTCCAGGGCCGCCGGCACCGACGCCACCTCGGGGCTCGCGCCGACACGCTCGACCGCGCGGACCACGGAGCGCAGGTTGCCCGCTCCGTAGTCAAGAATGATTACGTCAAGATCGGCCAGCAGTGGATCGCTCACGGGCTGAGCGTATCAGTACGATTTGGGCGTACGGCCTGCGTAGAGTGAACTCGATGTCAACCCCATCCGGCACTGCCGACGCCGAGGTCATCGCCGCGCGCGACCGCGTTGAGCTGCTGCGTGCTGAGATCCTGCGTCACAATCACCTGTACCACGTGCTCGACGAGCCGGAGATCCCGGACGCCGAGTACGACGCACTGTTCCTTGAGCTCAAGCAACTCGAGACCGACTTCCCGGAGCTGACCTCGTCCGACAGTCCGACGCAGACGGTGGGCGCCGCGCCGGGACGCACCTTCGCCGTGGTCGAGCATCGCCTGAGGATGCTGTCGCTGGGCAACGCCTTCAACGCCGACGAACTCCGCGCCTGGAATCAGCGCGCCGCCGATCTGCTCGACCGCGAGCAGTGGACGTTCGTCAGCGAGCCGAAGATTGACGGACTCGCGATCGCCCTGGTCTATGAGCGCGGACGGCTGGTCCAGGCGGCAACCCGCGGCGACGGCCGCGCCGGGGAGGACGTGACCGCCAACCTGCGCGCGATCGACGCGGTGCCGAACGACCTGCAGGGCCATCCGCCGCCGCTGTTCGAGGTCCGCGGCGAGGTCTACATGCCCAAGGCGGGTTTCGACGCCATGAACGCCGAGATCGCCGACGAGAACGAACGCCGCCGCGAGGACGGACGCGCCGCGCTGACGCTCTACGCGAACCCGCGCAACGCCGCCGCCGGCTCGGTGCGCCAGAAGGATGCGTCGGTCACCGCAACTCGACCCCTCAGCATCGGCATCTATCAGCTCGGCTGGTGCGACGACGCCGTCACGCCCGACACGCACTGGGAGACCCTCGGCTGGCTCTCCGAGTTCGGTTTCCCGACCACGCCCGATGCCGCCTACCACGACGGCATCGACGACGCCCTCGCCGCCTGCGAACGCTGGACCAAGCGGCGCGACGCGCAAGCGTTCGAAATGGACGGGGTCGTGGTCAAAGTCGACGACCTCGGCCTGCAGGCCGACCTCGGCATCGTCGGGCGCGAGCCGCGCTGGGCGGTCGCCTGGAAGTTCCCGCCGCAGGAGGCCTCGACCGTCGTCGAGCGCATCCTCGTCAACGTGGGCCGCACGGGCAGCATCAACCCCTACGCCCGGCTCAGGCCGGTCCGCGTCGGCGGCGTCCAGGTGACCAACGCGACGCTGCACAATCTCGACGACATCCGCCGCAAGGACATCCGCGAGGGCGACACCGTCATCATTCGACGCGCCGGCGAAGTGATTCCACAGGTCGTGCGGCCGGTGCTTGAGCGGCGAGCCGGGAACTCCGTCGAATGGAAGATGCCCGACACCTGCCCGGCCTGCGACGCAGAGACGGTGCGAAATGCCGACGACGCGATGCACTACTGCTCGAATCAATCCTGCCCGGCCATCGTGCAGCGGGCGCTCGAGCACTTCGCCTCCCGCGGCGCGATGGACATCCGAGGGCTGGGCGAGAAGATGATCCGCCTGCTGCTGCAGGAACGGGTGATCCAGGATGCGGCCGACATCTACACGATCCCCGAGCGTCTCGATGAACTGGCCAGAGTTCCGGGGCTCGGCCAGGTCAAGCGGCGCAAGGGCGAAGACCACTACGAGGTCGGCGACCGGCTGCGCAACCTCGCCGCCGCCATCGAGCGCTCAAAGTCGCGGGGACTCGCGTTCCTGTTGGTTGGCCTGGGGATTCGGCACGTCGGAGGCGAGAACGCAAGTTTGCTCGCCGACGAATTCGGCTCGCTGGACGCCATCCTCCTGGCGCCGGTCGATAGCCTCGCAGCGGTTGACGGCGTCGGGCCGATCATCGCCGAGAGCATCGTCGACTGGGCGCTGGACGGGGAGAACTGGTCGCTCGTGCACCGCCTGCAGGCCGCCGGCGTCGAAGACGAGATCCAGCGCAGCGACGACGATGAACCGGCGGAGACGCCGCTCGAGGGCCTGCGATTTGTCCTGACCGGACGATTCGGAGCGATGACCCGGCCGCAGGCCGAGGCGCAGCTCAAATCGCTGGGCGCGGCCGTCGGCTCCTCCGTGAGCAAGAACACCACGGCGCTGTTCGCCGGGGAGGCGGCCGGATCGAAACGGACCAGGGCCGAGTCGCTGGGACTGCCGATCTGGGACGAGGACCGCCTGATCGATGCGCTGGACGATCCGTCCCTGGTCTCCGCATGGTTAACCGAATGGTCGACGCAAGCGGAACCATCCGAGGTCAGTTGACGTTCTGCTGGTACAGATATTGAGGGGTTAACGGGTACGCTGATCTATGTCGACTCGGCGCGGCCGCCCGTGCGTATCGTTGACGAGCGCCCCGAACCTTCGGCGCACATGATGCCGGAACTTGAGGAGTCCTGATGGCCTGGTCTCCCTTTGGCTGGTTGGCCCGACGATTCTCGCCGGACGTGGGAATCGATCTCGGCACCGCCAATACGCTCGTCTCCGTTCGCGGTCGCGGGATCGTGGTCAACGAGCCCTCGGTCGTTGCCATCAACCGGATTGACAACTCCGTGCTCGCGATCGGCAAGCAGGCCAAGACGATGGTCGGGCGGACCCCGGCGCACATCGTCGCGACTCGGCCCCTGCGGGACGGCGTGATCTCCGACTTCGACGTCACCGCGAGGATGCTCAATCACTTCATCCACGAGGCGCTGCAGCGCAGCGGAATCGGCATCGGACGTCCGCGCGTGATGGTCGGCATCCCGGGCGGCGCGACGGAGGTGGAAAAACGCGCCATCTTTGAAGCGACCCGCTCGGCCGGCGCCCGAGAGGTCCACCTGATCGAGGAGCCGATGGCGGCCGCGATCGGCGCCGGACTGCCGATCTTCGAATCGACCGGCAGCATCGTCGTCGACATCGGCGGCGGCACGACCGAAGTCGCCGTCTGTTCGATGGGCGGGATGGTCGTCAGCACGTCGACCCGCGTCGCCGGTGACGAGATCGACCAGGCGATCATTACGTATGCCAGGCAGGTGCACAACATCCAGATCGGCGAGGCCTCGGCTGAGAAAATCAAGATCGCCGGCGCATCGGCGTTTCCCCTCGAAGAGGAGCGCGACGTGACCCTGAGCGGACGCGACCTCTCGACCTCGATGCCGAAGACGGTCGCCGTGACCACCGTCGAACTGCGCGACGCGGTCTCCAGCGCCGTCACCTCGATCATGGAGGCGGTGCTCAGGACGATGGAGAACACCCCGGCCGAGCTGATCCCCGACATCATGCAGCAGGGCATCGCCCTGGCCGGCGGCGGCGCATATCTGCCCGGACTCGACCGGCGGATGTCGCAGGAGACGAAGTTCCCGGTCTACAAGGCCGACTCGCCGTTGACCTGCGTGGTCCGGGGCTGCACCGAGGCGCTGAACGAAACCCGCGCGCTGGCTGCCGCAGACGGTCAGGTGTTGGCCGGGCGCCGCTGAGCCGGCGGCAGACGATTGGCGGGTTGACGTGCCTGTGATCGGCGCACTCCTTCGATTTCTGGGCGCACGCACGCGATGGGTGATCGGTATCGGGGCGCTGGTCGCCCTGCTGACGTTGCTGGGACTGGTTGGTTGGGCGGCGACGATCGAGGACACCGCCGCCACGGCGCTCAATCCGGTTCAGCGCGCGTTCCGCCAGGCCGGCGAACCGATCTCCAACCTGCTCAACGACCTCGACGACTTCGGCCGCCTGAACACCGAGAACCGAGCGCTGCGTTCCCGCATCGAACAGCTCGAAGCTGAGAACGCCAGGCTGCGAGAGGAGCAGAAGAAAGTCACCGCGCGGCAGGCGCTGCTCGAAGTCCAGGCCGAAACCGACGCCGTCACCATCGTGGCCAATGTCACGACCCGAGACCTGACCGGCCTGCGCACGATCATCGGGATCGATCGCGGCTCGAATGACGGTCTGCGGATCGGCCTGCCGGTGTTGGCCGGCGGCGGCACGCTGATTGGTCAGATCATCGACGTCCGACCTCACACCGCCTTCGTCCAACTGATCACCGATCCGGACAGCGCCGTTCGGGTGCTGCATCAGCCGTCCCGCAGCGAGGTCGTCGCCACCGGCGACACGCTGGGCAATCTCGAGGTACGGATTCCCTGGACGTCGGAGGTCGAGCTCGGTCACCTCTTCGTGACCTCCGGTCTCGACGGCGAGTTGCCGCAGGGCTTGCCCGTCGGACGCGTGTCGGCCGCGGAGGGCACGGTGCAGGACGCGTTCCGACACGTCGTGCTGGAACCGATCGCCCCGCTCGACCAGTTGGAGCAGGTCCTGGTCCAGCTCACGATTCCACCTCCCGACCTGCAGATCCTCGATCCCGAAGGATCGGACGGCGACGGGGGTTAGCAGATGAGCGCAATCCGTTGGCCGCTGTTGCTGCTGGGACTGTTTGCGCTGGTCGTCTTTCAGACGTCGGCCGGACCATCGTTCCCGATCTTCGGCGTCGGTCCGCAGGTCGTGCTCGTCGCGCTCTGCTGCTGGGCGATGGTCCGCCCGCCGGTCGAGACGCTGGTGCTGATCCCGCTGGCCGGCATCGGCCTGGGCTTGCTGGCCTTCCAGGGGATGGCCGAGTCGGTCGCCGCGCTGGCGCCGATCGGGTTCGCGGCGCTGACCAGACAACTCAGGCGCGATTCGGATGCAGACCTGCCGCTCGCACTGGAATGGGCCGCCACGATCGTTCTGATCGGGATCGCCTCGATCCTGCACTTCACCGCGCACGCCATCGCCGTTGAACTGACCACGACCGGCGTCAACTGGCTCGCCGCCCTGCGCACCGTGATGCTCGGCGGACTGCTGGGGAACATGATCCTGGGCGCCGTCGTCTATTGGTTGGTACGGATTCCCACATCCGGCGCGGCGTCACCGCCGGCGCCGTCGAGATCGGCTGGCTGACTGTGCAACGTCGACCGCGCAAGGGCCAGTCCGAAGGTGTCGCGCACGAATACTCCCAGCACCTTGAGCACGGCGACGGCTTCCCCGTGCGCGCCAAGGTCTGGATCCTGGCCGGCTTCATCCTGCTGCTCTTCGGCATCCTGGTCGTTCAATTGGTCCGCCTGCAGATCCTGCGGCATGATGAGTTCGTCGCCCGCGCCGTCAGCAACCGCGTGCGGACCATCGATATCGCGCCCGCACGCGGTCTGATCTACGACCGCGACGGAAACCTACTCGTCGAAAACGCTCCCGCGTATCAGGTCACCCTGGTCTCGGCCGATGTGCCCGACTCGGACGTGCGGCAGGTCGCCGAGGAGCTGGCCGAGATGTTCGACATCCAGGCCTGGAACGTCGAGCAGCAAATCTGGGACCGCAAGTACTCCAACGACCCGTTCCTGCCGCTCCTGATTGCGGATGACCCCACGCCGGCGCAGGTGATCGACGTGACTTCGCGCCGCTCGGCGCTTCCCGGCGTTCGGGTCGAGACGGTTTCGATCCGTCGCTACGAACATGGGCGGCTGCTCGGGCACATTCTCGGTTACGTGGGCAAGATCACGGGAGAAGAGTTTGAAGAGCTGTCCGACTCGCGATACCTCTACAGCGATCAGATCGGGCGGACCGGCATCGAGGCCGCCTACGAACGCCAGCTGCGCGGCGGCGCCGGACGGCAACTCGTCGAGGTCGACGCGGTGGGCAACGTCCTGCGCACGCTGGACACGCGGCCGCCGACACCGGGACTGAGCGCCGTCCTGACCATCGATATCGAGTTGCAGCAACGGATTGAAGACATCCTCCTCGATCATCGGGGCGCATCGCTGTTCGCCTCCGCCGTCGTGCTCGATGTCCACTCCGGCGAGGTGCTGGCGATGGTGTCGGTCCCGAACTACGACGTGAACATCTACGAGGAGATCACGACGGAGGAGTATCAGGAGCTGCTGGAGGATCCGGGGCAGCCGCTGACCAATCAGGCGATCCAGGCCCAGTTTCCGCCCGGATCGATCTTCAAGATCGTCACCGCCGTGGCCGGCCTGGCAGAGGGCGCGATCACGCCGGAGACGGAGATTTACTCGCCCGGCGTGCTGGAAGTCCACAACGAGCTCTCGCCCGGCATCATCTACCGCTTCGGCGACACGACGCAGGGCGTGTACAACATCCGAACCGCTCTGGCCGAATCGTCCAACGTGTACTTCTACTACGTCGCCGGCGGCGACCCGTATCGCAATCCGGAAAACCCGCCGCGTCATCCTGCCGAGCAGGAACGCCTCGACGACCTGGCCGATCAGGGCGTCGTCGCCGGTGACGTCGAGTTCAACGGCGCGGGCAATGAAGCGCTGGCCAGGTGGGCCCGCGAGCTGGGATTTGACGCCCCGACGGGTATCGACCTGGTCGGCGAGGCGGCCGGATTGATCACATCGGCGGAGCAAAAGCTGGCGGCGTTCGGCGAGGAGTGGCGAGACGGCGATACGTACAACATGGCGATCGGCCAGGGGTTCACGACCGTCACGGTGCTCCAGATGGCCGTCGCCACCGCCGCAATCGCCAACGGCGGCACCGTCTACGAACCGCGCGTCGTTCGCGAGTTGGTCGACAGCAACGGCAAGGTCGTCCAACCCTGGCAGCCGATCATCCGCAATCAGATCGACGTCGACCCGGAGATCCTTCGTATCGTGCGGGAGGGGATGGCGCTCTGCACGCTGGCCGGAACCTGCCATGACGCGCTGGTCGTGATGCCGGAGATGCTGGTCGGCGGCAAGACCGGGACGGCCGAGTACAACCAGACCGGCACCGCGGTCTCAGGCGAGGAGGAGGGCCCGACCCACGGCTGGTTCATCGCGTTCGCCCCATTCGACAGCCCCAAAGTCGCGGTCGCGGTCTTCTTCGAGTTCTCGGCCGGGTACCTGGCGGCCGGCGCGGCCGGCGAGATCCTCAGGGCCTGGGCCGAGACCAGCGGGGCGCTGTCGACCGCCATTCCGCCGCCCTACGCCCGGGTGGCTCTGACGGAGGAAGAGGACCAGCGCCTGTATGAAGCGATTCGCGAGAGGTCGCGCTGATGGTCGGACACTCCTGGCGCCACTTCGATCCCCTGATTCTGATCGCGGCGCTGGCGCTGGCCGGCTACGGGGCGCTGGTCATCTACTCGGCCTCGCTGCCGCGCGGGGCCGAGGGCGTGGTCCTCTCGACCGCCGTGCAGCGCCACATCATCTTCGCCCTCGTCGGCGCGCTCGTGATGGTCGCCATGACGCGAGTCGACTACCGCCTGATCGATGCGCTGGGCTGGCTGGCGTACGGCTTCGGGATCATCGTGCTGGTCGCCGTGCTCTTCCTCGGTTCCGACGAGTTCGGCTCCCGGCGCTGGTTCGACCTCGGATTCACCGTCGTGCAGGCGTCCGAGATCGGCAAGCTGATGACGATCATCGGGCTGGGCAAGTTCCTGACCGACTTTCGCGACCGGCTGCAGGAGTTCCGCATCTTCCTGCTTTCTCTCGCGATCGCGTTCCTGCCGGCCGCGCTCGTCTTCATCGAGCCCGATGCGGGGTCGGCGGCGGTCTTCATGGCGCTCTGGCTGGTCATGACGCTGTTCGCCGGCGCTCCGATCCGCCACTACGCCGCGCTCGCTGCGATTGGCGTGTGCCTGATTCCGGTCGGCCTCGCCGCCGGCGTGCAGGACTATCAACGCGACCGCATCCGCGCATTCCTCGACCCGGAGTCCGACCCGCAGGGCGCCGGATTCAATGTGATCCAGGCCGAGACGTCAGTCGGTTCCGGCGGCATCTGGGGTCAGGGCCTCACCGAAGGCACCCAGACACAGCTCGACTTCGTCCGCATTCAGACGACCGACTTCATCTTCAGCGTGCTCAGCGAGGAGCTTGGATTCGTCGGCGCGATGGCCCTCTTCGCGCTCTTCCTGCTGCTCCTGTTCCGCATGCTGCGTGTGGTCAGCAAGGCCGGAGAACCGTTAGGCCAGTTGCTCGCCGTGGGCCTGATCACGATCATCGCGATCCAGGTCTTTATCAACGTCGCCATCAATATTCGCCTGATCCCCGTGACCGGGATCCCGCTGCCGTTCATCAGCACCGGGAATTCATCGTTGTTGGTGTTCTTCGTCGGCCTGGGCCTGTTGCAGAGCGTGCTCGCCTGGCAAGACGACGCCCGTCGCGGCCCGTCGCCTTGACCTTCCCCCGACCGGCTCGCAAGGCCTGAATCGCGTCGGCTCGACCGTCGATTGTCCCCATCCGGATCTCCGATCAGCAGGCCGCACTCGACTGCTACACCGAGAAGCTCGGCATGGAGAAACTCGTGGACGATTGGATGGGGCCCAAGGTCAGCGAACCGGCAACGATTGAGCGATCGAGAGCCTGCAATGGGATTCCCTCTCCCCTCGCTTCGCGGGGGGAGATGCCGAAGGCAGAGGGGGCGACCCTGCGATACGACCTGAGTCCCGCAACCGCAAAGCGCCCCTCAAGGCTGAGGGGCGCTTGCAGATTGTCGAGAATGCGGGCGGATTACGAAGTGGCGACGGCTTCGCCTTCTTCCTCGCCCTCTTCTTCGCTCGATTCGGCCTTGGCCGCTTCGACCTCGGCGGCGATCTCCTCGGCCCGCGACAGGCCTTCGATGCGCTCGTAATGCAGCATCTCTTCCTCGACGCCGTTCTCGTTGAGCTCCTTGACCAGGTCGACGCGAATCGTGTCGCCGGCCTCGAAGTCTCCGCGCAGCAGCGCCTCGGACAATGAGTCCTCAAGCCGCTCCTGGATCACGCGGCGCAATGGACGTGCGCCGAAGATCGGGTCGTAGCCCTTTTCGCCGAGCCAGTCGCGCGCCGCCTCGGTGACATCGAGGTCGACCTGCTTTTCCTGAATCCGCGAATCGACTTCCTTGAGCATCATGTCGACGATCTCGCGGATGTGAGCCCGGCTCAGCGGGTGGAAGACGAGCGTGGTGTCGACGCGGTTGAGGAACTCGGGCCGGAAGACGCGCTTCATCTCCTGCAGGACCTTGTCCTTCATCTTCTCGTAGCGCTGTTTCTCCGACTGGTCCTCGTCATTGATCGTCGAGAAGCCGATCGCCGACTCGCGCCGGATCAGGTCGGAGCCAACGTTCGAGGTCATGATGATGATCGTGTTGCGGAAGTCCACCCGCCGGCCCTTGGCGTCGGTCAGGTGACCGTCGTCGAAGACCTGGAGCAGCATATTGAAGACTTCGGGGTGCGCCTTCTCGATCTCGTCGAGCAGGATCAGGCAGTAGGACTTGCGCCGCACCGTGTCGGTCAACTGACCGCCGTCGTCGTAGCCGACGTAGCCCGGAGGCGCGCCGACCAGTCTCGCGACGGTGTGGCGCTCCATGAACTCCGACATGTCCAGCCGGACCATGTTGTCGTCCGAGCCGAACATGAAGTCGGCCAGCGCGCGCGCCAGTTCCGTCTTGCCGACCCCGGTCGGGCCGAGGAACATGAACACGCCGATCGGCCGGCGCGGGTCCTTGAGCCCGGCGCGAGCACGCCGTACGGCCTTCGCCAGCGCCACGATCGGCTCCTGTTGTCCCACGATCCGCTCGTGCAGGTCCTCTTCCATCCGCAGCAGACGCTCGGACTCCTCGGTCGCGATCTGCACCAACGGGATGCCGGTCCACATCGAGACGACTTCGGCGATGTCCTCGGCCAGGACGTCCGACGAGTCGCGCTCGCGCTGCTGGTCAAGGTCCTCTTCGAGCTCGGAGATCCGCTGCGTCAGCTTGAGCTCGCGGTCGCGCAGGTCGGCCGCGTACTCGTACTGCTGCTGGTTGATAGCCTGCTCTTTCTCCTTGCGGATGCCCTCAAGACCCACGGTCGCTTCCTTGAGCGACGGCGGTGTGTACGAGCGGCGAATCCGCACTCTCGACGCCGACTCATCGATCAGGTCGATCGCCTTGTCGGGCAATGCGCGGTCGGAGATGTAGCGCGACGACATCTCGGCCGCCGCGACCAGCGCTTCGTCGGTGATGACGAGCTTGTGGTGCTCCTCGTAGCGGTCCTTGATCCCGCGCAGGATCTCCACCGTTTCCTCCACCGACGGCTCTTCCACAACGATGGGCTGGAAGCGCCGTTCGAGCGCGGCGTCGCGCTCGATGTGCTTGCGGTAGTCGTCGAGCGTCGTCGCCCCAATGGTCTGCAATTCGCCGCGAGCCAGCGACGGCTTGAGAATGTTGGCCGCGTCGACCGCGCCTTCCGCCGCGCCGGCGCCGACCAGCATGTGCAGCTCGTCGATAAAGAGCACGCAGTTACCCGCGCCCTTGATCTCCTCGACGACCTTCTTCAGGCGCTCCTCGAACTCGCCGCGGTACTTCGTCCCCGCGACCAGCGAGCCGATGTCGAGCGTCAGCAGGCGCTTGCCCTGGAGCGTCTCGGGCACGTCGCCGGAGGCGATGTGTTGCGCCAGGCCCTCCACGACGGCCGTCTTGCCGACGCCGGGCTCGCCGATCAGGACTGGATTGTTCTTGGTCCGCCGCGAGAGAATCTGAACGACGCGCTGGATCTCCTTCGAGCGTCCAATGACCGGATCCAGCGTGCCCGCGCGAGCCGCCGCAGTCAGATCAAAGCCGAGCTGGTCAATCGTCGGCGTCCGCGTCGCCGAGCGCGAGCCGGAACTGCTGCTCGCGCCGGCGCCGGCCCCCGCCGTCGCGGGACCGCTCTGCGAGAGGATGCGCGTCGTCTCCGCGCGCACGCGCTCGAGATTGACGCCCAACGATTCGAGGACGCCGGCCGCGATGCCTTCGCCCTCGCGCACCAGACCGAGCAGTAAGTGCTCGGTCCCGATGTAGTGATGATTCAGTCGCCGTGCCTCGTCCACCGCCAGCTCGATCACTTTCTTCGCCCGCGGAGTCAGACCGATTTCACCCAGAACCGCGCGGTCGCCTCGCCCGATGATGAACTCGACCGCGGAACGGACCTTTCCCAGTTCGACGCCGAGATTGGAGAGCACCTTCGCCGCGACGCCGTCGCCCTCGCGCACGAGACCGAGCAGCAGGTGCTCGGTACCGATGTAGTTGTGGTTGAAGCGCTGGGCTTCCTCCTGCGCGAGCGTGAGGACGCGTCGAGCGCGTTCCGTAAACTTGTCAAATCGGTCTGCCATGGCAGCCTCCAGTAGACGATGCGACCGCCGGGCAGCCGCTCGTTAGACAGTCTCAGCCTATCAGAGCCATCAGCGGCCAACGCCGAGGCTGATGGACAATGTTGGTCTCGTTGACGCGATCCAGGTTCGCTTCAGCACCTGCCCCCCCGCTCCGCGAGGGAATGCAGCCGACATACTTCTCTCCCCCCGCTCCGCGGGGGGAGATGCCGAAGGCAGAGGGGGGCTCCTCGAAGCGAATCCCTACCGATTCCCGCCGAAGTCCTGCTCTGTGACGCCGGCGCGCTCGAGCGCTTCCTGCATCGCGGACACGGCGCGGACCGGCTCCGGCGCGGCCTCGGGCTGCGGCTCTTCGGCAGCGCGCGACGGCTCCTCGCTGGGCTCCGGCTCTGGCGGCGCCTCCGGCATCGCCTCCTGGGCGATCCCGAAGCGCTCGGCCACCTCGTCGGGCATGCGGATGATGCCGCCGTCCTGGTTGAAGACCCAGCCCAGACGCTCGGCGTCCGTGCGAGCCTGCCGCAGCGACAGACCCAGGCGGTGTCGATCGCGCTCGATCCGCACGATCTTCGCCGGGATGACGTCGTTCTCGAGCACGACCTCGCGCGGATGCGTGATCCGCCGGTCGGCCAGCTCGGATACATGAACCAGACCCTCGACCGGGCCTTCAAGCCGCGCGAACGCGCCGAACGTGACCAGCTTGGTCACGACCGACGGCACGATGTCGCCGACCTCGAACTTGGCCACGACTTCGTCCCATTGCTCAGGCGCGGCGCGCCGGACCGAGAGGCCGATCTTCTTTGATTCCTTGTCGATCTTGGTGATGTAGACATCGATCGTCTGACCGATTGAGAACATCGCCTCGGGATCGACGTCGCGCTCCCAGCTCAACTCGGAGAGATGCGCCAGGCCGTCGGCCCCGCCCAGGTCGACGAACACGCCGAACGAGCGGATGCTCGTGATCCGGCCGGAGCGGATTTCGCCTTCCTGGAGTTCTTCCAGCAGGCGTTCCTTCTGCTCGGCGCGCCATTCCTGGACGGCGGCGCGCTCGGACAGGATGACGCGGTTGCGGCGGCGATTGATCTCAATCACCTTGAAGCGCAGCGAGCGGCCCTCGTACTCCGAGAGCTGCGCGATCGCCTGCTCGCGGTCTCCGGTGATCTCAACAATCTGAGACAGCGGCACGAAGGCGTTGACGCCCTCGACGTTGACCAGCAGACCGCCCTTGTTCGAGCCGGTCACCCGCGCGTCGAAGACCTCGGCCTCGTCGAAGCGGCGCTGCAACTCGTGCCAGCCCTGCTCGCCGCGGGCGCGGTCGATCGACAATTCCAGCGAGCCGCCCTCCGACTCCGAGTCGGTCACGAAGACGTGGACCGGATCGCCGGTCTTCAGCGCCTCGCGCTCCGTATCGGTGAGCGAGCGCATCTCCTCGAAGTGGACAACGCCCTCGGACTTCGCGCCCACATCGACGATCAACGCGGAGCCGGACCAGTGCACGACAATGCCTTCGACAATGTCGCCGCGTCTGGGGTTCAGCGGCTCCCGGCCGGGTTCGGCCAGGAGTTCGTCCATGGTGGTGGGTTCGGAAGGGGCGCCAGATCCAGATGATGTGCCGGGCGACGCGTCAAGAGACGGGTCGGCGGGCGCTGGAGCGTTCGGGTCGATATCGGTGCTGGGTGTGGTCAAGGGTTGGTGAGTTGGGACGGAATCAGGTCGCGCAGAACGAAACCCGACCGCCCCGTCTCCTTTCTGGGGTTTGCCGAATCGTACCACAGGGAGATTCCCCCTCCCCCCGCTCCGCAGAGCAAGGCCACGGCATCTCTTCTTCTTCTCCCCCCGCTCCGCAGAGGAAGGCCGCGGCATCTCTTCTTCTTCTCCCCCCGCTCCGCGGGGGGAGATGCCGAAGGCAGAGGGGGGCTCCCCCAACGAAAACCGCCCGACGCCTCTACGGGGCGCCGGGCGGCCGATTCTCACGAGTGAGCTGGCAATGGCCTATTTTCCGCAAGGGGTCGCCCCCCCAGTATCGTCAGCGCTGCGGCGTTTCACTTCCGTGTTCGGGATGGGAACGGGTGGTCCCACCGCGCTCCAATCACCAGCTCGCGGTTCACCTTATCACAGGCAACGGCGTACATCTGTGACTGGGGAAGCACTCGCTGACACCGCTGGCCGGTCCCAATCCGCTCGAGGACATTGAGGAGCGACCAGGATCCAACACCCAATACCGCCTGAGAGCGAAGGACGAGAGAGCGAACCCGCGATGGCTCGTTGATCGAAACCACACATGCTTGCAAATGACTCCAAGATGTTGAGCCTGTTAGTCTCTCTCACGGCGCATTTACTTCTCTCTCACAGCGCCCTTACTTCGAAATGAGTTTGATATGGAATACTTCGCTGTGCGCGTCCGATTCTTGAGTGCGATTGTGCTGCTTGGTTTGGCCGTCACGATCGGTGGCATGTCAGTTCATGCCCAGGAGGATGCAGACGAAGAGACCACCCCGCCCGTCGCTTCTGCCGTCGAGGTGCGCATCGGCGCCCAGCGGCACGATGATGGGCGAACCGAGTTCGCGCTCCAGGTGCGCGAGGACGGCGGCTGGTCAGAGCTCGTGTTGCCACGTTCTCGGTTCTTCCCGTCTACTGCTCGCGTAGACCGTTGGTTGAACAGCTCGGTGATCGAGCTCGAAAGCGCCCACATCGTCAGAATCAGCGCCAAGCTCCTTGATGACGAGCGAATCGAGTTCGCCCTACAACAACGCATTGGCAGCGAATGGGTCGATCGGCTCCTCCCGAGACCCAGATTCTTCCCGAGCAGTGCTCGCGTCGGCCGCTGGCTCTATAGCGGGCGCGTCGAACCGGTCGGCTACGTACCATTCCAGACCCCCTCAGCGGCTGTTGGCGGCGCCAATCCCTTTTCGTTCTGGTTCGAGTCTCCCGACGGCGACGCTTACAGCTCCGGCGTTGAAGTTCGTGCCGTTGCCCAAGGTCACGGTACTGAAGCCTCGGGTGGCAGGGTGCTATTCATGATTCGCTGCGATGTTCAACCGGACGCAAGGGGGGATTTGATACTGAGGGCGACCGCTCTTCAGCGTCTGTCGAACGCCCGAGTTACCGTTTCTGTGACGTATCGGATCGATGACGGCGAACCGATTCAAGAAGACTGGACCGTTCTGGGCAACGTACAAAACCGGTACGGCGTCAACGTCTCGTCCCAGAACCCTCAGACGCTGTTCGAACACCTGAGATCCGCTACGACGTTCCAGCTCCAGATCGCTGGCTCCCCCGACGTTGACATCACCTTCGACGTCAGCGATTTGTACAACACAGCCCTGCAGGAGAACTTCGACCAATGCGGTAACTACCTGCCCCAGCCCTGGCCCGACCGTTTCCCCGAGTAGCGGTTGGAGTTGCGGCGCGTCACTTCCCGGATCGAGTACGCGCTGTGGCCACTCCGCGCGATGGGCTGGACGAATCTGAACACCTGGCGCAAGAAGGCGCAGTCCAGAGCAGCAAACCGCGCCCAAATGCCGGAATTTTGCCCGAAACGAACGCCCTACGGCTCAATCAACCCGCAGACCGCGCCCGCCGGATCGCGGATCACCGCGAACCGACCCTCTCCCAGCTCTCTGGGCCCGTCCACGATTTCGCCGCCCAGCTTCCTCACCGACTCCACGCTGGCGTCGAGGTCCGCCACGTTGATGTAGACCAGCCAGACCGGCGGGATGTTGGCGTTGACCCCGCGCGCATGGCAGACTCCGCCGACGGCGCTCTCACCGTCGGGCGAGAGCATCACGTAGTCGTCGTAGTCGCCCATGCTCAGGGGCTGGGTCTTCCAGCCGACGACCGCGCTGTAGAAGTCGCGCACCTCCTCGGCGTCATCAACAGTCAGGTCCTGCCAGCCGATCCGCCCGGGGCGAGTGTCGGGTGCTTCTTCGTTCATGGCCTGGACCTCCGCCTCCGGGGAGTGGTGGAGCCGAGGGGATTCGAACCCCTGACCTCCGCCGTGCAAGGGCGGCGCTCTCCCAACTGAGCTACGGCCCCGGGATCCCCAGCCTAACGCCCACCACTCCCTCTCCCCTCGTTCCCTCTCCCCCCGCCCTCGGCGGGGGGAGATGTCCCGTAGGGACAGAGGGGGGCTTCCCGCCTGAAGCCAGAGGGGGGCTCTCCGATTCGTTAACCTGTGAACGCGGGCACAAACGTATTGTGCCTCGGAGCGCAGGCTGAAGGGAACCGACGGTGGCCATATCTGATGAGTTCATGGACCTCCCCGGCCGCCTGATCGTGGTCGAAGGCATCGACGGATCGGGCAAGAGCACCCAGCTCGACCTGCTGCACAAGTGGCTGCGCAGCGAGGGCTTCGTCACCGTCTTCACCGAGTGGAACTCCTCGCCGATCGTCCGCGATACGACCAAGCGCGGCAAGCGCAAGCAACTGCTGACGCCGATGTCGTTCAGCCTGATCCATGCCGCCGACTTCGCCAGCCGCACGCACGAACAGATCCTGCCCGCATTGCAGGCGGGCGTGATCGTGCTGGCCGACCGCTACGTCTACACGGCCTTCGCCCGCGACGCGGCGCGCGGCGTGAACCGCAAGTGGGTCCGCGACCTCTACTCCTTCGCCCCGCCGCCGGACCTCGCGCTCTACTTCCACGTGTCACTCGACGAATCGATCCGCCGGATTGCCGCCGCCCGAGCCGAGATCAAGTTCTATGAAGCCGGCATGGACCTGGGCCTGTCCGAGGACGTCAGCGAGTCGTTCCGACTCTTCCAGGGACGCATCCTGGAGGAGTACGACGACCTCTGCGACGAGTACGACATCACACGGGTCGACGCTCACCAGTCGTTGGTCAGCCAACAGATGCTGGTCCGCGAACTGGTCGAGCCGCTGCTCGAAGGCATGCCCCGGCGCGAGATCACCAACGTTCCCTCCCATCTTCACACCGGATACGTCGCGCTGGCGGCCGGAGGTGGTTCGTGACCAGAGTCCAGTTCTACGGCGAGCCGCCGCCCGGCATCGATCAGGACTGGCTGCCCGGCCGCCTGATCGCCATCGAAGGAACCGACGGCGTCGGACGTTCGACGATCATTTCGATCCTCCGGGACTATCTCGAAGCGAACGGCTGGGGCGTGGTCGACAGCGGACTGCGGCGCTCGCCGCTCGTCGGGCCGGGGATCGACCAGGCCAAGGAAGGCCACACGCTCGACCCGATCACGCTCAACCTGTTCTACGCCACCGACTTCTGGGACCGCTTCGAACGGATCATGCTGCCCGCTCTGCAGGCCGGCATGGTCGTGCTGGCCGACCGCTACATCTTCTCCCTGATGGCCCGGGCCATCGTGCGCGGCGCCGCTCGTGAGTGGCTCGAGCAGATCTACGGCTTCGCACTCATTCCCGATCAGACGATTTACCTCGACATCGACGCCGAGGACCTCGTTCTGCGCATCCTCGAGCGCGGCTTCGACTTCTGGGAGTCGGGCGGCGACTACCTGCACGACCGCAGCATTTACGACGGCTTCATGCAGCACCAGCGCGAGCAATTGCAGGAGATGTCGGAGATGGCCGAGCGCTACGGATGGGACGTGGTGGACGCCCGAGGCACGATTGAAGAGGTGTTCGAGGAGGTCCGCATCGCTGTCATGCCGACCGTGGAAAGCATGTCGCTGCCCTGATCTCGACGCTCCCGATCGGTTCAGCCTGAGTGTATGCTGAGTCAGCTATCGCGCCGAGGTAGCTCAGTTGGTAGAGCACACGACTGAAAATCGTGGTGTCGGCAGTTCGACTCTGCCCCTCGGCACCAAACCCAATCGCGTCACTTCAACGCATCCGCCAGGTACTCAACCACGTGGCGCGGCTCCCGGTCGGTGAAAT
Source organism: Dehalococcoidia bacterium (assembly GCA_965204335.1). Classification (GTDB taxonomy): domain Bacteria; phylum Chloroflexota; class Dehalococcoidia; order Bin125; family Bin125; genus Bin125. The sequence continues at coordinate 1,745,192 of OZ241982.1, read as the reverse complement.
GACCGATCTGCTGCCGGCACGAAACGCCGGTGATCGCCACCGGCGTCCCTGCCGCCTCACGCACGGCCGGAAACAGCCTGAGCTCGCCCATCTTGCGCGAAATCTCGTAGTGCTCCGCCTCGAAGCCGAATGAGCCGGCCATGCCGCAACAACCACTGTCGATGGCTGCGGGCTCGTAGCCGGCTCGACGCAGCACGTCGAGCGTCTGATCGAAGCCCGACAGCGCTTTCTGATGGCAATGCGGGTGCAGCACGAGCTCCCCGTGACGGCCTGTAAACGCGCCGGGAGCGTCTTCCCGCTGCAACTCCGCCGCCAGCCATTCATCCAGGAGCAGGGCCTGCGACGCCACGGTCGCGGCCGCCTCGGTTCGCAGCAGCAACGGATACTCGTCGCGCAGCGTTAGCAGGCAGGACGGCTCTGTCCCGACGATTGGCATCCCGGACTCTGCGTACTCCAGTAGCGCCGAGACATTTCGGCTTGCCAGATCGCGGGCGTCGTCGAGCAGTCCCTTCGAGATCGACGGCCGTCCACAGCAGGCCCGATTCTCCACACGAATGACGCGGTAGCCGAGCGCCTCGATGATCCGCGTCGCGGCAATGCCGACCTCCGGGTGAACGAAGTTCGTGAACGTGTCGTCGAACAGAACGACGTCGCCCCTGGTCTGTACGCCGGATTGTCGTCGGCGGAACCAGCGATCGAAGGTCTGGCCCGCGAGCTTCGGGACGGGACGCCGACGGTCGACGCCCAGCCATTGCAGCGCCATCCTCGCCGGCGGCGTCGACGCGATCAGATTTGCCAGCTTCGGGGCAGATGAGCCGAGCCGCAGCAACGTCGCAATGTTGGCGAAGGCGCGATCTCGCAGCGGCGCTCCATGCTCCCGGTGGCGGTGCGCCAGGACTTCGTACTTGATCTTGGCCAGGTCGACCCCCGATGGACACTCGGCCTTGCAGGCCTTGCATTCCACGCACAGGTCGAGCGCGTCGTGCAGGCGGTCTCCAGAGAGCTCCTCCAACGGCATCGCACCGTTGAGCACCTGACGCAGCAGGTTGGCGCGGCCGCGCGTCGAGTGTTCCTCATCCTGCGTGACCATGAACGACGGGCACATCGCGCCGTCGAACTTGCGGCAGGCGCCCTGTCCGTTGCACATCTCGACGGCCCGGGCCAGTCCGCCTTCGGAGGAAAAGTCCAGCCAACCGGGCGGTTCGTGATTGATCGTCTCCGGGCTCAGACGCAGGTTGTCGCGAAAAGGCGGCGTATCGATGATCTTGCCCGGATTGAGCATGCCGTCCGGATCGAAGATCTGCTTCGCTTCGCGGAAGGCGTCGACCAGCCTCGCGCCGTACATCTTCTCCATGAACGCCCCGCGGACGATGCCGTCGCCGTGTTCGCCCGAGAGCGAACCGCCGAACTCCACCACCAGGTCGGCAATCTCCGAGGCCAGCGCCTCCGTCTGATCCAACCCGACCGGATCCTTCACGTTGACCACCGGACGAATGTGCAGGCAGCCGGCCGCGGCGTGACCGTAGTAGCCGGCCCTGAGTCCCCGGGCGCGAACCGCCGCGTCGAATCGGGCGACGAACTCCGGCAACCGCTCGGGCGGGACGGCGGTGTCTTCGACAAACGCGGCCGGCTTGGGGTCGCCGTGCATCGACATCAGCAGACCCAGCCCGGCCTGTCGCATCTGCCACATCCGAGCCTGGGCGCCCGGATCGGTCTCGGTCACGAAGGCGTAGCCCATGCCCTGCGATTCCAGCTCCGACCGGATCGCTCGGAGTTGCTCGGACAGTTGGGCGTCGTTATCGGCGAAGCACTCGATCAACAGGATTGCGCCCGGACCGCCGACCACGAACTCGGCCAGCGGCGCGTAGCCGACGCTGGAGCGGCAGCGCTCGATGATGATGTCGTCGACCAGTTCGATCGCCGCCGGCGAGTACGAGTTCGCCGTCAGCGTGGCCTCGGCGGCCTCGATCAATGTGTGAAAATGGGCGGCCAGGATGCCGCGTCGGGCGGGCAAGGGAGCCAGTTGGACGGTGGCCTCCGTGACGACGGCCAGGGTGCCCTCGGAGCCGACGACCAGTTGGGACAGATTGACGCCTTCCGGATCGAGCAGGGTCTCGAGGTTGTACCCGGAGACGCGTCGAGGGATGTCGGGGAAATGCCTGGCGATCTCGCCGCGCTCGCGCTCCGCCAGCTCACGGAGGTCTCGATAGAGCCGTCCCTCGCGACCGCCGGAATCGATCAGCGCCCGCAGTCGGCGTTCGTCGACCTGTTCGAAACGAAGATGCTCGCCGTCCGACAGGATCACATCCATCGACTCGACCACGTCGACGGTCTTGCCGTACAACCCGCTGTGGGTACCGCAGGAGTTGTTGCCGATCCCGCCGCCGATCGTGGCGCGGTTGGCGGTCGACGGGTCGATCGGATAGTGCAGCCCGAAGCGGCGCGCCGCCTTGTTCAGCTCCGAGAGCACGAGTCCCGGCTGCACTCGCGCCAGCCGGCGATCCGCGTCGAGCTCCAGGACAGCGTTCATGTGCCTGGTGAAGTCGAGCACCACCGCATGATTCACGCCCTGCCCGGCGAGGCTCGTCCCGCCGCCTCGAGGCAAGACCGGGACGCCGTGCGAACGGGCAACGTCGACCGCCGCCGCCGCATCGGACGGCGTACGCGGGAAGACGACCGCAACCGGCTCCATCTCGTACAGCGATGCGTCGGTGGCGTAGAGCAGCCTCGACGGTCGGTCGACCAACACGTCGGCCGATTCCTGGACGGCGCCGCGCAGGTCGTCGGCGAGCGCGGTCAACGCGTTCGGACCGTTGTGCAGCATCGCCCGAGCGCGGCGAACGGAGTTGAAACTCGACGGTTCGCGGCCCTCGATCACCGTGCGAAGCGGGGCGTTGGAGGTCATGAACTCAGGCTACTGTGCAGCCGATACGCGGCCTCGGACGGATCATCGGCAGCGAGTATGGCGGACCGCACGGCGACGCCCCAGGCGCCGGCTTCAATGGCCATAGGCGCGGTCTCGGTCGTCATCCCGCCGATCGCGTAGGCAGGAGTCTCCGCCAGCAGATCCTGCAGGCGCGACAGGTGTTCCAGGCCCGCTCCAGGACGACCGGGGTGCGACTCGGTCTCGAAGATCGTCCCGACGATCGCGTAGTCGACGGCATCGGACACCGCGACATGCGCCTCGCGCTCGTCATGTACGGAGCGACCGAGCAGGTGAGGTCGGTCCCCGACCGGCTGAGCAGCCGCCGGCAGGTGAAGCCCGATGTCCAGTGCTCGCGCCACCAGCGGACGATTGTTGACGATCAGCGTCGTCTGCGGCGGCACTCTGCGCTGAACGGCGCGAATGACCGGGATGAGTTCCGCATCGCTCAGCTCGCGTTCGCGGAACTGGACGACCAGGCGTCCGCCGACTCCGTTGGCGGCGCGCACGATGACGTCCGGCAGCGGTCGCCCGAGCGTGCCCTGTTGGTCCGCGATCAGCATCAGGCGGTGTAGCATCACGGCTCTCGACGCTGGAAGTGCCACGGAATCGTGCGCCGCTCGACCAGGACTACGGCGAGGAACAGCAGGTAACTGAGAACCGCGACAACGAAGATGGCTCCGAAGACCAGGTCGGTGCGGAACGACAGGCGGGACTGTTCGAGGAAGATGCCCAGGCCGTCGGTCGCTCCGGCGAGCTCTCCGAAAATCGCGCCGAGCACGGCGTAAATCGCTGCGATCCGCAGACCGGTGAACAGGTCGGGCAGCGCAGCGGGAATCTTGACGTATCGGTACATCTGCCAGCGCGACGAACCGAACGTGCGCATCAGGTTGAGTGTGGGGCGTTCGGTCGAGGCGAGGCCTGCGGCGAAGCCGAGCACGATCGGCACGAAGGTGAACAGGCCGATCACGATGATCTTGGGCGTCACGCCGAAGCCGAACCAGACGATCATCAGCGGGGCGACGACGGGAATCGGCACCGTTTGGGACGCGACGATGATCGGGTAGAGGGCCCTGCGAACCGGCGTCGACAGGTCCAGCAGCAGACCCAGCACGAGGGCGCAGACGACGCTGATCGCGAACCCGGCCGCCACCTCGGACATCGTGACCAGGGAGTGCTCCCAGATCGAGCCGGCCGACTCGACGCTCTCGCGGATGATGCGGATCGGTCCGGGCAGCACCTGCGGTCGTATGTCGGAGAGCCAGACGTAGACCTGCCAGCCGGCGAGGACGAAGAGCGTCAACGACAACGGGGCGGCGACGCTGACGACCAACTCACGACGCAACGGCCTCGCAGTCACGCCGACGCCTCGTCCCGCTCGGTTTCGTGCCTCAGGAAGTCGATCAACCGGTGGGCCGCCTCGGTTTCCGCCGCGCGGGTCGTCCGCGGACGCGGCAGATCAACCTCCAGCACGTTCGTGATCCGACCCGGTCGCGGCGACATGACATAGACGCGATCGGAGAGCGCGACCGCCTCGTGCGGGTCATGGGTCACCAGGAGGGCGGAGCCGCCGATCCGATTCCAGGTCTCCGCCAGCCAGGCCTGAAGTTGTCCGCGTGTGATCGCGTCGAGCGCGCCGAACGGTTCATCGAGCAGCAGGAACGGCCGGCCGAGCAGGTAGGTCCGCAGGAAGCTGGCGCGCTGGCGCATTCCGCCGGACAACTCATGCGGGCGTCGATGCTCGAATCCGCCCAGACCGAACTGCGGGAACATCTCGGCCGCTCGCTCACGCGCCTCGCCCTTGGGCAAGCCGAGCACTTCCAGCCCCAGCGAGACATTGTCCAGGACGTTGCGCCAGGGGAAGAGCATGTCCTCCTGGGGCATGTAGCCGAACCGTTGCAACCGCTCTTCAGCCGACGGCGTCTCGCCGTCAACCAGTATGCGGCCGGAGTCGTGGTCGTCCAGACCCGCGATCAGGTTCAGCAGCGTCGTCTTGCCGCAGCCGGACGGTCCGACCAGCGCGGCGAACTCACCGTCGGCCACGCTCAGGGAGACGTCCGCGAGGGCGACGACCGCACGTTCGTCCGAGCCGTAGCGCTTGCTGACGCCCTCGACCTCCAGCATCTGACGCCGCTACTCTCGGGCCGCCTCGATGACCTCGGTATCGAAGTGCGTTGACCAATCAGGTTCCGATGAGAGCGGATCGCCGTTCTCGTCGGTGAGCAGGCCGTTCTCGTAGAGCCAGCCCGGATAGCCCGACCACTGAGCCAGCGTCTGTGAGCCCCAGCGGTCGTCGGCCGCCAGATAGTACTCGTCGGCCAACAATCGCGCCGATGCGTAGACGAGTTCCGGATCGGGGAAGGCGTCCTCACCGGCGGCCTCGATCAGCAGCCGACCGGCATCATCGGGATCCTCGACCGCGAACTCGTAACCGCGCAGGGTGGCCCGCATGAAGCGAACCAGGGCATCCTCCTTCTCACCCAGCGTCTCGCCGGAGGTAACCAGCAGTACTGCCGGACGGTCGGGCACGCCGAAGTCGGCGTGACGCCAGGTGCGGTACTCGATTCCCTGCCGATCCCAGTCGAGTCCCTCCCAGGTCACGAAGATTTCAACGGCATGCACTCGGCCCGCGAGCAGCGCGTCGTAGGCGCCAGTGTCGAGCACGACCAGTTCAGCCGTGCCCTCGCCGCCGTCGGCCTGGATCACGGTGCGCCACTGGGGCAGCTCGTAGGGCAGACCCCAGCCGGCATAGAGTTTGCCGTCCATATCGCGCAGCCGCTTGACCGGCCCGTCTTCGAGCACGGCAATCTCGGTCGGGCTCTTCTGCAACACCGCAGCGATGCTGACGACGTCGAGACCTTGCGCCCGAGAGAAGGGCACGACCGTGGCGAAGGAGAACGCGACATCGGCCACGCCCTCGGCGACCAGCAGGTCGCCGGACGTGCCGCTGAAGGGCAGGATTTCAACCTCGATCCCTTCGTCCTCGTACCAGCCCTGAGCCAGCGCGACGAACACGCCGGTGTGGTTCGTGTTGGGAGTCCAGTCGAGTTGGACCCGAATCAGATCGGGCTCGTCCTCGCCGCAGGCGGCGACGAGGACGGAGATGGCCAATAGCGCCGCTCCCAGCGCGGCGAGCAATCTGAGTGAAGGCGTCACTGGGCCTCCCCGTTCACCCAGGCCGAATCGAAGAAGTTGTATTCAAGCTCCATCGCGGTGCGGAACTTGATCGCGACCGAGGCTGAATCATCGCCGTGCTGATCGAGCATGCCCATCACGATGTCGACTTTCTGCAGGTACTCGGGACCGGAGTACATGTTGATCCAGAAGTCGTAGCGGTCGTCGAACGGCTGATCGGCGAGTCGTGTGCCCAACCATCCGTACAACTTCGCGCATGGCGCCATGGCGGCCAGATGCTCGCCCAGCGTGCCGGTCGAGGCAGTGGCCAGGAGGAAGTCGGTGTATTCGCGCGCCGCCGGCAGCGGCTGCACGTCGTCAAGCGAGACGCCAAGCTCGGGCGCCGTTTTCTCGTGCAGCGTGCCCTCGTTGAGGATGCCGGACAGCAACGAGCCGAACTGACGACGAGTGGCCCAGTCGTGGGCCCGGATCGCGCCCCAGGCGTAGGAGCGGGCGTAGGCGTCGAGGTAGAAGTGGTCCTGTTGCGCGAACAGGCCGTAGCGAGACTCGGAGAGCGAACCGTCGGCCAATCCGACGATGAACGGGTGCTCCAGGCAGGCTTCCGCGAGGTCGCGGTTTTCGTCCCAGAGGCGTAGTGACAGGGGAGTCTGCGGCGGGTCGGACACGATCAATCTCCTTCTCGATTGAAATCTTGAATCGGTTGGTTGCTCACGATGTTTCAAGGGGCGAGATCATCCCCTCGGAGGGTGAAGATGCTTCCGCGTAGAACTTGCGCGGCATCCGGCCGGCGAGGAACGCGTCGCGACCGGCCCGGGCAGCGGCGTTCATTGCTCTGGCCATCTGTACGGGGTTACGCGAGCGCGCCACAGCGGTGTTCATCAACACGGCGTCGCATCCGAGCTCGAATGCGATCGCCACGTCGGAGGCGGTGCCCACGCCGGCGTCGACAATGACGGGAACGTTGGCGCGCTCCTTGATCAACTGGATGTTGTGCGGGTTGCGAATCCCGAGTCCCGATCCGATCGGCGCGCCCAGCGGCATCACGGCGGAGCAACCGACATCCTCCAGCTTGCGCGCGGTGACCGGGTCGTCGTTGGTGTAGGGCAGCACCTGGAATCCGCGCCGGACCAGTTCCTGGGCGCCTTCCAGCAGCCCTTCGGTGTCGGGCAGCAGCGTTTCTTCGTCGGCGATGACCTCGAGCTTGACCAACGACACGCCCAACGCCTCGCGAGCGAGTTCCGCCGTCAGGATCGCGTCTGGAGCGGTGAAGCAACCGGCCGTGTTGGGCAGCAAGCCGTAGCCGCGGTCGGTCAGCAGCGTGTAGAGGTTGGTCGGATCGGAGCCGTCGGCCGAGCCGACGTTGACGCGTCTGAGCGCGACGGTGACCAGCTCCGTGCCCGACGCTTCCAGCGAGTCAAGCAAGGTTTCCTGGGAGGGATAGCGGGCCGTACCAAGGATGATCCGCGAGGTCATCTCCCGACCGGCGAGGGTCCAGGTGTCCTTCTCGATGGTGTCGTTTGCGGAACTCATGGAGACGCCTACCCGCCCTGTTTCGCGCCGACGATGTCGATCCGGTCGCCGTCGGCGATCCTGGTCTGCTCCCACTCGCTGCGCGGGACGACCGACATGTTGATCGCCACGGCGATGCCCTGTTGCTCGGGGTCGTAGCCAATCTCGCAGAGCGCGTCGGTCAACTGCTTCGTTGCCAGGGTGACGACTTCCCCATTGAGCGTCACTTCCAGCGTCGCGTGCGGCTGCGTCATGATGCCGCCTCCATGTTCGCTCGCGGTTGTCCGAGCCGCTCGATGCCGTACGGCTCCAACATCGTGGGTACTTCGCCCGACTCCATCGCTTCGGCCAGCCAGTGCGCGGTGGCCGGCGCCAGGAGAATGCCGTGCTGGAAGTGGCCGGTCGCAATCCAGAGTCCCGGCCGCCCGGCCGGTCCGATGACCGGCGCATGGTCGGCGACGGCCGGCCGCAAGCCCACGCTGTGTTCCTCCAGCTCGACCTCGCGAATCCGGGGAATCAGATCCGAGGCGCTGTCCAGCAGTTGTTGGCGTGCCTCGTCGGTCGGCGTGAGGTCCCAGCCGGCTTCCGGTTCCTTCGTCGAAGCGACGATCAGTTCGCCGTCGCGACGCTGGGCGAGACTGACGTTGGTCGTGCGGACGACGCGGTCGATGACTCTCGGACTGCGCATACGCAGGAGTTGTCCCTTGACTGGCCCGACACCCGTCGGAGCGAGCGGGGAACGAGCTCCACGAGCGGTCTCAATGATCTCGTCGCACCAGGGGCCGGCCGTGATCAGCACCTCGCGCGCCCGGATCGCTTCCTCTTCGGAATCCTGGCCAGGCGATCTCACGTGCCACGTGCCTGCGGACTCGTCGTACTCTCCGCCGATTGCCGCCCGATCAGCATGCAGTTTCACCCTGACGTTTCTGTTCCCGCGCTCCAGGGCCATAAGCAACCGCCGAGGATCAACCTGCACATCATCGTCGACCAGCAGTCCGCTCAGCAGATCGCCGGGCAGTTCCGGTTCAACATTGAAGATCTCACCGGCTGCGAGTCGCCGCGAGCGCTGGCCGCGTGCTCGTCGCTCTTCGTGCAGCGCCTCCAACTGCGCGTCCTCGTCGGCGTTTCTCGCCACCCAGATCGTGCCGTCCGTGCGATAGCCGGCGCTGCGGCGGCCAATCGATTCGACCTTGGCGATGAACTGGGGATAGCGGCGCAGGCTGTCGAGTTTGAGCGGGAAGATGACGTCGTCCTCGCCGACCGGCAGGGTCGCCGTGCCCAGCAGTCCGGCAGCGACTCGACTGGCCTGTTGGCCGGGCTGATCCCGTTCGATGAGCGTGACCTTGCGGCCGCGTCTGGCCAGTTCGAATGCGCAGGTCAGGCCGATAACCCCACCGCCAACGATCGCCACGTCCCAGATCTGCCGATCGGTCATCCGGCTGCCTCCTGCTGCTGCGCTGACAGCAGACGATCGACGCCGAACGGTTCGATTGCGGCTGCGACCGCCCCGGTTGTCATCAGTTCCGCGATCCAGTACGCCGTGCCGGGCGCGAGCAGGACACCGCCGCGGTAGTGTCCGCCGGCGATGAAGATACCTTCGGTGTTCGTCGGACCGATCACCGGCTGGTGATCGGTGACCGCAGGGCGCAGTCCCACGTCGATCTCGCTCACGTACAGGTCATAGAGGCCGGGCAGGATCTCGAACGCGTAGCGCAGCAGGTCGAGGGTTCCGCCCGCCGTCGGCTCCATGTCGAAGCCCTGTTCCTCCTCGGTGGCGCCCAGCAGCAGCTCGCCTCCGGCGCGGGGCACCACATAGACATCGCTGTTTCGCAGGACGCGATTGACCAGCGGTTGCCCCTTGAGATGCACAATCTGGCCCTTGATCGGCCGCATCCCGATCCGCGGGAGCGGCGTGACGATGCCCTCCTCCAGCCAGACGCCGGCCGCCAACAGCACCTGCTCAGCACCGAGGGATGCCCGGCCGCCGTCGTGCCGCAGTGTGAGGCTGATTCGTGCGTGTGTGCGCTCAACGCAGGTCACTGCTGTGTTCGTACGAACTTCAACTCCAACGCTTGCGCAGGCCGCCCGAAGCGCCGCCATGAGCTCTCGCGAGTTGACCTGATGATCCGATTCCACGAGCAGTCCGCCGACGGCCCGCGGCGAGACGTACGGTTCGATCTGCCGAACCTCGCGACCGGTCAGGCGCTTTGCAGGCAGTCCGCGATCCTCCTGGATCTTGCGGATGTGGTCGAGCTCCAGTTCATCGTCTCGATGCCGCGAAACCCAGAGTGTGCCCTCGTCCCGGTATTCGCAGGAGCGCCCACCGGCGGCTTCGACCTCGGCAATGAACTGCGGGTAGCGGCGCAGACTGTCGAGTTGCAGCTCGACCAGCGCCGGCGGCGTCAGTTCTACCTCAAACGAGGGGGTCAGCATCCCGGCCGCAACGGTCGAGGCGCCGAATCCAACCTCTTCCCGCTCGACGACCGTGACCTTCCTGCCTCGACGCGCCAACTCGAAGGCGCACGAGAGGCCGATCACTCCGCCTCCGACAATGGCGATATCCGTCGTTCGGGTATCGGCCGTCATGCCAGCGCTCTTTCGATTTCGCCGGCGAACTCCCGGCACGACGCCTCGGGATCTACCCGGCAGACGACGGCCGACAACACGGCGACTCCATAGGCGCCGGCGGCGAGGACGTCGGCGACGCGGTCGGCGGTGATGCTGCCGATGCCGATTACCGGTTTGTCGACGGCGTCGCAGATCTCCGCGAAGCGCTTCAGACCGAGCATCGACGCGGCTCGATTGCCTTTCGATGTCGTGCCGAAGACGGGTCCGACGCCGAGGTAATCGACCGGCTGCCTCGCCACCTTCACCGCTTCCTCAACCGAGTTCGCGGTCCCGCCGATGATTGCGTCCGGTCCGAGAATCTGCCGGGCCACGTAGGGCGGCAGGTCCTCGCGGCCCAGGTGGACGGCGGTCGCGCCCACCGCAGCGGCCACGTCGACGCGGTCGTCGATCAGCATCGTCGCGCCGAACTCGCTGCAGGCCAGGCTCATCAGCACCGCGACTCGCATCATCTCCTTCGTCGACACCTGGCGCTTCTCGCGGTACTGGATTGTGTCGGCGCCGCCGGCTGCGGCTGCCGCCGCCAGTTCGACATGCGTGTACTTCGTTTGCAGCACCTCATCGGTGATGACGTGGAGTCGTCCGACGTCAGTCATGGAATCCGCCCCATTCGCCGTTCCAGAACGGCTGCGTCGGTCCCACTCCGTGTCCCAGATCGATGCCGTAGCGAATCGCCTCTGTCAACCAGTATTTGGCGCTCATCACGCACTCGTAGAGCGGCCATTCTTGCGAATAGGCCATCCGCGCGGCGATGGCGGAGGCGTAGGTGCAGCCGGTGCCGTGCGTGTGTTTGGTCTCAATCCACTCGCGTTCGATGAGCTGCGTTTCGTCGGGCGTGACCAGGACGTCTGTGCCCGGCGACTCGGCGAGGTGCCCACCCTTGACCAGCGCGGCGGACGCGCCCAGTTCGAGCAATGCCTGCCCGGCGCGTTCGGCGTCGGCCATCGTCTCGACCGGGATGCCGGTCAGCCGCTCGGCCTCGTGGGTGTTGGGGGTGATCAGGGTCGCCAGCGGGACGACGCGCGTCTTGAAGGTCTCGACCGCTTCATCGGCGAGCAGAGGGAAACCGGTCTTGGAGAGCATTACGGGGTCGACCACGATCCTGGGCGGACGGCGAGCCGCGAGCTCGTCGGCGACGGTGTCGATCATTTCCGCATCACCGAGCATGCCCGTCTTGACGACGTGGACGTTGAGGTCGGAGAAGACGGACTCAATCTGGGCTCGGACGATGGAAGTCGGGAGCTGGTAGGCGTCCTGCACGCCGAGCGTGTTCTGGGCGGTGACAGCCGTGATCACCGTCGCGCAGTAGCAGGCGTAGAACTGCGAGGTCGCCTTGAGGTCGGCCTGGATGCCGGCGCCGGCGGACGAATCGGATCCGGCGATCGAGCAGACGACGCGCACGGCTGTCCCCCTTGGGCGGGTGGTCGAATGTGGTTCGGGTGGGCCTGAAAGTCGCTGCGCTCCCTGCGCCGGCATTACCCGGATCAGGTTCGGCGGGTGTGTTCTCAGGCCCAGTGCCCGTCGCCTCGACGGTGGACCACCCCGGCTTTGTTGAGACTCAGGTTAACACAGGGGCGAGCGTCACGCGGCTCTGTTCCGAGACGTGACGACGACCGGCGACCACTGGAACATGCGCACGCTGATCCTGGTGCCGAGCGCGTTGATGCCGCCGAGCGAGATCAGCCCGTAGCTGCTGACGCCGCCGAAGGCGATCACTCCGACCGAGTTGAAGCCGCCGACGGCGACGAGGCCGATCGAGTTTGCGCCGCCGATGGCGACTAATCCAATCGCGTTCCAGCCGCCGATGGCGATGAGCCCGATGCCGTTGGCGGAGCCGACCGCAAACAGTCCGATTTCCGAGGTCGGCACATCGTCGAGGATGCCCCACTGGGTGAGGCCGAAGAGGACGACGAAGCCTGCGGCCATGACCATGGCCCAGAAGAAGGTCACGCCCTGCGCCGTTTGACGCTGGTGTTCATCTGTGTTGGCATCCAGGGGCGGCGTTGGCTCGATCGACATGGCTGCTTCCTCTCTCTTCCAGACTGGCGGCAAGGTAAACGAACGAGACCGCCCCCGCCTGCGCGGGGGCGACGCTCCTGCCCCCCGCAACAGGTGCGGGGCAGGCTTCTCGCTGGGAGAGGAAAGACCGGAGGGCCTTCACCCTAACCCTCTCCCTCGGGGAGAGGGGAAGGGAATGCATCATTCGTCGGAGACGAGGACCAGGGTGCCGGTGGTCGACAGGGTGCCGCCGGTGCCGTTGACGACGCAGCTTCGGGCGCTGGTCTGCTTGCCCGGGTCGCCCGAGAAGCCGCCGTCCTCGGCCGTGCCGGAGAGCTGGCGGTAGGCCTCGACCAGCAACTGCATGCCGTACATGCCGGAGTGGTTGAAGCTCAGGCCGCCGCCGTTGGTGTTGATCGGCAGGCGACCGCCCGGAGCCGCGTGGCGGTCCTTCCACAGACTGGGGCCCTCGCCGGCCGGGGCCAGACCGAGCATCTCGGCCGTGATCCCCGCGGTGACGGTGAAGGAGTCGTAGATCATGGCCATTTCCATGTCTTCGGGACCCATGCCGGCCATCCGGTAGGCGGCCGAGGCCGAGCGACCCGCAGAGGTCTGCGTGAAATCGCTCATTTCAAGCATGTTCCAGTGCGAGATCGACTCGCCGGCGCCGGCGATCCAGACGGGCGGCGTCTTCGAGGTCTTGGCGATCTCGGGGCCGGTGATCAGCACTGCGCCGCCGTGGTCGGTGACCAGGCAGACGTCGAGCAGCTTGATCGGCCAGGAAATCGGGCGGGAGTTCAGCACGGTGTCGACGGTGATCGGACCGCCGAAGGTGTGACCGCGCTTGCCGCCGCCCCATTCGCCCTGCTCCAGCGGGGGCAGGTCGCCTTCGCCGGCCTTGCGATACATGACCGCGCGCGGGTTGAGCGTGGCCCATTCGCGGGTGACGACCGCGATCTCGGCGAAGTCTTCCTGCGTCGTGCCGTAGCGCTGCATGTGGCGGTTCATGGCGTGGGAGTAGCCGGTCGGCGCGCCGCCCAGACCGTAGGCCATGGTGTGCTGCGTGCCCGGGTCCCAGGGGTCGCCGCCGCCAAAGGGGCGTCCGGTGCCCTTGCCGCCGGTGAACCGTTGGCTGAATCCCATTTCGCCGTGCGTGACGAGCGCGACGTTGATCACGCCGGCGTGGATCGCGGCCAGCGCGTGATGCACGTGCATCTCGAACGAGCAGCCGCCGACCGCGGTCGTGTCGATGTACTTCGGATGCAGGCCGAGATACTCGGCGATTTGCGGCGACCAACCGGCGGAGAAGATGCCGTCGATCGCGGCGATCGGAATGCCGGTCATCTCGCTGACGTTGTTGATCGCCTCGATGTGGAGAGTGAGCGACGACTTGGGGGTCGCCGGGTAACCGATGTCGTTGGCTTCGGCGGCGCCGATGATCGCGGCGGCCATTGATGCTTCACCAGGCATGTTGTGCTCCTGTGTGCTCTTGGGTGACGTAGCCGTGTTGCTTCGAAGCAGCGCCTAGACCGGCCGCCAGAAGGGGATGTGGACGTCTTCGCTGGCCTCTTCGAACTCGATCTGGACGGCGGCGCCGATCTTGATCGAGTCGGGGTCGTTCGGGTCGACGCCCTTGAGCACGGTCAGCATCCGGTCGCCCTCGGCGAGGTCGATGTAGGCGGTGACGTAGGGCACCTCGTCGCCCCAGCCGCGGGCGACGAGGCCGCGGTTGTGCTGGACGGCGAAGGTGTGGATCGTGCCTCTGCCGGTGGCCTCGATCCAGTCGATGTTCATGGTGTGGCAGAACGGGCAGATCACCCTCGGGTACCAGTGGACCCGGTTGCAGTCGTCGCAGCGGGGGAGCATCAGCTTCCCCTCCTTGGCTCCGTCCCAGAATGGCTGTGAGACCGGGTCGGGACTCGGAATGGGCTTGGTGTACTCATTGGTGTCCTGGGCCACCGCGCTCCCCTCTCATCAATCGCTTGCTTGGGCCGCACAGCAATCGGCTGCGCGAACATGGCTTGGTCACGTGATTGGATTCACGCAGCCCGCAGTGTACCAGCGACCCACCCCAACAAAGCCGCCCCCTACTCGCCAAGTCGTCCCCGCACCCAAATCGTCGCCTCGCGCCCTCAAAGTCGCCCCCGCGCAGGCGGGGGCTAGGCGCTCACTCAGCAGCGGAGCGCGTCACCCGGACCGAAAGCTCGTGCGGCGCTGAGTCCATCGAGAGCGCAGCGTCGAACACCCGCGCAATCACCCATCCGACCGCAGCGGTCGACCACTCGGGCAGCGATACCGCGATACCGCTTGGTCCCTGTTTCATTCCCAGCCATCCCCGGTCGAGACCTGCCACATACTCCTTCGGCGCGTTGACTAGCGGCCCGAACTCGAAGAAATGGTGTCCGGTCCCCTGAATCCCGTCGAGGACTTCAGCAACCAGGACATCGGCTCGGTGCGAGGGCGCCATCGTGATCGTGGCCGGCGTGATTTCGGATGGAAGTGGGACGCTGAACCACGCGAGCACACTACCGAGAACGTGGTCGATCGGTCGGGGCTGGAGGTCGTAGCCCGTCACCTGGTACGCGGATATCTCCGCCGCCCCGAACCAGCGGATCGCGTCGTCCAGGCACTGGATCAACGGCGAGATCGCAATCGCCGGGTCCGTCGGAGGACCGGCGTCGTCAAGCGTCGGTATCGCTGCCCAATGTCCTTGCGACGGATCCACCGTCGAAGGATCAAAGTCCGGCGGCGGCTCCAGTTCGCGCATTCGCTCATAGTCGGGAGTCGCAGGGTTGACGTCGATGCCGACCTGAGCGAAGCCGATTCGCGATGGCTCGAGATGGTAGGTCAGCTCCGCTTCGTGGACGTACCACAGGCCAGGCGGGTCTGTCCCTTCACGGGTTGACCATCGCATGTGTTCCGACCGACTCCGAAATGCGCTCCAGAGGTAGCCATCGAGTGGATTCTCGGGGTCAGGCCGGTAATCAGGATCGGGAGCCACGCGTTCGGGAATCGGGTCGAGGCGCCCGAACGCGTCAACGAGCAGCGTGGGGTTCATATCGGGCGCCTTCCCCTTAGCTGTTTGGATCGGACCTCATCAGGAGGGTTTGCACATGAGGTTGCGCGAGATATGGGGCCACTCGACTCACCAACCAAATCCGAGGCCGCTGAGGCCACACATCGCCGGCCCATCGGGATTGCCGGTCACCGGCGCCGCACCTGTTACTTCTGCTGCGGGGTAAGGCGCCCATTCGCCTGGCAGATCTCCGTATTCGATCTGAATCTGAATGCCAACGGTGGAGCAATCACCTGAGTCAACGGTGTCGACATCAAATGCGTAGTCGTTTCTGATCGGCACCATCGTGACCGTGCAGGTCATGGAGGAGTCGGCAGGTTTGTCGTAGTCGGAGGTGTCGTACAGGGTCATGGTGACGATGCACTCGCCATCCTTGGAAGATGTCGATCTGGTCAACTCTCCGATGGATTGCAACGCCACGGCGTTGATGCTCATTGTCAACGAGTCCAGGCCGGCGCAGATGACCACCTGCGGCCCTTCCCAGGTTTCCTCCGGAACCTGACCGGGCGTGAGGCCCAGCATCGCAACCATCGCCATGACCAACGAAGCAAGGAGCGCCCCTAGCATCAGGAATCCGTCCTTGAACCGACTCGATCCGGCTGCAAGGCAGCACCCTTTCGCTGTGCGGAGCGACTCTCTCCCTCAGCACACCAGAGTGTCACATATCACTCCGATATGTTCACGTTCTCCAGTTGTGCCGTGGCGGCATCTACGTCGATTTGACACGACGAAGGGGCGACCGCGAGGGTCGCCCCTTCGTTGGTTGTTCGTCTGCGGACCGCGTTAGCGGGCGCGGAAGAAGGACTCGTTGAACATGCTGTAGACCGGCGACAGCGAGTTGGCGACGGCACGGCCGGGTCGCAGGCGCTGAATCTGCTTGACGCGGTCGGCGACGTTGGCGACGCGCCGGCGGCGGGCCTGCTTGCGGAGCTGGTCCTGCTGGCTGATCCATCGACGCCGGGCGATTTCGCGCATGTAGGTCTCCTTGAACTGCGGTTGCACCGGGGTGTACGGGCTCGAATCGGGCATCGCGTTGGTCACGTCATCCTCCACTGACCTGCATGATGTTCTGCCGGGAGTTTCCGGCGGGAGTTCGGTGGGCCGCACGGCGCGACCCATCCGTTGCTCCAATTCCGACGTTATGCAGATCGGCCACCGTCGGCGGGTGCGGATTGTGAACGCAGGGACAAGCGCTCGGCAGCCACGTTTGGCTTGACAAGCAGGCGTCAGACTGCGGGTACCCTGCCACACAGTCCGACCGCATTCGCCCGCGACCGCTTGCGAGGGCGCGGGAATCAACGCAGGAGTTCGCCATGTTGAAGCAGTTCGCCGTCCCGGAAGAGATCGCCGTGCGCATTCCCGGCGACGCCATGCGGGGGGCGGTGCATGAGATTTTCACGACGCTCGGCATGCCCCAGGACGACGCCGCGCGCAGCACCGACACGCTGCTCTACGCCGACCTGCGCGGGATCGACTCGCACGGGGTGTCGAACATGCTGCGCTACTACGTCGACGGTCTGCAGTCGGGGGAGATCAACGCCACGCCGAACTGGACCGTCGAACGGGACGCGCCGGCCGCCGCGACGATTGACTGTGATCGCGGGCTGGGCCTGACGGTCGGTCCGCAGGCGATGGAACTGGCGATCGAGAAGGCGCGCAACCAGGGGGTGGCGACCGTCGTCTGCAACAACGGCCGACACTTCGGCGCGGCCGCGTATCACGCCGCGATGGCGATCGAGCACGACATGGTCGGGCTCTCAATGACGGTCGGCGGTCTGCTCGTGGCGCCGACGCACGGGGCACAGGCGATGGTCGGACTGAATCCGATGAGCATCGCCGCGCCGGCGAACGAGGAAGCGCCGTTCATCTTCGACGCCTCGATGTCATCGGTCGCGGGCAACAAGATCCGGCTGGCGCAGCGGCTCGGCGAGGACCTGCTGCCCGGCTGGGTCGCGACCGCCGACGGCACGCCGATGATGGACGGCGGGCCGACGCCGGACGAGTTCCTGATGCTGCCGCTGGGCGGGACGCGTGAGATCGGATCGCACAAGGGCTACTCGCTGGCGGTGATGATCGACATCCTCAGCGGGATCATGGCCGGCGCGGGATCGGCGCTGTTCCGCTTCAACGGCGTGGGACACCACTTCACGGCGTTCAACATTGCCGCCTTCACCGACGTCGACGAGTTCAAGGGTCACATGGACGAATATCTCCAGGCGTTGCGCGAGACGCCAACGGCGCCGGGCGAGGAGCGCGTGATCTACGCGGGGCTTGAGGAGCACGAGCAGGAGATCGATCGCTCGGAGCGCGGGATTCCCTATCACCCGGAGGTGATCGAGTGGTTCCGCTCAGCGTTCAGCGACCTCGGACTCCGCGACCACTTCGCCGGCATCGCCTGAGTCGGGGTCTGCATCCGGGCGCACACGCTGGAGCGCGACCTCGCGCATCGCTCGGCCGACGGTGCTGAAGGTCCAGAGCAGCAGCACGGCGCCCATCCCCCAGCCCAGCGGCAGGCGGATGATCGCGTACGTGCTCGCGCTGACCTGATCGAGGATCCACCAGCGCAACACGCCGGCGAGCGCGATGTACAGACCCCAGACGATCGTCAGCCGGATCCAGACCCGGTGGTCGGCGGGCATCTGTTCGCGGATATCGGGGAAGGTCTCGCGAACAACGGCGCTGACGATCGGGCGTCCGACAATCACGCTGAGCAGGAAGACGCCGCCCAGTACGAAGTTGTCGACGAAGTCGCGAGCCCAGTAGACCTTGCCGTCCGCCTCGATCAGGCCCCAGACGCCGAAGCCGACATTGAAACAGACGCTGAAGACCATCAGCCAGCGCACGACCGTGATCTGTGGTCGCAGCCGTCGCTGGACGAGGTAGACGACGACGCCCACGATGACGGCGGCGGCGATGGCGGCGCGAACCCCGGCGACGGCGTCGAAGATGAGATAGGAGATGGTCGGCGCGACGCCGAGGACGGCGACCGGGTCGACCTGTGGAATGCCCTCGGCCTTCTTAACCCAGGCCGGCGGTTCCGGTTCAGGGCGCTCTGGATCACGTTGCATATCTCTCCGACCTCCCGGTTGGAGACCTCAGCGTCAATCGTTGCAAGTCGGCCCCGCGAAGGCGGGGCTGCCCTCCGCTGGTCGGCTCCTCGCGCCCCCGCCTGCGCGGGGGCGACTACGTTGGGCGCTTGGGGGAGCGCAGATCTCAGTGCTTCCAGAGGGGTGAAGCGACGTTGAGGGAGACATCCGCCGCTGCTTCGCACACGGCCTTGATGGTGACGGTCTGCACGACGTCCGCCTCGGGCGACGAGCGGGCGTGCTGCTCGGGGTACCAGTTGACCTCGGCGATGCCCCATTCGTCCGAATCGACCGTGCGCTCGCGGCCGCCGGCCGAGGCCAGCGTGCCCGGACCGTTCTCGATCGTGAAGGCCACCGGCGCGCCGGCGAGTGAGCCCTCGCGGCTGCTGATCGAGGCCGACACCATCCGGTAGCCGACCTCGCCGCGGTCGGCCATGCGCACGCTCACTTCAATCGTGTCTTCGGGCATCGCCCCACTCCTGAACTTGCTGAATGACCTCAGACTATCAGCGGCAGTCACCCTCACCCGACCCCCCGCATCAAGTGCGGGGCAGGCTTCTCCCTCGAGGCAGAGGGAACTCGCCCTGCGATCCTCTCTCCCCGCGGGAGAGGGTGAGGGTGAGGGCCCTCCGATGCAATACCCTGACTTCACAGCCAATCACAAGCTGGAGCTGTCCCATGGTCCGAACGTCCGATCTGCACCCCGACATGGCCAAGAACCTGCTCAGTCTGCCGTTGCCGGAGATTGAGCCGCAGCCCTGGATTGCTCCGAGACCGTTGTCGGAGACGACCGTCGCGATCGTGACGACCGCCGGCATGCACGCCCACGACGACCGGCCGTTCAACCCGGGCTCGGTCGAGTACCGCCTGATCCGCGGGGACATCGACTTCGCCGACCTGCGCATGTCGCACCTGTCGGTCAACTTCGACCGCTCCGGCTTCCAGCAGGACATCAACACCGTCTTCCCGCTCGAGCGGCTGCGCGAGCTGGCCGACCAGGGCATGATCGCCGGCGTCAGTCGGTATCACTACTCGTTCATGGGAGCGCAGCCCGAGCCGACGCGGCTGGAGAAGACCGGCGAAGAGATCGGTCGCTTGCTGGCCGAGGACGGGGTCAACGCGGCCTTCCTCACTCCCGTTTGACCGTTCTGCACGCGCTCCGTGTGTGCGCTCAGCCACTACATCGAACGCGGCAGCGAAGGCCGCGTCGCGACGACCGGCGTCTCGCTAATCCGCGAACACGCCGAGGGCATGAAGCCGCCGCGGTCGCTCTTCGTGCCGTTCCCGCTGGGCCGGCCGCTCGGCTCGCCCGATCAGCCCGACTTCCAGCGCGACGTCCTGCTCTCGTCCCTGCAACTACTGGAGACATCGACCGAGACGACGATCTCCGACTACCCGCACGACGCACCGACTACGGGCGACGACCCGTGGGCCTGCGCCGTCGCGCTGGCGCCGCCGGAGCCGGCGAATAAGTCCGAGGCGCTGCGCGATCAACTCGTCGAGGAAATCCGCCAGCTCGCTCCGTGGCACGCCGAATCACGCAAGCGGCGCGGCCGCACAACGGTCGGCATCAGCGGCGCATCGATCGATCAGATCGAAAACCTCGCCACCCTGCTCGCCAACTTCGCCACCGGCGAGGAGATGTCGGACGGCCCGGAAGGCGATGAAGTCGACTGGAATCACCCGATGCCGGTCAGGCTCAAGTTCGCCTCGGACGACCTGCGCGCCTTCTACCACGAGTCCGCCACTGCTCAGCCGGGCGCCAACTATCCCACGGACGCTGGCCTCAACGACTGGCTCTTCAACCGGACCCTGCTCGGCACGGTGCTGCGACAGATCGTGGGTCGGATGCGCGAGAGCGATGATCGGCGCGTGTCGGGCATGGTGATCGGTATGATCCCCGCCGGCTTCGCTCGGGGCGCTAGCCCGCCGGACGCAGCGGATCGTCCTCGTCGAACGGGTCGGTGAATGTTGTTCCGACTGTCGAGAGGTCGCCCTGCAGATCGTCGCCGCCGGGCGCGAATCCGAATGAGAGCCAGGCGATGATTGCGGTGAAGGCGGTCACGGCCTCGCGCTCCGAGAACGTGCAGTGACCGGCCCGGCGGACCGTCTGGACGACCAGATTTCGTTCCCAGCCTGACTCCTGCAGCATCCGCTGATAGTCGCGATCGAGATGAATCGGCGTGAACAGGTCGCCGGTGGTCTTCAGCGCGAGCATCGGCACTCGCAACTCTCCTGAAGGAATGCCGACGCCGGGATCGTGACGCCGTTCGGCATCGGCTGCGAAACGGACCACCTCTTCGTTGAGGCGTGGCAGGTCGATGCCCGCCTCCGGATCCGCGGAGTAGACGTGCTCCCGAGTGTCCGCCGGGGGCAGATCGTCGGACACGGTGACGACCTCGCCGGGCGATAGCGCGCTGCCGCCAGCGATGTTCGGCCAGAGCGTTATGCCGAGGCTGAACGCAATGTTCCACTGCTGACGCAAACCCTCGTCGAAGCCCCAGCGCTCGCCGCCGGTGAAGTCCCTGACCAGCGCCGCGAACTGTTCGCCCAGCGGGGTGAGCCGCAGTCCGCCCTCGTCGGCAGTTCCCAGCGCGCTGGCCCAATCAAGCATGCCCGGGATATCGATCTGCTGCGGCTGTTCGCCGATCAACCAGTGAGCCAGCGCATGCCAGGCGACGGTGTAGTCGACCACCCAGACGTTGCCCATCGCGGGACAGAAAGCGAGCGCCGCCGCGATCTCCTCCGGGAACTCCTGGGCCATGAGCTGCGCCGTCGCGCCGCCCATTGAGCCGCCGGCGATGTACGTGCGTCTCGGTGGACGAGCGATCTCGGCCACCTGGTCCTTGACTCGCAGCAGATCGTCCACGCCGACGCCCGGCACGTAGCCGTTGGCCCGATAGGTCGAGGTCGCCCAGCCGTATCCCTGTCCGATGATCGTGTCGCGGGCGGGAACGTCGTCGAACGTCAGACGGCGACTGAAGTCCGTGCCCTCGTCGTTGAGTCCGCGAAATCCGTGCGCCCAGAGCACGATCTCCCCGTTCCACTCCTCCGGCAGCTCGACCCGATATCCGGCCCCGTCGATCTCGCCGAAGTCCACGCGGGCGCCGGGAACGGGGTCGAAGGCCGGATCCTGCAACTCGTAATCCGCAATCGGCACTTCCGGAACCAGCAAGCGTCGCTCGGCCGGTGGCTCGGGCTGCTGCGCCGGCTGCGCTTGCCGGACCTGCTGCGGCTGAGCCTGTACTGCTTGCGACTGTTCAGCGACGTCCGGCTCTGGAGCCGGCGGCGATTGCTCCTGTTGCTCAGGCTGTGCGACCTGCTGTGCTGCCTGTTGCGGTTGAGGTTCGTCAGCCCGTTGGACTTGCTGCTCGACGGGCTGCGGTTGTGGCTCAGGTTGGTGGTCGGGCGGGGGGCGGGACGCCGTTTGGGCCTGCTGCGACGGCGGCGTGGGTTGGTCCTCGCCGCAGCCGACGAGGGCCAGCGAGGCGACCCCGCTGCCGACCAGACCCATGCGTTTGATCAACTCACGACGGCTCAGTGTCATGCGCAATTGCCCAAGCATCGGGTCGCAGCTATGTTCGGTATCGACGGTAACCGACAGCCTTCCCCCCGGACGCAAGCGACTGGCGAACATGAACATCCACGAATATCAGGCCAAGCAACTGTTCAAGGCTCGCGGCGTCCCCGTCCCCGACGGCGGTGCGGCCACGACCGAGCGCGAAGCCCGCGATCTACTCAAGGAACATGGCCCCGATGTCGTCATCAAGGCGCAGGTCCACGCCGGCGGTCGAGGCAAGGGACGAGTTGTCAAGCGCGACCGCGCCAGCCGCACCTACAACGACCTGCGCCGCGATCCGGAACGCCACGAAGGCCAGATCGTGGGCCGCCGGCGTGGAGGCGTCCGGCTGGCCAGCGGCGTCGAGGAAGCGCTCAAGGAGTTCCGTCCGCTCATGGACAAGGACAGCCGACTGGTCAGCGTCCAGACCGGCGCCGACGGCGTGCCGATCTCGGCCGTCCTGATTGAAAAACAAACCTCGATCGCCAGGGAGTACTACTTCTCAATCCAGGTCGATGGCGCAAACGGCCAACCGCTGATCGTCGCCTCCGCAGAAGGTGGACAATCGATCGAGGAAGTCAACCGCACCAATCCCGGCGCCGTTCTGCGCGTGCCCGTCGATCCGGTCGAGGGCTTCCCAGCCTTCCGCGGCCGCTCGCTCGCCAACCAGCTCGGACTGCCCTCATCCGCGATCCGTCAGGCAGGCGACATGTTCGCGAACCTCTATCGCGTCTTCAGCGAGATGGATGCGTCGCTGGTCGAGGTCAATCCCTTTGTCCTCACCGCCGAGGGAACGGTGATGGCGATCGACGGCAAGGTCGGGCTCGACGACAACGCCTCCTTCCGCCACGGCGGCTACGAGGAATGGCGCGATCGCTCGCAGGAGAATCCGACCGAGATCGAAGCCGAGGAAGCCAACATCGGCTCCTACATCAAACTTGACGGCAATATCGGCTGCGTCGTCAACGGCGCCGGTTTGGCGATGGCCACGATGGACACGCTCAAGCTGCACGGCGGCGAGCCGGCCAACTTCCTCGACATCGGCACGGTGAACCGCAAGGACCGCGTGATCGAGGCATTGCGGATCATCGTCAACGACCCCGACGTTAAGACCATCTTCATCAACATCTTCGGCGGGTTGGCCCGCGTCGACATCGTCGCCGAAGGCGTCGTCGACGCGGTCAACGAGCTCAAGATCCAGCAGCCGTTGGTGGTCAGGCTGAACGGCTCCAATGTCGAAGAAGGCCGCCGGGTCCTGCACGACTCCGGCATCGCCGTCGAGACCGCGGACGAGTTGGGCGATGCCGCAGCGCTGGCCGTTGAGGCCGCCAAGTCGGGCCGCCGCCGCAGTCGCTCGAGCAGCTAGGGCCAACTGCCAGCACAATCGAACAGCTCTCAACCAGGAACCGGCGCATGAGCATTCTCCTCAACAACCGCACACGATTGATGATCCAGGGCCTCGGCAACGAGGGACAGAATCAGATCCGCCGCTCGCTTGACTACGGCACCAGGGTGGTGTCCGGGGTCCACCCGGGATTTCGCGGCGGCGACAGCTTCAGCTACGGCAATCACAGCTTCCCGGTCTTCCCGACCGTCGCCGAAGCGGTCGAGCAGAGCCAGGCCAACTGCTCGATCATCTACGTGCCCGCGCCGGGCGCCGCCGATGCGATCCTTGAGAACATCGCCGCCGAGATCCCGCTGATCGTCTGCATCACGGAGGGTGTGCCCGTCCACGACATGATCCGCGTGCGAACCGCGCTGGCCGGATCGAAAAGCAGGCTGATCGGTCCCAACTGTCCCGGCATCATCCAGCCGGCATCGAAGTGCCGCGTGGGCATCCACCCGCCGGACGTGTTCATGCCCGGCAACGTCGGCGTCGTCTCACGCTCGGGAACGCTCGTCTACGAGGCGGTCGACCAGCTCACCCGCGCCGGGATCGGGCAGTCGACCTGCGTCGGAGTCGGCGGCGATCCGATCATCGGCGAGCAGCAGCAGGCCATCCTGCGCCGGTTCAACAGCGACCCGGACACCGACGCCGTCGTTCTGATCGGTGAGATCGGCGGTCTGGCCGAACAGGCCGCAGCGGCCTACATCAAACGCAGCATGAACAAGCCGGTCGTCGCCTTCATCGCCGGCGCGACCGCCCCCGCTGGACGCCGCATGGGGCACGCAGGCGCGATCATCGAGGGCGAGGCCGGCACGGCCGAGGCCAAGATCGCTGCGCTTGAAGCGGCGGGCGCGATCATCTCGCGCAGTCCAGCCGAGATCGGCTCGACGATGCGCCGTGTGCTGGAGGAAGCCGGCAAGTATCAACCGCCCGGATCGGTTGAGCAGGGGTAGACCATGAGCGACGGTCCGCTCAGCCCCAGGCAGCAGGGTCAGATCGCGACCCTCGCCGGCTTCGTTGCGCCGGTGTTCGGCATCCTGCTCATGGTGATCATCAGCCTCACGGTCGATGTCGTGGTCGGGATCATTGTGGGCGCGGTGGCGGTCATCGTGCTCGTGCCGATCACGCAGCGGATTCTCAAGCGACGCGCCAGGTCCTGACGCCTACCCGCCGTCCTGATCCTCTGCTTCGTCTTCGTCCTCGGGAGGCCAACACTCGGTGTCTGGATCGGCGCCGGGCGCGAGGTTGCGTTTCTCCTTGCCCTCGATGCCCAGGGGATTGGCGAGGAACGCGAGCACCTCCTGCACTGCATCGGGACCGACCTCCTCATCGTCGAGGATTTCGGTGCCGTGCAGATCTGTCTCGTAGATCACGAGACGCACCAACCCCTCGGCACGCTGGAAATAGCGGTTCGATTGCCAGTACGAGCACTGGTTACGGGCGCCGACGATGTACAGCTTCGGTACACCAATGTCAGCGACGGTGCTCAGACCATCAAGTTTGTCGAACCCGTCCTCGTCGGCGCGCTCGGAGTCCTTGGGCGGCTTGTTGGGGAAGATGTTGGGACTGGAGATCGCGCTGACGGCCGTGAACTCCTCGCGGTAGGCCGCGACCTGCATCAGGCTCGTCCCGCCCATGCTGACGCCAATGCCGAAGATTTTGCCTGCGCCCTCCTCGACCGCATAGTCGATGGCGGCTTCCCACTCCAGGTAGATGTCGGGGACATCCTCGATCGGACGCTTGCTGTAGACGCAGGGCGTGTCGCCGTGGCAGCGAAAGTCCCAGCGCAAGACTCGATAGCCCTCGGCGACGAGCCGGTCGGCGAACTGGTCCCAGATGCCGCGGTGAGTGGGCTTGGTGTTCTTGGTCGGATACATGTGACCGAGCAGGACCCAGTCCTCGCCGTCGCCATTGACTTCGGCGACGAATCGCGCGCCGTCGGCGGAGCGCAGCACGAACGGATCGTTCTGATCACTCTTCGTCGCAAGCGCGAGCGGCACCGCGATCGCGAGGCCCAGCGCCATCGCCATCATTGCCCCGATGAATGGCATCCAGTGATTCGAGAGCAGCCTCAGAAACAGTTCTCGATCGGGCAGGCGCGGCGCAGGAACTCGGTGCCCGAGCAGGCTGTTCAAGCGTTCCCGCATCGTCAATCCGCCAATCGTGCCCGCTGATCTCTGCAGTCTTCAGCGCAGCATATGGCCCTCCCGCTGCTAATCTCGGAGGTGGAGGGTTCGCATAGTGGCCTAGTGCGCCCGCCTGCTAAGCGGGTTCGGGGGAGACTCCGTCGAGGGTTCGAATCCCTCACCCTCCGCCACGCCGCTCTCCCCTCTCCCCCCGCTGAGCGGGGGGAGATGCCGCAGGCAGTGGGGACACGCTCGGGGACAATCGATGCCGCAATATCACATCTGGACCGTCGGTTGCCAGGTCAACACGGCCGACTCCGCCAAGCTCGCGGCGGGCCTCCGGCGGCTGGGCATGGACCCGACCGATCAACCGCGCGATGCCGACCTGATCGTGCTCAACACCTGCGCGGTGCGACAGCACGCCGAGGACAAGGCTCAGGCCAAGCTCGGTTCACTCAAACACTTGAAGCGCGCGAATCCCGACCTGCGCATCGCCGTGATGGGCTGCATGGTCGGACCGCACACCGCGCGCGGCGACGACCCGATCACCAGGCGCTTCTCGTTCGTCGACGCCTGGGCCCAGCCGCAGCGTTTCGACCAGGTCGTCAACCTGCTCGATCTGCCCGGCATCCCCGAGACCGAGGCCGACGGCGGCGAATTCTGGCCCGAGGTGTTCCCGGACGAGACACGGCCGACAGCGTTCGTCCCGGTGATCGAGGGCTGCGACAAGTTCTGTACGTATTGCATCGTGCCGCTGCGTCGCGGACGCGAGCGCTCCCGGCCGATCGACGAGATTGCGCGCGAGGTCGAAGCTCACACGCAGCGAGGCGTGCGCGAGGTCACGTTGCTCGGCCAGACCGTCGAGGCCTACGGCAAGGACCAACCGCCGGTCGACCGAGACACCGATCACGCCGATCTGTCCGATCTGATGCGCGCGATTCATGACCTGCCGGATCTGCGGCGCATCCGTCAACTGACCAGCTATCCACCCGACATGACCGACCGCATCCTCGAAGGCATGGCCGGGCTGCCCAAGGTCTGCGAGGCGTTCTCGCTACCGGTCCAGGCCGGCTCGGACGACGTGCTGACCAAGATGCGGCGCGGCTACAGCGTGGCCCAGTTCCGCAACCGCGTCGACAAGGTGCGCTCGCTCTGGCCCGACGTCAGCATCTCCACCGACGTGATCGTCGGCTTTCCCGGCGAGTCGGAGTCGGACTTCCAGGACACCTACGACCTGCTGGATGACCTGCGCTTCGACAAGGTCCACGTCGCCGCGTACAGCCCGCGGACCGGCACCTTCGCGCAGAAGAATCAACCCGACGACGTACCGCACGAGGTCAAAATGGAGCGGCTGCATCGGGTCGAGGACCTGCAGCGGCGGATCTCGTTCGAGATCAACAACCGCTACTTGCTGTCCGATGTCGAGGTGTTGCTGGAGTCGACCAAGCCATCCGACATCGACGGCATGGAGCGGCACACCGGGCGGACCAGGACGATGAAGCTCGTGCATTTCGATGCGCCGCTCGGCGAGCACCAGGCCGGCGACATGCTCACCGTGTCGGTCACGCGGGTCGGAGCATGGAGCCTGCAGGGCCAACCGGCCTGAGGACGATTGCACGGGGTCATGACCACTGAGTCAGCATCAGCAGCCGAAGCGGTGGCGGCCGAATCGCGCCGACCCTCGGTGGCGGTACTGGTCGTGATCTTCACCGTCGTCGAGGGCTCGCTGCAGGTGCTGCTGATCGAGCGCTCGGCCCCGCCGGCCGAGGGTCAGTGGGCCATCCCCGGCGGCGCGCTGCAGCACGGTGAGACGCTCGAACAGGCTGCCGTTCGCAAACTGGCCGAAGAGACCGGCGTCACCGACCTCTTCCTCGAACAGCTCTACACGTTCGCGGACCTCGACGCCTCACCCGAGGACGGCAGTGTCGGCGTGGCCTGGTTCGCGCTCGTCGACCCGGCCCGCGTCCGGCTCGCCCAGCGCACCGCCTGGCGTCCCGAATGGTGGAGCCTCGATCGAATTCCGCCGCTGGCCTTCGACAACGAGCAGGTGATCGACGTCGCCCGCACGCGGCTGATCAACAAGCTGCAGTACACCAACGCGGCGTACTCGCTGCTACCGGAGCAGTTCACGATGCGGGAGCTGCAGGAGGTCTACGAGGCGATCCTCGGGCGACCGCTGGACAAACGAAACTTCCGCCGCCGCTTGCTGGCAACCGATTTCATCTCGGCCACATCCGAACAGCGCGCCGACGGACGCCATCGTCCCGCTCGGCTCTATCGATTCACAAGTCGAAGCTGAAAACCGCCCGCCCTGTCGTTATGTCGAGGCCGCGTTGTTCCACGTTTCACGTAACCGTCTCTTGACAACCCCCATCCAGATTTGCAACACTATTTGAGATTGATAGTGTCAGGCTGACACTAAGTAACCGGTCTGAGAGCCCATCATGACTGAAGCAACCGTCGTCGAGACTGACTTCGTCCCCGAGATTCTCCCGCCCAATCTGCCCGACGAGGCCTGTGAGACCGACATCGCCACGATCCCGCTCGCCTCGGAACCGCATCTGCCCGATTGGCAGCCGGAGATCCCGCAGGGGTACCTGCGCCTCTCGGGCGACGAACTGCGCGAACGCATCCGCGCGGCGCGAGCCGAGTTGGGCGAGCGGCTGTTGATCCTCGGACACCACTATCAGCGCGACGACATCATCGAGTTCGCCGACTTCCGCGGCGACTCCTTCAAGCTGGCCCAGCAGGCGGCCGAGAACTCCGTGGCCGACTACATCGTGTTCTGCGGCGTCCACTTCATGGCCGAAAGCGCCGACATCCTGACGACGCCCCAGCAGACGGTCGTGCTGCCCAACCTCGCCGCGGGTTGTTCGATGGCGGACATGGCGCAGCCCGAGGATGTCTACGACGCCTGGGAAGACCTGGGCGAGGTCGTCGATACCGACCGCGTGATTCCGATTACCTACATGAACTCCGCTGCGTCGTTGAAGGCATTCGTGGGCAAGAACGGCGGCGCCGTCTGCACGTCGTCCAACGCGACCGCCGTGCTCGAGTGGGCCTTCGCACAGGGCGATCAGGTGCTCTTCTTCCCCGATCAACACCTTGGCCGCAACACCGGTAAGCGGCTGGGCATCGACCCCAAGACCCAGACCGCCGTCTGGAGCCCGCGCAAGGTCAACGGCGGCCTCACCGAAGAGACAATCGAGCAGAGCAAGATCCTGCTCTGGCAGGGACACTGCTCGGTGCACATCCGCTTCCGGGTCGACCAGATCGAGCGCGCGCGCCAGGAACACCCCGGCGTGCGGGTCGTCGTCCACCCCGAGTGCACACAGCAAGTGGTCGACGCCGCCGACGCGGACGGCTCGACCGAGTTCATCATCAACTACGTCCGCAACGGCCCGCCCGGCGTCTACGCCGTGGGCACTGAGATCAACCTTGTGCACCGCCTCAATGAAGAGGTGGCGGAGCAGGGCAAGACCGCCTTCTGCCTCGACCCCGTCGTCTGCCCCTGCGCCACGATGTACCGCATCCACCCGGCCTACCTCGCCTGGGTGACCGAGGCGCTGGCCGACGGACGCGTCGTGAACCCGATCACGGTTGACGACGACACGCGCACATGGGCCCGCGTTGCGCTCGACCGCATGCTGGCGATCACGTAATCCCCGCCAATGCGCGTCCTGGTCATCGGCAGCGGACTCGCCGGGATCAACGCCGCCTTGCTGGCGTCCGAGTTCGCCGACGTCACTCTGGTCAGCAAATCGTCGCTCGAAGAAACCAACACGCAGCGAGCGCAAGGCGGGATCGCCGCCGCGATCACGCTGCTCGACAACCCGGAGATCCACGCGGACGACACGATCCGCGCCGGCGCCGGGCTCTGCGATCCAGTCGCGGTCCACACACTCACCGGCGAAGGCCGACAGGCGATTGAACGGTTGGTCAGCCTTGGAGTTCGTTTCGATCGTCAGCCCGACGGACATCCGGCGCTGGCGGCCGAGGGCGCGCATTCGGTACCCCGGGTGCTGCATGCGGGCGGCGATCAGACCGGGCTGCACATCCAGGCTGCACTGGTCCGACGGTTGGAGGACGCCGATGTCGATGTTCGGACCGGCGTCTCGATCGCCGACCTTGCGATCGACGCCGGACGCTGCGTGGGCGCGACGACCGATTCACTGGAGACGATCCTCGCCGATGCTGTGATCCTGGCCACCGGCGGCGCGGGCGCGATCTATCGCACGACCACCAATCCCGGCAACGCCACAGCCGACGGGCTGGGTCTCGCTGCTCGCGCCGGCGCCATTGTGCGAGACGTGGAGTTCGTCCAGTTCCACCCGACGGCGTTGATCGGCGACGACAGCGCGTTCCTGATCTCCGAGGCCCTGCGCGGAGAAGGCGCGGTCCTGCTGGACGCCGCAGGCGAACGGTTCATGCCCGGCATCCATCCGGACGCGGAGCTTGCGCCGCGATCGGTCGTCGCTCGCGCCATCACCGAGTCCATGCGCGCCCACGACGCTGAGCACGTCTGGCTCGACATCTCTCACCTGGATGCCGACCACCTTCGGCGTCGATTTCCCGGCGTCCACGGGGGCGCGCTTGAGCGGGGTTACGACATCACCGCAGGTCCGATTCCGGTCGCTCCGGCCGCTCACTATCACATGGGCGGCGTGTACACCGACATCGACGGCCGCACGACCGTCAACGCGCTCTACGCGGCAGGCGAGTGCGCATCGACGGGCGCGCACGGCGCGAATCGCGTGGCGTCCAACTCCCTGCTTGAGGCCGCGGTGTTCTCGGCGCGGGCCGTCGACGCCATCCGCCATGAGTCTGGACCGGCACAGCCGCCAACCGGCGCGATTCGTTCCCTGAGGTTGCATCCGCACAGCAGCGCTCCGACGTTTGAGGCGCTGCGCACGATCATGAATGACTGCGCGGGCATCACCCGAGACGCCGATGGCCTGCGATCCGCGTTGACCCGGTTCGACGGGTGGTCCGGGAGAAGCGCAATCGATCACTCCCTGGCATTGGCGACGTTGAGCGCACGACTGATCGCGGAAGCTGCGCTTGAGCGAACCGAGTCGCGCGGCTCGCACATCCGGCTCGACCATCCCGAGGTCGATCCCGCCTGGCAACGTCACAGCCTCTGGCAACTGGCTCGAGAATGACCGCCCTGGACCTCAACGTCGTGCAACGCCTCGTCGACGCCTCGCTCGCCGAGGACCGCGCCGATCTCGATGTCACGACCGGATCGCTAAGCAAATACATCGACTGGCGGCAGGGCAACGCGCAACTGACGGCACGCGACGAGGGAGTGATTTGCGGCCTCGATTTTGCCCTCGCGGCATTCGCCGCGCTCGATCCAGACATCCGCTTCCTGCCTGAAGTCAGCGACGGCGACCGCGTCTCCGCCGGCCAGCCGATCGCCATCGTGGGCGGCCAACTCGATCCGCTGTTGCGCGCCGAGCGTACCGCGCTCAACTGGCTGCAACGACTGAGCGGCACCGCGACGATCACGGCTCGCGCCGTCGCGGCCGCCGGCACGCGGACCAGGATTCTGGACACGCGCAAGACGACGCCCGGCCTTCGAGCGGCCGAGCGCTACGCCGTTCGATGTGGCGGCGGGCTGAACCACCGGGACTCGCTGGCAGCGGGGGTCCTGATCAAGGACAACCACATTGCCGCCGTGCGGCTCGCCGGCGGAACGCTGGGGGACGCGGTGCGCTCGGCGATCGCGCATGTCGGACCGGCGACCGGGGTGGAGGTCGAAGTGACCAACCTGGATGAGGCGCGCGAAGCTCTCGACGCCGGAGCGACCGCGCTGCTGCTTGACAACTTCGCCCTCGATGACCTGCCGCCCGCGGTCGAAGTCGCTCGGGTCTACCACGCGAAGACCGAAGCGAGCGGCGGCATCACCATCGAACAGATACCGGAGATTGCGCGCGCCGGGGTCGATTTCATCTCGCTCGGCGCGCTGACCCACTCAGCGCCGTCGCTCGATATCGCGTTGGACATCGAGACCGGGTAGCGCGCCTCAGCCGCGTCGCGGACGTTTAAGGTCGGCCGAGTCGATGATCACCGTGAACGGTCCGTCGTTCACCAGCTCCACCGACATCATCGCTCCGAACACGCCTGCTTCGACGGGCGCGCCATGACTTCGAAGCGCCTGAGCGAAGTGATCGCAGAGCGGTTCCGCGACCTCCGGTCTGGCGGCACGAGTGAAGCTCGGCCGTCGACCCTTGCGCACTTCTGCGTGCAGCGTGAACTGGCTGACGACCAGCGCCGAGCCGCCGATATCGAGCAAACTCTCGTTGAAGCGCCCGTCGGCGTCGGAGAAGATCCGCAGTCCGACCACCTTTGCGGCCAGGGCTTCGGCCTGCGACTCGGTGTCGCCGTCGGCGACGCCGACGAGGATCAGCAATCCGCGATTGATCGCTCCGACGACATCATCGTCCACGGTCACTGAAGCGCGCGTGACGCGCTGTAGCACGACCCTCATCGGTCAACTTCAGGGGTTGGAAGGGTGGCGCGGTCAGTCGGCGGCGGCGGTCGACGTTTCGCGCTCACTGGGGCCGGTTCCGTTCGACGACGCGCCGTCGGACTCGGCAGGGCCGTCGCCGTCATCCGGTCGATCTTCGTCGCGACGAGACTTCCAGTTGCTCTTCTTGCTGTCGGTCGAGTACCAACCCGACCCCTTGAAGACGATCGCCGGTGCGCTGGGGATTCGTTGCAGCGTGTGCTCGCACTCGGAGCACGGCTGCTGCGCCGGCGCGCTCCAGCCCTCCAGCTTTTCGACCGTGTGGCCGCACTCGAAACACTCATACACGTAGCGGGGCACGTACTTCCTCCGCGAAGAACAGCAGACAACACCACGTAAGCTATCACGAAGCCTGATTGAGTGCGCGTATCCCGAGCACACGCGTATACTCGATGCACAGACCCGCCATATGGGGCGGCTTTGGCGTGAGTGAACGCCTGATTCATCTGAGGAGCGGGATGACGACAACGATCTCAATGCGCGACCTGCTGGAAGCCGGGGTTCACTTCGGCCACCAGACCGGACGCTGGAACCCAAAAATGGCGCCCTTCATCTACGGCGCGCGCAACGGGGTCCACATCCTCGACCTCGCCCAGACCGTCACCAGACTCCAGGATGCCACGGAGTTCGTGCAGGAGCTCTCGGCCACCGGTCAGCAGGTGCTCTTCGTCGGCACCAAGCGGCAGGCCCAGGACGTGATCCGCAACGAGGCCGACCGCGCCAACATGCCGTACGTCGTGACCCGCTGGCTGGGCGGAACCCTGACCAACTTCCAGACCATCCGCCAGCGCGTCGACTACATGATCGAGCTCGAACGGCGCGAAGAAGCGGGCCAACTCGACCTGCTGCCCAAGAAGGAAGCGCTCAAGCTGCGCGACAAGCTCACGCGGCTTCACCGTTACCTCCGCGGCCTGCGCGACATGACGTCGCTGCCCGGCGCCCTGTTCGTCGTCGATGTGCCGCGCGAGCACATCGCGATCGCCGAGGCGCGGCGACTGAACATCCCGATCATCGCCGTTTGCGACACCAACTCGGATCCGAACCTGATCGACTTCCCGATTCCGTCGAACGACGACGCGATTCGCGCCGTGCGGCTGTTGACTGCTCAGATCGCCGACGCCTGCCAGTCAGGCGGGATGATGCGGCAGAGCGCCGTCGAGGGCGATGACACCTTCGAGGACGCCGCGGTCGCGGAGCCCGTCCCCGCAAACTGACCGGCTCGTTTCATCCTGCAATCCAACCAGTGCCCGACCAACCATCAGAGGAGCAACCAACGTGCCCGTAACGATTGATCAGATCAAGGAGCTGCGCGCCGAGACCGGGGCCGGCGTCATGGATTGCCGACAGGCGCTGACCGACGCCGACGGCGATATGGAGCAGGCCCGTCTCGTCCTGCGCGAAAAGGGCATCGCCACGGCCAGCAAGCGCGCCGACCGCGCGACCGGGCAGGGACTCATCCACAGCTACATCCACGGCGGCCGGATCGGCGTGCTGGTCGACCTGCGCTGCGAGACCGACTTCGTCGCCAAGACCGATCCGTTCAGGGAACTCGCGCACGACATCGCGATGCAGATCGCGTCGATGAATCCTGCCGCCGTCTCTTCGGACGACCTTCCCGAGGACGCCGACGCCGACGCGGTCGCGCTGCTTGACCAGGAGTTCATCAAGGACGGCTCGCAGACCATCGCCGACCGGATCAACGACGTGATCGCCTCGATCGGTGAACGGATCGAGGTCGCCCGCTTCACCCGCTACGAGATGGGCGAGTAGCCAGCGGATCAGGGAATTCCCCTCTCCTCCTTGCCGGCCCGACAGGAGAACGAGATGCCGCACACTCCGCGAGTCGTTCTCAAGGTCTCCGGCGAGTCGCTGCAGGGGCAGCGCGATTCCGGCATTGACGCGGCCTCGCTCAACGACATCGCAGGCCAGATCGTTGAATGCCGCAATCGCGGCGTGGAGATCGGCGTGGTCGTGGGCGGAGGCAATCTCTTCCGCGGCCGGCTCGCGAGCACACTGGGAATGACCGAAGCAACCGCGCACTACGCCGGAATGCTGGCCACCATCATCAACGGACTCGCCTTGCAGGACGCGATCGAGGCGGCCGGCGGCGAAGTGCGGACGATGTCGGCGCTGCAGGTCCGGCAAGTCTCCGAGATCTTCATCCGCCGCCGCGCCATCCGCCACCTCGAGAAAGGCCGGATCGTGCTCTGCGTCGGGGGCACCGGCAATCCCTATGTGACGACCGACACGGCCGCCGCACTGCGCGGCATCGAGCTGGACGCCGACCAGCTCCTGATGGGCAAGCACGGCACCGACGGCGTGTACACGGCCGACCCGGCCACGCATCCGGACGCCAGGCGGTACGCGAAACTCAACTATCGCGAGGCGTTGCAGCAGAATCTCGGCGTCCTGATGGACGCCTCGGCGCTGGCTCTATGCGAGGAGCACTCGCTGCCGATCGTCGTGTTTAACATCGAGGCGCCTGACGCTATCGTGAGCATTGTGATCAACGGTCCCAATCTGGAGCAGGCCGGCACCCGCGTCGATCACGGAGACACGGTCCTCGCCGGCTGACGACGGCTCCAGCACCCGTTCAGGAGCACGACATGTCCGAAAACGAGCTCCTTGACCTCGCCTTCGACGACGCAAACTCACGCATGGAGGGCGCAGTCAGCGCCCTGGAGCGCGACCTGATGGTCATCCGCACCGGACGCGCCCATACCTCTCTCGTCGATCAGATGCGGGTCGACTACTACGGCACCGCGATGGCGCTCAACCAGCTCGCCACGATCTCCACGCCGGAGGCGCGTCTGATCGCGATCCAGCCGTGGGACCGCAATGCCTTCGAGCCGATCACCAAGGCGATCCAGCAATCCGACATCGGGATCAATCCGCAGTCGGACGGCATCCTGATCCGGCTGGCGCTGCCGGAACTGACCGAAGAGCGCCGCCGCGACCTGGTCAAGATGGTGCATCAAAAGACGGAGGCGGCGCGAGTCGCGATCCGCAACGTACGGCGCCACATCCACGACGACCTGCGAAGCATGCAGCGGGACGGCGACCTGTCGCAGGATGAGGAACGCCGAGCGGAAACACAACTCGACACTCTGACCGGCCAATTCATCGCTAAAGTTGATGCTGCGGGCAGTCAGAAGGAGCGAGAGCTCCTCGAGGTCTAGTACGTGTCAACCCCACTCGGTTCCACCATCGCTCCGCCGGCCCGGCCCGCCGTGATTTCCACTGCCAACGGTGTTCATGCGCCTCAGGTCGAAGAGATCCCCCATCACGTCGCCGTGATCATGGACGGCAACGGCCGCTGGGCCGCGCATCGCGGTCTGCGTCCGACCGATGGCCATCGAGCCGGCACGGAGAACATTCGCGCCGCGATCGAGGCATTCGCCGAACGCGGCGTCCGCTGTCTCACCCTGTTCGCCTTCTCGACCGAGAACTGGAAGCGGCCTCGGCCCGAGGTCCGCGGCCTGATGCGAATCCTCTCGTCGACCATCGACCGCGAGGTCAAACCGCTGCACGAAGCGGGCGTCAAGCTGCGCTATATCGGCCGGCTCGATGCGCTCGACGCTCGCCTGCGGCGCAAGATCGATGACGCGATTTCGCTCACCCGGCATAACGACCGGATGACCGTCTGCGTCGCCTTCAACTACGGCTCGCGGGCCGAGTTGGTCGACGCCGTGCGCCGGATCGTCGCCGACGGCGTTCAGCCCGACGACGTCAGCGAGCGCATGCTCTCGGACTATCTCTACACGCGAGAACTGCCCGACCCGGACCTGATCATCCGCACCGGCGGCGACCAGCGGGTCTCAAACTTCCTGCTATGGCAGGCGGCCTACGCGGAGTACGTGTTCTCCGACACCTACTGGCCCGACTTCTGCGAGCGAGACGTCGACTACGCGCTCGAGGCATACGCCAAGCGAACCAGAAACTTCGGCGGACGACCCGCCAATGGCGATTAGCGAATCACGACGAGAACGGTTGATGTCCGGCGGGCTCGGACTGCGGCTCGCAAGCGCCGCCGTTGGCATGCCGATCATCATCGGCGCCATATTGATCGGCGTGAATCTGTTTGCCGCTCTGGTGGCGCTCAGTCTCGCGATCGCGCTCGGCGAGATCGCCGTGATCATGAAACTCAGCCCGGGCAGTCCGCTGGTGCTGGTGTCGGACGCTGCGATTGGCGCCATCATCGGCGCAGCCGTCCATCCCGCTGTCCCGATCCTCTGGCCGCTGCTCGCTGGAACGCTCGCCATCGCCGGCATGACCACGATCACCGCTGTTCAGTCGGTGCCCCGGCCCGATCCGGCCGAGCTTCGGACGATCCTGAATGGCGGTCTGGCGATGCTGGGCGGCGTGCTCTATCTCGCCATTCCCGGAGCGACGTTTGTACTCGTCCGGTCGGCCGAGCAAGGCGTGGAGTGGGTACTGCTGGCCATGCTGGCGATCATGTCGACGGACGCCGCCGCGTATGCCGGCGGACGCCTGTTGGGCAAACGTCAGCTTGCACCTTCGGTCTCACCGAACAAGACCGTTGAAGGCGCCGTCTTTGGTTGGCTTGGCGGCTTCGGCGCCACCATCGCCCTCGACCAGATCCTCAACCTCGATGTCCAAATCTGGCCGCTCGTCCTCTTGGCCCTGGTGTTGCCAATCGTTTCCCAGCTCGGTGACCTCGTGGAGTCACTGTTCAAGCGCGCGATGGACGTCAAGGACTCGTCCAACCTCATCCCCGGGCACGGCGGCGTGCTCGACCGCCTCGACTCGCTCCTGTTCGGACTGCCCGTCGTATTCTTCTTCTTGCGATGGACGACCTGAACCAGCCACCGATCAATCTCGTCCTGCTCGGCTCGACCGGCAGCATCGGTCGGCAGACCCTCGACGTGGTCCGCGCGATGCCTGAACGATTCAACGTCCTGGGATTGGCGGCGGGGCGCAACCTCGACGCGCTCGAAGCGCAGGCCCGGGAGTTTCGGCCGAAGTACATCTGGGCCGCCTCCGACGACGGGGCGCGCCTGGCCCGAATCGGCCTCGACTGCGGCGCATCGGTCACAGCGATGGACGAAATGGCCGCCGATCCCGACGGCGACGTGCTCGTCGTCGGAACCGCCGGCCGCGCCGGCCTGGAACCCACGCTGACGTCGCTCGAACGCGGCGGCGCCGTGGCCCTGGCCAACAAGGAGGTCGTCGTAATGGCCGGGCAACTCGTCCGCGACGCCGTCGACCGGGGCGGTGGACAGCTCCGTCCCGTGGATTCCGAGCACTCCGCGATCTGGCAGTGCCTCTGGGGCGAGGACGGCCACGAAATCCGGCGCATCCTGCTGACGGCGTCGGGCGGCGCGCTGCGTCACCTGCCGGCCGACGAACTCGCCAGTGTCACGCCTGAGCAGGCGCTCGATCACCCGACCTGGAACATGGGCGACAAGATCACCATCGACAGCGCCACGCTGATGAACAAAGGCATGGAGACGATCGAGGCCAAGTGGTTGTTCGACGTGCCCTACGAACGCGTCGAGATCGTCCAGCATGCCGAATCAATCGTGCACTCGCTGGTCGAGTTCGGCGACGGCTCGGTCAAGGCGCAGCTGGGCTATCCGGACATGAAACTGCCGATCCAGCTCGCGCTCTCTTACCCCCAACGCCTGGAGCCGACAGTTGAGCCGCTCGACCTCGCCTCGGTCGGCACGCTCAACTTCTCGCGTCCCGACCTGGACCGTTACCCGTGTCTCAGGCTCGCGCAGCAGGCCGGACGCGCAGGCGGCACCTACCCCGCCGTGATGGCCGCGGCCGACGAAGTCGCGGTGGGAGCCTTCCTCGAACGACGGATCGCCTTCACCGAGATCGCCGATTACGTCAACCAGACCATGGACGCCCACCGCAGCACGAAGCAGCCTGACATCGAAGCGATCGACGCCGCCGACGCCTGGGCTCGCGGCTTCACGACGGGCAGAATCGCCGCCGCCGTATAGCCTCCCCGACTCGCTAACCGGGCTCGCTAGTACGCTGAACCAATGGTCCTGATCGACACGATCCTCCCGTTCATCGGCGTGCTGCTCGGACTGGTCGTTCTGCACGAACTGGGACACTTCGTCGCCGCCAAGATCGCCGGCGTCCGGGTCGAGGAGTTCGGCATCGGCCTGCCTCCGCGGATCGGCAAGGGTTGGCAGTTCGGCGAGACCCTCTACTCGTTCAACTGGCTGCCGATCGGCGGTTTCGTCCGACTCACTGGTGAGGAGGCCTCCGGTCTCCTGATCACCAATGTCGAACGCGGCACGCGGATGGCCGAGCACTTCGTCGCCGGCGACCGCATCCTCAAGGTCAACGGCAAGCGCGTGGTCACGCCCGATCAGTTCCTCGACCGGCTGTTCCGCACACACGGCGAAGCAACGCGCGAGTTCACGTTCGACCACACCGAGTCGGACGGTCGGAAGACCACCTGGACGCTGACCCTGACGGCGCCGGAGGACGAGTCCGCCGAGATTCCGCCGGCGCGCAACCTGATCACGACCGAGGAACAGCGCGCCGAGTTCATGAATGAACGGGGCGAGGCAACGATCTTCGGCCTGACCGTCGGCATCGACCCGCGTTCCCTGGGCTCCAAGTCGAGGCTGACGCGCATCATCATTCTCGCCGCCGGCGCGCTGGTCAATGCGATCCTGCCGCTGATCCTGTTCGCCGTCGGAGCCCTGATCCCGGACAACGTCTCGGCCGGACCCGCCGTCGTCACCAGCACCATCGAACATGCGCCTGCGCACCAGGCGGGGATTCGCCCCGGAGACCGCATCGTCGCCGTGGACGGCGAACCGATTCGGAACGCCCAGGACCTCGGTCGCGCTATCCAGTTGAACCTGGGCGAGACCCTGCGCTTCGCGATTGAGCGCCCGATCGCCCGATCAATCACCGACAGCCGCGCAGCGCAGGAACCCGAGCGATTCGACGTCAGCGTTCACGCGAGACTGGCGCCGGAACCGCTCACCCACATCGTCCAACCGGGCGATTCCGTCCACGACATCGCCGACAAGCTCGGCGTCCCGCCGGCCTCCGTGATCGCCGCATGGGGCATCGAAACCAGGGAACTCCAGGAAGGCCTGGAACTTCAGCTCCCGGGCGGGGTCCGCTACGTGACCGAGAAGGATGACACGATGCTCAGCATCGCTGTCGACGAATCCGTGCGCATGGCGGCGATCTACAAGGCGATGGACATCGATCCGTTGCATCCGCCGCCCGGCATCGAGATTGACGTGCCCCAGGGTGCGACCGGAATCAGCATCGCCAACGCGTCGCTGCTCGTCTCGCGCGATAGTCCGTCGGTCGGCGAATCGATCGCCGCCGGCTGGACGCAGACCAGGGACACCTTCGTGCTCGTCCGCAACCGGATCCGTTCGTGGATCGCCGGCGGGGAGCCGATTGAGCTGTCCGGTCCGGTCGGGATTGCTCGGGTCACCGGTGAAGTCGTCGACCGCGCCGGCTGGTCCCGCTTGATCGAGCTCGCCGCCCTGATTTCGCTCAACCTGGCGATCATCAACATTCTGCCCCTGCCCATGCTCGACGGCGGGCGAATCATGTTCGTCCTGATCGAAATCGCGCGTCGCGGCAAGAAGATCAGCCCCGAGCGAGAGGGTCTCGTCCATATGGCGGGGTTCGCCGCGCTGCTGGTCTTCATCGTCGTGATCAGCTACTTCGACATCATCAAGGCGGTGTCAGGCGAGCCGGTGATTCCGTAGCGGCGCCCGAGGCACATCCGGCGCTGGGATGTTGCCCCCGTTACACTGTTCACGATCGATACCGACCCTCTGTACCGAAGGAGCACCCATGGCGTTTGAGACGTTCATTGACGCCGACACCCACATCACCGAACCCGCGGACCTCTGGACCTCTCGCGTCTCCTCCAAGTGGGGCGATCGGGTCCTGCACGTCAAGCAGGACGACAAGGGAATCAACTCCTGGTTCGTCGGTGACGACAAAGTGGCGGCCGCGCCCTCCGGCGTCTTTGCCGGTTGGAAGGGCAAGTTCCCCAGCTCGCCGCCGACCTACGAAGAGGCCCACCCCGCATCGTTCGACGTCCATGAGCGACTCAAGCTGATGGACGAGACCGGCGTCTACGCGCAGGTGCTCTACCCGAACGTGGCCGGCTTCGCCTCGCAGCGATTCCTCTCGCTCAAGGACCCCGAGTTGATGCTCGAATGCGTTCGCGCCTGGAACGACTTCCAGATCGACTGGATCTCGGTCGCGCCGGAGCGCTTCGTGGCCAACATCTCGATCCCGTTCTGGGACGTCGAGGCCTCGGTCAAGGAGATCGAACGCGTCGCGCCGAAGGGCATGCGCGGCATCCTCTTCACCGGCGACCCGCAGTCGCACGGCGAGCCGTTCCTCGGCGACCACCACTGGGACCCGCTCTGGAACATCGCCTCGGACGCCGGCCTGCCGATCTCGTTCCACATTGGCTCGGGCGACTTCACGGACGGATTCACGCCCGAACGCCTGGCGGTCGACGGGCCCGAGGTGACCTATGCGCGCACCTCGACGGTCCTGTTCATGGCCAATGGCCTGCAGATGACCGACCTGCTGCTCTCCGGTGTGCTGCCCCGCTTCCCGGACCTGAAGTTCATCTCGGTCGAGTCGGGTATCGGCTGGGTTCCGTTCTGCCTGGAGAGTTGCGACTATCACTTCCTCGCCGCCGACGTGCGCAAGGCCCGGCCCGAGTTCGAAATGATGCCCTCGGATTACTTCCGCCGCCAGGTCTACGCCTGCTACTGGTTCGAGAAGGTCGCCCCGCGCAAGCTGATCGACGAC
Organism: Dehalococcoidia bacterium; assembly: GCA_965204335.1. Lineage (GTDB taxonomy): Bacteria > Chloroflexota > Dehalococcoidia > Bin125 > Bin125 > Bin125. The sequence continues at coordinate 1,704,440 of OZ241982.1, read as the reverse complement.
ATCGGCGCCGACAACATCCTCTTCGAGACCGATTTCCCGCACCCGACCTGCCTCTACGGCAACGTCCAGGAGACGATCGAAGACGGACTCGAAGGTCAGAGCGAAGAGGTGCGCCGCAAGATCCTCTGGGAGAACTCGGCGAAGCTCTACAACATCGACATCCCCGAAGTCATGCCCGCCGGCCTCGCCGCAGCCGCCGCTGCCGGCGGCGGCTAGAACCAGAGGGAACCACCTCGCGCCTGAATCGCACGGAAGATCTGATGGCTTTCACGACCTTTATCGACGCCGACACCCACATCACCGAACCGGCCGACCTCTGGACGAGCCGAGTCTCGAAGAAATGGGGTGACCGCGTCCTCCACGTCAAACAGGACAACGAAGGCGTGAACGCCTGGTTCGTCGGCGACGAAAAAGTCGCCAACGCTCCCTCCGGCGTGTTCGCCGGTTGGAAGGGCAAGTTCCCTTCCTCGCCACCGACCTACGAAGCGGCGCACCCGGCGTCGTTCGACGTCCACGAGCGGCTCCGGCTGATGGACGAGACCGGTGTCTACGCGCAGGTTCTCTACCCCAACGTCGCTGGCTTCGCCTCGCAACGCTTCCTTCAGCTCGGCGAGCCGGAGCTGATGATGGAATGCGTACGAGCCTGGAACGACTTCCAGATCGACTGGATCTCTCCCGCCCCGGAGCGATTCGTGCCCAACGCCTCGGTGCCGTTCTGGGACGTCGACCAGGCGGCCGGCGAGATCTATCGCGCCAAGAGCATTGGACACGGCGGCATCCTGTTCACCGGCGATCCCCAGTCGCACGGACAACCGTTCCTCGGCGACCACCACTGGGATCCGATCTGGAACGCCGCCGTCGAAACCGACATGCCAATTGCGTTCCACGTCGGCTCCGGCGACTTCAACGATGGATTCACCCCCGAGCGCCTGCGCGTTGACGGCCACGAGATCACCTATGCGCGGCTCTCAACGCAGTTGTTCATGACCAACGGCTTCCAGCTCACCGACCTGCTGCTCTCCGGCGTGCTTGCGCGATTCCCGACGCTGAAGTTCATCTCGGTCGAGTCGGGTATCGGCTGGGTGCCGTTCTGCCTGGAGAGTTGCGACTATCACTTCCTCGCCGCCGACGTGCGCAAGGCCCGGCCCGAGTTCGAAATGATGCCCTCCGACTACTTCCGCCGCCAGGTCTACGCCTGCTACTGGTTCGAGAAGGTCGCCCCGCGCAAGCTGATCGACGACATTGGCGCCGACAACATTCTCTTCGAGACCGACTTCCCGCACCCAACCTGCCTCTACGGCAACGTCCAGGAGACGATCGAAGACGGACTCGAAGGTCAGAGCGAAGAGGTGCGCCGCAAGATCCTCTGGGAGAACTCGGCGAAGCTCTACAACATCGACATCCCCGAAGTCATGCCCGCCGGACTCGCCGCAGCCGCCGCTGCCGGCGGCGGCTAAGCCTTCGGCGTCGCCCCCCTCTGTCCCGACGGGACATCTCCCCCCGCAAAGCGGGGGGAGAGTTGATTAAGGGAGACCAGACCCATGGACATCAACGGCAAAGTCGCAGTCGTCACCGGATCATCCTCAGGCGTCGGGGAAGCGACGGCGAAGCTCCTTGCATCTCTCGGGGCATCCGTCGTCGTCAACTACTTTCGCGGCGCCGACGCCGGGCGACGAGTCGTTGATGAGATCCAAGCCGCCGGGGGGTCGGCGATCGCAGTCCAGGCCGACACCCGCTCAGATGCCGACTGCCGCCAGTTGATCCAGGCGGCGATCGACGAGTTCGGCCACCTCGAAATCCTGGTCAACAACGCCGGCATGACCCACTTCATCCCACACGACGACCTCGAAGCGGTCACCGACGACGTCTGGGACGACATCATCGGGGCGAACCTGCGCGGCGTGTTCAACTGCACCCGAGCCGCCGCGCCGCACATGCGGGCCGCGGGCGAAGGGGCGGTCGTCAACGTCAGCAGCGTCGCCGGAGCCGGCGGCGGAGGCTCCTGCATCCCATACGCCGCGAGCAAGGCCGGCGTCAACGTGATCACGAAATCGCTGGCTCGGGTGCTGGGACCGGAGATCCGGATCAATACGATCGCCCCCGGCTTCATCGAAGGCCGTTGGCTCCGAGGCGGACTCGGCGAAGACACCTACGAGGCCGGCCGCAAGCGTCTCGGACAAACAGCCCCGCTCAGAGGAGTCGCCACGCCGGAAACCTGCGCCGACGCGATCGTCGCGTTGATCGAACGAAACGTCTTCGTCACCGGCCAAACCATCACCGTCGACGGCGGCGCGACGCTGTAGGCCGTCCCAGTCCCCGATTCATTCGGGGACCCGCCCGGTCAGCGGACCGAGTACGACACCGGCAGGCGCTTGATCCCGCCGATCAGGCCGGAGGAGAGGCGCTCAACCTCGCCGTTGACCTGGAAATGGTCCAGCTTCTCGATCACGTGCCGGAAGATTGAGCGCATCTCCAACCGGGCCAGGTTGGCTCCGAGGCAGAAGTGTTCTCCAAAGCCACCGAAGGCCAGGTGGTCGTTAGGCGACCGTCCGATGTCGAACACATCGGGATTCTCAAACACGTCCTCGTCGCGATTGGCCGACGGGTACCACATCGCCAGAGTCTCGCCCTCCTTGATTGGCACTCCGCGAATCTCCGTGTCGCGGGTGACCGTCCGGGCGAAGTGAACCACGGGGGAGGTCCAGCGCAGCATCTCTTCGATGGCGCTGTCAAGCAGATCGGGCTGTTCTCGCAGCCGTTCGAACTGCTGCGGATGCTCGATCAACGCCTGCATCCCGCCTGACGTGGCGTTTCGCGTGGTCTCGTTGCCTGCCAGGATCAGCAGAATCGCGTATGAGAGGATCTGGTGATCGGGCATCGGTTCGCCGTCGATCTCGGCCTGCACGAGCGTAGTCATCACGCTGTTGTCGGGCTCGCGGCGCTTGCGCTCGATGTGGGCCATGAAGTAGCCCTGCAATCCGCGCATTCCGGACTGCCAGGTCTCCCGGCGGGTGCGGCCCTGCTGGTATTCGGGATCCTCGGAGCCGAGGAACTCGTTGGTCCAATGGAAGAGGTCGTCCCAGGAGTCGCGGTCGACCGCCAACAGCTCGCAGATTGCCGCCAGCGGCATGCGAGCAGCGACATCGCGAACGAAGTCGGCCTCGCGACGATTAGTCAGTTGGTCGACAACGTGGGCGGCCGCGTCGTCGATCACATCCTCGGCGATCTGGTCGATCCGATCCTCCAGAAGTCGCATCCCTCGTGGCGAGAACCGACGACTGGTCGTGTTGCGGTACTTGCCGTGTTCGGGCGGATCCATGTTGATCAGATTGGGCACGGTGAGCGACGGGTCGCTGGCGCCTCCGTCGCCGGAACCGGCGGAGCGAATCACCAGGCGCTGACTGCTGATGAAGGTCTCCGGATCGCGGGAGATCTGCTGGATGTCGTCGTACTTCGTGATCGCCCAGAATGGGGTGACGCCCGGCCGGTCGTACCAGTACACCGGCGCCTCGCGCCTCAACAGCGCCCATTCCTCCCATGGATAGCCTCGTGAGGTGTAGAGCTCGGGTGTGACCAGATCGATTCGATCGAGTCCGCTGGTCATTGTCGTCATGGTCTGCCTCCCGCCTGATCTTCGCGGCGCGGGTATCCTCGGTTCGAGCGTATCAATCTGGACTGGCCCATACGTACTGAGTGAGGAGTAATGCCATGCCGGACAAGCGATCGATGCTTGGCGTCTACGAGGGCTACGACGAGGTCGTCGCCAACGGTTATCAGCGAGAGTCGCTCTACCTGACGATGCAGGACGGCTGCCGGATCGCCATCGATGTCCTGCACCCCGCGCTCGCCGGTCGGCGGATCGAGTCTCCGTCGCCGACCGTGCTGCACTGCACGCCGTACCGCCGCTCCTTCGTCCTGACCGGCGAGGGCACGTCGGCTGCGCGCTACCAGCAAGAGCTGCGCGCGATGGAGCCGGGCGAGCTGGTCACGCAGTACGAGGAGCGCCCCATCGCGCGCGACCTGATCCACCACGGCTATCGTTTCGTTTCGCTCGACCTGCGCGGCACCGGCGCCTCGTTCGGCGAGCTGTACAACGACTCGTGGCTGGCCGGCCACGACATTGCCGAGGTCATCGACTGGATCTGCGCACAGGACTGGTCGACCGGCCGCGTCGGTATGGTCGGCATTTCCTATGAGGGGATGATCCAGTTCTTCACGGCCGCACACCAGCCCGAGGGGCTCCAATGCATCGCTCCGCAGTACCCGGGGCTGCCGCAGTGTTATGTCGACGGCGGGCTGGCAATCAGCAGCTTCGCCCGCGTCTGGGAACAGTTGCACAAGGGCCTCTCCGAACACGAACCGTCCGCCCCCGTCGACGGTCCCGACGGCGACGCTCTGCAACGAGACGCGATGGACTCGCACTCGCCCGACGGGTATCGCTGGGTCGAAGCGTTCTCGAAGATGGATCCGCGCGATGTCACGCGGATGTCGTCGTACGACGGCCTGATGCGTCGCAATCCGCGACCCGACATCGGCCTGGGCGAGGTCTCCAGCGGCTGGTTCGACTCCACCGACATGATCAACGCGAGCGGCGTCCCGACCTATCTCGTCACGGGCTGGTGGGACCTGACCTTCCCCGGATACCTGATCGACGCGTTCAATCGTCTGGACGTGCCCAAGAAACTGATCGTCGGTCCATGGAATCACGGGCAGGGCGGCGATCCCGAGCTGCTGCGCTGGTTCGACTACTGGCTCAAGGACATCGACAACGGCGTGATGGACGATCAGACGGTGCACTACGGCGCAAGCGAACCGTCCGGCGCGACACTGTGGAAGTCGGCCCCGCGCCTGCCGCTGCCCGAGGCCCAGAACCACACACATTGGCTGAGCGCCGACGGCGGATTGACTGTCACGCGACCGGCCGACCGCGCAGAGGTGTCCTACGAGGTGGACCACGAGGTGAGCCTGGGCACGATGAGCCGGCACAGCTACTACAGCCAGGACCTGTTCATCAACACGGTCGATCTCAACGCCCGCGCCGAGGGCTGCCTGAGCTTCACCAGCGAGCCGTTGGCGGAAGACGTCGAGATCACCGGATGGCCGGCGGTCCAGCTTGAGCTCTCGACCTCTTCGGATCGCGGCGCGGTCGTCGTGACGTTGGAGCAGATCGCCGCGGACGGCTCGGCCGCCTACCTCTCGGAGGGATTCCTCAACTTCGCCCATCGCCGAGCCGGCGACGATCCGGGCGGTCACGAGGGTCCCGTCTGGCATAGCTGGAGCAAGGCCGACCTCGCGCCGGTCAACCCCGGCGAAGCGATGGACGTCCAGGTCGAGATGTATCCCGTCTCCGCCATCGTCCGCGCCGGTCAGCGTATCCGTCTGACCGTCGCTGCCGCCGACGCCGACAACCTCGTCGTGCCGACCCAGGGCGACGAGGCGACGCTGACCATCACCATCGGCGGAGAGCGCGCCTCAAGGCTGATCCTGCCGACCGTCAACGAGTCGGTGACCCCGACAGCCCAGGTCGTCGAGGGAGGCTTCAACGGAGACTCCGACGGCTTCGCCTTCCGCCGCCCGGTCGACGCGCCAATGTCGCGCTAGCGAGCCGCTCGGCTACTCGCCGGTGAAGGCCGGTGGGCGGCGTTCGAAGAGGGCGCGAATGCCTTCCCGGGCGTCGTTGGAGTTCCTGGCCGCGGCGACGAGTTCGTCGACATCATCGTGCGGGATGTGATCCCGAAAGTCCATTTCTCGGACGATCAGCGCTTTCATCGCGATCAGGCTGAGTGGCGCGTTGTTGCTCAGGCGGTCGATGACCTGCTGAGCGGCTTCATCGAGTTGCTCCGCATTCGCCACGCGGGCAATCACGCCCCATTCATGCATGCGCCAGGCAGGGATGCGGTCGCCGAGCAGCAAGATTTCCCGCGTCGCCACCGGACCGGCCACTTCAAGCAGTTTCTTGGCCAGGAACCACGAGGGGGCCAGGCCAATCTGGGCCAGCGACATGCCGAACTTCGCGTCGACGTCGGCGACGACGAAGTCACAGTGCAGCGCCAGCTCGTTGCCGCCCGCGATCGCGTCGCCCTGCACGACGGCGACCACCGGCAGCGGCCAGTGCTGGATCGCATCCAGCATCTGCTCAATCGAGACATCGCCGCCGGGCAGACCCTCTTCGCGCTCGCGCAGGTCGAGTCCGGCGCAGAACACCGGCCCGTTGGCGCGGATCACCGCGACGCGTTCCGTCGACGACGGCTCGCCAGCGAATGCGGCGTGCAGTTCGGTCAGCATCTCGCTGTTCAGCGCGTTGCGCTTCTCCGGTCGGTTCAGCGTGACGGTGCGGACTGGACCGTCCACGACTACTTCGATGATTTCGGTCATCTGAGGTTCCTGTTCGTTGAATCGTGCGTACGTTACCCGCTGCTGCCGCGGCCGAGGAGGTCGCGGGCCATGATGATCCGCTGGACCTCGGAGGGACCCTCGCCGATCCGACGGATGCGCATCTCGCGGTACCAGCGCTCGAGCGGCAGGTCCTTGGTCACGCCGATGCCGCCGTGAATCTGAATCGCTCGGTCGACCACGCGGCTGGCGCCCTCGGTGGTCGTCAGCTTGGCCATTGCCGCCTCGAAGCGGAATGGTTCGTCCTGCTCTGCCTTCTCGGCGGCGGCGAGGTACATCATCCGGCCGGTGCGGATGTCGATCTCGTTGTCGACAATCATCCACTGGATCGCTTGCCTCGAGGCCAGCGCCGCGCCGAAGGTCTCACGTTGCTGTGAATAGGAGATCGCCATCTCCTGCGCCGCCACTGCGATCCCGACGCAGGTCGCGGAATAGGGAATCCGCTGCCTCGTCAGGTTGTTGTTGGCCAGCGCGAACCCACCGCCTTCCTCGCCGACGAGATTGGCTGCCGGCACGCGCACGTCGTCGAAGGACAGCTCGGTGCCGTAGTTGGCCGAGCGCAGGGTGTGCACGACGCGGCGCACCTCGAAGCCGGGCGAGTCGGTGTCGACGAGAAACGCGGAGATGCCGCGCCGCCCCTTCTCGGGGTCGGTGCGGGCGAAGACCAAACCGAAGTCGGCGCGGTCGGCGCCGGAGCTGAACAGCTTCGATCCGTTGAGAATCCAGTCGTCGCCGTCCTTGACCGCTTTCGTCTGGATCGCGCGGGCGGGGTCGGAGCCGCCGGACGGCTCGGTCAGGCCGAAGAACGCCCGCTTCTCGCCACGCAGCATCGGGTGCAGATAGCGGTCCTTCTGATCGTCGGTCGCGTCGTAGAGCTGCGCCAGCCCGGCCGAGCCGAACGCCCCGTAGCAGGGCAGGTACAGCCCGGCGCGATGCTGCGACATCTCCTCTGCGACCAGTCCCCGCGTGGTCAGCGGCAGACCGGGCCCGCCGTAGTCCTCAGGCACGTCGATGTGATAGAGCCCCATCTGCTGGACGATGCCCTTGAGCCGGTCCAGTTCGCCCGGCGGTAACTCGACGGCGTCCGGGTCCAGGTCACGCTCGAGCGGTTGGACCTCCTCGCGCACGAACCGCTTCACGGCCTGCGTGATCATGCGCTGCTCTTCGGACATCAGGACTTCCATCAGATTCCTCCCTCAGCCGCTGGACGGCTCAATCGGCCGGGACCGACGCAGCCGTCCGAGCTCAGGCGTGTCGCGCCAGTCTCCGGCCGGGTGCGCCGGCGGCCACTCGACTGCCTCATCGCGCTGGAACTGCATCAGCATCTCCAGACGCTTGGTCGTGTACTGCTGGTTCGCCTCCCAGCGAAACTGGGCCGCTCGTTCCCGCAGCACGGGATTCGGATCATCACCGCCGGCATCGAATCCGAAGTGCAGCGCGATCCGTGTACGCAGCCCGAACGGCTCCCGACCTCCGGCCTGCCCGATGTAGAGCAGGTTGCCCTCGGCGTCGGCGATCTCATACACGCCGACGACGGCCGGAATCGCTCGGATGGACTCGGACGTGGGCCGGACCCACGGTTTGCGGATTGGCATCGAGACCTCACTCTCACCGCGCCGCTAGCGCGGACGCAGCCGATCGCTGGCAGCACCCGAGTCGATCAACCGGGCAATGCGCTCCTCGGAGTATCCCAGGATCTCGCGCATGACGGGAACGGTATCGGCTGCGAACAGCGGAGCGGCATTCTTCGGCGGCGACGGCGTCTCGGACAGTCGAAACGCGGCCTGGGGCGCCGGCGAAAGGCCGATCTGGGGATGATCCAGGCCGCCGACCGACTGTCTGGCCAGGACCTGCTCGTCGCGAAGCAGCGTGCACGCACCCATGACCGGCGACGCCGGTACGCCCGCGTCCTGCAATCGCTCGGCCAGGTCGAAGGGGTCGTGCTCCGATGTCCAGGCGCGCAGCAACTCATCGAGGTCTGCGCGATGCCGCCAGCGGCGCAGGCCCGTCGCGAAGCGGCGGTCAACGGAGACAGCCTCATCCTGCCAGACCTCCAGCAGGCCGTCCCATTCGGAATCATCGCGGCAGGCGATGGCGATCCATGAGTCGGGATCGTCAAGCACCGGCTGAGCTGGATAGACGCCGTGCGGCGCGACCGAAGAGTGTTCGTTGCCGATCCGCGTCGGCTCGCGACCGGAGAGCTGCTGCCCGACCATCGCATCGCCGATCAGTTGCAGTTCTCCTTCAAGCATGGCCAGCTCGACGGTCTGTCCGCCGACTCGGCAGCGGGCCATCAGAGCGGCCACGGTTGAGAGCGCCGCGCTGAGTCCGGCGTTCTGGTCGCAGTAAAAGTTGCCGGGCTTGAGCGGCGAGCCGTCGGCATAGCCGGTCAGCCACGACATGCCGCTCATCGCGTCGATGCCGGGCCCGTACGAGATCCGGTCTCGCCAGGGGCCGGACTTGCCGAATGCCGGCATCGACACGTAGATGATCTGCGGATTGCGCTCGCTCAGCTCGTCCCACTCAAGCCCGAAGTTGCCCATCACTCGAGGCGAGTAGTTTTCGAGCACGACGTCCGATCGCTCGACGAGGTCGAGGAACACCTCGCGGCCAAGCTCGGTGGTCAGGTTCAGCGCCACGGAACGCTTGCTGTTCGCCAGTTCGTTCAGTCGCGGCTCGCGGTTCCACGGTTCGTCGGGACCTTCGCCGCGATAGGGCAACGCCGATGCGGGACTAGCCGGCCGAGCCCAGGGCGTTTCGATCCTGAGGACTTCCGCACCGAGGGCGCCAAGCAGCAGCGTCGCGACCGGCCCGGCCACGGCGGTGGTCAAGTCGAGCACGCGCACCCCGTCCAGCGGCCGGCGGGGAGCAGCGGGAAACGGCGTCAACCGAGGCTCAGGCAACACCGGCGCGCCTCCAACGGGCCCGCTCCTCGGGCGATCCGAGACACGCGTTGTCCTCTCCCAGCTTCGGAGCCGCGCCTTCCATCCATCGTGTCCGACCGAACCGGACGGCCGGGCCGGGCGCTTGACATTCGCCGCCGCGTGGATGCGGCGCTGCGTGCCAGAAGTCACGCGCCGCGTGATGCCCGTCAGCGTCGGCCATGACCTCGGAGGGCGCCAACACTTCGGTGAATGGAATCCGCAGCTCCTGCGCCCGCCTGACGACTTCTCGCCGAGGCGTCTGCATCAGCGTTGGCGCCATCAGCTCATCAACCTCGTCCGCACGGCCCATCAGGTTCTGCAGCAGGTCAGGTTCTGCCAGTCGCGGCTCTTCAAACAACACCGCCATTGCTTCCGGATAGCGATTGTTGCAGTGAGCGTGCACCCAGCCGTCGGCGCAGGGTCTGATCGTCGAGGGATACAGGTGTCCTGGGCCGAAACCGACCAGGCGCGCGCCATTGCGGACGGGCTCGCGGTCGGAGAACCACGCATGTTGATAGCCGCCGCCGAGCAGGAACGAGACCGCTTCAACAACGGCGGTATCGATCCGCTGTCCACCGCAGTCCGCGTGAAGCGCGCTGACGATTCCCAGCGCCGCCTGCAGACCCGCCTGGATGTGTCCCTGCTCTCCCCACGCCTTGACCGGCTCGCGCTCAGGTTCACCGCCGATGCGCAGGTATCCGCCCGCCGCATACAGCGTGAGTTCGGACCCACGCCACTCCGCCTTCGGCCCTTCCAGGCCGTAGGGAGTGATGGTGCAAACCTGTAACCCGGGATGCCGCTCGGCTATCGCCTGAGGATCGAGACCGAGTGAGGTCCAGTTCCGGCGATCGACATCGATGGTCAGGACATGCGCCTCGTCAAGCAACTCATGCAGCAGTCTGCGGCCTGACGCCTGCTCCAGATTGAGCCGGACCGAGCGCTTGCGGCGATTGAGGTCCAGGTGCGAAGCGCCGCCTTCAATGTCGGGCGCGTCGTCTCGAAAGGGACCTCGACGCCGCAGTGGCGTGCCCGACGCGGGCTCGACCATCGTCACGCTCGCGCCGAACCCGGCCAGCAAGCGACCGCAGTACGCGCCCGCCGGAGTCTCGGACAGTTCGACGACCTGGATCCCGTCAAGCGGGCCTGCGTCCGGAGAGGGTGCTCGCTCAGTCACCGAGGCAGGATACCGCCGCACCCGTTCTGCCACGGGTATCGCGTATCGTGGTGGCTGTAGCGGAAGGCGGCGCAACCGAATGACCACCACCGAGCCAATCGAGAGTCACGCCGTACACAGCGCGCGGATGCTCGATCATGCAGCGGACATGATCGCCCAGGGCGACCGTGTACAAGCCTCGGAAAAGCTCTGGGGCGCCGCGGCGCACCGGGTCAAGCAGATCGCCGCCGAACGTGAGTGGCCGAATGTCAGCCACGCCGACGGTTGGTCGATCATCCATCACCTGGAGAACCACACTGGAGATCGCCGCATCTCCGAACTGTTCGCGATAGCCAGCGACTCGCATCAGAATCACTACGAGGATCGACTGATGCTCGATGAACTCGCGAAGCGGCTTGAGTCGATTGCTGAACTGTGCTCGCTGCTTGACGAGGCGCACCGGACGCTACCGGCGGACCTGCCGATGCCGGACGACCGCCACTACCGCAATCGCCACGGCTGAGAGGAGCGGCGCATGTCAGACGTTGGGTTCATCGGTGTGGGCAAGATTGGTAATCCGATGTGCGCGAATGTGATCAAGGGCGGTCACCGCGTCGTCGTCCACGACCTGGTCGAGGAGCACGCGGCCAACCTGATCGAACTCGGCGCAATCTGGGCCGAGTCTCCGGCGCAGGTGGCGTCTCAGAGCGAAGTCGTGTTGACCTCGCTCCCGGGGCCGCCCGAAGTTACCGCCGTCCTGCGCGGCGCCGACGGCATCCTCGAAGGCGCGGAGCCGGGACTGGTCTGCTTCGACCTGTCGACCAACCTGCCTTCGACGGTCAGGTTGCTCGCCGAACGCGCCGCCGAACACGGCGTGACCTTCCTCGATTCGCCGGTCTCGAACGGTGTGCAGGGCGCCATCGACGCGACGCTTGCCGTCATGGTCGGAGGCGACGAGGCGGCCTTCGAGGAGTACAAACCGGTCCTCGAGTGCATCGGCAGCAATGTCTTCCACATGGGTGAACTGGGCATGGGCGCCCTGACCAAGATCGTCAACAACATGGTCAGCATCACCTCGATCCAGGTCGTGATCGAAGCGACGGTGATCGCGGAAGCGGCTGGACTCGATCCGCAACGGGCGTACGAGGTGATGAGCGTCGCATCAGCGCAGAACTATGTCGGCAACATGCCGACCCTGCTCAAGCGCGAGTTTGACGAGTCGTCGTTCTTCCTCAAGTGGGCTGCCAAGGATGTCTCGCTGGCGGTCCAGGTCGCGCGTGAGACCGGCATCCCCTCTCCAATCGCCTCGGCGGCCAGCGATACCTTGAATCGTGCGAAGAACCGTGGTCACGACATGAAGTCGGTCATGGCCACGCTGCTCTCCGCAGAGGAAGACGCGGGCGTATCTCATTAGACGCCGGCAAGCTCCGCCGACGGCCGCTTGACGTAGACTGACCGCATGGCGATCGCAACCGGCACGGCAATTGGCGGACAGGCAACGGCACGGCGGGTCGTCTTCCTCCACGCCGCCGCGTTCGTCCTCGGCTTCAGCGTGGTGTTCGTTGCCCTGGGCGCCCTGCTCGGCGCCCTGGGATCGGCATTCCAGAACGAATTGATCTGGTTCCAGCGCGTCGCCGGCGCGATGCTCGTCGTGCTCGGCCTGCATCTGGCCGAGGTCATCACGATCCCGTTTCTGTACCGCAGCTTCCAGGTCGGAGCGCCCGGCGGGCCCGCCGCCGAGGCGCCGGCGGCGGGCGCATCCCGTGCACGAGCCGCCGCCGACTATGGACGCTCGCTCGTCGTCGGCGTCGCCTTTTCCATCGGCTGGACGCCGTGCGTCGGTCCGATCCTGGCCGGCATCCTGGTGCTGGCGCTCGACTCCGCTTCGCTCTTCCAGGCCGTGATCCTGCTGATCTGCTACGCGGCCGGTCTGGGCATTCCGTTCCTGCTGGTCGGCGCGACGTTCGGCGCGTCGACGAAGTTCCTGCGCAAACTCAACCGCTGGATGCCGCTGATCGGCGTCGTTTCCGGCGTCTTGCTCGTCTTCGTCGGCATGCTGATTGCCCTCGACCGAGTTGTCGTTCTCAATGAGGCGCTGGGCAGCTTCGGCGTCGACATCGTCGCCGGTTCGGACGGCTCCTCGACCGAGATGCTGGACCTCAACGCCGGCTCCGCCGCGATCGCCTTCGTCGGCGGATTCGTCAGCTTCATCAGTCCTTGCGTGCTGCCGCTGGTCCCGATCTACCTGGGGCATCTGGCCGGGATCGGCTCCGAGCAGACCATGCGCTCCGCCTAGGGCGGCCTAGAACTCGGTCTCAAACTTCCGCGTCGTCCGCACATCGACGAACCAGCGGCTCCGCTTGCGCTCCTGGAATCGGCTGCCCATCGACGCGACGGAGGACGGCTCGCCGGCCAACGTCAACCGGTCATGCAGGAAGATGGTCGTGTCTCCTCCCGCGACGCTGGACTCACCCTCACGCATGACGACCAGTACGCGGACATCGCCGTCAAAGTCGATATCGCGAAGGGCCTGACCGTCGTACTCGCGATTGAGCAGTTCGACCTCCACCAGACCGGACTCGGGATCGCTGCGCGCAGCATGCAGTCCCGGCCGCAGCACCGCCTCTTCGAGGGCCAACGCGGTCACGTCGGACAAGGAATACGTTTCCACGCCAAGTTGTTCAAGATGGGCGTCCCGAGCCGACACCCAGGTCACAACCCTGAGCGTGGGGTGAATGCGACGCATCGACCTCGTGTAGTCCGCCACGAACTCGGTTCGTTCCTCGTCGACGATGACGGCTACCTCGGTCTGCAAGAGTCGAACGCTGATCAGTGTCAGCGAGTCGAGCGGGTCGCCGACGACGCTCTCGATCCCGCGCGGTCGCCATCGTTCCGCTGCATTCGGATCGCGGTCGAGGACGATCACCCGGCGGCCGCCTGCCATCAGACGTTCGGCCAGGGTCGTGGCGAGATCTCCGCCGCCGACGATCAACGTGTGTCCGTCTTCCTGCTCCGGCGCCCGACCGGCAATGGTCGAGAACATCAGCGGCGCCAGGACCGTCGTGAGCAGCGCCATGAGCAGCAGGGCGCCATGGAGCCCTTCGTCGATCACGCCAAGATCGGCGGCGATTGCGCCTGCCGCCAGAACCAGCGACAGGTTGGCGCTCAGTAGCGAGCCGCCGGCCAGTCCGGGACGAATCCCCCAGGCCGGTATGAGTCCCAGCACCGAGGGCGCGAGCTTGGCTCCAAAGGCCACGAGGAGCAGCACGGGCACCATGATCAGGGAGTCGGCAGAGTCGAACACCGCGCCCAGATCGAGGGTCGCGCCGGCGTGGATGAAGAAGATCGGCACGAAGAATCCGTAGCCCAGCGCATCGAGTTTGCCTCGAAGCGAAGAGCCGTGGCGCGGCGACACGACGGTCACCGCCAGACCGGCGACGAACGCTCCCAGCACCATCTCGGTGCCGGCGACCTGCGACAGCGCGACGAAGACGACGAGCAGCGCCAGCGACGCGCGAATCTTCAGTTGCGACGACGTCTGAGCGAGCTCGTGCATCGTGCGGGGAATCATCGGGAATCGTCCGCTGCCGAATCGCGACAGCCAGACCATCACCACCAGCGCGGCGGGAACGGCGAGGATGAGGACGATCTTCCAGCTAATCCCCTCGCGCTCCAGCGCGGCGACCACGCCCACGCCGACGATCGCGACGAACTCGAGCAGGAAGCCGCCGACCAGGAGCGACTGCCCCATACGGCCCAGGTCGGGCCGATCCTTCAAGACCGGCATGACCACGCCGACGGCGGTCGCAATCAGGATGAACAACAGCATCGGAATCTGATTCGAATCGATCAGCCCCACGCTGCGCATCAGGTGCAGCGCGACGAAGGTGAACGCGACCACCATCGCGAGTAACACGGCGCCTGAGATCAAGGGATGACGAAGCGCGACTCTGGGTAAGAACCAACGACGGCCCGGCGATTGGCCGAGCAAGCTGAGGTTGATCTCGAGACCGGAGAGGAACATCAGATAGGCGAAGCCGAACAGCGCCAGGAACGTCAGCCAGGTGTGATCGCGGTTGATGATCCCCAGCAACGGTTCGCCGAAGATGATCCCGACCAGCACTTCGCCGACCACCGCCGGAACCAGTCCCCCGGTCAGTCGCCAGGCAATGAACGGGACCAGGACAGCCATCACGCTGACCAGCAGGAGCGGCGTGAAATCTACCGATTCTTCCACGAACCCACTCTCACGGCCTTGGTGCGCTTATCGGTACTCCGCCAGAAACTGTATCGAGATTCTATTGAAGTCATCAGCGGCGCTGATGTTGACCGCATGAGTCGCCGATACCCGCTCGACCCGGAAGTTGGCGGCGTTTGACTCGACCCATTCCCTCGCGGGCGTGAAGGCCTCTTCCCGGTCGCCGGCGATCAGCAGCGTGTCGACCGGATTGCCGGGCAATCGGTGTCTGAGCGGCGTATGCGGAGACGTGTACATCATCGTTCGCGCAATTCCCCCCGGCGTGCTCAGCAGCATGGCGTCGTCGAACGCCGCGCGATGAGCAGGCTCGAAGGCCCGCGCGCGCCGCGGATTGAGCGGATGCCGCATCACCGCGTCGATGCCGCCGTCGATCATCGTTTGCGCCCGCTCCCGAGCCGCCTCCGGGTTGCGAATTCGTTCCAGCTCGCCAAAGGCCGAATGCGAGTTGGTCACCACGTGCGCGATCACCTCATCCGGCTGCGACATGGCGTAGTTCAGGGTCAGCGCGGCGCCCAGGGACTGGCCGACCACGAACCAGCGCTCGGCTTCAACCTGCTCTCGCAGCGCGCTGAAGCGCTCGGAATAGCGATCGGGGTGATAGGCCGCTTCCTCCTCCGGAGCGGGAGACGAACCGTGGCCAAAGAGTTCCACCGTGATGCTGCGAAATCCGGCATCGTGGAACGCAGGCAGATTGAGCAGCCAGTGCGCCCGGCAGGTGAGGATTCCGTGCACAAACAGCACCGGCCAGCCGTCGGCGGGCCCGTCGACGACGTAGTTCAGCCCGATCTCGCCTGAAGTCACGACGCCATGCCGTGCGTGACCAGGGGCTAGTCGCGGTCCGAGGCCGTGGTCCCGGCGGACGCGCCTTCGACCAGCGCCTCGGGATTCAGCGCCTTGAGCAGCGGATCCTGCGTCGCCAGACCGAGGATGCCGACGGCCTCGCCGATCCGGTTGAACCCGTGCTCGTGCAGGCGATGCAGGTAGTCGTGGTACTGCTTCTCGCGCAGCTTGCGCAGACTCTCGACGCCCGCGTCGAGGCGCTCGACGCCATCCGCGTAGAGCACCGCGAGCGCCTCGCGCTCCAGCGGCGACTGCGCCATCTCGGAAGCCAGACCGGCTTCGGCCTTGATGAAGAAGATCGGCAGTTCCAGCTCGGCGCGCTCGGCGTAGCGGTTGTACCACTGGAGGTGCTTGAGGCCGTACTCGAGGTGGCGCTTGCTGTCGTCGGCGAGCCGGGCGAACAGGTCGCGGTCGAAGTCGGAGCGTGCCCAGTCGGTCGCGCACTCGAAGGCGGTCAACTCGTAGGACTTGTAGACCACATCGAGGGCGATGATCATGTCGGTGAACGTCAGGGCGTTGTACCAGGACTCCGACACGTCGGAGAGCGGCGCCTTGCCGATGATCCCGGAGCCGTGCAGCGCGCGCTTGCGCAGGGACTCGACCTTGCGGCCCGCGTCGTAGACCTGGGTGGCGAGGAACAGCTTGACCTCGTGGAACCCGTAGGAAATCTCCTCCAGCCACTTGGAGATGATCTTCTGCTCGGCGATGCCGTACGTGGAGTAGATGGCGCAGATCTGGCCGGTCGCGCGCTCGACCTCGGGCGACAGTTCCTCGCGGTTCTCCCAGTCCAGGTCGGTCGCGGGAATCCAGCGGTCGCGGATCGCGTCTTCGTACAGGTCGGCGACGCCTTCCGCCCAGACCTCCGTGCGGTCGTAGATGGCGTACCCGGCGGGCATGTACATGCCGGGCACCGGGCGAGTGCCGCGAGGCAGATCGTTGCGGTAGCTCCAGACGTCGGGGACGTGACCGTAGGACCCGATGTCCACATCGCTGAGTCGCATCCCGTCCTCGGACGCGCTCGGCTTGAGACCGGTCTCGCCGCCGTCTTCGAACATGATGAACTGCGCCCTGGCGAACGGGTGCTCCGGATCGTTCTCGACGAACTCCAACCACTTGCTGACGCGATCGGGTTCAATCGAGATGTTGAGGACGTTGTCGATCTGCTTGTCCGAGGCGGCTGAGTTCTCTGCGCGCTCGATGAGATCAGCAGACCAACCGCGGACCTGGGCGCGCATTTTCTGGGCTGGAGAGAGAGTCGGCATCAGATGTTCCCGTGTCCTTCAGGTCGATCGGCGTTGTCGGTGTCCGGCTGCGGACGCGCTGCCCCCCTCTGCCTGCGGCATCTCCCCCCGCTGAGCGGGGGGAGAGGGGATCGTTAGACCGTGATCAACTCACGCATGTCGGGCGACATTCGGTCGAGGCGATCACCGAGGCCGACGACCTGCAGGCGGTGGTAGTACTCGTTGATCTGCTTCTTGCGCATCAGCATCAGCAGGTTGTAGCCCTCGTCGAGGTACTCAATGCCGCCGCCGGCCAGCACGGCCAGCGCTTCGCCGGTGATCGGGTTGGTGGTCAGGCCGGCCTGGGTGTTCTGCACGGTCTCGTTGATGTCGAGGTAGTGGTGCAGTTCTTCCTTGCGCCAGGGCTGGGTCTCGACGGTGTACTTGGTGTGGGTGACGCCAAAGGCGAGGTGGCGCGACTCGTCCTGTGCGGAGAGTCGGAACATGCGCTTCTCCGCTTCGTTCTGGCCGATCAGCTCGCCCATGCGGAAGAGCGACTGGACCAGGCCCTCGGCGAAGAGGTGCAGGATGGCGGTCATCTCCGTGAAGTCGTCGATCGCGAGCAGTCCGACCGCGCCGAGTCCGGCCGGCGACATTCCGCCGCCGTTGACAAGCACGCGCTTGCGGAACACGTCCAGGTGCCGCGCCTCGTCCATGAGCTGGGTGCCGAGGAAGAGCTGCGACTCGAAGAAGTCGGGGTGGACCGTTTCGAGGAAGCGTCCCGGCACGTCGCCGGCGATGAACTCGACCTGGGTCAGGAACGTGCACAGCGTGCACATCGCCTTCTCGATGTCGTCCGGCTGGTCGCCAATCGTCTCCCAGGGGATATCGCGCGCCGAGGACCACTGCCGCTGCAGGGCTTCCTCGTAGAGCAGCATCGCCGACTCGGACCAGACGTCGCCCTTGTCGCGGTACTGTCGCGCATGGGCGTTGGAACGAGGGTCGGCCTCGATTCCGCGAGGCGCGAACGAGCGCCAGTCGGCCTGGTCGACGCCTTCGACGCCGGCCATGCGCTGATTGATCGTCTGCAGGGTGACACCCTTACGGCCAGTCTTGATGTCGAACTCGTCGTCCGTTTCGATGTTCAGCCAGTCCAGGTTGAGCCCGGGGTTCTCAATCGCGGTGACCATGTCTGAGTCCTGTCATGCGCCCATCTGGAGATCAACGATCAGCGTATCAGGGGGCTGACGCCGGTTGGCCGCTGTTTCGGATATCGGAAGCTTTTCGGAGGTGAGGGAGCCTTGCGTCGCGACTCACTGCGCGGCGGCGGGGTCGAAGCCGGCGCGGAGGAAGTTGACCAGGTCCCAGCGCTCCTGATCGGAGAGTTGCGGCGACCAGGCGGGCATACCGGTCCCGCGAATGCCATCGCTGATCCAGGCGAAGAGCACGCCGTCGGGATGGAACGGGACGTGCACCGTGAAGTTGGCCGGGGGCGCCGGCAGCGAGTCGGCCAGGGGGCCGTCGCCGGCGCCGGTCTCGCCGTGACAGGAGATGCAGTTGGCCGCGAACAGCGCCGACCCGCGCTCCACGGACTCCTCCGTCAGCGCAACCGGATTGGCCAGGGTCCTGCCGGGCTCAACATGTAAACCAGTCAACAGTACGACCGCCACGATCAAGCCCAGCACTCCGCCTGCGAACGCGCCGTCTCCGGCGCGAGGCCCGAAGCGGTCTCTCAGGTTGGGACGACCAATCCAGAACAACCCGCCAACGACAAGCGCCCACAGCGCCCCGACGCCGTTCCAGTCCATCTGGGTCAGCGGCAGCGCCAGCGCGCCGCCCCGATCGGCGGCAAACGGGGATGCCTGGAATCCCGACTCGACGCTGGTTCGAACTCCGGCCACGAGGTCGTCGCCGGAGGTCCGGCGAAGCTCCATCTCCACGGTCCAGTCCCCGGGCAACCCGAAGTAGGCTCCTTCGAGCTGGAACCGTCCGTCCCCGATCGCGGTCGTCTTCACAGTCACCGGACCGACCGACGAGTCCTCGTAGCGGAAACGCAGCAACAGATCTTCCACCGGGTTCTCCGATGGTCCGTCGACCGTCGCCGTCCAGGTATTGAAGCCGACCAGGTTGGGCGAGATTTCCAGCGAGACGACGAGGTCGGCTCTGGCGACCGTCTCGACCACCGTGTTGTCCTTCTGCACGACCTCCGGTTGGGCGCTGGCCGGCGACGGCAACTGGGTCAGCACGGCCGAGACCGCGATGACGACCAGCCCCAGCGCTGCCTCAATCCGCATCATCCGCCGGAACCGGCGCGCCAGGTCTTCGTCGTGCCCATCGGCGTCGGCGTCGCGCGGACGGAGCAGGAAGGCATTCATCCCGGCGGCGCCGAACAGGGCGGCGAGAATGACCATCTTGACCAGGAAGGCGAGTCCCCAGTCGGTCTCAACGAGTCCGTTGACATCGGGAATCTGAATCAGGGCGGACAGCAACCCCGCCGCCAGCAGCACCGGCACCGACCCTGCCGCCGCAATCGAGAATCGCCTGACCGCCTCCACCCGGCCTTCCGGTCTGTCCTTCAGGGCGAGGATCAGGCAGGCGAGTCCGCCAATCCAGACGGCGATCAGCGCAAGGTGGAGGGCATCGAACAGCGCTCCCCAGATCCATCCGGAGCCGATCGCTGCGCCGTGCGAGACGGCCGAGGTGGAGGCGAGCCAGACGATCGAGACCAGGGCGAGGGTGATCAGCAGGGGACGCCCCCCTCTGTCGCTCGGCGACATCTCCCCCCGCTTCGCGGGGGGAGAGCTTGATGGATTCCCGCCTGCGCGGGAACGACGGAACAGAGATCGGCGAGTCAGGTGGAGGGTGAGCGCAAGCGACGCCGCGATCAGCGCGTACCAGCGCTGCTGCAGCCAGAGGCCGTTGCGCGAGTCGAACAACACATCGCCGAGGAAGCCGATGTCGCCGAGGCGCAAGGCGGCAGCGATGGCCTCGTAGCCGGTCGCGCCGATGGCGACGACTACGGTGATCGCCATGAGCGGCAACAGGGTCGGCAACGGGGATGGCCGCAACAGGATCGAGATGAAGACCGCGCCGACGAACAGGACCAGCGCGCCGAGGCCGATCGCCTTCACCACCGCGTCCGCCGCGACCGGCGGGCCGGGACGATCGACGTCAACGGCGATCCCGCTGCCGGAGGGCGCGGAGCCGTCCTCGTTCAGCACGGAAAAGACGTAGGAGCCGGTCCAGGTGTGGCCGTCGACCTCGGACAGGGTCTCCCAGACGACCGTGTAGACGCCCGGCTCGAGCCTGAGCACATTCACGCCCATCTGAGTCGGCACTTCGTCGGAGAACTCGGTCTCGCCGATGTCGCGGCGTTGCCCGGAGCTGTCGAGCACCTGCACCGAACTGTGGGTGCGCTGCAACTGTTCGGTCATAAACAGCGTCACCCGAGTCGGCGACTCTCGCAGGGAAGCGTTGATTGGCGGGTCGGCCCGTGCCAGCAGCGCGTGTGCATCGGCCCCGCCCGTCACGAACACGAACGCCGCTGCCACCGTCGCCGCCGCCAGCGCCAGCAGTCCGAGCCGTCTCATCGTGACACGTCCGAGTCCTCGAGCACGGACGCGCGAATCTGCTGCCACTCCTGATCGGAGACGCGGCCGACCCAGTCCAGGCTGCCGTGAAACTCACCCGGCGCGATCGCATACGGCGGATCGCGCGGCGGCGTCTCGACCAGGTACAGGCCGTACGCACCCATGATCAGCACATGCCGTCCGTCGTCCGAGACGACGAAGTCGGGCTGATCCTCGCCGATCGCCGCGAGTTGCGTGAGTGTTCCGCTGGCGAGGTCCACGCTCCAGATGTCTTCCGGCCCATTCAGACCACGGGCGACAGACGAGACCTGGGGCAGGAACTGTCCGGCTGAGAACACGACGGACTGCCCGTCGGGGCTGAAACGCGGCGAGCGAACCGGTCGCGGTGCCCACTCGCGTTCCGGATCGAGCTCGATCTCGGCGCCGTCGGTCAGATTCCGCACGACGAGATGCGGATCGCCGCCGAACGGAGCATTGACGAACACCATCCGCGATCCGTCGTCGGAGATGTCGGGATCGCGGGCGTCCTCGCGCAACACCGTCACCGTCCCGGACTCCAGTGAGATCTGGGCAATACGGATGCCTCCCCGGGACTGCTGGTGGGTGAACACCAGCGATGCTCCGTCTGGACTCCAGCGCGGCGACCAGACGAACTCTCCTTGCCGTCCATGCTCGACCAGCACGCGAGAGTCGAGGCCATCAAGACTGGTCAGCGCGAGGTCGCTGCCGACGCTGGTCCCTTCGGCCTGCGTGAGCTGGAACACGACGAATGCCAGGCGCCGTCCGTCGGGCGAGATGGCCGGCATCATGAGCTGTTGATCCTGCTCGGCCGAGATCAGCAAGCGCGCGCCCTGTTCGTCCTGGATCCACAGATCGACGCCGACCGTGAACACCAGCAGCCCGGGCACCGGGATCGGTCTCTCGACATCGCCGTCTGCGCCGGCGCCACAGGCGCTCAGCGCCAGCACCGCGGCGATGATCGGCGGCAGCCAACGGCGAATCATCATCCGCCTCTCCGTCGACGACCGAGGTGAAATCCGAGCGACCCGGTCAGCACCAGGCCTGCCCCGATTCCGACGACCAACCAGACGATCGGCCCGACGCCGAGCCTCGCGCCGTCGGCGGAGGCGGACCGCACCACGGCCGGCGCCCGTTGCGTCGTTGACTCCTGTTCGTCCGGGTCGGCCGTTGCGTCGCCCGGATACACGATCAACAGCTCAGCGGCGATTCGGCGGTCGTCTTCTACTTCGGTCGGACTCGGGCTGCGCCCGACGTAGAACGGATACGAACCCGAGTCCGTGTCTCCGTCCTCGGCGGAGAGATTCGTCCAGGCAACGATGTAGCGTCCCGGCGACAGCGCGTCCTCGACCGAGACCGCCATCACGTGTCGGTCGTCGTTGTCAATCTCAGGCTCGCCGAGACGGACTTCGTTTCCGCTGTCCGCGTGGGTCAGCACGAGTCCGTTTGCGCCTTCGCGGCGAAACAGCTCTTGCGTAAAGCGAATGCTGATCTCGCTCGGAGACTGCTCAAGAACGTCGGCGAAATCCGGCGTTGACGACTCGTACGCGGCGTGGGCCGACGCATTGGACATCATGAGCCAACAGGCGGTCGCGCCCAGGAAGAGCGCCAGCAGGATGCGCGATTTACTGTCCGTGACTGTCGCGTTGGCCATCATCACTGTGACCGCCGTGAGCCTCGTCGTGCGTCGGCGGTTCCAGACCTGCCAGCGGCGGCACGGCGGGCAGGGATTCGTTGCTCAGCCAGGCTTCCAGCGTCGCCTCGAAGGTATGCGCCAGCGCATGCACGATCTTCGACGGCTCGGCCGCCGCGTGGGCGTCGTCATTGCGGAACGCCGCCAACAGCGAGTCGAGCCATTCACCGTACTGCTCGACGTGATCGCTCAACTCAAGCGGCCAATCGACCCAGTCCAGCACTTCGCGGGCGCGGAGCGCCCAGATTACCGCGTCGGCCGGAATCCGTTGCTCCTCGCGGATGGCCTGATCGAGGTAGTGATAGCGCAGGGGATTGAGCGGTTCCAGCGCAGCCAGAACCTGCGCTCGCTGCGCCGACTCCTCGGCCCGGGCCAGGTCGGTTTCCAGTTCGGGGATGTCGTTGACATTCGGGGCGCTGCAGGCGCCGAGGCCAATGGCCAGCGCCGTGAGCAACCCAATACATAGGAGCGCACGTTCTCGTCTCATCTAAACTGAGCTTACGCGCAGCTTCGTCGAAACGCGCTGCGCGATCCGACCGCGAACCGTCAACAGACCAGCAGCTAACACAGTGCGAGGCGAACCGTGTATCTGGCCATGAACCGCTTCAGTGTCAATGTCGAGCGCGAAGCCGAGTGGGAAGAAATCTGGAGGAATCGCGAAACGTATCTCCAGGAAGTGCCCGGCTTCGTCCAGTTCATGCTGCTCCGAGGCGCAGAACCGGGCGATTACATCTCATACTCGGTCTGGGAAGACGAGGCCGCCTTCCACGCCTGGACCCAATCGGAGAACTTCCGCAGGGGCCACGCGCAGGGAACGGTCGCCGGCGTGCTGATGGGCCCGCCCCAGCTCGGCCTCTACGAGCCGGTGATCAACGAAACGGCGACTTCGCGAGAGCTGATCGACACGGCCCCCGATCCGGATCGCCGCGGCCCGCGACACTAGGGGCCCGCTGTCGCGAGCTGCTGGCCCGCGATGGTAGCCTGTGCCTACCTGTGAATTTTTTCCCGCACGACCTGAAGAACGGCGTCGCGGGCTGAGAGGAAACACACATGGGAATGCTTGATGGCCGCGTGGCAATCATCACCGGCGCGGGACGTGGGATTGGGGCCGAGACGGCCAAACTGTTCGCCTCCGAGGGCGCCAGGGTCGTCGTCAACGACCTCGGCGGCGCCGTCGACGGCTCTGGCGCAGCCGCCGCTCCGGCCGATGAGGTCGTTGCGGCAATCCGCGACGCCGGTGGTGAAGCCGTGGCCAATTACTCCTCGGTGTCCGACTACGACGCCGCCGAGGGCATCGTCAAGGACGCGCTGGACAACTTCGGCGACCTCGACATCGTCGTCAACACAGCCGGCATCCTGCGCGACCGCATGGTCTTCAACATGACCGAAGCCGAGTGGGACGCCGTGCTCGACGTCCACCTCAAGGGTCACTTCAACCTGACCAAGTACGCCTCGATCCACTGGCGCTCCGAGCGCAAGGGGCACTACCGGCTGATCAACTTCTCCTCGGTCTCCGGCATCTTCGGCGCGCCCGGACAGCCCAACTACGCGGCCGCCAAGATGGGCATCGTCGGCTTCACTTATAGCTGCGCCAACGCGCTCGGTCGTTACGGCGCGACCGCCAACGCGATCTCGCCCGGCGCTTCGACTCGCATGACCGACACCGTGCCGGAAGAGCGCCGTCGCGCGGGCAGCAACATCGGCGACTCGACCGAGGAAGACCCGCAGCGCTCGCCGGCCAACGTCGCCGTGCCGCTGGTCTACATCGCCTCCGAGCAGTCCGACTGGCTCAACGGCCAGATCGTCGGCGCATCCGGCTACGAACTGCAGCTTTTCAACAAGCCCGCCGTGATCCGCCAGGTGCGCGGTACGGAGCGCTGGAGCGTCGACGGCGCCGCCCAGCAAATCGAGGAACTGTTCAAGCCGGCCGTCGGCGGCGGCGGCGGCATGGACGGCTGATCCTCCTCTCCCCCCGCTCGGCGGGGGGAGATGTCACGAAGTGACAGAGGGGGGCTCCCGTCTAGGACGGGTCGCCACACGTTGAAAGGAACCAACATCATGGGAATGCTTGACAATCGCGTCGCGATCGTGACCGGCGCAGGACGCGGAATCGGCTCCGAGGTCGCCAAGCTGTTCGCGGCCAACGGCGCCAGCGTGGTCGTCAACGACCTCGGCGGCGCGGTCGACGGCACGGGCGGCGAGGCCGGCCCGGCCGACGACACCGTCGCGGCGATCCGCGACGCCGGCGGCGCCGCCGTCGCCAACTACACGTCGGTCGCCGACTACGACGGCGCGGAAGGCATCATCCAGCAGGCGCTGGACGAGTACGGCCGCCTCGACATCCTGGTCAACGTGGCCGGCAACCTGCGCGACCGGATGGTCTTCAACATGACCGAAGAGGAATGGGACGCGGTCGTCGCGGTGCACATGAAGGGCACCTTCAACACGACCAAGTACGCCTCGATCTACTGGCGCGCCAACCGCGAGGGCCACTACCGGCTGATCAACTTCACCTCCGGCTCCGGACTGCACGGCGCGCCCGGACAGCCCAACTACGCCGCGGCCAAGCTCGGCATCGTCGGCTTCACCTATAGCTGCGCCAACGCCCTGGGACGCTACGGCGTGACCTCCAACGCGATCGGGCCGGGCGCGTCCACGCGAATGACCGACACCGTGCCGACGGATCGCCGCTCGCGCGGCTTCGACGAGGACTCCGAGACGACCGTCGACCCGCGCCGCTCGCCGGCCAATGTCGCCGTACCGATCGTCTACATGGCCTCCGAGGCCTCCGATTGGCTCAACGGCCAGGTGATCCAGGCGATGGGCTACGACATCGGCCTCTACAACCAGTACGAGATCATCCGCAACCTCTCGAGCAACGAGCGCTGGACCGTTGAGCGAGCCGGCGAGGAGATCGAGCGCGTCTTCAAACCGGCCATCGAAGGCAGCCGCCTCTTCGGCTAAGCCTCTCGGTTGCAGTTCACATACGCTGACGGCGGACCTCCGGGTCCGCCGTTTTGCGTTCCACCTCCACGGACGTTGCCATGACCGACAACCTCACCATCCGCTCCGCTGTCGATGCCGACATCCCGCAGCTCGCCGACCTGTACAACCACTACATCCTGACCAGCGCCGCCACCTTCGACACCGAGCCGCACACGGTCGAGGCGAAGCGCGAGTGGTTCTCAAAGTACTCGGACTCCGGTGCGTACCGCGTGATGGTCGCGGTCGAGCCGGACGGGCAGATCGTCGGGCACTCGTATTCGAGCGCGCTCTATCCCAAGGCCGCCTACGACAGCAGCGTCGCCACCAGCGTCTACCTGCTGCCCGGCGAGGTTGGCCGCGGCGTCGGCACGCGGCTCTGGTACGCCCTCTACGACGAACTGGTCAAGGTCGACGAGTTGCATCAACTCTTCGCCCTGATCACCCTCCCCAACGACGCCTCCGTCGCGATGACCGAGAAGGTCGGCTACACGCTCTCAGGCGTCTGGAAGGAATGCGGCCGCAAGTTCGACCAGTACTGGGACGTCAGCATCTGGCAGCGACCGATGCGCCTCACGGAGTAGCATCTCCTGAACAGGAGGTGCCGAATGGAACGCGAACCCAACGCTTATCCCGCCCGACTGGAAATCGACTACCCCGAATCGCTCGACCGGCTGACCACTCTCCTGCGGATTCCGATGATCATCCCGATCGCGGTCATCGCCGCGCTACTGCCGGCTGTGCCGGTCCTGCTCGTCCATCTGGCCGAACAGGGCTGGCTCTCTGGTGAGGATGTCTCCGGCGCCTGGGCCGGAATGTTCTGGCTGCCCCTCGTCCTGATGATCGTCGTCCGCCAGAAGTACCCGCGCTGGTGGTTCGATGTGATCGTGCTGTTCGTCCGCTTCGAGGCGCGGATCGGCGCATACGCGGCCCTCCTCACCGACAAGTACCCGTCCACCGACGAAGAGCAGGACATCCATCTCGACTTCGACTATCCCGACGCGGCCGAACTCAACCGCTTCCTGCCACTGGTCAAGTGGTTGCTGCTGATTCCGCACTATGTCGTGCTGGTCATTCTCGGCGTGCTGTCGCTCCTCGCCATCATCGTGGCCTGGTTCGCGATCCTCGCCACGGGACGCTACCCGCGGCCGCTGTTCGACTTCGTCGTGGGCACCACGCGCTACGGCTGGCGAGTGGCCGCGTACGGTTTCATGCTGATTACCGACCGCTACCCACCGTTTAGGCTGAGCGCATAAGCGATATCACGCAGCGAAGGAACCGACGATGAGCGACCGCATCGGCATGGGACTGGCCAACTTCCCCTTCTCCGACGTCGACACCATGTGGCGCTGGATCGACCTCTGCGAAGAGCACGACGTCGATTCAATCTGGCAGACCGACCGGCTGATTTCGCGGGAACCCATCCTTGAGTCCATGACCTTCATGGCGGCGCTCGCGGCGCGCACGGAGAAGCTGAAGTTCGGTATGAACGTCGTCGTGGTCGGCTTCCGCGATCCGCTCGTGCTGGCCAAGCAGTGCGCCACGATCGACTTTCTCTCCAACGGACGGATGCTCCCGGCCTTTGGCGTCGGCGGCGCGTTCGCGCCCGAGTGGAACGTCACCCATCGCCAGCTCCGCGGTCGAGCCCCAATCGCCGACGAGATGCTCGACATCATCAACGGGCTCTGGAACGAGGAATCGTTCACCTATCACGGCGAGCACTTCACCTACGACAACGCCACCATCTCGCCGAAGCCCGTGCAGAGTCCGCTGCCGCTCTGGATAGGCGGGCATAGCAAGGCCGCGATCCGCCGCACGGCGCGCATCGGGACCGGCTGGGTGGCCGGGATCCAGTCGGCGCACGAGGTCGGCCCGATCGTCCAACAGATCAAGGCTGCACTGGCCGAGGCCGGCCGCACCGACTACGAGCCGGACCATTTCGGCGCCGGCTTCGGCTACCACTTCGGTTCCTGGGACGACCCCGACGTCCAGATGACCATCAAGGGAATCAAGGCGCGTCTGCCCGAGGTCGACGCCGACACCTACTTCGCCGTCGGCGACGCGGAGGAGATCCTGCGGCGGGTCAATGAATATCGAGCCGCCGGTGTGAGCAAGTTCATCATGCGCCCGATGGCCCGTGGCGACGACGCGATCATGTATCAGTCGCAGCGTCTGTTCGACGAGGTGCTGCCCGTCGTCCACGCCTGAGGTTGCTGTTCCATCTCCCCCCGCGTTGCGGGGGGAGATGCCGAAGGCAGAGGGGGGCTCCGACACTCCGCCGAGGCAACTTACGGGTAGGACGGCAGCGGCAGATTCGGAAACGCGCGCTTGACGCTCTTGACGGCGGCCCGCTTGGCGGTCGCTGCGACGCTCTGCTCTCTCTTCAGCTCGGACGCGGAACTCGGCAAGACCGACGCATCTCCGGCGACGAGCGGATCCCTCCAGGCGCGCAGTTTCGTCATGTTGACCGGTCCCTCGACACGGTCGCAGAAGCGCGTGAAGGGCCGCCAGCCGGCGTCGGTTCCCTTCGGCTTGGTGTAGATCGCGCGTCCCGCCGCCAGGCAAAGCGCGACCCCGCCGGCCACGTCCCAGATGCGCGCGCCTTCGAATAGCGCCATCTGCACCGACCCTTCCGCCGCCAGCGCCAGTTCGGTCGCGGTACTGCCGAAGGTCCGCGCGATACCGAACCGCCGGCCCGCCGGCCCGGTCACACCGCCGGTGCCGGCCGGCACGGTGCTCAGTCGGGACGCGGCCTGCAGGGCAGGGGCCCCGCAGTCGACATCTTCGCCGTTGAACATCAAGCCGTGTCCCGACTGCGCGTGATAGACGCCGGGAGTGAGGAAGCGATTCGACGGCAACCACATCGCCCCGGCGACCGGCGCGCCGCGATGCAGGATGCCGATCGAACAGGCGAACATTCCGATGCCATTGATGAAGTTGGACGTGCCGTCCAGCGGATCGATGACCCAGACGATGTCGGCATCCACGGGCCCGCCGTTGTCCCGTTCCTCGCCCAGGACGCCGTGGTCCGGGAACTTGTCGTGAACCTCGGCCCGAATCAGGTCCTCGATGGCGTGGTCGACCTCGGTCACGGGATCGTGAGCGTTCTGACCCTTGAAGGAAATCTCGATGGTCGCGTGAAAGCGGTCCATCAGGATCTCGCCGCCTCGCTCGGCGAGCCGGCGAGCCGCATCGGCGAGTTCGTCCAGATTGTCGGCAGGCAAATCTGATAGTTCGGCTAACTCCGTCGCTTCTGAAGTACGAGTCATTGGCTTCCTGTTCAACAGCTACTCTTGAGATGCTAGCCGCAGCCCGGGTGAACGGAGTGTTCAAATGGCTAACCATTCGTCAACATCCGAGGACACGATCCGTCGCTCGAGCGGTCCCGGCCAGGCGACCGTCAAGACCAGGACCGCCGGAGCATCCGCAGCCGTGGCGTTTGAGGCGGAATGGGAGTCCGCCTGTGAGTCTGCCCTGCGCGCTCTGGACATCTCGACACCACCCGACCTGCTGATGGTCTTCATCGACTCCCGCTACGCCGAACATTACGCCGAAATCATCCATCGACTGAGACAGTCGACCGGCGCTCGGCACCTGATCGGCGCATCGGGTCAGAGCGTGATCGGCTCTTCCCTGGAGGCGGAAGAGGGCTCCGCCATCGCTGTACTGGGATTCTCCCTGCCTGGGGCCGAGTTCACGCCGCTCGCGATCGATCCGGAGTCAATGACCGACAACGTCTTCGAACCGATCCAGGATGGCCCCGAAGTCTGGCTGATGTTCAGCAATCCGTTCACGGTGATGACGGATCGGCTGGTGGGGCACCTGCAACAGCTGCGTCCCGAGATCGTGCTGCTCGGCGGCATGGCGTCCTCGCACCGGCAGCAGGAAGGCTGCGGTGTGTTCATCGACGATCAGGCGTTGCAGGGCGGCGCGGTCATGATGGGGCTCACGGGCATCTCGGTGCGGCCAATCGTCGCACAGGGGGCCGAGCCGCTGGGCCAACCATGGATCGTGACCGACTGCGAAAACAACACGGTCAAGACGCTCGGCTCACGTCCCGCGCTCGAGGTCCTGCAGGAAACACTGATGGAACTGGACGATGAGACACGTGATCGAGCGGCACGAAACCTGCTGGTCGGGCTCGCGATGAACGAATACAAGGAGACCCACGAGCGCGGCGACTTCCTGATTCGCAATGTGATGGGCGCCGATCGAGAGTCGGGAGTGGTGGCGATCAACGCGATCCCGAGAGTCGGGCAGACGTTCCAGTTCCAGTTCCGCGACGCCCAGGCGGCCGACGACGACCTGCGCACGCGCCTCTCCGACCTGCGCGACGCGCTGGCGCCGGAAGAGGAAGTCCTCGGAGCATTGCTCTGCTCCTGCAATGGACGCGGTCGGGGGCTGTTCGGAGAGCCCGACCATGACGCGGCTGCGCTGTCGGAGATTTTCGGCCCGGTACCCACCGCCGGATTCTTCTGCAACGGAGAGATCGGCCCGGTCGGAGGCGAAAACTACCTCCACGGCTTCACAGCCTCGATTGCAGTGCTGACTGCTCAGTAAGGCCGGGGTCGAAGTAAACTGCGCCCAGGGAGATAGGATGTCGAAGCTAGCTCGCCCAAGACTGGACCTGCCGTCGGATGACGAGGTTTGCTCGCACCGCGAGCATGGACTGTATCCCTATGTGTTGTGGCTTCCACGCCTCGGCTCGGCAAACTTTGCGGAAGAGGCGCGACGGCAAGCGAAGGCGCTGATCGAGGCCGCCGAGGCAGAGCGCGAGGCTCTGGACAGGGTTGATTCGCATGTCGACGACCTGTTCGCTGACGTGGAGAAGCATGAATCGCGGTGAATTGTGGACCGCCATGGGCGGCAGTGAGTCTCTGGGCAAGCCGAGGCCGGCGCTGATCGTCCAGGATGATGACTACCCGATGCTGGAATCAGTCATTATCTGCCCCCTCACGAGCAGCGTCGCGGTCGCGGCAAGTTACAGAGTGACGGTCGAGGCAAGCGCGGCGAACGGTCTTGGGACCCGATCTGCGATCATGATTGACAAGACGGTCGCTGTCGGTCGTTCAAGACTGGGCCAGCGCATCGGCGAACTCGAGCAGGACGACATGTCCCGCGTACGAGATGCGCTTTCGATGTTCCTGGGACTCTGAAGCATCAGCCTCCGCTGATCTGTGGGACGATCGCGATCTCAGCGCCTTCGGGCACCCTCGTGATCAGGCCCGTCGAGACGACGTCTCCGTTGATCGCCAATGAGATGCCCCGGCCGATCTTACCCTCGTTGACCAGGCGGTCGGCGAGTTCGGGGTAGCGCGGGGCGAGGTCCCGGATGACGGCGCGGATGTTGTGACCCTCGGCCGTCAGGACCGACTCACCGTCAGTGAGCGTCCTGAGCGGCTGAGGGATCAGGACGGTGACCATTGGCCGCGCTCCCTCAGCCCGCGGCAGCTCCCTCCGGAGGGGGAGCGTCGTTGGCGCTAGTCCCCGGACGGGAGCGTCGCGTCGAGGATGGCGCGCGGCGACATCGGCAGTTCACTCATGTGCACCCCGATGGCGTTGGCGATCGCCGCGCGAACGGCCGGAGCCGGCGGGATGATCGGCACCTCGCCGACGCCGCGCACACCGTAGGGGTGCCCGGGGTTCGGGACTTCGACGATGTTCGTCTCGATCATCGGCAGGTCGAGCGCCGTGGGCATGCGGTAGTCGAGCAGACTGGCGTTCTTCAGATCGCCGGACTCGTCGTAGTAGTACTCCTCGTTCAGCGCCATGCCCACGCCCTGGGCGACGCCGCCCTGCATCTGTCCTTCGACGTATGCCGGGTGGATCGCCGTGCCGGCGTCCTGGACGGCGGTGTAGCGAAGAATGTCAACCTTGCCGGTGTCCGGGTCGACCTCGACATCCACGATGTGTGTCGCGAATGCGGGTCCACTGGATGTCTTGTTCACGTCGGCCCGACCGACGATGTGGCCGCCCGAGGACACCAGTTGACCGGCGAGTTCCTTGAAGGTGAACTGCTGATCGTTGCCGTCCTCGTCGCTGGGTCCGCGGATGATGGCGTCGTCACCGTACGTAACGTCGGCCGCGTCGCACTCCCAGATTTGCGCGGCGCGCTCCTCCATCTGGCGGCGGATGTCCATCGCGCACTCGTAGGCCGCCCAGCCGCCGGCGAACGTCGTCCGGCTGCCGCCCGTGACCTGCGTGTAGCCGACCGAGTTGGTGTCGACCACGTGCGGGTGGACTTCCTCGGCCGAGATGCCGAGCGTCTCGGCCAGCTGCATCGCGATCGAGGCGCGGGTGCCGCCGATGTCGGTCGAGCCGAGCACCAGGGGAACCGTGCCGTCGCCGTTGACCTGCGCGTAGGCCGAGGACTCGAAGCCGATGTTGAACCAGAAGCCCTGGGCGATGCCGCGGCCGCGGTTCGGTCCCTGCAGCTCCGACTGCCAGTGCGGCGACTCCTGCGCCGCCTCGAGGCACTCGACGTTGCCGATCACGCCGTAGGTGAATCCGTCGGCGCGCTGAGCGCCTTCGACGCAGGCGTTCTGCAGCCGCATCTCGAGCGGATCGAGGCCGAGTTCTTCGGCAAGCTCGTTCAGCACCGATTCGGTGGCGAACTCCGACTGCGGAGCGCCGGGAGCGCGGTAGGCCGCGGTCTTGGGCTTGTTGACGACCACGTCGTATCCGTCAATCCGCTGGTTGGGAATGTCGTAGGGAGCGAGCGCGCACATGGCGCCGGCGCCGACCGGGGATCCGGGGTACGCGCCGGCCTCAAAGGCGAGGTGAACGTCGGCGGCGGTAATCGTGCCGTCGCGCTTTGCGCCCATCCGCACGCGCATGTACGTGCCCGATGTCGGGCCGGTCGCGAGCAAGACCTCTTCGCGGTTCATGGTCAGCTTGACCGGCCGGCCGGTCTTCTGCGAGAGCAACGCGGCCAGCGGCTCCAGGTAGACCGGAATCTTGCCGCCGAAGCCGCCGCCGATCTCCATCGGCGTGACCTTGACCTGCGAGGGTGAAAGCTGCAGCAGCGGGGCGACCGAGTCGCGGACCACGAATGCGCCCTGCGTCGATGTCCAGACGTCGAGCGTGCCGTCGGCGCGGTAGTAGGCGGTGCCGTTGTGCGGCTCGATGTAGCCCTGGTGGGCCATGGAGGTCTCGAACTCGCGCTCGAGGACCACGTCGGCCTCGCCGAATCCGGCGTCGAGGTCGCCCTTGGTGAACTGCAGATGCGAGGCGGTGTTGCTGGGGTTGTCGCTCTTCGAGCCGTCCATCGCGGCCGTGTGCAGACCGTCGTGCAGCAGCGGTGAACCGTCCACCATCGCGTCGCGGACGTCCAGCACCGGGGTCAGCAACTCGTACTCGACCTCGATCAGTTCGAGCGCGTCCTCGGCGATGTGGTGATCGGTCGCGGCGACGGCGGCAACGGCGTGCCCCTTGTAGAGCACCTTGTCCGAAGCGATCACATTGTCGAGCACCCACTTGAGGTTGGCGGTGCCTTCGCCGGTGTCGATTTCCTGGTCGCCGGCGCGCGGGAAATCGGCGTTCGTGATCACGGCCTGGACGCCGTCCAGCGCCTCGGCCCTGGAGGTGTCGATGCTGACGATCCGCGCGTGCGCGTGCGGGCTGCGCAGGACGCGGCCGGCGAGCATCCCGGGCAGGTTGATGTCGGCGCCGTACTGGGCGGCGCCGGTGACCTTGTCAACGCCGTCGTGACGGATCGGCCGCGTGCCGATGACGTTGTACTGTTCGGTTTCTTTCGACTGAGCGGTGACCATGCCAGGTGTCCTTTCGATCAGCGTGACGGGTGTGGTTAGACGACGCTCTGTCCAGCGGCCTGCTGGACGGCCTTGATGATCTTGTCGTAGCCGGTGCAGCGGCAGAGGTTGCCGGCCAACCAGTAGCGAATCTCGTGCTCGCTCGGGTCGGGATTCTGCTCCAACAACGCCTCGGCGGCGACGAGGAAGCCCGGCGTGCAGATGCCGCACTGGAGCGCGGCCTGCTCGAGGAACGCGTTCTGCAGCGGCGAAAGCCGGTCGCCGTCGGCCAGCCCTTCCACGGTGCCAATCTCGGAGCCCTCGCACTCGGCGGCCATGACCAGGCAGCTGTTGACGATTCGTCCGTCCATGTTGACGCAGCACGCGCCGCAGTTGCCGTTGTTGCAGCCCTCTTTGGCGCCGGTCAGACCGATTCGGTCGCGCAGCGCCTCAAGCAGCGAGTCTCGTTCGTTGGCGAGAAAAACCTGCTGCTCGCCGTTGATGGTGCAGTTGACGACGATGTGTTCACTGGCCATGGGAGATATTCCTCCGTTGTTCAATCCGTTTGTCAGCTCAGCCGGCGCGCTCGGCGGCCTGCCGGATGGTTCGCTCGGTCAACACGCCGGCGAGGTGCACCCGCTGGCGGATGCTGCCGCGCATATCCGTGATCGGGTTGGCGGCGGCGCTGGAGGCCGCCGCCGCGGCGGCGATCGTCTCTTCGCTCAACGGCTGGCCGACGATGGCGGCGGCGGCCTCGCCCACGAGCAGCGGCGTGGGGGCGATCGCCCCGACCGACACCCGCGCCCAGGTCACATTGCCGTCACCGTCGAGGCGCACGGCCGACGCGGCGTTGGCGACGGCGATGTCCATCTCGTTGCGCGGAATAAAACGCAGGAAGCGTGCGCCCGAACGATCGCCAGGCGCCGGGAACCGAAGCTTGACCACAAACTCGCCGCTGCCCAGGACGTTCTGTCCGGGACCGGTGCAGAAGTCCTCGACGGCGACAGTGCGGCGTCCGTTCGGGCCGGCGATCTCGACCTGACCCTCGAGGACGATCAGGGACGGTATTCCGTCGGCGGCCGGAGACGAGTTGCACAGATTTCCGCCGAGCGACGCCCGGCCCTGGATCGCCGTGCCGCCGATCAGTGAGCACGAATCCACCAGCACGGGAAAGTGCTCGGCAATCGTGTCGTCGCCGTAGATTTCGTAGCAGGGCGTCGCTGCACCGATGGTCAGACTGCCGTCTGCGCCGTGTTCGATGCCGATCACCTCGGGAATGTGCTTGATGTCGACGAACAGGTCGATGTCGCGCGTTCGCTCTCTCGCCTGGACGATCACGTCAGTGCCGCCGGCCAGCGGACGCGCGCCATCGCCGCCGTCCTGCAGGAGGCTGACTGCCTCTTCCACGCTCTCGGCGCGGGCATATTTCACCGCTTGCACGTAGTCCGCCTCCTCAAAATCAGCGCCGTCCGGCGCTCACTCGCAATCAGTGGGACAGTGCCATTGCCGCACCACGGCACAATAGTCCGCACGGCGGATAGCCGTGCAAAGTGTAACGCACCCGCAATCAGGCGAGAAACGTCAGAAGCGCGGTCTCACGGCGCGCAGCACGACGAATCCGAGCACGGCGGCCACAATCGACGCCGCGAAGATCCCGATCTTCGCGCCTTCAAGCAGCTCGGTCTGACCCGCCTCAAAGCTGAGATTGGCGATAAAGATGGCCACGGTGAATCCGATCCCGGCGAGGAGCGCCGCGCCGCCGAGATGCGACCAGAGCAACTGCTGTGGTTTGAAGGCGATCCCGAGCCGCACCGCGAGCGCCGAAGCGCCGACGATGCCGAAGAACTTCCCCAGCAGCAGCCCCAGGAAAATGCCCCAGGCAATGTTCGACTCCAGGGCAGCGTCGATGCTGTCGCCGGTGATGTGAATGCCGGCGTTAGCCAGGGCAAATAGTGGCACCACGAAAAAGGCCGAGATCGGCGCGATGCCTTCTTCCAGCCGCTCAAGCGGACTCACGCCCTCGCGGGCCACGTGCTCCATGTTGCGTAACGCTTCGTGAGAATCGTGTTCGCGCACCGCAGGGTCGGGATCCTCCTGGACGTAGCGCAGACGCTGCAGCAGATAGTCAATTCTGCGAGTGATGCCCTTGTCGTCGTAGAGCGCATCGGCCGGAACGATCAGCCCGAGGATGACGCCGGCCAGGGTCGCGTGCACGCCCGCCTCCCAGAGGGTCAACCAGAGGAACACGCCGCCCAGCCCATGGATGCCAATGTGGCGGAAGCCCATCCGTTTGATCAACAGCAGGAACGCCACGGCGCCGACCATCCCGGCGA
Source organism: Dehalococcoidia bacterium (assembly GCA_965204335.1). Lineage (GTDB taxonomy): Bacteria > Chloroflexota > Dehalococcoidia > Bin125 > Bin125 > Bin125. Next base: position 1,669,285 of record OZ241982.1, on the reverse strand, counting down.
TCCATTCCAGCTGGATCGATTCCGAGTAGAAGATGGCGATGATCAGAATGCCGCCGACATCGTCGGCAACCGCGAGCGTCAGCAAGAACACTTTCAACTGGACGGGCACGCCCTTGCCGACCAGGGCCAGCACTCCGAGGGCGAACGCGATATCGGTGGCGACCGGGATGCCCCAGCCGGAGCCGCCGTCGCCGCCGGCATTGAGCGCCGCGTACAGCGCCGCCGGGACCAGCATCCCGCCCAGCGCCGCGAACAGCGGAAGCGCGGCCTGCCGAGGATCGCGCAATTCGCCGTGCGTCACTTCGCGCTTGATTTCCGCGCCCACCACCAGGAAGAAGACCACCATCAAGACATCGTTGACGACGTGTTGCAGCGACTGGTCAAACGACCAGATGCCCAGGTCAAGCTTGACGTGCGAATGCCAGAACGAGTCATAGGAGCCGATGTCGAGATTGGCCCAGATCAATGCGATCGCGGCCGCAATGACCAGAACGATCCCGCCGGCCGCCTCGACCTCCATGAAGCGGAGCGTCGTCTGCACGACGATCCGTCGGAAGGGGTCGTTGCCCTCGCGCCAGCGTGGTCGGAAGAGATCAGCCATGCCGCGCCTGCGACTTCACCGGTCGGTCCCTCTTCCGTTCGAGCGAATCGACTTCAACCGAACGCATCCTACCGCGCTTGAGGTCTAACTTCCGTCTAGATGCTGAAGTAGTGGGCTTCAGGATGGTGCACGATCAGCGCCGAGGTTGACTGTTCCGGGTGCATCTGGAATTCCTCGCTCAGCCGGACGCCGATCCGTTCGGGCCGCAGCAACTCCCAGAGCAGCGCCTGATCTTCGAGGTTGGGGCAGGCCGGGTAGCCGAACGAATATCGGGCGCCCTGATAGTTGGTCTTGAACAGCTCCTCAGGAGTTGCGCCGTCCGATCCGTCGATCTTCAACTCGTGCCGAATCCGACGGTGCCAGTATTCGGCCAGGGCTTCGGCAATCTCGACGCCGAATCCGTGCCAGTAGAGATAGTCCTGGTACCGATTATCGGCGTACAGCTCCTGCGCAAACTCGCCGACGCGGGGACCCATCGTCACGACGTGGAACCCGATCACATCCATCTCGCCCGATTCGACGGCGCGGAAGTAATCGGCGAGGCAACGTCCCTGTTTGCCCTGTTGCCGGGGGAAGCTGAATCGGGCGGCCTCGGTCCGCGCGCCCTCGGGCTCGTAGATGATCAGATCGTTGCCCTCGGACTGGGCCGGGAAGTAGCCGTAGACGACCGCCGGTTCCAGCACGCCGTCGCGTAGGGCGTGTTGCTGGATTTCCGAGAGCACCAGTTCGGCACGGGCGGCGGTTTCGGCGTCGCGGCCCTTGAATCCCCACTGCCCGCGCAGCAATGCCGTTCTGTTGATGTAAGGGAACACGTCGCTGAGCGGGAGACCGCGAACGACGCGAGTCCCGAAGAACGGCGCAACCGGAATCGTCGTCGCAGGCGCCAGGGTCGAGCGCGTTGCCGTCGCGGTCGCCGTCGACCTCGAGGCGCTCGGGACCGGCGCCGGTTCGATCGGCTGGGCGTCCAATTCGACGCCGTCGCTCAACGCGTTCATGATCCGCAGGCCGTCGAACGCGTCCTGCCCGTAGTAGACATCGCCGTGGAAGGTGTTGCGCAGGTCCCACTCCACGTACTTGCGCGTCAGCGCCGCTCCGCCGAGCAGGACCGGCCAGCGACCCGACAGTTCGCGTCGGTTCAACTCCTCCAGGTCTTCCTTCATCACCAGCGTCGATTTCACCAACAGACCCGAGAGGCCGATCGCGTCGGCGTCGTGCTCAATCGCCGCGTCGATCACGTTCGCGATCGGTTGCTTGATCCCGAGGTTGATCGTCGTGAAGCCGTTGTTCGAAAGGATGATCTCAACCAGGTTCTTGCCGATGTCGTGGACGTCGCCGCGCACGGTCGCGAGCACGATTGACCCCTTGCTGGTCGATTCCAGCCGGTCCATGTGCGGTTCCAGGTAGGCGACCGCCCGCTTCATCGTCTCCGCCGACTGCAGCACGAACGGGAGCTGCATGTCGCCGGCCCCAAACAGGTCGCCGACCTCCTGCATGGCGGGCAGGAGCAGCTCGTTGATGATCGGGATCGCCTCACGCCGTTCGAGCGCTTCGCCCAGGTCGTCCTCCAAGCCCTCGCGCTGACCGTCGACGATCCGGCGGTGCAGACGTTCTTCGAGCGGAAGGTCGGCCAGACTTTCCTGCTGCTGAGTCGTCGCCTGCTGATCCTCGAACAGAGCCATGAACGCCGGCAGCGGATCGACGCGGCCGTCCGGTCCCTCGATCCAGTCGTCGAGTATCAGTCGGCGGGCGGCTGTCAGTTGCTCGTCCGGGATCCGGTTGATCGGCAGGATCTGAGCGGCATGAACGATAGCGGCCTTGAGCCCACGCTCCACGGCATCGTGCAGGAACACCGAGTTGAGGACCTGCCGCGCGGCGGGATTGAGCCCGAAGGAAATGTTGGAGATGCCGAGGATCGTCTGTGCGCGAGGAAACTCCCTCGTGATTGCCTCGACCGCGTGGAGCGTTTCCACGCCGTCGCGCCGCAGGTCTTCCTGACCCGTGCTGACCGGCAGCGTCAGCGCATCGAAGAAGAGATCCTCCGGAGCGAGGCCATAGTCCTCGGTGGCAATCCGATACAGCCGGCGCGCGATCTCCAGTTTCCGCTCGCAGGTCCGGGCCTGCCCGTCTTCGTCAATCACCAGCGCCACCACGCCCGCGCCGTACCTGATGGCGGCCGAGAGGGTGTGATCGAGGCGAGGACCGCCGTCCTCGAGGTTGATCGAGTTGACGATCGCTTTGCCGCCCAACTGCTTGAGACCGGCTTCCAGCACAGCCGGTTCGGTCGAGTCGAGCATCAGCGGCAGGGTCGACAGGCCCCGCGCCCGGCGCACCAGTTCCGCCATGTCAGGCGTGCCGTCGCGGCCAACGAAGTCGACGCAGACATCGGCGATGTGGGCGCCCTCCGACGCCTGGTCGCGGATGACGTTCGCCATCTGCTCCCATTCCTCGTTCTGCAATAGGCGCTTGAACCGGCGCGAGCCGTTGGCGTTGGCCCGCTCGCCGACGATCAGAACGGACGCATCCTGCCGGTACGGGGTCGACACGAAGAGCGACGCGGCCGATGCCTCCGGTGCGGGGTTTCGCTTGACCGGTTGCATCCCGCTCATCGATTCGCGCATCGCACGCACATGCTCCGGCGTCGTACCGCAGCAGCCGCCGACGATCCCGACCCCGTACTCGCTGACAAACGTCCGATGAGCGTCGGCGAGCTGGGACGGCTGCAGGTCGTAGACCATTTGGCCGTCTTCTGTCCGCGGCAGTCCGGCATTGGGAGAGCAGAGCAGCGTCGTCTCAGCATTGGCGGAGAGGTATCGCAGCGGCTCATGCATCAGGTCGGGACCGGTTGCGCAGTTCAGCCCGATCCCATCCAGTCCCAGCGGAGCCAACGCCGTGAAGGCCGCGCCGATTTCGCTGCCGACCAGCATCTGGCCCGTGGTCTCAATCGTGACCGTCGCGAACAACGGCGTATCGCTGCGGAACTCCTCGAGGGCGTCCTTGCAGGCGAGGATCGCCGCCTTGCCCTGCAGCAGGTCGTAGACCGTCTCAACCAGCAACGCGTCAACGCCGCCGTCGAGCAGTCCCCGAGCCTGCTCGAGATATGCGGCGTGGAGTTCGTCGAAGCCAACGTGGCCAAGTGTGGGCAACTTTGTGCCCGGGCCGAGCGACCCAATCGCGAATCGTGGACGCTCAGCAGTCGAAAACCGGTCCGCAATCCCGCGGGCAATCAGCGCGGATTCGCGATTGATTTCGCGCGTCCGTTCCGACAGGTCGTACTCGCCCAGCGTGATCGACGAGGCGCCAAACGTGTTGGTCAGCACCGCGTCGGCGCCGGCATGGAGGTACGACTCGTGCAGGGCCGCCACTGCGTCGGGGCGCGAAACGTTGAGGATCTCGTTGCAGCCCTCAAGACCGTCGAAATCCGACAGCGACAGGTCGAGCAGCTGCAGCCCCGTACCCGTCGCGCCATCGAGCACGATCACTCGCTCAGCAGCAGCCGCGCGCAGGTCGGGACGTCGCATTCGTTGATCGTATCCAGCGAACGAGGGCGCGGCAGTATCGCGCGAACAGTACGCCGCGTCGAGCAGAGCTACCCGCGGATCCGGCGCCGCAGCGCGCCGCCGAGGCCGCCTTTCGACGCTTCCAGTTCCGACTCTAGCTGCTGCACCCGCTTCTGCAGACGCTCGTTTTCGCGGCTCAGTCGGTTGCGCTCCTGGCGGAACGCCTCATGCCGGGCGTCGAGCGTCGCTTGCAGCTCCGCGGCCTTGCGCTCCGCCTCGGTCTGTGCGGCGGACGCAGCGGCCAGCGATGACGACGCGTCTTTCGCCGCCTGCTCGTAAAACGTCGACTTCTCGGTCAGCGCCTGTTGATCGGTCTGCAGGCGATCGCGTTCCCGCTCCGCCGACTCAGCTCGGGCCTGCAGTTCGGCGACCTGTGCATTGGCGGATTCCGCCGATGACGTCGCCGACTCCGCGGTCCGGCGCAGTGCGTCCAGTTCGCTCTTCGCGTCGCGCAGCTCATTGCGCAGCGGTTCGACCTCCTCGCCGGATCTGGACAGACGATCGGCGAGACGGTCGAGATGCGCGCGCAGGTCGCGCGCCTGCTTCTCGGCCTTCCGGGCTCGGTCTTCAAGCGTGTCCGCCCGCGCGACCGCCGCCTTGCGGCTCGCTTCTGCACGCTCCGCCCGAGCTCGCTCCACTCGAACTGAGTCGGCCATGGTTCGACCTACGAGCCGGCGCGGACGGCCTCAATCGCCGCCGTCCAGCGGTCGTCCAGGGTGGAGTCGTTCACCGTCGCCAGCACGTAGTCGCCGTACTCGGCCGTGGTCGCGCCGGTGTCGCGGCCGGTCATCACGAGCTCCTTCTCGTACTGACCGCAGAGGTCCATCGCCTTGTCCAGTTTGCCGCCGAGCTCCGGGAAGCCGATGTGCGAGAGCATCATCGCGCCCGCTCGCAGCATCGACGACGGGTCGGCGTAGATGTCGCGGCCCTCGCGTACCATTCGCGGGGCCGAGCCGTGAATCGCCTCGAACATCGCCGTCTTGGTCCCGATGTTGCCCGCGCCGGCGGTGCCGACGCCGCCCTGGAACTCGGCCGCCTCGTCGGTCAGGATGTCGCCGTAGAGGTTGGGCAAGGCGAAGACCTGGAAGTTGGTTCGACGCTTGGGGTCGACCAGCTTCGCGGTCATGATGTCGATGTACCAACCCTCCCACTCGATCCCTTCGAAGTCCTCCGCCACTTTGCGCGCCGCGTCGAGGAACGCGCCGTCGGTCGTCTTCACGACATTGGCCTTGGTCACGATCGTGACCGAGTTCTTGCCGTTGTTCTTGGCATAGTCGAACGCGGCGCGGATGATTCGCTCGGAGCCCGGGTTGGAGAGAATCTTGAAGTCGATGTTCAGGTCGCCGAGCGAGAAGCCCTCGGAGCCGACGGCGTAGAGGTCCTCGGTGTTCTCACGGAAGAAGGTCCAGTCGATGCCCTCGGCCGGCACGCGGACCGGACGGACGTTGGCATAGAGGTCGAGCACCTTGCGCATCGCCACGTTGGCCGACTCGATGTTGGGCCAACCGTCGCCCTGCTCCGGCGTCGTGGTCGGGCCCTTCAGCGTGACGTCGCACTCGTGGATCTCCTTGAGCACGCCTTCCGGAATCGCGGCCAGTTCTTCGGCGCGGCGTTCGATCGTCAGCCCGTCGATGGTGCGGAAGCTGACTCGTCCCGAGGAGACCTGGTCCTCAAGCAGCGATTCCAGGACGCGTTGCGATTCATGGGCGATGGACGGTCCAATTCCGTCGCCGCCAAGCACCCCGACCTCGATATGATCCAACGTCGTATAGTCGGTCGGCTCGCCCTCCGCCTTGATCGCGTCCACGCGTGTCTGTTGAGCCTCGAGCAGTTCACCAAAGCGCTGCTTGGCCTGCTCGATCGAGCCAATGTTGGGCATGTTCTTTCTCCTCGGCGAAACAACCGCATCGCAGTTCCGTCGGCAGTGTACCTGCTGCCTGCGGCGCTGATGCGTTGAGTGCAGCGCTACTCGGACGACCCTCCGTAGTTGCCGGCAACATAGACAATGCCTTGCTCTGTCCATTCATCGACCCGGAGCGAACAGCAGCCCCAGACAAGCTGTCGAACGCTGCGATCAGGACGTGCAACGACAATGCCGTGTTCGTTCAGGGTGGCCACGGCCGAGCTGTCGGGCGCCCACGCTGGGAGTCCGGTGCCGACAGGCAAGACGATCGGTTCATCGTCATCCCGTCGCAACACGAGCCCTGCAGGGCTCGGTTCGGCGACCCATCGTCCGTCAGGAGATCGCCACTGCTTCTCCGCGCCAGCGACCGGCCCGCGGACGACCAGCTCAAGCAACTGCAGTTCCCTGCCGTCTGGGCTGATTAGGTATCGCGCGGTGGAGGACTTCGGCTGACGCTGCGTGACGACGATCCATCGTCCTGAGGGCGAGGTCTGAACCTCGACCTCAAATCCCATATTGGCGAGCACAAGCCTGTCGCGAAACCGCGCTCCCTCATCGGTCCATCGCCAACCGTCCGGCCACGGGCCAGGCTCGGCCACGGTGGCTTGATGATCTTCGGGCTGTTCCGCGAAATCGTTGAGGCGCGACAAACGCCCGCTAGCAGGATCACCCCCAACGTAGGCTGGAGCGGTGCGCACCGGTGCAACGAACGCGATCCGTTCAGGATCGCGCAGCCACCACAACGTTCCTGTGTCGCTCGTCCGCCAGACGGCGGTTCGCTCACCGTCCGCCGTGAAAACAGTGACGAAACGCAGAATCGCATGCGCACCGTGGAGCTCGGTAGGCTGCTCGATTCCGCGAACCTCGTACGCTCCGCAGAACATCAACGGCCCGACGCCGAGAAGCGACAGCAAAAGGCAGAGCGGCCAATGGCCGAAGGCGCTGAGCATGGAGACCGCCGCTTCGTTGTCTGCGAAGAATGCACTTCCGCTCAGCGGATGCGACCGTCAGCTCAGACCAAGCTCGCGCAGGAATGCGTCGGCGTTGGGTTCCCGCCCGAGGAAGCGATGGATGAGTTGGTCGGCATCCGCCGTGCCGCCCGGCTCGAGGATGTGGCGCCGGTATTCTCCGCCGACGCTCGATACCGATGCGCCCGGCGCTTCGAATCGGGTGAACATGTCATCGCCGAAGACGCGCGACCAGAGATAGCCGTAGTAACCGGCGTCATAGCCGAAGAGGTGTCCGAAGCCGGCCTGGAAATGCGTGTCCTCGGGGAACGGGAAGCCGGTGATCGGATGCAGCTCGCGCGCGATCTCGTCGGTGCTGCGTCCCGGCTCGGAGTGGTACGCCAGATCGAGGCGAGAGAAGTAGACCTGCCGCAACGTGGCGATCGCGGACGACGTGTGCTTGGCCTCGATCATCCGGTTGATCAGCGAGGTCGGCAGCGGGTCGCCCGTCTCATGGTGCCGGCTGAAGCTGCTCAGCATGTCCGGCTGCCAGCACCAGTGCTCCAGCATCTGCGAGGGCGCTTCGACGAAATCGCGCTCGACCCGCGTCCCGCTGAATCGCGTGTAGCGCGACGTCGTCAGCGTCTGATGCAAAATGTGTCCGAACTCGTGGAACAAGGTCACCACCTCGGTGTGCCGCAGCAGTGAGGGCGACGTCTCGGTCGGCTTGGTGAAGTTGGCCACGATCGCCGAGATCGGACGCTGATAGGCGTCGCCGCTCAGGCTCCGCCCGCCTCGCAACGTGAACGCCGCCGCATGACCGAACTTCCCCGTCCGCGGGTACAGGTCCATGTAGAAGCGAGCCAGGGCCTCGCCGCTGCCGGGGTCGACTATGTCGAACGGCTGCGCATCCTCGTGCCAGGCCGACTCAGCGACTTCCGGACGGCGGACGAACTTGACGCCGACCAGTTCTTCATAGATCCGGAACATACCGTCCAACACCGCGTCGAGCGGGAAGTAGGCGGCCACCTCGAACGGATCGACCCGGTACTGCTCCTGGACGACCTGGTTGGTGTAGTAGCGCCAGTCTGAGATGCCGATTGGACCCTTGACTCCGGTGCGCCGTTCCTGCTGCTCGCTCAGGCGCGCCAGGTCGCCAGTCAACTTCGACTGCAGCCGCTCCTCCAGGTCTTCCAGGAACTCGAGCACCGCGTCGGACTGCTTGGCCATCTTGATCTCGAGCGCGTAGGCGGCCCACGACTCGAACCCCAGCAGATTCGCCATCGAGGAACGGACGCCCAGCGCCTCCTCAAGGATCTCGACGTTGGTGTCGGCCGCCTTGTTGTGATTCTTGTGGAACAGTTCCCGCCGGCGTTCGCCGTCGTGCGCGGCGTCGAGGAAGGGGTGTAGCTCGGGATAGTCCAACCCGACCCGGTAGCGAATCGCGCCGTCGACTTCCACGGTTCGCAGCCGGTCGATGAATGAATCGGGCAGGCCATCGAGTTCGTCGCGGCCGACCTCGATGTGGTCCTCGTAGTCGTCGATGTTCTTGCGGAACTGGATGCCCAGACCAACCAGGCGTTCCTGCAGCGACTGCAACTCTTCGCGAGTTTCCCGGTCCAGGTCGAGGCCGTTACGCCGATAGTCGCGCAGCGCGAACTCAAGCAGGCGACGGGCGTCGTCGGGCAACGCCTCCAGCTCGGCGCGCGACGCGAAGGCCTTGAGCGCGCGATCGATATCCTCGCGGAATCCCAGCCCGGCCGCGAAGACGCTCAGGCGTTCCTCCTGGCGATGGGCAACGTTGCGTAGCTCCTCGTCCGCCGAGACCTGCGAGAGAAACCCGAACTGCCCTGACGCCTGGGTGAACACGTTGCTGATCTCATCCAGCGGCAGCACCGTGTTCTCAAAGTTGCGCCGACCGTCGGGCACGGACACCAGCTCGTCAGCCAGCCCTTCAACCGCGCGCATCGCATCGTCGACGCCGCGTTCGATGTCTTCGGCAGTGGTCGCAGCCCAATTCGGTGTCTCGATCGTCATCGGCGCTCTCCTGTTGGGCTTACGGTATCCGCAGACGGGTCTTCTACGTATGATCGTGCATGATCGACCAGCTGCGAGGCCCCGTCGCCGCGCCCCAACCAGGCAGAGATGAGAGCGAACATGACCGACATCACTCACTCCCGGATCGATCTCTCCACCGGCATCAGCATGCATGTCGCCGAAGCGGGCGAGGGCCCGGCCGTCGTGTTCTGCCACGGCTTCCCCGAGCTCTGGTACTCCTGGCGCCACCAACTGCCGGCCGTCGCCGAGGCGGGCTTCCGCGCGATCGCCCCCGACATGCGCGGCTACGGCGACACCGACGCACCGCCCAACGCCGAGGACTACACGCAGGAACTGATCTGCGCCGACATGGTTGCCTTGCTCGATGCCCTGGAGATCGAGAGCGCCGTCTTCGTCGGGCACGACTGGGGCGGCGCGGTCGTCTGGAACATGGCCAAGCACCATCCCGATCGCTGCAACGCCGTGGCCGGGATCAACACGCCGGCCGGACGCCGGCCGCCGATCAATCCGCTCGACGCGATGAAGATGGACCCGGGCCGCTTCGACTACCAGCTCTACTTCCAGGACGAGGGCGTCGCCGAGGCCGAACTCGGCGGCGACGTGCGCCGCACCATGACCCTGATGCTGCGCACGTCCAAGCCGGAAGACCGTCTCGATGTCATCGGCATGACCTCCGGCGTCCGCGACCGAGGCGGACTGCTCGTCGGTCTGCCCGACGACGCCGAGCGTTCGATCATGCTGACTGAGGAAGACCTGCAGACCTTCGTCGACGCCTTCGAGAAGACCGGTTACCGAGGCGGCCTCAACTGGTACCGAAACCACGGCCGAAACTGGGAGTGGGACGCCGCCGTTGACGGGCAGGACATCACCCAGCCCGCCCTAATGGTCACCGCGGGCAAGGACGGCGTCCTGTTGCCCTCGATGAGCGAGGGCATGGAGGACTGGATCCCCAACCTGAGCCGAGGTCACATCGAAGACTGCGGCCACTGGACCCAGCAGGAAGAGCCGGAGGAACTCAACCGCATCCTCGTGGACTGGTTGAAGTCGCTGTAGCGCCCCGCCCCGAACCGGCTCAGTACGGCAGGCGCTCCCAGCCGACGCCTTCGTGCCGGCGATGTTCAATCTCCGGATTGATGATTTCCGCGATGATCTCCAGCGTCTCCACAACCCGAGGTCCCGGACGATTGACGTATTGATTTCCGTCGATCAGCGCGACGCGTCCTGCTCGCACCGCGCGCAACCGGCGCCAGTCCTCGCATTCGCTGAGCGTGGCGGCGTCCAGACGAGTTCTGGGCAGGTCGAATCCACAGGGCGCAATGATGATGACGTCCGGATCGGCCTCGGCCAGGTCAAACATCTCGAAGTGGAGGGACGGTCCTCCCGGTTCTCCGATCACCGGCACGCCTCCCGCACGCTCGACCAACTCCATTGTCCAGTGACCAGCGGTCATGAGCGGGTCCGCCCACTCCACCACGGCGACGCGCGGAGCGGTTGAGGTCGCGGGCACGCTGTCGATCCGACGCTGCAACTCAGCCGCCAGCCTCCTCCCTCGCTCACCGAGCTCGAGCGCTTCGGCAGTGCGTTGAACGTCATCCCAGATATCGCCGAGCGAGTTGGGCGCGAGCGGGATCAGCCTCGTGTCGAAGCCCGTGAGTTGCTCGACGGCGCGCTCCACATCGCGCAGGCTGACGGCGCAAACTTCGCATTGCGTCTGGGTCACAATGTGCGTCGGCTCGAGCTGCTGCAACAGGCCCATCTCGATGGCGTAGACGCCCAGCGCGTCCTCCGCGCGCGCCTCGAGCGCCAGCTCGCGCACCTGGCGATCGATTTCGCTGCTGGTTGCCGCGGGAATGAATCTCGGACTGGTCAACACCGGCAGATGTTGAATCTCGACGGGATAGTCGCACTCGTGCGAGCGACCGACGAGATCCTCTCCTGCTCCGAGCGCGCAGACAATTTCGGTCGCACTGGGCAGCAACGAGACGATTCGCGCCATCGCCCGTTCCTAGCCTGCCAACGGTTCGATGTCACGGCTCTGGCCGCGGTTCCACGACTCCCAGACGGCGTCGGTGAAGCGCATGTAGCGGACTCCGTCGGCGAAGTTGGTCAGTTCGACCGGGGCCCCGTTGCGGACCGAGTTCATGAAGTCGGCCTCGACCTGCCAGCCGTGGGCGGTGCCGGGATCGGGCCGGATCTCCTGCAGGTCCTCGCCGTGCTTGCCCCACTCGCCGGTGTCGCCGAAGCGCCAGTGCAGGCGGCCTTCGGAGCCGTAGATGTCGATGCTCGGCGGCTGCGGCGCGCCCTCGGTCACCGCGCTGACCCGGTAGGTGCAGCGCGCGCCGTTGGCCATGTCGGCGAAGATACCCAGGCTGTCGGGAATCGTGATGTCGTAACGCTCGCCGGTCTCCTCGTCGACCCGCGACGGGACGAAGGTGCGGGCGTGCGCAGTGACGCGGGCGGTGTCGCCGAGCCAACGCTGGATCGTCTCGTTGAAGATGCCGAGTTGCATCATGTTATGTCCGGAGTAGTCGCTTCGGTGTCGCCAGTGCAGTGGCCCGGAATCATCCAGGCCCGAGCCGTTGAGCAGGGTCAGATGCACCTCGATGATGCTGCCCAGCGAACCGTCCTCGCAGAGACGCTTGATCGTCTTGCCCAGGCGGAAGTCGAACGGAGCGGGGACAAGCTGTGACACCAGTTCAGGATGCTGCTGGCTAACTGCGAGCATTGCCTCGGCTTCGGTTGCGTTCGCGGCCATGCGCGCTTCGCAGAGGACGTGCTTGCCTGCTTCCAGGGCGGCCCTGGTGTACTCGAGGTGCATGTAGGGCCATGTGCCGATGCTGACCGCGTCCACGTCGGGATCCGACAGCAGTTCCGCGACCGACTCCGAGACCCGGGGGATATCCCACTCGGCCGCGACTCGTTCGCTCGATTCACGCGAGCGGTTGACCACGTTGACGATCTCGACGTCCTCGATCTCGCGGAAGCCGGGGATGTGGCGCAGCTTCTGGTTGCCGCCCGCGCCGATCAGTCCGATCCCGAATGCCATGGCCGGTTCCTCCCGTTACATGACTGGTCGTTCAGGTTTGCGAAGTCAGGGTCAGGGTAGTCGGGGGCTGTCCTATGCTGCTTGAGAACGATTCGAGTCCACCCCAATCAAGGAGTAGAGACCATGTCACAAGCAGACGATCTGCGCGCCGGAATCTCCGGCGCCCGCGCGGCGCTCAAGGTCGCGATCGCCGGCGCCGGGGCGCACGGCAACTGGGAGACGGCCAAGGGAACGGCGGACGACGGCGAGGCCGGGTGGTCGCCGCGCCAGGTCGCCGAGCACGTGATTCCGGCCGAGATGATGTTCGCCAACGGGATCTGCGCGGCCTGCGGCTACGACGGTCCGGACAACCCCCTGTCCAGCACCGAGTTCGCCACGGCGGACGACGCGATCGCCGCGCTCGACGCGATGGAGGCGGCCTTCAACAGCAAGATCAACTACGTCCAAGACGAGGAGCTGGGCAAGTCGGCCGGTGGGGAAGGGATGGCGGCAGCGCCGGCGGGGGCGCTGATGGCCATGGCCACCTGGCACCTGGCCGACCACGCGGCTCAGATTCTGAACCCGATGTAGTCGAAGGACCCGAGCGCCATGCTGCGCACCTTGACCCTGTCGGTTGCACTCATCACCGCCGTCCTGCTGGGCGGCGCGGCGATGGCTGCGGGCGAGGGCGGCGGGGGCGGACTGCACGCGGGGCAGATTGTCGCCATCGTAATCGGGATCGCGATGGCCGCGATCCTGCTCGGGCTCTCGGCCGCTTACATCCTGCCCAAGCCGCCCAAGTTCTAACCGCCGATGCCCGACGACGCGCCGAGTGACCCGCCGTTCGAGGAGGGTCACTTTCGGCGTGCCGACGAGTCGGACGACGCCAACTTCTACGTCCAGCCGCGGCTCGTCACACACATCGACGACGCGGCGATCGATGCGCTGCGTGGGCACTACTCAAGGTTCCTGCCCAGGCAAGGGCGCCTGCTCGACCTGATGTCGTCGTGGGTCTCGCACTACCCCGACGACCTCGAGTCGGAGCGGGTCGCGGGGCTGGGGATGAACGCGGAGGAGTTGGCCGAGAACCCGCAACTGACCGAGTGGGTGGTGCATGACCTCAACGCGGACCCGGTCCTGCCCTACGGCGACGGCGAGTTCGACGTGGTGACGATCGCGGTCTCGGTGCAGTACCTGACGCGTCCGCTGGAGGTGTTCCGGGAGATCGGCCGGGTGCTGAGGCCGGGCGGCGGCTGCATCGTCTCGTTCTCCAACCGCTGCTTCCCAACCAAGGCAGTCTGGCTCTGGCAGGGCATGGGCGACGAGGGCCACGTGCAGATGGTCGGCGCCTACTTCCACTACTCGAATGCCTTCGACCCACCCCAATGGCACGACATCTCCCCCGCCAAGGGTCGGAGCGACCCGATGTACGTCGTCCAGTCGCGGACGCCTCAGGCCTGATCGAAGTCGCGCTTGTCGATGCCGAGATCTCTTCGGATTTGAGAGATCGTGCCGGGCTTCAGGTCCCTTCTGCCCCAGTTGGGCACGAGGGCGGTCTTCGTCGTGACAGGATTTCGCCACATCTCGTGCGACCCCTTGGCTTGCCGTTCGAAGTCACATCCGCAAGCGCGAAGCTTGCGAGCGAGCACGCGATAGTTCACGTGTTGACGGTGAGTTCGCCGCGTTGGGCGACCGCAGCGACGAGAGCAGCCGGCAGTGGGTCACCGTGTTCGCGGTAGGAGTCGATGAACGCCTGCGCAACGCTCTCGATGTACTCGAGCGCCAGCTCGGGCGTCTCGCCCCACGCCCGGCAGCCCGGCAACGCAGGAACCTCGGCCATGTACATGTCCTCGGTGCCCTCGCAGGGCGCATACATCACGTAGGACAGTTGGATCTGCTTTGACATTTCTTCACCGTTCCTCACGTCGTGCGGTCACTGCCCTCAAGATATCTCGGAGCCGGAGTGCGGGTTGAGCGGAGAATTTGGGTACTGTTGGACGGTTTTGTCGCTCTGGATTGAGAATTCTGCGAAAAACCGTCCGGGTCAGTCCAGATTTGTCCAGATTTGTCTCGGTTATGCCAGATTTGGTGAGTGTCATTCTCGGCAGATCCGGCTTGGTCCGGGTCAGTCCGGGCGTTGGTGTTGGCGGTGAGGTTGGTCATGTGTGCTCCGTCAAGTGGCGGCCAGACATTCTGGCGGCATCGATTGTATGCGGACGGATGTTCTTGTGGCGGAGGGAGAGGTTATCGGGGCGACAGAGGGGTGAGCGGAGGCAATGGAGCGGCTTGGGTGTAGTAGAGGTTGAAGGCTCAGGAACGATCGTTGCGGGGGACCGACTTCTCGCCCTCGTCGGTGAAGACGACTTTGGACTTCTTGCCGCCGTGGATTTGTGGCTCGCGGGCGAGCTTGCGGCGGATCAGATCGATGGGGCCGTCCGGTTCGACGAGGGACTCGGGCAGGCCGAGGACGTCGACCAGAATGGCGCGGTCGAGTTTGGCTCGGGCGGGGTCTTCGTCGATCTGATCGAAGGGGAGGAAGCGCTCGCCGCTGAGGAGGTCGAACTGTCGCCTGGCCTCGGCGTGTTGCTCGTCGGTGAGGGCGCGCGTGTCGAGGGTTGGAATGTTGGGGATGCCCGTGACGGTCGTGGTGCCTCGGCCTGCCTGAGTCTTGTTGCTCACCCACCAATGGAGGAGCAGACCGAGCGTGGAATTGCACCACAAGGAAAACACGTACTCATGAGTGGGCCTACTAAAGATCATCGACGGCCAAGCACGACCACCAAGACACTTCTGCTGCGTCATAGCAATGATGATCGATTGAGCGTTGAACTGAAGATCACCGTTGTAGTGAGCGCGTGTCGCGGTGGCCCAGATGTCAGCGGCCCTCTTGTCTACCTTGGGCTGATCAGATGGCCAAGACTTGATATGTCCTTCAGAGTCTGGGTCGACGATCAATTCGCGTTCATTGGGAGCGTCATGCGCCCAAAGCATCGGGTAGGTCGGCTCAGGGGACTGCGCCGGCATGATGTGTTGGAAGGGACCGCGCGGCGATCCATCGGTCAGATCGGAGCGGATGTCCAGGTGATACGGGCCGACCCTGGCGATGTTTCTCATGCGAACAACCTCCAGCGGAATGCCCGCTGTTGCAGGTTGACCAACCTGGACGATTGCTCCATTGGTGAGTGCGAAGGCGGCCTGCGCCAAGGTCTGATCGGTAACGCCGACCATCGGCCACGGCCCGGACTTGGGAATCGGCGCGCGCACGACGGATCCGAAGTGCTGCTCCCCCAAACGCATCGGGAGACTCTGATCAATCGAGTCCGCGATCGAACCCAGTCCGCCGCTGTGTTGCGCCCGATCCATCTGAATCGCTGCTTCGGCGCCGAGCGACGTCGATGCCGGTTGCTGATTCAGTATCGCGAACGTCGCGTCGTCAGACGCCCGGTCGTCGATGGTCCTCTTGCATGTGACGAGCAAGCATTCCGCCATGCCGGTGTCCGCAGAGAACGACCGCTCATGGGTGTCCTCGGCAGAGATTGTCACGACTGTTGTAGCGGCGCAGCGCTCCCGGATGGCCTTTCGCACAGGCTCCCAGGTAAGGCCGCTCATGCTGCTCAACGGCAGCACCAGTGCGAGCGTTCCGCCTGGTCGCAGTTTGCGCAGGCCGAGATCGACGAAGTGCGCCGCCATGCCCGCGTTGCCGGAGCCGAGCCGTTCCGCGCCAGAGACGCGGCGCAACTGCTTCTGCATCGCATCCTGAGTCTTGCGCTCGGTCTCGAAGGCCGCGAACGCAGCGTTGCCGATTCCGACACGCTCAGCCTCCTGCCCTCCTTGACGAGTGAACGGAGGGTTCATGATCACGAGGTCGAACTGTCCGTGTCCGACCTGCGTCATCAGGTCTCGGACGTCTTCGGGTCGCCGTCCGCCGGCGGTGACGGCGGCAGCGTCATCGATCATGTTGGGCGAGACGTGTTCAGCCAACAGTTCCAGCGAGCCGATCGAGGCGGCGTCTCCGCCGTACGGCATTGTCAGCAAGCATTCACCGTCGAAGGGGACGTCGGGATGTGCGCCAGCGAGGGTGGCGGCGGTCAGGTGGACGGCGATGTTAAGCACGTCGAGGCCGACCAGGCCGTGCTTCATCATCGGCGCGTGGAGCTTGCGCGGGTCGCCGCCGTTGAGCTCGTGCAGGAGCGAGATGCGCTGGTAGGCGGCGGAGAGCAGGGTGCCGGTTCCGCAGGCGAAGTCGCCGATCTGGAGTGCGGCAATGGTGTCTTCGTCTCCCCATTCGGCTCCGCCCGGGGCGCGGTCGGCGGGGATGGCAAGCCCGGCGAGGAGCGCGGCGGCCGCAGGTCGGGTGTAGAAGGTGGCGAGGAACTTGCGGTCGGCGATCAGGCGCTGGAAGATGACGCCGGTCAGGTCGTGGGACTTGGTGACGCCGCGCTGGACCAGGCGGAGGGCGCCCTGGCGCAGCGGGGTCAGCACGCCAACGGCGGTCTCTTCGGGCAGCTTGAGCAGGATCTCCGAGGCAGTGGCGAAGATCGGCCAGTAGTTGATTTCGAGGACGGCGTGCCACTCGGTGATCAGGGCGTCGATATCGAAGTCGCGGGGCGGGAGGAGTTCGCGGAGGTGTCGGAGTCGGCGTTGCGGAACCCCCCCTCTGCCATCGGCATCTCCCCCCGCTTCGCGGGGGGAGAGAGGGTCAGAGATGAAGAACTCGGCTTCGGAGAGGGCTTCGTGGAAGATGAGGGCGTTGATGATGACGGTCATGGCCATGCGGCGGGTCTGGCCCGCCTGGTCATCGGACTGGCCGAGCAGGTCGGCGATGTCGGCGCCGAGCGAGCCTGGTAGATGGGAGTCGTGACGTGCGGTGAAGGCGGCTGCGGCGTCTTCGATGCTCTGCTCGAGGATGGTTCCCATCCGCTCGATGCGGGGTGACGGGATCGAGGCGCGGTGCGCGAGCATGGCCAGATCGCGGGATGAGCCGGTTAGCCAGCCGCTCTCGGGCAGGCGCTCAACACCGCCGCCGAGCGTGCGCGTCAGCAGGGCGTACTCAAGGCCGTCTGTCGTTCTGAGCGCCTGTCGCAACTCCTCGCCGTCCAGGTCCAGAACCTCGGAGGGGTAGACCAGCGCGATCGCGCTCTCAACTGGCTTGCGGGTCTCGTTAACGATGCGGCCGAGCCGCTCGCCGGCTTCAGTCTCCGCGCTGTCGTGGTTGGCGCGCTCGGCCTCGATCACGACCGGCCACTGGGAGGCTTCTTCGATCAGGATGTCGGGTCGGCCGCCACCGCGCAGTTGTCCTTGCTGTTCGGAGACGACGCGCCAACTGTGAGGACGCAGGTCGCCGAGGACTTCGCCCAGGGCGACGTTGAGGGTGTGTTCGTGCGTAGCCATCGAGCGCAGCCTCCGAAGGGGAGCCCCCTCTGTCCCTACGGGCCCTCACCCTAGCCCTCTCCCTCGGGGAGAGGGGAGGGGAAGGCAGCGACTAGCGGACCTCTAGCGGAACTCGGGGATCACCGTCTCCGCGAACATCTGCGCCGGCTCGATCGTGTCTCGGCCGAAGAACTCGATCATGAACATGTCGCAACCGAGCTCGACGTGCTTCTCGATCCGCTCTTTGATCATCGACGGCGTTCCGGTCAGGGCCATATCGCCGGCCGGGTTGCCCATGTGACCGCCAAAAATCTTCTGGGCCCGCTCGACCATCGGGCCGACCTTCTCGTCGTCGTCGACGATGGTGACCAGGCACTGCTGCGAGACGCGGATTTCCGAGGGATCGCGTCCCAGGCGCTCAGCGTGGCCGTGCAGCACGGAGACCTTGTGCTCGAGGTTGTCCTGGGCGCCGGCGGAGTTATTCCAGATGTCGGCGTACTGCGCCGCGATGCGCATGGTCACCTGCTCGCCGCCGCCGCCGACCAGGATCGGCATGTCGCGCGGGGGCTTGGGCTGGGTGACGAGGTTCTCGGTGTGGAAGAACTCGCCCTCGAAGGAGAACTCGTCCTGGTCGGCGTCGAACATGCCCTTGAAGATCTGCAGGCCCTCTTCGAGCTGGCGCAGCCGGTCGCGCGTCGAGACGAAGGGCATGCCGAAGTCGGAGAACTCGCGCGCCATCCAGCCGGAGCCGAAGCCCGGGATCACGCGTCCGCCGGCGATGTTGTCGACGGTGGCGATCATCTTGCCGGTGTGAGCCGGGTTGCGCATGCCGACGGGCGTGACGAGCGTGCCGATCTCGGGCGTCTCGGTCACGGCAGCGATGCCGGCCGCCAGCGTCCAGGCCTCGAGCATCGGGATGGCGGGCGACTGCGGGCCGTAGAGGTGGTCGTTGACCCAGAGCGAGTCGAAGCCCATCTCCTCAAAGGCGGAGGCGGCGCGCTGCGTCTCCTGCCAGGTGCGCTTGATCTGGGGAACCATGACGCCGAAATGTGGGCTGTTGGTCATTTGGGGGAAGTCCTCTCGGAGGTGTTGGGATATGCGGGCAGGGTAGCGCAGGGTCAGTTGCAGACCGATGCCGGATCCTCGGGCAGGCGGAACTCGATGCCTGTGATGTCGGCATCGGAGACGTCGATCGGACGCGACGCGGCCGAGTTCCTCGTCGCGACCTTCCCCGTGTCGTAGAGGATGCAACCGAACTGAGAAACCGACAGTTTGTACCGGTCTTGGTCGGGCACGGTGATCGTGAATGCGCCGTCGGCGCCACTCCGTCCACCTCCGACCCCGGCTGATCCACCCGCGCTGATCCAAACGCCCGGTATCGCTGCACCGTTGGTATCCAGCAGGCGGCCACTGATCTGCGCTACGCACCAATCCTTCGGAATCTGCATGTCGAAGCCACCCACCCTCGCTTGCGGAACGTGGACAGACGTCCTCTCACTCCACCGCCCGGCGGTACCGCTTCGGTGATAACTGGCCGTGCAGTGATTGAGGTCCGCATAGACGTGATACCGACCCGCCGCTGCCACGACAATTGAATACGATCCGTCGGCCGCGGACAGCCCGTGCGCAGTAGCGTCACCTAGAGCGACAACATTGACGTATGGCAGTCCGGCGCCGTCTGGTCCGGTCACCGTCCCTTCAATTCGTGGCGTTGTCACGTCGCCAAGCTCCGCGTCGGCGCCGCCGTTCTCGTCGCGCGGCCTGCCTAGCCAGGCGTTGAACTCGGCGTAGAACTCGTCCGGCTCCACGCCGAAGACCTCCGCGAACACACCGTCCCAGGTAGGCGTTGAGCGCCACCGCCCAAGAGGTCCAATGCTCCGCGCTGGCAATGAGCGCCAGAACTCGATCAGCGCTCCACCGCCATGCCGTTGCGCGAGCCGATCGACTGCCAGAGTGCCAAGATGATATGGCCAGATGCCCGCCCCGGCTTCAGGATCTCCAAGCCGCGGACCGTCGTCGAGTGCAATTTCCCGTCGCTTGGCCAGGATGCTCGCGAACGCCGCCCCCGATTCCCGGTGACGCAACGCGGCATCGACCCAGACCGCAGCCCCTTCCGACAGCCATGCGGGGGCAAAGCTCCCGTCGCTCAACTGATGCTGCAGCCTGTGGAATAGCTCGTGCGCCAGGTAGTAGCGTCCGAGCGTGCCATCTCCGTGTGCTTCGAACTGATCTGTATTGGGCAGCCGCCAGTTCTCGAACTGCAATACCACTCCGAAGTCCTGATCAGCCCATCCGCCCGCGCCGTGCCACCTGCGTCGCAGGTCTTCGGCCGATTCATCCTCGAGCCCTCGATAGGCAATCAGTTCGTCCACGTCTTCCACGATGTAGACCCTGGCATCCGTACCGTCGACCTGGACCCCAAACTCCCTTGCGTAGTGGTCCATCACGATCTCTAAGTCTTCCCTCACCAACTCCTGCAACGCGGGCGTCGCGTCCCCCAGGAAGACGACCTCAGGCAAGACGCCGATTGGCTGGAGCCAGTTGACATCCCGGCTGACGCTGACGTCAAGAGGATCGCCCCGCTGAACAGCCGGCCAACCGTCCTTGGTCTCAGGCGCGGAGGGGTCATAGACCAGATCACCCGATCGGACGGAGAGCAGCGAGCTACCAATGCCTTTCACGATGTCCGCAATGGCTGAATCGTTCCGACCGGCCCATGCAGTCCAGTTGACGCCGCCGCGCAGCCTGACCAAGCCACTCGCAGGACGGACCGACCGTTGCCAATCGACCGCGTCGGAGCCACCGACCCGCAGCACGTACCCCCGACCGGGCTCCATGAACCGCAGCGTCCACAGACGCGTCGGCAACCGTGCCGCCGCCATCTCGTAGCGCTCCAGATTCGCGTTCCAGGAATAGACCAGCTCGACTTGTGGAAGCCGCACGAACAGGTCTTCCGTGGAAATCGCCTCCGCCACCCAGCCAATCCGATTGTCGCCGGGCTGAAGCGTCGTGGTGACTGACTCGGGCAGCGATGGCTTGCCGTCATCCGCGGACGAGATGCTCAGCCCGGCAGCACAGAGAGCTGCGAACAGCCAGAACAGCGCCAGTACCAGAAGCCGAAGCACTCACGGAGTCTAGTGCGCGCCGACGGCTTCCTCGGTGAACTGGGCGGCTTCGGTCGACCCCGACAGCGCCGTCGTTGCCGCGTCTCCGCCGGTGACCGTGAGCAGCACCTCGTCGAAGTAGGACGTGCCTGCTTCGCGCTGGTGCTTGGTTGCCGTGTAGCCGTACGCCTCGGCCTCGAACTCACCTTCCTGCAACTCGACGTAGGCGGCCATGCCGCGGTCGCGGTAGCCGCTGGCGAGGTTGAAGGTGTGGTAGTTGATCCCGTGCCAACCGGCCAGGGTGATGAACTGGAAACGGTAGCCCATGTCCGCCAGTTGCTCCTGGAAGTTCGCGATCGTGGCGTCGTCGAGGTGACGCTTCCAGTTGAACGACGGCGAGCAGTTGTACGCCAGCATCTTGTTCGGGTACTCGGCGTGCACGGCCTGGGCGAAGTCGCGCGCCTCACCGATGTCCGGCACCGAGGTCTCGCACCAGATCAGGTCGGCGTGGGGGGCGAAGGCCAGACCGCGGGCGATGGCCGAGTCGATCCCGCCGGTCACAGAAAAGTAACCCTCGGCCGTGCGCTCGCCGGTTGTGAACTCGCGGTCGCGCTCGTCAATGTCGGTCGTCAGCAGCGTCGCCGAGAGCGCGTCCGTGCGGGCCATGAGGATGGTCGGGACGTTCATCACGTCGGCGGCGAGACGCGCCGCCTGCAACGTGCGCACATGCTGCGCGGTCGGGACGAGCACTTTGCCGCCCATGTGGCCGCACTTCTTTTCGGCCGCCAGCTGGTCCTCGTAGTGGACGCCGCCGGCGCCCGCCTCGATCATGTTGCGCATCAGCTCGAAGGCGTGGATCGGACCGCCGAATCCGGCCTCGGCGTCGGCGACGATGGGCAGGTAGTAGTCGACATGGTCGCGACCCTCGAGGCGGTCGACCTGGTCGGCGCGCATCAGCGCGTTGTTGAGGCGCTTGACCAGCGAGGGCACGCTGTTGACCGGGTAGAGCGACTGGTCGGGGTACGTGTGACCGGAGGTGTTGGCGTCGGCCGCGACCTGCCAGCCGGAGACGTAGATCGACTGCAGGCCGGCCTTGGCCATCTGCACCGCCTGCGCGCCGGTGACGGCGCCGAAGGTGCGCACGAAGTCGGTGTCCTGCATTGCGTTCCAGAGCCGCTCCGCGCCATTGCGGGCGAGCGCGGACTCGGGCAGCAACGAAGGGCGAAGCTTGAGTACGTCGGCGGCCGTATAGTTCCGCTGCACGCCCTCCCAGCGCGGATCGGTCGCCCACTCGTGCTCAAGTGCGGCGGCCGCGCTGTCGTGGGCGCTGCCCGTCCCGTTCGTGCCGTTCGTCGTCATCGGGGATCCTCCGTGGCTGTCCGTGTCCGAACCTTGGCGTCGGCTCACTTCTTCGGCGGATGGCGACCGCCGTTATGCCTGTCGTTGAGGCCGCCTAGTCGAGGTACTCGTAGGCGGGCAGAGTGAGGAACTCGGTGAACTCCTCGTTGAGAATCAGTTGGTCGAGAATCTCGACCGCGTCGCCGAAGCGCGATTCGCTCGCGCCGCCCAGCGATTCGAGCTCCTCGTCGCGCAGGGACTCATAGAGCTCGGCCGTGATCGAGCGGCCGTCGTCGAGCTCGGCGTTGTGGCGAATCCACTGCCAGATCTGGCCGCGCGAGATCTCGGCGGTCGCCGCGTCTTCCATCAGGTTGTTGATGCCCGCGGCGCCGACTCCGTTGAGCCAGCTGTTGATGTATTGCAGCGCGACCGAGATGTTGAGACGCACGCCGTCCTCGGAGACCGTGCCGCCGGACTCGTCCAGCGAGACCAGTTCGCCGGCGCTGACTTCGACGTCTTCGCGCATGCGCTCGCGCTGGTTGCGGGCGCCGTCGAGGTTCTTCTCGAAAATGTCGCGAGCGACGGAGACCAGGTCGGGGTGCGCAACCCAGGTGCCGTCGAAGCCGTCGGTCGACTCGCGTTCCTTGTCGGCGCGGACCCCGGTCAGCGCGATCTCGTTGATCTCCGGGTCGCGCCGTGAGGGGATGAACGCCGCCATGCCGCCCATCGCGTGCGCGCCGCGCTTGTGGCAGGTCCGAACGAGCAGTTCGGTGTAGGCGCGCATGAAGGGCGTGGTCATCGTGACCTGGACGCGGTCGGGCAGAGTGAAGGTCGGCTGCGACTTGAAGCGCTTGACGGCGGAGAAGATGTAGTCCCAGCGACCGGCGTTGAGTCCGGCCGAGTGGTCGCGCAGTTCGTAGAGGATCTCTTCCATCTCGAACGCGGCCGGCAGCGTCTCGATCAACACGGTCGCGCGAATGCTGCCCTGGGGCACGCCGAGGTCGTCCTGGGCCTTGACGAAGGCGTCGTTCCAGAGCCGCGCCTCGAGGTGAGACTCCAGCTTGGGCAGGTAGAAGTACGGCCCCGTACCGCGAGCCACGCGCTCGGCGGCATTGTGGAACATGTACATACCGAAGTCGAAGAGCGACGCCGAAATCGGCTCGCCGTCGACCAGCACGTGCTTCTCGTCGAGGTGCCAGCCGCGCGGCCGAATCAGCAGCGTGGCGACCTTCTCGTTCAGGGTTCGCACCGAACCATCGGGGTTCTCGAACGTAATCTCACGGCGGACGGCGTCGCGCGCGTTGATCTGGCCGCTGACGATGTTGTCCCAGGTCGGCGAGAGCGCGTCCTCGAAATCGGCCATGAACGCGTCGGCGCCCGAGTTGAGGGCGCCGATCATCATCTTGCGGTCAACCGGTCCGGTGATCTCGGCCCAACGCTGCTGTAGGTCTTCAGGAGTCGGCGCAACCTGCCATGAACTGAAGCGGATCTCTTCGGTGTCGGAAAGGAAGTCCGGCAGCGCGCCGTTGTCGAACTCGACCTGGCGCTGGTCGCGCCGCTGGAGCAACTCCTCGCGCCGCGCGTTGAACTCGCGATGCAGGCCCGCGATGAAGGCGAGCGCATCCTCGGTCAGAATGGCGTCGTAGCCCTCCTGGAGGGCGCCAACGACCTCGACGCCGTCGGGAGTGGAAACTTGGGTAGGCTGGGTCATCGGAGTGCTCGGTCCCTGTCTGCGGCCGCTCTGGCGGCCGTCCCTGCTCTGGATCGCGGTCGGCCGTTTCGAGGCGGCCGCCGTTGGAAGTATCGTTTGTGAACGTTGGATTAAGGTATGGAGTATCTAGGTTTCGTCAATAGTTCTCCCGTGTCACGATAGACAACTTTGATACCGTAAGTAACCCAGTCGATAGAAGCCGCCCGTCCAACCAGCGGGCGAAAGGCCGATGCCAAGCAGGTACGCTAGACCTCCAGGGGAACAGCCAGGAGGCCGTGCCATGTCGAACCAATCCACCCACCGCGCTGAGGGCCGCGTCGGCAACTTCAACGTCGGCGGCATCAATCATCTGGCGCTGGTCTGTCGAGATATGCAGCGCACGGTCGACTTCTACCAGGGCGTGCTGGGCTTTCCGCTCGTCAAGACCATCGAGCTGCCGGGCGACATGGGCCAGCATTTCTTCTTCGACATCGGCAACGGCGACTGTCTCGCGTTCTTCAACTTCCCCAACGCGCCCGAGCCCGCGCCGGGCATTTCATCGCCCGATCCGAACACGTTCTTCGACCCGTCGGCCGAACTCGTCACCGCCATCGCATCGATGAACCACGTTGCATTCGATGTCGACCCGGACGAGATCGAGGAAGTGCGCGATCGTCTGATTGCCGCCGGCATTCGCTGCACGCCGATCCTCAACCACGACGATTCGCCACGCGGCATCGCCCGTGAGAATCATCCGGGCGTCTTCGTGCGCTCGGTCTACTTCTACGACCCCGACGGAATCATGCTCGAATTCGCCGCCTGGACCCGCGCGCTTGGACCGGACGACGTGCGTCACGCGCCGGCTCGAGCGGCTGAGGCCGCCGCCGTCCTGGGCGACTGAGCGACGCTCCGTCGCTGGAGATACACGAATTCCGTAACTGGTAGACGCCGGCCGCTGCTGAGTGACGGCGGACGCATGTTCGGCGTACACGGGGACGCAGTCGCATTGCGGCGCGGGAACAAATCTACGTCGATTTTCGTACTGTTGGTGAGCGCGTTGATCCACTGGTGCACGGAGCATCGAGCGGGCGCAGCAGCACTGAGAGAAAGGGGGATCGGATGACGTTCGAGCAACGACTCGACCACGACGGCGCCGAATATGACGCGTTGATCGAGGATCACAGCGAGGTGAGCGGGGACGAGCGCCACACGGCGCCGGAGGCGACGAGGGACAAGCCGATTCCCCTGCTCGGCTTCGACATCTCGGGTACCCGTGCGCCGACCAAGGACACGGCCGCCGCCTGGCGGCGGCGAATGAGCGACGCGCCGCGTCCGACCGTACGGTTCGCCGCCGGCGCGCCGCACTGGAATTTCGCCGACGAGCCGCGAGATGAGGCGCCGGCCGCGCCGACCCGCAAGCGTCGACGCCGAAGCGCTGCCGACTCGGACGCCGACATCGACGCGACGCGCGCGTACTTCAACGAGATCGGCCGCCGGCCGCTGCTGACCGCCGAACAGGAGCAGGAGCTCGGCGCAGCCATCGAGCGCGCCCGTTGGATGGACGCGATCGAGCACGGGCTGGAAGAGCAGCTCGGGCACGCCCCGCGACCGATGCAGGTCTGGACGGAACTGCTCAGGCAGCTGCACGAACTGCGCAGCATCGTCGAGATCGCCGCGCGCGTTCTCTACCTGCACACGTTGCCGGTGGACGAACTGATCGGCCACGAGCGCTTCCGCGAGGCGGTTGATCGCAAGATCGAACCGCAGTTCGCGGCCCGGCTGAGCGCCGAGCGCGGCCTCGAGCAGGAGTACGTCAGCGACCTGGTGATCGCCGTTTCGGTGGTCAGCTCGATCGTGACGCCGCGCCTGTTCCGCCGTTCCGCCGCGATCCTGAACTGGGACTTCGAGCGCGAGGATCTGCCGGAAGACGCGGAAGCTCTGCTGGCCGCCGACGGCGGACTCGCTCGTCGAGCGGAGCGCCGACTGACCGAGACCAAGTGGGACGGCTACGACGCCGAGCGGACGATGTACATCTCCAACCTGCGCCTGGTCGTCTCGGTCTCGAAGAAGTACCAGAAGAAGGGTCTGCACCTGCTCGACCTGATCCAGGAGGGCAATGTCGGCCTCTTCCGCGCGGTCGAGAAGTTCGACTACCGCAAGGGCAACAAGTTCTCGACCTACGCGACCTGG
Source organism: Dehalococcoidia bacterium (assembly GCA_965204335.1). Lineage (GTDB taxonomy): Bacteria > Chloroflexota > Dehalococcoidia > Bin125 > Bin125 > Bin125. The sequence goes on along the minus strand of OZ241982.1, from coordinate 1,643,502 downwards.
TGGATTCGCCAGTCGGTGACGCGCTCGCTGGCCGATACCGCCAACCTGATTCGCGTGCCGGTTCACACCTCGGAGCTGATCAACAAGTTGAAGCGCGCCGAGCGCCGCCTGCGGCAGGAGTTTCAGTCGCAGCCGACCGATGCCGATCTCGCCCTGGAGATGGACGAGACCGAAGATCGGATCCGCACGCTGCGGCGCATCTCGATGACGCCGGCCTCGCTGGACAAGAGCGTGTCCGATGAGGACGACGACTCCGACCTGACCCGCTTCCTCGCCGACGAGGATGCGCTCTCGCCGGAGGACGAGGTCTTGCACAAGGCCCTGACCGGTCTCACGCGCGAGGCGCTCAAGCGGCTGGAGCCGCGCGAGGCCGCAGTCCTTGCCATGCGCTTCGGCATCGAGGACGGCAACGAGTACACCCTGGAACAGGTTGGCGAGCGCTTCGGCCTGACGCGGGAACGGATCCGCCAGATCCAGAGCAAGGCTTACCGCGAACTGCGCAAGGATCCAGAGCTGCGGCAGCTCCGCGAGCGCTAACCAGTTCCCACGGCTCCCGTCACTCTCCCCCCGCTCCGCCGGGGGGAGAGGTCCCGTAAGGACAGGGGGTGCCAGGTGGCCGCTAAGCTGGACTCGGCCAGCGGGGGTAGCTCAGGGGTAGAGCTCCTGCCTTCCAAGCAGGCGGCCGCGCCCCAACAGACCGAACAGCGAATCCCGTCCCCCGCGCGTCCGATACGCTCAAGCTGACCCGTGCGGGGGTAGCTCAGGGGTAGAGCTCCTGCCTTCCAAGCAGGCGGCCGCGCCCCAAAAAACCGAACAGCGAATCCCGTCCCCCGCGCATCCGATACGCTCAATCTGACCCGGGCGGGGGTAGCTCAGGGGTAGAGCTCCTGCCTTCCAAGCAGGCGGCCGCGGGTTCGAATCCCGTCCCCCGCTCCACGCTTCACGGGGCCTACTGCAGCGGCAAGAAGATCTCCGTGTGCCACTTGGACTGGTCGGGCTCGGCCTCCGGATCAGTGATGTAACGCTCGATCGGCCCCGAGATCGGCGTCCGACCGATCTCCTGGACGTAGCTCCAGATCGCTTCGTGGGTCCGACCCAGTTCCTCGTACGGGCCGAAATGGTCTGCCTTGATCGCGTCGCAGGCGGGCAATTCCAACAGCTCGACGGGATCGGCCGGCTCGACACCGTCACCGATCTCGATGCCCGCCGACAGCTCCATCTGGTTCGCGTCCATCGAGTGGTAGACGGCGCTCACGTGACCCATGTCGGTGACGCCCTGCTCGGTCAGCGCGGCGAACACGGCCGGGAAGATGCGGGCGAACGTCTCGGGCAACTCGTCGGTCGATGCGTTGGCGTGCATCACGGCCATGCGGCGGGCTGGCAACTGAACAACTTCCGGCATCACTCGCTCCGTTCAACTCCGCTGGACAGACTCCGCTCGATAGTCCGAATGCTAGGTCACCGGCAGCCAGATCTCGGTGTGCCACTTCGATTGATCCGGTTCAGCGTCGGGCATCGTCAGGTAGCGCTCAATGACCATCCCGTTCGGCGCGCGACCGGCCTCTGCGATCTGCAGTTCGAGTTCGGCCTGCGTGCGGCGAAAGTCCTCGAACAGGTAGGGCCCGAAGTGATCGGCCATGCCCGCCTCGCAACCACTCAGCGACAGGAGCGACAGCGGCTCCGACGGGTCGAAGTCGTCGGCCACTTCCATCCCGGCCGACAGCACCAGTTCGTCTTGGCTGATCGAGTGATAGACGGCAATCACCTCGCCCAGGACAGGAGGTCCCTGCTCCTGCAGGGCGTCCCAGATCGCGGGGTACATCGCGGCGAACGTGGCCACCAGTTCCGGACGGGTCGTCACGGCATGAAACACCGCCGACCGGAGAGGCGGCATCCAGCGAATCACCGACATCGAATCACTCGCAGCTCGGTCACGACCATGTCCACGAACCGGTCATGTTCCGCCATCGGCAGGGACTCAACGATCTGCATCTCGTACGCCAGTCCCACGATCGGCGCCGAGACACCGGAGAGAAACCGGTCGTAGTAGCCGCCGCCCATGCCCAGTCGTCCGCCGTCCGAGCTGAATGCGACGCCGGGCACAACGATCAGATCCGCCGTCTCAGGGTCCATCGGAGCGGCGAGCTCGGGATCGGGTTCGCGCAGGCCGAATGTGGACTCCACCAACTGCGGCAGCCCGGCGATTTCGTGGTGCGCAAGCTGACCATGCGCCCGCACCCGCGGACAGATCACGCGTTTGCGCTCGCCGAGTGATCGCTCGATCAGCAAGTCGGTCCGCACCTCGCCGGGCAACGAGCTCGCGTAGCAATGAATCGCGTCCGCGTGCAGAAACTGATCCAGAGAGGCGACTCGCGAGACGATGGCGGCAGACCAACCGTCGGTCGTTTCCGCCGGCAAGGCAGCGCGCCTCCGGCGATACTCGCGTCGCAACTCAACCCTGGACATCGGATGCAGCGCCCTCGCTAGGGCAGACCGGCTCCGCCGACGTCAACATCGAATGCCCGGATGCGTCCGCGTCGCGGATCGCCGGGCTGCGGGTTGGACGTCGGAGCTTCGAGCGAGAACAGTGTCTTGCGATCCTCACCGCCGAGCATGCAGGCGAACACGCCCATATCCGGAACTTCGATCCGCTCCAACACCTCTCCGCCCTCGGCGACTCGCACCAGCGCGCCGGGATTGGTGGGAACCGCGACCCAGATCGCGCCTTCGGCGTCCAGGGCGATGCCGTCCGGCGGGAATCCAAGCTCTGCCCAGACTCGCTGATTGGACAGCGAACCGTCTTCCTCGATGTCGAACGCGGTCAGCCGCTGACCCCAGCTCTCGCCGACCACGAGCGTCTTGCCGTCTGGCGTGATCACCGTGCCGTTGGGAAACTGCAGGCCGTCGGCGACGACGGAGGATTCCCCGTCCGGCGTGACCATGACCATCGTGGTTGCTCGGGGCGGCGAGCCATCCGTGATGTCGAAACCGAAGTTGCCAATGTACGAGTTGCCGGCCGCGTCCGTGACCATGTCGTTGCAGTGGTACGGCGCCTGGTCCGAAATGTCGGCCACTTCCCACAATCCATCCGGGTCGAGGCGCAACAACCTGCGATCGGTCATTGAGACGATCAGCAGGCGTCCGTCGGGAAGAAAGCCCAACCCCGAGGGCTGATTGGGCACTTCGACGATCGTCTCGCGCTCGCCGTCGGGCGTGACAGCGACGACTTCATGCGCATGCATGTCGGAGAACCAGAGCCGACCCTCATACCACCGAGGCCCTTCCGGGAAGACCAACCCATCCAGCACTAACCGCGCATCGCTGGCCATGGCTACCCTCCGTGGCTAGTCAGTCTCCAAGAGTTCTTGGGTTTCAATGTCCGCCGCTCGTCGATCCGCTTCAGCCAGAGCCGCTTCTTTGATGAATCTTGTGATGCCGACAGGACCTCTCGGAATTCCCCTATAGAGCCGATCAATCTCCGTGCGGTCGAATTTCACTTCGACGGTGAAGGTGCCGGGGCCCCTCCTGGATGGGTCGTAAGGAATCTCGATAGCCTCTTCAATCGGCGGATTCATCGTGTGCCACTCATCACCCTGTGTGGTCATGTCCGGCGCATCCTTCCTCCTGGTTGATGGTAACGGGATTGCTCCCCAATCGTTGACGGCCACCCTGTCACGACGTGCGACTCTCTGTCATGGTCGGGTAGCTCCAGAATGAATGTCAGTAGGCGTCCACTGGCATCGGGACCAATCATGATGGTCCGTTCGGGCCGAACTCGGAGCCTTCCGGCGTCATCGTGTTCCTCAGCTTCTTGCTGTTCAAAGTACTTGGCTGGGCCGACCCACACGGCCACCGCATCCCGAAAGTCAAGTCCGTGCTTCCACAGGTGGTCGTCTGTAGAACCATTTCCGCGTAGCCCACCATCAGGAATCTGCGGCATTGGAAGTCAACTCACCCGTTCGGGTAGACATCCAACAGCTCGAACCTGGGGCCGTCCTTGCAGCAGAGCTTGACGCCGCGCTTGGTGAAGACGGCGCAGCCGTAGCAGATGCCCGTGCCGCAGGCCATTTCCGTTTCCATGAGGATCTGCACCGGTCGATTCATGCCGTCCCGGCGGACGATCGGCGACATCGCCCGGAACATCGGCACCGGACCGCAGGCGAATGACTGGTCGGCCCAGGAGAGGTAGTCGGCGAACAGATCGGTGACGAATCCCTGTCTGCCCATCGAGCCGTCCTCGGTCGAGACCTGGTACTCAACCTGCGGCGGCAGCAGTTCGGCCGGGTAGACGCCGTCGGCGTTGCGCGCGCCGAAGCAGAGAACGATCGAGCGCGGTCGCGATGGACGTTCCGACTCCGCGTCGGCCAGCGCGACCAGCGGGGCGATGCCGACGCCTCCGCCGACCAGCAGCAGATTTGAGGCCGAGCGTCGAACATCGAAGCCACGACCGAGGGGCCCGGTCATCCAGACCTGGCGACCCGGTTGCATCAGCGCCATCTGTTCCGTCACCCGACCGATCACGGTGTAGAGCAGCGCAAACTGTCGCTCCGAGTCACGGGGCGAGCTGTAGCGGAACCGGTAGTAGGAGAATGCGCGCGGCAACAGCGGATCGAGCGTTCCCTGCCCTGAGCCCGGATCGACCATCACGAACTGACCGGGCTGCGCGTGTTGGGTCAGCGACGGCGCGTCGTACCAGGTGACAAACGTGCCCGGATAGATTTCCTCGGTCTCGATCACGCGGGCGGCGGCTCGGCGCACCTGACTGACTTCCGACGTCCTAGACCAGACCGGCGGTGTAGTCGGGCAGCGGAGCGATGTTGTAGTCGGCCCCGCCTTCGAGCATTGCACCGACCGCGTGGTGCGCCGTGTCGATCGAGGTGAAGCAGGGAATCCGCTGCTCGGCCGCCGCTCGGCGGATGTGGAAGCCGTCGCGGATGTTGCTGCTGATCTGCTCGGGCGTGTTGATCACCATGTCGATCTGCCCGGAGCGAATCAGGTCGATAACATCCGGATCGCCTCCGACCTCGCGCTTGGGGGCTTCATGCACGTCGTAGCCCAGACCTCGAATCAGGTTTGCCGTCCCCGCGGTGGCGTGCAGTTCATATCCCGCCTCGCCGAGTTCGCGGATCAGTCGCATCGCCCCCGGCTTGTCCTGATCGGCGATGCTGAGCAGCGCCCGGCCCTTCGGCGGTACCGCCATTCCGGCGGCGATCAAGGCTTTGTTGAGCGCTTTGTCGTAGTCCACGTCGACGCCCATCACCTCGCCGGTTGACTTCATCTCAGGTCCGAGGTGCGTGTCCACGCCCGACAGCTTGGACATCGAGAAGACCGGCGCTTTGACCGCGACCAGCGGCGTCGCCGGCCAGAGACCGCTGGGATAGCCCTGTTCGGCCAGGCTCTGGCCCAGCATCGCCCGAACCGCCACTTCGACCATCGGCACGCCGGTGATCTTGCTCAGGAACGGGACCGTGCGGCTGGCACGTGGGTTGACCTCGAGCACGAACACGTCCCCGTCTCGGTGTTCCGTCTCGCGCATGATCACGTACTGAATATTCATCAGCCCGGCAACACCGAGACCGATCCCGATCTGCCGCGTGTATTCGATAATCTTCGCGACCTCGCCGCCTCGCAGGTTGGGCGCCGGATAGACGGCCATCGAGTCGCCGGAGTGGACCCCGGCGCGCTCGATGTGCTCCATGATTCCGGGAATCAGCACGGCGTCGTCGTTGGGACCGCCGCAGATCGCGTCGACCTCGACTTCGATGCCGGCCAGGTACTTGTCGATCAGGATCGGCTTGCCCGGGGCTGCCGCTTGCGCCTGGGTAACGTAGCGCGCGAGGTCTCCGACGCCCTGAACGATCTCCATCGCCCGGCCGCCCAACACGTATGACGGCCGCACCAGTACCGGGTAGCCGATCGCATCGGCCGCGAGTACGGCCTCATCGACGCTGCTCACTGCCGTACCGGGAGGCTGGGGGATGCCGAGATCGGCGAGGAAGCGTTCGAACTGCTTGCGATCTTCCGCCAGGTCGATCACGTCGGCCTGCGAGCCGAGAATCGGCCGCGCGGCCTTGGTCAATGGACCGGCGAGATTGATCGCGGTCTGCCCGCCGAACTGCAGGATTGAGGCGACCTCGCCGTTGGTCTGTCCGTTGCCGTTCAGGGAGCCGTCCTCGTTTTCGAGAATGTCGCGAACCGCCTCCTCATCGAGCGGCTCGAAGTAGAGCCGGTCCGAGGTGTCGAAGTCGGTCGAGACGGTTTCCGGATTGCTGTTGGCCATCACCGCGCCCCAACCGGCCGCGCGCAGCGCCTGCGCCGCCTTGACCGAGGCGTAGTCAAACTCAATCCCCTGGCCGATGCGAATCGGTCCGGAGCCCACGACCAGCGCCCGCTTGCCGATCTCGGGCTCGGCCTCGTTTTCGTCCTCGTACGTGGAGTAGAAGTATGGCGTGACCGCGTCGAACTCGGCCGCGCAGGTATCGACCATCTTGTAGACCGGTGCGATTCCCCAGCTCAGACGTTGTTCGCGGATGCGCTCATCGACGCTCCCGGCCAGATTGGCGATCTGTTCGTCGGCGAAGCCCATCCGCTTCGCCCGCCGCATCAGCGTCGGCGTCAGCGGCTCGGCGAGCAGCCGCCGCTCCATCTGCACGATCGTCTCCAACCGTTCGAGGAACCAGGGATCGACGCCGGAACGTCGGGCGATCTCATCGAGCGGCAGATCGGCGCGCACGGCGGCGAGCAGATGCCAGAGCCGGATGTCGGTCGGCGTCTCGGCAGCCCGAATCGGCTCCGCCTCGGCCTCCGCGTCTTCCCACAGCACCGACTTGCCGCCCACCTCGAGCGACCGGACCGCCTTCTGCAGCGCCGCCTCGAAGGTGCGGTCAATCGCCATCACCTCGCCGGTGGCCTTCATCTGCGTGCCGAGCACGCGGTCCCCGGCCTCGAACTTGTCGAACGGCCAGCGCGGGATCTTGACCACGCAGTAGTCGAGTGCCGGCTCGAACGCCGCCTGCGTGCGACCGGTGACCTGGTTCGCGATTTCGTCCAACCGTTTGCCCGCCGCGATCTTGGCCGCGACGCGAGCGATCGGATAGCCCGTCGCCTTTGATGCCAGCGCCGACGATCGGCTGACGCGCGGATTCACTTCGATCACGTAGTACGGCAGCGGCTCATCGTGCGGCACACCCACGCCTCCGCCTTCGCGCATCGACTCCGGCGGCCAGGGCACGACATCCTGGCGCGGCGCGAGCGCCAACTGCACGTTGCAGCCGCCCTCGATGCCCAGCGAGCGGATGATGTTCAGCGAGGCCGAGCGCAGCATCTGGTAGTCCTTGTCGGACAACGTCTGCGACGGCGCAACGACGATCGAATCGCCCGTATGGACGCCCATCGGGTCGAGATTCTCCATGTTGCAGATCGTGATGCAGGTGTCGGCGCCGTCGCGCATCACCTCGTACTCGACTTCTTTCCAGCCCAGCAGCGAGCGTTCAATCAGGATCTGCGTGATCGGCGAGGCGTCCAGTCCGGTCTGCACGACCCGCTCAAACTCTTCCATCGTCCGCACGAACCCGCCGCCCGTACCGCCCAGCGTGTACGCGGGGCGGATCGCGACGGGCAGTCCGATCTCCTGCAACGCGTCCCGCGCCTCGGTAACAGAGTGGACCACCGCGGAAGGCGGCGTTGGCTCGCCGATCTCCCGCATCGCCGTGCGGAACAATTCGCGATCTTCTGCGCGACGGATCGCCTCCAGCGGGGTGCCCAGGAGCCGAACGTTGAATTCGTCGAGCACGCCGGCTTCGTGCAGATCCACCGCAAGGTTCAGACCAACCTGTCCACCCAGCGTCGGCAACAGACCTTCGGGCCGCTCTCGCTCGATGATCCGCCGCAGCACCGGAACGGTCAGCGGTTCGATATAGACCTCGTCGGCGACTCCTTCATCGGTCATGATCGTGGCCGGATTGGAGTTGACCAGGATCGAACGGACGCCCTCTTCGGTCATCGCCTTGCAGGCCTGCGTACCGGCGTAGTCGAACTCGGCCGCCTGGCCGATCACGATTGGGCCGCTGCCGATGATCAGGACGGATTCAGGTTTCTTCACGTTCAGCGCACCCCCGTGATTCGACCAAGCCATGAGGTTCCGATTCCCCCGGACGGCCCGCCGCTCGACCGATGAGTCCCAATCCCAGCCCGAGCGGCAGCGCCACGAGTGGTCCGAGGAACCAGAGCTCGCACTGTCCACCGATCAGCTCGAAGATGCAGCACAGCGCGAGCGTCAATGAGGCCGCTCCGACGACGACGCACAACAGCGCGCTGACGAGCAACCAGCGTCGGAGGTTCAACCGATCTTCCCGTCACAGCGGCAACTCGAATCGTGATTCCGGATTGATCAGCGGCGCCAGCGCCCCGATCGCACTGAGGAACGAGAGCGCCGCCTCGTTGTTGTCCGGCACCGAGCCGACGATGCGTCGGAAATTCTGTTCCCGCGCGTGCGAGAGCAGGTACTCGGCCAGCACCGTCCCGATGCCGCGGCGGCGCCACTCGGAGCGCATCCACACGCCCAGCGTCGCGGTCTCGGGCTCGCGGGTGTTGTAGTCGAGCGAACCGAATCCGATCACCTCACCACCGTCGACTGCCACGTAGATCGCGCCGCTGCTGCCCAGCCGGCGCCGCCACATCGACACCTCGTCCACGCTCCAGGGCCGGTCGAAGACGACCGGATTTGGCCCCTCGACCACGTCTCGGATCACGTCCGAGATGGCCGCCGCGTCATCCGCCGTGGCCAATCGATAGTCAGGCTCGGCGGCATCGCCGGGGCCGCTGGAATGCGTCATGTCAGTCTCCCTGAACCCCGCTCACTGAATCGATCAGGTCGAGGAAGCGGTCGAAGAGGTGTCCGTTGTCCAGTGGACCGGGCGACGCCTCTGCGTGGTATTGAATCGAGAACACTGGCTCGCTGCGGTGCGCCAATCCCTCGACCGTCTGGTCGTGCAGATTGATGTGGGTCACCTCGACATCCGAGTTCAGCCCGTTCGGATCGACGGCATAGCCATGATTTTGCGCGGTGATCGCAATCCGTCCGGTGGGAACTTCGAGCACGGGGTGGTTGCCGCCGCGGTGTCCGAACTTGAGCTTGAACGTCTCGGCGCCGAACGCGCGGCCGAGGACCTGGTGCCCCATGCAGATGCCCATGATCGGCACCTTGCCGACCAGCGACGTCGCGGTCTGGACCTGGAACTCTCGAAGCTGCGGGTCGCCCGGTCCCGGCGAAAGCAGCACGCCGCGTGGATTGACCGAGAGGATGTCATCGACGCTGGACGACGGCGGCATCGCCGTCACGCGGCAGCCGCGACGGCGCAGATTTCGCAAGATGTTGTACTTGAGCCCCTCGTCGAGCACGACGATATGGGGGCCCGGTTCGGCGGAGCCGTTGGACAGCGCCTGCGGCCGTCCGTCGCGCCAGCTATAGGGCTGGTCGACGCCAACGTCGATGAAGTCCTGCGTATCGTAGGCGGGCAACTCAGCCAGTCGCTGGCGCGCCGCCTCGACCTGCTCGCCCGGGACGATCATGCCCATCATGACACCCTCGTGCCGGATTCGGCGGGTGATGGCTCGCGTGTCCACGCCGGCGATCCCCGGAATGTCGGCCGCAGCGAGGTAGTCGTGCAGGCGCATCCCGCCTCGCGGATGCGACGGCGAATCACACTCCGACCGCACGACCAGGCCGCGCACCTGAATCTGGCGCGACTCGTCGATCGGCGGATCGATGCCGTAGTTGCCGATCAACGGGTAGGTCAAGACAAGAATCTGGCCCGCGTAAGACGGGTCGGTCAGCATTTCCTGGTAGCCGGTCATCGAGGTATTGAAGACGACCTCGCCCCAGGTGTCGGTCGCGGCGCCGAGTGCGATGCCGCGGAACACCGCTCCATCGGCCAACACCAGCGCCGCCCCATCAACATCCGGATTATGTTCGCTCATGACTCCTCCCGACCGTCCCAGACGATGCGTCCCTGTGAAATCGTTGCCGCCACCGCGCCGACCAGTTCGCGGCCGGCCAGCGGAGTGTTCTTGCCCTTCGACTCCCAGAGTTCGGGATCGATCCTGACCGGTGCGTTCGTCGCGAGCAGCGCAATGTCCGCCGGCGCGCCGACCGCGAGCGTGCCCAGGCCCAGCCGATCGCCCGTGTCCAGATTCCATGTGCGCACCGGACCAACGGTCAGGCGCTCAATCGCGTCCACGAGCCGCAGTCGACCGCGCGAGACCAGCGTGTTGACGACTGGCCAGGCCGATTCCAGCCCCGAAATGCCGAAGGCGGCCCGATCGAACTCGCAGCACTTGTCGACGGCCGCGTGCGGCGCGTGATCGGTGGCCACCGCTTCCACCACACCCGCGGCCAGCGCCTCAATGCAGGCCTCGATGTCGGCGTCGGTGCGCAGCGGCGGGTTGACCTTGGCGTTGGTGTCGTAGAGCAGTTCCTCGCCGTCGCCGGCGACGATGTCGTGCGAAAGGAAGAGATGATGGGGCGTAACCTCCGCCGTCACATGCAGGCCGCGCGCGCGGGCCTCGGCGATAGCCTCCAGCGCCGAGCGGGTGGAGATGTGGCAGCCGTGAAACTGCGCGCCCGACGCCTCGGCGAGCGCGATGTCCCGCTGGACGATCGAGAGCTCCGCCGCCGCCGGCTGTCCGCGCAGACCCAGCCGCGCCGACACCGCGCCGTCGTGCATCACGCCGCCCTGTGAGATTGCGGGATCTTCACAATGCTCGGCCAGCGGGAGGTCGAGGTCGGCGAGGTACTCGAAGGCGCGTCGGGCGATGGCATTGTCGGCGACGGCGTCGCCGTCGTCCGAGACCGCGACCGCGCCCGCATCCCGCAGCGCGGCAAGCTCGGTCATCTCCTGGCCCTGGCGACCCATCGTGACGGCGCCAATCGGCAGGACCCGGCAATCCACGTCCCGGGCGCGCAGGACGACGGCGTCAATCGTCGCCGGCGTATCCATCGCGGGCAGCGTGTTGGGCATCGCGCAAATGGTCGTGAATCCGCCCCGAGCCGCCGCTCGAGCGCCCGACGCGATGGTCTCCTTGTGTTCCTGTCCGGGCTCGCGCAGGTGGACATGCAGGTCGATGAATCCAGGCGACACCACGAGTCCCGCCGCGTCGACGACCTCGGCCGTCCCGTTGGACAGCTCAGCGCCCAACTCGGCAATGCGCCCGTCCACGACACGCACGTCGAGCACCGCGTCGACGCCCGAAGCGGGGTCGATCACGCGTCCGCCGCGCACGATCAGCGGTCTCGTCTGCGTCATGCGCCGCCTCGAATCAGGAGGAAGAGCACGGCCATCCGAACCGCCAGTCCGGCCGAGACCTGCGCCTCGATCCGGCTCTGCGGGCTGTGCGCCACGTCGACCGCGATCTCCACGCCTTCGTTCATCGGACCCGGGTGCATCACGATCGCTTCAGGCGACGCGTTGGCGATTCGCTCGGTCGTGAGTTGATAGCGCCGGGCATACTCCGCAGACGACGGCAACAGGTTGCCGCGCAGGCGCTCGTTCTGAATCCGCAGCGCCATCACCGCGTCTGCGCCGACAATCGCACGGTCCAGGTCCGACTCGACCCGCGCCGAGGGAAGCGCCAGCGGATGCTCTCGCTCCGCCGCTCCGTTGCTCAGCGCCGTGGGCAGCAACGGTCGCGGAGCGACCAGTGTGACTTCGGCGCCGAGCGTCGTCAGCGACCAGAGGTTCGACCGCGCCACGCGCGAGTGCAGGATGTCGCCGACGATCACCACCTTGCGTCCGGTCAGGTCGCCGAACTCCTTCATCAGCACGTAGGCATCGAGCAGCGCCTGCGTCGGATGCGCGTGCTGGCCGTCGCCAGCGTTGATGATGTGACCGTCGATCGTGCGAGCCGCGAGCCAGGGAGCGCCCGAGGCGTGGTGCCGCATCACGACCGCGTCCGCGCCGACGGCGGAGATCGTGTTCAACGTCTCGACCAACGATTCGCCCTTCTCCACCGACGAGCCCGAACCCGACACGTTGATCACGTCGGCCCCGAGGATCTTGCCGGCCAGTTCGAACGACGACCGCGTGCGCGTCGACGCTTCGTAGAACAGGTTGAAGATCGTCACCCCGCGAAGCGCCGGCGTCCGGGCCACGTTGCGTTGCAGGACCTCCGCCATGGCGTTGGCGGTGCTCAGCACACGCATGATCTCGTCTTTGGAGAGCACATCGACATCGAGCAGATGATGATGGCGCCAGTCGGTGATCGGCTCGTCCAACGGCACCCGCGACGTTGACGTCGTGAGAGGTTCCGCAATCGGTTCAGTGACCACGTGACAACCTCTCCACGAAGACGCCGACACAGTCTTCGCCGTCGGACTCCAGCAGCGAAACGCGCACGTCGTCGCCGCGCTGGGTGGGGACGTTCTTGCCGACATAGTCGGCGCGGATCGGCAGTTCGCGGTGGCCCCGGTCGATCAGCACCGCCAGCTCGATCACCGCCGGCCGGCCGTAGTGGATCAGCGCATCCAGCGCCGCGCGGATCGAGCGTCCCGTGAACAGCACATCGTCGACCAACACGATGATCGCCCCGTCGATGTCTTCCGGGATGCGCGACGGCTGCATCCGTGCGTGAGGCCGCTGCGCGAGATCGTCGCGGTAGAGCGAGATGTCAATCGCGCCGACCGGGATGCGGCGCCCGTCGATCCCCTCGATCCTCACGGCCAGCCGCTCGGCGATCGGAACCCCGCGGGTGCGCATCCCGACCAGCATCAGCGGCTCGGGCTCGGGGTGGCGCTCGACGACCTCATGCGCGATCCGCGTGATCGCCCGGTTCATCGCCGCTGCATCCATCGAGTTCAACATCAGCGGGCCTCCAGATACAAGAAAACCAGCGACTCGCGCTGGTTCTGCAGCTGGTACCCGGGCACGTCAGGAAAGGGCAGGAGCTTCAACGTCATCTGGTTGACCTTCCCGGCCTCACGGGACCGGATTAAAGTTCAACTGGTGTTCCAACGAGCCTACAACCTGCCCGCAACGATCACTGTCTCCCGCTACACCCTGCGCACAACTCCCACATCATCCCCCGCCTCCCATCTCCCCCCGCGCCAGTGGGGGGAGATGTCCCGTAGGAGCCTGTCCCGCACTTGATGCGGGGATAGAGGGGGCCGGAGCCACCATGCCGGAGATTCGCTGTTTCCTCTGATGTGACCACCAAAGAGACTTGTGACGAGTCGAGACATCGTGTGACTAAACTGAACTGAACCTGCCCGACTATCCAACCAGCAGTCGTTCATCTTCAAGGAGGTCACATGATCAGCACGTTCCGTGTCACCCGAACCCGAATTGCGATCGCATTGGCGCTGACTCTGACGGCGCTCGTCGCCACGCTGGCCAACCAGACCCTTTTCAACGACGCCAACGCGGACTCCCATAAGGGCGCGAACGAAGTCCGCGTCTCGGCTCGCGCGCTGGAAGACGGCCGGGTCGAGGTCGCCCTGCGACAACTCGACGGCGGCGTCCCCGGCGAGCGCATCCTGCCTGACGCCCGGTTCCTCCGCGCCGACGCCCAGGCAGGGACCTGGTTCGACAGTTCCGATGTCGCGCTGGCCGCGATCGCCGACTCGATGATGTCCGACGACTCCGTCCCGGCGACGGCCGCGAGCGAGCCGATCGGAACGGCGTGTCTGATCAGTCACGGACGCGCCGACGACTTCTTCTGGGTGTTGCTGTCCGGTCGCGCGGCAGGCTTCTCGCGCGCGCTCAATCTCGATCTCGACATCCAGCATCACGCCGACCCCGCCGATCAGGCCGCGGCGGTCAGGCAGTGCGCTGCCGACGGCGTTGACGCCATCGCCGCCACCCTCGCCGCGCCCGACATGGTCGCCCCGGCGCTCAAGGAGGCTGCCGATATGGGGATTCTCGTTCAGACCTTCAATTCCGGCTATGAGTTCGCCAACGACGCCGGCTCAAGCCTGCACATCGCGCTCGACGAAGCCGCCGCCGGTCGCATTGGCGGGGAAGCCTTCGACCAACTCGAGGTCGATGGCACTGTCCTCTGCGTCATTCACGAAGAAGACAACGACGCGCTGCACACCCGCTGCGACGCCCTGACCGAGTCCTACTCCGGCAGCGTCGAAGTAGTCCAACTGGACGAGACGCTCGATCTCGCCGGCGCGACCGCTGCCATCGGCGCTGCGTTGACCAATCAGGTCGGCGGCGTCTTTGCCTTGAATGGTGATACAGCCACGGCCGCGCTGCTCGCAATCGATGCGGCGGAGAGCGATGCGCTGGTCGGCTCGGTGGACATGAACCTGCTCCAACTGGTCACGCGCGAAGAAGCGCTGCTTGATTCGTTTGCGTTCGCGATCAGCGGCAACGCGCAACTCCAGGCGTTGGTGACGGTTGCCTGGCTCGCCGACCAACTGCTCTTGCGGGCGCAAGGCGCCAACACGCTGACCGGCGACGTTGCCACGATCACGTTGAGCGAACCGACCATCGTCATCGGCATCGGCGAGCAGCTCAAGAACCCCGCCCTGCGCAAGTGGATCTTGAGCAGGCTCGGCGGCAACTAGCCCCGGCCCGACGGCGGCGCTTCTGAGCGCCCCCGTCGCCCATCCTCTCCCGCCTCGCACGGAGGAACAGGCCCCTGAAGAAATCAGGGGCTGGGCCTCCATTCCCCTCTCCGCCCGCTCCGTGGGGGGAGATGCCGCAGGCAGAGGGAGGCTCCCCGATTACACCGACTCATCGGCACGGCGCTGCATGTCCGGCGGCAGCAGATTCGGAATCCCGTCCTCGATCGGGTATCGGAAGTTGATCCGCTCCGAGACCAGCGCGCCCTCCAGCACGTCGCCGTTCTCGTCCTCCCGGATCACCTCCAGCTTGAGCGGATCGCGCGTCACCGGGCAGACCAACTGATCGACCAGTTCTCGTCTCATTCGCCACCTCGCACTCACCTCTAGTGCGCATACCGAGCGCGGCGGGCATACTGCAATACTGTACGCCAACGCGAACAGATCTCGACGAATCGACCCATCGACTCATCGAACACCACAATCATCAGAGCGGAGTTTTCAACCATGGCCGATGTCAAGTCGCCGATGGCCGGCACCATTTTCGAGTTGATCGCTGCGCTCGGTGATGAGGTCGAAGAAGGCGACGAACTCGTCATCCTCGAATCGATGAAAATGGAAATCCCGGTCGAAGCGCCCAGCGACGGCACGGTGGCCGAAATCCACATCGCCCAGGGCGATCAGGTCCAGGAAGGCGACGTGCTCGTCACGCTCAGCGCCTAGCAAACCAGCTCCGGAATCAGACCACGCCCACGATGTTCCAGCGCGTCCTGATCGCCAACCGCGGTGAGATCGCCGCCCGCGTCTCACGCACCTGCCGCCGGCTGGGCATCCAGTCCCACGCGGTCTACTCGGTCGCCGACGCCGACGCGCTCCACGTCCGCGAGGCCGACGGCGCCACTCACATCGGCGCGGCGCCGGTCGCCGAGTCCTACATCAACGTCGACGCCGTGCTCGACGCCGCCGTCCAGGCCGGCTGCGACGCGGTCCATCCGGGCTACGGCCTGCTCTCCGAGAACGGTCACTTCGCCCAGGCCTGCGACGAGCGCGGAATCACCTTCATCGGACCGGCGGCCGCGCACATGGAGCTGATGGGCAACAAGAACCAGGCTCGCGCCACGATGCGCGACCTGGGCATGCCGGTGATCCCCGGGTCGGCCGCGACCGTCGACGACGATGACGCCGAGTCGGTGGCGGAGGAGGTCGGCTACCCGCTGCTGATCAAGGCGTCGTACGGCGGCGGCGGGATCGGCATGGCCACGGTCAAGCGGCCCAACCAGTTCAGCCGCTCACTGCGCCGCGCCCGTTCGTCGGCCCTGCGCGCCTTCGGCTCCGACGAGGTCTACCTCGAGCGGCTGCTCGTCGAGCCGCATCACATCGAGCTGCAGGTCTTCGGCGACGGCCAGGGCAACGCCGCCATCCTCGGCGACCGCGAGTGCAGCGTGCAACGCCGGCACCAGAAGGTGATCGAAGAGGCCCCCGCGCCGGCGCCGCATCTCACCGACGCGCTTCGCGATCGGCTCTACAACCAGGTGCGAAGCGCCGTAGCCGGGCTCAACTACCGCAACGCCGGTACGGTCGAGTGCCTGCTCGATGCCTCGGGCGAGATCTTCTTCCTCGAAATGAACACCCGGCTCCAGGTCGAGCATCCCGTTACGGAAATGGTGACCGGTCTCGACCTGGTCGAGTGGCAACTCCGGATCGCTGCCGGCGAACCGTTGAGCGAGTTGCCCGGCTACGGCGATCCGCCGCCGATAACGGGTCACGCGATTGAGACTCGCATCTACGCCGAGGACCCCGAAACCCTGCTGCCCAGTCCCGGCTCGATCGACGTCCTCGAGGTGCCCGATGAGTCCTGGCTGCGGCTCGACGCCGGCGTTGCCTCGGGCGATGAAGTCTCGCACTTCTACGACCCGCTGATGGCCAAGCTGATCGTCTACGGCGACGACCGGCCGCGGGCGCTCGAACGCCTGCGGATCGCACTCGACGGCTCGCGGATCGAAGGCTTGAAGCACAACATCCCCTTCCTCCAGCGAGTGCTCGACGCCCAACCATTCATCGACGGCAACTACGACGTCACCCTGACCGACGCCCTGCTCAAGGCGTAGGCTTGGGTTCCTCTCCCCCCGCAGCGCGGGGGGAGATGCCGAAGGCAGAGGGGGGCTCCGGGCCGATACTCGCGAGAAGGAACAGGCATGAAACTCGGCATCTTCAACATGGGCACGGGCGTCTCCGACCCGGCCTCCCTGCGCAACATCGCCGAAGCCGCGGAGTCTGCCGGCCTCGAGTCGCTCTGGTGCGGCGAACATGTCGTGCTGCCCAAGCCGCGCGTTGCGCCATCGCCGGCCGATCCCGAGCATCACTTCCTCCATCCGTCCGTTGTGCTGGGCTACCTCGCCGCCTGCACCGCGACCCTGAAGCTGGGCACCGGCATCGTCTTGATCGCGCAACGCAACCCGCTTGTCCTCGCCAAGGAGTTCGCCTCGGTCGACGTGGTCTCCAAGGGCCGAGTCATCCTCGGTATCGGAGCGGGCTACTTGCAGCCGGAGTTCGACGCGATCGGCGCGCAGTTCCGCGAGCGCGGCCGCCGCACCGACGAGGCGATCGACGCCATGCGGGCGCTCTGGAACCAGCAGGATCCAAGCTTCAGCGGCAGGTTCTGGCAGTTCAGCGGCATCGACGCTCACCCGCGACCGACCAATCCCCGCGGCGTCCCGATCCACATCGGCGGGCACTCCGAAGCCGCGCTCGAACGGGCCGCCCGGCGAGGCCAGGGCTGGTACGGCTGGATGCAGGATCCAGAGCAGACCGCTTCGTACGTACGGCGAATGAGCGAGTTGGCGGAGCAGGTCGGACGGCCTGAGCAGTTGGGTGAGCTGGAGATCACGATCACGCCGCCGGCGCGGCTAACCGCCGAGGCGGTTGAGCAATATGCGGAGGCGGGCGCACACCGGCTCGTCTCGCTGGCCGCGCCGAACGAGCGCAGCATGCTGCACGCGGTTGAGCACCTGGCGTCGTTGTCGGGCTGATCACTCACCCAGGTACATGAGCGCGCTCTCCGAGACGCGCTCAACGTCCGACCACGTGTACCAGGGCGGCAGATCGCCGATCTCCGACCAGATCCGGTGAATCACGGCCAGCTTGTACGTCTGATGCAGCATCCAGTAGCGCAAGTCGTGGACGTCTCGGCCGGATCGCTCGAATGCAGGCGCTGCCAGCGGATGGTCCTCCGGCGGCGCCGTGAGGCCCTTGAGCGAGGCCAGCGCCGTGATCAGGCCCCAGTCCGACAGCGGGTCGCCGAGTTGCGCCTGCTCCCAGTCGACCACTCCGGCGATTGAGCCGTCATCTGCGACGAGATAGTTGAACACGTTGATGTCGCCGTGGCAGAAGCGCGGCGCGGGACTGTCGGGCAGGTGATGGTTCAGGATCGCACCAATCTCGGCGATCAGATGGTCATGTTGACAGTTGAACGCGATCGCCCGAGCGCGGACCGCATCGAGGTCGCGAAGCGCCGCCTCATGGCCGGGCGGCGGCGGATCGAGGAATTCCAATCCATACGTCCGCCAGTCCAGCCCATGGATCGACTCGACCATCGAGCGGTAGTTGTCAACGACCTGCGGCGTCATCGGGACCATGCCCATGTGCGGATAGTCGAGCCAGGACAGAACAACGTACGGCGCGCCGAGCGGCGAGTCCTCCCCGATGGCGCCCAGCACGTGGGGAACCGGAATCGGCGAGGACTCGAGGCAACGGATGACTTCGGCCTCGCGCAGCACGTCGTATGGCTGGAAGATGCCCTGCCGTCGCTCCAGGCGCAGGACGACGGGCGCGTCGTCGGCTCTCTTGATGTGCCAGGTCAGATTCGAGACGCCGCCGTCAAGCCGTTCAACGGCGACGACCAATCCGCCGACGCCGCACGCCAGCAGCGCCTCCGTCGCCCGCGCGGGCGTCAGTTCGAGTTCCATGAGTTCAGCCGGTCTGTGAGATCGAGTAGGTCACCCGAGCCTTGGCGATCAGTTTGCCCTGGTCGCTGAGCAGGTCGACGTCGCCGACGGCCAGCGTGCGGCCTTTCTTGATCACGTTCGACTCGACCCGCACCTTCGTGCCGACGGCGGGACGCAGGTAGGAGATGTTCAACTCCGACGTGCCCTGCATCTGCTCGCCAACGCGACAGGTGGAGAGCACTGCCGCGACCACGCCGATGTCGGCTAATGAAGCCAGCACGCCGCCATGCACCCCGCCGCGCGCCCCGCCCGCCGTGTGCCGAGTGATCGGCATTTCCAACACGGTGCGTCCGCGCGAGATCTCGGTGAACTGCTCGCCGAAGATCGAGTTGGTCCCATATCGAGACTTGATCTCGGGAAGCGGCACCAGCCACTGAATCTCGTCAGGCATACCGGAGAGTCTAAGCCCAGACCCCGGTACGTCCCCGCCCGGACAGCAGTCGCTCGGTTGGCTCGGCGTACATGGCGGCGATCTGGTCGACGTCCCAGCCTCTCAGGACGAGCAGCGCGCCGGTGGCCGAGGAGTGCTTGTAGAGCTGGTGGAGCGTCCAGTAGTGCAGGTCCTCGTCGCTACGGGCATATCCCTCCAGCGACTGAAGCATGACCTGCCTGGCTCCATCGGAGAGATCGAGGTTGCCGAGCAAGTCTTCGGCTGCGAGGCGTCCCCAGTCGGACAGTGGGTCGCCCAGGTGGGTCTGCTCCCAGTCGAGCACGGCGGCGATCTGCGGCGGATTTCCCGGTCGCAGGATGAAGTTGCCGAAGTTGACGTCTCCGTGGACGAGCATGGGCGGCGTACTCTGCGGCGCCTGGCCCTCCAGCGCCTGCCGCAGACGCCTGATGTGCGGCAGGTCGGCGACGCCGAACGATTGCAATCGCTCCAGGATCTCTGCGCGCTCGCGCAGCGCCGGGCCCGACTCCGGCGGGAGGGGCATCCAGTCGAGGCCGGCGGCTCGCCAGTCGAGGGTGTGAATCGAGCGCAGCGTGTCGCAGTAGGCGCGGGCGGCGTCCGCCTCGACGCGATTCCTGATCAGCACCTCGCCGTCGACCCACTCGATTACCACGCAGCCGCGATTTGCAACCTCGGCGGGGTCGAGATCGGCACACACGCCCAGGACTCGGGCGACCGGGATGCCTGCCCGTCCGAGGCGCCTGAGCAACCTCGCCTCCGAGGGCAGGTCGTAGGGCGGCAGAATGCCCCGCTCAGGCTCGATCCGAAGGGCGACCGGCGGGAGGTCGACCCGTTCCACTCGCCAACTGATATGGGATTGTCCCTTAAGCCGATCGACCGCGGAAACGACGCCCGGAACGCCGCACGCCGCCAACGCCGCCTGGGCCTGCTGAACCTGGTCGCCCACCGCAGCCACCGCCACCCAGCCCGGCCAATACTGCCGGGCCCGACCGCTTAGCCCTGTCGCTGCTTGTTGCGCGGGTTCTTCTTGTTGATGATGTACACGCGTCCCTTGCGGCGAACGATCTGGTCGTCGCGGGAGCGTTTCTTGACTGAGGCTCTGACCTTCATGCGGGCTCCGATTACTGCTCTGGGCAAGATCGTACCACGCGAGCAGCGCCGCTCCCGCTGACGAGTCTGTTGCAGACTGATCATGCAGTTGGCGCTATCCTCACTGGGACGGTTCAGGAAGACTTCAACTGCTTATGCCCTTGAGCAACGCTCAAGCTGCCGATTCCACCGCACCGTTGCTCGACCGCTACGAGGAAGTTGACGCTCTCGCCGAGCGGATCCGCTCGCACGGGGTCATGGGGCTGGACACCGAGTTCATCTCCGAGCGGACCTACCAGCCGCAGCTCGCGCTCTTGCAGGTCTCGACGCCGGACGGCATCTACCTGATCGACCCGCTGGCCGAGCACATCCAGAAGGCGCCCGACCAGCCGATCTGGGATCTGATGGCCGACCCCGAGGTTGTGACCGTCGTTCATGCGCACGACCAGGAATCTCGTTTCTGCCTGCAGCGCACCGGACGAGCGCCGGGCAACCTGTTCGACGTGCAGCTCGCCGCGGCGTTCAACGGCTTCTACTACCCGATGGCCTACGACCGCCTGGTCGGCCATGTGCTGCGCCGCTCGCTGGGGCCCTCGCAATCGCGGACCAACTGGCTACGGCGTCCGTTGACGGCAGCGCAGATGCGCTATGCCGCCGACGACGTGCGCCACCTGCTGCCGCTGCACGAGGCAATTGCTTCGCGCATGACGTACGACGACGAGCGCCGCCTGCGCTGGTTGCGCGAAGAAACGGACAACCGGCTGGACAGGCTCTCGGACCGCGAGACCGATCGCTGGCGCCGGCTGTCGGGCGCGAACAAGCTCTCGCCGCGCTCGCTGGCGGCGCTGCGCGAGCTCTCGGCCTGGCGCGAGACGACGGCGCAGCGGCACGACATGCCCTTCCGCCGCGTGGCGTCCGACGACCTGCTGGTCTCGCTGGCTGCGACGCGGCCGGTCTCGGAGAACGAACTCGCCTCGATCCGGGGGATCGGGAAACTGAGTGCGGGGTATCGGGAGCAGGTCTTGCATGCGGTCTGGACGGCCAATGAACTGCCGGACGACGAGTTGCCCGCGCGCGCGATGCAGCACCGAAACGGCAAGCCGTCGCGGATGGTGTTGCTCTTCCTCGAATCGGTGCTCGCCGCGGCCTGCGCCGAGCATGAGATTGACCCGGCGCTGGTCGGCAGCAGCTCTCAGCTTCGAGCGCTGATCGCCTGGAACGAGCAGGGCCGCTCACCCGAGCTGATCCCGCCGCTGCTCAAGGGCTGGCGGGGAGAGGTCTGCGCCGACCCGCTGCTCGACGCGCTCGCAGGCCGGCTCAGCCTGAGGATCCAGGACCCGCTCTCGCCCAATCCCCTCGCCGTCGGCGGCCTGACTGCATCTCCCGCCTCAAACGGGAGATGATCGACCTGCGGGGTCGCGCTAAGATGGCTGAGGCGATGCCCGGTAGCTCAATTGGTAGAGCGGGCGGCTGTTAACCGCTAGGTTGCGGGTTCAAGTCCTGCCCGGGCAGCCAATCTCACTACGACGGCGAGTGGAGTGCGGCTTGAACCGGCATCAACGGTTGCTCAACCGCATTCTCGATGGCTCACACCTGGCTAACATCCGATTCGACGATGTCCGCTCGCTTCTCGTTAGAATGGGTTTCGAAGAACGAATTCGGGGCAGTCATCACATCTTTGCCAGAGCAGGTATCGATGAGACGGCTAACCTGCAGCCACGCGGATCAGACGCGATACCTTACCAACTGCGCCAACTCCGAGCACTGCTTGTGAGACACAACCTACGCGACGTATCAGGAGGCCTCTAATGCTCCAGTACGAGATCATCATCTTTTGGAGCGATGAGGATGACGCCTACATCGCCCATATGCCAGAGTTGCCCGGGTGTTCAGCGCATGGCGAAACCTACGAAGAGGCGCTCCGAGAGGCGCAGGTCGCGATGTCGCTCTGGATAGACACAGCGAGAGAGTTCGGGCATCCAATACCAGCGCCAGCATGTGAGTTGGTGAGCCCATCCGCTTGACTCCGCGTTAGAGCGGGCGGCTGTTAACCGCTAGGTTGCGGGTTCAAGTCCTGCCCGGGCAGCCATTCATGCCAGACCCGACCACCATGCACAAGTACCAGATCATCATCTACTGGAGCGACGAGGACGAGCTGTACGTCGCGAACATCCCGGAGTTGCCCGGGTGCATGGCACATGGAGACAGTCACGAGGAAGCGCTCGCCGAAGCGCAAGCCGCCATCGGTTACTGGCTTGAAGCCACGCGAGAAATGGGTCAACCCATACCGAAACCCGCTGGACGGCTTGTTGCGCCATCAGATTGACTCACAGCCTTTAGCCCTCAATGGCGCTCCCCTCCACTGAAATGGACCGGTACCCGCTTGCAGTTAGCGGGGTCTCTAGTCATGAACAGTCCCGCTCCCACAGCGCTGCCAACTCCACTATCCTCTGCCCGTTGTCCAGACGCCAGTCGATTGCGACAGCCATGACTGGACACCACTCCCAGCCCAGGATGCTGCGACAGTCATTCGTCGACAACGCAGCCATGTGTTCCAGTGCCATGTGTTGAATGCACTCTTCTCGCCCCGTCTCGTCTCGAATCGGAGACGGGTCGCCGACGCGCTTTCCATCGCTGCGATATCCCGCTGTTGCCGACCTGGCGCCTACCCGAGCCGCATCATCCACGTCGCGCCTGAGCTGTTGCTCATATGGCCGTGCCTCGTATGGTTGCGGGGACGATACCTCGTCATCGCCGCACGAGAAGAACACTACCGTCGCGAGCGCCATCAGTATTATGAGACCAACCGCCTGAGCAGGGCCTCGCATGGGCTGTATCGTCCGCATTCGTTGCCTCCTCGCCACTGTGTTATCGTCCCTTCATCGCTTCAGTATGACCCACAGTTCCAAATGTTAAGCACCACTGGCACATCTGTAAGGTCACCGACATCGAATGTCGCCTCAAACACCTCCACACTTGCTCGGTCCTCGCCAACATATCCTGGAACCGAAACAACAAGCCGCTCTCTATCGTGTGACGGACTAATCACCCTGTCAAGGAGGAATTGTTGATCAAGCAGCAGACTCGACAACCAAAACTGAGGCCACAACACGCCGTCAGACCCCTCGAAGGCAAACCGAACAATCGGGTCGCCCGTTTCGAAGTTGTGGGTTGCATAGCGATATCTAACTTCAGCGTAGCCGTTTTGCGTGTAATAGTCATAGTGCTGCTCTATCGAGTCTCCCAGGTTATCCAGGGTCGCATACGTCTCTGTGCCATACTGCTCTCGAAGCGTCCGGGGCGCTGGGAACTCAAACCGGACCAAGGCAGAAAAGTGCGGACTCTTGAATGTGGCTGAGATAGGTGATGCAGCAACACCTTCTCCCATATAACTGTATAGGGCACCACTGCGGCATGTTATCTCAAATGTCGCGGTGGTAGGCCGTCCGGCCCGATTGGTTGCCGAAGAAGCTGGTACGACTATAGTCGTCTGAAGCGGACACCCCGGCACGGCTGCAAAGTCCTGCGCCCGTGCATAGCACAACATTTCCGTGCTGTAAGAAATGTCATTGAGTATGCCGCTTTGAGTAATAGGATTGTATCGATCAAACGCATCGGCCAACGATACGGATGTCGAGTTCAGCCAACGTCCGATAGGTGCGTCTGCGGACAGATACCTGCCGCGGGGCAAGAGTCGCTCACCCCAATCATCTCCGTCCCTTAGCTGCATACCAAACTCTATCCTCCCGTCCTCATGCTTATAGGCGTTGATTCGCGCCTCTGTACCTGACTGCCCCTGCGTCGCATACAGCGCAGCGGGAACTGCAATTGCGGCGAGCAGAACGGCGATGATACCAATTTTCAGCACGCGAGGCCCCCTTCCGGCGACGGGATACACTGTCGCCAAACAAAGGTGAGTCCGCGCCACTGGCTCGGAAGGGGACACGCAAACAGCGCGTCCCATCGCATACGAATGGTCGCGGACGACGACCTTTGTTTGGCAAGACCCAGTCTAGCAGATTGCGGAGAGGCGCCGGCGTGCTCGGGCATGACGGCAGGCGGGGGCGCGAATGACAACGTTTGGCTGCCGAGCCAGGATTCGAACCTGAACTGAGGGATCCAAAGTCCCTAGTGCTACCGTTACACTACTCGGCAACTTGAGGCGGGCCTGGTACCGAGGGCCGGACTCGAACCGGCACGGGCTTTACGCCCAATGGTTTTTGAGACCATCGCGTCTACCATTCCGCCACCTCGGCACGCTCTGTTCAGCCTATCAGGACTCGACCAGGCCATTGGCGTCGCCGCGATGGGCCTGAATCGGGTTCAGCTTACGGAACCGGACCAGGCGGATCCGGCGCCGGTCCGACTCGGCCACCGTCCAGCGGTAGCCGTAGAGGTCGATGGACTCCTCGGCCTGGGGGATGCGGCGGAAGCGTTGCAGCAGCATGCCGGCGACCGTCTCCGCCTCCTCGTCCGAGAAGTCGACCTCGAGCTCCGCGCCCAGGTCGGTCAGTCCGCGGCGACCCTCGACGAGTTCCTCGCCGGCGTTTCGCAGCGGGACCGGTTCCGAGGCGGGGCGCGTCTCGCTGCGGATGTTGCCGACGACCGTTTCGAGGATGTCCTCCAGCGTGACCAGGCCGGTGGTCGCGCCGAACTCGTCGATCAGCAGCATCAGGTGCTGTCCGGTCGTCTGCATCTGCGTGAGCACGCGCTGGACCGAGGCGCGCTCCGATTCGACCGGCGCCTCGCGCATGGCGTCGCGGACGCGACGGTCGCGATTGCCCCGTCCCAGTTCGGCCACCACGTCGGAGCCGTGCAGGTAGCCGATGTAGTCGTCGGCCGAGCGGTAGCGCACCGGCAGGCGAAGGAATCCGGCCTCGCCGAACGTGCGTCCGGCCTCCTCGAGCGTCGCGGCCGAGTCGATCGACCTGATCTGCGGGCGCGGCGTCATGATCCGGCGCACCTGGGTCTCGCCCAGGCGCAGCGCGCCGAGCAGGACCGAGGTGTCCTGGCCCTCAAGCTCGCCCTCGTCGCGGGCCTGGACGATGGCCGTGCGCAACTCGCCGAGCGACAGCGCCGAGCCGGCCTCCTCCTGTCCGCCGACGACGCGCAGCCAGATTCGCGAGGTCCAGTCGAGCGCCGCCACGGCCGGCCTCGTCAGGCGCGCCCACCAGGTCAGCGGCAGCGAGTAGTAGCGAGCCACGGCCAGGTTGTGGTGCAAGGCGACCGACTTGGGGCCGATTTCGCCGAAGATCACGAGCAGGATCGTGACCGCAACAGTGGCCACGACGATGCTCAGTCCGCCGCTGCCGCCGACCAGTTCCTGGGCGATGACCGCGCCGACGGTCGCGGCGCCGGTATTGACGAGGTTGTTGCCCACGAGGATCGAAGCAAGCAGGCGCCGCGGTTCGCGTAGCAAGGCAGCGGCGCGGTCGGCGCCGGGCAGGCGGCGTTGACGCTCGTGCTCGAGCCGCACGCCCTCGATCGAGAGATACGCCGTCTCAGAACTGGAGAAAAACGCCGACAGGGCCAGCAGGCCTGCCAGCAGCACGAAATACTCAATCACGGAGCGACTCCCCGAATCGACAGTCCTGCGCTCTCCGCCACACATGGGAGAGCGGCTGTCCCCTGATCAGGTCAGAGGCTGTCCAACCCTACGCTACTCTGCTGACATGGTCGCACCGACAGAACAACTCAGCATCAGCAACGCGGCGGACATCCTGAATGTTGACGCCGACGCGCTGCTCGAAGAGATCCGCCAAGCAGCAGCCGAGGCCGAGCGGCCCTCGGCGCGGGATTGAACGATTCCCGGACCGGCGCTCAGTGTGAGCGTCTTCGTCAACGGTACGCTCGCGGTCTGCGAACGCGACAAGCCGGGCTCCGACGACTGGCGTATCGGATTCAAGTGACTAGCGGCACGAGACCTCGCTATCAATCGGTCGTCTTCGACCTCGACGGCACGCTCGCGGACACCGAGCCGCTGGTGATCGGCTGCATGTTGGAGACGATCAACGCCCACGGCCATGCGGTCGACAAGGAGTTGCTGCTCAAGTACATCGGCCCGCCGCTGCCGGTGATGCTGGACCACATGCTGGGGCTCAACCTCGAGCAGGCGCAGCCGATCTACATGGACTACCTCCGCCGCTACGAGGAGACCTACATGCCTCGCACGCGGCCGCTGCCGGGGGCCGAGCCGCTGCTTGATGCGCTCCGTGACGCCGAGGTGCCGCTCGCGGTCGTGACGAACAAGCGCGAGGACGCCGGTCGGAAGACGGTCGAGTTGCTCGACTGGACGGATCGGTTCCGGACGATCATCGGGGCCGACACGGCCAGCGACCCGAAGCCCCACGCCGCGCCGCTGATGCACGCCCTCGAGATCCTCAACGGAGCACCGGAAACGGCGGTCATCGTGGGCGACACGGAATCGGACATGGGCGCAGGACGCAACGCCGGCTTCGCCGGTGTGATCGGAATCGTCGGTCTCAGAGACGCCGACTACCTTCGTCGCCACGGGGCCACGCACACGGCGGAGGATCTGGAAGCGGTTGGACGGCTGCTGTTGAGTGCGGCTCAATCGGCGGCTGCCACCGACTGAGCCGCCTCTCCCGCGACATCTTCCGGTGGTCGAATCCTGGTGATATTCAGGATGATCCAGGCCATCCGCGACACTGCCTCGGGAATCTCCCTCAGTTTGAGACCGGGAATGAACACATGCGATCTGTCCGATTGCGCACCGGCCCGCTCGGCGATCTCCGCTACGCGGTCGAGGATATGGTCGCCAATCGGGCTTCCGAGCCAGAGGAGTCGTCGCGTGGTGTTCCAACCATCCTCCGTGACCTCAAGCCCATGCTCGGTCATCACAACAGTGACGTTGATCCCGCCCCCATCGTCTGCCCACCATTCGCCGGACACTTCGATCGAGCCGTCCGGATCAGGCTCAAAGACCTCGTAGCAATCCGGCAGCACGTTGCGCAAGTCCCGTCGCAACTCGTCTGGGTTCATGTTCCCGTCTCATCGTCGTCGGGCGGAATCATTTCGCCCAAATGCAGGATACCCAGTCTTTCGCACATCCAGGCCCAGACCTCCGCGGGTTGATCCCAGTCAGGCGCTGCCTTCGGCAGTGGCTGGGCTTCCACTTCTCCGGCCTGCTCCGACCAGAACTGCAAGTGGGGGCCGGTTACTCGGGTGCCGGACAGGTTGCGATGCCTGACATTGGACCCGAAGTCGACCCCGGCGACTCTGCGTCCGGAAGCGATGAGCGAGAGCGCGAGCTTTCGCTTGCTGGGGCGGAAGTAGCCCTGGACAACGAGGTCCCTGCCTGCATCGGACGAGACATGAGCATCGAACCGCCTGGCATCCGCGTGGCCGCCCACCGACTCCCAGACGATGTCCCCGACGATCCGCTTCGAATCGTCAGCGAGGATCGCCTCGAACTCTGCCTGGGAGAGCGCCACTCGCCTACTGGTTGAAGACCGGTTCGCGCTTTTCGAGGAATGCGGTGACCGCTTCTTCGTGGGACGGCAGGCGGCGCGATTCTCGGTCTCGGGCGCCCTCGCGCTCCATCACTCGCATCAGGTTGGGCTCGGTGACGTTGTCGTTGAGCAGGGTCTTGATCTTGCGTACGACGGCCGTGGGGTTGCTGGCATACTCTTCGGCCTTGGCCAACGCGGTGGCGAACAGGTCCTCCTTCGGCACCACCGCCGAGACGAGGCCAATCCGGTACGCCTCATCGGCCGGGACCATCCGGCCGGAGAGGCAGATGTCGGTCGCGTGGCCCAGGCCGACGAGCTGCGCCAACAGTCGAGTCGAGCCGAGCTCGGGCACGAGGCCGACCTTGACGAACCGAATCGACAGCTTCGTGTCCTCGGCCGCGTAGCGGACGTCGGCCGGCAATGCGAGCGTCAGTCCGACGCCGACCGCGTAGCCGTGGATCGCCACGATCACCGGCTTCGACTCGCGAATGAACTGCGTCCAGTTGACCGCTCGACCGGCGCCGGCACGCGCCTCCGGATCGTCGGCGAGTCGTTGGTTGAAGCCTTGCAGGTCGGCGCCGGCACAGAAGGCGCGGCCTTCGCCGGCGATCACGATCGCGCCGATTCCGTCGTCGGCGTTCCAGGCCTCGATCTGGTCGGTCATCTCGCCGGCCATCACGTCGGTCCAGGCGTTCAACTTCTCGGGCCGGTTCAGTCGGATCACGCCGACGCGCCCAATCGTCTCAGTCAGAATCTGTTCGTAGGACATCGATACGCACCATTCAGCTGTCTGGGTTTGGTTGGGGCAAGTCTATCGCCGGTGCTCACCGGGCTTCGCGCGTCCCCGACGCTGCGAACGCCTACCCTGCGATGGTGAGTATCACGCCCAGTCTCAATGGCGTTGACGAGCGGCCGCGGTGGCGGCGCAATGTGCGTCTCTATCCGGTGTTCTACTTCTTCCAAAGCCTGCAATTCTTCTTGCCGATCTGGATCGTGTTTGCGCTGGATGAGGTCGGCCTGACCTTTGCCGAGCTCACGGCCATTGGCCCCGCGTTCTACGTGATCACCTCGTTCGGACAGGCGCCGGCCGGGGCGATTGCCGACCGGTTCGGACGCGTCCGCGTCATCCGCGCGTCATTGGTCATCTACATCGCCTTCATCATCTGGTTCGCCTTCTCGGCCTCCTTCTGGCAGGCGGCGGTGGCCTGGGGGCTCTGGGGATTGTCCATGGTCACGCTGACCGGCACCGACAGCGCGTTCCTTCACGACTCCCTCCAGGCTCTGGGACGTTCGCGGGACTTCGAGCGCCAGGCCGGACGTGCCTTCGCTGTCCGATCGATCGCCATGGTGGCGGCGACGTTCATCGGGGGCGTGTTGGCCGGCATGATCGGCCTGCAGGCGACCGTGATCTTCTGCTGCATCGGCAGCGGACTGGCCCTGCTGATTGCATTCGGCTTCCGCGAGCCGCCGAGACGCGCTCACAGCGGCGATGAACCGGCGCTGTCCTACGTCAGCCTGATGAAGGAAACGCTGCGGTTGGCCGGCAAGACGCCGACGATCCGCTACTCACTGATCTTCAGCGCCCTGCTCGTGGCGGCGCTGGTTCCCGAGTTCTATCTGATCCAGCCGTTCCTCAGGGAGCAGGGAATCGACATCGGTTGGCTCTTTACCGCGCTGCAAGCCCCTCCGCACATCGCGACCGTCATCGGCGCCGCTCTCGCGTTCTGGCTCGCCATTCGCCTGGGTATTGTGCGGACGCTGGCCTCGATGCCGTTCTGGGTGGTCGGCGTGTACGTCGGCATCGCGCTCTGGGACCAACTCGGGGCGATTGCGCTGTTTGCCGTGCTTGGTTTCGCGCGCGGCGCGCAGATGCCGCTGATGGAGGGCTACCTGAATCGCCGCATCCCCTCCCACCTCCGAGCCACGGCGCTCTCGCTGAATCACATGGGCTGGGCGCTGATCATGCTGCCCTTCCTGCCCATCTTCGGGCAATTCGTCGAGGCCAACACGCTGCCGACGGTATTCCTCGGACTGGCCGGTTTCTACGGACCGCTACTGCTGATCATCATGATCCTCTGGGTCCGCGCCGACCGCCAGGAGCGGGGTCGACTACGGTTGCCGCAGGCGATTCCCGCGCTGTTGCGGGAGGTCCTGTGGAAACCGCAACAGCGTCCTACATCCGCAACGCGGCCGCTTGATTTCGACTAGCGGGCGAAAGGACCGTCCCATGCCCGAACGACTCGCCGGCAAATCCGCCATTGTCACGGGCGCGGGTTCCCGCGCCGAGGGCATCGGCAACGGTCGCGCGACCGCCATCCTGTTCGCCCGCGAGGGCGCCGACCTGCTGCTCGTCGACCGCGACGAGGCGGCCGTGCAGGCAACGCTCGACATGATCCGGGCGGAAGGCAACGACGCCGCGATCGCCGTTGCGGACGTCACCTCGACCGAGGATTGCGCGCGGATCGTGGCCGATGCGGTCAGCCGCTACGGCAAGCTCGATGTGCTGCACAACAACGTCGGCATCGGCGGCCGGGGAACGGTCGAGCAGGTCTCCGAGGTCGAGTGGGAGCATGTGCAGCGGGTCAATGTGACCTCGATGATGCTGACCTGCAAACACGCCGTGCCGGCGCTGCGCCAGAGCGGCGGCGGGGCGATCACGAACGTGTCTTCAATCGCGGCCCTCCGGCCTCGCGGTCTGACCGCGTACAGCGTGAGCAAGGCCGCGGTCGCGACGTTGACGCAGGCGCTGGCCGTCGACCACGGGCGCGACCGGATTCGCGCCAACTGCATCATGCCGGGTCCGGTCTACACGCCGATGGTCTATGCGGCGGGCATGTCCGACGACCTGCGCGAGCGTCGCAAGAACGCGAGCCTGCTCAGGCAGGAGGGTGAACCGTGGGACATCGCCTGGGCCGCCGTCTATCTGGCCAGTGACGAGGCCAAGTACGTAACCGGCGTCATCCTGCCGGTCGACGGCGGCGTTGTGGTGCGGGGTCCCGATCGGTAGGATTGCCCCCCTCTGCCTGCGGCATCTCCCCCCCGCAATGCGGGGGGAGAAGGGTGGAGGGCTAACGGCATCTCCACCCACCTTGCGTGGGGAGAAGGGTGGAGGGCTAACTGCATTCTCCCCCGTATGACAGATGGAGAATGGCGGAGGGCTATTCGCTGCTCTGGTCTTCGAACTCGGTTTCTGGGAGTTCGTAGATAGCGGCGGCGCCGGCGTCTTCACCGCCGACTTCTGTGTCCGCGAGCCAGGCTCCGACCACTGCGGTCGTGCCGAAGATCTCGGTGACCCAGCCGAACTCCGCTCGCTCGCCGGCCTCGATCGCGTCGACCGGCCCCAACACACCGACTTCCAGCCACTGATCGTCAACCAACTCGAACACGTACGCGGCGCCGCTGCGGTACGTGCCCGACTCGGGATGCGCGCGGTGCGGAGCGCCGATCACCATGCGGTCGTCGTTGATGTCGACCGAGTAGCCGAACCAGTCGCCGGGCTGCATGTCCGACGCCTCAAGCTTGGCGTGGAAGTTCCAGAGGTTGTCGAGTTTCCAGACGTAGGTTGCTCCGGCGCTCCAATAGGGATCGTCGTGGTCGTACGCGCCGGAAGCCAGCCACGGCATCTGCAGGGATACCTGCGAGCCAAGCTTGTCGCCGGCGATCCCGTCGGCGGCGACCAACCTGCCGGCGAAGTGCCATTCGTCGTCGTAGTGGTGCCAGACGTAGACGGCCCCGGCGTCTTCGGCGATCGTGTCGTCGCCCGGGGCGCCGATGACAAGGACGCCGTCCTGCAGCTCGATGTCACGGCCGAACATCATCCGCTCGCCCGCCTCGGCCGGCTGAAAGACCGCCTCCGCCCGCCAGAGACCCTTGTGCTGCGTGAATGTCGTGACCGAGCCGGTCTGCTCGCCGAACAACGGATCTTCCCACGCCGCGACGGCAATCCGGTCGCCGGAGATCGCCACGCTCCAGCCGAACGATGCGCCTGCCGTCGCGACCTGTGGCAGCAGCGTGCCCGTCCGCACCCATTCGGCGTTGACCTTCTCATAGACGTACGCGACACCGGAGTCCTCGATCCGGCTGCCATCATCCCGCAGTCCGTCCTCGTACGGCGCGCCGATCACGAGACGTCCATCGTCGATTGCGAGCCAGCGCCCGAACCAGCCGAGCGGATCGGGAAACGGCGGAAGCAGGTACGCGGTCTCAATCCATTCGCCGTCCACTCGCTCGAAGATGAACACGGCGCCGGTGTCCTCGCCCATCACATCGTGATACGGGGCGCTCACCGCGATCACGTCCTCCTCAATCGCCGCCGACCAGCCGTACTCGTCGCGTTCGTCCGAAACGCTGGGGGTCAGCGAGATGCCTTCGACGAGCCACTTGCGCACCGGAGCCACGGGCCGCGGCGGACCGTTGTCCTGGGATTCCTGCTCAGCTTGCCCGTAGGCATCGGACGGTCCGTAGCCCTGGGTCTGCTGTTGCGGCTGGGCCTGGTCCCGATCCATCGCCCGGGCGGCCGACGGCTGTTGGTCCTGCTCCGCCGGTTGAACGTTGGAGGCAGCGGAATCCTGCGTCTGGACCGTCTCTTGTTCCTGCTCAGGCTGTGAATCTGCCGATGCGCCGACCTGCTCCTGTTGTCCGGCGGCATCCGCTTGCCGGGCTTGTGGAGCGGGAGCTTCGGCCTGATCGTCGGAGTCAGTACATGCAGCGAACGCCAAGAGCGCAGCCAACGACCAGACAATCATCAACACAGTCATCAACGCCCCACTCAACACCCGGTGAGGGGACAGCGTCAGACCAAGCAACATATGGATGAACCTGCCGTTCAGCGATCTGATCGCCCCGCCGCGCTAATGCCCGAACCATTCGGCGGTTCGAGCAGGGCGGCGCACCCCGCACTACCCGTCAGCCTATCCGCGATTCTGACTGCGGGGTTAACGCCGGTAGACCGGTTGCCGCTTTTCGCGGAATGCCGCCTGCGCCTCCGCAGCGTCGGGACCGGTCATCGTCGCCTCTTCCATCGAGAGCGACAGGGGCAGGACGAGGTTGGAGACGTGCTTGATCCACTTGTTGATCGGCACCTTCGACGCCGAGATCGCAGCCAGCGGACCGTTCGAGAGCCGCTCGGCGAGCGCAATCGCGGTCGGCACCAGATCGTCGTCCTCGACGACGTCCTGGACCAGTCCCAGGTCCTTGGCCTGTTCGGCCCGGATGTGCTCGCCGGTCATGAGGAAGTACTTGGCCCGCGCCGGACCGACCAGCATCGGCCAGATCACACCGCCGCCGTCGCCGGCGCCGATGCCCATGTTGACGTGCGTGTCGCCCAGGACGCCTGATCGTCCGATGTAGACGACGTCCGCCATGAGTGCGACCGTGGCGCCCAACCCGAGCGCGTAGCCGTTGACGGCGCAGACGACCGGCTTTTCGCAGTCGAGCCAGTTGTCGACGATCAGCCGAGCCTCGTTCATCCGATTCAGATAGCGCCCGCCCATCGGCTCGTCGCGATCGGCGGAGAAGTCGCCGCCGGCGCAGAAGGCGCGGCCGGCGCCGGTCAGGACCAGGACGCGAACTTCATGGTCGCGGTTGGCGTCGACCGGCAGCGAAGCGAGTTCGCGATGCATCGCCGAGTTGACGGCGTTCAGCTTCTCCGGACGGTTGAGCGTCGCGACCGTCACGCCGTCGGAGCGCTTGTCGATGTCGATGGTGGTGTAGGCGTCGGGGTTGAGGGTCATCTTGATCTCTGTTTCAACTCAGCAGCCGAGTTGGGCGGCGAGGTCGTGGAAGTCGGCGGCGACGATGTCGAAGGAGGGGTCGGGGGTGAGGTCGACGGGAAAGTTGGGGCCGGCTTCGTCGGGTCGGGGGACGAAGGCGGTTCTCATACCGGTGTTGGCGGCGGCGAGCAGGTCACCCTGGTGCGCGGCGACCATCATCACCTGCTCGGACTCGCAACCCAGCAACTCCGCGGCTCGTTGGTAGCACTGCGGTTCGGGCTTGAAGGCTCCGGTGATCTGGGCCGAGAGGACGCAGTCCCAGGGGAGGCCGCCGAATTTGGCCATGTTGACCAGCAGGTCGACGTTGCCGTTGGAGAGCGTGGAGACGACGAAGCGCGAGCGCAGGCGCTGGAGACCGCCGGGCGAGTCGATCCAGGGATGCAGCCGGTGCCAGGCTCGATTCAGTTCTTCGACTTCGGCGTCTTCCGCCTTGACGTCCAGTTCCTCCAACAGAATCTTCAGCATCCGCAGGTGCAGTTGGTCGGCGGTCTGGAAGGGCAACTCGCCGTCTCGGACGAGGCGCATGCCGCCGGCGTAGCCCTCGCGGCGCCAGCGATCCGTGAACATGCCGGCGTCGGCATCGACGCCGTGTCTGCTGAGGAATGCGGCGACTTCGGCCGACACTGAGGATCGCCAATCGACGACGGTGCCGAAGACATCGAAGGTGAGCGCGCGGACGTTACTAAGGTCGGCCATCGGAACCCTCACCCTAACCCTCTCCCTCAGGGAGAGGGGATTAGAGGATCTGGCTGAGGAAGAGCTTGGTTCGTTCCTCGCGCGGGTTGGTGAAGAAATGCTCGGGCGTGCCCTGTTCGACCAGCGCGCCCTCGTCGAAGAAAACGAGCCGGTCGGCGACCTCGCGGGCGAAGCCCATCTCGTGGGTGACCACGATCATGGTCATGCCCGACTCGGCGAGCTCCTGCATCACGTCGAGCACTTCCTTGATCATTTCCGGGTCGAGCGCGGAAGTCGGCTCGTCGAAGAGCATGATCTTGGGCTGCATGGCGAGCGCTCGGGCGATGGCGACGCGCTGCTGCTGTCCGCCGGAGAGCTGAGCCGGGAATTTGTCGGCCTGCTCGGGGATGCCGACGCGCTCCAGCAGTTGCATGGCGAGCGCTTCGGCCTCGAGCTTGGGCATGTGGCGCACCTTCTGCGGGCCGAGGGTGATGTTGCTCAGGACTGAGAGGTGGGGGAAGAGGTTGAACTGCTGGAAGACCATCCCGACTTCGGAGCGAATCGCCGCCATCGCGCGGACGTCCTCGTTGAGCTCGATGCCGTCGATCACGATGCGTCCGGCGTCGTGCTCCTCGAGCCGGTTGAGGCAGCGGATGTAGGTTGACTTGCCGGAACCGGACGGTCCGAGAATGACGACGATTTCGTGCTCCTTGATTCGCAGCGAGACGTCATCGAGCGCCTGGAAGTCGCCGAACCACTTGTCGACATGCTCGGTGATGATCATGTCGGATTGGCCTCTGAGGCGTTCGGGGCCTTCGAAATCGCTGGCGCTTTCCGGGGCCTGAGCGCCTTTCGGTGGTGCGGGCTGAGCGATCGCGAGATCTTCAGTGGTCATGGTCGGCTCCTGGGGGAGTGGTCTGTATGGGGACATACTATCGCTGGTCGCTGCGGCCTCGGATAATGAGGGGATGCCCAAGGTGCGCTACGCGATCAAGGTGGTTGAGGAAGACGGCTGGTACCTCGTGCGCCAGCGCGGCAGCCATCGGCAGTTCAAGCATCGCAGGAAACCGGGCAAGGTGACGATTCCCGGCCACTTTCGCGACGAACTGAAAATCGACACCTGGAAGAGTATTCTTGAGCAAGCCGGCCTAAAGGAAGAGGACTTGCGATGAAATACGTCGTAGTTTTCGAGAAGGCGCCGAACAACTGGTGCGCATTTGTCCCTGATCTGCCAGGCTGCGTGACGACGGGCGACACCTTCGAAGAGACGAAGGAACTGATCCGTGAGGCCATCGAGTTTCACATGGAGGGCTACGTCGAAGACGACGAGGAGATTCCGCATCATTCGTGCGTTGACGCGGCGGTGGTTGAAGTCAACGTTCCCGAGGGGGCTCGGTTTGCCGAACCAGAATACCCGCTGTGGGACCCGGATGATGACGACGAAGAGTACGAGAGCCCGGCGCTTAGCGATACGGCGGAGGTGGCGGACTGATCGGTCCGGATCAGCGCTCGCCGATGCCCTGGGCGCGCTCGACCCGCTGCGAGATGCGGGACATCATGAATGCGACGACCCAGAAGACGACCGCGACGAAGACGTAGGCCTCGATCCGGTCGGGGATGAACTCCGACTGCGCGATCGCCGAGTCGGCGTTGCCCTTGAGTTCCCGCAGCGTCAGGATCACCGTGACCAGCGTGGTGTCTTTCCAGATGGCGATCGCCTGACCCACGATCGGTGGGATCGAAATCCTCAGCGCCTGCGGCAGGATGATGAGCTGCATCGACTGGAGCTTCGTCAGCCCGACGGCCTGGGCCGCCTCGTACTGACCGCGCGGCAGCGCCTGTAGGCCGCCGCGGATGTACTCGGCCATGTAGGCGCCGGTAAAGACCGCCAGCACGACCATCGTGTTGATGATCAGGTTGTCGCCGATCACGTCGGTCAGGATGAACAGCGCCACAAACAGCCAACCCAGCAGCGGCGCTCCTCGCACGACTTCGATGTAGGCGGTGCAGGTCCACTTGATCGTGCGCATCGTCGATGCGCGGCCCAGCGCGAGCGGGATCGCAACCACGAGTCCGCCCACGATCCCGACCGGGGCGAGGATCAGATTCAGAACGAATCCGTCGAACTGGCGCGTCGTCGCGCCGCCGGCCGCCATCAGGATGATCAAGACGATCGGAAGCGAGAGCGCCAGTAAGCCGCCGACGATGCGCTGATGCCAGGTTCGGCGCGTCGATGTCTCGCGCGGCATCCAGACGGTCAGGTAGTAGCCGACGTAGAGCAGGCCGATGGCGACGAGGAACCAGATCGACGACCAGATCGACGCGCCGCCGTGGGCCATCAGGAAGATCACGAATGCGCCGGTGAGAACGACGAACAGCGTGTCCCGGCGGCCCAGGCTGGACCAGGTACCGTAGGCGAGGCCGATCAGGAACATCACGACGGCGATGCTGGTCCAGAGACGCCAGGCCTCCTCACGCGGGAACGAGCCGGCGAAGAGCAGCCAGCGGTTGGCGGTGATCACGTTCCAGTTCGCGTCGAAGAACACGAACCAGATCACGCCGGCGACCATGACGCCCATGAATCCCGCCGAGAGGATCGTCAGCGCTGTTCCGCCCATGGATGGGAACAGATTGCGATGGATCCATTCGCGCGCTCGGACGCTGAACGGTCGCCGCGCGCGTTGGCGGTGCGGCGGCAGGACGATGCGCTGCGGATTCTGTGCGGGAACGTTGGCCATGATCAGTCCCGCCTCACAACCGATGCGCGGTGACCCGCGCATTGAGGACGTTCATTACCGCCGAGATGGCGAACGAAATCAGCATGTAGGTGACGATGATGATGAAGAACATTTCCAGCGCGTGACCGGCTTTGTTCTGCACCACCGTCGCGACTCGGAACAGGTCGTCGTAGAGCACGGCGTAGGCCAGCGACGAGTTCTTGTTTACGTTCAGGTACTGGTTGGTGACCGACGGGATCATCTGACGCAATGCCTGCGGGAGGATGACCAGCGTGAGCCGTTGATAGCCCGAGAGACCGATCGAGTTCGCCGCCTCGGTCTGCCCGCGCGGCAGCGCCTGGATGCTGGCGCGCACGATCTCGGCGATGAATGCGCCGGTGTAGGCCGTCAGACCGAGCACCAGCGCGGCGAACTCCGGCTTGACGACCATGCCCTCGGCGTATTGCGTGCCGTCGATGATCGGCCGGTCGATCGAGACGACGACGCCGAGCAGCAGGAACGAGATCAGCGCTGCGCCCGCGAAGACCGAGAACGCCCAGCGGTTCGCGTAGTGCGGTTGCCCGGTCTCGCGCTCAAGCTCCTGTCTGCTCGCTCGAATCCTCATCGCCACGATCAACGCGAGGATCAGGACGATCACCCAGACGCCGACAAACCAGTCGGGCACGCCCCACAGTCCGCCCGAGGGGACCGGCCAGGGAATCGCGATGCCGCGGTTGGAGAGGAAGAAGAAGTCGCCGACGTTGACGACGTTCTGGATGATGGGGGCGCCGACGAGCAGGATGGCGTACCACAACACGACCTGAACGAGCAGCGGGGTGTTGCGGAAGATCTCGACGAACAGCATCGCCATCTTGGAGACGAGGAAGTTGGACGACAACCGCGCGACGCCGACGACGACGCCGACGATCGTGGAGAGGAAAATCGCGACGAGCACCGCGCGGATCGAGGCCCAGACGCCGACGAGATACATCGTCAAGCGGGAGTTGGTCACTCCGTCAACGTCGATCAGCCACTGCGAGCCGACAGCGAAGCCGGCCGGGTCGCTGAGGAATCCGAATCCAAATTCGCGGAGATCGAGCGAGGTGTAGACGTACCAGGCAACGATCGCGGTTGCGGCGACGTAGATCGCCTGTTGAAGCACATTGCGGAAGCCGCGTCGATAAAACAGCGGCACTTCGCCCGAGGTCGTGGAGGGGCCTTCGGGAGGCGTTGGCGTCGCAGGCGCTTGAGCGGACATGCCGTTCCGTTCGCGAATCGCGTCAACATCTCACGCGGCGCGGTTCCGCCACAGGTTAACCGAGATTCGAAATCAAGTGTCTTTGCCCGTCTCGGATACCAGATGACAGCCGCGCGCGGTGACAGCAAAGGGGTCGTCCGTTCGGACGACCCCTTGCTTGCGATGCCGAGCGTTGCCGGCTTAGCGGTACGGCAGTGCGTACTGGATGCCGCCCGTGCCTGGCGGACAGTTGCTCTTGTCCTCCGAGGCGAGCGCATTCAGCGAGCAGGCGCGCGGGACGGCGTCGCCCACGTTGTTCGCGTAGATCTCACCGTAGTTGCCGACCGCGGCGATGGCGCGCTGAATGAACTGTGCGCCGACCGAGTCGAAGCCGAGGGTCGAGACCTCACCGCCTTCGAACGAAACGCCCAGCAGGCGAGCGACGGCGGTGTTGGGCGGGTTGGAGGCCATCGCGGCCACGTTGGCCTTGGTGATGCCCATCTCTTCAGCGGCGATCAGACCGTGGACGACCCAGTTGACGACGTCTTTCCACTCGGAGTCGTAGTCGCGGACGCCAGGAGCGAGCGGCTCCTTGGAGATCAGCTCACCGAGGATGACGAAGTTGCTGGCGTTGTCGAGCACGCCGATACGAGAGGCGAGGTTGGACTGGTCGGCGGTCCAGACGTCGCAGCGGCCGGCGAGGAAGGCGTCCTGCGTCTCCTGGTCGGAGCCGCCGAGCGGCGTGTAGCTCAGGCCGAGGTCGGTGAAGTGGTCGGCCAGGTTCTGCTCGGTCGTCGTACCGGACTGCACACAGATGGTCGCGCCGCCCATGTCGGACGTGGACTCAATGCCGGAGCCGGCGTGGACCGCGAATCCCTGACCGGTGTAGAAGGTGGTCTGGGCGAAGTCGACGGCGAGTTCGCGGTCGCGCGACGCGGTGATGGTGGTCGTGCGAATCAGGACGTCGATGTTGCCGTTGGCCAGCAGCTCGAATCTCGTCGAGGCGTCGGACGCGTCAACCAACTCGAGGTCGACTTCCATGGCGGCCGCGATGGCCTCACAGAAGTCCACGTCGAAGCCGACGACCGTGCCGTCGGGCTCGCGGAATCCGAAGAGCGGCTGGGTCTGCTTGACGCCGCAGAGGAGGGTGCCTCGGTCCTTGACCAGTTGCACCGTGTTCTCGCGGGCCTCACCGGTCACCTGCGCCGGCTGGTCCTGCTGCTGTTGCTGCTGCTGCGGCTGAGCGGCCTGCGGCTGGTCCTGCTCTTGTTGCATTTGCTGGACCTGCTGGTCCTGCGCCTGGGCCTGCTGGTCTTCCTCGTCCGACGTACACGCGCCGATGACGGCGCCGGCGACAAGCGCGGCGCCGGCAAAGAGCAATGCGCTCGTCAGCCTGCGCCCCTTCAATGTTGGAAATCTCATAACTGCGACCAGTCCTTTCAGCGCATCTTCGGTGCTGTGGTTCGCTATCTCACTATCGGCGAAGTATACACAGATACGACTCGCCGATTGATTCGTTTCTGAGCGTCGAGGGACGCCTCTCAGCGTCTACCGCTTTGACTCGGGTACCTCGAAGTTGAACAGCCGGGCGGCGTTCAACCCGAGGATTTTGGCTCGTTCCTCGTCCGACAGGTCGCCCATCGTGCGCTCGATCGCGGCGGCCGAGTGCGGCCACGAACCTTCGTGGTGCGGGTAGTCGTTGGCCCAGAGCAGGTTGTCGATCAGGTCGTACTTGCGGGCCAGATCGATGCCCGGGCCGTCGTCCTGGAACGAACCGAAGCAGTGGGAGCGGTAGTAGTCGGAGGGCAGTCCCTCGAGCTTGGGGAAGGCCCACATGTGGTGCTTGTGGTAGGCCTCGTCCATCGCGGTCAGGGCCCACGGGATCCAGCCGATGCCGGCCTCGATCGTGCCGGCGCGCAATCCGGGGAAGCGCTGGAAGACGCCCGAGGCGCACATGTTGATGATCGGCTCCATGGTCATCGCCAGCGAGTGGAACACGTAGTTCGTCACCGCGCCGCCGTTGCCGCGCGCGCCGCGCGGGTCGCGGCCGGTCGAGACGTGGAACGTGATCGGCAGCCCGGTCTCTTCGACCGCGGCCCAGAGCGGGTCGAACTCGGGCAGGTTGTAGTTGCGCGAGTCCTCGCCCGTCGGTCCCCAGACCGGCTTGGCCGGGAAGGAGAGGCCGCGGAAGCCGCGCTCGGCCGAGCGGTAGATCTCCTCGATCGCGCCGGGGATATCGCCGGTTGCCACGCTGGCCAGCGGCGACGAGCGGTCATAGGTGTCGCCGAAGGTCTCCCAGGCCCAGTCGTTCCAGGCGCGGCACATGGCGTTCGCGAAGACGGGGTCGGAGGTCGCCCACATCGAGAGTCCCTTGTTGGGGAAGATGATCTCGGCGTCGACGCCGTCGCGGTCCATGTCGCGGACGCGCTCTTCGGGGAAGGCGTTGCCGTGCTTGTCGCGGACCAGGTCTTCACCGGCCAGCTTGAGGTCGCGAATCTTGGTCGGGCGGTGACCCTCGGTCACCTGCCAGCGGACGCCGTCCTCGTCGACTTCGATGCGGGGCAGGCGGTGTCGGTACTGCTCGTCGACGCGGCGCTCCCACAGGTCAACCGGCTCGTGCACATGGCAGTCGGCCGAGACCATGAAGTACTTGTTCGGGTCGCCGGGTCGCGCCGTGCGGGCCCAGCCCTCAACCCCCGGCGTCAGGGTGCGGTGCTGGGGAATCTCATAGCCCACCGGGTCAGCCGAGGGTCGTTCAGCGGTCACCATGCGCAAATCCTTCCAGGCAGGGCAACACCTGCCGTATCTCGATGCAGGCGACACCTGCCATCTCTCGATCACTGGTCAGAGTCTAACCGAGCCAATGGATGTCCGCGAGGCCCTCACCCTAGCCCTCTCCCTCGGGGAGAGGGGACTTGAGTCAGAGCTGCGACAGATCCAACCGCGAGAACGGGCCGGGGTGGTCGTAGTCGAGGGCGATTGTTTCGATCAGGCCGTTGTCGGGGAGCGGGAGGTCGATGTACTCGGGATCGAGGCCTTCGGAGGGCCAGAAGCGGAGGCGGACGCCGACGGCTTCGGCGGGGGGCGCATGCGAGGTCTCGGCTGCACCGCGGCCGGAGTGGAACCAGTCGCCCTCGGTCTCGCCGTCGCCGATCAGCCACGAACCGAACCAGGGCATCGGCTGACCGAAGTCGGACGTCTGCTCGTGCCAGACGATCTTGAGTGTCCGCATGGCCTACGTATCCGTGAAGTTGGGCCGGCGCTTCTCGGAGAACGCCTGCGGCCCCTCAATCGAGTCGTTCATGCCCTGCAGATTCTGTTCGATCGCTGCGCCGAATTGCTGCCCCATGAGCGGCTCCATGTAGTAGCCGCGATAAAGCGCCTGCTTCATGTTGCGCACCGCTTGCGGAGCGAGATACAGCATCCGTTGCGCGTATGCGAGGGCCGTCTCGAGCAGCATCTCCTGCGGCACCACTCGCTGGACCCAGCCGAGCTGGTAGCAGCGCTCGGCGTCGTACTGGGTGTCGCCCCAGAGCGTCAGCTCCATCGCCGAGCCGAGCCCGATCTGGCGGGTCAGGGGGACCATCCAGCCGGCGCCGCCCATGTTCCAGCGCGCCTCCGCTATGCCGACCTTCGCCTCTTCGGACATGATCCGAATGTCGCACTGCATCGCGTACATGAATCCGCCGGCGACGGCCCAGCCGTTGATCGCGGCGATCGTCGGTTTCCACAGGTTGAGGGACTCCGACAGGGGCACCGCGCTCTTGCGCCGATCGGGCACATGCACGGGCGAGGGCCGGCCGTCCCGCTCGGCCTCACGCGTGACGGCGGTGTTGATCAGATCGGCGCCGGCGCAGAACGCCCGTCCGGCGCCGGTCAAAACGGCGCAGCGGGCGTTGGGGTCGTCCCGGTACTCGACGAAGGCGTCGTACAGCGCTTCGCCCACGCCGTCGCCGATCGAGTTCAGTCGATGCGGACGGTTGAGCGTGATCAGGTAGACGCCGCCGTCTTCCAGCTTGTCGACCTTGACCACCGGACCGAAGGTCTCCTGTGGGGTCGAGCGATTGTGTATCGCGGGGTCGTAGGTCTCGTATTGTTGCTCTGCCATCGTTCCGTCCTCAAGACCGCGGGGGAATCTGTGTCCGCCTGAGCGCTAATCGTCGGCATCCGCACGATAATCTACCGCTCGAACCCACCGGGCGCAGTCGGAGTCGAATTGCCATGACCGAGGTTGGCGAATTGGGCGGTGGACAGTCGCCAATCGACATCGGCGGCTGTGTGCTGTCGGACGCGTCCGCGCCTGTGGCCTCCTACATCAGCGCCGCGTCGGGCGTCGAGCGACAACCGCTGCCGCTGATCACGTTCGATAGCGGCAGCGAGGTCCGCGTCGGCGACGACGCCTACCGCTTGCTCCAGGTCCATTGGCACACGCCCGCCGAGCACACGGTGGAGGGCTCGGAGTTCGCCGCCGAGGTGCACCTCGTCCACATCGGGGCGGGCGACCGGTTGCTCGTCGTGGGCACGATGTACGAGCTGGGCGCGGCGGACCAGGCTGTCCAGCGGCTGATCGACGAGACCACGCGCTCCGAGGCTGAGGGCGCGGTACCGAATCTCAACGCCGCCGAGCTTGCGCCACCGTCGGACGGCTTCTACCACTACGTCGGATCGCTCACCGCGCCGCCCTTCAGCGAGCCCGTCCTGTGGTGGCTGCGGCGCACGATCGGGACGGTGTCGCAGCGGCAGGTTGAACAGCTCCAGGCGCTCACGGGTGGTCCGAACGCGCGGTC
This sequence comes from Dehalococcoidia bacterium, assembly GCA_965204335.1. GTDB lineage: Bacteria > Chloroflexota > Dehalococcoidia > Bin125 > Bin125 > Bin125. Next base: position 1,600,778 of record OZ241982.1, on the reverse strand, counting down.
GTTGCAGGATCGGAACGGTCGCACCATCCTCTGCATGGGCTGCGGCGCATAGGCTGGGGCCCTCCACCAGAGGGTGAGGTCTTGCAGCCCGTTAGCATCGATTCATCTCAACTCACTCATCGCGGGCGACGATCATGCCTTCTCAGGTCACCACCACTCTCGGCAAGCTTCAAGGGGCGGAGGATGACGGCTGCGTCGTCTTTCGCGGCGTTCCATTTGCCCGACCGCCGGTCGGCGAGCTGCGCTGGCGGCCGCCCGAACCGATGCAGCCGTGGGACGGCGTTCGCGAGGCGAGCGAGTTCTCCGCGTCGGCGATGCAGCGGCAGGTACCCGGAGATGTCGGCGACCTGATCGGCATTCCCGCGCAGACGCAGTCCGAGGACTGCCTCTATCTCAACATCTGGACACCCGCCTGCGACGACCGCAAGCGGCCGGTGATGGTCTGGATTCACGGCGGCGGGAATACGGTCGGATCCGGGACGCAGCCGAGGATCGACGGCCGCAAGTTGGCGATGACCGGCGACGTGGTGGTGGTGACGCTGAACTACCGGCTCGGCGTGTTCGGCTGGATGCACGCGCCGACCTTGGGCGCGTACGGCAACGAGGGCCTGCTCGACCAGACGGCGGCGCTGTTCTGGGTCCGGCGGGAGATCGAGGCGTTTGGCGGCGACCCGCAGAATGTGACCGCCTTCGGACAGTCGGCGGGCGGATTCGATATTGCCCATCTCATGGCGATGCCGGCCGCAACGGGCGCCTTCGACAAGGCGATTCCGATGAGCGGCTCGCTGATCTACACGATCACCAAGGTCGAGGCGCGCGCGGTGGCGGAGAAGTTCCTGCTGCGATTCGGAGGCTGGGACGATCCGGAGCGGATGCGCGGGGTCGGCGCGGACGACCTGCTCGATTACCAGGTCGAGCTGACCGGCGGCGGCTTCGGCGGGGCTCGATTCGGGCCGGTCGCCGACGGTTATTCGCTGGGGCTCGACGCGGAGGCGCGAATTGGAGCCGGCATCCAGACAACGGGGATGCCGCTGATGATCGGGCACACGAAGGACGAGTTCAATCTGTTCACCGCGGCGGCGCAGGCGGAGCGCGAGATGACGGATAACGATCTGCTCGCGGCCGCGACGGCGCCGTTCGGCGGCATGCGCGCTGCCGAGGGGATCGACCGCTATCAGCGCGCTCGTGACGCTCGCGGGGAAGCGACCGACAACCATTCGGTCTGGAACGCGATCATGACCGACTCGATGTTCCGCATTCCTGCGGTCAGGACGGCCGAAGCGCAGAGCCGCCATACCGGCAGCGTCTGGAGCTACCGCTTCGACTATCCCTCGCCCGCCTACGACGGCCGCTTGGGCAGTTGCCACTCGCTCGACATCCCCTTCATCTGGGGGACCTACGAGGCTGAGAACATGAAGCGGTTCTGCGGCGAGGCTTCACCCGAGCTGGCCGGATTGTCGGAGACGATGATGCGGACGTATCTCGCCTTCGCCCGGACCGGCAATCCCAACAATGAGCATCTGCCGCATTGGCCGACGTACGACGCGAACGACCGCGCCGTGATGACGCTCAATCACGACTGCGAGGTCGTCAACGCACCCGGCGACGAAGAGCGAGACTTCTGGGCCTCTCTCGCCCCCCGCGAGCTGTCCAGAGTCGGCGGATAAACTCTAGTCAACACAGGAAAGGCGATTCGACCATGAAAATCGAGACAGGGTTCGGCGGGGGCTGGCTCGGCGGCATTGCCGAGCAGGTGAAGGCGCTCGAGGCGCGCGGCTTCGACTCGATCGTCGTGCCTGAGACCAAGCACAACTCGCTCTTCCAGATGATGATCGCGGCCGAACACACCGAGCGCGTGGAAATTTCCTCCTCGGTCACGATCGCGTTTCCGCGCACGCCAATGATCATGGCTCAGGCCGCCTGGGACCTGCAGCAGTTCTCCAGGGGTCGGATCAACCTCGGACTCGGCAGCCAGGTCAAGGGCCACAACGTCCGGCGCTTCGGCGGCACGTGGTCGCCGCCGGCGAAGCGGATGGAGGACTACATCAACATGATGCGCGCCGTCTGGCATTCGTGGCGGACCGGGGAGCGTCCCGAGTTCATCTCGGACAACTACAGCTACACGCTGATGACCCCCATGTTCGATCCCGGACCGATCGGCTTCGACCCGCCCAAGATCTCGTTGGCCAACGTCGGTCCGTTGATGGCCCAGGTCGCCGGCGCCTGCGCGGACGGTCTGCGTCCGCACGGCTTCATGACTCACAAGGTGATGATGGAGACCGTCATCCCGAACGTGCAGAAGGGCGCCGACCGCGCCGGACGAAGCCTCGACGAGATCGACATGGGCGTCGGCGGTTTCATGGCGTTCGGTGAGACGGAGTCCGAAGTTGAGCAATCGATCGACGGTCTGCGTCGCGCGATCTCCTTCTACGGATCGACTCGCTCGTACCATCACGTCTTCGAGGCCCACGGCTTCGAGTCGCTGGGGATGCAACTGCACGAACTCTCGCTCAAGGGTGAATGGGACAAGATGGCCGAGGCGGTCAACTTCGAGGTCGCGGCCGAGATGGCCCACGCGACGACCTGGGACGACCTGCCCAAGTACGTGCGCAACAACCTCAGTTACGCCAGCCGCATTTCACTCGGGCAATACGTGCGGCAACAGGAGGAAGGCCGCAGCAGCTTTGGCTACCCGGGCTCCCGCGACGGCGGCAAGCCGCCCACCCTGAGCGAGGAACGTCTGACCTGGCTGATGGAGCAGCTCCGGCCGCTGGGCGCCAATCCCGTGGTTGATTGATCGACCGGGCCCCTCTCAGGGGGAGCCCTCAGAACAGACCGATGTCCGATCCATATCAACAACTCATCGACGACCTCGTCGCCGAGCAGCGGTACCTCGACGCGCAACTCGTCGACCTACCGGATGACGCCTGGCAGCACGACACCCCCTGTCGGGGATGGATGGTTCGCGATGTGATCGCGCACCTGGCCGAGGTCGACGAGTCGGCGACAGACGTGGCCAGTGGCGCCTCACGAACCATGTCGGGCGGCGAGCGCTCGGCCGACGGCACTCGCTCAGCCCTGCAGGACAGTTCGCGCCAGATGACGCGTATCCAACTGGTCGATTGGTGGCGGGCGGGACGCGACCGAATGGAAGCCGCGCTCCGCGCCCGCGATGGCCGAGATCGACTGCCCTGGGCGGGTCCGCCGATGAGTGCGAGGTCGTTTGCGACCGCACGTCTGATGGAATGCTGGTCGCACGGCCTGGACGCACTGGACGGAGCGGGCATCGAGCCGGTTCACTCGGATCGGCTGCAGCACATCGCCCATCTCGGATACATCACCCGCCAGTTCGCCTACCAGACGCGCGGGCTGGAGCCGAACACCGAGCCACTGCGGGTCGAGTTGACCCTGCCGTCCGGCGCGGGCTGGACTCGCGGCGATGAAGATGCGCCGAACGTCATATCGGGAACCGCCGTCGACTTCTGCCGCGTCGCGACTCAGCGGATTCACTACAAGGACACCGAGCTCAGCTACACGTCCGGGGCCGCCGAAGAGTTCCTCCAGGTCGCGCAGACGTTTGCCGGGCCGCCGGGCGAGGGTCGACCGCAGCGCAGTTCGGATGGACATGCCAGCGGCTAATCTGAAGGCATGAGACAACCTGACGACATTCGCACAGTCCAGCTGTTCTCCGTGTCGGAGACAGCACGACACGCCGGTACTTCGCCAGCGACCGTGCGGAATTGGCTGTTCGGCGATCGAGAGCGAGGCATCAGGCCGCTGTTCAGCGAGCGTTCGCAGGAGCGAGATTCAGAGTCGTGGCTGTCTTTTCTTGAGCTCGTTGAGATCATCGTCGCGAGGCGCTTCCGCAAGCACGGCGTGTCCATTGATCAGCTTCGACGCACGCGACATCACGCGTATGCAAGCTGGCAAGTGGAGCATCCGTTTGCCGAACGCCGCCTGCGCCTGCTGGGTGGCCGCGTGCTGCACACACCTGGTGAGGCAATCGACCTTGAGTGGCCGGCGAGTCAGCCGGCACTGCCGAAACTGGCTAACTATGCCACCGAAGTGTTCGAGTACGACACGCTGGACGGTCCGAGTCAGGACGCAGCCTGGGCGAGTCGGTTCTATCCAGCTGGCCGATCGGTGCCGCTCATGGTCGATCCGGGCTTCGCAGGCGGCTCAGTTACGTTTCTCAATCGAGGCCTCACCTTGCAGGCGGTGGTGGAGCGATGGCAGTCAGCAGAACCCATTTCGTTCATTGCCTCGGACTTTGGGCTGGAAGAGCAAGACGTTGAGGCGGCTCTGAGATATGCCCTCGCCTGATGCGCCTCTTCTTCGACGAGAACATGGGCCGTGGCGTTCCTGAAGCCTTGCGACTCGTCGGCTTCCAGGATCTGAATTATGCGGTCAACATGTTTGCCCGCGAACACGCCGCCCAAGGCGTCGCCGACGAAGTATGGATTCCGAGAATTGGAGCCGATTGGCTTGTGGTGTCAAAGGATCAACAGCTCCTCAAACGCCCGGATCAGATGCGGCTCCTGGTCGAGCACCGGGTCGGCTTGATCTGCATCACCTCCTCGACCGCGAGGAGCAGTGACTTGCTCGAACTCTTGCTGCGTCGCATGCCGCGACTGGAGGAGATCGATCGGGACGTCCAGCGTCCGTTCGCATTTCGTGTATCACTCAGGGGACCATTCATTCCAATCAACCTTCCGCTCAGCTCGTAGTTGTGCCGTTACCCTGCCGCTCATGCTCTCTCCGTATCGCGTCATTGACCTGACCGACGAGCGCGGCGTGCTGGCCGGACAGATGCTCGCCGACCTTGGCGCCGACGTGATCCAGGTCGAACCGCCGGGCGGCTCGACGGGACGCAGCGTCGCGCCGTTCTTCGCCGAGCATCCAGACGGGTCAATCTATTGGGCGGCGTACACCCGCGGTAAGCGCGGCATCACCTGCAACCTCGAGGACGCTCGCGGGCGCGATCTGCTCTTTCGCCTTCTCGAGACCGCCGACTTCCTGATCGAGTCGTCAGACGTCGGCCGCATGGCGGAGTTGGGGCTGGACTACGAGACGCTGCACGACCGGTTTCCCGAGTTGATCTACACGTCGATCAGCGCCTTCGGCCAGACAGGCCCGAAGGCGCACTACGTCGGCTCCGATCTGGCGATCTGGGCGGCGGGCACACCGCTGCTGATGACCGGCGACGACGATCGCGCGCCGGTTCGGGTCTCGCAGCCGCAAGCCTGGGGACACGCCTCGGGCGACGCCGCCGGCGGTTCGATGCTGGCCCTGCATGCCCGGCAGCGGACCGGGCGCGGACAACATGTCGACATTTCGGCTCAGGTCTCGGCAGCGCAGGCGACGCTGGGACAGGTGCTCGCCTATCAGTTGGGCGCGGTCGAGCCGGAGCGCTACGGCGGCGGCATCAAGATTCGCGGTCAGGCGATCCGCGGCACGGCCGACGTCGCCGACGGATACATCGTGTTGCTGATGGGTCCCGGTCCGGCTGTGGGCCATTTCGCCAATCACGCCGTCAAATGGCTGGTCGACATTGGCGCCGCAGAGCCTGCCTTGCTGGACGAGAACTTTGTCACCTATGCGGATCGTGTCGCAACCGGCCAGGCCGACGCCGCGCTGTTCCCGCGGATCCAGGAAATCATGCGCAACGCGGTCGCCAAGCGCACCAAGCAGGAAATGCTCGACATTTCAATCGAGTACGACCTGCTGCTGGTCCCCGTATTGACCATCGCCGATCTCGCTGAGAGCCCGCAGCTTGAGCATCGGGGATTCTGGCAGGAAATCGAGCACGAGGACGGCCGCTGCGTGGTATACCCGGGACCGCCGCTCAACATCATGGTCGGCGACGAGCCGCTCGGCATGAGCCGCCGACCGCCGCCGGCGCTCGGCCAGCACAATCTCGAGGTCTACGGCGGTCTCGGAGTGAGCGCGACGGAGATTGACCGGCTCCAGGCGGACGGTGTGATATGACGCTGCCCGAAGGCACGGGGCCGCTGGCCGGGGTGAAGGTGCTGGACCTGAGCTGGATTGTGGCCGGTCCGACCGTCGGACGCGCGATGGCCGACTACGGCGCGACGGTGATCCGCGTGGAATCGCCGTCACGAGTCGACACCGCTCGTGTCGTGGGACCATTCCGCGGCGACGAGCCCGGCGTCGAGAATTCCGGCCTCTACGGCAATGTCAACGCGGGCAAATGGGGCCTGACCCTTGATCTGCGCGTGCCCGAGGCGCAGGGGGTCTTCCGCAGCCTGGCGGTCTGGGCCGACATCGTGTGCGAGTCGTTCACGGCCGGCGTGTTGGCGCGCTGGCAGCTCGACTATCAACACCTGCGCACGCTCAAGCCGGAGCTGATCATGCTCAGCAGCACGCTGCTCGGCCAGGATGGTCCGTACAACCAGGTCAGTGGATTCGGCAGCCAGGGCGCCGGAATGGCCGGCATCCAGGACCTCGCCGGCTGGCCCGACCGCGCGCCGGCCGGTCCGTTCGGTCCGTACACCGATTATCCGGCGCCCCGCTTCGCGTTGACCGCGCTCCTGGCTGCGCTCGACCACCGCAACCGAACCGGCGAGGGGGTCTTCATCGACCAGGCGCAGGCCGAAGGCAGCCTGCAACTGCTGGCTCCTGCGTTGATCGACTACAAGAACGGCGGACCGGCACTCGAGCGGCGCGGCAACGACGACCCGCAGATGTCGCCGCACGGCGTCTACGCGTGCCAGCCGCCTGAGGGTCGGGCGGAGTCATGGGTCGCCATCGCTGTGGCCGGCGAGGAGCAGTGGCAGCGACTCGCGCCAATCATCGGCGCTGACGCCTCGCTGGCGCTGCAAGATCGCCGGGCACGCAAGGACGTCATTGATGACCAAATCTCCGCCTGGACGCGTCAACGTTCCGCAGGCGAGGTCGAGTCGACGTTACAGAACCTGGGCATCTCCGCGCACGTACTCTCGAACACCGAGGACGCCGCCAACGACCCGCAGCTCATCCACCGCAATCACTTCCGCCGCCTGCCTCACGCCCTGCACGGCGAGACCGTCGTCGAGGCCCCGCGCTACATCCTCTCCGACACCCCTGCCAACCCCGCCCGACCCGCACCCCAATACGGCGAGCACAACGAACAGATCCTCCGCACCGTCCTCGGCCTCAGCGATGCCGAAATCGAAACGCTCGCCGCCTCCGGCGCGTTGAGCTAGAGCGCCTCGGTTTACTGAGGCATACGATGTGTGTGATAGGAGAGCGCACGACGATGTCGCCGGCACCGAACCCGGAGCTCACTGACGCCACTTACACCCTGGCCGAAGCGGCGGCGTTGGCCGGCGTGTCCGATCAGACCGTGAGCAACTGGTTCCGCGGCCGCGAGGGCTCGACGCAGACACCACTGTTCGACGATCGTCGTCGCACCCGTGACCAGGAGATTCGACTGTCCTTCCTGGAAGTCAGCGAGACGATTGTAGCCGCGCTGCTTCGAACACACGGCGCGACCATGTCTCGCCTCAGGACTGCCAGGGAGTTCACGAAGCTGCAAATCCAGTGCGAGCATCCGTTTGCCACCGAGCAGTACAAGCTCGCCAGCGGACGAATCCTGCTCGAGTTCGAAGAGCACTCGCCGATCCGCCGGAAGGGCGATGTGCTCATTGACTTCGATGAACAGGCAGGTCAGCGGGTGTTACCGCTGTACTACACGTCGGCGATGGACCGGTTCGACTACCGGCATGACGCCGACGTGTCGTGGGCACAGCGCTATCACCCCTACGGACGCGCGATGCCGTTGGTGATCGATCCGCGCTTCGGCAGCGGGCGACTCACGATCGCCGGGACCAACGTTCGGGCAGAGGCGGTGTTTGCCAGGCTCAACGGCGGCTACTCGACGGGCGACATCGTTGACGACCTCAGACTCCCTGTCGAGCTAGTGGAAGCAGTGGCGGCATTCAGACAAGCAGCATGACCCTGTTTTTCGATGCCACCATGGGCGTGCGTGTCCCTCGAGTACTGAACCTCGTCAAGGCTCCGCACCTGGCGTGCGTCGCCTTGACTGACCACTACCGCGACACGCCGACACATGGACTCGCGATTCCAGACGAAACCTGGATGCAGGATTCCGGCATCGAAGGCTGGTTGGTGCTGACTCAGGACCGGCACATCATCGAGCGAACACACGAACGCACAGGCATCGTTGCCAACGAGGTCGGAGTAGTGATCCTCCAGCCCGGCGACGCGGTCAACTACGACGTGTTGTCGTTCATCATCCGACGCATGGCCTGGCTCAGACGGATCGACCGGGAAACCAGGCCGTTCGTCTACATGGTCCACTTGCGCGGACGGCCGAGGCGGATAGAACTGGATCGGCTCAGCGCGGCTTAGCCCTCCGCCGACATCCATTCGGCGACGCGTTCTCCCATCATCATGCAGGTGAAGTTGGTGTTCGCTCGGACCAGGGTCGGCATGATTGAGCCGTCGACCACTCTGAGGTTGTCGACTCCGTGTACCCGGCCTTCGCTGTCGACGACTGCTCCGTCAGCGGGGTCGGGGCCCATCGGACAGGTGCAGGTCGGGTGGGCCATGCTGGTTGCCGTGGCGTGGATCCACTCGTCGAGCTTTTCGTCGTCGTCGACCGTTTCCTGATCGATGTCGATCGCGCCCTGGTGGAAGGGCGCCATTTCTGCGGACTGCGCCAGATTCCAGGCAAGCCTCGCGCCTTCTCGGAGGCGAACCCGATCGTCGTCGTCTTCGTCGAACTTCAAGTCGATGTTGGGATGCTGGGTGTAGTCGGCGCTCTGCAGAGTCACAGAGCCGTAGGAATTGGGCAGCTGCACGCCCGGCGCGATGCCGAAGACCCAGCTTGCCTCTTCTTCCCGCTCGTCCTCGCCGACCCAGGCGCCGAACCTGGCTTGCGGACCGATCAGGATGTGGCCGAGCAGGTAGACCTGCATGTCATTGAACTCACCGGTCTCCGACGTATAGCGCAGCAAGGTCTGGGCCAGCGGACGGTCCGGGTCGACCGTGCCCGGCGTGGGCCAGAAGAGCATCGGGGTCATCGGGTGATCCATCAGATGCTTACCGACGCCGGGCAGGTCGACGACCGAGGGAATACCCAACTGCGCCAACTCACCGGCCGGCCCGACTCCGCTGCGCAGCAGGATGGCGGGACTCATGATCGCGCCGGCGCAGAGCACGATCTGCTTGCCGCGGACCTCCTGCAACTCGCCGTCGCATTCGACCGAGAGGCCGACGGCGCGACCGTCCTCGAACAGGATTCGGTCGACGAGGCAGTGACCGCGCACGGTCAGATTGAGCCGATTACGCGCCTGGGAGAGGAATCCGAGGTTGGCCGACCAGCGCGTCATCTGGCCGGGGCCGTCGCGGTTCATCGCCAGCGGCGAGATGCCGGTCGACTCGGGATCGTTCTGGTCGTTGGTCTGTTCAAATCCGTGAGCGACGCAGGCGTCGTAGAAGCCGCGCTGAACGGCCTCAATCTCATCGAGCTTCCAGCGCCGGACGGGAATCGGGCCGCCCTGACCGTGGAAGTCGCCGCCTTCGTCCTTGTCGTCCTCCAGGCTGCGGAAGTAGGGCAGGCATTCCGACCAGGCCCAGCGGTCGTCGCCGGTCATCTCGGCCCAGACGTCGTAGTCGCCGGGCGCGCCGCGGATCGCGACGCCGGTGTTGACGGCCGAAGAGCCGCCGACCAGCTTGCCGCGCGGCAGCGGCGCCTCGCGATCGGGTACGAACGTCGCGGAGAACCCCCAGTCGTGCCTGACGACCGATGGCTCGTGAATGCTGTTGATGTCGCTGGGCAGCGCATCGATCGACGCGTAATCCGGCCCGGCGTCGAGCAGCAGAACCGATCGGGACCGGTCCTCGCTCAACCGGGTTGCCATGACCGCGCCCGACGATCCGGCGCCGACGATGATCACGTCATATTCCATCCGGCTCCTCCTCACGTTGTGTCCTCAAGTGCGACGCTGAGGGTAAGACATCTTCGTCGGCGGTTGCTCAACGTCGTGCGGATCTTCAGGCAGCCGGGGCCGAGTCGCCATCGCCAGCCAGACCAGACCGCTGGCCGTCCCGATCCCGGCGACGAGAAACGGCAGCGCCCAACCGTCGCTGACGTCGCGCAGTGCACCCGTCAGCAGGCTGCCGCCGGCCGAGTAGATCATCATGACGACCGAGGCCCAGCCCATGATCTGTCCGATGTTGGCCGGACCGAAGTAGTCGGCTCGCAACGTGTTAATATTGGGTCCCCGTCCTCCCCAGGCGGTCCAGTGCAGGACGGCGCCGAGGATGATCATCGGGAAGGAATCGGCGATCGCCAGCACGACCGCCGCCGCGGCATGTCCGGCCAGGCAGATCGCGATGATCATGCGTTTGGAGATGAGATCTCCGGCATAGCCGCCGACGAGTTGCGCCGCGATCTGGCAGACCGTGCCGATCACGATCGCGATCGCGGCGTGACCCGGGCCCAAACCGTCGATCTCGCCCACTCGAAGGACGAAGAACCCGCTCACGGCGGCGACCATCAGCAGCGGCGAACCGTGCGCGAACGACAATGCCCAAAACGCCCGCGTGCGAAGCGCCTCGCGGGTCGTGAAGTCGCGCCGCTGCCGGATGGGCGTCGCCGGGGCGTTGGGCCGCGCCACCGTCGCGGCGCGCGCCGGTTCGGGCGTTTCGCCCCGGTCGGCCGGACGGACGATCAGGGTCGCAATCAGTTGCCCGGCGACGAGGAGCAGGACGCCGGATCCAATCGACGTGGCGCGCCAGCCGACGCCGTCGATCAGGAACGAGATCAGCGGCGCCATGAAGCTGCCGATGGCGAGGCCCGTCATCAGGTAACCCATGGCTCGGGCGCGGGTGCGCTGGAACCAGTGGACGACGGCCACCGTGAGGGTCATGAAGCCGCCCACGCCGGCCCCAATCGAGACGATGAAATAGAAGATGAAGAAGGTGGCCTGGTTGTTGATGAATCCGAACAGGATCAGGCCGAGCGCAGTCGAAGCGATGCCGAAGCGCATCATCATGCGCGGGCCGTAGCGATCGATCGCCCAGCCTTGCAGCGGACCCAACGCGCCCGACTCGATCCGCGTCATCGCGAGGGCGATGCCGAAGAGCGTGGCCGACCACATGAACTCTTCCTGGAGTGCAGCGACATAGAAGCCGGTCGCGTGCATGACGAGTCCGCCGAGCAGGATCTGGACGACGATCCCGCCGGAGACGATGTACCAGCCAAAGAAGACGCGACCGGTGGCGAAACGGCGCAGCACTCAGATCAACCTAGCGTGCGCCTGATCCGGATCAGGCGCCTCCCGGTCGGTTGGGACGAGACACGGCGATCAGTTGTGCCGACGCCGGCGTCAGACGTCGCGCAGCCGCCACGGCCCGGGCCAGTCGCGGTCGCGAGGCCATAGCGACCCAGAGCAATCCGGAGCCCGCGCCGAGGCCGACCACGAGGAAGCCGAGCATGAAGTCGCCGCTCACGTCCCTGAGCGTGCCGACGATGAGCGAGCCGGCGACCATGAAGAGCATCATCACGGTCGACGACCAGCCCATGATCTGGCCGAAGCTGGAGGCGCCGAAATAATCGGCTCGGAGCGCCGTGATCAATGGACCTCGCGCGCCCCAGGCCAGGCCGTTGATCACTGAACAGAGCATCACCAGCAGGTAGCTGTCGGCGATGCCCAGCAGCACGCCCGCCGCTCCGTGGCCGAGCATGCAGAAGTGCAGAATCAGCCGCTTGGAGATCACGTCGCCGAGATAGCCCATCGTGAGTTGGCCGACGAGCTGGCAGGCCGACATCACCAGCCAGGCGAAGCCGGCGTCGGCGGCCGACAGGCCCTCAATCTCCTGCACGCGGGTGGCGAAGTAGACCATCATCCCGGAGACGACCATGAGCGGCGCGCCGTGCGCCAGCGCGAGCGCCCAGAACGAGCGCGTCCGAAGCGCCTCGCGCGCCGTGAAATCGCGGTGGCGGTACGTGTTCTCCGGCCTGGCGCTGGAGGCTGTCCGGGACTGCGAACCAGGTGATGCTCGAGGCGGGCCGCCGTCGGGCTCCATGCCCATGTCCCGTGGATGCCGGACAAAGAGGGACGACAGCGCGAGGCCCACGACCATGAGCACGGCTCCCGTGCCGAGGGCCGTCCAGCGCCAGCCGACCGCGTCGATCAACACACCGACCACCGGGGCGAAGAAGCCGCCCAGGCCGAAGCCCATCGCCATGAAGCCGAGCGCGCGCGAACGCAGGCGCTCGAACCAGGTCACCGTGACGACCGAGATCGTCATGAAGCCGCCCACCGACGCGCCGATTGAGATCAGGAAGTAAAACCCGATGAAGCTGCCCTGGTCCCACAACTGGCTGAATGCGAGCATTCCCACGGCGGTGAAGGCGACGCCCCAGCGGATCATCGTCTTGGGACTGAAGCGGTCGATCAGCCAGCCCTGGATTGGCCCGAGTACTCCGCTCTCGACTCGGGTCAGCGTGAATGCGAACGCGAAGAGCGAGGCCGACCAGAGGTACTCGGCTTTGAGCTCGGCGACGTAGAAGCTGAACGAGTGAAAGACCAGGCCGCCGATCAGCATGTTGATCACCATGCCGGCGGCGACGATGTACCAGCCGAAGAAGATGTTGCGCGGATTCAGGCGCGAGCGCATTGACCCAGTATCAGGTATCGCTCGCAGCCTACTGGTCGGCCCCGGTGCGCTGCGGCGCTTGCCGGGCCGCGGAACCGGCGGCGGGCCGATTGGGGCGGAACATCGCGATCGGCTGCGCTCGCCGCAGCGGACCGCTGGCGGTCATCACGCGCACGCCCGGCAGTCGCGGTCGGCCCGACATCCCGACCCAGAGCACGCCGCTCAATGCCCCAATGCCCAGCACCACGAAGGGCACGGTGTAACTGCCGGTGGCGTCGAAGAGGACACCGGAAAGGAATCCGCCAACCGTCATGAAGGTGGACATCACGATCGAGGACCAGCCCATGATCTTGCCGAAGTTGGAGGCGCCGAAGTAGTCGGCTCGCAGGCCCGTAATCAGCGGGGCCCGCGATCCCCAGGCGAGGCCGTTGATGATCGCCGCCAGCATGACCACCTCGAACGATGCCGCGAAAGCGAGCATTACGGCCGCTCCGGCGTGACCGAACATGGCGGGAATCAGCAGCATGCGCTTGGAGAATCGGTCTCCCATGTAGCCCATGCCGACCTGTCCAACGAGCTGCGCGACGTTCATCGCGGTGTAGGCCAGGCTGGCGTGGACGACCGTGAGACCCTCGATCTCAATCACCAACGAGGCAAAGTGGACGAAGACGCCCGAGACAACCAGCAGCGGCGCGCCGTGAGCGAGCGCCAGTCCCCAGAAGGCCTTCGTCCGCATCGCCTCGCGGACCGTGAAGTCACGATGGCGGAACTCGTTGCCCTGTGTCAGGGCCTGTCGCGTGGAGCCCGACTCGGGCATCGGCTCCCCGTCCTTCATCAGTCCGCGGTCCTGCGGGTGACGGACGAAGAGGGTGGCCAGGATCTGTCCGACGACGAACAGGATGATCGCCGAGGCGATGGCGGTGTTGCGCCAACCGAAGTCCTCGATCAGCCAGCTCACCAGCGGCGTCATGAACCCGCCGAGGGCGAAACCGGTCGACATGAAACCGAGCGCCCGCGAGCGCTTGCGCTCGAACCAGGTCACGACGGCCACGGAAACGGTCATGAAGCCACCGACGGAGGCGCCGATCGCGACGATGAAATAGAAGCCGATGAACGTCGCCTGGCTGTTGAGCTGCGAAAATGCGAGTAGTCCGACGAAGGTGGAGAGCAGCCCGAGCCGCATCATCGTCTGCGGACCGTAGCGGTCGATCAGCCAGCCCTGCAGGGGCCCAAGCACTCCGGATTCAATGCGTGTGATCATGAAGGCGACGCCGAACAGCGTCGCGGACCACATGAACTCGCTCTTCAACTCGGCCACGTAGAAGTTGAACGAGTGCATAACCAAGCCGCCGGACAGCATGTTGATCACAATGCCGCCGGCGACGATGTACCAGCCGTAGAAGATCTTGCGGTTCCGTCCGAAGAGCGCGGGCAACACGCGGGATCGTCCTCCTGGAGCCTCCCATGCCCGCTGAGCGCCGCCCGCATCGCGATGGCGCAGTTCCGGTCTGCTCGAATCGGAACAGGTGACCGCAAATCACTCTATCCGTCGCGCACCCGATGGTCTGCGCTCTGGCATACTGCCTGCCGATCGCATAACGCACTGGAACGCAGGACCCCTGCCTGGAAAGGAACCCAACCATGGCCACTCAGACCGGAAATCGCGCCGATGTCGATGCGCTGGCGCAGCAACTCTCCAACTGGGGACGCTGGGGGCCCGACGACGAGCGCGGCGCGTTGAACTTCGTCACGCCCGAGGTCTCCGCCGCGGCCGCGGCGCTGGTCACCGACGGCGTAACGGTGAGCTGTGCGCTTGAGCTGGCCAAGACGCCGGCCGCCGATAACCCGACGCCGGTGACCCACTTCATGACCGGCGCCGGCGACGTCAGCGGTCAGGCGGCCATTCGCGGCCTGGAAGCCACGGGCGACGGGTTCATGATCTCTCCGCACGGCATGGCGAACACGCACATCGACGCGCTCTGCCACATCCTCGACGACGGCAAGATGTACAACGGGTTCCCTGCCTCCGATGTGCTTTCGACCGGCGCAGCGAGGAACTCGATCATGGCCCTCGAACAGGGCATCTCAACGCGCGGCGTGTTGCTCGACATCGCCAGGCTGAAGGGCGTCGAGTGGCTGGAGCTGGGCGACGGTATCTCGGTCGACGACCTTGAGGCGGCGGAAGCGGCGCAGGGAGTCACCGTCCGGTCGGGCGACATCCTGATGATCCGCACGGGCCGCGACTCGAGACGCGAGGCGGAGGGCGCATGGCCGCCGTTCAGCGGCATGGCCGGACTGCTGATGGAGACCCTGCCCTGGATTCGCGAGCGCGAGGTGGCGATTCTCGGCTGCGACGGCGTCTCGGATGTGGTGCCGTCGAACATCGAGGACTCGCCGCTGCCGATCCACCACATCATCATCACCTACATGGGCGTCCACCTGATCGACAATGCCAGGCTGGGACCGCTAGGCGAGGCTTGCGCCGCGCGCAATCGCTGGGAGTTCCTGCTCACGATCGCGCCCTTGCGGCTGGTCGGCGGGACGGCCTCTCCGATCAATCCGATCGCCATGTTCTAGTTCCAGCGTTGCGGGAGTACTCCGATGCCAGACGCCTTGCCGCTCGACGACGCCATCATTCTCGATCTGTCCGACGAGCCACTGATCATCGCCGGCCGCTACCTCGCCGATCTCGGCGCTCGCGTCGTGCGGGTCGAGTCCGCCAACGGCGACCGAATCCGGCGCACCGGACCGTGGGTCGACGGCGAACCGGGCAACGAACGCGCACTGCGGCATCTGCTCTACAACCAGGGCAAGGAGTCGCTGGCGCTCGACCTGGATGCGGCCGAGTCCTGGGACGTCATCGAACAGGTCGCACAGCGGGTGGATGTCGTCATCGCCCCGATCGCGAAGTCGCCGCGCGCCGCTCAGTTCGTCGAGCAACTGCAGGAAACTGCCCGTCGTGGCGATGGGCCGTCAGTGATCGACGTCGTTTTCCGGCGCGGCGATCCAACGGAGCAGGCGACCGACCTGATCGCCATGGCGGCCGGCAGCCAGCTCGTCTGCAACGGATTTCCGGACATCGCGCCCGACTACCCGGCGGGCAAGCTGGGTTACAAGCAGGCGTCGTACACCGCCGTCGCGGCGGCGGTGGCGACGATCTTCCAGCGCGCCCGCGGCGGCCCGGCTGCGGCTTCGACCATTTCGCTGCAGGAGGCGGTGATCTCGACCATCATCCAGGCCGCCAATCCGAACCTCTACAACTGGCACGGGATGGTCGCCGAACGCACCGGCACCGGCGGCCTGCGATACCCGATTGTCGGCCGAGGTCCCGGGTCGTTCGAAGAAGGCGACTTCGAGGATGGCGAGATCGTCTTCATCGACACGCCGGGGGTGACCTTTGAGACCGCCGACGGGCTCTGGGTGACGTACTTGCAATCGCCGACCAACACGACCTGGAAGGCGTTCCCCGAGTGGTATGCCGAGGTCACCGGCGATGACGCGCTGCTCCAGGACTTCTGGGACGACCCGGCCTACCGGATCACACACCAGGACGAGATGCAGGAACATGTGCGGCGCTTCTGCGCGGCGCAGGAACGCGACGCCCTGATCGAGCGGGCTCAGCGCAACACCGACCTCGCTCTGCCGGTGCAGACCGGCCTCGACATTACGGCCGACGAGCACCTGCACGCGCGCGGCTTCTTCCCCGAGGTCGAACATCCCGCGCTGGGCAGAACGTTGCCATTACCGCGGACTCCGTATCGATCAACGGGTCTCAGCCATCGCGCGAGACCGGCCCCCGGCCTCGGCGAGCACTCGGCCGATGTGCTGCGAGCGCTCGCCGGCTGCACGGACGCGGACATTCGCTCGCTGATCGACCTGGGCATTGTCAAGGGAGCGCGACCTGTCGGCGACGGTTCGCACCAGATATCTCTTCCCTCCCCGATCACCGTCGCACCGCAACCTCCCACCAGATTGCCGCTCGAGGGCGTGCGCGTGCTTGATTTCTGCTGGATGGCGGCCGGCCCGCTGATCACCGAGATGCTGGCCAATCTCGGCGCGGACGTGATCAAGATCGAGTCGGTGACCGGGATCGACACGGTGCGCGAGTTCTCTCACCCGCCGAGGGGATTCACGATCGACACCGGCGCGTTCTTCAACGACACCAACACCGACAAACGCTCGCTGACGCTGAATCTGCACCATCCCAGGACCAGGGAACTGATCCTGGAGATGCTGCCGCATTTCGACCTCGTCACGAACAACTTCGCGCCGGGCGCGATGGAGAAGTTCCACCTGACCTACGACGAACTGCGCGAGCAGAAGCCCGACCTGATCTACGCCTCGTTCCCGGTCATGGGCACCTCGGGGCCGAAGAAGGCGTATCGCGGGATCGGCAACGGCGTCACGGCGCTCTCCGGCGTCGCGGGGCACACCGGGCAGCCCGATCGCGCGCCGATCGGTCTCGGCTCGCTGCACACCGACTTCACGCTCGCGCCGATTGCCGCGTCATTGCTGATGGCGGCGCTGATTCAACGGGAGCGCACGGGCGAGGGTCAGCAGATCGAGATCGCCCAGTACGAGGCAGCGGTCCACCTGCTCGACCATGAATTGATGGACGCCCTGATCAACGGCGTCGACACGCCGCGGATCGGCAACCGTTCAACGGAGTACTGCCCGCACGGACTGTTCCCCGCTTCAGGCGAGGACTCGTGGTTGGCAGTCGCCGTGCGCGATCGTCGCGAGTGGCGGGAGCTCTGTGATCTGATCGGCCGGGGCGACCTCGCGGAGCGGCGCGATCTGTTGACGCTCGACGGCCGCAAGGCCTCGGAGGACGAGATCGAATCGGCGCTCTCCGAGTGGTCGGTGCAGCACGACGTCTGGGACTCCTCAATGATGCTGCAGAGCAGGGGCATTCCGGCCTCGCCGGCCGAGACGGCGGCCGACCTCGCCGTCCGCGACCAGGGCGCCGACAGCCTGTTCTTCCGCTACGACCGCGGGGAGGTCTCGTTCATCACTCAGCACCAGCCGTTCACCTGGAACGGCGAGCGGCTGGGTTCCAGGCCGTCGCCCGGCCTCGGCGAGCACTCCGAGGAGATCCTCAAGGGCGAGTTCGGCATCGACGACGAGCGGTACGTCGAACTGCTGATCGAGCAGGTGATCTACTGAGCGCCTGCCCGGTCAGAGCACTTCGCGTCCGCGTTCGCCGGTGCGAACGCGGACGGCCTCTTCGACATCCGTGACGAAGATCTTGCCGTCGCCGGTGCTGTCGGTGCGGGCGCCGCCGATGATCGCTTCGATCGCCGGCTCCACGTTGAAGTCGGAGATGACGGTGATGACCTTCACCTTGGGGATCATGTCGACCGTGTAGAACTGTCCGCCGCGCCCGGCCTGCACGACGCCGCCCTGGTAGCCGTGTCCGGCGACCCGCTCGACGTGCAGACCGGTGATGCCGGCCTCGATCAACTTGCGCTTGACCGGTTCCAACGCCTCGGGCCGGATGATTGCTTCGATTTTCTTCATGACAGCAACCTCTTCAGCGCTTCGGTTCCGGAGGGGATTTCCTCGTCAATCGTATCGCTGGCGTCCCAACCGAAACCGATCTCATCGTATTCGTAGGCGGGCTCGTTGTGTTCGCTGCGGTCGAGCCCGATCATCTCGTCGGTCTCGTTGACCCGGAGCGGGATGAACCGCTGGATGACCCAGAAGATGGCGGCCGAGAGGACGAACGACCAGGCCAGCGCGACCAGGATGCCGACGATCTGCCGCCAGAGCAGGTCTGCGCTGCCTCCGATCGCTCCGTTGACGCCGCCGACCTCGGCGACGGCAAAGAGTCCGGTCGCGAACGCGCCCCACATCCCGCAGACGCCGTGGACGGCGAACACGTCGAGCGTGTCGTCCATGTCGCGCCAGTTGTGCAACGCGCGGATCGCGAAGAAGCCGAGCACGGAGGCGACCACGCCGATGGCCAGCGCCGGGAAGAAGTTGAGGTATCCGTCGGTCGCCGGCCACTGGCCGACGAACCCGGCCGCAGGCGTAATCGCGACGAGGCCGGCCACGGCGCCAGTCGCCGCGCCGATGATCGACGGGTGGCCGGTGTACTTCCACGAGAGCAGCGTCCAGGCGACGAGCCCGCCGGCTGCCGAAATCTGAGTCTGCACGAAGGCGTTCACTGCGCCGCCGTCGGCTGCCAGCGCCGACCCGGCGTTGAAGCCGAACCATCCGAACCAGAGCAGTCCGGCTCCGATCACGACCTTGGAGACGTCGTGCGGTCGCGTCTCGGCGACCGAGTCTCGGCGGCGTCCGACGAACAGCGCACCGGCCAGAGCGGCGGCGCCGGCGTTGATGTGGACCACCGTGCCGCCGGCGAAGTCGGCCGCGCCGAGGTCGAGCAGCCATCCGCCCTCAGCCCAGACCCAGTGGCAGAGCGGGGCGT
Source organism: Dehalococcoidia bacterium (assembly GCA_965204335.1). GTDB lineage: Bacteria > Chloroflexota > Dehalococcoidia > Bin125 > Bin125 > Bin125. The sequence continues at coordinate 1,581,715 of OZ241982.1, read as the reverse complement.
AGACGATCGTGATCCACGCCACCGTGAAGATCAACAGCGCCTTGAACGAGATGCGCTCGACGAAGGCCCCGGTGATCAGGGCCGGCGTGATGATCGCGAACATGAGCTGGAAGGCCATGAACAGCAAACCATCGCCCTCGAGCCCTCTCAGGCCGAAGGCGGTCAGATTACCGACGAACCCGCCGATGTCGGTGCCGAAGGCCAGCGAATAGCCCCAGAGCACCCAGACCACGGTCGCCACGCCGATCATGACGAATGACTGCATGATCGTCGCGGCGGCGGACTTGGTTCGAACCAGGCCCGAGTAGAAGAAGGCGAGGCCCGGCGTCATCAGCAGCACGAGCGCTGCAGAGGTCAACAACCAGGCAGTGTTTCCGGAATCCATACGCAACCCCTATATTCGGGCGCAGTTGACATAGAGAGGCTAGATCAACCGAAACGCGCCCGTCCGCAGAACCAGTGCGCGTAGTGTCGCGGAGCGGCGTCGGATTCTGGTTACAGGCGTATGAATTCGAGGTTGAATTGAGTGATAGCCTCCACCTCATGGTTGGCTCGAACGTTACCGGCGACGCACTTCCCCTCTCTGGTGAAGTCGCGCTCGTCACCGGCGCGTCGCGCGGGATCGGCCGCGCGATCGCCCTGGAGCTGGCCGCGCAGGGGGCGGACATCGGCGTCAACTACACATCCTCGGCCGACGCGGCCGAGGCGGTCGCCGGGCAGGTCCGTGATCTCGGGCGTCGCGCATATGTCGCACAGGCCGACATTTCCGACGCCGACGCCGTGACGGGGATGACCAAAGCAGTCAGCGCGGAACTCGGTGCGCCCACGATCCTGATCAACAACGCCGGCATCACCCGAGACATGCTGGCCATGCGGATGAAGTCGGCCGACTGGGACGCCGTTGTCGGCACCAACCTGACGGGGTCGTTCCTGACCACGCAATCGGTCCTGCGCGGCATGCTGCGGGCGCGCAAGGGACGGATCATCACGATCGGTTCGGTGATCGGCACGGTCGGGAACGCCGGACAGGCCAACTACGCCGCCGCCAAAGCGGGTCTGGCGGGCATGACCCGCTCGCTCGCGCAGGAACTGGGATCGCGCGGGATCACGGTCAACCTGGTCGCGCCCGGATTCATCCAGACCGACATCACCGCCGACCTCTCGGAGGACGTGATCAACAACGTGATGCTACGGATTCCCCTCGATCGACTGGGCGAACCGACGGACGTCGCGCCCCTGGTCGCGTTCCTCGCCGGTCCGGGCGGCGCATACATTACGGGACAGGTGATCCACGTCGACGGCGGGATGGTGATGGGCTGATCAGCCGTCGAAGGACCAATCCGGTTCATTCACACGCACGTTTCACACGCACGTATTGTTCGCCAGATCGCAGAGCGGTCCCGATAATGAACCAATCCGGGCTGCAGAGTCGGTAGAATTAGCCAGCACCGATCCAATTCGGCGTCGCACCCGGCACGCGGTTGGATGGCAGGAGCCGAGATGGAAACGCTGACCCAGTCGGAGGAAGCCGCGGATGAACCGCCAAGCGGCGAGCACCCGGCGCTGACCGATGACGAATACGCCCTCCTCTTCCCCGGACAGGGATCACAGTCGGTTGGCATGGCGGGCAAAGTCCTGCGCGTCTACCCCAATGCCGAGCAGTGGTTCGCCCGGGCCAATGAGGTGCTGGATTACGACCTGCTCCACTTGATCGAGCACGGACCCAACGAGCAACTGGACCAGACCACGCACTCGCAACCGGCGATCTTCGTCGCCTCCGTCGCCTGGCTGGAGGCGTTGCGGAACCAGTGGGAGCGGGCCGGCCGCACGCTCGCGCCCAAGGTCGTCTCGGGACACAGCATGGGCCAGATCACGGCGATGCTCGCCGCCCGCGCCGTCGATTTCGACGACGCGCTGCGGCTGGTTCGTCAGCGCGCGGAGATCATGCACGCCGCCGACAGCCTGCGGCCCGGCGGAATGGCATCGATCATCGGGCTGCGCGACCGAGTCCTGCGCGGGCTCGTGGGCGAGGCGTCGAGCGAGGGCACGCTGGTCGTCGCCAACGACAACTGTCCCGGACAGACCGTGGTGTCGGGCGACGAAGCGCCCCTGCGCAAGATCATGCGCCTGGCCGATGAGCAAGGCGCTCGGCGCGTCGTGCGACTGCCGATTTCCATCGCTTCGCACTCGCCGCTGATGGCCGATGCGCAGTCGCATTTCTCGGAGGCCGTCCATTCAATCCAGTGGCGCGATCCGGTCGTGCCCGTCGTGAGCAACATCACCGGCGGTCTGATGCACACCAGGGACCAGCTCGCGCACGAACTGTCGGAAGCGCTCACGGCCCCCGTCCAGTGGCAGCAGGCGGTGAAGACGATGGCGGCGCAGGGTTCGACGCTGTTCGTCGAGGCCGGACCGGGCGATGTGCTCTCGAAGCTGGTGCGCCGCATCTCTCGCACCTCCTGGACATTCCCGCTCTCGGACGACGACCAGGGACTGTCGACGCGGGACTACCCGGACAAGAGCGACGGGATCCCCAAGTAGTGGCCGCCAACATTTCCTCGACCGAGCGCCGGGTAGTCATTACCGGCGTTGGAGCCGTCACACCCGTCGGCAACGACATGCCGACCACGTGGCGCAACCTGATCGGCGGGCAGAGCGGGGTCGGCCGAATTGAGCGATTCGATCCCGACGCATGGGGCGTGAAGACGCCGATCGCCGCCGAAGTCAAGGACTGGGATCCGGAACCGCTGCTGCCCGACGCCAAAGCGCTGCGGCACATGGACCTCAACACCCAGTACGGCATGGTCTCCGGACTGGAAGCGCTGAACGACTCCGGCCTGGAGATCACCGAGGACAATCACCACCGCGTCGGGATCATCTTCGGCTCCGGCGGCGGAGGCATGGAACTCGTGACCCGCTGGCAGGACACGCTGGTCAACCGCGGCGCGCGCCGCGTCTCGCCGTTCGCCATGCCCAACCTGATCGCCGACGCGGCCTCCGGACATCTCTCCATCGCGACCGGCGCGACGGGACCCAACTACTCACCCACCTCGGCATGCGCGACCGGCGCCAATGCGGTCGCCGACGGCCTGCTGCACATCAAGGCTGGACGTGCGGACGCTCTGCTGGTCGGCGGCTCGGAGGCGATCATCCTGCCGCTCTTCCACATCTGCTTCGAGCGCATGGGCGTGCTCGCCTCGCCGGCCGAGCCCTTAACGGCGTCGTGTGCGCCCTATGACCTGCATCGCAACGGATTCGTCCCCGGCGAGGGCGCGGCGGCGATGATGATCGAGGACCTCGACCACGCCCTTGAGCGCGGAGCGCCGATCTATGCCGAGGTAGTCGGCGGCGGCTCAGCCAACGACGCTCACGACATCGCGCAGCCGGAATCGCACGGACGAGGGCTGATGGTCAGCGTGCAACAGGCGATGACGGAGTCGGAGATCGACCCCGCGACTGTCGGCTATGTTTCTACACACGGCACAGCGACCAGACTGGGAGATCAAGTCGAAGTGACCGCGATCAAGCGGATGTTCGGATCGCATGCCGAGGATCTGGCGATCTCATCAATCAAACCCGCGACGGGCCACATGATGGGCGCGTCGGGGGCACTGGAGGTCATCGTGTCCGCCATGGTGCTGAAGGAAGGCATTGCTCCGCCGACGCTGAACTACGAGACGCCGGATCCGGAGTTGGACGTTGACGTCATTCCCAACGAGGCGCGAGAACTGCACACAGAAGCCGCGCTCTCGTTTTCCGTTGGATTGGGCGGTCATAACGCCGCCGTCCTGTTGAAGCGTTTCGACGAGTGAGCGCACACATCCGAACAACCGAACGCCCGCCCGCAGAGCGCATTGTGATCACGGGAATTGGACCGGTGACGCCGATCGGCGTCGGCGTCGACGCATTCTGGGACTCGCTCACGCAAGGCCGGTCAGGCGCGCGCCGCGTCCCTGAGCTGATCGACGCCGGACTGAAGGTGCAGATCGCCGCGGACATCCCCGAGTTCGAGCCGTCCGACTACATGGAGACCAAATCGGCTCGGCGGATGGCCCGATTCGCGCAACTCGCGGTCGCCGCATCGCGGCTCGCCGTCGAGGACGCGGGCCTGGACCTGTCCGGGCACGACCCAGAGCGCGTCGCTGCCGTGATCAACACGGGCGGCGGCGGAGTGACAACGATTTCGCAGCAGACCGAGGTCCTGAACAGCAAGGGGCCGGGCCGCGTCTCGGCGATGTTCGTGCCGATGATGGCCGGCAACATGGCCTCCTGCCAGGTTTCGATTCAGCTCGGATTGCGCGGACCCGCGTTGACCTCACTGGCGGCCTGCGCGGCCAGCATCTACGCCTTCATCGACGGCCGCCAGTTGCTGCTCGGCGGTGAGGCGGACCTGGCGCTGACCGGCGGGACCGAGTCGAACGTCTCGGCGCTCGGCATCTCCGGGTTGGCCAACATGCAGGCGCTTTCTCGGCGCAACGACGATCCCGAGGCCGCCTCCCGGCCGTTCGACCGTGATCGCGACGGGTTCGTCTTCGGCGAAGGCGCGGTCGTCTGCGTCACGGAATCGCTCGCCTGTGCACGCGAACGCGGCGCGCGAATCTACGCCGAGGTGCTGGGCGGTGGTCGAACGGCCGATGCCTATCACATCACGGCCCCGGATCCGGACGGCGACGGCGCGGCTCGAGCCATGTCGGCGGCGCTGCGCAACTCGGGCTTGAACCCTGAGGAAATCGGCTACATCTGCGCCCACGGCACCTCGACCCCCCTGAACGATGCGATCGAGACGCGCGCGATCCGGACGGTGTTCGGCGATCACGCGGATCATCTCGCCGTCTCGTCCGTCAAGTCGATGACCGGCCACCTGATGGGCGCGGCGGGAGCACTCTCCGGCGCAGCGACGGCCCTGGCGCTCTATCACGGCGTCCTGCCGCCGACGATCAACCATGAGACGCCCGATCCGGACTGCGACCTTGATTATGTCCCAAACGAGGCGCGGGACTGCGGCTTGAACGTCGCCCTGGTCAACGGCTTCGGCTTCGGCGGACAGAACGGGGTCGTCGCGCTCTCGCGAGTTGACAACTGAGCGCGTACCCTCAGTCACAGATCACGCCGACATCTGACCGCCCGCTGTTCAGCGATACGGGAGCCGCCACATGTCCGACGACAACACCCTGCTCGACCGGGTCGCGACGCTCGTTGCCGACCAGCTCCGCCAACCGTTGGAGAAGGTCACCGCCGACGCACACCTGATCGATGATCTCGACGCCGACTCGCTCGACATCGTGGACCTCACCATTGCCGTCGAGGAAGAGTTCTCGACCGACGACATCCAGCTTGAGATACCGGAAGAGGACGCAGCGGATATCCGCACCGTGCAGGACCTGATCGAATACCTGACCAACGCCGGAATCACGTAGCCATGCCGTTGCGTCGCATCAACGCGAGCGCGGGCGGCGCAATCAATCCAGCAGCATCCGAACTTGCATCCGAAGCGATCCGTCTGCCGGCCGGCCAGCGTGCACTCAATCGTCAGACCAATGCCCCCACCGCATTGATCGTCGCTGAAGGCGAAGTGGCGATCGGCACGCTCGACGACAACGCCACACTCAGAGCCGGCGAAGGTGTGCTGCTCGAAGCCGATTCACCCTACTCGTTGATCGCTGAGTCCGATTGCCTGGCGCTGCTCTTCTCGGTGCCGACCGACCGGTCGAGCTCCTAGCCCGCCGCCAGCACTTTCTCCGGTTGCCAGGTGGCGGCGCTGAGCTCGTCTCGCCGCAGTACGGCGGCCACTTCGTTGTCGGCGTTGAGCGCCAGCGCGCGGTCCCAGCCGTCGACCGGGGCGTGCCGAATCTTCTGTCCGCGCTTGATCCGCTGCAACTGCTCGCCGTGCAGGTGGAAGTGAGGCCAGTCCGGGAAGAGCTCGGCGGGCGATACCGACAAGGCCCAGATGTCTCCGGTTTCGGCGGCGGCGGCCAGTGCGTCGGGAGAGTGACCATCGCCGGCCAAGCGATCGCCGATCTTCGTCCGCCGCATCTCGATCACGTGCGCGCCGCAACCGAGCGCCTCGCCGAGGTCGCGGGCGATGGCCCGCACGTAGGTCCCGGTGCTGACCGACATCGCCAGCCGCACGTGCGGCAGATCGACCTCGGTCACTTCCAGCTCGTGGATCGTGACCGCGCGCGCTTCGATCTCGACGTGCTCGCCGGCCCGCGCCGATCGATAGGCGGCCACGCCATCGCGCTTGACCGCGCTGAACTGCGGCGGCACCTGTTCGATCTCGCCGCGGAACCTGTCCAGGGCGGCGTCGATCTCCTGCGCCGACAGTGCCGGCACATCGGCCGTCGATATCACCTGGCCCTCGCTGTCGTCGGTGTCGGTCGACTGGCCGAGCAGGACTGTGGCTTCGTAGGACTTGCGGTAAGGGGCGAGGTACTCGTTCAGACGGGTCGCCGCGCCGACGAAGATCGGCAAGAGTCCGCTGGCCAGAGGATCGAGCGTGCCGCCATGGCCGACACGACGCAGTCCGGTCCAGCGCCGGACGTCGCGCACGATGTCGTGCGACGTCGGACCGGTCGGCTTGTCGACGAGGAAGACGGCGCCGGGGTGGTGCGGTTCCTTGCGGCGCCGGCTCATGAGTCGGGTCCGCTGCCGGGCAGGGCGCGAATGCGCTCCTGGATCTCGGCCGAGCCTGCGATTCGCGGGTCAAGCTCAAACGCCGGCCAGGGCACGCGCTTCATGTGCAGACGCCGCCGGATAGTGCGGTGGATGAACGGTGCCGCGTGATCGAGCGCATCGATCGCCGCCGAAGCGGCCCTGGTCTGCGCCTCGGCGCTGGTGTTGGGGTCCGACATCGCGGAGACGTACACGCGGGCATTGCGCAGATCCCGGGAGGCGCGAACCTCGGTGACGCTGAGTAGCGCCAGCTCGAGCCTGGGATCCTTGAGTTCCCTCGACACGACCTCCGCGATCGTGTCGCGCAGGAGATCGTTGACGCGTTCCATGCGGTCGACGCCGCCCGCGCGTTGGCTCGCGCCGAATGGTCGTGTGTTGCGTGCCATCTTCGCTGCCGCGACTAGCGCGTGACGTTGCGGATTTCGCCGCCCTGGACGATGCGCGACTGGGTCTCGATGTGGAAGAACTCGAGCTGATCGCCCGCTTCGAAGCCGTCGTAGCGCGCCAGCGCCACGCCGAACTCCTGTCCGGCGTCGACCTCCTGCACCGAGTCCTGGAACCGCCGCAGGCTGGAAATCGGCGACTCCGCGATCTGCTCGCCGCCGCGATAGACGTGCACCTGGGCGTCGCTGCGAATTGAGCCGTCGAGCGAGCGGCAACCGGCAATGTTGCCAAGACCGCGAATCGGGAACACCTGCAGGACCTCGGCGTGTCCGTCGACGACCTGCATCTGGACCGGCTCCAGCAGACCGCTGATCGCCGCTTCGACCTCTTCGATCACTTCATAGATGATCGAGTAGGTGCGGACTTCGACGCCTTCCTGCTCCGCCAGCCGTTCCGCGCCGGGCTCCACCGGCGTGCTGAAGGCGATCACCAGGCCTTCGGAGGCGAGGGCCAGGTTGACGTCCGCGACCGAAACCGGTCCGGCGGCCGCGTGAATGACCTTGACCGCGACTTCCTCGTTGGAGAGCTGTTCGAGCGAGTCGCGCAAGGCCTCGACCGAGCCGACCACGTCGGTCTTGACGATCAGGTTGAGCGCCGAGACATCGCCGCGAGAGATCTCGCCGAAGAGCGCATCCAGGGTGGCCGAATGCTGGATCTGCGCGTCGCGCGCCTCGCGTTCGCGCCGGGCTTGCTCGTAGATCCGTTTCGCTTCGCGGTCGCTCTCGGCGACGCGGAACGGGTCGCCCGCGTCGGCGACATCCTGCAGTCCGAGCACGACGACCGGGGTCGACGGGCCGGCCTCGCGGACGCGCTTGCCGACGAAGTCGGTCATCGCCTTGATCCGCCCCCAGGTCTGCCCCACCAGGACTGCATCGCCCTGCCTCAGGGTCCCCTTCTGCACCAACAGCGTCGTCCGCGGTCCCTGACGCCGGTCGAGTTCCGCTTCGAGGACCACGCCCGACGCCAGGCGATCCGGATTGGCCGAGAACTCGGCAATATCGGCCACCAGCAACAGCGTATCGAGCAGGTCGCTCATGCCGTCGCCGCGCGTTGCCGAGACCGGCACCAGCGGCACGTCTCCGCCGTATTCCTCGATTTGAACTCCGACATCGGCGAGGGCCGCCTTGACCCGGTCGGGGTTGATGTTGTCGAGATCCATCTTGTTCAGGGCCACGACATAGGGCACGCCCGCGGCGTGGATGTGGTTGATCGCCTCCTGGGTCTGCGGCATCACGCCGTCGTTGGCCGCCACGACCAGGATGGCGATGTCGGTCGCGTGCGCGCCGCGGGCTCGCATCTCGGTGAACGCCGCATGGCCGGGCGTATCGATGAACGTGATCAGTCGATCGTTGGCCGTCGCCTGATAGGCGCCGACTTGCTGGGTGATGCCGCCCGCCTCGCCTTCGGCGACGTTGGCGTCCCGGATGTAGTCGAGCAAGGACGTCTTGCCGTGGTCGACGTGGCCGAGGACCGCCACGACCGGCGGGCGGTCGCGCAGGCTGGCGGGGTCGTCTTCCTCCTCCTCGGGCGCGCCGAGAATGTCGATCGTCGAGGGCGCCTCAGCTTCCTCAACGACATCGCCCGCCTCTTCGGGATCGAAGCCGCGATCCATCGCCACGATCGCCGCCGTGCCGTAGTCGAGCGTCTTGGAGACGTCGGCCATGATCCCGTTCGTCATCAGCGTCTTGATGATGGTGACCGGAGTCTCGTTCAACAGATCGGCGAGTTCGCGCACGGTCAGCGTGCGAGGGATCAGCACCGTCGCTTCACCCGATGGTGCGGTCTGTGGTTGTCGGATGGTCTGCTGTGTCGCCATGGGGTTCTCCGGTTAATCAGGGTATGTCAGTCGCCGCAATGACGGCTGCCAATTCAGACCGCTGTTCCGCGAGCCCTGCGATCTGTCGCCGCGCATCCGGCGTAGGCGCGCTGGTGGAAAGGACGAAGCGAGGGCGGTCATCAGACTCCTTCGTGCTGCGCGGGGCTGGGACCCGCGTTCTCGACAGACGGGAGGGAATTGCGAGGGTCGTGGACTAGAAGTCTTCCTCGTACTCCATGTACTCGGCGTACGGGTCTTCTTCGAGCCCCTCGTCGGTCTCGTGGTAACGCGGCCGCCGACGCCGGCGATCGCGCTGCTGCTGTTGCTCTTCCTCGCGGCGGAGCAGGTCCTCGCCGAAGCGAATCTGTCCGTCGTCGCGAGCTGCCGGCGCGAGCTCCGTGGCCTGCAGGACCGGTTCGAGCTCGGGTTCTTCCTCGGCGACTTCGGGCTCGGGCTGGGATTGCGGCGTTGGTGCGGCGACCTCGACCGGAGGCGGAGGTGGCGGCGTCGCGACGGGCGGCTCGACTCGAGGCGCCGCGCGGACGGGCTCCGGCTCGACCACGGGTTCCGGCTCGATCGCGATCTCCTCCTGAGGCGCGAACGGCCCGCGGCCTTCCTGCTGTAGGCGTTCGGCCACGGTCTGCGGCTTGATGTCAATCCGGAATCCGGTCAGGCGGGCCGCCAGGCGGGCGTTCTGACCTTCGCGCCCGATCGCGAGACTGAGCTGCATGTCGGGCACGGCGCACTCGGCCGTGTTGGTCTCCTGGTCGATGCGAACGGCGAGAATCTGGGCCGGGCTGAGCGCATGCTCGACAAAGCGGCGCGGGTCGCGGTCCCACTGGATCACGTCGACGCGCTCGCCATGGAGTTCGTTGACGATGTTCTGGATCCGCATCGCGCGCATGCCGATGCAGCTGCCGACCGGGTCGACGCCGGATTGTCGCGACCAGACGGCGATCTTGGTGCGGTGGCCGGGCTCGCGTGCGACGCCGCGAATCTCGACGACGCCGCGCATGATCTCCGGCACTTCCAACTCGAACAGCCGGCGCACAAACTCGGGTCGAGAACGCGAAATCACGATCTGCGGTCCCTTGTTGGCGCGCAGCACTTCCACCATGATCGCCTTGACCCGCTGACCGGTGCGATAGCGTTCCATCCGCACCTGTTCCTGGGCCGGCATCACGGTCTCGGTGTGGTCGCTCAGCTCGACGATCACCTGGTGCGGCTCGACGCGTTGCACGTCGCCGCTGACGATCCCGCCCTCTTCGCCCGAATACTTGGAGAACACCGCCTCGCGCTCGGCCTCGCGCAGTGCCTGCAGGACGACCTGTTTGGCGGTCTGTGCTTCGATGCGCCCGCCGACGCTGTCGACGTCGTGCTGTTCTCGAAGCGTCGAGCCGATGCCGACGGTCGGGTCGCTGAGTCGGGCGCGTTCCAGCTCAATCTGCAGGTCGGGGTCGGCGATGTCCTCTTCGATCTCGACGACTTCGCGCTCCGACCAGACCTCCATGCTGCCGTCGTACCGGTTGATGTTGACGATCACGTTGCCGGGCAGTTCGTACCGGCGCTTGACCGCAGCGGCCATGCCGCGCTCGACGGCGTGGAAGATCACTTCATCGTCGAGATTCTTGTCGGAGTGGAGCTGCTTGATGGCAAGCAAGAAGTCGGTTTTCATGGGGCGGTCTTCATGTTCCGAGAACCTGTGAAGCGCTGTGTCACGTGATCCGTGCGTGTCGCGCAGGATCAGACAGGGCAGCCCGACCCCCACCCGACATCCACAACCTGACTATACACGTCGACCCGGACGTGAACGTCGCCTGTATCAAGTGGCTGTCAGCCGTCGAGCGAGGCCAGCGCCGTTTGTGCGGCCGAGACAGCGTCTCCAACCGGGACGGACGACGTCTCCGCCGCTTGCCGCAGCTTGAGCTCGATCTGACCTTGCTTGAGCCCGCGCGCGCCAATCGTGATTCGCAACGGCGCGCCCATCAGATCGGCGTCATTGAACTTGACCCCGGCGCGTTCGTTCCGGTCGTCGCTGAGGACATTGAGACCCGATGCTGAGAGCTCCCGTTCAATCGAGGCGACGGCGGAGGAAACGTCGTCGCTCCCGCCAAGCGCGACGATATGCACGTCGTATGGAGCGATGCTTCGCGGCCAGATGATACCGAGCTCGTCATGGTTGGCCTGGACGGCGGCGGCCATCAGGCGTTCCACGCCGATCCCGTAACAGCCCATGATCGGCGTGCGCCGCTCGCCGTCGGCGTCGAGGAACGTCGCCTCCATCGGATCGGCGTAGCGGGTGCCCAGTTTGAAAATGTGTCCCAGTTCGATTCCACGCCGCATTTCGAGTGAGCAATCGCACTGAGCGCAGGTATCTCCAGGTTGAGCCATGGCGATGTCCGCCACCGTGGCGGCCGTCCAGTCGCGGCCATACGTCACATTGTGCATGTGGACGTTCTCGCGGTTTGCTCCAGCGACGAGACCGCCGGCGTCCACGACGCTGGGATCCGCCACGACGCGTGCGGGGTCGACGCCGATCGGCGACGCATACCCTGCGACCCAACCGGCCGCTTCCACTTCCTCGGGCAGGAGAGGTCTGGCCTCAAGGGCATCCAGGGCATTGATGAGCTTGAGTTCATTGACCTCGAGATCGCCGCGGACCACGGCAAACGTGGGTTCGCCGTCCACGAGGAAGAACGCCGCCTTCGCCGTCGCCTGAGCCGGAATCTCGAGGAATTCGGCGAGCCCTTCGATCGTGGTAATCCCAGGCGTCTCAACTTCCAGCAAATCGCCGGCCGAGCCGCCGTACCCGCTGCGGGAAAACTCGGCACGCTCCTGGTTGGCGGCATAGCCGCAGTCGGAGCAGAGGATGATGTTGTCCTCGCCGATTTCGGTCAGGAAGATGAACTCCTCCGACTGCTTGCCGCCGATCGCGCCCGAGTCGGCCTGAACCGCGACCACCGGCACGCCGCAGCGCTCGAAGATGTTGTAGTAGGCCTGCCGCATCGCCGCGTAGTTTCGGTCGAACGCCTCGTCGTCGGCATCGAAGGTGTAGGCGTCCTTCATGATGAACTCGCGCACCCGCACGAGGCCGCCGCGCGGTCGAGGTTCGTCCCGAAACTTGGTCTGCATCTGGAAGACGCTCTGGGGCAGATCGCGGTAGGACTGCACGACCTTGCGGAAGAGATCGGTAACCGATTCCTCGTGCGTCGGCGCCAGGACCATGCTGCGCTCGCGCCGGTCCTTGAGGTTGAACAGCACCGGACCATAGGAATCGGCGCGGCCCGACTCTTCCCAGAGTTCGCGAGGTTGAATCGCGGGCATACGCATCTCTTGCGATCCGGCCGCCTCCATCTCCTCGCGGATGATCTGCTCGATGTTCAGCAGCGTCCGCCAGGCCGGCGGCAGGAAGGAGTAGACGCCGGCCGCAAGTTGTACGATCAGCCCGCTGCGCAGCAAGAGCTGATGGTTGGCCGAGTCGGCGTCGGCGGGCGCCTCGCGCAATGTGCGGCCGAACAGCGCGGACATTCGTGTGACGGGCATATCAGGATTCCCAAAATCGGTGAGCCATTGGAGCGACGATATCAGCGATTGCGGCGGGCCAGACGAGCGAAACGCTCTGCCAGATTGAACGCGTCCCAGACCTGGAAGCTGAGCCAGCCGGCGACGCCGGAGCAAACCAGGGCGCTGATCATCGAGACGCCGATTCCCAGTTGGTTATCCAGACCCGCGAGTGGGACGAGAGCGCCGCCGCCGATTCCGCCCAGTAGCGCAAACGGCGCGGCCCAGAGGGCCCCGCGGGCTCGGCGGGACAGACTGAGTGAAATCCAACTCAACATCGACAGGAATGACCACGCCGCAGCGAACAGGATCAGAAAGATCACGTTGAAGAGCACGTATCAACGGTACGATGCAAGTGATCGGCTGCGGGAGAGGCGGCACCAATGGCGGAGACGATTCGGCTGACCGGCGACCTGCGTCGCAATCCGACGCGCACGGTCAGAGTGGGCGATGTGACGATCGGCGGCGGCAACCCGATCGTCGTGCAATCGATGGCGGCCACGCGAACGCAGGACATCGACGCCACGGTCCGCCAGGTCAAGCTGCTTGAGGCCGCGGGCGCCGATTTGGTCCGCGTGGCCGTCGACTCCCGCAAGGATGTCGAGGCGCTGGCCGCCGTGCGCGAGCAGACCGAAGCGCCGCTCTCGGTCGATCTGCAGGAGAACTATCGACTCTGCACGCAGGTCGCGCCGCACGTCGACAAGATCCGCTACAACCCGGGCCACCTCCACCATCACGAGAAGTCCAAGTCGGTCCGCGACAAGGTCGCCTTTGTCGCCGAAACTGCAGCCGCGCATGACTGCGCGATCCGCGTTGGGGTCAATTGCGGCTCCATTGATCCGCGCATGCTGGAGCGCTACCCGGACGATCACGTCTCAGCGATCGTCGCTTCCGCCTCAGAACATTGCGGGTTGCTCGATGAGCTTGGCTTCGATCGCTACGTCGTCTCGCTCAAGGACTCCGACTGGAAGCAGGTGGTCGAGGTCAACGAGAAGTTCGCCGCCGAACGTCCGGATGTCCCGCTTCACCTCGGCGTGACCGAGGCGGGCATGCCACCTGAGGGTGTGATCAAGACCCGCGTGGCGTTCGAGCAGCTGGTCACCCAGGGCATCGGCGACACCGTGCGCGTCTCGTTGACGGTTCCCTTCGACGACAAGGGCATGGAGATCGACGTCGCCCGCGAGATCCTCTCCGACATCGCTGCCGGGCGGTTCCGATCGGTGCCGCCGAAGTTCGATGAGGGTCTCAACATCATCTCCTGCCCGTCCTGCTCACGGGTTGAGAATGAGAAGTTCGTCGACCTCGCCCAGGACGTCAAGGCGATGACCGAGTACGCCTCCGAGTACAACATCACGATCGCCGTCATGGGCTGCCGGGTGAACGGCCCCGGGGAGACCGACGATGCCGATCTCGGCCTCTGGTGCGGCCCGCTCGCGGTCAACCTGAAGCGAGGCGAAGATTCGCTGGGCCACTACCCCTACGCCGAGATTCTGCCTCGGTTGAAGCAGGAGTTGGACGCGATCATTTCAGCCCAGGCTTGAAGCTGGGTGAGCTCTACCTATGTCCCCAAATCGAGTTCCTCCACTTGATTGGGATGATCACACTGGAGACCACTTAGCAGAACACGGATTGTCAGTCCGGCAGGCATTGGAGGTGGCCAGAAGGTCCCCGATCTTCATCGATCAACGAGGCAAGTTTGAGGCGCGTTCGGACGGAACCGTCAGGTGGAGAAGGGCCAGGCGCAGAATGGTAGGTCTGGATAACTCTGGGCGACTACTCACATTCGTGATTGAGTACCCTGACAGCGAGGGAAAATGCAAGATCGTCACCGGCTGGATTGCCGACGGCGAAGAGCGCGCTAAGTACCGCCAGCGCAAAGGCGGACGCAAACGATGACCACACCAACAGGCCCAACATCCGAAGACCTCGAAGAATTCGGACAGATCGACGACGAAGATCAGACTGTCGAAATGGAACTCGACACCGAGTTCACGTTCGCTAGCGTCAAACTTACTTTCGAGCAGACCTACCAACTCGTTGAGGCTGGTGAACTCGTCGGAGAGTCGCCGATCGCCTTCATACGCAACGCCGCGATGGCTCGTGCGGAGGAATTGCTCGCCTCTCACTCCAAACAGGTGGACTCTCCCGCCGCCGGGGGCAGTTAGCTGTCCACGTCGACGCCGATTGGGACGTCACTCAGATCCTGGCCGACGGCCTGGAGGGCTGTCCGAATCTCCCGTTCCGTGCGTTCATAGCCGCCCTCACCGATGCGGCGATAGCGCAGACCCATCGCCGCTTCATCGGTTGGACCGATCAGATACTTGGCCGGCCACCAGCGGTTGCGATAGGCGCGCCAGGTTCGGGCGTCGTTGTCCAAGGGGACTGAGTACTCGATCCCATAGCGAGCAATGGCGTCCCGGATTCTTTGCGGGTCTTCCTCGTAGGCGAATTCCGGTCGATGCACGCCCAGGATGACGAGCCCGTGGTCGCGATACTTCTCGTCCCAGGCCGTGAGCCAGGGCAGTGTGTTCTGGCAGTTGTAACAGCCGAACGTCCAGAAATCGATCAGCACGACATTGCCCTTGGCCAGTTCACGGGCGATCGTCGTCGGCTCGCCGTTGAGCCAGCCGACCAGGCCCGTGAGGTCGGGCGTGGTGGCGTCGGCGCGGATCGATGCTGCCCGGGCCAGTAGACGACGTTCATCGGCAGAGTCGGGGTTCTGTAGCTGCTCCACTATCACCCCCCGGGTCCGATACCAGCTCCCCGGTGCGGCCGACGCCGGCAGGATGGATCGTCGCGGCATCACGTTGACGCCCTCCAGACGCAGCGCGAACGCTGTGCGCCCGTCGGTCAGGCGACGCGCGATCACGCGCGTTTCAAAGCCGTTGACGTCGATCGGAGAGCTGACGATCCAGTTGGTGTGCGCGATATTCGCTCGAAGGAAGCGGGCCTTCGGATACTTGATGCCCTGTTCGGTCTGGACGCCGAACTCGATCCGGCCGCTGTCGTGCAGCCGCGCGCGAACCTCGAGCGAGAAGCTGGGCACCGGGTCGGCCGCCGAGACGACCCCGAGAATCGCGGCGGCGGCGAGCGTTGCCGTCAAGACGGCCAGCAGCGCGCCGACCGGCGACCGAATCATCGCTCCGCTCCCATTGGTTAGACGACGAAGTTCTCGCCGTCGAAGCGATCGACCGTCGTGAACCCTTCGACCGGCCCTCGCTTCAACCTCGTCAGTTGCTTGACCGGCTTGCCGATCGGCAGGAAGGCGGCAATCGCGTAGTGGTCGGGCAGGCCGAGGATTGGTTTGAGTTCGGGCTCATTGGCAATCGGAATCGTGGTCAGGGTCCCGCCGAATCCCTCGTTGCGGGCCATGAGCAGGAGGCTCCAGACGAACGGGTAGATCGAGCCACCGGAGATCACGCCGACGCGGTCCAGTTCCTTGTCGACCGATGCCACCACGCCCAGGTCCACGCAGACCGCCAGGAGCACCGGCGCGTCGATGTACGGATCCATCAGCCGTCTCGGCGTCGGCATGGCGGCGGCCGACTCGTCGGTGACCGTTGACGGGAAGGCGGCGTTCCAGGGACCCTCGCCGGCCTGTTGCATCGCCATGTAGCGCTTGGCCGGCCGCTCTGCCGCCTGGGCGATGGCGGCGCGGATGTCGGGGTCGCGCACGACGATCACGTGCCACCCCTGCCGGTTCCCGCCCGACGGCGCAAAGCGCGCGTGCTCGAGCATCCGCTCGATCGCCTCGTCGGGGACCGGGTCGTCGGTGAACTGTCGGGCGGCGAAGGTGGTGCGGATGACCTCGGTGATGTCCATGGCGGCTCCTAGAGTGACGTTGGCACGTCGGCCAGTGTTGGGATTCTACGTGAGCATCCTCGAAGCCATCGTCCTCGCCGTCGTCCAGGGACTGACCGAGTTCCTGCCGATCTCGTCGAGCGGCCACCTGGTCCTGGCGCGCTGGCTGTTCGGCTGGGACGACCCGGGCCTCGACTTCGATGTCGCGGTGCACATCGGCACGCTGGCCGCGATCATGTTCGCCTTTCGACGAGAAGTGTGGAGCGTGTTGAGAGGACTGCGAACGGACGCGAGAACCGTTGAGGGACTTCGACCGCGGCGTCTGGTCTGGTTGGGCGTGATCGGCACCATTCCGATCGTCATCGTCGGCGGGTTGTTCTACGAGACGTTGCAGGACGAACTGCGTAGCGCGACGACCGCCGGAGCGTTGCTGCTCGTGACCGGAGCCATGATTGCCGGCGCAGAGTGGCGGTTGCGACGGACCGGCCCGCCCGCGTCGCTGGACGTCCTGGATGAGCGCCGATCACTGGTCATCGGCATGGCGCAGTGCCTGGCGGTGCTGCCG
Source organism: Dehalococcoidia bacterium (assembly GCA_965204335.1). Taxonomy (GTDB): domain Bacteria; phylum Chloroflexota; class Dehalococcoidia; order Bin125; family Bin125; genus Bin125. The sequence goes on along the minus strand of OZ241982.1, from coordinate 1,564,856 downwards.
GGAATCTCGCGATCGGGGATGTGCATGGTCGCCGGCATGGCGCTGGGACAGTCCAGAGAGGCGGCGGCGCGCTGGGCATTCTGGCTGTCGATGCCCGCGCTGGCGGGGGCCGGTGTGCTGGCGGTCGCCTCGTTGCTCGACGAGGGCGGCGGCGTGGATGCCGGTCCCCTGGCGATCGGGGCCGTCGTCTCATTCGTCACCGCGCTGATCGCCATTCGAGGGCTGCTCTGGCTGGTTCGAGGCCGCAGCCTGCTGCCCTTCGCGGCATACTGCCTGGCGGCCGGCGTCGCGGTACTGGCCGCGCGGGCGGCGGGGGCTTAGCCATTCGGCGGTTTCAGGGTTACCTCTCGCCCTCGTCTTTCTCTCACTGAGGCAGTTTGCCGAACGACTCAACCAGCTCGTCGAACTTGGCCTTCAGGTCGATGTCTGCGTGATCCCCCTCGATCGCGTCGGGTATGACGTAGTCGATGACCTCGAACGATGGGAGGTAGACCCACAAGCGGGCGGTTGGCTTGGTACCTTCGACGTCGAAGGCTTGGGGGGTGTGGTGGCTATGACTCGTTTCTCTTGCTCCGATGCGCATGTCGATTCCTGAGGGGATAGTGAGCAGCGTGCCGAACACGCGGTAAGTGCGGCCGCCGCGCAGGAGGTGGTCGTGATCGCCCGTCGAGAGGATCACATACACCTCCATCGTTGCCTCCGCCATATTGCCATTTGCATCGGTCACGACGGCGTGGATTGTCTTCAGGCCCGAATCGACCACGGTCTTGCCGCGGTAGCGACGGACCTTACGCCCCGGCGTGTCGGGACCGAGGTAGACGTTGGCCGTCTCCAGCGCGCAGCTCACGGAGGCGATCCCCTCCGCGCCGGCATAGTAGTGCCTCGCGTCGCGGGTCTCGTCGTCGATCTCCAGCGTGTAGGGACCCGTCCCGCCCGTCACTATCCATTTCACGGGCGTCTCTGCGACGCCGTACAAGCCGGCCGTCCCGCGCCTGCCGGCTTCGGTCTCGCAGAACGCTGGCGCGCTCAGGGACAGACTCAACGCCAAGCCCGGCGCCGCGGCAGGCGGACGTGTTACTCCGGCGGTGTGCGACCGGCTCCTCGCGGCCGCCGGCGGCTTCCCTTTCGACTCAAGCACCGCGTCAAAAGCGCGATCAACCGGGTCGCCGCGGGCAGCGTCTGCAGGTTGCGGATTGCGCCCCTCGATCACGGTTCCGTCGCTGAGGATCTGCCAGCGGCGCGACTCGGCCAAGTCGCTCTCCCAGAGCATGAGATTTGCACGGACTCCGTCCTGATCGATCGCGAACCCGATCTCGGTTTCGCAGCGCTGGCTTGACGTCGCATCGCACTCGTGCTCGACATACACGCTCGTATGCAGATCGTGGGTGAGCGGCGCGGTGAACAAGCGGCCCCACACGCGGTAGGTTTCACCGCGTTTGAGAACATTCGGGTTCACCAGGATTACGTGGATGTCCAGCGACGCTTCTGCGGTGACGCCCTGCGCATCTGTCACGACTGCCTGGATCGTTTTCGGGCCCGAGTCGACCACGGTGTTCCCCCGGTAGCGGCGGACCTCGCGTCCTGGCGTGTCGGGACCGAAGTAGACGTTGCCCGTCTCCAGGGCGCAGCTCACCGAAGCGGAACCCTTCGCGCCCAAGTATTCGTGCCTCGCGTCGCGGACCTCGCCGTCGATCTCCAGCGTGTAGGGACCCGTCCCACCCGTCACTGTCCATTTCACGGGGGTTTCTCCGACGCCGTATAGGCCGGCCGTCCCGCGCCTGCCGGCTTCGGTCTCGCAGAGCGCCGGCGCGCTCAGGCTCAAGGTCAAGGGCTCAGTCTCTGCTGCAACTGAGTCAGATTGCGTCGCGGCGACCGACTGCCCACTTGGCGCGGCGGTGGCCGGAGCTTCGCCGATCCCGGGCTCGCGGGTCGCCAAGACGGCGATCACGGCGACCACGACCAGGAGTGCGACGACAGCAGCCAGGACAATCGAGCGCACGGCGCTAATCCACATTCATTTGCGGCAACTGGCCGATCGACTCGACGAGTTCGTCCAGCTTGTCTTCGATTGGATGCCGCTCCTCGGCTGCTCCGCGCGGCCGATCAGCAATCCAGAGGTCCCGTCCGTGGTCTTTGCCGGTGTCAATACCGAACCAGACGGCTGCTTCATATACATCGCCGACCGTGAAGATCTGAAACGCTCCGCTCTCGCAATCATCCCCTTCACAGGACCAATCCTCGACACTGCCTGTTTCCATATCTGTGCCTTCAGGAATAGTCATCAGAAAGCCGCGGACTCGGTAGGTCTCACCGCCGCGGAGCTTTACCAAGCTGGACTCCACAATCAGAACGACATAGATGTCCAGCGTTGCTTCGGCCGTTGCCCCGGCTGCGTCGGTCACCGTGGCGCGGATTGTCTTGCGGCCGGAATCCACCGGCGGCGGGTCAGCCATGTAGCGGCGATCACCGTCGTCGTCGATGTAGGTCTCCCCGGTCGTGAGCGCGCAACTCACCGACGCCGTGCCCGTCACCCCCTTGTACTCGTGCGCCGGGTCCCGCGTCTCCCCGTCGATCTCAAGCTCGTAGGGCCCGGTCCCGCCGCTCACCGACCAGCCAATGTCGATCTCCGCGACGCCCGCCCAGCCGGTGTAGACGTCCACGCTCACCTCGCGACCGTCGTCGTCTTCCCGCCACTCGTTCGCGATGTATCCCTGTCCCGGCTTCGTCTCGCAGATCTTCTTGGCCGCGCTGAGCGCCAGCGTCATCGGCGGTCCGCTCTGCGCGCGCGCTCCTGATCCGCTCTCACTTGCCTGGCAGCCCGCAACCGATACGGCCGCCGCTGCCAGCACTAGTAGCGCGACGTGACGTGGGTCGAGACGGGTCAGGCTGGTGCGCATCTTGCCACTCGCCTTCCGGTACCGGTGACAGGTAGCTCGTTGATCTCTAGGCTAGCCCTGTTTTGTGACGGATTGAGACTGTGCTCTGTCTGCTCTGATCCGTAATCCGTGACGGAAGTGCTTGACCAATGAGTTCTGTGACCGATCGCGCTGAGCGTCGCGGTACGACGCACCGGGGCGTCGGATGCTCGTGGCTTCGTCGGGTATTCCGCCGGGAGGCGGGGGTTTAGGGCCGGACGCCGTAGAGGGGTTTCGATTCCAGCTCGTGGGGGAGGACCCTGTAGGCTCGCTCGACGAACTGCTGGAGGTAGCTGCGCGTCTTGCGCGGGTCGATGATCTCTTCGATCCCGAACGTCTCGGCGGTGAGGAAGACGTTGCGGAGTTGGCGCAGATCGGCCTCGATCTCCTCGCGCTTCGCGTCGGGATCGGGAGCACTGGCGATCTCGCGGCGGTAGGCGGCGTCAACGCCGCCTTCGATCGGGATCGAGCCCCATTCGCCCGAGGGCCAGCCGAGCCGGTAGTTGAGACGGCGCGGATTGCCGGTCGCCATGCCGGCCATGCCGTAGCACTTGCGGATCACGATCGTCAGTTGCGGCACGGTGGCCTGCAGACCGACCCAGACGGCGCGCATGCCGGAGCGCAGCGTGCCCTCGCGCTCGGCCTGTTCGCCGATCATGAAGCCGGGCACGTCGACCAGGTAGACGATCGGGATGTGGAAGTAGTTGCAGAGCTCAAGGAAGTGGGTCTGCTTGTCCGAGCCGTCGCGATCCAGCGCTCCGCCGTTCTTGAGCGGGTTGTTGGCCACGATCCCGACCGGCAGGCCGTCGATCCGCGCAAGCACGGTGATCACCGAGTTGCCCCAGTGCGGCTTGACCTCGAAGTAGTCGCCCCCGTCGACGACGGAGCGGATCAGCTTGTACATCGAGTAGGGCCGGCGCGTGTTGCGCGGCACCAGGTCGATCAGCTTCTCGCCCGCGCCTGCAGGGGCGTCGATCGCCGGGGCGGCGGGCGGCAGTTCGTTCACGTTGTCGGGCAGGTAGGAGAGCATCGTCCGGATCTGGCCGAAGGCGTCGGCTTCATCCTCGGCCTCGTTGTCGATGCAACCCGAGGTGTGGACGTGGACCTGCGAACCGCCCAGCGACTCGTTGGTCACGTCGTGGCCGATGCCGCGTTTGACGACCGGCGGACCGGCGGCGAACATCGCCGAGCGGCCCCGGGTCATGACGCTCCAGTGGACCATCAGAGCCCGACCCGCCGGACCGCCGGCGATCGCGCCGAGCACGCCGGCCAGCACCGGCACGTTGCGCATCGCCTCGATCGAGGTGACGAAGTTCGTGCCGCCGTTGGGCAGGTAGGTGGTACCCATCTGCTTGGTCGCGCTGACGTTGGCGCCCGCGCCGTCGATCAGCAGGATCAAAGGGACGCGGTACTCGACCGCCAGCTCCTCGCAGAATCCGCCCAGGCCGCCCTTGGAGCGCTGCATCGGAAACACGGCGGAGCCGCCCTGGATGGTGAAGTCCTCGCCGCCGACCGCGACCGTACGGCCGTCGATCTTGCCCAGTCCCATGACGTAGGAGGCGGGCGTGAACTCGGTCAGCTCGCCATCCTCGTATTCGCCGAGTCCGGCCAACGCGCCGACCTCGTGAAAGGAGCCGTCATCGAGCAGCTCGTCGATTCGTTCTCTGACCGTCAGTCGACCGAGCCGGTGCTGGCGCTCGATGCGATCGGGCGTGCCGCCGCGGGCGGAGAGCGCCGTCCGCCGGCGCAGTTCCTCAACTTCGGGTTCCCAGACCATGATTCGCTCCAGACCTTCACATACGCTGGGCAGAGTCTAGGTTGGAAGCTGGAAGGCGGGGCCATGGCCGGGTTCAAGAATCGACTGCACGAACAGCTGGCCAGGCGTACGGCGCGGGAGGCGTTCCGCGACGCGGGTCCCGATGCAGGCGAGGTCACGGTCCGGTGCGACGTGATGGACGTGTCCTTCACGTCGGCAGACGAAGACGACCTGCGCTCGCAGCTCGAGGCGCACTACAAGTCGGCCGAGTACCGCCGCGCCACGAACGTCACGATTGAGAAACAGCGCGCGCTCCGCGACCAGCGCTGACCGGTTGTTTTCAGCAGGCGTCTACCCTGCCCGCAGGATGGGAACGGGCGATATGACAACGGCGCTCGACGGATTCAGGGTTCTCGACATATCTGAAGGCCTGGCCGCGCCGTTCGCGGCGAAGCTGCTGGGCGACCTCGGCGCGGACGTGATCAAGCTGGAGCCGCCCGAGGGCGACGAGGCGCGGCGGCGCGGGCCGTTCGCGGGTTCCGAGGACATCGAAGCGTCGGCGCCGTTCCTGTACGCCAACACGTCGAAGCGCAGCGTCGTCATTGACCCTGCCAATCCTGAGGACCTGACGCTCAGAGCGCGGCTGCTCGAATGGGCCGACGTGGTGGTCTCGCACGAGACGGAGCCGTCGCTGGCCGCGCGCGGACTCGGCTACGCGCAACTGGCGGCGCGCAATCCGCTGGTCGTCCTGACGACCGTCACCGGGTTCGGCTCCGACGGGCCCTACGCCGACTGGCGCTGGAACCATCTCACCGCGGGCGCGCTGGGCGGCTTCACCTATCTCTGCGGTCGTGAGGATCGCGAGCCGCTGCAGTTGGGCGCGTCGGTCACGGAGACGCTGACCGGCGCCTACGCCGCCGTCGCCACCTTGATCGCCGTGCGCGGGGCGCTTGAATATGGCCGCGGCGACCACGTTGACGTATCGGTGATCGAGACCGCGGTCAACGCCGCGTTGCTGCCGGTGCAGCGCTACGACTACACCGGCGACAGCGGCGTGCGCCGCGCCGACATCGGTCCGTCGCCGTCGTTCATCCTGCCCACCTCAGACGGGTTCGTCGGCGCCAACACGTTGACCCAGGCGCAGTGGGAGATGATGTGCCAGTTCTTCGGACAGCCGGACCTGGTTGACGATCCGCAGTACGCCGACGGTTGGTCGCGGATGGCCAACTCCCGCGATCTCGCCGGTGAACTGGCGGAACTGACGCGGGGACGCACTGCCGAAGACGTCTTTCACGACGCTCAGACCTGGCGCATTCCTTTCGGCCTGATTCCGACGATGTCGGAGGTGATGAACCTGCTGCCTCATCGAGAGCGCGATTTCTTCCTGGAGTTCGAGCATCCACGCGCCGGTCGGGTGCGGATGCCGGGCGTGCCCTGGATGTTCGGCGACGACCGCCCGCTCGGCCGCCGTACCCCGCTGCTGGGCGAACACACCGACGAAGTCCGCGCCTCAGTCCTCTCCCCCCGCTCCGCAGGAGAAGACGCCGATCCACTCCCACTCTCCCCCCGCTCCGCGGGGGGAGATGCCGAAGGCAGAGGGGGGCTCCCCTCCCGACCGCTCGAAGGCCTCCGGGTCATCGACCTCTCGATGTTCATGTCCGGTCCGATGACCTCCCTGGTCTTCGCCGACGGCGGCGCGGACGTGATCAAGGTCGAGTCGGTGCAGCGGATCGACGGCTGGCGCGCGGGCGGAGCGACGGATGACTTCTGGTGGGAGTGGGCGCCGCAGTTCAACTGGGTCAACCGGAACAAGCACGGGATCACGCTCAACCTGACCGATCAGCGCGGATCGGACGTGATCCGGCACATGGTTCGGGACGCGGACATCCTGGTCGAGAACTACACGCCGCGCGTGATGGGCAACTTCGGCCTGAGCTACGAGGAGCTGCGCGAGATCAATCCCGACCTGATCATGATCTCGATGCCCGGGTTCGGGCTGACCGGCACCTGGTCGCACTACACGGCCTTCGCCAACACGACGGAGCAGATGTCCGGCTTGCCGCACCTGACCGGCTACGCCGACGACCAACCAATCTTTAGCGGCACGACCGGCGGCGACCCGCTGGCCGGGATCATGGGTGCGCTGGCGCTGCTCTCGGCGCTGGAGCGCCGGCGTCGGCTGAACGCGCAGGGCGAGCCGGGCGGCTGCCACATCGATCTCTCGCAGACCGAGACCGCCACGTCGTTCACCGGTGAGGCGGTGACGGCGTACTCGATTTCGGGCGAGGATCCCGGTCGTGTTGGCAACTACCACCCCCGGATTGCGCCGCACAGCACCTATCCATGCGCCGACGACCACTGGATCGCGATCGCCTGCGAGACGGATGAGCAGTTTGCGGACCTCTCGCGCCTGATGGGACGGGTGGACTGGCTCGGCCGCTACGGCTCGTTCGCGGAGCGCGATTTGGCCCGTGCCGAGATCGATGCCGCCATCGGTGAGTGGACTCGCGGTCACGATGCCCGCCGCTTGATGCGCGACTTGCAGGGTCTGGGGATCGCCGCGGGCGCGGTCTATGACGGCCGCGACCTGCTTGAGGACCAGCATTTGCAGGCCCGCGAGTTCTTCATCACCCAGCAGCACACCTACGCCGGCGAGCGGCGCTATCCGCTGCAGCCCTACCGCTTCGCCCAGTGGACCGGTCCGGAGGTTGATCGGCCCTCGCCGACGCTGGGTCGGGATACGCGGGAGGTGCTGGCGCGGCTGACCTCGTTGACCGAGGAAGAAGTCGATCAGATGGAGGCCGACGACGTGATCGGCACGATTCCGCTCGCTGCTCGGGGCGACTAGCCTGAGAATCGTTGCGACTGCTATCGAGAGGAGCGCGAGATGCGCTTGGCCAGCTTTTCGTTTGAGGACACCGTTCGAGTCGGTGTCGTGGTTGATGACGAGATCGTCGATCTCTACCTCGCGGAGCCCGAGGCGCCGACCGATATGTGCGAGTTCCTGGCGCTGGGTGAAGAGGGCCGAGTGATGGCCGAGTTCGCGGTCGAGCGCGGCGGCAACCGGCGGCCGCTGTCGGACATCGAACTGCTCGCGCCGGTGCCGAATCCGAGGAAATTCCTCGCGGTGGGGCTGAACTACGGCGACCACATCGCCGAGACCGGCGCGCAGACTCCGCGTATGCCGACGATCTTCACCAAGCAGGTCTCGTGCGTTCAGCGACCCGGCGGCGGCGTTCATATTCCGCTGGCCTCGAAAGCAGTCGATTACGAGGGCGAGCTGGGCATCGTGATCGGCGAAACCTGCCGCCACGTGTCGGCCGATGAAGCGGAGTCGGTGATCGCCGGCTACACGATCGTCAACGACGTTTCGGTGCGGGACTTCCAGCGTCACACGCCGCAGTTCACGATGGGCAAGTCGTTCGACACCCACGGTCCGGTCGGTCCCGTGATCGTGACCGGAGACGAGTTGGGCAATCCGCATGTGCTCGACATCCAGACGCACGTCAACGGAGAGCTGCGCCAGGACTCGAACACCAAGCACCTGATCTTCAACTGCTACGACATCGTCGAGTACGTCACCCAGGCGATGACGCTGGAGCCGGGCGACATCATCGCGACGGGCACGCCGTCAGGCGTCGCCGCGGCGATGACTCCGCCGCGTTGGCTGGTCGCGGGAGACACGGTCAGCATCACGATTGCAGGGATCGGCACGCTGGAGAATTCGTGCGTCCCGGAGCCTGAGGCGTCGGGCGACGACGATCATCATTAGACGGGTCTGATAGAACTGACCAGTTCGCTCGCAGCTCAGAGAGAGCCAATGATTCGCTCATAGTCGTCGTGGCGGCCAATCCAGAACCAAGAGTAGTCTGGCCCGTTTTGGATGGCCAATGCCCGCCACTCGCGTCCAACTCGAACCGACCAGTACTGGCCTCTGAGCTTCTTGAATCGTAGAGCTGGGTAGGACGGATTCTCCACCAACATGCGAAAGTCCCGTACTGCTTCTCTCTGAACCGATATGGGAAGTCGCTCATAATGCGTCCAGAAACGGGGCGTCGTACGGTGCACTTACGAGCTCTCGAAGCCGGGCAGATTCCTGAGCCTGCCTAGTCGACGGTCCCGTTCAGCTTCTTCAGCGAGAAAGTCAAGCCGGCCTGCCTCGATATCCGCGGCGATCTGTTGGTCCCAGTCATCCCAGGCGTCTTCACATTCGATCATCCAGTCGTGCAGTCGACCGCGATCTTCGCTGGACAGCGACACTATCGCTTGCTGAATCTCTTCGACAGTGAGCATGATCGCCTCCGAGAAGTCGCGGCCTGGCCTCCCCAGGCGATGTCATCGTAGCGCTTCGGCGACGGGCGGCCACATGCGGGCGAGGGCCGGTGTGGTTCCTGGGGGTGTGGGGCGGGCGCTGTAGAAGCGGTCGGCGGGTCTGGTGTAGAGCTGAATCAGGGTCGGTCCGTCGGCGGCGAGCAGTTCGTCGATGGCCGAATCAAACTCTTCGGCGTCTCCGAACGACGCCGTCTGGGCGTAGCCGGCCCCTTCGGCCATCCGGGCGAAATCGACCTGTTGCTGTGAGGGCAGCGGCTGGGAGCCGCTGGTCTCGTAGACGCCGTTGTGGATGACGACATGGAGGAAGTTGGACGGCGCGGCGCCGGCGATCGTGCCGAGCGAACCGAGCTGCATCATCAGCGAACCGTCGCCGTCGATCACCCAGACATCGCGCTCCGGCTGCGACAGCGCCACGCCGAGCCCCAGCGCCGAGGCGCCGCCCATGAATCCGATGCAGGCCAGATTGAGGTCGTGCGGCGATTTCTGCCGCCAGGCGCCGTTCGCGGTCATCGTGCCGACGACGACCTGCTCCTCGCGGCGGCGGGCCAGTACGTCGAGCGCGGCGTCGAGCGACATTCGTTGTACTTCTGAGTTGTCGGTCATGATGTGGTCGTCCCTACCAGCAGTGCGACGGGGCCGTTGCGCTCGGCGGCCTCGTCAAAGGCCGCTGCAACATGGTGCAAATCGTCCGGTCCGTCGAGCAGATGCGAGGGGATATCCAGCGTCTCGAGCAGCGGGCGGCAGAGCCGGACCATCGAGGATCCATCCTCCTCGGGCTCCAGCTCGGGGTCGCGGCCGAGCAGACCGATCAGCAGCACGATCGGGAAGTGGCCATCGAGCGCGACGCCGCGCAGATTGTTGACCGAGGCGTAGAGTCCGGCGTGCTGAATCTGCATCATCGGCCGGCGGCCGCCGATGATCAGGCCGGCCGAGACGGCAACCGCCTCATCCTCGGTCGAGCAGTGCACGGTGCGGATGGTGTCGTCGTCCATGAGCAGGTCCAGCACCGTACGCTGATGCGTGTCGGGCACGAGCACCACGTCCTGCACGCCCGCCTCGCGGATCGCAGCGAGCAACTGATCCGCCGGGATTGACTGGGCCGTCATAGGCTGCCTCCAGCAACATGCGCCGATTCGTACGCTCTGGTCGAACGCCATGAATGATACCGACGAGACCAAAGATCCCGAAGCGCCGGACATCCAGGGCGACGCGGACGACGAACTCCCGCACGAAAATCCCAACCGTCCGCGGGAGTATCACGGCGCGCGCACGGTGATCGCCGGAGCCGGTGTTGTGATCGCCGTGGCGGCGGCGCTCTGGCTGACGCTGCTGCAGCCGTCCGGCGGCGGCGACGGCGGCGTGGTCGACCTGCCGGCCTGGCTCCCCACGGAGGGCCGTGAGGTCGGATCAAACATTGGCCAGGTTGCCCCGGACTTCGACCTGGAGACGATCGACGGAGAGCGGTTCCGCCTCTCGGACTGGCGCGGACAGCCGGTCCTGATCAATTTCTGGGCCTCGTGGTGTGGACCGTGCCGGCGCGAGGTTCCCGCTCTGATCCGCGCGCTCGACGCGCACGGAGCGAAGGGGCTGACCGTGGTCGGCGTCAACATCGAGGAATCGGCCTCGGTCGCGCAGAACTTCGTCAGCGAGTTCGGCGTCGAGTACGACATTCCGATGGACTTCGACGGCGCGGTCTTCCGCGCCTACGGCGGCGGCGGACCGAGCGGGCCGCCGCGCTCGTTCTTCATCGATCCGAACGGCGTGATCGTTCGCATCTGGACCGGTCAGGCGCCGGACGAGATCGTCGCAGAACACACCCGCGAGTTCGCCGAGGCCTATGACACCGGACGCGCGGGACAGATGCCCGGTCTGAAGTCGCCGCCGCCGGTCGAGGACGACGAGGAGCTCGCGGTCGGGATCAACGTCGGCGACATCGCCCCCGACATGCTGCTCTCGCCGAAGTTGGAGCCGAGCGGACAGTGGCTGCTCAGCGCCGAGCGCGGCAAGTCGATCACCATCGCGATCGTGCCGCCGGGCTGTATGCGCTGCGGTCGCGCCGTGGGCGCCGAGGAGGATGCGACCCAGGGCGCAATCGTCCTGCTTGGTGCTTCAGGCGATGAGGCATCAGGAAACAACGCAACAGAACGGCTGGAACTGGCCTGGTCGCCCGATGTCGGAAGGCTCTATGCGCCCGAGGGCGATTTACAGTTGATTCAGATAGATGCGCGTGGTGTGATCATCAGCATTTCGGGAATGCTGGAGTAGCCGACAGCGAGGTCTGAGATGGCCCAGTTCCGCACGATCATCAAGCACGGATTCGAGGAGGTCGCACACTGGCGCGATCCCGATGCACAGCTTGAGGCGATTTGCGCGATTCACTCGACCGCGCGCGGTCCGGCCATCGGCGGGACGCGCTGGCAGCCGTACCAGGACATCGAGGCAGCGTTTGAAGATGTGCTGCGACTTTCGGAAGCGATGACGCTCAAGTCCTCCGCCGCCAGGCTGCCCTTCGGTGGCGGCAAAGCGGTCGTGATCGGCGACCCGGCGGACAAGACCGAAGCGCAACTACGCAGCTACGCCGAGTTCGTCAACGAGTTCGAGGGACGCTACCTAACCACCACCGACGTGGGCACGACGACCGAGGAGATCGACATCATCTCGCAGTGGACGCCGCACACCGTGGGGACATCTCCCGCTCTTGGAGGATCCGGCGACACCTCGGCGTTGACGGCGGTCACCGTGCTCAACGGCATCTACGCCACCCTCGAAGCGCTCGACGGCGATCCCAGTCCTGCGGGCAAAACGATCGTGGTCGTCGGCGTGGGTAAGGTCGGGTCCAGAGTCGCTCGCTCGCTGGCCGAGGACGGCGCCCGCATCCTCGTCGCCGACATCCGCGCGATCGCCGCCGCTGCGCTGGCTGCCGAGCTGGGCGCGCGGACCGTCTCGGTCGACGAGGCCTACGTGGTGCCCTGCGACGTGCTGTCGCCCAACGCTCTCGGCGGCGTGTTCGGCGAAGAGACGATTCCCGCGCTCCAGTGTCGGGCGATCTGCGGCGGAGCCAACAATCAACTGGTCCGTGATCCGCAGGACGCCGCGCTGATCGCCGGACGGGGCATTCTCTACGCGCCCGATTATGTCGTGAACTCGGGCGGCGTGATCTCGGTCGCTCAGGAGGTCGCCGGTTGGAGTTACGAGCAATCGCTCGAACAGGCGGAAGGCGTCTTCGCGACGACGCGCGAGATCTTCGAACTGGCCGAGCGTCGAACGCTCACGACCGCCGAGGCCGCGCGTGATTTCGCCCTGGCTCGGATTCCGGCCCACGCTTCCTGACGACGCCGATCGAGCAACCCGATACCATGCAGGGGTACCGCCCGGAGCGACCAGCAGGAGCCTCTCATGTCTCTCACCGTGCACGGCATTCCCGTCATCGACATCGACTCGCACTACACCGAGCCGCCCGACCTCTGGACCTCGCGCGCGCCGGCCAAGTACAAGGACGCCGTGCCGCACATCGTGATCAACGATGAGGGACAGCAGCGCTGGCAGGTGCTCGACGACATCGACTTCGGCCCGCCCGGCTTCACTGTCGTGCGCGACGACGGCAAGAAAGAGTACGGCACGATCTCGCTGGACAGCTTCGAGCAGATGAGCAAGGCCGCAACCGAGCCAAAGGAGCGGCTCAAGCTTCTGGACCAGCTCGGTGTGGCGCAGCAGATCGTGTACCCAAACGTCGCCGGCTTTGGATCGCAGAACTTCGTCAAGATCGAGGACCACGAGCTGCGCAACGTCTGCTGCACGGTCTACAACGACGCGATCGCAGAGTTCCAGGCAGCAGGCGCAGGCCGCCTCTACCCCCAGGGCCTGGTGCCGTTCTGGGACATCCCGGCCGCGGTTGACGAACTGCACCGAATCAAGGACCTGGGCATGACCGGGATCACGATGTGCGACACGCCCGAGGCCTTCGGCCTGCCGCACCTCGGCGATGCCGCCTGGGACCCGTTCTGGGACGCCTGCCAGGACATGGAGATGCCGGTCAACTTCCACATCGGCGCGGGCGCGGGCGTGGCCGACAAGCTGCTCTGGCCCGGCTACGGTCCGCAGCGGCGCCTGGCCCTGACCTCGATCAGCCTGTTCATTACCAACTTCAAGGTGATCATGAATCTGATCTTCTCCGGCCTCTGCGAGCGCTACCCGAAGATCAACTTCGTCTCGGTCGAGTCGGGCATCGGCTGGGTGCCCTTCCTGCTCGAGGCGATGGACTACCAGTTCGAGGAGACCGTCCCGACCGAGCGCGAAGGCCTGACGATGAAGCCGTCGGAGTACTTCCGCCGACAGATCTTCGCCTCGTTCTGGTTCGAAGACTTCGGCCCGCGCGCCACGATCTCGGCGATCGGTGAAGACAACGTGATGTTCGAGACGGACTTCCCCCACCCGACCTGCCTCTACCCCAGGGCGCAGGAGCACATCACCGAAGTCCTGACCGACCTCGACGAGGGCATCCGCGAGAAGGTTCTCAGGACCACCGCAGAGCGCATCTACCACTTGCCGCCGGCGCCGGCCACGATCTACGAAAGCGCCGCGGCGGGCGGGTAGAGAAGAGGGCCACGTGAACGAGACGACCTCCAGCACCGATCCGGATGTAGCGATCGGCCCCGCCGAGGAAGACGTGACCCAGCCGCTTCGAGTTGAAGCGAGAACCGGATTCACGATCTGGATCGAGTTCGCCGACGGCTCCACCGGGATCCTTGACCTGTCCTATCTCGCCGATCAGCCCGCGTTCACCGGTTGGGCGGATCGGGCTTTCTTTGAATCGGTTCATATCAACCATGACCTGGACGTCATCGAGTGGGGAGACGAGCTCCAGCTGTGCCAGGACGCCCTGTACCTGAAGCTCACGGGCAAGAGTGCAGAGGACATATTCCCGACTCTGAGGGCATCAATGGCGGGTGCCTGAACTCTGTCGGATTGGGTCCGTCAGGATTTACATGTGGATTGATGACCACGGCCCTCCCCATGTTCATGTGGGCGACGGAAGGCGCAAAGACAAGCTGTTTTTCGAACAGTTGGTGTTTGAGAAAGGCCGATTGCAACCCCGTCAACAACGTGAGGTGCTCGAATGGGCGCGGGCGCACGAGTCTGAGCTGCGCCGTGCGTGGCGGCAAGCGTCGGCAGGCCAACAGCCCGATCGAATCGACTAGCGAAAGGCGACAGCAGCTATGCCAGGCAGGCTCGAAGGAAAAGTCGCGATCGTCACTGGAGGCGGCGCCGGGATGGGGGCGGCCGAGTGCCGCCTCTTCGCCCGCGAGGGCGCGGCCGTCGTGATCGCCGACCTCTACGAAGAGGGCGGTCTCGAAGTCGAGGAACAGATTCGCTCGGCCGGCGGCGTCGCCAACTTCGCGAAGATGGACGTGACGGCCGAGGAGGAATGGAACGCGCTCCTGTCCTCGACGCTGGGGACCTACGGCGGCCGACTGGACGTGCTGGTCAACAACGCCGGACTCTCGTCAACCTCCGTTGACGATCCGAACTCGACCGAGGGCTGGCACAAGATCATGGACGTCAATGCGACCGGCGTCTATCTCGGCACGAAGCTGGGTTCGGCCGCGATGCTGACGGCTGGCAATGGCGGTTCGATCGTCAACATCTCCTCGATCTACGGCTTCGTCGGCTCCGAGGGCGGTCACCCGGCCTATCACGCGTCGAAAGCGGCCGTGCGCAACTTCTCGAAGGCCATGGCGGTCCGGCTCGGGCCCCAGGGAATCCGGGTCAACACGGTGCATCCGGGCTTCATGCCGCCGATGCGCTCGAGTACCGGCATCAGCGACGAAATGCGAGCCCGGCTCGTGCGCGCCATCCCACTGGGCCGAACGGGCGAAGTCGACGAAGTGGCCAACGGCGTGTTGTTCCTCGCTTCGGACGAGTCGTCGTATGTGACCGGGGCGGAACTGAAGGTCGACGGCGGCTTCCTCGCGCGTTAGCAAGACCTCCCGCGCGGGGCCGCGTTTGTTGACATATCGAAGCGGTCTTGAGAAAGTGACGACGGGACGACGTGACTGTGTTGCGTTCGTTAGACGAGCGCAAAATCGGTAATCGCGCCCCGATAGCTGGCGGCGGTCGGCGAATGCCGCGATAAGCTGTCGTCAACTAACCCCCACCACGGCGGGCGTGGGGTAAGGAGGAGCAGGGAATGCGAACCATCCTGTTTGGAGGCGCAGCGCGTCAATGGAGTCTGCGCGTCGCACTACTGGCCGGTCTGGCAGCGTTGCTCGTTACGTTCAGCGCGGGCATCGGCGCCCAGGATCAGCCCGAACCTCCCGCGTGGTTCTACGGAACTGACGCTCAGGCCTACGCTGGCGCGATGGTCAAGGCGTTCAACCAGAACGGCGTCGAGTTGCCGGCTGAAGACGATGACCTCAGTGTGATCGACTCGGGAGGCGACTGGAGCCGAACCATCCTCCGCAGTCAGGCCTCCAGGGTCACCTTCCGAATCGTTCACAGTTCTGGAACACTCGAAACGTCGCCCAAACACGTTGTCGACGGCAGCTTGACCGAGGTCTCCATCACCGAGTTCTCGCCCATCTCCGACACGATCTCGGTGCGCATCATTGCCCGCCGAGCCGATGACGGCCGGATTGAGTTCGGCATGCGAGGCCCGGACGGACAGGACATCCTGCCGCCCGCCCGCTTCTTCCCGGCTGCCGGCCCGGGACACTCCCGCTGGTTGCGCAGCACGGAGATCGACTTCGGGGATGGATTCGTTGGACGGATCATTGCGCGTCACGTCGAGGGCGACGGCCGGACCGAGTTCGGATTCCGCGTCGAGGGCTACAGCGACATCTTCCCGCGAGCCCGGTTCTTCCCGGCGTCAGGTCCCGACCACAACCGCTTCCTGCGCAGCTCGCCAATCGAGATCGGCCTGCCGCGCTAGCGACTCCCAACCGGAGCTACACGAACCGGCCCGCTCCAATCGGAGTGGGCTGTCTGTTGCCCGTTACCAGACCCGCTTCTGCGATGCCGGGCGCGCGGCCGGATGCGTCCTCGGCGTGATCAGCGCCGCCACCCGTCGCACCAGCGTCTCGAGCGGCAATCGACGCTTGGCCGGCAGGCGCAGCATCATGCAGAGGATCGCTGAACCGGCCCAGAACGCCGCGCAGGTGTAGAAGGCGTAGTCGTAGGTGCCGATCAGGTCGTATGACAGCGCCACCGCGATCGGCGTGATCGCGTTGATTCCCATGGCAATGGGAAAGCCGATGCTGCGTACCGCGCCCAGGTAACGCCGCCCGAAGTACTCGGCCCAGAACATGTCCTGGATCGGGATGTTGCCACCGATCCCGAACCCCATGACAGCGAGTGCTCCGGCGATCAGCCACCAGTTCCCGCTGGGCGCAGCCTGGATCACCAGGACAAAGCCGAACGCTCCCAGCGCGAACGACGCGAATCCCACGATCCGAGTGTCGAACTTGTCGAGCAGCCAGCCCCAGGGCGGCTTGGTCAGCATCGACATCAGGGAAAACGCGGCTACGGCGCCGGCCGCCTCGACCGAGTTGAAACCGTGCTCCCTCAAGTACAGCACGCCGTTGAGCAAAATCGCGAAGATGCCAACAACCGAAATGCCGAAGATCAGGACGATCAGGTAGAAACAGGTCGTCCGCAGCGCTTCGCTGCGAGTCAGGGAGGTCTCCTCATCGTGCCTGCCGGCTTCGATCTGTTGTGGGGTGAGTTGCGTCGGTCCGCCGTCGGGCAGCATTCCATAGTCCTCCGGGCGGCGGCGCATGAGCATCGCCGCTGGGATGAGGATCGCTGCGAGACACCCTGCCAGGACCATCCAGGCCGTCCGCCAGCCCAACGGCTCGATCAGCACGCCTGCGGTAAACGTCGGCCAGAAGAAGCCGGCCATCGACACGCCCATCGAGGTCCAGCCCAGCGCCTGCCCTCGTTTGGCCACAAACCACTGTGAGACGGCAATCGACACCACCAGAAAGCCGGCCACCGACGCCGACGTCACGAGGAAGACGCCGCGTACCAGGACGTACTGCCAGTACTCGTGAATCTGGCTCATGAAGAACAACGCCGGGATGCAAATCACCGCGGCGGATAGCATGATCGGGCGCGCGCCGAACCGATCGATCCTGGGGCCGACCGCCAGCCCGATCGCCATCAGCAACGCCTGCCCGATCGAGTCGGCGGCGAAGAACTGAGTTCGCGACCAGCCGAATTCTTCGATGAACTCGGGGGCAAAGACTGCCACGACCGAAGTCTGAACACCGACCGTCACAAACTGCGCTGTAAACGCCGCCGCAACCACGACCCAGCCGTAGAACACGGGTCGGCCAAAGAGGGTCATAAGCCTCTTCGCCGGACGAGTCGGTTGCCGGACACGGAGCGCAGCGTCATTCGCTCGGTGTCTCGATGCCGAGGGCGTCGAACATTCGCTGCATGTTCTCGCCGAACTCGTCCTGCCTGGGACGGCCGAGCGTGAGACCGCCGTCGACGATCAGCGCGTGGCCGGTGACGAAACTGGAATCATCGCTGGACAGCCAGAGCGCGGCGTGGGCGATGTCCGACGGGCGGCCGGAGCGCCGGATTGGCTGGGTTTGCCCCATGACTTCGGCCATGGCCTCGACCGTCTTGTCGGCGTCCTCCGCGGAGAGTCCCAGCGACTTGCCGAAGATCGGCGTCGCAATGCCGCCCGGGCAGATGCAGTTGACCCGGATGTTGTGCTCGCCGAGTTCGTAGGCGGCGACCTTCGTGAGGTGCATCACTGCCCCCTTGGCCACGCTGTATATCGCCGGGCCACTGCCGGCGTTGACCCCCGCGACCGAAGCCGTGCTGACGATCGCCCCGCCGTCGCCCTGCGCAATCATCGCGCGGGCCGAGTGCTTGATCCCGAAGAACACGCCCTTGAGCAGCCCGCCCATCGTTCGCTCGTACTCGTCCTCCTCTACCTCGGTGACCCCGCCGAGAGCGCCGGCGTAACCCGCGTTGTTGAAGATCGCGTCGATCCGTCCGTAACGATCGATCGCATGGGCCACGGCGCCCTGGACGTCGGCCTCGACCGAGACGTCGGCGTGGACGTAGGTCGTGTCGCCGCCGATCGACTCGACCAGGGCGTGACCGCGTGCGTCCTGGATGTCGGCCACGACCACGCGCCCGCCCTCCTCGGCGAACAGCCGCACCGAGCCCTCGCCGATACCGCTGGCCCCGCCCGTGATCACCGCCACTTTGCCGTCGATCCGTCCCGCCATGATGTTTGCTCCGCCCCGTACGAGTCGCTTCGTGTGTGCGTAGGATACGCACCGATCCCGGTTCAGCGACTCCCTAGACTGCGCACTCCGGAGAACGAACCAGAGGAGCAGGAATATGGTCGACCGACTGAAGGACAAGGTGGCGCTGATCACGGGCGGCTCGCGCGGACAGGGAGCGGCCGAGGCGGAACTCTTCGCTGCTGAGGGGGCGCAGGTCGTGATCGCCGACGTGCTCGATGCGGAAGGCGCCGAAACCGCCAGCAGGATTGGCGACCGAGCCACCTATCACCGCCTCGACGTGACGGACGAAGACGCCTGGCATGGGCTCGTCGCAGAAATCGTCGAGCAGCACGGCAAGCTCGATGTGTTGGTCAACAATGCGGGGATCTACCGCAACGCCTCGATCGTCGAGATGACGATCGAGATGTACCGGCAAGTGATCGACATCAACCAGATCGGCGTCTGGTTGGGGATGAAGGCGGTCGGCCCGCAGATGATTGCGCAGGAGTCCGGCTCAGTGGTCAACATCTCCTCGACCGCCGGTTTCCGCGGAGGCGGCGGATCGATCGCGTACACAGCCAGCAAGTTTGCCGTCCGCGGCATGACCAAGGTGGCCGCTCGTGAGTGGGGCCGCTACAACATCCGCGTCAACAGCATCCACCCGGGACCGATCGACACCATGATGCTCCATCAGGTGCCCGGCTTCGACGCCGACAGCGAGCGCTTCCTCAGGAATACTCCACTACGTCGAGCGGCCGATCCGTCGGAGGTCGCGTACCTCGCCCTCTACCTGGCCTCAGACGAGTCCAGCTTCAGCACCGGAGCCGAGTTCATCGTCGACGGCGGCGGCCTGGCCTAGTCAGCGGCGTCAAGCACCGCCAGAAAGTCGGGCGCGCGCAGGATGCGTACGCCTTCGAACTCTCCCAGGGGGAGCAGATGCTTGCGGTCGCCGGTGACGAGATAGTCGGCTCCATGCTCAACGGCGCAGGCGAGGATCCGGTTGTCCGCGTCTTGTCCGTCGATGACGTTGAGTCGGGTAAGGGTGGAGACGAGCTCGCCAAGGTTCACTAGCCCTGCCACATCTGCTTCGACTTGCTCATTGGACCAGGCAAACTTGCGGAGCATGACGTCGCGGAGTTCGCGCACCACGACTTCAGGCACGACCAACTCGTACCTGCCGTCTATCGCCGCGTCAAACAGAGCCCGCTCGACGCCGTCGAACTCCCACGCCGAGACGATCACATTGGTGTCGAGCACGACCCTCATCGGGCCGCGGCAGCAGCGACCTCAGCCCGGTACTCCTCGATTAGGCGCGGCACGTCTTCGGGCTTGATGCCCATCTCCCTGGCCTTGCGACGACCGTACCGGAACGTCTCTTCCCAGCGCTCTCGGCTGAGCGAGCGCTCGATCGTGACGCTGACGAACTCGTCCAGCGTCATGCCCTCCTGGCTGAGCTTCTCCTCGATCTGGCCGAGCAGCTGCGTCGGGATCGTGACGGTGATTTCTTTGGTCTCGTCGGACATGGAGGCTCCTGTCCTGCGGTTCGTGGAAGCAATTGTGCCTGTCGCGGGACAGAATGGCAAGCCGCGTCTGTAGCTACGCCAGCAACTGGCGCGACAGGTCGGCGAAGTCGGTGGCGTTGACGGTGAATGACGGGTCGGGCGACATGTCCGGATCGTTGCCTTCACCGCGCTCGGTCGCGACCGGCACATAGGCCGTCGGCATGCCCGCACGCGCGGCCGCCTGCAGGTCGCCCTTGTGGGCGGCGCACATCATCACCTCGGAGATGTCCAGACCCAGGTACTTCGCTGAGGCGTGGTAGGCCTCGGGCTCGGGCTTGTAGTGACCGAGAAATTCGCAGGACAGAATGCCGTCCCAACTAATGCCGTTGTGCTTACTGCAATCGACAGCGATGGCCCACGACATCACCGTCAGGACGGTCACCCTGTAGCGCGAGCGCAGCGACTCCAGGCACTCGGCGGAGCCGGGCCAGGCATTCATCCGGTGCCAGACCTGGTTGAGCTCGTCCCGCTCGTTCATGTCCAGCTTGAGTTGAGGATGCGCCTCCATCACCTCGTCGAGCACGCGGCGATGCAACTGGTCGGCATTGAGCCAGGGCAGATCGCCACGACGCACCAACTGCAGCCGCTTGAACATCGTGAACCGCCACATGTTGGTGAACGCCGCTGCGTCCAATTCCACGCCCTGAGCGTCGGCGATCGCCGAGACTTCGCCCTTGATCGTGTGATGCCAGTCGAAAATCGTTCCGCCAATATCCCAGGCCAGCGCCTTGACGTTGCTCAGGTCGGTCATGTTCAGGCTCCTCGGTCACTTCATCGATTGCTCAGGAGATCGAGGCTAGCTGTTCACGCACTCCGGGCAGAATCTCCCGGGCGACGCGAACCGTGTAGCCATCGTCCGAGTCGTCCGGCGACGGCGGATTCGGAATGGGATGCAGGACGACGTGCTCAAACTCAATCCCGTTCGATGCCGCTTCGCTCAGCACACCGACCACCTGTGCCGCGATAGCGTCCGCCGTGCCTCGCAGGCAGAACGCGTCCGCGTGCGCTTCCGAGAGGAAGTCGACTGCGCGACCTGCCTTGAGCAGGTCCGGGTCATGGTGGAAGTCCGGCCAGACGCCCCGCTCATGCTTGAGCACCTCGGGGTCGGGTCCGTTCCAGGTCAAACCCGAGGGATTGAACAGCATCGGCGAGTACTCGTAGTAGCCGGCCGCCATCGCCTTGCCCATGGTCAGGGCTTCCTCAGGATCGTCCACGAGCACGGTGTGGAAGATGATCCCGAGCGGGATCGAGAGCGGATCGCGCCCGGCCTCCTCGGCGCCTTGACGGATCCTGCGAACGGTATCGGCGATCGTCGCCTGGTGCGTGCCGACTCGCATGAACACGCCGTCAGCGACTCGCCCGCCCATCTCCAGGGTGCGCGGACCTCCGGCGGTCAGCCAGATCGGGACGGGTCGGTGGAACGGCAGGTAGGAGGGACGCTCGGCGCCGACCTCAACCTCTTCGCCTGCCAGGAGACGCCGCATCAGCACGATGGCGTCTTCCATCTCGGCGACGCGCGCCGGTCGCAGCCCGCTCAGCCGGACCGCGGTGTCGCCCGCGCCAATGCCCAGCGCAACCCGACCCGGAGCCATTTCATCGATCGTCGCAATCGACGACGCCGTCACCGAGGGATGCCGCGTGATCGGATTGACGATCAGCGTCCCGATCTGAATCGACTCCGTCGCCTGCGCCGCTGCGGCCAACAGCACGTAGGTGTCACGTCTGCGCAACTGAGAGTCGGGCAGCCAGGCGCAGTCCCAGCCGACTGATTCGATTCGGGCGACGTCGTCGGCAAAGCGCTGCGCTGACTCGGCGTCCTGTCGGTTGATGCCGAACCTGGGAACCTGCACTACCGGTTACACCGAGGTCAGCACTTGGCCCGTGGTCACGCCGGTCGGCTCGCCGTCTCGCATGGTGATGCCGCCATTGACGATCGACATGTGGTAGCCCCTGGCCTTCTGCACCAGCCGGCGCTGACCGGCGGGCAGGTCGTGTTCGACCGTGGGTCGCTCGGGGCCGACCGTGTCGAGGTCGAAGAGAATCAGGTCCGCCTTGTAGCCCCGACGCAGCAATCCGCGATCGGGCAGCTCCCAGGCCGTCGCCATGTCCCAGGTCAGGTACTTGATGCCCTGCTCGAGCGTGACCTCGCCCGAGTTGCGCACCCAGTGCGAGAGCACGTGCGTCTGCAACGACGAGTCCATGATCTGCGAGACGTGCGCCCCTCCGTCGGAGAACGTCACCAGCGAACGCGGCTCGCGCATGATCTCGAGCACCGTGTCCTGATTTTCGTTGGCCAGAGGCACCATGTAGAGCGTGTCCAGCGCCTGCTCGACGCCGACGTCGATCATCGTCTTGACCGGGTCCTCTTCGCGTTCCCGCGCAACCTCGCCCAGCCGACGGTTCGGCGTGCCGTCGACGTGGTCGAGGATGAACACCCAGTCCCAGTCCGATGGCTTGCGAGCCTGCGCCGGCATCACCCTGGAGAAATCCTCTTCCTCGGTGTTGGCGATGTGTACGAGCTGCTCGACCACGTCCGGGTCCTGCAGCAGCGTCATCTGCTCGTCGAGCGGCAGCTTGCGGATGTCGCGCCACGTCGAGAGCCGATCGAAGGGCATCTCGGTGCGCCACGACCAGTTCGTGCAGAGCTCGCGCGAGTGCGCCTGACCGAACATCCGGCCGCCCTCGCCCGCCGCCTCCTGCGCGCGGTCGAAGAAGCGCTTCCAGGTGCCCGGCTCGGCCCGACGACTGTGCAGCGCCGGGAAGAACATCGGCCGGCCCGACTCGATCGCCAGGTCGCGGAAGCGCCGCTCGTAGTGGTTGGGATCGTCCGGATCCTGGCCCATCGTTGGCTCGCCGCTGATCTCCACCACGCCGCGATTGATCTCGCTGAGCGCCATCACCAGCTGCCGAACCTCATCCCAGCTCGCCAGCCGCGACGGCACCGGCGCGCCCTCGCGCGTCTTGTGCGCGGGCGAGCGCGTCGTCGAAAGGCCCATGCCGCCGGCCTGCACGCCCTCCTTGAGGATCTCGGCCATCTCGGCGATTTCGTCGTCCGAGGCCGGGTCGGTAAAGGCGCGCTCGCGCATCACATACGTACGCAGCGCCGTGTGTCCCACGTAGCCGCCGTAGTTGATTCCCTTGGGCTTGTCATGCAGGAACTGCATGAACTCCGGGAACGTCTGCCAGGTCCAGTCGACGCCGACACGCTGCGCCGCAGCGGGGATGTCCTCGACCGCCTCCAGCGTGCGCATCAGGATGTCCTGGTCGTCGGGATGGCAGGGCGCCAGCGTGAAGCCGCAGTTGCCCATGATCACCGAGGTCACGCCGTGGTAGCAGCTCGACGTCCCGTACGGATCCCATGAAATCTGCGCATCGAAGTGCGTGTGCCCATCAATAAACCCCGGCGAGACGATCAGCGCGCGAGCATCGACTTCCTCGGTCCCCTTCTCCGGAATCCGCCCAATCGAGGCAATCCGATCGCCCTCAATGGCAATGTCCGCCTGGTAGCGAGGCCCCCCGGAACCATCCACAATGGTCCCGCCCCGGATCACGATGTCGTAGGTCATGCTCAGCTCAATCCGCTCAATCGCACTGGTTCAGCCCATGCTAACCAATGCAAACGCCGGACACTCTCCCCCCGCTCCTCAGGGGAGACGCCAACGGCAGAGCGGGGCTGGGATACGGTTGGTGGCAGCGGCTGTCGCATCTGGATGGTCGCCGAGTAGGGAGTTCATCGATGGCCAACCATTCACCGCTGATCCTGCCGCCCGGCGCGGTCCCCACTCAGGCCGTATCCGCTCCACCCGGGCCTCCGTTCGACCGCAACTTCTTCGAGTCCGTCCTGCCCGGCGCGATTCAGTCCTACTGTTCCCAGGTCGCGTGCACGATGCCGCTCGTCCAGGTCTTCACCGCCGACGGCGCGCGCCACTACATTCGCGCCATCTCAGGCGTCACCGACCAGTGGGTCGCCCTGCACACGCAGGAGGAACTGAACGAGCAGCCCGTCCAGGTCTTCGTTCCCTACGTCACCGTGATTCGAGTCGAGATCCACCCCGACCTGAGCCCCGACTTGCGCCGCTTCGGATTCCTCACTGACAGCCCGCCGTCGACACAGATCGGTCCCGGGGCAACCGAGGCGTCGGTTTAGCTGCGCACAATCGGTGCAGCCAATCGCAGTTCGTCATCCCCGCGAAGGTCGGGATGACGGACGGCGAGGCGACGATCGCTACAGCACATGCTCCTCGTGCGGCGTGACCATGATCTTGCAGTGCTCCTCGGGGTCGCCGAGCGTCTCGAAGGCGCCCTCGACTCCGTCGAGCCCGACGCGGCCGGTGACGATCGGGCCGGGCCGGATGCCGCCCCTGGTGATCGCGTCGAGCGTTTCGGCGTACTCGTCCGGGGTGTAACCGAGCACGAACTTCATCTCGATTTCCTTCTCGATGCCGGCCATCGGGACGATCGTGTCCTCCTGCATGCAGACGCCGACGATCACCAGCCGCGCGCCTCGCGACGGGGCCTCCTTCATCAACAACGAGATCGTGCCGCGCACCCCGATCGCGTCGAACATGACGACCTCGCTGCCGTCGCTGTAGCCACGCTCTCGCAGCGCTTCTATCGGAGGCGTCTCGCGCGGGTCGACGACCACGTCAGCGCCCATGATCCCGGCCAACTCCCGGCGACGGGGCGAGAAATCAGAAGCGACAATCGTGCCGGCACCCTCACTGCGCAGACTGGCGATCGTGGCCAGTCCGACCGGGCCGCAGCCGTAGACGACGGTCGGCTCGCTGCCGCTCAGCTTGCCCATCCGGACCGCGTGCATGCCGACCGCCATCGGCTCGGTGGTGGCCGCGTGCTCGGTCTCGACGCTGTCCGCTACCGGCAGCAGCATTCCGGCGTCGAGCACCATGTACTCGCTGTAGCCGCCCGGATAGTCGTTGCTGTACGCGCCGCGACTCGGCACCGACGTCGCACGATCACCGATCCCGACCGGTCCCGTCGTGTTGGGGCCGTACTCGACGACCTCGACGCAGAATTCGTGACCCATGATGATGTCGCGGCTGATGTCCGGCGCGAAGCGTCCGTTGCCCGAGTCCATGGAGCCCTTGACGATGTCGGGGCCAAACCTGACGAAGTGCAGATCGGAGCCGCAGATGCCGCAGGCCAGCACCTTCACGAGCGCTTCGCCCTCGGCCGGCTCCGGCTGGGGGACATCGGTGACTCGAAGTTGTCCGTTTCGTGATGCGACTGCTCGCATGGCAAGCTCCTTTCCAGGCGCCCAGGCTGTTCAAATCGAAGGCAGGCTAGCCGTTAGCCTGCGCCCAAGTTGAGGCAAGAAAGAGGAAGCAGGCAATGGCCGACTTCGACGCATTGCAGCGCGCCTACAGAGCAACCGACGGCTGGGTCCACCTGACGATCACCAGCGATGCGGAGTGGCGCCGTCTGAGGGACACCCTGGGCGAAGCCGCCCTCGCCGATCACATGTGGGATCACCATGAGCGCCATCCTGCCGACGGCGAGGCCTACCGTCCCGAGTTCCAGCTCCAGGTCGAAGACGATCCGCGCTTCGCCACCTCGGAACTGCGCCTCCGCAACGCGGCGGAACTCTCCTCCGTGATCACCGAAGCAATGCGCAACCGCACGCAGCAGGAGTGGGTCGATCTCTTCGAAGCCCGCGGCGTCCCCCATCAGGTCAAGACGCCGGCCGGGTCCTGAACGGGGCAACTAATGACCACCCTGCGAACCTTTACATCCGAACTCGCCGAAGTGAAGCTGCGGGAACTGATCGTCTACATCTGCGAGCGCCGGATCACCGCTAGCTCGTTCGGCACGAGCCAGCTCAACACGCTGCTCTGCTTGAGTGACTTCCTGCATTTCCGCCGGCACGGCGAATCGATCACCGGCGCCGATTATGTCGTCGCCGAGCATGGACCCTGGTTGGTCAAGTTTGAGCTGCACCTGGATCCGCTGATCGACGACGGCAAGATCGTCATCCAGTCGTCGGACCTGGGCGGATACACCCAGTACCGTCCGATGGCCCTGGCGAGCGCCGACCTGTTTGGATTCAACGGAGCAGAGATCGCGACGACGGAGCAGATCCTGCGCGCCACCGAGGGCCACAGTGCGTCGGAGCTCGCCGAACTCGCGCATTCACTCACGCGCTGGCGGGACGGAGACCTGGGATCGCCGCTGCCCTACGATCTGGCGCTCGAGAGTCAGTCAGGCTGAGCGGCTAATCGGCCTCTTCGTTGAGCCAGGACATCATGCCTCGCAGTTCGGCTCCGACCTCTTCACTGGGGTGACTGGCGGCCCGCGCCCGCAGCTTGTCGAAACCGGGGCGGCCGGTCTGGTTTTCCATGATCCATTCGCGGGCGAACGTGCCGTCCTGGATATCCGAGAGGATCTGTTGCATCCGCTCTTTGACCGAATCGTCGATGATTCGCGTGCCGCGAGTCAGGTCACCGTACTCGGCCGTGTCTGAGACGGAGTAACGCATGTTGGCGAAGCCGCCTTCGTAGATCAGGTCGACAATCAGCTTGACCTCGTGGATCGTCTCGAAATAGGCCGACTCGGGCTGGTAGCCCGCTTCGACCAGGGTCTCGAATCCGGCCTGCATCAGCGCGGTGATACCGCCGCAAAGGACGGACTGCTCGCCGAACAGGTCGGTCTCGGTCTCCTCAAGGAAGGTCGTCTCGAGCACGCCGGCGCGGGTGCCGCCGATGCCCTTGGCGTAGGCCAGCGCGACTTCCCTGGCCGTCTCGGAGGCGTCCTGGTGGATGGCCAGCAGAGCGGGCACGCCGCCGCCCTCTTCGAAGACGCGGCGGACGAGGTGGCCGGGGCCCTTGGGCGCGATCATCGTCACATCGACCTCGGGCGGCGGCATGACCTGGTTGAAGTGGATGGCGAAACCGTGGGCGAACATCAGGGTCTTGCCCTCGGTCATGGTCGGAGCAATGTGCTGGTCGTAGATCGACTTCTGCACGTGGTCGGGGGCCAGGACCATGACGATGTCGGCGGCGGCGGCCGCATCGGCGACGGTGTCGACCTGGAGTCCGGAGTCCTGCACCTTGGTCCAACTGCGGGAGCCGGGGTAGAGACCGACAATCACGTCGCAGCCGGAGTCGCGCAGGTTCAGCGCATGCGCGTGGCCCTGGGAGCCAAAGCCGATCACGGCGATCTTCTTGTCCTTGATCAGGTCAAGGTCGGCGTCGGCGTCGTAGTACATCTGGGCGGGCATGCGGATCTCCTGCAGGTTGAGGTTGGGTCGTTGTAGCTCTCGCCTGAGTGTAGGCGTGGAACTCGATTGAATCCGCGCGTCAGTCGCTGGCGAAGGGCAGCACGCCTTCGGGGCGCCGGCCGAGCATCGCACGAATCGCTGCTGCGGCCTGCTGCGAGTCCGAGATGGCCGGCGGCTTGGTCGTCTCGGTGCCGCGCACCATCGCGATACGGCCGGTGCGCACCATTTCGAGGATGCCGAACTGCTCGAACATCGTCACGGCGGCGTCGACCTTGCCCTCGTCGCCGAGCACCTGGAGGATGAGTGCCTCCGAGTGCACGTCAACCACATCGGCGCGGAACATCTCGACGACGTCGAGCACCTCGCGGCGATTGAAATTCGTCGCCGAGACCTTGATCAGCGCCAGCTCGCGGTCGACCATCGGCGTGTAGGTGATGTCCTGCACCGAGACGACGTCGATCAGCTTGAACAACTGGCGGCAGACCTGGTCGACCTGGTGGTCGTCGCCGTCAACGACGATCGTCATCCGGCTCAGACCGGGCTCTTCGCAGTGCCCGACGGTCAGTGATTCAATGTTGAATCCACGGCGGCGGAACAGCGACGCGACGCGCGCCAGGACGCCCGGACGGTCCTCGACGTGGGCGACGATGGTGTTACGAGAAGCCATGCGATGATTCTCCTCTGTCTCGTTCAGACTCGCACTAGAGATCTTCAGCCGACTCGATCGTCTCCGAGAGCGCGGCTCCGGCCGGGACCATCGGCCAGACGTTCTCCTCGCGTTCAAGCTGGAAGTCGATCACGACCGGCCCCTCGTATCCCTCAAGGTCGCGGAAGACCTGCATCGCTTCGGCCCGCGTCGTGGCGCGGACGCCGCGGACGCCGTAGGCCTCGGCCAGCTTGACGAAGTCGGGCTGGCCCAGGTCGACCGAGTGGTAGTTGTTCGCGTAGAACAACTCCTGCCACTGACGGACCATGCCGAGGAATCCGTTGTTGAAGATCGCGAAGCGGACCGGCAGGTTGTGATCGGCGACCGTCTGCAGCTCCTGAGAAGTCATCTGGAATCCACCGTCGCCGCAGATCGACCAGATCGGCTCGGATTGCGCGAATTGCGCGCCCATGGCCGCCGGTACCTCGTAGCCCATCGTGCCGAGACCACCGGAGGTGACCCATTGGCGCTGCTTCGTGTACGGGTAGTACTGAGCGGCCCACATCTGGTGCTGGCCGACGCCGGTGACGATCGTCGATTGGCCCCGGGTCGCCTCGGCCAGGGCCCGAACCAGCCAGGGCCCTCCGAGAGTGGTGCCCTCTTCGATGTATTCGGTCGGGTGCTGGTCCATGATCCGGTCGATCTCGGTGCGCCACTCGGGATGCGAGTTCCGCTCGATCTGCGGCAGCAGCCGCGAGAGCGTCTCCTTGACGTCGCCGTTGACCGGCGCGTGGGTCTTGAAGTTCTTGCCGATCTCGGCCGGGTCGATATCGATGTGGACGATCTTCGCCGTCGGGTTGAAGTCGCTGAATCGGCCCATGGCGCGGTCGTCGAAGCGCATGCCGATGCCGATCACGACGTCGGCCTGGTCGGCGGCCATGTTGGCGTAGAAGTGGCCATGCATACCCAGGAACCCGTACGACAGCTCGTGATCCTCGGGCATCCCCGAGATCCCGAGCAGCGTGGTCAGCACCGGCGTGTCCGAGCGCTCGGCGAACTCGACCAGTTCCTCCTGCGCCTCGGACTGGACGACGCCGTGTCCGGCGATGATGATCGGCTTCCTGGCCGCGTTGATCGTCTCCGCCGCCCTGGCCACCTCTTCCTCGCGAGGCACGTCCATGATCGGGTAGCCGCGCAGCGAGACGCCCTGCGGGTATCCGTCCCACTCGGCCTCCTCGATGAAGACATCCTTGGGAATGTCGACCAGCACCGGACCCTTGCGCCCGGTCGAAGCGATGTGGAACGCCTCCTTGACGGCCGGGGCGATCTCCGAAGCGCGCATCAGCAGGTAGTTGTGCTTGGTGATCGGCAGGGTGATGCCGGTGATGTCGGCTTCCTGGAAGCCGTCGCGGCCGATCAGGTCGCGGGCGACGTTGCCGGTCAGCACGACCATCGGCACCGAGTCCATGTAGGCGGTGGTGATGCCGGTAACGAGATTGGTCGCGCCCGGGCCGGAGGTCGCCAGGCAGACGCCCGTGCGTCCGGCGACCCGTGCGTAGCCGTCGGCGGCGTGCGCGGCCGCCTGCTCATGGCGGACCAGGACGTGCTTGATATCGGGGTATTCGCCCAACGTGTTGTAGAGCGGCAGGACGACGCCGCCGGGATAGCCGAAGAAGACCTCGACTCCCTCCGCACGCAGGCATTCCATCAGGATTCGGGCGCCGGTCAAACGCATGGCGTTCTCCTCAACCGTCGCTCGGCGCAGTGACCGGGCGTTGTGCACTCATTCGCGTCGTTGCGTCGTTGGTCGTGTTGATTCGGCGATTCCGAGATGGCGGCGCTGGTTCCGTCCTGGTCGCCTGAACGCCGATCACTCAGGCGCGGAACGCGCGGCCGCCCGCTACAGCGACATGTACCCACCTGGCTCGCCGCGTCGTGAGACGTGTTGAGATCCCGACGCAGGCGAGGCGTTCGACGTCACACGCTGAGAATGGCGCGCACACAGTCATGATTGTCCTGAATGTACTAGCTCAGACAGATTACTCTGTTACCGCACTGATCACGTTCTGGCCTTGGCGGCCTCGATCACTTGCTGCTCATACGCCAGTTCGACCTCCGGGTAGTCGTAGTAGCGCTCACGCAGCAGCTTGTTGATCTCTCGGGATGGGAAGAAGCGCCGCGCCCACTCGGTGCCCTCCACCAGGTCCAATGGTTCGCCGGCATGGGCCATCACGACCATCTCGTACCGCCGGCTGCCGACTTCGACCTCGTCCTGTAACTCTCGCGCGGTCATCTGCACTCTCGTGTGCTGCGACCAGTCGACGATCGGCACCTGCCACGTGTCTTCGACCACGCTGCGAATCGTCTGCGTCAGCGCGGAGCGCCGCGCTTCCTGGTCGAGTTCCGGGTCCAGCGGCTCGGGACGCGGCTCGATGTCAAACTCGAGGATCGGCAGCAACCACGGCTGATGTCGATCACCGTGGCGAACCACGAGGCAGCGGTCGCCGCGCATGACGACCAGGAAGATACGCTCGACCAGGTCAGGCTCCGGGATCTCCTCCGTCTGGTCCCGGTACTGCAGGTAGACGTCGTCAACCAGCTTCTCCTGCCGCCACAGCTTGCGCCGCGGCTTGGGAATGTGCTTCATGATCTCGGCGGGGTCCATGTCCATACCCGGACCGCCGCCCAGCGGGTGTTCGCCAAATGCCATGTTCGTGCCCTTGTTCGCTCTCTCGGACTCGTCCCGAGTCGGTTCTAGTTGGTGCCGACCACTTCCGGTGTTTCGGCGATCGCGTGCGGCTCCTCAGAGCTCCAGACATGCCGACCGCGCTCGCCGGCGCTGAGTCGACCGACGCCGGGAAACGGATTGTGTACCGCGACCAACAGTGACCGGTTCCTGATCGCGTCGGCGATCAACCGTTTCTTGGTCTCCAGGTTGATCAGCGGCAGGACGTCGAACGCCGACAACCAGGCGACCCGCTCCAGTTGGACCTGGTGCTGGATCATGTCGCCCAGGTAGATCGCCGACTCGCCGCCGTGGGCGATGACCACCGACGCGTGTTCGGCGGTGTGACCCGGGGTTTCGATCACGGTGATGTCCGACGTGATCTGGGTCTCGCCGTCGATGAACTCAATCTGGCCCGCCGCCTCGACCGGCAACAGGTTCTCTGGCAGATAGGTGGCGCGCGTCCGCTCATTCGGATGGATGGCGTCTTCCCACTCGCCGCGCTGAATGTAGTAGCGGGCGTTGGGAAACGTGACGGCCAACTCGCCGTCGCTGCTCTGGACCGTGTTCCAACCGGTGTGATCGTTGTGCAGGTGCGTGTTGATCACGATGTCGACATCAGCCGGCTGCACTCCGTTGCGGGCCAGATCGTCGATCAGCTTGCCGTGATCGGGTTCCCAACCGCGACGACGGGTCTGCTCGAAGTCCTTGTTGCCCTGACCGGTCTCAATCAGCACGGTCTTGCCGTCCGATTCGAGCAGCAGGCAGTTGAGCGCGAGCGGGATCTGATTGATCTCGTTGGTCTCGCCGGTCACGCGTTGCCACATGATCTTGGGCACCAGCCCGAAGACGGCCCCGGCGTCGAGCCAGATGACGCCGTCCGAGAGCACGCGAATCTCGCGCGAACCGACCCGATAGATTGGCGTAGCGCCCATGGCGTGACGTTATCACCAACCGGCGCTTGATTCAGAGAGCGCCGACCGGGCGAGGAGGTCGCTCAATGTCCGATGCAACGACGCTCGATCCGGAGCCGTTTCGTCGAGGCTTTCGAGGTCTGCTGCCGGAGCATCTTGGCGTTCGCCTGGTTTCGACCGAGCCTGAGTTGGTCGTTGGCGAAATCGATGTCGTGCGTCACCTCTGCACCGCGCCCGGACTGATGCATGGCGGTGCGATCATGGCCTTTGCCGACACGCTGGGGGCGGTTGGCACGAGCGCCAACCTGCCGCCGGGCGCGGGCACCACGACGATCGAGTCGAAGACCAACTTCTTTCGTGGCGGAGTCGAGGGCACGACCCTCAGGGGCGAGTGCCGCCCGATGCACCGAGGTCGCCGCACGCAGGTCTGGCAGACGACCATCCTCAATCCCGAAGGCAAGCTGGTCGCCCAGGTGACGCAGACGCAAATGGTGCTGTAGGACGCCGATAGCCTCGCGTGTATCGTGACGGGTAATGCTTCTGCCTTGACCTCTCTTACACGAGGAGCGCGCGATGTCCGGCACTGAAATGGCCTACCTCCAGGGCGAGGTGATGCCCCTGTCCGAGGCCAAGATCAGCATCATGACCCATGCCTTGCATTACGGCACCGCCGTATTCGAGGGCATTCGCGCCAACTGGAACGCCGAGCACGAGGAGCTCTACCTCTTCCGTATGCGCGAGCACTACGAGCGCCTGCGACAGTCCGCTCACGCCCTGATGATGGACCTGCCGCTGTCCGACGACGAACTCTGCGACCTCACGATCGACCT
Source organism: Dehalococcoidia bacterium (assembly GCA_965204335.1). Taxonomy (GTDB): domain Bacteria; phylum Chloroflexota; class Dehalococcoidia; order Bin125; family Bin125; genus Bin125. Next base: position 1,532,697 of record OZ241982.1, on the reverse strand, counting down.
CGTCCGGCGGAGCGGCTTCAAGCAGGACGTCTATGTGCGGCCGATGGTCTACAAGTCGGCCGAGGCGCTCGGCGTGCGCCTGCACGGCGTGGCCGACGACTTCCTCTGCTTCCTCATCCCCTGGGGCGCCTACCTCGACACGACGGGCGGCGTCCACGTGGTCACGTCCTCCTGGCGGCGCACCGAGGACCAGTCCATCCCCGTCCGCGCCAAGGTGACCGGCGCCTACATCAACTCGGCCCTGGCCAAGACTGAGGCCGAGACCGCCGGCTTCGACGAAGCGATCATGCTCAACGAGGACGGCCACGTCTCCGAGGGCTCGGGCGAGAACATCTTCATCGTCAACGACGGCGTGATCTACACGCCGCCCAGCAGCGACAACATCCTCGTCGGGATCACGCGCAACACCGTGATGGAACTGGCCGAACAGGAGCTGGGCATCCCCACCGTCGAACGCACGCTCGACCGCTCGGAGCTCTGGTTGGCCGACGAGGTCTTCATGACCGGCACCGCCGCGCACGTGACACCGATTGCGTCGGTGGACCGGCGGATGATCAACGACGGCGAGACCGGACCGATCACGGGGCAGTTGGAACGGCTCTATTTCGACGCCATCATCGGCAACCGCGACGCCTACGCCCACTGGCTCACGCCGACCTACGCGAACAGCTAGCAGCGGGGACGCCGCCCGAGGAATCGACATGCCCGAGGCGGTCACGCTGATCCTCGCCTACCTGCTGGGCTCGATTCCCGTCTCGTGGCTCGTCTTCCGCTGGCGCACCGGACAGGACCTGCGGCTCGTCGGCGACGGCAATGTCGGCGCCGCCAATGCGGCGCGCGAAGGGGCCGGACACTTCTTCGGCGCGGTGATCATCGTCACGGACATCGGCAAGGGCCTGCTCGCCGTCTCGGTCGCGCGCTGGTGGGGACTCGAACTGGGTTGGTGGATGGCGGCGGGCGGGATCGTGATGGTCGGTCATATGTGGCCGCTGTTCCTCCGCTTCAACGGCGGTCGAGCGGCGGCGACGGGCCTCGGCGCGGCCGGAGCCTTCCTCCCCTGGCAGTTCGGCGTCACGTTCGTCGTGGGCGGTCTGACCTACCTCGTCACGCGGATCGCCGAACTGGGCATTCTCCTCGTGGCCGCTCCGCTTCCGTTTCTGGCGATCGCATTCGGGGAGCCGATCGAATCAATCATCTTCTGCTTCGCCGCACCGGTTGCAGCCGGACTCAAGACAGCGTGGGACAAATGGCGCGAACCTGCGACGTCATAGTCGTCGGCGCCGGCCCAGGCGGGTCGACCGCCGCATACGACCTCGCCCGGGCAGGCGCAGATGTGCTGCTGCTCGATCGCGCCGACTTCCCCCGCGACAAACCATGCGGCGGCGGCGTCCTGATTTCCGCGGTCAGGATGCTGCCTTATTCGCTCGATCCGGTCACCGAGCAGACGATCACGTCGTTTCGAGTTCGCTACAAGCGTTCGTGGGAGTTCGAGCATCGCTACCACCAGCCGCTGGCCGTCATGACGCAGCGCTCGCGGCTCGATGCGTACATGGTCGAGCAGGCCGTCGGCGCGGGCGTCGACTTTCGCGACGGTTCACCGGTACGCAGCATTAGCGACACGTCGGTCGAGCTGGCAAACGGGGACATCCACCGGGGCGGCGTGATCATCGCCGCCGACGGCGCCAACGGAATCGTTCGCCGATCGCTCGGCCTGCCGAGGCTGCGCGGCGCGGTCGCGCTGGAAGGCAACGCGGCACGCGCCGAACAGCGTGCGGGAGAACGCTGGAGCGACGCGGTCGGGCTCGAACTCGGCTCGATGCCCGGCGGGTACGGCTGGGTCTTTCCCAAGGACGATCACTGCAACGTTGGCCTGGGCGGAGTTCCGTCGGCCGCCCAGGGTTTGCGCGACGAGCTCTCGCGCTACGCCGACTGCGAGTCCTTTGACGCCCACGCCCTGACTGAGCTGCGCGGACATCACCTGCCGCTTCGTGATCCCGACAGTGCGCTGGTTTCGGGACCGGTGGCATTCGTCGGCGACGCGGCCGGCTTGGTCGATCCGCTCTCGGGAGAAGGCATCGGCAACGCCATTCGCAGCAGCCAACTGGCTGCGGAGGCGACGCTCGCCTACCTGTCCGGAGATACCGACGACCTCACGGCCTATCAGCGCGCGATCGAAGCGGAAATCGAACCTGAACTCAGGGTCGCCCGACAACTGCAGGCGCTGTTTCACCAGTGCCCCTGGCCATATGTCCAGCTCCTGCGGCGCTCGGATCGTTTCTGGACCGCATTCTGCCGAATCGTCCGCGGGGAGTCGAGCTACACCTCGTTCCAGGGACGACTGGGACCGGCGAAGATCCTGGTCGATGCCGCAGCCGCCTTCGCCGAGCGTCGTGGACGCAAGTCCGCCGCCTGGCAGGCCGCCTCCTGAATCAGCCCTCGATCTCGCGGGCCGTCTCCAACGCTTCCTCCCAGGACACCTGCTCGCGTATCAGCCCCTGGTAACGGCGCAGCATCCTCGGCCAGCCCACCGCGACAACGCCGGTCAGGTAGCCACGCAACCCATAGATCGCAGCAAACCGGTTCGACTGCAGAGTGCCGTGCACCACCCGGACCTCGTCACGCGGCGACGTGATGCCCGACGCCATGATGCTCAGTCCGTGCTGGTCCGACCAGAAGTACGGGACCGGTGCGAAGGCCTCCGGTCGGTCGCCTCGGCTCTCGAGCAACAGGTTCCGCGCCGCCGCCATGCCCTGTTCGACCGCATTCGTCCAATGCTCGATCCGCATCGTGCGCTGCGGTTCGCCATATCTGAAGTGCATGAACAGCTCGTTCGGCCATCGAGCAACGTCGCCGGCCGCATAGATCATTGGCGCCGCGCGACAGTTCTGGTCGCAGAGGACGCCGTCGCCGATCGTCAGGCCCGAGTCCTGCAGCCACTCGACATTCGGCCGGACACCGATCCCCACGATGACCGTATCCGCTTCGATCGTCGAGCCATCGTCCAGCTCGACGGCCTCCACTCGGTTCCTGCCAATCAAGTCCGAGACCCGGGCGTCGAAGCGCATCCGCACGCCGGCCTCGGCGTGAAGGCCCCTGGCCCAGGCGGCGAGTTCCTCGCCCAGCGGGCCGATCATCGGCGCCGAGAGCGCTTCAATCATCGTCACGTCAACCCCGCGCGCCCGCGCCGACGACGCGACTTCCGCACCGATGAATCCGGCGCCGATCACCGCCACGCTGCCGGCCTGCTCAAGGTCGCTCCGGATCTGCAGGGCATCCGTCTGGCTGCGCAGCGTATGCACACCCTCCAGTTCCCGAGCAACGGGCAGCCTGAGCGGGCGCGCGCCCGTGGCGATGATCAAGCCGTCGAAGCCGACCTGCTCGCCGTCTTCAAGCCTGACGATTCGGTTGTCAACGTCGAGTCCATCGGCCGTGCGCCCGCCAAGGAACTCCAGTCCGAGCTTGCCGAACTCGTCGTCCGAGCGCAGCGGCAGCCGGTCGACATCCCACTCGCCGGTCAGGAGCTGCTTGGACAGCGGTGGACGATCGTACGGAGCCTCCGGCTCGTCGCCAATCAGCGTGATCTCGCCATCGAACCCCTCGTGGCGCAATGTTTCCGCAGCCGTCAGTCCGGCCAACGATGCGCCGACGATCACAACACGTTTCATGCGCAGAGGCTATCGCGGACCTCGACCGGGCTTGCTTGTGAACTTGTGAAATGCTTCGCTATGATGCTCTCGAACCCCATATCAACAACCCAAACACAGGACTGGAGATGGAAATGGGCAAGTTGGACGGCAAGGTTGCCATTGTGACTGGCGCGAGCCGCGGCATCGGCGCGGCCATCGCTGAATGTTTTGCGGCTGAGGGCGCGAAGGTCATCGCCACCGCTCGCACGGTCCAGGAGGGCACGCACCCGTTGCCCGGTTCGCTGGAGATGACGATCCAGAACATCCGAGACGCCGGGGGCGAGGCCACGGCGGTCGCCGGCAACGTCTCCGAGTACGAAGAGTGCGCCGGGATCGTGCAGTCCTGCATCGAGACCTACGGCCCGCCCGACGTGCTGGTCAATAACGCGGCGCTGACCTATTTCATTCCGGTCAAGGACTTCCCTGTCCGCCGCTGGCTCCGATCGACGGCCGTCAACTTCCACGGTCCGTTCTACATGAGCCAGCTCTGCCTCAACGAAGGCGGCATGATCGAGCGCGGCTCCGGCGCCATCGTCAACGTCTCCTCGGCCGCGGCCATCGGCCCGGGCCGGGGACCGTACGAGGGCGACGGCGGCGGCGGAACGCTCTACGGCGCCGAGAAGGCGGCGCTGGAGCGCTTCACCCAGGGCCTGGCTTCCGAGGTCCACCAGTACGGCGTCTCGGTCACCTGCTACAGCCCCTCGCAGATCGTCCCGACGCCGGGCGTCGTCTTCCACAAGCTGATGGAAGGCCGCGACCCCAACGACGCCGAGAGCGTCGAGATCATGGCGCAGGCGGCGTTACTGCTCGCCACTGAGCCGCTGGACAAGGTCTCCGGCCGCGTCACCTATTCCCAGGAAATCCTCAAGGAGTTCGGCTGGGACATGGGCGGCAAGGAGCCGGCCGGCACCGGCGTCACCTCGCCTGGTTCGGGCTACTCTCAGATTTAGCCACCGCCAATCCATCATTTCAGCCCATGGCGGTCTAGTTGGGCATTGCTGTGGCTTCCGCCGATGTTGAACGAGTAGAGGACTGGTTTCGCGACGGAGATTTACTTCACCCGTTCCAGGGCGACGCTCCGCCCTCGACGGTTGACCTGGCCCGCGCCATCGCCTCGATTGGCGGTGTTCCGCTTTCGGATGATGACGCCAGAGCTGCTGAACTTGCCGAGCGAATCGGCCGGGATCGGCCCTTGCTCTTTGTGCTCGTCGACGGCCTCGGCTGCGTCTTCGACGAACTGGCGAGACCGGGAGGCCTGATTGCAGGCGCTGAGGGGATTCAGCTTCGCTCGGTGTTTCCCTCCACTACAGCCGCGGCGCTGACCACGCTCGCCACGGGGGCGTGGCCGTCTCAGCACGGAGTCCCGGCCTGGTACACGCACCTGCACCGCAACGACATCACGGCCACCATCCTCCCGTTCGTGGAGCGCGATTCCGAGCGCAAGCTCCAGGAGTTCGGCATCCGACCGAGCGAGGCGTTCACCTATCCATCATGGATGGCCTCAATCGAGGGTCGGTTCCGTACGTACCACCCGCGTGCGATCTCCAACAGCGAGTTCACCACCTACCAGCGCGGCTCCGCCCCGACCGACCCGTACGATCACCTGCGCGATGCAGCCGCCACCGTGGTCTCCCGCATCGTGGAGCAGGACGAGCCCGGGATTCACTACCTGTACTTGCCCATGGTCGACACTGCCTCACACCGAGACGGTCCGCACGCATCAGCCACGATGCGCGCCTTCGAGGCGGTTGACCACGCCCTGGGAACGATCTCCGAGCAACTGGATGGCCGCGCCCGCATTGCGATCAGCGCCGATCATGGCGAGCTACATGTCTCGGCTGCCGGGAAGTCGCTGTTCCTGCCCGACGATCCGCTGCTTGACGACCTGCACACACCGCCCCACGGCGAGCCTCGGGTTCCGATGTTCTGTGTCAGGCGAGGGCGCGAGGCCGCGTTCGAGGGCGAGTTCCGGGAGCGCTGGGGGCGCTACTGGGCTCTCCTGACGCGAGCGGAGGCGGAGGAGATGCAACTCTTCGGCCCCGAACCGATGAGTCCGCTCGTGGCCGAGCGGATCGGCAGCCATCTCGCCCTGTCGGCCACCAAGAATGTGCTGGTCTACGGCGAAGCGGGCAACAAGGTCTCCGCCCTCAACGGCTATCACGCCGGCATGCGCTCGGAGGAGATGGAGATCCCCCTGTTTCTGGCCTGAACCTCCGGCGAGCTAGTCGTCGAACTCCATGATCGCTCGACCGAAGATCTCGCCGTGCTCCAGCGCCGCGGTCGCCTCGTTGATCTGACCGATCTTGAAGCGCTCCGTGACCATCGCGTCGAGGTCCAGCGCGCCGTCCTCGGCCCAGGCGAGGAACATCGGAAAGTCGCGGTCGGGATGGCAGCTACCGCCGATCGAGCCGATGTACTTCTTCTCGTTGATCAACATGCCGCGCATGTCGACCTCGCTGAAGGCCACGCCCGACTGCGGGACGCCGACCAACACCGCCGTGCCGCCGGTCTCGGCGCCCAGGATGCCCGGACGCACGGCGCGCAGGATCTGACCCATCGTCACCTCGCGGCCGATGCAGTCAAAAGCGAAATCTGCGCCGGAGATGGGCTCGCCGAAGCTGGTCATGCCCTCGCCCTGGGTCAACGCGTGGACCTGCTCGATCGCGTCGCCGCCCGAAGCATTGACTCCGTGGGTCGCGCCGAAGCGCCTGGCGAACTCCAGCTTCTCGTCGTCGAGATCAACGGCGATGATCGGGTCCGCATTGACCACCGACGCCGCGACAACAGCGGAGAGACCGACCCCGCCGACACCGAAGACCACCACGCTCTGGCCTTCGCGCACACCTGCGGTGTTGTAGACCGCGCCCGAGCCGGTCAGCACGGCACAACCGATGATCGATGTCACGTCGCGCCGCGTGTCCTGTGGCACCTTGACGATGTACTTCTCATCGGCGATCGTCGTGTCGGCCCAGGTGAACACGTTGCGGGTCGTCGCCGTGCGGCCGTTGGGACGCTCGACCACGATGGCGTCGACTTCTCGCGTCGCCGTGTCGGGATTGCGCGGGACCCAGGTGACGAAGACGACGTCGCCTTCCTTCACGTTGGTTACCTGTGAGCCGACCTTGATCACCTCGCCGGTCGCCTCGTGACCAAGGATCTGGTCTCCATCGCGCGGGTTGTGCATCTGGTGCAATTGCGAGTGGCAGATACCCGAGGCGAACTGCCGGACCACGACCTGGAAGTCGGTCGGGTCTGGGAGGTCGACGCGCTCGACGGCCAGCGGTTCATCGGCTTCAGGGAGAAACACTACGCGCGCGGGAGTCGGCATCAGACACTCCTGTTCATCAACACTTACGCTCCCCGTCCAGGGAGAGCAGCCCCCACCTCCGAGCAGGGGCTGAGGGGTTCCGCCGAAAGTCTACCTTGCGCGAACATGGAGGGATGGAGACCATCACGCGCCGCGGCCCATCGACGATGAGCCGGGCCGAGTTCGACCAACTGCGCAGTCGGTACTCGTCGACGCTCGTCGATCTGGGAACCGGAGACGGCGCCTGGCCGCGCCGCTTCGCCCGCGAGTACGGCAACGTCCTGGCCATCGGTATCGACTCGGACCGCAATGCGCTGCGCGAGGCCGCGAAGATGGCAGAGCGCAAGCCCGCCCGGGGGGGCGCTCCCAACGCGCTCTACGTCGCCGCCCGGATCGAAGAACTGCCGCCGGAGCTACACGAGTGCGCCGATTGGGTCACGATCTACTTCCCCTGGGCGGCGCTGCTCAAGCTGATCCTCAGTGGTGACCAATCAATCGCGACGCTGATGCAAACGCTCTGCACACCGCGAGCCCGGCTCAGCATCGTGCTCAACGCCGAAGCAGCCCCAGAGGGACTCGACCGACCGACCCCCGACGGTGTCCGCAAGTCGCTCAAGCCGCCGCTCGAGGCCGCCGACTTCCGCATCGCCCGCTCGGAGTGGCTCGACGCAGGCCGAGCCCCACCCACCACCTGGTCCGGCCGCCTGGTCAAAGGCAGCGGCCGGAGCATGATCTCCCTCGAAGCATCGCGCTAGCCCTTTCGACCCAAGTGCAGCGCGACCGCGCCCATCGACAGCCGCCGATATGAGACATCGACCAACCCGACAGCCTCCAGCATCGCCGACAACTCGTCGGCGGTTGGGTAGCCGGTCAGCGAGTTCGGCAGGTACCGATATGCCGATCGATCTCCCGACAGCAGCCCGGCGACCCTCGTCACGCCCTGCTCGAAGCCCAGTCTGAGTACATTCCCCCAGGCCGAATCGGGAGGGTGGGTGATGTCCAGTCCGACCAGTCGGCCGCCAGGCTTCAGCACCCGAGCCATCTCCTCGAACGAGCCCGCCAGGTCCGGCAGATTGCGCATGACAAAGGCGGAAGCGACCACGTCGAACGAGTCGTCCGCAACCGGCAGGTGCAGCGCGTCGCCCTGCAACCAGTCGATGCCCTCTCGTCCGAACTTCTCCTCTGCCCGTGCGAGCATTGCCGCCGATACATCCAGGCCGATCACGCATGCGGCGCCGTGTCGACGAAACTCCGCGCTCAGGTCACCTGTCCCCGCGCCGAGATCCAGGACCACCCTGTCCTGCGGCCGCGACGCCTGAACGGCCAGCGTCCGCCAGCGACCGTCCCGACCGGCGGTCATCAGCCGGTTCATCCGGTCGTACTGCGGGACGAGACGGCTGAACATCGCCTCGATCGTCCGCGTGCGCTCTCGTGCCGATACCTGGTCAGCCATGCTGATACAGTACAGAAACCGACCTGCGCGTCGGATTTCTTTTGCCTCTGGACGGCCCATGACCACAAGCGAACCACAACAGGCCAGAGCGATCGAGCGCCGCGAGCATTTGCTCGACGCGGCCGCCACGGTCTTCGCCCAGCGTGGGTACGCCGACGCCCAGATGGACGAGATCGCCGCCGCCGCCGACACCTCCAAGGGCGGCCTCTACTTCCACTTCCCCAACAAGGAGGCGCTGATCGCCGCAGTGATCGGTCGAGCCGGCGACATCCTCCGACGGCGCGTCAACCGTGCGATGACCGCCGCGGGGCCCGATCCGGTGGCCCGGGCGGACGCCGCGCTCTCGACCCTGGTCGACACCCTGGCGGCCCACCGCTCGTTGGCGCGAGTCCTTGCGGCCGAGCGGCTGGGCGGCTCCGTCGCCGCACGTGAGCGCGTCGCGGCCATCGAGGACGATTACGTCGAGATCATCGCCGATGAGCTTCGCTCCGCTCTCGCTACCGGGCGGCTCAACCGTCTCGACGGGCCGCTCGACCCGGACCTGACGGCCAGGGCGTGGGTCGGAATGGTCCGCTCGATGCTCTCGGCCTGGGCCGCCGGACGGGTGTCCGAGCCGCTCGACCGCATCTATCCCGAACTGCGGCGCCTGCTGCTGCGCAGCGCCGGTATCCCGCTGGAACCACAACCCGACCCACACTCATCGAAGGAGTAGCGCGACATGTCCCGACCCACCGTCACCGTCGAACGCACCGGTCTGCCCGACTGGGACCGCTCGGGCGACTACGGCGACATCTACTACGACGTCGCCGAAGGCATCGCCAAGATCACGATCGCGCGGCCGGAAGTGCGCAACGCCTTTCGTCCCAAGACCCTCTTTGAGCTCCTGGACGCGTTCCAGCGCGCCCACGAGGACATGTCGGTCGGCGTGATCATCCTCACCGGCGAGGGCAAGGAAGCCTTCTGCTCAGGCGGCGACCAGCGCATCCGCGGCGACGGCGGCTATGTCGGCGACGACGGCGTACCGCGCCTCAACGTGCTCGACCTGCACCGCTACATGCGCTCGATCCCGAAGCCGGTCATCGCCATGGTCGCGGGGTACGCGATCGGCGGCGGCAACGTGCTCGCCACTGTCTGCGACTTGACCTACGCCGCCGACAACGCCTGGTTCGGCCAGACGGGACCCAAGGTTGGCTCGTTCGACGCGGGCTACGGCACGATGCTGCTCGCCCGCCTGGTCGGGCACAAGAAAGCCGCCGAGATCTGGATGCAGTGCCGCCAGTACAGCGGCGCCGAAGCGGTCGAAATGGGACTGGCCTGCGACGTCTTCCCGGTCGACGACCTGGAACTCGAAGTGGTCAATCGCTGCCGCGAGATCCTCTGCATGTCGCCGACCGCGCTGCGCTTCATCAAGCGCGCACTCGTCGCCGATACCGACGGTCTCTCGGGCATGCAGATGTTCGCCGGCGACTCGACGCTGCTCTACTACCTCTCCGAGGAAGCCAAGGAAGGCAAGAACGCCTTCCTCGAGAAGCGCAAGCCCGACTTCTCGAAGTACCCGCGTTTCCCCTGATGACGGCTGCAGCGCCTCCGGCTCCGAGCAAGCGGCGGGCCTGGCTGCTCGCCGTTCGTCCGCCGACGTTGCCGGCGGCCGTCTCGCCGGTGCTGGCCGGGACCGGGATCGCCGCCGTTGACGGCGACTTCGAGGTCGGCCGCTTCCTGCTCGCCATGTTCGGCGCGATCTTCATTCAAATCGTCGTCAACTTCGCCAACGACCTCTCCGATTTCCGCCGCGGCGCCGACACGCCCGATCGCCTTGGGCCGCCGCGCGCAGTCGCCCAGGGCTGGCTGTCGCAGCGCGAGATGACCATTGGCATCAGCCTTGCGGCCGCCGCGGCGCTGATCGTTGGCATTGTCCTCACCCTGATTGTCGGCTGGCCGATCCTGATCATCGGCGGCGCTTCGCTGATCGCGGCGGTGACGTACACCGGCGGACCGCTGCCCTACGGCTACCGGGGGCTCGGCGACCTGATCTGCTTCCTCTTCTTCGGCTTCGTCGCCGTGATGGGTGCGGGTTACGTCCAGATCGAGGAACTGACCTGGGAACCGGCGGCCGCCTCGGTACCGATTGGTTGCCTGGTCACTGCGATCCTCGTCGTCAACAACCTGCGCGACATTCACACCGATCGCGCCAGCGACAAACGCACGCTCGCGGTCCTGATCGGCGAACGCGGCACGCGAATCGAATACGCGCTGCTGACGATTGGCGCGTTTGGCAGCATCGCTGCCTTCATCTCGGTCGGACTGCTGCCCGGCTATTGCTATCTCGCCTGGATCGGCCTGCCGCCCGGAATGTGGCTGATTCGCGAAATCGTTAACGGACGCTCAGGCGCCGCACTCAATCCCATGCTGAAGCGAACCGCCCAATTGCATTTGCTGGTCGGAGCGTTGATCGGTCTCGGCGGCGTCCTGGCGACGCTTTAGTTGAGTGCGATGATCACACCCGTGGCGATTCCAAGCGCGGTCAGGTTGAGACCTACGATGGCCAACGCCCAACGCCACATCCGCGCTTCCATTTGTGCAATACGAGCATCAACCTGGGCCATGAGCAGCTTGATCGACTGGTCACCGGCCAAGGGTTCCATCTCGTCCTGGAGCGCCTCCGCAAAATCTCTCGCAGTTTCCTCGCCCAGCTGCGGACGCAGGATGTCTACGAACCTGAGCCGATTGATGATCGCCATTCCTCAGACCCCCATCGCCACTCTACGCTGAGACCAGATTATCAGTCGGAGCATGTGATGCCGATCTTTCGACTCGAAGCCGCCCAGACACTGCCGACCGACATCGAGAGCGCCTGGCGCTTCTTCTCCGACCCGCACAACCTGGCCGTGATTACACCGCCCGAGATGCGATTCGAGATCACCGGCAACCCGCCTGCGGAGATCCACAGCGGGTTGATCATCACGTATCGGCTAACGCCCTTGCCGATTCTCCCCCTGCGCGTGTCCTGGGCGACCGAGATCACGCAGGTCAACACTCCCTACTACTTCGCCGACGACCAGATCGCCGGGCCGTACGCGCTCTGGCATCACGAGCACCACTTCCAGGAAGTCGAGAGCGGCGTGCTCGCCACCGACCGGGTGCACTGGTCGCTCCCACTCGACCCGATCTCTTCGCCCGTCGCCAGCTATGCCGTAATCCCGCAGTTGCGCCACATCTTCCGCTTCCGGGCCCGGACGCTCGAGGAACGCTTCGGAGCCGCCGGTGACGAGGCCGCCGGCCTTCGCATCAGGTCGCTGTGACGCTCCCTGTTGCCCAACCCGCGCTCTCTCGGATCTCTAGAATCTCCCTCACAGGCAGAAGGTGAGGACTGATATGACTGACCGTCAAAACTACTGGCAGCGCATGCGCCGCAGGCGAATGAGTCGGCGCTCGCTCCTACGTGCTTCATCGCGCGCCGGAGTCGGCGCAGCCGGCCTTGCCCTGGTCGGTTGCGGCGACGATGACGACGACGGACAACAGGCTGTCTCGGCAGCGCAGCAGCAGCAACAGCAGGAGCAACAGCAAGCCGCTCAGCAGCAGGCCATGCAGCAACAACAGCAGCAGGCGATGCAGCAACAGCAGGACCAGCAGGCCGACCAGCAGGCGGCCCAGGCCGACCGTCAGGAGCAGGCGCAACAGGACCAGGCCGAGCAGGCGCAACAACAGCAAACGGCCGCCGACACCTCGGCGTTGACTCGTGGCGGCACGCTGCGCTTCTCGACGCCGGCGGCGACGCACGACTATTTCGACCCGCACCGCGGCGTCTTCGGTCCCACCCAGTTCTGGATGGGGTTCTACATGAACTACCTCATCCGTTGGCGGAACAAAGAGAAAGGGATCATGGAGAGCGACATCGCCTCGCTGCCGGAGATTCCCGACAACACGACCTACATCTTCTCGGTCGACCAGGGCGCCCGCTTCTGGGATCGCTACCCAACCGAGGGCGGCCGCCTCGTCACGGCTGAAGACATCGCGTTCAACGCGCAGCGGCAGATCGACTCGGTCGACGCCGACGGTGTCGAGGACACCTCCTTCCTCACCGCCAGCAAGTACCAGCAGACCGACACGCTCGAAGTCGTCGACGAGGCGACCATCACGTTCACCACCGCAGAACCTGACTCCACTTATCTCGGCGCTCACCTGAGCCCGTTCTCCTGGATCACCTCACCTGAGGCGATCAACGAGTTCGGCAATCGTTGGCGCGACGAGCAGACCAACGTGGAGCTGTCGTCTGGCACCGGCGCGTACATTCCGTTGGACTACGACCCCGACCTAGGTATCAATCTCGACGTCAATCCCGACTACTGGAAGAACGGCGCCGATGGCGGTCCTCTGCCCTACCTCGACCGGGTTGAGTTCACGAACCTGCTCGATGCGACCGCAGTCGACGCGGCGTATCGCGGGAATGGCATCGACATTGGCGGTTTCCCGCTGTCCAGTCTGCAGGTTGAAGGGATTCTGCAGGACTTCCCGGAGCACAACTCATTCGACGTGCCGTTCGGGTTCACGATCCAGATCCGCTACAACTTCAACCCCGACTGGCCCGGCGAGGACGGCCTGGGCAACCCCTGGGCCGATCGGCGTCTCGCCTACGCCTTCCACGTCGCAACGGACCGCTACCTGTTGATCGACGCCGTCTACCTCGGCTCGGCCAAGATCAGCGCCATCGCGCAGGCGCCCTGGTTCAACCAGTTCTGGACCGTGCCGCCGGAGGAGCTCGCGACCTGGCCCGGTTACCGGCCGAACCGCGACGAAGACATCCAGATGGCGAACGAACTGATGGATGCGGCGGGAGTCGACCGCGACAGCCGCACCTTCTACTGGATCACGCCGGACGTCTGGGAGCAGACCTATCCGGGCATTACCGAGACGGTCCGCTCAATGTACGAGCAGGCCCTCGGTGTCACGCTCTCGATGGACATTCAGCCCTACACGGTCATTCTGCAGCGGCTGCTTGAAGGCACCCACCCCGGCCAGACGCCGGCCTGGACCAATCCACCGCAGGACCTCGACCCGACCGGTGAATGGAACATCACCCACGTGGTCGGCGGCAGCTCGAACTTCTCGCAGTACGACTACCCGCCTGCCGAGGAAATGATCAAGGGCATGAAGGGCGAGCTTGATGTCAACAAGCGCAAGGAGACGGCCGACGAACTCTTGAAGATCTTCCTCGGGGTCCACCCCGACCACGGAGTCGATGGTATGACCGGCCAACCGTCGGTGATGAACGCCATCTCGCCGCAGGTGGAGTGGCCGTACGTCCACAACTCCGAGGATGTCTACCAGTTCGCGCATGCCTCGCACCGCTACGACGACACGTGGCTCGACACCACGCATCCCGACTACAGCGCGTAACGGGCCGGCTGTCGATCAGATTGACACTGGCGCGCGTCGTTCAATACCTTGCCCCAGAGACCGCCCGCTGGACGGGCGACGCCGTGTTGACGGACCTGAACGGAGTTGGCGATGAAATTTGAGTTCTTCCACCTGATGCCTTACCGGGATCTGCCGGCAGACTTCGCCGAGACCAACAATTCGGTCTGGGTCGATGTCCCCTCGCACCTGTTCGACCCGGCCAAGGCGCACGAAATGTACAACGACGGCCTCGACGAGCTCGAGGCCGCCGCGGCCGCCGGCTACGACGGCATCTGCATCAACGAGCACCATCAGAACGCCTACGGCCTGATGCCGTCGCCCAACCTGATGGCCGCCAACCTCTGCCGGCGGACCAAGGATGTCGCCATCGTCGTGCTCGGCAACTCGATTGCGCTCTACAACCCGCCGACCCGCGTCGCCGAAGAGTTCGCCATGCTGGACTGCATCTCGGGCGGCCGCCTCGTCGCCGGATTCCCCGTCGGCACGCCGATGGACGACTGCTTCTGCTACGGCGCCAACCCGTCGCACCTGCGCGACAAGTACTACGAGGCCGCCGACGTGATCACGCAGGCCTGGACGCGCCCGGAGATGTTCTCGTACAACGGCCGCTACAACCAGCTTCGCTACATCAACATCTGGCCGCGCCCGATCCAGCAGCCGCATCCGCCGGTCTGGATTCCCGGCGGCGGCTCGGTCGAGACCTGGGAGTGGTGCGCCGACCACAACTACGTCTACTGCTACCTCTCGTACGGCGGCTACAAGGCTGGGCAGAAAAACGTCGACGGATTCTGGCGCACCATGCAGCAGCGCGAGAAGCCGCTCAACCCGTACCACGCCGGATTCCTCCAGCTCGTCGCCGTCGGCGAGACCGAGCAGGAGGTAGCCGACAAGTTCGGGCCGCACGCCGAGTACTTCTACAACAAGATGCTGCACATCGACCCGCGCTACGCCGACCCGCCCGGCTACCGCACCGTGCGCACCATCGAGCAGGGCTTCACCCGCAGCCAGGGCCTCAAGCCCGTCTTCGGCGACTCGAAGAAGTTCGAGGGCGAGAAGACCCAGGAGAAGATGCTCGCCTCGAAGGCGAACTCTGAGATCACCTGGGCCGACCTGATCCGCGAAGGCAACATCGTCGCCGGTACGCCGAGCCAGGTCACCGAACAGCTTGAGGAAGTGATCCGCACGCTCCATGTCGGTCACCTGATGATCCTCAACCAGTTCGGCTCGATTCCGAAGGAACTGGCCATCCCCAACATCGAGATGACCGCCCAGCAGGTGCTGCCCAACCTCAAGCACATCTGGGACGACGAGGGCTGGGAAGACCACTGGTGGCCGCAGGGTATGGAAGGCGGCCAGACCGAGCCCGCGCCGCTCGCCTTCTAGTCGCCGATGATCCATCTCCCCCCGCGCCGCGGGGGGAGATGCCCAAGGCAGCGAGGGGCGACCGCTGCTCAATGAGGCGGGGCAATGGCCCCGCCTCTTGGCATATGATTCGAACACGATGCTTCGCCTGATCCTGGTCGGCATTCTCGGTGTGGCGGCGCTGATCGCGGCTTCAGCGCTGACCGGTCTGAGTGCCGCGAGCGGACATGGCGACGGAGGCGGAGAGACCGTTCGCGTGATCGCGCGCCTGCACGCGAACGGGCAGATCGAGTTCGGCCTTCGCACATCGACGGGCAACCAGTTCCCAAGACAACGGTTCTTTCCCACGACCGTGACCCACGAGAACTGGCTGCGCAGCTCAACGCTCGAACTTGCGGACGGTACTGTCGTCCGAATCATCGCCCGGCGGATGGGCGAAACGCGAGTGGAGTTCGGGGTGCGGATCGACGATCTAAGACGCGACTTCCTGCCCACCCGACGCTTCTTCCCGCGCTCGGCCAATGTCGGCAATTGGCTCTCAAGCACACCCGTCCTGCTCCCCGCTGCCGAAGCCGATCGCACCCACGACGAGCCCGAACCGGAGCCGCCCGATCCGGAAACCACTGAGCCCGAAGAACCCGACGACACCGACGACGACACCGGTGACGAGACAACGGATGAAGCATCCGACGTGGAGAGAATCAGCGGAGGTCACCGGGACGGCCTGATCGTGGAGGGCAACATCATCGGCGACCCCGACGCGCCGGTGCTGATTGTCGAGTACGGCGACCCGTTTTGACCGAACTGTCGAAGGATTGCGACTCAGGTTGAGCCGCGCTTGATTGATGAATACGTCCGGACCGGCATCGCCCGGTTCCAGTTTGTCAACATCGCCTACCTCGGCGTAGCGTCCGAACGGATCGGATATGCGATGGTCTGCGCGATCAAACAGCGCGGCGCCGCATTCTGGCAAATCCACGATCGCTTCCTGATCGACCGGAGCCGAGCGGCGTCCCGCCAACAGCTGATTGACTACGCCGGCGAGATCGGTCTGAACACCGACGAGTTCACTCAGTGCTACGACGATCCTGCAACCCGCCAGGCTCATGACAAGATCGTTCGTGACGCGGCGGCGATCGGTATCAGGTACGGTCCGCGCGTTCATGTCAACGGCGTCAACGCCGGCACTACGTTCGAGGGCATCAGTCGAAGAGTCGAAGCCGCGACTCCGTAGCGCGGCGGTAGGCTGAGACGATGAAGCCGAAGATCAGCATCATCACGCTGGGCGTGAACGATCTGGCCGAGTCCGTGCGGTTCTACCGAGACGGTCTGGGGCTGCCTGCGCCCAACTACAACGAGGGCGACAACATCTGCTTCCTCGAACTGGAGGGGGCCTGGCTCTCGCTCTATCGCCGCGATAGATTCCCGGACGAGGCCGACGTCCCGTTTGCCGCGCCCGCCGCCGGTACACCGACCATCACGCTGGCCCACAACCTGCCATCGACCGAAGCCGTTGACGCCGCCATGCAGGAGGCGGTCGACGCCGGCGCCACGCCCGTGAAGCAACCGGAGGAGGTGTTCTGGGGCGGATACAGCGGATACTTCAGCGATCCGGACGGCTACCTCTGGGAGCTGGCCTACAACCCGTTCACGGACCTCACCTGACCATGCCTGAGGTCACGGCGCTCAGCGCCGTCACGCTCGCCACTGCCGACATGTCGGCTGCGACCGCCTTCTACGAGGCGCTCGGCTTCGAGAAGATCTACGGCGGACCGCAGGCCGGGTTCACCTCATACCGGGCCGGCGCGAGTTACCTCAACCTGATCGCCGCCGAACCGGGAGCAGGCTTCTGGGGGCGCGCCATCTTCTACGTCGACGATGTCGACGCCTTCCATGCCAACGCGGTCGAAGCCGGACTCAAGCCCGAGTTCGAACCACGGGACGCGCCCTGGCGAGAACGCTACTTCCATATCGTCGACCCGGATGGCCACGAGATCTCGTTCGCCAAGCCGCTCTCCACTCCCTCTCCCTCTGGGAGAGGGTCGGGGTGAGGGTCCGGCCCGAGTTGGGAAGCCACCCTGGCCCTCTCCCTCAAGGGAGAGGGAATCTCAAGGGCGAATCACTCTCCAACCTGAAGCGACCGACCCGCGGTCAGGCCTCCGTCGATCACGAACTCCGCCCCTGTGCTGTAGGTGGCGTCGGCGGCGATGAAGAGCATCATCTTGGCCACCTCGTCGGCGTGGCCGAATCGGGTCAGCACCAGGTTCACCGGGATGTCGCCGTTCGCACGTCGCGGCGTGCCCGGGGGGGCCGTCATCAGCGTGTCAATCGGGCCGGGATGGACCGAGTTGACGCGGATGTTGTACGGCCCCAGCTCCAACGCGGCGACCTTGGTCAGGCCGGTGACCGCGAATTTGGACGAGACATAGGCGCTGGAATCCGGATAGCCCTCCAAACCGGCCGTCGACGAAGTGTTGATGATGCAGCCGCCGCCGGCTTCGCGCATCGGTTTGATCGCCGCGCGGATGCCCAGCCAGACGCCGACCTGGTTGATCTTCACCACCTCCAGGTATTCCTGCACGGTCGTGTCCTCGATAGAACCGTTGCGCAGGATGCCGGCGTTGTTGAGCAGGATGTTCAGTTTGCCGAATTGCTCCGTCGTCGCATCGACCATCTCGGCCCAGCTTGACTGGTCGGCGACGTCCAGCTTGTGGAACATCGCCTGGCCGCCGGTGTCGTTGATGCTCTCGGCGACGCGGTTGCCGTCTGCTTCCAGCACGTCGCCGATCGCAATGGCTGCGCCCTCGCGCGCAAAGAGGCGCGCCTGTTGTTCGCCTTGACCTCGTGCGCCACCCGAAATCAGCGCGACCTGTCCATCAAGCTTGCCCATGTCGGTTCTCTCAATCCAGTTTGGTCATTCCGGTACTCGCGGGAGCATTGCCTACCTGGCCGGCCGAGTCAGTCCTGGGACCGCACGACCATTGTGCCGGCCGTCACGCCGCCGTCGATCACGAATTCGGCTCCGGTGCTGTAGGTGGCGTCGGCGGCGATGAAGAGCATCATCTTCGCCACCTCATCGACATGCCCGACCCGCGGGATCGGAGACGTGCGCGAGATGTCGAAGTCGTCGTCCGGAGTTCGCTGAGTCTGAATCTGCGGGTCGCGGATCATCGGCGTATCGATCGGACCCGGGTGTACAGAGTTCACTCGAATGTTGTACGGGCCCAGTTCCAGCGCCGCCACCTTGGTCATCCCCCGGACGGCGAACTTCGACGACACATACGCCCCGAGACCGGAGTAGCCCTCAAGCCCCGCGGTCGACGAGGTGTTGATGATGCAGCCGCCGCCGGCCTCCTTGAGCGCCGGAATCGCCGCCTTCATGCCCAGCCAGACGCCGAGTTGATTGACGAGGATCACGTCGAGATAGTCCTGCAGCGAGGAGTCCTCGATCAGCTTGACCCTGGCGATCCCGGCGTTGTTGACCACGACGTCGAGACGGCCAAACTGCGCCACCGTTTCGTCGACCATTGCGTTCCAACTGGAGGCTTCGGTGACGTCGAGCTGCCGGAACATGGCCTGGCCGCCGGTGTCGTTGATGCTCTCCGCCACGCGCCGACCGTCTTCCTCGAGCACGTCGCCGAGCGCGACCGCTGCTCCTTCACGCGCGAACAACCGCGCCTGAGCCTCTCCCTGTCCGCGCGCGCCGCCGGAGATCAGCGCCACCTGTCCATCGAGCTTGCCCATATCGTTCCTCCTTCGTCGAAAGCCGTCGTAACCGACCGTTAGTCGCTGACCGGTATCCCGCGGCCTGACATCTGGCCGCCGTCGATCTGGAACTCCGCGCCGGTGCTGTAGGTCGCGTCGGCGGCGATGAACAGCATCATCTTCGCGACCTCGTCCGGCCGGCCGGCGCGACCGATCGGACCGTCGACCGGAATCGGGCCCTCGGTGCGGCCGCCGATCCGCGGATCTCGCACCATCGGCGTATCGATCGGTCCGGGGTGGACCGAGTTGACGCGAATGTTGTACTGAGCCAGCTCAAGCGCCGCCACCTTGGTAATGCCGAGCACGGCGAACTTCGAGGAGACGTAGGCGCTGAGACCGGGATATCCCTCGTATCCGGCCGTCGACGACGTATTGATGATGCAGCCGCCGCCGGCCTCGCGCATCGGCGCGATCGCGGCGCGTATGCCCAGCCAGACGCCGACCTGGTTGATGTCGATGACCTCGAGATACTCGTCCAGTGGTGACGTCTCAATCATCCCGGCTCGGAGAATGCCGGCGTTGTTGATCTGAATGTTGAGACCGCCGAACTGTTCCACGGTCTGATCGACGATCTCGGCCCAGCTCGACTCAACGGTGACGTCGAGCTTGCGGAACATTGCCTGACCGCCGGTGTCGATGATGCTCTCCGCGACTCGCTGGCCGTCCTCCTCCAGTACATCACCGAGCACGACCGCCGCTCCTTCGCGGGCGAACAGCCGGGCCTGCGCCTCGCCCTGGCCGCGGGCAGCCCCTGAAATCAATGCCACCTGTCCGTCGAGCTTGCCCATGTTGTCCTTCTTGCTAGCCGGACGCAACCAACACGCGCTCAGTCTTCGGACCGCGTGACCAACGAGCCCGCCGTCGCGCCGCCATCGATGACAAACTCCGAACCGGTGCTGTAGGTCGCGTCCGCGGCGATGAACAGCATCATCGCCGCGACTTCATCCACGTGTCCGACCCGCGGGATCGGGGCGTCGTACGACGTGTCGCCCGGCTCGCGAGTCGAGAACTGCGGGTCTCGGATCATCGGCGTATCGATTGGGCCGGGATGCACGGAGTTGACGCGGATGTTGTACTGACCCAATTCCTGCGCGGCGACCTTGGTCATGCCTCGAACCGCGAACTTGGAAGAGACGTATGCGCCAAGACCCGGATAACCCTGGAGCCCGGCGATCGACGACGTGTTGATGATGCAGCCGCCGCCCGCTTCCTTGAGCGCGGGGATTGCGGCCTGGATACCCAACCACACGCCGACCTGGTTGATCCGAATGACTTCGCGGTACTCCTCCAGCGTTGAGTCTTCGATGGTCTTGATCCTGGCAATCCCGGCGTTGTTGATCACGATGTCCAGGCGGCCGAACTCTGCCACGGTCTCGCCAACCATTGACTTCCAACTGGACGCCTCGGTCACATCCAGCTTGCGGAACATGGCCTGGCCGCCGGTGTCGTTGATGCTCTCGGCGACGCGCCGGCCGTCCTCCTCGAGCACGTCGCCCAGCGCGACCGCTGCACCCTCGCGAGCGAACAATCGAGCCTGCGCTTCGCCCTGGCCTCTTGCCCCGCCGGAAATCAGGGCGACCTGACCATCGAGCTTGCCCATTGCCGCACTCCGTCCCCAGGGGGAGCCCCCCCTCTGCCGTCGGCATCTCCCCCCAGAGGGGGGAGAGCGTTCTACTAGTCGGTCCCAAGTTCCTGGCGAGTGCGCATTGCAAATGGTTCGACTTCGCCGGTTTCGAGATTGAATCGATAGCGCCACTGACGCAGCAGGTCCAGTCCGTAGACGTGGATCGCCAGCGTCTTGCCCTCTCGGATCTCAACCGCATGGATGTCGGCCGGAGGCTCGGCGATCACCGTCGTCGTGCCGGTCGGCACGCGGGTCGGGTCCAGTTCCTCCAGCTCGGCATACCAGGGAGTCGTTCCGTCGTCGACGCGCTGATAGTTGCGATTGAACTCGGCCCCGGAGATGACGCCCTCCATCGCCCAGCCGTTGTGATTGTGCACCGGCGCGCTGGAGTCGGGCTGCCAGACGGTGCACATGATCGTCAGGTTGTCGGCACGATGGATGACGAAACCCTTGTCCGGATCCGCCTCGTCGTTATCGGGCAGGTCGAGCAGGCAGTCCTTGCGTTGGATGATCCGCTCCAGCGGTGCCGCGATCTGCGCGATCTGCCGCTCAGGCGAGTCGCCGCGGTCGGCGACGCGTTGAGCCTCCTTAACGAAATCCTGCAAGGTGTAGGCGGCGGTGGTCATGGGTCGACCCTCTCGTCGGGCGGAGCGGTTTCGAGTGGAGTATAGGTCCGCGAGGGGGCGGATGTTCGCGGGAGCATCGGCTCGGACGCGATAGAATATGACCAATTGGAGGCGCGCCATGTCGTGCGAAATCGTGGAGCAGCGGACAGGTCAACGGCCGAAGATCAAGGTGCTGCCGCCACGGGAGCCAACGGAGAATGAGCGAGCAGTGATTCGCCAGCGGCGGAAGAACAGGGCCCTGTATCAGGAACGGGGACGGCAGATCGTCGCGGCGCATCCGGGCCAGGATGTGTTGATCGTGAGAGACGGCGAGATTCACGCCTTTGAACGGCACGGAGACATGTACGAGTTCATGGAGCAACTCGACCCGTTGACTCGCTCGACTGTGTTCATGGTTCCTCGTGGTCGGCAAGCGTTGAGCACCGGCTACTTGACCGTTCATCGATGACGCGGCGGTTTCCGGGCTCCTATCTCAACTTTGACAACCCATCCGAGCCGGTACCGCCTGAGCGTTACGCACCATCGATTGAGCTAGGAGTGGAGTGGCAAGGCAACGAGGTTGCCATCGACTTTCTGATCGATACCGGTGCCGAATCATCCATCCTGTACCCGAGACAGGCGGAGCAGCTGTTTGGCAGGGCGCTCGAGCAGCTCGACTTTCACCAGAGCGGCGTCGGGGAGCGAGTTGCCGGGATTGACGGTCTGATGAGCTTCGCCATCCGGGTGCCGGTGATCACGACGTTCTACGACGAGTTCGACGATCCGATCCCGTTCGACACCAGCATCCTGGTAGTGCAACCGGATCCGCCCGATCTGGACGATCCCGACAATGGGCGCGGGAACTGGGACACTCCGTCGTTGTTGGGCCGTGACCTGCTGTTGCATTTCGACCTTCAGGTCTCAGGCTCCCGCGGCGAGGTCTATCTCTCCCTGCCCGATTAGCCGGTGAGCCCTGCGCTAGCCTGCCCTGACGACCACCGTTGACGATGCGGGTCGAGGGGAGCGTGTCGATGCCCGGTGAACGCGCGGAGTTCGGCCTGTTCTTTCAGCTGCCCCAAGCCGACGGGCAGGACGTGCCCCAGCGCTACCGCGACACGATTGCCCAGATTGTCCACGCCGACCGAATCGGCTGGGACGCGGCCTGGCTCGCCGAAATGCACTTCGTTCGGGAGTTCTCGGTGTTGCCGTCGCCGATGGTCGCCATGGCGGCAGCGGCAGCGCGGACCGAGAACATCCGCCTCGGCACCGGTGTCGCACTGTTGCCGCTCGTCGATCCGATCCGCGCGGCGGAGGATGCGGCGACGCTCGACATCATCTCCGGCGGCCGACTGGAGTACGGAATCGGCCGCGGCGCCATCGCCGAGCACTTCGCCGGTTTCAATGTGTCCATGTCCGACCGGGCCGAGCGATTCAACGAAGCCCTGACCGTTATCCGGCAGGCCTGGTCGGACGAGCCGGTCAACTTCGAGGGTGAGCACTTCAGCTATCGCGATGTGCAGGTCGTGCCCAAACCGATCCAGCGGCCCGGTCCGCCGCTGAGGATGGCCGCGAACAGCGACGAGTCATTCGCACGCGCCGCCAACGAGCAATGGCGCGTCTTCGCCAGCCCGATTACAGCGTTCGACGAAGATCTCGACAACCGCTTCACGGTGTATCACGACGCGCGGCCTCATGCGCCCGCTACGGACGCGGGCCTGTTGCTGCCGGTCCACGTACACGAGTCATCGGAGACGGCCAAAGAGGAAGCCAGGGACAGCCTGATGAGTTACATGAAGGTCGTCTCCGACACCGGTACCCGGGGATGGCTCAGGCGAGGTGGCACGCTTGACGATCTGCCGGCCCTGCTCGCACGAAACAAGTTTGCGAGCTACGAAGAAGTGCTCGGCCAGATGTGCGCGATCGGCAATCCCGACGAGGTCACCGAGACGTTGTCGGGCCTCGGCGCCCGCTACGGTGTCGGGCACTTCCTGACCTGGTGCAACGCCGGCGGCGTCATTCCGCATGAGCAGGTGACCCGCTCGATGAGCCTGTTCATGAACGAGTGCGCGCCCAACATCACGGTCTGACGACTTCGGCCTCAGGAAGCCGCTGACGCATGATGGACACTGCGTCTGCATTGTTATCGATCAACGTGTAACGCCGCCCAAGCCGCGCAGCGGCCGCGCCGACCGTGCCGCTGCCGGCGAACGGGTCGAGCACGAGCTCTCCAGGATCACTGGAAGCGCGGATGATTCGCTCCGCCAGCGCGACCGGCTTCTGCGTCGGATAGCCGGTCCGTTCCCTGGCGTTCGTGCCGACGATCGTGTGCCACCAGACGTCGGTCGGGAGCTTACCCCGCTCAGCCTTTTCCTTGCCGACCAGACCCGGGGCGAGGTACGGAATGCGGTCGATCTCGTCGCGATTGAATATGTATCGCTCCCGGTCCTTGACGTAGACCAGGATGTTGTCGTGCTTCGCCGGCCAGCGGCGCTTCGGGCGGCCGCCGTAGTCATAGGCCCAGATGATCTCGTTGAGAAAGCAGTCTCGACCGAAGATGCTGTCGAGCAGGACCTTGACGTAGTGCACCTCTCGAGCATCGAGATGCAGGTACAGGCTTCCGTCCGCCCGCAACACTCGCCACAGCTCCGAGAGACGCTGAGCGAGAAACTCGACGTACCCCTCGAAGGCATCGGCGTACGACAGCGACGATCCCTCGTCGGTGCGATACCTCCGACCGCCAAACCCAACACGGTCTCCACGGTCATCCCGCGTCGTGCTGATCCGCTGATAGGTGCGGACGTTGCCGGTGTTGAAGGGCGGATCGGTGTAGACGAGCTGCACGCTCTCGGACGGCAGCGTGCGAAGCACGCGCAGATTGTCGCCTTCGACGATCCGACCGCCAGCTTCCGAGTTCAACGCCGTCATTCGCTCCCGACGGTCACCGCCCCCGGCTGCTGCAGCGGCTCGGGCACATCGGTGTTGCCGTACTTGTTGATCCCCCAGCAGACGATCTCGCCGTCGGGGTTCAGCGCGCAACTATGTTCCGCGCCGGCCGTGAGTGCCCTAAAGACGCCCTCCGGCGGGCTCGCCTGACCCCAGACGTCCCGTCCCCAGCAGGAGATCTCTCCCGACGCAGACATCGCACACGTATGGTCTCCGCCGCAGGCCACGACCTCGTATGACCCCGGCCCGATCTCCAGCTTCCCGTACTCGTCGTCGCCCCAGCAGGAGATTTCGCCGCCGGCGTCCAGAGCGCAGGAATGGACGTATCCGGTCGAGATCGCCACGAACGACCCCTCGGGAGCATCCGACTGCCCGTAGGCATTCGCCCCCCAGCAAGTAATCTCGCCGGCCTCGTCAAGCGCGCAGGCGTGCGCGAACCCGACGCTCAGACTCTGCCATTGGCCCGATGGCGGTTCCACCTGTCCACTTCGGCCGTTGCCCCAGCACTCGATCTCTCCCTCGAGGGTCAGGGCGCAGGAGTACGAGCCTCCGCTGCCGACCGCCTGATAGCGACTCACCTTCGGCGGGCTCAGCGCAGATTCCGCTCCCGTTCCCCAACAGCTATCCCGGCTGAAGGCGCCGAAATCGTCGCGCTCACAGTCCGTCTGGCCCAGCCGGAAGGGCGTCAGCCTCGATGCATCCTCGGGCAACTCGCTGGCCGGAGCCTCCGTTTGCCCGTAGCCGTCCCAACCCCAGCAGACCAACTCCTGGTCACGGTCGACCGCGCACGTGTGAGACAGGCCGGGACCGATCGAGATGAACGATCCGGCGGGCGCATCCGCTTGGCCATCGCCGTTCGTGCCCCAACACGTCGCGCTGCCGCTCTCGTCCAGCGCGCAGGTGTGCAACGCACCAGCTTCCAGGACGCTGAACCTTCCGTCCGGGGACTCGGTTTGACTGGAGCCGTTCGATCCCCAGCAGCGCACGCCGCCGTCCTGCGTCACGCCGCAAGTATGAGCGCCGCCCGCGCCGACCGCTGCATAGGACCCCGACGGAGGACTGCTCTGGCCGTGACCGTCCCAGCCCCAACACCCGAGCTCACCCTGGCCGCTGATCGCGCAGGTATGCCAGTCTCCTGCGACGAAGCTGGTGTAGCGGCCGGGTGGAATATCCAGCTGTCCGTCGCCGCCGTAGCCCCAGCACTGGATCGCACCCGCGGCGTCCTGGGCGCAGCTATGCGCGCCTCCGGCGTCAACCTTGACGAAGCGTCCCTCGGGTGCGTCGCTCTGGCCCCAGAGGTTGTCGCCCCAGCACTCGACATTACCGAATGCCGTGACCCCGCAGCTGTGATAGCTGCCGGAACTCACGGAGACAAAGCGGCCATCCGGCGGTGTGGTCTGTCCCTCGACGTCGAACCCCCAGCAATCGATCGCACCGCGTTCATCCAATGCGCAGCCATGAACGGAGCCCATACTCAACGCCACATACCGGCCGACAGGGACATCAAGCTGGCCCAGGCTGTTGTCGCCCCAGCAGACAATGCCGCCGCCCGCATTCAGCGCGCAGTTGTGGGACGCATCTCCGCTGACCGTGAGAAAGCGGCCGTCCGGCGGGTCATTCTGGCCGTACTCGTGCGAGCCCCAGCATTGAATCGTTCCATCCGCGACCAATGCACAACTGTGGTTGCTCCCGAGCCCCAGGAGGTCAGCCGACGCGACGCTGATGGTCCGCAGCGTCTGCGGGTGGGGAATCGTCACATCGCTGCTGCTGAGCCATCGTTCGTGACCAATGTCGGCCGCCAGGAAGCGGAGCTGAGGCAGGACATCTTCCTCTACTCCGTCAACCCGAATCCCCAGTTCCGTCCGGCCATCGGCAAGCTGCCGCGCAATCACGTAGAGCGTCCGGCCGTCTGCGATGACAATCTCCGAACTCCGCAGCCAGCGTTCGTTCGTTGGTGTTCGAGAGATGAACCTGAGCCTGGGCAACAGATCGCGTTCGCCGATGCGCAGGCCGAACTCCGTGCGGTTCCCGTCGAGCACGCGGGCCACGATTTGCGCTCTCAGCTCCTCGTCTCCGTTCTCGGCCGACGTGAAGGTGGTCAGCACCGCGGAAGCTGCGAGTATGCCCATGACCACCGACAGTGGTAACAGGATTCTCAGTCTGAACATCGGTTGCCCCGCCTTACGCTTCGGGAAGTTCGCGCGGGAGGCTGGACGTATCCGGCTCGACTTCGCCGCGGCGCTCTTCCTCGTCCCGCCGCTCGGCCTCTTCTTCTCGCTTGATCCGGCGCTCGGCTTCCGCCTCTTCAAGTTCGCGCCCAATCCCTTCCTCGATCATCTGCTCGACCGGGCGCTGCTCGACCGTGGCATCGAACCCGTCGGTGGGGATGCTATAGCTGCGGCCTCCGAGGTATAGCATCGGTTTGTACTCATCGTCGTCGAGCGACCACATGCCGGTATTGAAGTCGAACCCCTCGGTATCCGCCTGGGCGGAGACGACCTTGCCGATGAACAACGTGTGATCGCCCATCGTGTAGAAGTCATGCAACGTACATTCAATCCAACCGATACAACCTTCAAGCAATGGCGAATCGATCTCCTTGCCTTTGAAACTGGGCACACGGGAGGCTTCGAGTTTGTCGCCAATCGTATTGGACACCATACCGAGCCATTGCGTGTGATTGAGCAGCACCCTGGACGGAATATTGATCGCGAATTCCTCGCCGAACTTGATCATGTCGTGGGTCCGCCGCGACGGATGCACCGCGATCGCCACCAGCGGCGGGTTGACCGAGACCGGCATCGACCACGCGATCGGCGCGGCATTGCCGACTCCTCGCCAGTTCGTGCTCACGATCGCCACCGGTGCGCCGCCCAGCAGGCGACGAGCGTCATCCTCCAGCATCCGTTTGCGAACCATGGCCAAAGTCTAGCCCGCACTTGAGATACGATGCGGGGAACTGGCCCGGATGGAGACGCATGATGGTTGACTTCCACGACAACAACGAAGAAGCCGCATTCCGCACCGAGGTGAAGTCGTTCATCCAGAACGAGTTCCAGCCTCGCCGCAACAAAATGCGCGAGGAAGCTCGCTCGGCGCAGATGTTCGACCGCCCGCCGACCCAGCGCGAATGGGAGAAGCAGCTCGCCGGCCGGGGCTGGATCGCCCCCGCCTGGCCCAAGCAGTACGGCGGCGCGGGACTATCGGTCATGCAGCAGTTCATCTTCAACGAGGAGATGGCCGAGGCGCGCGCCCCGCGTCCCGGCGGCATCGCGATCGGCATGGCCGGCCCCACAATCATCACGATCGGCACTGACGAGCAGCAAGAGGAGCACCTGCCGCCGATCCTCAGCGGCGAGGCCATCTGGTGCCAGGGCTACTCCGAGCCCGGCTCGGGCTCCGACCTCGCCTCGCTGCAGACGCGCGCGGTCAAGGACGGCGACGACTTCGTCGTCAACGGCCAGAAAATCTGGACCTCGGGCGCGCACAGATCGGACTGGATGATCCTGCTCGCCCGCACCGACCCCGACGCGCCCAAGCACAAGGGCATCACCTACTTCGTCCTCGACATGCACTCGCCCGGCGTCTCGACCCGCCCGCTGGTCAACATGGCCGGCACGCACGAGTTCAACGAGGTGTTCTTCGAGGACGTGCGCATCCCGCAACGCAACGTGCTGGGCGAGGTCAACCGCGGCTGGTACGGCGCGGTCACGACACTCGATTTCGAGCGCTCCAGCATCGGCTCGGCTGTGGGCATGCAGCAATCGGTCGAGGACATCATCCGCTACGCCAGGGAGAACCGCGGCACAGGTGTATCGACAGTGGACAGGCGCGAGACGCAACTCGCCCTCACCGACCGCTACATCGAGACCCAGACTGCGCGCATGATCTCCTACCGGATCGTTTCGATGCAGAACCAGGGGCTGATCCCCAATCACGAGGCCTCCATGGCCAAGCTGTTCGCCATGGAGTTGAACCAGCGCATCCAGAGCACCGCAGTAAAGGTGCTCGGACTGCACGGCCAGCTACAGGGCAAGAACGCCCCGCGCCGGGGACGCCACGCTTACGGCTTCATCCGCTCGATCGCCAACACGATCGAGGGCGGCACCTCGGAGATCCAGCGCAACATCATCGCCACTCGCGGTCTCGGGCTACCACGCGGCTAGGCCGAGCAGGTACGCTTGAACCTGCATGAGCGTGGAGCCGCAGATGCCGAGCGAACCGACCGCCAACGGCGCCAAGGGCGCCGATTCGAGACCACGTCCCGACTGGTACGTCCCAATTGTGCCGGCGGAAGACGATGATCGAACGGTGCAGGACCTGCTGCGCGGGCTTCAGATCGCCATTGACCCGGACGATCTGTCGGACGACCTACGCGCGGATCTGAAGGCATATCTCGATCAGTTCGGCACCCCGCGCAAACTGGTATGACTCCAACGGAACCGATCTTCGTCGACAGCGTGCACCTGATCGCACTCCACGCAGTGGACGACAACTGGCGTGCTACAGCCCAGGCGGCGGCTGATTCGCTGCACCCTCGACAACCGTTGGTCACAACTCATGGTGTGTTGAGCGAAACGCTGGCTCATTTCGCTCGCGCGGCGGCTTCCGTTCGGACTCGTCTGGCGCGCCAGTTTCAACAGCTTAGTAACGACCCGCTGTACCTCGTCGTCGCGCATAACCTGACGTTGATGGAGGAGGCGTTCGATCTCTACGGCGGGGAGTTCGCCGACTCGTCGCTCTCATTGCAGGATTGCGTCTCGATCCTGATCATGCGTGAGTACGGGATTACGTCGATTCTCACGGCCGATCAGGAATTCACGCGGGCCGGGTTTACTCCGCTGCTGCGCCGCTATCTGGTCTAGCCAATCAGCAGCGACGCTCCCAGGTCCTCCGCCTCCAACTGTCTGCGCCGATTGAACCAGGCGCTGAGGCCGTCGACGAGATCGAGCGGCTCGCCGCAGACGATGCGGACACTGGCCTGTTGCCAGTGTTGGTTGAGGTAGATGCCGCCGCGGCGTTGTCCGGGGATTCGGCGTTGGAAGATCAGCCCGTCCAGGTCGCGGGGATTGTGGACGATCACCGGCGCCGACCCGCTGTGGTCCGAGACCACCGCGGCTGTTTGGGCAGCCGCCTCGTCGTCGCCGGTCGTGGCGATGATCCATCTTCGCTGAACCATCGGCACCCCGGCCTGGCTCAGTCGCTCATTAATCTCTCTGACCATTCCCGACGCAACTCCGGGCGCCAGTCGATCGGAGACGGCGATCGCCACCTCGTCCCGGTGATCGACGGACAGTCCTCGCAGAGCGTCGGACATCGTCATTGGCGCTCCAGCATCCACTGCACGATACGGGCGGCCGGGTCGCGTTGATCGTCGATCGTCAACAAGGGCAGTCCTGCGCATCCCTCCGCCGGACCGGATCCTGCAGAATTCACCACAACGACGCCCGACCAGTCCTCTTCCAACTCCCCGGCTTCGCAGATCGATGTGAGCGGCGCGCCCTCGTACGCGACCACATAGGTGCGGCTCGGCCTGACGAACTCGGCCGCGAGCGCGGCCAGTTCCGACAGATGATCGGCCGTGATCGCACCGGTCACCGGAATCACGGCGAGCCCGTGGCTGTCGACGTAGTCCAGCAAGCCCAGCGCCCGACTCGCGGACCAAACGTGCCGTTCGTCGTCCGGGAGGATGAATACGAGGACGACCGTTGCGACCGGCTCGGTCGGGACAATGAGCGCCGCCGGAGGCTCGTCGCGGATCCGCAGCACGGTGTGATCGCTCGCCAGATCGCGGGTGGCGGCATCGAAGGTGGGTTCGGAGGTACCGAACAGGAACAGGTAGGCCAGCGCCGCGATGACCGCGACCAGCGGCACACCGAGTCCGACAATCCCGAGCTTGCGCAGCATGGCCGGCTAGTTCGTCCGAGACTCGATCAGCAGCCAGACCAGCAACCGATCCGGCCAGTCGGGCTGGAAGTCGATGAAGTGCCCCGCGCCGTCGATCGTCCAGAGCTCAATCGTGACTCCGTCCGCGCAGCCTTCGCGAATTCGCTGGACGCTCGTCTCCGCACCATCGATCGTCCGATCAAGGTCGATGCTCGGAAGGTTCTCACGCGGTTCGGAGTCGCAACCGGCTCGGTCTGCCCAGCGTTGGACAACCTCAACCGCGCCCGGCAGGCTCCACTCGAGACCGTCGGGGTTGCGATAGCCGTCGTAGGGAATGTCCTTGTCTTCGCTGCCGTGAATCTGCAACACCGAGACCGGCGGCGCGCCGTCGCAGCGAGCAGGATCGCCGTGCGAAGATCCGGCCAGGCTGGCAATCGCAACGAGGCCCTCCAGGCCGTCGCAGGCCAGCCGGTACGCCATGAAGCCGCCGTTGGAGTAGCCGACGACGTACACGCCGGACACGTCGACGGCCTCGCGAGCCTCGGCGACCAGACCAGCGAGCCAGGCAGCGTCATCAATGCCGCTGCCATAGAGATCACAGCAATAGCTGGTTGCATTCCAGAACGGATTGCCGGCCTCGTCCGTCGTGCCTTGCGGCACAATCAGCGCGAACTGGTACTGCGCAATCCGCTGTGAGAGCCCGAAGTACCAGTCCTGGAACTCGGCCGCCAACGAGTAACCGTGGAGCGAGAGCACGAGCGGAATAGCCCGCTCGCCCCGCCCGGCAGGCGCCAGCAACTGAGCCGCGCGCTCGCCGCCGATCTGAATCGTTTCTACGCCCTCGGCCGTACCGGACGAATCGAGCAGCTGCACATCGATGCCGTACACCTGAGCCAGCCATTCGAGGACGCCGGGCGTGAAGTCGGTGTTCCAGACCAGCGGCACGTGCCCGCCGCCATCGATCGTCCAGAGTTCGACTCGGACGCCGTCACGGCAACCCTCGCTGTAACGAATGCGCGACGTCTCTGCCCCTTCGACAGCCGAGTCCGTGTCGATGGTCGACAGTGGTTCGAACGCATCCGAATCACAACCGGCCCGCTCGGCCCAGCGCAGGACGATCTCCTTGGCTCCGGGAACAGCCTCTCGATCGGGGTCAGGATGCGAGGGCAAGCGACCACCCGCAAAGAGCACTTCACGGTCCTTGTTGCCATGAATCTGCAACACCGACACCGGCGTCGGCGTCCTGCAGTCGTCGGGATTCGCGAATGCGCCGCCAGCCAGGCTGACGACAGCGGTCAACCCGGGCACCTCCTCGCAGGCGAGTCGATACGCCATGAATCCACCGTTGGAGTGACCGACGGCGAATATCTGATCGAATGCGGCAATCTCACGAGCCTCCTCGATCAGCGCCTTGAGATACCCGACATCGTCGATCCCAACGCCGAAGATGTCGCAGCATTCATTGGTGGCGTTCCAGTACCGGTTGTTGATCTGGTCCACGGTGCCGTCCGGCAACAGCAGCCCGAAGTCGCCGTCGTCGACCCACTGCGAGAACTGGAAGTAGGCGTCGGCCTCCGAGGCCCTGCTGCCGTACCCGTGGAGCAGAACGATCAGCGGCCGCGGTTCGGAGAGGTCGACCGCCTGCGGCAGCAGGAGCGTCGCAGGACGCTCGCCGCCCAGGACGAGTTTCGTCTTGGACTCGTGCCCCTGCTCTTGCTGCTCCTGTTGCGACTGTCCCGGTCGGGCTGGCGCGGCTTCGGCCGATTCGGTTTGCTGGGCCGGCGCCTGCTCCGCCTGCTGCTCTTGCTCCGCCGCCGGTTCCGGCTGATCGCGTTGTTGGTCCTGTTGCTGCGCTTGCTGGTCAGGTTGAGCGGCGACGGTCTGTGCCGGCCGTTGCGCTGCCGGCTCAGGCGACTCTTCGCCGCCGCAGGCCGAGAGCACGGCGACGACGCCGATGACCGCGAGAGAGGCGAGCAGCAGGACGAGTCGGTACATGGGTGGCAGCGTATCGCGGGTTCGCCGTCGGCCGGCCTCGGCGACTGTTAGCCTTGCCCCGCGACCCGATCCGACAGGAGCCCACGATGCGACGCGCCGCCTGGAATACCGACCGATCTCTCAGCGTCCACAACGATCCTCAGCGTGCGCCCGGCGAAGGTGAGGTGCGAGTCCAGGTGGTCAACGCCGGCATCTGCGGTTCCGACCTGCACTGGTATCGAGGAGACTTCGAACCGATCTCGATGCGAACCCCCGGCCACGAAATCGGCGGCATCGTCTCGGCCGTCGGGGACGGTGTCGACCACGTCAAGGAGGGCGATGTGGTCGGCGTGGAGCCGCTGCTGCGCTGCGGCAACTGCGGCCACTGTGCGTCCGGCCATTACAACCAGTGCCAGGTCGCCGGAGGGCTGATCGGCATCGCCGTCGACGGCGGCATCGCGCAGGATGTCTTCGCGCCCGGCGTCGCCGTGTTCAAGGCGCCGCCCAACGTCGACGGCGAAGTCGCCGCTATCGCCGAGCCGCTCGCCTGCGGCGTACACGGCTACAACATGGCCACGCTCGGCCAGGGCGAAACCGTACTGGTGATCGGTGGAGGCACGATCGGTCTGACCGCCCAGCTTGCCGCCCAGGCCGCCGGCGCCAATGTCATCGTTCTCGCTCGACACCCGCATCAGCAGGAAGCCGCCCGCAATCTCGGAGCGGCCGAGGTGATCGGCGAGGACGACGCCAGCCAGCAGCGGCTCAAGGAACTCACCGACGACGACGCCATCGACGTCGTCGCCGAGTGCGTCGGTGGACACGCCGACACGATCCGCCAGTCCGTCGACGTCGTCCGCCGACTCGGCCGAGTGATCGTGCTCGGCGTCTTCGCCATCGACAACGCCGGCTTCAACCCGCTCACCCTGCTGGGCAAGGAGATCACGATGGTCGGCGCCGTCACCTACGGCGCATTGGGCGGCCGAGCGCCCGACTACCAGCAGGCGCTGGAAGTCCTCTCCGGCTGCACCGAGGAAGCCCGCTCATTGATCACGCACCGGTTCACGCTCGACGACGTGAATCAGGCCTTCGACACCGCATTGGACAAGAGCTCGAAGTCAATCAAGGTCCACATCACCCCGAACGCGTAAGGCCCCTCACCCTCACCCTCTCCCCGAGGGAGAGGGAACTTCCAACCCTTCGGCCTCCCTCTCCATGGGCCAAGGGGCCTCCGAAACTTCTGGCTCCCTCTCCCCGAGGGAGAGGGCTGGGGTGAGGGCCTTCCCGGTAGCGCACATCGTCGCTCCACCGGAAGACCGCCAGCGGACTCAGCATCGACAGATCGACGTGTTAGCGTTGCCTGCGGATACCTCGACACTGAGTCAGGACAAGGACTGCAACCATGACCGACACCCCAATCGGCGGATGGACCGAGCCAGCATTCGACGCCGTCAAGCAAGCCTTCGCCAACAACTTCGCCGAGCACGGCGAGGTCGGCGCGGCCGTCAGCGTCTACCTGAACGGCGAGCCCGTCGTCGACCTCTGGGGCGGCTGGTACGACACCGACCACGAGCGCGAATGGGACCGCAACACGCTGGTCAACGTCTACTCGACCACCAAGGGCTTAACCGCATTCTGCGCGCACCGACTCGCCGAGGAAGGCCGCCTCGACTTCGACGCGCCGGTCGCCGAGTACTGGCCCGAGTTCGCCGCGGCCGGCAAGCAGCACGTCCCCGTCCGCTGGCTGATGTCGCACCGTGCCGGCATGGCCGCGGTGCGCCGCACCATCACCCTGGACGAGATGTACGACTGGGACACGATCACCTCGGCGCTCGCCGAGCAGGAACCCTGGTGGACGCCCGGAGAGCGGCACGGCTACCACGCCCTGACCTACGGCTGGCTGGTCGGCGAGGTCGTCCGGCGGATCGACGGACGGCCGATCGGTCGCTACTGGTGGGACGAGTTCGCCGCGCCGCTCGGCCTCGACGCGCACATCGGCACCGGGCCCGAGTTCGATGGCCGCATCTCCACCATGATCGACGCGCTGCCCGACCCCAACGCGCCGGACCTGATCGAGATGTTCGGCGGACCCGACACCGTGGGCGCAGCCGCGTTCAGCAACCCGCCCCTGCTCGCCGAATCCGGCGCCAACGTCACCTCGACCCGCAGTTGGCGCGCCGCCGAGATTCCCGCCGCCAACGGACACGCCACCGCCCGGTCGCTGGCCCGCGTCTACGGCGCCGCGGCCAACGGCGGCGAGATCGACGGCGTCCACGTGATCGACCCCGAGACCCTCGGCAACGCACTGGTCGAGCAGTCCCACGGCCCCGACGCCGTCCTCCAGATCGACACCCGCTTCGGGCTCGGCTTCATGCTGACCTCCGAGTTCATGCCGCTCGGCCCCAACCCGAGAGCATTCGGACACCCCGGCGCCGGTGGCTCCCTCGGCTACGGAGACCTCGACGCCAACATCGGCTTCGGCTACACCATGAACCAGATGCAAAACAACCTCAGCGGAGACCCAAGGGTGATCAGCCTCATCGAAGCCGTCTACGCCTCCCTCTGATCCCCTCTCCCCGAGGGAGAGGGCTAGAGCCCGCCCCCGCGTCGGCGGGGGGTGAGGGCCCTCTGCGACCCGCCCAGTCCCCGATTCATTCGGGGATCCGCTCGGGTCCCCTGCCGCTCGCATCAACACAGACCGTATGTGCTACTCTGAGCTCAGGAGGCGCTGTGCGGTATGCCCGATTGCGGTCGCGTCATTGAGATTCGTTCCAGTCGATCAGCCGCCCAGTGGACTCTTGAAGTCGCGGTCCGGCCGACTTCCATGCTTGACCACGTCACTGCTCTGTTGAGGCGAGCGCTGCCGGCTGAGGTGGGCGTCCAGACAGGCAGTCAGCCGGGCACAATCCTGCTCGCTTCCCGTCACGCCGATCAATGGGAGCCAACCCGCGCATTCCTGGAACTCCTTCGGGACAGTGTGACAATCGATGACGACGCCGTCATGTCTCATGCCCTGGGCCTGCACTGGTTCGCCGACATCAAGGAACGCTCGCAACTCGGCGATCTCGTCGAACAGGCCAAGGACTACGGCCGACACAACCCATCCGATCCTCCGGCGGTCGAGCAGATCCAGAGCGCCACGCTGAGTTGGCTGGCCAAACACCCAATGACTGCGTCCGTCGACGCGGTCGCAGCGATTCCAGGAACCCAACCCAAGGACTTTGACCTGCCCGCCGCGGTCGCCGAAGCCATCAGCGAGAGGCTTGGCAAGCGACGCCTGTGGCTGCGCTCGCGAAACCAGAAGCCTCAGAAAGGTCGATCTGGCCCGACCTCGTCCAGCGCCAGGAAGCTCGGCGCCCTCATGAACGCCGACAGAGACGCGTTCGGCCGTCGCGTACTGCTGGTCGATGATCTCTACCGCAGCGGCAACACGATGATGGCGGGAACAACGGCGCTTCGACGCGCCGGGGCGACCGCGGTCATCTGTCTCGCCCTCACCAAGACCGCCCGAGATTGCAACGGTCTGCCGGCCAGTGTGGACAACTGGCCGGACGAGCTGCCTGAGATGTTCGATTTCGCAGATGGCGACTTACCATCTGGCTGAGGCCCGGAGCAATGACCACGTCAGAACCGACAGCGCCGCTCGCAGGCCCAGACCTCAGCAACCTGGCTGTGCTTGGTCGAACAGATCGGCTGCATCAGTCCGGCATCGCCCTGTGCGGCTCACGAGCCGCCGGCGAACACGGGATTGCATTCGCAAGAGCGGTCGGCTCCTACGCCGCGCAGTCCAATCTGTCACTCGTCAGCGGCTACGCCAAGGGCGTCGACATGGCCGGCCATGTGGCCTGCGTCGAGGCGGGCGGACACACCATCGCCGTGTTGGCCGAGGGTCTGGGTCGATTCCGGCTCCGGCCCGAGCTGAGGGCTGCGATCGATCCCTGGGATGAGGAGTTGGAGTCTCATCTCACCGTGGTCTCCGAGTTCGAAGACCGCGCTCCCTGGACGGTGTGGCGAGCGATGCAGCGAAACGCCCTGATCTGTTCGCTGGGCAGGCTGCTCGTCGCCATCGACCCAGGCGAGAAGGGCGGGACGCTCGACGCCGTGAAGAAGGCGGTCAAGCGCGAAATGCCGGTCATCATCGGCTGGTCCGAACCCGGTCGAACTCACGACCATCTAATCCGCGAACTCAACAAGCCCAACGTCTCATTTGTCACGAACGAATCGGATCTGCTCACCGCGATCGACACCGCGTTGGAGCCGGGCGAATCTCAGCCGGCCGTGAGTCAACCGAATCTGCTGTAAGCGCGGCCACTCGCCCGCCTATCAGTCCTTCCGGGATCACCCCCCGCGCGCCAAGCTCAGACGCTCGCGAGACCCTCGGCGATCACCCCGTCGTCCGCCAAACTTGAGATCTCCGAGGAGCTCATCCCCAGCAGCTCGCCGAGCACGTAGTGGTTGTCTTCCCCATAGCACGGAGCGCCCCGGTCGATCGGGCCGCCCATGAATGGCGGCGTCTCGCTCCACTTGACCGGCACTTCCTTGGTCGGCCAGGGGCCCATTTCCGAGTGCTCGACCTCCGTCAGCCAGTTCAGGTGCGCGAGCTGAGGATCGACCTCAAGCCGGTCCTGCGCGTCCTGGCAGACGCCGGCGGCGACTCCCACCTCCTGCAGCCTCGTCATCAGGTCCCAGCGGTTACGCTGGCGGGTCCACTCCGAAATCCGCTCGTCGAGTTCGTCCTGGTGGGCGAGCCGGTCGGCGAGCGTCGCGAAGCGCTCGGCCGCGGCCCACTCGGGATCGCCCATCACCCGCCGCAGCGACTGCCAGTCCGCCTCGTCGAAACAGGCAAACGCGATCCAGCGGTCGTTGGATTCGACGTCGTCGCGGCATCGGTACGCGCCGTGCGGGGCGGCCGGCTTGTGGGGCGAGCGGTTGCCGTGGCGCTGCCAGACCGTGCCGTTGGCCGACCACTCAAGCACCGACGGCCCGTTCAGGTAGATCCCGGCGTCAACCTGCGAGGAGTCAATCCACTGACCCTTGCCCGTGCGGTCGCGGTAGTACAGCGCCGCCATCATTGCGTTGGCGAGGTTGTACGCGCCGAACCAGTCCAGGTAGCTGTAACCCCAGCCCGCCGGCGCATACGGCTCCGGCAGACCCGACAACTCCGAAATGCCGGCAAACGACGCCGCGATCGGCCCCACCGTCCGATAGCGTCCGTACACCCCAACCTGTCCCATCCCCGACTGCGAGAGGTAGATGATGTCCGGCCTAATCTCCTTCATCACCTCATACCCAAGCCCCCAACGTTCCATCACCCCCGGCGAGAAGCCCTCCGCCACGATGTCCGAAATCGAGACCAGTTGCTTGGCAATCTCCAACCCGCGTGGGTCCCGCAGATTCAGCGAGAGCCCGCGGTGCCCCGCATGGAAGTCGTTGAACTGTCCCGAGCGATTGATCGTCGAGTTATCCGGCGGCAGCGGACCCTCGTTGATCCCAAGCTCCTGTCGCGCCGCCTTGCCGCCCCGGGGAAACTGAGCCATCCCGACCCGCAGGTCCATGTTCTGGTGCCACTCGACCTTGATGTCCTCCGCCCCCAGCGCCGACAGGAATCGAGGAGCCCCGCCCGATGCCAGCCACCAGGTGAAGTCAAGAATCCGAACCCCCTCCAGCGGAAACGCCGTCCCCCACCGCGAGAGCGCGCTCCCATTCCGATTGCGCTCTCCCCCCGCTTCGCGGGGGGAGATGCCGTAGACAGAGGGGGGCTCCCGACCAGCATCCGACGGCGATGAGTCGGCGGCCAGTTCCTCCAGAATTTCCTGTGTGTGCTCACCCAGCAGCGGCGCCCGCGGCCCCACCTTCCACGACGTCTCAGACGACACCCACTTGCTCGAGGTGTACACGAACTCCTTGTCGTGCTCCGGATGCGCAACCCTGGCGAAGCTGCCGCGCTCCCACCAATGCGGGTCGAGCACGTTCTCATGCGGCTTGCGCAGCGGCGCCCACAGGTGGCCCAGGTCCTGAGCCTCGCGCCAGGGCACGTCCTCAAACCGGAACTTGCGGATGAGCCGCTGCGAGACTTCCTGCAAATGCGCGGCCGTTTCGCCGCGCGACCGGGTGTTGGCGCCGCCCGATTCCGGCGGGATGTCGTTCAGGTCAGCCGCCATGCCGTAGCTGTCCAGGAAATCGATCAGCGATTGCGAGCGTCCCCGAGGCAGCGCCATGACCCAGCGGCCGTCCTTGGTCGGACCGATCATCGGCAGCGGCGAGACCTCCTCCATCGCGTGGCGGCAGGTCTGCCGGTAGAATCGCGCCCGCCGGTAGACCCAGCTCATCAAATCAAGCTCGGTGTTCTTAGCGACGGCGTCGTGGACGGCCGTATGCAACGTCTGCGCTCGTCCGGAGCGGCCCCGGTCAATCAGCGCCCCAATCGCATTCATCACGGTCAACTCGCCGGCGATGTGGTACGCCTGCCAGATCTGTGGCGCAATCGGCGGCGTGTCATACGTCCCGTCCGGCTGCGGGTCGTAGCCGCAGTTCATCATCGGCCCGCCCAGCGCCAGGTGGACCAGGTCGGAGCCGCGATAGCCCGCCCACGGACCGGAATCGCCAAACGGCGTCATCCGCGCGATCACGATGTCCGGATTGGCCGCGCGGACGGCATCCTGGTCGGGGCCGTGCTGCTCGATGTTCAACCTGGGCCGAGCGTCGAGCAACAGATCAGCCGTCCCCAGGAGCGCGGCCAGGGTCGAGCGGCCATCCTCGGCCGCCAGATCGAGCGTGATCGACCGCTTGCCGACGCCGTAGTGCCACCAGAACAGCGACCGTTCAGGCCCGGGCTCATCCTCGTAAAACGGTCCGATATCACGAGTCGAGCAACCCGCGGGCGGCTCAACCTTGATCACATCCGCGCCAAGCCCGGCCAACAGCTTCCCCGCATAGGCCGACACTTCATCGCCAATCTCGATCACGCGCAGGCCGCCAAGGAGGTGAGAGTCGGTGGTCATGGAGCTGTCAGCCTTCATTCGTTCTCAACACCGTCCCAAGGTTTCTGCTGGACGTCACGCACTCAAGAGATGTCCTGCATCTTCTACGGCTCGAGATCGAGCAACTCCTCAGTAGTCTCTTGCAGTTCGTAACGAGTGTTGCGACCCCGGCCGCTGCGTTCGACTACGCCAGCATCAGCGAGCTCGTTCAAATCCGATAGCGCGGTCGGCTGCGAGCATCCCGTGAATCGGGCATAGGCCGAGGTCGCCAGTGGACCAAGATCATGCAGGTACAGCAGTCCAACCACGCGACGTGGGTTGAGGAGTGAGCCGAACGATTGCACTAGCGCGTGTTGCCGCTGGTCCAGCAGCGCCGTTCGTTCTTCCAATCGAGTAACAGAGGCTGCAAGCGCCTCAGTGTGAAAGCGCACGAAGTCA
Source organism: Dehalococcoidia bacterium (assembly GCA_965204335.1). Taxonomy (GTDB): domain Bacteria; phylum Chloroflexota; class Dehalococcoidia; order Bin125; family Bin125; genus Bin125. The sequence continues at coordinate 1,493,262 of OZ241982.1, read as the reverse complement.
GTAACATCAACGTGCTCGAGGAACTCACGCCCCTGAGATGCGCGAAGAGCTGCGTAGTACTCGGAGCGGCGCTCCAGCAATACGTCGCTCACGGAGATCATTCCCTCCGCTGACCGGCTAGTGAGATTCAAGACGAGATCTGCGACCAGACGGGACGTTCTACCGTTGCCGTCGCCGAACGGATGGACCGAGACGAGGCCAAAGTGCGCCATGGCTGCTGCGATTTCAGGTGGTTCGTCATGAAGCCACTCGTCAATGCGAGATTCGAGCGAGTCCATCAGATCGGCTACCCACTCTGCGGGTGGAGCCATGTAGTTGATCTGCCCATTGACGGTATCCACGATCATTGCGCCTCCGAGGCGATAGCGGCCACGCGACTCAGCGGCACGTCCAGGTAGCCCTCGCAGCAGCATCGAGTTCAGCGTGCGGATCACGCCTTGATCAATGCGGAGCGATGCATCGGAAGCAAGTTCCTGCGCAAACTCGACAGCCTCGGTGGCGTTGCGCGCCTCGCGTCGGTTCGGGTCCTCGCCGACGCCCTCAATAAGCGCGAGCTGGACGGCCTGATAATCGAGCGGATTGCCTTCGATTGACACCGAGCTATGCGCGCTCATGAACTGTGCTTGGTCCTGGAAATACCGTTCGTATCCTGCCGGCACCTTGGCTCGGGCAACAGAACGCCGACGTTCGATCTGCTCAATCGCAAACCCGGTGGCCTCGTCATCTTCACGTCGATGAAGGTAAATCTCCCTGGCCATATTCGCTTTCCTTAAGCGATTTTTCGCGTGGAGGTGATGATACAACTATTTTTTCGCTTATGCCAAGCGAAAGAACGCTGGGCGTCCTCTCTCGGAGGCAAAGCTACGCCCGAGGCAGGCCGAGGCCTCGGGTGGCGATCACGTTGCGCTGCACCTCGCTGGTGCCTCCCCGGATCGTGGCCGGGACCATGCCGACGTAGTTTCTCGTGAACGTGCTGGCTGGAGGCGATTCGCTCCAGTGCTGCGCGTGAAGGCCGAACACCTTGGTCGCGGTCAGTGCGAGTCTCTGGCTCAACTCCGACGCGAACAGCTTGGCTGTCGAGGCTTCGTAGTTCGGCACCAACCCGGCGGACTGCATCGAGATGATCCGGAAGCTGAACTGATAGAGCGTCTCGGTCTCGACGTAGCGGTCGACGATCTCCTGCCGAAGCTCCGGTGTGATCCGTTCTCCGGCTCCCTGGTCGTTGTGCTGAATATGGGTGATCAGTTGCCGCAACTGCCGACGCGCCGCGACCGCGCCGCCGATGTTGGACCGCTCGAAGTCGAGCAGCGTCATGCCGACGTACCAGCCGCGGTTGAGCTCGCCGACGAGATTGCTGGCCGGAATCCGGACATCCTCGAAGAAGACCTCGTTGAAGTAGTGGTCGCCGTTGATGTTGATCAGCGGCCGCACCGTGATGCCCGGCGTCTTGATGTCGTCAATCATCACGAACGAAATGCCGCGGTGCTTGGGCGCGTCGGGGTCGGTGCGGACGAGCGCGAACATCGCGTCGGCCGTGTGCGCGGCCGAAGTCCAGATCTTCTGGCCGTTGATGATGAAGTCGTCGCCGTCGCGGACGGCGCGCGTCGTGAGTGATGCCAGATCGGAACCGGAGCCGGGCTCGCTGTAGCCCTGCGCCCAGGTGACGTCTCCGTCGAGGATCGGCGGAAGATACTTCTCTTTCTGTTGGTCGGAGCCGTGGACGATCAGCGTCGGGCCGAGCATGTGCACGCCGGATCCACCCACGGCCGGCGCGCCCGCTTCGGCAACCTCCTGGTTGAAGATGAACTGTTCCATCGCCGTGAGTCCGCCGCCGCCGTACTCGGCCGGCCAGTGCGGAGCCACCCAGTGGCGTTCGGCGAGCGCGGAATGCCAGTCAACCGCGGCCCGTAGCGCGACCGGATCCTCCGACTTGCGGTCGTTCTCCCAGGCCCGTTCCGGCATCGCCCCGCGGGCCGCGAATTCTCGATAGCGCTGGGGCAGGCGATCCTCGATCAGAGTCGAGACCTCATGCCGAAAGGCGGCCTGCTCGGGCGTGTCTCGCCAGTCCACTGCAGACTCCCATCGTCCAACGGAGCGGTCGGAACTGCGTGGCCTAGAGGCCGGGCACGGCCAAGGCCACGGCGGCCTGGATCTCGTCGAGCGTGCGGTTGACGCTCATGCCGATCAGGTCCATCCTGGCCAACTGCTCAATCCGCGTTTCGACGCGGTCGAGGTACTCACGCGGCAACAACAGCTCGAGCAGGCGGCTCGCCCGAGCCAGACCAATCAGCGCGACCGTCTCCGGGTCGGGAATCTCATCCGAGAGCAGCGTGTCGATCAGCTTGCGCTGGACATCGCGGACCACCTGCGGGTCGACCGGCGGGAACTTCTCCGACTTCAGCACGATCAGACGTCGGCCGGCCTCGCGCTCGATGACGTGACGGTCGATCAGGTCCTCAATGATCTGCTGGCGCAGCACCAACGCGTAGCGGGCGATCTCGGAAATCCAGTACGAGATCGGCTGATTCGGCGGTCCCGAGTTGATCTGATGCAGCACGCTGTCCAGCAACGGATTTCCGGTCGAGTCTGCCGTGATGATGAACAGGCGATTGGGATCGGTGTCGATTCGGTTCAGGAACGACAGGTCGAGCAGCGAAGCGCCGGCGATCGCATAGTCGAGGCGACCGTCGTATGGCCGGTCGAGCACACCGTCCTCGCCGAGCCCCAACAGGACGATCTGGTCGCTAATCGATAGTTCTGCCATCACTGTCCCCTTTGCCTCTGGGCGCAACGCATGCAAGGAATCCGTCGGTACCGGTGCCGTGTATAGAGCAATCCTAACCGACGCCCGGCTGCGGCTCTGTCACGCGTTGGCCAGTTGCGGCCCTGGAGCCAGGGTTCGATCGTCACGTTGACCGCCGGCTCCTCGGCATGGGAACGGTCTGCACCTCCAGCTCTTCTACCCCGGCCGGGACCATGGCGCGAGCGGATTCGGGGACCTCCGGCAGTGCCGCCGGCACGGACCATCGGACATCGAGCACCCTCTTCGGCGGCCTCGCAAGTATTGAACAGCAGGCGGCGAACGGCGCTCAGAAACGTCGATATCGACAATCCGCGCCGTCAGAAGCGTCAACCGCCTACCGGCTGCCTCGCAGTCGAGGGTCGAGGACATCGCGCAGCGCATCGCCGAGGACATTGAAGCCGAAGACCAGCGAAGTCAGGGCCAATCCGGCCCACAGCGAAGTCCAGGGCGAATACACGATGAATTGCCGTCCGTCGGCGATCATCTTGCCCCAGGAGACATCCAGCGTGCCCAGGCCCAGGAAGCTCAACGCCGCCTCGGCGAGAATAAACGCGCCGATCGTGATTGAGAAGATCACGATCAGCGGCGCGAAGATATTGGGCAGGATGTGGAATCCCATGATCCGTCCCGACGATGCGCCGATCGTGCGCGCCGCCTCGACGTAGGGCATTTCGCGAATTTGGATCACGCTGCCTCGCACGATGCGATTGGTCGGCGCGATCCCCAGAACCGAGAGCGACAACGTCACCCAAAGCGCCGATGGGTCCGTGATCGATGCAATCAGCAAGAGGAAGGCGATCGGGGGAAAACTCTGCACGGCGTCGAGAATTCGGTTGATTACCAGATCGATACCGCCACCGAACGATCCCGAGACCAAGCCGGTGGCGGTCCCGGCGATGACGCCGATCAGCGTGGCGAAGAATCCGATGTACAGCGACAGGCGCGCACCCTCGGTGACCCGCGAAAACAAATCGTGCCCGGCGCGGTCGGTACCGAACCAGTGCTTGCCCGACGGTCCGAGCAGCGACGCCGTGATGAGTGGGTTGTCGGTACCCGCAGCGAGCAGGCTGTCGACGTCTACAAATGTGCCGTCACTGATCTCGATCTGCTCCTCGTCGACCAGGTGGTCGACCAACGTGCCGTCCTCGATCCGGCCCAATCCGTAGTCCACCATTTCGTGCTCGACGCCGACATGGGCTGCCGGTTCTTCGTAGATGGTGGGATCGCTGACAATGGCGCGAAGCTCGGCGTCCGAAACATCCGCGCTCACGCCGTCCAGGGCGTTCGCCAGCTTGTCGTCCGCGTAGCTGGCGGACGCAATCTCGAACACGTCGCGAGAGTCATATCGACCGATGCCCAGCCAGCCGCCGCCGTCGCCGACGGTGCCGACCGCGATCACACTCCAGAAGAAGACCAGCAGCAATCCGGCGGCGCCCAACCGCTTCTGCAGCATGAAATCGCGAAAGCCCAGCAACACCCGGCGTAGGCCTGTGGCCTGCTCTACTCGCAGGCCTTCCGAGGCCGCAAACTCATCGAGCGGATCGCTGGCTGTCCTCTGGTCGCTCATGTGCTGCCGTTCCTGCGCACCGCTAGGTGTACCGAATCCGCGGATCGATCAGCGCGTAACTGATGTCGATGATGATGTTGACGATGATCACGAAGAACGCCAGGAAGAAGACGGCGGTCTGAATCACCGGGATGTCGGCCTGGTAGAGACGCTGCAATAGCATCAGGCCGATTCCGGGGATGTTGAAGAGGATTTCCAGGATGATGTTGCCGCCGACCAGCGCAGCGAGTTGGAGTCCAAAGACACTCAAGACCGGGACCAGCGCATTGCGCAACGCGTGCCGGCGAATCACTGCCCGCTCGCGCAGGCCCTTGGACCACGCCGTGCGGACATAGTCCTGTCGCAGGACTTCGAGCAACTCCGAGCGAGTAATCCGCATCAGCCCTGCGCCGGCGGCGATCCCACCCGCGACCGCCGGGATCGTATACAGCGCAAAGAACCCCTCCACCGAGGTGAAGATGCTGCGGGCGCTCTCCTCCGTCAACGGAATCGACCACAGCCCCCCTTCGAACACGCCGCCCGGGGAGACCACGAAAATCATCATGGTCGCGATCCAGAACGCAGGCGCGGCCAGGGCGAGAATGGCGAATCCACGCAGACCGTAGTCAAGCAGCTGGTCCTGTCGCATGGCCGAGAGGATGCCGACGGGCAACGCAACGATGACGGCAACGATCAGCGCATACGCGTTGAGGTGCAGCGAGCGCGGCAATGAGCGCAGGAAGATATCCATCGACGGCTCATTGGTCTGGAAGGAAGGGCGGAACTGGAAGCGGATCGTGTCCCAGAGGTATTCGATGTACTGCTGCCCCAGCGGCTTGTCGATGCCGAGCTGGTTTTTGATCCCGGCTTCCGTGATTTCGCGGGTCGGAGAGATGAACTTCTGACCCGGCAACAACGGCGTATCGAGCGTGAGCGACCCATCCTCGTTGGCCGGCGTGCCTTCGAGGTTGACGTTCATGTAGTCCTCTGGCGCGACTCGATTGACCTCCGCCAGTTCTCGCAGGGTGGTGCTGGTACGCAGCGTCAGGATGGTTCCCGCGGGTGCGAATGGTTCGCCGGCGAACGAGCCGAAATCCACGTTGGGATTGCGTTCGCGAAGCAACGCAATGCCATCGTCAGTGTTCTCGGGCAACGCCAGCCGAGCCTGCTTCGAGATGGTCGATAGCAACTGCCCGTCGATCACCACGATGGTCGCGCCGGGTCGCAACTCTGAATCGGGATTCAGGTTGCGGTTGTTGTTCGCGATCTCGGCGGCGGTCACACCGTATTGCGCAGCGATCGATTCCAGAGTGTCCTCACCGACGACTCGATGCAAGGTGCGTTCCACCTCGATCTCGCCAATGATCTCCGCCTCGATCTTGGTTGCGCCCGAGGCTTCCAGATTCGCCAGTTTGATCGTGACGTAGTCGCCGGGGAGCGCATTGAGTACCAGGAACAGGATCGAGATCACCAACCAGAGCGTGGGGATCACCAAGAGGAGACGTCTGATCAGGTACTTCTGCATGTCGCTCCGGAGGTCTCAGCCTGAACCGAAACACCCGTGAGGCCCGCGCGCTGCGCGGACCTCACGGCGTCCGGGTCGAACCGGAACCGACTTAGGCCGGGAAGTCCGGGTGACTGCTGTCCATCCAAACCGTGTCCCAGTTGTGCGAGTCGTGCGCGAACTGCCAGGTCTCATCCGGGCGGTTGACGTACGGCCACCAGATCGTCGGCGCAATGCCGTTCATGACGCCGAACCAGCCGAAGATCCCGTCGAGACCATGCGTCTCGTCGACGCCCAGGCCGATTCGCTGCACTTCGAGCGCCATGTCGCGGCGCTGCTCGGTGTCGAGCGTGACGGCCATCTCGTCAACGATCTCTTCGACCGGCGCGTAGTTGTACTGCGTCAGGTTCGACGCGCCGCCGACCTTCAGCGACAACGTGAATTGCGCGGTCGGGTCGAGGTCTGCCGGCGGGTTGGTCCAGGTCGGCGCCCGACCGGGGAAGGTCTGGTTGTCGTAGCGGTCCTGCATCACGGTGTACGGCTGGATGTCCAGCTCGATGTTGACGCCGGTCGCCTCGCGGTACATGTTGCGCGTGGTCTCCGAGATGCCCGGGTAGGTCTGCTCCCAGAGGTCGGGGATGTAGATCGTCACCGTGCGGTCGGTGTCGAATCCCGAGGCGGCGATCAGCTCACGGCAGAGAGCGATGTCGGCGTCGCGGTCGAGGCGGAATCCCGGGACCGTCCGCAACTCCTCGGGCGGGATCGTCCAGTAGTTGCTGAACCACGGGCAGAAGTGCGTCGCCGACGGCTTGGCGGCGCCCAGGTAGACCGCGTCAATCAGCAGGTCGCGGTCCACGGCGACGTGCATCGCGTAAGCGAAGCGGCGATCGAGGTAAGGGTTGCCCAGACCGTCCGAGCCTTCCCAACCGGGCTCGTATGTGCCCATGACCGTAACGATCGTGAACCCGAATGCGCCCTCCTCAACGGGGTGGTCGGGGAAGTCGCCGGACAGCTCTTCGACCTGCACTGACGAAAGCGGGAATCCGCCGATGTCAATGCCCTTCCCGCGGTAGGCGGCGTCGACGGCTGTGGCGTCGGTCAGGTTGACGAACTCGACCGCGTCCGGATAGGGAAGCTGTTGACCGTCAGCGCCGTTCTTCCAGTAGCTGGGGCTGCGCTCCAGATAGATGCCGATGTCAGGGTCGTACGTCTGCGGAATGTACGGGCCGGTACCGGAGGAAAGTTCGACGTTGGCCGTCTCGTCGCGCCAGCGGGTACCGAACTCCTGGATGCCTTCCGGTGAAGTAATCCACGAGAACGGCCGCAGGATCGTGCCGCCCAGGTAGGTCGCGTCGGGACCGTCCGTCCGGGCGATGAACGTGCTGTCGTCCGGCACCTCCATCGAGGCCGTCTTCTTGAACGCGTCCTGACCGCGGAACCGTGCATCCGGGTTGCCCTCGGCGTCGAGCGCCTCGATGTTCCGCTGGAAGTTGATTTCAATGTCACTGGCTGTGACATCGCGACCGCCCTCGGTGGGATAGCGGTCCCAGTAGCGCGCTCCTCGATCGACGTTGAAGATGTATGTCTCGCCGTCGGGCGTTTCGGGCAGGGAGGTGATGTCGGCCTCCATGATGCCCTTCTCCTTCGACGCCCACCGGATCATGTAGTTCATGTAGAACCCCATCCAGTACTGGGTGGGGCCGAACACGCCGCGATGCGGATCGAAGAAGTCGTGTGTGGCGGCGGGGGTCGAGAACTTCAGCGTGCCGCCATAGCTGCGCGCCGGACCGGCCTGCTGCTGTTGCTGCTGCTGGGCCTGGGCGACTGTCTGCTGCTGCTCCTGCTGCTCAACCTGCTGGGCAGCCTGCTCGGCCTGCTGCTCTTGCTGGTCCTGCTGCATGGCCTGCTGCTGTTGTTGCTGCATGGCCTGCTGCTGCTCTTGCATCGCCTGCTGCTGTTGTTGCTGCTGTTGCCGACTCTGAGCGACGGCCTGTCCGTCGTCGTCGTCATCGTCGCCGCAGCCAACCAGGGCAATGCCGGCCGCGCCGACGCCTGCCCGACCCGATGCACGCAAGAGGGCGCGCCGGCTCATCCTGTTGCGCTTCATGCGCTGCCAATAGTTACGGTCGCTCATGGTGTCTCACTCCTTCTCAGCGCATCTGATGGGCGCGCCGATAGTCAGACAATTCTACTCCAACCTTCCCAACTCAATCCAGACGAGCGACCTGGACAGCCGAATTGACCAGATGATCGGCGCCGGGCGGTCGTGCGGAGGAGTCGGAGTTAGCGGCTGCCCCGGAGGCGCGGATCGAAGACGTCTCGTAGGGCGTCTCCCAGGACGTTGAAACCGAAGACCAGGCTGGTCAGGGCGAGACCGGCGAACAGCGACGTCCACGGCGACTGGACGATGAACTGGCGTCCGTCGGCGATCATCTTGCCCCAGGAGACGTCCAGCGTGCCCAGACCAAGGAAGCTGAGCGCCGCCTCGGCGAGGATGAACGCGCCGATGGTGATCGAGAAGATCACGATCAGCGGAGCGACGATGTTGGGCAGGATGTGCAACATCATGATCCGGAAGTTGGTGGCCCCCAGCGTCCGCGCCGCCTCGACGAACGGCATCTCGCGCAGCGCGATCACCGCACCCCGCACGATTCGCTGCACCGGGGCGATCGCGAGCACCGAGAGCGCGAGCGTCACCCAGATCGCGGACGGCTCGGTGACGGAGCGCAGCAACAGCAGCAGCACGATCGGGGGGAACGAGAGCAGCGCGTCCACCAGGCGGCTGATCGCCAGGTCGATGTTGCCGCCCAGTCCACCGGCGATCAGGCCCAGCGCCGTACCGGCGACGACGCCGATCAGGGTCGCGAAGAATCCGATGTAGAGCGACAGCCGCGCACCCTCGGTGACCCGCGAGAACAGGTCGTGTCCGGCGCGGTCGGTGCCAAACCAGTGACGGCCCGAAGGTCCCTGGAGGGAAGCCGTCGTCAGCGGGGTGTTGGTGCCCGTCGCCAGCAGATCGTCAACGTCCTTGATCGTGCCGTTGGCGATTTCGATCTGCGCAGGGTCAAGTTCCTCCAGATGGGTCAGAACCGTGCCGCTGTCGATCAGGCCCCCAACGTAGGCGAGCATGTCGTCGAGCACGCCCGAGTCTTCCGCCAGGGCTCCGTAGACCTCGGGATCGAGCAACAGCTCGCGCAACCTGCCGTCGGAGATATCGGCCGGCTCGCCGTCGAGGGCGTTGGCCATCTTGTCGTCGGCGAAGCTGGAATTCGCCACCTTGAAGACGTCCTGGGAGTCGTACCGGCCGATTCCCAGCCAGCCGCCCCCCGAACCGACGGTGCCGATCGCGATGACCGACCAGACCACCACCAGCGTGAGCCCCGCCGCACCCAGCGGCTTGGTCTTGAAGAACGAAACCAAGCCACGCGAGATCAGCTGCAGGGTGCTGCGCTCTTCAACACGCAGACCCTGGGCCTGCGCGAACTCTTCCAGTTCCGCGCTGGTCGTTTGACGTTCGTCGCTCATGCTGCGTCTCCCGTTCGACCCGGCTAGGTGTAGCGAATACGCGGGTCAATGACCGCGTACGAGATGTCGATGAGGATGTTGACGACGATGATGAAGAGGGCGAAGAAGAACACCATCGTCTGCACGACCGGCAGATCGGCCTGGTTGATCCGCTGAATCAACAACAGACCGATGCCCGGGATGTTGAAGAGCAGCTCGAGGATGATGTTGCCGCCGACCAGCGCGGCGATCTGCAAGCCGAGCACGCTCATCACGTTGACCAGCGCGTTGCGCATGGCGTGTCGTCTGATCACCGTGCGTTCGCGCAACCCCTTCGACCACGCCGTCCGCACGTAGTCCTGTCGCAGGACCTCGAGCAATTCGGATCGCGTGATGCGCATCAGACCCGCGCCGGCCGCAATGCCCCCGGCGACTGCCGGAATCGAATAGAGCGCCAGCGCGCCGGTGAACGAGGTGAAGACGGAACGCGCCTCCTCGGAGGTGAGCGGAATCGACCAGATGCCGCTTTCCGAGATCCCGCCCGGCGTGACAACGAAGATCAGCATCGTCGCAATCCAGAAGGACGGGGCCGCGAGCGCGAGGATGGCAAACCCGCGCAGTGCATAGTCGAGCGGCCGGTCCTGACGCATCGCCGAGAGGATTCCGACCGGCAAGGCGATGGTCAACGCGACAATCAGCGCGTAGATGTTCAGGTGCAGCGTCCGCGGCAGCGCTCGCAGGAAGATGTCGAGCGACCCCTCCTGGGTCTGGAATGAGGGACGGAACTTGAGCCGCACCGTCTCCCAGAGGAAATCGATGTACTGCGTGCCCAGCGGTTTGTCGATCCCGAGCCGGTGCCGAATGTTGGCCTCGGTGATCTTCGTCGTCGGTGTGACGATCTTGTCGGACGGGATCAGGATTTGCTGGCCCGCTTCGAGCGGTTCGGCCGCGTCAACCCCGCGGTTCGCCTCGGTCATGTCATCGAGGTTCCGCCCGAAGGCGGCCGCAATCCCTTCCAGGGTGTCGCCCTCCTCGGCGAACACCAGCGCCGTCGGCACCAACTGCGTCTCTGCCGTCAGGTTCCCGTCGGGATTGCTGGCACTGCCGGTCGGATTGACCGCCAGGATGTCGCCGGCCTCAATCCGGTTGACGTGCGCGAGTTCATCCAGCGTGAGGCTGGAACGGATCGTCAGGATCGTGCCCGCCTCGGCGTACGGTTCCCCTTGATATAAGGGGAACTCGACATCCGGGTTGCGATCAATCAGGAGCTGGGCCCCCTGCTCGGCTTCTTCAGGCAGTGACACTTTCTGCGCGATCGCCACCGACGCCAGCAACTGGCCGGGAATGAGCGCCACCCTGGTGCCCGGCCTCAACTCAACCGAGGCGTCGAGGTCGGGGTTCGTCGCCAGGATCTCGGAGACGGTCGTGTTGTTCTCCATCGCGATCGACTCCAGCGTGTCGCCGGAGATCACGCGATGCGACGTCTCCTCAACCTCGATGTAGCCAATGATCTCCGACTCACGCTGCTCCGCCCCCTGGTTCTCCAGGTTGGAGAGCTTGCGCGTTACGAAGTCGCCCGGCAGCGCCCGAAGCGCGAGGAACAAAAGCGAGATGACCAACCAAAGCGTCGGGATCACCAGGAGAATGCGCTGGAGGAGGTATCGCTGCATCGCTGCTCCTGATCAGTTGGCTCCCGGCCTCGTTGAGGGCCGCGCGTTGCTGAGCATCAGGCCGGGTAGTCCGGGTGGTTCACGTCGAGCCACGCGTCGTCATATCGGTGCGAAGCGTGAGCAAACTGCAATGTGTCGTCCGGGCGCTGCACGTACGGCCACCAGAGCGCCGGCGAGATCCCGTTCATCACCGCCGGAGCGAAGCCGAGACCCTCGACGCCGTGATCGGGGTGTGTGCCAAGCAGGATGCGTTGCGCCTCAAACGCCATCGCCCGCCGCTCTTCCTGGTCGAGCGTCACCCGCATCGTGTTGGCGATATCGGTCATCGGCTGGAAGTCGTAGGACAGGTTGTTGGTCGCGCCGCCCGGCACCAGGTTTTGCAGGTACGAGGTCGTCGGATCGAGGTCGTCGGGCGGGTTGGTCCACTGCGGGCCACCGCCCGGGTACGTCTTCGAAACCCAGCGCTGCAACAGCACCGTGTACGGCTGGATGTTGAACTCGATCTCAATCCCCAGCGCCTCCTCGTACATGTTCTTCTCGGTCTCGAGAATCCCCTGGTAGGTCTGCTCCCAGATGTCCGGTGCGTACAGAATCATCTTGCGATTCTTGTCGTAGCCCGAGGCGTCCAGCGCAGCTCGGGCGTCACGGATATCGGCCTCCCGATCGGGACGGTAGCCCGGCGTCGACAGCAGCTCTTCCTCGGGAATCGCCCAGTACTGGTTGAACCACGGTGTGTGCTCCTGACCGCTGGGCTTGCCCGAGCCGAGGTAGACCGCGTCGATCATCAGGTAGCGGTCGACGGCCAGGTGCAGCGCGTAACAGAATCGCCGGTCGAGGTAGGGATTGCCCAATCCGTCCTCACCCGGCCAGTCCGGGTTGTAGTTGAAGATGCCGGTGATGATCGTGAACCCGAAGGCGATCTGACCCTGGGGATGGTCGGGGAAGTCGGCGCCGATCGACTCGGCCTGCAAGGTTGAGAGCGGGAACCCTCCGATATCGATCTCACCGTTGCGATAGGCGGTCTCGACCACGGTCGGGTCGTCGATGCTCTCGATCCCAATGCCGTCCATGTAGGGCAGCGGTTGACCGTCGGCTCCCGTCTTCCAGTAGTCGTCGTTGCGAACCATGTCCACACCGATGTCCGGGTCGTACGACTGGGGGATGTACGGTCCGGTACCGGACGACAACTCGACGTTGGTCGCTTCGTCGCGCCATCGGTCCCCGAACTCGGAGATCGCCTCAGGCGATGTGATCCAGGAGAACGGACGCAGGACCGGACTGCCCAGATAGGTCGCGTCGATACCGTCCGTCTTGGCGATGAAGGTGATCTCGTCGGGAGTTTCCATCGATGCGGTCTTGCGGAAGGCGGAAGCGCCCAGGAACGTGCTGTCCTCCGCGCCGGTCGCATCTGCCGCATCGATCTGACGCTGGAAGTTGACTTCGATGTCCTGGGCGGTCACCAGGCGGCCGCCTTCGGTTGGGTACTGATCCCAGAATCGGGCGCCGCGATCGATCGAGAAGATGTACGTCTCCGCATCGGGGGTTTCAGGCAGCGATGCGACGTCGCTCTCGAGGATGCCTTTCTCCTTGTTCCGCCAGCGGATGAGGTAGTTCATGTAGAACCCCATCCAGAACTGGGTGGGTCCGAACACGGCGCGGTGCGGGTCGAAGTAATCGTGCGTTCGCGCCGGACTCGAGAAGCGCAGCGTCCCGCCCCGAGTGATGTTCGACACCGCGGCCTGTTGCTGCTGCTCGGCGTCGTCGGCGGTCTGCTCCTGCTGTTCCGCCTGCTGCGCCTGTTGCGAGGCGGCGTCCGCCTGCTGCTGTTGCTGCGTCGACTGTTGCTGCATCGCCTGCTGCTGTGGTTGCGGCTGGCCCTGCTGCTGCATCGCCTGCTGTTGTTGCTGCTGTTGCGCCGTTGCCTGGGCGGCCGACGGCTCCCCGCCATCGTCGTCCCCGCCGCATCCGACCAGCGCCAGGCCGGCCGCTCCAACCCCGGCTCGGCCGGACGCACTGAGCAGCGCGCGCCGACTCATTCGGCTACGCCGCATTCGCTGCCAGTAGTTGCGCTCTGTCATCGGAAAACTCCATCAAATCACGCATGGGTGCGGATTGGCAGAGTGTAAGCGATTTGACATTAGGACTGTCAATCGCGCCAGGAGGGGATCCCGCCCAAACCCGACGGCGGCGCCGGGTGCGCTGCGCCGTCGGGTCGGCGCCGGGTTATGCGGGGTAGTCCTCGTGAGCCGTGTCGAGCCACAGCTCCTCGACGATCTTGTGGCCCTGGTGCGCGAACTGGTAGCCGTCGTCGATCACGTGGTACCAGGGCCAGGAGGCCTCGTTCGAGACCGGGTTCATCACGCCCGGACCCGGGGAAATGCCTTCCCAACCCCAGTCGGGATGGATGCCGAGTTGGATCTCAACCATTTCGTCGGCGAGCACCTTCTTCGCTTCGAGATCGAGCGTGACCTTCATTTCGTTGGCGAGTTCGGTCGCGCGTGGGTTCTCGTAGCTGTAGAAGTTGAGCGAGCCGCCGGGAATCAGGCCGGCGAGCCAACGAGTTGTCGGGTCGAGATCATCGGGCGGGTTCGTCCAACAAGGGATTTGACCCTGGAAGGTGCCCTCAACCAAGCGCTGGAGCAGGACTGTGTACGGGTCGATGCCGATATCGAAGGTGATCCCCATGGCCGACTCGTACATGTTTTTTGATGTCTCGACGATGCCGGGGTAACGCTGTTCCCAGACGTCTGGCGCAAAGAGGCCGATTGAACGGCCGGTGTCCCGGAAGCCGGTCGCGTCGACCAGCTCGTTGACCATCTGCAGCTCCGCCTCCCGGTCCGGTCGGAAGCCGGGGATCTCAGACATCGCCTCCTGGCTCGGGGAGAAGAAGGTGGAGAACCAAGGAATCTCCGGCAACACCGACGGCTTGGCCGAGCCGAGGTAGACCGTGTCGATCATCAGATACCGATCGGTCGCGATGTGATAGGCGGCCCAGAGGCGTCGGTCGACCCAGGGATTGCCCAGCCCGTCTTCGCCCGGCCAATCGGGATTAAAGTTGCCGCGGATCATGATCGTGAATCCGCCGCCGACCGTGTTGCGCTGCATCTGCGGGAAGTCGTTGAGCAACGACTCGACGCGGCTGATGTTGAGCCACGCGCCGTCCAACTCCTTCGATCGCACGGCGGTCTCGATCGCCGTCTCGTCGAAGAGGTTGTAATACTCCATTCGGTCGACATAGGGCAGTTGGCGGCCCCACTGGTCGTCTTTCCAGTAGTCAGGGTTGCGATTGGCGATGAAGACTTCGGTTGGCTCGTAGCTCTCGGCGATGAACGGACCCGAACCTGCGACGCGCAGGGTGGACGGATCGTCACGCCAAACGTCGGATTCGAGACCCCACTCTCGGATTCCTTCAGGTGCAGCCATCCACCCGAACGGTCGGAGGAAGGTCGCACCCAAGTAGGTCGAATCGATACCGTCCGATGTCGTGTTCAAGGTCAAGTCATCGACCGCTTCGGCCGTAGCGACCTTCTGCCAGCTCGTCTGTCCGAGGAACGTTCCATCTGTCGCCCCGGTGGAGTCCACCCCGTTCTTGTTGCGCTCGATGTTCGCAACGATGTCTGCGGCCGTTATGTTGCGCCCGCCCTCGGTCGGGTAGGCGTCGTGCCAGCGCGCGGCCGGGTTGATCTGGAAGATGTAGGTCGTTTCGTCGACCTGCTCGGGCAGGGCGGCGATGTCCGCCTCCATCTCCGAGTTCTCCTTGTTCTTCCAGCGGATCAGGTTGTTGTAGAGCATCGAGTGCATGAACTGGGTCGGACCGAACACGCCGCGGTGGGGGTCCCAGTAGTCATGCGTCTCGATCGTCGAGGAGCGGCGCATCGTTCCGCCGTACGTCGGGATGCCGCCTTCAGGAACGGCGGCCGCCTGCTGCTGCTGTTGCTGCTGGTCAGCGTCGGCGACCGCCTGCTGCTCCTGCTGGTCGGCCTGTTGCGCGGTCTGGTCGGCCGCCTGCTCCTGCTGCTGTTGCTGCATGGCCTGCTGCTGCTGTTGCTGCTGCATCGCCTGCTGCTGCATGGCCTGTTGTTGCTGTTGTTGCTGCTGGGCAACCTGAGCGACGCTGTCGTCGTCGTCGTCGCCGCAACCGACCAGCGCCAGACCAGCCGCTCCAACCCCGGCCCGACCGGACGCGCGCAAGAGCGCACGCCGGCTCATTCGATTGCGTCGCATGCGTTGCCAGTAATTGCGCTCTGCCATCGGAGTCCTCCTTGCACCTCGTCAACGATCGAGAGGTCAACAAAGTGTAATCAGGAATACGCTTGTAATGCGACCTACTATACGAAACCTGAATATTTCGGCAGCGCGTCGAATCGCCTTCCGCTCTCCCCCGCGGAGCGGGGGGAGATGCCGCAGGCAGCGGAGCGGCTCCCTCCTACGCCGGGTAGTCGGGGTGGTTCACGTCGATCCACGTCTCGTCGTATCGGTGACTGGCATGGGCAAACTGCAGCGTGTCCTCGCTGTGGTGCACGAATGGCCACCAGAGCACCGGAGAGATGCCGTTCATCACACCGGGGATCGTGGTGATTCCGTCCAGACCGTGATCGGGGTGGGTACCAAGCAGCAGACGCTGGGCGTCTTGCGCCATCTCCCAACGCTCTTCGCGGTCGAGCGTGACGCGCATCTTGTACGCGATCTCGGCCATCGGCGGGTAGTCGTACGACAGTGTGTTCACCGACCCTTCCGGGGTGAAGAAGTCGTTGTAGGGCGCGGTCGGGTCGAGTTCGGCGGGCGGGTTGCCCCACTGCGGGCCGCTGCCGGGGTAGGTGCCGTCGACGAAGCGCTGCAGGATGACGGTGTAGGGCTGCACGTCGAATTCGACATCGAGGTCGAGCGCGTTCTTGTACATGCCGACTTCGGTTTCGAGTACGCCGGGATAGGATGCTTCCCAGAGGTCGGGCGCGATCATACGCAGGCCGCGGCTCTTGTCGTAGCCGGAGGCCTCGAGTAGTGCCCGCGCTTCGGCGATGTCGGTGTCGCGGTCGGGGCGGAAGCCGGGCGTTTGCAGCAACTCTTCCTCCGAGAGCGCCCAGTACGAGCTGTACCACGGGGTGTCGTGCAGACCGGTCGGCTTGCCCGAACCGAGGTAGACCGTGTCGATCATCAGGTACGGGTCAACGGCCATGCCGAGCGCCTTGGCGAAGCGTCGGTCGACCCAGGGGTTGCCGAGGCCGTCCTCACCGGGCCAGTCGGGGTTGTAGTTGACCAGCGTGATGATCGTGAAGCCGAAGGCGATCTGTCCGTAGTTGTGGTCGGGGAAGTCTTCGGCGATGCCGTCGGCTTGCAGGGTGGTCAGCGGGAAGCGCCCGTTGAGGATTTCTTTGCCGCGGTAGGCGGCGTCGACCGTGGTCGGGTCCTCCATGTTGGCCAGCGTCACCTCGTCGTAGTAGGGCAGCGGCTGGCCGTCAACGCCCATTTTCCAGTAGTTGGGGTTGCGCGACATGCCGATCCCGATGTCGGGGTCATAGCTGTGGGGGATGAAGGGGCCGGTGCCGCTGGACAGTTCGAGGTTGCCGGCTTCGTCGCGCCAGCGGTCGCCGAATTCCGAGATCGCTTCGGGCGAGGTGATCCAACTGAAGGGGCGCAGCGGGACACCGAGCCAGGTGGCGTCGGGGCCGTCGGTCTTGGCGATCCAGGTCTCGTCGTCAGGCACGTCCATCGAGGCGGTGCGGCGGAACGCGCCGGCGGAGAGGTAGGTGCCGTCGTCGGCGCCGCTGGCGTCTTTGGCCTCGATCTGGCGCTGGTAGTTGACGCGGATATCTTCGGAGGTCACCAACCGACCGCCTTCGGTCGGATACTGATCCCAGAAGCGCGCGCCCTGATCGATCTTGAATATGTAGGTTTCGTCGTCGGGGATCTCAGGCAGCGAGGCGATATCCGCCTCCGCGATGTCCTGCTCCTTGTTGCGGTATCGGATGAGGTAGTTCATGTAGAACCCCATCCAGAACTGAGTCGGGCCGAACACGCCGCGCCCCGGGTCGAAGTAATCGTGCGTCGCCGCCGGCGTCGAGAACGTCAGATTGCCGCCGCGAACGATGTCCGCCACGGCCGCCTGCTGCTGTTCCGCCGCGTCGTCGGCCGACTGCTCCTGTTGGTCGGCCTGCTCGGCCTGCGATTCTGCCGCCGCTTCCCCCTGCTGTTGCCGGTCCTGCTGCTGCATCGCCTGCTGCTGTTGTTGCGGCTGGCCCTGCTGCTGCATCGCCTGCTGTTGTTGCTGCTGTTGCGACACGGCCTGCGCGGCCGACTGCTGTCCGTCATCGTCGTCGTCGCCGCAGCCGACCAGCGCCAGACCAGCCGCCCCGACCCCGGCGCGACCCGAAGCGCGCAACAGGGCGCGCCGGCTCATCTGCTTGCGTCGCATCCGCTGCCAGTAGTTTCGTTCCGTCATAGCCTCTCTCCTCCAGGTTGGTCGAGCCGCGCTCGATTCGGGAATGCTAGAGAATTTGAACCGACCTCGCGGTCGCGCATGCGGAAGACGACACGGCGCTGGCCGCCCTGCTCGATTGCGGCCGCTCGGAGGCAGCTAGGTCGGGTAGTCCGGATGCCTCACGTCGAGCCACGTGTCGTCGTGGCGGTGCGAGTCGTGAGCGAACTGGAGTGAGTCCTCACCGCGGTGGACGAACGGCCACCAGATCGCCGGCGCAATCCCGTTCATCACGCCGGGCGTCGGCGAAATGCCGTCAAGCCCGTGTTCGGGATGTATGCCCAGAGCAATCCGCTGCGCCTCGTAGGCCAGGCTTCGGCGCGCCTCCTGGTCGATGGTGACTCGCATTCGTTGAACAATCTCGGCCATCGGCTCGTAGTCGTAGTGGAAGTAGTTCCAGCTCCCCCCGGGGATGAACCGATTACGGTAGGCGGTGGTCGGATCCAGCTCGACCGGCGCATTGGTCCACTGCGGACCCGAGCCCGGATAGCTGCCGTCGATCAGGCGCTGCAGGATGACGGGGAACGGCTCCAGTTCAAACTGCACCTCGACGCCGAGCGCTGCTGCATACATGGCTCGTTCGGTCTCAAGCACGCCCGGATAGGTGACCTCCCAGAACTCCGGCGCAATCAGCCGAAGCGGACGCTCGACGTCATAGCCCGAGGCGTCCAGTAGCGCACGAGCTTCGGCGATATCGGCCTCGCGATCCGGTCGGAAGCCGGGCGTCGACAGCAGCTCTTCCTCGGGAATCGCCCAGTAACTGTTGTACCAGGGCGTGTCCTCCTGCCCCGTCGGTTTGGCGGAGCCGAGATAGACCGTGTCGATCATCAGGTAGCGATCGACCGCCACATGCATCGCCTGGCAAAAGCGGCGATCGAGATAGGGATTGCCCAGACCGTCCCAACCCGGCCAATCGCGGTTGAAGTTGAACCAGCCGGTGATGATCGGGTATCCGAACGGGACGCTGCCGGTCGGATGGTCGGGGAAGTCCGACGAGATCGACTCCACCTGGATCGAGGTGAGCGGAAAGCCGCCAATCGAAATTTCGCGGCCGCGGTAGGCCGTCTCGATTGCCGTCGGGTCCTGCATGCTGGCGAAGGTGACCTGATCGAAATAAGGCAACGGCAGACCATCAGCGCCGGGCTTCCAGTAGGTCGGATTGCGTTCAAGCTTGAGCCCGATGTCCGGGTCGTACGAGCGCGGGATTGTCATGCCGGTGCCGCTGGACAGCTCGATGTTGGTCGGATCGTCGCGCCAGCGGTCGCCGAACGCAGCGATCGCTTCAGGCGACGTGATCCAGCCGAACGGTCCCAGGGGAACGCCCAACCAGGTCGCGTCGGGACCGTTGGTACGGGCGATGAACGTCAGCTCATCCGGCGTGTCCATCGACGCCGTCTTCCCATAGGAGTCCCGATGCGGGAACGTGCCGTCTTCGGCCCCGATCGCGTCTCTGCCTTCGATGTGCCGCCGGAAGTTGACGAGAATGTCCTCCGAGGTGACCAATCGGCCGCCTTCGGTCGGAAACCGGTCCCAGAAGCGCGCGCCCTGATCGACCCGGAACAGATAGGTTTCCGCGTCGGGAGTCTCGGGCAGGCTGCAGATGTCGGGCTCCATGATCGCCTGCGCCTTGTTGCGCCAGCGAATCACGTTGTTCATGTAGAACCCCATCCAGTACTGGGTGCTGCCAAACACGGCGCGGTGGGGATCGAAGTAGTCGTGGGCATGGGCCGGCGTGGACAACCGCAAGTCGCCGCCGCGCACCACCTGGCTGACGATTGCCTGCTCCTGTTGTTGCTCAACGACCGGCTGATCCTGCTGCCGAGCCTCCTGCTGGTTCGACAGGGCCTGTTCTTGATGGTCCGACGGGGCCTGTTCTTGACGTTCTGCCTGCTCCGCCTGCCGTGTCGCCTCGCGTTCTTGGCCTTCTTGCTGGCGAGCGCGCGGACGGTCGGGCTGTCGCACTCGTGGACGCGGGGCGGCCGTCTGCGAGGCGTCCGACTGGACAACCACGAGTTCGTCGTCGTCGTCATCGTCGCCGCAGCCGACCAGGGCCAGTCCGGCGAGGCCGACCCCCGCGCGGCCGGCGGCACTCAGCAGGGAGCGTCGTCGCAAGCGGCTACGCGTCATCCGCTGCCAGTAGTTGGGACCGTCCATAGCTTGCTCCGATAGGAGATTGCGAGATTATACGGAGTTTGCAGAGCATCGCCGGTCCGCCCCGATACGGCCATGGTCGAGCCGACTACCCTGAGCGCATGAGTCAGCAACGTCCAGAGGCGCCGCCCGATCCAAACGCCACGCCCAACGCCATGATCGAGCAGTTGCGTCAGCAAGTGCTCGACGGTTGGGAGAACGGCGCCGACTTCTTTGACGAGCGCTGGGGCGATCAGGGCGACGAGTTCCACCACGGCGTGTTCGCCCCCGCCGCCGAGCGGATGCTCGGTCTCGAGCGCGGAGCCAGGGTGATTGAGTTCGCCTGCGGCAACGGCGCCTTCGCCCGTCGCCTCGGGCGCGCCGGCATGACGGTGTTGGCCACCGACCTGTCGCCGGCGCTGATCGCCCATGCCGAGCGGCGCACCGAGACCATCTCAGACCAGGCCGTTGACGTCGCCTATCAGACCGTCGATGCAACCGAGGAGCGCGCCATCCTCAACTGCGGCGGACCCTTCGACGCGGCCGTCTGCATCATGGGCGTCATGTCGATGCCGTTGCTGCGTCCGATGTTCGGCGGCGCCTGGCGTGTGCTTCGGCCTCGGGGCGTGTTCGTGGTCGTGACGCTGCATCCTGCCTTCGCGACCTCGGGCTACCAGTTCGTCAAGCCGGAGACGGACGACGAACTGCCCGGGCTCAAAGTGGAGCGCTATCTGTCGCGATACGTCACTCATGGCGTGACCAACACGGCCCAGAAGGAACCGCAAATCTATTTCCATCGGTCGATGAGCGAGCTGCTGGCCGACGCCTTCGCCTCAGGCCTCGTGCTCGACGGGATGGAAGAACTGGCGGCGCCGCAACAACCGCTCGAAGAAGCCAAGCTGATGTGGAACTTCCTGCCCGAGATTCCGATGGCGGTCGCGCTGCGCTTCCGCCGCGTCTGATCGGAGCGACAACATGATGATGATCGGCCTGGGTGAGATCCTGGTCGTCGTGCTGATTCGCCCGTTGCGCTTCCTGTTCGGCGGCGAGCGCACGCCGCTGGGTCGGGGAATCCTGCGCTTTGAGAACTGGATCTTGCACCATCTGCATGTGATGGGCGCAGAATCTCGGATGCGCTACGAGCTGGACATGCACGGCCAGGCGTCGAGCTTTCTCGCCGAAGGCATGACCGACCACTCACGGGCGATGCCCTCGGTCGGCGATACCGTCCAGCGCGTCCGTGATGAAACCGGCGCCAACCTGGAGGCGAGTCAACGATCGTCCCAATGGCAGGGCGGCGGCGAGCTGAAACGAGGTCGGCGTCAGGTGGATTCGAGCGGCGGCGACCGCTCAGACGACATCCACGAAGCCATGCTGCAGGCCCAACGAGAGAGCAATCACCGGGCGGAACGCCAACGCCGCCACAACCTTCGTCGACGGCGCTAACCCGAGCGATCCCACTTGAAGGTCAGCACCGATAGGCCGAGGCCGACGACGATCCAGACCCCGAGCACGATCGCGGCGAGTTCGAGCTGCCAACTCATGCCGGGCTCCGCGAACTTGTACGCGTCGGGCAGGAACACTGAACGCAACCCCTGCGCCAGCCAGCGCAAGGGGAAGACTCCGGAGACCCACTGCAGCCAGGTCGGCAGCGACGCGAGCGTGAAGAACACGCCCGAGATGAACTGCAGGATGATGAACGGCGCCTGGATGATCGCCGGCGCCGCGTTGGCCGAGGGAATGATCTTCGTGATCGCGATCCCAAGCACGCAGCCGGCCGGCACCCCGAGCAGGATGATCCAGATCAATCTCAGCCAACCCCCGGCGTCGGGCAACTCCACGCCGTAGGCGACCACGCCGAGGATGATCATGATGATCAGTTGCAGGACCGTGTAGGCCAGCGCGGTCCCCACCAGGCCGATGAAGAACGAGGCCTTGGGCAGCGGCGTTGCCGCGAGCTGCTTGAGCGTGCCGTCGAACTGCTGGATCGACAGCGAGGTGCCCAACAGGTTGAATGAGGTGCCGAAAATCGCCACGGCCACGATCCCGGCGACGAAGTACTGGCTGAACTTGACGGCCGGAACGTTCCCGCCCGCCTCCTCGGGTATGCCGATCTCGAACGTCAGCAGCGACGAGAAGATGACCAGGAACATGATCGGGAAGGCGACGACGAAGAACAGCGCCGCCGGCTGCCGGTAGATCGTCTTCAGGTTGAGCAACATGTAGAAGAAGCCGAGGCGCACCGTGCGCGCGATGTCCGCCGCGTTCATGTCGAATCCGCCGGGTTGAGCGCTTCGCTGTCGTCGACCAGCTCCAGATACATCTCCTCCAGGTCAGGCCGTTCGACCTGCAACTCGGGAATCTCCTCAATGTCGGAATGGCGGGCCCAGTCGATCAGGCGCGCCAGGTGGACGGTCGGCGTCTGCGTCGGCAGCGACAGGCGTCCGTCCGGACCGACCCGTACGGCCGACCACTCCTCCGGCAGTTCCGACAGATCCAGACCGGCCGGCGGTTGCCAGGAGATGCGAGTGTCGGTCGCCATTTCCCGGCGCAACCCGGCGATGTCGCCCTCGAAGATGATCCGTCCATCCTTGATCAGACCGATCCGCTGGGACAGGTGCTCGGCCTCGTCGAGGTAGTGAGTGGTCAGGATCACGGTCGCGCCGCGCTCGGTCAGGCCGCGCACGACCTCCCAGGCCTGGCGCCGCGCCGTGGCATCGAAGCCGGTGGTCGGCTCGTCGAGGAAGATCAAATCGGGGTTGCCGATCACACTGGTCGCCAGGTCGAGCCGTCGCTTCTGTCCCCCGGAGAGCTTCGATCCGCGCCGGTCGGCGTGCTCGCTCAGGCCGACCAGATCGAGCGCCTCGTCCGTGTTCATCGGATTGTCGTAGAGCCTGGCCGAAAAGTTGAGCATTTCACGTGGGGTCAGACCCTCCATTGGCGTGCTGCGCTGGAGGACGATGCCCACGTGCCGGTTGAGTTCGCCCCGCTGCCGCTGAGGGTCGTAGCCGAGCACTGAGACGTGGCCCGAGTCCCGTCGTCGGTAGCCTTCGAGGATCTCGATCAGGGTGGTCTTGCCGGCGCCGTTGGGACCCAGCAGCGCGTAGACCTGGCCCGCCACGATCTCCAGATCGACGCCGTCCACGGCCAGGACCGATCCGTATCGTTTGGTGACGCCGCTGATGCTGATCACCGAGGGCATGAGCGACAGGCTACGCGACCGCTTAGACTTGCCACACCCCGGACACGCTGGAAGACGCGGAGTGTGACATGACGTCAATCAACCAGGACAAACTCAACGAGCTCTTCGATTATGTCGAGGGCATCGTCGGCGACGGCAAGGTCCCGGCGGCGCAGATCGCGATCGGCCACGACGGCGAACTGGCCGGGATGCGCACGTTCGGCAGCGCCCATCACGGCCGCTCGGTCGAGCCGGCGACCGATGACTCGCTCTTCTGCATGTTCTCCTCGACCAAGGCGATCGTCGGCGTGGGCGTCTGGAAGCTGCTCGACGACGGGCTGCTGGACCTCGATGAGCGAGTGGTCGACATCATTCCCGGCTGGTGCGCCGAGGGCAACGGCGAGGCGTCGTACGCCGACGTGACGGTGCGCAACGTGATGCTGCACACGGGTGGATTCCCGCATGCGCCGATGAACCCTCGGCTGTGGGAGGATCGCGATGCGCGCCTGCGGCGGATGATGGGCTGGCGGCTGAACTGGACGCCCGACACGCAGTGGGAATACCACGCGACCTCGGCCCACTGGGCGCTGGCCGAGATCATCGAGCAGAAGACCGGCGAGGACTTCCGCGACTGGCTGCGGGCCAACCTGTTGGACCCGATGGGTCTGGACAATCTGTACGTCGGTTTGCCCAATGAAGAGCATGGGCGGGCGGCGTCGATCGTCTACACCGAGGAACCGCTGCCGGTCGACGGCGGCGAGGTCTTCCCGCAGACGATCCTGCACTTCAACCTCGCCTCGCAGCGGCGAGCCGGATGCCCCGGCGGCGGCGCGTTCGCCAACGCGGCCGACGTCGCGATGTTCTATCAGCAAGTGATTGCTCCGTCGGATGACGGTCCGCTGAGCAGGAGCGCGGTCGAACTCGGCACGACCGTGATGACGAACCCCGACCGGCACACCGATCCACTGAGCGGGATCCACGTGAACCGGGCGCTGACGGTCGTGCTGGCGGGCAACGACGGCTTGACCGAGGAACGAGGCTTCGGCACAGGCGCCTCGCCCCGCGCGTTCGGCCACGCCGGCGCCGGCGGTCAGATCGCCTGGGGCGACCCCGAGACGGGACTCTCGGTCGGCTTCCTGACCAACGGCTTCCAGCAGGACGAGAACATTCGCGAGCGCACGTCAGCCATTGGCACGATGGCCGCCGCCTGCGTGGAGTAGCGGGCTCTCCCTACTCCGACTCCGTTCCCGGCAGCAGCGGTCCTTCCGAGATCGCCGGGAACGCGCGTGTCACCGCGAGCGCCGCATCGGTGTCGAAGAATGTCAGGCGCTGAATCACCGTCCACTCGTCGGATGTCCAGCGATCACGCAACCGCCCACCGTCGGGCACCCATCGGCAGACCACGTCGATCAGATGATCGAGCAACCGGTCGAGCCAGTGGAACATGCCGAGCATCGAGGCGTCGATCGCCTCGGCGGCGGCGATGGTTTGCCTGGCCGAGGCCTTGAGGGCCTCGAGCTTCCGGTCGGCGTCGGCGCGGTCGAAGTTGGGATGGTTGGTGATGATGTAGATGTTCGGATCGTTGGCCAGGGGGAGGGTCGAGAAATCAGGCCTCTCGCCGATGGCGGAGGCCGCAAGCGTCTCGGCCCAGTCGGGCAGGGCGCCGCCAGGGGCGACGAGGTCGGCCAGCGCTGGATCGATCTCGGGCAGGTTGGCGCGTGACAGCTCGCGCAGGCTGCCTCGGGCCTGAAGTAATGGCCGGCCGGCGTCGCCGTAGCTATGCGGCACGATCGTGGCGACGTGATCGAGCAGCTCTGCGATGTAGCGCGATACGAGGTCGACGTGCAGCGGCGTTCGTTCGACGAGCTCGAGCGTGAGTTCTTCTTCGATCGCGCCGACCGTCCGATTTTTCAGGTCTTCGAGCGGGGTCTGCATCTCTTGCAGGGCGGCGACCAGCTTGGGTCCGAGCTGTCTCAGCCGCACCGCCGCGTCGGTGAAGGCGTCGTCGGGCTCGAGGTAGGCCATCGCCTCGGACGGCCACAGCCCGATGCCGAAGCGGATGTCCGGATTCGGCATCTTCGAGACATCGCGCTCGCGTCCCGCGGCGACGAACGTCCCGCGCGCCGGCATACCGATGCCGTGACGCTGGGGAATCGTCTCGGCCTCGGCCTCAGTAGCCGGCATGGCGATCCACGATGTCGCGCAGCGGCTCGTCGTTGATGAAGCGGCGCAGGTTTTCGGCGAATCGATAGGCGGCCTTGCCGAAGTAGTTGGGCTGCAGTCCGCTGTTATGGGGGGTAATGAACAGGCTCGGGACGCTCCACAGGCGATGTCCGTCGGGCAGCGGCTCCGGCGAGGTCACGTCGGTGTAGGAGGCGCGCAATCGTCCGCTGTCCAGGGCCGCGACCTGCGCGTCCCAGTCGACCACTTCGCCGCGGGCGATGTTGATCAGCGCCGCGCCGGGCTTCATCGCCGCCAACTCCTGCTCTCCGATCAGGTGATACGTGTCATCCGTCAGCGGAACGGCGAGCACCACGTAGTCGGACTCGCCCAGCACGTCATGCAGACGCTCGGGCGGCCAGACGTACGCCACCGATTCGGGCGCTCCCTGCGGCGGAGTGCCGTCGCCGGAGGCTCGACGCCTGATGCCGACCACGCGGGCGCCGAACGCGTCGCAGAATCGGGCGATCTCGGAGCCGATCGCGCCGTAGCCGATGATCCCGACCGTGGCGCCCTCCAGCGTCTCGGGGTCCGAACGGGCCCACGTGCCCTGACGATGCGCCTCGATCAGTCGGATCATGCGCTTCGCGTCCATCAGCATGAAGGCGAGCACCCACTCGCCGATCACTCGTGCGGCGAGACCGGGCATCTTGGTGATCACCACGTCCTCGCCGATCGGCCGGTCGAGAATCTGGTTCGCTCCGGCCGACGCAAGCGCGATCCATTCCAGGGCCGACGCCTCCGCCGCCAGCTCACCGCTGAAGAAGGTGAACCAGATCCGGTCGCGCTGCTGGATCTCCTCCCCTTCTTCGATCGCGGCGCGGACGTCGACCTGCGAATGGTCCGTTGCGCGCATGTAGCGAGCCAGGTTCTGAGAGACGTTGTGAATCTCGATTCGTGAATCGACGGCGCGGATCATATCGAGCGCCGGTTCTGGTACCGGCAGGAAGTTGGCGATGTGAATCGTGTCCATAACCTGAGAATACGTCTTCTACCGATAAGCTGGCCCTATGCCCGATACACAGCCAACACTTCGACTGACTTGCGACAACGCAGAATCAACCCGCGAGGTCGGCGCGGCCGTCGGCCGTTTTGCCCCGGCGGGCACCGTCGTCCTGCTGCAGGGCGACCTGGGCGCCGGCAAGACCGTCTTCGCGCAGGGCGTCGGACGAGGGCTTGAAGCGCCGACCGTCGTCAACTCGCCAACCTTCGTCCTCGTCAACGAGCACCTCGGCGGCCGCCTGCCGCTGCGCCACGCCGACCTGTACCGGCTCGACGATCTCGACCTGATCGCCGAACTCGGACTCGATCAGGCCGCCGTCGGCGGCCTCCTGCTCGTCGAGTGGCCCGAGCGCGGCGAGGGCGTCCTGCCCGACGACCATCTGCATGTTCAGATCACACCGCTCGAGGAAAACGTCTCCGAGGACGCGCTTGACGCCTCCCCCCGGGCATTGCTCCTGACCGCCTCCGGCGAGCAGGCCGCGTTGCTCCTGAACAGTCTGGCCGAACAGTTCACTCGGGTTCCCGCCTGATGGAACTCTCGATCGATACCGTTGGTGAGCAGTCCGGCGTCGCCGTGAGCGAGCAGGGGCGCATCCTGACCGAGATCAGCTGGCATTCGGGACGTCGGCACACGCCCTCGCTCACCCCGATGATCGACCTCGTCTGCCGACAGACCGGCAACACCGAGATCGTCAAGCGAGAGCTCGAAGCCGTCTTCGTCGACGTGGGCCCCGGCGCCTACGGCGGCATTCGTTCCGGCATGGCCGCCGCCGCGGGTCTGGCCGTGGCGCTCGACCTGCAGTGTGTAGGAGTCGGGCGCCTGGAAATCGAGGCGTATCAGCACGCCTCAAGCGGCCTGGCGGCGGCGATCCACCGGGCATCGAAGTCGAGCTGGGCCTGGCAGATCTTCTGGGGACCGCTCGAACGCTGGCGGGAGCTCGGTCCTGCGAGCACCGGGGCAGAGTACGAACTGCTTCGAGCGCTCGGCGACGCGAGAAGATTCGTCGGGCGGGCCGGTGTGGTCTGCGGAGAGCCGCATCGGCTCAGTGACGATGCCGCAGCCTCAATCGAGGATGCAGGTTGGAGCCGATCGCCCGCCGCGCTCAACGTCAGGCGCGCCGGCCTGCTGGCCGAACTGGGTTGGCGGCGTCTGCAGGACGGCCAGGGCGTCCCGCCCGCCGCGCTCGAGCCGCTCTACCTGCGCGAACCGGCCATCGGCCCGCAGCCACCTCAATAGTTCTGGAGCAATGCATGTCCACCGAACGCACTCTCGTCCTGGTCAAGCCCGACGGCGTCCAGCGCGGTCTGATCGGGCAGGTCCTGACCCGACTCGAACGTCGCGGACTGAAACTGATCGGCCTCAAGCTGATGCAGATGGACGAAGCGCTCGCCAACCGGCACTACGCCGAGCACGTCGAGAAGCCGTTCTTCCCCGGCCTGCGCGACTTCATCACCTCTGGACCGTTGGTCGCGGCCGCCTTCGAGGGCGCCAACGCCGTCCAACTCGTGCGCAACACCATGGGCGCCACCAACCCGCTCGACGCCACCCCGGGCAGCATCCGAGCCGACTTCGGCGTCGACCTCGGCCGCAACGTCATCCACGGTTCCGACTCCCCCGAATCGGGCGAACGCGAACTGGCGCTCTTCTTTGAGCCATCCGAACTGGTCAGTTGGACCCGCGACGTCGAAGACTGGATCCACGAATGATCCCACTTCTCCCCCGCTCCGCGGGGGAGATGCCGTAGGCAGAGGGGGCCCGGCTTGTGACGCGGTCGCATGAAGAAGCAAGCGACCGCTCACTCCACCCGCAAGAGCGTGTCGGCGTGCGACCAGAGGCCGTCCAGGTCGTAGTACTCCCGCGTGTCGCGGTCGAAGATGTGCACCACGACCGAACCGTAGTCGCAGAGCAGCCATCCGCCCTCGGCCGTGCCCTCGCGGCGCGGAAAGTCGGCGTCCGGAACGTGCCTGAGCGCGTCCTCCAGCGCGCCGAACTGGCGCCTTGAGGTCGCCGACGCGATCACGAAGTAATCCGCCAGATCGGTGTGGGCGGAGACATCGAGCAGAACGATCGCCTCGGCCTGGCGATCGTCGAGCTGTTCGACGATCGCGCGGGCCAGTCGTTCGGCGTCTTCCTTGGTGATACGAATTGGCCCCGACGCGGATAGGCTGAGATCCGTCGCGGAGGTCGTCACGTGGACAATGGTAGCGCGCCCGGTGGAAATCATGGCTGAACGAGTCGTCGTCGGAATGAGCGGCGGAGTCGACTCATCCGTCGCGGCCGCCCTGCTGGTCGAGCAGGGCTACGACGTGATCGGCATCACCATGCGCCTCTGGACCGAGGCGCGACCCGAGGACTACACCGGCCGCAGCCAGTGCTGCGCGATCGAAGACATCGGCGACGCCCGCCGCGTCGCTCAGCGGCTCGGCATCCTGCATTACACGCTTAACCTCGAGCGGCCCTTCCGCAAGTTCGTGGTCGATCAGTTCATCGACGAGTACGCCAACGGCCGCACGCCCAACCCCTGCCTCAACTGCAACACCTTCATCAAGTTCGACGCCTTCCTCGAACGCGCGAAAGCGCTTGGAGCGGACTGGATCGCGACCGGCCACTACGCCAGGACCGCAACGGACAACGACGGCCGTCCCCAACTGCTGCGCGGACTCGACCGCGACAAAGACCAGTCCTACTTCCTCTACACGCTCACGCCCGACGCGCTGGCCATGACGCGATTTCCCGTCGGCGGCCTGCAGAAGTCAGAGGTCAGAGCCGTCGCCGAGCGGCACAATCTTGCGGTCGCCGATAAGCCCGAGAGCGCGGATATCTGCTTCGTCCCCGGGGGCGATTACCGCGCGGTGGTCGGAACACGGGTCGCCGACCGGCCCGGACTGATGCTCGACACCGAGGGCCGCGAAGTCGGACGCCACCGGGGGATTCAGCACTTCACGATCGGCCAACGAAAGGGCCTGGAGATCGGCGGAGGCGGCGAGCGCCGCTTCGTGACTGCGATCGACCCGGAGACCAATGTCGTCACGGTCGGCGGCGCCGATGACCTGCTCGTCCGGCAAGTCGATCTGTCGGAGATTCGTTGGTTGTCCGAACCGACGCCAGAGGTGAACGTCCAGTTGCGTTACCGCTCGCAACCGCTTCAGGCAGCCCTGTCGGGCTCGACGCTGACCCTCGCCGAGCCCGCCCGAGCCGTCGCGCCGGGACAGGCCGCCGTCTTCTACGACGGCGATCGCGTGCTCGGCGGCGGCACCGTGGAATCGACCGCGTAGGTTACGCTCACCTCATGCCGCTGAGCACCATCACCGACATCCGCGACATCGTGATCATCGTCGCCGGGCTGCTCAGCGTGATCGCCCTGATCGTCATGATTCTGGCCACGATCGTCGTCGGATTCCTCTCCTTCCGCCTCCTCCGCGCCGCCCGCAAGACCTTCCAGGAGGGCGTCCCACCGCTGCTCGAGAGCGCCCAGGAGACGGTCAAGAGCGTCAAGGGAACGGCCGAGTACCTCGGAGACTCCGCCGCCGAGCCGGTGATCCGCGCCTACGCCACCGCATCGAGGATCCAGAGGATGTTCGATGTCCTCAGCGGTAACTTCAGGCAAAAGGGAGACTGAGATGGGCTTCTGGAGAGGCCTCCGTTGGGGCCTGTTCCTCGGAGTGATCGCCGCCCTGGTCGGCAGGGTCATGAGCGGCGATGACAACAAAGAAAACTGGGAGCAGGCCAAGGTCGCCGGAGACATCGCCGCCGCCCAAACCGAAGCCGAGCAACGCGAAAAGTTCGAGCGAACCCGCCGGGGCGACGTCTCCTGATTGGCGCAGGCCACGCGC
Organism: Dehalococcoidia bacterium; assembly: GCA_965204335.1. Classification (GTDB taxonomy): domain Bacteria; phylum Chloroflexota; class Dehalococcoidia; order Bin125; family Bin125; genus Bin125. The sequence goes on along the minus strand of OZ241982.1, from coordinate 1,463,393 downwards.
TACAACATTCCCGCGCCGTTGGCATGAGAGAATTCGCCATGATCCCGGCCGACGAGACCTTTGACGGCACCTTCCCCTTTGAGCCGCACTTCACTGATGCGCCCGGATTCCGCATGCACTATGTCGACGAGGGCGAGGGCGAACCCCTGATCCTGCTGCACGGCGAGCCGACCTGGGGCTATCTCTACCGCAACTTCATCCCAGCCCTGTCCGAGACTCACCGCGTGATCGTCCCCGACCACATGGGCTTCGGCAAGAGCGAGACCCCGCAGGATCGCGTCTATACGCTCGAGACCCATGTCGAGAATCTGACGGCGCTGATCGATGAGCTCGACCTCCACGACATCACCTTCGTCGTCCAGGACTGGGGCGGCATGATCTCATCCGCCTACTCCGTTCGAAACCTGGATCGGGTCAAGCGCTTTTGTGTGATGAACACCAACATCGGCGGCGTCCGTTCTCCTCGCCGCAGCCGCCCGCTGTCGCCATGGTTTCGATGGATCGGCACGCATTACGAGGCCGGCATGCTCGACGAGGCGCTCGGCCATCTGGGCAGCAATGTGCTGAGCGTGATGAAGATCATCGGTTTCGAGAACATGAGCGTCGTCAACGGCACCTGGATCCGCGCGTATTCTTCGCCCTTCCCCGACCAGGCGTCCTGCATCGGTGCGATCAACTTTCCGCTCGACACCTACCTCAACCGCACGCGCGATTATGTCATGGAGACACAGCACCTCATCCCGGAGTTGTCCTCCAGGCCCGCCATGATGGTTGAGGGCATGCAGGATCACGCCGGCGTCCCCGACTACGCGATCGAAATCTTCCGAGACATGTATCCCGACGCGCCGATCACAATGCTGCCCAACGCCGGACATTACTGCCAGGAAGACGCGCCCGAGATCATCGTGCCCCTGATCCAGCAGTTCCTCAAGCTGACCTGAGAGGACGACTCATGATCCCCGCCGACGAGACCTTCGACGGAAGCTTCCCGTTCGAACCGCACTTCTCCGACGCCCCCGGATTCCGCATGCACTACGTCGACGAGGGCGAGGGCGAACCGGTCATCCTGCTCCACGGCGAGCCGACCTGGGGCTATCTCTACCGCAACTTCATCCCCGGCCTGTCGGAGACGAATCGGGTGATCGTGCCCGACCACATGGGCTTCGGCAAGAGCGAGACGCCGCAGGACCGCGAGTACACGCTCCGCACGCATGTCGGCAATCTGGCTGCGCTGATCGGCGAGCTCGACCTGCACGACATCACCTTTGTCATGCAGGACTGGGGCGGTCCGATGGGCTCGCAGTACGCCGTGCGCCACCTCGATCGGGTGAAGCGCATGTGCGTCCTGAACACGCTCATTCCGGGCTCACGGCGGGAGCCTCCGAACGCACCGGTGACTCCCTGGTTCCAGTGGATCGGCAAGCATCACGAGGCCGGCACCCTGCACGAGACGCTCGGCCACCTCGGCAGCCACGTTCTCAGCGTAATGAAGATCATCGGATTCGAGAATTCGGAGGCCGTGGACGACGCCTGGATTCGCGCCTATTCCGCGCCCTTCCCCGACAAGGAATCCTGCATCGGCGCGATCGAATTCCCGCTCGACGCGTACCTGGGCCGGATCCGAGACTTCGTCTTCGAGGAGATCGCCAACGTGCAGGAACTGGCCTCGATGCCGGCGATGATGGTCGAAGGGATGCAGGACCACGCCATCGACCCTGAGCGCGCCATCGGCGGGTTCCAGGCGCTCTACCCGGACGCGCCGGTCACGATCCTGCCCCACGCCGGCCACTTCTGTCAGGAGGACGCGCCGGAGATCATCGTGCCGCTGATCAAGCAGTTCCTGCGATTGACTTAGGCAATCTGCTGGCGGAGAGGGTGGGATTCGAACCCACGAGGGCCTTGCAGCCCTACACGCTTTCCAGGCGTGCCTGATCGTCCACTCCAGCACCTCTCCGGAGATGGTTGGCCGTCTGCAAATCTGGCGGAGAGGGTGGGATTCGAACCCACGAGGCACGTCGCCGCACCTACCGATTTTCGAGATCGGCTCCTTCGGCCACTCGGACACCTCTCCGTTGCCAAGTATACGCAGCGCCATGCCCCTCTCCCCTTCGCAGGGGGAGATGCCGAAGGCGGAGGGGGTCCCACTGCCTTCCTGTTCCGTTTCCCCAATAAGCTGCGCTACATGACATCGAATCGGCCCGCCTGTTCCACCGCATCGATCCGCCGGGAGACCCCGTGACCACCGCCAACTCCAACGCCAAAACCATCTCCGATCTCCTCGCCCCGTTCGACGGCGACGCATCCGCTCTGGGCGCGCCCGGCCGAACCGACCTCACCTTCGACGGCCTCCGCAGGCAGATCGCGGAGACCGGCGAACAGCTCAACAGCTTCGGTCTGGGACGCGAAGACGGTATCGCGATCGTGCTGCCCAACGGCGCGGAGATGGCAGCCGCATTCCTCGGCGTGGCCAACGCCGCGACCGCCGCGCCGCTCAATCCCGGCTACCGAGCCGACGAGTTTGAGTTCTATCTCGACGACCTCGAAGCGAGAGCGGTCGTCGTCCAGGAGGGCGTGGACTCGCCCGTCCGCGAAGTCGCGCGGAAGTCGAATGTTCCGCTGGTCGAACTGCGGCCCAACAGCGCCGGCCCGGCCGGGACGTTCGACCTGTCCGCCGAGATCAGCGGAACACCCGAACGACCGGGCGAGGCGGGCCCCGACGACGTCGGCCTGGTGCTGCACACCTCGGGTACCACATCTCGACCCAAGATCGTCCCGTTGCGCCAGCGCAACCTGACCGCGACCGCGCACAACATTCGCGACACGCTCAACCTCAAGTCCGAGGACCGTTGCCTCAACATCATGCCGCTCTTCCACATCCACGGCGTGATGGCCGGCATCCTCGCGAGCGTCGGCGCGGGCGGATGCACGTGGTGCTCACCCGGCTTCAACGCGATGCAGGTGTTCGGCTGGCTGCGTGAGTCACAGCCGACGTGGTACACAGCCGTCCCGACGATGCACCAACTGATTCTTACGCGCGCCTCGCGGAACGCCGACGTGCTGGCAGAGACCAGCTTGCGGTTGATCCGCTCGTCCTCCTCCTCCCTGCCGCCGACCGTAATGGCCGAGCTTGAGGACACCTTCGACGCGCCGGTGATCGAGTCCTACGGCATGACCGAGGCCGCCCACCAGATGAGCTCCAATCCGTTGCCGCCGCTCGAGCGCAAGCCGGGCAGCGTCGGACTCCCGGCCGGCCCCGAGATCGCGATCATGGACGAAGACGGCGCGCTGCTCGCCATGGGTCAGCGCGGAGAAGTCGTCATCCGCGGAGCCAACGTCACCGACGGCTACCGCAACAACCCCGAAGCCAATGCGACCGCCTACACGCGAGGCTGGTTCCGCACCGGCGACCAGGGAGTCCTCGACAACGACGGCTACCTGACGATCACCGGCCGGCTCAAGGAGATCATCAATCGAGGCGGCGAGAAAATCTCACCGCGCGAGGTCGACGAAGCCCTGCTCCAGCACCCCGCCGTCGCCCAGGCCGTGACCTTCGCCATGCCCCACGACCGACTCGGCGAGGAGGTCGCCGCCGCGGTCGTCCTGCGCGACGGCGAAGAATCGGACGAGCGAGCCATCCGCCGCTTCGTCGGAGAACGCGTCGCCGACTTCAAGACCCCCCGCCGAGTCGTCATCCTCGACGAAATCCCCAAAGGCGCGACCGGCAAGATTCAACGCATTGGCCTGGCCGAAAAGCTGGGACTCACCTAACTCTTCGAATCGATACTCCGCAGCAGGTCCCGAATCTCCACCAGCAGCTCGTTGTCGCTCGACCCCGCCTGCACCATCGTCGACGGCGCGCCGCCCTCCTGCAGGATCTCCCGCTGACGCAGCACCGCATCGCGGAACGCCGCCGCGTCGATCACGCCGATCAGGTTGCCCTCCGCCCCCGTAGCTCCCGACTGACCCGCCGTCTCAACCTTCAACCCCTGGATGCCGCTGAAACGCATCAGCGGATCGTCGTGCAGGCGGACATCGGTAATCCGATCGAGCGGAATCGTGCTGTCGCTGCGGAAGTAGACGCCCCTGGTCAGCTCCAGCGAGGTCGGGGTCAGCCGCGCGCTGAACCGGTCGTACGCCCTCGGCAAGTACGACACGCTCCAGATCAACCAGAACGGGATCAGCGGAATGCCGGCGACCGTCACCAGCAGCAACAAGGCGACGGCGAGTCGGCCGTAGCCCATCACGCGCCGGTCGAACTCAGCCTCCAGCAACACCTCATCCCGGGATGAAGTCATCTTGCCCTCCTCTGGTCATCGAGCCGGTTGCCTGACAACATAGGCAAACGCGCGCTGCCGTACTGGAATCTGGAGCATGGTATGGAATTCGGCATCCACCTGGTGCAGCAGAACGTCTCCATCGGCGAGTGCCGCGAGCTCTGGCGCTGGGCCGACGCTGCCGGCTTCACCTGGATCGACGTCTCCGACCACTTCTACGAGTCGCCCATGACCGAGAAGCGCGGCCCCTATCTCGAATGCCTCGCCGCACTGACCGCGCTCGCGCTCGACACCGAACGCGTTCGAGTCGGCACCTGCGTCCTCGCCATGGATTACCGACACCCGGCCGTCCTGGCCAATGCGCTGGCCACCATCGACCATCTCTCCAACGGCCGGCTCGATGTCGGCCTGGGCGCGGGCTGGAACGAGCAGGAGTACTCCGCCTACGGCATCCCCTTCGACCACATCGGTCGGCGCATGGATCGACTGGAAGAGGGCATTCACGTCCTCCGGGCGCTGTGGGAGGAGCCGGAAGCGAACTACGCGGGCGACCACTTCCAGCTCACCGACGCGCTCTGCGAACCCAAGCCGATCCAGCGGCGAGTCCCGATCTGGATCGGCGGCATCGGCGAACGCCGCACCCTGCAACTCGTCGCCCGCTACGCCGACGGCTGGAACGCGCCGTACGTCACGGTCGAGGACTGGCTGCGGCTGTCCGGGGTCCTTGACGAGTGGTGCGAGCGAGTCGACCGCGATCCCTCAACGATCCAGCGCGATGTCAATCTCTCATTCCACCTGGCCGCCGACGAATCCAGCCGAGCCGGAGCGCAGGCGCATTTCGAGGAAGTCTTCGGACCGGCCGGCGACGCGTTCCGGCAGCTCGGCGCCATCCTCGGCACGCCCGCCGAAGCCACCGACATCCTCGCCGCCTACGCTGAAGCCGGAGTCGATCGAGTCAACATCACCCTCCGCCCACCCTGGAACTGGCCCGCCCTCCACGCTTTCAGCAAGGAAGTCATCGGCGCAGTCTGAGCAAATGAGCAAACTCGGCATCCGACTCGGCCTGGCAATCGCGGCGCTGTGCGCGCTATGCGTCGGGTGCGTCGACGACATTCCGGCATCGACGCCGCCCGAACCGCCCCCGGTCCAACCCGAGCCGCAACAGGCTCAACCCGCGCAGCAGTCCGCCGACGCGCCGCTTCGAACCGACATCTACACCTACCGAAATGTGCGGCACTTCGCCGACTCGATGCTCGAGGTTCTGGCGGAGGAACGCGTCTGGTGCGACGAGCAGCCCGAGGTCGCAACTCTCCGAGCGCTGCTGGACGAGCAGGAGCCGGAGGAACTCTGGCGCAGCCTGCTGATTCCGCTCGCGGGCGAAGACCTGCGGGCCGTCGAGATCATCGCCCAGGCGACCGCCGACGTGCGCGGCATCGAACTGCATGAACTCCCGCCGGTGTTCCTTGTCAGCCGCACGAGCATTCGTCAGTGGGCCTGCCTGACCGAGGAGATCTGGGAAGACCCGACCGACGAGGATGAGGATTGGATCGTGGGCAGACCGGCCAGTCGCTTGGCTCTGCTGCTCGGGCAAACGGTTGAGAACTACGGCGACCTGGAACAGAGCTGGATGAGCGCCACCCTGGCCTGGGGCTGGTACGGAGAGATCGAAGATGCGGACGAACTCGAACCGGGGGAGGACGGCGCCGGCGAAGTCATCATTGTCTCCGCTCCTCCGATGCCGGCCATCTTCGTTGGCGTGATCTCCCACGAACTGGTCCATTTCCTCCAGGATCAGTGGACCGGATGGCGGCTGCACGACTGGTATCGGGACGCCGAAACCACAGACGAACTTGAAGCGCTGCGCTGGGTCGTCGAAGGAGACGCCACGCTCAACGAGCTGTACGGAGAGGAGCCGCCGCTCAGCGAACTGCTGGCCGACATCCAGTGGGGACCTGAAGCGAACTCCGAGTACGACCTGTGGTACCGGGCCTTCGAAGCGCTGACGCCGCAGGACTCCGAGAACATCTTCGCCGCGTATGCCCAGGGCAGTGATGTCATGGCGGCGCTGCGAGCCGAACGCGGGCAGACGGCGGTCGACGCCCTCTTGCTCGATCCGCCTGAATCCACCGAACAGCTCCTGCACCCGGAGAAGCTGAACAGCGACGAACAGCCCATCGAACTCATCGACCTCCAGCGCCTGCGCGACGAGCTCTTCCCCGCGACGGACTGGAACGAGCCAGTAGTCGACCGCATGGGCGAGCAGTGGCTGCGTACGCTCGTCCTGACCGCAACGAGAAACTCCGGTCTCGCCTACGCGGCCGCCCGCGGCTGGGGCTCCGATCAGATGGTTCTCTGGCAATCGCAAGACGGATCGGCGGAAGTTGTGACCTGGCAGGTTGTGTTCGATGACGGGGACCAACGCGACGGGGTAATCGGCTTGCGAAGCTGGTTCTATAGCCACACGGAAGATGAAGCCCAACCCGATCCCGATGACCCCGCCGATCTGCACCGTTGGGACGGACCGACCGGCTCCGCACGTCTGGTCATCAGGCCACACGGCGTCTGGATCGTGGCCGCCAATGATTCGACGCTCGCCGATCGAGTCGCGGCTGGAATCCTCAGCCGAGTCTGGACCAACTACTGGACTCCCGATTTCCAGCCATCTCAGAGTTGACCGCGCTCCGACAACAACTCCTCATACCGTTCACGCGACATGGGACAGTCGATTAGTTGGTCAAACTCGCGTCGGCTCAGTCGACACTGCCGAGCCATCGTTGCCAGCAGCGAGTCGTTGATGTCTCGATTGCCGCCATGCGACATCACCGTTCGCACCCGAGTCGGGCGCCCGTCTCTCGCGATGTATACGAACCGCCGGTGGCGAGAATCGCGCCAGTCGAACCCCTTCGCGATCAAACCGCGCTGAACATCACGCGACTTGCGCGGCATCTGACTCGTCTGCGAATCGATTCCGAAGGTCTGCACCCAGTTGTGCGGCGCCCGGCGCTAACTGTGCCGGTTCGGCCAGTACGTACTGTTGCCAGAGAAACGCGAACTCATCCTCGATCATGACTTCCAACTCCTTGCGGGTCGGGGCCGCGAGGATCACATCGAACTCGCCCTCCAACGTGTACAGCGGCTCCTCATCGTCGTCATCGAACGCTACCTCGTAGCGGACCGGCTCAGTCGCCACCAACCGCCGACCGTCAACCACGATCTCCGTCACCACAATCGGGCTCTCGTCAACCTCTGTGTTCGGATCAGTGGTGACCATCGCCGCACTCCTGTCCGATTCACCCTATCGCAAGCGGCTGCCCGCTGACCGATCGGCGATAAACTGCCTGCGGACCCCCACGGGACACACCGTGTCCGACGACATGTCCGACTGAGAGGCTGAACATGCCCGTAGACCAGACGCGCGAATCGTGGAAGCCGGGACAGGACTGGCAGGGCGCGATCGAGGAAATCAACTACATCAAGGAACTCGCCCGCGAAATGGGCGGCGAGTACGGTGTCGCCCGACAGCACCGCGGCGGGCGCTACACGATCCGCGAGCGGATCGACAAGTTCCTCGACCCCGACTCGTTCTTCGAGGCCGGCCCGCTGGTCGGCGGCTACGAATACGACGAAAACGGCGATCTGCGCGAGTTCACGCCCGGCGCATTCGTCATGGGCATGGGCCAGATCGACGGTCGCAACATCGTGATCGGCGGCGACGACTTCACCATCTCCGGCGGCTCGCCGCACAACGTGTCCAAGGGCGCCTCTCAGTTCGCCACGCCAATGGCGTCTCAGTACGGCCTGCCCTACGTCCAACTGATCGAAGGCGTCGGTCACAGCGCCAAGCGCGACGAGGAAGAGGGCCGCATGGCCCTGCCCGGCGGCCAGACCTGGTGGCGTCACATCAACCTGCTCAACAAGGTGCCCGTCGCCTCCGGGATCATGGGCTCCGTCGCCGGCGCGCCGGCGGCGTTCGCCCTGCTCTCCCACTTCACCGTGATGATCAAGGGCCAGTCCCAGATCTTCCCCTCGGGACCGCCGGTGGTGCGGCGCGCGATCGGCGAGACCTTCAACAAGGAAGAACTCGGCGGCTCGAAGGTCCACGTCTACCAGAGCGGGCAGGTCGACAACGAGGCCGAGAACGAGGAGGACGCCTTCGACCAGATCAAGAAATTCCTCTCCTACCTGCCCGACACCACCAGCGACGTCACCGAGCGCACGCACAACTTCGACGATCCCAACCGCCGGGTCGAAGAACTGCTCCGGGTCATCCCCGAGAACCGCAAGCGCGGCTACAACCCGCGCAAGCTGGTCAAGCTGGTCGTCGACAACGGCGACTTCTTCGAGATGCGTCCCCACTGGGGCGGCGCCATCATCACCGGCTTCGCCCGGGTCGGCGGCTACGCCGTCGGCGTCGTCGCCAGCGACCCCTATGTCATGGCCGGCGCCATGAACGGCGACGCGGCCGACAAGTTCACGCACTTCGTCGACCTCTGCGACGGCTTCAACCTGCCGATGCTGATCTTCCTCGACATGCCCGGCTTCATGCTCGGCTCGCAGGCCGAGCTCAATCAGACCATGCGCCGCGGCACCCGCGCATTGATCGCGGCCTACGAGGCCGACGTGCCCAAGGTCGAGTTCAACATCCGCAAGAGCTACGGCGTCGCCGCCGACGCGCCCAACAGCATGGGCGAGCCGGCCGGCGTCAACATGCGCTTCGGTTGGCCCGCCGGCGAATGGGGCGGCATTCCCATCGAGGGCGGCGTCGCCGCCGCCTACCGACGCGAGATCGAGTCGGCCGAGAATCCCGAAGCGCACCGCGAGATGATCGAGAATCGGCTGCTCAAGCTCAGGAGCCCACTCAAGGCGGCCCACAACTTCGACGTGATCGACCTGATCGATCCCCGCGACACCCGCCGGATCGCCTTCCGCTTCATCGAAGCCGCCCAGCCCATGCTCAAGCGACTCGCCCAGCGCCCCAAGCGGATCATCCGACCGTAGCGTCCACACGACGATCCGCGCCGATCGATTTACGGCAAAGGGATTGGCAACCACCGTGTCTGAACAATTCGAGGACTTCCAGGGCAAGGTCGGTTTGACCATTGACGAGTCTGAGCCATGGTGGGCGCCGCTACCTGAGCATGAATACGGTCCGCGGCCCAACGTCCTGATCATCCTCTTCGACGACATGGGATTTGCTCATCTCGGCTGCTATGGCTCCACGATCGACACGCCCAACATCGACCGTCTGGCTGCCGAGGGGCTGCGCTATTCGAACTTCCATGTGACGCCGCTTTGTTCCCCGACGCGGGCCTCATTGATGACCGGCCGGAATCATCACGCGGTCGGCATGCGCACGATCTCCAACTTCCACGACACCGGCTTCACCAACATGCGGGCGTCGGTCTCGAAGCATTCCGCCACGCTGGCGGAAATGTTGCGGGGCAGCGGGTACGCCACCTACATGATCGGCAAGTGGCATCTGAGTCCGGCCGAGTCCAACGGACCGGCGGGTCCCTACGACCATTGGCCGCTGCAACGGGGCTTCGACCGCTACTACGGCTTCCTCTCCGGCGCGACCGACCAGTTCTATCCGGAACTGACCCACGACAACCATCACATCCTGCCTCCCAGGACGCCGGAGGAGGGCTACCACGTCACCGAAGATCTGGCCGATCAGGCGATCTCGTTCCTGCGCGACAAGCAGTCGCACCGTCCGGACCAGCCGTTCTTCATGTACTTCGCGCTGGGAGCGGTCCACGAGCCGCACCAGGCGCCGCGCGATTATGTGACCAAGTACCGCGGCCGGTTCGACGCCGGTTGGGACCAGGTGAGACAGGAGTGGTACGAGCGGCAGCTCGCCAGCGGCATCATCCCGCCCGACACGGTCCTGGCGGAGCGAAATCCGGGCGTCGAGAAGTGGGACGATCTCTCCGAGAACGAACAACGCTTTGCCGCCCGACTCTTCGAAGCGTTTGCCGGCTTCCTCGATCACACCGACGCGCAGCTCGGCCGGGTGATTGATCACCTGGAGCAGTCCGGTCAGCTCGACAACACGATCATCATGCTCACCTCCGACAACGGCGCCTCGGGGATGGGCGGTCCAAGAGGCTTGCTCAATCCTGCTTCCGGCGGGCTCGGCATTTCCGACAACGAGGGCAACGTCCTGCAAAATCCGCTGCGCGGCCAGGGTTCGATGGACGACGAGCTGTTGGAAGCAATGCAATCGCGGCTGGAAGACATCGGCGGGCCGCGTAGCTGGACCGACGTGCCCTGGGGTTGGGCGCAGGTCGCCAACACGCCGCTGCGCTGGTACAAGAGCGACGCCTATGGCGGCGGCGTCCGCGTGCCGTTGATCGTGCGCTGGCCACAGCGCGTGCCGCGAGGACAGATCCGCGAGCAGTTCCATCACGTCACTGATGTTGCGCCCACCGTCCTCGAGCTGCTGGACGAGACCGCGCCGGACTCGCATAACGGGCTGGCCCAGATGCCGATTCACGGCACGAGCATGGCCTACAGCTTTGAGGATCCCGACGCTCCGTCCAACAAGGGCGTCCAGTACTTCGAGATGTGGGGGCACCGCGCAATCTGGATGGACGGCTGGAAGGCCGTCACCCGCCATTTCCGCGGAAGTCCCTTCGAGGACGACCGGTGGGCGCTCTTCAACCTGGAGGAGGACTTCTCCGAGATCAACGACCTGGCCGGCAAGGAGCCGGAGCGCCTCCAGCGGATGATCGATCGCTGGTGGATCGAGGCGGGACGCTACAACGTGCTGCCGCTCGACGACCGGATGCTGGGCATGGGCGCGCCGAGCAATCGGCTGGGCAGCCCGCATCACGAGTTCCACTATCGCTACTATCCGCCGACCGCCCATCTGCACGGCCGCGTCTCCCCGACCCTGTTCGTCGGCGACTGGGAGATCACGGCCGAGATCGAGCGTGCCGGCGTCGAGGACGAGGGAGTGTTGTTCGCTCACGGGAGTATGGCCGGCGGCGTGTCGATGTACGTCCGGGACAACCGTCTCTGCCTGGATTACAACGCTCGGGAGGACCTGACCGTGGGCCGCGCTGAGGTCGAGTTGCCCCCCGGGAGGGCAACGCTCTCCGCCAAACTGACCTCGGGCGAGGGCGGGAGCGGTGTGGTCACGCTATCGGTCAATGGCGAAGCGGTCGGAAGTGTCGAGGTACCGAGCCTGCGAGGCATCGCTGTGCGTGGAGGCGCCGATGTCGGCGGAGATCACTACTCACCCGTCACGTCGAGCTACGAGGCTCCGTATGAATTCTCGGGCGACATTCATGTGGTCGATATCAAGATCACGCCGAGAGGGGAATTGCCCAGGCCGCCAACAGCCCAGGAGGCGAGCGAGGCGAGCTGACATCCGACTTCTCTCGAGCTCGGACGGGAAGGGACAAACTGCCGGACGTCGACCAAGCGCCTGTTCTCCATCGCCTATCTTGCCATTCGATTTGGGAACAAAGGAGCAGGGATTGTCATGTCTGACCAATATGAACGCTTCGAGGGCAAGATCGGCCTGACCTTTGAGGAATCCGAGCCCTGGTGGCCGCTGCTGCCGGAGCATGAGCACGGACCTCGGCCGAATGTGCTGATCATCCTCTTCGACGACATGGGCTTCGCGCATCTGGGTTGCTACGGCTCGACGATCGACACGCCGCACATCGACAAGCTGGCGGCCGAGGGGTTGCGCTACTCGAACTTCCACGTCACGCCGCTCTGCTCGCCGACGCGAGCGTCGCTGTTGACCGGCCGCAATCACCATGCCGTCGGCATGCGCACGATCAGCTTTCACGACACCGGGTTCACCAACATGCGCTCCGCCGTGTCGAAGCACTCGGCGACGCTGGCCGAGATGCTGCGGCCGCGCGGCTATGCGACGTACATGGTCGGCAAGTGGCATCTCAGCCCGGCCGAGGAGAACGGCGCGGCCGGCCCGTACGACCACTGGCCGCTGCAGCGCGGCTTCGACCGCTACTACGGATTCCTCGCCGGGGCGACCGATCAGTTCTACCCCGAGTTGACCGAGGACAATCATCACATCGCGCCGCCGAAGCGTCCCGAAGAGGGCTATCACATCACCGAGGACCTGGTCGACCACGCGATCCAATTCATCCGCGACAAGCAGTCGAACCGGCCCGATCAGCCCTTCTTCACGTACCTGGCATTGGGCGCCGTGCACGAGCCGCACCAGTCGCCGCGCCAGTACGTCGAGAAGTACCGAGGCCGATTCGACGCCGGATGGGACGAAGTCCGGCAGGAATGGTACGAGCGCCAACTGGCCAGCGGCATCATCCCGCCCGACACGGAGTTGGCGGCCCGCAACCCGGGCGTCGAGCGCTGGGACGACCTCTCCGACGACGCGAAGCGGTTCGCGGCGCGGTTGTTCGAAGCGTTCGGCGCGTTCCTCGATCACACCGACGCGCAATTGGGCCGGCTGTTTCAGTACCTCGAGGACTCCGGGCAGCTCGACAACACGATTGTCATGCTGACTTCGGACAACGGAGCCTCGGGGATGGGAGGGCCGATGGGCATGTTCAGCCTGGCTCAGGGCGGCCACGGAATCAGCTCGAACGAGGGCGGGCTGCTGAACATCCCGATGGGCGACCAGGGATCGATGCACGATGAGCGGCTCGCGGGCCTGCAAGCTCGGCTGGAAGATGTCGGCACGGCGCGGAGCTGGACCGACGTGCCCTGGGGTTGGGCCCAGGTCGCCAACACGCCGCTGCGCTGGTACAAGAGCGACGCCTACGGCGGCGGCATCCGCGTGCCGCTGATCGTGCGCTGGCCGGAGCGAGTGCCTCAGGGCCAGATCCGAGACCAGTTCCACCACATCACCGATCTGGTCCCGACCGTCCTGGATGTGCTCGGCGAAGAAGCGCCGCAGACGCACAACGGTCTGGCCCAGATGCCGGTCCACGGCAAGAGCCTGGCCTACAGCTTCGAGGACCCGGATGCGCCCTCGAACAAGGGCGTGCAGTACTTCGAGATGTGGGGTCACCGCGCGATCTGGATGGACGGTTGGAAGGCCGTCACCAGACACTTCCGCGGGATCCCGTTCGAGGAGGATCAGTGGGAGCTGTTCAACCTGGAGCAGGACTTCTCCGAGCTCCAGGACCTGTCCGGGGAGGAACCCGAGCGGTTGCAGCGAATGATCGACCGCTGGTGGATCGAAGCGGGCCGCTACAACGTGCTCCCGCTCGACGACCGGCTGCCCACGCTGGGGCTGCCGAGTCCCAAGCCGGGCGGACCGCACGAGGGTCTGCACTACCGCTACTATCCGCCGGTTTCCCACCTGCATGGCCGCGTCGCGCCGGTAATCCACATCGGCGACTGGGAAATCAGCGCCGAGGTCGAGCGCAGCAGCACCGAGCAAGCGGGCGTCCTCTACGCCTCAGGCAGCATGGCCGGCGGAATCTCCATCTTTGTCCAGAACAACCGGCTCTGCCTCGACTACAACTCGCGGGAGAACCACACGCTGGGCCGGTCCGATTCGGAGTTGCCGATCGGCAAGTCGACGCTGGTAGCCAGGATGACCTCGACGGAGCGTCCGGGCGGCGTCGTCACGTTCTCGGTCGACGGCGAAGATGTGGGCCGAGTCGAGGTTCCGGACATCGCCGGGATCGGCGTGCGCGGCGGAGCTGATGTCGGCGCGGATCAGTACTCGCCGGTCTCGGACAGCTACGAAGCGCCGTTCCAGTTCGAGGGGACGATCCACGTGGTCGATGTGAAGATCGACCCGAAGGTCAAGCTGCCAAGAGCCATGACGGCGGACGAGGCGAGTGAGTCGGGTTAGTCGCTTCGCATCTCCGCCATCGTTTGGTCAAGATTCTTGCCAAGCATTTCGGCGATTTCGGGAGCCGAATAGAAGTAGCGCGAGTGCGTACGGCGCAGCATCTCTTCGGACTCGGTCAGAAACAGCACGACCTCGTCCGACTCTGACTTGCCACTCTCTGCCTCGTTCAACGCCTCAAACGCTTTGCCCTGCTCCGATTCGTCGAACTCGCGCAGCATCACGCCGCCGTTTGCGTGGTCGCAGAGCAACAGGATCCATTTCATGTTTCGTCCCCATCTCCCGGATGCAGCGAGGTCATGAGAGCGACGAGTGCTTCCTTAATCTTGTTGCACAGGGTATCGCTTAGAAGCAAGGAATCGTGGAGGCTTGCAACTGTCTCAGCGAGAATGCCCCTCTCCGACCTCACCTCAAGGTCATCAAAGGCGAGCTGAATAGGGCGACTCAGTTCGGCGGCGATCTCTCTAGTCGCGCGCTGGTGCTCAATTAGGGAGTCGACGAGCCAGCCTTGTCGGGACAGCTCCAGCAGCCGATGACGAACTCCAGGCGGCCCGCCGCCGGCCTTGATCAAGCGGTCGATGCTGTAGGCAAGCTGTTCGGACAGGTTCGCCCAGGCGTGTTGCACCTCGGTGCGAATCTGAATCTCGGCGTAGCGACCGCTGCTCGTGAGCACGATCAGGTGGACGGCTCTGTACCCGCCCTTCTGTCCCCGGCGCGTGTAGTTCTTCTCGCGTTCGATTGTGAGGCGACCGCGCAGCCAGCGAGTAGCGGTTCGCAAATCGGCCATCGCCGGAACGGTCAGGCGACAGCCTGCGATGTCCTGCATCGCGGAGAGCGGCGTCTCTTTGCGCCGCAGTTTCGCGACCACTGAGTCGATCGCCTTGATCCGGGACCCTACTTCGGTCCGGCGGCCCGCCAATGCTGTGCGAGTGCAGAGGTTCAGAGTCTCCGTCACTTCCGACAACGCGCCTGCGAAACCGGTTCGGAATGCCTGATAGTCGGCCTCGTTCAGGTTGTTGAGGCCGGCGGCTGCGAGCCGCCGGCCCAACTCATCTATGGCTTCGTCGTCTCCCTGGGTCATACGTCGAACGTACCTCGATCTGGCCTACCCCCGGCCGTGACGCAGCAGCTTGCCCGGTGTGGCTCCCGTTTCCTGGCCGTCCTGCATCGTGACTTCGCCGTTGACGAGGATCCACTTGTAGCCGTGCGGCTTCTGGACCCGGCGCCATTCGCCTCCCGGGAAGTCGTAGACGATCTCGCCCTGGAACTCGGGATCGAGCTTCAGTTCGTCGAGGTCGTACACGACCACATCGGCGGGAGCGCCCTCGACCAGTGAGCCGCGGTTAGTGAAGCCGCCCGCGCGGGCCGGCAGGTAGGAGAGCCGGTAGTGCGCTTCCTCGAGCGTGATCTTGCCCGTGTCGCGGACCATCCACATCAGGAAGTCGGTCGGGTAGGAGCCGGCCGTGAGGAACTTGGTGTGCGCGCCGCCGTCCGAGACGCCGGGAATCGTGTAGGGCGATTCCATGATCTCGGCCATGTGATCCTCGTTGGCGTTCGTCACCTCGGTCAGGAACTCGGCCTTGAGGTCGGTGGCGAGCGCCAGGTCGAGCATCGCGTCGATCGGGTGCTTGCCCATCTTCTCGCCGACCTGCGCGAGCGTCAGGCCGACGTACTCCTCCAGCTCGGGCTTCGCCTCGAGGTGCTGGATCATGACCTTCTCGATCGATCCGCCGATGGCCTGGGTCTGGCCGAGCTTCTCGATCGCGTCGTCCATTTCGTCCTTGAGGCGCTGTCGCACCTCCGGGTCGGCGAACTTGGCCATCTTCTCTTCGATCGTGCCGGTCGTGGCGTAGTTCCAGGCCGGGGACGAGTCGTAGAGGTTCCAGTCTTCGAGGGTGTAGGCGAAGGCGGAGCGGATCGTAAATGCCTGGCCGAAGACGCGCTCGCCGCGGTCGTTGCACTCGTGCAGCCACTTGAGCGACTTGGTGTGCGAGTCCGGCCGCTGCGCGCTGGGCGCGATCACGTTGTGCAGGATCGGCCGCCCCGAGACCTCGGCCAGCTTCGCCTCAAAGGCGAGGTCGGACTTGATGTCGCCGGTCGCCTGGGTGATCTGAATGAAACCCTCGTCGCGGTCGCGCAGCACCTCGGCCAACGCCAGACACTCGTTGTCCGACATGATGTCGGTCACCATCGGGGTGCCGTCGTAGTCGGCCTGGACCGAGTTCTCGCCCAGCCGCTGGGTCGACCAGCCGCAGGCGCCGGCGTCCATCGCCTCGTGCAGCAAACGCTGCATCTCGGCGATCTCATCGTCTGTGGCGCGTCGGCTCTTGGCGGCCTCAAGACCCATCACCCAGATCATCAGCGGGGCGATCGGCATGTAGGACAAGCAGTTCACGCCCTTGGGGATGCGGTCGAGCGTCTCCAGCCACTCGGGGAAGGAGACCCAGTCCCAGAGCATGCCCTCCTTCATCGACTCGAAGGGGATCGCCTCCGTGCGTGACATGGTCAGCATGGCGCGGTCGCGTTCCTCGACGCGGACCGGCGCAAAGCCGAAACCGCAGTTGCCGAGCACGACCGAGGTCACACCGTGCCAGCCGGAGATCGTGCAGTAGGGGTCCCACTGGATCTGCGCGTCGTAGTGGGTGTGCAGGTCGACGAAACCGGGGGCGACGATCTTCCCGTCTGCGTCGAGCACCTGGTCGGCGTCGGCAGGGTCCATCTTGCCGCCAATCTGGACGACGACCCCATCCTTGATCCCGACATCGGCGACAAATCGGGGGACACGAGTCCCGTCCACGACCGTGCCGCCGCGAATCAGTACGTCGAATGTTGCCATGGGATGCTCCTTGTGCTGGTTGTTCCCTGTTTCCGTGAGTATGAGCGTTTAACCGCGGCCGTGCCGCAGCAGCTTGCCCGGCGTGCTGCCGGTCGATTCTCCGTCCTGGAACGTGACCTCACCGTTGACCAGGATCCAGCGGTAGCCGTCCGGACGCTGGACTCGGCGCCATTCGCCGCCGGGGAAGTCGTAGACAATCTCGCCGGTCCACTCGGGCGTGATGTTGAGCGCCTCGAGGTCGTACACCACGACGTCAGCCGGCGCGCCCTCGACCAGCGTGCCGCGGTCGCGGAAGCCCGCTGCTCGGGCGGGCAGGTAGCTGAGGCGGTAGTGGGCCTCCTCCAGCGAGAGTTGGCCGGTGTCGCGCACCAGCCACATCAGGAAGTCGGTCGGATAGGAGCCGGCGGTGAGGAACTTGGTGTGCGCCCCGCCGTCGGAGACCCCGGGGATGCAGTACGGCGAGGTGATCATCTCGGCCGTCCACTCGTCGTTCTGCTCGCGCATGGGCGTGAGGAACTCGGCCTGCAGGTCGGTCTCGAGTGCGAGGTCGAGCATCGCGTGGACCGGGTGGTAACCGCGGATCTCGGCGACCTGACCGACGGTCATGCCGACGAACTCTTCCAGCTCATCCCGGTGGGCGAGGTCCTGGATCAGCAGTTCCTCGATCGGTCCGCCCAGCGCCTGCGTCTGACCGAGCTTTTTGATCGCCTCGTCGATCTCGGCGATGATCCGCTCCCGCACCTCGGGATCGGCCATCTTGGCCTTGCGCTCCTCGCGGGTGCCGGTGGTGGCGTAGTTCCAGGCCGGCGACGAGTCGTAGAGGTTCCAGTCCTCGAGCGTGAAGGTGAAGGCGGCGCGGATCGTGGCGGCCTGACCGAAGATGCGCTCGCCGCGGGCGTTGCACTCCTCCAGCCACTTCATCCGGTTGCGGTGCAGGTCCGGATTCTTGGGGTTGACCGCGATCAGGTTGTGCAGGATCGGCCGCTTCGCGGCGGCGGCCAGCTCCGACTGGAACTCCAGGTCCTTGTCCAGGTCGCCCGTGAACTGGGTGATCTGGATGAAGCCCTCATCGCGTTCGGCCAGGACTTCGGCCAGCGCAAGGCACTCACTGTCCGACATGATGTCGGTCACCATCGGCGTGCCGTCGTAGTCGGCCTGCACCGAGTTCTCGCCCAGCCGCTGGGTCGACCAGCCGCACGCGCCGGCGTCCATCGCCTCGTGCAGCAGGCGCTGCATCTCGGCGATCTCGCCGTCGTTGGCCCGCCGCGATTTGGCGGCTTCGAGTCCCATCACCCACGTCATCAACGGCGCGAGCGGCATGTAGGACAGGCAGTTGACGCCCTTCGGGATGCGGTCGAGCGTGTCGAGGAACTCGGGGAAGGTGACCCAGTCCCAGATCATTCCTTCCTTCATCGAGTCGAAGGGAATCGCCTCCGTGCGAGACATGGTCAGCATTGCCCGGTCGCGCTCTTCGACTCGCACCGGGGCAAAGCCGAAGCCGCAGTTGCCCAACACGACCGAGGTGACGCCGTGCCAGCCCGAGATCGTGCAGTACGGGTCCCACTGGATCTGCGCGTCGTAGTGCGTGTGCAGATCGACGAAGCCGGGCGCAACGATCAGGCCATCCGCGTCGAGCACCTGGTCGGCGTCGGCGGGATCCATCTTGCCGCCCATCTGGGCGACGACGCCATCCTTGATGCCGACATCGGCGTTGAATCGGGGCACGCTGGTCCCATCGACGACGGTCCCGCCGCGAATCAGAACGTCAAACTCAGCCATCTCAGTCTCCAAGCAATCCAGGGCGCGCAGTCACGCCCAACCCGCAGTTGCAGCGAGGATAAGGAAATGAGATCGCCTGCGTTGTCAACCCGATCCGGTCGCTCCCGCGACCCATTTCCGTCATTCCCGCGCAGGCGGGAATGACGGGGTATGGGGCGGTACTAGGTAGAGTCTTCTAGGTTGCCGCCACTCGGAGGGAGCGAGTCCTGCAGATCGCGCAGTTGGGAAACGATGCTCTTCACTAAATCTCGGTACTCCGCACCCGGCGCCAACTTGACCGGCGTGTAACAGTATCTGCCATTGCCCCGTTCGATCGTGCCGGCAGGGGGCATTCTGCCGTGCCAGTCGTCCTTGTGAGTCCACATCCAGAGAGGAGTCTCTTTGAACAAGCTCTCCCGATACTCGACGCCAAGGCCAAGCCAACGCGCGCTTGTGCCAACGAGGTGGAGATACCGCCGACGGTAGCCGTCAGCGACACCCCATGTGAGGCCTTCAGTTTTGATCCACCCTTGCCTGATGCCGATTGTGACGACGTCCGTAATCATCCTGCGGAAATGAACGTCGCGCTCCAAGAAATCCTCCGCCGAGGCTTCCTTCGCCAAGGGTTCGAAGCCGGAGTCATCCTGGTCTTGCGTGAGTCCCCTCAGTTGGTGAATGTCGGACTTGAGCCCCTGCTCCGATGCCCTCTCGTCCATTCGCTCCAGCAGCAGGTTCCAGGTAACCAGAACCAGCCGCTTGTACGTTCCGCTCACTGCCGCTGCTTTGTGGAGTTCCTTGTCCACCACCGTCGTGAGTGTTTTCCCAGCGGCTTTCATCTCGCTGAGTGCTTGCGCCCAAACGTGGCTGGCGCGACGGTCGGGTACAAGGAACAGCAGCACCCCTGGCCCGTCTGCTTTCAGCAGGTTGAAGTAGCCAGTGATTTGGCCGGGATCCAGAGGCGCCGAGAACTTCGCCTCGACGAGCAACCGCCGTATGTCGCTGGCGTCATATCCAACCAGATCAAGCCGCGAGCCTCTCGACAATGCCTCTTCTGCCGTCACTCGCTCGACCGACTCGACATTGAAATCGCCAGCATTGATGAGCTCGTCCAGTGCAACCCTGCATGTCTTCGACTTGTTCAGGATGTATGCGAGGGACTTTGTCGCCGCCACCTCGACCTGAATCGTGATTTGCGGCACTACGTAGCTCAACAAGGTGTCGTTGTCGGTCATCAGTCGCTCCCTTGCAGTCGGGCCGCATCGCGTGCCGGCTCCGACGGATAATCCACCGCCTTGCCCGTATCCCCATCCTGGATCACGAAATCCCGGCGATCCCGATACAGCGGCGCCCGGTTGATCGCGTAGTTGTCCTGGTCGAAGTAGGGATCGATCTTCTCGTAGTGGGTCATCAGCCAGTACTTGTACTCGCCGATGAAGAGATAGGTGTTCTCCATCGTGAAGAACCGCCCGGCAACGCCCTCCCCCTTGCGGAACCGCTCGCAGATCGCCGCCAGCAGCTCCCGCTGATGATGGCTCGTGCTCATCACGTACTCGTGCGGCCAAGTCTCGCGATAAGTCTTGGCTTCCCGCCAGGGAGCGCTCGCGATCAGTTCGGTCAG
Organism: Dehalococcoidia bacterium; assembly: GCA_965204335.1. Lineage (GTDB taxonomy): Bacteria > Chloroflexota > Dehalococcoidia > Bin125 > Bin125 > Bin125. The sequence continues at coordinate 1,443,105 of OZ241982.1, read as the reverse complement.
GTCGGGCATCACCGCCTCCACTTCTTCACCGCGATTATTGCAGAGATGACACGCATTATCTGCCTGAAGTCACCGGGATGTCAGGTACATGACGATTGGCCGCACAGGTGCGATCAGGGAACTTCCGTTCGGATACAGTTGTCGGCAACCGACTCCGCGCATCAAGCCTGAGAGCTCCCCATAACCGCCGACTCCCTCAACGCACCGACCCGGACATTGCTGGATTCATCGAGAACGACCGGGACTCACACCCCCAAAATCGAGACACACCTGGATGGATCTGGACAAATCTGAACAAATCTGAACGCCTGACCCGGCAATTCACAGCACACAGCACGCTTTTCTGTCCAGTACGCCCGGTTTTCCCTCGCAATCCGCCAAATCCGACTCAACTGGCGGCGGCGGCTCTATACTGCTCACCATGACGCAGTGTGTGCTTGGGGGAGTTGAACCGCGGGCTGTTGCCCGCGGGGTGCTCGGGGCCTGATGAAGGGCCGCCGGTCGGTGGCCGCGTCCGTGTTCTCTCCAGATCCTTGTTCCGACCACAGGAGTACCCGAAATGGCTGACCGAGTCCGAATCTTTGACACCACCCTGCGCGACGGCGAACAGGCCGCCGGCGTGTCCTTCTCCGCCGAGGAGAAGCTGCAGATCGCCAAGCTGCTCGAGCGCATGGGCGTCGACTGCATCGAGGCCGGCTTCGCGGCCGCCTCGCCGGCCGACTTCGACGCCGTCAACCGCATCGCCCGCGAGGTCCGCGGGACGCAGATCGCCACGCTCTGCCGCGCCGTGCCCAACGACGTCGACCAGGGCTGGGAGGCGATCCGCGACGCCGAGAACCCGCGCATCCACGTCTTCCTCTCCTCGTCCGACATCCACATCGCGCACCAACTGCGCAAGGACCGCGAGTCGGTCCTGCAGCAGGCGCGCGAGATGGTCGCCCGCGCCAAGCAGTACACCAGCGACGTCGAGTTCTCGCCGATGGACGCGACCCGTTCCGACGTCGACTTCGTCCGCCGCATGCTGCGCGAGGTGATCGAGGCCGGCGCGACCACGATCAACATCCCCGATACCGTGGGCTACGCGATTCCCGACGAGTTCGCGCGCTTTATCACGGGCATCCTCGAAGATGTGCCCGGCGCCGACAACGTCGTCGTCTCGGTGCACTGCCATAACGACCTGGGGCTCTCGACCGCCAACTCGCTGGCCGCCGTGCGCGCCGGCGCGCGCCAGGTCGAATGCACGATCAACGGTCTCGGAGAGCGGGCGGGCAACACTTCGCTCGAGGAGACGGTGATGTCGATTCGCACGCGCGCCGACCACCTCGGTGTCGAGATCGGCGTTGACCCTCAGTACCTGGTGCCGGCCTCGCGCATGGTGCAAGAGTTCGCCGGCATGCACGTCCAGCCGAACAAGGCGATCGTCGGGCTGAACGCGTTCCGCCACCAGTCCGGGATCCACCAGGACGGCGTGGTCAAGATGCGCGAGACCTACGAGATCATGGACCCCAAGGAAGTCGGCTGGGTCGAGGGCTCGCAGTTCGTGCTCTCCAAGCTCTCCGGGCGCGCAGGCTTCCGCTCGCGACTCGAAGATCTCGGTTATGAACTGGACGCCGACGAGTTGAAGGCCGCCTTCGAGCGATTCCAGCAGCTCGCCGACCGCAAGACGGTGGTCGACGACCGCGACCTCGAGGCGATCGTGATGGATCGGCTCGGTCAGCCGACCGAGGGTTGGCAGCTTGCCTCGATCGAGATCTCCGCCGGCACAACCTCAACCCCGTCGGCGACGGTGTCGCTGCGCTCGCCCGACGGCGAGGAATGCTCTGGCACGAAGACCGGGACCGGTCCGGTCGACGCGATTTACCAGACGATTCGCGAGCTGACCGGCGTCGCCGACGAGCTCGAGGAGTACAGCGTCTCCAGCATCACGGAGGGTCTGGACGCCCAGGGGGATGTCACGATTCGCATCTTCGTCGACGGGGCGACGCACACGGGTCGGGCGGCGGACCAGGACATCCTGGTCGCGTCGGCGCGCGCCTACATCAACGCGATCAACCGCCATGTCAGCGGTGCAAGCGGAGCAACGGCCGCAGCAACACAGGAGCGAACACCTTAGTTGCGACAGCTGCGATGGCGCGCCGCGGCGAGCTCAGCGTATGAACCCGTCGCGGCGCATCTTTGCTTCGTAGTCTCCCTGTGAGAGGCGGCAGTCAATCAGGTCGTCGAACTGGCGTCGGGTGAGGTGGAGTTGACGGGCCATCTGCCCCAACAGCCGGTCGCTGATGTCGCGGTCTGCGCCGTGGGACATGATCGTGCTCACGGGTTGCGGTTCCTCGCCATCCAGTGTGTGATAGACGAAGCGGCGATGATGCGTGTACGTCAGTCGGAATCGCTTGCGCAACAGGCCGCGTTCGACCACTCGGGCCTTACGCGGCATCTGGCGCCAGAGTGAATCGTTCCCGCAGCTGCGCGCCTTGCTCTAGTGGGACTCTAGCCAACAGCTCAGGATCGCCCTCCGCTAGCTCACGCCACATCCAGTCCATCGTTTCGGTCAGCATGTCCCAGACCGCTTCCCGGGTCGGAGCCCAGAGGGCAATTTCGAACTCACCCTCGATCAGGTACATCTCATCTTCGTCCAGATACTCAATGGTGAAGACCAACGGCTCATCAGTCCGATAGCGCTGACCATTCGATTCGAACTCGTCCAAAATCATCGGGCTGACGTCGATGTCTGATGCGGGCGTTGCCATGCGGTCCTCCGCTCGTGGAGGCTCAGGATATCCCGTCAGCGGGGCCCAGTGATCGCTGCGCGTAAGATGACTCGTGAGACCGATATTCCAGAGCAGGGAGACGAAGATGCCCGGACGTACCGTTGCGCAGAAAATCTGGGAAGAGCACCTGATCCGCAGCGCTGAGGGTCAACCGGACCTGCTCTACATCGACCTGCACCTGGTTCACGAGGTCACGTCGCCGCAGGCGTTTGAAGGTCTGCGACTCACGGGACGCAAGGTGCGACGGCCGGACCTGACCCTGGCGACGCAGGACCACAACGTCCCCACCGATACCCGAATCGAGCCGTATGCGGATCCTCTTTCGCAGCAGCAGGTTGAGTCCCTGCGCGCCAACTGCGAGGAGTTCGGTGTTCCGCTCTACGACACGCTCGACCCCCGGCAGGGGATCGTTCACATCATTGGGCCGGAGCAGGGTCTGACCCAGCCGGGGCTGACGATTGTCTGCGGCGACAGCCACACCTCGACGCATGGAGCGCTGGGCGCCCTGGCGTTCGGGATTGGAACGTCGGAGGTCGAGCATGTACTGGCCACCCAGACACTGCCCCAGGCCCCGCTCAAACAGATGTCGGTCGAAGTTACCGGCGAGTTGCCCGACGGCTGCTCGGCCAAGGACGTGATCCTGACGATCCTCAACACGATCGGCACCGGCGGCGGCGTGGGGCATGTGATCGAGTACCGCGGCGACGTGATTCGCAACCTGTCGATGGACGGTCGGATGACGGTCTGCAACATGACGATCGAGGGCGGCGCCCGTGCCGGACTGGTCGCTCCCGACCAAACGACGATCGACTACGTCCAGGGCCGCCCGCACGCACCGCAGGGCGCAGACTGGGACGCCGCCGTTGAGCGTTGGAGCGAGCTCGTTACGGACGACGATGCGACATTCGACAAGGAAGTCACGATCGACGGGGCCGAGATCGCTCCGTTCGTGACCTGGGGAACGAACCCGGCCCAGAGCGCGCCGATCACGGGATCGATTCCCGACCCGGCGAGCTTGGCGACCGCGTCGGCGCAGGAGTCGGCGGAGCGGGCGCTGGCGTACCAGGGCCTGACCGCGGGGACGGCGATTACCGACATCGCGATCGACCGGGTGTTCATTGGCTCGTGCACGAACGGCCGCATCGAAGACCTGCGAGCGGCTGCGTCGGCGATCGGCGACGGACGGGTCGCCGACGGCGTCCACGCGATGATCGTGCCGGGCTCCGGGCTGGTCAAGGTACAGGCCGAGGAAGAGGGACTCGCGGATCTCTTCCGCGACGCCGGGTTCGACTGGCGCGACGCCGGTTGCTCGATGTGCCTGGGCATGAACCCGGACATCCTCAGCCCTCAGGAGCGTTGCGCCTCAACCAGTAACCGAAACTTCGAGGGCCGCCAGGGACCCGGCGGCCGAACCCACCTGGTCAGCCCGGCGATGGCGGCAGCGGCGGCCATCGCTGGTCACTTCGTCGACGTGCGGGGCCTGTGACGAAGATTCTCAGCGCCAGAGGGCGAGTTCTTCCTCTCGTTCGGCAGTGATGGTTCGGACGTCGGGGCCGAAGACCATCGTGTACGGCCGGTCGGCTCGGTACTGCGGCCAGCCGGGGAGCGCGTTGGTGGTTGGGTTCCCGGTCCGGGCGAAGTTGGTCCAGGCGTCCATCAAGAAACCACTGAGCTGATCGACCTGCGGGTCGTTGCCGACGAAATCTCGCATCAAGTCGTTTGTTCCCCAGATGAGCGGGACGTCGAGCGCGTGGGGCGCGCCGAGACGCCCTTCGAACATCGGCGACTGCTGCTCGACCAGGTACGAGTATGTTCCCCCGCTTGAGCCCGCTCGCGCGTCGAGAAGACGGCGGGTTGAGCCTCGGTACTGACGGTCGGTCATGACTGCGTTGTAGACCGCGAGTGGGTCCGCCGGCTCTCCACGTTGGACGCGCAGCGAGCGGTAGGTCTCGTAGCATTCGCCGGCGCGTTCGCTGCCACCGACCAACGGCCCGATCAGTTCCAACGCGCGCTCTTCGTTGAGATCGGTCAGACCTGACATCGCTGCGAGCAACGTGAACTCGTTGCGCATCGTGCCAGCCAGGAGATCGACTTCGCTGCCTCGGCCTTCACGCACCGTTTCTTCCGGCATGGCATCGAGGAAGTCGTCCTCGATCACCGCGTTGAAGATGCCGTGCAGGCCGGCGGCGGGATTGGTCGCGGGATCGGCAGCGGCGAGCGCGCTCTGCGCGTTCACGATGTCCTCCGTTGGCAGATCTCGCAACTCGTCGGCGGAGGGCTGATCGAGGCCCAGGTCCGCGTAGTAGAACGGCAACATTTCGGCGACGGACTCGCGCGAGTGCAGCCGATCGGCTGCGCCGCTCTGGATGATCGCATGCTGGAACAGGCCCCCAGCGAGCGGAGACCCAAGCAGAATCGCGACTGCGATGCCGCCGGCGGACTCACCGAAGATCGTGACGTTCCCCGGGTCGCCGCCGAATGCAGCGATCTCGTCCTGCACCCACCGCAGCGCGGCGATCATGTCGTGAAAGCCGTAGTTGCCTTCCGTTTCGTCGTCCTCGGCCAGCACAGGATCGGGCAGGAAGCCGAGCGCCCCCAGGCGGTAGTTGATCGTGACGATCACGACATCGCCGCGAGATGCGAGCGGCGCGCCGTCGTACGCAGGCGATGATCCTGATCCGCTGCTCAACCCGCCGCCGTGAATCCAGACCATGACCGGCCGCCGCCGATCATCGAGGCCGGGCGTCCAGACGTTGAGATAGAGGCAGTCTTCCGACATCCGTTCCTGGCTGTGGCCCATGATTCCGGCGAACGGACCGGCCGCCGGCCGCGAGGGCTGGATGGAGATCGGTCCGAACTCGAGGGCGTCGCGGACGCCGTTCCATGGGTTAAGGGGCTGAGGTCGGCGCCAGCGCAGCTTGCCGACGGGCGGTTGGGCGAACGGCACCCCTCGGAAGACGTGTATGCCGTCCTCGACCTGACCGAGCAGGCGGCCTCGTAGGGTCTCGGCGACTGTCGGATTTCCGGCCATGATTCGTTCCTATTCGAGCAGGTCCGATGACCAGATTGCGCGCTCGGTCTCGCGGTCTTCGCGGATCGTCTTGACGTCGGGGCCGAGGACCATGGTGTAGCGCTGGTCGGCGCGGTACTGGGGCCAACCGGGCAGGGCGTTCGTGGTCGGGTTGCCGGTCCGGGCGAAATTGATCCAGGCGTCCATGGCGAAACCGGAGAGCTGATCGGTCTGCGGGTCGTCGCCGATGAACGGTCGCATCTGATCGCCCGTGCCCCAGACGAAGGGGATGTCGATCGCGTGCGGCGCGCGAAGCCGGCCGTCCATCGCGGGCGACTGCTGGTTGAACATGTAGGCGTAGGTCTGGCCGGTTCCATCCAGGGCGCTGTGTGCATCGAGCAGGCGATCGGACGGGATGCGGAACACGTAGTCGGTCATGACGGAATCGAAGACGGTCAGCGGATCGGAGCCGGCGCCCCTCGCGGCGCGCGCGTCGCGGTAGTGGTCGTAGAGCTCGTTGGCAACTTCGGCGTCGCCGGCGGTGACCGCCAGGGCGCCGCGAGCGCTCGCTTCGTCCATCTCGTTGACGCCCTGGAGCGCGCCGAGCAGGGTCCACTCATCCTCGATCGTGCCGCAGAGCAGGTCGACGTCCTTACTCCGGCCGTTGCGGACCGCCTCGATCGGCAGAGTCTCGAGGAAACCGCCTTCGACGACCGGCGAGAACGCCATCAGGTAGCGCCCGGTGAGTGCATTGGTCTCCGGCTCCGCCATCAGGGCGTTTTGCGCGTCGAGCATGTCCTGTGCGGGGATGGCGCGCAACGATGCCGCGTCGTCGGGGCTGACTTCAAGGATGGCGCAATAGCGGCGGCAGACTTCTTCGGCGATATCGGTCGGCAACGAGTGATGCGCGGCGCCCGACTGTGGAATGGCCCGCTGGAAGAGGCCCTCGGCCTCGGCGGCTCCCAGCAATACGCCGACGCTCATGCCGCCGGCGGATTCGCCGAAGATTGTGACGTTGTCGGGGTCGCCGCCGAACTCGCTGATGTGGTCTCGGACCCATCGCAGCGCGGCGACCTGGTCGCGCATGCCGTAGTTGCCGGTCTGCGCGTCGTCTCCGTCGGTCAGCGCCTGATTGTAGAGGTAACCCAGCGCTCCGAGTCGGTAGTTGATCGTGACCACGACCACGTCGCCTCTTTGGGCGAGATACTGGCCGTTGTAGATCGGGGTCGCCCCGGAGCCGCCGGAAAAACCGCCGCCGTGGATCCAGAACATGACCGGGCGCCTGGCGTCGTCGAGACCCGGCGTCCAGATGTTGAGGGAGAGACAGTCCTCGTCGACCGGCATCTCCCAGGCGCCGAGCAGCTCGAGTCCCGGCATGAAGGTCTGCATCGAGCCGGGGCCGACCTCATTCGCTTGCTTGACTCCATCCCACGGCTCGGGCGGGCGCGGCGCCCTGAAGCGCAAATCGCCGACCGGAGGCGCGGCGAAGGGAACGCCGCGGAACACGTGCAGGTCATCCTCGGTCTGGCCCTGGAGTTGGCCGTACCTGGTATTGACGATGGGAGGCATTGGTTCGTCCTTTCCCGACGGTGCTCGGTTCGCGATCTGATCGGCGATAGCCTGCGCAGGCAGGCTGGCAGTCATGATAAGGCGGGTCGAGATGGCAATTGGACAGGTCGGGCTGGGACTGGACTTCTCACTGGGGATGACGTTCGAGGATCAGCAGACGCTCGCGCGGGAGGGGGCCGAGCTGGGGTACGAGTCGCTTTGGACGCCGGAGGGCGCCGGGCTGGACTCGTTCCACCTGTGCTCGCTGCGCCATCAGGCGAGCGGTCTGGCGACCGGGATCGGTGTCTGTCCCATCGCGTACCGATCGCCCGTCGCGTTCGCCATGTCGGCTGGGACGGTCTCGGCGATCAGCGGCGGCAAGTTCTCCTTGGGAATCGGTTCGGGCGGCATCTATCGGGCCGACACGCGCCGACAGCTCGGACTGCCGCGCCGCTCGACGCTGGGCGTGATGCGCGAGTACACGACGGCCGTCAAGGGACTGCTGGCCGGCGAATCGGTCAGCATCAGCGGTGAATCGTTTCAATACGACGGCGTGCAGCTCGGATTCCGCCCACCGCCGACGCCGGTGCTGGTCGGCGCGCTGGGTCCGCAGATGATCCAGCTCGGGGCGGAAGTCGGCGACGGCGCGGTGCTCAACTGGTGTGATCCCGAGCGGGTGAGCTGGAGCCGCGACCGTCTCAACGAGGGCGCGGCCAAAGCGGGCAAGCGGCCCGAAGATGTCCAACTGGTCGAGTACATCCGCATCTGCGTCGACGAGGATGTCGAGACCGCGCGGATGTCGTACGCCAGGTCGATGCTGGGCTATGCGCTGGGACAGGAGGTTCCGTCGCAGCGGCTGCGCAGGTTCGCCTATCGAGCCCACTTCGAGCGGATGGGTTTCACCGATGAGTTGGCTTCGCTGGACGAGATGCGACGCAGCGGGGCGTCGGCCGATGAGGTTGCAGCCGCAGCGTCGGAGGAGTTGCTGACCAGGGTCGGCTACTACGGCGACGCGTCGGGGGCGAAGGCGGCGTTTGAGGCGCTGGCCGACGGACTGGATACGGCGATCGTGCGGGTTGTGGCGGCCAAGCCCGGCCTCGACTCGGTCAGAGCTGTGATGCGGGCCTGCGCGCCGACCCGTTAGCGCCGACCGCGGTGAGGGCCTCTTCGAGGATCGCCGTCGCCCGGTCGATCTGTTCCTCCGACGTGCTCGCCGGGGGGACAAAGCGGAGGACGGAACCATCGCGTCGGACGCTGAAGATGAGGCCGGCTTCCAGACAGCGCTCGGTGATCGCCTTGCCCTCCACGGTGGCAGGTTCCCTGGTGTGTCGGTCCCGGACGAGTTCGATCCCCTGCAACAGACCCCGGCCTCGAACGTCGCCGATCATCTCGAACCGCTCCGCCAGCCCGGCGAGTTTCGACTTCAGATGGCCTCCCAGCCTGCGCGCCTTGCCGGCGAGATCTTCCTGTTCAAGGACATCCAGCGTGGCGGCGCCGGCGGCGCATGCGAGGGGATCGTTGGAGTGGGAGTGGGTGACAATGAACTCATCGGCGACGACCTGTTCCTCGATCTCGGCGGAGGTCGTGACCGACGAGATGCAGATTCCGCCACCGAAGTGCTTGGCCAGGGTGACGATGTCGGGGACGACGCCCTCGTGCTCGAAGGCGAAGGTGTCGCCGGTCTTGCCGAGGCCCGTTTGCTCCTCGTCGAGGATGAGCAGCATGCCGCGCTCCTCGCAGCGGCGTTTGAGCTCGGACAGCCAACCAATCGGCGGCTCGATCACGCCGCCGGCCGAGAAGATTGGTTCGGTCAGGACGGCAGCGGGTCGCGAAGTCGTCTGCGCGTCGATCAGTTCGAACGAGGCATCGAGACAGGCGATATCGCACGACTCCGGCTCGAGGTTGATCGGACAGCGATAGCAGTAGGGCGCGAGCATTGCCATCATGCCCGGTTGCGGCGGCCCGTAGCCTCGATGCCAGCCGGCGAACGTCAACGAGCGCGTCGTGTCGGACATGCCGTGGAATGACGTGTGCGGGCTGACGATCTCGAAACCGCCGGTGTACTTGCGGGCGATGTTGATCGCGGCCTCGTTGGCGTCGGCGCCGGACTGCAGGAACATGCTCTTCTGCAAGGGGTCAGGCAACAGACGGCCAAGCCGCTCGGCGAGTTCGATCTCCCTGTCGTTGTAGTAGCTGCTGTGCGCGTGAATCAGCGTGTCGCAGGCCTCGGCCACTGCCTCACTGATTGCGGGATGATTGTGGCCGAGCCAGGCGCACATCTGGCCGGAGTTGAAGTCGAGGTACTTCTTCCCGTTGATGTCCTCGACCTCGGACCCAGAGCCGCGCACGAAGATTGGGCCGCTGCCCGACTTGTCCATCCGTCCGCCGAAAGAGAATCGACGGGCGGATTCGAGCAGTTCAGACTCGGATTTCACGGCGGCGTCCAGTTGGATCGGGACTAGGCGCAGGCCTCGTCGTCGAGCGACCAGCGGTTGTACTGCGGGTCGGGTTCTTCGGCGAGGGCGGTGCGGGCGTCGAGCCACATCTGGCGCCATCTCGCCGCGTCATGCAGGACGGCGTCGGGGTCCCGCCGGCTGCGGGCGACGAAGCCCGGGAAGGCCTCGCGGCCGGTCGGCTGGCCCGGCGGATGGTAGCGCAGATCGAAACTCCAGCGGATGCGTTCGCTGAGGTTGGGGAGGGCCGCGTGGATCGTCTTGCGATGCAGGAACAGACAGCCGCCGGCGGGCAGCGGGACGGCGCGCGCGGTGTCTTCGCCTGGCAGAATCTTGGAGGGAATGTTCAGTCCTTGCACGCCGCCGCAGTGGGTCAGCACTTCACCTCGGTGCGAGCCGGGGATGACCTGCAAGCAGCCGTTCTCGGCGTCGGTGTCCATCAGCGGGAACCAGACGGTGAGCATGTCGGTGTCGTCGGCCGAGGCGTTGATCACACCGGAGTCCTGGTGCCAGGGCGTGGCGCCGTAGATCACGTTGCCGTCGGCGTCGCGGGGAGCGATCGACTCGGGCACTTTGACCCGCACATGCTGAACCGGATTGGAGTAGATTTCCGGGCCGATGAAGCTCTCGACGGTATCAAGCAGGCTGGGATTGGTCAGCGCGTCGAAGACCGCCGGCCCGGCCCAGAACGGCGTGTCGGCCGTGATCCCCTTCTGCGGCAGTGAGAAGTCGAAGTACTGGGCGTGGACCTTCTGCGACTCGACGTAGACCTTCGAGACCCGCTCGCCGAACGGCAGGCCGGAGTACGTCTCGGAGATCACTCCCTGAGTGTGCAGGTCATTGGCCAGCACGTCGAGCACATCCGCGTACTCGTCCATCACAGGATTGATCACTTCCTCGGGGTCGAAGACCTCGTCAACCGCGAGAAATCCAAACGTTTCGAAGTGATCAAGCTGTTCGGCTGTCAGGGTCGGCATGGGCGCTCTCTGGGCGTTCGGTTGTGTTCGGCTCTATTCGCAGCTTAACGCCTCCGAGCGGGGCGTCGGACGCGATGTCCGGCCCCGCTCGGAGTTGGTCACGTCCTGGTGGACGGGTTACGTCTTGAGCTTCTGGACCGCAGTGAGACTGCCTTCGCCGCGAAGCTCTGCCGGACCGACCGGCCAGTTGATGTTGGCGGCCGTGGCCGACGCTGCGGAGACCTCGGTCAGGAAGATCCACGAGAAGTTGTCGTAGAAGGTGACGTAGAACTCCTCGAGCAACGCAGCCCGTTCGCTCGGCACCATCGCCTGGTTCTGCGCGATGTACAGCTCCTGGATATCGCTGTCCGGGTAAACGGAGACCGCGTAGAAGCCTTCCTCGTTGATCTCGGAACCGATCACGGTCTCGGGCTCGGCAATGGTGTTGGTGAAGAACCAGAACAGACCGGGCTTGGAGAACGTGCGCACTTCGGCGAAGTACTCGCTGGAGAGGTACTCGACGATCTTGGTGCGGATACCAACCGCCTCGAGATCTTCCTGGATGACCAGCGCCATGGTCGGCACGATGACCTGGAAGTCGGTGACGATGTGCAGGTCAACGTCGAGGCCATCGGGGAAGCCGGCCTCTGCCAAGAGCGCCTTGGCGCGCTCCGGGTCGTAGCCGTGGTAGCGCGACTCGAGTGCCTCCTTGGGGAAGCCGATGCTGCCCTTGTAGGGACCGTAGGACGGCTGCTCGGAGCCGGTCAGCAGACCCTCAATGATCGCCTCGCGATTAATGGCCAGGTTGGCGGCTTCGCGCACGCGAATGTCGAGGAACGGGTTGGGCACGCCGTCGACCTCCGCCACCGACTCATGGGTGTTGAACATGATGTGGTGGGTCGGGTTGCCGGCCGGTCCGTAGAGGATCTTGAAGTTCTCGTTGTCCTCGTAGGGGACGACTATGTCGGTCGGCAGGTTGTAGGCGACATCGACTTCGCCAGCCTCGATGCCCGCGAGCTGAGCCAACGGCTCGGGACGGATCTTGACGTCGAGGTCCTTGAACCAGGGCAGTCGCGGCAGGACCAGCCCGTCGCGGCCGCGGCGGTACTGATCGTTGCGAGTCCAGTTGAAGCCCACATCGGGGGTATGCGACTGGAAAACGAACGGACCGGTGCCCATGGCCTGCTCGGTGTCGACGTAACCGTCACCGTGCTCCTCGACGAACGCCTTGGACATGTGGCGCACCGCGCCAGACATGATCGATCCGGCCAGGGAGGCGTTGGGGGCCGGGGTCTCGACCCGGAACGTGAAATCGTCGACAACGCTGTAGCTGGAGAAGTTCCCCGTGCCGAATGTCCCCCGTGCTGTGCCCCATCCATTTGGATGATCGCTCGACTCGCCGCCTGCGTGGTACTCGGCCTCAGCCGCCACACGTTGGAAGTTGAACTCAAGGTCGTGGGCGGTGTACTGCGAACCGTCGTGGAAGAACGCGTCGTCGGTGACGGTCATGATCAGGTTGGTCGGGTCAACGATTTCGATCCCGGCCACGAGGTTGGGCTCGAGCGCGGCGGTCTCCGGGTGGTTCGACATGCCGGATTCGAACGTGCAGGCGCCGTTGATGTAGTTGGTCTGCGACCCCGAACGCTGTGGGTCGAGACCGGCCGTATAGCGCGAAGTGGCGACGTAGAGCGTCGCTTCGGTGTCGACCTCCGGCTCGGCCGCTTGCACATCCTGCTGCGCCTGGTCACGCTCGATGGCTTCCGCCGTGCCTTGCTGGGGCTCCTCCTGCTGCTCGACCTGTTGGGCCTGCTGTTCAGCCTGTTGTTCGGCCTGCTGCTGCTGCATGGCCTGCTGCTGCTGTTGCTGCTGCTGCGGCTGCTCGGCCGCCGGCTGCGCTTGCTGCTCCTGCTGCGGTTGAGCCTGGGCGACGGCTTGCTGCTGCGCATCATCGTCGTCATCACCACAGCCAACCAGTGCGAGACCCGCTGCGCCGACCCCGGCGCGGGAGCTTGCTCGCAGGAGGGCCCGGCGGGACAGACGCCGGCGACTCATTCGAGTCCAGTAGTTTCGCTTGTGCATCATCGCTCCTTCTCGAATGGACACGCGCAGACTCACGACCCGCGCACATTTCGCAAAGTTTAGGCGATCGCAAACTATCCGGTCTACGACTTATGTCGTACGACCGTCCTCGACCCGAGCGACGCAAGGCGCGCCCACGCCCTCGGGTCTGGTCTCTTGCGGGCGGCTGCGGCTGGCCGCTAGGCAGTCTTCAGCTTTTGGATCTTGCTCAGCGTGCCTTCGCCTCGCAACTCGGCCGCGCCGACCGGCCAGTTGATGTTTGCCGCGGTGATTGACGCCGCCGAGATCTCGGTGAGGAAGAGCCAGGAGTAGTTGTCGTAGAACAGCGTGTAGAGCTGCTCAATCAGATCCGCGCGTTCCGCCGGCACCATCGCCTGCTTCTGGGCGAGGTAGAGCTCGTGAATCTCGGTTTCGGGGTAGACCGACACCGAGTAGAACCCGGTCTCGCTGATCTCGGCGCCAATCACCGACTCCGGCTCGGCCGAGGCATTGCTGAAGAAGTAGAACATGCCCGGCTTCGAGAACGTCCGCACCTCGGCGAAGTACTCCGAACTGAGGTATTCGATGATCGTGGTGCGGATGCCAACGGCCTCCAGATCCTGCTGCACGATCAGCGCCATCGTCGGAACGATGACCTGGAAGTCGGTCACGATGTGCAGATCGACGTCGATCCCGTCGGGATATCCTGCCTCGGCCAGTAGTTGCTTGGCGCGCTCCGGATCATACGGGTGTCGGCGCGACCGCAACGCCTCCCCGGGGAAGCCGATGGTGCCCTTGTAGACGCCGTAGGATGGCTCTTCGACGCCGGTCAACAGACCCTCGATGATCGCCTCGCGGTTGATCGCGATGTTGGCCGCCTCGCGCACGCGAATGTCGAGGAACGGGTTCGGCACGCCGTCGACTTCGTCCACCGCGTCATGCGTGTTGAACATGATGTTGTGCGTGGGGTTGCCCGACGGGCCGTAGAGCACCTTGAACCTGGGATCGCCGTCGTATGGGGCGACGACATCGGTCGGCAGGTTGTAGGCGGCGTCCATCTCGCCCGCTTCAATGCCGGCAATCTGGGCCAACGGCTCCGGGCGGAGTTCGACGTACAGGTCCTGGTACCAGGCCAGCCGCGGCCCGGCCAGCGCGTCGCGGCCCTTGTGATAGCCCTCGTAGCGGCCGTACCGGAATCCCACATCCTGGATATGTTCCTGGAACATGAAGGGCCCGGTGCCGACGGCGTGGACCGTGTCCACGTGCGCGTCGCCGTTGGTTTCGACGTACTCCTTCGAATGTTGCACAACCGCGCCGCCGGTGATCGAGGCGACCAGCGAGGCGTTCGGCGCTGGCGTCTCGACGGCAATCGAGTAGTCGTCGATCAGGTTGTAACTGGAGAAGTTCTCGGTGCCGAACGTTTGCCGCGCCGAGCCCCAGCCGTTGGGATGGTCGCTGGTCTCGCCGCCCTGGTGATACTCCGCCGCCGACGAGACGCGCTCCCAGTTGAACTGCAGGTCGTGCGCGGTGTAGGGCGTGCCATTGTGGAAGTTGATCCCTTGCGCCACGTGGAAGATCAGATTCGTCGGATCGATCAACTCGACTGACTCCACCAGATTCGGTTCCAGCGCAGCCGTCTCGGGGTGATTGTTCATCGCGGAGTCGAACACCGTGGATGAGTTCACGTAGTTCGTCTGCGAGCCCGAGCGCTGACCGTCGAGTCCGGCGGTGTAGCGACCGGTGGCCAGGTTGAGTGTCGCCTCAAGGTCGATCTCAGGCTCGGCCGCTTCGACGTCCTGCTGCGCCTCTTGCCGCTCGATCGCTTCGACCGTTCCCTGCTGGGCCTGCTGTTCCTGCTGCTCGACCTGTTCGGCTTGCTGCTCAGCCTGCTGTTCGGCCTGCTGCTGCTGCATGGCCTGCTGCTGTTGCTGTTGCTGCTGCGGTTGTTCTGCAGCGGGCTGGGGCTGCTCTTGCTGCTGCTCCTGAGGTTGCGCCTGGACGACAGTCTGCTGCGCGTCGTCATCGTCGTCATCGCCGCAGCCAACCAGGGCGAGGCCGGTTGCGCCGACGCCCGCTCGGGCCGAAGCACGCAACAGCGTTCTCCGCGTCAGTCGTTGGTGCGACATGCGCTTCCAGTAGTTTCGCGTTGACATCGTTCGTCTCCTCGATCGGCGGGCACACCCTGCCGCATCTTGCCGCGCAAACTAACCACCCGCGAACGGCCCTTTTGTACCCGCGATGACAATACGGTTACGCCAACCGGGCAGCAGACCACTCAGCCGCCGCATCGCAACTGGATGATCCGGGCAGTGCCCGCTCGGATATCGGATGAGCCGACTGCGTCCTCAGCCGAGATTGCGCAGGCGGGGATCGAGCAGATCGCGCAACCAGTCGCCGACGAGGTTGCCACTCAGCGCGACGAGCATCAGGGCAAGGCCGGGCATCCACATGACCCACCAGGCCTGTGTCAGGTAGTTCCGCGCCTCGGTGATCATCCGTCCCCACGTCGCCTGTTCAACCGGCGCGCCGACGCCAAGGAAGCTGAGTGACGCTTCGGCCACGATCACGACCGGTACTTGCAGGGTCATGATCACGACGATCGTGTTGAAGACGTTGGGCAGTAGCTGTTTACGCATGATCCAGACGCTGCTGCCACCGGCTGCCAGTGAGGCGATCACGAACTCGCGCTCCTTGAGCGAAAGCACCTCGGCGCGAACCAGCCGGGCATACCCGGCCCAGGTCCAGAACAAGAGGATCAGTACGACGTTCCAGATCGACGCGCCCAGGGCTGCTCCAAGCAGGACGGCGAAGACGACAGCAGGCAGCGCAAGCTGGACGTCGACGTAGCGCATCAGAACCTGACCCATTTTGCCGCTGCGCCAGCCCGCGATCACTCCGACCGTGCTGCCGAAGAGCGCCGCGCCGGGCACAACGATCGCGACCACGATCAGGGAGATACGAGCGCCATGCACAATGCGCGTCCAGATGTCGCGGCCGATGTGATCGGTCCCGAGCAGGCTCTCGGTGGTGCCGCCATCGAACGCCGGCCGGGCCAGCTTGTTGAGCACGTTGGTGTCGCCCGGATCGCCGGGAGCGATGATGTCCGCGAAGATGCCGAACACGAAAAACACGAGCATGATCGTCAGCGGAGGTACGAGCAGCAGTGAACGCCGAATGCGGCGCGGTCGGCGTATTCGCCACCTGCGCCTCGGCTCAATCGCGGTGTCCGCAATCCGCTCGCTCATGGCTAGAGCTCCGCCGCCTGGATACGCGGGTCAATGAATCGGTAGGAGATGTCGACCAGCAGATTGCCCATGGCGATCGACAGGGCGATCACCGCCACGCCGGCCTGCACGGTGGGGAAGTCATCCTTGAGAATCGATTCGATCATCAGTCGTCCCAGTCCTGGCCAGGAGAAGACCACCTCGATGATCACTGATCCGGCGATCAACGTGCCCAACTCGAGTCCGAGGATGGTCGCGACCGGGATCATGGCATGACGCAGGGCGTGGCGAACGATCACGGTTCGCTCATTCAATCCCTTGGCCCGCGCCGTGCGAATGAAGTCCGTGTTCATCACGTCGATCATGCCCGAGCGGGTCAACCGCATGAACCCGGCGGCAGAGAGCAGGCCCAGCGAAACGGCAGGCAACACGAGGGCGCGGAAGCCCTCCGCTCCAGCGGTTGGGAACCAGTCCACGCGCACGGCGAGGAAGAAGATCAGCATCAACCCCAGCCAGAAGCTGGGCGTCGCCTGACCGAAGACCGCAATCAGCCTGGCGAGCCAGTCGTACGGCGAGCCGCGCGTCAGCGCGGCCAGGATGCCGAGTGGGATGCCCAGGCCAATCGCGACCACCAATCCGGCCGCCGTGAGCTTGACCGTTGGCAGGATCTTGTCGGCGACGATGTCGATCGCGGCGCCGGCGCGAATGAAGGAGTAGCCCAGATCGCCCTGCACGGCGTCCTTCAGGAAAATGCCGTACTGGGTGTAGAGCGGCTTATCGATGCCCAGGCGCTCGCGAACCTTTTCGTAGTCGGCCTCCGTCGTGTCAAACGGGGGCAGCAGCGCAGCCTCGGGGTTGCCAAAGATTCTGGCGACCACGAAGACAATGGTGACGACGACCCAGATCACAAAGATCGTCTGAATCAAGCGGATCAGCAGCAGGCTGATGAATTGCATCACTCACTCCGCGGTGCACGATCACACGATGGCCGCTGTAGGCGGCATTCTAGCCAGAAGCTGTCGCCGTTTGCAGCCCTACCAGCTGTCGATGTAGGGGCGGCGGCCCTCGCGGATCGGTTCGGAGTTGGGCACGGCGTCGAGCAGGCGCAGGATCCACTGACGCGTCTCGGCCGGGTCGATCACGTCGTCCGACTCAAGCACGGTCGCGGCGTTGAAGGCGTTGCCGCGCTCGTAGGCGTCGGCGACCATTTGCTCGTAGACGCGTGTGCGTTCTTCCAGGTCCTCGATCTTCTCAAGTTGCGCCCGCGCTCCGAGCTTGACCCCGGCCTCGAGGTTCATGCCGCCGTATTCGGAGGTCGGCCAGCCGACGTTGAAGAGGCCCGCCTCGGTGCTTCCGGCCAACATGGCCAGCCCGCCGAGGCCGTAGCACTTGCGTAGAGTGATCGTCATCTTGGGCGTGGTCAGGTTGGCCAATGAGACGAACACGCGGTGACAGTGACGGACCAGGGCGGTCTTCTCGACCTCCGGCCCGACCATCATGCCGGGCGTGTCGACCAGCGTGAGCACGGGAATATTCCAGGAGTCGCAGATCTGGGCGAATCGGGCCAGCTTGTCCGAGCCGTCGCTGTCGACCGCGCCGCCAAGATGCATGTTGTTGTTGGCGATCACGCCGACCGGCCTGCCTTCGATGCGGATCAGAGACGTCACCACACCGATTCCGAACTCAGGTCGCAGCTCGAGCACGGAATCGTGGTCGGCCAGCAGATCGATGACCTTGCGCACGTCGTAGGTGCGCAGCCGGTTTTCGGGTATGGCGTGGCGCAGGAGGCGCTGGTCGGGCGCGCTCCACTCGTTGAGCCGGCCCTGGAAGTAGGACAGATACTTCTTGACCGCCGCCATCGCCTCCTCTTCGTCCTTGACGAAGATGTCGACGACACCGTTGGGCACCTGCTGCGACATCGGGCCGAGTTCCTCGGGCAGGAAGAGTCCGAGGCCGCCGCCCTCGATCACGGCCGGTCCGCCCATGGCGATGTTGGAGCCTTCGGTGGCGACGATGATGTCGCACATGCCGAGCATGGAGGCGTTGCCGGCGAAACAGCGTCCGGCGGTGATCGAGACCATCGGCACCTTGCCTGAGAGTTCGGCCAACCGCTCGAAGGTGCGAACGGCGCGCGCGGCGACGCGGGTGTAGGCCCAATCGGAATCGCCCGAGCGTCCGCCGGCGCCCTCGGCGATGAAGACGAGCGGCGTCAGCAGGCGATGCGCCGTCTCGACCATGCGGTCGGTCTTCTCGTGGCCGCGGCCGCCCTGGGTACCGGCCCAGACCGTTTCGTCGTAGGAGATGATCGCGGTGCTGGCGACGTCGTTGCCGAAGAGGTCGGCGTTGACGGTACCGATACCGCAGATCAGACCGTCGGCCGGGGAGACGACGCGGAGCTCTTCCCAGGAGCGGTTTCGACGCTGAGCCGCCACGGCGAGCGGCATGTATTCGGTCCAGGTACCGCCTTCGACGAGCTGACTGATGTTCTCCCGCGCCGTTCGCTTGCCCTTGGCGTGACGCCGGGCGACCGGTCCCTCGCGGTTGTGGTCGAGCAACGCATCGTGCAGGTCGATGTTGTGCTGCAGGTCGGGGCGGATGTAGTCGAGATCGACGTCTCCCGACCCGTCGTCCACGGCGGGGCCGACATCGGCCGGCTCGATGAAGACGAGTGGATGACCTTCCCAGATGATGTCGCCCATCGAGACGGTGATCTCCCGGACGATGCCGCCAACGTCGGCCTGGAGGACATGCTCCATCTTCATCGCGTTCATGATGATTGCGTCCTGACCGGCGACGACCGTGTCGCCTTCGCCGACGAGGATCTCGATAATCGTGCCCTGGATCGGAGCGCGCAGGGGCTCGGTTCCGGGCGGTCCGATGATCTCCGGAGCCGGGAATCCCGCCCGGTCCTCCTCCAGGCCGCGGTTGACATCGAGCGACGCCGCGCCGGCGCCCTGGCGGAAGAAATCGAGCGCGGCCAGCGGGTCGGCCACCTGGTTCTCAACCTTGGCTCCGGCCCAGGCCGCCTGCCCGGAAGCGGAAGCGCCATTGTCAGACGTTGCGGCCAGGTCGGCGATTCGTTCATCGATCCAGCGGGTATGCACATCGCCGGCAATGAACTCGGGATGGCCCAGGATGTTGCGCAGGAACGCGATGTTGGAATCCGGGCCCTCCAGCTGGAACTCATCGAGCGCCCGCCGAGCGCGTCGGACGACGTCGCTGAAGTTGTTGCTCGGATGCCGGGTGATGACCTTGGCGATGAGCGAGTCGAAGTTCGGATTGGCGGCGTAGCCGGCGTAGCCATAGGTGTCGACTCGGACACCGGGTCCGGCGGGCGGACGGAACGTGCGCAGCGCACCCGCGGCCGGTCGGACATCCCCGTCCTCGCGCATCCGCTCGAGATTGACCCGAGCCTGGATCGCGTAACCGCGCAGCGATGGCGGCGCTTCCATGCCCAGGTCGTCGAGCGTCGCGCCTTCGGCGATCCTGATCTGGCATTCGACGAGGTCGAGTCCGGCGACCTCTTCGGTCACCGTGTGCTCGACCTGGAGACGGGCGTTGGCCTCGATGAAGGCGAAGTCGTCGTTGCCCTCTTCACCGGCAGCGGCGTCGACCAGGAACTCGAACGTGCCGAGGTTGGAGTAGCCACCGGCCGCGGCCAGCTCGACCGCGGCCCCGGTGATTCGCTCGCGCAGAGCATCGGTCAGCGTCGGCGAGGGCGCGATCTCGATCAGCTTCTGGTAGCGGCGCTGGATCGTGCACTCACGCTCGCCGACGTGGGCCACGGCGCCATGCTGATCGCCGACGATCTGGACCTCGATGTGCCGCGCGCGCGGGATGAAGCGCTCGACGAACAGGGCGCCGTTGCCGAACGCGGCCAGCGCCTCGCGCGTGCAGCGTTCGAAGGCGTCCTCGATCTCGGACGCCTCGTTGATGGCTCGCATCCCGCGTCCGCCGCCCCCGCCGATTGCCTTGATCACCATCGGCCGGCCGTCCAGTTGCTCGAAGAACGCACGCGCGCCGTCGAGATCGACGGCGTGGTCGGTGCCGCTCAGGACCGGGACGCTTCGCGCTCCGGCGAGCGTGCGGGCGCGGGCCTTGTCGCCGAACAGCGCCAGCGCGGCCGGAGAGGGTCCGACGAAGGTGAGCCCCGCGTCTTCACAGGCGCGGGCGAAATCGGCGTTCTCGGCGAGGAAGCCGTAACCGGGATGGATCGCGTCGCAGTCGTGCTCCCGGGCGCGCTCGACGATCTGTGCGATATCGAGATACGCGGCCGGTCCAATTCCGTCCAGGGGGATCACGGTCTCGGCGTGCTGGATGTGGTCGGAGGATGCATCGTCCGAGGAGTGAATGGCGGCGGTGGCGATCCCCAACTCAGTGGCGGTGCGAAGCACTCGGACGGCGATTTCGCCGCGGTTGGCGACAAGGAGGCGTTGAATAGGCATGGTTGGAGTCTAGAGCCGCCTCGATCGGCAGAACACAGCTAGTCGTGGAGGGAGGGAGGGTCATCTACTATCTCTATATTCGGCGTGCCCGGAGGCACGGTAGGCCCCGGCGGACAACCATCGAGGTAGGGCTGTGCGTCGGTCTCCGTCATTCCGTACACGTTGAGCCCTACCGCTCCGATGGTGAATCCTTCAATGCGAACGAAGACCCGGTTGGCGCCACGTAGTGCATCCATCAGCGCTTCCGGATCCGGTGCGTACAGGGTGTCCCAATCATCGCCCCGCCACGTTTCCGTCTGCGCCTCCATGTCGTCTATGCGCCATGACACCAGTGAGTTATGTGTCGGCGCAACCTCCCCATTGACCATCGACGCCGTCAGTCCGCCACCTGCCATACAGGACAGTTCCAGTCTCCAAGATTCGCCATTATCCACGAACACGAACGTCTCGATTGCACCGTCGAGCGGATCTCGCACCACCCTATAGCCGACCCCGGCCGTGCTCACGCCGTACAGTTGCACAGTGCTCGGCGACAATTCCACCAAGCCGCTAAGCACGTCTTCATCCGTGTCGTCGAGCACGAGCACATAAGCAAGCAGACCTACCACGAGCGCAGCGATCACCCCAGCTATCGCGATGCGCTTCATGTCGATTCCCATCCCGGGAACGCCGGTAGAGTGCGCCGTCCGCCGATGTGAACAGGCTCTAGCCGCCCGCCACAGCGTCAGTGATCAGGTTGCCGAGGGCTTCGGTGCTCAGTGCATGTTCGCCTTCGGCGGCGAGGTCGGCGGAGCGGTGGCCGGCCGCGAGGGTGTTGGTGACTGCCGCTTCGATCGCGGCGGCCTCCGCCTCGAGGCCGAGCGAATAGCGCAGCATGAGGGCCGCGCTGAGGATCATCGCCATCGGATTGGCGACGCCCTGACCGGCGATATCGGGCGCGGTGCCGTGGATCGGTTCATATAGTCCCAGAGTCGAGCCGTCCTCGGACGCGCCGAGGGAGGCCGAGGGCAGCATGCCCATCGAGCCGGCCAGCATCGAGGCTTCGTCGGTGAGGATGTCGCCGAACATGTTCTCGGTCACGATCACGTCAAAGTAGGACGGGTGGCGAATCAGGTCCATGGCGCAGGCGTCGACCAGGCGGTGCTCCAGGGTGACGTCCGGGTAGTCCTTCGCGACCTCATCCGCAATCTCCCGCCACATGCGGGAGGTATCGAGGATGTTGGCCTTGTCGACTGACGTGAGCAGCCGGCGGCGGGCCCGGGCGGTCTCGAAGCCGAGACGAACGATGCGCTCGACCTCGTCCTCGGAATAGGCAAGCGTGTCGACGGCCTTGCGTTGTCCGTCTTCCTCCCAACGACGCTGGGGTTCGCCGAAGTAGATGCCACCCGTCAGTTCTCGCAGCACGACCATGTCCACGTCGGCGACGGTCTCGCGTTTGAGGGGCGTGGCGTCGGCGAGGATGGGCAACATCTTGACCGGTCTGATGTTGGCGAACAGACCGAGTCCCTTGCGCAGCCCGAGGATGGCTTGTTCGGGTCGAACCGAGGCCCTGGGGTCGTCCCACTTGGGCCCGCCGACGGCGCCGAAGAGGACGGCGTCCTGGGCCTGACACATCTTCAGCGTTTCGTCGCGCAGGGCGACGCCGTGGGCGTCGATAGAGGCGCCGCCAACCAGGTCTTCGCTGTACTCAAAGGAGTGATCGAAACGGCCGCCGACCGCGTCGAGCACGCGAACGGCCTGCCCGATGACTTCACCGCCGATGCCGTCACCGGGCAGCAGCGCAATCCTGAAATGGGCCATATGTGTCGGTTCCTAATCGTCGCTGGAGCGCTCACCCGGAGCGCGTTCGGGGGAGACTCAACAGCCGGGCGCGCCGTAGCCGCCGCAGCACGTCTGCCGGCTGCGCAGCCTGTCCCAGGCGATCCAGAGCATTCCGCGCACGAGTCCACGTTGGTTGTCATCCCTGCGCAGATTGGCGATCGCGTCGCCAAAGGAGGGTCTCGGTCGCTCACACATCGTAGGCCCCCAACGGCTCGGAGCCGCCTTCAGCGTCCAACGTTAGGGCATCCGTCCCACGCGGGGGACAGAAACGAGGTGTCTACTCGTCTGCGGAGCACTCATCCTGAGCGTCAGGCGGCCCCGTTCAACAGCCGGGGTCGCCATAGCGACCGCAGCACTGCTCGAGCCGCCACAGCTTGATCAGGTTGGTCACCGTCACGCTTCGTAGAAAGTGGAAAAGTCCTTTGGCGTTACGCAAGTTGGCAATGGCGAAGCCGCCCAATTCAGGTCGTTCGTCGCACATGCAGGGGTACCTCGATTTCCAGAATCGGCAGTGGTGCGGGCATGCCACGGAGCCGAAACGATGTCACGGTTGGTTATTGCTGGTGGCGATGATCGTCGCCCGCTATGCGCTCGGACCGAGCGCGCTCGCCGGAGACTCAACAGCCCGGATCGCCGTAGTTGCCGCAGCAGTTCTCGAGCCTCCGGAACTTGATGACAGTGTTTCGGATCAAGCCATAGATGGCGTGTCGCCGGCCAATCGAGCGACGCAGGTTGGTGATGCTGTCACGGACCGATGGCCTTGGGTGCTTGCCCACAACACGATTCCGTCCTCTGGACTCGTTTCGCGGCTGGAGACAAGATAGCGATGAGGAATCGAGTTCAGCGCCAGACCCTGGCCAGATCGACAGTCAGGCCTTCGGCGACATCCTCGCCGCTCAGCGAGTCGGGGCGCTCAAGTCGCTCGGGCTCCGACACGCCGTCTCGGTAGACCCAGACTTCCCCGGCTCCGGTGTAGACGTCGATCATCCAGCCCAGCCGGGCGCCAGCCGCCATCCACTCTTCCATCTTTTCCTGCTGTCGGCGTATGGTCTGGCCCCGAGAGCGGACTTCGACAATCAGATCGGGGCAGACGGACCACAGTGCTTCGTTGTCGGTGTCGGTCTCTGCTAACCGCTCATTGCTCACCCAGGCCGCATCGGGATCTCTTGCGGCAGTCGTTGGGAGACGGAAGCCAGACGCGGCGGCGAATGCCTCGCCGTTCTCGTGCTCGTCCGACCAGAGAATGATTTGGACGGCGATTCGGCTGGCGCGGCGACCGCTATGCGTTCCGGGTGGAGGAGAAATTTCCAGCGCTCCTTCCGGGCTGCGCTCGAAGTGCAGCGGCTCATTGAGGTTGCTGATTTCGATCAGCAACTCGTCGGTGAGGAAGCCGTTGGGCAGGCGCAGCACGATCGGGTCTCCCGCAGGGAACAGATCTACCGGCGTCGAGACCGACTCGGGTTTGGAGGGCGCCTGGACCATGCGTTGATCCTAGACCGTGACGGGTTTCGTCGACGGGCGGTTCGACTCGTACTCGGAGATGAGATCGTCGTGCTCGAGCGTCAGGGAGATGTCGTCGAGGCCGTTGAGCAGACAGTGCTTGACGAACGGGGCGATGTCGAACGAGCGTACCCAACCGCCGGGCGCGGTAACGGTCTGATCTTCGAGGCTGACCGTGATCGGCGTGTCGGATTCCGATTCGACCATGCGCATCAGCTCTTCCACGTCCGGCTGGGGCAGTTGGATGGTGAGCAGGCCCATCTTGGCCGAATTGTTGCGGAAGATGTCGGCGAAGCCGGGCGCGATGACGGCCCTGACGCCCATCCCCTGGATGGCCCAGACGGCGTGCTCGCGCGAGGAGCCGCAGCCAAAGTTGGGCCCGGCGAGCAGCACGCTGGCGCCCTCGTACTGGGGCTGGTTCGTGACGAAGTCGGGATCCCTGGCCCAGGCCTCGAAGGCGAAGGGGCCGTAGCCGGTGCGTTCAATCCGCTTGAGGTACTTGGCCGGGATGATCTGGTCGGTGTCGACGTCGGCGCGATCGAGCGGCAGCCCCGTGCCGCTGAAGGTCGTGACGCGTTCCATGGATTGCTCCAATCATTCTCAGGGAGTTGCCCCCCTTTGTCACTCCGCGACGTCCCCCCTTCGCGGGGGGAGAACGGAACTAGGCGAAGAACTCCTTGAGCGCCGATTCGGTTTCGTCGGGGAGTTCTTCGGGGAGGAAATGGCCGCACGGAAGGCCGACCCCGGTGACGTTGGTGGCCCAGCGGTGCCAGGTGGCCATGAAGCGGCCGCGACGGTTGGTCTGGCGTCCCGCGCCCCAGATCACAAACAGCGGGCAGGTGATCTTCCTGCCTTCGGAGCGGTCGGCGCGGTCGAGCCGCAGATCGAAGCGCGCGCCGGAGCGGTAGTCCTCGCACCAGCTTCGCACGGTTTCCTGGTCGTTGGCGGCGGCCAGGTACTCGGCCATCGCCGCTTCGGTGAAGACGGTCTGGTTGTCCTCGCCCGCCCAGCTTCCGAGCATCCGCTTGAGGAAGAAGTCGGGCGCGCCGTTGATCAGCGTCTCCGGCAGCGGGGCAGGCTGGGCGAGGAAGTACCAGTGGAATCCGCCGAGTCCGCCGGCAATGCCCATCTGCTCGAACTGCTCGGCGGTGGGGATGATGTCGAGCAGGGAGAGCCGCTCGACGCGCTCGGGATGGTCCAGCGCGAGACGGTACGAGACCCGGCCGCCGCGATCGTGACCGGCGAGGGAAAACGTGTCGAAGCCGAGGTCGGCCATCATGTCGACCATGTAGCTCGCCATGGCGCGTTTGGAGTAGGCCTCGCCGCCGCCGTCGCCGGGAGGCGAGTCGCTGGCGCCGTAGCCGAGCAGGTCGGCGACGACGACCGTGTGCTGCTCAGCGAGGCCGGGCGCGATCTTGTGCCACATGGCCCCGGTCTGCGGGTAGCCGTGGAGCAGCAAGAGCGGCGAGCCGGAGCCGCCGACCCGGGCGAAAATCGGCCCGGTCTTGTGGTCGCGGAAGCCGGGGAACAGGGTCTCGGTCTCGGGCATCGGAGCCCCCCTCTGCCTTCGGCATCTCCCCCCGCGTTGCGGGGGGAGCGGTGATCTGATTACAAGGCGACGGTGCCGCTGATGGCGGGCTGGAGCGGGTCGCAGATGTAGCGGATGCGCGGCAGCGTGATGTTGGCGGTCGTGTAGCTGGCGACGATGGGGTAGACCGGACGCAGATCCGGCGCGTCCCAGAAGTTGCTGTCGAAGGCGTCGATCTGCGCCGTGCCCCGGTCGGCGCGGCTGACCTCGAACTCCGGATCGACCTGGACCAGCCAGGGCTTCGTCTCGCCGTCGCGCTCGACGCTGGCGATGTGCATCCCGGCCGTGTACAGCAGGTCGCCGTTGCCGATCGGGACCGGATCGATGAGCTGGGCCGAGAGCACGGTCACGTTACCGTCGTTGACCTCGATCGACTGGCGGTCGTAGCGCTCGCGCAGGACCGGTTCGCCGACCGTGATGGGAAATCCCCAACGTTCCTCAAGCGCGGTGGCCGCTTCGCCCTCGGTGCAGACGGCGCGGGTCGGCAGGCCGCGCGGTCGAACGGCGGCGCGGCAGCCGACGCGCACGATCGCGACCGTGAACGCGCCCAGCGGGCCGTCGTCGGCGCGCAGGCCGATCACGTGCATCGTCGGCGGGATCGTCGGATGCAGCGCCGGCGGCAGGAGGTCGGCCATGACGGCGTCATCGATCTCATAGATGACCTGCAGGACCTTGACGTCGGGCAGCGTCAGCGCTTCGGTGTCGAGGCTCGGCATCGTCGGCGCGTACCGGGTCAGTTGAGTTGGGTCGGCATTGCCATTGATTGGCATCTGCGGCCTTTCTTCAATCGTTCCTCTCCCCCGCGGGGCGGGGGGAGATGTCACGAAGTGACAGAGAGGGGCGTTCGCCGCGACTAGTCGCCCGCGGCGACGGTTGCGGCGAGTTCGCGCGGCTCGGAGGTGGTCGCCGGCTGATCGTCGACGAAGTGGGGCATCACCTCTTCACCGAACAGGCGGAGGCTGTCGAGCACCTGCTCCTGCGGGATGGTCTCCAGCGCGTTGAGCAGGAAGTTGATCTGGTCAACGCCGCAGGACTGCCACTTCTTGATCTCTTCGACCAATCGGTCGGGGTTGCCGATGCAGACGCCTTCGGGCGCCGACGCGCCTTCACCGGGGGTCTGCTCTGCCTGCTGGCGGCTGGCCGCGAGCAGTCCGGGATTGGGGTAGCTGCGGGTCGGGTGCACTTCGCGAACCGGCAGGAGCTGCGCGGCCAGGTAGCCGAACGAGCCGGTTAATCGGCTGCCCGTCTTGATGCCGGTCTCGTTGTCCGGGTGGCAGTAGAGGAAGTTGACCGTGGCCACGCGCTCGTTGACGAACAGGCCGGCCGGCTCGCAGTCGCGGATTCGGCTGCGGTAGCGATTGACCTTCTCTTCCTGCTCGGCGAAGCCACCGAAGGTCAGGCCGAGCGAGCCCATGCCGCGCTCGGCGGCGTCGATCTCGGTGCCGGGCGAGGAGACGGCGACCCACATCGGCGGGTGCGGCTTCTGGTAGGGCTTGGGCAGCACGGCGCGGGTCGGCATCTTGAAGGCGCGGCCCTCGTAGCCGTAGCGCTCGTTGGTCCACATCTGCGGGATCGTGCGGGTGTACTCGTCCCAGGTTTCCTTGGTCTCGTCGGGGTTGGCGTCCATCCCGCCCAGCTCGGTCCAGGTCGCGGAGCGGCCGGTGCCGAACTCCAGTCGTCCGTCTGAGAGGATGTCGAGCACGGCAGCGCGCTCGGCGGCGCGGATCGGGTGGTTGAACTGCGGGACGCAGACGACGATCCCGTGTCCGACGCGGATCTGCTTGGTCTGCATGGCGCAGGCGGTCAGGAACAGCTCAGGCGCGGAGCAGTGCGAGTACTCCTCGAGGAAGTGATGCTCGACCGCCCAGACCGAGTGGAAGCCCACCTCATCGGCGACCCGAACCTGCTCGAGGCAGCGGTGATAGACGGTGTGCTCGATGTCGTTCTCCCAGGGTCGGGGAACGGAGATTTCGTAGAAGATGCCGAATTTCATGGGGTCGATCCTCACTGGCGCTGGTTCAATGGGGATGGTAGCGGACGGGGTCGGCCCGTCCGCATTTCGCTTCGCTGACAGAGTGGCGGACTGGGGGGAGAATTCGGACGAAGTGGACAGAAATCGCTGCTCTGTGCTGAGAATTGTCGGTGCAGGTGTTCAGGTTTGTCCAGATTTGTCCAGATTCGTCCGGATGGGTCTCGATTTCGTGAGTGTCGATCCATCTGCGTCTGGGGAAGTCCGGGGGAATCCAGGTGGTTGGAGCGGTCATGATCGATTCCTTCGGGCGGCTGACTTGCTGTCGAGCGCCATCGATCATATACGAATGTGTGTGCGATGTTGGTGGAGTATTCGGTGAAGGCGTCGAGGGACACAGTCAGCGGTGGTCTCGGGGGTGAGCGCTATTCTTGCGCCATGGTTCTTGAGGAATTGCATGAGCTGATTGAGACGCTGCAGGCGCGGATTGACCAACACGCCTCGGCATTGCAGCAAAGCGAGGCGCTGACGCGGTATGCGCTGATTGATCCGCTGCTGCGCGTTCTGGGTTGGGACACGGGTGATCCGACTCAAGTGCTGCCGGAGTACCGATCTGTGGCGGGATCGGCAGACTATGCGCTGCTAGGGCAATCAGGTAGCCCTCAGGTGATCGTCGAGGCGAAGAAGCTCGGAACTCATCTTGATGTGAGGGTGCGCCAACAGGTGACCAGCTACTGCCAGGAGGAAGGTGTCCCGTTTGCGGTAGTCACAGATGGCAGGCGGTGGGAGATGTACGACATCTTCCAGCCGGCAGCGATGAAGGACTCTCAGGTGTCCAGCTTCGATCTCGGCGACCCACCTGCTGTTAGTTGCCTGCAGGCACTTGCTCTGTGGCGTTCCAGTGCGTCTGACGGCAATGTCAAGGTAGGCGCTACTCCGCTTTCCGGTGCTGCGGTGGAGAGCACGGCAGCCACCGCGAGCCCTCCGATCCCAGCGGAACCTACGATTGAGGACAGCGGGTGGACCACGTTGTCTGAGTTCACTCCAGAAGTCGGTGTGAAACCCTCCGCGGTCCGGGCTCCTGATGACACAGTGGTGCAGACGAGGAACTGGGCTGACTTTATCCAAGAGATCGTCCGGTGGCTTAAGGCAAGCGGAAAGCTCTCTGACCGTGAACTTCCGATACGACTCGACGGCCAAAAGGAATATTTGATCAGTACGACCGCTGGACATGAGAACAGCTTCTACCGACCCGTCGATCACTGGTTCGTCAGAACGAACTACACCGGCGGACAACACGCTCGGAACGCCAAAGGGATCGTCAGGATCGCCGGATTGGATCCGGCAGACTTCGCGGTGAAGCTGTAGTAGGTCGCGGCGGGCCCTCACCCTAACCCTCTCCCAGGGGGAGAGGGGACCGGAAGGGGATTGGTTAGGTGCGTTGGCCGAACTCTCGGCTGGTGTCGACGACGGCGATGGCGGCGATTCCTTCTTCGGAGGACATGACCTTGACGCCCTTGGAGGCTCGGCCGACCTGGCGGATCTGTTGGACTTCGGTGCGGAGGATCTTGCCTCCGGCGGAGATGACGACCAGTTCTTCGTCGCCTCGGACGACGGCCATGCCGACGACCGGGCCGGTCTCGTCAGTGACCTTGTGGCCGATGTTTCCTTTGATCCCACGACCTTTGGACTGGTACTCCGCCTCTGAGGTTCTCTTGCCGAATCCGCCGGCCGTCACGGTCAGGACTTCCGTGCCTTGATAGATCGACTGGAGACCGATCAGTTCGTCACCGCGAGGAACCACAATACCTCGGACTCCTCCGGATATCCGGGACGCCTCTCGGAGCTTGTCGACCGAGAATCGTGCGACCTGGCCTGATCGAGTGGCGACAATCACGTCGTCGCCGGCATGGGCGAAGGCGGCTTCGACCAACTCGTCATCGTCATCGAGATTGAATGCCTGCAATCCACTTCGGCGTACTCGCTGGAAGTTGGACAGGCGGGTCTTCTTCACCTCGCCAAGCTTCGTGCCGAGGATGATGTAGTCGTCCTCGAACGACTCGACCGGGATGATCGTGGTGACGTGCTCGTCGAGTTGGAGGTCGACGACGTTTCGGACGGGGAGGCCGCGCCACTCGCGGGAACGGGCTTCGACCTCGTGGGCCTGGAGTCCGTAGACGCGGCCGCGCGAGGTGAACATGAGCAGGTGGTCGTGGGTGTCGCAGGCGATCAGACGGTGCGGGGCCTCGACGGAGGTGGTGCCGTTCTTGCGCTCGATGCCCTTGACTCCCTTGCCGCCCCGGCGCTGCGAGCGGAACGCGTCGACCGGCTGGCGCTTGATGTAGCCGTGACGCGTGAGGGTGACGACCGATGACTGGTGGGGGACGAGGTCGGCGGCGGAGAAGTTGTCGACCGACTTCTCGATCACGCGGGTCTTGCGGTCCTCGCCGTAGGTCTCGACCAGCTCGTCCATGTCCTCGGCGATCAGGCCGTCGATCTTCTTCGGGTCGGCGAGCAGCCCTTCGAGATACTCGATCGTCTCGGTGAGGTCGTCGTACTCGTCCTGGAGCTTCGCGCGTTCGAGTTGGGCGAGCCGCCTGAGCTGCATCTCGAGGACGGCCTGCGCCTGGCGCTGGGAGAGATCGAACGGGTCTTCCTGCAGCCGGTCGCGGGCCGCCTCGGCGGACTCGGCGGCGCGAATCGCGGCGATAATCGCGTCGATGTTGTCAATCGCCTTGAGCAGGCCCTCGACGATGTGATGTCGATCGCGGGCCTTTTCGAGTTCGAACTCGGTGCGCCTGGTGATGATGTCGCGGCGGTGGCGGATGAACTCGCGCAGTAGCTGATACAACGTGAGCGTGCGCGGCCGGTTATCGACGAGCGCGACGAAGTTGCCGCCGTACTGGATCTGCAGCCCGGTCGACTTGTACAGCTGGGCCAGAATCGTCTGCACGTGCCCGTCGCGGGTGAGCTCGACGACGAGCCGCATCCCGTGACGGTCGGACTCGTCGCGCAGATCGCGGATGCCCTCGATCTTCTTGTCGCGCACCTGCGCGGCGATCTGCTCGATGATGCGGACCTTGTTGCCCTGGTAGGGAATCTCGGTGAAGACGATCTGGACCCGATTGCCGGTCGACGTTTCCTCGAGGTGCTGCTGCGCCCGAACGGTGAATCCGCCGCGTCCGGTCCCGTAGAGCCGGCGCAGGTCTTCTCGGTTCTCTCCGGCGAAGATGGCGGCGGCGGTCGGGAAATCGGGGCCCTGGATGTGCTGCAGGATGTCGTCGAGGGTGGCGTTCTCGTTGTCGAGGATGGTCTTGACGGCGCCGGCGAGCTCGGCCAGGTTGTGCGGCGGGATGTCGCAGGCCATGGCGACGGCGATCCCGGTGGCGCCGTTGAGCAGCAGGTTGGGCGCGCGGCCGGGTATGACGGTCGGTTCGTTCAGTGATTCATCAAAGTTGGGTACGAAGTCGACCGTATTCTTGTCGAGATCGGCCAGCATCTCTTCGGCGATGCGCGAGAGGCGGGCTTCCGTATAACGCATCGCGGCGGGCGGATCGTTATCAATTGAACCGAAGTTGCCCTGTCCGTCCACTAACGGATGACGCAGGGAGAAGTCCTGCGCCATACGTACCATTGCGTCATATACGGGTTGATCGGAATGCGGATGATACTTACCAAGTACTTCACCGACGATACGCGCAGACTTGCGATGCGGCTGATTGGCCCGCATGCCCAGATCGTCCATTGCATAGAGAATACGGCGCTGGACAGGCTTGAGACCGTCGCGCGCGTCGGGCAAGGCGCGGGAGACGATGACGCTCATCGCGTAGTCGAGATACGAGGAACTCATCTCCTCGACGAGGGTACGCGTGGGCTGGTCCGGCGCTGTTTGCTCAGTAACCAAGCGGGCGCTCCGAGGGTTGGTTCTATTGGCTTACTCTAGCACATTTGAGACATAATTTCTGGGTCAATTCGACGGCTGTTGGGGTCCCGCGGCACCGCGTGCCAGCCCTCCGGTATCGGATTCTGCTGTGAGTCCGAGTTATCGATTCGCAGCCCCGACTGTTGGTCTCGTTGCTGGCGATAGACGTCGAGCCAAACCGGCGATCCGTTGCGGGTCAGCAGGGAGTCGAACCACCACGCGTAGACGGATTCGGGCGCCCTCCAGGCGGACGGAATCCTGACCCGAGCGGCCAGCGGCGGACCGCCGACGAGGGCGTAGCGCGGACCCTCGGTGGCGGAGATGATGCTGAGCTGTTCCGGCGTCAGCCACTGCAGCCAGGTGAGGCAGACGGCGCTGGGCCGGGCAGCCAGCGTGACCGGCACATAGCCCTTGCGGGCGCGCACGGGGCAGAACGCGACATCCAGGCCGGCCAGGATTGCGGGAATCAGGGGAATGCCCTGCAGATCGGCGTCGGCGCCGGCGAGCTTGTCGTGGAGCTGGCGCGGATAGCCGTTGCTGCCGACGGCGAGGAGTGGAATCCGTCCCTCCGTCTGCCCTGGCGAGGTCAGCGGGAAACACTTGCCGGCGCGATAGAGGAGGGGATAGCGATTGGGGCGGTTCCTCGGGTCGGGATAGAGCCGGGGCACGTCGGACAGGCTCGGCCAGGTTCGAACGTGGACGGGCGCGGTCATGTCGACACGGTACCGCCGCCGACTGCCGCTAGCTCGGGGGGCAACTAGGCTCAGGGACAGCAAGACGAGGAGGAGGCCGGAACGATGATGAGATATCGAAAGCTGGGGCGGACGGGACTGATGGTGTCGGAGATTGGCCTGGGCGGCGGCGGGATTGGTTATGTCTGGGGTGAGACGACGGACGAGGAGATCGGCGAGACGATCGCGCTGGCGATGCGCGAAGGGATCAACTTCTACGATGTCGCGCCGTCGTACGGCAACGGGGCCGCAGAGCGGAATCTGGGTCGGGCGCTGCTGGAGGCGCCCGAGCACCGCGGCGAACACATGCTGGTCGCGACCAAGGTGTCGTTGAGCGAGGACGACCTGGCCGACATTCCGGCCGCCGTCGAGCGCGGCATCCACGAGTCGCTCGAGCGGTTGCGGCGCGAGCGGGTCGATGTCTTCCAGTTGCACAACACGATCACGCCCGAGCGCGGCGTGTACCGTCGGTCGATCACGGTCGCCGATGCGATGCTTGCGGTCGAGACGCTGCAGCGGCTGAAGCAGGACGGCCTGACGCGATTCGTGGGAATTACGGGGATGGGCATCGCGGCGTCGGTCCGTGACGTGCTGCGGGCGGGCGATCTCGACACCGTGCAGTGCTACTACAACCTGCTGAACGACTCGAATGCGCGGCCGCTGCCGGAGGGGTCGTCGCTGCATGACCACGGTCGGCTGCTGCCGCTGGCGGCCGAGCTGGGGATCGGCGTGATCGGGATCCGCAACCTGGCGGCGGGATCGCTGACCGACTCGGTCGATCGGCGCGTTGAGGATGACTCGCTGGTCGCATTGGACTACCGCCGTGCGGCAGCGCTGCGGTTCCTGGAAGAGAACGGAACGTCCCTGTCGCGCCGGGCCGCGCGCCACGCGCTGGAGCAGGCGACGATCTCGACGGTGGTGCCGGGCGTGAAGAACGCCGCCGAGCTCTCCGACCAGATAGCCGCGGTAGACCTTCCGGCGCTCTCCGAGCAGCAATTGGCTCGAATCGACCGTCTGCGTGAGAATGACTTTGGCGTTCGACAACCCGAAGATCGCGTTCTATAACGGGAACACGAGCGGCGAAGCCGTCGTTTCTGCACAGACACTCGAATTTTGGCGTCGGTTGTAGCCTGATTGGAAGCATCGGAAGAGAATCCGTGAACGAACTCGAGATCCCGGACATCGTCATCCGCCGTCTGCCGCTGTACGCCCGCGAACTGGGGCTGCTGGCCGGCGAGGGCCGCGATTTCATCTCCTCGCAGGAGTTGGGCATGCGGCTTGGCGTGACGCCGGCTCAAATTCGCAAGGATCTGTCGTACTTCGGGCGGTTCGGCAAGCGCGGCCGCGGCTATGAAGTGCTCGGTCTGCGCGAGCGGCTGCGCAGCATCCTGGGTCTGAACGGGCGGGTCAAGGAGATGGTGCTGGTCGGCGTCGGTCAGCTGGGACGCGCGGTGCTTGGCTACGGTGGGTTCACCCGCGGCGGCTTCGAGGTCGTGCGCGTGTTTGATTCCGACCCGAAACAGATTGGCCGCAAGGTCGACAACCATCGCGTCGACGATGTGGCGACGCTGCCGCAGTACCTGGAACGGACACGGGTCTCGATGGGCATCGTGGCGGTGCCCGCCGAGGCCGCGCCCAGCGTGATCAGCACGCTGGTGGCGGGCGGCGTGCGCGCGATTCTCAGCTACGCGCCGGTGACGATGAGCGTGCCGCCGGGCGTTCGGTTGCGGCAGATCGATCCGGTCATGGAGCTCGAAAGCATGGCCTACTACCTCGAGGAGCCGTTCGACGGATACGTCGAGGACCACCAGGCCGACGCAGTGGCGAACTGACGACCTACCGCGGTGTGGACGGAGATCAGCGCGAGTCGGCGGCGCTGAGCACGCTCTCCTGGGCAAGCAGATTTGGTCCGACGATGTCGAGGTTGTCGAGCGCTTCGGCGGCGCCGAGCGCGACAGCGTCCTCGGCGTTGTCGGCGATGGTGACGGGGATCCCAATCTGGTCGGCGAGGTAGGCGTCGATTCCCTGCAGTCGGGCGGCCGCACCGGTGAGCAGCATGCCGCGATCGATGATGTCGGCGGTCAGCTCGGGCGGCGTGCGCTCGAGGGTGCTGCGCGTAACCTCGACAAAGGTCTCAAGCACCTGCTGCACCGAGGGAACCAGCTCATTGGCGGTGATCGCGACGCTGCGGGGCATGCCGCTGGATTGGTCCCGACCCCGGACTTCGGCGCGGATCGGGTCGTCGACCGGGATGGCGGAAGCGGTGGCGAACTTGAGCTCCTCCGCCGTCGGCTCTCCGATCACCAGGCTGTGCCGGCGCTTGACGTGCTCGGCGATCACTTCGGTCACGACTTGCCCGCCGACGCGCGCCGACTCCCAGACGACGACGCCGTACATCGACAGCACGGCTGCTTCGGAGCGTCCGGCGCCGAGGTTGCCGATGAGCGCGCCTCGAGCGTCGCCCATCGGGACGCCGGCGCCGATCGCGGCGGCGAGTGGATTGGCGATCAGATGGGCCGGACGCCGCGCGCCGGCCTGCTCTGCCGCGTCGCGGACGGCTCGTTGCTCGACGTTGGTCACGCCGGCGGGGGTGGCGATCATCACCTCGGGGCGGACCAGGTTGAAGCGCCCCACGACGAGCGACATGTAGTAGCGCAGCAGCGCCTCGACGATCCGGTAGTCGTCGATCACGCCCTCACGCATCGGGTTGATGACGGTGAGCGACTCGGGTGCGCGTCCGACCATATTGGCGGCGTCGGTGCCGGCAGCCAGGACCGCGTTCTCCTGGGTTGAGAGCGTGACCACGGTCGGTTCGTCGATGACGATGCGGCCGCCGCGTCCTGGGACGGCGATGCGAAGTCTGGAAGTGCCGAGATCGATACCGAGTCGCTTGGTGAAGAGCATGATCTCCGGTTGGTTCAATCGATGAAGTCAGCGTATCCGGAAGGTCAGTGTATCGGCGTGTCAGACACGCTCAATGTCCGCGCCGAGGGCGGCAAGCTGGGCCGGCAGGTCGGCGTAGCCGCGAGCGAGATGTCGCAGGCCGTAGACCCGGCTTTCGCCCCGGGCGGAAACCGCGGCGACAATCAATGCGGCCGTCGCGCGGATGTCCGTCCCCCGGACGACCGCGCCCGACAGATCGACGGGGCCGTTGATCGCGGAGACCGAGCCCCCGGCGACGATGTTCGCACCCAGTTTGCGCAACTCGTCGAGATGCTGCATGCGGTTCTCGAACACGCGTTCGTGGACCATTGAGGTGCCTTCGGCCCTGGTCAGCAGTGCAGTGATCTGCGCCTGCAGGTCCGTGGCGAATCCGGGGTAGGGAAGCGCCTGCACGTTGGTCGCGGTCAGGCGGGACTCCGGCCTGACCGTAAGCCGGAGTTCGTCGTGGCCGGGTTGGACGTCGACGCCGATCTCACCGAGCTTGGCCAGGAGCGCTTCGAGGTGGGACGGGCTCGCGCCGGTCAGGCACACGTCGCCGCGCGTGGCGGCGGTCGCGATCAGCAGCGTGCCGGTTTCGATCCGGTCGGGAATCAGCTCATGTTCGACGCCGGAGAGGCGTTCCACTCCATCGACGGTGATCGTGTGCTGTCCCGCGCCGGAGATCCGCGCGCCCATGGCGTTGAGCATGTCGGCCAGACAGCCGATCTCCGGCTCCATGGCGGCATTGACGATGCGGGTTCGACCGCCGGCCAGGACGGAGGCGAGCAGCAGGTTCTCCGTGCCGAGAACGCTCGGGTAGTCGAGCACGATGGTCGCACCGCGCAAGCCTCTATGTGCGCTGGCGATCGTGCGTCCGCCGATCGATTCCACCTCTGCGCCGAGAGCTCGGAATCCAGCCAGATGGACGTCCAGCGGTCGCGCGCCGATGACGTCTCCACCGGGCGCGCCGCAGCTCGCCTCGCCGGTCCGCGCGAGGAGCGGGCCCATGACGAGGAATGATGCCCGTAATGCCGCCGCGAGCTCGTCGGGCGGCGACCCGCCGCAGACGCCCGACGGGCGCACGACGACCTCGTTTTCGCCGAACTCCGCTTCGACGCCGAGCGCCTTGAGAATTTCGATCAGGCGGTGGACGTCCTCAATGTCTGGGACGCGCATAATTCGAGACGGCTCGTCTGATAGCAGAGCCGCCGCCAGACAGGGCAGGGCGGCGTTCTTGGCGCCATTGACGCGAATCTCGCCGATGAGGCGGCGGTGTCCCGCAATCCGGAGGCAAGGCTCGGCGTCTGCGCTCATAAGGAGACTGTAGCCGTCCCTCGCGCAGGCGAACTCTTGGCCGGGCAACAGTGCTAGCCGGTGGGGCGGCTCATCTCTCGACCGCCGCCGCCTCGGCGTCGCCGATGCTCCAGGACTCGAAGCCGCTGCAAGGAACGGGCCAGTGCGGCCTGGGCCCGGGCGCGATCGGCGTCTGTGGCCTGTTCGAGCCGCTCGAGGGCGCGCTGGCGGGCGGCTTCGGCGCGTTCGGCGTCGATCTCGCCGCCATGCTCGGCGGCGTCGGCGAGGACGGTGACCTCGTCCGAGTGCACCTCGAGGAAGCCGCCGCCGATGTAGTACTCCTCGACGTCGTTGCCGATCTTGACGCGCAGCTCGCCGGGGACGAGCGACGTGATCAGCGGGGCGTGATGGGGCAGAATGCCGAGCTCGCCGAGCGAACCGGGCGCGACGACCTCGTCGACATCTTCCTGCCGCAACAGGCGGCGTTCGCCGGTGATGATTTCGAGCGTGAGCGGCATGGAGCCCCCCCTCTGTCCCACGGGACATCTCCCCCGCTGCGCGGGGGAGAGTTCATTTACGCGGCGGTCTCGGCGGCGATTTGTGCGCCCTTCTCGACGGCCTGCTCGATGGTGCCGACGTTGAAGAAGGCCTGCTCGGGCAGTCCGTCGTGGGCGCCGTCGAGGATCTCCTTGAAGCCGCGCACCGTGTCGCGGACGGAGACGTACTCGCCGGTCAGACCGGTGAACTGCTCGGCGACGAAGAAGGGTTGCGTCAGATAGCGCTGGATGCGGCGGGCGCGGGCGACCGTCTGCTTGTCTTCCTCGGACAGCTCGTCCACGCCGAGGATGGCGATGATGTCCTGCAGGTCCTTGAAGCGCTGGAGGACTCGCTGCACCTCGCGGGCGACATCGTAGTGCTCCTGGCCGACGATCTTGGGGTCGAGCGCACGGCTGAACGAGGTCAGCGGGTCGACGGCGGGGTAGAAGCCCTGCGAGGCGATGGCGCGCTCGAGCGCGACGACCGCGTCGAGGTGGCCGAAGGTGGTGGCCACGCCGGGGTCGGTGTAGTCGTCGGCGGGCACGTAGATCGCCTGGAAGGAGGTGATCGAGCCGCGGTTGGTCGAGGTGATGCGCTCTTCTAGTTCGCCCATCTCGGTGGAGAGCGTCGGCTGGTAGCCGACTGCGGAGGGCATGCGGCCGAGCAGCGCCGAGACCTCCTGGCCGGCGAGCGTGTAGCGATAGATGTTGTCGATGAAGAGGAGCACGTCCTGGCCCTGCTCGTCGCGGAAGTGCTCGGCGAAGGTCAGGCCGGTGAGGGCGACGCGCAGGCGTACGCCGGGCGGCTCGTTCATCTGGCCGAAGACGAGCACGGTCTTGTCGAGCACGCCGGATTCGCGCATCTCGTGCCAGAGGTCGTTGCCCTCACGCGAGCGCTCGCCGACGCCGGCGAAGACCGAGTAGCCGCCGTGCTCGGTGGCGATGTTGCGGATCAGCTCCTGGATGACGACGGTCTTGCCCACGCCGGCGCCGCCGTAGGCGCCAATCTTGCCGCCGCGGGTGAAGGGGCAGATCAGGTCGACGACCTTGATCCCGGTCTCGAGGATGGTCGTCTCGGCGGCCTGCTCCTCGAACGACGGCGGTGTGCGGTGAATGGGTGAACGGAGGCCGCCGTCGGGCATGTCGCCGAGGCCGTCCAGCGGCTCGCCGAGCACGTTGAAGAGACGTCCCAGGGCGATTTCGCCGACAGGCACGGCAATGGGCTGGCCGAGGTCCTCGGCGTTGTCGCCGCGCTTCATGCCGTCGGTCGAGTCCATGGCGAGGCAGCGTGCGCGGTTGTTGCCGAGATGCTGCTGGACCTCGGTCACCACCCGGGTGCCGCTGCCCATCGTGATGGTCACGCCGCTGAACAGCGCGGGCAGACTGTCGGGCGGGAATTCGACATCGACGACGGTGCCGATCACCTGGACTACTGTGCCATCAGCCATGTTCTGCTCCCATCTGCGGACTGTCCCGGTCTTCTAGGTCGCGCCAACCAGATTGGTTGACCGCCTGGACAGCCATGCGAGTTTGAATTCTGTCAGATCGTCGACCTGCCAATCGGAGGTCAGGTCGAGGTCGTTGGTCAGTTCGCTACGGACGAGGACGACTCTCATGCCGGCGGCCGTGGCGGACTCGACGCCGGCGGGCGCGTCCTCGACGGCGATGCAGTCGGCCGGATCGTAGCCCAGCTTCTCCGCGGCCTTGAGGTAGATCTCGGGCGAGGGCTTGCCCACCGAGACTTCGTCGCCGGCAGTGGTCTGGTCGAAGTACTCGCGCAGTCCCGCGCCGGTCAGCGCGGCCTCGACCCACTCGCGGTGGGATGAACTGGCGACGGCGATCGGAACACCGGCGTCTCGTAGCTGCGCAACGAGTTCGCGCGCGCCGCGAATCAGGGGCGCGCCGGCCTGGTACTGCTCAAGTACGTCGGCGTTGTAGCGAGCTTCGAACTGTTCGAAGTACATCGCGATCGGGTAGCGCTCGCAGAGGTCGTCCCAGGTGCTGGTCAGGGTGGTGCCGAGGTAGCGGAAGTAGTCCTCGATCGGGAACTCGACACCCTGCTCCTCGAGAATCAGTCGCACCGCCTCGTAGTGCAGCGGCTCGGAGTCGAGCAGGACGCCGTCCATGTCGAAGATCACCGCTGTTGACTGGTCCGGCATGTGTTAGCCCTTGAGCGCCTCGACGCCGCCGGTGATATCGAGCAGCTCGGAAGTGATCTGCTCCTGGCGGGCCTTGTTGTAGACGAGGGTGAGGTCGGCGATCATGTCGTTCGCCGCGTCGGTGGCGTTGCGCATCGCGACCATGCGGGCCGACTGCTCGGAAGCGGCCGCCTCGAGCACGGCCTGATAGACGAGCAGGTCGACGTAGCGGGGCAGCAGGTGGGAGAGCACATCCTGCGGGGACGGCTCGAAGATGTACTGGGTCTCGCCCGACGATTCCTCCTCGCTGGCCGGAGGCTCCACGGGGAGGATCGGCACGGTGACCGGAACCTGGCTCACGGTGTTGACGAACGAGGCGTAGACGAGCAGGACCTGGTCGACGTGGCCCTCGGTGTAGTCGTCGATGGCGATCCGCGAGATCGGCTGCGTCTCGGCCAGACCGGGGTAGTCGCCGAGCTCCTGGAAGCTGGCGCGGAAGTTGATCCCGAAGCGCTGGAAGTAGTCGCCGCCTTTGCGGCCGACGGGGATCATCGAGATGTCGCCCGAGCCGCCGGCGTCGGGGCCCAGCACGATCTCGCCGGTGTGACGTTCGAGGTTGGCGATCAGGCCGCCGCAGAGCCCGCGGTCGGGCGTGATCAGGATGACGGTGGTCTCGTTGATCTCGCGGCGTTCGAGCAGGGGGTGCGAGGTGTCCGGATCGCCGGCGACGCCGGAGAGCTGGCCGAGCACGCTCTGCATCTTCTCGGCGTAGGGACGGGCCTGGAGCGCGCGGTCCTGTGCGCGGCGCATCTTC
Source organism: Dehalococcoidia bacterium (assembly GCA_965204335.1). GTDB lineage: Bacteria > Chloroflexota > Dehalococcoidia > Bin125 > Bin125 > Bin125. Next base: position 1,403,409 of record OZ241982.1, on the reverse strand, counting down.
GATGCGGCCACGAGCTGGATCGCGTTGGTGATCTTGGCCGTGTTCTCGACCGAACGGATGCGCCGTCGGATTTCTCGGGTGTTGGCCATCGACCCTTACTACTCTCAGTTGTTCTCTGTTGCGCCCTCGGTTCGCGCTGTTCGACCTAGAAGGGCACCGTGTCCTTGAAGGTCTGCAGGGCGGACGAGAGCGATTCCTGGTCGTCGTCGGAGAGCTGCCCCGAATCGGCGATCCCGCCCAGCAGGTCGCGGTGCGACGTGCTGAGGTACTCGCTCGCGCCGTTGGCGAAGTCGTTGATCTTGTTGACCGGCACGTCGTCGAGGATGCCGGCGTTGGCGGCGTAGAGCAGCGCGACCTGGGTCGACATCGCCAGCGGCTGCTGCTCGGGTTGGACGAGGAGCGCGGACAGGCGCTGACCTCGTTCGAGCTGGCGGCGCGTGGCGGCGTCGAGGTCGGAGGTCCCGAACTGGGCGAACGCCTGCAGCTCTCGGAACTGGGCCATGTCGATGCGAAGCTGACCGGCGACCGAGCGCATCGCGCGCCTCTGGGCCGATCCGCCCACGCGCGAGACCGAGATGCCGGCGTTGACGGCCGGCCGCTGACCCGCGTTGAACAGGTCCGACTCGAGGAAGATCTGGCCGTCGGTGATCGAGATGACGTTGGTCGGGATGTAGGCGGAGACGTCACCGGCCTGCGTCTCGATGATCGGCAGCGCGGTGATCGAGCCGCCGCCGTATTCGTCGGACAGCTTGGCCGCGCGCTCGAGCAGGCGCGAGTGGAGGTAGAAGACGTCGCCCGGGTAGGCCTCGCGGCCGGGAGGCCGACGCAGGAGCAGCGAAATCTGGCGGTAGGCCCAGGCGTGCTTGGAGAGGTCGTCGTAAATGATCAGGGCGTCTTGGCCGCGCTCCATGAAGTACTCGGCCATGGCGACGCCGGAATAGGGGGCGAGGTACTGCTGTGCGGCCGACTCGGCGGAGGCGGCGTTGACCACGATCGTGTGGTCCATCGCGCCGTGCTCTTCGAGCGTGGCGACGACGTTGGTCACCTTGGCCTGCTTCTGGCCGATGGCGACGTAGATGCAGATCAGGTCTTCGCCCTTCTGGTTGATGATGGTGTCGATCGCAATCGAGGACTTGCCGGTCTGGCGGTCGCCGATGATCAGCTCGCGCTGACCGCGGCCGATCGGAATCTGTGAGTCGATCGCGAGGATGCCGGTCTGGACCGGCGTGTCGACGGAGGCGCGGGTGACCACGTTGGGTGCGATCCGCTCGACCGCACGAGTCTCGGCCGCAGCAATCGGGCCCTTGCCGTCGATCGGCTCGCCGAGCGCGTTGACAACGCGGCCGATCAGCTGCTCGCCGACGGGGACTTCGGCGACGGTGCCGGTCGAGCGGACCTCGTCGCCCTCTTCGATCACGCGGTACTCGCCCATGATCACGGCGCCGACGATTTCCTCTTCGAGGTTGAGGGCCATGCCCATGACGGGATCGGAGCCGTCCTTGGGCCGGAACTCGAGCAGTTCGCCCGAGAGCGCGCCGGCGAGGCCGTAGACGCGGGCGATGCCGTCGCCGGCTTCGACGACGGTGCCGACCTCGGCCGAGACGACCTGGCTCTCGAAGCCTTCAATCTGCTGCCTGATGATGGCGGCGACTTCTTCTGGTCGGACAGCCATGATGCTGACTCCTTCGGTGTGGTGAGCGCTCGTCAGCCTTGAGCCAATGAGCGGCGCATGCTGGACAGCCGCGTGCGAACGGACCCGTCGATGATTCGGTCGCCGATCTGGACGACGGCGCCGCCGATGATCTGGCTGTCGACCGTTTCGCTGAGCGACACGGACTCGGCGTCGGTGTAGCGCCGAACCGCGGCTTCAACTGCGGCGCGCCCGTCGTCGGACAGGGGCACCGCGGTGGTAACGGTGGCTTCGGCGATACCGCGGACGCTGTTCAATCGGTCGCGGAACGCGTCGATGATCTGCGGCGCCAGGGCGGCCCGGCGCTTGCGAACCAGCAGCTTGGCGAAGCTTCGCGCGTTGTTCTGCAGGTCGGGCAACGCGTTGTCCAGCACCTGTTCCTTCTCATCCTGCGAGACGCGGGTCGAGATCAGGAAGGCGTAGACGGTGGGCTCGCTGAAGAGCTGCGCGATATCACCGAGGTCATCCAGCCAACGATCGTGCGACGCCGTGTCATGGGCAATGCCAAAGACGGCATCGGCGTATCGTCGCGCGGCGGGATCGCTCTGCGGCACGCTGGGCTCCTAGTTCTGCTGTCCGTTGGACGATTCGGCCAGCACGTCGGCGATCAGGCGTTGGTGATCGTCGGCGTCGAGCGATTGTCCGATGACCCGCTCGGCCGCGGCGATCGCCATGCCGGCGAACTCGTTGCGGAGCTGCTGGACCGCCTGATCGCGTTCCTGCTCGATCTCCGAGCGGGCGCGATCGATGAGCTGTTCAGCCTGGTCGACCGCGTTTTCTCGCGCCTCGGCCTCGATTCGCTGCGCCAGCTCCTGGGCCTGGGCGACGAGGCGCTGCGCCTCTTCGCGACCCTGCTGGATCTCGGCGCGAGCTTCGGCGCGGGCCTCTTCGGCGGCTTCCTGCGCACGCTCGGAGGCCGAAAGGCCTTCCTCGATGCGCTTGCGGCGTTCGTCGAGGACGCGGCCCAGCGGCTTGTAGAGCAGGACGAACAGCAGGGCAAACAGGATGCCGAAACTGACGAAATGCGTAATCAGTCCGGCGAGGTTGAGACCGAGTGCGTCCATACCGTCCTGCCAATCAGTCTTTCCGGTCTACCGATCCTCCCGGCGCGCGCCGCTGGTTGGTCAAGCGCGCGGCGCCGCTCGGAGCGGTGGCTCCATCCGGTCGGTCCACGTTAGAAGACGAAGCCGACCATGACGGCGACGACCAGCGAGTAAATCGCGATCGCCTCGGTAAACGCGATACCAAGGATCATGTTGGTCTGGATCACGGGGGCGGCGTCGGGGTTGCGTCCGAGGGCCTCGAGGGCGCGGCCGGCGAGCATGCCGATGCCGAGCGCGGGCCCGATGGCGCCGAGGCCCATGGCCAGGGCGGCGCCGATGTACTTCAACCCGTCGTCGCCAATCTGTGCAATCAGTTCCATTCCGTGTCCTCTCCGAGCGGTCCTCCGCGACCGCGCTGCACGCTTGGTTGATTCAGGCGGATGCCCTGGAGCGTCCGCCGTCGGTCCTTAGTGTTACGCCGCCTCGTCGTGGTGCTCGTCGTGATCGCCGACCGCGGTCGAAGCGAACACGAGGGTGAGCATGGCGAAGACGAACGCCTGAATGAAGCCGACGAATACCTCGAGACCGAAGAACACCGTCGGCACCACGAAGGCGACCAGGAACATGGAGATAAAGAGCACCACTTCGCCGGCGAAGATGTTGCCGAACAGACGGAAGGTGAACGAGATCACGCGTCCGACTTCGGAAACGATCTCCAGGACTCCGACGAAGACGCCCATCGGCCCCTTGACGATGGCGTGCGAGCCGACGCCGATGTACTTGCCGAAGTTGGCGCCGACGCCGACTCCGCGCATACCGAAGTACTGCACCGCGAGGAACGACCAGAGCGCGAGCGCCAGCGGCAGGTTCACGTCCGACGCCAGGGCCCGGAAGATCGGGAAGATGTGGCCGACGGTGCCGGTGGTCGTGCCGTCGTCGTCGACGTAGCCCTTTTCTTCCATTCGCAGGATGAATCCGAGGTGCGCCGTGTTGACGGTTGTCGGCACAACCGCCGGTTCGTTGTCGCCGATCGCGGTTTCGCACTCAATCAGACAGAGTTGCGCCACGCTGCCGTCGGCGCCCGCTTCGATCACCAGCGGCTCGGCGAAGGCGTCGTAGGAGAAGTCGCGAGTCTCGTCGAAGAGCGTGCGCGGCGGGATGATCTTGAATCCGTCGCCGGAGAGGATTGGTCCGGTCGCTTTGACGAGTTCGGCATCGCCGGCGACGATCGGCAGGTTGAAGACCATCGCGTATTCGAGTTCGTGGTGGCCCTCGTCCTGGATCCCGGCCGCTTCGAGCCGGGATTCGATCTCGTGGACGAGGTCTTCGCCGTCAATGCCATATGGAATCGGGTTGGTCCAGAACTCGCCGCGGACGGCGAACTCGGTGTCGGTCAGATGGTGCTCGCGAATCTTGTGAATGAGCTCGTCGGACTTGTCCTGCTTGTCGACCTTGAACGGGATCGGCTCGAAGAAGGCGTTACCGAAGGCGTCGTTGATGGCATCGATCTCGTGGTCGGAGAGGTTGCGCTCGCCGTGCTCCAGGTCCTCGACCACTTCCATGACCGAGACTTCCATCTCGTGCAGATAGTGGTAGCGGTAGTTCTCGACCGGGCCGATCACGTTGTTCCAGGGGAACAGCGCGAACCAGTTGCCGATCAGCAGGAAGATGAAGATGGTGAAGACGAAGGGGAAGAACTTCTTGCCGTTGCGCTCGCCGCCGACCTGCTGGGCGATGCCGAGGAAGGCTTCGTAGATGGCCTCGACCAGGTTCTGGAAGCCCGACGGCACGAGCGCAGACTCGACATCGCGCGTGCGCCGGTAGACGACGAAGGCCGCAATGGCCAGCAGCAGGATCACGACCCAGGCGGACAGGATCGTGTTGGTCAACTCCATGAAGCCAAGGTCGGCGACCGGTTCGGCGGCGAGTGCGATGACCGGCGCGGGAGCGCGAACGACGAAGAAGCCAAAGACCGCGAACGCGAGCACGGCGAAGATGATCAGGCGTCGTCGGCTCACGCGCGCTCCTCCTCATCCTGTTCGTCGTCGGCCGGCGCGTTGTCGTTCGGAGGGCGCCGCTCTGCTTGTTCTTGTCGTTGCCGCGCCTGAGCGGCGTCTTCATTCTGTTTCGCCTGTGCAGCGAACAAATCTTGCAACATTCGATACCCGCCCCAGCCGGCCGCAGCCAGTCCGAGGGCGAGTCCGACGAGGGTGAGCGCGAAATCCGTGCCCAGCTCGTCGTCCAGCAGGACCCCTCCGACAACGCCGAGCACGATGCAGGTTGCGACGTACCAGCCGATGCCCATGAGTTGCATGGCCGGCGGCCACTGTCTCATGGAGGACCCCCTGCCGGAGGCGGACCTCGTGCCGAAGGCGATCCTTCCGGCCTGAGGCAATGCGAAGATTATCACAATCTCCACTTGCGACAAGATGGCACAACCCGCGCCTAGAGCGGGCTGCGGGCGGGAAGACGTTGTGTAGCGCGGGTTACTCGAAGTCGTCCATGTCGAGCGACTCGATGAAATCGCGGAAGGCGGACATTTTCTCGAGTTCCTCGGGCTTGACCGGCTCGGGCCGACCCTCCTCGTCGGTGGCGACGAGGCCTTCGTCGTCGAGCAGCACGCCGGCCTGGTCGATCACTTCGTCCTCGACGAAAATCGGCGCTTCCGCGCGGACGGCGAGCGCGATCGCGTCGGAGGGGCGCGAGTCGATCTCGACCTGTTCGTTGTTGACGTCGAGGAACACGCGGGCGTAGTAGGTATCGTTGCGGACCTCGGTCACGACCACTCGCGACACGCTGGCTCCGAGTTCCTGCATCACGTTGGTCATCAGATCGTGGGTCATTGGCCGCTGGACGGAGACGTTCTGCAGGCGGATGGCGATCGCGTCGGCCTCGGCGGCGCCGATGTAAATCGTGAGGTAGCGGTCGGCGTCCTTCTCCTTGAGCACGACAACGCGGTTGTAGTTCATCAGGGAGACGCGAAGTGCTTCGATCGTGACTTCTTTCATGTCGCGTTCCCCTTCTACCGGCGACCCTTCCGGACGGTGCGGCGCCTGCGGTGACAGATTAGCGCAGGCCGAGCGCTGTCAACGGCGGTAGTTCGCGCGATGAGAAGTGATTAGTCGGTCGCCAACTCGGGCGGCGCACCGGCCGGGCCGCCGCGGCCGAGCCAGAGCGATGCCAGCGTGATCACGAACAGACCGCCGCCGAGCAGGAACAGTCCCTGGCGAACACCGGCTGCGTCGGAGACGCCGCCGACGAGCAGCAAGGCGAGCATCGAGACGCCGTTGGCCAGCATCATCTGAGCCGAGAACAGGCGGCCGCGCATCTCGGGCGGCGAGCGTTCCTGCAGCAGGGTCTGCGCCGGCGCGTTGACCATGGCATAGGCCAGGCCGAGCGGGAAGGCCATGATCAGCGTCGCGGCGAGCAGCCAATCCTGGGTCGAACCGGTCGATCGGAGGAAATCGAGCACCCCGAAGACGGTCACAATCACGGTGATCACGCCCAGCCCGAACGAGGCCATGATGTTCATCGGGATGCGCCGGCCGATGCGGGGCACGAAGACCAGCGCGAGCAGGGCGCCCAGTCCGGTCGGCCAGAAGACGTAGACCGCGTCCTCCTCGGCGCGGCCGAGAACGTCGTGCACGAACTGCGGCACCAGGACCGCGAACATGAAGAGCATCATGACGCCGGAGATGAGCTGGATCAGCGCGAGCGCGGTCAGCCGGTCGCGCCAGACCAGCGCGCCGGCCGAGCGTATGTCGTGCAGCGTGGTCGCGAAGGCGGCGCGGATCTGTCCGAAGTCTTCCGACACGCGGTGCGGGCTGCGATCGAACGGCGGAAGCGGAGGGAGCAGGGCGAGCAGCGCAGCCGAGCAGACGAGGGCGACCGCGCTGACGACGTACGAGGCGTCGTAGCCAATCACCTTGAGCATGATCGGCGCCAGGATGACGAGCCCGATGAGCTGCGTCGACATGGTGGTGAACTGAAACGCAGAGTTGGCCGACAGCAGCTGCCGGCGCGCGACGAACCGCGGCAGCGCCGCCGCGCCCGCGGGGACTGCGAACTGACCGGCGAGCGCGGTACCGAAGGCGACGGCATAGACCGCGCCGACCGAGACGTTGTCGGCCAGCAGCAACAGCGCGGTGAGGCCGGCGCGAATGATGACGGCGACGATCATCACGCGGCGTTTGTCGAGCCGGTCGAGCAGCACGCCGGCGATCGCTCCGGTGACGACCGGCGGCGCGGCCAGACAGATCACCAGCAGCGTCGAGGCGAAGGGCGAACCGGTCTGTTCGAGCACCCAGATCAGCAGGACGAACTGGATCGCCGAGTTGATGATCAGCTGGATGCCGGTCCCGGACCAGAGTGCGAGGAACGGCCGGTTGCGGAAGAGCGGGCCGACGGCCGGATCGGGAGTCGTGCCCGAATCGGCGTCCGCGTCAACGCTCACAACGGTTCACCCACGGGACCTGCAGGATCGGCCGCTACCGACCGCCTCGCCGCGTTGGCTACGTCTCGAAGCTCTGCGGCGGCGGCTCGGATGTCCTCCGACGAACCGGCGTAGATGACAGAGCGCGAGGCCGAAACCAGCAAGCCGCGCCTTCGGGAATCGACGCCGGCTGCGACGGAGGCCTCGAGGTCGCCGCCCTGCGCTCCGATGCCGGGCAGCAGGATCGGCATGTCCGGGCAGCGGGCGCGCACATCGGCCAGTTCCGTCGGCCAGGTCGCGCCGACCACCAGCCCGAGATTGTGATGATGGGTCTCGCCCCAGGTTCGAGCCTGGTCGGCGACGGCGAGATAGAGCGGTTCGCCGTCGGCCATCGGCAGCGATTGCAGGTCGGACGCGCCGGGATTGGACGTGCGGCAGAGCGCGAATGCGCCCCGCTCGGGACGCTGCAGGAACGGAGCGACGGCGTCGCCGCCGAGGTAGGGATTGATCGTCAATGCGTCGGCGTCGAACCAGTCGAAGGCGCTGGCGGCATAGGCCTCGGCGGTGTTGCCGATGTCGTTGCGCTTGGCGTCGAGGATGACCACCGCCTGCGGCGCGAGCCGGCGAATGGTTGCGATCGTGTCCTTGAGCGCCTGCCAGCCGACGTGTCCCGCTGCCTCGTAGAAAGCCGATTGCGGCTTGTACGCGCAGACCAGGTCGGCGGTGGCTTCGATCACCCGGGTGTTGAAATCGAGTATCTCATCCGGAGCGGTGCGCCGGGGCTGCGGATCGAGACCGACGCAAATCAGGGAGTCGGCGGCGTCCATCGCCGCGACGAGGCGGTCGGCAAATGGTGGAGTCGCCCCTGGAGTGGCCATGTAGCAAGGGTATCCCCGACCCGGGTTGGCCGTAGGCTGCAACGGTGTCAGATTCTCAAGTCGGCCGGCCTCCCGAGGTGGAGGTCTACATTCAGCCTCCACCTGCCAGCGCGTTGAACGGCGCGGCAGCCATCGTTCTCGACATCTTCCGCGCCACGACCGTCCACGCCGCTCTGTTCTCCGGCGGGGCCTCTGCCGTCTACCCGGTTGAGGATTTCACCGCCGGTGTCGCGCTTCGCGACTCGCTGGCCGCCAGCCGCCTGATCGGCGAGGTCGGGGCGCTGCCGCCGCCCGAAGCGGATTTCGGCAATTCGCCGACGGAGTTCGACGGCATGGACGTCAGCGGCTGGACGGTCGTGCACGTGACCAGCAACGGCACCAGGGCGCTGGTCGGCGCGCTGGAGTCCGACCTCGTGCTGTCGGCTTGTCTGCGCAATATGTCGGCCGGCGTCCGGCATGTGCTGGCGGGACGACCCGAGCGCCTGGCGATCATCTGCAGCGGCGACCACGGCGGCGCCGCGCCGTCCGTTGAAGACACGTTCGCGGCCGGAGCGTACGTCACCGCGATCAAGCGCGCCGCGCCCGACGCGATCCTGAAGGGCGGCGCTCGCCTGGCGCTCAGGCTGTACCACGCCTACGGACGCTCGCCCTCGCGAGCCTTCGCGGATTCTCCGCACGGGGATCACTTGCAGAAGCTCGGCTTCCAGGCCGACTTCAGGTACGCCGGCGATGTCGATTCGGATTCGACCGTGATCGCGCTGGGCCGTGACGGCTCAGGACGGCCCGTCCTTGAGCGCGTCCCAACTCTGCTGCATTGAGTTGATTTCGGCCTGGGTCGGCTGACGCCCGCCGTAGCGGAAGTTGCTGAACGCTCTGGAGATCCGCTTCGGCGTCGGGCTGTGGTAGGCGCGCTCGAGGGCGTCGGCGAACTGCAGCGGCGTACGGTGGACCGCGCGGACCTGCCCCCGGGTCTCGGCGTGTTTGAGCACGTCGAAGTACAACTCGGCGATCGGCGCGTCGGGCTCATGCACGTCCCTGGTCCGGCGGAAGCGGGCCCCCAATCCGCGCAATGCGGACATGATGTCGCCCTTGACGTCGGCCTCCGCCCAGAGCGACTCGCGCAGCTCTTCGGTTTGCGACTGCCGCTTGAGAAATCGGCGGAAGAAGTAGAAGGCCAACACGGCGAAGACGACAACCGCCGCGATCCCGCCGAACACGCGCGAGATCACGATTCCGGGTGTGGGATCGGGTTCCCCAACCTCCTGGTCAGCGAAGTCCTGCCCGCCCCCGACTCCCGCCTCAAGCTGTTCGGTGGGCAGCGGCTCCGGCGTGCCGACCCACTCTCTGACTTGCTCGAATATCCAGAACAGCGGCCAGAGCATGTAGGTGATCGCGGTGATAATCGCGCGCAACGCCACTCCTAAGACATTGAGCACCGGCTCGACGACCCCGGAGCCGCCCACCAGCCCAACCACGCCGGTCACAAGCAAGAGGAAGATCGCTACGCCGAGCACAAGGGCGAACAGCGTCGCCGCGACCGAGGCTCCCGTCTGCGCGACCCCCAGCCCCTGTACCTGGTCCGAGTTGGCGGCGTTCTTCAGCGCGATCGTGATCAGGCCGGTGACCACCCAGACGATGGCCAGCGTCCGGACGTGATCCTCGATCCCGGCGTTGTCGGCGAGCGGAAAGGAAGCGACGAGGACGAACAGGCCGAACACCGCGTAGTTGGAGAAGGAACGGTCCATCAGGGCGCTGCTGCCCAGCGCGACGCCGCGGAACCAGATCGGAATCAGCATCAGAGCGGCAAACAGCTGGTCGATCTCGCCCGGGATGACGGTGCCGTCCTCGAGCACGACCTGTTCGCGCCAGACCAGGCTGGACGGTCGGCCCAGCTCGAGCACCCAGGACATGTTCCAGATGCGGCCCGATTCCGACAGATCCACCGAGCCGATGATCTGCAGGGCGACCAGGGTGATCCCGAGACCCCACCAGAACCGTCGCCTGATCGACAGCTCTCGATTGCCGAGCCAGCGTGAGACGAGGAAGCCGAGCGCCAATGTCCCGCCGATTGCCCAGACCGACAGTGTTTCGCCGGCGTCGTACGAGACCAGGCGGGGGATCAGTTTGGCCAGAACGACGAGCAGGACGGCCTCGCCGAGCAACAGCGAGATGGTGTACGCCCACTCCATCCGGCGGCGCGAGACGCCGCTGGTCATGGCCGGCGCGGCGGCGCTCACGATTGACGGTCCGGTCGCGCCCACGGGCTACCGGGTCGGAAACTTCCCTCTCCCCCCCTCTGGGGGGAAGCTGCCGCGTTGACGCCGATAGGCTCGGACGCCGATGGCGCCGCGCTCTCATCCGCGCCGACGAAGGTGGGCAGGTCGACATCGTCGACCGGCTCGGCCGGACGCTCGGTGGCGTACAACCGGTCGGTCCGGGCCCACGGCCCGGCTTCGCCGACGCGTTCGTAGTGCAAGCCCTCCAGAGCCGATCGGATGTCGTAGACCGGCGAATCGGCGAAGGTCCCCGGCGGATCTTCGATGCCGACATAGATCAGGCCGATCTGCGCGCCGTGCCGCTTGAGCCGCAGCAGCGACGATTCCAACGCCGGGGTCAGCACGGCGGTCACCAGGGCGAGCGTCGAGCCGTAGGTCAGCCGCTCCTCGCTCAGCATCCGCTCGATCCGGACCAGCGTGAAGACATCGGCCATGGACAGCGCTTCGAGGATTCGAGTCATTTGACCGGGCGCGCGGGACGGCGGGACGCGGATCGCGGTGTCGTGGCCGGGCCAGGTGCAGTTCGCCAACAACCCGACCGGCACCCGCTCTTCTGAGAAATCGTTCGCCAGCGAGGCCGCAACCGAAACTGCTCGCTCGAAGATGTCGCCGAAGAAACCCTGCCAGGCATGGGGCAGCGTGGAGACGTTGAGCGCGACCATCGCGATCAGATCGCTGGACGGGTCGTAGACGCGCGATTGCAATGCCTGACGGCGGGCGGTCGCCTTCCAGTCGACCTTCTTCATCGGGTCGCCGGGGCGATAGTCGCGAATCGTCTGCAGGCGGGTCGGATCCTCGAACAACCGCTGGCCGCCGCGTTGCTCTCCCTGTGGACGCATCCTGGGCAAGCCCAGACGCTGAATGGCGATGACCTCCGGGTAGACCCAGAGTGTGTGCTCGGTGTCGTCGGTCCGCTCGCGGCGATAGACGCCGAACAGATCGCCCGACTTGAGGTCGATCCGCGCGAGCTGGAAGTGGCCGCGGGTGATCAGGGGAATGTCGAACGCCCAGGTGAGACGTTCGTACCAGCGCATCGAGGTGCTGCGGACGACGACGCCCTCCTGAGGCGCAGACTCATGCAGCTTGCTGAACTCCTGATTGGACGGTTCGAGGATCTCGGGCAGATTGATCCGGACCTGCAAGGCCGTGAGCGGGACGATCTTGCGATTCTCCAGCCTCAAGGTCAGCCGCAGCGTCTCGCCGACAAACGCGTGGGTCTGCGAGATCTCGACGTTCGAGATCAAGCGCTCGAGGGCGTAGCGGGTCCAGAGCCAGGCGGCCCAGCCGGCAACCAGCACGGTCGCAGCGACCAGCGAGACGATGATCTCGCCCACGGCGATGCCGAGCAGGACGACGACGACCGTAATCGGCGCCCAGATGGCCCGGAGGATCCGGTTGTCGTGGCGGAAACCCCACTTGCCCGCGGCGATCTTGCGCTCTTGTTCGTCGCGGCGCGACTCGGACTCGATCTCGGCCAGCAAGCCGCCGCCGAGTCCGGCGCCGCCCAACATCGACATGCCGGACTCCCTCGGTTCAGTCTTTGGGGCTAGCTGCCGGCGGCAGCGGCTTCGATCGGCACAGGCACGCGGTTGAGCATCTGCTCAAGCAGCGATTCCGGCGTCGAAGAGCGGAGTCGGGCATCGGCGGAGAGCATCAGTCGGTGCGGCAGGACGACGCGCGCCATTTCCTGCACATCGTCGGGCAGGACAAAGTCCCGACCGCGAATGGCGGCCAGCGCCCGCGTCGTGCGGAGCAGGGCGAGTGAGGCTCGGGGCGACGCGCCCAGCTCGAACGCCTTCTCCTCGCGGGAGGCCTGCACGATCGAGACGATGTAGCCGCGCACGGATTCGCTGACGCGGACCTGCTCGACAGTTTTGACCATCTGGCGGAGGCGCTCCGACTCGACGACCGGGCTGAGTTCCTCCAGCGGCTGAGCCCGCTCGAAGCGGAGCAGGATTTGGTCCTCTTCAGCGGCGTCGGGATAGCCCATCCGCAGGCGGAGGAGGAAGCGGTCGAGCTGTGCTTCGGGCAAGGGGAAGGTGCCCTCGAGTTCGACCGGATTCTGCGTCGCGATCACGAGGAAGGGGCGCGGCATCGCCATCGTCTCGCCCTCAACGGTGAGTTGGCGCTCCTCCATCGCCTCGAGCAATGCGGCCTGCGTACGCGGCGAGGCTCGGTTGATCTCGTCGGCGAGGACGAGCTGAGCCAGCAGCGGACCGGCGCGGAACTCGAACTCGCCCGACTTCTGGTTGTAAATGTTGACGCCGGTCACATCGGAGGGCAGCAGGTCGGGCGTGAACTGGATGCGGCGGAACGAACAGCCGATCGAGCGGGCGAAGGACTTGGCCAGCATGGTCTTACCCAGACCGGGCACGTCGTCGAGCAGGATGTGTCCCTCGGAGAGGATGGCGGCGAGCGTGTAGTCCAACACCTGCTCGCGGCCGACGATCACGCGGCCCACGTTCTCGCGTACGCGAGCGGCCGTATCCGCCACGTCGGACAGGGTGGGAGGCAGCGCGGAAGTCGTCATTTCAGCAGCGTATCAGCAGGTCGCGGCAAATCACTGAGACGTCGGCGAGTACCATCTGACCGATGCAGGCACAGCGAACCGGCGCTGCAGAATGGGGGCAACATGCGAGCGGAGATCATCAGCATCGGCACCGAGATCCTGATGGGCGAAATCCTCGACACGAACGCCAACTACATGGCTCAGCGTCTGCCGTCGATGGGCATCGACCTCTACTTCATGCATCAGATCGGCGACAACAAGGAGCGCCTCGTCGAACTGATTCAGACGGCGAGAGGCCGCTCGGATGTGGTGATCCTGACCGGCGGGCTCGGACCGACTGAGGACGACATCACCCGCGACGCCATCGCCGAGTCCGTTGGCGAGGAGCCGTACGTCGTGCCGGAGCTGGAATCCCATCTGCGCAACTTCTTCGAGCGGCGCGGCGGACGAATGCCGGAACAGAACGTCAAGCAGGCCACGATCATTCCATCGGGTGTGTCGATACCCAACCCGCGCGGCACAGCCCCGGGTTGGTGGGTCGAGAAGGACGGCGCGATCATCGTGGCGATGCCGGGCCCGCCGGCGGAGATGACCGGCATGTGGGCGAATGACGTTGCACCGCGGCTCCAGGCCCGGTCGGACGGCGGCGTCCTGATTTCGCGGACGCTGAAAACGACGGGCCTGGGCGAATCGATGTTGGACGAGTTGCTGGGCGATCTGCGGCACCAACCCGACCCAACGGTCGGCGTCTATCACAAGGCCGACGGCGTGCATGTCCGGCTGGCCTCCAAGGCGATGTACGAGGACATCGCCCGCGATCGGATCGCGCCGGTCGAGCAGGAGATCCGCTCGATGCTGGGCGAGGCAATCTGGGGCGCTGACGAGGACACCTTCCAGGAGGCGGTCGCCGCACTGCTCAAGGATCGCGGCATGTCGATCGCGGTGATGGAGTCCTGCACCGGGGGACTATTGGCCAGCACGATCACCGACGTTCCCGGCGCCAGCGGCTACTTCCGCGGAGGACTCGTGACCTACACCGCCGAGGCGAAGATTCAGTACGGGGTCGCGGCCGATGTGATCGAGGAGCACGGCGTCGTGTCCAACGAGACGGCCGCGGCGATGGCCGGCGCCGTGCGTCGACAGTTCGATGCAGACATCGGTGTCGGCATCACCGGCGTCGCCGGTCCCGAACCGCACGGTGGTCAGCCGGTTGGGGCGGTCTGCCTCGGCATCGAAACCGCGAGCGAGAGCTACGCCACCGGCTACACCTTCGCCCAGACCCGCGCCGCAATCAAGGCCCGAGCCGTGACGTCAGCACTCACGCTGATCCGCCGAGCCGCCCTCGGCGAGTTGATGTCCGGCTCCTCAGGCGTCTACCGACGACTGTAGGTTCGAAGAATGGAACAGCCTGACGATGCTCAAGTCCAACCGTCTGGCGATGGCAGCACAACGCTCCTGGTCAGCGCGTGGCACTTGCAGGTCCTGCTTGCGGGACTGGCTGGGCTGGACAGCAAGTTCATGTTTCTGACGGCGCTGAATGTCGCCGGGCTCAGTGCGTTGATCGGTATTGCCGCAGCCGCCGAGCCGATCGTTTGGCTTCTTTCCCTGAGCATCGCACTCTCGAGCATTGGCATCGTCTTGGGATTGGCCAGGATCTGGTCCATCGATGTCGTGCAGTTTCCCACGCCTCAGGACGCGTTGGCCACCGCAATCAGCACCGTGGGACAGGACCTCGGCACGGCCTGGCACAATCACTATGCGATCATGACGGCGACGGTAGTCATGCGGGAGAAGCTAGAGCGAAGGCAGTTCGTGCTTCGATTCATCCTGGCGCTGACGTTGCTGGCGCTAGGGCTCACCATCGCATCTGCCGTGACGGCTGGAATCTGAGCCAGGCGCCGCGCCCGGCTGCTAGATGACAGTTTTGCCGGGCTTTGGGTGCGGCGGCAGCGACGCGGCGAACTCCTCGTGCTCCCGCTTCATCTTGCTGGTTTCACGCTCGAACAACCACCACAGGACCACTTCCACCGCGTTCTTCAACCAGGTTCGCATCTTCGCCTCCGATCCTCAGGATAGCCGAATCGTCAGGAGACCATCGGCTTCGACCTCCACCGCCTCGCCGCTGACCACGAGCGCGTCGATGTGACCGGTGACCTCGGCCAGAGCCTGCCACAACCGTCGATCCGGCAGTCGACTGAACATCGTCATCAGTAACTCATACGGCGACCGTGGACCCTTGCCGAGCATCTCCCGCAACTGACCCTGCCGCTTGCGATGGTGGCGGCGCACTCGCTCGATTTCTTCGGCCACCTCGTCTGACGACTCGCGATGTCCGGGATAGAGATACTCGATCTCCAGTGCCTCGATCCGGTCGAGCGACTCAGCGAACGCAGGCAAGCTGCGGAACCGCTCGGGCGGCTCGACCGAGATGTCGAAGTGCCAACCGGGATTGGAGTTGAGGCCGGGAATCACCTGGTCGCCGCTGAACAGGGCGCCGGTGTCCGGTTCGAAGAAGACGCAGTTGCCCGGCGTGTGTCCCGGCGCCGAGACCAACACGACCCGGCGATCGCCGAGCCGGATCTCGGCGCCGTCCGACAACTCCTCATCGGCGCGGAACGGCGTCCCGCGGATGAGGCCGGGCCAGCGCTCCCTGCGCACGCCGCCGCCGGTGTTGTCTCCGGATCGATAGGCCCGGCGCATCTGCTCGCGCGCCTCGATGAAGCCTGAAATCCGCTCCTCCGGCACGCCGACGCGGCGCATGTGTTCAAAGACGTACTGCGTCTGGTAGCCGATGATGTTGCGGCCGTGCAGGAAGGACTGCGCCTCCAACTCGGACGCGACCACCGGCACGCCCTCGGCCTGCCAGCGGAACGCGAGTCCGCAGTGGTCGATGTGCGCGTGCGTGACCGCGACGTACTTGACGTCGCTGATCTGCAGTCCGGCAGCGTCGAGTTGGGCGGCGAGCGCATCCCAGGCGCCGTCGTAGTCGGGACCGGCGTCGATCATGATGATGCCGTCCGACGTCGGCAGCGCGTACGCCCAGTTGTCGCCCAGCGCGATCGGCAGGACGCCGTGCTCGGTGATCATGGAGTCGGACACGCGTTCAGGCCTGCGGCCGCTCGGACTCGTCGGTCGTGTCTGTCTGCGGCGGCTGCTCGTCCTCCCGCTCACTGCTGCGAGCAGTGGACTCCAGTCCGGGGATGTTCTTGATGCTGCCGACGATATCGATGCCGGTCAGCGACTCGATCACCTCGGGCACCTGCGCGACGGTGCGGGTGATGTCGCGCGTCAGGTTGCTGGCGCCCGTGCCGCCGCTTTCTCCGCCGCCGAACATCACGATCCGGTCGGTGCGGGCAAGCGGCTGGGCGACCGCCTCGGCCACGGCCGGCAGGGTCTCGAGCACCTGTTGCACGACCGCCGCCTCGCCGTACTGCTTCCAGGCCTCCGCCTTGAGCTGCATCGCGGCCGCCTCAGCCGCGCCCTTCGCCTCGATGGCTTCGGCCTCGGCCTGACCGGTCAGGCGGATCACTTCCGCCTGCGCCTCACCCTGGCGGCGAGTCGCCTCCGCATCGGCGGTCGCTTGCGCCACAACCGCGTTGCGCTCGCCCTCGGCCAGGGTTTCGATTCGGTATCGTTCCGCCTCGGCCGGCTTGCGAACGGTCGCTTCCAGCTCCCGCTCGCGGCGCTGGATCTCCTGTTCCTGCAACTCGATCTGCTTGGCCCGCTCCACGACATCGATCTCGACCTCTTCGCGGCGGATGTCCTGTTGTGTCTTCGCTCGCTGCAGTTCGTCTGCCAGCTCAGCCTCGGCTCGGCGCGCGTTGACTTCCTGGTCATAGGCCGCCTTCTGCACGTTGTAGCCGCGTTCCGACTCTGCGATTCGCGTCTCCGCCTCGTAGGTCGCGGCTTCTTGCTCGCGTTTTGCCTCGGCCGATCGAATCCCGGCGTCGCGCTCGGCCTCGGCCTGACCGATCGTGGCGTCGCGCCGGACCTCGGCCGTGCGACGCACACCGAGCGCGTCGAGGTAGCCGCCCGGATCCTTGATGTCGCGGATCGTGAAGGAGACGATCTCCAACCCCATCCCGGCCAGATCGGGCGAGGCGACGGTGCGCACCTGCGAGGCGAATTTCTCCCGATCCTGGTAGATGTCCTCCATCGTCATCGTGCCCAGGATGGCGCGCTGGTGGCCCTCCAGCGTCTGCAGCGGCACATCCATCACTTCGACCTCGGTCTTGCCGAGGAACTGCTGGGCGGCCGTCCGGATCGCTTCCTCCGAGCGCGCCACCTTGACCTGCGCCACGCCGTCCACCGAGACGGCCACGCCTTCGCCGGTGTACACGTTCTCGGTCTTCACATGCAGCGTCATCACGCTCAGCGGGAGCCGCTGCGAACGATGAAAGATCGGCAGCACGATCGTCCGTCCGCCGACCACGACTTTCGGCTGCTCGCCGCCGCCCGACCTGACCAGGGCCTCATTCGGTCCGACCGTTTGAATCACTCCCATGTCAGCGTTCCCTTCGTTGCCTGATCAAATGTGCCAGCGAGAATCGGATCATGCGATCCCGCCACGAGCGTCCGGTCAACCCCGACGGTGCATCTTCCGGCTCCGCGACCTTGAGGACGCCCCCGGCATAGACGCCGGTCACGACGACCGATTCGCCTTCTTCGATGTCGGCGCCCTCGGTCATTGCCGTGAACTGCTCGTCGTCGATGAGGATCTCTCCGCTAGGATTGAGGATATCGACGACCATCCCCGACTGAGCGATCAGGCGCCGCTCGCGCTCGGGAATGAACGCTTCGGACTTGCCGCCGCCCCGACCCAGCATCCAGAAGACGGCGATCACCGACAGGGTGACCGCTCCGAACAGCGCCAGCACCCAGCGCGAGATCTCGAGTGGATCGTCGAGCGCCGTCGGTTCCGGGAAGATCTCGCCGAAGAGCAGGAACCCGGCCAGGATCCAACAGATGACCGCTCCGATCCCGGCCCAGCCGAAGCCGTCGAGCTGCGATTCCAGCAGCAGCAACAGCATCCCGGCGACCAGCAATATGACGCCGGTGAAGTTGACCGGCAGCAGACCAATCCCGGCGAAGCCCAGGACGAGTCCGAGCACTCCCAGCACGCCGGGGCCGAAGTTGCCTGGGTCGCGAATCTCGTAGATCACGCCGTACGTCCCCAGCAGGATCAGCGCGTACGTCACGTTCGGGTTGGTCAGGATGTCCAGGAATCGCTCGACCAGGGAACGTCCGAGTTCGTCGATCTGAGCGCCCGCAGTCCGCAACGTGCGCGTGCCCGCCGTCGTCTCGACCGTCGCGCCGTCGATCTTGTTCAACAGTGAGTCGAGGTCGACCGCGATGTGATCGATCACACTCAGATCGAGCGCTTCGTCGGCGGTGTAGGCCTTTGCCTCAAGGACCGTAAGTTCGATCGCCTCGTAGTTGCGGCCGCGCACGCCGGCGATGCTGCGAATCAACGCGGTAATGTCCTCGTCGACCTTCCTGCGCAGCGTGGACGGGAGATCCTCGCCGGTTCCCGTAACCGGCGCAGCCGCTCCGATATTGGTCGCCGGCGCCATCGCCGCGATGTGCGCGGCAATCGTGACGATCGTGCCGGCTGAGGCCGCCTGCGCTCCAGACGGCCAGACGTAAGCGACGGTCGGGACCGGCGAGTTCAGCAACTGCTCGGCGAGATTGCGCATCGAACTGATCAGGCCGCCCGGCGTGTCGATCCGGATAACCAGCGCTTCGGCGCCGCGCGACTCCGCCTGGTCGATCACTCGCGACAGGTAGCGTTCCGTGATCGGCTCGATTGGCCCGTCAATATCCATGACCAGGACGAGCGGCGGCTCGTCCTGCTGAGCGAACGAGTCGTGCGGCAGCAGCAGGGCCAGCGTTCCGAGTACAGCAATGGCCCACAGCCAGCGCACAGCCTCAGCCCGTTTCCCTAGCCGGTCTCTGCTCTGATCGCGTCGTGGATGAGAGCCAGTTGTTCGATCATCGCGTCGATCGAGCGTGCGCCGGCGACGAAGACGCCGGTCACGTTGACTGCAGCCCAGCCATAGCCGACCTCCTGCGCGGCGGCCGCCGTGGCGACGACATCGGGAATCCGGGCCCAGAACTCGCGGGTTGAGGGGTCTCCGGCTCGAGGCGGCATCGCGAGTTGGCATTGGAAACCCAGGGCGTCGGGGTCGCGACCGGCCCGCTCGGCCTCTGCCTTGACCGTGGCGATTGAATCAACGGCTTCCTCGCCCAGGACGCCTGTGGCCATCCAGCCGTCGCCGACCCGTCCGGCGCGCCGCAGGGCCGCCCGTGAGACGCCGCCGATCCAGAGCGGGATCCCTCCGCCTTGCGGCGGCTTCGGTTCCATCGCCATGGCCTCCGAGCTGAAGTGTTCACCGCTGAAGTCAATCGTCTCGTCGCGCCAACAGGCCTGCATCAAGGCGATCGCCTCGTCCATCGCTTTGCCCCGCGTATGGAAGTCCATGCCCAGCGCGTCGTACTCGGACTCCTGCCAGCCCACACCAACGCCGACGCGCAATCGGCCGCCGGAGAGCGTGTCGATCGTGCTGAACTGCTTCGCTGCCAGCGCCGGCTGCCGCTGAGGCAGGACGAGAACCTCGGTGCCGAGCCCGACGCGCTCGGTCACGGCGGCGATGTAGCCCAGGGTGACCAACGCCTCCAGCAGCGGCATCGTGGCCGGATACGGCGCCGGCTCGCGGCCGGGAATCGGATAGCCGTTGATCACGTGGTCGAACATGTCGATTTCGTCGTAGCCGATCGTTTCGATCGCAGTAGCCAACCGGGCGATCTCGGCTGGACCGTCCCGATGGATGACGGAGGGGAAATCAACGGTGAGTCGCATCTGAACAGCTCCTGCGGTCCTGGTTCCACGGTGCTCTGGAGACGCGGCGCTTGACGTCGGCGTCCGGCGATTATGCTAGCCGTGACGCAACGTCATCCAGAGCACCCATCCAGAGCATCGGAGAGCGCCATGGCGGAAATCACGATCAACGCGAACGGACCGATCCTGATCTCGACCGAGGGACTCACCCTCAAAGCGAACGACGGCTCCACGATCCCCAACCCCAAGGGGTCGATGGCGGCGCTGTGCCGTTGCGGCAACTCGGACATGAAGCCGTTCTGCGACGGCTCACACAAGGCCTGCGGCTTCGAGCACGACCCCTCGACGGCCTGACTAAATCTGATCCGCTCACCCGCGTTCCGACGCTGCTCCCATTCTCCATTCCTTCTCCTGGAAGGGGAGAACATAGAGCGCTGATTGACAGTCTGGTCCCCTCTCCCCGCGGGAGAGGGTTAAGGTGAGGGCGGCGCCAAGACTTCTGCTCCGGATCCTGCCATGCCGCCCAATCTCGTCCTCAACTGGCTCAACGAAGCCGTGATCGGTATCGAGGTCTGGCAGTTCATCGGCCTCGGCGTGATGGCGGTGATCATCGTCGTCGCGCGATTTGGGATCATCTTTGCGCTGAATCAGGTCATCAACCGGCGCACCCCGCCCGAGCGCCACGAGTTCTGGCAGTACGAGCTCAGGCGGATGCAGCGTCCGCTGCTGCTCTTGCTGGGCGCGATCACGCTCGCCATCGGCTTTCCCGTTCTCGACTTCGACGCGGATGTCGAGCATGTCGTCGAGATCTTCGCCAACTTCGCCTCGACCTTCGCCGGCGTGCTGGTCGGCTTCCGCCTGGTGGACGCAGCGGCCGATTACTGGCGCGAGATTGCAGCAGAAACGGACTCCAAACTCGACGATCAGCTGGTCCCGTTGGCCCGTACGTCGGGCAAGATCTTCGTCGGCGCGATCGGTGCGGTCTTCATCCTGCAAAATCTCGACATCAACATCACGTCGCTGATCGCGGGACTCGGTCTGGGCGGGTTGGCCGTCGCACTGGCCGCTCAGGACACGCTCAAGAACCTGCTCGGCGGCGCCACGATCCTGGCCGACAAACCGTTCCAGGTCGGCGACTGGGTGATCCTCGACGACATCGAGGGCACCGTCGAGCAGGTCGGCTTCCGCTCAACGCGGATTCGGACCTTCGCCGACTCGTTGATCACCGTGCCCAACGCGCGCATGACCGACACCGCCGTGAACAACATGGGCCAGCGCACCTGGCGTCGCTACTACACGACCGTCGGCATTGCGTACCACACGGATCCGGACCGCATCCAGGCGTTCGTTGAGGGTATCCGGGCGGTCGTCCGTTCGAACGAGAAGATGCGTCACGACTACTACATCGTGGAGTTGCACAGCTTCGGCGACTTCGCCTTGAACATCATGGTCTACACGTTCATCGGCGCGTCGGACTGGAACGAGGAACTGCGCACACGGCACGTGTTCAACCTCGACATCATCCGCCTGGCGAACGAGTTGCAGGTCGAATTCGCCTTCCCGACTCAGACCCTGCACCTGGCCAGCCGGGTCGAGGGCGCGCAGGAGATCCCGGACCTGCGCTCACGCCAGAGTCTGGCCGAGACCGTCGACGACTTCGCGCCCGATGGCGCGTCCGGTCAACGCACCGACGATCCGATCACCAGGGGTTACGACAACGGCTGAGACTCGGCCGCAGCGTCATCACCATTACCAAAGGACGCACTCCGATCTTCGTAGCCTCGCCGTGGCAGAGCGTTTCTGCCGACGGAGGAGGCGTGGATCATGCTCGAATTGGCGGTCTTTCACAACGGCGCGGCGGACCTGCCGCTGACGACGACCCACGAGGGGGTGGTGGTCAACGACGGCGACCTCGATGAGGTCCACGAGTCCGGCCGCCGCATTATCGCGAACCAGGTGCGGCAGGGCGTGCTCGCGGACCAGCTCGGATTCAACTACTGGTTCATGACCGAACATCACTTCCAGCCGGAAGGCGCGGAGCTGTCGCCGGCGCCGCTGCAGACCGAGACGGCGATCGCCGCGCTGACATCGCGCATCCGCCTCGGCCAGATGGCCAACATCCTGCCCTGGTGGCATCCGATTCGGGTGGCCGAGTCGGCGGCGATGCTCGATGTGATGTCGGGCGGACGGCTGGAGTTCGGCGTCGGACGCGGGTACCAGCCGCGCGAGGCGGAGGTCCTGGGCGGCGCGATGGGCGCCACGATCCAGGACCAGGAGCGCAACCGCTCCTACTTCGAAGAGGCCTACGAGATCATCATGAAGGCCTGGACGGAGCCGTCGTTCTCATATCACGGCGAGTTCTACCGCGTCCCGCCCTCGTACACGAAGTGGAACCACAAGCAGACGATCGCCTATTTCGAGCAGGAGCGGACGAAACATCCGGTTGACGACGTACTCAACCTCGGCCCGCCCGACATGTACTCGATGGGCAGCCCGGTGCTCGCGTCGACGACGACGCTGCGCGAGATCTCGGTGATCCCGCAGCCCGCGCAGAAGCCGCACCCACAGGTCTGGCAGCCCGTGACCTCGCCCCGATCGATCGGCTGGGCTGCGGAGAGGGGCGTCAACTGCTTCACCGTGCCGGAGCCCACCTCGCGGCTGGTCGGCAACGTCGAGCGCTACTACGCCGACGCCGAAGCAGCCGGCTGGCCCGACCGTCTCGACCGCGGGCCGTTCAAGTTCGGCTGGGACTCGGAGAAGAAGCGCGGCTACGGCTGCTGCCGCTACATTCACCTGCTCGATCCCGACGATCCGGACGGCGACATGGAGCGATTCAAGCTCGGCCTCGAACTGCAATGGGACTACTACGGCCCCTTCGGATTCGCCGCCGTGCTGGCCGACGCGGACGAGGATCCGTACCCGCTCGACATGCGCGTCACGGCCGACCTGCTGATCGACAAGCAGGTCGCCATCGTCGGTACGCCCGATCAGGTGGTCGAGCAGATCATGGCGGTCAAGGAAGGCGTCGGCTACGAGGACTTCCTCTTCGCCACCTGGTTTGAGATCGGCGGCTACTCGCACGAGGAGGTCGAGCATCAGATGCGCTGGTTCGCCTCGGACTGCATGCCCCAACTGGCCGACGCCTGCGGCGGCCTGGTCGTCAACCCGCCGGCCAACGCCGTCGCACCGGACATCGCCGCGGCAGCCGCCGCCGGCGACTGATTCGCCGCCAAGAGAACGCACAGCGTGCACAGACCCTGGAAGGGAGATCGACATGGGAATCAAGATTCATGGAATGCGACTGGGCGGCTTTCCCGTCCCCCTAGACATGCTCTTCGACGCCGGCGGCGCGCGCACCACGCAACGCCTCGACGACGGCGACATCGTCAACGGGCTCTATCAGTGCCCCTCGCTGTCCTACATCATCGAGCACCCCGATGCGGGCCTGATCGCGTTCGAGACAGGCGTCTCGACCAACTGGAACG
Source organism: Dehalococcoidia bacterium (assembly GCA_965204335.1). Classification (GTDB taxonomy): domain Bacteria; phylum Chloroflexota; class Dehalococcoidia; order Bin125; family Bin125; genus Bin125. Next base: position 1,380,258 of record OZ241982.1, on the reverse strand, counting down.
AAGAGTGGCTGTCCGACTGGACCGACCTCGTCGATCTCTCCGGGATCACCCCAGAAATCTGCATCGAAGCCCAGTTGCAATCCCGCGGCTGGGGACCGGAAGACTTCGGGCACGTCATCCAGGGACATCTGCACGCCGACCACGCCGGCGGCCTGCGCGTGTTCGAAGAGGCCGGCGCAACGATCGTCGTGCACGAAGATGAGTGGCGCTACTGCGTCAGCAACATCGCCGACGCCGACCTCTTCTTCATCCGCGCCGACTGGAACTTCGTCTCCCGTGCGCCGCAGATGCTGGTCTACGGAGATCAGGAGATCTTCCGGGACGTCTGGACGATCTCGCTGCCCGGCCACACCCCCGGCCAGATGGGCCTCCTGGTCAGACTCGACTCCACCGGATGGGTCTTCCTGACCTCGGACGCGATGTACTTCCACGACACGATCGGTGAACCGAACGCGACCTCGGTCGTCAACATGCTGCCCGAGGACTGGAACAACTCAATCGCCAAGATCGCCCGGATCGCGGCCGATCGAGACGCCTACCTCCTCCCCGGCCACGACCTGGTTGGATCCCAGTACACCGAGGGCGTCGCCGAGGCGAAGCGAATCGACTTCGCGCCGGGGGCGGTCTACGAGTAAGCAGCCGAATCCACGCCTCCCGCTTTTCTCTCCCCCCGCTCAGCGGGGGGAGATGTCCCGTAGGGACAGAGGGGGGCTCCCTGGTGCGCCCGGTATGACGGAGACCGCGTACCTGCGGGTACTCTGCCCTGAAACACACCTACTCGGAGGAGCCCCACCATGAAGAACATGCGCATCGGCGTCCACATTGCGTTGCAGAACATCCAGATGATGAACGCTCCGGCGCTGATCGACGGGATCGTCGCGGCCGACCGCGACGGACTCGACACCGCCTGGCTGACCGTCGGCGGTCCCGCGCCGGACCCGTTCGCGGTGTTCGTCGGCGCGGCGCTGTCGGGAGCGGAACGGATCACCTTCGGCACGTCGATCGTCCCCACCTACCCTCGCCACCCGATCTCGATGGTGCAGGGCGCGGCGAGCGTCGACCAGATGGCGCCGGGACGAATGATTCTCGGCCTCGGACCGTCGCACAAGCCCGCCATCGAGGGCACCTGGGGCATGCCCTTCCACAAGCCGCTCTCGCACCTGCGCGAGTACGTGACGATCTGCCGCGCCCTGCTCGAGGACGGTGAGGTCAACCACGAGGGCGAGCTGATCACCGCCCGCGCACAGCTCCCCGGAGGTCCGACCCAGGTCTCGACGATGATCTCCGCTCTCCGCGAAAAGGCCTGGTCGCTCAGTGGTGAGATCACGGCCGGCGGGATTTCCTGGATGTCGCCCCTGCCCTACATCCGCGACGTCGCGCTGCCCGCTCAGCAGGCCGGCGCCGACCTCGCCGGCCGCGACCGGCCGCAGATGGTCGTGCACACACCGATCATCCTCTCGGAGGACAGCGAGGCCATCCACGACGCCGCCCGCCGCCAGTTCGGCTTCTACCAGCGCCTGCCCTACTACTCGCAAATGCTGCAGGACGCCGGTTACGACGAAGCCGCGGGCCGAGACTTCACCGACCGAATGGCCGACGCCCTGATCATCAGCGGCTCCGAGGCCGAGGTCGGAGACAGGGTGCGCTCGCTCCACGACGACTACGGAGTCGACGAGATGCTCGCCGCCATTGTCGTCCTCGTCGACGACGCGGAGTCCCACATCACCCGAACCCGAGCCTTCCTCGGCGAGCTGGCCCAGGCGGACTAGTTTGCATGCGGCTTCTGACCCTCCATCAGCACCACCGGAGCGAGCCGGGCCGCAAAGAGCGGACTGACTGCCGGGCTCGGCGCGGTCCTCGGCTCCGGCAAATCCGCGTCTGGAGGCTGTTCGCCTCCGAACCCGGCGATCGAGGCGGCGGCGGTTCCAGGCTCCGGTGGAATGCGACGCGTCCTGGCCCTCGACAGCGCCATCAGGATCGTCCCCGCAACAACAACCAGGCCGACGATGTAGAGCGTCTCCCGACCGCCGATCGCGTCCGCCACGATGCCCCAGACCGGCGCCAGGATGCCTTGCAGGCCAAAGGCCATGAACACCCAGCTGACCACCCGACCGAAGTACTCCGGCCGCGTGTTGGTCATCATGATCGCCTGGTTGAGCAGCATCACCGCCGATCGCGCCCCGCCGGCGATCGCCGAGACGATCAGCAACACCGCATAGACCGGCGACCACGCCGTCAGCCAGATCCCGCCGGCCAGCGCCAGCGCCGAGAGGAACAGCAGCGGCCAGGCCCAGCGACCGCCGACCATCCCGGCCAGCATGATGTTGATCGGCAGCGCCGTCACGCCCCAGATCGTGCCGATGATCAGCGCCTCGCTCTCAGCCCGCCCGAACTCCTGGTCCAGCAAGCCGGGCACCAGCGTCTGCAAGGCGAAACCGGTCACCACAATCAACGTCCAGAACAGCCACAGGCTGCGCAGGTTTGGCCGGCGCGTGATGTAGGTCAGGCCAGCCAACATCTCCGTGGCCATCGCCTTGCGTTCCTCGGGCGGAGTGGCCCGGCCGCTGCCGCTGATCATCAGCGTCAGCGGAATCACGATCACGAACGGCACGGCCACGAGCATGTAGAGAATGCCCGAGTTGAGACCCATCGAAACCACCAGGATCGCGGCCAGCGCCGGCCCGATCACCGCCGCGATGTTGATTGACATGTTTTGCAACGCCACCGCGTTGGGCAGCAGCCGCTGAGGCACCAGCTCGACCACCCACGATTGCCGAGCCGGCCCCATCAGCGAGAACGTCCCGCCCATCAGGAAGGTCGAACCGAAGAGCAGCGGGATCGTGATGCTGTCGCTGACGATCAGGATGCCGGTCGCGACGATGATCAAACAGGGGATGATCTGGCTGCCGAGCACCAGTGGTTTCTTCTTGTACCGGTCCGCGATCACGCCGCCGAACGGTCCCAGCGCCAGTTGCGCCACCATCCCGGCCTGGGCGAAGCCCGACGCGGCGTAGGAGCCGGTGATCTCGTAGGCCACGATCGGCACCAGGTAGAACGTGGTCATGAAGGCCGTGGTGGCCATCAACGACCCGATCCAGAGCAGCCGATAGTCCCGCACCGCGAGCGAGGCAAAGGTGACCCGAAGTCGATTCATCTACCTCAGGCTAATCGCCGCCGGGGATCGCGAGCCTCGGCTTCTGCCCCTCCATCAGCACGATCGGCGCAACCTGTGCGGCGAACAGCGGACTGTAGGCAGGGCTCGGAGCGGTCCTCGGTTGGCGCTCATCCTCCGGCGCCGCATTCGCCACGGTGGCGGCGGCCGTCCCGACCTCGAGCGGTAGGCGGCGGGTGCTAATCCAGCCGAGGAACATCAGCGCCGTCGCCCCGATGACGATCACGCCGACCAGCAGCAGCGTCTCTCGCCCGCCGACGATGTCGGCGATGATGCCCCAGCCGGGCGCCGTGATCGATTGCAGCCCGAAGGCCATCAGCACATAGGCCATCACGCGGCCGAAGTACTCCGGCTTGGTGTTGGACATCATGATCGCCTGGTTGACCAACATCACACCCGAGCGACCCGCGCCGGCCACGGCGCTGAGGATTAGCACCAGCCCGTACGTGGGCGCCCAGGCGACCATCCAGAGCCCGACGGCCATCAGGATCGCCGTGCCCAGCAACAGCGGCCAGGCCAGACGACCTCCGACCAGGCCCGCGAGCGGCAGGTTGATGGCGAGCGCGGAAATCCCGAAGATCGCGTTGATCAACACGGCCTCGTCGGATGAGCGTGAGAACTCTTGATCGAGGATGCCCGGCATCAGCGTCTGAATCGCGAAGCCGCAGATCACGATCACCAGCCAGAACACCCAGAGGATGCGCAGCCGTGGGTTTCGGCGCAGATAGTGGAAGCCGTCGGCCAGTTCGCGGCGAGGCGACCGGCGCTCGACGACCTTGGGCATCGTCCGGGGCAGCATGTGGTTGAGCGGCACGACGATCAGGAAGACCAGCGAGATCCCGAGGTACACCCCGCCGGCATTCACGTTGAACGCGACCACCGCGACCGAGGCCAGGGTCGGCCCCAGCACCTGGGCGATGTTGATCCCCATCTGCTGCAGCGCGACCGCGTTGGGCACCAGCCGTCCGGGCACCAGTTCCGCCACCCACGACTGCCGAGCCGGACCGGTCAGTGCAAACGTCGCTCCGCTGAGCAGCGTCGAGGTGAACAGCAACGGGATCGTGATCAAATCGGTGGCGATCAGCACGCCGGTACCGGCAATCACGAACAGGGTCGAATACTGGCCGATCAGGACGATCGGCTTCTTTGGAAACCGATCCGCCACCACTCCACCAAGCGGTGTCAGGAAGAGCATCCCGACACCGTTACCCATCGCCGCAAAGCCCGACGCGGCGTAGGAACCCGTCAACTGGTAGGCGACGATCGGGACGAGCACGAACGTCGTCATGAAGGCCGTCGTGGCGAGCGTCGACGCGATCCACTGGCGGCGGAAGTTGGGTACGGCGAGCGCCGCAAATGTGACGCTGAATCTGTCCATCGGTCGAGGCTAGTCGCCGCCCGGGACGGGGGTCGCTCGACGTTTCTGCTCCCCCATCCGCGCGACCGGGGCGAGTTGCGCGGCAAACGCCGGGCTCGGCGCCGATCGCGGCGAGCCCTCAGTCGGCCCGGCCGCCGCGATCGCGGCTGGTGTCCCAAGCTCGAGCGGGATCCGCCGCGTCCGCCGCCACGCGACGCTCAGCACGCCGGTGACGACGATCACGATCATCCCGACCAGGAACATCGTTTCGCGGTCGCCTAACGTGTCGGCGCTGATCCCCCAGATCGGACCGAGCAGCGACTGCGCGGCGAACCCGAGCACCACAAACGACATCACGCGCCCAAAGAACTCGGGGCGCGAGTTGGTCATGATCAGCGCCTGGTTGACCAGCAACACACCGGTCGACGCGATCCCGACCAGAATCGCCAGCAGCATCATCGCGAAGAACGAAGGCGCCAGCGCCGCGAAGAAGAAGACCACCGCCAGCAACACGCCGAACCCGATCAGCAGCGGCCACGCGCGCCGTCCGGAGACCATCCCCGCCAGCGGCACGTTGGCCACCAGCGACACCACGCCCACGATCAGATAGAGCAGAAAGATGTCGCTGGCCGGGACGCCGAAGTTCCGCTCGATGTAGCCGGGCAGCAACACCTGCGCGGCGAATCGGCAGATCGAGACCACCATCCAGTAGCCCCAGAGAATGCGCAGTCGAGGGCTGCCCATCAGGTACCTGAAGCCGGAGCCCAACTCGTCGACAATCGATCGCCGCTCCGACGGAGCACTCGCGCGGGCGCCGGGCAACCAGGTCGTTAGCGGCAGCGCGACCAGAAAGAACCCCGCGACCAGGAAGTAGATCTGTCCCGAGCCGAACGCGAATGCGATCAGCAACACCGAGCCCAGCATCGGCCCCAGCACCAGCGCCAGATTTTGCGCCACCTGCATCAACCCCACCCCGCTGCCCATCAGCGGCCGCGGAATCAGCTCACCCATCCAGGCCTGCCGAGCCGGCCCCATCAAGGCAAATCCGACCCCCATCAGCAAGCTGGACACGAACAGCATCCAGATCGTGATCAACCCGCTGACCACCAGCACCCCGGTCGCCACGATCAACAGGCCGGGAACGATCTGGCCAATGATCACCAGCGGTTTCTTGGCGTAGCGGTCCGCGATCGCGCCGCCGATCGGCCCTAGCAGCAGCATCGAGACGCCGCTGCCCATCTGGGCAATCCCGGACGCCGCGTAGGACTCCGTGATCTCGTAGGCCACAATCGGCACCAGCAGGAAGCTGGTCATGAACGCCGTCGTCGAGAACAGCGTCCCGCCCCAGAGCAACTGGAAGTTGCGAGCCCCGAATGCCGCAAACGGACCGCGCATCAGTCGCCGCCGGCTGCGAGACGGGGCAGATCGCCACTCCCGCCCGGGTGTTTCTGCGCGCCCATCAGGACCACCGGCGCAACCTGCGCGGCGAACGCCGGCACCGGCTGTCGTCGCAGCCTGGGACTGGAACTTCTGGCCCGCTCCGGCTCTTCATCCGCAGCCGCCGTACCGAGCTCAAGCGGCAAATGACGAGTCCGCAACCAGCCGAACGTCATCAACACCGTGGCGAACAGCGCAACGACACCGACGGCGATCAACGCCTCCCGACCACCCAGCCACTCCGCCAGACCACCCCAGACCGGCGCCATCACCGACTGCATCCCGTAGCCCAGCATGATGAACGACATCACCCGGCCGAAATACTCGGCGCGCGAGTTGGTCATCATCAGCGACATGTTGATCAACATCACCCCCGACGTCGCCGCCCCGACCGGCAGCGCCAGCGCCAGCAACGTCGTGTACGTCGGGGCGAGCGCAAACGCCCACAACGTGACCGAGGAGGCGGCCCCGAAGATTAACAACAATGGCCAGGCGAACCGGCCGCCCATCAATCCGGCCAGCGGAATGCTGATCAAGACCGACGAGATCCCGAACGGCAGGAAGACGAAGAACGCCTCCACCGCCGAGCGGCCGAACTCGCGGTCCATGATCCCCGGCGTCAACGCGTTGACCGAGAACCCGCAGACCACGATCACCATCCAGTAGAGCCACAGGATGCGCAGTCGTGGATTGGACCGCAGGTAGGCAAAGCCGTGAATCAGGTCGCCGAACGCTGAACGCTGCGGTTGGTCCCCGTCGCGCCGCCGCGGCCGCGACCACGGCAGCATCGTCGTCAGCGGCACAACGATCAGGAACAGCCCGGCGACCGACAGATACAGCGCGCCCGAGGAGACGCCGAAGAAGACCGCAATCGATCCGAACATCGGCCCCAACACGCGCGCCATGTTCTGCGACATCTGCTGCAGCGCGACTCCGTTGGCCAGCAGCCGACGCGGAATCAGGTCGCCCAGCCAGGCTTGCCGCGCCGGACCCATCAGCGCGAAACCAAAGCCCATCAGCAACGTCGCGCCGAACAACAGGCCGATCGTGATCTGTCCGGTCACGATCAGGACCCCGGTACCCACGATCAGCAGCGCCGGGAAGATCTGACCGGCCAGCACCAGCGGCTTCTTCGGATAGCGATCCGCGATCACCCCACCCAGCGGCCCGAGAAAGAACATCGACAGCCCGCTGCCCATCTGCGCGAGCGTTGAGAGGGCGTACGAGCCGGTGATCTCGTAACCGACGATCGGCACCAGCAGGAAGGTCGTCATGAAGGCGGTCGTCGAGAGCAACGAGCCGCCCCAGAGGTAGCGGTAGTTGCGTTCCCCGAACGACTCGAAAGCGCCGCCGAAGCGACCCGAACGCCGACTCATGACCGCACCTTCTGCGGATCCATCAGCGCGACCGGCGCGAGCTGCGAGGCGAACGCAGGCAACTGTTGCGCGCCGTTCGGCGATTCCGCAGCCGCAGGCGTCGGTCGTTGCACGGCCGTCCCGGGTCGCCGTCCCATGCTGGCCGCGGCGGTCCCTTCCTCGAGCGGCAAGTTGCGCGTCCTCAGCCAACCGACGAACATCAGCGCCGTCGCTCCAGCCGCAATCACGCCGATCAGCGCCATCGTCTCAGGCCCGCCGACCGCGTCGGCGATCCCGCCCCAGACCGGTCCGAACAGGGCCTGGAATCCAAATGCCATCATCGCGAACGACATCACTCGGCCGAAGTAGGCGGGGTTCGTGTTGCCCATCATCAGCGACTGATTGACCAGCATCGTGCCCGAGCGCCCCGCGCCGATGAACGCGCCCAGAATCAGGAACGCCCCGTAGGTGGGCGCAATCGCGACGACCCAGAAGCCGACCGCCATGACCAGGCCCATGATCATCAGCAACGGCCAGGCCCAGCGGCCCGAAACCGCCCCGGCCAGCAGGACGTTGATCACCAGCGAGGAGACCCCGAAGATCAGGAACGTGGGTCCAACATCGGTGGGCGCTCGCCCGAACTCCTGCGCCAGGATCCCGGGCAGCAAGGTCTGGAAGCCCCAACCGCAGGCCACGATCAGCAGGAAGTACACCCACAGGTGTCTCAACCGCGGGTTGCCCCGCAGATAGCGGAATCCCTCGAGCAGTTCGACTCGCATCGCGCGCCGTTCGGCGACCGGCTTGGCCGGCCCCTCCGTGCGGATCGAGGCCGTTAACGGCACCACGATGGCGAAGAACGAAGCGACGACCAGGAAGAGAATCCCCGTGTTACTTCCCTCGAGCACCATGAAGACCGCGAAGACCGCGATCAGCGTCGGTCCCAGCACCTGCCCCGTGTTCATCGACATCTGCTGCAACGCGACCGCATTCGGCAGCAGCCGGCGCGGCACGATGAACCCGGTCCAGGCCTGACGCGCCGGACCCATCAGCGCGAATCCCGCCCCCATCACCAGCGTCGCCACGACCAGCAGCGGCACCGAGATCAGGTCAGTCACGATCAGCGTGCCCAGCGCCCCCAGCAGCACCCCCGGCATCACCTGGCCCGCCATCACCAGCGGTTTCTTCCGATACCGATCGGCGATCACCCCGCCGATCGGTCCCAGCAGCGTCTGCGAAATGCCGGACCCCAGCATCGCGATGCCGGCCGCCGTGTAGCTGCCGGTCAGTTCATAAGCGACGGAGGGAATCAGCGAAAACGACGTCATGAACGCCGTGACCGAGAGCAGCGATCCGCCCCACATGTAGCGGAAATCGCGCACGACAAAGGCCGCGAACGTCTGTCGGAGTTGTCTCATACGTCGTGCATCGCTGGGCGTGTCGAGAGCAACCGCGTCCTCACTTCACCCTCAAGCAGACTACCGCGCCGACAACCGTTCGCGCTACGCGAAATATCTCCCCGCGCACCCACCCCTCAGTCACCCACAACGCATTCCCGTCCCCTCTCCCCGAGGGAGAGGGTTAGGGTGAGGGGCCCTCCGAAACGCGCTCGCACTCCTCTCCCCCCGCTGCGCGGGGGGAGATGCCGCAGGCAGAGGGGGGCTCCCCCTCCGCCTGGCCGAAGGCAGGGGCGCCCTGCTGCACAAACCGCCCGGTCGGCATGAACATCACCCTCATCCACCTGACTCCGTAGCGCTCAACGGGCGCATTCGCTACCCTGACTGCGGTTTCGCGCGAACCGTTGACGTTCGCGTACGTGCAGAGCAACACGGATGAAGGAAGTGTCCCATGGCCAATGTTCCCGGCGCGGAAAACGGGGAAGCAGCCGAAACGGCTGATCCGTTCGCCGATCGCGAGTGGAGCCCCGACGAAGTCGCCTACAACGGCAAGATCATCAACGTTCGACTGGGTGACGGCAGCGTCGAGCGGGAAGACATTCCCGAGCAGATGTACAAGGACTACCTCGGCGGCTACGGCATCGGCGCGCGCCTGCTGTTCGACCGCATCCCGGCCGGCGCCGACCCGCTCGGACCGGACAACGTCCTCGGCCTGATGCCCGGCCTGCTGACCGGTACGCCGATCTTCGGCAACCGCTTCCAGGCCGTCTGCAAGTCGCCCTCGACCGGCGGCTGGGGCGACGCTAACTGCGGCGGCGACTTCGGCCCCTACCTGAAGTTCGCCGGCTGGGACGGCATCCTCTTCTACGGCCAGGCCGAGAATCCCGTCTACATCCTGATCGACGGCGACGACGTCTCGATCGAGGACGCCTCCGAGTACTGGGGCATGGGCGCGATCGAGGTCGAGAACGCCTTCAAGGAGATGTACGGCAAGAAGACGTCGGTGGCCTGTATCGGCCCGTCCGGCGAGCAGCTCTCCTACCTCTCCGGAATCTGCAACGAGCACGGCCGCCTCGCCGCGCGCTCGGGCGTCGGCGCGGTCATGGGTTCGAAGAAGGTCAAGGCCGTCGTCGTCCGCGCCGGCGGCACCCCGCGCGAGAACATGCTCGGCCGCGACACCGGCGTGCGCGAGCTCGCCCGCCAGTCGCGCAACGAGTTCATTGCTCCGCTGCGTGACTTCTTCGCCGGCTTCGGCACGACCGGGATCAGCACCGGTTCCGCCCACAGCGGCGACTCGCCCGTTCGCAACTGGGGCGGCGTCGGCGTCGACGTCCTGCCCGAGGTCGACGAGATGTCGGGCATGATGTTCAACGCGAACCGCATGACCCACGCCGAGCTCGAAATCGACCCCGAGACCGGCATGCCGCCGATCGACCCCAACCACTCGCCCGCGCCGCGCGCGGTCGACGTCAACGGCAAGGCCGTCCGACACAAGAGCTACGGCTGCTGGCGCTGTCCGATGGCCTGCGGCGCCGAGTCGATCGAGTCCCCGCATGGAACCGTCGCGCCGGGCTTTGCCGAGGCCGAGCACGAGAAGGGCGTCTTCAAGTACCCGGTCGACACCCACCGGGCCGAGTACGAGACCGTCGCCTCCTTCGGCACCATGAACCTGACCTGCAACATCGACATGCTGCAGGCCGCCAACCACTGGTGCAACGAGTACGGCCTCGACACGATCGGCGCCGGGACCACGATCTCATTCGCCATCGAGTGCTTCGAGAACGGCCTGATCGACCTCGAGGACACCGGCGGCGTCGAACTCACCTGGGCGAACGACGACGGCATCATGGAGATGCTCCACCTGATCGGCAAGCGCGAGGGCTTCGGCGACCTGCTGGCCGACGGCATGGCTGTCGCGGCTGCCAAGATCGACGAGAAGAACGGCGACAACCGGGCGCAGGAGTTCCGCACCGACGTCGGCGGCCAGGAACTGCCGATGCACGACGCGAAGCTGCAGCCGGAGTACTGGACGACCTACAAGCTCGACCCGACCCCGGCCCGCCACACGCAGTACGAGGGCAACTCCCGCTACGGCGGCCCCGAGTACCCAACCGCGCCGCGCGACTTCAAGGACTACGACAACCGCGGCGAGCACCACAAGGGCGCCTCGGAGTACATGCACATCACGAACTCGACCGGCATGTGCCAGTTCATCATGATGGCCGCTCCGACCGACCGCTTCCCGCAGTGGATCAACGCCGTCACCGGCTGGGACCTCAGCGGCGAAGACCTGCAGCTCGCCGGCGAGCGCATCTCCAACCTGCGCATGGCCTTCACCGTCCGCGAGGGCGACAACCCGCGCGAGCGCTTCGCGCCGCCGCGCCTCTGGGGCGGCGAGGGCACCGTCCAGAAGACCGGACCGCTGGCCGACGTCATCCTCGACATCGAGACCCTCGAGACCGACTTCCTCAACGCCTGCGACTGGGACACCGAGACCTGTCTCCCCAGCCGCGAAAAGCTTGAGTCGATCGGCCTCACCGACGTCGCCGACGCGCTCTCCGTCTAACGACGAAGCACGCGACCACCACAGAGAGGGCGGACTCCGGTCCGCCCTCTCTGCGTCAAAGGCCTCTCCCACTCTCCCCTCTCCCCCCGCGGAGCGGGGGGAGACGCCGAAGGCAGAGGGGGGGCTCCGGAAACCCCCTCTCCCTGTGGGAGAGGGCTGGGGTGAGGGCCACCACAACGTGCGCCAACGACTCAAAGCTCAGGCCTCACGCCTCCTGATCATTCCGCTCGCCGGAATCGTGTTCGGCGCGGCCCTGGGGGCCGGCTTCCAGTGGGGCGGGCCGCAGAAGCAGGAGGTCGTGCGTGTCTTCGATACATCGCAGCAGGCAAGAATCAAGAGCGACGGCTCGCCGACGGGTGACCTGAACGGATTCGTCACCGAACGCTCGGGCGACAACTGGATCGTCAGGGTCGGCGACACGCTGCACACGATCCGCTTCCGCGACGACTCGGTGATCGAAGCGATGCTGCCAATCTGGACCGACGCGGTCCAGCCGGGCGACTACGTGATCGTGGGCGGCACCGACGACAACGTCAACACGTTCATCACCACGGGCATCGTGATCATCCCCGCCGCACAGGCAATCACCGGCGAAGCAGTCGCGGACGCACTGCTCTCGGACGCGGCCGAATGAGGCGCCGCATCGGCGGTTGGCTGCTCGTCCTGGGAGCATTGGCGGGAGCCGGCATCGGCGGCTGGTTCGTGGGTACGGACATCGTCGCCCCGCAACCGTCCGAGGAGGACATCGTCATCGCCGAGAACGTCGTCGCCGGCCGGCTGCAGATCGACATCGATGAGTCCGCGCATCCGAACGAGGGACTGGTGTTGGGCGCCAGCGGTCTGAGCCCGTTCGGCAACCAGGAAGGCCTGCAGGGCCGCCAGGTGCTGACCGGTCGCATCATCTCGGTCTCGGGCGGCAAGCTGATCATCGACTCGCCCACGGGCCGCGCGGAGATCCGCCTGACCGACGAGACGAGCTTCCTCCTGCGAATGGAACTGGTCGATCCCTCGGCAATCGGCTCCGGCGCCGCAGTCACCATCGTCCTGGCCGACGACGGCGAGACCGCCCTCGCGGCGATCGCCCTGCCGGCCGAATCCCGACCAACCCTGAACACTCCCGACGCTCCCTGACCCACTCCGATCCCCTCTCCCTCAGGGAGAGGGCTTGGGTGAGGGTCCCCTATCGCCGCTCAATCTCCGCCCGCGCCGCATCCAGCAACTGCTCCCGCTCCGCGATCTCACCCTCGATCACAATGTGTCGTTCGCCGCTGCCGCGCAGGTACCACCGGACATTCCCCATCGTCTCGACCCGCTCCACGCTGGTCAGATCGTCCCAGGCGATCGTCTCCTGCTCAAGCCCGGCGTGCAGCGCCGTCACCCCGTCCTCGTGCACGATGACCGCCGTCGTCTGCCGCTGCCAGGTGATGAAGACGACCGGCAGCATCGCGCCGGTCACAACCAGGAAGAAGATCGCCGCGCCCCCGGCCTCGGCGCTGCCGGTCGCCAGCCACACGATCCCCGCGATGATCACCGCCAACAGCGGAAACACGAACGTCGCGTTGTTGTACCAGGAGGCCTGATAGGTGTGCGCGCTGCGCACGCCGGGATAGCGCAACAGCGCCTCCGCGTCCTTGCGACGCAAGCCCTCCATCGCGGACTGTCCCACGAAGAATTCCCCTCTCCCCCCGCTCCGCGGGGGGAGATGTCCCGTAGGGACAGAGGGGGGCTGCCGCCCCCACTCCCCCTAGGCGTGCTCGAGGATCGCCGCGGCCGAGGTCATCGCGCAGGTGCCGGGATTCTCCTCGGTCTGGAAGGCCTTGACCACGCCGCCCTCGACCAGCATCGCGAAGCGGGTGCAGCGGAAGCCAAGCCCGAGACCGCTGAGGTCGAGGCCGATGTCCATCGCCCGGGTGATGTCGCCCGAGCCGTCGGCGAGCATGGTGATGTGCCCGGCCCCATGTGCCTCGTTCCAGGCCTGGAGCACGAAGATGTCGTTGGTCGACATGCAGATCGTCTGCTCGATTCCGGCGGCGGCCAATTGATCGGCGGAGGCGGCGAAGGTCGGCAGATGGTCGTTGGTGCAGGTCGGCGTGAACGCCCCCGGTACGCCAAAGATGACGGTCTTCTTGTCGCCCACCAGCTCGCGAACGTTGACCGGTCCCGGTCGGCCGCCGCTCATTGCGGTTCCATTAGCGTCGGGCAGGGTGTCTCCAGCAGCAATCGGCATGTCGCTCTCCTCAGAATCGATTTGTCAGCTCACACTGCGCAGCCTAATGGCAGGTCACCCCTCCAACCGAGTGACGCAACCGCCCTCACTACACTTGACTCACTCGTTCATCGAAACTGACACGAACGCGCTGCCAGAGCGCATGAGCGGCAACCAGCGCGCCCGCCAGGCAATCGAGCCGCGTTGTCTCCCACTCGCAGATCTGGGGGTGCTACCGGTCTTGGGCAAGCGGGGCGAGTAGTTCCAACAGCTCCGACATGCTCTCCACATCTCGAGCGATTTCATCAGCGTCGAGATGTCGGCGGCGGCGGCAGTAGTTGCCGTGCAGGTCATTGGCGATCCCACGCAGTCCCCGCAGACGGTCGTCGCCAGTCGCCTGTCTGGCATGGTTTAGAACGCTGCTGAACTCCGCGTGCGTCTCATAGCTCCAGCCCTGAGCCGCCGCGACCGCCTTCGCCATGTGAGCAGCCGCACCCCAACCCTTCTCCGAGGCCTGGTGCAAATCTCCCGATGCCAGGTACTCGCGGGCCTTTCGCAAGAATTCGCGAGCCTGCTCTTCGTAATCCGCGACTATGCCGGGTTCGCCGACTGCCATTGGCACTAACCTCCCACCAACCCAGCATATCCACGAAGCCGTTAACCGGCTGGGCTCCGACCTAGACTGCGCGGACACGGCAGGATGATTGCGACAGGGGCTTGATATGGCGATGGATCGACTTGAGGGACGCGTCGCGCTGATCACCGGCGCAGGATCGGGAATCGGACAAGCATCAGCGCTGCGCATGGCGTCCGAGGGCGCGGCGGTGATGTGCGCCGACATCAATGCTGAGGGCGCGCAGACGACCGCCGCCCAGATCGCCGAGCACGGCGGCCGCTCGGCGACGATGGAACTGGACGTTACCTCCGAGGATGCGGTCAAAGACGCGCTGGCCCAGACGGTCCAGGTGCTCGGCGGGTTCGACGTGCTCTTCAACAACGCCGGCATCGGCGGCAGCCAGTACGGCTGGGACCGCACCATCGACGTCAATCTCAGCGGCGTCTACTACGGCACCTTCCACGGCGCGGCGATGCTGTCCGAGCGCGGCGGCGGGTCGATCATCAACACCGCCTCGATCGCCGGACTGAACGGCCTGCTGAGCAGCGCCTCGACGCGAGACATCGACCTCGAGGTGGAGGAGGGCGCGGGGGCATATGTCGCGGCAAAACACGGCGTGGTCGGAATCACGCGCCAGTTCGCCGTGACCTACGGACCGCGCAACGTGCGCGTCAACGCGATCTGTCCCGGCTACATACACACACCGATGACGGCCCAGATCAGAGACATGGAAGGCGCGGAGGAGTTCCTCGCCTCACTGCATCCGCTGGGTCGGCTGGGTCAGCCGGAGGAGATCGCCGCGGCCGCGGCATTCCTCGCCTCCGACGACGCCAGCTTCGTCAACGGGATCGCGCTGCCGGTCGACGGCGGCTACACGGCTCGCTAGGAGGCCAGGATGGCAATTGCGAACATCAACGGGGTCGACCTCTACTTCGAGGACTCCGGCATCGGCGACCCGATCATCTTCCAGCACGGCTACACCGCCTCCCACGATGGCTGGGCGCCGGTGATCGAGCGGATGAGCGCCAACTACCGCTGCATCGCGATGGATTGCCGCGGAGCCGGCGACTCGGCTCACCCCGACGACGGCTACACGATCGAACAGCTCGCCGCCGACGTGGTCGGCATGGCCGACTATCACGGGTTCGACCGCTTCCACTACGCCGGCCAGAGCATGGGCGGGCTGATCGGCTTTGAGCTGGGACTGTCCTATCCGGACCGGCTGCTCAGCCTGTCGCTCTCCGCGCCCGCTCCGGCCGACGGGATTCAGATGCCGCAATCAGCTCGCGACACGATGCGCGAGCGCTGGGCGAACAAGGAACGCGACCTCCTCATCCGCACGACGCTCGCGGGTGTCCCGCGCGAATCCGCGCACGGCGCCGTTGAAGCGCAGGTCGATCGCATGCTCTCAGTCTCCGAGGGTCATTACGACGGCTGTTGGGACGCGATGGTGAACTATCACAAGGGCGACCGCCTGGGCGAAGTCCAGACGCCGACGCTGATCCTGGCCGGAGCCGCCGACTCGTTGCTCGCGCCCAACCTGAAGGACTTCGCACGGCTCGGCAACGGCACGCTGCACGTCTTCAGTCGGGTCGGACACGGCGTCCCGCGCGAAGTGCCGTCGGCCTACGCAAGGGTCGTGACCGACTTCCTCGAGCATGGCGTCGTCAATGCGCAGACCGTCGCGCAGGCAGTCGCGGAGGCCGCGCAAGCCTAGAGGAGCCAGAGACCGACCTACAGCCTCCGATCCCGGCAGCGGCGAATGAACCTGCGCTTCTACATTGATCCGGAGACGGATGCCGCGCACATTCATCGGCACGGCGTCGCGGAGCACGAGGTCGAGGAAGTGTTACTCTCGCCTCGAGAGGATCGGCCTGGCCGGGAGGATTCGCGGATCGCTGTCGGCCAAACAGAAGGCGGGCGATTCCTGCGTGTGATCTACACGCGCCGCACGGAGCCGGGCAGCCTGTTCGTGATCACCGCCTACGACTTGACCAGCAAACAGCTCCGCGCATTTCGGCGACGCAATCGAAGGAAAGGGTGATGACGCAGCGCACCAACGATTTTCCGCCAGGCTGGGATGAAAGCAAAGTGCAACGCGTGATCGCGCACTACGAATCGCAGTCGGACGATGAGGCGATCGCCGAAGACGAAGCAGCCTTCCTGGATGGCGACTACTCCGTCATGTTGATTCCCCGCGCTCTCGTTCCCGCCGTGCACGAATTGCTCAGCGCCTCCGAGCACAGTCTTCCTGGCGCTCAGTAACCTCCTCTCCGCGACCGACATCGTCGTGAGCAACAACACCTCGGAGCCGATTCGCAGCGCGGTCGTGGTTGGCGGAGGAAGCGCCGGATTCCTCGCCGCGCTCACCGTTCGCCGGATGCTGCCCCAGGTCAAACTGACTGTCGTTCACTCGCCCGACATCCCGATCATCGGCGTCGGCGAATCGACGACCCCCGCCGTGCCGGTCCACCTGCACGAGCACCTCGGGATCGACCGCAACGAGTTCCACCGGGAGGTCCGACCGAGCTGGAAGCTCGGCCTGCGCTTCGAGTGGGGCGCCAAGGACGTACCGCATTTCAACTACACCTTCGACAAGTACCTCGACCAGCGGATTGAGGGACTGTCCAGGTGGAATGCCTTCTACTGCCTCCACGACATGCGAGATGCGAGCACATTCAACGCGATCATGGATCGCGACCGATCTCCGGCGAACATCCGCAATGGCCGACTCTCGCTCGATCCGCGCGCGACGTACCACATCCCCAACGCTTCATTCATCGACTACCTGGAGCGCAAATCGGCGGCCTCCGGTGCGGAGCTGGTCGCCGACCAGGTTGTGAGCGTCGAACGAAACGAGTCGGGCGGCGTCAAATCGCTGAAGTTGGCCGGCGGCCGGGAGCTCGAGGCGGATCTGTTCGTCGACTGCTCAGGCTTCGGATCGCTGCTCCTGGGCCAGGCGCTCGAGGAACCCTACATCTCCTACCGCGACGCGCTTTACTGTGACCGTGCGCTGGTCGGCTCGTGGTCGCGGACCGACTTCCCCGAGGACGACACGATCCGTCCCTACACGACGATGACCACGATGAAGCACGGCTGGTGCTGGCGGATCGACTTCGAGGATCAGGTCACGCGCGGCTACGTGTATTCGTCGCAGTTCTGCTCGGAGGAGGAGGCTGAGACGGAGTTGCGCGCGCTGCAATCGCAGCTCGCCGATGCGGAACTGCGACTGCTCAAGTTCCCTTCGGGCCGGCGCGAGCGCTACGTCGTCGAGAATGTCGTCGCGGTCGGCAACGCCTCGGGCTTCGTCGAGCCGCTCGAGGCGACCTCGCTGCACCTGATCATCGAGCAGATCTACAACCTGGCCTGGGCGCTGACCGATTCGGACCGCATCCTCACCGATTCCCTGCGCTACCTGCTCAACGAGCGCTTCGCCTCAACCTGGGACGATGTGCGCGACTTCCTCGCCTTGCACTACAAGTTCAACCATCACCAGGACACACCGTTCTGGCGTCATTGCCGCGCCGAGTCTCCGCTCGGTCAGATCCAGGAGATGGTCGATTGCTACGCCGAGGTCGGGCCCTCCCGGCTGCTGGCGCGTCTGACCTCGAACGCAACGATCTTCGGCTATAGCGGCTACGCATCAATGCTGCTCGGCCTGAGAGTCCCGACCTCGGTCAAGCCCGAGCTCACGCGCCGCGAACGGGAGCGCTGGGACCAATACCGGAAGGCGAACGCCGTCGCCGCTTCGCAGACCCTGCAGATGAGGCAGGCGCTGAATCGGGCGTATCGAGGCTGAAAGTGCTGGCGTAGACGATGTCTTCCAGGGCGGGCACTCTTGAGCGACTCTCATTGCAAACACAATCCCCAGTCGTGATACTGCCCTGAACAAGCGGTCGACCCTTTCCGGTCGGCGTAGAGAGTGATTGTCCAGATGAGCGAGCGCAACTACTGGCAGCGAATGCGGCGTAGCAGAATGTCGCGGCGGTCGCTCTTGCGAGCCTCGGCGCGGGCCGGGGTCGGCGCCGCCGGTCTGGCGCTGGTCGGTTGCGGCGGCGACGATGACGACGACGATCAGCCGGCGGCAGCGCAGGCTCAGCAGCAGCAAGACCAACAACAGCAGGCCATGCAGCAAGAGCAGGCCGAGCAGCAGGCCGAACAACAGGCCATGCAGCAAGAGCAACAGCAGCAAGCCGCCGTCGCCCAGGCCGAACAGCAGGAACAGCAACAGCAGGCCGCCCAGGCGACTGGGGGTCCGCGACGCGGCGGCACGCTGCAACACAGCTGGTTCGAGGACCCGCAGGGCGGCTTCGACCCGCACATCGGCATCACCGGTGGCGACGCGTTGGGCTACTGGGTTCACATCTACGACCGCCTGCTCGGTTTCGACGACCAGGCGCGCGTGATCCCGATGCTGGCCTCGAACATCGAGATCCCCGACGACGTGACCTATCTGTTCACGATGCGTCCCGGTGCGATCTTCCAGGATGGCGCGCCGGTCGACGCCAACGCCGTGCAGCTCAACATGGAGCGCATTCGCGACGTCAAGGACCTCGCCGGCGGCACCCGCAACCGCGGCGGCATCCAGTACGCCGACTTCTTCGAAGCCACCGACAATTCCACCTGGAAGCTGGTCAACGGCGAGCCGTTCGGCCCGACCCTGGCCTTCTTCCAGCAGTTCCCCGGCACCGGCCTGTTGATCTCGCCCGAGCACTTCGACACCGCTGTGACCAACCCCGTCGGCGCCGGCCACCTCAAGCATGTGGTCCACGAGCCCGGCGAGCGCTGGGTCGGCGAGCGTTGGGACGGCTACTGGGACAACGACAACGTCCACCTCGACGGCTTCGTCCAGAACATCATTCCCGACCAGAACACGGCCTGGAACGCCTTCCTTAACGGCGACATCGACATCGATGCGCCGACCGGAGGCGTCAACTCGGACCTCCAGGCCGACCTCGAGGCCGACGGAATGAAGGTCATCCGCGGAACGGCTCAGACCTGGACGCAGACCTGGTTCAACCTGAACCCGAACGCTCCCTCGGACGGTCTGCCCTTCAACGCCTTCCGCGACCCGCGTCTGCGCCACGCCTACAACCGAGCCCTGGACCGGCAGGCGATCAACGAGGTCGCCTGGGAAGGTCTGGGAGCGCCCTCGCGTGCGCCGGTCTCGGTCGAGAGCTGGGCTCTGCCGAAGGACAAGAACTACTACCCCGACCACGACCTCCAGGTGGCCCATGAACTGATGGACGCCGCCGGTTACGGCGACGGCATCGAGGGCATCCACCTCAGCTACATCGCCGAGTTCCAGACGGTCGTCACCGAGCCGGTCAACTCGCAGATGCGCAACGCCGGTATGGAGATGGAGTACATCAAGGGCACGGAGGCCGAGATCATCCCGCGTCTCCTGGCCACCCAGGACTGGACAATCGGGACGCTGTCCTGGGAGTCGCCGTTCGATCCCGACCCGGTCCTGCGTCCTTCCTTTGAAGGTCTGCAGAACTGGATGTACGGATCGCCCGAGGGCGGCCCGCGCACCGGCCGAGCCAGCACGGCGGACTATCCCAACGACCAGGTGCTGGCCAACCTCAACGCGACCGAGCAGTTGGTCTGGGATGCTGCGGTCCCGGCCAGCCAGGATGACCGGGTGCCACTCTACGCCAAGGTCTGGGAGGCCGAAGAGGAACACATGTGGTTCCCCTATATCGCCCAGTGGCCGGCCAACTGGGTGGCCCAGCCGCATGTCGAGAACTTCGAGATTATCCCCTTCTTCGGCTTCCCCAAGGGAATGAGCTTCAAGGGCATCTGGTTCAACAACGTCTAAGCCACCCACCTCCGTCATACCCGCGCTTGTCGCGGGTATCTCGCAGCGCGGGTACGGCGCTGCCAAGGCTGCGAGATTGCCGCGCCAGTGCACGGCAACGACGGACACAAAGGCTGAGGGGCTGATCGGCGATGCTGCGCTACGTCACCACGAGGATCGTCTCCTCGCTGTTCGTCCTCTGGGTGATCAGCGTTTTGGTCTTCGCGCTGATGAACATCCTGCCCGGCGACCCCGCAGCCGGCATCCTCGGCGTGGAAGCGACGCCGGAGCTGATCGAAGCAACCAAACGTCGGCTCGGACTCGATAAACCCCTGCCCGAACGCTACGGACGCTGGATCTGGAACGCGCTGCAGGGTGACCTCGGTACCTCGCTGATCGGCGAGGTCTCGATCAACCAGTACTTCGAGCGCCGCGTCCCGGCCACCATGCAGTTAGGCATCCTCAGCCTGATCGTGGTGATCGCGATTGCGATTCCGGTCGGCGTGTTGTCCGCGCTGCGGCCCGGGTCGAAGAAGGAGGTCGGCGCCAGCACGCTGATGATTGTCGGCAACTCGATCCCCGAATTCCTGACCGGGATTGCGCTGGTGATCGTGCTCGGTCTTGAGTTTGGCTGGTTCCCGATCTTCGGCTATGTGCCGTTCTGGGAGGACCCGGCCGAGAACATGAAGCACATGGCGCTACCCGTGATCGCCGTCTCGCTCACCGCGACGACACTGCTGATGCGCCAGACCCGCTCGGCGATGATCAACGTCCTGACCGACGACTACATCCGCACGGCCAGAGCCAAGGGCTTGCGCGAACGAGTTGTGATCGTCCGACACGGACTGCGCAACGCACTGATTCCCATCGTCACGGTGTTCGGCTTCCAGGCCGGCCTGATCTTCTCGGGCGCAGTAATCACCGAGACCGTCTTCTCGATCCCCGGGATGGGCCGCTTGTTCGTCGAAGCTGTCGTCCAGGAGCGCGACTACGCCGTCACTCAGAACGTGACCATGTTCTTCGCCGTCTCCGTGATCTTGGTCAACCTGCTGGTTGATCTCTCCTACCCCCTCTTCGACCCGCGCATCCGCATGGGAGCGGAGGCGAGCGAATGAGCGCGGTCGTCGACACTCCTGGCGCGCCGCAGGGGCGACTGCAACGCATCGGCAGCCTCGGCTTCTTCCAGGAGGCGGCGCCGATCCTCCGGGTCTTCGTGCGCAACCGGCCCGCCGTCGTCGGCGCCTTCCTGCTGTTCGGATTCGGTATCTGCGCCGCCTTCGCCCCGCTGATCGCGCCGGCCGACCCGCTGACCACAAACCTCCGGCTGGAAGCGGTCTTCCAACCGCCGAGCTGGGATCACATCTTCGGCACCGACGCGCAGGGCCGCGACGTGCTCAGCCGCACCTTGTATGGAGCACGAATCGCATGGCAGATCGTGCTCGCCGCGATCGGCGTCGCCATCGTGCTGGGCGTGCCATTGGGTCTGATCTCCGGCTACATCGGCGGCAAGCTTGACGAGCTGATCATCATGCGCATCGTCGACGCCCTCATGGCGATGCCCGGCCTGATCCTGATTCTCGCCGTGACCGGCGCGCTGGGGCCGTCGATCACCAACTCGATGATCGTGATCGGCATCGTCTGGTCGCCCGGCTATGCCCGCCTGACCCGTGGGATCGTCGTGACGATCCGCAACGATGTGTATGTAGACGCGGCGCGCGCGCTCGGCGCAACCCCGTGGCGAATCATGTGGCGTCACCTGTTGCCCAACGCGGTCGCCCCGATCATGGTGCTCGCCTCCCTCTCAGCCGCGGGCATCATCCTCGTCGAGGCAGGCTTGAGCTTCATCGGAGCCGGCGTCCAGCCGCCGACCCCCGCCTGGGGTGGGATGGTCTCTGAGGCCTACAAGACCCTGATCCGCCGCAACGGCTGGCCGATGATCGGCCCCGCCGCCGCGATCATCCTGATGGTGATCGCCTTCAACTTCGTCGGAGACGGCATCCGCGACGCCTTCGATCCACGCTTACGCAACGTCCGCTGACCAGAGTTGCAAACCCGACTCCAGCTAGGCATACTCCCTGCAATCGCTCGGCATTCAAAGCGGTTGGAAGGAACGGGTTCGAATGAGCGACCGAAACTACTGGCAACGAATCAAGAAGCGACAGTACAGCAGGCGGTCGATCCTGCGCGCCTCGGCCCGCGCGGGACTCGGCGCAAGCGCCATTGCGCTGATCGGCTGCGGAGATGACGACGATGACCAGCAAGCAGCGCCGGCCGCAGCTCAGGCGCAGCAGCAACAGCAACAACAACAGCAGGCGATGCAGCAGCAGGCTCAGGAGCAGCCTGAGCAGCAGGCAATGCAGCAGGAGCAGGAGCAGGCGGCCGTCGCCCAGGCGCAACAGGCTGACGATGGACCGAAACGCGGCGGCAAGATCGTGGCAGCTGACGCCGCTACTCCAGAAACCTTCAGCGGGACGACCGGGCCGTTTGCGGTCGGCAGAGGCGATGCGACCGAGGGGTGGACGATCGGCATGTGGGACTGCCTGATGAGGCGTCGGGAGGGTAACGGCGGCGACGCCGAGCCGCGACTCGCTGAATCGTGGCAGCAAAACGCCGATGCCACGGCCACAGAGGTCACCCTTCGCGAGGGCATCGAATTCCACAGCGGCAAGCCGATCAACGCGGAGGCGGTCAAGGCCACCTTCGAGGTCATCGCCAACGTGGACGTCTCCAACTCCAGCCAGGTCAGGGGATTGATCGCCAACTACCTCGAATCGATTGACGTGATCGACGATCGCACATTGATGTTCAACCACCCAATCTGGCCGGGCGACATCATTTTCGACATGTTCCACTTCGCGCAAATCCACGACGCGGACGAGATTGAGGCATACAACGCCGTTGAGTCCTTTGGGGGCTGCAGCGGCCCGTTCATGTGGGACTTCGACCAGTACGAGCCCAGTGAGCGGTACACGGTGGTCCGAAACGAGAACTTCTACAGGGACGTCTACCTCGACGCGATCGAGGTCCGCACCATCGCGGACGAGGACACCAGGGCGCTGGCCTTGGAGGCTGGGGAAATTGACTTTGCGACGGTCAACCCTGATCAATATCTACGGCTCGGAGAGATGGACCACCTCACCCAGCTTGAGGGACCGGCTGGTGGGATGTGGGTCATGGGGCCGGTCCAGACACACCTCGGGGGCGGACATCCAGCGAACGACGATCCGCGCTTCCGGCTCGCCCTGCACAAGGCGATCGACCGTGAGCGGCTGCACGAGGATGTGTTCCAGGGGATCGGCATGTCGACCAATCAGATGTGGCTGTCGAACTCGCCTGCTTATGACCCAGCCTTCGACAAGGATCCGTACGATCCGGAGGGCGCCGCGGCACTCGTGGTGGAATCCGGCTGGGAAGGCGTGGAGATGGACCTGTTCGTCTCCAACACGTTCTCCCATCAAGTGATCCCCGAGATCCTGCAGGCGAACCTGAAGGATGTTGGCATCAACATCACGATCGTCAAGCAGGAGGTCGCCGAATGGGTCGACTACTTCCTGACCGGCACCTTTCCTGGCTGTTACGTGGCGGGCACCGGATTCTTCTGGATGGCGCCGGAGACGCTGCCAAACATGAACTTCCAGTTCCGTTTCCCCGAGAATGCCGTGGCCTCCGTGACCGGGGAATACAAGCGGATCGTCGAAGGATTCGGTTCGCAGCCGACCCCGGCCGAACGACTGGAACTGTTCAACGACTGGAACGAGCTCTGGGCGGAAGGCCCCTGGTTGCTCCCCTACCACACGATCAACAACACAACGATCGTCAACAGCCGCGTACAAGGAGAGACCTGGCCGGCACAAATCTTCACGTTCACGGAAGAATGGTGGGTAGACGAGGCATAGCCGATCCGTAGACTCACCGCTACGCAACTCGGGGCCGCTCGCTCCGCTTCGTCTGAGGCGGCGCGAGCGGTCGTCGCGGAGGCCCCGGCGGGCATCGGTCCCGCAGCTTGCAACGGGCCGCCTGGCCAGCTCGCAAAGGAGCGCCATTCGTGGGTTCGTTCCTGATCAGCCGGTTCGGCCAGGGCCTCGCGGTGGTGCTGCTGGCCAGCATCCTGGTGTTCCTGGCCATGCGCCTGATTCCCGGCGACCCGGCGGCGCTGCTGGCGGGACAGGATGCGACGCCCGCGGATGTGGAGGCGGTCCGCGAACGGCTCGGACTGAACGACCCGCTGGTCGAGCAGTACGCTAACTGGCTGGGCGGCGTGCTGCAGGGCGACTTCGGAGAGTCGTACTCTCGCCGAATCACGGTTGACAGACTCATTGGCGCTGCAGTTCTGCCCAGCGCGGAGCTCGCGGTCGCGGGCTACTTCTTTGCGCTGATCATTGGTATTCCGCTGGGTATCTTCGCCGGTTTGAGACCCGGCGGCGGACCCGACTACGCCGCGACCGGGTTCACGATGTTCACACTGGGCATCCCGAACTTCGTACTGGGCATCCTCCTCCTGTGGGTTCTTGGCGTGATATTGGATGTGTTGCCCATCACGGGACGAGTTGCGATCGATGAGGATCCGCTCGAGGCGATCAAGTTCCTGATCATGCCGATGATCGCCGTTGGCGCCGGATCGGCGGCGGTGCTGGCCCGCTTTGTCCGGGCCTCGATCATCGAGACATTGAGCCAGGACTTTGTGCGAACCGCGCGCGCCAAGGGGTTGCGAGAACGAACCGTCGTGTTGCGGCACGCGATGCGTAACGCCCTGATCCCGGTGATCACCGTTGCGGCACTGCAAATCGGCTTCCTGATTTCCGGCGCGGTGATCGTTGAGGTCGTATTCGCGCGGCCCGGCTTCGGCGCGTTGATCATCTCCGGCGTTCAGAGCCGGGACTACCAGCTCATCCAGGGCATGCTCGTGATACTGGTGACGGTGTTCGTGGTGGTCAACACCCTGGCCGATGTGGCTTACGGCCTCGTCGATCCTCGGATTCGGGTGCGCTAATGGCTGACCTCGGGCCACCGCAGCCGGTTTTCCAGCGTGAACGCATTCGTCTGCGCATTCTGACCTGGCGGCAGCAATCGCAGTGGTTCGATGTCAGTTACCGGGTCGCGCGTGAGCGTCGGGGACAGATCGCCATCGTCATCCTGGGGGTGTTCATCGTGGCGGCGATCTTCGCCGACCAGATTGCCCCGTATCACTACGAGACCCAGCTGCGAGGCTCGCGCCTCCTGTCGCCCTCCTGGTCTCACCCCTTCGGCACTGATGAGGTCAGCCGCGACCTGCTCAGCCGCATGATCTACGGCCTGCGGATCTCGCTCCTCGTCAGCTTGGGCGCGGTCGCAATCGGATTGCCGATCGGCGTCGCCATTGGCTACACCGCCGGCTACATCGGCCGCTGGGTCGACGCGATCCTGATGCGGCTGGTCGACACGATGCTAGCCTTTCCGGGGATCCTCGTCGCGCTGGTAATACTCACCGTGCTAGGAACCGGTACCAGGGAAGTGGCGATCACGCTGGGAATCGGGGCGATCCCGATTTTCGGCCGGCTGGCGCGGGGTCAGATGTTGCAGGAGAAGGAGCGCGACTACGTCATGGCGGCGCGCACCCTGGGATCGGGTCCGGTGCGGATCATCCTGCGCCACGTCGCGATCAATACACTGCCGCCGATCATGATTCAGGCGGCACTGGTGATGGCGTTCGCGGTTATCGCCGAAGCATCATTGAGCTTCCTTGGTCTCGGCGCCTCTCCACCGACGCCAACCATCGGGCTCATCCTCAACGCAGCGCGGGAGTTTCTGATCATCGGCGCTTGGTGGTTTGCGCTGGCGCCAATCGCGGCGCTCGCGCTGATGTTGATTGCGTTGAACTTCCTCGCCGACGCCATCCTTGAGGCGACGAGCCCCTACGTGCGCAACAAGTAGCCGGCGCTAGTCGAACGTGATCACAAAGCGGCCTCGGTGGCCTCCCTGCTTGAACAGGCGGTGGGTTTCGGCGGCTTGCTCGGCCGGGTAGGTCGAGTTGACCCTCAACGTGACCTGGCCGTCCTCGACCTGCTGGCGCAGCGTGTCGAGCAGGTCGGCTCGGCGGTCGTAGCTGAAGACCATGGTGACGTGGAATGTGATGTCGCGTTCGGGCTCGCCGCGCCAGCCGCGGACGCTGGCGTATTGACCGCCGTCCTTGATTGCGCCAACTGCGAGCTCGTTCTGCACGGCGCCGTCGGCGAGGCCGTCGACGCCGTCGGGCAACACCTGGCGAATCTGCTCGGAGATGTCGTCGCCGCGCGGGACAATGATGTCCGCGCCCAGGTCCTTGACCAGTTGCACGTCCTTCTCGGACGCGTCGCCGATCACCGTCAGACCGTCTGCCTTGCCCAGTTCGACCATGTAGCCGCCGTAGCATCCGGCTGCGCCGGTCACGGCGAGCGTCTGTCCGGGCTGGAGATTCATCTGGTCGAGCGACTGCCGCGCCGTGAGCGCGTTCATCGGCAGGGTCGAAGCCTCGGCATGGTTCGAACCGGCCGGCGCGCGTGTGACGGCGTCGGCCTTGAGCACGATGCTCTCGCGATACGCGCCGTGGCTGCCCCGTGGGATGACCATGGCCATGACGGCGTCTCCGACCTGCAAGTCGGTCTCAGTGTCCGGTCCGACCTCGTCGATCACGCCGGCGGCGTCCATGCCGGGGATGTACGGCGGCGGTCCCTGCTCGCGCAGAGCATCGGCGCGAGCGCCGCCGCGGATGAAGGTGTCGGTGGGGTTGACCGTCGCCGCATGCACGCGCAATCGGACCTCTCCGGGTCCGGCGTGAACCTCGGGCAGGTCTACCACCCGAAGCGCCTCGGGTCCGCCGAATTCGATCACACCTACGCCGCGCATAGCACTCTCCTTCGTTGTTGAACAATCAATTGGGCAGTTGGGGCCAGACTAGCCGAGCGCGACGGGCGGCCCGGATTCGGTTGCCAGGCTGGACCCTGAACGCCATACTGTCGCAATGCGCGCCCGCAGATGTCGGTCGCGACGGGAGCGAGAGACACGATGAACGAGAAGAACTACTGGCAGCGAATTCGCAAACAACAACTGAGCCGGCGTCGGCTGTTGAGAGCCGGCGGGCGAGCCGGTCTCGGCGCGGCCGGGCTGGCGCTGATCGGCTGTGGGGACGACGACGAGCAGCAGGCTGTCGCCCAGCAACAGCAGCAACAAGAACAGGCTCAGCGGCAAGCGCAACAGCAGGATCAGCCGCAGGACCAGCCGCAGGCGGCTCAACAGGATCAGCCCCAGGAGCAGCAGCAAACCACAGCCCAACAACAGCAGCAGGACCAGCCGCAGCAGCAACAACAGGAACAGCAACAGCAGCAGACCGTATCGGCGCCTGCCGACGACGCGCGTCGCGGCGGCGTCCTGCGGATCGGCTCGGATATCGGGCTTTCGACCTATCGGGCTCCCTACCTGTCGTCGTCGGCGCACATCCCGCTCTACATCCCGTTCTGGGACACGCTGACCAAGTACTCACCCGATGGTCTCGACCCGCAGCCGCACCTGGCCGAGAGCTGGGAGTTGAATGACGACCAGACCATGTTGCAGGTCAAGCTGCGACCGGGTCTCGAGTTCCACAACGGCAAGCCGCTCAACGCCACCGAGGTCAAGCGCAGCCTGGAAGCGATGGACGACGAGGGCGTCGCCAACAACCAGGTCAAGGGCATTATGACCAAGTACGTCTCGTCGGTCGATGTGATCGACGAGGTGACGCTGCAGATCAACATGGCCTGGGGCGGCACACTGATCTTCGACGTGCTCAATTACGCCCAAATCCACGACGTGGACGACATTCCCAACCTCGACGGTTACGTCTCCTGCAACGGCTCCGGGCCGTTCAGGATGGACGCATCCAGCTATCTCGTCGATCAGTACGTCGCGGGCGAGCGGTTCGAGAACTTCTACGAGCCCGCGCTGCTGGACGGGATCGAGCAATACCAGTTCCCGGACGCCACAGCGATGTCGTTGGCGCTGGGCGCCGGCGAGATCGACCTGACCAACCGTCTGCCCAAGCCGGACTACGAACGCTTCAACTCGGATCCCGATTACACGGTGGTGATCGCCCCGCCGACGCTCGCGATCTGGGTGCTGGGCATGGTCATCCCGAACGAGAACGGCGGACACCCCGCATTCGCCGACCCGAAGGTGCGACAGGCGCTCTACCGGTGCATCGACCGCGAGCGTGTCGCCAACGAAACGTTCGAAGGTCTGGCGCTACCCAAGAACATCCTCTGGCCCCCGTTCTCACCGGGTTACGACGAAGCCCGCGACCGGGACTACTTCGACCCGGAAGAAGCCGCGCGGCTGCTTGAAGAGGCCGGCTACGGACCCGGCGAACTGACCATCGAGCTCGGCCACGGCGGAGGTGAGGCGAACGAAATCGCCCAGGTGATCCAGGCCGGCGCTGCCGAGGCGGGAATCAACCTCGAGATCAAGCTCTACGAACCCGCCGTCGCGCGGGATCGATTCCTGAACGCCAAGCACGAGTCGTACTTGTCGTCTTACGCGTTCTTCGCCCTGCATCCGCAGACGCTGCCGGTGATGAACTTCCAGATGCGGATTCCGAACTCGTGCGCGTACGGCCCGGATTACTACCAGGCGCTGATCGACAGCTTCGGCACCGCCGACTCAGATGCGCGCCGCAACGAGTTGCTGGAGGAGTTCAACACGCTGCTCGACAACGAGCCGTGGATCGCCCCGATCGTCACCCGCAGCGACATCTGGGCCTGGTCGAGCAAGTTCACCGGGATCGAATTCGACGTGCTGAGCATCCCCTCGATGCAGCGGATCCATCAGGTCTAGCTGACGGGCACGTTCGGCCTGTCCGGTTGCAACGTCGATCCCAGATCGGCATACTCTCCCGACGCCGCGCCCGTGGGGGCGCGGCGTCGGGAGAGGAAGCTACCAGATGCGGATTCCGAACTCCTGCGCCTACGAGACGCCGCACTACCAGGCGATGATTGACGGTTGGCCGACCGCCGACACGGATGCCAAGCGTCAGAAGTTGATGGACGACTTCAACCAGATTCTGGCAGAGGAGCCATGGGTCTCGCCGATCTGCACGACCGTCCAGATCTGGGCCTACACGAACAAGGTCAAGAACCTCTACTACGACGTCATGAGCATCCCGCGACTGCACCACATCTACATGGAGACGTAGGGGCAATTGCGGTAGATTGTGGCGGGCAGGGAGCGATGTTCCTTCGCCCACCGGCGGATCTCGGTATGACTGGCTGAACTGGGGGCGGTTGAGCGTGGGACGATACCTGGTTCGCCGCTTCCTCGAGGGTTTGCTGGTCGTATTCCTGGCCAGCATCGTGATCTTCCTGATCATCCGCCTGATCCCGGGTGACCCGGCTCAGCAGCTTGCCGGCGAGGACGCGACGCCCGAGGACGTCGAGCGGATTCGTGAGCAGTTGGGCCTCAACGACCCGATCCTGAACCAGTATGGGAACTGGATCGGCGGCGTCGTACAGCTTGACTTCGGCAAGTCGTTTACCAAGCGGGTCCCGGTCCGCGACCTGATTGCACAATCGTTCCCGCCGACCATCGAGCTCGCAGTCGCGGCCTACATCTTCGCGCTGGGGATTGGCGTGCCCCTGGGCGTGGCGGCGGCGGTCTGGGCCAAGAAACCGCCAGACTACGGCGCCAGCGTGTTCAATCTGTTCACGCTCGGTATCCCCAACTTCGTGCTGGGGATTTTGTTGCTGTGGATCTTCGCAGTGGAGCTGGATCTATTCCCGGTCTCCGGACGGGTCAGCGTGTTTGAGGACTTTGTCGCCGGTGTGCATCGGCTGGTCCTGCCGACGATTGCGGCGGGATCGGTCATCGCCGCCGTGCTCGCCCGGTTCGTGCGCACGTCGGTGGCGGAGGCGCTGGCGCAGGACTATGTCCGCACCGCGCACGCGAAAGGACTCGAAGGCCGCAAGGTCGTGATCAATCACGCCCTGCGCAATGCGCTGATTCCGATCGTGACCATCGCCGCGCTGCAGATCGGAAACCTGCTGGCTGGGGCCATCGTGGTTGAGATCGTGTTCACGCGACCGGGATTCGGTTTCCTGATCATCGACGGCATCAATGGGCGTGACTACCTGTTGATCCAGGCGATGCTTGCGATCCTCGTCTTCCTCTTCGTCGCCGCGAACACGATCGCGGACATCACCTACGGCTATCTCGATCCGCGCATCCGCGTGTCCGGATTGGCGGGCTGAGCATGGCCCGGGCACAGACCGAGTCTCAGTACGCGCCGTTGGAGCAAACCTGGCTGCGCCGCATGCGCGACCAGTCGTTGACCGTTGACGCGTTCTACCGAACCGTGACCAACCCGCAGGGCGCGATCGGAGCAGTCGTCTTCGGCGGGCTGATCTTCGTGGCGATCTTCGCCGACGTGCTGGCTCCCCACGGCGAGGCCGAACAGATTCGCGGCGCCCGTCTGCTCGCGCCGTCGGGCACGTACTGGTTCGGCACCGACGACCTGTCGCGCGACATCTTCAGCCGCATCCTGTTCGGGCTGAGGATCTCGCTGTACGTATCGATCGCCGGCGTACTCGGGGGTGGACTGGTCGGCACGATCGTGGGCTTTGTCTCGGGCTACGCGGGAGGCTGGCTTGAGGCGATTCTGATGCGCCTCGTCGACACCCTGCTGGCCTTCCCATTCCTGCTGCTCGGGATTGCCGTGTTGGCCATACTCGGTACCGGGACGTCGCAGGTGGCATTGGCGTTGGGGATCGCCAACATCCCCGTCTTCGCCAGGATTGCGAGGGCGCAACTCCTGACCGAGAAGGAGCGTGACTACGTGCTCGCCGCGCGCTGTCTGGGCGCTTCGCCGCCGCGCATCATCATGCGCCATATCGCCACCAACGCGCTGCCGCCGCTCCTGGTGCAGGCGGCGCTGGCGATGGCCTTCGCCGTGATCGCCGAGGCGACGCTCAGCTTCCTCGGACTGGGCGCATCGCCGCCGACGCCGACGCTCGGCATCATCCTCAGCGACGGCCGCCGCTGGCTGTTCGCCGGCAACTGGTGGTTCGTGCTCTTCCCGACGCTTGGACTTTCGCTGATCCTGCTCTCGCTGAACTTCCTAGCCGATTCCGTGGTCGAAGCAATCGACCCGCACCGTCGGCATCGCTGACTCGCCACTCCGCGTCCACAGCCCGTCTCTGCAACGCCGACTGTAGTTCTTTAGCTTGAGGCAAAGGAATGACACGGTTCGCGTCGGCGGGCTGGACGCCCGACAGGAGACTGGCAATGAGTCACAAGCAATGGAATCGTGTTCGCACCCAACGGCTGAGCCGGAGGAGCGTGCTCCGAGCGAGCGCCCGAGCCGGCGTCGGCGCGGCAGGCCTGGCGCTGGTCGGTTGCGGCGGCGACGATGACGGCGACGCCCAGCCGCAGGCCGTCGCCGAGCAGCAACAACAGCAGCAGGAGATGCAACAGCAGGCTGAGCAGCAAGAGCAGGCCATGCAGCAACAGCAGCAGGCCGTGCCACAGCAGGAAGAGCAGCAACAAGAGGCCGTCGCTGAGCCGGAACAACCACAGGAACAGGAGCAGCCAGCCGCCGAACAACCGGCTCAGCAAGAGGCCCAAGCACAGCAAGAACAGCAACAAGCAGCGGCGCCCGAACCGGCCGAGCCTCCAACCGGCGGCACGTTGCGGCTGGGCGCCATCTACTCGCCGGCCAACTACAGCGGACCATACGCGGGGGACATCGCCTACGGCCCGGCGATCTGGGAGTCGTTGACGAAGTACAACGCGGACGGATTGATTCCCCAGCCGCACCTGGCCGAGAGCTGGGAGTTCAATGACGACCAGACGATGCTGACCATGACCCTGCGGCCGGGATTGACCTTTCACGACGGCAAGCCGCTGACCGCGGAGGAAGTGAAGAAGAGTCTCGAGCGGATGGATGACGAAGATGTCGCGAACAGCCAGGTGAAAAGCATCTACAACACGTACGTCAACGATGTGACCGCGATCGATGAGACGACGCTGCAGTTCGACCTGGCCTGGCCGGGCGAAGCGATCTTCGACGCGCTGCATTTCGCCAACATCCACGACGCCGACGCGATTCCGGGGCTGGAGGGCTACACGCAGGTCAATGCCAGCGGCGCATTCCGCTTCGACACCGACGCCTATGAGGTCGATGTGTTCGCCCGCGGAGATCGCTTCGAGAATTTCTTCGACCCATCCCTGGTAGACGCAATCGAGTGGCACACCTTCCAGGACGCAGAGGCCATGACGCTGGCGCTGCAGGCGGGCGAAATCGATATGGCCTACGACGTGCCCAAGGCGTGGCACGCGAACCTGGCCGAAGACGACAACTTCAACGTCGAACTGTCGCCGCCCACCAGCCTGCTCTGGGTGATGGGAATGGTCGGCACCGCACGCGGCGGCGGACACGCCGCCATGGATGATCCGAAGGTGCGCCAGGCGTTGTACCGGGTGATCGACCGGCAGCGGATCAGTGAGGAGATTTTCGAGGGGCTGTCCCAACCGAAGAACGTGATCTGGCCGGAGTTCTCACCCGGCTACGACGAGTCCCTCGACCGAGACTACTTCAACATCGACGAGGCCCGGCAACTCATATCGGAAGCGGGATATGCCGGCGGCACACCAACGATCAAGATTTCTTGCATCGGCTTCCAACAGGAAGCGCTGGACATGGCGCAGATCATCCAGCAGGATGCGGCGCAGGCGGGAATCAACCTGGAACCGGAGGCGGCGGAGTTCTCGACCTGGCTGGATCTGTTCCTGTCGGGCACGCATGAGGGGCTCTACATCGCGCTCTTCTCGTTCTTTGCAATGCATCCGCAGTCGCTGCCGGTGATGAACTACCAGATGCGGATCCCCAACTCGTGCGCCTACGAATCGGCGGAGTACCAGGCGATGATCGACGGCTGGCCGACCGCCGACAGCGAGGCGAAGCGTCAGGCGCTGCTGGACGAGTTCAACCGGATCCTCGACGAGGAACCCTGGGTGGCCCCGATTTGCACCACGGTCTCGCTCTGGGCGTCACAGGCGAACGTGCAGGGGTTCTGGCAGGACGTTACCGGTCGGCCGCGCCTGCACGATGTCTACTTCGAGGAGGCCTGACGCTTGCTCGGCTGCTTCCACAGCTACTGTCGGGCCATTGCCTGGCGCTGCCGTTCCGCCTGGGCGTGGTAGGCCGCTTCGCCCTCATATGGCGTGACCTCGATATCGACCGTGTGGATCTCACCCTCGAACTCGAAGGGCGGCTCGTAGTTGTCGCCGACCGGCGAGCGCCGATCCGCACCGATGTCGAACTCGCCGTGGGCGAACAGGATCCGGCGCTGCAACACATCTACCTGCCCGGAGGCAATCTGCTCGCCGTCGATGGATAACGTGACCAGGCCCGGTCCGCGAGCGGAGTCGCTTTGCAGAGAGACGCCGATGACGAAGTCTCCGACCGGCAATGCCGTTTCCGCCTGGATTCGGGACCAGTCGTCGTAGGCGTGGTAGTCGAAGTGCAGGTGGTTGTCCTTGATGTAGAGGGTGACACCCGTGTGGATCGAGCCCCGGTTGAAGATGACGCCCTGTTGATCTGTAGATTGCCGCGATACCGCCGCCTCCAGCGTCCAACTGCCCAGGTCGATCGCCGGAGAGGTCTCGACCGGCATGTGCGCGACCGGCGGCGTGTAGTGATATCGAAGCCCGGCGTGTGGAGCGCCGGGGAGCTGAGAGGGCTGGTTGATCTCGACCGTGCGATCGTCAAGCGGCAGCACGCCGTGCTTGCCGGCTTCGATCCACCAGCGATCGATCAACTCCCGCAGCTTCTCCGGTTCTTCCTCGGCGAGGTCATTGGTTTCGGAGAAGTCCTCATCGACGTGGTACAGCTCCCACTCGTCGTCGGACCATTCGGTTCCGTAGCGATGCCAGCTCACCGCCTTCCAGCCGTCGACCCAGATCCCACGGTGTCCGAACATCTCGAAGTACTGCGCTTCACGGGGGGTGTCGGCCTCCGAGTCGTTGAAGGCGTAGTTGAAACTTTCACCGGCGATTGGGATCTGAGCTTCGCCGCGCACGCTGGACGGCGCCTCGACGTCCAGGGTCTCCAGGACGGTGGGCAGCACATCGGTCACATGGTGGAACTGGCCGCGAATTGCGCCGCGATCGGCGATGCCTTCCGGCCAGTGGACGATCAACGGAACGCGCACGCCGCCGCCGTGCGTGTTCTGCTTGTACCAGCGCAACGGTGTGTTCCCTGCCTGCGCCCAGCCCCAGGGATAGTTCGACGCCGACCGCGGACCGCCAATCTCGTGCAGGCGCGACTGGATCTCGTCGAGGTCCTCGCGCGGACCAAAGAGACGCGGCTCGTCCGACACACCCTGAGGACCGCCCTCCTGCGAGGCGCCATTGTCGGCCAGCAACATGACGATCGTGTTGTCCATCTGGCCCGACGATTCCAGGTACGAAAACAGCCGGCCAAGCTGCGCGTCGGTGTGCTCGAGGAAGCCCGCGAACGCCTCCTGCAGGGCCACCGCAAAATTGCGTGCGTTGTCGGACATGTCGTCCCAGGCGTCGACGCCTCGGTTGCGCGGCGCAAGCTGGGTGCCCTCCGGCACGATGCCCATCTCTTGCTGTCGGGCGAACCACTCCTCACGAACGGCGTCCCAGCCGACATCGAATTTGCCCCGGTACCGCTCGATGAACTCCCGCGGCGCCTGGTGCGGCGCATGCGTCGCGCCCAGAGCGAAATACAGGAAGAACGGTTGGCCGGGGTACACCGACTGATGATCTCGAAGAAATCCGGTGGCCTGGTCGACGAGGTCTTCGGTCAGGTGATAGCCCTGCTCAGGACGTTGGGGCGGATCAATCAGGTGATTGTCGTAGCAGAGTTCCGGATAGAACTGGTCCGTCTCTCCGGAGAGGAATCCGTAGTAGCGATCAAAGCCTCGCTGCAGCGGCCAGTTGTCGAACGGGCCGGCCTGACCCATGGCGTCGACCGGGCAGAGATGCCATTTCCCGATCGCAAAGGTCGCGTAGTTCTCCTCGGAGAGGATCTCGGCCATCGTTGCAGCGCTGCGCGGGACCGCGCCGCGCATGTTGGGAAATCCCGAATCGAACTGCGTCACCGAGCGCATGCCAACGGTGTGATGATTGCGGCCGGTCAGCAATGAGGCGCGGGTCGGAGAGCAGAGCGGGGTCACGTGGAAGTTGGTGAAGCGGAGACCATTGGCCGCGAGGCGGTTGATGTTGGGCGTCTCAATCGTCGATCCGAAGCAGTTGAGATGCGCAAAGCCGAGGTCGTCAAACAGGATGATCAGCACATTGGGCCGGTCCTGCGGCGCCGTCGACAGCGGTGGCCACCACGGTTCGGAGTCGCGGAACGTCCGGCCGATCCTGCCGCCGAAGTCTTGGTGAGTGGTCATGGCAATCCTCCGTTAGTCGATTGGTCGAACGCAGCGGAACCCGGTGTTACTCGTCGCGCTGTCCGGGGTCAGGGCCATGCGCGCGGCGGTCCGATATCGGAGACAGTAGCTCTCATGGCAGAGAAAACTGCCGCCCTTGAGCACTTTCAGGTCGCCGTCCGGCGGCCCGGCCGGATTCACCGGCGGCTCAGGATCGTGAAACACATCGAACCAGTCGGCGCACCATTCCCAGACGTTGCCCGTCGTGTTGAACAGGCCGAATCCGTTGGGCTCGTAAGCGTCGACCGGGCACGTGGCATACCAGCCATCGTCGAGAGCGTTCTCCGTTGGAAACACACCTTGCCAGACGTTCATCCGGTGCTCGCCGTCCGGCGTCAGCTCGTCGCCCCAGGGATACGGCTGGGTGTTGAGGTCGCCCCGCGCAGCTCGCTCCCACTGCGCCTCGGTTGGAAGCAACTTGCCGATCCAGTCGGCGTAGGCCACGGCGTCATTCCAACTGACGTGGACGACAGGATGATCCAGGCGTTCTTCAACGTCCGTCGCCGGTCCTTCAGGATGTTGCCAAGATGCGCCTTCTACCGCCCTCCACCAGGGTGCATCGGCTGCTCCCTGAGTTGGAGGAAAGTCGTCGGGCAGCAGGCCGGCGAAGACGAAGGACCAGCCGATCAGCTCCGATTCCGTGCGATAGCCGGTGTCGTCCACAAACGCAGCGAAATCGGCATTCGAGACGGCGCAGGCGTCAATCTCAAAGGCTGTGAGTTCGATCTCGCGCAGCGGGCCCTCGCCGTCTCCGGGGTAGGAGAGATGGTCGACCGAGCCCATGACGAATGCTCCTGCGGCAATCTTCGCCATGGCAGGTTCAGTCTTCGCCCTCGCAGAGGCGGTCCCGAACTCGCTCCGGGAAGGCGCCTTCCCGGAGCGGGGCAGCGAAGACCCGCGTGATGGCGCGCAACAATCAGTCATCGTGGACGGACCGACTCTCGAATCACTGTTGCGCCATCAGCAGCTTGAAGGCGTTCCTGGCTGCCTCGTACGCCGCTCCCGACTTCGGGTACGGCGTGACCTCCAGGGTCAACTCGTGGATCGTGCCGTCGAACTCGAACGGCGCTTCGTAGGAGTCGGTGACCGGGGACCTCCGATCCGAGCCGACGTCGGCGCCGCCGCGGCCGCCGAAGCCGCCGCGGACCAGGAAGGGGACGTCGCCCTCGGCGACGCGCTCGCCGTTGAGACGGATCGTCACGTGGCCGGGCGCCGAGGGAGCCTCGCCGTCCATGCTCATGCCGATCGTGCAGCGGCCATCGGGAACGTCAACGTCGGAGACGATGCTGGTGACCTCGGTGAAGGCGTTGTAGTCGACACGCAGGTGGTTGTCCTTGATGTAGAAGCTGATCCCGCCCATGACCGATCCGCGAGCGAAGATCACCCCGTCTCCGAGGCCGTCTCGCTCGATGTCCGCGTCGAGCACCCACGAACCCATGCCCACCGCCGGGGCGATCTCGCCCGGCAGATGAGAGACCGGCGGCGTGTAGCGGTACTTGAGTCCGTTGTGCGGACCGCCGGGACGTTGAGTCGGTCCGCCGAGCTGGAAGCTGCGATCATCGAGCGGAAGCACGCCGTAGCGGCCGGCCTCGACCCACCAGCGGTCGACTAGTTCGCGCAGCTTCTCCGGCTGTTCGGCGGCCAGGTTGTTGGCTTCCGAGAAGTCCTCGGCGACGTGATAGAGCTCCCATTCGTCGTCGGACCAGGGGTCGTTCTTCTGGTGCCGCGTGACCGCTTTCCAGCCGTCGACCCAGATGCCGCGATGGCCGAGCATCTCGAAGTACTGAGCCTCTTTGGCCGTATCGGCGTTCGGGTCGTCGAACGCGTAGGTGAAGCTGGTGCCGCTGACGGGCATCTGCCGGTGTCCGGCGTATTCCTCCGGCGCGGTCGCCTGGACTGATTCCAGCACCGTCGGTAGCACGTCGCTGACGTGATGGAACTGGCGGCGGAAGCTGCCGGTGTCCTTGATCCGGTCGGGCCAGTGGACGATCAGCGGCACGCGCACCCCGCCGCCATGCGTGTTTTGCTTGTACCACTTGAGCGGCGTGTTGCCGGCTTGCGACCAACCCCATGGATAATTGGGCGAGCTCCGCGGCCCGCCGATTTCATGGAGCCGCGACTGAGCCTCATCGACATCGTCCAGCAGCGGCTGACCGTAGCGGGCGGTGTCGGAGACGCCCTGGGGTCCGCCCTCCTGGCTGGCGCCGTTGTCGGCCATCAGCATCAGGACCGTGTTGTCGAGCTGACCCGAGTCGTCGAGATATGAGATCAGGCGGCCGATTTGCTCGTCGGTATGCGTGAGGAAACCGGCGAAGGCCTCCTGGAAGGCCGCCAGGAAGCGCTTCATGTTGGGCGAGAAGTCGTCCCACGGCTTGACCCCGGCATTGCGCGGCGCAAGTTCGGTGCCTTCCGGGATGACGCCCAGCTCGA
Organism: Dehalococcoidia bacterium; assembly: GCA_965204335.1. GTDB lineage: Bacteria > Chloroflexota > Dehalococcoidia > Bin125 > Bin125 > Bin125. The sequence goes on along the minus strand of OZ241982.1, from coordinate 1,342,482 downwards.
GCTGCCGCGCAAACCACTCCTTGCGCACTTCGTCCCAGCCCTGGTCGAACTTGCCGCGATACCGCTCGATGTACTCGGCCGGCGCCTGGTGCGGCGAGTGGGTGGCGCCCAGCGCGAAGTAGAGGAAGAAGGGTTGTCCCGGGTAGACCGACTGATGGTCGCGCAGGAAACCGGTCGCCTGGTCGACGATGTCCTCGGTGAAGTGGTAGCCCTCCTCGGGCGTTCGAGGCGGATCTATCAGATGGTTGTCGTAGCAGAGGTCGGGATAGAACTGATCCGTCTCGCCGGAGAGGAAGCCGTAATAGCGGTCGAAGCCGCGCTGCAGCGGCCAGTCATGGAACGGCCCGGCCTGGGAACAGGTCTCGGACGGATTCAGGTGCCACTTGCCGACGGCGAACGTGGCGTAGTTCTCGTCCCGCAGCATCTCCGCCATCGTGGCGGCGTTGCGACTGACCGCCCCGCGCATGTTGGGGTAGCCCGGGTCGTAGCTGGAAATCGAGCGCATCCCAACCGCGTGGTGGTTTCGGCCCGTGAGCAGCGAGGCCCGCGTCGGAGAACACAGCGCGGTCACGTGGAAATTGGTGAACCGCAGGCCGTTTGCCGCCAGCCGGTCGATGTTCGGCGTCGCGATCGTCGAGCCGTAGCAGCCCAGGTGAGAGAATCCGGTGTCGTCAAAGAGGATGATCACTACATTGGGCCGGTCCTGCGGCGCTGTAGGCAGCTGCGGCCACCAGGGCTCGGACTCACGGAACGTGCGTCCAATCACTCCACCGAACTCTTCTTGCTGATTCATCGCCATCTCCTGTGTGCAATTGATACAAGCGCTCGCCGTCCAAGATAGTGAAGGATGCGCTTTTGTTGATGCGCCGATCGGTTGGAACGTTAGGCTTCGCGTTGCGACGGGACTCGGCACTGGAGGCGACCATGGACGACCGATCAGACGGCATCTTCTCCGGAGTGCGGGTGCTTGAGTTCGGCCTGTTTGTCGCCGGTCCGTACGCCGGGGAGTTACTGGCTCATGGCGGGGCGGACGTCATCAAGATCGAGCCGATCACCGGCGACGCGACCAGGTGGAACAGCACGATTGTCCCGGGTGAGGGGCGGCACTACATCATCAAGGCGAGAGGAAAGCGCGGAGCACCGATCAATCTGCGCCATCCCGATGGACGCAGGGTCGTACGGGAACTGGCGCTACGTAGCGATGTGATTGTGTCCAACATGCGACCCGGCGCGTTGAAGCGGCTGGATCTGGACTACGAGTCGCTGAGCGCCGAGAACGAACGGATCATCGTGGCCGAGATTTCCGCGATGGGTGAAGAGGGTCCCTACGGGATGCATCTCGGCGCCGACTTTCAGGCGGCCGCCGCGTCTGGCCTCGCGATGTCGACCGCCAACTTCGAGGGTGACGAACCTCGTGTGCTCGACGCCTATCTGTGCGACTTTCACGCCGGCACGCTGCTCTCATTCGGTATTGCCGGGGCGCTCTATCGGCGCGAGTTCACCGGCAAAGGGCAGCACGTCCGCACCTCCCTCTACCAGGCCGGGATGTCGCTGCAAACGGCAACGGCCAACCTGTTTGACGCCGTCGATGGATGGAAGCGGGAGTTCGCCGGCTGGATGGAGGAAAAACGTCCCCACCCCAGGCTCGCGTCGCAGAGTCGGCGCGATCAGACGTCGCTGATTGTCGGGGGCCTCTACGAAACACGCGACGGGCACTGGATCACGCTGGGCGCCGGCCAACTGGCATTCAAACGACTGCTCGATGTCCTCGATATCGACGACCCGAGCGCGCACGATCCGGACTGGCAGATGCCGGACGATCCGCGGGATCACTTTGCATCACTTCGGCAACGGATTCGCGAGATCGCGTTGCAGCACGACGGCGAGGAGTTGCGCGAACGGATGCAAGCCGCCGGCGTGCCCTGCGCGCTGCTGAGTTCGCTCGAAGAGGCGCTGCTCAGCGAGCACGCTCGCGCCAACGACTATGTACACAGCTTCGACCACCCGGCCGTCGGTCCCGTGCTGATGCCGCAGGCGCCGGTCAAGTTCAGCCGCGACCGCTATACCGCGGCCGAGCACACTCCTGCGTTTGGAGCAGACCTGCGCGACGTGCTGACCGAGCTTGGCTACGACGATGCGGCGATCGACGAGTTGATTGCGAGTGGAGCGGCAGCCGAGGAGTTGCCCTAAGCCCCGCGCAGACGCGGGTCGAAGATGTCGCGGACCGAGTCGCCGACGAGGTTGAATCCCAGCACGGCGATCGTCATGGCGACTCCGGGGAAGATGCTCAGGTGTGGGTGCTTCCAATTGGTGCGGGCTTCGGTGAGCATTCGCCCCCAGGACGGGTCGGGCGGCGGGACGCCGAGGCCGAGGAATGAGAGCGCGCCCTCAAAGAGGATCGCGCCGCCGAGGATGGCGGTGACGTAAATCAACAGCGGCGGTCCCATGTTGGGCAGGACGTGACGCCAGAGGATGCGGTAGGGAGACGCCCCGATGAGCTGGGCAGCCTCGACATACTGCTCGGCCAACGTTGCCAGCGTGCTAGCTCGCACGATGCGGACCATGCTCACGGCGAAGAGGATTCCCATACCCAGCGCCACCGATTGCCAGCCCCTGCCAATCACCTGTGACAACAGCAACAGCAGCACGAGCCCCGGGAAGGCGAGCAGCATGTCGATGATCCGCTGCAGGAAGAGATCGACGGCGCCTTTGGCGTACGCAGAGACCATACCCAGGACCAGCGCCGCGCCGACGCCGATCGCCATGGCTCCGAGCGCCAGCGACATCGAGAGTCGGGCGCCGGCGATGACGCGAGCCAGGTAGTCCCGACCCAGTCGATCGGTGCCGAACCAGTGCTCCCCGCTCGGACCGACCAGGATGTCGGCGGAAATGGTCTCCGCGTCGCCCGCAATCAGCGGCCCAACGGCGGCGAGGAAGATCACGATGAGGACGATCAGGAACCCGAACGCGCCGAGCGGGTGTTGCCCCAGCAGTCGGCGCGCACGGACACCCAAGGGGGCCTTCTCGGGAATCCCATAGGCGTCCAGGACAACCGCGGCAGGCTCTGTAGTGCTCACTGGAAACGAATCCTTGGATCAAACATGCCGTAGCTCAGGTCAACGAGCAGGTTGACCATGATGAACGCTGCCCCAAAGATCAGCATCCAAACCTGGACGACCGGCAGGTCGTTATTGAGCAGCGATTGAACGAGATAGCGTCCCATGCCCGGGATGGCGAAGATCTGCTCAACGATCACCGCCCCGGCGACGCCGTTGGCGAAGACGAGGCCGATCAACGTGATCAGCGGAATCATCGCGTTGCGCAGCGCATGGCGAAGCACGACGACGTAGCCCGTCAGTCCCTTGGCGTATGCGGTGCGTACGTAGTCCTGCCGCAGGACCTCGAGCATCTCGGAGCGCGCAACGCGGCCGAGGACGGCCGCTCCGGCCAGCGCCGCAATCGCGGCGGGCACGATCATCTGAACAATGTTTGTGCCGGGTTCTTCCCAGAGCTGCACATAGGGGACAGGTGGTGCGTACCCCCAGAGGACCAGAGGAACGACGATCACCAATGTCGCGAGCCAGAAATTGGGAATGGCGAGGAAGAGGATCGTGACAAAGCGAATGCCGTAATCGTCGGTCCGGTTTTGGCGCACAGCCGACCACACCCCCGTTCCAATCCCGAGGGGGATGTAGATCAGCAGCGTCAGGACGAGCAACTCGACCGTGACCGGCATCCGGCGGCGGAAGTTGTCGAGAATGTCCTCCTTGGTCAGCCACGATGTGCCGAAGTCGCCGCTGAACACCTGTCCGATCCAGGTGACATATTGCTGGTGAACGGGCTTGTCGAGTCCGAAGTGCGCCTCGAGCTTGGCCCGGTCGTCGGCGTTGGCGGTTCCGGGAAAGCCCGCGGCCAGACGAGCATCAATGACCGATCCGGGCACCAGCCGAATCAGGCCGAACACGAAGATCGACAGCAGGATCACCGTGATCGGCAAGAGCATCAGGCGTCGGAAGATGTAGTTACGCATTGGCTTGGCTCGGTTGCGGGCTGCCGCATTGTCCCTTCAGGACATCTCCCCCGCATTGTGCGGGGAAGCGTTGGAGAGCGGACTACGCTTCAGCGCCCTCGGGGATCTCATCGAACCACATGCCCCAGAGGATTGCGTTGGAGGCGGTCGGTCCCGGCGTCGGCCGGAATCCTCTCATGTAGGAGCGGAACGCGACAGTGACCGTGCTCCACGACCAGTACAGACGCGGGTTCCACTCTTCCAGCAGGCGGTCCTGCGCTTCGTCGTAGATCTCCTTGCGCTCTTCGACGTCGAAGACGGAACGTCCCTTTTCGACCAGTGCGTCGAACTCCGGGTTGGAGAAGTTGCCATAGTTCTGTCCACCGGTGGTGTGCAGGTCGTTGTAGAGCAGGTCCGGGTCGGAGGCGCCCTGCTGACCAAGCATGATCATCGAGAACTCACGGTTCTGGCGCGCAGCCAGAGCGTCCGTGGTGGTCAGTTCGTTGATGCCGGTGTTGATGCCAACCTCAGCCAGGTTCTGCTGCAAGACAACGGCATAGTCCGTGGCATTGGGCGCCCAGATGTCCAGCGGCGGGAACCCGTTGAGGTCGACACCCGACGCGTCGAGGAGCTGGCGTGCCTCGGCCAGATCCTCCTGGCGTAGGTCGCCGGAGCGGTAGCCGGGCAACTGGCGCAACTCATCCTCGGTGCGGCCGTAGGGCTGAATCGCGACAGCGACCGGCCCGCCGATCACAAGTCCGCCCAGGGACAGCGCGATGAGCTGCTCGCGGTCGGCGGCCAGGTGGACGGCGTTGCGTACTCTCGGGTCGGTGTACGGCTCGACCTCGCAATGGATGTGCGTAGCCATGCCGAAGGTGACCGGGTTAGGCACGCCGGTCACTTCCTCCTCACCCATCTCGTCGATCGCCGCCTCGAAGTCTGTGAAAGCGCCGGTCCATTGGTAGCTGAGGAAGTCGGTCTGGCCGTCAACGAACGCCGCAATGCGCAGCGCATCGTCGGGCAGGGCGATGCCGCGGTAGCCGTCGAAGTAGGGTTGGCCTTCCTTGTAGTAGTTGGGATGCCGCACGAGATTCAGTTCGACCTCAGGTTCGCGCGATTCGCCCATGAAGGCGCCGGTGCCGATCTGGGCTTCGAAGTCGGTCGACAGCCCCTCGTCGCCGAACGCATCGACGGCGTCACGCGAGACCATCAGCATGTTGTCTTCGGCGATCGCTTTGAGGATCGGCGAGAACACCTGTCCGGCCTGCACATGCATCGTCAACTCGTCCGTCGCCTCGAATTTGTCGACCAGAGCGAAGCGGTCTTTGAAGACGAACTCGGGGTTGTCGAAGCCAAACCGCTCAAGTCCGAAGACAGCGTCTTCGGCGGTGAACTGGCGTCCGTCCAGCGGCGGCTTGGGATGCCAGTACACGTTGGGCTTGATCGAGTAGATGAAGTTGAGCTCGTCCACGACCTCGGGCAAGTCCGCCATGCCTTCATGGATGACAAAGCCTTCGTCGAGGTAGTTGATCCAGTCGTAGATCTGGTGAACGCCGGCGTAAGTACCGCCGTGGATCACGATCGCCGGGTCGAAAATGCCGCCGTCAGACATCACGATGCGGACGATGCCGCCCTGCTTGGGCCCATCGGCGGCAGCCTGGGCTTGCGCCTGAGCGGCCGCCTGCTGTTGCTGTTGTTCTTGCGCGGTCTGGGTCTGGGCCTGTTGCTGCGCGGCTTGCTGATCGGCCTGTTGCTCGACCTGAGCGGCCTGCTGCTCTTGTTGGACCGCAGCAGTCGCGGGCTGGTCGTCGTCATCGTCGCCACAGCCAACCAGCGCGAGTCCGGCCGCGCCCACACCGGCGCGCGCACTCGCCTTCAGCAGCCCACGCCGAGACATTCGGCTTCGGCGCATTCGGGTCCAGTAGTTTCGCTCAGCCATGGTGCTCCCTTTCCCGCAATCGGTGCTTCGATTTCTGCCGCGCTGCGGGGAGTTCCCCCCTCAGCGTTCACCAGCTCCCCCAGAGGGGGGACACAGAAGCGATCGAGATTTCTGTCGTTAGGACTGTGCTCCTTCGGGGATTTCGTCGAACCACATGCCCCAGAGAACCGCGTTGGAGGCAGTCGGTCCCGGTGTCGGGCGGAATCCCCTCATGTATGAGCGGAACGCGACCGTGACCGTACTCCAGGACCAGTACAGCCTCGGGTTCCATTCGCTGAGCAAGCGGTCCTGCGCTTCGTCATAGATCGCCTTGCGCTCTTCCACTTCGAACACCGAACGGCCCTTCTCGACAATCGCGTCGAACTCGGGCTCGGAGAAGTTTCCGTAGTTCTGGCCGCCGGTGGTGTGCAGGTCGTTGTAGAGCAGATCGGGGTCGGACGCGCCCTGCTGGCCGAGCATGATCATCGAGAACTCGCGGTTTTGCCGCGCGGCCAGGGCGTCCGTCGTCGTCAACTCGTTGATGCCGACGTTGATGCCGACCTCGGCAAGATTTTGCTGCAAGACCACGCCGTAGTCGGTCGCGCTGGGCGCCCAGATGTCGAGCGGCGGGAAGCCGTCGAGGTCAACGCCAGCTGCGTCCAGGAGGGCGCGCGATTCGGCCAGATCCTCCTGGCGAAGATCGCCGGAGCGGTAGCCCGGGAGCTGTCGCAACTCGTCCTCGGTGCGGCCGTAGGGCTGGATCGCGACGGCGACCGGTCCGCCGATCACGAGTCCGCCAAGTGAGAGTGCGATCAGCTGCTCGCGGTCGGCGGCCAGGTGGACGGCGGTGCGCACGCGCGGATCGGTGTAGGGCTCGACCTCGCAGTGGATGTGGGTGGCCATGCCGAAGGTGACCGGGTTGGGCACGCCGACCACTTCGTCCTCACTCAGCTCATCGCGAGCCGCCTCCAGATCGGTCAATGAGCCGGTCCACTGCCGGTCGAGGAAGTCGATCTGGCCGTCGACGAAGGCGGCGACGCGCAGCGCGGCATCGGGGAGGGCGATGCCCTTGTAGCCGTCAAAGTAGGGTTGGCCCTCCTTGTAGTAGTTGGGGTGTCCGGCCAGCACCAACTCGACCTCCGGTTCGCGCGACACGCCCATCATCCCGCCGGTGCCGATCTGCGCTTCGAAGTCGGTGGAGATGCCCTCATCGCCGAAGGCGTCCACGGCGTCGCGCGAGACCATGAGCATGTTGTCTTCGGCGATCGCCGTGAGAATCGGCGAGAACACCTGTCCCGCCTGCACGTGCATGGTCAACATGTCGGTCGCTTCGAACTTGTCGACGATCGAGAACCGGTCCTTGAAGACGAACTCAGGGTTGTCGAAGCCGAAGCGTTCGAGCCCGAAGGCTGCATCCTCGGCGGTGAATTGGCGACCGTCGAGCGGCGGCTTGGGATGCCAGTAGACGTTGGGCTTGATCGTGTAGACGAAGTTGAGTTCGTCGATCACCTCGGGCAGTTCGGCCATGGCGGAGGTGAGGACGAAGCCCTCGTCGAGGTAGTTGACCCAGTCGTAGATCTGATGGACGCCGGCGTACGTTCCGCCGTGGATGGCGATGGCCGGGTCGAAGATACCGCCATCGGACATCGAGATTCGAACGGTGCCGCCCTGCTTGGGACCGTCAGCGTCGGCGGCGGCCTGTGCGACAGCGGCCTGCTGCTCTTGTTGTTCCTCTGCAGTCTGGGTCTGTACCTGTTGCTGGGCCGCCTGTTGCTCGGCTTGCTGCTCGACCTGGGCCGCCTGCTGTTCTTGCTGCTGCTGTTGGACGGCAGCGGCGGCAGGCTGATCGTTGTCGTCATCGTCGCCGCAGCCGACCAGCGCCAGACCGGCCGCGCCGATTCCGGCGCGGGCACTCGCCTCCAGCAGCCCGCGCCGCGACATGCGATTGCGGCGCATTCGAGTCCAGTAGTTCCTCTCGGGCATGGGTTGCCCTTTCCAAACCGCTCCGCTTCACGCGTCGGCGGAGCATGCCAATCAAGTGCGCGTAGTATGCCGATCCCCACTCAGGCTTTCAACCAGCATGTCGTGGTCGCCGTTTAGGTCGGCCTGGTTTCGTCGAACCAGCAGGTGTTCATGACCTGGTTGGTCGGGGTGATGCCCGGCGTCGGTCGGTAGCCCTGCAGCCAGGGACGGTGCCCGATCGTGGGCAAACTCCAGTGCCACCAGAGACGCGGCGCGTGCTCTTCCAGCAACTTGGTCTGGATGTCGTCGTAGATTGCCTTGCGGTTCTCGGTCCCGAACGTCGTGCGACCCTTGACGAGCATGGCATCGATCTCGGGGTCGGAGAACTCGCCGTAGTTCTGCCCGGCCCCGGTGTGGAGGTCGTTGTAGAGCAGGTCGGGATCGGCGGCGGCTTGCTGGCCGAGCGTGATCATCGAGAATTCGTGGTTCTGGCGGGCGGCCAGGCAGTCGTTCGTGGTCTGCTCGAGAATCTCAACCTCGTAGCCGATCTCGCGGAAGTTCTGCTGCAGCACCTGGCCCTGGTCGGAGGCCCAGTCCCAGACTTCCATCGGCGGAACCGTCGACGGATCGTAGCCGCTGGCTTCGAGCAGCTTGCGGCCTTCCTCGAGGTCTGCCTCGCGCTCGGCGCCTTCGCGGTAGCCGGCGTTCTGCGAGAGTTGTTCAATGCCCCACCCGTAGGGAGCGATCGTCTCGGCGACTGGTCCGCCGATAGTGCCGGCTCCCAATGTGGTAGCGATGATCCCGGGCCGGTTGACAGCGTGGTGCAGGGCCAGGCGTACCCGGGGGTCGGTGTACGGCTCACGGTTGACGTGAATATGGGTGGCCAGACCGAAGGCGACGGGGTTGGGCACTGCCACAATCGAGTCTTCGCCCGCTTCCGCGCGGACGGTTTCAATCTCGGACAGCTCGCCGTACCACTGCAACCACAGGAATTCGAGGTTGCCGGCGATGTACTGCGCGATCCGGTTGGCGTTATCGAGGCCCCAGATGATGTTGTAGCCGTCGAAGTAGGGCAGTTTGCCGCCGTCGTGCGAAGGTCGGTAGTAGTTGGGGTTGCGCTTGAGCACGGTCTCAACGTCGGGCTCGCGCGAGTCCAGCATCATCGAACCGGTCCCAACCACGAGGTCGGGATTGCTGGAGACTTCGGCGTCGCCAAACTGGTCCACGATGTCACGCGCGACCATCAGGGCCCCGGTTTCCGACATCGCGACGAGCAATGGAGCAAACGGCTCCGAGGCCTTGACGGTCATCGTCAGTTCGTCAACCGCTTCGAACTTCTCCACCAGCGCGTAGCGGTCCTTGTAGACAAACTCGGGATTGTCCTGGCCGAATCGCTCATATCCAAAGACTGCGTCGTCAGCCGTGAACTGGCGGCCGTTCAGCGGGGGCAGGTCTTGCCAGTAGACGTCGGGTTTGATCTGGTAGATGAAATTGAGCTCGTCGACGATCTCCGGCAGTTCGGCCATCGCGTCGGTGATCTCGTTGCCCTCGTCCATGTAGTTGATGAAGTCGAAGCACTGGAAGATCGAGGCGTCGGTGCCCCCGTGGATGGTCACGGCCGGGTCAAAGAGGCCACCATCCTCGCCCCAGATCTGGACCATGCCGCCGTACCGTGGTCCCCCGGCGGCTTGCGCCTGGGCCTGTGCGACGGCGTCCTGCTGTTCCTGTTGCTCCTGGGCTGTGGCAGCCTGCTGCTGTTGTTGCATGGCCTGCTGTTCGGCCTGCTGCTCAGCCTGTTGTTGAGGCTGCGCCTGTACCTGCGCGGCCGCCTGCGGCTGATCGTCATCGTCGCCGCAGCCGACCAGGGCCAGCCCGGCCGCGCCAACACCTGCCCGTGCGCTCGCTCGCAGGAGCGATCGCCGCGACATGTTGTGACGCTTCATCCGAGACCAATAGTTTCGCTCTGCCATGGGAATGCCTTCCGCTCTAGCCGACCACCTGATAGACGGTCGGCAATCTGCATTCGCGCAGTATGGCAATTGGCGAGTCGAATTTCAATGACTGATTTCAACGACGTACGGCGAGCCCCTCACCCCCGTCCTCTGCCGCTGGGAGCGGGGAACCGAACAGTGAGCAGGGATCCCTTATGGGGAGGCGACTTTGCTGAACTGCTTGGAGGGCATGGTTCCGAGCAGTGGAGCCCAGCCAGGCTCGGGGTGCGGCGGGTGCGCGGCGAGCCAGTCTTCGTCGATCGACGCGCCCAGCCCCGGAGCTTCGGGTACATCGTAGAAGCCGTCCGTGTGGGCGGGGAGTTCGCCGATGCAGGCGTCCTGGAACCAACCCCGCATGCCGCCTTCGTGGATCTTAAAGTTGGGAATCGAGGCGTCGACGTGGAGGGCGGCGAGGACTTCCATCGGTCCGTGAATCGCGTGAGGCTGCATTCCCACGTACTGGGCTTCGGCCAGGGCGGCGATCCGTTTCATCTGGCCGATCCCGCCGGTCTGGATCATGTCCGGCTGAATCATGGCGACGATCTGGCGCTGGAGCAGGTCGAAGTAGGTAAAGGGACTGTAGATGCGCTCGCCGGTCGCGATGGGAATGTTGGTGCCGCGCGCGACCTGTTCCATCGCGTCGATGTTCTCGAACGGCACCGGCTCCTCATAGACGAAGGGCCGGTACTGCTCCATCTCGTTGCCGATCCGGATCGCCTCGGCGGGCGTCAGGCGGCCGTGGACTTCGACGAGCAGTTCGACCTCGAATCCGACCGCGTCGCGCACGGCGGCGAGGGTGTCGATTGCTTTCTTCTCGGCCTCATAGCTGATGAAGAGGCCGCGATGGTCGAAGGGGTCGCCCTTGAGGGCGGTGAAGCCGCGTTCGAGCTGGCTGAGGGCGAACTCGGCAGCGGCCTCGGGCGACGGACCGTCCCAACGTCCGTAGGTCCAGATTTTGTCGCGCATCTTGCCGCCCAGCAGCTCGTAGACCGGGACGCCCAGGGCTTTGCCCTTGATGTCGTAGAGCGCCATCTCGATGCCGGCCTGGGCGCTGTTCTGGATCGGCCCGCCGCGGGTGAAGTAGCGGTGGTGGATCGTCTGCCAGAGTTCTTCGATCCGGAAGGGGTCCTCGCCGACGATCATGCCGCCGTACTCCTCGACGAGGGAGGCGACGGCCGTGGGACCGCAGGTGGCGTCGCCCCAGCCGACAATGCCCTCGTCGGTCTCGACCTTGACGAAGACATAATTCCAGGGCGGGAAGTTGAACATCGGGTGGGCGGTCGTGCCCGGTGAGGCGGGAATGGCGCTGATGTTGGTGATCTTCATGGGTCGGTCCCTGAGCCAATCGCTGTTTGGAGGAGGCTAACGCCCGAACGTCAGGCCGTAGGCGTCACTTCAATGCCTCGGCAACGGCGAATCGTTCGATCTCCGCATCGCTGTAGCCGAGCCATTCGCTGAGGACTTCGTACGTGTCCTCGCCCAGGAGCCGCGCTCGTTGCAGTTCGCATGGAGCGTCCGACAGTCGGAAGGAGGCCTGTGGAGCTCGGTAGGTCCCGAGGGCGGGGTGGTCGAGGGTCTGATAGAAATTGCGATGCCGGAGCTGGGGATCGTGCTCGAGGATGTCCTCGCCGGTCTGGACTGCGCCGGCGGGAACTCGGTGAGCCTGGAGCAGGTGCATGACATCGTGGGCGTTTCGCTGAATCGTCCAGGACTCGACGATGTGATCCAGTTCGTCTTCGTTGGCCTTGCGCGCTTCGAGAGTGGCGAAGCGTCGGTCCTGCGCGAGTTGCGGCGTCTGCATGGCGGTGCAGAGTGATTGCCATTGGTCGTCCCGGCAGACGGCGATGGCGCACCAGCGGTGGCCTTGGTGGTCCGGCTTGCAGCGATACGCGCCGTGAGGAGCGGCGTCGGGCTGGCGGTTGGCGCTCCGGTTCGCGACGCGCTCGTTGACCGTGTAGTCGAGGATGGACGGCGTGAGCCAGTGAACTCCGGCCTCGAACTGGGAGACGTCGAAGTATCGGCCTTCGCCCGTGCGGCGCCGGTGATCGAGCGCGGCCAGCAGGAGCGGGATGTTGAAGCGGGGGGCGATGAAGTCGGTGTAGGCGCTGAGGTATCCGGGCTCGCCGTCGGGCCAGCCGGTCAGTTCATTGAATCCGGCGAGCGCGGCGTAATGTCCGCCGCCGCCTTTCCCGTGAGCGTGCGGTCCATCCTGTCCCTGTCCGCTGCTGCTGAGCACGATCAGGCCGGGGTTCAACTCGCGCAGGACTTCGTGACCGAGGCCCATCCGCTTCATGGCGCCGGCGGAGAAGTTGTCAAAGACGACGTCGGCCCACTTCACGAGTCGGCGGGCGATCGCCATTCCTTCCTCGGTGCCGAGGTCGACATTGAGCGCTCTCGCGCCGGTGCGCACCTGGGCGAACTCTCCGCAGCGTTCGGGATCGGGCACGTCGTCCTGAAACGGTCCCACCAGGCGCAGCGCGTCGAGGCGCGCCGTGCTCTCGACGCGGACGACGTCTGCGCCGAAGTCGGAGAAGGGCTTGATGGTCTGTGGTCCGACCATGAACCAGCCGAAGTCGGCCACCTTGACGCCGGCCAGCGGCTTCGCGTCCGACGGGGCGGGAACAGCTCCGTTGGTCGATGCGGGCATGCGGTCGATCGTGCCGTCGAGGTGGGCGAAGACCTCGCTGTTGTGTTGTCCCAACATCGGTGCCGGGCGGCTCTCGGCCGGCACGGGGTGATCTCCAGCGGCAAGCGGGCCGGGGAAGCGGATGCTGCGGCCGAGCTGCGGATGGTCGACGTCGCGCCAGAAATCGCGGGCCTTCAACTGCTCGTTGGCGAGCGTGTCGGCGGAGGTCGCGGACGGATAGAGCAGGAAGCCGTGCCGGGTTGCCGCTTCGTACAGCTCGTGTTTGGTTCGATTGGCAAACAGGTCCGCGAAGATGCGGCCCAGAGGCTCCCAGTCTTCGGCTGTCATCTGCTCGAGCGGCAGATTCTCCCAGTCGACCGACGTCAGGTCGTGGCCTTCGCCGATTTCGTCAAGCCAGTCGAAGAGTCCGCTGAGTCGCTGATTGGCGCCGGGTCCAGCGGCGCAGAGCCAGATCACATGGCCGTCGCGACAGCGCCAGGTCCAGGGCAACTCCGCTCCGCCCACATTGGGGCGTACTTCGCGCGGGAGATTGCGGCCCGTCATGTCCCAGCTGCCGGTGATCTGATAGAGGCCTCGAGAGGTGGCTTCCTGGATGGAGAGATCGACGTGCTGCCCGCGGCCGGTGCGGGCTCGTTGGGTCAGTGCGATCAAGGCGCCGATTGCCGCGTCGCCGCCGGCGTGGAGGAAGGACTGGCAGTCGTCACTGACGTGAGCGGGCGGTCCGGTGGACTCGCCGGTGATGGACATGTTGCCGCTCATCGCCCAGAGGACGATGTCGGTGGCCTGGTAGTCGCGATAGGGTCCAGTCTGACCAAAGGGAGAGATAGAGACGAGGATCAGTCCGGGGTTCGCTTTGGACAGCGTCTCGTATCCGAGGTCAAGCTCACTGAGATGTCCGGGGTCGAAGGACTCCAGCACGATGTCGGCCGACCGCGCCAGTCGGAGGAACCGGTCTCGTCCCGCAGCCTCGGACAAATCGAGCGTGACGCTGCGCTTGTTGGTGTTCCAGGCGAGCCAGCGGAGACTGCGGTTCGGACCTGGAACGTCGTCGACAAATGGTCCCCGGCTCCGCGCCGGGTCTCCCTGCGGGGGTTCGACCTTGATCACGTCGGCGCCGAGGTCGGCGAGGAGTCGTCCGGCGAAATGCCCTCGTTCGCTCGTGAGGTCGAGGACTCGGTAGAGGGAGAGCATCTCCGATGGTTTGTTCACGGCACGGCCTCCACGTCAAATCTAGCAACCGGGCGCGTGGGACTAGTCTGCGGCTGACGCAGCGCCAGAGTTGGAGCACACCGTGAGGATCACAGAGATCGAAACCTTCGTCGTCGACGCGGGCTGGAGGCCGTGGCAGTTTGTGGCGGTTCGCACCGACGAAGGGTTGACCGGGTACGGCGAGATTTCGGACGGGCGCACCCCGTACGGGATCGTGGGGACGATCAACGACCTGGAACCGGTGCTGATCGGAAGCGATCCGCTGGCGGTGGAGGCTCGCTACTGGGACATGTACCGAATGGCGCGGCAGTCGCCGGGCGGGGTGGTGGCGAAGGCGATCGCGGGGGTGGAACTGGCGCTGTGGGACATCAAGGGCAAGGCCCTGGGCGTGCCGGTCTATTCACTGTTCGGCGGACCCACTCGCGAGCGGCAGCTGATCTACTGGTCGCACTGCGGCAGCTCGCGGGCCTCCAACTTCCACCGCATCAAGTGGCACAACGGCGACGATTGGGTGGTCGGCGCGCCGCCGGTGCGCACGATGGACGACGTCACGGCTCTGGGCGAGGAGGTCCGGGCCAAGGGCTTCCACGCGCTGAAGACCAACATCCTCTTCCCCGGCGCCCCGACCCGCACATTCGGGCTGCAGCAGGAGGTCGAGAACATCGACAGCAACACCACGCCGGCGGTGCTGCGCCACGTTCCCGAGTACATCGGCGCGCTCAAGGAGGGAGCCGGGCCGGATGTGCAGATTGCGCTCGACATCAACTTCAACTGCACGCCGCTGGCCGCGCGGCAGATCTGCCAATCGATCGAGCACCTGGAGATGATGTGGGTCGAGATCGACATGTATGACGCGAGGGCGCTGGCCGACGTGCGGAGTCAGACGACGGCGCCGATCACGTCGGGGGAGAACCTGTACACGGTCCGCGACTACCTTCCCTTCCTGCAGCACCGCTCGATGGACAACGTCATGATCGACGTGTGCTGGCAGGGCTTTTCGCGCTCGCGCGACGTTGCGCTCCTGGCCGAGAGCTATGAGCTCAACGTCGCGCCGCACAACTACTACTCGCACCTGGCCAGCATGCACGCCTTGCATCTGTGCGCGACGGTGCCGAACGTGCGGATCATGGAGATCGACATCGACGACGTTCCGTGGAAGGATGACCTGACCGGCGGCCCGATCGAGATCGTTGACGGACACCTGACACTGCCGACGAAACCAGGCTGGGGCGTGGATCTGAACGAGGATCTGGCGAGGCAGAAGGTCTGGGAGAAAGGCCGAGGACCCGGATTTTCGTCGGGTCGGAACTAGCGTCGTTGGATACGGAAAGAGCGACTGATGGAAATCACCGAAATCGAGACGTTCGTCGTCGACGCCGGCTGGAGGCCGTGGCAGTTTGTAGCGGTTCGGACATCGGACGGAATCACGGGCTACGGCGAAATGTCGGACGGACGCAACCCCTACGGCATCGTGGGCGCGATTACCGACATGGAGCCGATCCTGCTGGGCAGCGACCCGCTCGCGGTGGAAGCTCGCTATTGGGACATGTACCGGTTGGCGCGGCAGTCGCCGGGCGGGATTGCCGCGAAGGCGATTGCGGGCGTCGAGCTGGCGCTGTGGGACATCAAGGGCAAGGCGCTGGGCGTGCCGGTCTATTCGCTGTTCGGCGGGCCGACGCGCGAGCGGCAGATGATCTACTGGTCGCATTGTGGCTCGTCGCGGGCGCGGAGCTACGACCAGATCCTCTGGCACAACGGCGCGGATTGGGTTGTGGGAGCCCCGCCGCTGCGGACGATGGATGACGTGACGGCGCTGGGCGAAGAGGTTCGGGGCAAGGGCTTCCATGCGCTGAAGACCAACATCGTCTTCCCCGGCGATCCGACCGGCGTCTACGGACCGGGCTGGGGCGGTGTCGGCAACATCGATCGCAACGCGGTCCCATCGCTATTGCGGCACATTCCCGAGTACATCGGCGCGCTCAAGGAAGGCGCCGGACCCGACGTTCAGATTGCGCTCGACCTGAACTTCAACTGCACGCCGCTGGTGGCCAGGCAAATCTGCCAGGCGCTCGAGCATCTGGAGATGATGTGGGTCGAGATCGACATGTACGAGCCGGAAGCGCTGGCGGACGTGCGCCGTCAGACGACCGTGCCGATTACCTCGGGAGAGAACCTCTACACGATCCGCGATTACCGGCCCTACTTCGAGCACCGTTCGATGGACAACGTGATGATCGACGTGCCCTGGCAGGGCTTCGCCCGCTCGCGCGACGTGGCCCTGTTGGCCGAGAGCTACGAGCTGAACTGCGCACCGCATAACTACTACTCGCACCTGGCCACGATGCATGCGCTCCATCTCTGCGCGACGGTTCCCAATGTGCGAATCATGGAGATCGACATCGATGACGTGCCCTGGAAAGACGATCTGGGCGGCGGCCCGCTGGAAATCGTCGACGGTCACCTGGAATTGCCGACCAAGCCCGGTTGGGGGATCGAGTTTGATGAGGATGTTGCGCGCAAGATGGTCTGGGAGAAGGGGCGGGGTCCCGGGTTTACGGCAAATCGGCGATAGGGAACTCGCGTTCCCCTACCATCGGCAATAGCGAGGAGGGCAACCGATGGCGCAAGATACGTTGCATCTCACTGCCGTCATCCGCAGCGAGGACGGACAGTATGTCTCGCTCTGTCCGGAACTCGGCGTCGCCAGTTGCGGCGATACGCCTGAAGAGGCGCGAGCCATGCTGAAGGAAGCGCTGGAGTCGTACCTCGCGTATACGCCGACAGAAGACTACGACTACCTGTTCGGCGGCGAATCGGTCTCTGTCCCTGTCACGGTGACCGGTCTCCAAAGCGAGCCCCACCACAACCAGGGCAAGCATTCCACACATTGCCCCGAGGTCATCGTTGGCTAGGTTGCGCCGGCTACGTACGTTCGAGGTTGTCCAGATTCTGGAGCGCCACGGATTCGAGTACGACCTGCACAACGGCAGCCACATCATCATGGAGCGTCGTTCCGACGCATTCCGGTTGTCGGTGCCAGATCGACGCAATAGGCCGCTGCCGGCAGGGACTCTCAGGGCCATCTTGCGTGAGGCGGGCATCCCGCGCAGCGAGTTTGAGTAGCACGGACAGCGCCCCATTGCCTATCCTCTGACGAAACCCGCGACCGACTGGGAGATTTGAGCATGCATGACATCGTGATTCGGAATGGACGGATCGTTGACGGGACCGGGGCGCCCGAGTTCGTCGGCGACGTCGCCATCGACGGCGACCGCATCTCGGCGGTCGTCCGAGCGGGCGAGGGCATCGTCGGCGAAGGCAAGCGCGAGATCGACGCATCGGGCAAGGTGGTCACACCGGGCTGGATCGACATTCACACGCACATGGACGCGCAGGTGTCCTGGGACCCGTACATGACGCCGTCCTGCTACAACGGGGTCACGACCGTGGTGATGGGCAACTGCGGCGTCGGCTTTGCTCCGGTGCGCGAAGCCGACCGCGAATGGCTGATGGACCTGATGGACGCCGTCGAGGACATCCCCGCGACGGCGATGGCGGCCGGTATCACCTGGGAATGGGAATCGTTCCCCGAGTACCTCGACGCGATCGACGACAAGCCGCGGGTCATGGACATCGCCGCGCAGTTCCCCCACTGTGCGCTGCGGACGTACGTCATGGGTCCGCGCGGCGCCGAGGATGTCCAACCCACCGACGAGGAGTTGGCGCACATGCGGCGCCTCGTGCGCGAGGGCATTGAGGCCGGCGCGGTCGGCTTCTCCTCGAACCGGCTGCTGGCTCACCGGACCAAGGACGGCGAGCTGATCCCCGGCACGCTGGCTCAGTACCCGGAGCTCGAGGCGGTCGCCGAGGGGATCGAACAGGGCGGCGGCGGCGTGTTCCAGTTGGTCGGACCGTTCGAGCGCGAGTGGGTCGAGAACATGGCGCTCGAGCACGACCTGACGATCACCTACCTCTCCGGTGAGGGCTCGGTCACGAACGGCGCCGGTTGGAAGGAAGGTCTCGAGAGCGTCGAGGAGGCGAGTGAGCGCGGCGTCCGCATCTTCCCGCAGGTGCGCGGGCGCGGTACGACGCTGCTGATGAACCTTGAGGGTTCGATTCACCCGTACACCCTCAACTACGCCTACCGAGAGCTGGTTGAGCATCTGCCGTTGGCTGAGCGCATCGAGAAGATGCGCGACCCCGAGATCAAAGCGCAAATCCTGGCCAGTGACTGGGATCTGACCAACGACGTGCGCAACAACGGCGAGGGGGCGGAAGACCACCCCTTCCTGGTCGACACAACGCCGGGCAACCTGTTGCCCGGTCTGCTGGAACTGGTGCTGGGTTCGCCGGAGACGGTCTACGTTCTGGGCGACCCGCCGGTGTACGAGCCTGAATATGACCGCTCGGTTGCCGCGCACGCCGAGCGCAAGGGGCTGTCGGCGGATGAGGCCTTCTACGACCTGATGACGCAAGGCGACGGCTCGACGTTGCTGCTGGTTTACCTCGAGGGTTACTCGCAAGGCAACTTCGACTATCAGCGCGAGTTGATGCTGCACCCGCTGACTCGCAACGGCCTGTCAGACGCCGGCGCCCATGTGGCCGCCGTCTCGGACGCGCACATGGTGTCGTGGAACCTCGCCTATTGGGGCCGCGACCGGACCCGCGGGGATCTGGTGCCGCTGGAGACGATCGTGCACAAGCAGTCGGGTGCGAACGCGGACCTCTACAACCTGCGCGACCGCGGTGAACTGGCAGCCGGCAAGCGCGCCGACGTCAACGTGATCGACCTCGACCGGCTCGACACCGACGCCCCGCAGATGGTCTATGACCTGCCCGAAGGCGCGAAGCGCTTCATGCAACGGCCGACCGGCTATGTCGCGACGATCTGCGCTGGTGAGGTGATCCTCGAGGACGACGAACTGACCGGCGCGCTGCCGGGCAAGCTCGTCCGCGGTCCACAGACCGCCTGAGCGCCGTCGATCCTTCGGATCGACTGAGCCAAGGGGTTCCTTCCGAGAGCGGAAGGAACCCCTTGATCGTTGCAATCTCATTTTGTACTAGGCATACTCCCTGCTATCAGCGGCGAGCCGGCACCGTGAGGATTGACCGACTTGCCGCTTGAGCGTCGCAAGCGCCACGAGTGTCGGCGTTTGCCGGGCAGTGGCAACAGGCAGGTTGGATTAGAAAGGCTGGATTGAGCGAGTCCCGACTGCTGCCATCGCCTGAGAGAACCGAATTCGAGAAAGAGACCGACCATGACCGAACGAAACTACTGGCAGCGCATGCGCCGATCACGAATGAGCAGGAGAGCGCTCCTGCGCGCCTCGGGACGAGCCGGAGTTGGCGCGGCGGGACTGGCGCTGGTGGGCTGCGGCGACGATGACGACGACGACGGCGCCGTCGCTCAGGTCCAGCAGCAACAGCAGCAGCAGGACCAGCCGGCGGCTCAACAACAGCAACAGCAGCAACAGCAACAGGCGGCCCCGGCTGAGCAGCAGCAGGAACAGCAGGAACAACAAGCGGTCGCGCAGGCGCAGCAGGCCGAGCAACAAGAGCAACAGCAGGCCGTGCAGCAGCAACAGCAGCAGGAGGAACCGGTCGACCTGTCGCGCGAAGGCGACACCGACTGGGAGCGCACGGTCGTGGCGGCAGTACCCAACGCCGTCGGCGGACTCGACGTACAGGCGCCGGGCAACTACACCCTCAAGTGGAACGGCCCGCTGCACTTCGATCGCCTGCTGCAGTACGACCTGGTGACACGTGAGATCGTTCCGCACGTGGGCAGCTTCGAGTGGGTCGACGATTTCACCTCGTTGGTCTGGCATCTCAGCCCTGGACACGCCTGGCACGACGGCACGCCACTGACGTCCGATGACATCAAATTCTCCATCGACCGAGCGGCCGGAAACGCCGCATACAACGAAAGCGGAACCTACGAGACGGGGATCGCGTACATCGTCTCCGCCGTCAACGGCGACGCGGAGGTGATCGACGATCTGACCTTGCGGCTTCCCGTCAACACGGATGTGACCGCGCCGGGCAGCGTCGGCACCACGCTGCCGCTGGTTCCGAAGCACCTGATCGAAGAGATCGGCGACGAGGCGTACAACCGTGAGGGACTGGCCAGCGGGCCGTTCGAGCTGGTCAACTTCGAGCCCGACATCGAAGTTCGCAGCGTCCGCAACGACAACTACCCGATCGGCTACGAGAACCTGACGCGGATCCACAAGCCCTGGGTGAAGGAGGTCGTACAGTCGGTGCGGCCGGAGCCGGTGGCGCGCCTGGCTGCGATCCAGGCCGGCGAGGCCGATGTCGCCCCGTCGCTTGAGTGGGAACTGGTTCAGGAGTTCGTCGACGAGCCCGGCTTCGAGGTGCTCTTCGACCCGGGCTGCTGCCCGCACACCATCTTCCCCAACACGCTCGTGCCGATGTTTGAGGACGGGTCCAACGCATATCGGGACATCCGCGTGCGCCAGGCGATGAACCACGCCGTCGACGTGGAGACGATCTACACCACGCTGGCCACCGGTCGCGAGCAGCGCGCCTACGGCATTGGTACCCGCCAACTCGGCGGTATGCAGCCCGATCAGTCGGGCCCGCTGACCATGGAGTACGACGTCGAGAAGGCGATGCAGCTGATGGACGCCGCGGGCTACCCCGACGGCTTCGAGTCGGACTTCTACGGCACAGCCGGGTTCTTCGCCTGGACCGACCAGATCGCTCTGTCGGTGCAGCAGTACCTCGATGTGGTCGGGATTCGGACCAACCTGCAACTCGATCCGCTGCCCGACTTCCGCGCGCGGATGGCGCAGCGGGACGTGCCGGGGCTGCACTACTACTTCACGAACCAGTCACCGGACCCGTTCCAGGTGATCAACGCGGAGGTTGCCGAAGGAGGCACGCTGAGCGTGGCCGAATACCCGGATTCCGGCATCCAGGAACTGGTGGAAGCGCAGCGCTCGGAATTCGACCCGGCCAAGCGCAAGCAGTACCTGAACGAACTGGCGCAGTTGATCTACACCAACGCGTCCTGGCTGTTCCTGTTCGAGACGGTCGGCACGGGCCTGATGCGTGACGACCTTGAATGGGACATGAAGGGGAACTCCCGCGACTACGGCGGTCTCTGGGGCATCCGACCGCTCGTGACCTAGAGTCGACGACCCCCTGCAGGAAGGCCGGGCATGGGTGCGCAAAGCATCTCCACGATCCTGGTTTCGCGCCTCCTGCAGGGGGTCCTGGTCGTGTTCCTGGTCGTTTCGATCGTCTTCCTGGTCTCGCGGATGGCGCGCAACCCGGTCGAGTACCTGACCACGGATGAAACGACGGCCGAAGAGAAGGAGTTGCTCAAGGAACAGCTCGGGCTCACCGGTCCGATCGGCATCCAGTACGTCAACTTCCTGGTTGACGCGGTGCAGCTCGATCTCGGCAACTCGTTCATCAGCGCTCGACCGGCGCTGAGCGAGGTCGGCAGCCGGGCGGTCAAGACACTACAGCTTGGCGCCGCCGCGTTGATCTTCTCGATGGTGCTGGGCATCCCGTTAGGGATCATTGCCGCGCTGAGACGGGCAACGCCAACGGACTGGTTTGCGCGGCTGCTGGCCGTGCTGGGTCAGGCCACGCCCAATTTCTGGTTGGGCCTGATGCTGATCTTCTTCTTCTCGGTCCAGCTTGACCTGATGCCGACGGGCGGCAGCGGCGGCGTCGAACATATCGTCCTGCCGACGATCACGCTGGGACTGCTGTCCTCGGCCATCTCGATGCGGCTGACCCGCTCGGGCATGATTGACGTGATGAACACCGATTTCGTCCGTACCGCGCGGGCGAAGGGACTGCGGGAAGCGACGATCATCTGGCGTCACGCGCTGCGGCATGCCCTGCTGCCGGTAGCGACCATCCTCGGGATCCAGGTGGGGTACCTGATCGCGGGCACGATCATTGTGGAGCAGGTGTTTGCCTGGCCCGGGATCGGGCGGCTGATGCTGCACACGATCACGGTGGGTGACTTCCCGGTCCTGATCGCCGCCATCCTCGTCATCTCGACCAGCATCGTGGTCGCCAACATCCTGGTCGACCTGTCCTATCCGATCATCGATCCGCGCATCCGGGCAGGAGCCCGGTGATGTCGGCACAGGCGGCCGCGACCGCCACCGCCACTGTTCGACGTCGATTCAGTGTTGGCGTTTCGTGGCAACGTCTGCTCCTGCTGGCCCCGGCGCTGATCATCCTGGGCGTGTTTCTGATCGCCGGGATCTTCGCCGATCTGCTGTCGGCATACGATCCTGAAGAGATCGTCCTGCTCCGTCGCCTGACGCCGCCGGCGCTGCAGGAGGGCGGCAGTTGGGCGCATCCGCTCGGCACCGACAACCTGGGCCGAGACATCCTCTCGCGCGTCATGCACGGCGCGCGGGTCTCTCTGTTGGTCGTGGTCACGTGTATCCCGGCCTCGGCCCTGATCGGGACGCTGATCGGTCTGCTGGCGGGCTGGCGAGTCGGTTGGTGGGACCGGCTGCTGATGCGTCTCGTGGACGTGCAGCTGGCGCTGCCCGCGCTGCTCTTCGCGCTGCTGATTTCCGTCGTCTTCGGCCGCAGCTTGCTCAACGTGATCGTGATCATCATCATCTTCAGCTGGTCCGGCTATGCACGACTGGTTCGGGCCGACGTGCTTTCGCTGCGGGAGCAGGAGTTTGTCGTCGCGGCGCGGGCCAGCGGGGCGAGCGACAAGCGCCTCCTCTTCCGTCACGTGCTGCCGAACATCGTCAACACAATCGTGATCATGGCGACGCTGGATGTGCCGGCGGTGATCCTGATTGAGGCGGCGCTCAGCTTCCTCAACATCGGCGTCGCGCCGGGCACGCCGTCGTGGGGCGCGATGATCTCCGAGGGCCGCAACTTTATGACGATCGCCTGGTGGCCGATCTGGATGCCGGGCATAGCCATCCTGTTGGTCTCATTGACCGGCAACCTGATGGGCGACTGGTTACGCGACACGCTGGATCCTCGGTTACGCAACGTACGTTGAACGGCAGAACGGCAACCCGCGATAGCATCGAAGCGCCGCCTCGACAACATCCAGGAGCGCTTCGATGACCAGGATCACCGCCATCCGCTCGCGCATGCTGCGCATTCCGCTCGACAATCCCACGTCGTTCTCCAATCGCACCGTCTATCACCGCGACCATCCGGTGGTCGAGGTCGAGTGCGACGACGGCCATCGTGGGATCGGATTTTGCTATGCGGGCAACTCGAACGGACAGTTGGTGACTTCGGCGATCGACAACCTGTTTGCGCCGTTGCTGATCGGCCAGGATCCGTTCCGAGTCGAGGGACTCTGGGCCGAGATGTACCAGGAGTCGCTGTTGCACGGACGAGCCGGCTCGACGATTCGCGCGCTGTCGATGCTCGACATCGCACTCTGGGACCACAATGCCAAAGCTGCGGGTCTGCCGCTCTACCAGCTGCTGGGCGGCTACTACGAGGACACGGTGCCCGCATACGCGTCGGGCGGCTACTACCTCGACGGCAAGGGGCACGAGGGGTTGCAACAGGAGTTGCTGGGTTATGTCGAGATGGGTTTCGACGCGGTCAAGATCAAGGTTGGACGGCTCTCGGTGCGCGAGGAAGCATCGAGGATGCAGGCGGCGCGGGAAGCGGTCGGGCCCGACGTGCACATCATGCTCGACGCCAACAACGCCTGGTCCAACCTCGAGGACGCGTTGCGCTACATGGCCGCCTACGAGCCGTCCAACCCGTACTGGATGGAAGAGCCGTTCTCGCCCGACGCCATCGGTCTGCACGCCAAGCTGGCTCAGCGCACGGGCGTACCGGTCGCGACCGGAGAGATCGAAGTCGGGCGCTGGCGGTTCAAGGATCTGATGGACCAGGACGCGGCGATGATTCTCCAGCCGGACGCCGCCGTGCTCGGCGGGGTGACCGAGTTTCGCCGGATCGCCAACACCGCCGCCTCATACGGCGTCTCGATCTGCCCGCACTGGTTCCACGACCTGCACCGGCACCTGGTCGCGTCGTCGCCGAACGCGACCTACGTCGAGTTCTTCCCCGACGACCAGGTGCATAACTTCCGCAACATCATCGACCGTCAGACGGAGGTCCGGGGCGGCCGGCTCGTCTTGCCGGACGCCCCGGGTCTGGGGTTTGAGTTCCTGCCGGAAGCGCTGGAACGTTACAGCGTGGACGTCTGAACGCCGGCGCTCAGCGCTGAGCGGGGGGCACGCTCGCCGGCAGGTGCTCCTGCATGACCCGGACAAAGCCCGCGACATCGTATGACGCCAGGCGTCCGAGCTCGGCCATCGCGGCCTCCCAGGTCAGCGGCACCGCGCCGGCCTGGATCAGGCGCTGCATCCCACGTTCGTGCGCGTCTACCGTCGTTCCACCGGAAATGTCGGAGACGGCGTACACCTCGTACCCGTCACGGAGCATGTCGAGTGCGGGATAGACCAGGCACACCTCCGTCCAGAGCGCGCCCATGATTACCTTGCGCCGGCCCGTGGCCTCGATCGCAGCCCGCACCTCAGGCGAGTCCCAAGCGTCGACCGTACTGCGGTCGATCGGCTCGACGCCATCGAGCTCGGCCATGATCTCGGGGAGCGTGGGCTCCTGGTAGCCGCCGCTGACGCCGATCGTGGTCACGACGATCGGTAGCCCGAAGAGCCGGGCCGCCTTGGCCATGGCGACGACATTGTTGGTCAGGACGTCTCGGTCGATCGAGTGGGTTCCGTCGACCAGACCGGGCTGGTAGTCAATCAGCACCAGCGCAGCGTTCTCGGGCGACAGCAGGTGGTCGCGGTTGGTGGGGTCGGACATTAGATCCTCCATTGCGTGCTTACACATTAGGTGTGTGCGCACACATTAGACTGATTGGCATCATTTGTCAATGCACGTATTCTGCACCTATGTCGACAGACGATTCCGAGCTCATTCTCTCGCCGCATATCTTGCGCGTGTCCGGCGCAATCCTGAGCGCCCAGACCGTGCTGGCCGGCCTGATTCAACGACGAGCGGTGGCCAGTACGGGCTACGACCAGACCGCGCTCGACCTGCTGGTGCGGCTTGACCTGGCCAGCTCCGACGGGCTGCGGGTCACCGATCTGGCCGAGCAGCTACTGCTGAGTCCCAGCCACGTCTCCCGCAGGGTCGACGCCGCTGTTGCGGCCGGACTGGTCCACCGACGCACTGACCCTCGCGACCGCCGCGCCGCGCGCGTGACCCTGGCTGATCACGGCCGGAGGGTGCTCGAAGAGTTCGCACCGCGCCTTCACGCGGTGCTCAACGAAGCGATTCACGATCAGCTGACGCCAGCGGAAAGCGATCAGCTTGTGGCGCTCCTGCGCCGGATCGAGTCGGCCTCGCGATCTGCCTGGTCGCGCAACGAAGCGGAGAGCCAGTCGCGGTCGGAGGCGGGCGCGGATCCGAACGCTAGCTAGCGACGACGACGCCGTTGGCGATGGCGAGTTCGCCCTGGTCGTTTCGCATCTCGTAGAAGACGATCTCGCGGTCGCCTTCGTCCCGGACCTCGAGCGCGTTAACCGTGACGTCCCTGCCGGGGATGACCATGCCGCGGAACTGGCCGGCGAACCGCGTCACCCGCGTCGGGTCGCCGGCCAGACTGCGGTTGATCACCTCGCGCAGCGCGATCAGGATGTTGGCCGAGCCATGCAGGATGATGTCGGGCAGGCCGGCGGCGAAGGCGACCCTGCGCTCGGTGTGGATCGGATTCCAGATGTCGGCGCATTCGGTGTAGACGTGCGGCGCCTGCGGGTCGATCAGGAAGGTGGTTGACCAGACGGGTTCACCGTTGTCGGTCGAGCGTTGCGGCAGCGGCGGCGCGGATGCAATCTCCGCTTCGTCGCCGGCGAGTTCCGCGCCTCGAGTGATGCCGCCGGTGTCCATGATGGCGACGGTTTCGCCCTGGCTGTCGCGGAAGGTGAAACGCTGGGCGCTGAGCACGCCCGGCTTGATCTGCTTGACGGCGACGCTCTGTCCCTGGCTGGTGATTATGTCGCCCTCGCGAGCGTGGCGATCGAACTGGACGTCAACCCAGGCGTGGACCCCGCGCCGGACCAGCTCCAACGGATACTCGACATCCGGCGTGAAGCGGCTGTTCCACTGCCAGCTAAAGACCATGCCGGGATGCGCGACCAATCCGCCGGGACGGTCGTCCTCGAAGTAGACGGGATTGAAGTCGTCGACGCCGCCGGCAAACGCGGTGATCGCGCGCGCGGTGACTTCGAATGATTTGGCGATCGTGTAGTGCCCCACATCAGAGGTCATGCGCAGGTCGGGGGATGCGGTCTCGGTCGTCATACTCTGGGCCTCTCAGGCGATTCCGACTTGTGCTCGTAGCGGTCCCAATGCAGGACCTCGTCCAGGGGCCGGCGGCGGATGGGGCCGAAGTTGCCGGTCGGCCAGCCGAGCGGGATGAGGACCATGGGCAGGATGTGATCGGGCAGGTTGAGGACTTCCTGGGCCTTCTCGCGGCCGTCGCCGAAGAAGGCGAGCGTGGTGGGCACGCTGCCGACCTCGAGCGCCCGAGCCGCGAGCAGCAGGTTTTGCACCGCTCCCCAGACCTCGGTGGCCGCAGCCGAGCCCGCGCCGAAGTTGTCTGCCGGGGCACGCACCGTGTCGGCGCAGGCGATCACGATCGCCGGCACTTCGTGCATGTGATTCATCTGGTGCTCGACCGCGGCGAGGAACCGCTCGCGGCGTCCCTGGTCGACGTGCGGGTTGGCGGCCTCGCGGTTGTTCTCCAGATATCGCGACACGCCGGCGCGATTGAGGTCGGCGAGCTGCTGCTTGATCTCGGGGTCGCGCACGACGACCCAATGGCGGGCCTGACGATTTGAGCCGCTCGGTCCCAGGTGGGCCGCCTCGATCAGCTGAACCAGGACGTCCTCAGGAATCGGGTCGGGCTTGTAGCGCCGCATGGCGCGGGCAGTCTGGATGACGTCGAAGAATTCCATGCCGTTGCTCCAGTTCGCTCAGTCGCCGTAGGAGATCAGTTCAACGAGGTTGCCGTCGGGGTCGCGGGTGTAGACGCTGATTCCCTCGGCCGTGCCGGTGGCCCGACCGCCGATGCGTGAACCGGGACCCTCGATCACTTCGCAACCGGCAGCCTCAATCGCGGCCGCGGCCGACTCTGGTGTGCCGTCCCAGACGAAGCAGAAGTCGCCGCAGCCCGGCTCGGCGGTCGGGCCTCGGAGGTCGAAGTCCGGGTCTTGCCAGAGTTTGGGGTCGTGGACGTTGATCTTCTGGTCGCCGCAGGCGATGGCGAAGGCCGGGAAGTCGCCCGCGCGCCATTCGGCTTCATGCAGGATGGTGAATCCGAGGGCTCGATAGAAGGCCATTAGCGCTTCCGGATCGCCTGCAGGTATGGCGACGTGATCCATGCCCGACACTGCCATATTCGCGTCCTTCCCTGCAACGACGAAGCCCGTCCGTTGTGCGAAGGCTAGCGGCTCTCGCTGTTATCCTTGGCTGGCCTGCAGGCTGTTTCCCAACCATTTGAGCAATCTCAGGAGCAACCATGCCCGATATTTCTGCCGAGGACACATTTCCGCGCAAGCGCCTGACCATCGGCGAAACGACGATGGCCTATGTCGACGAGGGAGACCCGGACGGCGATCCGATCATCTTCCTGCACGGCAATCCCACGTCGTCTTATCTGTGGCGGAACATCATGCCGCACGTGTTCGATTCGGCCCGTTGCCTCGCGCCGGACCTGATCGGGATGGGCGTGTCCGGATCGTCACCGTCGGGTTCCTACCGGTTCGTTGACCACGCAGAATGGTTGGACGCGTGGATCGAAGGCATGGTCCTCGGCGACAACCTGACCTTCGTGATCCACGACTGGGGCTCGGCGCTGGGCTTCCACTGGGCCAACCGGCACCGCGACCGGGTCAAGGGTCTGGTCTACATGGAGGCGATCGTCCGCCCGGTGAGCTGGGATGAATGGCCGGAGGCGGCGGCGCGCATCTTCCAGGGCATGCGCTCGGAGGCGGGCGAGGAGATGGTGATCGAGAAGAACGTGTTCGTCGAGCGCATCCTGCCCGGCAGCGTCCTGCGCGGTCTGACCGAGGCGGAGATGGAGGTCTACCGCCTGCCCTACCGCGAAGCGGGCGAGTCGCGCCGCCCGACACTGACCTGGCCGCGCGAGATCCCGATCAACGGCGAACCGGCCGACGTCGTGGAAATCGTGCAGAGCTACGCGGACTTCCTCGCCTCCGACGACTCGGCGCATATCTCCAAGCTGCTGGTCAACGCTGAGCCGGGCGCGATCCTCAACGGCGCGCAACTCGAATTCTGCCGAACCTGGCCGAACCAGACCGAGGTCACAGTGGCGGGCAACCACTTCGTCCAGGAAGACTCGCCGCACGAGATCGGAGCAGCGATCCGGGACTGGTACTCCGCCATTTGAGACCGAACAGGTAGCGAGGACAGAGTTGATGGCTGAGATTGCGAACGCCGAGGAGGCGCATGCCGAGCTGGACCAGGCGCGGGAGGAGTTCCGCGAGCTCGTGCAGGGACTGTCCGGCGAGGAATGGAACCGAACGAGTCACAACGCCGGTTGGACGAATGGCCAGCTCTGCTGGCACATCGCCTTCACCGCGAGCGGCGGCACCGTGAGGGTGTCACGGTTGCGCCAGAACAGGGGTATGAATCCGCCCGGTCCGCTGATGGCGGTCCTCAACGTCCTCAGCCTGTGGTTGGTGCGCATCCGCTCGCGCGGCGCGACGCCCGATTCGGTGCTGGCTTTCTTCGAGGAGCGCCTGGCGATGACGCGCGGGATGATCGATAGCATCGGCGACGATGAGTGGGGCAACGGCGGCGTCTTTCTGGGCGAAGCGATGACCGTCGGCAGCTCATTCGGATTCCTGCGCGACCACGTCAGCGACCACGCAGCCGAGTTGCGGCGCGGCTAGCCTGCCCGTACACCGACGGCGCGGAGGTTGCCGGAGGACGTCGAGCGCAATCCGCCGCTGCGGGCAACGAACGGGACCGAACCATGTCAGAGATCACGAACGCCGACGAGGCACGCGCCGCCCTGGAGCAGGCGCGGGACGAGTTCCGCGCACTCGTGCAGGGCCTATCCGAGGACGAGTGGAACCGCGACAGCAACAATGCGGGCTGGAGCAACCGCCAGCTTTGCTGGCACATGGCCTTCGGCGTCGGAGCGGGAGGCCAGACCGCCTCGCGACTACGCAAGAACAAAGGCTTGAACCCGCCGGGTCCGCTGATGGCAGTGATCAACTTCGCGAGCCTGTGGATGGTCCGGATCCGTTCGCGGAGCGCGACACCGGAGTCACTGTTGGCCTTCTATGACGAGGGGCACAGCAAAATGCTGGGGGTGGCCAACGATATCGGCGACGACGAGTGGGGCAACGGCGGCGTGGTGCTGGGCGAGGAGACGACGGTCGGCGCCGTGTTCGCGTACACCAGCGACCACATCAGCGAACATGCCGCGGAGATGCGGCGCGACTAGGTCGTCTGTACAGCGATGCCGCTCAGTTCGGACGAGATCTTCAAGCGCTATCCGCCGCTGCGCGAGATGGAGGCGGTGGCGCTGTTCCAGGAGCTGGGCTACCGCTTCAGCGACGCCGGCGACGGCTGGTGCGAGATCACGCTGACCGCATCGCCGAAGACGCACAATCTGTATGGCATCGTGCACGGCGGCGTCTGGCTGCTGGTGGCGGACTCGGCGATGGGCGGCGCGCTGGGCACGATCCAGGCCGAGGGCGAACGGGTGATCACGGCGCAGTCGGAGTTTCGCTGGTTGCGCGGTCTGGACGGCGACGTGATTCGTGCTCGGGCCGAGGTGATCCGCCGGGGACGGACGCTGAGCCACTGCTCGGTGGACCTGTACGACGATCAAGGCCGTCACATTGGTCATGGCAACGGGACGTATGTGATGCTCCCGCCGGAGTAGGGCCCTCACCCTAGCCCTCTCCCAGAGGGAGAGGGGATCGAAGTGGGAGACTCTCCGAAGGGGAGAGGGTATCGGGGTGGGAACTGCCGCGGTTGGAAGCACTACCCTAAGCGCCCAACGTGTTGCGGAAAGGCGTGTTTCGATGGCCGGACGACTTGAGGGCAAGACTGCGTTGATTACGGGCGGGGCGCGTGGACAGGGAGCGGCGGAGGCGATGCTGTTTGCCGATGAAGGCGCGACGGTGGTGATCACCGACGTGCTGGACTCAGATGGAGAGGCCACCGCCTCGACCAGCAGCAGCATTCGTTACCTGCATCACGACGTGACCAGCGAGGACGAGTGGATCGCGGTGGTGCAGGATGTGCTCGAGGATTACGGCAAGGTCGACGTGTTGATCAACAACGCCGGCATCTACCGCCAGTCGCCGATCGGCAGCCTGTCGGTCGAGGAGTACATGGAGGTGATCAACATCAATCAGGTCGGGGTCTTCCTTGGCTTGAAGCACGTCGGGCCGTCCATGTGCGACGCCGGATCCGGTTCGATTATCAATATCTCGTCGATTGCGGGCATGCGCGGCGGGGCCGGTTCGCTGGCCTATTCCGCGTCGAAGTGGGCGGTTCGCGGCATGACCAAGGTCGCGATGAGCGAGTTCGCGCCCTCCGGCGTCCGGGTCAACTCGATTCATCCCGGTCTGATCGAGACGCCGATGCTGCACCAACTGCCGGCGATCGAACAGGGGCTGACCGACCAACTTGTGCGCCGGATTCCCTACGGCCGCATCGCCGAGGCAGACGAAGTTGCGAGGCTGGCGCTGTTCCTGGCGTCGGACGATTCGGAGTACATGAACGGTACCGAGTTCATCATCGACGGCGGGATGATCCAGGGAATCTGATCAGACGCGGATGGCATCAGCATGAGCGCGCCCTCGGTCCAGTACACGCTCACCGACGACGACATAGCGATCGCGTGGGTCGAGCGCGGCGTGGGGAAACCCCTGGTCGTGTCGACCGGACCGATGCTTCCGCTCAATGTCGGCTGGGAGCCGGGCGGACTCTGGGATCGGCTATCGCAGTCGTTCCGTGTGATTCGCTTTGACCCGCGAGGCTGCGGTCTTTCGGAGCGTGACGGCGTCTTCGGCTCATTTCACGACGAAGCGATGGATCTGGCTGCGGTCGTCAACGAGATCGGGGAGCCGCGGGTCGCCCTGATGGGCTACTACATCGGCACGCCGGCGGCTGTGATCGCCATGTTGAACGAACCCGAACGCTACACGCACATGGTCTTGCATCTTCCGATTCCGATGGTCGGCAGTCAGTCCCTGTCGAGTGAAGCCGCTGCGTCTCCCCAGGATGAGTACGGCCAGCTCATGGACGGCACCGTCGGCAACCTCCTCCGACTCGGCTGGCAGTTTCACGAGGAGTCCGCGAGACGGGCGCTGCTGACGATCATCGCGCCGACCGCCGACGAAGCCACCTTGCGCAGCCTCTCGGACCTGATGCATCACTATCCCTCGATGAATCGGCTGTTCGGTCTGATTCCCGAGATGCGCAGCCTCAACCTGCGTGACGAACTACGAAGCGTCGAGGTACCGACCTTGATCTCGATCCCGCCGGAGGGCGACGGCTTTGAAGACTCGAACGCGTCGTTTGGACGTGACTGGGCGCGGCGAATCCGCGGCGCGCGGCTTCTGGTCGGACGTGACGACACCTCGGTGCTGGTGAACGGCGCCCTGACGATCAATCAGTTGGCCGAGGCGATGGAGGACTTCATCGGTATCGATCAGCAGTCCCAGACAGCCGGGCAGGCGACCAGGACGGTGCTGTTCACCGATATCGAGGGTTCCACCTCAATGGTCGATCGACTCGGCGATGACGAGGCTCGCACGATCACACGAGAAATCGAACAACTGACACAGGCGGCGATTCGCGATCATCGCGGCGTCCAGGTCAAGACGATGGGCGACGGCGTGCTGGCCTGGTTCAGCGCCGCCTCGGCGGCAGTCGAGTCCGCGGTCCAGATTCAATCTGAACTGGCCAACCACGAGCGTTACAGCGACATCTACGTCCGAATCGGGATCAGCGCCGGCGAGCCAATCGCCGAATCGGATGACCTGTACGGAGCCACGGTCAATCAGGCCGCGCGGATCATGTCGATGGCGCAGGGTGGCCAGATCCTCGTCTCCGATCTCGTTCGCGGCCTGCTGCAGGGCCGGAGATTCCGGTTCGACGATCGGGGAACTCATCAACTGCGCGGCTTCCGCGAATCCATTCAGTTGTTCAGTGTCGATTGGCAAGGCGCGACCGGCGCCGGCACAGCCCTGGAAGGGACAGACTCATGACCGAGATGACGAAACGAGAACGCGTTCGCGCCGCAGCGTCGGGCGAGCCGGTCGATCGAGCCCCTGTCTCGCTCTGGGGCCACGACTTCCTGCGCGAGTGGAGCAACGACGAGCTGGTCGGAGCGACGTGCGAGCAGTACGAGACCTACGACTGGGACTTCATCAAGATTAATCCGCGTTGGTCGATGTTCCCCGAGGCGTGGGGCGCGGTCTATCAGCCTCCCGAGCAGCAGACCAACCAGACGATGATCAGCCCGGCATTGAGTGAACTCGACGAGCTTCATGATGTCGTCTCCGTGCACGCCGAGCGCGGCGTCTTCGGCGAGCACATCGAGTCGACGCGGCTTGTGATTGAGCGGACCGAAGGCGAAGTCGATGTCGTGCAGACGGTGTTTTCGCCAATGGCGACGGTGGGTCTGATGTTTGGTCATCCCAGAGCGTTCAAGCAGGCGGCGGCCGAGGCGCCGGCGGCGGTGCATGGAGCGATCGGGCAGGTGACCGAGACGATCATCAACTACAGCCGGGCCAACATGAATGCGGGCGCTTCGGGCGTGTTCTACGCACCGCTCCAGTGGGCGAGCCATGACACTTCGACCGCGGACTTCTATCGCGAGTTCGGGCGTCCCTACGACCTGCAGGTGCTCGATGCGATCCGCGACGCCGAGTTCAACATCCTGCATGTTTGCCACACCAACAACATGCTGGCCGACCTGCTCGACTACCCGGTCCACGCCTTCAACTGGGATGACCGCCACGGGACCAACCCCAGCCTGTCCGAGATCTGGTCGCAGACCGACAAGGCGGTCATGGGCGGGGTCAGCCGGGTCGGTCTCGGCGAGCTCGGCGCCGAGGAGATTCAGGCCCAGGCAGCAGAGGCGGCGAGCGTCGGGAACACGAGGGTGTTCGTCACCGGAGGTTGCTCGATCCCGCCGCACACGTCTCCCGAGAATCGAGCGGCGGTGGCCGCCGGGGCTCGGGAGAACTAGCGCCCCGCCTCCAGGATTGCGTCGCCCCGCTCTGCTGGTTGTTTGTCGCCAGCAAGCGCGATCAGTCCGGGTCCGGCGCGCCACCGAACAGTTCGCAGACCTTCGGGGCGATCAGGGCAACCCCTGTCGCCAGGCCGGTGTTGACCAGGATCCACGGCCAGTAGAGGTCTTCAGCCAGCCAGTCGACGCCGACGCCGCTCTCGTCCAGCCCGAACTCCAACCACCAGTCGAGGAAGACGAAGAGCACCAGGGCGACGTTGAGCGGACTGAGGATCGGCCCATCGATTCCCTTGCCGGCGATCCAGCGAGCGATGAAGGCGAACACGGCGAGGGCGCCGGCCCAGGTCCAGGCGGGCGACGGATAGGTCAAATCGGCCTGCCAGAAGGCGAGGTTCATCCAGAACTGCAGGAACGAGAAAATCAGCACCCAGATGACCAACGGCCGAGTCGAGTACGGGGCCAGAACGCGGGCCGCCACGACCGTCAGGATCAGCATCAGCGAGAAGGGCCAGAAGATCGGCTCGGCGGCGAAGCTCGGCGCCACCCACGAGTAGGAGATGATGTACTCGCAGATCATCAGTCCCAGCACCGCGAGAACGACAGTCGAGTTCTCGACATCGCTCAGTTTGCCCCGCAACGGCCGCATCGTCAGGACGCGGCCGACGACCACGGCGGTCAGGAGCTCGGCGCCCCACCAGATCGACTGCTGATCGACATTTGCCAGTTCGCCAATGGTCTCGAGCAGAAAGATCAGCAGCGATGTCAGGATGACAAACCGCCATCCGGTGTCATCCCAGATGCCACGCAACGTTCCCATCGGGTCGTTCAGGATTTGCTCGTGATGAGGCATAGCTGCTTCCTTTCGGGACCGGCGCTCCATGCTGCGAACGTAGGACTTTGAGCATGGTCATGCCGTAGGTTGCAGGCAACCCAGAACACACAAGGAGGGGCCGAGTATGGGAGTTCTCGACGGCAAGGTTGCGTTGATTACAGGTGGAGCCTCCGGCATCGGCCTGGCGAGCGCGCAGCTGTTTGCGTCCGAAGGGGCGCGGGTGGCGATGTTCGACCGAAATGCCGATCTCGTCAACGAGACGGCGAGAGAGATCGGTTCGAGCGCGCTCGCGATCAACGGCGACGTGACCATCGAGTCGGACGTCGAGGCGATGGTGGCGTCCTGCGTGGACCGCTTTGGGCGGCTGGACATTGCCTTCAACAACGCCGGCATTGCATACGGCGCACCGATCAACGAACACCCGGTGGAGGCGTTTCAGCATGTGCTCGATGTCTGCCTGACCGGCGTGTTTCTCTGTCTCAAGCACCAGTCCCAGCAGTTGATCGACCAGGGCGAAGGCGGTTCGCTGATCAACACGGCCAGCATCAACGCGACCCAGGCGACGAAGGGGCTGAGCGCGTACTGCTCGGCCAAGGCGGGGGTGGCGATGTTGACCAAGGTCTCGGCGCTGGAGTTGGGCGAGCACGGGATTCGAGTCAACGCCATCGGACCGGGACACACCAGGACACCGATGACGGTTCGCGCCCGTGACGTGGCCGGCTTCGACGAGTCGATGATCGGCGCCACGCCGCTCGGCCGGCTGGGGGAGCCGGAGGACATCGCACAGATGGCGCTGTACCTGGCCAGCGACGCGAGCCCGTGGGTTTCGGGACAACTCTTCTACGTCGATGGCGGAATCACGGTCAACGAGATTCCGCCGGGATTCAATCCGATGGAGACGGCGCTGCGGCGACGGCCCGGCGACTAACGAGACGAACGGAATGGAGCGAACCATGGGACAACTCGACGGCAAGGCCGCGCTGATCACGGGCGGCGCTTCGGGAATCGGCCTGGCGGCGGCGAAGCGATTTGCGGAAGAAGGGGCTCAGGTGGCGCTCGCCGATCGCAACGCCGACGGCGCGGCCGAGGCGGCGCGGGAAATCGGCTCGGACGCCATCGCGATCACAGCCGACGTGACCAACGAGGACGATGTCGCCGGCATGGTGATGTCCTGCGTTGATCGCTTCGGGAGGCTCGACATCGCCTTCAACAATGCCGGCATCGGCGGCTGGTCACCGATCCAGGACTATCCGCTCGCGCAGTTTCAGCGGGTGATCGACGTGTGCCTGACCGGCGTCTTCCTCTGCATCAAGCATGAGGCGAAGCACCTGATTGAGCAGGGCTCCGGCGGCTCGATCATCAACACCGCTTCACTGAACAGCATCCAGGCGACCGAGGGGCTGTCGGCATATTGCTCGGCGAAGGCGGGCGTCGCGATGCTGACCAAGGTCTCGGCGCTCGAGCTGGGACGTCACAACATCCGCGTGAACAGCATCGGACCGGGGCTGATCCGCACGCCGCTGACCGAGGGTCTGCGCGATGTGCCCGGCCTGGAGGACGCGTTTGCTGCGGAGGCTCCGCTGGGACGGGTCGGCGAGCCGGAAGACGTGGCGCAGCTCGCGCTCTGGCTTGCATCGGATGCGTCGTCGCTGATGACCGGCCAAACGGTGCAACTCAACGGCGGCGCCGACATCAACAAGTATCCCCCGCTGTTCGAGTTCTTCGGCGAGCGTCCGCTCTAGTTCCTAGACTGCCCTGCGATCCGTCATCCGAAGCGGGACAGACCTGGACTGGAGGAGAACATGCGCGAGTTCGAAGGTAAGACGGCCGTCGTCACGGGCGGGGCGAGCGGGATGGGGCTGGCGTTCGCCCGTCGATTTGCGGCCGAGGGCATGAACGTGGTCCTCGCCGACATCGAGGCGGACGCGCTCAACGCCCAGGTGACGCGTCTCGAACAGGAAGAGCGCAATGTGCTCGGCGTGATCGTCAACACAATGCGCCGGGAGACACTGGAGAATCTGCGCGACGAGGCGATCGATCGGTTCGGCAACATTCACATTCTCTGCAACAACGCCGGCGTTGCGGGTCTCGACGACGCCGGCATGGCCTCAGGAGGAATCCGAGGACCCTGGGATGTTCCCGACAGCACCTGGGACTGGGTCATGGGCGTCAACTTCTGGGGTGTGCTCTACGGCTGCCAGGTGTTCATCCCGCACATGCTCGACCACGGCGAAGAAGGCCACATCGTCAACACGGCGTCGGTGGCCGGGTTGATTCCGGGCGGCGGGGCGTACGGCGTGTCGAAGCATGGCGTGCTGGCGCTGACCGAAGGCATCTACCAGAGCTTCGAGGAGATGGGCGCCAAGCTCAGCGCGTCCGTCCTCTGCCCCGGACTGGTCAACACGAAAATCGGACTGGCCGAACGCAACCGACCCTCGGAGTTCGGAGCTCCCGTCGATCCCAGCGACGAGGCCAGGGAAGGGCTGCTGTCGATGCTGAGCGGCGGGATGGATCCCGAGCAGGTCGCCGGCATCGTGTTCGACTCGATCATCGAACAACGCTGCTACATCCTGCCTCACGCATCGTGGGACGACTTTGTCCGGGGACGAGTGGACAACATCCTCGCCCGCGGCGCACCGCTGACGCTCGATTTTGAAGAGTTGATGCGACGCCGAGCGGCCGGCCAGCAGGTCTAGCGTCCGCACCTAGACTGCGCGGACAATTGACCGACTCGGGGAACGATCAGAGAGGACCGACCATGCGTGAGTTCGCGGGTAAGACGGCAGTCGTGACCGGAGCGGCGAGCGGCATGGGCTACGCCTTCGCCGAGCGCTTCGCCGCCGAGGGCATGAACGTGGTCCTCGCCGATATCGAGACCGACGCGCTCAATGCCGCGGTGTTGCGGCTCGAACAGCAGGAGCGCAACGTCCTTGGCGTCGAGGTCAACACGATGCGGCGCGAGACGCTTGAGAGTCTGCGCGACCAGGCGCTCGACCGGTTCGGCAAGGTCCATGTGCTCTGCAACAACGCCGGCGTGACCTCGCGACACGACGGAGGCATCGGCGCGTTTCCGGTCTGGGACATCCCCGACTCGACCTGGGACTGGGTCATGGGCGTCAACTTCTGGGGCGTGCTCTACGGCGTGCAGGTGTTCGTGCCGCACATGCTCGAGCACGGCGAGACCGGGCACATCGTCAATACGTCGTCAGTCATGGGACTCGTCCCCAGCGCGTCGGCCTACGGCGTCGCCAAGCACGGCGTGCTGACCCTGACCGAAGGCCTCTGGCACCAGCTCCGAGCGGCCAACTCGAGCATCTCGGCATCCGTGCTCTGCCCGGGCTTCGTCAACACGCAGATCACCGACGCCGAGCGTAACCGTCCGGCGGAGTTCGGCGAGAAGATCGAGGGCACGGCGGAGCAGCGGGCGTTCTTCCGGACGTTGCTCGGCGAGGGTATGGAGCCGGCCGATATCGCCGAGCTTGTCTGGCAGGCCATGGTCAATGACCAGCTCTATATCCTCCCCCACGCAGGTTGGCGGGAGATCGTGAGAGGACGAGTGGAGGCCATCCTCGAAGGCGGGGAGCCGGTCGAAATCGACTTCCAGGACATGATGCAGCGCCGAGCACGGGGTGAGATCGTTTAAGGGGGCAGGAACATGCGCGACTTCAACGACGGTACGGCAGTCGTCACGGGCGCGGCATCGGGGATGGGCTATGCCTTCGCCGAGCGCTTCGCCGCCGAGGGCATGAACGTCGTCCTGGCCGACATCGAGGCCGAGGCGCTGCAGGCCGCGGTGACCAGGCTTGAGCAGCAGGAACGAAACGTGATCGGCGTCGAGGTCAACACGATGCGGCGCGAGACGCTGGAAAACCTGCGCGACCAGGCGATCGACCGGTTTGGCAACATCCATGTGATCTGCAACAACGCCGGAGTCACGTCTCGTCGGGACGGCGGACTGGGCGCCGGCGTCGGCGCCGTCCCGGTTTGGGAGGTTCCCGATTCAACCTGGGACTGGGTCATGGGCGTCAACTTCTGGGGCGTGCTCTACGGTCTGCAGGTCTTCGTGCCGCACATGCTCGAACACGGCGAGACCGGGCACATCGTCAACACCGCCTCGCTGGCCGGCCTGATTCCCGGAGCCTCGGCCTACAGCGTCTCGAAGCACGGCGTGCTGACCCTGACCGAGGGCCTCTGGCATCACTTGCGAGCCGCCGACGCCAACACCTCCGCCTCAGTCCTCTGTCCAGGATTCGTCAATACCCAGATCAACGAGGCGGAACGTAACCGCCCCAGCGAGTTCGGCGAGTCGATCGAGGCCAACGAAGTGCAGCGCGCCGCCTCTCGTGTCTTCCTGGGCGGTGGCATGGATCCCGCAGACGTCGCCGAACTCGTTTGGCAGGCGATGGTCAACGATCAGCTCTACATCCTCCCCCATTCCGGCTGGACCGACATCGTCCGAGGCCGGGTCGAGGCCGTGCTCGAGGGTAGTCAACCGGTCGAGGTCGACTTCCAGAAGATGATGGAGCGCCGCGCCCAGGGTGCGCTGATCTAGAGGGAGAACGCCATGCGCGTTTTCAGCAAGGGCACGGCCGTCGTCACCGGGGCCGCGTCGGGCATGGGCTACGCCTTCGCCGAGCGCTTCGCCGCCGAGGGCATGAACGTCGTCCTGGCCGACATCGAGACCGATGCGCTCAGGGCAGCGGTTCTACGACTGGAGCAACAGGAGCGCAGCGTCGTGGGGATCGAAGTCAACACGTTGCAGCGCGAATCGATTGAATCGCTCCGCGATCAGGCGATCGAGCGCTACGGCAACATCCACGTGTTGTGCAACAACGCGGGCGTGGTCAGCAGCGAGGACGGCGGCGCCCGGAATCTCTGGGAGATCCCCGAATCGACCTGGGACTGGGTCCTGGGCGTCAACTTCTACGGCGTGCTCTACGGGATCCAGACGTTCCTGCCGCACATGATCCAACACGGCGAGCCGGGACACGTGGTCAACACGTCCTCGGTCGGCGGGATCATTGCCGGATCCGGCGCCTACAGCGTGTCCAAGCACGGCGTGCTGTCGATCAGCGAGGGCCTCTACCTCGATCTTCGCGCGAATGACTCGAGCATCTCTGCGAGCGTGCTCTGTCCCGGCCTGGTCAACACCAACCTGGGCGCCGCCGAACGCAATCGACCGGAACAATACGGCGGTCCTGCTGAACCCACTCAGGAAGGCGATGCAGCCGAAATGGGCTGGCACGCCGCCATGGATCCCGGCAACGTCGCCTCGCTCGTCTGGGACGCAATCGTCACCGACACGTTCTACATCCTGCCGCACCCTGGTTTCGACGAGATCGTGAAGGATCGGGTCGACCGAATCCTGTCGAGAGGCGCGCCGGCGCCGCTCGACTTCGCCGATTTGGCCAGGCGCCGCGAGGCGGGCGAACTGGTCTGACTGAGGCTACGGACCTACGACTCGTCGCCGGACTCGAGTTGTGCGGCGAACTCCTTGCGGCCGACCCGCTCTTTCTCGGTCTTGGCGAGGATCGTCTCGGGAATCCAGAAGGGCAGATGAGTGTCGGCTCGGCTGGGTGCGAGCAGATCGTCGAGGTCCATGACCAGCTCTCGACGGTCGTACTTGGTCTGCTCGTGGCCTTCCCACATCGGGAGCATGGCGATGGCGTCGAACGGACAGACCTCGACGCAGATGTTGCAGCGCATGCAGCGGCCGAAGTCGATGTAGAAGTCCTTGATCACCGACTTGTGATTGCTCTTGCCGGCCGCGTTGGCCGGGTTCTTCATCAGCGTGGTGGTCATGCAGTCGACCGGGCAGGCGGCGGCGCACTTGCCGCAGCCGGTGCAGTTCGGTTCCTCGAGCTGGTGGTTCCAGATCAGGTACGGAAAGGTGCGCGCGCGCTTGGGCAGCTGCTTCTTCTCGTACGGGTAGTGCACGGTGACCGGCCCGCGCCTCAGGATCTTCGCGCCCCGACCCATGACCTTGAACACACCGCGCATGGTCCGCTCCCTGTGTTGCAGCGCTTCCGTCTCAGGATAGCGTACGGCTCGATCCGATCAGAGCGACATCTCCGGCACGTGATCGGGAATCAACAACGGCGCGGCGGTCCACTGCGAGACATCCGCCGGAGAGATCCCCGGCGCCGTTTCGCGCAGCTTCAGACCGTCGTCCGTCACGTCAATCACTGCCAGGTCAGTGATGATCACGTCGACGCAGCGCTCGGCCGTCAACGGATAGTCGCAATCCTCGACGATGCGCGGTTCGCCCTCTCGGGTGACGTGCGCCATGGCGATGATCAGGTTGCGCGCTCCGACGGCGAGGTCCATCGCCCCGCCGACGCTGCCGCCGCCGCGCGCCGGCACGTACCAGTTGGCCAGATCCCCGCGAGCCGACACCTGTAGCCCACCGAGGATCGCCGCGTCGATGTGGCCGCCGCGAATCATGGCGAAGGAGTCCGATGTGTCGAAGAAACTGGCGCCGGGCACGAGGTCGACGGGCTGTCCGCCGGCGTTGATCAGATCCGAGTCGAACTCGGACTCGGAGATGCCCGAATAGCCGAGGATCCCGTTCTCGGCCTGGAACAGGATGTGGTCGGTCGGCTCGACGAATCCGGCAACGAGCGTCGGCAACCCGATCCCGAGATTGACGACCGAGCCGGGCTCCAGCTCGCGCGCCGCCCGGACCGCGATCAGCTCACGGCTGAGACCCGTGGGCGGTGTCGCAGTTGCCATGCTCAGCCGTCCCAGCGCACGAGCACCGGCTCGCATTGGACCAGGCGGTCAACATAGATGCCGGGCGTGCCGACCAGCTCCGGTGGAATCTCGCCCGGCTCGACGATCTCCTCGACCTCGGCGATCACCAGGTCGGCCGCCGTCGCCATCACCGGATTGAAGTTCAGGCCGGCCAGGCGATATTGCAGATTGCCGTGACGGTCGCCGCGCCAGGCCTTGAGCAGAGCGACATCGCCGCGCAGCGGACGCTCCAGCAGCCATCGCTCGCCGTCGAGCTCCAGGACTTGCTTGCCATCGGCCATCATCGTGCCCAGACCGGTCCGGGTCAGCACGCCGCCAAGCCCTGCGCCGCCGGCTCTGAGCCGTTCGATCAGCGTGCCCTGCGGGACGAGCTCAAGTTCGGCTTCGCCGGCTCGATACTGAGCTTCAAATCGCGAGCTTCGCGTCCCCGAGGCGCGGATGGCGAAGGTCGCGATCACCTTGGCCAGTTGCCGATCCTCGCACAGTTCGTCCAGCAGGTCCCCGAGTCCGATGTTGTTGGCCACGGCGGTCAGCCCTGTTTGACCGGCTCGCTTCAGGGCGAGGATCAGGTTGGACGGCGTTCCCGCCGACACGAATCCGCCGACCAGAATCGTCGAACCGTCGCGGATGTCGGCGACGGCGGCGTCGGGCGTGTCGAAGACCTCGGCGCTCATGCGCCGATCCTACTGCCAGCGCCCCATCAGATATCTTGCTCTCATCCGGCACTCGCGCCCGAAGGAGGCTAATCATGCCCGCCCCGCTCGAAGGAATCCGTGTCGTTGACTTCACCCGGTACCAGAACGGGCCGCACGCGACGGCGATGCTGGCCGACATGGGCGCGGACGTGCTCAAGGTCGAGATGCCGGGCAACGGCGATCCCGGCCGCCAGCTCGGCGTGGGCGCGGACGGGTTCTGCTCCTACTTCGAAGCGCTCAACCGGGGCAAGCGCTCGATGACCCTCGACCTGCGAGCGGAGGGCGCGATCGAGGTCGTGCACAAGCTAATCGAGGACGCGGATGTCCTGACCGAGAACTTCCGACCGGGGTACCTCGACTCGATCGGGCTGGGCTACGACGACCTGAGACAGGTCAATCCGCAGCTGATCTACGCGACCAACTCCGGCTTCGGGCCGGAAGGCGAATGGGCGACGCGCGGCTCCTTCGACGTCGTCGCACAGGGCATGTCGGGCGCGATGATTGCGCTGGGCGGCGGGCCCGGCGAACGGCCGATCACGGCGCCCTGGGGCCTGGCCGACCAGACCGGCTCATTGCTGTTTGCCTATGGAATCGTGACGGCGCTCTTCGCGCGCGCGCAGCATGGCGTCGGACAGAAGATCGACGTGTCGCAGCTTGGCGCGATGCTGACGCTGCAGGCGCTCTCGCTGCAGGCCTACCTGCACAGCAGCTACCAGCCGATCCTCAAGCCGGGCCGCTCGTTCTCCGCGACGTTTAGCTGGTACCAGGCCGGCGACGGCAAGTGGTTGACCATGGGCCTGCTCGATCCGAAGAGCTGGGCGCCGCTCTGCGAGGCGCTGGAACGACCCGACCTGCTCAACGACGAGCGCTCGACCGACCCGTTCCAGCGGCGCGACAACGAGGAGTGGCTGCGCTCCGAACTGGAGCAGACGTTCCAGCAGCGAACGCGCGAGGAGTGGTTGTCCCGCCTGATCGCCGCGCGGATTCCCTGCGGCCCGGTCTACGACTACGAGGAAGT
The DNA here is from genome assembly GCA_965204335.1 of Dehalococcoidia bacterium. GTDB lineage: Bacteria > Chloroflexota > Dehalococcoidia > Bin125 > Bin125 > Bin125. Next base: position 1,300,181 of record OZ241982.1, on the reverse strand, counting down.
CGCGAACGACGACCACTTCTGGTTGAATGGCTACCTTCAGCAGCCGCCGCATCCGCACTTCGAGGATCACAGGGTCGTTGGCATCCCGGTCAGCTTCAGCGAGACGAAGACCGAAGTCCGCGCGTCCGCCCCGGAGCTGGGCCAGGACACCGAGCTCGAACTGCTCAACCTCGGCTACGACTGGCCCGACATCGAGCGCCTGCACGACAGCGGCGTGACGGCGGTCCGGCGCCACGGCTCGGCCGCCGCGGGCGACTGACAACTGAGCAACTCTCGGCCCAAGCCGAAAACTTGACCCCCAGGGTTCTGGTGTGTCAAGATTCACGCCGCTCGCACCTTCCGTACTGGAACCAGGAGACCGCGCCGTTGGTAACACATGCACATTCTGGTCGCACATCCCGCGAAACCCGAGACAGCGTCATTCCGTTGCCTGGCAGGGACGACGGCTACTCGCGAGTCCTCCTCGTCGGTACCACTGGCGCAGGAAAGACCACGCTGCTGCGACACTTGATTGGTTCCGATCCCAATCGCGATCGGTTCCCTTCGACATCGACGGCGAAGACGACCATCGCGGAAATCGAGATTGTTACCGCGCCTGGCCCCTACAGAGCGGTGGTTACGTTCGCTTCTCAAGAACAAGTTCAGGACGATGTTCGCGATTGCATTGACGCGGCGAGCAAGGTCGTCGTTACAGATCCCCGAGCCAGCGATTCGACGATCGCGCACGCCCTGCTCGAGCATGCGGAACAGCGATTCCGAATGTCGTACATCCTGGGAGGATGGAATCAGTCGCTGCCAAGTTCCGAAGCTGACTCGGAGGACGAATATGGCGAAGAAGACGAGTCAGTCGCGCCATTGCCAATAGAGGAAGTGGTTGGTGCTGACGAGACCGTTCGCAACAACCTCCAACTGCAAGAGTTTATCGGCGCGATTCGAGATCTTGCCCTCGCTGCCCGGCGCCACGCCGCTGCAGAGTATGACGACTACGCCAATCTCAAGACTCCAAACGAGCGAGATGAGTGGCTTGATGAGCTGTTCGAGCCCGCACTCCGCAGCCTGGACGAGTACTCAGAGCTCCTTGATGACATCATGACGGCGATCGAGCATCGCTTCACTCTCGTTTCTTCTGGCCATTTCGACGATGTTTCCGACTTGCGCTTGCACTGGCCAACCCACTGGACCTTTGAATCCCAGGATCGGGCTGAGTTTCTCGCTCAAGTTCGCTGGTTCAGCAGCAACCATCACCAGCAGTTTGGCCGACTTCTCACGCCCATCGTGGATGGTGTTCGAGTACAGGGGCCACTGTTTCCCTCACGGGGTGAGTTGCAAGCCGAGGACTCCCGCCTTGTGTTGATCGACGGCGAAGGACTTGGCCACTCCTCAAGGGAGGCAGGAAGCATTTCCACGAAGATCACATCGAGATTCGACGACACTGATCTCATCTTGCTCGTTGACAGCGCAGCTCAGCCGCTTCAGTTGGCTCCTCTCAACCTGTTGGATACGGCCGGCAACAGCGGTCACGGTGCAAAACTGGCGGTCGCCTTCACGCACTTCGATCAAGTGAAAGGCGACAATCTCAGGAACAGGCCACAGAAGATTGAACACGTCGGAGCTTCAATCGTCAATGCGTTGTCCAGTCTTCGGGAGCGTCTTGCGCCACGAGTCAGTGAAACCCTAGAAGCGCGACTCAGCACACATGCGTTCTATCTGGGCGCTCTCAACCGTACCGCTTCGCGATTACCTGGCAATGATGTGAGCGTCCTCAAGAGCTTGATGGACGTGATGCGAAGTTCGGGCCAGCTACAATCGGCCGGCAGTCTAATGCCAACCTATGACTTCGACAGCCTCGACGATCTGGCGCTGAACGATGCCACAGAAGGGTTCAAGGATCTTTGGAAAGGAAGACTGGGCCTGGCTCTGCAGCCAGATGTTGGCAAGGAACATTGGGCACGAATCAAGGCATTGTGCCGGCGCTTGGCACACTTCGGCAGAAACGAATACAACGATCTGCGACCTGTCGCGGAGCTGATTAGAGAAATGCAAACGGTGGTCTCAGACTGGCTCGAAGAGCCCGACGGTTGGCGCGGTCGCGGAACCGCTGAGGATGAGAAGGCAGTGATAGACAAGGTCCGTCGGGCAACATTCCAACGCATTCATGCTTACGCTGAGCAACAGGTCGCCGAGGCCCGCATGGCAGAATGGGAGGACGCCTACTCACTTCGTGGCCGCGGATCTACCTTTGAACGTGCGCGTCTGATGTTCGGTCGGATCATTGAGCCAGCTGCTCCTCGAATCCAATCTCGAGCGCGGCGCGATACCGCTGCTGAGGAGTTTCGAGACGAAATCAAACGGATGCTACGAGAGGCCGTTGAGGAGGTTGAAGATGCGCAAGAGGAACTCGTGAAGATGCGGGATGCCCCGCACTTAGTACCCGAATGAAATGATGCTCAAGCGTCCAACACACTCGGTAGCGCAGAGTCCCAAACCTGAGATGCCTTATAGGACGGCACGCCAATCGGACCCAGTTGGATGCAATCTCCGCCGACGGTTCCGATTCGGATACCGAGTCCGCTCAGATCCGTTCCGGTGGCGGCACTGACCACCGCACGGGCGCCGGTTTCTCCGAAGAGGGCGGCATCGAGGCGGGTGACGTCTCCGATTTCGACCTGGACACCAATCTCGCCGGCGATGGCTGATTCGGCGATCGCGACTGCGAGGCCGCCGTCGGAGCAGTCGTGAGCAGACTTGAGCAGGCCCCCTTCGGCAGCTTCGACGAGCACATCGATCAGCGCCGCTTCGGCTTCGAGGTCGATCTCGACCGGGCCTGCCGACTTGCCGTGAAGCACCGAGAGGTATTCGCTCGCGCCCAGGCTCGACGGGTCCTGTTCCAGCGGGCCGCCCAGCAGCCAGATTTCGTCGCCTTCGTCCCGGAAGGCCATGCGGACGGCGTTGGTCACATCGGAGATGATGCCAAGCATGCCGACCACTGGTGTTGGCGTGACGGGGCCGTCCTCGGACTCGTTGTAGAGGCTGGCGTTACCCGACACGACCGGTGTGCCGAAGGCTCGGCAGGCGTCGGCCATGCCGCGGATCGATTCGCTGAGCTGGAAGTAGATCGGCGCGCGCTCCGGGTTGGCGAAGTTGAGACAGTCCGTCACCGCGACCGGCCGCGCGCCGGTGCAGGCGACGTTCCGCGCCGCTTCGGCCACCGCGCGAGCCGAACCGGCGTAGGGATCGAGTTCGACCGCGCGACCCGGTCCGTCGGTGCAGACGGCGAGCCCCTGCTTCAGACCGCGAATGCGGAGCACCGCGGCGTCAGAGCCGGGCGTCACGACGGTGTTGGTGCCGACCATGTGGTCGTACTGTCGGTAGACCCAGCGCTTGGAGGCGATGTTGGGAGAGGCGAGCAGCCTGAGCAGGGCGTCGTTCGCATCCGACGGGTCGAGATCGGGGATTGAACTCGGATCCCAGGATGCTCTCGCGGCGGCGTCCTGGTCGCGTTGCGGGACGGGCGTGTACGCGGGCGGACTAGTGAGCAGCGAAACCGGCGCGGCTGCGACCTCCCGATCGCCGTCCAGGACTCGGGCGATGCCGTCGCCGGTGATCTCCCCGATCACCTCGGCGTGCAGATCCCAGTGCTCGAACCAGGCCTGGACATCGTTGACGTGCGTTGGCTTGACGGCCGCGATCATTCGCTCCTGCGACTCCGAGAGCATCACCTCGTACGGCGTCATTCCGGACTCCCGGCGGGGCACGTGTTGCGTCTGGAGTCGGACTCCGGCGTTCGCACGCTCGGCCATCTCGACGGTCGAGGACGTGATTCCGGCGGCGCCGCAGTCCTGCAACCCCTCAAGCCAGTCGCGGTGCTCGCGCACCAATCCGACGCAGGCGTCCATCAACGACTTCTCCAGGAACGGGTTGCCGACCTGGACCGCCGGCCGGCGTTCGGCCGATGATTCGTCCAACTCGACCGAGGCGAACGTCGCTCCATGCAAGCCGTCGCGGCCGGTGTCGGCGCCGACGATCATGAGCTTCGTGCCCGGCGGGCCGGCGGTCGCCGAGATCAGCGCGCCGCGTGGTGCGATACCGAGGCACATGGCGTTAACCAGCGGATTGCCGCTGTATGACTCGCCGACGACGAGTTCTCCGCCCACGGTCGGGATGCCGAGACAGTTGCCGTATCCGCCGATACCGGCGACCACGCCGACGCAGAGGCGTCGGTTGCGCCGATCCTCCAGCGGGCCGAAGCGTAACGAGTCGAGCAGCGCGATCGGCTGCGCGCCCATCGCGAAGATGTCGCGCACGATCCCTCCCACGCCGGTCGCGGCGCCTTCGTACGGCTCGATCGCCGATGGATGATTGTGGGACTCGATCTTCATCACAGCCACCCAGCCGTCGCCGATATCGATCGCGCCGGCGTTTTCCTCGCCGAGGTTGGTCAGGATGCGCTCGTCCTCGGTCGGGAAGTGATGGAAGAGCGGCCGTGAATGTTTGTAGCCGCAGTGCTCGCTCCAGAGCGCACCGATCATGCCGAGTTCGACATCAGTCGGCGCGCGCCCGAGCATGTCGCATGCGCGCTCGTACTCGTCGCGGCTGAGCGCAATCTGGGCGAGGACATCGGCATCGACGTCGGCAGGAGACGCATGGGCGGGCGCCGGATATCTGGTCACGTCAGCCCCAGCGCTCGATGATTGATCGCCAGATGTAGTTGCCGTCGGTCCCGCCGAGCAGCGCATCGGAGGCGCGCTCCGGGTGCGGCATCATGCCCAGGACGTTGCCCATCGGATTCATGATCCCCGCGATATCCCGCAGCGAGCCGTTTGGGTTTTCGCCCGAGTAGCGGAAGATGACCCGCCCGGCGTCCTCAAGCTCGTCCAGGACGGCCGGGGCGGCGAAGTACTGACCCTCGCCGTGAGAGATGGGGAGATGAACGATCTGTCCCGTTTCGCAATCGTTGGTGAAGCCGGTGTCTGCCCGCTCGACGGACAACGCTTGCGGCTGACAGCGAAATTGCAGCGAGGCGTTGCGCTGCAGGACTCCGGGCAAGAGTCCGGCTTCACAGAGAATCTGGAAGCCGTTGCAGGATCCGAAGACCGGCTTGCCCGTCACGGCAAAGCGCTCCAGCGCCGACATGACGGGAGAGAATCGCGCGATGGCGCCGCAGCGCAGATGGTCGCCGTAGGAGAAGCCGCCGGGCAGGATGACGCCGTCGTATTGGTCGAGCGAGGCCTCCTTGTGCCAGACGCGCTCGGCGGTCTGGCCGAGGTCCTCCAGTGCGTAGACGCAGTCCCAGTCGCTCCATGTCCCGGGGAAGACGAGCACGGCGAATCGCATATCGCGATGCTATCGGGCGCACTCGTTATGGCCAGTTGCGGTGGACCCAGAGGTCGAGCTAGAGGGCGGGATTGGCAGGCGATCCCTCGCGCGGCGTGGCGCGCAGCTCCGACTCGGCGGCCGGCGGATACTCAATCCGCTGGTGATGCACACCAACCAGCGTGTGCTTGAAACTGGCCGAGATCTGGCGGAGCTCGCTCAACGTCAGGTCACAGTGGTCGAGCTGCCGCTCCCGCAACCGCTCGTCGAAGACGCCGTCGACCAGCATGCCGATCCTGTCGGCCTCGTGCTCTCCGCTGGCCCGCACGACGGCTTCGCAACTGTCGGCGAGCATGACGATCGCGGTCTCACGAGTCTGGGGCGGCGGTCCGGGATAGGTGTAGTCGCGGGGATCGACGCGCGGATCGGACATCGCCGCCTTGCGGTAGAAGAAGACGACGCGGCGCGAGCCGTGGTGTTCGAGGATGAAGTCGCGAATCCTGGGCGGCAGGCGATCGCGACGAGCGAGATCTTCGCCCGCGGTGACGTGCTGGATGATCAGTCGAGCGCTCTCGCCCGGATCGAGCGCGTCGTGGGGGTTCGTGCCTTCCTGGTTCTCGATGAACATAGCCGGACGGTTGAGCTTTCCGATGTCGTGGTAGTAGGCGCCGACGCGGACGAGCAGCGGATCCGCTCCGATCTGGGCGGCGGCGCGCTCGGACATGGTGGCGACCAGCAGCGAATGGTGGAACGTGCCCGGCGCTTCCTCCTGCAATCGCCGGAGCAGCGGCTGCTGCAACTGGGCCAGCTCCAGCAGGCGCATGGGCGTCGTGATACCGAACAGGGCGCCGAGCAGCGAGAACGCGCCGATCGTGATCACGGCCACCAGAGCGGCCGTCACGAGCGCCGCCAGCGCCAGCCAGCCAAGTTGGTCGCCGACGCGTTGGGGATCGAAGAGCCAGATCGCCGCGCCGGCGAGGAAGCCGGTTGCGCCGGCCGCCAATCCGGCGAGTCCGTACTGCGCCAGCGCCTGCGCTCGAGTTGCGGCGAACACGCCTCCGAGGGAACTGGCGAGGAAGAACACCAGCGGCCGCAGCGCCTGGGCGCCGGCCGGAGCGACACCGTAGTCGGGCAGGACAATCGCCGCCATTCCGGCCAACAGCGAGATCAGCACGCCGGTCGTAATGCCGAGCCCCGTACTGAGCAGAGCCGCCACGAGCACCGGCCCGGCGGCCAGGGGCAGCATCAGGTCGAGCGATTCGTCGACGCCGCCCGGGAGTGCGAACTCGAACCATGCCCGGGCCGCGGCGACCGAGAAGAGGATCAGCATGGCCAGGAGGAGGAGGCGTCGATCGCTGGCCGCCTGAGCGGGTCGCCAGACCATCAGGTAGAGACTGAACACCGCCGAGGCGCTGATCGCGAATATCACGATCGCTCCGAGCGACTCGACTTCGATTCCGGCCGAGCGAGGCGTCAGATGAGCCAGCGCCTCGGCGGCCTCGTCATCCACCATCGCGCCGCGAGCGACGATCAGCTCGCCCTCGACCACCGTGCGCGGCACGCCGGCGACAGAGCGGGCCGCGCGATCACGGGCCAGTTCGGTCAGAGCGGGAGACTCAATCATCGTCGGGCGCAGATGTGCGCTGACGAGGGAGGCGATGAGAGTGCTTTCGGTCAGGCTGAGGCCGGGGGCCATCCGATCGTGCAGGCCCAGTCTGGTTTCGTCCAGCTCGTGCTCGTAGAGACGCTCCCGCAACAGCGACTCGAGGACCGCCTGTGCCTCGCGCTGGATGTTGGCGTAGAGCGGATCGGAGACAGCGAGGAGGAACGTTTCGTCACGCTCGGCCAACTTCGAGCCGGGGATGACGGTGGCGTCTGTCGCCGCCTCGGATTGGCCGTCGTCCCGGGATTCCTGCGCCGACTCCGAATCGGTTTCGGTGTCTACGGCGACGGGTGCATTCCGCGCCCGGCGCTCCAGGACCACCGCGTCGAGATAGAGGCGCAGCGCCTCCAGCTGCGCCGGGCGAATGTCGGGATCGAACTCGAACTGGGTGTCGATCTCGGAGCGGGCGACGTCTTGAGCTCGCGCCGTGAGCGACTCGCTGATGAAGGATGCCTCCTCCGTCGCCACGATGTCGCGGTCGGCGACAGCGCCGAGGGCCGGAAATTGCTGCTCGGGACGGAAGGGGGTGAGCGCGAGGACAATCCCGATGGCGAGGGCGACACCGAAGACGCCGACTCGCAGCGGAGTGAAGTACGATTGCTGGCTCATTACAGGATCATTGGAGCATGGTGGCGACCGTCTGGCGCGAAGAACGGCCCCGCGCCCACCGCTGTATCGATAATACAGGTCTCGTTACGTCACCTAAGATCGATCGAGAGCCGTGCCGGTGTCGCCCGGCTACTCCGATTCGGCCGCTTCGGCCAGCAAGTCGCCGACGACCGCATTGACCAGCGACCCGTCGGCCTGCCCGCGCAGGTCCTTCATCAGCATCCCCATCACCTTGCCGCGATCGCCGGGGCCGGCCGCTCCGACTTGCTCGATCACCGCCCGCGCCCGGGTTTCGACCTCATCGCGGGAGAGCTGCTGCGGGAGGTAGGCCTCAATGATCGCGATCTCGACCCGCTCCTTCTCGGCGAGGTCCTCTCGACCGCCCTGCGTGAACTGCTCAATCGATTCGTGTCGCTGTTTGACCTGCCGCTGGAGGATGGCGAGGACGTCGCTCTCGGCCAGCTCTTTGCCGCGCTTGTCGATCTCCGCGTTCTTGATCGCCGCTTCGACCATTCGAATCGTGTTGCGCCGCGGGACGTCCCGGGCCCGCATCGCATCGCGAAGGTCGGAACGCAGCTGATCTCGTACGCCGGCCATCAGGTCACGTCATCCATGCGCACTCACCGGGCGCGCCTCGGACGGCGCGCTGCTCAAGCGGTGCTGTGGTGCAATCTAGTCGGCCGAGGGCAGCACCTTCGGCTGCATCAGTTCCATCTCGCGCTCGTCGACCTTGAGGTCGCACTCGCCCGGCTTGATGCAGAGCACCTCAATGCCCGATTCCTCGTCTCGGTATCGCTTCCCCAGTTGGACTGCCATCTGACTTGCTCCCCTGATCGCTCGGTGGTCTGTTCCCGGCCGACTGCCAATCGTCGCGGCGTCGATCCTGGTTACTTCTTTTCTTCGAGCGGCGTGTCGCCGCACTTGAGCTGTGCGTCACCGCCGCGCGTCACAATGAACTCCGCGCCGCAGCTCGGGCAGAAGTAACGCTTGCCGGTCTGTGCTGCTGCCATCCTGATCTCTCCTGACCCCGCCGGTCCGCTGGCGAGGATTTGCTTGCAACGCCGAACTTGGAATACAGGTCAGCGTACCAATGACGTTCAATTCAATCTGCGCGCGCCGGCGGCCATCCGACTCAGCCTATGACGACCCGCTGTGGGCGCTCAACCAGTCGGCGAGGTCGGCCGATGTCTGACCACAGGTGTCCGCGGTGACCTGGGTCGCCGGCGTGGGTACCGGCAATCCGGCTGCGAACCGCTCCTCAGCCGTGACCAGGTCCTGCTCGGCCGCCAGATAGTCGCTCGCGACCTTGAGCCAGGCACGGTTGATCGCGACTTCCTGCTGCACATTCGAAGCTGAGTCCAAGGTCGAGCGCGCTTCGGCCACGGCAGCCGAGTCGTCGGACGTACGGATGGTCACCACGGCCAGAATCAGGGCGGTGTAGCCCTTCTCGTAGGCGGCCAGCGCGTCTTGCGCCTCCTGCAGGCCTTCGCCCGACTCCTCCGCCGCGGCGACGGCTTCGCGCAGGCTGTTCAGTTCCGCGTCATCCGCTTCGGTGCGCGCGACGGCGCCTTCCGCCGCCTGAACGTCGGCGAACCAGCCCGACGCCTTCAGGGTCTCTTCGGCCGCATCGAGCGCGATGTGCAGGTTCTCGATCGTGACCTCGTCCAGGTGCACGGCGTGTTCGACGGCCTTGTGCCAGGCGTTGCCGGCGTTGGTCGTAATCAGTGTGACGAGGTTGTCGATCTTGAAGTTATCCAGCGAGCCGCCCTGATCGATGCTCCAGGGAGGCATCGGCGTGCCGTTGCGTCCACAGGTGATGGTGTAGCGGTACTCGTTCTGCAACTCCTGGAGTTGACCCTGGTTGTCGGTCAGGAAGGCATAGGTATTGTTGGGCGTGTTCAATGCCGGGCCGACCAGCGATGCATCCGACTCGGAGCCGCGGCCGTCATTGCCATGACATTCGCGGCAGTTGTTGGCAAACGTCCATGAGGCCCGTTCGGCGTCTTTGGTCAGGATTTCCGAGCGAGCCTCGGTGCGCCGTCCGTTGTCGAACCAGGTGTAGGCGCCCAGCGAGGCCACCGACAACACCAACAGGATCACCATGGCGAGAATCTGCTTCTCGGTGTTCTGTCCGCTCATCGTCCTCTATTCCCCATGTGCGTCCCTTGCCTGATTGCTCGACAAGCGACGGGCCAGGCGTTTAGCCGTAGGAGGTCGTGCGCTGAGGATTATCCTCACCGCCCTTTTTGATGCTGCCGGTGTTGACCGTCAGGGAGCCGTCGCTGTTGACGGTGATTTCCATGGTGTCCATGGGGCGCGGAGCAGGTCCGAACACTCGGATGCCGCCGCGCGTGTAGGTCGAGCCGTGACAGGGGCAACGGAACCAGCCGGTCACACCTTCAAACGGGAAGCCGGCGCGCCAGGGAATGGTGCAGCCGAGATGCGGGCACTTCCACCACAAGGCCAGCAGCCCCTCTTCGCCCTCCAGGCCGAAGCCGGCGTGCGTGCCGTCGCCCGCTCGCAGGTGCGAGAGGTAGAACTTGCCGATCTGGATCGGCGCCGGATCGGAGCCGACATCCGGCACCGCGCCGGCCGCCACGCTGATCCGACCGCCGAACCCGGTCACGCCGCGCGGCCAGAAGTTTGACAGGAAGGCGCCCAGACCTCCGGTCAGACCGAAGGTGAAGAAGCCCCAGAACGAGACCCGCAGGAGCTGTCGCCGGGTGACCTGACCCTGGCGGGCGCGTCGGCGCTGGGCTCGGGTGACCATTGCCCGCGCGCCTTCGCCGCTCTGCACAACGCCGGCCCGCGACTCGGCCCGCAGATGCGGGGCGCGTTGCGGCCGCGAACCGCCGGACGGCTCGGCCGGCGCGGGCACGCGGCGTTGCTGTCCGCCTTCGCCCGTCTGTTGTGTGTTGCCGTTGGCCACCGGTTACTCCTCCAGCACCACGATGTCCCAGGGCGGCTTGAGGTCCTGGCCCTGGCCACGGAAGGCGGTACCGACGATCGTCGTCGTCAGGTAGACGCCGATGAACGCCGAGAAGATGAGCAGAGCGATGTCGCGCCGGGACTGAATCCAGCCGAGCATCTTGCAGAAGAGCACGAACAGCACGGGCAGGCCGACCATGGTCGCGACGGGAATGATCTGCTGCGAGAGGAAGGAGGGGAAGTTGAGGTTCAGCAGCCAGGGATCGGTCGTCGTCCCGGGAATGCCCAAGGGGATGGCACGCCAGTCCTCGAACATCGTGAATCCGCCGATGGTAAAGCCTAAGGATTCCCACGGTATACCGGTGTCAAAGCCTCGCAGGTTGCGGAACCAGTCCAGACCGCCGGGCCAGGAGAAATCGCTGTTCAGCCCGAGGCCGCGAATGACGTTCTCGGTCCAGACGACGTGCAAGGAGCCGTCCCAGATGATCAGCAGGCTGGTGATCAACGTGGCCGCGGTGAAGCCGAACACGGTCAGGCGGCCGGCGAACTTGGTCCCGAACCAGACGCCCTGACCCTCCGTATCACGGTCCCAGTAGGGAATGGCGGCCAGCAGGACGAGGGCGATCGTGGGCACGATCACTCCGGCCCAGGCGGGCTCCATGTGCAACAGCAGTTCCTGCAGGTTGAGGAAGTACCAGGGCGCCTTGGAGGGGTTCGGCGTGGTGTCGGGGTCGGCGCGGTTGAGCAGCGGTGCGTTGACCATCGCCGAGAGCACCATCAGCGCGATGGAGAAGACCAGCGCCGAGATGAACTCGATGAAGACGAGATCCGGCCAGACCAGGACTTCCTGTTCACGCTCACGGCGTGGTCGTGTGCGGATCGCTGCAGCGGCGCGGCTGACCATAGAGTCTGTCCTCCCCCGCTACAGCGGCCGTGCGAGGCCGCCGTCGCGACGGACCCGCCAGAAATGCACGGCCATGAAGATCGAGATCACCAGCGGCAATCCAATCACGTGCAGTGTGTAGAACCGAATCAGCGCGTTCGGGCCTACGGAGAAACCACCAAGCAGGAGGAACTTTGATTCGTCACCGAGCACCGGAGCGGAACCGACCATCGTCGTGCCGACGGTGATGGCCCAGAAGGCGAGCTGGTCCCAGGGCAGGAGGTAGCCGGTGAAGGAGAGCAGCAGGGTGAGGATGAAGAGCACCACGCCGACGACCCAGTTGAACTCGCGGGGCGGCTTGTAGGCGCCGGTGTAGAAGACGCGCATCATGTGCAGCAGGACCAGGATGATCATCGCGTGGGCCATCCAGCGGTGCATGTTGCGCAAGAGCTGCCCGAAGCGGACGTTCGCTTCGAGTTCCTGGATGTCCTGATAGGCGCGCTCGATCGACGGCACGTAGTAGAACATCAGGAGCACGCCGGTCACGGTCAGGCCGAGGAACATGAAGAACGAGAGGCCGCCGAGGCAGTAGGTGTGGGTGATCTTGACGTGCGTGCGGTGGATTCGCGTCGGGTGGAGGTGGAGGAAGACGTTGGTGGCGACGGCCAACATCTGGTTGCGCGGCGTGTTCGGGTAACCGGTCCGGAAGATCGACTGCCAGACGTAATTCTTGAAGATCAGATCGTAGATCAGGTCGTTGAACGACTTGCGCGGCGCGCGCTCAAGATTCGCCATGGCCGATTAGCGCTCCCACCAGCGTCCGAGAATCACGAGCGCGCCGAAGCAGAACAGCATCGTCAACCCGACCAGCGGGAGCTCCATGATCTCGGAACGGAACGGAATCGTCACGAGGGCGGCTGTCAGCAGGTCCACCAGCTACCTCTTCCCACGATTATCCCGAGCACCCCATCGGGGCGCGCTCAAGAAATGTAAGCCCGCAGGGAATTGTGGTCAAGATCGCGGCCCCGCTCTGGCTGCTGTTGTGCAAGTCCCGGCCCCCTAGGTGACCGCCTTGCCTGCCCGCATTATCGCAACTCGACTTGATACAGACGAGTCCCCCGGGAGGACCTCGCCGATTCTGGTTGCTTCCTCCATTTCATCCACCACCGCATCCGCATCCCCTGCGGAGACCACGACCGCCATGCCCAGGCCCATATTGAAGACGCGAAACATCTCCGCGGTGGATATCCGGCCTCGTTTGCGGATCAGATCGAAGATTGGAGGTTCGGGCCAGTGGGACGAATCGAGGACCGCGCGGGTGTGATCGGGGAGCACTCGCTCGACATTGCCGGCGATGCCGCCGCCGGTGATGTGTGCGATGCCTTTGATCCTGTTGAGCACACCGCGCAGCGCCGGCCAATATGACAAGTGCGGGCGTAGCAGCGCATCGGCCAGGGACTCGCCCAGTTCAATCTCGAACGCCTCAAGACGCGCCCGACGCTCTTGCCAGGCGCCGTCTTCCGGTCTGAGACCAAACACCTGGCGGGCCAACGAATAGCCGTTCGTATGCAGTCCGTTGCTCGGCAATCCCAGTACGATGTCGCCCGGCTCGATCGATACGCCGGTGATCTCCTGGCCGCGTTCGAGCACGCCGACGATCGTGCCGGCCAGGTCGAAGTGACCGGCCGGATAGAGGTCGGGCATGTCGGCGGTCTCCCCGCCGAGCAGCGCGATCCCGCTGTCCCGGCAGGCGGCAGCTACGCCGGACACCACGGCGACCTTGTCGTCTTCGGACAACTCGTTGGCGGCGAGGTAGTCGAGGAAGAACAGCGGCGCCGCTCCGGCGCAGAGGATGTCGTTGATGCAGTGGTTGACCAGATCCCGGCCGACTCCATCGAGGCGACCGGCGAGGCTGGCCAACATGACCTTCGTGCCGACGCCGTCCGTCGACGCGGCCAACACCGGACGTTGGTATCCGGACAGTTCGAACAGCCCGCTGAACGCGCCGACGTCGCCGAGTTGCTCCGGCCGCGTCGCCGTGTGAGCCAGGTCTCGGTAGCGAGGGATCAATCGATCGTTGGCGTCCACGTCAACGCCCGCGGCGGCGTAAGCGGATGCGCTCTGTTCGATCCGTTCGGTCTGAGTCATTGCTCAGCGGCGCTCCGGCGCGAGCGCGACTCTCGTTTCGTCCGAGCGCCCGTTGCGGCGCGGCGCGGCGGCGCTTCCGTTGCCGTTCACGGGCGCAGGCGCAGCGGTGACCAGGGGAACGGTCAGCGTGTCGACTTCGAAGTCGGTCTGGACCGAGACCGGGTAGTCGCCGTTGAAGCAAGCGAGACAGGTCGTTTTGCCCAGCGACAGGGCCCGCTGCAGCCCGTCCTGGCTGAGGTAGCCGAGGGAGTCCGCGCCGATGTGCTGGCGGATTTCCTCGACCGTGTGTCTCGCCGCGATCAGTTCCTGGCGGGTCGCCATGTCGACGCCAAAGTGGCAGGGATGCTGGATCGGCGGCGCGGCAATGCGCATATGGATCTCACTCGCGCCGGCTTCACGAATCAGCTTCACGATCCTCGGCGTCGTCGTGCCCCGGACGATGGTGTCGTCAACCACGACGACTCGCCGGCCGGCCAGCACGGCCGGCATCGGGTTGTACTTGAGGTGCGCGCCGAGGTCGCGCAAGCGCTGGTCGGGCGAGATGAACGTGCGACCGACGTAGCGGTTCTTGACCAGTCCTTCCGAGTAGGGGATTCCAGACTCGAACGAGTAACCGATTGCATGTGCCGTGGCCGAGTCGGGCACGCCGATCACGACGTCGGCGTCGGCCGGATGTTCGCGCGCCAACTCGACTCCAAGCTGCGAGCGCGAATGCCAGGCGGCCTGACCGTCGAGGATCGAATCCGGCCGGGCGAAGTAGATGTGCTCGAAGACACAGCCGGCCGGCTGCGCCGGGAAGATTGCCTGGTACGAACGCATGCCGCGCTCGTCGATCGTGATCAACTCGCCGGGCCTGACTTCGCGCAGCAGGGTCGCGCCCAACTGATCGAGCGCGCAGGTCTCGGAAGCGACGACGTAGCGTCCGCCGACCTGGCCGATGCACAGGGGCCGCACGCCGTAGGGATCGCGCGCGGCCATCAGCCGATCGGGCGTCAGCAGCACGACCGAGTAGGCGACCTCGATGTGACGCATGAGCGCGCTGAATCGCACCTCCCACGTGGCGTCCATGTCATCCTCGTCCTCGCCGAATTGCAGGAGATACTTGGCCAGTACTTCCGTGTCGGTCGAGGTCTCGAAGGTTGCGCCGCTCTCGGTCAGGTCGACCCGGACCTGGGCCGCGTTGACGACGTTGCCGTTGTGGGCGATGGCGACCTGACTTCCTGTCAGGGGGTCGTCAAGCAGGATTGGCTGGGCGTTGCGGAAGCGGCTGGCGCCGGTGGTCGAGTATCGGGTGTGGCCAATGGCCGCGATGCCCTCAAGCTCGGCCGCGCTTTCCTCGTCGAAGACCTGCGCGACGAGGCCCATTCCCGTCTTGACGGTCAGCTTGCGCCCGTCGGTGGTGCAGATGCCCGCGCTCTCCTGGCCTCGATGCTGGAGCGTATGAATGCCGTAGAACGTTTCCACCGCGACATCGACCTCAGGCGCCCAGATGCCGAAGACGCCGCACGCCTCTCGCGGGCGGTCGTCAAACTCGGGTAGGGGGCTGCTGGGATGCGGCGGCTCTGGTTCGGAGTCGGTAATCGGCTGCTGCACGCGCGGGCCTCGCGTTAGTCGATTCCGGGATGTACTTGCACCTTAACGCACACGATCCGTGGGTACCAGACGCCGATGCTCGACCATCAGGCATCTGTCCTCTACGGCACGCAAGCCGGCGGCGCGGGCGCGCTTCAAGCCCTCCGGATTGACGATGCCGAGTTGCAGCCAGACCGTGCGCACGCCTGCGGAGCGCGCCGCAATAGCGCCGGCGATCGGTGGGTCGGTGTCCAGCGAGCGGCGGAACACGTTCACGGTGTCGATCTCCACCTCGGGCAGCGCCAGCCGGGCCGCCTCCAGCGACTCATACACGCGCTCGCCCAGGATCTCGGTTCCGGCCGCGGCCGGATTGATCGGAATGATCCGATAGCCGTGCCCCTGCATGTAGGCGGTCACCCGGTGGGAGTCACGTTCCGGTTTGGGCGATAAACCGATGACCGCGATCGTCTGCATCTCGGACAAGGATGCCTCCACATCGGCGTCGATCTGCGCTTGCCAGGTGGAATCGGTCTCGGTCACGGATGCTCCTACCAGATCGGCCCGCGAATCGGCGCTTCCGTCAGCGCGGAGAACGCCTCCGCGACCTCGAAGATCTGCTGCAGACCTTCTTCTTCGTGCTGGCGCGGAGTCGAGACGGAGCCAAGCACGTGTCTGGTTCCGCTCTTCTTGACCAGCACCAGCTGCCACTGGGCGAACTCCTCGGCCGGGAGCGTTCCGCCGGCACGCGCGATCTCCCGGCCTTCATCCTCAACCAGCAGTTCGCGAATCTTCCAGAACGGGATCAGTTCGTTCGTCCCGATTCCGAGTCCGAGGAAACGCTGCTTCATCGACACGTTCTGGCCGCCGCGGTCGGCGACGATGTTCGCGCCCATTAGCGCGTAGACCAGCGAGATGCCGGACAGCGGCAACAGCACGACCGCGAAGAGGAGCAGGATCCCCATCAGCCAGAATGGGAATGAATCGACCGAGGTTCCCATCAATGCCAGCAGGCCGGCGGTCAACGCGACACCGAGCAAGGGCACGATCACGGCCGAGCGCGGGGGGCGAACCTCGATCCGATCGGGCGAGATGGTCACGACGCGGCGATGCAGAAACAGTGTTCTCGGGGCGAGCGGCTCCTCGATGGCCTCGGGACGATCCAGCAGCCGCTCTTCGACTTCGTCGAGTGCGACGTCCGCCTCACTCAGGCGATGAGCGTGAGTGGATTCGGTCGATTCCGTTGTCACAACGCCAGCCTAGCAACGGCGATATGCTCGCTGCATGGCCCCGATGGATCGAACACGGCTGACCGGTCTCACGCTGATGATCGCGGCCGCGTTCCAGGCGATCTGGTTCCTGCTGGGCGTGCGGCGCCGCAGCTACGCCGCCGTCGCAATCCCCGCCGCGCTGATCACGCTCACGGCCGCCGTGCTGATCTTCTGGATCGGCTGGACGACCTACGAGCTCGAAGACGACCTCGAGGGTCTCAACTTCGTGCCGGAACCGCTCGACGACATCTAGACCCCTGTTCCCAAACTTGCGTTCCCCCCTCTGCCTTCGGCATCTCCCCCCGCTCCGCGGGGGGAGAGGGGAACCACATCCTCAGTCCGCCCACCGGGGACCTTCGATCCGTCGTAGATCATCCTGCGAGACCGTGGTCAGCAACTCTCCGACGAGCGATCCGTCCGGCAGCGTCAATCCTGCCGCCAGATCCGCGAGCGGCCGGAGCACGAATCCTCGCCGGTTCATGTAGGGATGAGGAACCTGCAATCGGGGCTCGTCAATGACCTCGCGGCCGTACAGCAGGATGTCGATGTCGATCAGCCGCGGGCCCCAGTGTTGCTCGCGAACGCGGCCGAGGTTGTGCTCGATCGCCTGGGTGGCGTCCAACAGCTCGAGCGGCGCCAGCCCGGTTCGACCCCTCACGACCGCGTTGAGGAACGCCGGTTGATCGGTGACGCCCCAGGCGGCGGACTCGTAGAGCGAGGACGCCTGGACACCGTCCAGCAGCTCGCGAATTCCGGCGATTGCGGCGCGCATCATCTCGCGACGATCACCGAGATTCCCACCGAGTCCGAGGAAGACGTTGGTCATCGGCGCACGATATCGTCGGCCATCCGCACGACCCTCGTCATCTCGGCCACGTCGTGGACTCGGACCAGGTCGGCGCCGTTGGCGACGGCGAGCGCCGTGACGGCGGCCGAACCTTCCAGCCGTTGGTCCACGCCCCAGCCAAACTGCTCGCCCGTCATGCGTTTGCGCGACATGCCGACCAGGATCGGGCAGCGAAGCGACCGCAACTCCGACAGGCGCCGCAGGATTTCGGCGTTCTCGGACAGCTCCCAGCCGAAGCCGAAGCCCGGATCGAGGATCACGCGATCGTGATCGACTCCGTGCCTGCCTGCGATCAGGAGGGACTCGCGAAAGCCGTCCAGGACCGCCTCGACCGGATCGGCAACAGGCTTGCGAGTTCGCTGATTGTGCATCGCGATCACCCACGCATCGCGAGCCGCCGCCACGTCGGCCAATGCCGGATCGCCCTGCAACCCGTTGGTGTCGTTGAGGATGGCGGCGCCGGCGTCGAGCGCCGCCAGCGCGACCTCCGGTTTGGTCGTGTCGATTGAAATCGGCGTAGCGAGCAGGCTGCTCGATGCACGTTCGATGACCCGGACGACGCGCTCAAGCTCAACCTCCGCGCTGACCGGTTGGAAGCCGGGTCGTGTCGACTCTCCGCCCACGTCGATGATGTCCGCGCCGTCCAGCACCATCTGTTCGGCCAACGCGAGGGCGCGCGGGACATCGACGATGCCGTCACCTGCAAACGAGTCCGGTGTGACGTTGAGAATCCCGACGATCAGCGTCCGCGAACCCCACGGAAACGCGTCCAGCTCCACGACAGCCCCTTCACAACGATGTCTCTCGCACTCTCGGTCTGCCGTCGATCTCGACCATCTCGAGCCGCTTGCGAGCGGCGTCGGCGTCGGAGATCAGCAACTCGATCTCGGCCGCTTTCACCGTATCCGGATCGTCGCCATCGTCGATCCGCCACGCTCTGACGGAGGGCGGCTCGTCGGCCAAGGAGACGAGCACCCAGTAAGGCCATTCAGTGGCGCCCTTGTGCAATCTGGCGATGTTCAGGTCGGTCGGCGACGGACGCGCCTCGGATGCGACATGCGAGTGATAGATCACGAGCAGGTCGCCATCCAGATCGTCGATGGCGTTGTAGAGATGCAGGAGCTGCTGGGGTGGAATGTTGAATCGCCAGGGCGAGGCCTGGTCGTTGGTCGCGCGCCAGAGCGTCATGGCGCCGTCGGAGGCGCGGCCGATCACGCCGCAGCACTCGTTCGGCAGATCCTCGCGTGAGTGCGCGACCATCTCATCGATCAGGATCTGCGGCAGTTCCAGGCTCATGATCGGGCCGCCTCCCCCTGCTTCTCCCAGAAGGTCCGCTCGGTTTGTGGATGCGGAATCTCCGCGCCCCAGGTGTCCCAGCCGTGGACGTCGGCGTCACGCGCGAAGAGTTCGATCTTGCGTTGGCGCGGGAACATCTCCTCGATCCTACGCCTCACTTCGATCGGCTTGCGCGAGTGATCGCTGCGTC
The DNA here is from genome assembly GCA_965204335.1 of Dehalococcoidia bacterium. Taxonomy (GTDB): domain Bacteria; phylum Chloroflexota; class Dehalococcoidia; order Bin125; family Bin125; genus Bin125. The sequence goes on along the minus strand of OZ241982.1, from coordinate 1,281,464 downwards.
GTTCGGAAACCAGTTGACGCACGTTACGCGCGCCGCGGGGCGCGGGGATCCTGCCGCGCTTGAAGACGAGGCAGAGCTCGCACTGGGACATGGTGTAGAAGCCGGGGTTGACTCGCTGCTTGTCCCAGACAAAGGCGACGGTGGCCCAGGCGAAGCCCCAGGCCTTGCCCAGGTCGATCGCCTGATCGAGATGCGGCGAGGTCGCCCACATGAACAGCAACGAGTCATCGGCCGCGATCGATGCGACATCGAGCTCCATCAGGTCGCCGAGTTGCACCGTTGGATAGTGCCGAACCGCGCCGCCCGAGTCGCCGCTGCCCGGGCCGGCGTGCTGCAGTTGTCCCTTGTAGTCCCAGGGCGGATCGGCGTAGACGACGGCGTATCGTTTGTCGCCACCCGGCGATGGCAGAGGGGGGAACTTAACCGACACGTCTACTCCCCAGGCACCCATTCGCGCAGTTGGCCGTCGTCGTGGCAGGCGCCGGGCTGGAGCGTCATTTGCAGATAGGGCCGGCTGGCCGTCGGAGCGACGAGGTGATCCAGCCAGTGTTCCCGCTCCGACTCGGGAATCAGGGCTGCGATGTCGCCGAAGCGGAGGTGAATGACGGTGTCGTCCTCGACGATGCCGAAGTCGATGACGGCCTTGCCCGGCTGGAGGAGACGGCCGACGGTGTTGGTGCGGAGGACCCTCGCGCCTCGGTCGGTGTAGCGGCTCAGCACGGAGGCAGCGAAGTGGACAGGGAGCGCGGAGGCGTCGCCCGAGTTGACGGCTCGGGCGACGGTTCGTCTCCAGACCTGGTCGGTGGGCACGGGTTGCCAGTTCCTTGCCTTAACCCGCTCCGAGAGCAGACATGCGCGAGATTCAATCAACGTCGGCCCCGCGCAGGCGGGGCCATGCGGTACCCATCTGTGTGCGGCGCCCCCGCCTTCGCGGGGGAGACTTCACTTGAGGGTGGCGCACGACCCTCCAGGGGAGGGGGATTCGCTCTCACACTAGCCCGCTCCTGGAGGGAGAGGGAACCGCTGCTAGGCCGTCGGATTGTCGATCGGGACTCCGACGACGGAGCCGTACTCGGTCCAGGAGCCGTCGTAGTTCGTGGTGTTGTCGATACCGAGGAGGTAGCGGAGGGCGAACCAGCTGTGCGAGGAGCGCTCGCCGATGCGGCAGTAGGCGATCACCGACTGGTCGCCGGTGATGCCCCGCGCCTGGTAGATGTCGCTGAGCTCGTCGGCCGACTTGAACGTGCCGTCCTCGGCGACCGCGGTCGCCCAGGGGATGTTCGATGCGCCGGGGACGTGACCCTTGCGCTGTGCCGTCTCGGGCAGGCCGGGCGGCGCCATGATCACGCCGTTGAACTCGTCCGGCGAGCGGACGTCGACGAGCTGTCCGCCGGCTTCGACCTGGGCGAGCACGTCGGTCAACCGGGCGCGCAGGGTCTCGTCGCGCTCGGCGACGGCGATGCTCCCGGATCCGGCAGCCGGGGCGTCCGTGGTCGTCTCGCGGCCCTCGGCGAGCCACTTGACGCGGCCGCCGTCCATCAGAGCGGTATTGGTGACGCCGTACAGCTCGAGCATCCACAGGGCGTAGGCCGCGAACCAGTTGTTGTTGTCGCCGAACAGGACGATCTGCGAGTCGTCGTTCGCGCCGGCGCTCTGCAGCAGATCGGTGATCACCTCGCGTGAGGCGACATCGCGGGAGACCTGATCCTGGAGCTGCGAGGTCCAGTTCCAGGCGACGGCGCCGGGCGGGTGTCCCTCGTCGTAGGCCGATGTGTCGACGTCGACCTCGATCAGGACGACGTCGGGATTGTCGAGGTTGCCGGCCACCCAGTCGGTTGAGACGAGTTTCTCGGGGTGTGCGTAGTTGGCCATTTCGGTTCCTTTCAGTGGACGGTGGCGGATCACCACCAGATTTTGCCTTCGATTTCCTCGTCGCCGGCGATGTCTTCGTAGTCGCGGTTCCAGAGGCCGGTTGACAGGTACTTCCAGCCTCCGTCAGCGAGGAGGACGACGATGTTGCCGGTGTCCAGGCGCTCGGCGGCCCGCTGCGCGGCTCGGATGGCCGCGCCGCAGGAAATGCCCGCGAAGATGCCCTCCTCTTCGAGCAGGCGCTTGACGACGGCGAACGAGGTCCGCGAGTCGACCATGATCCGGGCGTCGAGCACCGACTCATCGAGCACCGGCGGGATGTAGCCCTCGTCGAGCGAGCGCAGGCCCTGGACGAGATCGCCGGGGTGCGGAGCGGCGGCGACGATCTTGATCTCGGGGTTCTGTTCCTTGAGGTAGCGTCCGACGCCGGTCAGGGTGCCGCCCGTGCCGAGTCCGGCCACGAAATGCGTGATCTCGGGGCAGTCGCGGTAGATCTCCGGGCCGGTCGTCTCGTAGTGCGCGCCGGGATTGGCGGCGTTCTCGTACTGCATCGGCATGAAGACCGATGGGTCGGCCTCGTACATCTCCTTGGCCATCCGCACCGCGCCGTTCGAACCGGTCTCGCCCGGCGAGAGCACGACCTCGGCGCCGAAGAAGGAGAGCAGGTCGCGGCGCTCGACCGAGACCGACTCCGGCATCACGCAGCGCACGGGATGGCCGGTCAGCCGGCCCATCAGCGCGATCGAGAGTCCGGTGTTGCCGGATGTCGGTTCGAGGATGGTCTGTCCGGGCTTGAGCGAGCCGTCAGCGTGGGCGGCGTCGATCATCGCCCGGGCGATGCGGTCCTTGACCGAGCCGGTCGGATTCTGCCCCTCCAGCTTGACCCAGATCGCGACATCGGGATTGGGCGACATTCGCTGCAGGCGCACGAGCGGCGTGTCGCCGATCGTGTCCAGCAGGGACTGATAGCGAGCTGGGGCGGCCGTGACCATCAGGCAGCGCCCCCGACATAGCCGTGATCGCCTCCGGCGAGTGCGGGCAGGATCGCGAGCACGTCACCGTCGGACAGGGAGGTGTCCATGCCGTCGAGGAAACGGATGTCTTCATCGTTCAGGTAGATGTTGACGAATCGCCGAAGCTGGCCGTCCTCCATCAGCTGGTCGCCGATCCCTGGATAGGAGGATTCCAATGTGGTCAGCAAATCACCAATGTTGGAGGACTCGAGCTGCACTTTCTTCTCGCCGTCGGTGAACTTCTGCAACATGGAGGGGACTCGGACTTCGACAGCCATATGTGGTTTCCTCTCGCTCGCGCGCAGGGTGAGCGGACTAGTTCTCGTGGAAGGGGGAGCCGCAGAACTCTTCGTAGTCGATCAGCTTGGTGACGGTAGGAGCGTCGCCGCAGAGCGGGCAGCCCGGGTCTCGGCGGATCTTGACGGTGCGGAAGTCCATGGCCAGCGCGTCATAGAGCAGCAGGCGATTCTTGAGCGGCTCGCCCTGTTCGAGCAGGACCTTGATCGCCTCGGTCGCCTGGATCGCGCCGACGGTGCCGGGCAGCACGCCGAGCACGCCGGCCTCGGAGCAGGACGGCACCATACCCGGAGGCGGCGGCGAGGGGTAGAGGCAGCGGTAGCAGCCCTCGCCGGGGAAGAACGTGGTGACCTGCCCTTCGAAGAGGAAGATCGAGCCGTCGACGAGGACCTTCTCGGACAGGAAGCAGGCGTCGTTGACCAGATAACGCGTCGCAAAGTTGTCGGCGCCGTTGATGATCACGTCGTACTCGGGGATGATGTCCATCGCGTTGTCGGAGGTCAACGGCGACGTGTGGGTGATCACGTTGATGTTCGGATTCATATCCAGAATCCGGTCCTTGGCCGAGTCCACCTTGAGACGCCCGATGTCGGACGTGCCGTGAATGATCTGGCGCTGCAAGTTGGAGCGGTCGACGACGTCGAAGTCGGCGATCCCGATCGTGCCGACACCGGCCGCGGCCAGATAGACGAGAACCGGAGACCCGAGGCCGCCGGCGCCGACGGCGAGCACCTTGCCGTCGATCAGCTTGCGCTGGCCGAGCGGTCCGACCTGATCCATGATCAGGTGTCGCGAGTAGCGCTCGACCATTTCCGGCGTCATGACGGTGGGGGCCGCGGCGGCGCCGCCGGCGATGGCCGGGATCACGGCCAGCTCGTCACCGTCGGCGACCGCCGTTTCCGGGCCGTCCAAGGACGTGATCTCGTGGTTGTTCACGTAGACGTTGACGTGCTCAAGCAATTCCTGCTCGCCGTCGAAGACCATCTCGCCGAATCCGGGAAACCGCTGATCCAGGTCTCGCAACACTCCGTTAACGTCGATGCCCTCGGCGTCGACAAAAGTGCGGTTCCCGGTGATCTTCCGAAACGGCGTCGGAATGTAGACCTTCACGCTCATGGCTCGTCCTCTCAGCTCGCTCGTCGGCGGCATTTAGCTGTCTGAGAGCGGCATCGACAGATACCGCTCGCCCGTGTCGCAGATCGTGGTCACGACCCGACAATCGGGACCGAGACGTTCGGCGACGATGTTCGCCGCGTACACGTTCGCGCCCGATGAAATCCCGCACAAGATTCCTTCTTCACGCGTCAACCGAAGCATCATCTGTTCGGCGTCGCGATCCGATACGCCAATCACCTCGTCATAGATGTCGCGGTTCAGCACTCCGGGCACGAAGGATGCGCCGATGCCCTGAATCGCGTGGACCGAGAAACGTCCACCCTGTAAGACCGGAGAGCGTTCCGGCTCCACCGCGGTCACCGCCAGACTCGGTTGACGGGCGCGCAGCACTTCACCGACGCCGGTGATCGTTCCGCCCGTTCCCACTCCGGTCACGAACGCGTGGAGACGCTCGCCGTCGGGCAGCTCGCGACCCTCCAATGCCGACCAGATCTCCAGCGCAGTAGTGCGCCGATGGATCTCGGGATTGGACAGATTCTGAAACTGCTGCGGCATGAAGTAGCCGTCTTCGGCGGCCAGTTCCTCGGCGGCAAAGACCGCTCCGGTCATGCCCTCGATCGCCGGCGTCAGCACGACTTCCGCGCCGAAGCGTTCCAGCAACCGCCGCCGCTCGTGGGACATGTCCTCGGGCATGGTCAGGATCAGTCGATAGCCCTTGACCGCTGCGACCAGCGCCAGCCCGACGCCCGTGTTTCCCGACGTAGGTTCCACAATCACGTCGCCGGGACGCAGCGCGCCGCTGCACTCGGCGTCATCGATCATCGACTTCGCGATCCGGTCCTTGACCGAGCCGCCGGGATTCAGTGATTCCAGCTTCGCCACCACCTCGGCTGCGCCATCGGGCACGACGCGGTGCAGCGTGACCATCGGCGTGGCGCCGATGAGATCAAGCACGGAGGTTGCCAACTGCGGTCGAGTCAGGCTCAAGGTGGTGTTCGTCTCGTAGGGGGTGCGCTAGATGTGGTATCGCCCGCCGCTCGGCGCCCCCAGCCGGGCCGATTCCGCAGCCAGGTCGGCGATCGTGCGGTCGGCCAACGTGTCCAGTATGGCGGCGCGCACATCGTCCCAGAGGCGGACTTGCGCGGCCGCCCCGGTACAGCGCTCCGATGCCCGCCCGTTCTGTGCGCCGCGTTCCAGACACGCCGCGAGCGTGAGCGGACCTTCGAGCGCCTCGACAACGCGATCCAGCCGAATCTCTTCGGGCGGCAGCGCAAGCTGATGTCCGCCCTGCGCGCCGCGCGCCGAGGAGATGAATCCCGCCGCGCGGAGCCGTCCCAGCACCTGTCCGGCCAATGAGCCCGGAATCCCCTGGCGCTCGGCGATCTCGGACGAGGGGATTGGCGCGCCGTCGTCGTGCTGGGCCAGATCGACCAGCGCGCGAATGCCGTAATCGCTCGTGGACGACAACTTCATCATCGGGAACGGAACTCCGCCGTATCGCATCCGAGGCGATGCGGATAATCTTGACTGAAATAGTAACATTTCTCCTCGGCCCGCCGGCCCGACCCGCCGGCCCGCCCCCGGAGTCCACGCATGACGAGTTCCAGCAGTGCAATCGACGCGACACAGATCGAGGCCGACGCCGTTCGACTGGCCGGTTCGCATCCAGCCGACATCATCGCAGAAGCGCTCGAGCGGTTCGCCAACCTCACCATCTCGTTCAGCGGCGCGGAAGATGTGGTGCTGGTGGACTTCGCCGCTCGAGAGGCCGAGAAGCTGGGAAGAACGTTCCGCGTCTTCACGCTCGACACCGGCCGCCTGCACCCGGAGACGCTTGAGTTCATCCAGCGCGTCGGCGATCACTACGGGGTCGTGATCGACGCGTTCTATCCCGAGGCTGAGGCCGTCCAAACACTGGTCCGTGAGAAAGGCCTGTTCAGCTTCCGCACCGACGGGCACCAGGAATGCTGCGGCATCCGCAAGGTCGAGCCGCTGGGACGCGCGCTCGCCGGCGTCGACGCCTACATCACCGGCCAGCGCCGGGACCAGTCGCCCGGCACGCGCGCCGACATCCCGATCGTGCAACTCGATCCGGGTTTTGGACGCGGGGATAACCCGCTGGTCAAGTTCAACCCGCTGGCCAACTGGACATCGGCCCAGGTCTGGCAGCACATCATGGCCTATGGCGTGCCCTATAACCCGCTCCACGACCAGGGCTTCAAGTCGATCGGCTGCGCCCCCTGCACGCGAGCCACACATCCCGGCGAACACGAGCGGGCCGGTCGCTGGTGGTGGGAGGAGGCCACGCAGAAAGAGTGCGGGCTGCACGCCATCAATCTGGGCGATCGGGAGCAGTAGCGGCCAGGATCGCGTCAACCAGATCGCCCGGCCGGATCGGCGCTTCGCCGAGTACCTGACCCTCGGTCGTGGTCACGACGGGCACCGAATCCCCGAACTCGCCCTCCTGCGTTGACCATTCGAACCGCATCGCCGCCGAGAGCGACGCCATCAGCTCTTGCGCCCGTTCGCAGGCATCGCACTCGGACTTCACCCAGAGGACCAGCTCCAGTCGATCAGCCACGACCGAGACCTCCGCGTCGGCTGGCTCGGTGTGTGTGGCGCTCCGAGACGACGCCAGTGGGGACCGGCGCCTGTCGATGCCGGCGCAGGTGCAGCGCCATCCAGACCGCGGCCGCCGCCGTGAGGATCGCCAGCAGTTGCGGAACGCTCAGAGCGCCGGCGATCGCCGCCTCATCGGTACGCAGCAACGAGAGCGAACCTCGGACGACGGCGTAGGCGAAGACGTAGAAGGTGAATCCCCAGCCGGCGCCGACGCCCAGGCGGCGCAACAGGAACAGGCCGCCGAGAATCATGAAGTCGAGAATCGGCTCGTATCCGCCCGCCACCGGGTGCATGGCGACCGGCGCCTCGTCGGCCAGGCCGCGCGAACCGCGATACCAGTCGTCGACGCCGGGCGCCGACCAGGGTCCGTCGGTCAGCGGATGCGTGTAGCGGAACGCCCAGGGCAGGTCCGAGGCGGTGGCGAAGTGCTCGCCGTTGACGAAATCCCCGAACCGCCCGATCGCCTGGCCAAGAATCATCCCGGGCGCGGCGACATCGAGCGCCACCCACTTGGGAAAGTCGGGCTTGAAGAAGGTGACATAGATGAAACCGCCCAGCACGCCGCCGATCATCGCGCCGTAGATCGAGATGCCGCCGTCGGTCAGCGCGAAGATGTCGCCGACCGAACCGATCTGGTCGGTGTGCTCGAAGACCCAGAGCAAGCGCGCGCCGATGATCCCGGAAAGCACGGAGACGACGGCGATCGACATCGCGTCGTCCTCGGCAATCCGCGCTCGGCGAGCCAACCGCACGGCCAGCCAGACACCCAGCGCGATGCCGACCGCGGTAAACAGGCCGTGCCAGGTGAGTTCGAATCCGCCGGTGTCGACCAACACCGGGTTGATGTTGATGCTGATGATTCCAACCACCGCAGGCATCCACCACTCAATCATTGGGCCTCCCATCCTCACGTTGAGCGTAGTCGCCGCCGAAGATTCCGGGTCCGCCGACGCGGCGTCTCTTCCTGGCCCGGTCGTCCCGACCTGTCGCGAGCCGCTCCAACTCCGAGGTCAGGTCGACGCCGTGTCCGGCCTGTCCGGCCAGCTGAATGCGGTCCGACGTCACTCGCGCCCAGATCCGGCGGCGCGGCATGAAGAAGGTTGTGCTCATGCCGACGATGCCCAGACCGATGCCGATCCAGAACGCGGTCCCGCCGGGATCGCGTCGCACGTTGAGTCCGGTGAACTCGCGCGGGCCGGCAAACTGGTAGCGCATCCCGGCATGCACGATCTCCTGACCTTCGTCCAGCTCGATCCGTCCCGCATCGCCGCCCAGACCCAGCACCATCCGCGCCGGTCGTCCGACCTGCCCGCCGGCCGACGAGACGTTCGTCGAACCTTCGGCCAGACGCACGCTCTCCCCGCCCAGTGCGTTGAACTGCTCGGCGGTCCGCGCCTGGCCGAATCGCTCCAACGCGATGAGTGCGTCGCCCGTCGCTCCCGGGATGTCGGACGCGACCTCGAAGAAGACGGATTCCGCGCCCAGCCAGGTCAGCTCGATCGCGCCGACGCGCTGTGTCTCGTTGATTTCGAGGGAGCCCTGAAGACCGGCATCCGGCTCCGCGCCGAGATAGGTCAGGCCCAGACCACCGCTCAGTTCCACCGACCCGCCCGGCGACAGTGCGCCGCGGTCCGATGCCCGAGTCGGTGAGTAGTAGAAAAATCCCTCGCCTGCGTCACCGTCGCGGAACCCCACGTAGAGCAACTCGTCATCGCCAACCGGCAGCGCAGTCAACCGCGCCGCGCCCTCGGACTGATCCAGCGAAACGACGCCCTCGAAGGCCGTCTCGCCGTTGACCGAGAGCGACACCCGCGGCCCCATCGGTGCTTCCTGTCCGACCCCGAGGTCGGCCAGGGTCATGCCGCCGGGGTCCTGTGGGGTCGGAATCACGCGGTACCAGAACTCGAAGTCGACATCGGTCGGGATCAACACGACTGCCAGCGATCGGACGCCGTCCAGCGGGATCAACGTGTAGCCGGAGACCCGCTCCTCGCCCTCCGGATCGGCGACGTCGTCCGTCACCCGGTGCTGCAGTGAGACCACTTCCTCCGACATCACCGCGCCGCCGCGCTCGACTCGGATCCGGGGGCCGACGATCTGTCCGTCGAGGAAATGAGTCTCCGCGTACAACAACTGACCAGACGAGTGGTCGAACACGCGCAGCTCGGCTCCGTGTTCCCAGTAGGCGGCCTGGTGGACTCGGTAGCCGGCCGCGTGGACGGGTCCGTTGACGGTCACCTCTCCGCCGCCGACCTCTCGTCCGGCCTCCGCCACCCGGACGATGCTGCGAAAGTCCAGCGCCTGGCCGTCGTCCGCGAAGCGGGCGATGGCGTCGTCGACGACGATCTGGACCTGCGCCCGATCGTCGCCGGGCGGGAAGAGAATGTGCGACTCGCCCTCGGCGACCCAGAACTGGTACTCCTCGCCGGCGAACTTGGTCACCAGCGTCGCACCGAGCAAGAGCAGCAGCGCCAGGTGCGTGGCGAACGTGGCCAGTTGCGCCCAGCCGTAGCGGTCGGCGAAGAGCATCGTCTCGCCGTCGGCGGTCTCGACCGCTTCGACCCGATAGCGAGCCGCCCGAAGCCGCGACTCCAGGCCCGCTCTCGCGGCGTCGGCCGTGTCCTCCGCTGACAGATCGGCCGACGCTCGATGCCGCGCGCGGTCGAAGTAGGCCGCGTTGACTCGTTTCGGTGGACGGCGGACCGTGCGCCAGATCGGCGGCGCGCGGCTGACCGTACAGACCGAGATCGCCAGCGCCACCAGCGCCACCACCGCGTACCAGTAGGGCTGCTTGTAGAGGTTGAAGACGCCGCCGTTGGTCTCGTAGAACCAGGGGAACTCGGCCAGGACATCGGTGAACCAGCCCCAGGTCGGACGCTGCGCCTCGATGTGCTCCTCGACCTGCTCGGGAATGTCGGCCAACTGTGGCGGGACCTGGGGGATGATCACGCCGACGGCGGAGAACAGCGCCGCGGCGAGAATCAGCCCGATGGCCCACTTGACCGAGGTCAAGCGCCGCCAGATCCACCAGGCAGGGTCGGGCCAGGTTTCACGCCGCATGGATCTCAGCGTATCGGCGGACTCTTCAATCCTGACCCCGTCAGCGGAACCAGGACGCGCTCATCCTCGGCGAGCATGCCGCGCTCCAGCAGACGCCTCAGCGCGGCGAGCGGGACGGCCGATGTCGGTTCAACGAACAGTCCCCGCCGCGTGATGGTCGCCCGCGCCGCCTCGATCTCCATGTCCGACACGACGCCCGCGGCGCCACCGCTGTCTCGGATCGCGTTCAGCATCTGCGCCAGTCGGGGCGGTCGCGAGACCGCGATGCCGTCGGCGATGGTCGGCTGGGGGTCCTGCGGTTCGTGGTTGCGGAACGCGGATGCGAGCGGACTGACGTTCATGGCCTGGATTGCGTAGAGGCGCGGCATCCGGTCGATCCGACCGAGCTGGACCAGTTCCTGGAACCCACGATGCAGCCCGATCAACAGCGAACCGTTGCCGACCGGCAGCACGATCGCGTCCGGCAGGCCATGTTCGGCGATCTCTTCGGCGGCCGGCTTCATGCCCTCGCTGAAGTAGGGGCTGCGGTTGTGCGAGAGGTAGGGAATGCCCTCTTCCTGCGCATACTGCTCGGCGGCCCTGGCGACGGCTTCGCGGCCCCCGTCAACCGGATGAATGTTGCCGCCAACGGCGGTGATCTGCGCTCTCTTCGTCTCCGGCGCGTCGGCGGGAACGAAGATCTCGGCCGACATCCGGGCGGCGGCCGCGTAGGCGGCGAGCGCGGCTCCTGCGTTGCCGGAGGAGTCTTCAACGAACGCCGTCGCTCCGCCGCTCCAGGCAGCGGAGATCAGCATGGCCGCGCCGCGATCCTTGAATGAACCGGTGGTCGACAGAAACTCGAGCTTGAGCTCCAGGCGCAGGCGTCGTGCGTCGGGCCAGTCGAAGCTGATCGTCGGCGTATTGCCCTGGCCCAACGGCAACGCGGTCAGCGGCAGGCGGATGCCGCCCTCGGCCAGCCGCGGATAGTCGATCTCGTAGAGTCCGCCGCAGCGTTCGCAGGCAAGCTCCAGCGAGGCCGGCGCCAGGACCGGGCAGTCGAGGCAGCGCAGGTGGTGTCGGACAACGGGCATCAGGAGAAGAATTCTCGGACGTCGTCCAGGAGCAGGTGCGGAACCTCCATGGCCGGGAAGTGGCCGCCCTCGGGGAACTCGGTCCAGCGGACGACGTCGAAGGCGCGCTCGCACCAGGAACGCGGCGGCAACGGCGTGCCCCGCTTGAGTTTGACGAAGCCGGTCGGGACCTCGGTCCGCTGTCCCTCCTGCAAGCGGACCTGTCCGCCGACCTCGGACTCGACCTCCGCCGCCGGGCGCATGGCCTCGTGGTAGATACGCATCGCCGACGACTGCGTGCGCGTGAACCAATAGATCGCGACGGTGGCCAGCAGCTCGTCCTTGCTGAAGCGGCGGTAGAGGTCGCCGCCGCGAGGCGCCTCGTCGTCGCGCATGATGTCGGCGAGCAGCCACCATTTGTCGACGATCCAGGCCATCAACCCAACCGGCGAGTCCTCCAGATGGAACGCCATCGTCTGGAACTTGGTCCCGTGGATGCCGCGATGCGCCGCGTCGTCACGGACGTAGGGCTCCTGCTCCTCGGCGAAGAAGCGGCGCTCCGCCTCGCTCTGCGGTCTCGCGTCGGAGCCGCCCGGCGCGAGCGCCGATGCGGTCAGGTGGATGCGGGCAATGCGCTCGGGATGGCGCAACGCGAGCTGTCCGCCTACCGCCGCGCCCCAGTCGCCGCCGTGGTAGAGGAACTCGTCGTAGCCGAGCCGCGACATCAGCTCGACCCACATATCGGCGATCGCGGCGGGGCCGTATCCCATCCTTCTCGGAATGTCGGACCAGCCGTAACCGGGCAGCGACGGCGCGATCACATGGAACGCGGGCGCGCTCGGATCGGCCGGCTCGGCGAGTTCGTCGATGATCTTGTGGAAGTCGTAGATCGAGGACGGCCAGCCGTGTTGGATCATCAATGGCCGCGCGTCGGGACGCGAGCTACGCCGATGGATGAAGTGGATCCCAAGCGGCTCGCCGTTCCACGCGGTCAGGGAAGTCTGGAACTGGGGGAAACCGTTGAGCAACGACTCAATCGCGCGCCAGTCGAAGTCGTCGGCCCAGTAGGCGGCGAGGTCCTGCGTGAAGGCGAGGTCAATGCCGTAGAGCCAGCCGGATCCCGGGACTTCGGGCAGCCAGCGGGTGTCGCGCAGTCGGCTGCGGAGGTCGTCAATCTCCGCTTGGGCAACGGCGATCCGGAAGGGCCTGATCTCTGGCATTGCCCCCCTCTGCCTTCGGCATCTCCCCCCGCTGCGCGGGGGGAGAGTGTTAGCGGAGAGGTCGGAAGAAGTCGCGGATGTCCTGGACGAGCAGGTCCGGCTCTTCGAGGGCGGCGAAGTGACCGCCCCGGTCATGCACCGACCAGTGCGTGATGTTGTACCCGGGCTCGCACCAGCTGCGCGGCGCGGTGATGATCTCCTCGGGGAAGACTGAGAAGCCGGTCGGCGTCTCCAGCCGACCCGGCAGGAAGTTCTCGGCCTGGTTCTGGCGCATCTCGTAGTAGTAGCGGGTCGACGAGTTGATCGTCTGGCCGAACCAGTAGATCGAGATGTTGGTCAGAATCTCGTCCTTGGTGAAGCGCTTCTCGATGTCGCCGTCGCAGTCCGACCAGGAGCGCCACTTCTCCGTGATCCAGGCGGCGAGACCGGCCGGTGAGTCGGACAGCCCGTAGGCGAGGGTCTGGGGTTTGGTCCCCTGGATCGCCTGGTAACCGGTCTCCTGCGCCTGCCAGTGCTGCGCCTTCGCGGCGACCGCGCGCTCCTCGTCCGTCCAGGTCTCGGGGTCGGTCTCGGGCGGCCGCCCGATCGGCATGTTGATCTGCGCGCCGACGCAGTTGTCGGGGTGCTGGTAGGCGACCTGGGCCGTGACGATCGCGCCCCAGTCGCCGCCCTGCGCGCCGTATTTCTCGTAGCCGAGCTGTTCCATCAACGCGCCCCAGAGCAGGGCCGTGCGCTTCTGCCCGAAGCCGCCCGATGTCGGAATCTGTGAGAAGCCGTAGCCGGGGATCGAGGGCGCGACAACGGTGAACGCGTCGGCCGGGTCGCCGCCGTGGGCGGCGGGATCGGTCAACGGGCCGATAATCTTCGAGACCTCATAGAAAGTGCCCGGCCAGCCGTGGGTAAAGACCAGCGGCAGGGGATTGTCGCCGACGCCTTCCTGGTGGACGTAGTGCACGGTGTAGTCCTCGACATCGTCGGCCGAGACCTGCGTCGTGAACTGCGGCATGCGGTTGAGGTAGGTCTCCTGGACGCGCCAGTCATACGAGGTGCGCCAGTACTCGCAGAGTTCCTGCATGTAAGCGAGATTCGATCCGTACTGCCAACCGGAGTCGGTCACCTCGGACGGCCAACGGGTCTGCGCCAGGCGGCGCTTGAGGTCGCGAATGTCGGTATCGGACACGGCGATCGTGAATGGCTCGGGCATGGTCGTCATCCTCTCGCTGCAGGCGAGTCTGTTGCTGAAATGGTCCGCGCGCAGTATCGCATGAGCCCTATCGCAGCGGACGGAAGAACTCGCGGATGTCACCGACCAGCAGGTCCGGCTCCTCCATCGCCGCAAAGTGTCCGCCGCGGTCGTGGACCGACCACTGGGTGACGTTGTACTCCGCCTCGACCCAACTGCGCGGCGGTCCGAAGATCTCTCTGGGGAACACGGAGAATCCGGCCGGCGTTTCCAGGCGTCCCGGCAAGGCATTCGCCTGATCGTGCTGTCGGCGTTCGTAGTAGTAGCGGGTGGCGGAGTTCATCGTCCGTGTGAACCAGTAGATCGAGATGTTGGTCAGGATCTCGTCCTTGCTGAACCTGCTCTCGATGTCGCCGTCGCAGTCGGACCACGACCGCCACTTTTCGGTGATCCATGCGGCCAGGCCGGCCGGAGAGTCGGTCAGGCCGTAGGACAACGTCTGCGGACGCGTCCCCTGAATCCACTGATAGGCGGCTTCCTTCGACTGCCATTCCCTCATCCGGGCGATGATCGCGCGTTCCTCGTCGCTCCACGCCTCTTCGGGGTGATCCGCCGGAGGCTGGCTGTTGGGCATGTTGATTTGCGCGCCGATGCAGTGCTCGGGGTCTTCATACGCGGTCAGCGCTGAGACCCGCGCACCGATGTCGCCGCCCTGGGCTCCGTATGTTGGATAGCCAAGCTCCGACATCAGGGCGACCCACATGCGAGCGGCCCGCATGTGTCCGAAGCCGCCGGCTGTCGGAATCTCCGAGAACCCATAGCCCGGCAGGGATGGAGCAACGACCGTGAACGCATCTTCCGGGTCTCCGCCATGCGCCGCAGGATCGGTGAGGGGACCGATGACCTTCGACACCTCGACGAACGAACCCGGCCAGCCGTGGGTAAACACCAGGGGCAGCGGATTGGGTCCGACGCCCTCTTGAAGGACGAAGTGAACCGTGTAGTCCTCGACTCCGTCGGCCGAAACCCGGGTCGTGAACTGCGGCATCTCGTTGAGTCGGGCCTGCTGGGCCGCCCAGTCGAACTCGGTGCGCCAGTACTCGCAGAGTTCCTGGATGTAGGCCAGATTCGAGCCGTACTGCCAGCCGGAACCGGTTACCTCGGAAGGCCAGCGCGTCCGCTCAAGCCGACGCCTCAGGTCCAGGACTTCTGATGCAGGAATCTCAATCGTGAACGGCTCAGGCATGGCATTCCCTCCGTCAGTCGGCTTGCGCGGACAGACTAGAGGGATGAACAACTAGCTCTCGACCACATCTCCGGCGACCGGGTCGACGCGCACGCCCTTTCCCTCGACCCAGGCCAGGGCGCGGTCGATCTCGTCGTGGTCGCCGTCGACCTCCAGGACGACCCAGCCGAAATCGTGCTCGACGTCGGCCATGCGGATGTTCGTCACGACATCGAACTCGTGGCCGACGAGATAGATCACCGGCTCCTTGACGGCATCGCCCTCGAAGGTGAAGCGGACTCGTCGGGTTGCCATGTCTAGCCTCCTACGCCGACGGCCTGCGGGGCTTCGGCAAAGGCGTCCTCGAACGATTGCAGGGTACCTTCGACCGGAATCGGCTGGGTCACGTGTTCGACCACAGCGTCGGCCGTCTTCAACCCGCCGCCGGTGATAAAGGCCACGGTGGACTCGTCGGGGTCAATCTGACCGGTCTCAATCGCCTGACGCAAGCCCGCGATCGTCACCCCGCCGGCCGTCTCCCCGAACACACCTTCGCACTCGGCCAGCATCTGAATGCCTTCCACGACTTCGGCATCCGTCACCGCCGTTGAGCCCCCGTCGGTGCGTTTCATCACCTTGAGCGCGTAGTAGCCGTCGGCCGGATTGCCAATCGCCAGCGACTTGGCAATCGTGTTCGGTTTGACCGGGCGAATGTTGGTCGTCTCGTTGCGCCAGGCCGTTGTGATCGGCGAGCAGCCCTCGGCCTGTGCGCCGATCATTCTCACCGGCGTCTCCTCGATCAGCCCGTAGCGCTGGAACTCCTGGAAGCCCTTGTGGATCTTGGTGAACAGCGAACCGGACGCCATCGGCGCCACTACCTGCCGCGGAGCTCGCCAGCCGAGCTGTTCCGCCACCTCGTACGCCAGTGTGCGGGAGCCCTCGGCGTAGTAGGGACGCACATTAATGTTCACGAACGCCCACTGGCGGTTGTCGGCCAGCTCCGAGCAGAGCCGGTTGACGTCGTCGTATGAACCGTTCACCGACACAATCGTCGGGTTGTAGACGGCCGAACCGAGCACCTTGCCCGCCTCGAGGTCGTGCGGGATGAAGACAATCGCCTCCATCCCTGCCCGGGCTGCATGTGCCGAGACCGAGTTGGCCAGGTTGCCGGTCGAGGCGCAGGCCAGCGTCTTGAATCCCATCTGCCGCGCCCGCGAGGACGCCACCGCCACCACGCGGTCCTTGAACGACCAGGACGGGTTGCAGGTGTCGTTCTTGATCCACAGTTCGCGCATGCCCAGCCGATCGGCCAGCCGATCCGCCTTGAGCAGCGGCGTCCAGCCGACGTTCAGGTCGACGATGAAATCCTCATCCACGGGCAGGAAGTCGATGTAGCGCCAGATCGAACGCGGGCCGGATTCGATTCGCTCCCGGGAGATCTTGGACTGAATGCCGTCGTGGTCGTACGCGACTTCCAGCGGGCCGAAGCAAAAGTCGCAGACGTGCAGGGGATCAAGCGGAAACTCGCGGTCGCACTCACGACAGGAGAGGCAAGTGGCAAAGGTCATTGGGTCAGGGGCTTTCGCTGAGCGCAGGGAGTGTCGAGCCGGCCCGTACCCCTCAGGCGCGCACGCGCCTAACGGGGCAGGGCCCCGGGCATCGCCATGCGGCCCAGCATCGTCGCGACCATGGTCACACGCGTCTTCATCACCCGCAGCGTACAACAGCGAGGCAGATCATTCCCAGACCAGTGACATATCGATGACCAGACCGCTACACACATCCTCGCCGGACAGTTGCGCAGGGTCGTCAACCTCTTCCACCGTCCCACTTGCCCGATAGATCCAGACTTTGCGGCCAAACGGATCAATCAGCCAGCCCAGCCGCACACCGCCGTCGATCCACTCCACCATCTTCTCTTTCTGTTGATCGATCGATTGACCTGGAGAGCGAACCTCCCAGATCAGGTCGGGAATCACGGCATATGGGCCTCGATACGGTCGCGTAGCTTCGGGCATGCGCTCGGGCGACACCCACGAACCGTCGGGAAACTTGCGGAATCCGGCCGGCAGGTCATAACCGCCTGCGCTGTCAAAGCCCTCGCCTCCGCCGCCGCCCCGGATCCAGAGACCAACTTCGATGGACATTCTGAATGTGAATCCAGAGCCCTCCCAAGACACCATGGCACAGCGCAGCTTTCTGTTTGGCATCAGCTCGATGCGCACGTGACGATTGGCCTCGCGAGTCTCCTCCCACCAGCGCTCCGTGATCTCGAACCGCTCGGGCAAGGGAATCAGCAACTGGCCCTCAATCTCCCGAGGAATCGCGGGCGCCCACTCATAGACCGCCGCCGCTTCATTGACGCTGGTCATGTCACATCCGTGCCCGATCCTGCCGGGTTCAGCCGTAGCGTTCCTCGCGCCATGGATCGCCGTGCATGTGGTAACCGTACATTTCCCAGAATCCCGGCGCGTCCCGGTTCATGAACTCCAGACCGCCCACCCACTTCGCCGACTTCCAGAAATAGAGCGAGGGAATCACCGCCCGGACCGGACCACCGTGCATCGCGTCGAGCGGCTTGCCATCGTGCGCGATCGCCAGCATCGAGTGATCGTCGGCGAGGATGTCGGCCATCGGCACGTTCGATGTGTAGCCGCCATAGCAGTGGAACATCACGTGCGTCGCCGAGTCCTTCACGCCCAGCGCCGCGAACAGGTCCGAGAACAGCACACCGTCCCAGGTGTTGTCGTAGCGCGACCAGTGAGTGACGCAATGGATGTCGTTCTTCTTCTCAGAGACGCCAATCTGAGCGAATTGTTCGTAGGACAAAATCCGCTCCTGCTCTACCTCGCCCCAGACCTGCAGATTCCAGTCCTTCAGCTCCACCATCGGCGTACCGCCGTAGGTCAACACCGGCCACTCGCGGATCAACCGCTGACCCGGCGGCAGCCGGTCGTGCCCGGTCTCCTTGCGCCGACGCTGCAACTCCGAAAACGGCACTCCGGCCAGAGTCTCGCTCACAAGCCTGCTCCCCCAGGCGCCTCGGTTGGCGCGCAACACTCCCAGATTATCCGAATCCCTGGATTCCGCGTGTAATCTCGACATATGGCGGAACGAAGGCCCAGCCCGACGAGTGCTCCCCTCCCCGCCGGAGAGACGGAGTCGCCGCAGGCCCAACCTTCCTCGCCGCCTCCCTCCGGGGAGGACTTGCCGCCACATGCCTCGTTCCCCCCCTCCGGGGGAGAAGCGCCGCAGGCTGAGGGGGGGTCCCCAGCCAAACCTCCGCGCTCCCACCGACGCTTCATCGCGCTGGCCGCCCTGATCATCGTCTTCGACCAGATCACGAAGGTCATCCTGCGGGAAACGCTTGAACTCGGTGACAAGGAGTGGTTGGCCGAGTTCTTCGCCTTCTCGCACATCGCCAACGACGGCGGCGCGTTCGGCGTGTTCGGCGGCCAGAACACCGTGCTCGCGGTCTCCGCCGTCGTGGCGATCGGGGTCGTGGCGATCTACTACTTCTTCCCACCCATGAATCACTGGTTGGTTCGCAGCGGACTCGCGCTGATTCTCGGCGGGGCGATGGGCAACCTGCTCGACCGGATCTACCAGGGCCACGTCACCGACTTCATCGACTTCATCCATTTTCCCGCGTTCAACGTCGCCGACGCGGCCATTAACGTGGGAGTCGCGGCCATCGTGATCGCCCTGCTGTTCAGCGACGTCCTCAAACGCAACCCACGTTCACCATGACTGACAGCCCGACGCCCGCGCTGGAACTGATGGCCGATCAGGATGCCGAGCGCCTGGACCAGTTTCTCGCGCGCCGCCTCGACGGGACCTCTCGCAACCAGGCGCGACACCTGATCGACGACGGCCTGGTTCGCGTCGACGGCTCGTTGGAACGTCCGGCCTACAAGCTCCGCTTCGGCGAGCTCGTCGCCATTTTTCCACGGGAGGCGGGCCCTGTTGAAACGCCGGCCGATATCGAGCTGGCGGTGATCTTCGAGGACGAGCATCTCGCCCTCATCGACAAGCAGGCGAACCTCACCGTTCATCCGGCTCCCGGAGAAACGCAACCAACGCTGATCGGCGCAATCCTCAACCGCTGGCCCGAGGTGGCCCGCATCGCCGATGACGATTCCGAGGCGGATCCGCTTCGTCCCGGTCTCGTTCACCGTCTGGACCGAGACACCACCGGCCTCCTGATGATCGCCAAAACCGCCGACGCGCTGCGCTCACTCCG
This sequence comes from Dehalococcoidia bacterium, assembly GCA_965204335.1. Classification (GTDB taxonomy): domain Bacteria; phylum Chloroflexota; class Dehalococcoidia; order Bin125; family Bin125; genus Bin125. The sequence continues at coordinate 1,262,567 of OZ241982.1, read as the reverse complement.
GGATCAACTTCGGGAGCGAACGATGGACAAGCGCTATCTCGCCGTCGTGGTCGGCGCGCCGGACCCGCCCGCGGGGCTGATCGACGCACCGATCGGCCGCGATCCGGCCGACCCTCGTCGCATGGCCATCCTTGATCGAGGGCGACCGTCGCGGACCGGATACGAAACGATCGAGCGGTTCGCCGACGCGGCCCTGTTGGAGTGCAAGCTGATCACCGGCCGCACGCACCAGATCCGCGTCCATCTCTCGGCGATTGGACACCCGATCGCCGGCGACACCATGTACGGCATGCAAACGCCGCTGATCGAACGACAGGCCCTGCACGCCCGCTCACTCTCGATCCGTCACCCGTCGACCGGCGAGCCGCTCACGCTGGATTGCGAGCCTCCGGCCGACGTTCGCAGTCTGCTCAGCCATCTGCGCGAAGGCGAACTGCTGCTCGGCGACCAGCCCTCGCCCCGTGCACAGCGAGGGTCGGCTGATACCGTGAAACGGCGTTCCCGTCCCTCCGGCCGCGGCCGGCGAAGACGAACCCAGCGCATCCGCTAACGACTCAGTCTCGGAGATCTGCCCATGAGCGTCCGCGTTCGCTACGGACCCTCCCCAACCGGCGAGCCGCACGTCGGCAACATCCGCACGGCGCTGTTCGACTGGTTGCTCGCCCGACGCTTCGGCGGCCAGTTCATCGTCCGCATCGAGGACACCGACCAGTCGCGCGCCGTTGAGGGGGCCGAGGAACTGATCTTCGATGCGCTGCGCTGGCTGGGCCTGGACTGGGACGAGGGCCCGGACATCGGCGGACCGTTCGGCCCGTATCGCCAATCCGAGCGTCTGCCGCTGTACGTCGATGCGGCCAATCGGCTGCTGGACGAGGGCAAGGCCTATCGCTGCGACTGCACCACCGAACGCCTCGACGAACTGCGCAAGGCCCGGCAGAAGGCCAAGTTGCCGCCCGGCAACGACCGCTGCTGCCGCGGGCTCGACGTCGGATCAGGCGTTGAGCACATCGTCCGCCTGGCCATGCCGCTGGAGGGTGAGACGATCGTCAACGATGTCCTGCGCGGTGAAGTGTCGTTCCAGAACGCCCTGCTGGACGACCACGTCCTGCTCAAGCGCGACGGATTTCCCACCTACCACCTGGCCTCGGTCGTTGACGATCACCACATGGAGATCACACACGTCATCCGTGGCGACGAGTGGTTGCCGTCGGCGCCGCGTCACGTTCAGACGTACGCCGCGTTGGGTTGGGACGAACCGGCCTGGGTTCATATCCCGATCATTCGCGGTCCCGACAAAGGCAAGCTCTCCAAGCGTCACGGCGCTACGTCCATCCGCCAATATGCCGAGGAGGGTTACCTGCCCGAGGCGCTGCTGAACTTCCTCGCCCTGCTGGGCTGGTCCAGGGACGAGACCACGACGATGATGTCGCGCGACGAGATCGTGGAGTCGTTCGACCTCGACGGACTCGGCCTCGCCTCGGCCATGTTCGACATCGAACGACTGCAGGAGATGAACGCGCGCTACATCCGAGACCTCGAGCCGGCCGACTTCCTGCAGCGCGGGCGTCCGCGCCTGGAGCGCGCGCTCGGACGTCAACTGGACGACGCCGAGCTGGATTCTCTGTTGCCCATAGCGCCGGCCATCCAGGAGCGCGTCAGGCTGATGCCCGAGTTCGTCGACTACACCGACTTCTTCTTCACCGAAGGTCCGCTCGACTACGCCAACGACGAACTGATGGGCCGCGCCTACAAGAACAAGCCGTGGGCCGCCCTGGAGTCGGTCGAAGCCTCGCTCAAGACCCTGCGCGGCATGGACGAAACTGAGTGGACAACGCCCGGACTTGAGGCGGTGTTGCGAGAACTGGCCTCCGAGCGCGGAGAGAAGCCGGGCGCGGTATTCACGCCGATCCGAGTCGCCACGACGGGCAAGCGAATCGCACCGCCGCTCTTTGAAACCCTCGAAACACTGGGACAGTCAACAACGGTCGAACGGCTCAACGCCGCTGCTGAGCGTCTGGCCAGACCCGACGATTAGGGTGATAAACTGAGCCCTCGTTGGGGATTGGTCTAGTGGTAGGACGACTGACTCTGGATCAGTTAGCGGGGGTTCGAATCCTCCATCCCCAGCCAACACAAGCTTGCGGTCGCATTCTGCGTGGGGCATTCGTCTAGCGGCCAAGGACACCGCCCTCTCAAGGCGGAGATCAGGGGTTCGAATCCCCTATGCCCTACCACCTGTAGGCCAATCGGAACCTTGCACGGGCGCTTCCAACGCTGTCAGTGTGTGCGCCGCGGAAATGCCAGGCGGCCTGCCGAGGTCTCCACTCATCGCTACCGCAAACGATCGCGATGCATTCGCGGTTGGTACATCTGAGTTGCACCGCCACCGTTGGCGGCGTTTAGGGACGGACGCCCATTCCTCTTGGTTGACCAGCGATTCGCGAGAGGCCGCGATAGGCCAGGTCGAGGAAGTCGGCCACATAGCGGCGGGTGTGGCGCGGGTCGATGATGTCCTCAACTCCGAACGCCTCGGCGGTGCGGAAGGGACTGGCGATGGCGCGGAAGCGCGCCTCGATCTCGGCTCGCCTGGCGACCGGATCGTCTGCGTTGGCGATCTCGCGCCGGAACGCCGCATCGACGCCGCCCTCGATCGGAATCGAGCCCCACTCGCCGCTGGGCCAGGCGATCCGGTAGTTCGAACGGCGCGGGTTACCGGTCATGTTGCCGGCCATCCCGTAACACTTGCGGATGTGGACGCACATCGAGGGCACGCGCAGGTTGTTCGCGACCCAGAGCGCGCGCATCCCCTGTCGGATCGTGCCGGCCGCCTCGGCACGGCTGCCGACCATGAAGCCGGGCACATCGACGAAGAACGCCACCGGAATCAGGAACAGATCGCAGAACTCGAGGAAGTGCTCGACCTTCTGCGCGCCGTCGCGATCGAGCGCACCGCCGATGTGGCGGGGATTGTTCGCCACGATCCCCATTGGCATGCCGTTGACCCGCGCGAGCGATGTGATCACGCAGCGCCCGAAGTCGGGCTGAATCTCGAAGAACCGGCGGTCATCTACCACCAGCTCGACCAGGCGGTGCATCGAATAGGGGCGGGTGCGGCTGCGCGGCACGATTGAAAGCAGTTCCTCTTCGGCGCGGTCGACAGGGTCAGCGCACGAGCGCACCGGAGGCACATCCGAGGCTCGATCGGGCAGGTATGAGAACACCTCGCGGAGTTGTCTCAGGGCGTGGGCTTCATCCTCTGCCTCGTTGTGTACTGCTCCTGACTGGTGGACGTGTACCTGCGAGCCGCCCAGATCTTCCTTGGTGATGTCCTCGCCCAGGGCGCGCCGGACGACCGGTGGTCCAGCCGCGAACAGTACGGCCGTGTCTTTGGGCATCACCGTGAAATGGCTCATCATGGCCTGGCCGGCGACGCCGCCGGCCACGCTGCCCAGCAAGGCGGTGAGCACCGGTACCTCATTGAGCAGATGCGCCAGCCGCACGAACTGCGCGGCGCCGTTGGGCAGATAGGTGAATCCGCCCCAGTTGATCGCCTCGACGTTGGCGCCGGCCCCGTCGAGAAGCTGGAAGACCGGCAGATTGTACTCGGACGCCAGTTCCTCGAGGAAGCCGGTCTTGCCCTTGGTCGAGCCCGCCGCGCCCGCTCGACCGGAGCCTCCGCGCACGGTGAAGTCGTTGCCCCAGACCGCGACACGGCGACCATCGACTCGGGCCAGGCCGGTGACCAGCGGATAGGGCATGAAGTCGCTGAGCTCGTCGCCGTCGTACTCGGAGTAGCCGGTCAACTGGCCCAGTTCGTCGAACGAGCCAGGATCGACCAATGCGTCAATCCGTTCGCGCACGTTGAGCTTGCCGGCCTGGCGTTGCCGCTCGACTCGTTCCTCGCCGCCCATGAGCAGGCTGAGCTCGCGGCGGCGCCGCAATTCCCGGACTTCAGCTTCCCAACTCATAGGGCCTCCTTCACGACCTGAGCGATGTTCCGCAGGCTATCGACGGAGGACCCCCCTCTGTCACTCCGTGACATCTCCCCCCGCTATGCGGGGGGAGAGGGATCGCGGCTCGTTCACAGGCTGCCTAGCTGACCCAGCCCACGTCCTTCTGGCCGAAGTGGGGCTTGCCGTCGCCGAAGTGCTCGAACTCCAGCGCCGGGTCGTGAGCGAAGACGGACGACCAGAAGTGCGTGTGGATGTGCCAGGCACGCGAGACCATCACCCGGTTGAGCTCGCGGAACGCTTCCGCTCGCGGCTCCGGGTCGAAGATTTCGGTCACTTTCTGGAACGCGGCCTGAACCTCGGCGTCCTTGTCGCCGGGCGGCAAGACAAAGTCGTAGGGGCCATCCGCGCGGCCGAGGAAGGCCAACTGCTGCCAGGGATCGGCGCGCACGCTCATGCCGGACATGAAGGTGTTGACGCGCTGCTCGAAGAACTCCAGGTAGAAGTCCGGGGCCGGCTTGACCACGATGTTGAGGACGATCCCGTACGGGGCCAGGCTGGCCTGAACGAACTCCGCGCCCGTGATCGCGGACGCGGGAATATTCATGTCAAACTCAAACCCATCCGGCTGGCCGGCCAGCTCCAGTTCCTCACGCACCCGATCGGGGTCGTGCCGAATCAGGACTTCGTCGGGATCGTGGATGCCGCCGAGGGCCGGTCCCAGGTAACCCCAATGGTTGGCGGTGTTCAGATTCTCGTACACCACCTCGACAAACTTGTCGCGGTCGATGGCGTGGTTGAGCGCCTGCCGCAGGTGAATGTTGCCCCAGGGCTCCAGATTGGGATTGAGGTAGATGAAGCCCAGCGCGTTTGTCTCGCGCACACTGAGCGATTTGCCGGCCTCCTCAACCCGGTCCAGGTCCTCGGGCGGCACGCCGCCCAGGAAGTCGAACTCCCCGGTCAGCAGCCCGTTGACCTGCTGGGTCGGCTCGATTGCCTGGTACATCGTCAGTCGCTCCACACGGGGCGCGCCCTCCTGCCAGTACTCCGGGAAGTATTCCTGCTTGTAGGGTCCGTCGAGGTCTTCGTCCACGTACGTAAACGCGCCTGTGCCAACCGGCGCCTCGCGGCTGTTTGGTGTGTTGATGCGATCAAACGCGCTCGGCGCCAGGAGCATCCCCGCGCGGTCGCCCAGTACGCGCAGCAGCGGCGAGAAGGGCGCGGTCATCTCAAAGATGGCGGTCGTCTCGTCCACCGGATCGACGCGATCAATCGCGGCCAGGTCGGCTTTGACGTTCGAGCCGTCAACCGTCTTGCCGCGTTCGATGTGCAGCCGAGTCGTATCGGCCGTCAACTTGGTCAGATCGTGGTAGAGCACGCCCGGACGGAGGTTGAAGATCACCTGCAGCGGGTCCGGAATCTCCCAGCTCTCGGCCAGACTGCGTGACTCGGTCGGGGTCAGACTGGCGTCGTAGCTGACCAGATTGTCGAAAATCGGCCAGAGCACTTGGTGGTCGCCGCCGCCGGTGCCGGTCGTGCCTTCCAGTCCGCTGACGTTGGTCTGTGTGGGCCAGCGCACCTCGCCGGTCGGTACGTGTTCGGCGACTGTTGCCTCAGCCTGTGCCGCCTGTTGCTCCTCTTGCTGTTGCGCGGGGGCGTCTTCCTCTTGCTCGACCTGCTGGGCCTGTTGCTCGGCCGCCTGCTCGGTCTGCTGCTGCGCTTGCTGCTGCTGTACCTCTTGTTGCTGTGGCTGGGCCGCCTGTGGTTGGGCCTGCTGCTCTTGCTGCTCGACCTGGACGGCGGCGGGCTGGCCGTCGTCGTCATCGTCGCCGCAGCCGACGAGGGCCAGGCCGACGGCGCCAATTCCGGCGCGCGCGCTTACGTTCAGCAGCGCTCGCCGCGACAGCTGGCGGCGCCTCAGTCGACGCCAGTAGTTTCGCTCGGTCATCTCGGTCTCCAGTCGTCGTTGCCGTTCCACGGGAACGGCAAAGATTCGATCCTGCGAGCGATGATATTGCTTTCAAAACAAGAATGTGATAACAGGTTTTGCCCTATGCGGCATCACTTATCCTCCAATCACGCGAGCACCGAGCAGATAGGGACGCGGATGACAGAGCCGCTCACGGGCATGCGGATCATCGAAATGGCGACGGCGTTGCAGGGGCCGGCTGCGGGCGGATACCTGGCGGAGATGGGCGCGGACGTGATCCGGGTGGAAACGCCCGGCGGCGACGGCAGCCGGTACGGACGCGGGGTCAACAACACCAATCCGCCCGGCACCGCCGGTACCCAGTTCGCCTCGACCAGCAGGGGCAAGCGCTCGATCAGCATCGACGCCAAGTCGGAAGCCGGCCTGGAAGTGATCCACCGTCTGCTTGAGACCGCGGATGCGTTCATCAGCAACTACCGCGAAGCCGCACTCGACCGACTCGGGTTGGGATACGAAGCCTGCCGCGAGCGCAACCCGGGCCTGGTCTATGCGTTGGCCAACGGATTCGGGCCGCGCGGTCCGAAGGCGACCCGTCCAATGACCGACATCGCTGCCCAGGCGCGGGGTGGCCTGATGAGCATGATTGGCGAAGCGGGCGGACCTCCGATGCGCGCCGGGGTCACCGTCGCCGACCTTGCAGGGGCGATGCAGCTGGCCCTGGCGACGGTGACCGCGCTGCTTGCCCGTGAACGCCACGGGGTTGGTCAGCAGGTCAATATCTCGGCGTACGGGGCGCAGATCTGGCTGCAATCGTGGGAGTTGAATCACGCCGGTCTGACGGGTCAAACGCTGGAGCGCGACGGCGCTCATCATCCCAACGTGCCCGGCATGGAGGCGATCTACGAGACCAGCGACGGCGGTTGGATGGCGATCTCGTTCGCCAAGACCGAGCCGGCCTGGCGGGCGCTCTGCGAGTTCGGAGGCGTGCCGGAGGCTGCCGCTGACGAACGCTGGAACAGCGTGCAGAAGCGGGTCGGCATGTCGACCGATCCCGAAATCGCCCGCTCCATCCGTCCGGTACTCGCCGCCGCCTTCTGCTCGCGCACGACCGCGGAGTGGGAAGCGTTCTTCGACTCACAGCCGCAGATCATCGCGAACCGCGTGTTCAGCCACGCCGACGTGCTCGCCGATCCACAGGCGCGGGCCAATGGCTACATCACAGACGTCGAGTTGCCGCCGATCGGGACGATTCCGTTCGTGGGTCCGCTGATCCACTTCAGCGAGACACCGCCGTCGGTGAAGGGCCCGCCACCCGAACTCGACCAGCACGCCGAAGAGATCCTGCGAGAACTCGGCTACAACTGGGACGAGATCACCACGATTACCGAGGCGTCGCGGGCGGCCATGCGCGAACGGTTCGAGGCGCTCGGCCTGGATCCGCCCTACTAGATGACTCAGGCGAGCCACCTGACGTCGGCCTGGCCGAAGTGCGGCTTGCCGTCGCCGAAGTGCTCGAACTCCAGGTTCGGGTCGTGGGCCATCACGGAGGAGCTGAAGTAGAGCTTGATGTGATAGGCGCGCGACTCAAGGATCCGGTTCAGATCTCGCATCGCTTCGACGCGTTCTGCCGGATCGAACACCTCTGTGACCTTCGTGAAGGCGGCCTGCAGCTCGGCGTCCTTGTCCGCCTCCGGCAGGGCGAAGTCGAAGGGACCGTCCTGCCGCGCGACGAATGCCATCTGCTGCCAGACGTCGGCGCGGACCGACATACCGGCCATCATCACGGCGGTCTGCTTTTGCACCCACTCGATGTAGTAGTCGGGGCTGGGCCGGACCACGATGTTCATGTTGATCCCGAACTGAGCGAGGCTGGCCTGGATAAACTCGGCCTGGGCGATCGCCACGCTGCTGTCGTTGATGTTCATGTCGTACTCAAGGCCGTCCGGGTAGCCGGCCAACTCGAGGTACTCGCGCACTTTCTCCGGGTCGTACTGCACCAGTACTTCGTCCTCGTCGTGGAACTCGCCGGTCGCAGGACCGAGCCATCCCCACTTGTTCGGCGTGTGCAGGTCCTCGTAGAGCACCCGGACCAGTTGTTCGCGATCAATCGCATGGTTGACGGCCTGGCGCAGGTACTCATTGTCCCAGGGCGGCAGGTTGGGGTTGATGTAGAAGAATGCGTTGCCATTGGTCGGCTTGATGCTGAGCGCCTTGCCCGCGTCCTCGATCCGTGCGAGGTCTTCGGTCGGCGGACCGACCACCAGATCGAACTCACCGGTCAGCAGACCGTTGGTCACCTGCGCGGCGGCGACGCCCTGAAGCAGGGTCAGCTTCTCGACCAGCGGCGCGTTGGGCTTCCAGTAGTCGGGGAACCACTCCTGGGTGTAGGGACCGTCGAGATCTTCATCGACGTAGGTGAAGGCGCCGGTCCCGACCGGCACCTCGCGGCTGTTGGTCTCGTTGATTCGCTCGTGCGAACTCGGCGCCGTGATCATCCCGGCGCGGTCGCCGAGGACTCGCAACAGCGGCGAGAACGGGGCGTTCATCTCGAAGTTGGTGGTCAGGTCGTCGACCGCTACGACCGTCTCAATGGCGGCGAGGTCGGCCTTGACGTTCGAACCCTCGAGCGTCTTGCCGCGCTCGACGTGCAGCCGGACCGAGTCCGAGGTCAGCGTGTCGCCGTCATGGAAGGGCACGTTCGGCCGCAGGGTGAAGATGAGCTTGAGCGGGTCGGGAATCTCCCAGGTCTCGGCCAGGCTGCGGCTCGCGGTCGGCGCCAGGTCGGCGTTGTAGCCGACGAGGTTGTCGAAGACGGTCCAGAGCACCTGGTGGTCGCCGCCGCCGGTGCCGGTCGTGCCTTCGGTGCCGCTGATGTTGCCGACCATCGGCCAGGTGACCTCGCCGCTGGGAACGTGCGCGACCTCCTGTTGCTGGGCCTGCTGCTGGGCTGCGGCCTGCTGCTGCGCTTGCTGCTCCGGTTGCGCCTGTTGCTCAGCCTGCTGCTCCTGCTGGGCCGTCTGCGCGGCCTGCTGCTCGGCGGCTTGCTGCTGTTGTTGTTGTTGCTGAGCCTGCTCCTGCGCTGCCGGTTGCGGCTGATCCTGCTGTTGCTGTTGCTGGACCTGAACCGCCGCGGGCTGGTCGTCGTCATCGTCGTCGCCGCAGCCGACCAGGGCCAGACCGGCGGCGCCGACGCCGGCCCGGGCGCTGGCGCGCAACAGCGTGCGTCGTGAGAGCCGCCTGCGCGACATGCGGGTCCAGTAGTTGCGCTCGTTCATGGTCGTTCCTCGCATTGGTCCGGGAGCTTTCGGCGAGGCTAACGAAAATCGATCGAGGCTGTGAACGCGTTCGGCGCTCGGTAGACTTCGCGCCAATTGGGGGCGATCCGGGATGACGATCTACATTGTTCGCCGACTGATCGCGACGATTCCGGTTCTCTTCCTGATCTCCGCCATCACGTTCTTCACGATCCGGCTCCTGCCGGGCGACCCGGCGCTGGCGATTCTCGGACCCGAAGCCGACTTCAACCTGGTCGAGGCGCTGCGCGAGGAGCTGGGCCTCAACCGGCCGGTCATCGTGCAGTACCTCGACTGGATGTATCACGCGTTCCAGGGCGAGTTCGGCGAGAGCCGGCGCTCCGGCGACACGGTCGCCGCGCTGGTCTCCGACCGGCTCGAGGTGACGATCCAGCTTGGCATACTCTCGCTGATTGTGGCGGTCATCCTGGCGTTGCCGATCGGCCTGCTGGCCGGGTCGAAGCCGAACACGCCGTTCGACTACCTGGGGACGTTCTTCGCCGTCGTGGGCGCTGCGATTCCGAACTTCTGGCTGGCGCTGCTGTTGATCCTCGTCTTCGCCGTCGACCTCGGCTGGTTCCCGGCGCTGGGATTCACCAGTTTCCGCGAGGATCCGCTCGAGAACATGCGCGGCATGGTCTTACCCGCGATCGCGATTGGTATCGCGCAGGCGGCGGTGCTGGCGCGTCAGACGCGCGCCTCGATGGTCGAGGTGCTGCAGCAGGACTACGTGCGCACGGCGCGCAGCAAGGGGTTGCGCGAACGCAACGTGATCTTCCGCCACGGCTTCCGCAACGCGATGATTCCCGTGATCACGATCCTCGGACTGCAGATTTCCAACATCGTCAGCGGGGCGATCATCATCGAATCGGTCTTCTCGCTGCCGGGCATCGGCAAGCTGCTGATCGACTCGATCTTCAATCGCGAGCTGGTCACGGTGCAGGCGTTGGCGCTGATGCTGGCGCTCGCCGTGGCGATGTCGAACCTGCTGGTCGACGTCTCGTACGGCTATATCGATCCGAGGATTCGCTATGAGTAGCCCGGCGATCCCGTGGGAGGACGAGAGCCGGCGCTTCGCTCGGGAGCGGGAGTTCGTGCGGCGCTTCTCGCGCCGGCCGGCGGGGGTGCTCAGCCTGCTGGTCATCCTGATCGTGCTGTTTGCGGCGGTCTTCACGAACCTCGCGGCGACGCACGATCCGATCTTCACCGACTTCGACGCGCTGTTCTCGGGACCGTCCGGCGCGCACTGGCTGGGCACCGACAACCTCGGGCGCGATACCTATTCGCGGATCGTGCACGGGGCGCGGACGGCGTTGCTGGTCGGCGTGATCTCGGTCGGGATCGGGGTCAGCATCGGCATGCCCTACGGCATGCTGGCGGGGTACCTGGGCGGCTGGAAGGACGAAGTGATGATGCGCGTGATGGACGCGATCTACGCGTTTCCGGCGCTGCTGCTGGCCCTGATCATCATTGCCGTGCTGGGCACCGGGATCTTCAACGTGATGATCGCGATTGGCGTCGTCTTCATCCCCGGACTGGCGCGGCTGGTGCGCGGCAGCACGCTGTCGGTCAAGGAGATGGAGTACGTGCTGGCGGCCGAGTCGAGCGGGGCCAGCACCTGGCGGATCATTCTGCAGCACATCGCGCCGAACATTCTCGCGCCGGTGATCGTGCAGGGCTCGCTGGCGATTGGCTTCGCGATCATCGCCGAGGCCGGGCTCAGCTTCCTCGGCCTGGGCACGCAGCCGCCCGACCCGTCGTGGGGCTCGATGCTCAGCGGGGCGCAACGATTCCTGACCAGCCAGGGCAGCCTGGCGATTTACCCGGGCCTGGCGATCGTGTTCACGGTGCTCGCCTTCAACCTGCTCGGCGACACCCTGCGCGACCTGCTCGACCCTCGCCTGAGGGGATCCGACTAGAGTCCCGTGACCGAACTTCATTTCCCATCGCCAGTAGGCCGGCGCAGAGCGAGGCTGGAAATGAAGGGGTGCTGTTGGCGATCGTGCGCGAATCGCTATCCCTACATGCGCAATGATGCAGGTTCGACCGTCGAAACCTTACGTACCAATGGTTCGTTCATCATGCGGATCCCGTGGACCCGGCGATAGGACCGCGTTTCCGCTGAGTTTCAGAAGGAAACCTACACCGCCACTTCCCACACAAACGTTCGCAGTACAGTGCCTGTTGGCCTACCACCCAAGACAAAATCGAGAACCCTTTCGTTGACCGTCTTGGCCCCGCCCTCCTCGCGGGCTGCAGAACTGCGGAGAACTGGGGCCAGGGCCGGCGTCGCTGCGACCGGGCTGACACTGGTGGGCCACTGCGGCCACGACGGACACGAGCTGTCGCTCAGGCGCAGCGCCAAGAACAGCAGGCCGAGGCCGTTGAACAACAGGAACAGCCCACTGTGGCCGACGAGCTCGTGCTGCGGCTACGTCAGGCGGAGCGTCCGCCGCCGCCGCATCGCAGGGGCGATGGGGCTCGGCTCGCATCGGCGGCATGCATCTCCCCGACTGAACCGAGGAGCCAGCCATGGCCAACTGTTAGAACATCCTGGTCGATGTCGTTGGTGCGGTCGCGACGATCACGCTGAACCGACCCGAGAAGCTCAATGCGATCAGCCCTGGCCTGCAGAGCGACCTGATCGACTGCCTTCGCGAGCTCCGCCCCAGCGACGCGGTGCGCGTGATCCGGCTCAAGGCGGCTGGGCGCGCTTTCTGCGCCGGCTACGACATCACGCCGGCAGCGCCAACCTGGCGCCCGAACCAACGCAGCGGCGACACGGCGGCGGAGCAGGGCGAATCGCGCATTTCCCTCGACCGGGAGAATCTGAGGGAAATCGTCGAGGGCTGGCTCTGGATGTGGAGCTACCGCAAGCCGATCATCGCCCAGGTCCACGGTTACTGCCTCGCCGGTGGCGGAGACATCATTGGCGCCTGCGACATCGTCTTCGCCGCCAAGGACGCGCGTTTCGGGCACCCCGCAGGCCGAGCACTTGGCATCCCGACCGCCGCTGGCTTCTGGCCGTTCCGGATCGGCGAGCTCAAGTGCAAGGAGCTGCTCTTCACCGGCGACATGATTGAAGGGGTCGAGGCTGAAGCGATCGGAATGATCAATCATGCGGTCGACGTGGAGCAGCTCGACCAGACTGTCGTCGACTACTGCAGCCGAGTCGCTCAGGTGCCGCTCGACCTGCTGACGGTCCACAAGCACACGACAAACCGCTGGCTCGAGCTTGCCGGCTTGCGCACGGCCGCCTATGAGTCTGCCGACTTCGACGCGATCGCGCACGAATCCCCCACGCGGACGGAATGGCACAAGATCGCCCAGGCGGAGGGCCTGAAGCAGGCCCTCGCCTGGCGCGACGGGCCCTTCGGCGACGGGCGCGGCGCGAAACGCCCCTCCTCGGACTAGCGGACGGGTCTGGCCAGCCCACAGATGTCGCCATGCCTCGGGGTCGGGACGGGTTAGAAGGACGGCATCTGCGGATCGAGTCCCAGCCTCACTCGGCCCGCGCCCTCTTGCAGCCCCCGCCATTTTTCGAGCGACGCGCAGATTGCGTGAGCATCCCGCAGACCGGCTTCGACGGGGTTCGCACTTGCGTAGAAGGCGCTGCCCATGAGCAGCAGCAGGTCGCTGAGCAGCGCTCGGGTCTGATCCATGATCCAGAACGACGTGGCGTACATACTCGCCTGTGCAGGCTGGCTCAGGTCGCCGGCCAGGACGTCGGCCCAAACCGACTTGGCCATCGCCTGGAGGCCCGCGCCGTAGACGTCGACAGCCGCGGTCGCTTCGCCCAGGCGTTGGTGAAAGCTCACCCGGTCGCGCGCGATAATCGAACCGGACGTTCGCGCGGCGAGGCGCCGTGCCGTCTCGTCGGTCGCCCGTCTCGAGATCCCGACGAGGATGGCAGCGGACGCAGGTGGACCCATATGCGCGAGCACCGGGATCCGGAAGACCGGCCGATCGATGACCACCGCCGGCTTAATCGTTGACCGGGTGCGGCCTTCCGGGACGAAGGCGTCCTCCACCGTTGCGGCGTCGCTGCCGGTCCCGCGCATGGCGCGTGCGGCTGCCCACGAAGATTCGACGGTGAAGTCCGAGGCGGGCAGGATGAACTGGCGTGTGTCCGGCAGGCCGTCCAGCTCCCGAACCGCGCCCTTCTCGTGGACTTCGCCGTGAAACAGTCCCCATGGCGCGTCATTCACGCCGGTCATGAAGGGGGCGCGCCCGCTGGCGCGAAAGCCGCCTTCGACCACCTCCCCACAGATCGTCGTAACACCAGCAAAGCCAAACGGACCGGGCTCAGCGGTGAAGATTGGATCGCGGGCGTCGGCCTCCAAGCCTGCAGCGGCGCTGCACAGAGCTGCTGAGTTTGCGACGTGCCACGCTGCGGATGGATCCGAATAACCCAACTCTTCGAAGACCGCGATCCCCTCGGGGAACGCCACCTCGGCGCCGCCGACGTCTCGCGGTGCGATCATGGTGAAGAGACCCGCGTCGCGGAGCGCCTGCACGACCTGAGGCGCCATTCGGGCATGTTCGTCGGCCCACGCGCGTCCGGCCTCGATCGTGCCTCGCAAATCGCGGGCAGCCGCGAGCAGCTCGTTGCTGTTCGCCACGATGGCCTCAGATCATTGCGGTGTCGGACTGTCAACGGAATCCTCGCCGCGACGGAAATTCTAGTTGACTAACGCGACGACTGTCGTTGCATGATTACCCTGCTTGCCCGCGGTCACGATCTGAACAGCAGGCCGGTACGGTACGGAGAGGAGGCGCGGGTGGACTACGGCATCGCCTTTCCCACGTACATCGACGCCTGGCGCGAGGTGGCCGCTGCCGAGGCGGCGGGCTTCACACACGCCTGGTTCTTTGATTCGCAACTGATCTATAGCGACATCTACGCGACGATGGCGTTGGCGGCGCAGCACAGCAGCCGGATCACGTTGGGTACCCTCGTCGCTATCCCCAGCAATCGCATCCCCGCCGTGACGGCTTCCGCCGTCGCCACGATCAACTATCTGGCGCCTGGACGCGTCATCCTCGGCTTGGGCACGGGTAACACGGGTCGCAACACCATGGGCCTGCCCGCCGTGCCCGTCGCGGAGTTCCGCGAGTACACGCAGCAAGTCCGCGGCCTGCTGCAAGGCGACGAAGTGCTCATCCGTGAAGGCGAACGCGAACGCTGGATCCGGCTGTTGCATCCAGATCGGGGCGGCTTCATCAACATCGACGACGCCATCCCCATCTACCTCGCCGCCAACGGACCCAAAGCGCTGGCCGCGACGGGCGAACTGGCCGACGGGTGGGTCAGGAACGCATTCACCCCTCAGCTCGCCTCCGGCTTCGCAGCGATTCGGGCCGCCGCCGCAGCCGCCGGGCGCCCAACCGACAAGCCCTACACGGTCGGTCTGAGCAGCGGTTGCGTGTTGCGCGACGGCGAGTCGCTCACGTCGCCGCGCGTGATCGAACGGGTCGGTCCTGTCGTGATTGGTGGCCTGCACGGTATCTGGGAGTTGCACTACGGCCCGGGGGCGAACATGGGGCTGCAAGATCCGGACGCCGCGGCCGCGTACCATCGCTACATCGAGGAGTACGGCGATGCCCGCGGCAGCAAGCCTGATCGGCGTTACCTAGATGTACACACCGGGTACGGGGTCTTCCTTAAGCCGCAGGAGGACCAGTTCATTGACGAGGCCACGGTCGCTGGCACGCTCACCGGCACGCCGGCGCAGATTATCGACCGGCTGGAGCAGCTGGAAGCGGCCGGTATCGACAATATCGCCATCGTCTGTACGGATGCCGCTGGCGCCCGCGACTTGGTCGCCGACTTCGGACAAGAGGTCATCGCCAAACGGTCGCGCTCCTAGCGGCGCCGGCCGCGTCCAGGGTCTGGAAGATCAGCAGCACGGCATGCAGGTCTTCAGCGTAGAGCCGCCTTGGTCGTTGCCGGAGCCGGGCGCGGCATCGGCCGCGCTACGGCGCTCAAGCTCCCGGAACGCTAGGGCCCTCTTGGTCCGCGCGACCCGAGGCTGGGACACTCAATGCCATCTGGGAGACGCTACGATCCCTCAGGAGTGGATGACGTGCCGCCGTTGTCGATCTCCCGGTTGGCGTCGCGGCGAATACGGAGATCAACATGGATGTCGGCATCTTCACGTGGACGAATGCGTCGATTGACCCGGCCGTGTTGGCGAAACGGGCCGAGGAGCTCGGTTTCGAGTCCTTCTGGGTGCCGGAGCTTCCGATCATTCCCGTTGAGGCGGATCAGGACTTCCCGACTGACACCATCAGCGGAGTAGACACGACCTCGGCGACGGACCCGTTCGTGGCGTTGTCCCGGGCATCGGCTGTCACCACCCGGATCAAGATCGGTACCGGGGTCTGCCTGGTACCGGAACACAACCCGTTTCACCTGGCCAAGAAAGTGGCGAGCATCGATCAGTTCTCGCGCGGCCGATTCATCTTCGGCATCGGCGCCGGCGGACTGAGAGAGCAGCAGGAGATCATGGGGGCCGACTTCGACCACCGTTGGACCCAGACCCGAGACGCCATGCTGGCGATGAAGCAGCTCTGGACCCAGGACGAGGCCGAGTATCACGGGACCTACTACGACTTCCCGCCGGTTAAGTTGTTCCCCAAGCCGGCCCAGAAGCCGTACCCGCCGGTGTTCCTCGGCGGCACGGCGAAGAATGTGCTCAAGCGAGTCGTTGAGTACGGCGACGGCTGGATGCCCGCTCGCGCTGCCACCATCGTGTCGACGAACCATGCAAACTTCGTCGACCGCGAGGAAATCGAACGAGGTCGGATGGAACTAAACGATCTGGCCGAAGCCGCCGGCCGGGACCCGGCATCCATTCAGGTCCTGGCCTTCGGCGGTCCCCGCCAATACCGAACACGCGAAGCCATCGACGCCCTGGCAGAGGCCGGGGCCGGCCGGGCGACCATCTGGCTGAGAAGTGACACTGAGGGTGAGGCACTAGAAGAACTGGCGGAGCTCGCCGACGAGGTGCTGGACTAAGAATCGGCGCCGCGGCAACGGGCCGGTTTGAGGAACTGTTGAACGAATTGGAGGCCACACCTTGAGCGACGAGACAATCTCTGCTGCCGACTCCCACCCGCGTAAGCGAGTATCCGTCCGAGGAACCGAGATCTCCTACGTGGATGTGGGCGACGGGCCGCCCGTGGTCTTCCTGCATGGGAATCCGACCTCGTCCTACCTGTGGCGCAACATCATTCCGCATCTGTCCGGCTCGGCCCGCTGCCTGGCCCCGGACCTCGTGGGCATGGGTAACTCGGGCAAGGCGCCCGACGGCTCGTACCGCTTCGTCGATCACCGGCGGTACCTGGACGCCTGGTTCGAGTCCCTTGACCTGAGCGACGTGGCATTGGTGGTGCACGATTGGGGTTCCGCCCTGGGCTTCCATTGGGCCTACCGGAACCAGGAGCGGGTCCGCGGGATTGCCTACATGGAGGCGCTGGTCCGCCCGCTCACCTGGGACGCATGGCCGGCGCCGGCGCGAGAGCTTTTCCAGGGCCTGCGTTCCCCTGCCGGGGACGGGATGGTGCTCGAACAGAACGCATTCGTGGAGTTCATCCTGCCCGCAGGCATGATTCGAGATCCGAGCGATGAGGAGATGTCCGTCTACCGGCGTCCCTACACCGAACCCGGTGAATCCCGTCGCCCGACGCTCACCTGGCCGAGGGAGATTCCCTTCGAAGGCGAACCCGCCGACGTCGCGCAGATCGTCGATCAATACTCGCGCTGGCTCGCGGAGAGCGATGTACCCAAGCTGTTCATCAACGGCGATCCCGGATCCATCCTGACTGGCACCCAACGGGAGTTCTGCCGTGCCTGGCCCAACCAGCAGGAAGTGACCGTTCCCGGATTGCATTACATCCAGGAAGACTCTCCCGCCGCGATTGGTCAGGCCATCGCCCAGTGGCACTCTGCTCTGCCGCTCGGCTGACGCGGACCGGAATCAGACGCCGCGCAAGCGGGGGTCCAGGACATCGCGCAGGGCGTCGCCCAGCAGGTTGAACGCCATCACCAGGAGCGTGATCGCACCACCGGCGAAGACGCTCTCCCATGGATGAATGTCGAGCTCCCCGCGTCCGGAGGACACCATCCGGCCCCAGGAGACTTCGTCGCGCGGCCCTGCGCCCAGGAACGAGACCGTCGCTTCGGCCAGGATGTAGGCCCCAATCCCGATCGAGAGGGTGATGATCAACACCGCACCGATATTGGGTAGGACGTGCCACGCCATGATGCGGAGATCGGACGCGCCGATCACGCGAGCCGCCTGGACATACTCCGATCCGCGCACCGCGAGCACCGCAGAACGGATCAGGCGCCCCGCGAAGGGGATCCCGCCGAAGCCGAGGGCGAAGACGACGTTTCTCGTGGAAGGCTCCGAGATCTGCACGAGCAACAAGATCAAGATCAGGAATGGGAACGCATAGATCGCGTCCATCACGCGCTGGAGGACCAGGTCAATCCAGCCCAGGTAATAGGCGGAGACCACACCGATGATGAGGCCGGCGGCGACGGCGATCAGCGAGGCGCCAAATCCGATGATCATCGCGAGCTTGGCGCCGTGGATCACGCGGGCGTAGATGTCGCGCCCGAACCTGTCGGTGCCGAACCAATGATCGCCGCTCGGCGCCTGGTACTGCGCCACCACTCGCGGTGAGCCGATGTCCGGATCCTCGGCGAGCTCGGCGACTGTGGGGTCGGCCTTGAAATTCGGATTCTCCGCATCAAAGACGAAGGTCGAGTCGTAGCGGCCCAGCGCTCCGGCGAACACTGCCAGAACGCTGAAGACAAGCACGATGACGAGGCCGATGCCGCCGAGTCGCTTCTGGCGGAAGAAGCGCCCCAGGGCGCGGGATGCGTTCGTCACGCGCGTCAGCGGCGAGATGCGTTCCTCGAACGGCAGAGCGGAGGATGCGTCGGGAGGTGTCACGCGAGTCTCACACGCGGATCGAGCAGCCCGTAGAGGAGGTCGACGAAGAGGTTGGTGAAGACCACGACGAAGGCCACCACTAAGACGAGGCCTTCGAGCAGCGGCGTGTCGCGCAGCGTGATGGCCTGGAAGAGCAGCCGGCCCACACCAGGGACGTTGAACATCTGCTCAAGCACGATTTGGCTGCCGATGATCGTGGCCACTGTCAGGCCCATGACTGTCAGAACGGGCAGCCAAGCGTTGCGCAGTACGTGGCGCATAATGATCGTGCGCTCCGGCAGCCCCTTCGCGCGGGCCGTGACGACGTAGTCCTCCCGCAGCACTTCGAGCATTTGGGAACGCAGCAGCCGCATGGTCGTCGCGGTGCTCGCGATCCCGCCGGCGAACATGGGGATCAGATACCACTGGAGCGCCAATCTCGGGTCCTCCCACAGATGGGGCTGGCCATCGACATCGATCTTGAAGAGGTCCCACTGCAAGACAAGGATCACGCCGATCGAGGCGGTCCAGAAGACCGGCGCGGCGAGGGCGAAGATCGCGCCGCCGCGCAGGAGATAGTCGGGTACCTGATCCTGCTTGACGGCGCTGATGATGCCGACCGGGATGGCGATCGTGAACCCGACCAGGACGATCAGGACGCCGAGTTCAATGGAGTAGGGCACGGCGCGGCCGAGCTCGTGCCAGACGGAGCGCTTGGAGCGGAACGACTCGCCGAGGTCGAACTGCACCAGATCCCAGAGGAACGTGCCGTACTGCTCGAATACGGGCTTGTCGAGCCCAAGCACCGCTTCGGCCCGTGCGATCGCCTCGGGGGTCACGCCGCCCAGGTTCGCGCCAGCGAACTGCTGGGCCGCGAAATTGCCGGGTAGGACGTGCACGGCGAAGAACACCAGCGTCGCCACGATCCAGAGGACGAAGATGTTCAGAATCGCGCGGCGAAGGATGTACTGCTGCACTGGTCCGTTGGCGGATTCCTAGCGCAAGACGGGAAGAGGGGCCGGGCGGAAGCCCCGACTCGCGTCCCGGCCTCCAGGCGATCTCCTCGCATGGCTCCTCGCGCGGCTCAGGTCCCCCTAGAGCGGACGCGGCTCCGGTTCCGGGCGGCCTTCGATGCTCGGGTCCTCGGGGTCGATCCACGAGTCGAGGGCCTGCAGGCTCTCCGATTCGAAGGTGTAGCCTTCGGTCTCCGACTTCAGCGCGGGGTGCAGGTAGTTCCACGCGACCGTGGGCTCGACGGCGTTGTAGATGATGTGACGACCAAACTGCCCGTTCTCGATGATGAAGTCCTGGACTTCACGCACAAGCCCGTTCGCGGTTTCATAGTCGAATTCCTGGATGGCGGCGTCGAGCTTGGCATCGATCTCGTCTGGCTCGCTCACGCTGAAGTAGTTGCCTGGCGCGTCGGTTTTGAACGCTGCGGCCAGGTCTGCTCTTCCGTCGGGGACCGTCAGGTTTGGAATCCAGGAGAAGAACGTGGTGAACGTCTTCTCGAACCAGGCGGGGAAGATCTCACCATAGGTTTGGTTCACGCCTTTGAACTGGTCGGTGCCGAACGCCTGGTTGAACATCTGCGCGACGGCCTCCGTCGAGCCCGGCCGCGTAGCCTCATAGGCCTCCGAATTGACCCAGTCGATGTCGCCCACCTCCGCGCCGCCAGCCGCGCTCCAGAGTTCGTTGGCCTCTCGCAGGGCCGCATCGCGATCGAGGCTATAGGCCGCGTAGTCGGCGAGCTCTTCCTGCGGAATCGCCCAGGCTTCCTGCACCCATGGCACGGGTCCGCTGACCTTCCCTAGTCCTTGCGCGAGTTGCTGGATGAGCGCTCGTCGATCGATGGCGAGGTCGATCGCCTTCACCATGCGCGGGTCGGTCCAGGGTTCGAAGATCCGGTTGACGTACGCGGCAATCGGGAAGGCGCTGCCCTTATAGGTGAGGAAGGTCGAATCCGGGGCCCCTTCATGGATCGACTGGAGTAGCTCCGAGCCTCCGGTCAGCAACGAGTCGACCTGCTTTTGCTCGAAGGCGATCCGGTAGGCAGTAGGATCCTCGAACGACTGGTTCCAGACCCAGTTGTGCGCCCGAGGGCCGGGACTGTGGTAGTCCGGGTTGCGAACGGCGGAGATGCTCTCGCCCGGCAGCCACTCGGTGAGGATGTAGGGCCCGGTCCCGATCACCTTGTCGGCGGACACGTTGACAGCGTCCGGTTCGATGGCGATCAGGAGTTCGGGCTGGCCCATGAGGTTGAACTCATTAGCGAGACCCTGCAGGAATGCTGCATTGGGGCTGGCCAGGTTGAGCGTCATCGCGCCGGCGTCGATGTCGATCGAGTCGATGCTGCTCCAGTAGCCCATGCGGCCGAACGCGCCCTCCGTGCCGTCCTGCAGCAAGCCGGCCTTCTGCCTGTCGATGTTCCAGGCGAGGTCTTCGGCGGTCAGCGGGCGCCCCGCGCTGGAGGCGGGATGGTCCGCGCCGGGACCCTCGGCGTGCCAAGTCACACCCTCGCGGAGCTGCAACACGACGGTCTGGCCGTCGGGCGCCTCCCATCCGGAGGCGAGATCGGCGGCGAGTTCGCCGGAGTCCGGGTTCGCGAATCGCAAGAGCTTCGATTGAATCCGGCCGAGCACCCGCAAGACCTCGCTCGACACACTCTGGCTGGCGTCGGCGGAATCGAAGATGACGGCCGTGATGTCGACGATCGTGCCGCCGTCGACGGGTGTCTTGTCGAAGCGGGAGACCGCGGCCTGTTGTTGGACCTGCTCTTGTTGGGTCTGCTCCTGCGCCTCGACCTGGTCGGCCTGCTGCTGGGCCTGCTGCTCGGCTTGCTGCTGCTGTTGCCCTTGCGAGGCTTGCTGCTGAGCCTGTTGTTGCTGCATGGCCTGCTGTTGCTGCTGGTCCCGCATGGCCTGCTGCTGTTGCTGGTCCTGTTGCTGGACCTGCGTGACAGCCTGCTGCTGGTCGCCGTCGTCGTCATCGCCGCCGCAGCCGACCAGGGCCAAGCCGGCCACGCCCACGCCGGCGCGTCCGCTCGCCCGCAGCATGGCGCGGCGGGAGACCTTCCGATTGCGCAGCCTCGTCCAGTAGTTCCGCTCGTTCATGGCTGCGCTCCAACCTCGTGCCTGTGTCCGTCGAGACCCGTTCGGGTCGTTGAAGGCTACAGAAATTCGCACAGATCGGTCGGTGATTGCGTTGGTCTGTTCATTGTTCGCTCAGGTCGACGTCACCAGCGTCGACGCCGTTTGCAATCACCTGGTGCGAGTCGCTACCGAACAGGGGGCGCAGAGATTCGGACTAATCGGAAGACCCGATACCGCTCAGGAAATCGTTGCCCGGGATCTCATGCTCCACGCTCGGCGGGAAGGTGTTGTTTCGCGCGCGCCACTGCGCCGAGGGCGCCTCGACCGGTCGCCCGTGGCGGAGCAGGTTGCGTGGAAGTCCACCAAACTGGACAAAATCGAGAACCTTCGTATTGACGTTCCAGCTCGATGCGTGACAAGCGCTAGCTCGCGGGGGCCCCGTCTAAGTGGTTCTGTCCCGTTCGGCCACACCGGCCTGAGCCTTGCAATCAGCCAGGACCTCCGCACGCCGCGACGCGACGCGACTGGATAGCCTTGCCCTGCTATGAACGGCTGGCTCAACTCCCTTGGACGCACAGCCCGGGACGACCGCAGGCGCGGCGTCTGGGAGCGCCGTTCCGAACCCCTGCTGCTCGTCCTCGCGGTCGCCATGATTCCGCTACTGGTGGGACCGTTGCTGTTCGACGTCAGCGAAACAGAAGAACGCTGGATGTTCGTCGGCGACATGGTGATCTGGGCCGTGTTTGCGATCGACTACGCCGTTCGCCTCTGGCTCGCGGAACAACGGCTCAGCTTCGTACGTTCGCACTGGATCGAGGCGCTGATCGTCGTCATACCGTTCCTGCGGCCGCTGCGGCTGCTACGGCTGGTCGTCATCCTGCTCCGCGTATCGCAGCTGGCCCGCCGCCGCGCGATCACCGGTTCCCTGCTCGCGGCCGTGGTCGGCATCGTCCTGGCGACGAACATCGTCATGATCGCAGAGCGCGGCGCCGGCGGCCCGATCGACAACTGGGGCACGGCGCTGTGGTGGGCGCTCGCCACGATTACGACGGTCGGGTACGGCGACGTCGTGCCAATCACGACCGTCGGCCGTCTGGTTGGCGGCGGACTGATGGTGATTGGGATCGGCGCCTTCGGCGTCATCACGGCCAACGTGGCCGCCTGGTTCGTGATGCGGGACCGCGAGTCGGAAGAGGACGAGTTGAGCGAACTGCGGGCCGAAGTACTTGACCTGCGAGCGAAGCTGGCCGAGACGCAGCAGGAAGAGAAGGATGATGCCCGGTGACTCGCGCGGGCTTCGTCAACGATGTCGTGACCTGACTGAGAGACAACCGATCGGACACGCGCACCCGTTCAAGGGGTTCGGCCAGGGGCCGAATTGTTATTTTGCATTTATTGTGATAAACGTGACGGGAACCGATCCGCTGGACAGGAATCGTTCATGACGACGGCAGAAACCGCGAGCGAACTATTCGCGACTGCCGAGGGAGAGGAGCCGGCGCCCGGCTCGCAGGTTGGACGGCTCGTCGCTCCGCTCCGCAAGACCATCGCCGTTGCCTGCGCGCTGCAGGCGATCAGTTCGACGCTGGGCGTGATGCCCTTCATCGCGGTCGCCGAGATCGGCCGTGTGTTGTTGGCGGAAGGTCCCACCGACGAGGGCAAGGCTTGGCTGATCGCCGGGCTTGGCGCGGGGGCAATGCTGCTGCAGTTCATGTTCAAGATGGCCTCGGGAGCGGTCACCCACTTTGCCGACGTGGATTTTCAGTTTCATCTGCGGCGCAGTATGGCCACGCAACTGAGCACCGTTCCCCTGGGCTGGTTCAACGACCGCAACGCGGGCGCGGTGAAGAAGGCACTCGAGGACGACGTCTCGACGCTCCACCACATCGTCGGCCACTCGTACACCAACATCGTCGGAGCGGTGGTCACTCCAGTCACGGCGTTGATTTACCTCTTCATCATCGACTGGCGCATGGCCCTTGTCGCGTTGATCCCCATCGTCGGCGGAATCGTTCTCTATGGCTTCATGTATCGCGGTTTCGCCGAAAAAATGGTCGCGTACGACAAGGCGCTGGAGGACGTGAACGCCTCTTCAGTCGCCTTCGTACAGGGCATCGCCGTGGTCAAGACGTTCGGCCAGGCGCGACGATCGTTCCGGCAGTTCATTGAGCACGCGAATCGGTTCGTTGACTATTTCTGGGAATGGGTCCGAGGCCAGATTCCCTGGATCTCGGCGGGCAATACGGTGATGTCGCCGATCTTCGCGATGGTGGTGATCGTCGCGATCGGCCTTGCTATGACCGCCAGCGGGGCGATGGAGGCGATTGACCTGTTGCCATTCGTCATTCTCGGCCCGAGCCTGGCAGCGGCGTTCCTGACACTGTCTTTCGCGCAGAACGATCTGATGCTGGCGCAACGCGCCGCCGATCGGGTAGCCGCCGTGCTTGATACGCCATCGCTGCCTGAGAGCGAGCTTGCGCGTACGCCAGTCAGGACCCGCGTCACATTCGAGCATGTCGGATTCTCTTACGACGGCAAGAATGAGGCGGTCCGGGAGATCGATCTGACACTCGAACCCGGCACAGTCACCGCCCTGGTTGGAGCGTCGGGATCGGGCAAGAGCACGCTGGCGCGACTGCTGCCCCGCTTCTGGGACCCCACCGAGGGCCGGATCACGATCGGCGGCGTACCCGTGGATGAGATCGCCAGCAATGATCTCTATCGCAATGTCGGTCTGGTCTTCCAGGACGTGCAGCTGCTGCGCATGTCAATCCGCGACAACATCGCGCTGGCGCGGCCCGACGCTTCGCTTGAAGATGTCGAGCGGGCCGCGCGCACCGCACAGATTCATGAGCGCATCCTCGAACTGCCCCGCGGCTACGACTCCGTAGCCGGCGAGGATGCGCTGCTCTCCGGCGGAGAAGCGCAGCGAGTCTCGATCGCCCGCGCCGTACTCGCCGACGCCCCAATCCTCGTCCTGGACGAGGCGACGGCGTTCGCCGATCCGGAGGCGGAGGCTTCGATCCAGGACGCTCTCTCCGAACTGATTGTCGGGCGAACGCTGCTGGTGATCGCGCACCGCTTGCACACGATTGTCGGCGCCGACCAGATCTGCGTGCTGGAGGCGGGACGGATCGTCGAACGCGGGACGCACGCGGAGCTGCTCGCACGTGAAGGCGCCTATCGCCGGCTCTGGGAAGCCAGTCAGGTTGGGCAGGTGATCGAATGATTTTCCAACTGCTGCAACTCCTGCCCGCGTCCTTGCCGCACGGTCGCAGGTTGCGGGCCAACATCTTCGGCCTGGTGCTCGAGTCGGTCCTCATGGGCGTCGGCTTCGCCCTGCTGGTGCCGCTGCTGCGAGCCACATTCGACGGCGACTACGACACCGCCTGGATCTGGCTCGGCGCGATGGCCGGTGTGCTTGCGGCCTACGGAATCGTGCGCTGGATCACCCAGATGCTTGGCTTCATCTCCGCCATCAACCTGGGGCGCGGCTTGTTCGAGCGTCTGGGTGACAAGATTGCGCAGTTGCCGCTGGGCTGGTTCGACGCCACCCGCGTGGGCAGCCTGGGCCGCTTGACCAGCCAGGGCGTGATCGACGTGATGGGCGTACCGGCCCACCTGCTGCGCCCG
This sequence comes from Dehalococcoidia bacterium, assembly GCA_965204335.1. GTDB lineage: Bacteria > Chloroflexota > Dehalococcoidia > Bin125 > Bin125 > Bin125. Next base: position 1,237,724 of record OZ241982.1, on the reverse strand, counting down.
GTCGTCAACGCGTTCGTCACGCCGATCACCGTCGTCATTGTGATGTTCGCCTTCGACTGGCGGCTGGCGCTGGCGGCCGCGATCACCGCGCCGCTGGCCTGGTTCGTCTACCAGTGGTCGGCCGGTCTGGTCCAGAAGACCGATCATCGCGCCGACGACGCCAAGGTCGACGCGTCCAACCGGGTCGTCGAGTTCGCCCAGACGCAGGCCGTGCTGCGCGGCTTTGGCTACGCAACCCGCAGCTTCAAGCAGCTCGACGACGCGTTGCAGGAGCAGCGCGACGCCGGCCGTTCACAACTCTTGATCGCGGCCCCCGGACTCGCCGGATTCGTCCTGGTGGTCCAGCTCGCGTTCACCATCCTGTTGCTCTTCGGCCTCAATCTGGCGCTGGGCGGCAACATCGAGGTCGCCGAACTGCTGGCGATGCTGGTGCTGGCGGCGCGCTACGTGGATCCGATGATCGAGGCGGCCGACCTTGGCGGCGCGCTCAGGATCAGCCGCAACAGCCTGTCGCGCATGGAAGCGGTGTTCGGCACGCCCGCGCTGCCCGAGGTTGAATCGTCGAAGCGTCCCGCCAACGCGAGCATCTCCTTCGAATCCGTAAGTTTCGCCTATGAGGACCACACGGTCCTGGACGAGATCAGCCTCACTGCACCCGAACGCACTATGACCGCGATCGTGGGCCCGTCCGGCGCCGGCAAGACGACGATCCTGCGCCTGATCGCGCGGTTCTGGGACGCGGACTCGGGCACGGTCGCGATTGGCGGCGTCGACGTGCGCGAGATGTCGACGGAAGTGCTGATGCGCCAGATCTCCGTCGTCTTCCAGGACGTGTACCTGTTCGACGGCACGATTGAGGAGAACATCCGCCTCGGCCGTCCCGACGCATCCGACGCCGATGTCCGCGCCGCCGCCGCGCTGGCGCGCGTCGACGAAATCGCCGAGCGCCTGCCCGAGGGCTGGGAAACTCGCGTCGGCGAAGGCGGTGCGCGTCTGTCGGGCGGTGAGCGCCAGCGCGTCTCGATCGCGAGGGCGATCCTCAAGGACGCGCCGATCGTCCTGCTCGATGAAGCAACGGCCGCGCTCGACCCGATCAACGAACGATCAGTCCAGGAAGCGCTGCGCGCGCTGACCCACGACAAGACCCTCATTGTGGTCGCCCACCGTCTGCAGACCGTCCAGGCCGCCGACCAGATCATCGTGCTCGAAGACGGTGGAATCGTCGAACAGGGCAACCACGAGGCACTGCTGGAGAGCAACGGCCGGTACGCCACGTTCTGGAACGAACGCGTCAGGGCCGCCGGTTGGAGACTCGCCGCCCAGGAGTCCGGCGTCCCGGTGGACTAAGTCAGGACGCCCTCCTCACCCGCCGGCGAGCGGCCCCATTCACGCGACGGTCTCCGCTGCAGCATCTGCCTCGAACACGTTGATCCGAGCCGCCACAGTAGTCTGCGGTTGAGGGAACGAGAACGGACGTGGAACTCATGGATTGCGGTACCTTCCTGTTGCTCCAGTCGCCGGGCGCGCAAGACCATGCCGAGGTCTTCGAACGCGCGACCGAGATGGCCCAGACGGCGGACCGGCTGGGCTTCGACAGCATCTGGTGCGCCGAGCACCACTTCTCGACCTATGGCTACCTCTCACGTCCGCTGATGTTCGCCCAGCACCTCGCGGCCCACACCGAACGGATCCGCGTCGGTTCCGCCGTGGTCGTGCTGCCGTTGCACCATCCGCTCGTCGTCGCCGAGGAGATCGCGACCGCCGACGTGCTCAGCGGCGGACGGCTCGACGTCGGCCTGGGCCGCGGCTATCAGCGATACGAGTTCGACCGACTCGGCCACACATTGGACGAGAGCCGCGAGCGCTTTGACGAGTCCGTCGACATCCTGCTCAAGGCGTTCGCCGGGAAACCGTTCTCGCACGAAGGCAAGTACTACTGCTTCGACGAGACCAGCATCTTCCCGATGCCGGTCCAGCGGCCGCATCCGCCGTTCTGGGTGGTTGGACAGAGCCACGAATCGATCGCCGCCATTGGCGAACGCGGTTTCAACCTGGTCTCCGGAGGCTTCGGCATCCCGATCGAGCGGTTGGCCGAGTTCCGCGAGACGTTTGACCGCGCCATCACCGATCCCGAGCAGCGCAAATCAGTCCGGGTGAGCACGCAGCGTCCGGTTTATGTGACACACGATGAATCCGAGTTGCCCGAGATCGTCGAGCAGGCCCGCTGGAACATGCGCGTCACCCTGAGCCTGCGCCAGGGACTGGCGCGGGTCGAGCATGGCCACGCCGTCGCCATCCCGATGGAAACGGAACCGAGCGCCGAGGCCTTGCTCGACCGCTACTTCGTGATGGGCACGCCCGACACATGCATCGCCAAAATCAAGCAACTGCGCGAAGTCATGGGCACCGACCACTTCAACGCCAACTTCTGGTTCGGCGATCTGTCGCAAGAGCAGGTGCTGGGATCGATGCAGCTGTTTGCCGACGAAGTCCTGCCGGTGATGAAGTCGGGCGAGATTTAGGCGCCGCCGGTCACGTCGATCGTCACGCCGGTGACGAAGTCGGCGTGCGAAGACGCCAGGAAACAGACCACGTTGGCCTGGTCGACCGGTTCGGCCAGTCTGCCCAGTGGTGTTCCCGCAATGGCGCGTTCTCGCAGTTCGGACGGCCGACCCTCCCAGTAGCGGAGAATGCGCTCGGTCAGCGTGGCCGAGGGCGCAACCGCATTGACATTGATGCCCGCCGGTCCCACCTCGAGGGCCAGCTTGGTGGTGAAGGCGATGATCCCACCCTTGGCCGCCGAGTAGGCCGAGGAACTGGTCGCGCTCTTGCCTCGCCCGGCGATCGAAGCGAAGTTGACGATCTTGCCGCCGCCTTGCCGGGTCATGTGCGGAACGACGGCGTGGCAGAACAGGAACGTGCCGCTGAGGTTGAAGTCCAGCACGGTCTGCCACTCCTCCATCGTCAGCTCGTCAACGGTCGCGCCGGCGTTGGGGATGATCGTCGAGCCGCCGACGCCGTTGATCAGGATGTCGATCCTGCCGAAGCGGTCGACCACGTCGGCGACGACGGCGTCCACCTCATCCTGCCGGAGCGCGTTGGCTGGATACGCGTGGTGCGGCCCGCCGCCGGCCTGAGCGAAGGATTCCATCGCGCCGTCGAGCAGCTCGCGGTCATAGTCGACAGCCGCGATCGTGCCGCCCTCGGCGGCGATGATCTCGGCGCTGACCCGGCAGATGCCGTTGCCGGCGCCGCTGATCAACGCCACTTTGTCCTCGAAGCGCGCGAATGAGTGCTCGACCATGCTGGTCACCTCGATCCTTCCCCTGATCGCCGGCAGCGGACCTGGAGCTAGCCCTCAAGGATGAGTTGGGTCAGCTCGTCGGGAGCGCTCAGCATCGGGTAGTGGCCGGTGTCGAGCTCGTGCCAGCGGGCGCTCAAGTGCTCGGCGCAGCGACGCTGGTGCGCCTCGCCGGGATTCGGCGCCTGGCGGCACCAGATCACGGTGGTGTCCCACTCCTGATCCCAGAATGAGTCGAGCTCGACCGGCCGGCTGAACACCGCGACCGGGTGCGGCCCGAAGCGCTCGGCGGCCCACTGCGCGAGGTCCGGTTCCATGCTCTCCGTGAGCGCGTCGAGCATGCTGCCCGGCGCGGGACCGGTGGAGACCTCGCTGTCGTCGACGCGCGCCCCGCTGACGATGTCGCGGATTGTCTCGCCGCTGTACAGGGCGAGCGCATCGGCGAAGACGATGCGCTGCACGCGCTCGCGGGCGATCTCGGCGACGCGGCAGAGCACCATCCCGCCCGACGACGTGCCGACCAACACCACGCTGTCGAGATCCTCGTAGCGCATCAACTCCGCGATCTCTTCCGCCTGCGTCTCGGTCGATATGCCGGCTCGGACCTGGGCCGACCGCTCGGCGCATCCGTCCAGCGAGGGCGCGTAGACGTCGTGGCCGGCGGCCCGGAGTTGCGCGGTCACCGGCGACCAGATCCAGCCTCCCTGGTACGCGCCGTGGATCAGTACGAAGGTGGCCATCTCGTCGCTCCTCGTGTCGTGACGAGCGTTGCGCGCCGTCACCCGCAAGGTAGCTTGCTGAAGACTCCACACGCGCGAGTGAAGGATTGCTGAGCATGAGTGCGAAACGAATCGCCGTGATTCCGGGCGACGGGATCGGGAAGGAGGTCGTGCCCGAAGGCATTCGCGTGCTCGAGGTGGCCTCGACGAAGTTCGAGATCGGCCTGGAATTCGACTACTTCGACTTCGCCTCATGGCCCTACTACGAGCAGCACGGGCAGATGCTGCCCGACGACTGGAAGGATCAGATCGGCGGACACGACGCGCTGTTCTTCGGCGCGGTCGGTTGGCCCGAGGAGATCCCCGACCACATCTCGCTCTGGGGTTCACTGCTCCAGTTTCGGCGCGAGTTCGATCAGTACATCAACCTGCGGCCTGCGCGGTTGATGCCCGGCATCGTGGCGCCCGTCGTGCGGCGCGACGGCAGCCCGCGCGAGCCGGGCGAGATCGACATGTACATCGTGCGGGAGAACACGGAAGGCGAGTATTCGAGCATCGGCGGACGGATCTTCTCGGGCACCGAGCGCGAGATGGTGATGCAGGAGACCGTGATGACCCGCGTCGGCGTCGACCGAGTGCTGAAGTACGCCTTCGACCTGGCGCGCTCACGACCGAAGCGACACCTGACGAGCGCGACGAAGTCGAACGGAATCGCCATCACGATGCCGTTCTGGGACGAGCGCGTGGAGGCGATGGCGTCGAGTTATGCGGAGGTCGAGGTCGACAAGTTCCACATCGACATTCTCACGGCGCACTTCGTCCAGCGGCCGGACTTCTTCGACGTCGTCGTGGCCAGCAACCTGTTCGGCGACATCCTCAGCGATCTCGGTCCGGCCTGCACGGGAACGATCGGGATCGCGCCGAGCGCCAACCTCAACCCGGAGCGCGCCTTCCCCTCGCTGTTCGAGCCGGTACATGGCTCGGCGCCGGACATCGCGGGACAGGGGATCGCCAATCCGATCGGGCAAATCTGGTGCGGGGCGATGATGCTGGACTTCCTCGGTCACCCGCGCGCACACGACGCGATCCTCGCGGCAGTCGAAACGGTGCTTGATCCTGGCAGCGGCGCGCCGCGCACGCCGGACATCGGCGGCAACGCGTCGACGGCCGACCTCGGCTCCGCAATCGCCGAGGTGCTCTAGTGGCCAGCTCGAGCGCAATTGCTCAGATCAAGTGGCCACTCGAATGGTTGAGCTGGCGGCGGGCGGTCGTCCGCGGCGCCGTCAGAAGGCCGTGCCTCAGTTCGTATTGTGACCCCTTTGGAGACGTCCACGACATCGCAGTCTCAAGATGGAGACCGGTGTTGCGGGTCCCATTCGGCCATGAAGGTGCGATACGTACTCCTCGCGCGAAGGTTCCGCGGTCCGCGCTACAGCGGCCAGGGCAAGCAAACCTCGCTACCACCAAAAGGGGATCGGCACTTCCGCATTGCCTCGATGTCGATTCTGGGACCCGGTGCGCACCTTCCGTTCACGCGACTCTTCAATGATGCCCAAGTGCACAATCTCCAGCTGATATGTGGCTCCGGATTGTAACCCTGCAAAGGTCACGCGGGTCGGTGCGCCCTCCTCGACCCACTGATCCTGCACGATGCGGTCTAGGTAGTACAGGTAGACGATGTAGCTCGGCTCGGCTTGGGGATGCGGAGGGTCCCAACTCACGCTGATTGTGTCAGACGTCGCCGTGACGCGTAGATTCTGTGGCCCCCGTGGCAGGACCGAAGCGCCTGCTGGCGGCGCAGGTGCCGTGCTCGTTTGGATCGTCGTGGTTGCGCTGTCGTACCCGGCATTCGTGATCACCGCGACTTCGTAGCTAGTCCCTGCAGGCAGCGCGCGGAAGACAAGCGAGTGTTGTCCGCGCATCCCCTTCGCCGGATAGAGATTCTGGGACCTGCTGCCATGCGGACCCTGCACCCGGACGCTGTAGGAATCGCCGTCGGGCTGAGCGTCCCAACTCACGGTCAGCGTGTTGTGCGTCGTCTCGGCGCGCACGTTCTGCGGCGCCTGCAACGTGGTAAACGACAAGGTCGAGGACCAGGTCAGCGCTTGGGGCGTGTCTCGCTCGATCTTGGCCCGCAGGGCTGCGACCGCCATCTCGTAAGCGACGCCTGGAGTCAGATCGAATATAGCAACGCCTCGCTGGTAGTTCTCGCGTCTATCTCCCGGTTCTATTGCTCGGGGCCAGAGTTCGTAGTTCCAGGTGTCAGATCCAGTAGCTCGCCAACGAGCGAGATAAGAGGGAGCCTGCGCTGCTGTGTCGGTTCTGCCGATACCTCTCGTCCACTCCGTGAGGACAAAGGTTCGATGGACGCCGTAACCACCGGCGATGATGGGTGAGCTCAAGGCTGCCGCTAGCGACAGGCGCACAGAAGCACTCGCGCGGCGGCCGCGAGCGTCGGTCACCTCTGCCGTGATCTTCCTGATCTGCGGCTCGCCCGCGCTCGGCAATGAGCCGCAGTTGACCGTCAGGCGGCCGTTCCCTCCCCGCGCCGTCACCGGCTGGCCCTCCACGCTGAGGCTGAATGGCGCGTTTCCGCCCGTGATCTGCCAACTGACTTCGGTCAGCGTGTTGGCCGTGCAGAGGTCGCGGCTCGAGTCCAGTGTCAGGCTCAGAGGCAGAGGCTCGCCGTCCGCACGCGCCTGGCTCAGGCTCAATGACGCCAACAGCAACCCGGTAATCGCGACCACCGCAGACAGCGCGCTGCAACGCGGGCCGAATAGGTTCGGGCGGCTGCGCATCAGGTCAGATTCCTCTGCTATCTCCATGATGCTCTTCAGTTACTGAGAGCAGCCCCTAGTTCACGCTGATCTGTGGTAGTCGGCCGATCGACTCGACGAGTTCGTCCAGCTTGTCTTCGATCGGATGCCGCTCCTCGCCCGCGCCTCGCGGCCGGTCGTAGAGCCAAACGGTTCGTGTCAACTCCCTGCCAGTGCGTTGCCCGAGATATACCCACGCCTCATAGCCATCGCCAACATTCCGGATCTGGAATGCTCCGCCCTCGCAGTCGTCCCCTTCGCAAGACGAGAACTCGTAATCACCCGTCTCCATGTCGATGCCTTCCGGAATCGTCATCAGAAAGCCATTAACGCGGTAGGTTTCGCCGCCGCGTAGCTTGATGCCACTGCTCTCCACGTTCAGAATCATGTACGCGTTCACCGTGGCTTCCGCCTTCGCGCCGGCGTTGTCGGTCACGGTCGCGCGGATCGTCTTCAACCCAGATCCAATTTCAGGCGGGTTGTCCTTGTAACCGCGTCCTTCGCGTCGATCGATGAACGTCTCGCCGGTCTTCAGCGCGCAGCTCACAGAGGCGGTGCCGCTGGCGCCGGTGTAGTCGTGGGTCGCGTCGCGCGTTTCGCCGTCGATCTTGAGCGCGTAGGGCGGCGTGCCGCCGCTCACCGACCAGGTCACGTCCGTCTCTGCGATCCCGAACCAGCCTGCGTACACGCTGACCCGTTCGGTGTCGCCTTGATCATTGGTGCGCAACTCAGACCCGGCCCAGCCCGCCCCCGGCCCCGTCTCGCAGGTCTGGGCCGCGCTCAGCGTGAGCGTCATCGGCGGTCCGCTCTCACCTGCCCGGCAGCCCCCTACCAGCAAGACCGCCGCCACAAACATCAGCGGCACGACACGGAACTGGGCGAGGCGGGCCAGCCCTTTGCGCATCGCTCGCTTCCTCATCTCATTCGACGTGACAATCTAATCGTTCCTCGTGAATCGAGGCCATGATCGTGACAATAGGTGACGAACACGACAGTAAATCGACTCTATCTTGATGATAATCGGATTACCAACCGACATTCCGTGACCGATCGATTTTCAGGCCACAAAGGAATCATCCCATCCGCTCCATGCGCAGGCTTCGCGCGGCAGTCGAATCGGTGCTTGATCCCGGCAGCGGCGCCCCGCGCACGCCGGACATCGGCGGCAACGCCTCGGCGCTAGTCGAGCACTGTTGCGGGGCGGCCGTTGCTCTCGAGTGCCTCTCGCATTCGCCGGCGTTCGATCGCTTCAACTCGCTTGGGGAAGCGGACGAAGAAGGCGAGCGGCGCGATGGCGATCACGATGATGCCGAAGTAGAGCAGCGCGTCCTGCATGGCGACGCCCTCGGCCCGCAGCAGGAATCCGGTCGCGACCGCGCCGGCGTTGCCGCCCGCTCCGACGATCCCGGCGACCGCGCCGAGCGCCTTCCTGTTGACGAACGGGACCACCCCGAACGTCGCGCCTTCGGACATCTGCACGAAGATGCTGAACACGATCAGCATCGGGATCGCGAGGATCAGGACCTCCATGCGCGAGAAGGCGACCAGCGCCAGGCCTTCGAGCAAGAGCACGCTGCCCATGAACAGCGTGCGCCCGCGCAGTCCCATGCGGATCCCGAGTTTGTCGGAGCAGATGCCGCCCGTGGTCCGCGCGAAGATGTTCATCAGACCGAACAGCGAGGCGATCACGCCGGCCAGCACGATGTCGAGCCCGAAGCGGTCCTGGAAATAGAGCGAGGCCATGCCGTTGATCGTCAGCTCGATCCCGAAGCAGGCGCCGTAGATCACGAACAGCATCCAGACCCGCGGATCGCGCGATGCCCTGGCGAATGCGCCGGGCTGGTTCTGCCTGGTCACCTTGCCCTGAGCGCGAAGCTCGTTGAAATCGCCCTCCGGCGCGTCCTGGGTGAAGCGGTAGTAGACGAACCCCATCAGGAGCAACGCCACGCCGGGGATGACCATCGCGATCCGCCAGCCGGCCGTCTCATTGGCGACGAAGAAGAGCACGCCGGTCATCACCAGCGGCATGACGAGTTGCGTCACGCCTCCGCCGAGATTGCCCCAACCGGCCGTCGTCGCGTTGGCTGTGCCGACCACGTTGGGCGCGAACATGATGGACGTGTGGTACTGGGTGATCACGAAGGATGCGCCGATGACACCGATCAGCAGGCGAAAGACGACGAACGTTTCGAAGTTCTGCGAGAGCCCGATCAGCATCACGGGGAGGGAGCCGAGAATCAGCAATCCGGTGTAGGTGCGGCGGGGTCCGACTCGGTCGAGCACCCAGCCGATCGCGACGCGCGCGAAGATGGTGATGAAGACCGAGGCGATCAGCGAGGTGAAGACCTGGGAGTTGGTCAGGTTGAGATCGTCACGCACCTCGCCGAGCAGCGGCGCGATCCCGAACCAGCCGAAGAAACACAGGAAGAACGCGAGCCAGGTCAGGTGGAACGTGCGCATGTGCGGGGCGGCGAAGCTCTTCAAATTGATCGAGGTCGCTTTGCCGTTCAGCTCATTCGTGTTCAACGGGCACCTCCATCACGATCAGCTCAGGCCACTGAGACCGACCCTATGGAGACGCAGTTACGCGCTGATTGCACCATGTTTCATATGAATGACGCGGATATTGCCGTTGGGTGTCGTGTCAACCGGGCGACGGGACGAAGAATGCGGCGACGGATCAATCGGCGCCGACGGGTTCGACGCGTACCGCGGCGAACTTGAGCTCGGGCTGCTTCGAGCGCGGATCGACGGCCTCACTGGCCGAGGCGTTGGAGGATCCGTTGTCGGCCCACAACGATCCCCAGTGGAACGGAGCGAAGACGGATCCGGCCCGGATCGCCTCGCTGACCCGCGCCGTCACCTCGAACCTGCCGCGGCGTGAGCTGACCCGCACCCGATCGCGGTCGCGAATGCCGAGGCCCAGCGCATCCGACGGATTCACTTCCAGGAACGGCTGAGGCTCCGATTTCATCAGCTTGGCCGAATGACCCGTGCGCGTCATCGTGTGCCACTGGTCCTTGACGCGTCCGGTGATCAACACGTAGGGAAAGTCGTCGCTGACCGACTCGGCCGGAGGCATCCAGCGCGGAACATGCATCCGCGCCCGTCCGTCGGCGGTGTGGAATCGGCCGTCTTCGAACAGGCGGCGGCCGTCCTCCGGCGGCCCCGATCGCGCGGTCGAGGGATAGGGCCATTGAATCCCTGCGCGATGCTGGGCCAGCAAGGGATAGGAGATCCCGGTGATGTCCATGTCGCGCCCGCGAGACAGTTCGCGGTACTCGTAGAAGATCTCTTCCAGGCCGTCGTACTGGAACGCGTCGCCGTAACCCAGCGCCTTCGCCATTCTGCAGATGATCTGCCAGTCGGGCAGTGCGTCGCCGGGCGGCCGTGAGACCTGTTCGAGCAGGCAGATGCGGCGCTCGGAGTTGGTCATCGTGCCGGCCCGTTCGGACCACTGTGCGGCCGGCAGGAGGACATCGGCCACCTGCGTCGTCTCGGTCGGGTGATACGCATCCTGGACGATCACGGTCTCCGCCCGCTCGAAGGCCGCTCGGACGCGGTCCAGGTTGGGCAAAGAGGCGAGCGGGTTCGTGGCCGCCACCCAGACCACGTTGATCTCGCCGCGCTCCAGCCGCTCGATCATCTCAATCGCCGTGACTCCGGGACGGTCGGAGATCGATCCGGGCGGGACACCCCACGCCTCCTCGATCTCGGCCCGATGTTCCGGATCGGCGACCAGGCGATGCCCGGGCAGCGTCGTCGCCAGCCCGCCCTGCTCGCGGCCGCCCATCGCGTTGGGCTGACCGGTCAATGACATCGGACCTGCTCCGGGCTTGCCGATATTGCCGGTCGCGAGCGAGAGGTTGATCAATGCCAGGTTCTTGTCGACGCCCGAGGTCGACTGATTGGCGCCCATCGTCCAGAAGCTCAGCATCGGTCCGTTGTGGGCGATGATCCGAGCCGCTTCGAGAATGTCGCCGGCGTCGAGGCCGGTCACCTCGACCGCGCGCTCGGCCGACCAGCCCTCGAGCGACTCCTCGACCTGTTCCCAGCCCGTGGTGTGCTCGCGGAGATACGTCTCGTCGAGCCCGCCCGCCAGGCGAACTTCAAACAGCATTGACAGAAGCAGCGCCACATCGGTGCCGGGTCGCAGCGCCAGGTGTACATCGGCGATCTCGGCGGTCCTGGTCGCACGCGGGTCAACCACGATCACCTTGACGCGGTCTTTCCCCGAGCGCTTCCTCGCCCGGACGCGCTCGAACAGGATCGGGTGGCAGGCTTCCATATTGGCCCCGACGATCAGGAACGTATTGGCCTGTTCGATGTCGGCGTAGCCGGCCGGCGGCGCGTCGGCGCCGAACGTCAGGTTGTACGCCGTCACGGCCGAGGCCATGCAGAGCCTGGAGTTGGTGTCCTGGTTGTTGGTTCCGATGTAGCCCTTGGCCAGCTTGCCGAAGAGGTAGTAGTCCTCGGTCACGAGCTGACCCGAGCCGTACATCATGACGCTGTCCGGACCATGCTCATCAACGGCCGCGCGAATCGCGCCTCCAGCTCGTTCGATCGCCTCGTCCCACGACGCTCGCTCGGCCGCGGCGCCCTTCTCCGGACGAATCTGGGGATGGAGCAGGCGCGCCTCGTCGACGAACATGTCCTGCAGCAGCGCTCCCTTGGCACACAGTTTGCCGCGATTGACCGGGTGATCCTCGTCTCCGCGCACGGCCGAGACGACGCCGTTCTTCGTCTGCACCTTCACGCCGCAACCGACGCCGCAGTAGCAGCAGACCGAGCGCTTCCATCCGTCACGGCGAAGCAGCGAACGACGGGCCATGCGAAGCTCAATCCGCTGACGCCGGGATACGCCGACTGATCAGCGCCTCAGCGCCCCGGACCGATCGAATCTGCTCGGCGACCGCCTCGGCCAGATGCTCGGTTTGGACGGCCGGCGCGGTCACTTCGCCGAACTGCGGATCCTCGCCCAGTTTGCCGCCGCTGAAGACGTCGGCGACATCGACAATCTCACCGTCGATCCGCTTGCGCCCGCCGAGCAGCCCGATCTCACCGGCGCGGTGCTGTCCGCAGGCATGCGGACAGGCCGACATCTGGATTCGAACCGGCGCCGCGTCGGGCGAGACTTCATACTGCTCTTCCAGCGCGGCAGCGAGCTTGATCGCCTCGCCTTTGCTGTCGATCAGGGCGAAGGCGCAAAAGTCATTGCCGGTGCAACTGACCATCGCCCGGATGAACGCCGACGGCGTCGGCGAGTAGGTCTGCAGCAGGGGCTCTGCCAGCAATGCGTCGAGCCGGCCGCTGGGCACGTTCGGGATCAGGATGTTCTGCTGAACCGTCAGGCGAAGTTCAGAGTTACCGTAGCGTCGGGCCACCCGAGCGAACGCAATCAGGTCGTCTCCCGTAATCCTGCCCACGGGAACGAGGCAGCCAACGGTGCGGAGGTTGGGATTGCGCTGCGGGGTGACGCCGATGTGGTCGCCGCCGTGGCGTGTCGTGAGCGAATGTCCGGCGCGGGCGAGCGGGCGACCGTATTGCGCCTCAACCACCTCGCGGAAGCGCTCGATGCCCCATTCGCGGAGCAGCCACTTGAGCCGCGATTGCTTTCGCTTCTCACGCAGACCGTGGTCGCGGTAGACGTCGAGCACGGCGAGCGCCAGCCCGACCGCATCGTCGACCGAGACGAACGCGTCCAGCGGCTGCGCGTACTCCGGCGACATGCCGCCCAGCGCTCCGCCAACCAGCACGTTGAATCCGATCTCACCGTCCCGCTGCGCCGGGACGAAGGACAGGTCGTGCGCCTGCGCGTGACTGCAATCCTCGCGGCAGCCGGTGACGGACAGATTGAACTTGCGCGGCAGGTTCGAGAACCGCTTCCCGCCGACGATCGCCTGCTGCATCCGCTCGGCCACGACGCGGGTGTCGATCACCTCGTCCTCGGTCAGACCCGAGAGCGGGCAACTGACGACGTTGCGCACGTTGTCCATCCCCGACTGCTGCGTCGTCAGTCCGGCCGCCGACAGCCGCTGCAGGACCCAGGGCGCGTCCGCGATCGTGATCCAGCGCAGCTGGATGTTCATCCGAGAGGTGATGTCGGCCTGGCCCCGCCCGACCGTGTTCGCGATCTCGCCGATCGCGGCCAACTGCTCCGAGGTCAGCACGCCGCCGGGGATGCGCATGCGCAGCATGTAGTAGCCCGGCGTTCGCTTGCGGTGGAAGAGGCCGTACCACTTCAGCCGCTCGAAGTCCTCCGCCGGAATCTGCGGATCCTCGCCCGCCGCCGCCAGCGTGGCGTAGCGATGCAGGTCGGGCAGGACGTCGAGCCCGTCCCTGGCGGACTTGAGCACCTCGATCTTGTTGACGACCATGGCCCCGCTCCTGTCTCAGCCACCCTATGAGCGGCCGATTGCAGGCAGGTTGCCTTCAATGAACAGCATATGAACGCTGCCACGCCCTGTAGCGAGCATTGCTGCCGGACAAACAAGTCAGCGCAGATTCCGCAGCCGAGGATCGAGCGCGTCGCGCAGCCAGTCGCCCATCAGGTTGCCCGTCAACGAGATGATCAGCAGGGTCAGGCCAGGCAGCCAGATCGGCCACCAGGCGACATTCATCGTGTCGCGACCCTCGGTGATCATCCGACCCCAGGATGACGTTCCGGGCGGCACACCCACGCTGAGGAAGCTGAGCGCCGCCTCGGCTAGCACCACCAACGCCACCTCCAGCGTCATCACAATCACGATGGTGTTCAGCACGTTCGGCAACAGGTGCTTGCGCATGATCCACCAGGGGGCGGCCCCCACCGATCGTGAGGCAGTCACGAAATCGCGCTCCCGAAGCGAAAGCACATCCGCCCGGACCAGCCGCGAATACGAGGGCCAGGTCCAGAACAGCAGGATGACGATCACGTTGGTCAGGCTGGGACCGACCAGGCTCGCCATCAGCACCGCGAAGAGGATCGCCGGCAGGGCTAGTTGCAGGTCGACCACGCGCATCAGGATTTGCCCGGTCATCCCGCCAACCCAGCCGGAGACCAATCCGATCAGCGTGCCGAACAGGGCGGCCCCCGGAACGACGATCCCGACGACGATCAACGACACGCGAGCCCCGTGCAGCAACCGGCTGTAGATGTCCCGTCCGAGCTCGTCGGTACCCAGCGGATGAGTCCAGGTCCCACCGTCGAAGACCGGCGGCGACAGGCGCGCGGCGAGGTCGATGAACTCGGGATCGTGGGTCTGCAGTAGATCCGCGAATACGCCCGCAATCAGGACGACCAGCGCGATCAGTGCGGGAACGGACAGACCGAGGTATCGCCGCCACCGAATCCGCTGCCGCCTCCTGCCCGGCTGGAACTCTACTGTCGTCGCGGTGCTCGCCGCCATCACGCCGCTCCCGCCCGAATCCGCGGGTCGATGAAGCGGTAGGAGACGTCGACGAAGAGGTTGACCAAGGCAATCGACGCGGCCAGCACGATGATCGAGGCCTGCACCATGGGGAAGTCGTTCTTGAGGATCGAGTCAATGATCAATCGTCCGACGCCTGGCCAGGCGAAGACCATCTCGATGATCACCGTGCCGCCGATCAGTCGGCCCAGGGACAGACCAAGCATCGTCACCACGGGCAAGAGCGCGTGCCGCACGCCGTGACGCCAGATCACCGTCCGCTCACTGAGACCCTTGGCCCTCGCCGTGCGGACGAAATCGGTGTCCATCACTTCGATCATCCCGGAGCGGGTCAACCGCATGATCGCGACCAACTCGAACAGCCCCAGCGCGATCGCAGGCAGGATCAGCGAACGGAAGCCTTCCTCGGCGCCTCCGGTCGGGAACCAGCCGAGCTGCACGGAGAAGAAGAAAATCATCATCAGCCCAAGCCAGAAGCTCGGCGTGGCCTGACCGATCACGGCGACGAATCGCGCCAGCCAATCGACGGTGGTTCCCCGTCTGAGCGCGGCGATGATGCCCAGTGGCACCGCCAGCGCGAGCGCGAAGACCACGCCCGCCACGCCCAGCTTGACAGTGTTGAGCGCTCGATCACCGATTGAGTCCAGCGTCGATGTGCCGCCGCCGCGCCAGGAGGTGCCAAAATCGCCCTTTCCGAGGTCGCGCAGGAAGTTGCCGTATTGGACGTGGAGCGGGTCGTTCAGACCGAGCAGTTCGCGGAAACGCTCCTTGTCCTCGGTGCTGGTCACCAGCGGCGGCAGCATGGTCTCTTCGGGATTGCCGACGAGGCGCGAGACGAAGAAGACGATGGTGACGACCAACAACGTGACGAAGATCGCCTGAATCAGCCGGATGATGAGGTAGTTCCAGAACTGCATGCTCAGTCAGTCGCCCCAGAACTCGTCATTGCCGGGCTGCGCAGCAGCCTGCCCCGCACCTGATGCGGGGGCAATCTCGCCGTGTGCTGAACCGGCATCCGTGCTCGACTCGGCGAGATAACCGCAGCCTGCCCCGCACTTGATGCGGGGGCAAGCGCGGGTATGACGAATCGAATCACTCGCCTCAGGTCTTGAGCCGCTGGATCGCGAAGGTCATCAGGAAGTTCAGATTTCCGACGCGGCCACCCTTGGGATAGTTGACGTCGGCTCGGGTGACCACCGTGTCCGGCGGCTCGACGATGAAGATGAACGTCGCCTGACGGGTGTGCTCGAGCAACAACTCTGAAATGATCTCGAGTCGCCGGTCGGGATCCTGCTCCACCCGCTGTGCGAGGTAGAGCTCCTGCAGGCGCGGATCCTGAGGCGGGGAGATGGTGAAGAAGCCTTCGGCGCTGCCGCAGCATTCCCACATCGAGCCGATGTCGGGGACAGCGTTCGCGTAGAACCAGTACAGGCCCCAGGGGGCCGCGTCCCTGCCCGAGGAGTACTGCGGGGTGAAGTACTCCGAGCCCAGCGTCGGCACTGGCGTGATGCGAATGCCAATCTGAGCGAGGTCCTGGGACGCCACCAGCACCAGATCGGCTACCACATCGCCGCCCCAGTCCGGCGTGTAGTACAGCGGGACATCGAAGCCGTCCTCATAGCCGGCCTCGGCCATGAGCTGCTTCGCCTTCTCCACGTTGAAGTCGAAGACCACTTCCGCCTTTTCCTCCGGGCTGGGATAGCCGGGCACGCCGCTGTAGACGAGCATCGACATATCGCCGACGCCGAGGAACAGGTTGTCGATGATCGCGCGGCGGTTGATCGCGTGGTTGGCGGCCTGGCGCACGCGGATATCGAGGAAGGGATTGGGATCGCCATCGGGCGTGGTCTGCTGCCACAGGTTGGGGTAGATGTTGTGCACCGACCAGCCGGCGCCCGGCTGGAACTGGACCGTGTAGTTCGGATCGTCGATGTACGGCTTGGCAGCGTTGACGCCGACGCCCTCGTGGATCACGTCAATCTCGCCCGCTTCGAGGCCGGCGAGGCGCGACTGCAGTTCAGGCCGCACCAGGCCAGTCAACCTCCGGTGGTGGGGTACGTGCGAGACCCGCACTGGGTAATCGATTGGGTTGTAGTGATCGTCGAAGCGCTCGAAGATGAAGTTCTCGTCGTCCGTGTGGCCGACGAAACGGAAGGGACCCGTGCCCATTGGCTCTTGGTCCAGGGCGAGATCGCCGCGACCCTCCGTGTCCGCCTGCGAGTGGATCGTCACCTCACCGGCGCCGTCCATGTTGACGGTCAGGAAGCCGGCGTCGGGCGCGGGCAGCTCGATCGACCAGGTGCGGTCGTCGGGCGCTTCATTGCGGACCCAGTTCAGCGCGCTTCGGGCCGGGTAGGCCGGCACCCAGCCGCCGGGATGATCCGACGTTTCGCCGCCGTTGTGATACTCGGCCAGACCGCCCATCCGGTCGTAGCTGAAGACCATGTCCCCGGCGACCAGAGTGGAGCCGTCATGGAACTTGGCCGGGATGATGTCGAGTCGCAGGGTGACGGGATCGATCCACTCCGGCGTCGCCAGGCCGGCGTACATGGAGTTGTCGCGTGGATCGCGATCGAGCGGACCGCTGTAGACGGCGCCGTGGCTGATGTAGTTCTGCGCGCTGCCGGTTCGGTGATGGTCCAGCCCGCCGGAGTCGGAGCCCACGGCGATCACAATCTCGGCGTCCAGATCGACCTCGTCGAGCGGGCGCGGCATCGACCATTCTTCTTCGACCTCGCCGACCCCCTCGGCAATCTCTTCGGCGACCTCCTCCTGTTGGGTGGCGGCCTGCGCCTGTTGATCCGCCTGCTGTTGCTGCATGGCCTGCTGCTGCTGTTGCTGCTGAGCCTGCTGCTGCATCGCCTGCTGCTGCTCTTGCTGGTCGGCCTGTTGCTGCATCGCCTGTTGCTGCTGCTGATCCTGCTGCTGCGCCTGAGCGACCGTCTGTTGACCGTCGTCATCGTCGTCACCGCAGCCGACCAGCGCCAGGCCGGTCGCGCCGACCCCCGCCCGGGCCGAGGCCCGCAGGAGCGTCCGCCTGCTGAGCTGTCGGTGCTTCATCCGTTGCCAATAGTTCCGGTCGCTCATAGCAATCCCTTCCATCACTCTCCGTCCCGTGCTTCTCGGGCGGACTTCGCAGAAGTATGCCTAGCTGGAGTTGCCCTTGCAACCCTGGTCGGCGGACGTTGCGGGAGCGTTGGACAGGCGATTGGCTAGCCGACCGCTGGGAGGCCTTCGTCGCGGCGGACTTCGTTGATCGTCTCCAGCACTCGCTGCTCGAAGGGGGCGTACTCGACCTCGAACTCCTCGACCAGGCGCGAGTTGTCCATCAGGTAGAGGCCGGAGGCGTCGTGGCCGCCTGCTTCCTGGTCGAATGTGATCTCCGCGTCGGGCAGGAACTGGCGGACGGCGGCGGCGAGGTCGCCCATGCTGGTCGCGTGGCCCCCTGAGTTGTAGATCGCGTGCGCCGTCTGCTCGGCCAGCGTCACGCGGACGAAGACTTCGGCGATGTCCTCAACGTGCAGCGGCAACGTCATCGTGTCGGCGTGAGGGAAGCTGACCGGCTCCTCGCGCGCCGGCAGGACCTGGCACTGCACGTGGTTCATCGAGCCGCGCACTTTGTCCGGGCCGGTGATGTTGGCCGGGCGGATGCCGGTGATCGCTATGTCGTAGGCGCGGTTGTACCAGTCGGCCTGGTGCTCATTGAAGCGCTTCGAGACCGAGTAGATGCCCGTGCCCAGACACAGATCGTCCTCGATCACCATCTTGTTGCCGTGCAGGCGCTGCGGACCGTAGACCGCGAGCGAGCTCGCGTAGACCACGCGCCGGATGTCGAGCAGGCGTGCCGCCTCGAAGCAGTTGTCCATGCCCAGGATGTTGATCTTCACCTGCGGATGGGGATCGGCCTCGGAGGCGCCCAGCACGTAGGCGAGATTGATCACCCGGTCCGGCTTCGCCGCGACCAGCGCCTCGACCACATCGCCCATCACCGTGATGTCGCCGTGGATGATCTCGATCCGGTCGCGCAGCGGGTCGAGGACCGGCGCATTGGGGTTGATGTCCATGCAGTGGACCTCATGTCCATGCTCGACCAGCCGCCGCATCACCCGAGGCCCAATGAATCCGCTGCCGCCAAGCACTGCGATCCGCATATCCGGCCTGCTTTCCGCTCAATCCACGGCTCGTGGCGGCAATCTAACACCCGCGGGCTGCGAGATCGCCTCGCCGATCACCGCGAACTCCCAGTTCACGCCTGCGCGCATGAGTTCGTCTTGCTGATACTCCGACAACGTCCTCCCCGACACGAACCGCAACAGCGCCTCAGCGGCCATCTGCACGTCGAACAGGTACTTGGCGGACTCACGCTTCATAGATCGGGGTGCGAGTCTCGTTGATAGCAGCTAGGAGATGAGGATTCCGAAACTCCATATCGAAGAGGAGGTCCACTTTGCGCTCGAACAGCCGCTCCAAATCGTCCTGCAGCTCGAAGAACTCTGCGGTGTACCCGATGCGGGCTTCGGGACGAAAGGAGACGAGGAAATCCAGATCGCTGCGTTGCTCGTCGAACCGACTGGTCGCCGCCGATCCAAACAGGTCCAGGCGTTGGACGCGGTGTCGGCGGCATAGCTCGGCGATCTCGCCCGCGCGTTCTTCGACAAGGTTGATCATCGTGCGCACCCGGATTCGATACTCACGGCTTCTCATCTACAGCGTAGCCAGCGGGACACGCGGCTCCGACGTTTCAGGCGCCGTTCGCCGATTCCTGCGCCAATGCCTCGGACGCGGCGTCTTCGACGATTGTGCCCTTGAAGAAGTTGGGATTGTTGTGGGCGTAGAGGCGGAGCTGGTTGGTGAAGGCGAAGTCCCGGAAGTCTTCCGGACTGATGACGCCGTTCTCGACCGGTTCGTAGGCCTCGGCCACCGCCTCCGACATGTCGGGGACGTCCCAGTGGCCGAGGTCGGTGCTCATGAAGGCGCGAATCTTGGCGCCGAAGGGGTTGACCTGGTCGTTGAACGCCCAGGCCGTGATCGGATCGTCCGCCTCGCAGCCGAAGTAGAACGAGGGCACGAAGCGGTCGTAGAAGTCTTCGGCCCGCTCGATGTTCATCTCGCTGAAGTTGTCGCGCAGGCGCGCCTCGATCTCCGGCGCGGTCATGCCCAGCGTGCGGGGAAGATTGTCGAGCTTGCCCTCGGTCAGTTCGCCCCCGTAGCGAGTGAAGAGGTCCTGGGCGAGTTCGATGTCGATGTTGGCCGGATCGAGGTGGTGCAGCTGATCGGGGCCGCGCTTCTCCCAGCGCGCGATGATGTCGGCGTAAATCCGAGCGCCGTGGGCCACGCCGCCCTCGAGCAGGGCCACCCGCAGCTCGGGGAAGCGGGTCGTGACGCCGCCCATCAGCAGCGACTTGCAGAGCACCTCGCCGGCGGCGGCGAAGTGGCCGATGTGGTTGTACATGTAGTTGGAGATCGAGGCGCGGTCGATGAAGCCCATGCCGGCGGAGTGCGAGGCGACGGCGAAGCCGAGGTCGAGACAGCGCTGCCAGAACGGGTCGTAGTCGTATTCGCTGTCGATCGCGAACGAGTCCAGCCAGGTCACCTGGTTGGCGAGTTCGGGATACTTCTCGGCCACCGCCGGCACCGGGCGGCGGACGAAGGCCGGCATCTGCGCGACCTTGAGGCCGAGCGAGTGGGCGTGCTCGAGTTCGGCGATGCCTTCCTCGGGCGTGTGCAGCGGGATCACGGCGGCGACGGTCATGCGGTCGGAGAATCCGCCGTACTGCTCCGCGGTGAACTCGTTGAAGGCGCGGCAGACGGCCTGGCGCACTTCGTCGTCCTGCATGTGGGGGAAGCCGAGACCGATCGTCGGATAGAGCACGACGTAGTCCATGCCGACTTCGTCCATGCGCTCGTGCAGCAGCGCCGGCATCATGGCCGTGGCGCGGTCGAGCGTGTTCTCGGTCGGCAGCGCCCACCAGGGCGGGACGGTCACGCGCTCGGCGCGGCGCTCGTCCCAGCTCATCGCCGCCCAGCGGCGGCTGACGCTGGAGTCGCGGTAGCGCTTGACGATCTCCGAGCCGCCGACGTCCTTGAGGTAGTCGAAGAACGTCGGCATGAACTCGACGATGTGCGAGTCGCCGTCGATGATCGGATGGTCGAGGCGCGCGCGGACGGCGGCGGAGGCTGATTCGGTGGTGGTGGTCATCTGCTGGTCTCCCGCTGGATCGGTGTCTGCACGAGGATAGGGAGTTGACCGATGGGGCGCGTCGGCGGGCCGGCCGATTGTGCTAGCTTGAGCGCCCGGCCGGGGAGCCAGGAGACGGATCATGACTGACGATCAGGCACGAATTGACGCCGGAGCGATCGCCTTCGCGATGCGCTACCGCGCCGACATCGCGGGCGACGAGGGGCTGTGCATTGAAGTCCGCGCCGATGTCGAGGGACACGACACCGAGCTGCTGCGCTTCGACTGCTTCCGCGTCGCGCCGCACTACCACTACGGACCCGAGGCGGACGACGAGCGCCTGATGCTCGACCTGACCGCAGCCGGCGACTCGCTCGACTGGACGCTGAACTGCTTCGAGCGAGGCCGGCTGGCCGCCATGATCGAGCGAGCCGGATACCCCGCCGTCGCCAGCGCCCTGGATGCCGATCAGGTGGCCGAAGCGATGGCGAGTGTGGTCAGCACGGCCCGTGGGATCGTGGGGTCGCGCGGGGGAGAACCCTCACCCTAACCCTCTCCCTCAGGGAGAGGGGATCAGAACTCTCCAGCCCCTGATTCATTCAGGGGCCTGCTCCTGTACGCCGAGGGGAGCGGGTCCCCGAATAAATCGGGGACTGGATCCACTCCCTCTCCCTCGGGGAGAGGGGATCAGAACTCTCCAGCCCCTGATTCATTCAGGGGCCTGCCTTGGTCGGTACCCGAACCCGAGCGGGTCCCCGAATATCCCTGAACAAGTCTGGGAACCATCGGGGACTGGATCCACCCCCTCTCCCCCTGGGAGAGGGCCGGGGTGAGGGTCCGGCGGCGGGGTGCCCCCCTCTGTCCCTACGGGACCTCTCCCCCCGCTCCGCGGGGGGAGAGGGGAGTGGCGCGGAGCGCGGTGAGGACGACGTGGCCTCGGGGTGAGAGCTGGTATCCGACTTCGAGGCTGATGGTGAGGCCGAGGGCCTTGAGCTTACGGATGTCGGCTTTGAACGTTGGGGTTTCGCGGTTCTGATCAGCGGCGAGTTCGGCGGCCCGGCGGCCCGGGGCGGCGGCGATTGCTTCGAGGGCGGCGCGGGTCCATGGTCCGTGGCGGGCTCGGCGGTCCATGGCGGCGAGGCGGGTGGTGATCTCGGCGACTTCGTCCTGCTCCAGGTCCGAGTCGGCGGCGAGGACGGCGCGGGGATCGGCCTGTTCGCCCAGCGATCGGAAGGCGACGCGGTAGAGCGGAGCGTTCGCGTCGCCCGACTTGCGCTGATTGCGTCGGATCGCGTCGAGCGCGGCCTCGGCCGACTCGTGGCCGGCCGCCTGCGCGTCGGCCGCCGTGATCTCGGAGGGTTCAATCACATCGACGGAGGTGACCTCGATCACCTGCGCGCCGACGCGGTATCGGCCGCCGGTTCGAGCCTGCGGCCGTCGCCAGCGGCGGAAGGTCAGGGTCAGCTCACCCCGGGCGATGGCGTCCTGGTCGGGTTGACGAAACTGCATGAGCGGGTCAGCCGAGGTCCTTGTTGGGGTTGACGAGGTACTTCTCGCCGGTCGCGCGCCGGTTGTAGACGGCGATGTGATCGAGGTCGAGCGCCTCGGCCAGCGAGACTTCTTTCGTGTAGTGGCTGGCGAAGGTGGTCGTGACCTCGTCGGCGACGCGCCGGCGGAGCCGCTCGGCCGCCTCGGGGCCGACCCGCTCGAGGAACGGCGTCAGCAGCCAGCCGCCGAGTCCCCAGGCCAATCCGTAGGTGCGATGCAGGACGGTCGGCGAGGTGTCGAGCCCGCCGTAGATGTAGACCTGCTTGTGTACGTTCGATCCGTAGCGGTTGAAGCCGGGATTCTTGGCTTTTGCGGCGGTTTCCATGCAGTTCAGGAGTTGGTTGGCGAGCGGGCCGCCGCCGGTGGCGTCGAAGGCGAGCGTGGCGCCGGTCTCGATCAGTGCGGCGGTCAGGTCGTCCTCGAACGAGGCGGCGCTGGTATCGCAGACGTTTGTGGCGCCGATTCCCTGCAGCAGCTCGATGTGTTCCGGTCGACGGACGACGTTGACGAGCTCGATGCCCTCGTCGTTGCAGACCTTCTGCAGCATCTGGCCGAGGTTCGAGGCGGCCGCGGTGTGGACGAGCGCGGTGTGTCCTTCGAGCCGCATCGTCTCGACCATGCCGAGCACGGTCAGGGGGTTGACGAAGCAGGACGCGCCCTGCTCCGGCGTCGTGCCCTCGTGCAGCTCGAGGCACTGCGCGACGTTCATGATCCGGTACTGCGAATACATCTCGCGGGCGATCGCGGCGACGGTCTTGCCGAGCAACGCCTGGGCGGCCTCGCCGGCGCCGGCCTCAACGACCACGCCCGCGCCCTCGTTGCCGGCCGGCAATGACTGGTCGAAGCGGTCGGCCTGCGAGGCCAGCAGTCGATCGGGGATGGGCGCGGTAACGACCGGGCGGTCGGGCGTGCCCGACGCCTCGGCGCGGCTCATGTCGGCGGGACCGATCAAGAGGCCGAGGTCGGACGGGTTGATCGGCGCCGCTTCGACGCGCAGCACGACCTCGTCGGGGCCGGGCGCGGGGAGCTCGACATCGGCAAGCGAGAGTTCGAGCCGGCCGTCGCTGGTGATCGTGGAGCGGATCTGTCGTGACTGTCGTGGCATGGGTCACTTCGTTCTGACTTCTGCGGGAGGAGCGTCGAGCGCTCGCCGCTCAGCGTATCCGAGCCGGTTCGCCTCGCCGTCGGAGCCGCTCTAGCATGCCTGCATGCCAGCCCTTGCCGCGAGTGTCTCCTGGATGTTTCAGGAAGCGGCGTTGCCGGATCGATTCGCGCTCGCGGCCGACGCCGGATTCCGGGCAGTCGAAATCCAGGCGCCCTACTCGGAGCCGGCCTCGCTGCTGGCCGAGCGAATCGAGGCGGCGCATCTGCGGGCGGTGTTGATCAACACGCCGGTGGCGCTGGCCGCCGTCCCGGGCGAGCAAGCGGCGTTCCGCGCGGGGATGGCGACGGCGCTCGACTATGCGTCCGCGCTGGGCTGCGAGCAGATTCACTGCCTCGCCGGTCGGACCGACGATCCGGCAGCAGAAGCGACGTTTGTCCAGAACGTGCGTTGGGCAGCCGATCAGGCGGCCGCGCCGGGCGTCCGGATCCTGCTGGAACCGCTGAACACGGTCGACAATCCCGGTTACTTCCTGACCGGCAGCAGGCAGGCCCGGCGGATCATCGAACAGGTGAGGCGGGACAACGTGCGTCTGCAGTGCGACTTCTACCACCTGCAGATCATGGAAGGCCACCTCGCGGAGACGCTGTCGAGCCAGTTCGACGTGATCGGACACATCCAGATCAGCGGCGTGCCGGGCCGGCATGAGCCGGACGACCGGCAGGAGATCAACTACCGATTCCTGTTGTCGATGATCGACGAACTCGGGTTCGACGGCTGGGTCGGTTGCGAGTATCGACCGCGGGCCGGCACGCTTGCCGGGCTGGAGTGGGCTCGGCGATACGGGCCGTACGGTCTGTCGAACTCCGCGCATGATCGTGAAGGGACTTGAACATGACGAATGACACGAATCGGGTGGCCCTGATCACCGGCGCGGGTTCGGGGATCGGTCGGTCGTCGGCGCTGGCACTGCTGCGCGAGGGGTGGACGGTCGTGCTCACCGGCCGTCGCCTGGAGCGGCTGGAAGAGACGCAACGACTGGCCGGCGACGACGCGGAACGGACGCTCGCCGTCGTCAGCGACGTGTCCGACCCCGACTCGATTGCGGCGCTGTTCGCCCGCGTGCGCGAGGCGTACGGTCGGCTGGATCTGCTGTTCAACAACGCGGGTAGCGGCGCGCCGCCGCTGCCGCTCGAGGATCTGACGCTGGAGCAGTGGCAGCGGGTCGTCGACCTCAATCTGACCGGAGCGTTCCTCTGCACCCAGGAAGCCTTCCGGATCATGAAGGAGCAGAAACCGCGCGGCGGCCGGATCATCAACAACGGCTCGATCTCGGCCGATCGGCCGCGACCCAACTCCTCGCCCTACACCGCGACCAAGCACGCGCTGACCGGGTTGACCAAGGCAGTCGCGCTGGATGGACGAAAGTACGACATCGCTTGCGGGCAGATCGATATCGGCAACGCGCTGACCGAGATGACGTCGGGCATGGGCCGGGGCGTGCCGCAGCCGAACGGCGAGCGCATGCAGGAGCCCACCTTCGACGTCGAACACGTCGCCGACGCGATCGTCTACATGGCGGGCCTGCCGCTCGACGCGAACGTGCCGTTCATCACGGTGATGGCGACGAAGATGCCGCTGTTCGGCCGCGGCTAGTGCATGACCAGGCCGCCGTCGACGTTGTAGGCCTGACCGGTGATGTTGCGAGCGCCCGGGCCGGACAGGAACCGCGCCATCGCGGCGATGTCATCCGGTGAGTTGGCCCTGCCGATGGGGATGCGAGCGTCGCGAGCCTGTTCGAGCTCGGTGATGCTCACACCGAGGCTCTCGGCTCGGGCCTGCATGTTGTTGATCGAAAGATCGGTCACCGTGACGCCGGGACAGATGGCGTTGACGTTGATGTCGTGCCGAGCCAATTGATCGGCGGCGATCATGGTCATCGACAGCACCGCGCCCTTGCTGGCGGCGTAGGCGGCGTTGGACGTGCCCGTGTAACCCTTGCCGGCGATCGACGCGATGTTGATGATCCGACCGCCGTCGCCCTGGTCGATCATTTCGCGCGCCGCCCGCTGCATGCAGAAGAACACGCCTCGCGCGTTGACCCGGTGAATGCGATCCCAGTCGTCCTCTCCCACGTCCATCACGTAGAGGAATCGGGTCACGCCGGCGTTGTTGACGATGATGTCGATTCGCCCGAATGCGTCCTTCGTTTCGGCGATCATTCGGTCGATCTCGGCCACGCTGCCGACATCGGCGTGGATCGCCAGACTCTCCCGTCCGCTCTCCGCGATGACGGCGCTGGTGTCCTCGGCGGCGGCCGCGTTAATGTCTGCGACCGCCAGCCGGGCGCCGGCCTCGGCCAGATGCAGCGCAGTCGCGCGGCCTATCCCCTGCCCCGCTCCGGTGACGACCGCAATCTTGTCCTCAAGCTCCATCGGGCGCGCTCCTTCCGCAGAACCTGGCGAGCCTGACTTGCGTGGAGCCAGGCCAACGGTCACTGGATGTTACGCAACTGGGGATCGAGGTAGTCGCGCAACCAGTCGCCGAGCAGATTCCCGACCAGAGCGACGATCATGATTGTGATGCCGGGCACGCCGGTCAGCCAGAAGCGAATCTTCAGCAAATCGCGACCCTCGGCCACCATCTTTCCCCAGGAAATGGTCTCCGGCCCGGCGCCCGCGCCGAGGAAGGAGAGCGACGCCTCGGCGATGATCACAATCGACACATTCAGCGTCGCCAGAATGACGACGGAGTTGACGACGTTGGGCAGCAGGTGCCTCGTCATAAGGCGCAAGTCCGAGGCGCCGATCGTGCGCGCTGCGAGCACAAACTCGCGTTCCCGCAGGCTGAGCACCTCCGCCCGTACCAAGCGTGCGTAGGACGCCCAGAGGAAGAGGATCAGGATCACGATGACGTTGCGCAGCGACGGTCCCAGCATCGCGGCGATCAGCAGCGCGAACAGGAACGCCGGAAACGCGAGCTGGACCTCAACCAGGCGCATCGCGAACGAATCGAACGCACCGCGACGCCAGCCGGCAATCAACCCGATCGCCGTGCCGAGCACGAGCGAACCGGGAATGATCGTCGCGATCACCAGCAGCGACGTCTGACTGCCCTTGATCAACCGGCTCAGGATGTCGCGGCCCAGGCCATCGGTGCCGAAGAAAAACTCGGACGTGCCCTCCGCCTGCCAGACCGGATCCTGGAGCCGGTTGACCAGGCTCTGCTTGGTCGGATCGTGCGGGGTGATCCAGTCGGCGAAAATCCCGGCAAAGACGAACACGCCCATGACCGCCAGGTAGACGCAGAGCAGCGGCCAGCCACGCGGCAAACGCCGCGACCAGACGCGCCAGCGCTGGTTGGTCTGGCCAAACGCATCCGCGAGCGTCGCGCTCGTCTGGCCCGCACGCCCGCTCATGCGTCGCTACCCACGCGGATTCTGGGGTCGAGGAAGTTGTACGACAGATCGACCAGAATATTGATCGCGACAAACCAGACGGCGATCATCAACACGCCGACCTGAATCAGCGGGAAGTCACGCAGGCTGATCGAACGGAAAATCAGGCGGCCCACACCCGGCCAGGCGAAAACGACCTCAACGATGATCGACCCCGCGAGCAACTGCGCCAGCGTGATCCCCAGGAACGTGACCAACCCGAGCAACGCATTGCGCAGGGCATGACGAACGATCACCGTGCGATTGGCGAGTCCTTTGGCTTGAGCCGTGCGGATGTAGTCGTTGCTCAACACCTCGAGCATGCCCGAGCGCGTCAGCCGCATGGTCGCAGCCATACCAAATCCGGCGAGCGTGATCGCAGGCAGGATCAGATTTTCGAATCCACCCTTCCCGCTGGTCGGCAGCCAGCCGAGCTGAACAGCGAAGATGAAGATCAACACCAAGCCCAACCAGAAGTTGGGCATCGCCTGGCTGACAAGTGCGATCAGCCTGGCTATCAAGTCCGGGATTGATCCGCGCCGAATCGCGGCCAGCACCCCGACCGGCACGCCAACGGCGAGGATTAGCACAAATGCAGCCAGGCTCAGCTGAACCGTCGCCCACATTCGGGACGAGACCTCGTCCCAGGCGGGCTGCTCGCTGAAGATTGAATCGCCGAAGTCAAGATGCAGCACGCCCCAGAGGAAGTTGCCGTACTGGACGATCATCGGATCGAGCAGCCCGAGCCGATCGCGCGCGGCGTCGATCGCCTCTTGGGTCGCGTTCCGCGCCGAATACGCCTCGATGGGGTCGCCGATCAGCCGGCTGCCGACAAACACCAGCGAGACAACGACGAAGACCACCGCGATTGACTGCAGCAGTCGCGGAATCAAATGCGAGGCCATCGCCGACTCCTCGCTTCCCACCTCTAGGGGGAAGCTGCCGAGGGCTGAAGGGGGTCAGCCGCGCAGCTCGCCTACGAACGTGTTCACGTGGACCCTACGTCTTCATCGACCGCAGGTTCCAGAGTTCCACCGACGGCGGCTGCAGGAAGTATGGGTCCCAGTGCAGCCGTGAGGCTGCGACGTGCGTTTGCACCAGCTCGAAGAGGAAGATCCAAGACGCCTCCAGGTAGTGAATGCGAACGAGATCGCTCAGCAGTTCCTTGCGACGCTCGGTGTCGAACTCGGTCTTCGCCTCGGCGATCAGCCGGTCGACCTCAGCCCGCTCGTCGCTGAGCACCTCGACGCGGTGCTCATAGGTCGCCGCGCTGTCGACCGAGATCGCCATCGAACCGATCGAGGTGAAACCAGCCGATTGCGGGAACAGATACGGAGCGACCAGCTCCTTGTTTCGCGCCTCGCCCAGGAACTTGGAAATGTCCTCGGGAATCAGGTTGACGATGAAGCCAACCTCGCGCAGCATTTCGGCGATCGCCTCCATGAACAGCTGGTCGTTCGTGTACAGACCGGCGAGGTAGATCAGGTCTGTCTCGACGCCGTCCTCGTAGCCTGCTTCAGCCAGCAGTCGCTTCGCTTCCTCGGGGTCGTAGCCCCAGCGCTGCTCAGGCAGCTCCTCGGGGAATCCGAACTGACCCGACGAAAGCGTGTAAGTGTAGTTCTCCCGACCGGTCATGATGTTCTGCGTGATCGCATCGACGTCGACCGCGAGGTTGGCGGCGATCCGCACGCGACGGTCGCGCCAGGGATTTGGTTGACCGGGGTTGTACGGGTCTTCCTCGATCGTCATCGGCAGCTTGATGTGCAGACCACGCTGGGCCGGGTGATAGAAGACGTTGTAGTCGCCGGTCTCGCCCAGCGGCACCGCTAGATCGGGCGGAATCGAGTTGGCGAGATCGACTTCGCCTGCTTCCAGCGCCGACACGCGAGCGCCGATTTCCGGAATCAGTCTGGCCTCGAAGCCGGCCAGATAGGGCAGCCTGGGCGCGTAGGCGTACCCGCGGTCATTGAAGTAGTCGTCGTTGCGCACGCTCTTGATGTACTCGTCGGGAGACCATTCCACAAACTTGAACGACCCGGTCGCAACCGGGAACTGACCGTAGCCATCGTCGCCGACTTCCTCGAGATAGTTCTTGGGGAACACCGGGAAGCCGCCCAGGGCGAGACTGTTGGCCGCGTCAACGCTTGGCGCGCCCTGCTCGATCCGCAGCGTGTTTTCGTCGACCAACTCGTTGTCGCCGGTCCAGCTCAGCTCACCGGTCCAGGCCGAGTTGTACTCCGGGTTGTACTCCGCCTTGCCGGTCAACCGATCGATGGTGAACTTGATATCTTCCGCCGTCACCGGATCGCCGTTGTGGAAGGTCCGGCCCTCGTTCATCCGCACGATCAGCGCCTCAGCGCCGACGAACTCCCACTCGGCCAGGCCGCCGGGCACGGCGCTGCCGAACGGATCGAGCGGGAACACCGCGCCGAAGTGGTAGTTGTTGGAGGCCGATTGCCCGCCGCGAGCCAGTGCGCTGCCCTGGTCGAGAATTTGCGGGAAGGCGCCGTACGCGCCGATCGCTGTCGCGTTGTAATCGATGTTGTCGTCGGCGACCGCCTGCTCTTCTTCCTGCTGGGCCTGAGCTTCGGCAGCGGACTGCTCCTGCTGCTCCTGCTGCATGGCCTGTTGCTCGGCCTGATCGTCTTGCGGCTGCATGGCCTGCTGTTGCTGAGCCTGTTGCTGCATGGCCTGCTGCTGGTCTTGCTGCTGCATGGCCTGTTGCTGTTGCTCCTGCTGCTGCTGAGCCTGTGCAACGCTCTGCGGCTGGTCGTCGTCGTCATCGTCGCCGCAACCGACCAGAGCCAGACCGGCGGCGCCGACGCCGGCTCGAGCCGATGCGCGCAGCAGCGATCGCCTGGACAATCGAGCTCTGCGAAGTTGTGTCCAGTGACGTGCCATGTTGCTCTCCTTCTGTTTCATTCAGCACTTCGGGTTCGCGAAACGTTCCTGCTGGTGGCCGGATCGTGGACAGGTACAGACACCCACGATAGGCCATCGGTGGTTGGCGACTCCCTTTTGAGACATATTGGATCTCTCGGCGGCGCCAACCCTGCGGAGAGGGGGCATGTTGACTGTCATGGTGCTTACTGACAGCCCATGCGGCGATTCGCAGAATGCCGCTACGCAGGTGGTCCGGGCGTCGCGCAAGCGTCCGTCGACACGGCGGACCACGTCCTCGCCATCGCGGCGTACGAAAGGAACACCATGCTTGAACTCGGAATCTTCCACAATGGCGCCGTCGACCTCGGTAGCAACGTGGTCAACGGGACTCGCGTCAATGCAGGCACGCTCGAGGAGACCAGCGAGAGCTTCCAGCGCGTCCTGGTTAATCAGGTCCGGCAGGGCGTCCTGGCCGAGGAGCTCGGTTTCAACTACTGGTTCATGACCGAACACCACATGCAGCCGGAAGGGGTGGAGTTCAGCCCCAACCCGATCCTCGCCGAGACGGCGATCGCCGCCCAGACGAGCCGGATTCGTCTGGGCCAGATGGCCAACATCCTGCCCTGGCACCATCCGATCCGGCTGGCCGAGCAGGGCGCGATGCTCGACGTGATCAGCGGCGGGCGGCTCGAATTCGGCGTCGGACGCGGCTACCAGTCGCGCGAGACCGAGGTGCTGGGCGGCGCGCAGGGCGCGACCATCCAGGACCAGGAGCGCAACCGCTCGTTCTTCGAAGAGTGCTTCGAGATCATCAACAAGGCCTGGCGGGAGCACTCGTTCAGCCACACCGGCGAGTTCTTCAACCTCCCGCCCAGCTACACCAAGTGGGGCAACCCCTCGACGATCGCCTACTTCAGCCAGGAGCACGTCGACCGCGACCTCGACAGCGTGCTCGATATCGGCGCGCCGGACATGTACGCCTCCGGTCCGCCGGTCTATGCGACCGGCACGACGCTGAAGGAGATCAGCGTCTATCCGCACCCGATCCAGAAGCCGGTGCCGCCGATGTGGATGCCGGTCACGAGCCCGCGCTCGATCGAGTGGGCCGCCGCGCACGGCGTCAATTGCTACACGATTCCCGAGCCCAACTCGCGGCTCAAGGCGAATGTGGAGCGCTACTACGAGACGCTCGAACGGAACAAGTGGCCCGACCGCCTGGACCGTGAAGGCCCCTGGAAGTTCGGCTACGACGCGGACACGAAGCGCGGCTTCTCGCCGGCGCGTTACATCCACATCCTCAAGCCGGGTGACGAGAAGAACGACCTCGAGCGCTACAAGCTGGGCATGGAAGCGGCCTGGCCGTATCTCGGCGCCTTCGGCTTCGGCGGCGTGATCACGGACATCGACGAGCCGCCGCCGCCGCCCGACCGCCCGGTGACCGCCGACCTCTGCATCGACAAGGGCCTCGCCTTCGTCGGCACGGCGGACCAGATCGTCGAGCAGATCATGGCGATCAAGGAGACAGTCGGCTACGAGGACTTCATGTTCACGTGTTGGTTCGAGATGGGCGGCTACCGCGGCGAAGAGACCGAGGAGCAGATGCACATGTTCGCCGACCAGTGCATGCCGGCGCTCGCCGACGCCTGCGGCGGTCTGGTGGTCAACCCGGACGTCTCGCCGGGCCTCAGCCCAACCAACGGGGCCTAGTCGTCCCGGCGGAGAGCGACGTCCTGGTCCGCGGCGCGGGCTTACTCCCCGCGCCGCACGGTGGCCCTGGCTAGAAAAGGGCAATGGCATCATGGGAACGACACTTCAAGGCCTCAAGCTGGGCTACATGGGCATGGACTATGGCCTGCTCGGCTATCCCAACCCGAACGACATGCTCTTGCCCGGCCGCACCAGCATGCCGCGCACCTGGTACCGCTGTCCCTCGCTGGCCTACATCATCAACCACCCCGCCGGTCGGATCCTCTACGACACCGGCATCTCGACCAACTTCGCCGACGAGTGGCTGCCCGAGTGGCAGGCCACGATCGACCTCAGCGAACTGAACTCGGACGTCCTGCTTGAGAAGTCGCTGCAGCAAATCGGACTGGGTCCCGACGACTTCGACTATGTGATCCTGAGTCACTGCCACGCGGATCACGCCGGCGGCCTCCGAGCCTTCGAGGATGCCGGCGCTCAGATCGTCCTGCATGAGGATGAGCACCGCTACGCGACCAACATCTGGTCGGCGGAGAACTTCTTCGTCCGCAAGGACTGGAACTTCATTTCGCGGCGCAATCCCACGTTGATGTACGGCGACCAGGAGATCTTTGAGGATCTCTGGACGATCAGCCTGCCGGGACACACGCCCGGTTCGATGGGTGTCCTGGTACGGCTCGAGACCACCGGGTGGGCCCTGCTGGCCGGCGACGCGGTCAGCACGCACGACGCGTTCGGCCCGCCACCGATTCCCAACTTCGTCAACACGAGCAACGAGGATTTCCTCAATTCCTGCGGGAAGGTTGAGCAGATTGCCTCGGAACTGGACGCGTTCATCTTCCCCGGCCACGACGAATCAGGCATGCAGTACTCGCAAGGAGAGTTGGCAATCAAACCGGTCGAATTCATGCCCGGCCATACGTATGAGTAAGGAGCGCTGACCGAAGCCGTCGGTGCAGCGCAGCAGCCTGGAGGCACCGATATGACCGACCTCGACACTCACAGTCGCCGGACCCGCTGGCGCTGGATGGGATTGGTCGGCGCCGCCCTGGCTGTACTGATGCTCGGTTTCGCTCTTGCCGCATGCGGCGACGACGAGGACGAGCAACCGGCCGCTGCCCAGGCCCAACCGCAGCAAGAACAGCAAGTGCAACCCCAGGCCCAGGAGCAACAGGCTCAACCGCAACCACAGCCCGAGGCACAGCAACAGCAACAACAAACAGCCAATACGGGAGTCGTGCGGATCGGTTCAGTGCAGCCGCTCTCCGGCGGCGGACTCGCCTTCTACGGCAAGTCCGAAGAAGTCGGCCTGCTCCTGGCCGTGGAACAGATCAACGAGGCCGGCGGCTTCGTCGTCGGCGACACGACCTACACGATTGAGGTCGTCGCCCGAGACACCCGTTCCGATGACGCAGTCGGGATCGCCGCGGTGCAGGAACTGATCCGCGATGAAGGGATCAAGATCATCTTCGGGCCGATCCCCCACGGGATTGGACTGGCCGCCTCCGAGCTGACCCAGCCCGAGAAGGTGCTTCACCTGATGTCGCTCAGCATCCTCACCTCCGAGGATGGAGTGCTGAATCCTGAGACGTCGCAGACCACGCACAAGTGGCTGTTCCAGATTGAGCCCTCGGAGCTGACCCGAAGCACGATCACCGCCGCCGGCGTGCTCGAACTGCTCGGCGCAGAGGAGGGCGACACCTCGGTGATCATCGCCACCGACGACCCGTCCGGACAGTTCCTCGGACGCTTCTACAACGGTGTCCTGACCGCGCTCGGCCAGAAGACCTACCCGGTCGTCTTCTACCCGCCCGGCACCACCGACTTCACCCCGTTCCTGACCCGGCTCAAGGGTTTGGAGCCCGACTGGATGCACAACTGGTACATCGCTGCCGACTCGGTACTGATTGCCGAGCAGGCGCTCGAGCTCGAGGTCGCCCGGGGCTACATGGTCTTCGGCGTTGACCCCGGCTGGTGGGAAGAGAACTTCCCCGGCGGCATCGACAACGAAGCGCCGATCGTGCTCGCTTGCATCAACCTCTGCCGGGCGATCAACAGCAGTGAACGGTCGCGCGAGCACTACCGGGCCGTGAACGAGTTCGAGTGCGGCAACCCCGACGGTTGCTCGCCCGCCCCGCTGACCGACATCACGCTCTGGCAGTACGACTACGTCTACATGCTGGTGGCGGCGATGCAGAAGGCCGGCACCGTTGACGACACCACGGCGATCGCCGAAGCGATGGAGGGCATCACCATCGACGGGGTGCTCAGTTCGACCCTGACGATGGACCCAGAATGGCACCGCGTGGCGCACGGCTACGACACCTGCCGGGTCCAGCTCGGCGAGATCACCTG
Source organism: Dehalococcoidia bacterium (assembly GCA_965204335.1). GTDB lineage: Bacteria > Chloroflexota > Dehalococcoidia > Bin125 > Bin125 > Bin125. The sequence goes on along the minus strand of OZ241982.1, from coordinate 1,204,273 downwards.
CACCAACTTCTCACTCGAGGAGTACGGACCCGAGGCGCTCGGTGTGACCGACGAGTTCGTGCTCGCCAACCAAGAGGGATCTGAGCAATAAGGCTCAGGCGGCTCCAGAGCCGGAACAGTCGCAATTGTCTCTCCCTCCGCCTGGAGCGGGGGGAGAGCAGGATCAGAGGTTGCGCAGCGGTCGCGGTCAGGTCGGTCCGGGGAGGATAAGCCGCTCATGGAGATCTTCCTGCAGCAGGTGGTCAATGGCCTGTCGATTGGCGCCGTGATCGCCTTGATGGCGCTCGGGGTCACCCTCATCTTCGGCCTCACCGGACTGGTCATGTTCGCCCACGGCGAGCTCTTGGTCATTGGCGGCTTTCTCGCCTGGTTTGTCACGATCCAGCTCAGCAGCAGCTTCTGGCTGGGCCTGCTCTTCGCCATCGTCGCCGTCGGACTGATCGGCGTCGCGTTGGAACGTGGAGTCTTCCGCTTCACCTTCGACTCACCAATCAACGGCTTCATCGTCTCGCTCGGCCTGATCATCGTCTTACAACACCTGTTAGTCGAGCTGTCTCCAGTCGGAGCCAGCATCGTCGACTTGCCGGCGCCGATCACGAAGGTCTTCGACCTCGGTGGAGCAAGGATTCCGGCTACCAGGGTGCTCGTGGTCGGTGCGACGCTGGTGGTCGTCGCTCTCATGCTTTGGGCGATTTACCGCAGTGGTCACGGCCGAGCGCTGCGTGCCAGTGCGATCGACCGCGACACGGCCGCGTTGATGGGCATCCCCGTGCGCCGCTACATCATGGTGGTCTTCCTGGTCGGCTCGCTGCTCGCCGGACTCGGCGGCGCGCTGATGATTGGCCTCTTCCCGATCGACCCGTTCATCGGCGGACGGTTCGTAATCAAGGCGTTCGCGGTCGCGCTGGCCGGAGGGCTCGGCAATCCGCTCGGTGCGATCATCGCGGCGTTCGGACTCGGACTCGCCGAGGCCATGGGTACCCAGTACTTCCAGCCCGAATGGTCAGAGTCCTACGCCTTCATCGTCATGATCATCATCCTGTTGGTCCGGCCGCGAGGCCTGCTGACCGGCCTCCAGGGACCTCCGGCGCGCTAGCGGCGCCGCACGATTGCACAATCGAATGCAAATGAAGACCGTCGCCAGGAACCGGATCGCCGAGGCGCTCAGCGGCCCGCAGAGGTGGACGACGGCCGAGCGGGTCGTCGTCATCGTCGGCGTCGGCATCTTCATCCTGTTGCTTCCCGAGTTCACGACCTCGCGTCATCTCTTCCTCGCGACAGTCACGGGCACGACGGCCATTGCCGTGTACGGCCTCGCCGTGATTTTCGGCCAGGCGGGCATTCTCTCTCTCGCACATGCCGGCTTATGGGCGATTGGCGCGTACACCGGGGCGATCTTCTTCCGCGAGTTCGGCTGGTCGTACTGGGCCGTGCTGCCGCTGGGCATCGTCTTCGCCTCGATCGCCGCCGCTCTGCTGGCCTACCCGGCGTTGCGGATTCGCGGGCACTTCTTCCTGATTGCCACCTTCGGCTTCGGCGAACTCGTGCGGATCGTGCTGGAAAACGGCGGCGGCTTCGAGAGCGGCCGTCGTCTGGGTCTGATCGTGCAGGGAGGCATGCCCGACTTCTTCGGCATCGGCCTGCAGTCGGCCAATTCGATCTACTACGTCACGGTAGCCTACCTGGTCATCGCGATTCTCGCGGTGTACCTGATTCGCCGCTCCGGCTTCGGCGCGACGATGCGCGCCGTGCGGGAGAACGAGGACCTGTCCGAATCGATCGGCATCCGTATCGCACGAACGAAGATCCTGGCATTCACCCTGAGCGGCGCGTTCACCGGGGCGGCCGGCGTCCATTACGCGTTCCTGCTCAAACACATCGAACCGAGCCTGTTCGGGGCTCAGGACGGTATCGAGCTCGCGCTGATGGTGCTACTCGGCGGCGCTGTTCCGTTACTTGGACCGCTGCTGGGTGCGTCGGTCGTGTTGTTCATTCCCGAGTTGCCCTTCGCGGAAAATCCCAACTTCGTGCAGATCGCCTACGGCCTCGCCCTGATCCTGCTGATCCTGCTGCTGCCGCGCGGCCTCGTCAGCGGAATCAAGGCGCTCTACTTCCAGGCGCGCGACATGCTGACGCGAACGTTCAATTCAGTCCGTGAGCCGCCGCAGCCATCCACGTCCGAACACACGTGACCTGAGTCCCGAGCCGGTCAGGAGCCGGCGACGCGTTCGGGTTGCTGGTCGGGCTCGGTGGGCTCCTCGACCGACTCAGCGGGGTCTGCCGATTGTTCTGCGGATTGCCCGGACTCCTCGTCCGGCGGCACTTCGGGCTCGGAGGACGCCGCGCCTCCGTCCTCGGGTCCCGGCGGTGGACGCAGATGCGCGGCCAGGGACCGCTTACCCAGCCCGTACAGGTCGGCGACGCCCTGGACCAGCCCGTGGGGCAGCAGGATGATCACCGCGACCAGCAACGCGCCGAACACGATCTGTCGCTGGAACGGCGTCAAACCGATGCCGATCACGTCCAGAATCTCGGGCAGGAAGCCGACGATCACCGCGCCGACCAGCGGTCCCATCAGTCGGCGCGAACCGCCCAGCAGGACCATCAGCGCCAGCTCGACGCCCTCGAACGAATTGAACAGGTCGGGCGCGATGTGCCGCAGCTTGTAGGCGAACAACGCCCCGGCGACGCCGGCAAACAGTCCGCTGATCCCGAACGCGAGAATCTTGTACCAGTTGGCGCGGATGCCGACGGAGCGGGCCAGCGGTTCGTTCTCGCGGATCGCGCGGAAGGTGCGTCCCAGGGGCGATCCGACCAGTATCTGGGTGACGATCATCGTGATGAACAGAAACGCGATGACCAGGTAGTAGAACGGTTCGAGCTCGAGATTGATGTCGAAGCTTTGGCCGAAGACCGCGCCGACCGGCTCGGTGATATCGAGGCCCTGCGCTCCGCCGGTCAGCCCCTTGCGCGCCTCGGCCCCTCCCAGGTTGCGCGTGGCGAGTACGAACAACTCGCAGGCAGCGAACGTGACGATCACGAAGTGATAGCCGCTCACCCGCAGCGCCGGGTAGCCCAACAGCAGCGCCGCGGCCATCGCCAGCAGGGCGGCCAGCGGGAGCACCGCCCAGAATCCCAGGCCGGCCTGGATGAAGAGAATCGCCGCGGTGTACGCGCCGACGCCCAACAGGGCCGAGTGAGCGATCGAAAGATAGTTGGTCTGGCCGTAGAGGAAGCCGAGTCCGTAGAGCGCAATCGCAAAGATGCCGTATGTGACGGCGACGTCGAGGAAGCGCGAACTGTGGACGATCGTGGGGAACAGCACGATCACGATCACCAGCGCAGTCCAGATCACGGTCTGCGCCGGAGTCAGTTCGCGAGCCGCGTGTCTGACCAGCCGTCGGGCGGCGGGGCGAGCTTGCGAGTCCCAGAAGTCAGCAATCACGACGTGGTCCTACACCTTCCTCGATCTCGCACCGGGCTTGACGCCACGCGCTCTATCCACTCCGTCCTCTTGCCCATGCTGTTGCTCGGTTGATGCTCGCTCGGCGCCTCGACCAGTGCCTCGACCAGTGCGTGCCGCCGATCGTGCGGCGCTGTTGGCCGCCCGCTGGGGGCGGCCAACAGCGCGGTGTCGACGCTCGCGGGCCGGCCGCGCCGGCCCTCAAGCGTCTCGGTCGACTCGGCGCCGATCAGAATCCCGGCGTCCCGGGCGGCGGGTCGTCGGGCGGCGGCGTGAACTGACACTCGAACTCGAGGTTGCGCGACACGCAGACCTCGGTGCCGTGGGCCACGATGTGACGACTGTCGAAGTAGAACCCGTCGGCAATCACACCGTCGTGTCGAACCTCCAGCAGGGCGTCAACCACGGCGTCCGCATCCTCGAACGTGCCGGCCGCCTGGTAGGCCTTGATCAGCATGTAGTAGTCGTCGTAGGTCAGCAGACTGACCGATGAGAACGAGCGCAACTCGTTGCCGAACTCCTCGTAGCGGACCCAGTAGGCGGCCGCCTCTTCGCGGTCCGTCGCGCCCCAACAGATCGGCACGCAGGCCATCCCGACCGGCAGGTCGGACTGCAGCTCGCGCTTCTTGTACTCGCCGGGGTCGATCCCGAACATGAAGTAGCCGCTCTTGGCCGCGCCGATCTCCAGCGCCTGCGGGATCGCCTGGATGGCCCGGTCGGGGTCGTAGAGGAAGAGCACGATGTCCGGGTCGTGCGCCTTCGCGCGCGAGAACAGCGGCGAGAAGTCCGTCGTCTCCGGGTCCCAGTAGATGATGTCCGGCACCGTCTGACCGTTCGCCTCCAGCGCCCGCTTGAAGTACGGGCCCAGGAACTGACCGGTGGCGTCGTTCAACATCAGGATCACCGAAACCTCGGAGTCCGGGTCGATCAGGTCGACCGCGCCCTTCATCACGCTGCCGCTGCGCTGCCATTCGCGTGTCTCGGTCTGGAAGAGGTAGCGGTTCTCGCCGCCGGGGGCGGTCGCCTCCTCGGTCAGGATCTCTTCCAGCGTGCTCGAACCGGAGAAGTGCAGCACCTTGGCCGGCTGGGTCACCTTCGCACTGGCGATCGCGAAGTCGTGCGGCGTGCCGCACATGCAGGCGACGATGCCCACGTCGCGGACCAGTTCCCGCACGGCGGCGACGTGTGCGTTGATGTCGCTGCGGTCATCGCGGAAGTGAATCCGCAGCTTGTGCAGCTTGCCGTCGATCAGGAAGCCGCCGCCTTCTTCACAGACGCCCTGATCGATGCAGTACTGCGCGCCCGTGTTGATCTCGTGCTCGACCAGCTTGCCCGACGCCTCGTAGGTGTGTCCGAACACCTCGTAACTGCCGGAGCTCGGCGCAACCACGCCGATGTCGATCCAGATGACCTCTTCTTCCTCCTCCATGACCTGTTGCTGCTGGTCCTGCTGCTCGGCCGGCGCCTCTGCGGCTGCCTGTTGCTGCTGCTGCTCGTCGCCGCCGCAGGCCGCGAAGATCATCGCAACCATGACGAGGGCGCCGAGGAAGAGGAGCAAGCCTCGCCTCCCCGGTAAGTCCGTCCATCTCGTTGTCGTCATGGAGGTCGCTCCTTCCGTTCGCCGAGGCGCGTCCAGTTGCGCCGTGTCGACGATCAGCAGCCTGACGTCGGCAGCTTTGGGGCAAGATGAAAATTCCCGCATGGGATGTCAGTAAGCGTCATGACGAAACGCGTCTCACGGCTCCGCTAGCTTGACCCGCACTCAGGCGGCGAGCCTCGTGCTCGCCGGCGGGCGCGGCAGCGAGGGGACGGCGACCAGATGGATACCTTCCTCCAGCAGGTGGTACTCGGCCTCTCGATTGCCAGCGTGATCGCACTGATCGCCATCGGGATCACGCTGATCTTCGGTCTGACGGGGATCGTCAACTTCGCCCAGGGCGAGATGCTGATGATCGGCGGCTATGCCGTCTGGGCGCTGATCGTGGAGGTCGGACTGGGCGCCGGGTTTGGCTGGTACTTCCTCGGTCTGATGCTCGCGATCGCCGTAGTGGGACTGCTCGGACTGGCGCTGGAACGGGGGTTGTTCCGCTTCACCCTGGAAGAGCCGATCAACGGGTTCATCGTCTCCATTGGCCTGATCTTCATCCTGCAGCACGTGGTCGCCGGCATCTGGAACGCGGACGCCGTGGACATTCCGCGGCCGCTCAACGTGGTCTGGGATGTGGGCGATGTCCGCGTCCTGGCCACCCGAGTGTTCGTGATCGGGACGACCCTGGCGCTGTTTGGAGCCACGTTCTACGGCATTCAGCGCACCCGCTGGGGCCGCGCCCTGAGAGCGATCGCCACGGATCGGGACACTGCGGCGTTGATGGGAATCCCGGTTCGCCGTTATGTAATGGGCATTTTCATTGTCGGCAGCGCGATCGCGGGGCTCGGCGGCGGCCTGCTGATCTCGTTCTTCCCCGTCTCGCCGTTCGTCGGCGCCAACTTCGTGATCAAGGGCTTTGCGGTGGCCATCATCGGCGGGCTGGGCAATGTCACCGGCGCCGTGCTGGCGGCGCTCTTCCTGGGCCTGCTGGAAGCGATGAGCCAGGGCTACTTCGCGCCGGCCTGGACCAACGCCTACGCGTTCGGCCTCATGATCCTGATCCTGCTCGTGCGGCCGCAGGGTCTGCTGCGCGGCTCGGCAGCGTAGCTGTCCGAGCGGGCGTGCCGGCTCGCGCCGGCATGGATGAGCGAGTTGAATCCCGAGTGGTGGAACAGGAGCCCGAGATGGCGACGACGAAATCCAAGCAGGCGATCAGCGCCGACGGAGCGCAACAGGCCATTACGGGGGCCGTCGAGAAGGCCAACGAGATCGGGGTGCCGATGGTGATCGCCGTCGTCGACGAGTCCGCCCAGCTCACGGCGCTCTTGCGGATGGACGGCTCGCTCCTGGCAAGCATTGAGGTCTCTCAGCACAAGGCGCGCACGGCTGCGAGCTTCGGACTCGCCACCGATCTGTGGTACTCGGTCGCCAAGGACGATCCGCCGCTGCTGCACGGCATCACGGCGATTCCCAACTTCATGATGCTCGGAGGCGGCGTGCCGATTGTCAGCGATGGCGCGATCATCGGAGCGATCGGCGTCAGCGGCGGCAGTTACCAACAGGACACGGAAGTCGCACAGGCCGGCGCGGCGGCGCTCGGCTAGGCTGCGCCGCCGGCCGCTTCGGCGCCGAGGTACAGCTCGCGCATCAGACCGGTCTCGCGCATCTCGTCGAGCAGACCCTCGGCGGCGATCGCGCCGGTCTGCATCAGGTAACCGCGCGGAGCCACGGCAAGGGCCAGACTGGCGTTCTGCTCGACGAGCAGGACCGACGCGCCGAACTGTTCGCGTAGACCGAGGATGATCGCCTCCAGGTCCTTGACCAGCACCGGCGAGAGACCGAGCGACGGCTCGTCGAGCAGCATCAACGTGGGCCGCGCCATCAGCCCTCGGGCGATGGCCAGCATCTGCTGCTGGCCGCCGCTCAGGTCGCTGCCCTGCGAGTCGAGGCGTTCACGCAAGATCGGGAAGTACTCAAGCACGCGCTCGAGATCTTCGTCCACCGACTTGCGATCGTTCTGCACGTACGCGCCCAGTTCGAGGTTGTCCCGAACGGTCATGCCCTGGAAGATGCGCCTGCCTTCGGGCACGAGGCTGATCCCCGCCTTGGCCGCCCGATCGGCGGACCAGCCGGTCAGATCCTGACCCTGATACTCGATTCGACCGCCGGTTGGACGGATCAGTCCGGCAATCGCACTGAGCAGCGTCGACTTGCCGGCGCCGTTCGGTCCCAGGATCGCCACGATCTCGCCGGACTCGACGTGCAACTCGATGCCTCGGTGGACGCGCGTGCGGCCGTAGGCGGTGTGAAGGTCGTCAATCTGCAGCAGCGGCAAGGTCTTCCCCCAGATACACTTCGAGCACTTTGGGATCGTTGCGAATCTCCTCCGGCTCCCCCTCGGCGATCTTCTGACCGAAGTCCAACACGACCAACCGGTCGCAGATGTTCATCATCAGGTTCATGTCGTGGTCGATGACCGCCACCGTGACCCCGCGGTTCCGGATTGACTCGATCAACTGGCTCAGATCCGCGGTCTCGTTGTCGTTCAGCCCGGCGGCGGGTTCGTCTGCCATCAACAACTGCGGATGCCCGCCGATCGCAATGCCGACGCCGAGCCGACGCAGGTTGCCGAAACCAAGATTGGTCGCCTTTTCGTCGGCGAACTCGCTCAGGCCGACGAAGTCGATAATCTCATCCGGGCTGGCCAGCCCTTCGTATTCCTGATCGGCGAGCACGGATCGAGGACGATGCTGACAGGCAATGCCGACGTTATCGCGCACGGTCAGGTCTTCGAACGCCATTGCCTGCTGGAAGGTGCGAATGATCCCGCGACCGGCCATTGACTCGGCCGACTTCCCGGTGATGTCCTCTCCCATCCAGATCACGCTGCCGCCGGTCGGCTTGTGGACCCCGGCGACCACGTTGAAGAGGGTCGTCTTGCCCGACCCGTTGGGTCCGATGATGCCGAGAATCTCCCCGTCGTAGATCTCAAGGTCGACGCCGTCGAGCGCGTGCACGCCTCCGAACCACTTGCGGAGGCCGCGAACCTCGAGAATCGCCTCCCGCTCTTCCATACGAACAACCTTCCGGGGACATCGGGTCGATGCAGTTCGAAGACGGGGACAGAGTAGGTGTTGCGAACCCAATTCTCAATCGCGATAATCCTCCAAGATGATCGATTGCCCTGGTTGAATCAAGTTCACGCTTCCAAAACCCCTTGAACGGCAACCGAATCAACGCAGCCGCCCATTCCGTTGGCGGCGACTAGCAGGGATCCGATGATGGCACAGGCAATACAAAACGGCGCATCTATGGAGCAGCGTTTGGACTGGTTGGGTCGCTCGCGAGCGAATCAGATCTTGTCCCAGGTTCCGCCCGACGTGCTGGCGGAGCTGCTCGACAATGCTGCGCTGGTGTTCCTGCGCCGCGGAGACCGCCTGGATCGTCTGTTCAGTCGAGGCAATGTGATCTTTCCGCTGAGCGGAATATTCGGAGGGGTCCTGGAGACGGAAGACGGGGAGTGCATCCAGCCGGTGTTTGTCGGTTCGGAAGGCGTGATCGGCGGAATGCGGGCCCTGCACGGCATGCCGTTCTTTCTCAGCTTCAAGGTCCGCCTGCCCGGCGAGGCGCTGGTCGTTCCGGCCACCGTCATGCGGCGGATCGCGTCGGAAGCGCCCTCATTGCGGCTGGCGATGGCGCGGGTGACCGACCGCAGCTACCGGCTCGCCGCCCAGCACGCGGTCTGCGCCCGCTTCCACGCGCTGAGCACCCGCTGCTGCGCCTGGCTCTCGCTGATCCACATGGAGACAGAGGACGACATCGTTCCGATCACGCATGAGGAACTGGCCGAGGTCGTGGGCGCCACGCGACCGGCCGTCAGCGCCGCGCTCTCGCTGCTGACTCAGGAAGGACTGGTCTGCTCGATACGGCGCGGTGCGATCCGTCTGCTCGATCCGCGGCAGGTGGCTCAATACGCCTGTAGCTGTTGGACCGCCACTGAATCGCCGGCGGTCGACTGGGAACGACAGGCCGTCAGGCAGTAGCGCGTCCGGCCCCGGCAATCCGGGCCGGTCCAACCCGAGACCATTGCAGCCTCGCCATCCGATCGGGCGTAGACTCGTGTCCGGAACAGAGGAGTTCAACCATGAGCACAGCCGCGTTCATCCAGCGCAGCCTCGACTTCACACACGCCGCGCTGATCGACGCCCGCAATGGCACCGACGACCAGCTCCACTTCGTGCCTGAGCACGGCAGCCACTCGATCGCCTGGTGTCTCTGGCACACCTCCCGGGTCGAGGATCTGATCATGAGCCGCGTCACCGGAGAGTCCCCGGTCTGGGACCAAGAGTGGGCGGATCGCACCGGTCTGCCGTTCGACGGGTTTGGCACCAATATGTCGGACGAGGAGGCGCAGGAGATCCATGTCATCGACATCGGAGCGCTGGGCGGATATCAGGAAGCCGTCTTCGCTCGCACCGAGCAGTTTCTCGCCAACGCCAGCGACGAGGATCTCGAGCGCGAGATTCCGGCGCGCAACGGCACCGAGAGTGTGGGAGAAGCGATCTCCTTGCACATGATGGGCCACTTCAACGGCCACCGGGGCGAGATCAACACGCTTCGAGGCATGCAGGGGATGCCCACCGTGATGGCCGCGCAGGGCACCCACTAGCCGTCCCGATTGCCCAACTCAAGGCTGCTCTGGCGCTCCGGATCGAAGCGCTCTAGGGTCTGACTGCGCCCGGGTCCTGCCATCGCAGGAAGGGGCGCCGAGCGGCGGTCGTCTCATCCAGCCGTCCGATCGGCGCATTCATGGGTGCGTCGTGCAGTGCGCCGGGATCGCGCTCCGCCTCGTCGGCGATGGCGATCAGCGCATCGGCCAGCGCCTCGATCGCCTCCGGCGGTTCCGTCTCCGTCGGTTCGATCATCAACGCCTCATCGACGATCAGGGGAAAGTACACCGTCGGCGGGTGGAAGCCGTGGTCGATCAGCCGCTTGGCGATGTCGTATGTCCGCACGCCGTGCTGTCGGCGTTGGCGGGAGCCTGAGAACACGACCTCGTGCAGCACCGGTTGGTCGTACGGCAGGTCGTAGCGTCCATGCAGCAGGACGCGCAGGTAGTTGGCGTTGAGGACGGCCTGGCCCGAGACCGCTCGCAGACCGTCGAGACCGAGCGCGCGCATGTAGGCGTAGGCGCGCAACAGGACTCCGGCGTTGCCGTGGAACTGTTGCAGTCGACCGATGCTCCGTTCCGGCGCCGCGAGGCGAACGAGCCCGTCGTTGTCCTCAATGAGGATCGGCGTCGGCAAGTACGGGGCCAACTCTTCATCGCAACAGACGGGACCGGCTCCCGGTCCGCCTCCGCCGTGCGGCGTGCTGAAGCTCTTGTGCAGATTGAGGTGGGCAACGTCGAAACCCAGGTCGCCGTAGCGCACGCGGCCCATGATCGCATTCAGATTGGCGCCGTCGGCATACAGATACGCGCCGGCCTCGTCGATCAGATCGGCGACCTCCTCGATCCCGCGTTCCCACAGTCCGAGCGTGTTCGGCACGGTGACCATCACTCCTGCGACGGTCTCGTCCAACTCGCGTTCGATCGTGGCTCGGTCGAGCGAGCCGTCGTCGGCCGTCGGGATGTGCGTGACCGCGAAACCGGCCATGGCGGCGGTGGCGGGATTGGTGCCGTGCGCCGAGTCTGGCACGAGGATCCGTCGGCGCTGTTCGAGCTCGCCCCGATCCTCCAGGGCGGCCTTGATCATCAGGACGCCGGCCAGTTCGCCTTGCGCTCCCGCCGCGGGCGCCAGACTGACCGAGGGCAATCCGGTGATCTCGGCCAGGCCGTTGCGAAGCTCCATCAACGTGCGCAGCGTGCCTTGCGTCTCCTCTTCCGGAGCAAGTGGATGCGCGTCGGCGAATCCCGGGAGAAACGCGATCGAATCGTTGACCTTGGGGTTGAATTTCATCGTGCAGGAGCCGAGCGGATAGGTGCCCGAGTCGATGCCGTAGTTGCGAGCCGAGAGTTCCGTGTAGTAGCGAACCAACTCACCCTGGCTCATCTCCGGCAGCCGCACCGAGTTTCGCAACAGCCGGGAATCGGGCAGCGGCGTGTGTTCACCGGTCCAGACCGGGACGTCAACCGCTCGGCGGCCGGGGGCGCCGCGATCGAAACTCAATCGAGCGCCGACATCCTCGCCGCCGGACCCGGGCGCCGTCATGCCTCGTCTCCGATCGACGCCAGCGCTTCGATCAGCGCGTCGACATGCGCATCGGGCGTGGCCTCTGTGACGGCGAAGAGCAACGAGTTGCGCGTCTCCGGCTCCGGCCGATTCGATACGTCCAGTCCCGCCGTGATGCCAAGCTGCGACAGTCGAGCTGAGAGCTCCGCGGCGGGAACGGGCCCGCGCAGGAGGAACTCCTGAAACCAGGGACCACGCTCCGGAACTTCAAAACCGGGCAAGGCGGCGACGCGTGCGGCGGCGTCATGAGCTCTCTGATAGCAGAGCTCCGCCGACGCCCGCAGCCCGCGGGGCCCGAGCGCCTGGACGGCGATCGTGAAGGCCAGGGCGATCAGCGACTGGGCGGTCGAGACATTGGAAGTGGCGCGTTCTCGTCGGATGAACTGCTCGCGCGCCTGCAGGGTGAGGACGTAGCCGGTGCGCGGGTCGCCTCCGCGGGCATCATTCGCCAGCTCCGTCGTCCGCCCGACGATCCGTCCGGGCATCTGCCGCATGTAGGGCAGGCCGGCAGCGAACAGACCGAGCGATGGGCCGCCGTAGGCGGGCGCCCCGGCCAGATCCCGACCCTCGCCGGTGACGATGTCGGCGCCGGCGTCGCCGGGCGCGCGCAGCAGTCCCAGCGCAAAGGGATCCGCGACGGCGACCAGCAGCGCGCCCTCGTCGTGGGCCTGGTTCGCCAGCGGTTCGAGATCGACGATCGCGCCGAGAAAATCGGGTTGCTGGACCACAAGACAGGCGTGTTCGTCGCCGGTCTCGGCGGCGGACGCGACGGCGTCGACCCGCAGACCGGCGCCGGCGGCGTAGGTGCGGACGACGTCGGCGGTTCCGGGATGGATCGGTTCCAGCAGCGCGACAGCCTGGCGCTTGGTCACCCGCGAGGCCAACAGACACGCTTCGGCTGTCGCGCTGGCGACGTCGTAGAGACCCGTGTTCGAGATGTCCATTCCCGTCAACTCGCAGACAACCGACTGAAACTCAAAGCCCGACTGTAATGTGCCCTGGCTGATCTCCGGCTGGTACGGCGTGTAGGCGGTGACGAACTCGGAACGGCTCGTCAGGTGCGAGACGACCGAAGGCACCGAACGTCGGTACGCGCCGGCGCCTAGAAAGCTGGGCTGCGTCGAGGCAACGTTCTCAGCGGCCCGCGCGCTGAGCAACGCGATCAGTTCCGGTTCGGTCAGGGCAGGCGGCAAGTCGATCGTCGGATCGCGGAACGCGTCGGGCAGGTCGCCGAAGAGCGCATCCAGTTCGTCAACACCGATATGCTCCAGCATCCGTGCGCGGTCGGCCGCGGTGGCTGGAATGTAGGGATGGGGTGACCCCGCGGGCGTCGACGAGGGCACCGCTAGTCCTCCGGGATCAGTGCGCGATAGGCGTCCGCGTCCAACAGCGTATCCAGCTCCGATGCGTCCGCGATTCGCACGCGGACGATCCAGCCTTCGTCGTACGGTGATTCATTGACCAGTTCGGGCCGATCCACGAGCTCGCCGTTGGATCCGATCAACTCCCCGCTGACCGGCGCGAACAGCTCTGCGACGGTCTTGGCCGATTCGATTTCGCCGAACGGCTCGCCGGCGGTCAGTGCGGTTCCGTCCGGGGGCAGTTCGAGGTAGACCACGTCGCCCAGCTGCTCCTGAGCGAACTCCGTGATTCCGACGGTGACTTCGTCGGAGCCTTCGCCTTCTCGGCGCAGCCACTCGTGGTCGGACGTGTAGAGCAGGTTCTCGGGCGTTGCGTACTCCATGGTTACGGGTCCTCCGGCTTCCGATAGAACGGTCGGCGTACCACCTCGACCGGCAGCGCGCGTCCGCGCACATCGACTTCGAGCATGGCGCCGCGCTTGGCCAGGTCGACGGGCAGGTAGGCCATCCCGATACTGATCTTCAGGCTGGGACTATAGCCGCCGCTGCTGAGCTGGGCGACGGGCCCATCGAGCCCGGGCGCCCGGACGTCGTAACCGTTCCGGATCACACCACGGGCCCGCGCGGCAAGATGCGCCAGGCGCCGTTCGCGGGGGCGAGCCTTGAGCTCGACCAGCGCGTCACGGCCGGTGAACGGCGCTCCATCGTCGAGGCTGACGGCGAAGCCCAGACCGGCCTCGTAGGGATGCGTCGTTCGGTCAATGTCGTTGCCGTGCAGCGGCAACGCCGCCTCGAGCCTCAGGGTGTCGCGCGCGCCGAGACCGGCCGGCGTCGCTCCTCCGGACACCAGGGCGTGCCAGAGATCACCGGCGTGGTCTGCCTCGACGATGCACTCGCCGCCGTCCTCGCCCGTGTAGCCGGTCCGGGCGAACAGGACGTGCGCTCCTCGCCAGTCCAGTTCGACGCAGTCGCGCGGTTCCAGGGACCCAATCGCTGGTCCAAAGACGTTGGCCAGCAGCGCCATGGCGTCGGGACCCTGCACGGCCAGCATCACCGTCTCCGGCGTCACCTCGGAGGCGGAATCTCCGGCGACGCTCCGCAGTCGTGCAAAGTCGGAATCGGCGTTCGCGGCATTGTGGATCACCAGCCAGCGATGATCGGGCAGGTGATAAACGAAGATGTCGTCTTCGATCCCGCCGTCTTCGTTGCAGTAGAGCGAGTAGTGCGCGGTGCCTTCAGGCAGGCTTGTGACGTCGAAGGTGGTGACCGAGCGCAGTTGTTCGGCAGCCTGCGGTCCCTCTACCCAGGCCCTGGCGAGATGCGAGACGTCGAACACGCCGACTCGCTCGCGGACGGCGAGGTGCTCGGCCACGATGCCTTCGTACTGCAGCGGCATCTCCCAGCCGGCAAAGGGCGCAAACCGAGCGCCGAGCGCCAGGTGACGCTCCCGCAGAGTCAGATGAGTCAGCACGTCGGGGCTGCTGTGGGCGCTCATCGCCCTCACTGTAGCCACTGACGTCCCGCAGCGGCGCATGCCTGGATGGCAGGCGACTGTCGATCCTCGGCATCTGTTCGCTGCTTCGCACACGACCGGCCCACCAGATACGGGACGCGCCGAACTGCAGCGATCGACGAGCTCCAACCGTTCGGAAGCGACAGCGCGTAAACGCTGCCTTGGAGAGAATGCGCATCGCGTTCGGCTGCAACTGCAGACGGCGCCTGTACGCTCGGGGACCGAGAAGAGGAAGAGGGTGGGCTGATGAAGCAGGTTCTCAAGGTCGGAGCGGTCGCAGGATTGTTCATGCTCGCCCTGGTCGGGCTGGCGGGATGCAGCGACGAAATTCCGACCGCGCCCGAAACGTCGACGGAACAGCAGGCCGCCGAACAGTCGGCCGCCGAGACCGCCGACCCGGAGAGCAGACCGGCCACGGGCGAGGCGTCCGAACAGGTGCAGGCTGAGACGGCTTCGACCGCATCCGACGGTGCAGGGCCTGAGCAGTCCACTGCCGCCGAAGAGGAGACGGACGAATCGGTCGAAGTGGTTGAGGAAGCCGATGAAGAGGAGCCCGCCCAGGAGGCGGACGCCGCCCTGCCTGAGTGGAACTCCGACGATCCGCTGCCGTTCGACCCGAGCGTCGTCCGCGGCACGCTCAGCAATGGGCTGACCTACTACATCAAGCACAACACCGAACCGCGCGATCGGGCCCAGTTGTCGCTGGTCGTGAGAGCCGGCTCCCTGTTCGAGGAAGAAGAGCAGCGCGGGCTCGCGCACTTCCTCGAGCACATGGCCTTCAACGGGACCGAGCGGTTCGCCAAGCAAGAGATCATCGACTACATCGAGTCAATCGGCAGCAGCTTCGGGGCCCACCTGAATGCGGGCACCAGCTACGACTACACGGTCTATTGGCTCGAGATACCCACCGACGATCCCGAGATCCTCGACACCACGTTCCAGATCCTCAGCGACTGGGCCTTCGGGATCAGTCTGGATCCGGAGGAGGTGGAGCTGGAGCGAGGCGTGATTCTGGAGGAATGGCGCCTGTTTCAGGGGTTCGGATCGCGTTTCCAGACCAACCTCTACCCGCTGCTGTTCGGCGACTCTCGCTACGCCGAGCGCGCTCCGATCGGCCTGGTCGAGATCATCGAGACCGCGCCGGTGGAACAGTTCCGGGCGTTCTACGAGCGCTGGTATCGACCTGAGTTGATGGCCGTCGTGGCCGTCGGCGAGTTCGATATGCAAGAGATCGAAGCCAGGATCACGCAGCACTTCGCGCCGCCGCCCGAGGGCGAGGCGTACCAGGAGCGGGCGGCGGTCGCGGAACCGACCGACAGACCCAGCTACGCCGTGCCCGACAACGACACGCCGATCGTGGATGTCTTCACCGATCCCGAGGCGCCGATCACGCAGGTGACGCTGGTGCGCAAACTGAGCCCCGACAGCGGAGGGGACCTGGGCGCCTTCCGACGCAGTGTCGTTGGACAGCTCGCCTTCGCGATGCTCAACGCCCGACTCTTCGAGCGCGGACAGGAAGCCGACCCGCCCTGGCTGGACTCCGGAGCCGGCGGCGGTCGGTTTGTCGAGCCGCTCGACATCCAGACGTTCACAATCATCACGGAACAGGACGGCGTCGAGGACGGTGTCGCCGCATTGCTCGAAGAAATGCAGCGTGTCGCGCAGCACGGGTTCACGGCTGCCGAACTGGAGCGCGAGATCGACAACCTGCTGAGCTCGGTCGAGAGCT
The DNA here is from genome assembly GCA_965204335.1 of Dehalococcoidia bacterium. GTDB lineage: Bacteria > Chloroflexota > Dehalococcoidia > Bin125 > Bin125 > Bin125. The sequence goes on along the minus strand of OZ241982.1, from coordinate 1,188,386 downwards.
CCTACCGGCAGCGCGATCAGCTCGATTCGTCACAGCTCGCCAACGAGATTCGCAATCACTTCCTCGGCGGGCCGCCGGTCGCCGGGATCGAGGCGGAGTGGGAGCTGTACCAACAGTTGCTGCCGCAGTTGACGCTGGCCGAGGTCGATGCAGTCGGAGCCTCGTGGAGCGAGTCCCGAAACGCGGTGCTCTTGGTGCTCGGCCCGGAAGGCATCGAGATCGGCGAGGACGGAGCCCTGGCCGCGGCGCTGCGGACTCAGCTCGACGGCGCGAGCGCGCTCGTGGTGGATCCGTACGCCGAGGAGTTCGACGACGTCCCGTTGCTCGCGACCATTCCGATCGCCGGCAGCATCGTCGAGGAAACGCCGATTGAGTCCATCGACGCCGTGCGATGGACGCTGTCCAACGGCATCACCGTGATCGCCAAGCAGACCGACTTCAAGAACGACGAGGTTCATTTCACCGCGTTCAGCCCGGGCGGCCATTCGCTGGTCTCCGACGAGGATTTCGTATCGGCTCAGTTCGCCGCCGATCTGGTCGACGGCAGCGGCGGCGGACCGCACGACAGCGTCGCGCTGGACCGGTTGTTGGCCGGCAAGCGGGTCTCGGTGTCCCCGTTCATCGGCGAACTGTTCGAAGGTCTGAGCGGAAACGCGTCGCCTGAGGACCTGGAGACCATGTTCCAGCTGATCACGCTGTACGCCACCGACGCGGGAATCGATCCGGACTACTTCACGACCTACCAATCGCGGCTGCGCACATCGGCGGAGCTGCGGCCGACCCAGCCGGACGCCGTGCTCTACGACCGCGCGAACGTACTGCTCAGCCAGGGTCATCTGCGCCGGCGGCCGCTCTCCCTTGAGGTCGTGGACGATCTCAGCTACGACCGCGCCGTCTCCGTCTACGCCGACCGCTTCGCCGACCTGGGCGACGCCACATTCGTGTTCGTGGGCGCATTCGATTGGGATGAACTGGGCTCGTTGACGAGCACCTATCTCGCCAGCTTGCCGACCTCGGGCCGCGTTGAGCAGTGGCGAGATGTCGAAGTGGATCCGCCGGCAGGCGTGATTGACGAAGCCGTCTACAGCGGCATCGAACCACGCAGTCAGACGGTGTGGGTGTTCGCCGGCGACGCGGAGTGGACCAACGAGGACGTCCTGGCGCTGCGTGTCGCCGGCGAGATGCTGACCACGCGCCTGCGCGAGCGCTTGCGCGAGGCGCTGGGCGGCACGTACTTCGTCCAGGTCAGCGCGAGGGCCAGGCGGTTGCCCGATCAGGAGTACCAGGTCGTCATCATCTACGGCAGCGATCCCGACCGCGTTGAGGAGCTGATCGGCGAGGTCGGCGTTGAGATCGACTGGCTGAAGGGTGGCGGGGAACAGAGCTATCTGGACACCGTCAAGGAGCAGTTGCGAACCACTCGCGAGGAACAGGTCAGGGACAACGGGTTCTGGCTCAACCAGATTCAGTCCACGACGCAACGCGGTGAACCGCTCGCCGAGATTACGGCATACGACGACCGGCTTGAAGCGCTGACGCTGGAGCAGGTCGTTGCCGCGGCCCGGCTCTACCTGCTCGACGACCGCTTCGTGCGCGTCGTCCTCTATCCCGAGGACGAATAGCGCCGACGCGCCGCCCTCAGGACTCCTAGACTGCGGCCACGCCTGTTCGGGCGGACTCCCCATGCCTCAGGAGGCGCGAGATGTTCATCGGCTACTTCACCGAGCGGCCTTATCAGGATCCGAACTCCGGCTACTTCGGTGCGACCGGACGCGACATCCAGGACCTCGGCATGAGCAATGATAGCTACGACCCGCGGATCGGGGCCGAGCTCTACAACCGGTACCTGGACGAGAAGCTCTACGCCGAAGAGATGGGCTTCGACGGCCTGATGCTCAACGAGCATCACTCGACGCCGTTCTGCATGGGCAGCGTGATGAACGTCGAGGCGGCGATCCTCGCCCGGATCACCAGGCGCGCCAAGATCGTGCTGCTCGGCAACGTCCTGCCGATCTGGGACGACCCGCTCTGGCTGGCCGAGGAGCTGGCCGAGATCGACATGATCTCGCGCGGCCGGCTGGTCAGCGGCTGGGTGCGGGGCACCGGCCGCGAGAGCGTAGCGCACAACAGCGCCTCGCCGTTCAACTGGGAGCGATACCAGGAAGCCCACGACTTCATCGTCAAGGCCTGGACCACACCCGGACCGTTCCGCTGGGAGGGCGAGCACTTTCAGTACCGCTACGTCAACCCGTGGGCGCGGCCGTACTCCGACCCGCATCCGCCGATCTGGATTCCCGGCGTGATGTCGCGCAACACGGTCAAGTGGGCGGCCGAGCGTCGCTACCCCTACATCATGCTGGCCACCGAGATGGAGCCGACCAAGCAGTCGTTCGAGTACTACCGCGCCTGCGCCCGCGAAGCGGGCTACGAGGCGGGCACGCAGCACACCGGCTATGTGTTCAAGATCCACGTCGACGAGACCGAGGAACTGGCCGAAGCGACGGCGCGCAAGTTCCTCCAGGGTCCGAGCAACCCGTTCCTCGAAGGTAACCAGGGCCAGGTGCGGCCCTTCCTGCAGTCGCTCCCCGGCCTGACCTCTCGCACCGAGGTGCTGCCGACATCGCAGATCCCCGCGCTCGCCGCATCGCGCGGACGGGTCGAATTGCAACGAGCGCTCGAGCAACGCAAGCAGCAGGCAGCGGCCGAGGGAGAGCCGCAGCAGACCGAAAAGGGCGACCCCTTCAAGGAGCAGGTCGACAAGCAGGCCATCATCCACGGCACGCCGACGACCGTCCTGCCGCAGATCCGCAACCTGCTGGAAGAGATTCGCCCGGGCGCGATCTTCTTCTGGGACGGCGATGGCTCGATGGACCACGAGGACGCGATGCGCAGCCTGCGCCTGATGGGCGAGGAAGTGCTGCCTGCGGTCCGCGAGATGGGCGCCGAACTGGATCTTGAAGGCGCGTTCGAAATCGATCCGGCCACCAACGAACGAATCGCGGCCGCCGATTGATCCTCTGCCTTACCCGGCAGCAGCGCCGGCGACGTCCCCGGTTACCCTGCGTCCGAGGGAGCACGTCATGGGTCAACGCTTGCAGGACAAGGTCGCAGTCATCACCGGAGGCACGAGCGGGATCGGCGCCGCGACGGCCGAGTTGTTCGTCGCCGAAGGCGCGAAGGTCGTCCTGACCGGGCGCTCACGCGACAAGGGATCGGCGCTGGCCGATCGGCTCGGGGCGAACGCGGTCTATCACGAGGCCGACGTGATGAACGAGGCGGAGATCAAGGCCTCGATCGACCTCGCCGTCGAGACGTTCGGCTCGCTGGACGTGCTGTTCAACAACGCCGGCGGACCGACCCGCGGGCCGTTCGACTCGATCACCAGCGAGGACATCGACTACGGCGTGCACCTGCTGCTGCGCAGCGCGATGCTGGGCATCCGCTATGCGATCGAGCCGATGAAGGCGGCGGGCGGCGGATCGATCATCAACAACTCGAGCATCGCCGCGATCCGCTATCGCCAGGGCGACCCGCTCTACTCGGCGCTCAAGGCGGCGCTGACGCACTACTCGAAGCTGGCCGGGGTCGAGCTGGGGCGCTACGGGATTCGCGTCAACGTGATCTCGCCGGGCGCGATCGCCACGCCGATCTTCTACGGCGGCTCGGCCCGGGCCAACACGCTCTCGGACGAAGAGAACGAGAGAAAGATGACCAAGCTCACCTACAACCTGTCGCGAGCCACGCCGATGACCCGCGCCGGGCTCTCCGAGGACATCGCCGAGGCGGCGCTCTACCTGGCCAGCGACGCCGGCCGATTCGTCAACTCGCACGACCTCGTCGTCGACGGCGGCCGCACGTCGATGTTCAACGAGTGGCACGACGCCGACCGTCCCTAGCCTCCGGCGTCGGAACCGCCCGGCGACCAGCCGTAGATCTGTTGCACAGAACCGCCCATCAGCGTGGCGCGCTCGTCGTCCGACAGCGTGTCGGTCTGGCGGAAGGCTTCGACGCCCTGCTCGAAGGTGAGCAGGTTGGTGGCGCGCGTCCAGTCGGTGCCCCAGAGGCAGCGCTCGAGCGTGTAGGCCTCGAAGATGCGATGCAGCGGCGGCCAGATGTCGGGGTAGGGGAACGGCTCGTGCGAGAGCGTGCAGGCGCCGGAGATCTTGATCGCGACGTTGTCGTACTGCGCGAGGGCGATGACATTGTCGACCTCGGCCCATGGTTCGTCGGGGGCCGGCGGCTGGAAGGGCTGCTGCAGGCCGACGTGGTCGATCACGATCTGCGTGTCGGGATGGCGCTGCGCCAGCTCGGACAGGATCGGCAACTGGCCCCAACAGAGGACGTTGATCGGGATGCCGCTGCGAGCGCCGGCCTCGAGCACATGCGCGAGCCCGGGATGGTCGGCATCGACGCCCTCGAAGGCCAGCACGATGCGCGCGCCGACGACGCCGGGCCGCGCGGCCCAGGCCTCGACATCGGCCGCGACGGTGTCCGAGTTGGGGTCGAACGGCGCGATCAGGCCGAAGCGGTCGGGGTAGCGCTCGGCGACGCCCTCGCAATAGCTGGAGTCGTAGCCGTAGATCGTGAACGGCGAGATCAGCAGCGCGCCGTCGACGCCGACCGCGTCCATCGCCGCGACCATCTCGCCGCCGGTCACCGTCGCCGGCCCGGCCAGCACGGAGCGGTAGTTGTCCTCGTTGTTGCGGTCGTAGGCGTGGACCTGTGAGTCGATCGTGGGTGTGTCGTTGGGCATGGTCGTCGAGCCTCGCGTGGGGGTGGTGGGTCGGTAGGGAGTGTAGGGGGTGAGGGGTTCCCCGCGCGGAGCACGGACGGGGCGGCTTCAGCGAGCCTCGATGATGACTCGACCGCCGTCCTCGACTTCCACGTACAGGCTGTGGCGCTCAAGCATCGACATCCCGATCAGGGGCGTCGTGTCGGCAGCGTAAGCGACGATCTCCCTCGGCCGACCATCCCAGAGTACGGTCACCACGTAGGCGTCGAGCGCCACTTCGCTGCCGTCGGCGAGAATCACCAGACGCGCACCGGCAAAGGGCAAGCCCAACTCCGTTACTACCGACGGCGGCAGCGTCAGGAAGCGGCTGAACCCGGTGTCCACGACGGCGTCCACGGAGCGGGCCTGACCCGCCGGACCGCGCAGCTCGAGCGCGACGACCGACTCGAGGCTCGCGTTGACCGAGCCTTCGATCACCTGCCGCCCCGGAGGGAGCCGCCGCCGATGCTGGCGATCGCGCGGTAGCCGACCCGCAGCAGCCAGACATTGAGCGCGTCCCGCTGACGCTCGCGCAGTCGCGCCGCTGCCTCAAGCTCGCTCCCGGCGAGGGCCCAGCTGCCGCTTTCGACATCGATGGCGACGAACGCTCCGTCGTGGGCGTCCTCGACCTGGGCGCGGATGTCGCGCTCGTAGATGCGGTCGCCGAGGCGGGCGATCTCCTCGGCGGGGCGGCGCGCGGTCATGGGCGGTCTCCTCAAACCATGCTCTCGATCTCAGGATATCGCGAGCGGCGGAGATTTCCGTCTCCCCCGGGAGCAGCCCATGCGCTCGGCGATCTGGCGCTGGCTGAGGGCCTGGCAGTGGAGATGTTGCGCCTTGAGGATGAGCAGGCAGCGGCTGGCGGGGGAACGGGGAGTGGAAGTCCTCACTCCCCGCCCCCTGTTCAAGCCAGGGGCAAGCTGCTCGGGGACAGGCGCCGGGCTTCTCGCACGGGGCGAGAGGATCGCAAGCGGGCGTGGAGCGCGGTGCTTGCGTCAGTTGCCGGAGACTTCGGCCAGCCACTCCAAGAAATCAGTGTTTTCCAGCACACGCGCCACATTGAACACTCGGGGGCGGAGGTCAGCCACGGTCGTAGCGCGACTCGCGATGTTGCCAGGATTCGGGTTGCCAGCGAGGATGAAATCGAGCTTGCGCCGTAGTTCGGCGATGGTTAGATACGCCTGGGAGCCGGCTGTGTTGTCCATGGAAAACGCGACCGTTTCCCGAACCACGGGGAGCATGCTGCCAATCTGGCTGAAGTCCAAGCCAACCGTGCCGATGCGCGGTCGCTGACCAGTGGCATGCGCTGCCTGAATGGCAGCCGTGGCGACGTTGGAGTTGAGCGTGAAGATCGCGGCGGGCGGCGAATCCGCGCTGAGGCGTTCCCGGATGCGCTCCGAACGTTCGATATCGCTGAGGGACTCGTCCAGTTCCAGGATTTCGACCTCGCCCCCGCTGTATGCCTGTTCAAGGCCCTGGCAGCGCTCGTTCAATCCGACGTTGTCCTGCTCGTGAATGATGCAGAGCACGGTTCCGCTGATCGAGGCCGAATCGAATTGCTCGCCGGCAGTGCGTCCGACGGCGGTTTCGTTCAGGCCGATGTGGAACGAGGAACCGCTCTGAGATGCGAATTCTGAGCCGGAGTTGAACGTCACAATCTGAGCGCCTGCCTGATGCGCGGCGCGCAGGGCGGGGAGCAGAGCGTTCGGATCGGCAATGGTGGAGGCTATGGCAAATGCGCCGTCGTCGACGCACTGTGTGATGGCGGCGGCCTGATCGGCGCCGTCGGGGTGGTGGGACATGCGTACTGGTACGCCCATGCTGCGCGCGGCGATCGTCGCGGACAACTCGAGTCTGCGCCAGAAGGCGTCGCTCACACGGCCGTGAGTCACCACGCAGGCGAATCCAGGGTCGGAAATCGCCTCGGGGTTCATGACCGGGCGCGAGTTGTCGGTCCTGGCGGCCACTTGGAGTGGGGAGCTGAAGTACCAACGATCGAGCTCGGGGTCGAGGCCGAGGAATCGAGCCTTGGGACGCTGCAAGCGACTCCATGAACCGTCGAGTTGCTCCTGCAGACCAACCTCGACGCGTCCGTCGCTTAGGGAGCGGGCCGCGATCCGGACTTCGCCGCCTCCCGATTCAGGTTGGGCGGTCGCATCGCTGAAGAGGGACTGGTTGGCCAGAGTGGTCACGACGGCCGTGAGGATCAGCGCCAGTACGATCGCGACTCGGTTGCGGGTGAAACGAAAGCTTCCGATCATGTGACCTCCTCTGAGCGCAGCGGGGAGTGATTTGACCAATTGGCAGGTTCAGCACAGTGTAGTCACACGAGGTCTGAGTTCGTCACGAGAATCCTTGGTGGTCACAGCAGACGAAACAGATAATCGCCGGCCTGGTTGCTCTGGCCCCCGCGTCAAGCGCGGGGGATCGGATTTGCTGGGGGCCGACTCGTGAAACAGAGAGCGCCGTTGCGCGGGGGCAGGGGAGTGGGGAGTGGAGGGGATCAGCGGGCGCGACCGGGGCGCCAGTCCATCTTCATGTAGACATCGCCGCGCTCCAGCTCGGACAGCATTTGCCTGAGTCGGCGCTCTTTGGTCTCGGGTCGTTTCGCTCGATTGATCCAGCCGAGATAGTCGTTGCGTTGATACGGCGGTCGGGCCTGGTAGGCCGCAACCAGGCCCCGCTCTTGCAATGCCAGCTCGACCGACGGAGGCATCGGCTGGATGGGACGGGACAGACCGGCTTCCGATTTCGTCATGAACGGCTCCCTCCGGCGTCACGGTGGATCGGCGACGCCCGCGTGAACGTCCAGCAGCGCCGGAACAGTCTCCGCCGGACGTCTGCCGAAGCCGCACTCGGTTGCGACTCCGAATCCACGGACGACCCTCTGAGCAGCAGCGATACGTCCGTTGGTCCCGTTCACGCCGTCCGTGAGATGGACCAGACCGAGGTAGAGCTCGGTCTCGTCCTGCAGCCGGAGGTCGCTCAACGGGGCGAAGTAGGGGTCGTCGCTGCGGTCGCGCGGCACGGGCATGTGCATCCAGTCAACTGAGCGCTCGACGCCGGCGCAGACGCCGTTGGCGATCGCGACCAGCCTGGAGGTATCGGCCGGTTCGATGAAGTGCTGGTGCTGGACGTCCCCATAGCAGAGGTGGAACCCGGTCTCGACACCAGGAGGCACGTGTTCGGCCAACCGCACCAATCGCTCCACGATCTCGGACTCAGGGTCGCCGATGAAGGACGGCAGGAGGCCTTCCAGGATGGCAAACTCGACGGCGGTGTCCCATTGGACGGCCAACTCCTCGCCCGGAATGAGATCGAGCATGCCGTCCAACTCCTCGAGTAGCCGGCGTTCGTAGGCCAGCTCGACGGCTTCCTGGTCACGAGGGATGAAGCGGATGTGGATCACCGCGAGCGGCGTCGGCAGGCAGACCTGGAACCGCACGCCCGCACCGATCAGGCCCTCGTTCTTCAGGCGCGAGAACACGTCGTACGACTCGACCGCCGCCGCCCGATAGCCCAGTTCCGGGAACTCGATCTCATTGCTGGTCAGGCCGCGCTTCAGTTGCAGCCTGGCTCCGAACGGGCCGGGCTGTTCATCCGCCGACTCGAACTCAGGAACCTCCATGAGTAGCGGAAACTGCCACTGGATCCAGTTGGTCCTGATCCCGGTCTCACCATCCGGCACCCGACGCAGGCGAGCCCCCAGCCTGCCGCATACCTCGCGAAACACCGCCTCGCTGTCGGCCAGGGGAACGCTGCCGACCAGATGCGCGCCCCGTGGACGGCTGGAGATTGTTGGATTCGACACCTTGAAACTCCTTCACCTATCCCTTCCAGGATTCCCTCAAGCTACTCGGCGCGGACAGCGGCGCGTTCTCATCGGTAGCCTTCGAGTGAGGACTGGAGGGTTGTCATGAACGCGACGGTACGAGTGTGCTCGCTTGAGGAATTGCAGGGCGACGGGGTGCGCGTCGTCTCGACCGGACAGCGTACCGCTGCGGTCTTCTGGCATCGCGAGCAGGTGTTTGCGGTCGATAACCGCTGTCCGCACATGGGCTTCCCGCTGAGCCAGGGCACGGTCGCCGACGGCATCCTGACCTGTCACTGGCACCATGCGAAGTTCGACCTCTCCGGCGGCTGCGCGTTCGATCTGTTCGCCGACGATGTCGCCGCGTTCCGGGCGGAAGTGCGCGACGGCGAGGTCTGGCTCGACCCGGAGCCGGTCGAGGAAGAGGCGGTCGCGCACTGCACGCGGAAGCTGTCGGAGGGTCTCGAACAGAACCTGCGGCTCGTGGTGGCCAAGTCGGTGATCGGACTCTGCGAAGCGGGGCGCGAGGACCTGATCCTGGCCGAGGCCGCGCGCTTCGGCGTCAGGAACCGCGCCGCGGGCTGGTCGAGCGGGCTCTCGATCCTGACCGCAATGGCCAATGTGCTGCCGCATCTCGATCCTGAGGACCGGCCGAGGGCGCTCTACCAGGGCGTCGTGCACGTGGCCCGCAGCGTGCAGGGTCAGCCGCCCGACTTTGACATCGCCGCGCTCGATACGGACGAGGATCGCCCGGAGCAGTTCCGCACCTGGTTCCGCCGATTCGCCGAGGTGCGGTCGCCCAACGCCGCCGAGCGCTGCCTGCGCACCGCCGCCGTGGCCGGTCTGGACGAGGCGCAGCTCGCCGACCTGCTCTTTTCCGCCTCCACCGACCACACGTTCATGGACGTCGGCCACACGCTCGATTTCGCCAACAAGGCCTGTGAGCTGCTCGACTCGGTCGGCTGGGAGACGGCGCCCGATGTGCTCAGCTCCGTCATCCCCACGATCACGGGCGCCCAGCGGATGGAGGAGACCTCCGCCTGGCAGCACCCGGTCGACCTGCCCCGACTGCTCGACGAAGCCGGCGAGGCGCTCGACGAGGCGCTGGCCGTGGGCGGCGAACGGAACCAATCGTGGGACGAGCACCGGCCGGTCGCCGAGTCGATTCTCGACGATCCGCCGGACCGCTCGCTGCACCGCATCGTCGAGGCGGCCCGCGCCGGCGCGCCGCTCAATGAACTCAGCCTGACGGTCGCCTACGCGGCCGCCCGCCGGCCGCTGCACTTCCACATCTCCAACGAGTTCGGCGACTGGAACACGGTGCATCACACGTTCACCTACTGCAACGCGGTCGACCGCGCGATGCAGCGCGCGCCGTCGCGCGAACTGGCGCGCGGGATCCTCGACGGGGCCGCCTCGGTCTACCTGGAGCGGTTCCTCAACATGCCGCGTCAGCCGCGACCGGAGCCGAACGGCGGCTCGACCTCGACCGACGACCTGCTCGAGCACTTCGACCGCCAGCAACAGGTCGACGAGACGGGCCAGTCGGTTGCCGATCTGCTCGCGGGCGGCCGGCAGGGCGAGGTCGTTCGCACACTGGGCACGGCGCTGCTACGCGAGGACGCGGGGTTCCACTCGTTCCAGATCTACGACGCGGCGCTGCGGTTGGTGGAGCGCTTCGGGGATCGTCCCGAGGCCGACGACGTACTGATCGGCGCGAGCCGCTTCCTCACGGCGCACGCGCCGACGGTCAGATCGATGGGTCAGACCTACGAGACGGCCGCCCGCCTCCATCGAGGCGAGGCGCTGCATGCCTGAGGGGCTCGCCTTGACTCTGGTCCATGTTCGGACTATATTCAGTCTGAGCAGGAGAGCATCCATGGTCGTAACGAAGTCCATCAGCGCATTCAAGGCTGAAGCAGCCGAAATCATCGGGAGGCTTGGAGAGCACCCCGAGCCAATCGTCATTACCCAAAACGGGGAGGCGAAGGCGGTCGTGCAGGACATCGAGTCGTACGAGGAACGTCTGGAGACGCTAGCGCTCCTCAAGATTCTTGCCCTGGGTGAGAAGCAAATTCGCGAAGGTCGCACCAGTCCCGCCAGCGAAGTCTTTGAGCGCCTGCGACAGCGATATCAGTCTGGCTGATGGAGTATTCGGTCGAAGTGTCGGAGGACGCTGAACGCGATCTCGAGACAATCTTTGACCACGTCGCTCGTCGCGGGTCCTCAGAAGCCGCCGAGCGACTCATCGATCAGATCGAAGAGGTCATTCAGTCCGTCGTTCAGCATCCGAATCGGGGGCGCCGACCCCTTGAACTCGTGGACCAAGGGCTCAGCGAGTATCGGGAGTTGATCGTGGGGTCATACCGGATCATCTATCGAGTCTCAGGCGACACCGTTTACGTGAGTTTGGTTGCGGACGGCAGACGCAATATGCAAGAGCTCTTATTTCAACGGGTGATTTTGGCGTAGGCAACCTCGCAACTCACACCTCTGTGGCGCCGGCTCTTAGCCCACCGCCGGATCTTGCAGCATCCGGTTGATCGCTGCCGCCAGTTCGTCGGGGCGACGGCTGCTGATGTAGTGACGCCCGCCTTGCTTGGTGTCCACGATGATCCCGCGGCGAAGAAACGGGACGGACATCGCGCGGCCCGGACGACCCTCATCCAGGCCCCAACGCATTCCCCATCCAAAGTAGGAACCCCAGCGATATGCCTCGGCCCGAGCGGCGTCAATCTCTTCGGCCGGGAGATTGAGTCCCCAGGGCCCAAACCGCGCCCGAAGGCCTTGTTCCTCAACCTTGACGTGCAGCACACCAAACAGTCGCCAGATCCCAGCCAGCAATGCGCCCACGGCAAGCAATCCAAGCCTGCTACTGACATCACTGCCAGCGAGCAACGACCAAAGACCGCCAATCACAAAGCCGAGGGATATGGCTAGCATCGCGATCGTGATCGGACGATCAGCGTGGACATCCTCCGCAAACGGCATCAGCGAGACTCCTGTTCCGCCTGCGCACTACGGATTGGTGGTCTGGCACGATTGTATGCAAGGCGTTCGGTTACAGGTGGCCGCAACCCTCGGAATCCGTGATTGGACGTGCGGCTGATCGTCGATGATTGGCGAGGGGCGTGGGTGCTGTGGGGGATGGGTTGGGGTTTGGTGACTATCCTGTTTGCGCGTGGATTTGGAACGATGGCAGGAGGAGCGCATGGCACTCGACGTTGCGACGGCAACCTTCTACGAGGAGAGGATCAAGGGCGCCGATCCCGACGCCAGGGCGATGCATGAGCGGTCCCCGGCAGAGGCGCGAGCGTACCGTGCCGAACTCGCGGCCCTCAACGGTCCGGCGCCGCGAATGGCTCGCGTGGAAAACCACTCGATCGAGCGCCACGACGGCAGCTTCGACGTTCGCGTCCTCGTGCCGATCGAGCCATCCATGGGCGTGATCGTCTACTACCACGGCGGCGGCTGGGTCGTTGGCTCAATCGACGAATCGGACACGCTGGGCCGCAAGCTGGCCGAGCGCACATCGTGCGCCGTGGTGCTGGTCGACTACCGGCTCGCACCGGAACACCGATACCCGGTTGCGGTCGACGACTCGTACGCGGCGCTGGAGTGGACCGCCGAGCACATGAACGACATCGCCGGAGGCGAAGTGCCGCTGATCGTCGCCGGCGATAGCGCGGGCGGCAACCTCTCGGCGGTCATGGCGATCCGCGCACGAGACCGCAGCGGGCCGGATATCGCGATGCAGGTCCTGGTCTATCCGGTGACGGACGCCAATTTCGACCGCCCCTCCTACCTGGACCCCGAGAACCAGCTGCTGCTGACCCGGGACTCGATGATCTGGTTCTTCGACCACTACATCCCCGAGGTCGAACGCCGCACCGAACCCGACGCGTCCCCACTCTATGCGGACGACCTGAGCGGACTGCCGCCTGCGGTCGTTCTGACCGCCGAACACGATCCGCTCCGCGATGAAGGCGAGGAATACGCCCAGCGGCTCATGGACGCCGGCGTCGATGTTGACCTGCAGCGTCACAAGGGGCAGATGCACGCCTTCTTCGCACTGCTGATGCTGCCCGGCAGCGAGCGCGGATTTCAGCAGGTGGTCAAGGCCATCCGCCGCAACGTCGTGCGCTACGCGCACGGCAAACGGTAGACTCGCCGTAATCGGGTCGCTCCCAATGCCAGAGGAGTCCGTTCAGTCCCGCTGGGCGGACCAGAGAGAAGAACGAGAATGACTGACACCACTGCTACCACTCACTACGACGCCGTCGTCATCGGCGCCGGTTTCGCCGGGATGTACATGCTCAAGAAGCTGCGCGACGACCTGGGCATGAACATCCAGGTCTACGAACGCGGCAGCGGCGTCGGCGGCACCTGGTTCTGGAACCGCTACCCGGGCGCGCGCTGCGACTCGGAGAGCTACATCTACTGCTTCTCCTTCGACGACGACCTGCTGCAGGAGTGGAACTGGAGCGGCAAGTACCCGGAGCAGCCCGAGATCCTCGAGTACCTCAACCATGTCGCCGATCGCTTCGATCTGCGCAGCGGCATCCAGTTCAACACCAGCGTGACGGCGGCCCACTTCAACGACGACACCGAGCTGTGGGAGATCGAGACGGACCAGGGCGACCGCGTCACGGCGAACTACGTCGTCACCGCGATCGGTTGCATCTCGACCGGCCAGATTCCCCAGATTCCGGGCCTCGACTCGTTCGAGGGGGAAATGCACCACACCGGCGCCTGGCCGCACGACGGCGTCGACTTCGAGGGCAAGAAGGTTGCCGTTGTCGGCACCGGCTCAAGCGGCGTGCAGTCGATCCCGGTGATCGCCCGCGAGTCCAGGCACCTGACCGTGTTCCAGCGCACGCCGCAGTACACGATCCCGGCTCGGCACGAGAATGTTGACCAGGCATTCCTCAAGGAGGTCAAGGCCAACTACACGGAGATCATGCAACAGTCGAAGGTCTCCTTCGCCGGCTTCCCTGTCGAGTTCACGGAAGAGTCCGCCCTTGAGGTGAGCGATGAGGAACGACGGGCGAAGTTCGAGGAACTCTGGGAGGTCGGCGGGTTCCGCTTCCTCTTCCAGTCGTACGGCGACATCGCGGTCGACCGACGCGCCAACGACACCGCCTCGGAGTTCATCCGCAGCAAAATCCGTGAGATCGTCAACGACCCCGCAACCGCCGAAAAGCTGCTTCCCCGCGACCACCCGTTCGGTTCAAAGCGCGCGCTGATCGACACCAACTACTTCGACACCTACAACCGCGACAACGTCGACCTCGTCGATATCCGCCACTTCCCGATCGAAGAGATCACGCCGACCGGCCTGCGCACGGCGGACGGAGAAGAGTACGAGTTCGACATCATCGTCTTCGCCACCGGCTACGACGCGATGACCGGCACCTTCTTCAAGATCGACTTCACCGGCCGCAACGGAGCGAAGCTCACGGAGAAGTGGGCCGAGGGACCGAAGACCTACCTCGGTCTGTCCACGACCGACTTCCCCAACATGTTCATGATCACCGGTCCCGGCTCACCCTCGGTGCTGAGCAATATGCCGGTCTCGATCGAGCAGCACGTCGAGTTCGTCGCCGACTTCATCGATTACCTGCGCGAGCGGGGCGTCGACACGGTCGACGTCGATCCGGCGGCCGAGGACGACTGGGTCCAGCACGTCAACGACGTCGCCGAACAGACGATGTACATGCTCGCCGACTCGTGGTACCTCGGAGCCAACATCCCCGGCAAGCCCAGGGTCTTCATGCCCTACGCCGGAGGCGTGGGCGTCTACCGCGAACGCTGCGAAGAGATCGCCGCCACCGACTACCCGGGCTACATCCAGAGCGAGTCACGGGAGCCGGTCCTGACCGACTAGGGAAGACTTCTGTCCCGGTCGCTGCATTGCCCCGAACCGAGGGATGGGGCTCGTAGCTTCGTCGGCGACTGAGAAATCGGACATGGACTAGTCTAGTCCATGTAGGAGGCGGCGATGGCTACTCAACCGTTGGACGACGCGGGGCAAGGCAAAGTTTGGACCATCGCCGAGGCAAAGGCCAGGCTCTCCGAGATCCTGCGCCTAGCTGAACGTGAAGGGCCGCAACGCATCGGGGTCCGCAAGACGTTCGTGATCGTCCCCGAGGATGGCGTACGACGGCGTGATTTTCTCGAAGAGCGGATGCCAATGGGGCAGTATCTCCTTGAGAAGATGCCGCGGGGGACATATGACAAGGTCCCGCGAGAGAGAGGCTCCAATCGACCAATTCCGTTCGCCGATTGGACAGAGGAACAATGGGCGGATTTCGACGCTAATGATCCAGTAGATCCGTGAGCGGCCACCTACTCGATACCAACGTCGTCTCAGAGCTAACAAGCGAGAGCCCCACTCCGCAAGTCATTGCGTACATAGCAGGCCTGCGCGAGCACTGGTTATCGTCAGTCGTCGTTCACGAGATGGCATACGGCGTGCAAGTGCTCCCTGTTGGCCGTCGGCGTGACCGCCTCTACGCGGCGCACATTCGCTTTCTTGAGCGGTACAGCGACCGCATCATCCCGCTGGAACGAGGGGCCGCGGAGTGGGCAGCTCAGTTCCGCGTTCAGTTCCTTCGAGAGGGACGATCCATCGACCTGGCAGACGCTCTCATCGCAGGAACTGCAATGGCTCGCAATCTTGCACTCGTGACACGCAACGTCCGCGACTTCGCGGGGTTGGACATCGAGATCATCAATCCGTGGGAGTACGAGACGACCTAGCGCACCGTCAACCGCTCCACCGCCGCCTCGTTCAACTCAATCCCGTAGCCCGGCTTGTCGCTGAGCTGAATGCAACCGTTCCTGGGAATGACCGACTCGCCATAGAGATCGGCGACGTCGTCGATCGGGCCGGAAAACTCCTCCGAGTACTCGTGCGGCCGGGTCGCGTTCTGCACCGTGGCGTAGACGTGCAACGAGGCCATCGAGTTGATCCCCGCCTGCGGACTGTGCGGCATCACCGGTTTGTTCAGCACCGTCGCCATGTCGAAGATCCGCTTGACCTCGCTCGGACCGCCGGCGTTGAGAATGTCGGGCTGCAGGATGTCGACGTTGCCGAGCAGGACCAGGTGCTCGAACCACCAGCGGAAGGCGTCCTGCTCTCCGGCCGAGACGGCGACGTCCAGCGCGTCGGCGATCTGCTTGAGTCCGGGCAGATCGTAGTGGGGAATCGGCTCCTCGAAGTGGTCGATGCCGAGTTCCTCGAAGCGCCGGCCCTGTTGAATCGCGGTTGAGACCGAATAGCCGTTGTTCGCGTCGAACCCGAGGTACTGGCCTTCGTCCAGGTATTCGCGCACCAGCTTGAAGATCTGGAAGTCCTTCTCCGGGTCGATGTCCTGCCGCCAGCCGCGCCAGTCCATGCGGATCTTGAAGTACTCGTAGCCCTGCTCGCGTCCAACGCGAACCAGCTCAAGCATTTCTTCCGGCTGCATCCGCCAGCCCGACCCGACGCTCCAGTAGAGCGGGATGTCGGTGCGGCGGGCGCCGCCCATCAAGGCATGCACCGGCAGGCCGGTCTCCTTGCCCATCAGATCCCACAGCGCCACATCGACCACACCCACGACCCAGCCCGGCAGCTTGTACATCCGCTCTCCACGGCCCAGAGCCAGCGTTTCCCAGTGCCGGTCGATCAGCAGCGGGTCCTCGCCCAGCAGGGCCTGCTTGATGTCGGTCTCCAGGTACGCCTGGAACACACCGGCCTTTGAGTTCAGGTTGTAGTTGCCGCCCGGCACCTCGGCCCAGCCTTCGAGTCCGGCGTTGGTCACAATCCGCAACAGGCTCTTACCGATCGTCAGCGGCGTACAGGTGATGTCGGTGATGTTTACAGCGATGACCTTTCCACGTCATCAGAGATTAGCGCCGCCTATATTCGCAGTATCTGATTCCTGATCCGGAGGCAAGAACCATGACCCGCCCACTGCTTGACGGCATTCGCGTGCTCGACTTCACCCAGTTCCAGCAGGGACCATCGGCCACCGTGCTGCTGTCCGACCTCGGCGCCGAGGTGATCAAGGTGGAACGACTCAAGGTCGGCGACCCCTCACGTCATGTCGGCAAGCGCGAAGACGGCTTCTCGCAGTACTTCCACACGCACCACCGGGGCAAGCGCAGCATCGCCGTTGATCTGCGCGCGGCCGAAGGCCGCGACCTGATCTACGAATTGGTCAAGCGCGTCGACGTGGTCACAGAGAACTTCAAGCCGGGCGTGATGAATCGGCTCGGACTCGGCTGGGACGACCTCAAGCAACGCAACCCGAAGCTGGTCTACGCCAGCGCGAGCGGATTCGGTCCCAGGGGACCGAGAGCCAACGCGACCTCCTGGGCCTCGGTCGCCGGTGCGGCCGGCGGCGGCATGTGGCCCAACGGCGTCCGCGGCGAGAACGGCACGAAACCCTATGCGAACGTGGCAGCGCCCGATCCCGACCAGACCGGCGGCATGATCTTCGCCTTCGCGATCGCCAGTGCGCTGGTCGCCCGCGAGCGAACCGGCGAGGGACAGCTCGTCCAGACCTCGCTCTACGGCAGCCAGATCTGGGGTCGCGCCCCGGCGATCAACGCGATCGCCAACGGCAACATCGTGCCTTCGGCCAGGAATATGCCCATCTCCAACATGTTCACGCTCCAGGCCCAGGGCTCCGACGGCGACTGGCTCTTCCTCGGCTACATCACCGACCGCTGGGTTCCCATGTGCCGCGCCCTTGAGCGCGAAGACCTGGTCACGGACCCACGATTCAGCACCCTCGCAGACCGCAACGCCAACCGGGAAGAACTCAGAGGCGAAGTGGCCACGACCATCGCCGCCCGACCGGCGGCCGATTGGCCGCCGCGCTTCGACAAGGAAGAAGTGCCCAGCACCCTGATCCAGGACTACCCGATGATCGCCGAAGACGAACAGGCCGCCGCCAACGAATACATCGTCCAGTACGAGGACGCCCGCTTCGGCACCCTGACCACCGTCGGCTCCCCGATCCGCGCCAACGGAGTCCAGGGCCAGGTCAAGTCGCTCGGCCCCGAGTTGGGCCAGGACACCGACGACCTGCTCGAAGAGATCGGCTGCGCTCCGGAAGCGATTGCACAGCTACGCGAGTCCGGGGTGGTCGGCTAAGGACCCGTTAGCACGGAGTCGATGACGGGATCTCGTCGATGATCTCGTTCGCCAGTTGCAGTTCTCGGAGGTAGCAGATCACCTGGTGAATCTCGTCGATTTCCAGCCCCGTCACGGCGGGCATGTTGCCGAAATCCCAGTGGTGCGCCCGAACGCCCCGGGCGACCGC
Source organism: Dehalococcoidia bacterium (assembly GCA_965204335.1). Lineage (GTDB taxonomy): Bacteria > Chloroflexota > Dehalococcoidia > Bin125 > Bin125 > Bin125. The sequence goes on along the minus strand of OZ241982.1, from coordinate 1,170,490 downwards.
GATCACGAAACTGGCGTTGCCGTGATGCCCCGGCTCGTAGATCTGATGAACGAGCGGTGGACCCTGGTTCGTACCCGACGCGTTCGCGCCATGGCACTGTGAACAGTTGGCCGCAAACAGCTGCTTGCCCGCGAGTCCGGCCGCCGAATGCTCGCCCTCGACGACCGACGATGGCGCCGCGTCGTGCTCCTCATGCCCTTGCGAGGCTTGGTAGTCCTCGCCGCCCTGACCACCGCACGCCGTCGACAACAGGGCGACGCAGACTGCAAGGGCAGACAGGAGAATCAACTGCAGGCTCCACTGCCGCTCGAGAACCATTGCGATCACCGCCTGCCGACAACGGTAACCAACAGCGCTCGTCGGTGTGGCCAACTCAGAGACCCGACAGACGGTCCTCCACCTCAGCCAACAACCGCGCCGCGTTCTCGCCGAGCCAGCCTTCCTTGACGTGGTCCTTGAGCGGGAGGTCCTGGAGTTCCTGGACGGCTCGCTGGTAGGGGATCATGTTGTCGGTGGCGAACAGGACTCGGCCGCTGAGCAGGGAGGTGTTGCCGTAGTGCATCAGCGTCTCCCAGCCGGTGCCCGGCGTGCCGATGTACTTGGGCGCGACCGCGCCGATCTCGATGTAGACATTGCGGTGTTTCCAGGCGACGGCGACGAGTTCGTTGACCCAGGGCCAGCCGCCGTGATTGGCGACGATGGTCAGGTCTGGGAAGTCGCAGGCGATCTCGTCGAGGACGATTGGCCGGCCGTAGGCGATCGAGCGGTCGTTGGAGAAGTTGATCGAGGAATGAATCGTGACCGGCACGCCGAGTTCCTGGCACTTCGAGTAGAGCGGGTAGAAGCGCTTGTCGTTGGCCATCACGCGGTACGAGAACGGCTGCAGGTTGACGCCCGTCGCTCCGCGCTCGCGCACCTCCTGCTCGACGACGGCGGCCATGTTGTCCCCGGCGGCGGGATTGACGGTGACGTATCCGGTCAGCACGTCCGGATGGCCGGCAACGATTCGGTGGACGGCGTCGTTCATGGCTTGGTAGTCGCCCGCGGCCCATTCAGCCTGGAGGACGGCCCGGTCGATACCGGCCTCGGCGATTGCCGCGACCATCGCCTGCGCGTCCACGCCTCCGCCGCGTTCGCGGGTGTAGATGCGGTTGTAGTTCGCGAGGTAGTCGCGGTCGTTGAAGCGTTCGTCGCCGTCAGCGGAGGGATCGGTCCATTCGCGGGCCGGGAGCGTGACGCGGAAGTCGATGATTTCGGGCATTGGATTTCCTTGATGCTCAGGGAATGACGCCGGATTCCTTCATGGCGGTGATTTGGTCCCAGGTGTAGCCGAGTTCTTCGAGAACGAGTTCGGTGTGTTCTCCGAGGTCAGGGGCGCTGGAGTAGTTGTCGGTTGGGGCTTGCTCAAGCTGGAAGGGGAGGCCGAGGATCTTGAAGTCGCCGGCCGTCCGATGCTGCATCGTGCGCACGTAGCCGTTGGCGGCCGCCTGCGGATCCTCCGCGATCTCGACCGAGTCCGCCGCCGGCGCCCAGGGGAAATCATTGGCGTCGAATATGGCTGCCCAGTGGTCGCGAGGCTGCTGACCGATCCGCTCTTCGATCACTTCGACCGCTTCGCGGATGTGCTTGCGCCGCACCGATGCCTCGGCGAAGCGCGGATCCTCGGTCAGGATCGGCTGATCGATCGCCTCCGCGAACGGGCCCCAGAAGCGCTCCTCCTGGATCATCGCGAGTTGCATCCACTTGCCGTCGGACGAGCGGTACGAGTTGTAGAGCGGATTGAAGGCGCTGTAGCGGTCGCCGCGCGGGAAGTTCTCGCCGGTCGCCAGCGCGCCCTGAATGGCGAAGCCATTGGCCCAGATGCCGCCGCCGTAGAGCGAGCACGTGACGAACTGCCCCTCGCCGGTCAGCTCGCGCTGATAGAGCGCGGCGAAAATCGCGGCCGAGAGATTCATCGCACTGGGCAGGTCGCCCATCGCGCCGACCAGCCGGATCGGCTCGCTGTCCGGCGGACCCAGCGTTTCCATGAACCCGCCCCGCGCCCAGTAGGCCAGTTCGTCGAACGCCGGCCGGTCGATGTCGGGTCCTTCCGTGCCGTAGCCGGTGGCATGGGCGTAGATCAGGCGCGGATGGTCCGCTTTGATCGACGCATAGTCAATCCCCAGCCGTTCCAGCGCGCCGCGGCGCAGGTTGACGATGAACACATCGGCGTCGCTGAGCAGCCGGCGCAGGGCCTCGATGCCCTCGGAGGTCCGGACGTTGAGGGCCACGCTGCGCTTATTCCGATTGGGAATCTCGAAGACCCAGTCGACGCCGTCGTGCAGCCGGTGGATCAGGCCGCGCATCGGGTCCCCCTCGTGCGGCTCGACCTTGACCACCTTGGCCCCGAGCTCGCTCAGGATGCAGGCGCTCATCGGCCCGAACAGCCAGGTCGCCATTTCAACGACCTTGAGTCCCTTGAGCAGTGGTTCGGGCTTGGATTCATCGTTGGACACGGGCACTCCATCTACGGGCAGGCGCTAGCTCCCAGAGGCTAACCGCTGGGAAGTCACGGGCGGCGAGCGTCGGAATCGCCTCAGCCGAGAGCTTGCTCGATCTGCTGGAGGTGCTCGTCGCGATGGGGTGCGCGTTCGGTCGCGTACGAGAGTCCGGCTTCGCACAAATCATCAAGCTGTTCGGGGGTCAGACTGTCCACGGTCGCGTCGAGCTGCTGCGCGGCGTTGACGGCCGCTTGACCGATGGCGGAGGGGTCGAAGCTGTGCGCGATTGCCTCGAGGGTGGCGTTGGTTGCGTAGTCCTCTGACGGGAATCCGTCGCCTCGCGCGTAGCGCTGCAGCGCGGCGACCTGGCGAGCGTCCCAGAAGGCCAGATGCGCGAGCGCGAACGCGACCGTCCAGCCGCTTCCCAGCGAGCGCTTGAGATCATCGGCGCTCAGTCGAGCAACGAGGGTGCGCAGGCGCTCGGTGGATTCGGCATTGCTTGAAGACTGGTTGTCGGTGGTCGCCACATCTGCTCCAATTCGCACAGGTCAGGGGCGACCAATCGTAGTCGAATCTTCGAGTGATCGGAACCCGCGTGGCGACAGACGAACTGATCGAACTATTCTCGGCGCGCTATCCGCGGCTCTACCACATGGCCGAGGCGGGTAGTTGGCGAAGCATCAGCGAGCGCGGGCTGCTGAGCACGTCTGCGCTGCTCAACCTGTTCGAGGTCACGGGCTCGCAGCGACGCGAGATTGAATCGGAGTGGCGTCCGAAGAGCGTCAGCATCACACATCCGAGACACGGGACTGCCGCAATCCGTGATCAATGGCCGATGCCGCCTGAACACCTGGTCAAGGGGTTAGACGACATCATGCCTCAACAGTGGTACGAGCTTCTCAATCGCAAGACGTTCCTGTGGCTTTCGGAAGATCGCCTGCTGCGAATGCTCAACGCCCGCCCATACCAACACTCTGCTCACGATGTGCTGACTCTGGACACCCGCTCGTTCCTCGGCGAGTACATGGATCGGATCACGGTTTGCCAGATCAACTCCGGCTTCGCGATGCCGATGTTCGGCAAGCCGCCGGCAAAGCGATCGTTCGAGTCCTTTCAGACGATCGAGCAGCGCGCCGCGACTCAAGGGCTGAGCGGCCTGGCCGAGTTGACGGTGGACTATGCGGCGCCGGACGCGTGGCGCTTCGTGACGTCGGTTGAGTCGTGGCGTGGGAAGCGGCGTCTGAGGAGGATTTGGCGCCGCTAACGGGCAGATGGGCAAGATCGAGATCGAGCGGCAGCATCAGGCGGCTCAAGTTGCAGGGCGATTCAGCGACGATTGGCGCTTAGCCCGTCCGTAAACCCTGGCGTTTCATCACGAACCAAACGAAGGCGACAACGCTAGCGAGAAGAGCAGCAACAATCGGAATGATCCAGGTCTTCTCCCCCAGCGGCGTTCGATCCGCTGGGTTATAGGGAGTTGGAGGATCGTCGGGATCGCCGATCGTTGCTCCCGGACCTAGCTCCACCAAGTCGGCGGCTGCTTTCTGTACCAGGGCAGTCCGACTGCATGACGAAACGAAATCGACAGCCCATCCGCGTGATTCGTACACGTACACGACGTACTCTTTGCCTTCGTCGAATGAGTAACCGCACTGATCGCTGGGGTCAGGCGTCCAGACAGTAATGTCAGAAGCTGCGGATCCCTTCCAGACGGTTGCGACAGCGAATTCGATGTCATATCCGCCCCCTGTACTCGTCCAATCGACTGAGGTGACCACGCCCCGAAACACGCGTACCGACCGTTCCAAATCATCTGTTGGCGTCCAAACGTCCATGTCCTGGCATTCGCACGCGCTGGCGGGTGGGTGGAGGAGGACGATCGTGGGCGCGACGATCGCGAAGACAAGCAACAGACGCAACAGCACGAATCCGCTTCTCAATCTCGTCTTCCGCCCTTAGACAGCGTATTTCAAGACACCATCGACATACGTCTGCTGCACCACGATCTCGCGGATGAACTCTGGATCGACCAGCGTCGGATCGTGGCTGAGGACGACCAGGTCGGCGCGTTTGCCGACCTCGATGGAGCCGACTTCGTGCTCTCGGAACATGGCGACGGCGGAGTTGATGGTCTGGGTTCGCAAGGCTTCGAGCGGCGAGAGCACCTCCTCCTCCGCGATCAGGTCGCCCTCGCGGGAGCGACGGGAGGTCAGCGCATAGAGGCCGAGCAACGGCTCGACCGGGGCGCAGGGGAAATCGGAGCCTGAGGCGACGGCGACGCCGGCCTCGAGGAAGGAGCGGTAGGGCAACGGTGGGATGGTGAGCCCGGCGTCGGCGATGAAGTCGACGAATCCCTGTCCGACCGAGTAGAGGAATGCCGGCTGGTGCGAGATGATCACGCCGAGCGAGGCGGCGCGCTCCATCTGGCCGGGGTCGGCGAAGAAGAAGTGCTCGATCCGGTAGCGGGCGTCGCTGCGCGGTATCTCGCGCTGGACTCGTTCGTAGGTGTTCAGCGCCTGCTCGATCGCGCGGTTGCCGAGGCAGTGGATCGCGGTCTGCAGACCGTGCGAGGCGGCGTTGAGCACGAGCTGGTCGACCTCGTCCTGGTTGTAGTAGGGCTCGCCCACATCCTCGAACGTGCCGTCGGCGTGGCATTTGCGCAGCGCGTTGGAGGGATAGACGGGGTCCATGAACAGCTTGACGATGCCGCCGCGCAGGCGGTCGGAGACGTCGTCCTGGAGGAAGGCGCCGTTGGCGGCGGCCTCGGGCGCAGCGAAGAAGCCGTTGCCGCCGCGCATCTGGTGCATCATGATCGGCAGCTTGCCGCGCTCGTCGGCGAGACGGTACATCTCGGCGCTCTCGGGCATGACGACGGCGTCGCCGACGCTGGTCACGCCGTGCGACAGGTGGCGCAGCGCATTCTGCTCAACGAGGTCGGCCACGACTTCGGGTCCCAACGTGTCGATGTGGGCGCGCATCGAGGCGTGATGGACCAGATCGGAGGCTCGCTCGTAGAGCATCCCGGTCGCCTCGCCGCTCTCGTCACGCAGGATCTGTCCGCCGCGCGGATCGGGGGTCTCGAAGTTGATGCCCGCGATCGCCATCGCGGCCGAATTCGCATAGCTGGCGTGATAGGAGTAGTCCATCACGCAGACCGGATTGTTCGGGGCGACGTCGTCGAGTTCATCGCGGGTGAGCCAGCCGCCGCTGGGGTGTCGCGCGCTGTAGCCGAGTCCCCAGACCCACTGACCCTCGGGGGTTGCCTCGGCCGCTGCCGCAATCGCGTCGAGCACAGCCGGCTTGCCCGACAGCGGCGGAACGCGGCAGTCGACCGAGCGCGGCTCGAACGTGGTCATCGAGAAGTGGTTGTGCGGATCGCAGAAGCCGGGAATCAGCGCGCGTCCGCGCAGGTCGACCCGGGTGGCGTCGGGGCCGACGGCCCGGCGAACCTCATCGCCGTCGCCGACCGCCACGATCCTGCCGTCCCGTACGGCGACGCCGGACGCGATCCGGTCAAGCCCGTCCATGGTCAACACGCGGCCGCCGGTGAATAGCAGTTCCATCTTGGCCTCTCTCTCGCCTGATACAGTACTGCTCATGTCCACACCCCCACGACAGACCACTCACCAGCCTGAGACGCCGCGAGCGGCGCTCGACGACTACTACAAGATTCAAGAGCTGAGCGAGTCGCAAGAGGACGACGTCCGAATTGCCGATCAGCCGAAGATGGTGAGCCGCTTCTACGACGCGGTGACGCGATTCTATGAGTTCGGCTGGGGGGCGACCTTTCACTTTTCTCCGCGGCGGCCCGGTGAGAGTCTGGCCGCCTCGCAACGACGGCACGACATCGAGATCGGCGAGATTCTCCGGCTTCAGCCGGGCATGAACGTGGCCGACATCGGCTGCGGAGTCGGCGGGCCGTTGCTCACCATCGCCGAAGCGACCGGCGCCACGATCACGGGCATCAACTTCAACAGCTACCAGATCGAGCGCGGCCGTCGACGGGCCTCGCAGGCCGGCCTGAGCCAGACCTGCAAATTCCTGTACGCGAATTTCATGGACGTGCCGCTCGACGACGCGGAGTTCGACGCCATCTACTCCTTCGAGGCGGTCTGCCACGCGCCCAACAACCTGCTGCTGTTCGAGGAGCTGTACCGCCTGCTGAAGCCCGGCGGCGAGATGGCCATCGTCGACTGGTGCTTCACCGACCGGTTCGACGCGGACAATGCCCGTCACCAGGATCTGCGCCGACGAATCGAAACCAACAACGCCACGCCGGACCTGCTCACGACCGACCGACAGGTCGAGACGATTCGTCAGGCCGGTTTCGAGATCATTCAGGCCATCGACCAGCAGGCGACGAACGGCGACCCGCGCGCGCCCTGGTACATGGCGCTGCAGGGGCGCGACCTCTCATTCACGTCCTGGGCGCGGACGCCCATCGGCCGGGGCTTCACGGCGAACGTCACGAAGCTCCTCGAGCTGCTGCGCATCGCCCCGGCGGGAACCAGCGACACCGCCGCGTTCCTCAACGTGGCCGCCGACGCCCTCGTTGAAGCGGGCGAACTGGGCATCTTCACCCCCAGTTTCCTGGTACACGCGCGCAAGCCGGCGCAATAGCCGGCACGATAGTCGGCACCATAGCCGGAAGGCTAGACCGAGTACTGCAGCTCGCCGTCAATGTAGGTCTGCTGCACCACGATTTCCCGGATGTAGGTCGAGTCGACCAGCGTCGGGTCGTGACTGAGCACGACCATATCGGCGCGCTTGCCCACTTCGATGGAGCCGACCTCGTGCTCGCGGAACATCGCTACCGCCGAGTTGAGCGTGTAGGTGCGCAGCGCCTCGAGTGGGGAGACCGCCTGGTCGGCGGCGATGATGGTGCCATCGCGCGAGGTTCGCGTGGTCAGGCTGTAGAGCCCCAGTAGCGGAGGAACGGGCGCACAGGGGAAGTCGGAGCCCGATGCGACGTGGACGCCTGCGTCCAACATGGTGCGATATGGCATCGGAACCGAGTCGATGCCCGCCATGGCGTTGCCCTGCTCGAAGTAGTCGCCGATCAGGTGCAGGAACGGCGGTTGATGCGAGATGATCACGCCGAGCGAGTTGGCGCGCTCGATCTGGTCATTCGTGCCGAACATGAAGTGCTCGATCCGGAAGCGGCGATCGTCGCCCGGGGTCTCTCGCAGCGCCCGTTCGAAGGCGTTGAGCGCCTGTTCAACGGCCCGATTGCCGATGCAATGAATCGCGACCTGTAACCCGCGCGAGGCGGCGTCGAGGACAAGATGGTCGACCTCTTCCTGTCCGTAGTACGGCTCGCCGGCGGGTTCGGTCGTGCCGTCGGGGTGGCAGATCTCCATCGCCGGGGCGGGCCAGACCGGGTCCATGAAGATCTTGACGATCCCGCCGCGCAGACGGTCCGACACATCGTCTTCCATGTAGGCGCCCGCAGCGGCGTCTTCGGGGGCCGCGAAGAATCCCGGCCCGCCGCGCATCTGGTGAATCACGATCGGCAGCTGGCCGCGCTCATCCGTCAGCCGGTAGATCTCGGCGCTCTCCGGCATCACCAGCGCGTCTCCCACGCTCGTGATCCCGTGTGAGAGATGGCGCAGCGAGTTTTGCTCGACCAGTCCGGCCACCACGTCGGGCCCGAAAGTGTCGATGTAGGAACGCATGGTGGCGTGATGGACCGGATCCATCGCCCGTTCCCAGAGCACGCCGTTCGGTTCGCCGCCGTCGTCGTGCAGGATGTTGCCACCCCGCGGATCGGGCGTGTCGCGGTCAATGCCCACCAGGGCCAGCGCGGCCGAGTTGGCGTAGCAGGCGTGATACGACGAATCCATCACGCAGACCGGGTTACCAGGCGCCACATCGTCCAACTCGTTGCGGAACAGCAACTCGTCGGTGACGTCGACGATCTCGGTCTGCGAATAGCCGAGTCCCCAGATCCACTGTCCGTCGGGACTGCCGGACGCTGCCGCCGCGATCGCGTCGAGCACGGCCGACTTGCTCGCCAGGGGCGGCCGGCGGCAGTCGACCGAGCGTGGCTCAAAGGTTGTCATCGAGAAGTGGTTGTGCGGATCGCAGAAACCCGGCACGAGCGCGCGCCCGCGAAGATCGACATGCGCGGCGTCGGGGCCGACGGCGCTGCGCACCTCGTCGTTGTCGCCGACCGCCACGATCCGGCCGTCGCGGACGGCGGCCCCGGAGGCGATCCGATCCATGGCATCGATTGTCAGTACTCGTCCACCGGTGAATAGCAATTCCATGCTCGGCTCCTTCCAGGCGTGCGTCGCGCCATCCGAGGCTAGCGATTCCACCAACCGGCCGATTCCGCCTCACCGGCAGCCCTATACTTTCGCCGATTGGCGGTCGCACTGACTGATGCCAGCGGGTTCGATTCGACGAGTCGGGATGTTCGGGACGGGCTGGGGTACACGCGTCTCGGTGCCCGCCTTCCGAGAGGCCGGCTGGGAGGTGGCCGGACTCTGGAGCCGCCGTCCCGAACGGGCCGCCCACTTCGCGCAGCGGCTGGAGATCCCCTACTCCACGGGAGACGCCCAGGCGCTGATCGATCGGCCCGAGATCGACGCGGTCGCGATCCACACGCCGCCCCACATGCACCTCGACCTGTGCCGAGCCGCCTTCGACGCCGGCAAGCATGTGCTCTGCGATAAACCGTTCGCGACCAACATCGCCGATGCGGAAGCGATGCTCGCGGCAGCCGAAGCGTCGCGACTCACCGCGATGGTCAACTACGAGTTCCGTTTCGCCCCGCTTCGTCAACAGATTCAGAGCCTGATTGACGAGGGAGCGATCGGCGATCTGCGTCAGGTCAGCGTCGACTTGCAGACGACGAATCCGATGCTGGAGTTCGAGCGGCCCTGGCGGCTCGACCCGACGCACGGCGGTGGACTGCTGAACGAGCTCGGTTCGCACGCCATTGACCGGCTGAGGCAGTGGTTCGGAGACCTGGCCGCCGTGTCGGCGCGGATGGACTCCGTTCCCGAGCAGGAGTTGGACCCACAGTTCACCAGCGAGGACCTCATCAGCGCCAGCTTCGAGTTCGTCAACGGCGGCATCGCAACCCTGTCGATGTCATGGGTCACCGATCCGCCCGTTGGGATGCGCATCATCATTGCCGGCTCGGAAGGAACCATCCTGGCGACGTCGCCGGGGAGCATGCTGTCGGACGGCGAGGTCTCGCTCGGCCGCAGCGGCGAGGACGGACTGACGAGGGTCGAGCCGCCCGCCGATCAGGCCGCCGTCGCTGCGGGCGGTGCGATCACCACCTCCGCGCGGCTGATCGAGGCGTTAGCCGAGGGCATTGACCAGGGCCGCTCACCGTCGCCCAGCTTCCGAGATGGGTTGGCGTCGCAGATCGCGATCGAGGCGATGCGGGAATCAAACGCGACCGGACGGGTCGTTCGGCTCGCTTAGTCGTCGCCGTTGCGCAGCTCAAAGCTGACCGAGGTCGGATCCTCGACGCCTTCCTTGACCGGAATCAGTTCCCCGCTCGGACGCGGATGGTGGACCCAATGGCCGGTCGGCTCTTCGCCCCGGCAGATGATCGAGTTCTCATTCCAGCCGTTGTAGGCGCGGACATCCTTGGACAGGTAGCGCATCGCCAACCCGCAGCGCCGGCGGTTCGACTCGTTCGGATCGGAGCCGTGCAGAGCCCAGTCGCTGTGCAGCGAGATCTGCCCGGCCTTCAACTCCAGCGCGACCGGCGGGTCGCCGTAGTCTTCGGGATTGTCGACGGTCTGATTGAGCACGTTGTGTTCGTCCGCGGTGCTGTCGCGGAAGGCCACCTGGGCATTGAGATGCGAACCGGGGATCACCTGCATCGCGCCGTTGCCCAGATCAGAGTCATCGATCGCCAGCCAGGCCGAGACGACTTTGCTCGGCGTCAGCGGCCAGTACGACGCGTCCTGGTGCCAGCTCACGCGCATGCCGTCGCCGGGCAGCTTGGCGAAGAAATGGCTGTGCCGCAAGATCACCGTCTCGCCCAGCATGTCCTCCATGATGTCGATGATCCGGCTGTCGGTCACGATGTCCCAGACCCCCCGGCAATGCTTGTGCCAGTTGGTCAGTTCGTAGCTGTTCCAGCCCGCCTCCAGCGCCCTGGGCAACAGGTCGTCGAAGTAGCTGCGAATCGATTCGATCTCCGAGTGCGAGAAGATGTCGATCGGGAAGACGTAGCCCTTGTCGTTGTATTGCTCGATCTGGTCCGTGGTCAGAGTGGCGGGCTGATCGACGCCGAGCGGGAAGAAGCGAAGGTCGCGTTGCAGTTCGGGATATGCGTCGGTGCGTTGTGTCATCGGTCTGAGTCCTTCACTCTGGCCCTGGCAGACTGCCATTGCAATCTACCGAACCCGTCTCAGCGATTGCTGGGGGCGGACTCGGGCGACCGGCGCCGGGTCGTTGGCCCAGCCTGAGCCGGGCGCGCCGTTGCGGCTGACCCCGTTGGATGCCGCCACGGACTCGGGCGGCGGGCCGAGCGCACCTTCCGGCGCTTCGGGCAGGTCGTGTTCACCGGTGCGCAGCCGCTTCTCCCGCAAGGTCACGACCGCGACCAGTGAGATCAGTCCAACGCCGACGGAGATCCAGAAATTGTCGGTGATCGCCACAGCCAGCGCCTCGGGCAGTGTGGTGAGGATCTGAACGAATCCCGCTTCGCCGATTTCGGCCAGGAGACCGGCTCTCGCCTCCTCGTTCAGGAGTTGCGCCGGGTCGGCGTGCGCGGCCAGGTCGGCGGGTAGTCGTGCGGCCAGTTCGCTCGTCAGTCGACCGGTCACCAGCGCGCCAATCAGGGTGACGCCGATGATCCCGCCGATCTCCTGGAAGAATTGGGTCGCCCCGGAAACGGTGCCCAGCATTCTCTGGGGCAGCGCGTTCTGCGCCGCGGTCATCACCGACGGGAACAGCAATCCCAGCCCGCTGCCGAACAGCACCAGCCGCCAGACCACGTCAATGGCGCCCGACTCGGCGCTGAGCTGCGTCATCAACCAGGCGCCGACGGCGATCACCACACTGGCGATGATCGCGAGGACCTTGTACCGACCGGTGCGTGACATGACCTGGCCGGCGAGCGAGGCCATCACCACCATTGACACGATCTCGGTGCTCAACAGCAACCCTGAGGCGGTCGGCGAATAACCAAGTACGCCCTGCATGAAGTAGGCGAGAAAGAACGCCACCCCGAACAGGCCGCCGCCGGTGGCCATCATCACGATCGCCGCCACCCGGAACGTGTGATCGCGGAACAGCGTTCCCGGCAGGATCGGTTCTTTCGCGGCACGCTCGGCCGCAGCGAAGGCAAGCACCCCGCCAAGCGACAACCCGAACAACGCCAGCGTCTTGATGTCGAGCCAGGCCGTTCCGGTCGAGACCAGCGCGAGCGCCAGCATGGCCGGCATGAGCATCAGCAGCATCGCGCCGATCCCCAGCCAGTCGATGATCACCTTGCGCGGCGGTGGCCGCAGCCAGGGCATGATGAAGGCGATCGAGGCGAACGCCAGCGCCGCCAGCGGCAGGATCGACCAGAACACCCAGCGCCAGTTCAGCGCGTCGACGATCAGCCCGCCGAGCAGCGGTCCGACCAGTCCGCCGACTCCGAACACGGCGGCGAAGATGCCCATGTACTTCGCTCGCTGGGCCGGCGGGAACAGGTCCCCGGAGATCGAGAACGAGTTACCCATCAGGATGCCGCCGCCGATGCCCTGGAGCGCGCGAAAGCCGATCAACATCTCCATCGAGGTTGCGATCCCGGCCAACGCGGTTGCACCGGCGAAGATCACCAACCCGCAGAGCAGGAACGGCTTACGCCCATAGACATCGGACAACCGCCCCGCGATCGCCACGGCCGGCACGGAGGTCGCCATGAAGGCCGATTCCATGAAGGCGATCAGATCGAAGCGGCCCAGGTCGGCTGCGATCACGGGCGTCGCCGTGGCGACGATTGAATGCTGAACCGCGGAGAGGAACATCGCCACGACGGCGCTGCCGAGAATCAGCATCTTGGTGCGATGCGGCAGCGCGAAGCCGACCGTGGCGGCTGTCGGAGCGTGGGCGTCGACGTGGCTCATCAGGGGTCCAACGACACGGTCTCGGCGAAGCCCAGACCAGCGTCGAACATATCACCAGATCGGAACCGCGATCCGATTCGATGTTGCACTCGACCGCACGCGGTTGCCAACTTTATGCGCGGAGATGCTCCTTGAGGAAGTCAACCTCCGCCCGCTTGTACGCGTCGTCGCCGTCGCTCAGCGCGAGCAAATGCCAGCCCTTCTCCACCGTGAACAACTCTGCCCCGTCAATCTCACGAGCCGCCTCCTCGGCGTGCCGATAGGGCACGTCGCCGTCGTGTGTGCCGTGGACGACCAGCGTGGGACAGCGAACCTGCTTGAACGGCAGCCGATCGATCGCGGCGAACTGCTCCATGTCGTTCTCGAACCCCGCGCGCAACAGATCGAAGGGCGCATTGGCCGACAACAGCCGCAACAGCTCCATCTTGCGCGGACTGGCGAGCACATCGTCTGTAACGCGCGACTGATCGGCCGGGTCAAGCGTGCTCTCGATCCTGACAAACTGACTGACCGCGAAGCGTGGGGCGAATCGCATGATCAGACCCTGAAGCCAGAACACAAACGAGTTCATTGTCAGCGCAATGGTCAAATCGGAGAGCTCCGGCGTGTATCGCTGCGAAATCGCCACTTCGAGCATCAGGGCCCTGGTTCGGTCCGGATGGCGCGCGGCAAACTCGATGCTGCTCGGCCCGCCGCCCGAGATTCCGTAGACAGCGACCTCCCCGATGCCGAGTTGATCAAGCAGTGCGGCCGCTGCGTCGGCCTGCTCCGCGAAGGTTCGGCCGGTGGCCAGCGGCGTCCGCAGGTATCCCGGCCGCGACGGCGTGATCGTGCCGAACCCCGCCTCCTCCAAGGGTGCGCCGACGAAGCTCGCGTTGTGTCCCTGCGGCGTGCCGTGCATGATCAGCACGTAGGGCGCTCCGCTGCGGAGAGCAAACTCGACCGGTCCCCGCGAGGTGTCGACGACCTCGGAGGCAGCGTTCAACGCCGCAATCTTCGCTCGTCGTCCGCTGCCGAACACCATCACCGGCCTCCCGTACCGTCCGCCGTTTCCGCTCCGAAGCTGCGTCGATTCTGCGGATCAGTATGCGCGATCGCAATCGTCCAGCAATTACTCGAGCGTCGCCACAAGCGGCAGGTGATCGCTCGCCGTCGTTGCAGGCGCAGACACATCGACGAACGAGAAGTGCGAAGTCGTCAGCACGTAGTCAATCTGACGCATCGGTCGGTCCGCCGGGTAGGTGGCCACCGGCGGCTCGACCGTCGAGAGCCCAGCCGATGTCAGCAGCCGAATCTCCTCGTGATGCGGCTGCGCGTTGAGGTCGCCGAGCAGGATCGTCGGTCGACTCCAGTCGACATCCTTGAGCAGCGCCCGGACCTGGGGGAGCCGGTGGCGGGATTCACGCTCAATGTGATGCAGATGAGTCGCGACCACCTGCACCTGTCGGTCTCCGAGATCGATCGTGGCGACCATGTAGGCGCGGTCGAAGAGCAGATCGTCGTTGTTCGGCATGGCCCGATTCGAGACCTCGACGATCGGGTAGCGGCTCAGGAGCGCGTTACCCCAGTTGGCGTCGGCGGCGGGACCCCAGGCCGCATGCATGCGCAGACGCTGAGCCAACCAGCTCAGCGCATCGACCGATCCGTTCACGACCCAACCGCGCGGAACCTCCTGGAGCGCCACGATCTGCGCCTGCGAGTCCTCAATCACCTCCGCAATGCCCTCGAGATCGTGCCGTCCGCGCAGGTCGAATCCCTGGTGAATGTTGTACGTGGCGACCCGTAACCGATCATCACTGGACGGAGCCTCCGGGTCGTCCCAACTCAAGAACTGATAGAGCGGAAGCAGAAGCAGCAAGCATGCCGCCATTCCCACGGCCCTCAATCCCGACCCAACAGGAGTCGGAGCGTCTCGCCTCGAGCGGAGCACGGGAGCTGCAATAACAACGGCCGCGGCCAGCGGAATGACCCACTGCGGAATCGGGATGTCGATCTCGTAATGCGCGTACCAGCCGAACAGCACGATCGGAATCGCCATCAGGCCGAGCGGGAGGCTCAGCGCTCCCTCCCGACGGTCGTCCAGCCCGCACAAAAGCACGATCAACAGGACCGCAATCGCCGCAGGCCCAAACAACGCAGCGAGCGCTGCCAGCCAGGCCGGCGGAGCAGGAGCGACCGCCGCGATGAGAATCAACGCCGCCGTGACGCTGATCCATCGACGGTGTCCGGCGCAGCGCCGACTCAGTCCGATCGCCAACCCCAGCGCCATCACGTTCGCCAGTGTCGTCCAGGCAAACACCGCCGGCAGGGACCATCCGATCACGGCGCCGTGATGTCCGAGATTCTGGAAGACCAACAGGTGCAGCGCGATCGCGGGACCGACGATGAACGCCGAATTCGGTCCCGAACCACCAGCCAACTCAACGTCCGCAGACCGGGCGATCCAGGGCAGCAGAGCGAGCAGGGCAGCCGTCAGAGCAACGGTGGCAATCTGTGGCGCCAGACCGGGCGCGGAGCTAAGGTCGAGCGTGCCGAACGCACCCTTGATCGCGGTATCGATCGTCAGCCCCAGCAGCAGTGCGAGGACGCCGCCCGGCCCAAACCCCGACTCTTCCCCCGAACGTCGCGCGAACAACAACGGAATGAACCACAGCCAGAGCACCACTCCGGCAACTGCAATCGCGAGCCGAGCGTCGAGGTTGCCGGTGAACTGCTCGGCCAGCCGCAGCAGCGCCAACGCGGCTGCCAGGCTCACATACGCTCTGGGTGTTCCTGGAGTACGTCGCGCCACTGGAGCAGCGAACGCCGCCAGGAAGATTGCGAAGATCAGGACGGCCAGCAGCGGCGGCGAGACGTCATGCACCTGTCCCAGGTACACGGACAGCCCCGACAGCGAGCTGCGCAACAGCTGGAGCCCGGCGACGAACGCCAACGTTGAGGCAAGCAGCAGGACGACGGGAGAGGCGGAGGTCGAGGGTCTAGTCACTCACACCCGAAGGTACCGCCGCTGTCGGTGAGTCGGGGAACTCAGCGGCGAGCGGCCGAGAGTTGCCGGCGCACCAGTCTCGAATACAGACCGTCCTCCGAGACCAGCTCTTCGTGCTTGCCGATCTCGACGACTCGACCCTCGTCCAGAACGACGATTTGATCGGCGTCCCTGACCGTCGAGAGCCGGTGGGCAATGACGAGCGTGGTTCGGTCCGACATCAACTCGTCGAGGGCGTCCCGCACAAGCCGCTCGTTGAGGCCGTCGAGGTGTGAGGTGGCCTCGTCGAGGATCAGGACCGGCGCGTCCTTGAGCAGGGCCCGGCCGATCGCCACGCGCTGACGCTGACCGCCGGAGAGCTGAGCGCCGCGCTCTCCGACCGGCGTGTCGAGGCCCTCGGGCAGCGACTCGACGAAGTCCGACAGCCCGGCGCGTTCGATCGCGAGCCGAAGTTCGTCCTCGCTCGCGTCCGGCCTGGCGACCTGGAGGTTGGCCCGAATCGATGCGTTGAAGAGGTAGGTGTCCTGCGCGACCAGCGCGACCTGCCCTCGCAACTCATCGAGTCGATAGGTGCGCAGGTCCGAGTCCTCGAGCGTGATCTTGCCGTCCTGCGGGTCCCAGAATCGGAGCAGCAGATGAGCGGCCGTGGTCTTGCCCGCGCCCGACGGACCGACCAGCGCCACGGTGCCGCCCGGCTTGAGGTCGAACGACACCTCATCCAGCGCCGCCCGGGGCGTGTCTTCATAGGTAAACCCGACCGACGCGAACGCGCCCTCCGACACGCCGACGCCATCCAGGATCTGGCCGTTGGACGGCGCTCCCGGACCATCCAACACCGCCACCGGCTCGCTATGCACGGCCGTCAGACGCCTGGTCGCTCCCAGCGTGTCGCCGAGTCGGCGACCGACCTGCGCGAGTTCGGCCACGGGCATGAACGCGCCCATCGCCAGCAGCGTCAGCAACGGCGCGAGGGCCGAATCGACGTCGCCGCGCACGGCCAGAACTCCGCCAATCGTCAGCACGGCCAGACCGCCATAGCCGGTCAGCCCCTCCAACAGCGTCCGCTGAGCGGAGATCTGCCGGTTGAATCCTCCCCGGATCGGCATGTAGTCGCGCATCAGGCCCTCGAACTCGGTCTTGCGCTCGGGTTCGCGCTGGAAGGCGGTGACCTCGCGCAGACCCTGCAGCGTGTCGACCATGTGCGCGTTCAGCGCGCCGAGATGATCGCGCGAGC
This sequence comes from Dehalococcoidia bacterium, assembly GCA_965204335.1. GTDB lineage: Bacteria > Chloroflexota > Dehalococcoidia > Bin125 > Bin125 > Bin125. The sequence goes on along the minus strand of OZ241982.1, from coordinate 1,153,702 downwards.
GGGAACCCAGCCGATCCACAATCCGCCGCGTAAACAACGGGCTCAGACCGGCCAGGATCAGCAGCGGCGCCAGGCCGAGACCCAGACGCCAGTCGACCGCGAACAGCGTGATCAGCGCCGCGCCCGGCACGACCACGCTGACGAAGCCGTTGGCGATCGTGTGGGCGAAGAAGTACTCGACGGTCTCCACGTCCTGGGTCGCCATCGAGACGAGGTCGCCCGAACGCCGCCGCAACAGGTACGCGGGAGCAATCTGATCAAGCTTGCGGAACAGCGCGATCCGCATATCGGCCAGGAGACGGAAGGCCATGTCGTGCGAGACCCAGTTCTCGAGGAAGCGGAACAGGCCCGTCAGCACGGCCACGACGATCAGCAGCGCTGCCAGCCAGGTGATCGATTCGCCGTCGCGCACGTTGGCGACCATGAACGCGCCGATCACGCCGACCGCGATCGCCCCGAAGAAGTGGGCCACGCCGGCGCCAAAGGACAGGCTGGTCTTGAACCAATAGGGCGCGGCCATCGCCAGCAGCCGCGCCGACGTCTCTCGCCAACCCATGCCTTCGGCGCGAATGATCGCCTCCGTCGCGCCGGCGCCGCCGTCGCGCATCGAGAGCGTGCTCCCGGCGCCGACTGCGGCCCGTTCTGCCGGCGGAGCGTCGTCCACGAATCCGTCGAGGCTCGGGTCGGTCATCTGACCCTGCATCAGCCAGTCGTAGACGCCCCCCTCGCGGAGCAGCGTTTCGTGGTCCCCGCGCTCGACCAGCCGACCCTCATCCAACACCAGGATTTCATCGCAGTCGCGTACGCTCGACAGCCGGTGCGCCATGATCAGCGTCGTCCGACCCTGCATCAGCCGATCCAGCGCAGCCTGGATCGTCGCTTCGTTCTCGGCGTCGACGCTGGACAGCGCCTCGTCGAGGATCAGCATCGGCGCATCGCGCAGCAACGCCCGAGCAATCGCGATCCGCTGGCGCTCGCCGCCCGACAGCCGGTGCCCGCGTTCGCCGATGACGGTCCCGTAGCCCTCGGGCAGCGAGTTGATGAACTCGTGCGCGTTCGCCGCCTCGGCCGCGGCGCGGACCTCGTCCTCGGTCGCGTCGGGCCTGGCGAATCGCAGGTTGGCCAGCACCGATCCGTGGAACAGGTACGTGTCCTGCAAGACGACCGCCATCTGCGAGCGAATGTCGGCGAATCGCAACTCGTTGACGTCGCGGCCGCCGAGCCGGATCGTGCCCTCCTGCGGCGTGTACAGGCGCTGCAGCAGCCAGACGAGCGTCGACTTCCCCGATCCGGAACGCCCGACCACACCGATCCGTTTGCCCGGCTCGACGCTGAAGGAGACATTGTTCAGCGCCGGCCGACGACCGGTCGGGTAGCTGAACGTGACGTTCTCGAACTCGATCCGCGGTTCAACCACGTCGGCCGGTTCCGCCTCGGCGTCGGGAGTGAGCGGCTGCGCCTGCTCGATGTCGAGCACGCTCTGCGTCGCCGCCACACCGAGCAGGCCCTGGTGGAAGAGCTGGCTCAGTTCTCGCAACGGTCGGAAGACTTCGACGCCGAGCATCAGCACCACGAGCAGCTCGGCCAACTCCATCGCGCCCGCTTCGACTCGCAGCGCGCCGACGTACAGCGCGACCGCCGCGCCGACGGTGATCGCCAGGATCGTCAGGCCCTGCGCGATCGCGTTGTGGAACAGCACGCCCATCGTCGTGCGAAACACGACCTGCGCCCGCTCCGCCAGTTCGGCCCCGCGACGCCCGCTCTGGCCGAACGCCTTGAGCGTCGCCAGGCCCTGCACCGAATCGAGGAAGTCCGCCGCGAACGACCCGTAGGCGTCGCGCCGCCGCATCGACGCCTCGGCGTTCTTCTGCTTCAGCAACTGCGGCAAGACGAGCGTGACCAGCGCGAAGCCGAAATAGATCGCCGCGACCGGCAGGTCGAGCCAGCCCATGAAGATGAAGATGCCGATCGGCGCGAGCGCCGCCACGATCAGTTGCGGCAAGTACTGCCCGAAGAACGTCTCCAGTTGCTCGACGCCCTCGATCACCCCGACCGTGACGTCGCCGGTGCGCTTGCGATCGAAGTGCGACGGCCCCAGCCGCACGACCTGATCGAACAGTCGCTGCCTGAGCGTGAACTGGACCTGGAGCGCCGTGCCGTTGGCGACCTCCTCCTTGGCATAGAGGAAGACCGAGCGCGCCGCGATCGACGCGGCCGCCGCGATGATCAGCGGGACCAGGTCGCTGAAGCTGTCGCCTTCGAAGATGCGCGCGCCAATCCAGCCCAGCAGCGCCAGTCGGGCCACGCCCGCCGCCACCGCCAGCAGGCCCACCGAGACCGACAACGCAATCCGCCAGCGCACCCCCTGCGTGAACTGCCACAGCTCCCAGGAAAAGGTCATGGTCCGCAATCCTCAAAGGCCGGCCCGGCCGATCAACGCCGCCCGACTGCACCCAAACAGAATAAGAGCCCCCAACCACCGCGCGATCCGGCCCCCTCTCCCCGAGGGAGAGGGCCAGAGCCTGTCCCCGCGCAGGCGGGGAGTGAGGGCCCCTCCCGCAAACGACGGTCCCGCCTGCCCAAACCAAAGTCGGCCCCGCGCAGGCGGGGGACGGCCCCTCCCACAGCAGCCCACCTCCCCGTTCCCCGACCTTCGCCGAGATCGGCGATTCGTGGGGGGGCTGGACGGTTTTTTCAGTTCCGGGCGGAGAATTTGGCGTGTTTTGTTGGGTCTTGGGCGTGCAGGTGTTCAGATTTGTCCAGATTTGTCCGGATCAGTCCAGAATCGTCCCGGCGTGGACGGGTTTTGTCTCCGTGGATCCAGCGCTGTCTGGGCGGATGTGAACGGTCATCGTGGATGGCCAGCACGCCCCCGAGCGCGACGTGCCGGCTGTCCGTTGAGATTCGTACCCGGAGGTCCGTTTGATTCTTCAATCGGCTCCCTGGGGACGAATCTCTCCAATGTCGGCTACTCGCTGTCTTCGGCTTCGAGCTCAGCCGGAAGGGAAAGTGGCTCGATGTTAAACAGTGGCCGGAAGTTGTTGGCCCGCCTGCTTTCTGAGATTGCCTCGTGGAGCGTCTCCAGGAAGTCATAGATCGTTGCAACGCCTGTTTCGACTCGCGACATCCTCTCTTCCACTTTCGTGAACTTTTCTTGTACTTTGCCAGAAGCAAATTCAATGTCCCTGCGTGCGTTCGCCAACTGTATTCTGTCGTAATCAGCATCCTGTTCTGTGTCAGCAGACCAAGAGCGGATCTCGGCAACCTGCTCCTCTAGCCGGTCAAGCCGCGTTGATAGCCGAGCAAGTTCTTCCTCGACGTTCATCGTTCGCCTTCGCTCTCTGTTTGGGTCGTACTCTGAGACCTGCCGAGCGGTCGCAAACTCTTTGCGACCTTGGCTTGACTGGCTCGGTCACCGATTTTAGCACAGAGTTTCGCCAATAGCTGTTGGCGCGGGCTCTTGGGCACATCCCCGACGAATCGCTGGGTCTCGTCCACGCCAACTCCAACGCCACCCAAGACTTCCTCTTCAGATCACGAATGATGCGTCGGGCGGGCGGGCCTTGCCGCCGTGGACGGAAGGCTCGGCGCACCACTTGGCGGCGAGGCGGCGGACGCCTTCGTAGACGGACTGGTCGAAGCCGAGCAGGTCGCAGACGACGCGGCGGTCTAGGTGGGCGCGGTTGGGATCGGCGTCGGCCAGATAGGCGGGCTGGAGATCGCGCTCGCGGAAGTCTTCGAAGATGTCCTTGGTTATCTGCAGCTTGTCGTCGCTGAGCTTGCGGAAGTCGAGGACGGGCAGTGACTCAGCAGTGCGGATTGTGACTTCACCACGTCCCGAGACCTGGCGATTGGAGTGCCACCAGTAGCACACCAGTCCAAGTGAGGTGTTGCCCCATACGGCGAAGGCGTAGTCCAAACTCTTGTCATCGAACTTCACGTTGGGCCAAGCACGACCACCAACGCATTTCTCGTCGGTGAACGCCACAGCCAGCGACTGGGAGTTGAATCGAAATCCGCGGCTAATGTGGGCGTAACTCGCGCTTTCCCAGACAGCAGTCGCCTTTTCTTCCATGCCCTGGCGGACCAGCAATTGAGAGTCCGGAGAGCACAGCATTCGTTTCTCTCTGTTGTGGTCGTGACTCCACAATGCCGGGAAGGTTGCTGTGGGGTGAGCCGGTTGTTTGTCAAAAGGACCTCGCGGTCGGGGCCCAGTGATATCTCTATCGACTTTGCCAAGCGTCGCAAGCTGACTCAGTTCGCAAAGCTCCAGCTCAAGGGAATGAGCGGCGCCCTGCAGCCAAAGCCGTGAGCCTTGCAGCGCCGCGGCGGTTTGAGCGACAGCGTAGTCGGCGATTCGTACTGCACTCCAAGCACTGTTCCGTTTGCTGGTGACCGACAGCTTCTCTGCCATGACATCCTCACCGAGGTACACGGGCGTGCCGCCAAAAGGTCCATCCTCTATTGAGCGCGGGTGTTCGCCGTCGATGATCTGGGCAGCGAGCACGTGAGATTGAGCTTGCTGTTGCGGCCGGACGTCGAGCGATACGTATAGGTTCCTGTCTTGCGGCCGCTCGGCTCTGCGCGCGATGACGAGGCACTCAGCTATGCCAGTATCCGATGAGAACGCCATGTCAGTATCGCCCGCGGCCGCGATGCTTAGCACCGTCAGATCGGAGTAGTCAGTTGCTAGCAGGTTTCGGAACCTCTGCCAAGACAGACCGGAGGCTACGGTCAGCGGAAGCACCATCGCTAGCACGCCGCCGGACTTGAGCTTGCGGTGAGCCAAGGCCGCGAACGCCGAAGCGATGCCAGAGTTGCCGTGGTAGCAGGTCTTTCGAGCCAGTTCGTTGATTCGCTGGCCCATCTCCGTCTGATCTTCGCTGGTGGCGTCAAACGCCGCAAACGCCGGATTTACGACTTCGGCGTGTCCACCTTCGTGGTTCGTCGCGCGTGTGAACGGCGGATTCATGATGACGAGGTCAAAGCCGTCATCTTCTATCTCTACGGTCAAATGCGCTGAGGTGTCCTCTCCAGTGCTGCCCGTGCGGAGGGCAGGATCGGTGGTTTCGAGCGGAATCTGCAAGACCTGCTCCTTGAGCAGCTCTAACGAGCCGATCCGCACGGTTCCGTCTTCCTGGCGCCCGAAGCGGGGCGTGTACAGACGTGATTGCTGATACCCAATATCCGGATGCGCTCCGGCCAATGTCGCTCCGGTGATATGCACCGCAGAAGGCATCACGTCACAGCCGTACAGCACTTCCTCCATCATCACTTGGTGTAGTGCAGCGGGATCGCCGCCGGCGCGTTCGTGGCGCGCCGCGATCTGGTCGTACGCGGCGGACAGGAGTGCACCCGTACCGCAGGCGAAATCTGCGACCCGGAGCTTGCCAACCGCGTCAGGGTCGGACCAATCGACGCTCTGCAGCTTGGCGATGGCGAGACGGGCCAGGAGAGCGGCGGAGGTCGGCAGCGTGTAGAAGGTCGCCAGATACTTGCGATCGGCGATCAGGCGCTGAAAGATACGTCCAGTCAGGTCGTGGGCGTTATCGACCCCTGTGGCATCGACCTGCTGGGCGGTCTCACGGAAGATATTGAGGATGTCCCCTGCGACGCCGGCGGGCAACTCTTCGACGATGTTCTTGGCGATGGCGAAGATTGGGTAGTAGTTGATCTCGAGGATGCGTCGCCAGGCGGCAAGTGTGGCCTCTTGCCGATTGGCGACATTGGGTCCGCAGACTTGCGTGAGAGGGCGCACATCATCGTGAATGCCTGCGATTCGCTCGTGGAAGACGAGGGCGTTGGCGACGATTGCACAGGCCATGCGCCGGGTCTGCGGCACGTTGCGCATTCCCAGGTGGTCGGCGATGCGCCGGACGATGGCCGGCTTTTCTTTGTTCATCTCGTCGAGGATGCCGGCGGTGCGAGCAATACCGGCTTCCAGCGAGTTGGCCGCTCGCATCACTTCTCTACGAGGCATGGCAACGAGGCGCACCAAGTCTGCCAGGTCTTCGACCTGGCCGTCCAGCCAGCCTGACTCCGGGAAGCGACTGGGAGGGAAATCGCCTTCGTCGTAGAGGACGCAATAGGAGAGCTGTGCCTCGCGGAGCGCCGATCCGAGGTCGGTGGCGGACTTGAGCTCAGCCGGATAGCGCAGCGCAATCGCGGATTCGACCGGTCGGGTCTGGCCGGCGATGTGCTTGCCGAGGCGATCCGCGGCTTCCTGCTGGGCGGTGTAGGCAGGCATGAATTCAGCTTCGACAGCGACGGGAGAGCGTCCGGGGGCGGTGATCAAGTTGTCGACCTGGGCGCCGGGCTGATCAGCGATCAGTCCGGTGTGCTCGGACCGCACGCCGCAGGTACCCATCATGCCTCGGAGCAGGTTGCCGAGCTCGACGTTGACGGTAGGTTCGGTCTGACTGGGCATGCTGCGATTATCGCGTGTTTGGAGACAGCAACCGCATTGGTATGTCAAATCTCGTTCGTTCCGATCCGGGTGCCCGTGGAAATCCCTCCAGCAGCCCGATACGATCAAATCAGAACAGGTGAGCAACTAACCCGGGTGGCTCCGTCTTTTCTCCCGGCGCCGAGAAAAAAGTTTGCCTGAAACCTGAAAGCGATCACGAAACCCCGCAACACACTGGAGAATCGCGAACAGACCTGACATAAGCCCCTGGAGAAACCTGAACGAACCTGGAACCCGGCCGGGCGTCGGCACGGACTGCGAATGCCTATCATCGCCTCGGAGAGCCGAGGTGCCCAATGCCGGAACCGCTTGAGGGCCTGCGCGTCGTCGAGTTCGCGATCGCCATCCAGGGACCCCTGGTCGGCGGCTTCCTCGCCGACATGGGCGCCGACGTGGTCAAGGTCGAGCCGCCCGGCGGCGACCCCAACCGCTGGCACACCGGCGTCAACTGGACCGCCCCGCCCGAGACGCCGGGCGCGCAGTTCCTCTCCGTCTCCCACGGCAAACGCTCAATCGCCCTCGATGTCCACACGGAGGTCGGCCGCGAGGTCCTGATGCGCCTCGTCGACCGCGCCGACGTCTTCGTCAGCAACTTCCGCGAGGACTCGCTCGAGCGCATGGGTCTGGGCTACGACGAACTGGCGAAGCGCAACGAGCGTCTCGTCTACGGCATCGCCAACGGCTTCGGCCACGAGGGCCCCGACCGCAACAAGCGCATGACCGACCAGTACGCGCAGGTGCGCAGCGGCATCGCCAACATGGTCGGCGACCCCGACACGCAGCCGATGATCGCCGGCTCCGTGATCGGCGACACCTCCGGCGCCATGGGCCTCACCCTCGCCATCATGACCGCCCTCGCCGCCCGCGAGCTCCACGGCGTCGGACAGAAAGTCCGCACCTCCGCCTACGGCGTGATGGTCTGGATGCAGGCCTGGGAGCTCAACCACTCGTCAATCTCGGGCACCCTGCTCTCCCGCGAGGGACCGCACCATCCCAACGTCCCCGGCAGCGCCGGAACGTACGTCACCGCAGACGGCGGAGCCTTCCACGTCGATGTCCAGGGCGACGAGGCCTGGCGGGAGTTCTGCGACTTCGGCGGCATCCCCGAAATCGGTACCGATCCGCGCTGGAGCGCCAGCCAGAAGCGCTCCCCCATGAGCGATTTCCGCTGGGTCGAGCAGTCCAAACTGCTGCGGCCGCACATGGCCCGCGCCATGAAGCACCGAACCAGCGACGAGTGGGAAGAATTCTTCGATCAGCGCCGCGAGTTCATCATGTATCAACGCGTCTTCGACTACGAGGACGTGATCGCCGACCCGCAGGCCCTCGAGAACGGCTACATCGTCGAGAAAGACGTCCCCGGCGTCGGCAAGAAACCGATGGCCGGCAACTTCGCGCAGTTCAACAAGACCCCGCCCAGCGCGAAGCCCTGGTTCCCGGAGCTGGGCCAGCACACGGCCGAGGTGATGTCGGAACTGGGATTCAACGCCGAGCAGATCGCCGAGGTCGAGTCCCAGAAAAACCCGCGCCAGCCATTGTCACGCCGCAGCCGACGCAATCGCTAGTCCCCTCGGCCGTACGCTTCGGTCAGCAGCGCGTCCAGGACCGCGTTGAATCTATCGGGCAACTCCCAATACACCGAGTGGCCGCCGGTCGGCGCCTCGACGTAGATCAGCGTCCCGCCGGTCACCTCGATGGTGTTGGGCATCGGCCCGCTCCGTTTCGCCTGTTGGTCAGCAAGAGCCTAGTGCCAGTCGTGGGCGGTGGGCATGCGGATGTCCGCTCCGATCGCGTCGATCCGCTCGGCCACGATGTTCGTCGTCCCGTCCCAGCGGTCGATCCGACCCTGCAGCAGGATGAGCTGGTTTGAGAGGGCCCGCCGGCACTGAGCGAAGACCCTGGGCCAGATGATCGACTGCACGTCGCCGGTCTCGTCCTCGATCGTGACGAACACTGTGCCGTCCTGTCCGCGCGGATGCTGCCGCGCGATCGGCCAGCCGGCGACGCGAATCCGAGCGCCGTCCTCGCAGTCGTAGACCTGGGCGGTCGTGAGCACACCCGAGTCCAGCGTGGGGCGGATGAACTCCATCACGTGCCCGCCGGGATAGATGCCCAGCGTCTGGTACTCGCCGACCATCTTCTCGTAGTCGCTGAAATCATCGAAGCGCGGCGGCGGGTCGGCGCCGGCGACCGGGAAGGCGCGCTGTCCGGAGCGAGCGGGACGGATCGAGAGCCCCGCTTCCCAGAGCGCCTCGCGTCGATTGGGCGTGAGCGCATCGAAGGCGCCGGCCTCGATCAGCGATCGCACCGACTGCGGTTTCAGCCCCGTCCGCCGGACCAGCTCGCCCGCGTCGGCGTAGGGACCGCGTTCATTCCGCTCTTCGACGATCAGCTTGGCCGACTCGGGTCCGATGTCCCTGATCATGCCCAGACCGAGACGGCCCCCCTCTGCCTGCGGCATCTCCACCTGGAGATCTGCGCGTAAATCGAAGTCGGCCCCGCGTAGGCGGGGCCTCGCAGCGCCTACCTGGTCGTGGGGCCCCCGCCTACGCGGGGGCGACTTCTTCACGGCATCATGCGTCACTGCCCCCTGGCAGCGTGAACAGGCGGGCGTGGCTCGCACCTCGCTGCGGTTGACGCACGGGTTGAGGAAGCGCACCCCGAAGCGGCGGGCGTCCTCCTTGAGCGTCTCGACCGGGTAGAAGCCCATCGGCTGGTTGTTGATCAACGTGACGAAGAACTCGAGCGGGTAGTAGCGCTTCAGCCAGGCGGCCTGGTAGGCCGTGATCGCGAAGGCGTGCGAGTGCGACTCGGGGAACATGTAGTGCCCGTTGATCTTGGCGAAGATCTTCTCCGCGACATCCGGCGGCACCCCGTTTGCCCGCGCGCCCTTGAGGAACCGCTCGCGGTGCATCGCGATCAGGTGATCGCTGTTCGCCCGCGCGAAGGCGCGGCGCACCTCGTCGGCCTCGGCCGCCGACATCCCGGCGACATCCATGATCAGCTGGACGACCTGCTCCTGCCAGACGATCACGCCGTAGCCGCGCTCCAGGGCGCGCTCCTCCAGCGGATGGTCGTACTCCCACTCGGCGCCGTGGCGATAGCGGTCGACGAACTGGCTGACCGCGCTGCCCTGCGTGCCCACGCCGGGCCGGATTAACGCGACCTGGTAAGCCAAATCCAGCAGCCGCCGCGACCTGAGCCGCTGACCCATCTTGAGCTGCGCCGGCGACTGCAGCAGGAAGACGCCCTTCGACCGGCCAGCGTTGATCATGTCGTAGACGCCGTCATCCTCGGGGCTGAGCCGGCTCAGGTCGGGCCGCTCACCGGTGCGCTGTTCGATCAGGTCGAGCGCCTCCTCCAACTGGTCGAGCACGGGCAGCGAGAGCAGGTCGATCTTGGCGAAGTTGGCGTCGGCGACGCTGTCCTTGTTCCAGTCCATGATGTAGCGACCCTCCATCGCGCCGGCCCGGACCGGGACCAGCTCGGGGATTGGCGCGTCCGAGAGGATCATCCCGCCCACGTGCTGACCCAGCCCGCGCGGCGCGTTCATCAACTGCGGCGCGAGCGCGATCAGGTCGCGCCAGCCGTGCGCATCGACCTTGTCGCGGAAGGCGGGCAACTGCTCCATCTCCTCGCGCAGGCGCGCGCCGTCGTGCGAGTGAATCTGCTTCGACAAGAGCCGCAGATCATCCTGCGGCAGACCCAGCGCCTTGCCCAGGTCCTGGATGATGCCCTTGACCGAGTAGGTCGAGATCGCGCCGGTCAGGACGGCGTAATCGCGGCCGAAGTACTCGTGCACCCGCTCGATCAGTTCGTCGCGCAGCCCGCGCGGAAAATCGAGGTCGATGTCGGGCAGCGAGGTCATGTCGTCGGGCAGGAAGCGCTCCAGCGTGAGCTCCCACTTGATCGGGTCGACGTGGCTGATCCCGATCAGATAGCCGACCAGCAGCGCCACCGACGACCCGCGCCCGCGTCCCGGCGGCCGCTTCTCCAACGGCGTCTCCGGCTCGATCAGACCGCGTTCCTCCATGATCCGCTGGGCCAACCGCACAATCTCGCGGTAGAGCAGCAGGAAGCCGGCCAGCTTGTGCCGGCCGATCAGGCGGAACTCCTCCTCCAGCCGCTCGTCGACCGCCGCCGTGACCGACCCGTAACGCCGCGCCGCGGCCTCGTAACAGAGCCGCTTGAGGTAAGTCTCCGGCGTGTAGCCGTCGGGCACCAGCGGCTCGGGCAGCCGGTAGCCGAGGTCGGTGCTGAGGTTGAACGCGCACTGCTCGGCGACCCGCCGCGTGTTGCCGACGGCCTCGGGCAACTCCGAGAACAACTCCGCCATCTGCGCCTCGGACTTGAGATGCAGGTGATGATTGGGCTGGATCCGACGCAGCGCCTGGTCGATCGTCGCGTTGCACCTGGCCGCGACCAGCGCATGTTGCAGCCGGTAACGCTCGGGCGAGTGGTAGTGGACGTCGTTGGACGCGACCAGCGGCGACCCGACCTCGCGGGCCAGCGAGACCAGCTCACGATTCCGCTCGGTATCGCCGCGCAGGAAGTTCTGCTGTAACTCGACGTACACCGAGTCCGCTCCGTACCAGTCGCGATAGCAGCCCAGCAGCTCACGAGCCTCCACCCGCTCGCCCGCCAGCGCCAGGCGCGAGAGCGCCCCATGCCGTCCCCCGGCGAGCAGGACGAGTCCTTCCGCATGTTCGGACAGATGAGCCGGATCGAGCCGAGGCTCGCGCCGATCCACCGCGTTGGCCAGCGTGAACAACCGGGACAGGTTCGCATACCCCTCACGAGACTTGACCAGCAGCGCCACCCGCGACTCATCCGCCAGCGTGATCTCACCCCCCGTAATCGGCTGGACCTCCAGGCTGTTCGCCAGCCGGGCGAACTCCAGCGCGCCGCAGAGATTGGTATCGGTCTGGGCCAGGGCGGGCATGCCCAGCTCCCGAGCCTGGGCCAGCAACTCATGCCCATGTGAAGCGCCGAGACCGAAGGAATGAAAGCTCTTGGCATGCAGCTCGACGTATGTCATGTTGCTTGGCTGGAGACGGCCATCACGCCGTCTGCCGATACCAGCGAGCTTCACGTTGGTCCCGGAAGAGTGTGAGTTGTTGACCGTCGCTCTGGCTGATTCGGTAGTAGGCCCTGGTCATCGGCGTGGGACGCCACCAGAGGTCGAAACTCCATCGATCCTCGATGCTCGCCACTTCGTGCCACTGCCGTCCCACCTGCACCGCCAGCGGCTCCTGATCGGGACCTTCCCGCACCTCGACCGCCGTCGGCGAGGTCAGCGGACGCATGCTGTCGCCGGCGGCCGGGTCGATCGAGACCTGGACCGTGCGCATCTCGGGGGCCGGATGCCAGGCGGCGACATCGACCAGGCGGTGCAGCGCGTGCTTGCCTTTGAGCCGAGCCTGGAGCTGGCGCTCCGTCTCCAGCAGCCGACGCTCGCGGTCGGCGCGGAGGTCGGGAAAGAGCGAGAGCTGCAGGCCCGTCGCGCCGCTGAGATTGGCCAGCGTGATCGTCATCGCCTCAACCGGCGCCTGCGGATGCTCCGTCTCCAGCCGACCCTTGATGATCTCCGCCGCCCGCCGCCAGTTCCCGACGCTGTGCTTGAAATGAAACTCCTTCATCCAGATCGACGCTTGCGTGGGACCGTCCTCGAGCACGCAGCTCAGCCTGGCCGTGCCGGCGTAGCGACCCTGCATCTGCGGCTGCGCGAAGACCCGCGTGAGCAGCGTGTCGACCGCCACGCGCAGCAACTCCAGCGAGGTCGACTCGGCCGGCAGCGAGACCGTCTCCGAGATCGACTCCTGATGCACGCGCGGCCGCAGCGGACGCTCGTCGATCCCGCTGGCCAGCTCCCAGGCCCGCCGGCCCTCGTACCCGAAGCGCTCGAGCAGCGCGTGCATCTCCTGCTTCGCGATCTCGCCCATCGTCTGCAGGCCGAGTCGGTGCAGGTCGTCGCGCAGATCGACCGACACGATCGGCGCGGGCAGCAGGTCGATCGAGTGAGGCGCGAGGAATGCGGCAGGATCTTGCCGCACCCGGCTCAGACCGGACGAACCGCGCACGCGCGCCGCGACGAAGGCGGTGAACTTGTTCGGCCCGATTCCGACGCGCGGCTGGAAATGCTCGGCGACGGCACTGAAGAGCGTCTCGAGCATCGGCGTTTCGCCGCCGTACATCTCCGCGAGGCCGTCCAGCCCCACATACGCGACGCCCAACTCGCCGTCCGCTTCCCCGCCTTCGACGCGGTCGCTGACGCCGTCGAGCGCGCAGAGCAACTCCTCGAACTCGCGCTGGTAGTGAGGCTCGTCGGCCTCCAGGACGACCGCGTCGGGTTGCAGCGAGAGCGCCTGATCCAGGGTCATCCCCGGCACGGCCTCGGAGGCCGCCGGCAGACAGTCGACCACCCGCGGCCGCGAGCCCGAGCGGTCGACGATCAGCCCGGCGCAGCCCGCGAGCTCGGGGCGGCGGGCCAGCTCGACCCGCGCGCGGACGTGCGTGACCAGGACACAGGCGATCGATGGTGCGTGCCCCATATCCGGCTCCGTTCCGTGTCGGGCCATCATATAGCACACCAGTTCTGTTCTCAATCGAGAACGGACTGCCTGTGGATAGCGCACATAACGGGCGACAGAGCCGCCCGGGGCGATAACTCGTGAGCGAAGAACCGGGCAAGGAGAGGACCCGGTCTCGGGACAAGCGGCGCACTACACCCCGCCCGTGCACGCTCCCTCGACCGGGACGCACGCCCATTCTACGCCGCCGTACCAGGTCGGGAACGCCCCGAAGCACCAGGATCCGTTACGTCGAGCAAAGGCCCCATCCCAGTCCCGGCCCCCGAGCCGGAACCCGCTCCCAACCCGATCAGGGGGCCCGCGCGGCCTCACCACCACCGCAACGACCCGCACACCTCCCCGTTGGCTAATCTGAATCAAAGCAGCGCACCGTCAGGAGCAAGGCCGTGGGCATGATTCCCCTGGTCGCCGAACGGACCGAAGAGATCGCCGAGCTCTGCCGCAAGCACCAGGTCCAACGCCTCGACCTGTTCGGCTCCGCCGCCACCGGAGACTTTGATCCCGATTCCAGCGACCTCGACTTCCTCGTCGCCTTCCTGCCCGAAGCCAACGCCACCTACGTCGGCGTCTACCACCGCCTCTACACCGACCTCAGCAGCCTCTTCGACCGCCCCGTCGACCTGGTCATCGAAACCGACTTCAGGAACCCCTATGTTCGCAAGGCAGTTGAGCAATCCAGAAGACCAATCTATGTCGCTTAGAGCAAGGGGATACCTGTACGACATCCTCGACACCGCACGCCTGATCCAGAACTCGACCAGAGACAAGACGTTCGACGACTACCAGGCTGACATCGGCCTGTGCAACGTCCTCAATCATCAGTATCCGAACCTTGATCATGCAAAGATCTGGAGAACGATTGAATCAGAGGTACCGATCCTGATTCGCGAGAGCGCATCCTTGCTCGCCGATGATCCCTAGCCGACCACCTCCAACACCCCCGACCCTGCGTCCCACAACACCGCCCGTCCCCCCACCGCTGACGCCAACGACCTCGACCCCTCCAGATTCCTCCCCGCGCCCGACACCAGCACCACGAACTCCGCCGAGTCCTGGACGCCCTTCCGGCCTCCGTCGGGCGACGTCAGCACCTTCGCCGCCAGCTCCGGCGTGACCTCATCACCGATCCGGGCTCCGGCGATGTGGGCGACGATCTCGGGGCGGTGGACCGAGCGCTCGTCCAGCGGGCGGCCCAGGACTCCGGCCCCGATGACCGCGGCGACGAGGTCGACTCCCTCGGGGATGATCGGCTCGTGGGCGGCGGGAGCCTTGAACGGGCGGCCTCGGGAGCCGTCCGCCTCGACTCCGATCAGGCTCGCCAGCCCCGCGTCAACCGCCTGACGCGGCCACGACGGCTCGACGGCCAGCACGCGCTCACGGTCGCCCCGGCCCGAGCCGACGACGGCCGAGCTCAGGCCGCGCGAGCGGATGTCGTCCAGCGCGCCGGCGCGGAACGCGTCGTCCCGGCCGATCGCCAGCGGCAGCGTCCGTCCCTCGCGCGGGATGGTCATCCTCGTCGTCGTGGTCAATACTGTGAGACTCTCACCGCCGGCTGCTGCCCACTCGGCGGCGAGCGCGAACAGGACCGTCGTCTTGCCGCCGCCGCCGACCGTCGCGAATACGGCCGGCCGCGTCAATCCCAACGCCTCGTGCAGCGGCAGTTTCCCGCCTTCGCGGGAATGACGGGTCGAGGTGGTCATGCTCGCAGCCTAAACTCAACGCATGAGTGAACCGTTCTCCGTCGTCATCCTGGCCGGTGGATTCGGCCGCCGACTCGGCGGCGACAAGGCGACCACCGAGGTCGGCGGCCGCCCGCTGCTGCACTGGAGCGCGCTCGCCGCGGCCAGGGTGACGGACGACATCGTGGTCGCCAGGCGCCCCGACCAGCAGTTCCCGACGCTGCCCGGCGTCGCCTGGCGGGAAGCCGTCGATCACCGCCACGACCGTGGTCCGTTGGCCGGCCTCGAAGCGGCCTTGCCGTTGATCCGACACGCCCTCGCCGTCGCAGTGGCCTGCGACATGCCCCTCCTCCGGCCCGAGCTGCTGCGCTCCGTCGCCGAGGCCTGCCGGGAAGTCGAAATCGCGATGCCCTCCCTCGACGGCGTCGCGCAGCCGCTGCTCGCCGCCTACCGGCCGTCGGTTGGGCCGCACGCAAGTCGGCTGCTGGACGACGGCGACGGCCGCATCCGCGCCCTGCTCCCGCTCGTCGAGCACCGCATCCTCGACTCCGACGAGCTGCGCCTCCACGACCCCGAGTTGGAATCCTTCACCAACGTCAACCACCCGGAGGACCTCCAGCGTGTCGAGCAAGCGATCGCATCGCCCCTCTCCCCCCGCTCCGCGAGGGGAGATGCCGCAACTCTCTTCCACTCTCCCCCCGCTCCGCGGGGGGAGATGCCGAAGGCAGAGGGGGGCGTCCCCCACAGCCCCATCTAAGTAGACCCGAACAGCGAAGGGACGATCCGATGCCGATGTTCCGACGAGTGCTGACCGGACGCGTGGCGCCGGGTAAGCACAGCGAGTTCCTGCGCGCCGTCGAAGCGGCGCTCGATTATCAGTCGGCGCGTGGGATCGAGGCGCAGTTCTCGGTCTGGGACGCGATCACCGGTCAGGCCTCGACGGTCGAGATCGTGGCCGAGTTTGAGGACCTGCGCGAGCTTGAGCAGTTCGAGGAGCTCGCCGCGCAGGACCAGGAGTTCGCCAAGCTGCGCCGCGCCGTGCGCGAAGCGATGGTCTTCGACTCCGCCGAGATCAACATCTACCGCAATCTGGTCTAGAAAACGTCATCCAGTCATGGTCCGTGTCGACCCCGAACGCCAAACCGAATACCGCGAGGCATACGACGCCTGGCAACGCCAGCTCACGCGGCTGCATCAGATCTTCCTCGACGGCGAGCCGCTGGAGCCGCCCAAGCTCAAGGGGCTGCTCAACCGCGAAGCTCGCGCCAAGCAGCGCTACGACGCCGCCCGCGCAGCGCTGCTCGGCATCGGCGCCCTGCCGTCGGCGCCGCGCGGCGGCCTCATTGGACGCTCTCCCGCTGCATCCATAGACTCAGAAACAGCGGATGTCGAATCCGGCTAGCGCCGACGCGGGCATGACGAAGACGAGAACCCGATGAGCGACGACTACGGCGTCGACCTCGACGAAATCCTGCGCGTGATCGACCGCGCGGCGGTGCTGATCGTGCGCTTCGAGGTGCTTGAGCCTCGCCTATTGGTCGATTTCCGCGCCGACCCGCCGGACATGCCCATCATTCAGCTCGTCGATCGGGTCAACTCGGCCGAGGAACGCTTCCGACACCTCAAATCGCTGCGACCCAAGCTGCCGCTGCCCGAGCGCATCCTCTCCTTCCCCTGGCCTCGCGCGATCCGCGCATTCGACGAGTCCGGCATCTGGGAGAAGATTTCGGCACGGCTAATCAGCCTCGGAGCCGACCCGGACCACATCCAGAGCATCCAGCAGCAACTCCTCGATGGCGAGCGCGCCGTGACGATCGCCGCGATCACCGGCGGCGAGGGGTTTCGCACCATCTGGGAACGATCCAACGGAGCGGCCCCGTGACCCACCATCAGAACTCCGAGCATCCGCCGATCGATCTGCGTTCCGACACCGTGACCAGGCCGACGCCGGAGATGCGCCGGGCCATGTTCGAGGCCGAGGTCGGCGACGACGTCTTCGGCGAAGATCCCACGATCACGAAACTCGAGGAAACCGCGGCCGAGCGGACCGGCAAGGAAGCCGCCCTGTTCGTCTCCAGCGGCACGATGGCCAATCTCGTCTCGCTGCTCTCGCAGACTCGGGCCGGGGACGAGTTGCTGGTCGGCGACCGCGCGCACATCGTCCGTTCCGAAGCCGGCGGCGTGTCGAGACTGGGCGGCGTCCTCGCAACGACATTGCCCAACCAGCCCGACGGCGGGCTCGACCCGGAGCTCATCCCCGGCGCGGTGCGCCCCGACGACATGCACCAACCCCGCACGACCTTGCTGGCGCTGGAAAACACGCACAACTTCTGCGGCGGCACGGTCGTCTCGCTGGAACGCACCCAGGAGATCGCCGGCATCGCCCATGAGCTGGGCCTCAGGGTCCACATGGACGGCGCGCGCATATTCAATGCGGCCGCAGCCTCGGGGCACAGCGTCGCCGAACTGGCTGCGCCCGCCGACAGCGTCACGTTCTGCCTCTCCAAGGGGCTCGGAGCGCCGGTTGGCTCGCTGATCTGCGGCGACGAGTCGTTCATCGCCGAGGCGAGACGCACCCGCAAGCTGGTCGGTGGCGGCATGCGGCAGGCCGGCGTCATTGCCGCGGCCGGCCTGGTCGCGCTCGACCGGATGGTGGATCGACTGCACGACGACCACGCCAACGCTCGTCAGCTCGCGCGCGGACTCGCCGAACTCGGCTTCGGCATCAATCCCGAGAGCGTCCAGACCAACATCATCATCGTCCAACTCGACACATCCAACGATCCGGCGCCGTCGCCGGCACTGCAGGCGCAGCTCAGGGAGATCGGCATCCTCGTGACCACGCCCGATCGAACCAGGATCCGCCTGGTCACGCACGCGGACGTGTCCAGCGAGGATTGCGCCGAGGCGCTCCGCCGCATGGCCGAGGCCGAAATCGGTCCGGGCGGTGGTCGCGGGTCGTGATGCGGGGTTCGCTGCCCCCCGCTGTCCCTACGGGACATCGCCCCCCGCTTCGCGGGGGGAGAACCAGGTTCGTGCTGTTGGTCGCTTTCATCGTCTTCGCCGTGTTCGCTGTTGCCTGCGGATCCGACAGCAACTTCGACGACCCCGAGGACCCCGTCGCCCAGATCGCCTGGCCCGACTTCGAGCGGCTCCACTACGACATCCTGGACCAGACCGACACCATGCGCGGCACGCTGGTGCTCGAGACGCTGCGCCAGGACGACGTCTACCAGGTCTCGCTGCGCTTCCGGCTCGACACCGAGTCGGGCGAGGTGGTGACGGACGACGTGTCCGTCTGGGTCGACGCCGAATCCCTGCAACCGATTCGCTACGAACGCCGCGCGGTCTCGTCCGAGAAGACCGTGACCGCCGAGGCCGACTACCGCGCCAACGCCGACGGCGAGATCTCAGCGCATGTCGTTCTCGACGACGATGGCGAGATCACAGAAGAGACCGTCGAGGCGGGCGTGTTCGCGTTTGACAACGACTCGTCGGCCTGGCTCTGGCGGTCGCTGGCGTTCGAGCAGGACCTGGAGCTGACCTACCGCTCGGTCAACGTCGTTCAGCGGCGCAGCCAGTTGGTCCAGGTTGCCGTGCGCGGTCAGGACACGTTGCGCGGACCGCAGGGCGACGTCGTGGTCTGGCAGGTCGTCGCGACGCCGGGCGTCGAGATTTCGCGCGCCTGGTACGAGATCGATCCGCCGCACCGGCTCGTTCGATGGGATCAGCAGCCCCGCCGCTTCATCCTGACCAGGATCGAAACCGAGCCATGATCCCCAGCCCCTGACTCGTTCAGGGGCCTGCTCGGCCGGTTCCAAGCGGGTCCCCGAATGAATCGGGGACTGGAACCCCGGGTGATGCGCTGCTGATCACTCGTCATCCTGCGGGCGGGCCCAGATGGGGCGCTCGACGCCGGCGGGTGGGGCGAAGGTCGCCTCTTCCTCGGACGGCGGCTCCGCGTCGGGGATGTGCGGACGCCAGGCGCCGTCGGCGTCGTCGCCCGATTCCTGCGCCTGAGCCGCCGCCGCGACCGGCTCCGGTTCCGGCTGCTCGGGCTCCGGGCGGGCGCCGCCGAAGACCTGCCGCGCCTGCTCTTCGGTCAGCTCGGGATGAGCGGCGCGCTCGGCGGCGACGCGCTCGTCCATCGTGGGCGCGAAATCGGCGGCGTGGGTGCGGACGGCCGATACCTCGTCCTGGACATCGGTGGGCAGCTCGGCCGCGAAGCGGGAGCGCTCGTCGCGCACGGTGTAGCGGAACAGTTCCTGCTCTTCCGGTTCGAGCAGGCGGCCGTCCTTCATCTCTTCGACCCGCGGCACCAACTCCATCACCGTACGGTCGTGGGTGGTCGTGATGATCGTGACGCCCTGCTCGACCACGAGGTCGTGCAGCAGTCGGAAGATCGAGACGGCGGTGGTCGAGTCCAGCTCTCCGGTCGGCTCGTCGGCGAGGATCAGCGCCGGCGAGTTGGCCAGCGCCCGGGCGATGGCCACGCGCTGCTGCTCGCCGCCGGACAGTTCGTAGGGGCGGTGCCGCGCGCGACCGGCCAGACCGACCGCTTCCAGCAGTTCCTCGGCGCGGCGGCGTCGCTCGCGGATGCCCGCGCCGGCGATCCGCAGCGAGAGCTCCACGTTTTCGTAAGCCGAGAGCAAGGGCAACAGCCCGAACGACTGGAAGACGAACCCGACGCGGTGCCGGCGGAGCTGCGTGAGCTGGCGTTCGGAGTACTCGGTGATGTTCTCGCCGTCGATCATGACGTGACCGGACGTGGGCGAATCGAGCCCGGCGACCAGGTTGAGCAGCGTCGTCTTGCCCGAGCCGGAGCGGCCGATCAGGGCGACGAACTCGCCCGGAGCGACCTGCAAAGACACATCGCGGACGGCCCAGATTTCTTCTCCACCGACGACAAACCGGCGCGAGACGTTGTGGACGTCAACGACGAGGTCCTGCTCGCCTCGCGCGGTGACGCCGTTGATCGTGCGAACGGTGGTCATCGCTCCGCCTCTTCATCTCCGGCGTCGGCTTCGTGGGCCGGCGTGATGACGATCCGGCCGTCGCGCGAATCGACGTAGGCGCGCCGGCCGAGGGCCACCTGGTCGAGCAGCGGCTTGGGAATCTGCAGCCGGCCGGCGCCGTCGACCACGGCGAACTCCTCGTGCACGACCTCGGCGATTTCCGTGCCCGGGTTCTCGACCCGGCGCACCGTTTCGGTGGCGATCGTGCCGTCGCGGATCGCCACGACGCGGTCGACGCGGGCCGCAATCGCCGGGTCGTGGGTGACGATGATGATCGTCAAACCGAACTGGTTGGAAAGACTGCGGAAGAGATGGAAGATCTCCTCCGAGGTGTGCGTGTCCAGCTCGCCGGTCGGCTCGTCGGCCAGCAGCAACGGCGGATCGTTGGCCAGCGCGACGCCGATCGAGACGCGCTGCTGCTCGCCGCCCGAGAGCTGATCGGGACGCTGCTTGCGCTTGTCCGTCAGCCGCACCGCCTGGAGCAGTTGCATCGCCCGCTCGCGCGCGTGCTTGCGCGAGCGCCCGGCCAGGATCATCGGCACTTCGATGTTCTGTTGCGCGTTGAGGTAGGGAATCAGGTTGCGGCCGGTCTGCTGCCAGACGAAGCCGACTTCCTCGCGCCGGTAGTCGACCAGTTCCTGCTCGGTCAGGGCGAGCAGGTCGGCCTTGTTGACGTAGGCCTGACCGGCGGAGGGCACGTCGAGACCGGCGAGCACGTTGAGCAGCGTCGATTTGCCCGAACCCGATGCGCCGACGATCGCCAGCACCTCGCCCTTGCCCACGGTCAGGTCGAGCCCGCGCAGGGCGACGACTTCGAGGTCGGCAATTTTGTAGATCTTGAACAGGTCACGGCAGATGACGTGCTGCTCGGCCAACATCTCATCGGGACGAATCGGCGGGACCGCCGCACTGGTCGTCATCGCTTACCTCGGGCTATCGCAGGATCTCGGCAGGGCCAAATGCACAACAAGAGCAGGATACCCCGAGAGTCGACCTAGGGGCGATGTTGCGGCTGAGGCCTGCCCTACCCCCTCTCCCCCCGCCGTTAGGTGGGGGGAGATGCCGCAGGCAGAGGGGGGCTCCCTCTGCGCTTTGCCGACCTCGGCGTGCCCCCCTCTGTCCCTACGGGACATCTCCCCCCTCTGGCGCGGGGGGAGAGGGGAAGGGGGGAGATGGGAATGTGGGGGTCATGATCTTCTCCAGTCGGCGATGCGGCCTCGGGGTGGTTGGACGATCTCGAATCGGGGGCGACCGGCGGAGCGGGGGATTTGCTGGAGGAGTTCGTGCATGTAGCGGTCGGCATCAAGGAGATCGTCGGTGCGTCGGCGAGGTTTGGGGTCGGGGTCATCGCCGGATTGCCAGACGTAGTCGTTTATGCGTTGAGGGAACTGGGTGAGGTTGGGGGTGTAGAACGAGGCTGGCGGTTCAGCGGCGAGGCGGTCGTGGACAAGCGAGATGCCGTAGAGGACTGAGCCGGGGTTGCCGGCGGCGGGGACGACGTGAATACCCTGACGGCGCTGGTGGTCGATCCAGGCGGATTGGGAGCGGTCGGCGGCCCAGCGGATGGGTCCGAAGCGGCGCTGGCAGTCGCGTTGCCATTGTTCGAGTCGCTGGGTGACGCCGGGGCCGCGGTCTTCGAACTCGGCGAGTCGGATGAGGGTAAAGGGGTGGGAAGGGGCGTGGGGGAGCCCCCCTCTGTCACTACGTGACATCTCCCCCCGCCGGAGGCGGGGGGAGAGGGGAACAGGGGGAAGGGCCCTCACCCCAGCCCTCTCCCTCGGGGAGAGGGGGCTGGAAGGGGTGAGGCCGGCGAGGATGGCGGCGGTGTGGTGGGATTGGTCGGTCTGGCCGCCGAAGTCGAGGCCTCCGATGAAGTGGGAGAAGTGGGGGAGCGGGCCCTGCCAGCAGTGG
The DNA here is from genome assembly GCA_965204335.1 of Dehalococcoidia bacterium. GTDB lineage: Bacteria > Chloroflexota > Dehalococcoidia > Bin125 > Bin125 > Bin125. Next base: position 1,132,041 of record OZ241982.1, on the reverse strand, counting down.
TGTTGGGGGTCGAAGTCGGGGTAGACGCGGCCCATGAGGGCGTCGAAACGACCCTCGATGAAGCGGTCTCGCCAGTGCGGGGGCAGGAGGGCGTGGTTGAGTTCGGCGTAGTTGTCTGGCAGGTGGGGGTTGTCGGCGATCTTGGCGGGGATGAACTCGACCTGTCCGCTGGCTTGCCTGAGGGCATCTTCGGGCAGCTCGCGGCGCACGAACCAGCGCTGGAACCAGCCGGGCCAGGGGTTGGAGGCGGCGACGAACCAGCGTTGGCGCTGCGCGGGATGGCGCAATCGCGTGAGCAGCATTAGTGCGGCGTCTTCGTCGACCTGACCGGCTTCGTCGATCAGGACGCTTCCATATTGCTGCGAGCCGAGGCCCTGCCAGTCGGAGAGATGGCGGAAGTTGACGGTGGAGACCTGGTCGTCGGTCCAGCCGGGCTGCTTGAGCTGGACGAGGTTGGTCGGGGCCTGCTGACGGCGGTGGATGAGGTCGGATGGGCAGACCTGGAAGAACTCTTTCATCGTGGTGCTGGACAGGTCGGAGAGGTGGTGTCGGGCGACGAGGACGTTGTTGCCGGGATGCATGAGAGCGGCGTCGATGGCGAGTTCGACGATGGCGCGAGTCTTGCCGCCGCCCATCGCGCCTCCGTAGCCGAGCAAGGTGAGGCGGTCCGCGCCGGCATTGGGGTCGTCGGGCGGGCAGGGGGCGCTGAGGAGCGCTTCGTAGAGTTCGCGCTGGCGGTCGGTCGGAAAAAAACGCCGAGCGCGGTGCAGCAGCCGCAAGGTGGCCAACTGCTGCGCGAGGTCGGCATTACGGAGGTTCGTCTTCGGCATGGGGACTCCCATCTTCATCCTCTTCCTGCTCCTGGTCCGCGTCGCTGCCGGGGAGCATCGACGCGTAGTCGCCGAGCATTTCTTCGGTTACCGGGGTGCGGCCGGTGCGGATGTCTTCGATCTGCTGGGCGATCGTCGGCTCCGCGTCGGCGGCCGGTTCGGCGACGTTGCCGTCGGCGTGACGGAGCTTCTGGCGGGCGGTCTCGAAGGCGAGCCTGGCCTCGTAGTGGGCTTCGGCGTAGAGGCCCTTGATCTGGGCCAGCGCCCTGGTCGCGCTGTGCTGGACGTAGGCGGGGCCGTTCGTGGCCTGGTAGCGGAGTTGGTTAACGATGGCGTCGCTGGTGAAGTTGAGAGGTGGGTTGGCGTGGGAGGTGGCGGTGTTGTTGGACATGGGGCGGACTCCTGCGCTGACGGCCGCGTGATAGGGGATCGATTGTATGTGAACTGGTGTTCTGTGTGGGAGTGTGATGGGGTTGACGGGGTGGGGGAGTGCCCCCCTCTGTCCCTACGGGACATCTCCCCCCGCCTCCGGCGGGGGGAGAGGGGATCGGATTCTCCCAGCCCCTGATTTATTCAGGGGCCTGCTCGCTTTCCCCTCCGATGCCCCGCACTTGATGCGGGGTCCAGACCTCCAGCGTTGAGCCCAGCGCACAGGGCTTTCCCAACTCAGACGTCGCGGCAGGCTCTTCTGCCGAGCGCCGGCCTGGGTGCTCTGGCCCCCGCGTCAAGCGCGGGGGATCGGGTTGGGTGGGGGCGGCTCCTCTGCGCGAAACGGGAGCGGGTCCCTGAATGAATCGGGGACTGGGGAAGGGCAGAACCCTCACCCTAACCCTCTCCCTCGGGGAGAGGGGATCGGATCTACTCCCTCTCCCTCTGGGAGAGGGCCGGGGTGAGGGTCCGGCGGCGATGCGGGGGGTTGGTCAGACCGGGCCGATGCAGTCGGCGATGTTTTCGATGAACTCGATCGGTGAGCATTTGTCGAACCACTGGCCGGTGTGCAGGGTGTACTCGTGGAAGATCTTGAGGGCGCCGAGGAAGAGCAACCAGCGGACGGCTTCGGCGCCGCGCAAGGGGGCCGGTTTGCCCTCTTCGTCCTCGGCCCAGCCGGGGCGGAGTCTGGCCGGCCAGTGCGGGCGGGCGGCGACGAAGAGGAACCAGAACTCGAAGACGTGGGGGAAGTAGATCAGGATGCCGCGACCGGCGCCGGCGGTGAAGGCGATGAAGCCGATCAAGCGCCAGGCGAACAGGCCCATCGCCACGCGCCGCTCCCAGCCCGACCAGCGCAGGGCGACGATGAAGAAGAGCCAGATGTAGACCTGGTCGACCCACTTGTCCCACTCCTGGTAGTTGGAGAGGCCGCCGAGGTCGATGGCCTGGCGCAGGAAGAGGTCGGAGAGGTCGATGAAGACGGCGATCAGGCCGCCGACGAAGGCCCAGCGCAGGACGGGCAGCGATCCGGCGACGCGGATCAGGGCGATGACCAGGCCTTCCATATGGGAAGGTTAGGTCGGCTGAAATGAGGAAGTCGAGGGGCGGGGGAGCCCCCCTCTGCCTGCGGCATCTCCCCCCGCTGCGCGGGGGGAGAGGGGAATGGGGAGAGGTCTGGTCAGTCGGCGCCGTTGTCGATGCCGTGTTGGCGCTCGAAGCGGCCGGTGACCTGGAAGATGGTGCGCTCGCAGATGTTGAGCGCGCGGTCGCCGATGCGCTCCAGGTTGTGCGAGCACCAGAGGACGTGGGTGATCGCGTCCGATTCCTCGGGGTTGCCCTCGGCGCCGGCCAGGCGCTCGATCAGGCGTTCGTGGATGTCGCTGTAGAGCTCGTCGACCTCGTCGTCCTGATCGATGGTCGCGCGGGCGAGGTGCTGGTCGCGCTCAAGGAAAGACCTGGTGGCGGACTGCAGCATCTCGCGCACGACATCGGCCATGCGCCAGAGGTCGGGCTCGGTCGCGGCGACCGGGTTGTCCTCGAGGAAGATGGCGTTGCGGGCGATGCCTTCGGCGTGTCCGGCGATGCGCTCGAGGTTGAGGGTGATGGCGACGATCGACATGAGCTCGCGCAGGTCGCCTGCGACGGGTTGCTGCAGCGCGATGATGCCGGTCACGGCCTCCTCGATGGCGTAGCGGACCTGCTTGGCCTCTTCATCGGCCTCGCAGACCCGCCGCGCGAGGACGAGGTCGCGGCGCAGCAGGGCCTGCATGGCGTCGACGATCGAGCGGTCGGCGCGGGCATGCTGCAGACGCAGGCGGTCGAGGACGTCTGCTCTGTCGGCGGAGTACGTCAGCCTGACGGTCGACATGCGGTTCTGGCCGTTCGGCTTGGTTCGCTATGCACTCTACATAGCAGGTTAGCCATACCTCCCGGTAATGTAGTCTTCCGTTCGCTGATCGAGCGGATTGGTGAAGATGTCCTGGGTGGGGCCGAACTCGACGAGTCGTCCGACGCGCTCCTCGCCGGCGAGCAGGAACGCGGTGTAGTCGGAGACGCGTCCGGCCTGCTGCATGTTGTGGGTGACGACGACGATCGTGTAGTGCTCGGCGAGTTCGCGCATCAGGTCCTCGATCTTCAGCGTGGCGACGGGGTCGAGCGCGGAGGCGGGCTCGTCCATGAGGATGATCTCGGGCTGGACGGCGATCGCCCGGGCGATGCAGAGTCGCTGCTGCTGACCGCCGGAGAGGGCGAGCCCGGACTTGTCGAGTTCGTCCTTGACCTCGTCCCAGAGCGCGGCGCGGCGGAGGGCGTCCTCGACGAGGCGGTCCATGTCGCCCGAGTAGCCGTTGATGCGGGCGCCGAAGGCGACGTTCTCGTAGATCGATTTGGGGAACGGGTTGGGCTTCTGGAAGACCATCCCGATTCGGCGTCGGACCTCAACGGCGTCGATGTTGGGGTCGAGCAGGTTGCGGCCCTCGAACTCGATCTCGCCTTCGATGCGGGCGCCGGGGATCAGGTCGTTCATGCGGTTGAAGCAGCGCAGCAGGGTGGACTTGCCGCAGCCGGAGGGTCCGATCAGGGCGGTGACGCGGTTCTGGGGGATGGGCATCGTCATGTGGTCGATCGCCTGGAAGGATCCGTAGAAGGCGGAGACGTTGCGCAGTTGCAGCGCCATCTGGACTTCTTCGGTGAATTCGTGGCGGACGGCTTCGAGGTTGGGATCGAGGTGGACGCCGACGCCGTCGGACGCGTCCTGCTTCATGTTCGGCGGCGGAGGCGTCGCCAGGCTGGTCCGGGTGTCGGTGGCGGTCGGAGCGCTGGACCGCATCAGAGTGAAGAAGTTGCGCGCCATTGCAGTCTCCTTATTCGCCAGTGTATCTACCAGTCGGTGCGGGTTCGCTGGCGCATGATGATCGCGGCGGCGTTCATGACCAGCAGGACGAGCATCAGGACGATGATGCCCGAGGCGGCGATCTCGTGGAAACCGGACTGGGGCCGGGTGACCCAGTTGAAGACCTGGATCGGCATGACCGTGAAGTCGTCGGTGGGCGAGTCGGCGAGGAAGGCGATGAAGGTGAGCGCGCCGATGGCGATCAATGGTGCGGTCTCGCCGATGGCTCGCGACATGGCGAGGATGTTGCCGGTCAGCATGCCGCCGAAGGCGTAGGGCAGGACGTGGAAGCGGATCACCTGCCAGCGGGTCGCGCCGACGGCGTAGGCGGCCTCGCGCATCGAGGGCGGGACGGTACGCAGCGCTTCCTGGGCGGAGACGATGATGATCGGCATGACCAGCAGGGCCATGGTGCAGGCGCCGGCGAGGACGGAGCGCTCGAACTCGAGCACGCGGACGAACACCTGCAGGCCGAGCAGTCCGTAGATGATCGAGGGCACGCCGGCGAGGTTGGAGATGTTGACCTGGATCATCCGCGAGAACCAGTTGCGTCGGGCGTATTCCTCCAGGTAGATCGCCGCGCCGACGCCGAGCGGAAAGGCGACGGCGGCGGTGATGACCATCATGTAGAGCGTGCCCGTGATGGCGGAGAACAGCCCGGCCTGCGCGGGCAGTCGGGAGGGGTAGGAGGAGAGGAAGAAGGGGTCGAGGAACAGGTAGACGACCCAGGCGGCGGTCGCGATTGCGGGCAGCAGCAGAGACGGCCGGCGCAGGCGATTGGACCAGAACCATCCGGCCGCGATGATGCCGAGCGGCAGGATCAGGCCGGCGACGATCAGGCGAACGAACTGGAACCCGGACGCTTCCGCGAAGAGCTGGAAGATGTTGCCGGAGGCTCCGTCGACGCCGATCGCCTTGGCGTACTCGATGTAGTAGGCGGACTCGAAGCGCACGTAGAGGATGTGGACGAACACGGCGACGGGCAGCGTCGTCGCGAATCCAATGGCCCGCTCGGCCAAGGCCGGGATGTCGGCGATCAGGCTGCGGACAACGCGCAGGCCGAGGAAGGGCAGCAGGATGGCGACCGGCATCGCCCAGGCGAGCCAGTTCATGTTCTCGGGCGTGGGGAGGTCGATCAGCGTTGCGCCGCGCACCTCTTGCACAGTGGCCGATCCGTCAGTGAAGAGCCGCGCCGCGCCGTCGACGGCGATTTCGACGATCAGCGCGCCCAGCATCAGCATCGACGCCGTGATCGCGAGCAGGGCGATCACCATGAACCCGACCGAGAGACCGCGCCGGGCGCGAATGCGCGGCGCGTAGGGCGTGATCGCGGCCGTGGGGGTTGCGGCGCTCATTCGTACTCCTCGCGGAAGCGGTGCGACACCCACTGGGCAATGAAGTTCATGCCCAGCGTGAGCACGAACAGCGTCATCGCGACGGCAAACAGGACCTTGAACTCAATCGATGTCGTCGGTGTGTCGCCCAGGGAGAGCTGGACGATCATCGCGGTCATCGTCTGCACGGCTTCCAGCGGGCCAACGCCGAACTGGGGGTTGCCGCCGCCGGCGATGGTCACGGCCATCGTCTCGCCGACCGCTCGCGAGAAGGCGAGGATGATCGAGGCGACCACGCCGGAGAAGGCGGCGGGCAGGACGACGCGGAGGGAGACCTCCATGCGGGTCGAACCGAGGGCGTAGGCGCCCTCGCGCAAGGAGCGCGGGACGGCTCTCATGGCGTCCTCGGAGAGCGAGGCGATGATCGGCACGATCATCAGTCCGACGACGATGCCCGCCGAGAGCGCGTTGTATATGCCGACGTCCTGGCCAAAGATGTCCCGGATGACGGGCGAGATCGAGAGCAGGGCGAAGTATCCGAAGACGACGGTGGGCACGCCGGCGAGCACCTCGAGGATCGGCTTGACGACCGCGCGGATTCGGGGCGGCGAGTACTCGCTGAGGAAGACCGCCGCCATCAGTCCCAACGGAATCGCGACGGCCAGACCGATCAGGGCGATCATGCCGGTGCCCCAGACCAGCGCCCAGACGCCGAACTGCTTCTCGGCGAAGAGCGCCGACCATTTGGTCGAGCCGAAGAAATCGATGAAGGGGACTTCGCGGAAGAATTCGACCGTCTCGAAGATCAGGACGAGGACGATGCCGACGGTGACAAAGGCGGAGAGCAACGCGGTCAGGAACAAGACGCCGTGGATGAGCTTGCCGGTCGGCGTCTCACGGCCGCTGCCGGGTCGCGACGGTTGGAGGCGTTCGCGCCACAACTCCGCCAGCAGCGAGCGGACCGTGTCGCGTTCCGGTCCGTCCATGCGAGGCTCCTGTGCTGACATATCGGGTTGCTCGGGACCGTATTGTCGGACGGTTGGTCGCCCGTGCCGATATCAATTCGTTATGTGGGAAACCTATGGGCGCGCACGGAAATGGCGGTTAACGGCCCGTAAGCCATGGTCTCCCTCTGACAAGCAGAAAACGCATCCCGATCGGGTGGCCGATCGGGATGCGCTGACCGTTCTTGCAGCGAGAATCTGCGAGCGTCTACTGGGCCCCGTAGATCTGCGCCAGTGTCGCTCCCTCGTTGCCGTTGGCGATGGCGGAACCGGTCTCGCCGTCCTGCACGCGGCGCAGCGCCGCGGCATAGATCTCCTCGGGCAACTGGACGTAGCCGACCTCGGGCGTGTCGACCAGCCAGGTGCCGTCGGTCAGGAAGTACTCGACGAAGGCCGCGACTTCCTCGCGCTCCAGCGAGGCGACCGAGACGTAGATGAACAGCGGCCGCGAGAGCGGATTGTAGGAGCCGTCGTTGATCGTCTCGTTGGAAGGCGTGATCGCCTCACCGGCGTCGTTGACGACGGGGACAGCCTTGAGCACGTCGGCGTTGTTGGCGTAGTAGCTGAATCCGAAGTAGCCGACGCCTCCGCGGTCGTTGGACACTCCTTGCACCAGCACGTTGTCGTCCTCGGAGAAGGTCGTGTTGTCGGAACGGTGCACACCGCCGTCGCCGTTGATCGCCTCCGTGAAGTAGTCGAACGTGCCCGAGTCGGCGCCCGGCGCGTAGAGGGCGATCTCCACATCGGGGAAGCCGTCGCGCACGTCCGCCCACGAGGTGGCGAAGTCGTCGGGCCGGAAGATGTGGTTCAGTTCGTCCACCGTGAGGAAGTCGACCCAGTCGTTGTCCGGGTTGATGACGACGGTCAGGCCGTCAAACGCGACCGGGACCTCGATGAAGTCGATGCCGGCTTCGGTGCAGAGCTCGACTTCGGATTCCTTGATCGGGCGGGAAGCGTCGGAGATGTCGGTCTCGCCGGCGCAGAAGCGCTTGAAGCCGCCGCCGGTACCGGAAACGCCGACCGTGACGCGCACGCCGCGGTCGGTGAGGATACCGAACTCCTCGGCCATCGCTTCGGTGATCGGGAAGACGGTGGAGGAACCATCGACCGCGATCTCGCCTTCGAGGTCGGAGAGGTCCGTGGCCATCGACTGTGATTCCTCGACGCCGAAGATGGCGGCCAGGGACATGCCTTCGGTGGCTGCGGCCATCGCCGAGCCGGTGATCCGGTTGTCGACGCGGGCCAGGGTGGCAGCGTAGATCTCTTCGGGGAGTTGGACATAGCCGACCTCGGGAGTATCAACCAGCCAGACGCCGTCGGTCAGGTAGTACTCGACGAAGGCGGCGACTTCCGGGCGCTCCAGCGAGGCCACCGAGACGTAGATGAACAGCGGCCGCGAGAGCGGGTTGTAGGAGCCGTCGTTGATCGTCCCGTTGGACGGGGTCACGGCATTGCCGGCGTCGTTGACGACCGGAACTGCCTTCAGCACATCGGCGTTGTTCGCGTAGTAGCTGAAGCCGAAGTAGCCGATCCCGCCGCGGTCGGCCGACACGCCCTGGACCAGGACGTTGTCGTCCTCTGAGAACGTGGTGTTGTCCGAGCGGTGGACGCCGCCGTCGCCGTTGATCGCCTCGGTGAAGTAGTCGAAGGTGCCGCTGTCGGCGCCCGGGGCGTAGAGGGCGATCTCGACGTCGGGGAAGCCGTCGCGAACGTCGGCCCAGGACGTGGCGAAGTCGTCCGGTCGGAAGATGTGGTTGAGCTCGTCGACCGTGAGGAAGTCGACCCAGTCGTTGTCCGGGTTGATTACCACGGTCAGACCGTCGAACGCGACCGGGACCTCGATGAACTCGATGCCGGCCTCCGTGCAGAGCTCTACTTCGGATTCCTTGATCGGGCGCGAGGCGTCGGAGATGTCGGTCTCGCCGGCGCAGAAGCGCTTGAACCCGCCGCCCGTACCGGAGACGCCGACGGTGACGCGGACGCCGCGCTCGGTCAAGATGCCGAACTCTTCGGCCATCGCCTCGGTGATCGGGAAGACCGTCGAGGATCCGTCGACCTGGATTTCACCTTCGACGTCCTCCAGACGTTCGCGGGTTTCCTGCTCCTGCTGCTGGGTCGGGGCCGCGGTGGCGACTGCCTGCTGTTCCTGGCTCTGTTGTTGCTGGTCGTCGGCCGGGCTGCCGGGCGCGGCGCGGTCCTGTTGCTGTTGCTGGTCCTGCTGTGCGATCGACTGCTGCTGTTCGTCGTCACCACTACAGGCAACGAGCAGCATGGCTCCTGCCAGCAGGGTGATGATCAACAGCGGCAGCCACCGCGTCGTCATCCTGTTTGTTGCGATATCCAAGGCGATCACGCTCCTCTCGCTTGGTGCGATGCACAGCATCCCGCCATCGGGAGAGTCCGCGTTAAGCAAGCGGATAACGCGCAGTTAAGAGCGGGTTATTGCCAACAGGATGGGTTCAACTCTGTTGCGCGAGCGGCACACTGAAGCCGAAGGTCGACCCGGCTCCGGGGGTGCTCTCGAGCGAGACCGCGCCGCCATGCACCTCGGCGATGTGGCGCACGACCGCCAGACCCAGGCCGGTGCCGCCGCCGGACTGCCTCGCGCGGTCGACCCGATAGAAGCGCTGGAAGATGCGTGCCTGGTCGGCGGGCTCGACTCCGATGCCGGTGTCGCGGACGCGGATCCAGACCATCGGCGCGGGATCCGAGTCGTCGCCCAGTTCGGAGAGGACCTCGATCCTGCCGCCTTCGTCGGTGAACTTCACGGCGTTGTGGAGCAGGTTGAGGACAGCTCGCTCCACGAGCTCGGGATCGGCCACGATCATTGTCTCGCCGGCGCCGTTGAGACCGGCGTAGGACAGCGACAGTCCTTCGCGCTCGGCCTGCGGCCGGATGCTCTCGACGGCGTCGTCCAGCAGCGACTCCATGCCCACGACTTCCATTTCCGGCTCGGTCAGGCCCGATTCGAGCCTGGCGAGCGCGAGCATCTCCTCGACGAGCTGGCTCATGCGCTCGGCCTCGGACTGGATGATCGCGCGGAAGCGCTGCGAATCCCTGGGCTTGCTGACGACTTCGAGCGTTTCGGCGGCGGCGGAGATGGAGGCCAGCGGCGTGCGCAGTTCGTGGGAGGCGTTGATGAAGAAGTCGCGCCGGGCGATCTCGGCTTCGTACAGGTCGGAGAGGTCGTGCATGGCCAGCACGACGGACCATGGGCCGCTTTCGGCGATGCTCGAGACCGGCGCGACCACCGTGCGGAAGCGTCTGCCGGCTCGCAGCACGACCAGGACGGCGGGCGTGCTCGTCTCGATCGCGAGCTGGACGGCGTCGTACAGGTCCGGGTCCTCGACCGCCTCCAGCAACGGCGCGCCGACCATGTCCCGGTCGCCGGATCGAAGGGTGAGCTGGGCAACGGGATTGAGGTAGCGAATGCGGGCGTCGCGGTCGAGCGCGATGACCATGTCGCCGGTCGACGCGAGTGCGTGTTGCAACTGATCGCGCTCGGCCGTGCGCGAAACCAGTTCCTCCTGCGACCGTTCGACCTGGAGCGATTGGCTGTTCAGTTGTTCTCGTAGCCGGCTCGCAGCTCGCCCGGCTGCCCAGAGGCCGTATCCGCACAGGGCGACGCCGGCGATGAGCGCGATTGTGCCGCCGGCGATCGACAGATCGGCGGCGAGGAGTCCGACTCCGAGTAACAGTGCTGCGACACCAACTGCGACCGTACGCACGGCTAGCGCTCGAATCGATACCCCGCTCCCCGCACCGTGATCAGGTGGCGCGGCGGGCCCTCAGGATTCTCGATTTTCTTTCGCAACCAGCGTACGTGGACGTCGACGGTGCGTGTGCCGCCGGCAAAGGAGATATCCCAGACGTCGTTCAACAACTGGTCGCGGGTGAAGGCGCGGCCGTCGCGCTGGGCCAGGTAGGCGAGCAGTTCGTATTCCTTTGGGCGCAGGGCGATCGGCTCGCCGTCCCTGGTCAGCAAGCGGCGGTTGAGGTCGAGTTTGAATCGATGGTCGGCGGCGCCGAACTCGAGCTCTCTCGCTTCGACGACGACATCCTGCTTGCGTCGCAGGTGGACGCGGACGCGCGCCTTGAGTTCGGCCAGGGAGAACGGCTTCGTGATGTAGTCGTCGGCGCCGAGGTCAAGGCCGCGGACGCGGTCGGCCTCGGAGGTGCGGGCCGTGAGCAGCAACACCGGGGCTTGCGAGTGTTCGCGGATTCCGCGCAGGACATCGAGACCGTCCAGACGGGGAAGCATCAGATCCAAGAGAACGAGATCGGGTTGCAGGGCGCGGGCCATCGAGAGTCCCTCGACGCCGTCCTCGGCGGTGCGGACTCGGTAGCCCTCCATTTCCAGATTGAAGCGCAGCGTTTCCGCCAGCGGCCTCTCGTCCTCCACGACCAACAACGTGCGTGACACCGCCTGCCTCCTCGACTCGCGCTCAGTCTATCTACCGAGTCGATCAATCGGTTGCGATCCCGTTAACTCGCCCGCCGACCCTCACTCCAGCCCTCTCCCAACGGGAGAGGGAGCCAAGCGCGCATTGATCCTTCTGATCTCCTCTCCCCGAGGGAGAGGGTTAGGGTGAGGGCTCTCCGATTCTTCGCTAGCCTGCCTGCCAAACAGACAACACTGGACCGGGAGCAAGATCATGCGATTCGGATTCTGGGCGGGCGCGTCGAATCCATGGGCCGAGGTACTGACCGTCGCGCGTCACGCCGAACGGACCGGCTGGGACCGGATCTGGTTCGCCGACCACTTCATGCCCAACAAGCCGGTCGGCGAGGACGCCTCGGACGAGTTGATGCACGAGTCGTGGACGACGCTGGCCGCGTTTGGCTCGCGCATCCCGCGGGTCAAGCTGGGCCACATGGTCTCGGGCAACACCTACCGGCATCCGACGGTGACGGCGAAGATGGCGGCGCAGATCGACGTCATCTCGGGCGGCCGCTTCATCCTGGGGCTGGGGGCGGCCTGGCAGGAGAACGAGCATCATGCCTACGGCATCCACTTCGGCACGCTCAAGGAGCGGATGGACCGCTTCGAGGAGGCCTGCCATCTGATCACGGAGATGTTCCGCTACGAGAAGACCAACTTCACCGGCGAGCACTACCGGCTGATCGACGCACCGCTGGAGCCCAAGCCGATCCAGACGCCGCTGCCGCTGATGATCGGCGGCGGCGGCGAGAAGCGCACCCTGCGGATCACGGCGCAGTATGCGAACGAGTGGAACGTGTGGGGCACGCCGGAGACGTTGATCCACAAACAGTCGGTGCTCGACGCGCATTGCGCGGACGTGCATCGCGACCCGTCCGAGATCGAGCGCTCGGCCTGCATGCTGCTGATGATGACCGAGAACGAGGACGTGCTCGGCCAGGTCCGGGCCAGCGGGCGGCCCGTGCTGGGCGGCTCCAACGACGAAATCAAGCAAACCGTGCAGGCCTACATCGACGCGGGCGTCGACGAGATCATCATTCCCGACTTCACGCTGGGTTCAAACGCCTTCCAGCGGACGGAGCAGATGGATCGGTTTATCGAGGAGATTGCCCCGGAGTTTCGTTAGGGCCGGTTGAGAGGAGATTCCGGCGATGGCCGACTTCCGCAGTCAGGACTTCCGCGAGCGGATGCGCGCGGAGTTCCTTGACGGCGCCGCCAACCTGCCGTGGGATGAGATCTGGCTGCGCATGGCGAATGGCCGGTTCGCGCTGATCGATGCGATTCAGGGGGTGACCCAGGAACAGGCCGACTGGACCCCGCAGGGCGAGGTGGATGCTGAAGATGAGGCGACGTGGTCGATCGGCGAGGTCATGCGGCATGTGATCACGGCGTCGCCGAACATCGCCGAGATCATCGCGGCGACGGCCAATGGCGAGACGGTCGTGAAGGGTCCGCCGGGGCAGATCACGGCGCCGGCGTCGGACGTGGATGATCTGCGGTTGCAGGTGACTTCCGTGAGCGAGCGGTTGCTGAGTGTCGGGAACGCCTTGCCTGAGGAGGTCGACAACGAGACGACGGTCCCGCACGCGTTCTTCGGCGACCTGCCCTCAATGGCCTGGCCCCTCTTCCAGGCGTTCCACGACGGTGATCACACGAGACAGATCATCGCCCTCAAGTCGCACCCGGACTTTCCCCGGGCTGAGCAATGAAGCTGGAATATTCTCAGATCGCTCAGAGCGTAGGATGCGAGTGCAGGTATGAAACTCAGAGTGGACTCGGAGAGCGACGCGCTCTACCTCAGGCTGGATGACTCCGAGATCATTGGCACAGAAGAGGTGTCGCCCGGCGTGATGTTGGACTTCAACGCTGAAGATCAGGTAGTCGGCATCGAGGTTCTGTTTCTGTCCCAACGCGCGAGCGAGCTCGATCTGAACAAGCTGGATTTCGAGTCCAACTAGGTCTCCTTCGGCACGACGATGTAGCCGTTGAGATCGCCGATCATTTCCCAGCGCTCAGGTTCCTTCCAGATCAGCCAGGCGGCGAGTGCGCAGGTGAGGCCGTCGAGGGTGTCATCGAGTCGCTTGATGCTCTTGCCCTGTGCGTTCTTCGCCGTTTCAGCGTCGAGGGCACACTCCACATCGGGATGGTTGAGTAAGTTCGGCGCTTCGCGTTCTATCAACGCTCGCAGATGACCCTGGTACTCCTGAAGTCCCGTACGCTTCTGCGCCACGCGACCTTTCTTGTACAGAATTCGCTCTTCGAGATGGAATAGTCGCACGTGAATCGTGTGCGGGAAGACTTCGACCGCCGAACGCTCACTGCGATCACCATCAAGCAACGGGCCGGGATCGAGTGCAAACCCTCGTCCGGCCAACGCCTTGCCAAGGTCGATGCCTGCGGTGTATCCCCTCCGCACGGCATAGTGCGCTTGATGTGGACCCGCCTTGTACTTGCCAAAGATTCTTGCGACCTTGCGCTCGGCATCGCGCTCGAGGCTATAGAGGACGGGCGCATCAATTGTGACGACAAGCGGACCTTCGACGGCTGCCACTTCGTCGGCCAGCACTTCGGTGTCGCGGACAGCAGATTCAAGCCGCGTGCAGCGCAGATTCTCTCTGGAGTCGCCCTCGAGCCAGCAGATGCCGCTTTCGTTCTTGGTGGTCCAGGCGAGGTCGAGGCCGATGAAGGTGGGCACTGGTTATCGGTTGCGCGGGGCCTGGGAGTAGTCGCCGAAGGGGCCGTCTCGCCAGGCGAGGGCTCCCTTGAGGCCTTCGTCCCGCATCCGGCGGGACCACTCGTAGTGCTGGCTGGTGAACGTGCCGACGGCGTCGAGGTCGGTCGAGGAGCGCAGCGACGAGTAGATGCCCATGTTCTCGTAGAAGCGGTTGACGTGGACCTTGAGCTGGGCGAGGTGGTCGGCGGGCAGGTTGGAGACCCGCTCGGCGAGCGCCATCGTCTTCTCTTCGAGCTCGTCGCGCGGGACGGCGTAGTTGATCAGGTTGAGCTCGGCCGCCTCAGTCGCACGGATCGGGTCGCCGGTGTAGAAGAGCTCCTTGGCCTTGCGCATGTTGGTCAGCAGGGGCAGGATCGCCGAGGTGCGCGAGCCGGCGAAGCGCAGGCCGGGATGGCCGATCTGCGTATCCTCGGCCGCCACCACGAGGTCGGCCATCATCGAGAGCTCGAAGCCGCCGGCGATCGCGTAGCCGTGGAGCTGGGCGATTGTGATCTTCTGCATGTTCCAGAAGTACAGCCAGATATCGGTGACGCGGGCCATGCCGCCGCGGATGCCCATGATCAGGCGGTTGCCGTCGTCGTCGACGGTGCGGAAGCGGCGATGGACGGCGTCGGCGCCGTAGCCGCCGGCGGGGGTCAGGTCGTAGCCGGCGGAGAAGGTGCGGCCAGCGCCCTTGACGATGATGACCCGGACGTCGTCGTCGGCTTCGAAATGCTCGCAGGCGTCGCGAAAGTCGTAGATCAGCTCCTGGGAAAGCGCGTTCATCTTCTCGGGCCGGTTCAGCGTGAGGACGCCGATCCGGTCGTCGGTACCGGTGCGCTCGAGCAGGACATTCTCAAAGGTGGGCAGGGACATTGTGGTCTCCAGTGGGTGTTGGTGAAGTTCGTCCCAATCTTAACCGACACCCGATCCGCGCCCAATCAACATCGGCGGGGTCGGCGGAGGCTGCATCGCAGGACTTCGACGATGTTCGGAGCATTGATAGGATTTCTTGCAGATTGAGATCAGGCGGAGGTGGCGAATGGGACCGCTGCTGAGGTTCGGCGTGATCGTGGCCATTGGCATGATCGCGTTGTGGTTGAGCGGGTGCCGCGACGAGATTCCCGCCGACACCGCGCCGGAAGCGGAACGGCAGGAGACGGAATCCTCGGCTGCAGCGACGCCCGGGGAGTCGCAGGACGTGGTTGCGGCTCTGCGGTCGAATGCGGACGGGTTTGAGTACGCGGTCGGCAGATTCGGCGGGGAGTTGACGTTCGCCACGATCGGCGAACCGCTGACGTTCAACCTGGCCCTGGCCAACGATGCGCCGTCGTCGGACGTGCTCGGATACCTGTTTGAGGGGCTGACCGACATCTCCTGGCTGACCGGCGAACCTCAACCCAACTTGGCCGAGGCCTGGGACGTGTCGGCCGACGGGCTGGAGTGGACGTTCTACCTGCGCCGCGATGTTCGCTGGCATGACGGCCTGCCGTTCACGGCCCGCGACGTCGAGTTCACGTTCAACCAGATCATCTACAACGAGGACATCCCCACATCCACTCGCGCGGCGTTCAACTTCCGCCTGCTGGACGAGCACGGCGAGTGGCAGGTGTTGCCGATGACGGTCGAGGCGATCGACGACTACACCGTGCGCTTCGTACTGCCGGTCTCGTTTGCGCCGTTCCTGCGCTCGATGGCCACGGCGATCTTCCCGCAGCACGTCCTGCAGCCGTCGGTCGACGCCGGCACGTTCAACGAGGTCTGGGATATCAACACCGACCCGTCCGAGATCATCGGCACGGGGCCGTTCCTGATCGACCAGTACATCGCCGGCGAACGAATCGTGTTCCGGCGCAATCCCGACTACTGGATGACGGACGCAAACGGTGATCGCCTGCCCTACCTCGACCGAATCGTCCAGGTCGTGGTGCCGGACCTGGACGGCGAACTCGAGGCGTTCCGCAGCGGCCTGGCCGACGTTCATGGCGTGCTGGGCCACGAGTTCGCGGACCTGGAGCCGCTGGCCGAGGAGGAGAACTTCACCATTCACCGCCGAGGACCGAACTTCGGATCGACGTTCCTAACGTTCAATCAGAACCAGGGGACGGATCCGGACTCCGGCGAGGCGTACGTCTCAGACGAGAAGCTCTACTGGTTCGGCAACCTGGCGTTTCGGCGCGCCGTGGCTCACGTCGTGGACAAGCACGCGATCATCCAGCAGGTCCAACACGGGCTCGGCTATCCGCAGTGGTCTCCGATCAGTCCGGCGGCCGGCGGCTTCCACAATCCGGATGTCGCGACCTATGAGTACGACCCGGCTCGGGCGAACGCCATGCTCGACGAACTGGGCTGGACCGACCGCGACGGGGACGGTTTCCGCGAGGACGATCGGGGCAACGAGATCGCCTTCACGATGGCGACCAACGAGGGCAACACCGTTCGCGAACAGGTCACGGAGATCATCCATCAGGGCATGACCGAGCTCGGCCTGAATGTCGACTTCCAGATCGTGGACTTCGGCGAGTTGGTTGGACAATTGACGATGACCTTCGACTGGGATGCGATCGTGATCGGCTTTACCGGCGGTCCGGACCCCCACGGCGCCATCGTGCTCTGGCACAGCTCGGAGAATCTGCATCTCTGGTATCCGAATCAACCGGAGCCGGCCACGGACTGGGAAGCGGAGTTGGACAACGTTTGGGTCCTGGCCAGCCAGGAACTCGATCGCGAGCTGCGGTTCGAGCTCTACCATCGCGCGCAGGAGATCGTCGCCGAGAATCTGCCGTTGATCTACACGTCGCACGCCGAGCGTCTGTCCGCGGTGCGGAACGTCTTCGGCAACGCGACGGCGACGCTCTACGGCCTGTGGGATGTGCGGTATCTGTACCGAACCGACTGACCGAATCGGTTGGATCTCGACAATTCGGACGGCTAACCACTATCTTGTATCGGAGTACACATATGCTCGTGCGGCTCGGGCCGCACCCACGTGATGCGGGACGGCCCGCGATTGCCTGAGGAGTCTGACGATGGTGACCGCTGACAAGTTGGACGAACTGCAACTCGAACCGGAGGTTCCGGAGCTTGACCTGTCCTGGCTCAACCTCGACACCGAGTGGGGCGTCGCCGCCGAACCCGGGCGCAAGGGCTTGACCCTGCAACAGATCAACAAGTCGCTCTACGGGGACGTTCCGGCAACGTCGGAGGACAGCTCGGCCCGGCCGCGCGGCGCTGCGCCGCCTGAGGGCGCGACGCCGCGCATGACCCCCTGGGTGCTGGGCGACGCGACAGAGACGTTCTCCGACTCGGCCGGTCTGCTCTATGACGAGGCGGTTTCGCGGCAGTGGTCGTCGGCGACCGACATTCCGTGGGACACGATGGACGAACTGCCCGAGGACATCGAGCGCGCGATGGTGCAGCTCTGCACCTCGCTGACGGAGGTCGAGTTCATCGCCGGCGACGTGCCCGGCAAGTGGCTGCCGCGAATCGCCGCCGACCACTTCGAGTCGGGCCTCTTCCTGATGTCGCAGGTGATGGACGAAGCGCGGCACACCGACGTCTTCCGCAAGCGCGCGCTGGCCAACGGCGGCGGTCTGCTGCTGCAGGGCGGCGGCGGCGGCCTGCGGCAGATCCTTGAGGCCGAGGACTTCACGCAGATGTCCTCGATGCTGCACATCCTGGGCGAGGGCTTCGTCCAGTCGCTGTTCCGACTGGGCGAGCTGATCGCACATAACGAGGCCGAGAAGCGGATCTTCCGCCTGGCCGCGCAGGACGAGTCGCGCCACGTCGCGTACGGCGTCACCCACCTCAAGTACACGCTGGAGAACGACCCCGACAAGGCCGAGGAAGTCCACTGGACGCTCGACATGTTCGAGAACACGCTGGTCGACCCGGATCAGCAGAACCCCGGACTCGCGGGTGCGCTGGTCTACCTGCTCGGCGACGGCGATGTCGACGAGGGCTGGCGCCTGTTCTGGCACGTGCGCCGCAAGCAGGTGCTCGAGTACCTGCACCGGCTTGACGTGGCCGGTCTGAGCGGACGTCTCGAGAGCGGCCGACTCCACCCGTCGCTCGCCGGCGCGCTCGACGAGAACTAGGACCGGCGAACGGATTGCGCAAGCGGCGCGGGTCGATGCCCGCGCCGCTTCTGTCTGTAGAGGAAACTCACCATGGCTGACACTGATGTCGTCGCGGCGGCGAAGGAGCGACTGGAGGAATCGGGCTTGCCCTCTGAATGGCTGGACATCCCGGTCCACTGGGGCGTCAAGGCCAAGGAGCAGGCGACGCCGGAGAATGGCGGGCTGCGTTTCGAGTACCTGAACGTCGATGTCTACGGCGAAGTGCCCGAGTACTGGGAGAACAACACCGAGATCCCGCGCGGCGCGATTCCCGACACCCGCACCGAGCAGATGGGCTACTCGATCTTCAACAAGTCCGAGGTCTGGTCGGACCTCTGCGCCGGGCTGTACGAGGATGCAATCGCCGACCGCTGGAACTCGTCGTCCGACATTCCCTGGGAGACGCTGGCGCCGATCGGCTCAGACCTGGAGCGCGCGGTCTGCCAGATCGCAACGTTGATGTCGGAGTACGGCTGGACCAAGGCGCAGACCACGGGTCGCTGGCTGCAGGAGATCTCATACGGCTACATCGAGGTCAAGCTGTTCCTGGGCACCGTCGTGTTCGATGGGGCGAGGTTGTACGAGGTCTGGCGCAAGCGGGCGCTGGCCAACGGCGGCGGACTCGGCCGCGGCGGCCGCAACTGGAAGTTCCTGCCGCTGACACAGTCATACACGTTCAGCGAATTCTGTGTCGCGTCGCTCATGCACGACTCGATGCTGCTGGCGCTGTTGCGGCACGGCGAACAACTCGCCCAGACGGACGCCGAGCGCGCGATCTACGAGCTGTGCCAGAAGGACATCGAGCGGCACCTGGCGTACTTCGTCGATCACATGCGCTACCTGATGCTGAAGGAGCCGGCACGGCGCGAGGAGATTCACCGCTACCTGAACAAGGCCGAGTGGTACCTGGCCAAGGACGGCGACGACACGCTCTACAGCGCCCTCGCCGTGGTCATGGGCGACGGCCGCGAGGGCGCCGAGGAGGCAATGGCCGACGTGGCGGAGCTACGCCGTGAGCAGGTTGAGACTTACCTCGGCTACCTGCGTCAGTGTCATCTCAGTGATCGGGCGGATCGGCTGAACGAGGAACTGCGCAAGTGGGCCGGGATCGCACCCGAGGAAGAAGTGGAGAAGATCCCGGTTTAGCTGACGAGTGTGCCGCCGCTGCCTGCGGCATCTCCCCCCGCAGAGCCGGGGGGAGCGTTAGGCCGGATTTGCGGCATCTCCCCCCGCAGAGCCGGAGGGAGCGTTAGGCCGGATTCTCGGCATCTTCCCCTGTAACGCCGGGGGAGCGTCAGGCCAGGCAGCGGAGTGGTTTACCGCCGTTGAACTCGATCATCTGGCCGAAGGCGGTGGCCATGTCAATCTCGGCTCCCCACTCTTCGCCCCGGAGTTCGCTGTAGGCACGGTGCAGGTTCCCGACGATTCGCTCTTCGTCGGTCCACTCGCCAAAACGGCCGAGGTCGAGGTCGCGGGCGGCGTCGAGCGGGTCGACGCCGGCGTCGAATGCCGCTCTGGCCGAGTCCTGGACGAACGCCAGGTAGGCGTCGACATCGTCGAGGACGGAGGCGTCGGCAATCGGACCGTGACCGGCGATGACCGTCTCGATTGGTAGTTCCTTGAGGCGAACGAGCGCCGATCGCCAACCGGCGACCGATCCCATGAGTGCGAAGGGGGTTCCCCGGTTGAAGATGATGTCGCCGGCGATCAGGATCTGCCGTTCGGGAATCCAGACCACGGCGTCGGTGTTGGTGTGCGCGGGCGAGACGTAGATGAGCTGCAGTTCGAGGTCCCCGGCGTAGAGGGTCATCGTGTCGTCGAAGACGACATTCGGCGCGACGGGTGTGACCTCGCCCCACTCGACCGTGGGGAACATCACTTCCACTCGCTCGCGTTGGTTGGGCGCGTCCCGCAGGATGTCGCGGCGGCAGTTTCGATGACCGATGATCACCGCATCGTCGGCGAAGAGACAGTTGCCGTAGGTGTGGTCCATGTGCGAATGGGTGTTGACCAGCGTCCGCACGGGATTACTGGAGACACCGGCGATTGCCTCCCGGAAGAGGCGGGTGCGGCGCTCGTTGGCGCAGGCGTCGATCGCGATCACCTGGTCGCCGATGTCGATGAAGGCCGGATTGTTCAGGCACCAGGAGCCGTCGTGCTGGATGTAGGCGAAGATGCCTTCCGAGACTTCGACGACTTCGGGGTCGGGTAGGACATCGCTTGGGGACGTGTGCTCGGTGCTCACCTGCTGCTCCTAGGTTCTACCGTCATACCCGCGCTTGCTGCGGGCATGACGGATCAGTCGTTGGCGAAGAACTCGAAGTCGTCCATGATTCGCTGGTAGCGGCGCTCGACGTGGGGGCGCAACTCCGGGTGGGAGAAGATCAGCCAGCGGTTGGCCTTGACGCCTCTGACCACGATGCGGCCGACATCCTCCGGGTCCATCTGTTGCGACATCGCTCCGGGGCTGAAGCCGCGGGCGGCGCCTTCGCTGGGTCCTCCGAACTGATCCGGCCGGTTGCGTCCGGCCTCGCCGATCAAGGTGTCGACGCCGCCGGGGCAGAGTGCGGAAACGCCGATACCCTCGGCGGCCAGCTCGTCGCGCAGGGATTCGGAATAGGCGAAGGCGGCGTGCTTGCTGGCGCTGTAGACCCCCAGCGGAATGACCTCGTTGAGCCGCAGCCCGGCCATCGAGACGGTATTGACGATGTGCGCCTCGCCGTCCTGCGCTCTCATGCGGGGGAGGAAGGCCTGGACGCCGTTGACGATGCCGTAGAGGTTGACCGAGAACGTCCAGTCCCAGTCGGCCTGGGTCGCTTCGCTGACGACTCCGCCGGTCAGGACGCCGGCGTTATTGACGAGCAGGTTGAGCTCGCCGAACTCGGCGTAGACCTGCTCGGCCAGCCACTCGTAGCCGACGGTATCGGTCACGTCGAGGTCGACCGGCAGCGCCTGAACTTCCTTCGCTTCGACCTCGGCGGCGACCGCCCGGGCCGTGCCTTCCTGCACGTCGGCGAGGATCACGTGCATGCCCTCGTCGGCGCAGGCGAGAGCGATGCCGCGGCCGATTCCCGACCCGGCGCCGGTCACCAGCGCCACCTTGCCGCTCAGGTTTTCCATCGAACGCCTCGCCTTCGCTCGCGAATGATTGAGCAGAGGCTAGCGTTACCCTCTCTGCCATGACGACCGAGACGACCCCGGGAGCGGAGCCGACATCCGCTGCAACGGCGCTGGCCGGGATGACGGTCCTGGAGGATGGGGGCGGGATCGCGGTGTCGTATGCGGGCAAGCTGCTGGCCGACCTTGGCGCGGAGGTCGTCAAGGTTGAGCGTCCGGGCGGCGATCGTGTCCGCCGGAGGTCCCCGTTTCCGGCCGATGAACCGGGTCGCGAGCGCAGCGGGCTGCATCTCTTCCTCGACACGAACAAGCGCAGCGTGACGCTGAACCTGGAGTCTGCGGCCGGCCGTCGGCTGTACCGCGATCTGGCTCGCTCATTCGGCACGGTGATCACTTCCCGCGACATCGCGGAGCAACGGGCGCTCGGTTTGACCTGGGAGGTTCTCTCCGCCGACGCGCCGGAGCTCAACCAGGTCACGATCACGGTCTTCGGCATCGGGACGGAGCGAGAGGGCTGGCAAGCAGAGTCGTTGATTGCGTCGCTGGCCAGCGGCATCTCCTTCAAGATTGGCGATCCCGATCGCCCGCCGCTGGGACTGCCCTACGACGCGCCCCAGTACCAGGGCGGGATCCACGCGGCAATTGCCGCCATGCTGGCTCGCCGGGCGACCCGCGAGAGCGGACTGGGACAGCACGCCTGGCTGTCAATCGTCGACATCATCAGCAACGTGATGGCCGGCGCCGGGGTCGCGCCGTTCGTCTTCACCGGGCAGTCGCGAGGCCGCGCGGGGACGCATATGAACGCGTTTTATCCCTGGCAGGTGACGCCGGTCAAAGACGGCTACTACGAAGTGATCACGATGGTCGACCGGCAGTGGAACCGCTTCATGGAGCTGTTGGGCGACCCCGACTGGCAGCACGACGAGCGGCTCAAGAATCGCTGGCTCTCGTTCCAGCACACGGAAGAACTCGACGCGTTCTGGCATCCCTGGATGAGAGAACGGACCAGGGCGGAACTGATGGAGCTGTTCGGGGAGAACCACATCTCGTTCCAGCCGGTCCACACGATCGGCGAGGTGGCGGAATCTGAGCACCTCCGGGTCCGAGGCTTCTGGTCCGAGGTCGAGCATCCCGAGTTCGAGGAGCCGCTCAGATTGCCGGGAGCGCCCTACAAACTGAGCGAGAGTCCGTGGGCGATCCGGCGTCGGGCGCCGCTGCTGGGGGAGCACACCGACGAGGTACTGAGGGACCGATGCCGATTGTCGAGGCCGGAGGTTGCGCAGTTGCGACGGGCGCAGGTGATCTAATGGTCGGACGCGACAGAGAGGTCTACGACTCGATCGCCAGCGAGTACCGGGAATCAAAGCAGTTGCCGTTCCGCAGGGCGCTGGAGGCGCACACGCTCTTCCGTCTGCTCGGCGACGTGCAGGGAGCGACGGTCTACGATCTCGCCTGCGGCGACGGCTTCTACACCAGACGGATCAAGCAGGCCGGTGCTGCCGCAGTAACAGGAGTCGATATCTCAGCCGAGATGGTCCAACTGGCCCGCGAGACCGAGCGCCGTCAACCGCTCGGCTGCCGCTATGTCCACCAGGACGCCGCCGAGTTCGCGCCGGACGAGCCGGCAGACATCGTCACGGCGGCATACCTGTTCAACTACGCGAGCACACGGACACAACTGCTGGGCATGTGCCGGGCTGCGAGGGCGGCGCTTCGCCCGGGCGGACGCCTGGTTGCGCTCAATGACAACTGCCTCAACCCGCCGCCGGCAGAGGCCGGCGCCTGGACGAAGTACGGCTTTGATCGCACGCTCATCGGTGCGTTGCGCGAGGGCGCTTCGATTCGCTATCGGTTTAGCACCCGAGACGGCGAGGACTTCGAGTTCGACAACTACTACCTCAAGCCTGAAACCTACCGCGACGCGCTCACGGAGGCCGGATTCGTGAACATCGAGTGGGTTGACCTGGATCTCGAACAGAGCAGTCGGCAGGATCCGTTCTGGGATGACTTCCTGGCCTCGCCGCCGCTGATCGCGTTGAGCGCCGAGGCCGCCTGAACGAACCGGCGGGGCGCTGTCGCTGAACGGCGTTCAGGCGATCATCGCCCGTACGATCACCTCTACCGCGTCGGTGTGCCTGGCCAGCGCCTCCGGATCGACGCAGCGGTCGTAGGTGTCCTGGGGCGAGTGGAAGTAGGGATGGCCTCCGAGGAAGGAGACGAAGCGGCCGTTGATCTCTCCGATGTTTCGGGCTTCTCCGAAGCCGGCGTTGCCGACCGGGAAGGCTCGGCGCTTGAGGCCGTGAGCGTTGAGGGCGTCGGTGGCGACGTTGAAGAGTTCGTCGTCGGAGGCGGCGTAGCTCGGTTGTCCGTTGCGCGAGCCGATTGAGGCTCCGAGGTGCATCCAGGCGTGGACGCGGTGGGCGTCGTCGCCGAGTTCGCGGATGTAGTGGTCGAGGCCGAGGTGGTGCAGCTCGTGGCCGCTGGAGGCGACGAGATTGAGCGTGCGGCGGCCGGGCTCGGCGGCAATGCGTCCGGCGACTTCGAGCCAGACGGCGATGCCGCCGCCGCGCTCGGCGGCGCAGGTGTACCAGCCCGACTTTGGCGTCATCAGCACGACCGGCGCGGCGTCGGGATCCGCGCCGGGGATCGAGGCGACGACGTTGTCCGCGGGCGCGTCAACCCGACCGCCGTCGACGATCATGGTGATCTCGGAGCCGACGGCGTTGAGTAGTGGTCCGGCGTGATTCGGCGCGACCTGGAGGACGGGCAGGTCGATCGGGTCGAGCGGGCGCTCGGCGTTGCGCAGGACGATCTCGCCGTCGGGATCGCCCATGACCAGGATGATCCCGTCCGCACCGTCCTGGCGGGCGAGCTCGAACGAGCTGTAGATGCCCGGCGCCATGCGCTCCTGGTCGTCGTGGGCGAACTCCCGGACGACGATGCCGGGTCCGTTGTCGCGGCGCAGGACGCCGGTGACGCCGCGGTGATCGGTGAACGCGCCGTCGAAGATGGGCACGGCGGGGATGTCCCAGCCGCCGAAACGGACCGAGGCGTCGTGGATTTCGACGCGGGGGAAGCGCCAGGTCTGCCAGTCGGCGTCGACGCCAACCTGGCGCAGTTCCTCCATCATCCACAGCGTGGTGAGGTCGTCGGCTTCGCGGCCGGTTCGATGGTCGCCCATTTCCTCGTAGGCGCGGATGCGGCGTTCGGCGTCGTTCATCTTCAGTCTGCCACTGCTGCCGTCGAAGAAACCCCCTCAGCCTTCGGCAGCTCCCCCTGCGAGGGGGAGCGGGAATCGGCGGCGTCGCGGCGGGCGACTTCCTGCTTGACCATGGGGATCAATTCCTGGCCGTAGTCGACGGCGTCAGGGAGGGGTTCGAAGCCCCGGATCAGGATGGTGGTGACGCCGAGGTCGATGTACTTGAGCAGGACTTCGGCGACCTGCTCGGGTGTGCCGACGAGTGCGGTGCTGTTGCCGGCGGCGCCGGTGGCTCCGGCGATCGGCATCCAGAGGCGCTCGTCGTGGATTTCGCCCTGGGCGGCGAACTCGAGCAGACGCTGTGAGCCGCGCGACTGGGGGCGGAAATCGAGCGGCTGCTTGGACAGTTTCTGCACGGCGGCGAGGTAGTTGTGGGCCTTTTCCCAGGCCTGGTCCTCGGTCGGGGCGATGATCGGGCGGAAGGAGACCGAGAGTCGCGGCTTGCGGCCGTGCCTGGCGGCGCCCTCGTGGACTCGCTCGATGGTCGATGCGATCGAGGCGCGCGGTTCGCCCCACATCATGTAGACGTCGGCGTGCTTGACGCCAATTTCGAAGGCGATGTCGGAGGCTCCGCCGAAGTAGAGGGGGATGCCGTCGGGCTGGATTGGCGCGACCTCGGGATTCTGGCCGACGACCTGGTAGAACTCGCCGTCGAAGTCGAACGGTTCGCGTCCGTGGGCGTCGTGCTCCCAGGTGCGGCGCATGATGCTGAGGTATTCGTCGGTGCGGCGGTAGCGCTCGTCGTGGGTCTTCCAGTCGCCGTCGCGGCGCTGTTCGACGTCGTGTCCGCCGGTGATGATGTGGACGGATACGCGTCCGCCGGTGAAGTAGTCGAGGGTGGCGAACTTGCGGGCGGCGAGGGTTGGGGCGACGAAGCCGGGTCGATGGGCGATGAGGAACTTGATCCGGTCGGAGCAGGCGGCGGCGGCCTGGGCGACGTGGAGTCCGTCGGCGGCGGCGGACGTGTAGCCGACGAGGACGCCGTCGAAGTCGGAGTCTTCATGGGCCTTGGTGAAGCGACAGAGGTAGTCGTGGTCGATGCCGCCGCCGATGATGTGCATGGCGGCGTTGGACTCGGACGGCTTGACGCCGATCATTCCCAGGAATTCGACGGGCATGGGTCACCTCGTTCAGCTTCATCCAGCTTCGAGGAACAGAATAGGGGGCGGGAACGGCTAGGAGGATTCGGGCGGGATCGGCGGATCGGTGGGGGATGGGGGGTCAGGGGTCGGCGAATCGCTCCGGCACGTCGAGCTGCCCGTATGTTCCGTCGCCCCAGCAGACGACTTTGCCGTTCGTCTTGATGCCGCAGGTGTGGAGAGTACCGGACGCGATATCGACGAAGCGCTCGTCGGGCGTAATGCTCTGACCCTTGTTGTGATTGACATCCAGAACGCTGTGTTGCCAGCAGTAGGCCTCTCCATCGTCGAAGAAGGGCTCCTGGTCGACGGTGATGGCGCACGTGTGCCAGTGCGCGACGCTCACTGTCCGGAAGCGCCGCGACTCGCCGGGGGTGGTCACGGGATTAGTGGTGCTATTCGTGCTCCAGCAGAACATCGTGTCATTTGGGAGGATGGCGCATGCCTGAATCGCTTCAGTGCTGACCTCAACGAATGTGCCTGCAGGAGGGGGAGCGCTCAGCAGCCCGACCGAGTTATCGCACTTCACTTCCCTAGCAGTTGTGATGCCGCAGGTGAAGTCTCCGCCGGCATCGATCTGCGTGTACGTACCATCAAGCTGTGGCTCGCCCCCACCGGGGTACGTGCCCCAGCACATGACTGTCTTGCTGAACATGATGCCGCAGGTGTGATCGATCCCGGCGGAGACCTGCACGAATCTGTCCGCGGGCGGATCCGATTGTCCCGAGTAACTCCGATCAGCCTTCGCGTTTTGGCCCCAGCAATGGGCCCGGTCGTCGAGATCGATGACGCAGGTATGCATATAGCCTGCGCTCACTTGCTTGAAGCGTCCTGCCGGGACATTCGTTTGACCCTCCCAATTGACGCCCCAGCACTCAAGATGGCCAACGCCGTCCAGTGCGCAGGTATGGCCATAGCCGGCGCTGATCTGCACGGCCGTGACGCGAGCATTCAGGGAGACGGTTTCTTCGTCGCTCGGGCCGCGACCGCTGTCGGCGACAAATCGGATCTGGCGCTCGCCCGGATCATCCAGTGTCGTGTTGAGCTGGGGTGACCCCGAGTGAACGAGGACGCCATCTACGTACCACAATTGCCTGTTGGACAACCCGGAGACCTGAGCCTGGCAGACCAACTCGGCGCCAATGGCCGGCTCGGCGGGAGTACATGTGACCTCGCGGACGGCGGGTGACTCGTAGACTCTCAGGTTCGCGCTCAGCGTGGCGTCACCGCCGGTCACGGCAGTCGCAGTGAGGCGAATCCTCACGTCGCGTGCGTCACCGATTGTCGTCACGAACTCCGCCGTCGAACTCCGGCGATTCGTTCCCGTACCGGCGGACCAGCGATAGGCGTCAAGCGGGGCGCTGGACTGTGCTATGCAACGCACGACTTCGTTGACCATCGGGTCCGACGGCGAACAGCGGATCGCTTCGATCCGCGGAGGAGCGGCGACGCGCGTCACCGTCCAGCCGGTCGTGTGAACGGATCGGACAGCCTCGAAGTCGTCCAGTGGAATTGTTCCAGACCGATAGGTGCGGTCTCGGAAGGATGCGGAGCCATCACTCGCCACCGTGAACTCGTCTCCGGTTTGGGGGTGGTCGCAGGTCTGACCGTGGACCACGATCTGATCTCTGGCGCACAGAGGCAACAGGCCAAGACCGGTGATTCGCCAGACGTCTCGTACGGATTCGGCTTGCAGCTCGTGGAAGGCGGTGCCGATGTTGAAGCGCACCTGCAGCCTGTTCGTGGCTGACTCGCCGCGATAGGTCCCGCGACCGCGCAAGTCGACGACGAACACTTCGTCACTGCCCGGGTAACGGCAGCCTCGACCGATGGCGAGTTCTTGATCGAGAGTGCAATCGGACAACCCGACGTTTGATACGTCGACGGTGACGAACCTGCTCCGAAGCCAGATGCTGGCCACGCTGGTGAGTGGGAACAGTCTCCGGGGCGGGAGGATGCGTTCTCCCCAGGCGCCATCGGCCGACTGCTGTTGAAGGCCGAATTCGACCGTTTCAGCTCCGGTGGCGCGGGCGACGATGCGCACCACCACCGTCTCTCCCGGTCGCGGGCCGACCGGCACGCTGAGAGGCGAGCTGCTTCGCCAGCCGGTCGCCACCTGGACCTGGTCCAGGGCCAGGAATCGGGCGCGCGGCAACAAGCGGTCGTCCGAGTTGCCCTCAGGAGGGATCACGCCGAACTCGAGGCGATCCCCCTCGTCGATCCTGGCAGTGACGGCTAGCTGGATCTCGACGCTGGTCGAGGATGTCTGGGCGGAGATTTGGGCGATCAGCAGCACGGCCGCCGCCATTGCCAGCGGCACCGCGAGCCAACGAACAACTGGGCGCATGTCGGAATCTCCTCGCGGTCCCGCCCGCAAGTTGACCGATTCTAGCAAGGCCTACGGAGGCGAGCGACTTGCGATTTCTTTGCGGCGCACGTCGCTGCCGCCGGGACCTTTGACCACGAGAATGTATGTACGCGGCCCGTCCGAGAATCGCCGGATGGTCAAGGTTTCACCATCTCGCCAGCCAGGATCGAGAGCAGACGAACTGGACGATCTCCAATGGTAGGAATCAATCGGACCGCCGCCGACCGTTGCAGTGCAGAGCATGAACGGCTCACTGCGCGACGCACTGATCGGATCGCAACTGATTGATTCGATGGTCGGTCCGCTGATCGGCCCACGATCCGCGATCCACAGATCGAGTCGATTCACGCCACTGGAACGCGGATATCGATAGCCGCCGTACACCTCGCGGAAACCCGAAGTGGTGAACGAGGTCCGGAATATCGGTGTCACCGAGACATCGGGATGGCCGGCGTCAACACGCCACGAGATACTCGTGGGCGGCCGCCCGTCATAGAGGCTGCCGACCCGGCCGCAGGTGAGAGTCTCGCCCCGAGCCGGCAAGACGGGGACGCACCAGGACGGGGCCCAGTAGGCGCCGTCGGGCTCCCGTGGAGCGCCGCGATCCATCCAGATTGCCGTGTCGATCGAGCCGTTCTCGCCGCGGACGGTATAGACAAACAGTATGGATGTGCCACTACGGAACAATTGAAAGCTCGGGTTGTTGTTTGCGCCCTGATCGAATTCCATCGGCTTGCGGAAACTCTGGTGAGCCGACCACCATGCCGACTCTGTGACGCGACCGGCGCGTTCATCAATCTCCGCATGGCAGGAATAGATGACGTTCGTGGACCTTCTGGGAGGCTCTCCGTCGGACATCGACTCACCATCCGGGTATTCGGGCGTGGCGGTACATGTGATCTGCTCAATCTGGGGTCCCGGCCTGCCGACACTGATGCTGTCGAAGCTCGCATCATCCCCCGCTCGACCGACGATGCGGAGAGTGACGATCTGTCCGCCTGCCCTGTCAAACGAGGTTTGAAACACGGGCTCCGTTCCCGTCGAGGTGCTGTCAGTGGTACTCCACTGATATCCGACGTTCGAGTCAGTGACTGAGGCAGTACAGGTGATGGTCTCGCCAACGTCGGGCGCCTTGGGCAGGCAGTCGACCTCATTGATTCGCGGCGGGCCCATTACCCGGAGGACGGTCTCATGTTCCATGCTGTCTCCGCCAGGACCACTCGCGATGACGGCGATGCGGTACGAGCCCTCGGCGGGGAGTTGAATGGTGAACGGCTCTTTGCTGTTCAACTGAACGTTGTCGGGGAAGTCCCATGAGAAATCGTCGGCGACGCCTCGTACCCGAGCGCGACAGGTCACCGGTTCCCCAATGAAGATCTCGGCGGGACTGCAGATGATCGCCTCGACCACCGGTGGAAGTGGAGAATCCACGGACAAGTGCCGGGTCATCGCGTTGGACCCGCCGGGTCCTTCAACCGTCAGTTGGATGCTCCATCGCCCGGCAGAGGGGAAGGAGGTCGAGAACGAAGATCCGCTGCCGCTGTCGATTCCGCCGCCGGCGATCCAGGCGTACCCAGAGACGTCGCCGGTCACGTCGGCTCGGCACGTCAGTCGGTCCCCGACCCTGAGAGAGCCCGGAGAGCAGTGGATTTCGTTGATCACCGGTGCAGGGGGAGAGAAATCGAGCGTGACGGTCGTGCTGCGAAACCAACGGCCGACCGGCACGCTGAAGGGGAGCATGCGTCGGCTCGGCGAAAGGCGAGATCCCCAATTGCCGGCATCGTCCTGCATCTGTAATGCGAACTCGACCGTGCCGTCCCCCGTACCGCGCGCGGCCACGCGTACAGTCACTCGATTCGGATCCTGACCGGGGAACGATAGATGGACCGGACTGCTGGAACGCCACGACGTCTGGGATTGCACGACGTCAATGGGCAGGAAGCGAGCGCTGGGCAACTCGGCATCGGAGGCTTGTCCACCGGGAGGAATGACTCCGAATTCGACTCTTCCCCGATCATCAATCCGCGCCGCAATGGCCAGCTCAATCTCGTCGGACATCGAAGAATCCTGCGAGCGCAGCGGCGCGGCGGCGAGTCCGACGAACGTGAGAAGCAGCAACAAGACGCAGACACGCGGGAATGGCTTCAGCATGAAAGGTCCACTCCCCTGCCCACGTGCTGGCGAAGCCTAGCAGCTAAGGAACGCACGCGACTGAGGAGGCCGCCCTCACCCACGGCCTGCGCGGAGGCAGGCTCTAACCCTCTCCCTCGGGGAGAGGGGATTGGAGGGATCAGGCGTCCTGGAACTGGGGGCGGCGCTTCTCCATGAAGGCGGTCCGGCCTTCTTTGTAGTCGGCGGAGGCGAAGCAGGCCTGGACGAGGCGGGTGACTTCGTCGAGGTCTCGATGGTCGGGGTCTTTGGGGATTTCCTGGATGGCTCGGCGGATGGCTCGGATGGTCATGGGGGCGTTCTGGGCGATGGTGGCGGCGAGTTCGTGGACGGTGGGTTCGAGCTCGTCGCGGGTGGTGACGCGGTTGATGAGGTTCCAGCGTGCGGCGTCGGCGGCGGGGAAGCGCTTGCCGGTGAGCAGGATTTCCTGGGCGGCGGCGAAGCCGACAAGGTCGCAGAGGGTCTTGACGCCGGCGTATCCGTAGCCGAGTCCGAGGCGCGCGGCGGGGACGCCGAACTGGGAGTCGTCGGAGGCGATGCGGAGGTCGGCGCGGAGGGCGGTGAGCAGTCCGCCGCCCATGCAGAAGCCCTGGATCATGGCGATGATCGGTTTGTCGAGCTCACCGTAAGCTCGGCCGGCGGCGGCGCCGATGCGGTCGTACTTGGCGATGGTCTCGGGGTTGGAGCGCTGGGCCTCGAATTCGGAGATGTCGGCGCCGGAGACGAAGGCGCGGTCGCCGGCGCCTTTCATCACGACGACACGGACGTCGGGGTCGTCGCGGAAGGTGTGCATGATGGTGGGGATGGCGGCGTTCATGGCGACGCCCATGGCGTTGAGCTTGTCGGGGTTGTTGAAGACCATCCAGCCGATGCCGTCCTCGGACCAGGCGAGCATCTTGTCGGTGTCGAGGGGGACGTGGTGTTTCATGGTTGGCTCCGGCGGTTGGAGGGTTTGGGTAGAGGGTAAACGGTGGGTTGGGGGAGCCCTCGTCTGCGTATGGGGAGCCCCCCTCTGCCTTCGGCATCTCCCCCCGCCTGACGGCGGGGGGAGAGGGGAATGGGGTGGGGCATCTCCTCGCGCTTGCCTGGGCGGAGAGGGGAAGGCCCTCACCCTAACCCTCTCCCTCGGGGAGAGGGGATCGGAGGGGAGTTAGATGACGCCGCGGGTTCGGAGGTCGTTGATAGCGGCGGGGGTGTAGCCGAGGGTGGTGAGGACTTCGTCGGTGTGTTGGCCGAGGGCGGGGGTTGCGAGGCGCATTTTGTCGGGTTGGGGGGTTCGGGTGAGGTTGATGGGTTGTCCGACGACGGTGATTTCGCCTCGGTCGGGATGGGGGGCCTGTCGGGCGATGCGGAGGTGTTTGACCTGTTCGTCGTCGAAGGTTGCGGGGATGTCGTAGATCGGTCCGCAGGGAACGCCGGCCTCGTTGAGGCACTGGATCCAGTGGTCGGAGGTGTTGGTGCGGGTTCGCTGGTTGATCTGCTCGTTGAGGTCGGCGCGGTTCTTTGAGCGTCGGACGGAGCTGGCGAAGTCGGGGTGGTCGAGGAGTTCCTCGGCTTCGATGGCTCGGCAGAGTCGCGAGAACATGACGCCACCCGATGCGGCGATATTGATGTGGCCGTCGGCGGTCTCATAGACGCCGGTCGGCATCGAGGTGGGATGGTCGTTGCCGGCCTGGGGCGGGACCTCGCTGTCGATCGTCCAGCGAGTGGCCTGGAGGTCGAGCATGGCGATCTGGGCCTCAAGCAGGGACGTGTGGACCCACTGTCCTTCGCCCGAGCGCTCGCGCTCGAGCAGCGCGATCAGGATGGCCTGGGCGAGGAAGCCTCCGGCGGTGAGGTCGGCGATGGGGATGCCGACGCGGACGGGTCCTCCGCCGGGCAGTCCATTGACCGACATGATGCCGCCGAGTCCCTGGGCAATCTGGTCGACGCCGGCGCGCCAGGCGTAGGGTCCGTCCTGACCGAAGCCGGAGATGCTGCCATAGACGATGCGCGGGTTGCGGGCGCGGCAGGCGTCGTAGTCGATGCCGAGGCGGCGCTTGACGTCGGCGCGGTAGTTTTCGACGACGACGTCGGCGCGTTCGACGAGCGTGAGGAAGATCTCGACGGCCTCGGGCTCCTTGAGGTTGAGGGTCAGGGAGCGCTTGTTGCGGTGCAGGTTGAGGAAGTCGGAGGACTCGCGGCCGCCGGTCATGCCCTCGCCCTCTTCGGGTTGCTCGACTTTGAGCACGTCGGCGCCCCAGTCGCCGAGTTGTCGGGTGGCGGTGGGTCCGGCGCGGGCTCGGGTGAGATCGAGGACGAAGAGGTGGTCGAGGGGGAGGTAGGTCATGGTTGGTCAGGATAAGGGGCACGTTGATGGCGTCGTTAGACTTGCGGCTCATGGACTCTTGGCCAGGGCGACTACCGTTGATCGTCTATGAGTGGGAAGAAAGTAGCGATGACAACCTCGGTGACGCTGAATGAATCAGGGGACCTCCTGTATGTGCGGCTGCGCGAGGGGCAGGTGGCCAAGACGCGCGCGTTTGGGGATGATCGGCTGGTGGACTTCGACGCCGATGGGATGGTGATTGGAGCCGAGTTCCTTGGTGTGGATGGCCAAGTCAATCTGCGCGGATTGCCGGAATCCGCTCGGTTGAGCGAAGCAATCTCGTTCGCAGAAGCTGGGCTGGAAATCCTGTCGGATGTGCCGGTTGGTTGAGACGCTCGCTCAGAGTTGCGCCGTCTTCAGGCAGGGACTGGAGCGTTTTCGGTAAGTTCGGTTGCGTAGCGCTCGTCGACGTCTTCACTGAGCAGGCCCTGGGCGGTCCATTCCGACAGTCTCTCCGCCACCATTCGGTTCGACTCCAGCTTGACCTTTGCGGCATTGTCGCGCAGGAATGCGGCCTTGCGACGCTTCGTCGCAGCGCCTTCGTCGTTTGGCTCGCAGCAGGCATCGAGGCCGAGCTGCCGGTCGGGATCGAAGGCAGCTCCCGGCTGCGCCTCGAGGGCCCAATGTGTGTACTCGGTGCGGTGATTCCAGCCACAGGAGTCGCAGCGCCAGTCCATGAAGGCGTCAATCGCGCGACGGTGCGGCCCAGCCGAACGCTCCACCATCAGGCAGCGGTCGACGATGTCCGACGCATACGGGTCATGCTCGCCGGAGCCGTTGCAACCTTGCGACTTCCAGACCAATCCATGCGAGTTGTAGAGCATTCCCGCCACGCGGCGGAGGCGGCCGAGGTCGGGCTGGCGAGCCCGCCAGATCTCATCAATCTCTTCGTCGATCCGTCGGAGGTAGCGGAGTTCGTTGAGCGATTCCTGGCTGCGCATGGGATTGGGTCCTGTCTACATGGGATCAAGCAGCTGGATGTGGTTCGTATGCGGCTCAGCGCCTCGATAGAAGCGTCCATCGGCGGTCCAGAGGTCGCACTCCAGCGACTCAGCCAATGCGAGGTACAGGGAGTCGTAGATCGCGCCCTGACCTAACAAGCTGGTGAGCTCAAGGGTTCGCCGTGTGAGATGCTCCGATTCTACAAACTGGACTGGCAGAGTCCGGATTCGATCGATTGCCATCTCCGCGGCGTCAATGTCGAGGTCTCCGCTTCTGATCTGCTGATACAACGCGTTGGTCAGCTCAAACAGCAGCAGCGAGGGAGCAAGGACCGGGATCTGTTCGGCGAACCACTGGCCCGCCAAATCATCGGCTAACGCTGAGTCCTCTTCCTTCACTATCCACTTGAAGACCAGGCTGGCGTCAACCACTACCGCTCTCGCCACAACCACCCTCTCTGCTGGTTTGTACGGATAGCGCGCCCCTCACGGATCAGTTCGACTCCTGTCTTGGCGAACGTTCGATCCTTGAACTGCTGGTCTCGCTGCCTAATCAATTCCTCAAAGATCTGCAGAGCATCGGGCCGTCGATCTCCATCAACCAGACTCTCCTGGCTGAGCTCTCGTTCGATTGCCTTCTCGCAGAGAACGTCCACACCGACGCCCCGGCGGTCTGCGGCCTCTATGAGACGCCGTTTGATCTTGCGATCAACGTTGATGGTGAGCTGAGTCTGGTTGGTCGCGGTCATGGGGTGTCCCAATGCGAGGTTCTTCCTTGTGGTCCGAGCGTATCGATTTTCAGCGCCCTCGGCGGCGTCACTCGCCCTTGAACTCCGGTGTCCGACCCTCCGCAAACGCTCGGGGGCCTTCCTTGGAGTCGGCGGTTTGGCCGACGATCCAGCGCAGGGAACCTCCGAAACGGTTGGCCTGGGCGAGGGTCATGTCCCCCTGGGCGTTGATCAGTTCTTTCATGGCGCGGACGGCGATGGGCGCGTAACCGGCGACCTGGGCGGCCATCTCCTGGGCCGTTGGCAGCAGTTCCTCCTGCGGCACGAGTCGGGAGATCAGGCCCCACTGGAGCGCTTCCTCCATGCTCAGGCGGCGGCCGAGGTAGAGCATCTCGTTGGCGTAGGCCTGGGGAATGGCGCGGGGCAGGCGCATGGGGCCGCCGGCGAGGGGGAAGAAGCCGAGCGTGATCTCGGGCAGGCCGAGGCGGGCGCGGGCGTTCTCTGCGCCGATGCGCATGTCGCAGACGAGCGCGATCTCGAAGCCGCCGCCGAGGGCGTGGCCGTTGATGGCGGCGATCAGCGGTTTCTTGGCGTCGAACTCGTCGAAGCGGTCGCCCGGGTTGGTGGGGAAGTGGCCGGCCGGACCGGCGGAGGCGGCGGGGCCGTCGCCCTGGGTCAGGTCGGCGCCGGCGCAGAAGGCGCGGTCGCCGGCGCCGGTGATCACGGCCGAGCGGATCTCGTCGTTGTTGCGGACCTCGATCAGCGACTCGATCAGTTGCGAGCCGAGCGCGCTGTTGATCGTGTTCATCTTGTCGGGGCGGTTGAGCGTGATCGTGGCGACTCGCTCGGACACTTCGAACAGGACTTCATCGGCCATCGTGAGGCTCCTCACAGCGTTGTCGTTCGGTTCTCAAGCAGCGGGTGGATGCAGGCAGGATAGGGGTAGCGCCCGTATCATCTAGCCGATACCTGAGCGTGAGAGGAGCGGGCATGGCCGACTCACCACTGGAGGCGTTGGGCGCGTTTGCCGAGTCGCTCGGCGCGTCGGCGAGCGAGGCCGATCTGGAGCGAGCGCTGCCGATCATGACTCGCAGCCTGAAGAATTCCCTGCGGACCGAGCCTTTGCCTGACCTCGGAGAGGTCGAGCCCGCGTTTGGTTTGCGGTTTGACGTTGGCGACTTGCGCGGTGAAGGCGAGGATTCAGATGGATCATCGTGAACCGTATGACCTCTCGATCGTCGAGGCGGGTCTGGCGCTGCGCGACGGCTCGCTCACGGCGGTTGCCCTCACCGAGTCAGTGCTCTCGCGGTTGGAGGCGACGGAGCCGCTGCTCAACGCGTACATCACGGTGACCGCCGACCTGGCGCGCGAGCAGGCGGCGGCCGCAGACGACGCCATGCGCGACGGGCGCGACCTGGGTCCGTTGCACGGGATTCCGGTGGCGCTGAAGGACCTGGTCGACACGGCCGGGATTCCGACGACCGGCGGCGGCGGATTCCTGCGCGACCGGATTCCGGACTCGGATGCGGTGGTCTACACGAAGCTCAAGGAAGCCGGCGCGGTGATGCCGGGCAAGCTCAACCTGCACGAGTTCGCGTTCGGTACAACCAGCCGGAATCCTCACTACGGCGCCGTCCACAATCCGTGGGATCTGACGAAGGTT
This sequence comes from Dehalococcoidia bacterium, assembly GCA_965204335.1. GTDB lineage: Bacteria > Chloroflexota > Dehalococcoidia > Bin125 > Bin125 > Bin125. Next base: position 1,096,530 of record OZ241982.1, on the reverse strand, counting down.
CCGGGGGGAAGCAGCGGCGGATCGGGCGCGTCGGTGGCGGTCGGATCGTCACTGGGGGCGCTGGGCTCGGACACCGGGGGCAGCATCCGGATCCCGGCGAGCGTGTGCGGCGTGACCGGGTTGATGGGGACGTACGGCCGGGTGTCGCGACGGGGCGTGCTGCCGCTGTCGTGGACGCTGGACCATGTCGGTCCGCTGACCAAGACGGTGGAGGACGCGGGGTTGGTGCTCAATGCGATCGCCGGATACGACGCCGAGGACCCGGGCAGCGCCGATGTGCCGGTCGGCGATTGCACGGAGACGCTGGTCGAAGGCGTGGACGGGATCCGAATCGGGATTCCTCGCCGGATGCTCTGGCAGGGCTGCGAGGAGGACGTGGTCGAGCATTGCGAGATTGCCGTCGATCACCTGCGCAGCATGGGCGCGACCGTGACCGAGATCGAGATGCCGCTGCAGACGGACCGGCCGCGCGGCCTGACGATCATCGCCGAGGCGGCGGCCTACCACGCCAAGTGGCTGCACGAGCGGCGCGACGAGTACGGCGACATCCTTGAGCGGGTCGAAGCGGGACTGTCGGTCTCGGCGATCGATTACATCAACGATCAACGGCTGCGACGCAAGTTCATCGACGAGACGGTTAAGGTGCTACAGGAGGTGGACGTGCTGATCTCGCCGACCTGTTCTCGGACGGCGCCGTTGATCGAGGACGGCGACCCGACGGCGGAACTGGCGCGGCTGACGGCTCCGTATGACGTGACCGGGATTCCGGCGATCTCGATTCCCTGCGGCTACGACCGCAACGGGATGCCGATTGGTCTGATGATCGGCGGCCGCCACTTCGACGAGGCGACGGTCTGCCGGGTGGCGCACGCGTATGAGCAGTCGACGGACTGGGTGCTGCAGCGTCCGGAGCTTGAGGTGTAGGGGCCTTTGACCCTCACCCTGACCCTCTCCCAGAGGGAGAGGGGACCGGAAGGGGGTGCATCTATGCTTCGAGGTCCGCCAGGAATGACGACAGGGCCTCGACGACTGCGTCGGACTGTTCTACGACGAGGGCGTGACCGGCGTTGGGGATGAGTTTGGAGTCGGCGCCGGCGGCGTCGGCGAGCAGTTGGGCGTGGTCGGGGAGGACGAGGACGTCCTCTTCTCCGTGCAGGACGAGCATGGGGATGCCGAGCGTCCTGAGGCGCTCGATTGGGTCGAAGATCAGAGCGGACTGGAGCGGACCGAGGGTCGCGATCATCGGTGCGCCCTTGCTTCGCTTTTCGACGGCGTCGTCAAGCATGTCGGGGTGCTCGTCGATGAAGTCGGTGGCGAAGAGGATGTCCATCATCGCGGCGGCGGCCTGGGGGACGGGGAGCTGCGCGCCGCGCATCATGTACTGCATGGTTTCGGGCGGCGTGGGCGGGCCGGTGGGTCCGGCCGAGGTCGAGCACGTGACGATCCCGCTGACCAGTTCGGGGGCCAGGAAGGCGGCGCCCATGGCGACCGTGCCGCCGAGCGAGTTGCCGATCAGGACGGCCGGACCGGAGTCGAGCGCGCGGATCAGATTGACGGCGTCCTCGGCGAACTGGTCGACGGTGTAGCCCTCGGTCGGCTGGTCGGACTCGCCGATGCCGCGCTGGTCGTAGCGGACGACGCGGTGCGAATCCGAGAGGGCGTCGGCGACCTGCGCCCATTGATCCATGTCCATCATGCCGCCGGCGATCAGGATGGCAAGGGGGCCGTCGCCCTGGTCGGCGACGTCGAGGGAGAGGTCGGGGGCGATCTGTAGTCGGGTCATGGCGAAGATCGTAGCGCAGGTATGCTCCGATTCATGGCTGAGGACTATCTGGTTGACGTGGTGCGGGTGATCGACGGTGACTCCGTCAGGGTTCGGCTGCCGAACGGTGACGAATACTCGGTCAGGATGTACGGGATCGACGCGCCGGAGAAGGACCAGCGGGCGGGGCGGGACTCGCACGACTACCTGCGGCGCGTCGTGCGGAGTCGGCGGGAGTGGCGGTTGCGGGTGGTGGATGTCGACCGGTATCAGCGGTTGGTCGGGGTGTTGTATCCGGAGGGCGGTTCGGTTCGGGGCTCAGCCAATCACGCGATGGTGGAATCGGGGCTGGCGTACTGGTATCGGGAATATGGCGGCGAGGAGTTCGGCTTTGACGACTCGGAGCGTTACGCCAGGCGGGAGCGTGCCGGGGTGTGGGGTCAGCAGGGATCGGTTCGTCCGTGGGATCATCGGAGGGCGAGACGGGCGGAGCAGAAGCAGCGTCGGGAGGCGGCGGAGTCGCCGTGGGTCATTCTGATCGGGGGGATGTTCAAGCTGGTCGGGGCGATCTTGATGGCGTTGCTCAAGGCGTCGACGGCGAGTTCGGGCGGTCGGAGGAGGCGCAGGCGTCGGCGACGGGGGTGGTGAGGGATTGCGCGGAGCGGCAAGAGCTTAACTCTCTCGCTCGGCAGACTTGCGCGTACAACCATGATTAAGTCGCCCCCGCGCAGGCGGGGGCAGCGCGTTCACGCAGGCGGGGGCAGCGCGTCCGCACAGGCGCTCGTTGGCCCCGCCTGCGCGGGGCCGACCTTGTTGGGTTCCCGCGCGCATGCCCTTGGGGAGAGAGATGACGGCTAGCTCGTGACGGCGCCGCGTTCGGCTCCGCTGACGAGGGTGGCGTACTTGGCGAAGACTCCGTTGGCGTAGTTGGGGGTTGGCGCTGACCAGTTGGCTCGACGGCGCTCCAACTCAGCCTCGTCGACGTTGAGGTTGAGTTCGCGGTTGGCGATGTCGAGGGTGATCTGGTCTCCCTCTTCGACCAGGGCGATGGGGCCGCCGACGTAGGCTTCGGGGGCGACGTGGCCGGCCATCAAGCCTCGCGTGGCGCCCGAGAAGCGGCCGTCGGTGAGCAGGGCGACGGACTCGCCCAGGCCGGCGCCGACGATTGCGGCGGTGACGCCGAGCATCTCGCGCATGCCGGGGCCGCCCTTGGGGCCTTCGTATCGGATCACGACGATGTCGCCGGCATTGATTCGGTTGTGGGTGACGGCGTCCATGGCGTCTTCCTCACGCTCGAAGACGCGGGCGGGGCCGGTCTGGAGCTGGCGCTCATAGCCGGCAACCTTGACGACGCAGCCGTCGGGCGCGAGGGAACCCTTGAGGATGACGAGTCCGCCGGTCTCCTTGAGCGCCTGGTCGACGGGCAGGATGACGTCCTGACCGGGCGTCTCCTGGGCGGTGTCGGCGGCTTCGGCGATGGTCTGGCCGGTAACGGTGGTCGCGTCGCCGTGCAGCTTGCCGCCTTCGAGCAGTCGCTTGGCCAGCAGCGGGGTTCCGCCGGCGCGGTCCATGTCGAGCGCGACGTAGCGTCCGCCGGGACGGAGGTCACCGATCAGCGGGGTACGCTCGGAGATTTCGTCGAAGTCGTCGATGCTGAGTTCGACGCCGGCCTCGCGGGCGAGGGCGAGGAGGTGGAGGACGACGTTGGTCGAGCCGCCGGTGGAGGCGGCGCAGGCGATGCCGTTCTCGAACGCCTCGCGGGTGAGGATGTCGCGCGGCTTGACGCCGCGACGGAGGACGTCCATCACGAGCTGTCCGGCGGCCTCGCCGACGTTGTGCTTGCGCGGGTCCGTCGCGCCGACGGTGGCCGAGCCCATCGGCGAGAGGCCGAGGAACTCGAGCGTGGTGGCCATCGTGTTGGCGGTGTACTGGGCGCCACAGGCGCCGGCGCCGGGGCAGGCGTTGAGCGCGACCTGGTGCAGTTCGTCGTCGTCGATCGTGCCGGCCGAGTGCTGGCCGACGGCCTCGAAGACGTCCTGGATGGTGAGGTCGCGGCCGTCGTGGTGGCGTCCGGGGGCGATCGAGCCCGAGTAGAGGGCGACCGAGGGGATGTTGATCCGGGCCATGGCCATGGCGGCGGCGGGGATCGTCTTGTCGCAGCCGCAGATCACGACGGCGGCGTCGAAGGCGTAGCCGACGGCGCAGAGTTCGATCGAGTCGGTGATGATTTCGCGGGAGATGAGCGAGGCCTTCATGCCCTCGGTGCCCATGGTGATGCCGTCTGAGATCGAGACGGTGTTGACCTCCATCGGCGTGCCGCCGGCTTCGCGAATGCCGCGCATCACGTCCTGGGCGAGCTCGCGGTGCGAGAAGTTGCAGGGCATGGTGCCGATCCAGTTGTGGGCGACCATGACGAGGGGCCTGGAGAGCGCTTCGTCGTCGAAGCCCACGGAGTACAACTGCGATCGGGCGGCGGCGCGGTTGGGTCCGTCGACGAGGACGCTGGATCGTTCACGGAGATGGTCTTGCGAGGTCATGGAATTGCCTGCTCTGGAAGGGAATGGACCGGGGTGTCGCCGATATCGTACCCGCAGGTCTGGTCAGTGAGGTTCACGAGGCCGTAACATGCGGTGAATTGGCAGGGGAATCGCGGATGAGTCAACAGGTCGGGGCCGAGGTCAAACCGCAGGGGTTCCTGCTGCGCATCTTCCCGGCGATGGCGTACCTCGAGTACCGGCGGATGTTCTACGCGGCGGGTCTGTCGTCCGTTTCACTGTGGGCGATGATCGTCGCCAGCGGCTGGCTGGGCTATGAGCTGACCGGCAATCCATCGGGCACGGGGATCGTCACCTTCGCGGCGATTTTCCCATGGGTGCTGGCGCCGTTTGCGGGCGCGCTGGCGGACCGCTTCGATCGAGCCAGGATCGTGATCATCTGCCGCTGCGGAGCAGCGTTCTGTGCGCTCGGACTTGCCTTCCTGGCGTTCAGCGGTCAGATCACAATCTGGAATCTGGTCATCATCACGCTGATTTCGGGCGTGATTCGTTCGGGTGAGATGCCGGCGCTGCAGGCGCTGTTGCCGAACACGGTCAGGATGCACGCCCTGCTGAGCGCGGTCACGATGGCGTCGATGATGCAGTTCGGGTCCAAGGTCGTTGGTCCGGTTGCGGGTCCGGTCTTGCAGGCGTTTGGCCCCGAATGGGTGTTTGTGGGGGCGGCGCTGTTCCTCGGACTGTCGATCCTGCAAATGACCCGAATGACTACCCGATCGACCGGTGGCATCCAGGGTCACGCCCGCGGGGTGTTCCGCGACACGGCCGGACACATTCGCGATGGATTGCGCTATCTCGGCCGGGCGCCGTCGGTGCGCTTGATGATCATCATGGTCTCGTTGCACTGCATGTTCACGATGGCCTTCGACTTCTCGCTGCTACCGGCCTACGCGGACCTGATCCTGGGCGGCGGACAGTCGGAATACGGTTACTTGCTGATGGCGCTGGGCAGCGGCGCGCTGGTTTCGTCGGTGGGACTGTCGATGCTGCCGATGGGCGCGGTCCGCGGGCGGGTATTCATGGTCGCCGGGATCTTCTCGGGGCTGTCGCTGGTCTGGGTCGGATTCGCCGATTCGCTGCTGATTGCGCTGATCGGCAGCGTGATCGCGGGGGCGAGTCAGGCGATGTTCATGGTGTTGACCAGCGCCATGATCCAGGCGGTTGTGCCCGACTCCGTACGCGGACGAGTGATGTCGCTCTATGCGATGTTCGCCGGCGGGATCATGGCGGTCATGATCCTGGCGAACGGACTGGCGGCAGACTTCGTCAGCATCCGCCCGCTGCTGATCGGTCCCGGGATTATCTTCGCCGTGATCATGGTCATCGCCCTGGTGCTGCCGGGAATCCGTTCGGTGATTCGCAACGGCGAACTCGTCGAGGAGGGTCGGCGGATGGTCAGGGAAGCGGCGCGACAGGCGGCGGCGTCGGTGAGCGCGGCGATTCAGCCGCTTGAGCTGGCGGCTCGTCCGGCGCAGCAGCACTCAGAGGCTGAGAGCCGAGTCGGCAGCGGCGCAGGCGGTGGTGGAGGCGGCGGGGGCGGCGGCTAGTCGGGGTCAGTCCGCGCCGATTCGGAGGATCTGGCCGATCGTCATTCTCATGTAGAGGGCGACGATCACGGCGATCGCGCCGAGGAAGACGAGGCCGAGGACTCCGTAGGCTCCGCCGATCGTGGCCCAGTCGGTGACGGTGACGAAGGGCGGCAGGACGGTCTCGCCGGTCTCGACGAAGCCAACGAATTCGAGCATCATCGTGCCGAGCTGCAGGCCGACGGCGGTACCCAGCGCCATCGAGACGGCGATGATCAGAATCTTCTCGATGCCGACCACGATCAGCACCTGCGGGAGCGAGAATCCCATCGTGCGCAGCACGGCGAACTCACCCTGTTGCTGCTGGGCGACCAGGACGGAGGCGACGAGGAATCCCAGCGCGGCCAACAGGACGATGGCGATGAAGGTCAGGAAGAGCAGGCCCTCCCAGCCGGCGGCGACGAGCGGGTCTTCGTCCTGCAGGTTGCGGATGGCGTCGACGTCGAACGTCTCGTGCTTCCAGGGCGGCGTGACCTCGAGGAAGGTGCGCAGCTGGCGCAGGCCGTCCTCGTCGGTGGGCTGGATCCAGACTTCGTTCGGTGCGACCGCGCCGAGGGAGGCGGGATTGCGGTTGACGCGGTAGTAGAGGTAGTCGCGGTTGGCGATGATCAGCGAGCGGGCATCCTCGGGATTCCAGGTCGGGAACAGATCAAAACTGCCGACGATCTGGACCGGCACGTAGACGCTGGACATATTGAGCTTGATCAGGGCTCCGATGTCGAGCGAGGCCTCGACGAGGAACGTGTTGCTGACCAGGACGGGCACGGGCGCGTCCGGTCCGACGAGCCGGACACCGCGGGGCATGCCGGTGCGAACGTCGCGATTCCAGCGGTAACGCATGCCGAACTCGCCGTCGCGCGCATGATCCTTGACGAGGCGGGCGTCGTCGGGCAGCGGTCCGGCTCGGGTGGTGTCCGTGTAGACGGTCCAGCGGCCCTGCTGCTCGAAGCTCTCGACGATGGCGCCGTCGGCAAATCCGACTTCGATGATGTTGTCCGGCACGGAATCGGCCGTGGTGAACTGCACGGCGTCGTAACCGACGGTGCCCGAGAAATTGGTCGCGCCGGCCGTGCGAATGGAAATGCCCTGAAGCGTCCAGGGGCCGATGTGCGGAGTTCCGGAGCCGGCGTAGAGATCTCCGTAGAGGAAGCGCCAGCCTTCCTCGAGGTCGACTCCGCCAAATCCACGACCACGCGGGAGCCCCACCAGGCCAACGTCGCGGTAACGGCCTTTTCCGTCGCGTAGGCGCAGGGCGGGCGTGATCACGCCGTTGGTCTCGGGCAACCAGACCCACATCCCGACGAACGTGGCGTCGGCGGGAATCGTGATCTGTTCGACCTCGAATTGCGGCCCGGTCGCGCGGTTGACGAGTTCCCGGATGTCCTGAACAGAGAAGTCCTCGCGGTACCAGAGCACGTCCGAGAACGAATCGGGCTCGATGCCGAGCACGGTCGCGTCGGTGACATCCAGTGCTCCTCGGGAGAAGGAGGCGTTCTGACGTACGACGAACGAGGAGTCGGCGATGCCCGGGGCTTCGGCGAGGTCCTCTTCGAGCATCTGCACGGACGCTCCGCTGCTGCGCAAGTCGGACAGCCGCAGGGACGCGCCGGACTGATAGGAGGCGCGGTCGTCGAACGACTTGTCGAGGGTCGCGCCGAACGTTCCCCCGAACATGCCCAGCGAGGTCGCCATGATGAGCAGCAGCGCGAGGCGTCCGGGCTGCACCGGGGCTCGGGTGAGGTGCCAGAGCACCATCTGGGTCGAGGCGCCGCCCAGTATCCGCGCGATGCCGCCGAACGCGGAGAGCACCAGCGGGAAGAGCCGCAGAAAGAGAACGGCCACGGTGACGACGAAGACGGCCGGCGCGATCAGCAACAGCGGGTCCTGTTGCAGGCCGCCGAACAGGTCTTCGGTGACCAGCGAGCCGGACTCCTGGAGCTGGAAGAAGAGCAGGGCGCCGACGCCGACCACGACGAGATCGAGATAGTAGCGCTGGAAGATGGGCTTGTCCTGCGGTCTCGATGTTGAGCGGGCATGGTGGACAACGGTGGCGCGGTTGGAGCGCCAGGCCGGCCAGATCAGCGCGATGAAGCTGAGCGCCGCGCCGACACCGGCCCAGATGTAGACCTCTCCGGTGAGCTCGACGGTCAGTCTCGCTCCTCCGGTTAACCCCTCAAACGCGGGCGAATGCCCGAGAAATGCGATCGCTTCGCGGGCCACGAGCGGCCCGACTCCCAACGCCAGGGCGACCAGCAGCAGACCTTCGAGCGTGGAGATCGACATGATGTGTCCCAGTCCCGCGCCGCGAGACTTGAGCAGCGCGACCTCGGACGACTGGCGTTCGACCACCATGGTTGAGACCAGGACGAGATAGAACAGGACGATGCCGACGATCTGGAGGGTCAGCACCAGGAGCGGGATCGACGAGAAGAACTCCTTGGTCTCGTAGTTGTTGAGGACGTCAACGATCTCCGTCTCGATGCGGGATCGCTCGATCTCCTTGGTGATCGATTCGAAGGCGGCGCGGAACTGGAGGCCCGCGAGTCCGGCCTGCTCGGCGGTGAAGGTTGACCGGTCGATCTGGGCGTAGACCTCGAGCCGGGCCCGTAGTTCGGGCATGTAGCCGGCCATGGCGTCGACGATGGAGGATTTGGGGGCGAAGAAGGCGAAGGCGTCCGTCTTCTCGTGCGGGACCAGGAAGTGATCTCTGCGCACGCCCCAGTAGCGCTCGTTGTAGTCGATCGGACGGATCAGGCCGACGACGCGGAGCTGGATCGGCAGCGCGTCGTCACGCCAGGAGGCGTGGATATCGCGCGTCTCGCCGAGCGTGAAGCCTCCGGACTCGGCCGCTTCCACGCCCATCGCCACCTCGACGATCGGGGGCTCGTCGGGCGTCGCGGCCGGTGCGGCGTCGGGCCAGCGACCGTCGACCAGTTCGATGCGGTCTCGCACTCCCTCGAACCAGAGCACCCGGGCGCGATCCCGAGGATCTTCCTCGGGCGGGATGCCGCCCACCTCGGTCATGAAAAAGGTGGCGCTGGTCAGGGAGTGCTTGACGTCGGAGATGTAGTCGTCCGGGATGCGCAGGCGGCGGTCGATGATCTCGAACGAGTCTTCGGCGAGGTTGCTCGAGAGACCGTGGGCGGCGTTCAGAATGCGGACGTCGAGTTCGGCGTCGGACACCCGGCGCAGGTCGGTCTGCAGGCCGAGGTCGCGCAGAGCGTTTCGGTAGATGGTGGTCGAGGCCATCAAGGCGACGGCGAGGACCACGCCGACGGCGACGGCGGCCATGAGCCGCCGGTTGCCGTTGAGTCGGCGTACGGCGATGCGAAATGCGGTGGGGAGAGACCTGAAGATGCCGCCCATGCTGCCTCACGCCGGCCGTCCGGTTGGGTCAAAGCGTACGACGCCCCGGGAAGAGCGGCGATCAGCTGGTTCGCGTCGGCGTGTCGACCTGTCCCTCGTCCTCGGCAAACCCTGAGGTCAACCCGCGCGTGGGGGTATGTTCGACCGCCTGGCCTTCGTAGACTACTAGGCGATCCCACAAATTCATCGCCGCTCCCGTCTGCACGGCAGCGGCGAATTTTGAGCGAGTTGCAGTTCGTGGTTGGGGGTAGGGGTGGAGTCATTCGGGTCCGTCATCGGCTTCGTTCTGCGCCGCATGCGCGATAGCTGGCGGCTGCAATTGGTGATCGCCGCCGGGATCCTCGTCGCCGCGGTGCTGATGTCGTCAACGACGATTTACACGCGCGCCGTCTCGGATCTCTCGCTCACGGTCAGCCTGCGCGACGACCTGGAAACGCGCCGGCAGATGTTCACGTTCATGAACGGATTGCCGCTGAGCGGCGGACCGAATGTGTCGGCGCGGGCATACGCCGAGGAATCGATCAGCGAACGCTTTGGCGAACTCGAGACCCAGCGCTTGCGTTTCCGTTCGACCGTGCCGACGTTGATCGACTTCCCAATGAGGCCCAGCCAGGTCATTCCGACCACTGCGTTCTTTGCCGCCCTGGACGACGCGGAAGACAACGTCGAACTGCTCGAGGGGCGCTTCCCGACGGCGCCGGAACTCAATCGGGAGGGTTGGCTGGCGGAACCGATCGAAGTGGCCCTGACCCAGCGCACCGCGAGCGTGTACGGCGTGGGCGTCGGAACGGAATGGCAGATCGTCGACGCGTTCGATGAGTGCGATCGCGAACCGGATCCGCCTCCCGGCGGTCCGCCGCCGCCCCCGCGTCCGCCCTGCGAGCCGACCATGTCGGTCGCCCGCCTGATTCCGGTGGCGGTGACCGGCCTTGTCGGGCCGGACAACACCGAGAGCTCGTTCTGGACCCGCGTACCTCGAGAGATCACATTCGGCATCTACTCGGGGCCTCCGCGGCCGCAAACCGTTCCGCTGATCATTCCCTCGCAGACATTCGACGTCCCGATGGCGCGGGTGATGAGCGGCTACCTGGTCAACACGACGTGGATCTCGGAACTGGATACCGACCAGTTGAACGTGGCGGTGCTGGACCGGACGCGGGACTCGTTCGACCTGATGCGGGAGGACCTGCGCTCGGTGGGCGGCGGCGTGCGCTCGCCGATCGAGCCTCGGCTGGAGTCGTTCGTCAAGGATCTCAACTTCACCCAGGTGCCGATCCTGATGCTGCTGGCCCAGGTGGTCGGCATCGCCCTGTTCTATGTGGTCATCGTCTCGGGCGTGCAGGTGGCCGAGCGGCGGGAAGAGCTCTTCTCGATGCGGTCGCGGGGCGCCTCGATCATGCAGGTGATTTCGCACACGGCGATCGAGGGCATCCTCCTGGCGATCATCGCCGCGGCGGTCGCGCCGTTCATCGCCATGGGGGTGATCGGGCTGCTGGGCTACACGCCGGTGTTCGAGTCGCTGACCGGGGGACACACGATTCCGACGACGCTGACCGACATGGCGTTCCTGCTCTCGGCTGCAGGCGCGATCGTCGCAGTGCTGTTCACGCTGGCGCCGCTGGTGATTGCGAGCCGGACCCGGGTGCTGTCCGAGCGGTTGCGCAACGTCTCGCGCCCGGCCGGGCCCAACGCGCTGCAGCGTTACTTCCTCGACGTCGCGCTGGTGTTGGTGGCGGCCGGACTGATCTTCGAGGCGGACCTCAAGGGCACGGTGTTCGAACGCAACAGCGTGGGCGGCCTGTCGGCCGATCCGCTGCTGCTGAGCACGCCGATCCTGTTCGCGCTGGCGGCGACGCTGGTGATCCTGCGCTTCCTGCCCTACATCTATCGATTCTTCGCCTGGCTGACGTACGATCGATTCCCGTTATCGGTCGCGTCAACCCTGCGATATGTGAGCCGCACGGTTGGTCCGGCGGCGCGATTGACGATCCTGCTGATGCTCGGCGCCGCGCTGGGCACCTTCGCGGCTTCGTATGCGGATACGGTCGAGCTATCGCTGGCGGAGCGGATCGAGTACGACAACGGAGTCGAATTCCGGGTTGAGCTGAACGAGACCGGCTACTCGTCGGCCAACGGAATTCGCAACCGCCTGGGGCCGATCGAGGGGGTCGAGGCCATCGCGGCGGTGCATCGCAGCAAGGTGTCCGCGGGCCGAAGCATCGGCACCGCGTCGAGCGTCGAGCTTCTGGGCATCGAGCCGAGAGCCGCGGTGAACATGATGTGGTTCCGCGAGGACCTGTCGCTGATGAGCTTCGAGGATCTGATCGCGACGATCGACGTGCCGCCGGTCGGGCGGGGCGTGAGCATTCCACCGGAAACGGAGACGCTTCGCGTCTGGGTGCGGATGAGCGAAGGGGAGTCGGACCAGTCGCTCTGGTTCCGGATTCGAGACGGCGACGGCCGTTACCACACCGCCGGCGGGCTGGAGATGCCGCCTCCGGGGACTCCCTGGACGGCCATGGAGTTTGACTTCCAGCAGGAGATCGTCGGGTCGGGCGCGAGCGCGCCGTACTCCTTGCACACGATCGCGATGAGCGAGCCGTTCGGACTGTTCGCGGCGGAGCCGTCGACGATCTACATCGACGCCGTCACGGCGGTTCAGCCGGACGGACGCGAGCTGATCATCGAGGACTTCGAGAATCGCGGCTGGATCGAGTACGTGCAGCGGCGGGGCACGGGCGACAACATCGAGTTTGAACAGGACGACGACGCGATCTCCGGCGAACGCGTGATGGCCTTCTATCCGGGCGTGGGACAGTCGCCCGGGATGCGCGCCGCGCACTTCGCCGATCCGTCGTTCTGTACCAGCAGACGTTGCACGATTCCGACGATCATCAGCGCCGACTTCGCGGAGCGCCAACGGCTCGAAGTCGGCGATCGATATCCCCTGCGAACGGAGACGATGATCCTGACGGCGCGTGTGGCGAGCATCGTGGAGCTGTTCCCCACGCTGCGGCCCGACGTCCTGTCGTTCGTGGTCGCCGACTACGACGCCCTGTTCCACATGGGTTCGGTGACGGGCCTGCGTCCGTCCGTGACGCCGAGCGAGGCGTGGTTGGACCTGACCGAGGAGCCCGAGGTTCGCGCGGCCGCCAAGGAAGAGCTCGACCGGCCGCGATACGCATTGGGCAAGCTCTACGACCGCAACGAGCGACTGGAGGACAGCGGACGCGATCCGCTGACGACCGCGGGCGGCTCGGGCATCCTGCTGGTCGCGTTCATCGCGATCTCCCTGCTGCTGGCGCTGGCGTTCCTGGTCTCGATGGCGGTTTCAGCGCGTCAGCGGCGCCTGGAGATGGCTCTGTTGCGCACGGTGGGCGTGGGCAACCTCAGCATCCTGATCCAGTTGTTCCTGGAGTACGCGATCATCGTCGGGACCGGCCTGGCGCTGGGCGTCCTGCTGGGCAACCGGATTTCGCAGTTGCTGCTCGCGTACCTGGAGATCGACGAAACCGGACGCATGGTCTTGCCGCCGTTCCTGATCGAAACGGACTGGCAGATTCTCGGGATCGCGTTCGCCGCGCTGATCGGCGTGTTGGTGATCGGTGTGCTGGCGACCTGGCGCTGGTTCCTCAAGCTGGAACTGAACCGCGAGCTTCGGCTGACGAACTGAGGCGTTGAATCCAGCGGCAGCCGCTGAACCTGACCCTGCTGGAGACCAATGAGTACATCTAGCAAAGTCGGCCCCGCGCAGGCGGGGCCCGCGAACGCCTACGTGGTCGCGCTGCCCCCGCCTGCGCGGGGGCGACTTCATCGTGGATTCGCGCGGAGATCTACTGGGTTGGAACGTCGTCCGACGGAGGGGTTACGGAATTCTGAGCGGTCGTCTCTTGCCCAGCCAGCCTCGGATGTCGGGGACGACGAGCAGGGCGCCGGCGACCGGGGAGCCCCAGGCGATGCAGGCGACTCCGCAGGTGGCTCCCGAGGCGGCGATGCCGAGCAGGGTGACGACCACGGCCATGGGTGCAAGGGCATACCACGGGGCGGCGTCCCGTCGGCGGCGGGCGACGTGGAGGAGCATCAGCAGGAGGCCGGCTGCGGCGATCGTTGCGCAGATGATGTAGAGGCCGGTCGATTCCTGGCCGATCAGGGTCGCGACGAAGGCGGCGGCGATACCTGCGGTGGTGAGGGTTCCGGCGATGAGGGTCATGGGGTCATGGTAGCGGGGAGGGAAACTGAAACTCCCTCTCCCTTGAGGGAGAGGGCTGGGGTGAGGGTGTTCTCTCGTTGCCGGACCCTCACCCTAACCCTCTCCCAAGGGGAGAGGGGATCGGAAGACGGGGAGGTTCCAGGACGTTAGCCGGTGAGGCGGCGGTAGAGGGCGGGGAGGCGGCGGGGGAGGGACTCGATGTCGGCGACGACCTCGTAGGCCATGTCCTGGCACATCTGCTTGAGGTAGTCGTGGCCAGCCCGGTCGACGGTCAGGGCGAACGGGACCATGCCCTCGCGGCGCGCCTCGGTGAGCGCCATCTTGGTGTCGTGGATTGCGTATTCCTTCTCGGTGCGGTCGCGGCCGTAGCCGTGATCCTGCGGCCGCCCGTCGGAGAGCAGCATCAGGATCTTGACCTTGGCGTCGGTGTTCTGCAGCTTCCAGATGCAGTGGCGGATCGCCGGGCCCATGCGGGTTGAACGGACCGGGGCGATCTTGTCAATCCGCTCCTTGATCCGGTCGCCGAAGGGCTCGTCCATGTCCTTGTAGACAAAGAACTCGACGTTGTCGCGGCCGTAGCCGGAGAAGCCGTAGACGCCGTACTTGTCGCCGATCGTCTCGAGCGCCTCGATCAGCAGCACGACGGCTTCCTTCTCGAGGTCGATGATCCGCTTGCCCGGATGGCGGGCGGCCTCGGCACGGCGCTGCGCCCACCAACTCAGGTACTTGCGCGGATCGTCGTCGAACTGGTCGTCCTGGCGTTGATCGTGGTGCTTCTGGATTTCCTCGTCGGTTGAGGCCGAGACGTCGAGCAGGAAGGCGACCGCGACGTCGCGGTCGACCTTGTTGCGGCGGTAGAAGAGCTTGGTCTCGGAGGTCGCGCCGGCGATCTTCTCCGTGTACCACTCGATCACGGCGTCGAGGTCGTAGTCCTCGCCGTCGGTCAGGCGCTTCATCTTGCGGAACATCTCGGGGCGCAGCATCTCGAACTGCTTGCGCGTCTCCTGGACGAGCTGGGTGTGCTCGTGCAGCGTCTCGGTGTAGTAGTTCGTGGTGCCGGATTCGCCGCGTTGCTCCTGGACTCGGCACCAGCGCGGCTTGTAGTCGGCGGCTCGGAAGTCCCACTCGTCGTAGTAGAACGAGGCCGCCTCGACCGGCAGTTCCTCGCCGTCGTCGGCGCCGGTCGAGTCGTCGCCCATGGCCTGTTGGCCTTCCTGGCGCTCGCCCTGGATCTGGTTGACTTCCTTGAGCAGGTTGTCGAGGAACATGCCCGAGGATTCGGCCAGGTCCATGTCCATGAGTTCGTTGATCGAGATCTCAACCGATTTCTCCAGCAGTTCCTGGAGCTGTTCCTTGGTCAGGGGAATCGGCGGTGCGTCGCCGGTGCCGGTCTCGCCCTTGAGCTTCATCAACAACTGGACGAGTTCGGGCTTGAAGTCGCCGCGGAAGTCGACCGGGTCGGGGCTGTCGTAGGGGCGCTCCTCGGAGCCGGGCATGAAGGGCATGAACGACTCTTCGAGTCCGGACGAACCGGAACCGGGCATCATGTCGGAATCTTCGCCGCCGTCGGGATCGCCGGACATCTCCTGCTCGAAGTCGGACCAGTCCTCGGAGTCGAGCTCGACGTTGGGAATCTGCGAGAGCCACTCGTAGAGCAGCGCGGTCGCGGCGGCGCTGTCCTGGACGGTCGCGCCTTCGCTGCGGATCCGGTTGAGGATGCGCAGCGGCGTGCGCATCTCTTCGGCCAGTTCCTGCGGCCAGCGAATCCGACCGATCTCGTCGAGCGATGCGCGCAGCAGATTCTCGACCATCGCCTGGCGGGCCGGCATGTTTTCGACGGGCCGGCGGCGGTCGATGGCCGCCTGCTGCAGGCGCGAGAACGCGCGGCGCACGCCGGCGTACTCGCGCTTGACGATCGTGTCGATGCGCGTGTCCTCCACAATGGTGAAGAGGTCGTGGGCCAGCCGGCGATCGTCGAACCGATCGAAGAACAGCTCCATGTCGGTGTGGATTTCGCCTTCTTCGCCATCCACGACAACCGGAGCGACACCGTTCCCATGGCCGTTCTGCGAGCCGTTCCGGGCCGACGGGAAGAGCTCGGGGTCCAGTTCGGACTGGTACTCGAAGGAGCCAAACTCGAGACGTCCGGCCTGATGGGTCGCGAACACCTTGTAGACGGAGAAGTTCTCTTCCTTGGTCGGGTAGCGCTCGACGTTCTCGGGCAGGTAGATCGTCGTGCCTTCGGTCGTGGGGCTGCTCTCGTCGACCCAGCCGACGCCCTTGGCGGTCAGCTCCTCCGACGCCTTGACGCCCACGTCGACGCCGGTCAGCGCCTTGCAGTACATGCGGATGAGCTCGGAGACGCGATCGAGGTCGACTCGGCTGCTGAGCGCCTCCATCACCTCTTCCCCGCGGGCGGATTCGAGGCGGAAGAACGCCTCGCCGCCGTCGCGGGACTGTTGCAGGATCTGCAACCCGAACTCCTGCCAGCGGGCGATGTCGTCGATCCCGAGGCGCTGCGCGACGCGGGGGGACGACTTGAGGAACTCCATCGCCGCGTCGCCGGAGTGCTGGGCGAGCTGCTCAGACAGTTCAAGCAGTCCTTCGTGGATGTCCTTGTCGACTTCCGACATGGCCTGGGCGGACTCGATGAAGTAGGGATGGCCCAGCCGTCCGACCTGCATCGCCACCTGTCCGGCCAATGAGAGGAAACGGGGGCGCTGGTCTTCGCCGACCTGGCGGAGGGCGCTGGGTCCGCGCTCGAAGTAGACCCGGGCGTCGACCCAGGCGGTGTGCGCGACGATGCCGCCGAACTCGAGGAAGGGCGCTCGGTCGGCTCGATCGAGCTGTGACAGCACGCCGGGCGCCATGCCGAGGCAGGCCGAGGCGAGTTCGTAGGAGTGGGACGCGAGCGAGTCGATCAGGTCAACCAGCAGTCGCATCTGGGAGAGCGGCAGATGGGGGAGGATCTGAGGCGAGACATCGAAGTACTGCGCCGAGAGCGAGCCCGACTTCCAGGTGCCCTTGTAGAGCGACTTACCCTGCGTGGCCCAGTCGTTGGCCTGGGGCACGGAGAGATGCGGCAGCACGGCGGGGGAGGCGCGGAAGAGCGCGCCGGAAAGCGCGGGCGAGGTCTCCATCAGTTCAATGCCGACGGCGCACCATTCGCGCATGCGGTCGTAGGTGATCTGCTCGAGGACCGGGCCGGAGGCGCGGAAGTACTCGGAGGAGGCCTCCCAGCTGCGCAGCGAGTGACGGGCGATGTCGAGGCCGTCATGCAGCCACTGGCCAAGCTCGTCGGGCTCGAGGATCGGCTGGACCGATTCGAGCGCCGCCTCGAACTCCTGGGCCAGGGCGGGCGGGAACTGGCGCAATCCCTCGCGGGCCTCTTCGATCTGTGGTGCGGTCATGGGCGTCTCGTTTCGCGGGGGCGGTTCGGGCTGGGGAGCGGCCCCCCTCTGTCACTCCGTGACATCTCCCCCGGAGGAGGGAGCGTGGCATTCGCCTCTCGGCATCTCCCTCCGCTGCGCGGGGGGAGAGAGCAATTCTCACTGTGTCAAGCGGATCTCATGGATCTCGGCGTGATCGTCGGACGTATCCAGCACAGCATAGGTCAGGACCTGCTCGGTTCCCCGCATTTCCCCGGTCGAACCGGGATTCACAATCAGCGCCGGGCCGATTCGCTTGACGAGCGGGGCGTGGGTGTGGCCGTAGATGATGAAATCGGCTTCTTCCTCGGCCAGCCGCTGGAGTTGCGGATCGTGCGGGAAGAGGTAATCGCGGTACGGCGCCCAGGGCGTCGCGTGGAACATGAGCAGCTTCTTCGAACCGAGAGCGGCGCGGATCAGCTGCGGCTGATTTCGGGTCCATTCGAGCAGGGATTTGTCCACGCTGGCCGAGGCCTGAGCACGCGCGCCGGCCTCAGAGAGCAGGATTTCCTCGTGGTTGCCGAGCACGTAGCGGCCGCCGAGCCGCTTGAGCCGCTCGGCGACGTCGTTGGAGAAGCGGTACTGGTAACAGGCGTCGCCGGCGCAGAGCAGTTCGTCGATGTCTCCCATCTGCTCCACGGCGCGATCAAGCGCGACCGCGTTGCAGTGGATGTCCGAGACGATGCCGATCCGCACAGGCTGCTCAGCTCGGTCCTAGTCTTCGAAGATCGAGGAGACGACTTCTTCGATGGAGCGCTGGACTTCGCCGTCGTCGGTCAGCGGCCAGACGATGGAGACCTGGCAGGCGCGGCGCGGAGAGACGCCGGCGGCGATCATGCGGCCGGCGTAGATCAGCAGTCGCGTGGAGGCGCCTTCGGCGAGGCCGTGTTCGCGCAGGTTGCGAATCTTCTCGGCCATCTTGGCCAGGTTGAGGGCAACCTCGGGGCTGCACTCGGCCTCGTGCTGGACGATTTCCGCCTCGGTCTCGCGCGGCGGGTAGTCGAACTCGACCGCGACGAAGCGCTGGCGGGTCGACTGCTTGAGGTCCTTGAGCGCCGACTGGTAGCCGGGGTTGAAGGAGATCACGAGCAGGAAGCCGTCGCGCGCCTGGAGGAGTTGCGACTTCTTCTCGACCGGCAGGATGCGGCGGTGGTCGGTGAGCGGGTGAATCAGGACGGTGGTGTCCTTGCGCGCTTCGACGACCTCGTCGAGGTAGCAGATGGCGCCGGCCTTGACGGCGCGCGTGAGCGGGCCGTCGATCCAGACGGTCTCGTTGCCTTCGAGCAAGTATCGGCCGACGAGGTCGGACGCGGTCAGGTCCTCGTGGCAGGCGACGGTGACGAGCGGCAAGTTGGACTCGGACTCGACCTCGGACCTGCCATCGCGGACGACGGCGAGCGGGCGGTTGAGGTGGTAAGCCATGTACTCAACGAACCGGGTCTTGCCGCAGCCGGTCGGTCCCTTCAGCAGCACTGGAATCTTGTTGTTCCAGGCGGCCTCGAAGACTTCGACTTCATCCGAAACCGGCACATAGTACGGCTCTTCTTCGGCTCGGTATTCCTCAACAGCCCAGCTACGGTATTCGGTGATCGGTTCGGTGGCAGTGGTCATCAAACGCTCTCCCGCTCTGCCGCATCGTCAGCGGCGAGTGTGTGCACAAGTGGTGATGGTGGTCTGTGGTTCCAGCCTATTGCTCGACGCTATTGGGACTGCATCCCGGCCCAGGCGCGGGCGACGCGCTCCGCCGCGACTTCCATGCTGCAGTCGTTGGAGATCATCACGTCGGCGTGCTTGAGACGCTCGTCGTTGGTGATCTGCGAATCGATTCGTTTGTCCGCTTCTTCGGCGGAGAAGTTGTTGCGCGCCATCAGACGCTCGCGCGCGGTATCGCGGCTCACGGCGACGACCCAGACCTCGTCGACGAGGTCCTGCCAGCCGGCTTCGATCATCACCGCGGCCTCAAGCACGGCGACGCTGGTACCGTTGGCCGACAGCCGTTCCAGCTCCGCCTCGGCGAGCGCCCGGATGCCGGGCCAGACGATGTCGGTCAGCCGCTTCATGCCGTCGGGGTGTCCGAACACCTTGGGACCCAGCTTGGAGCGGTCGATGGCGCCGTCCTCGGCGACCAGATCCTCGCCAAACGCCTCGACGACCTGCTTGAAGGTTTCGGTGCCGGGCTCGTAGGTCTGATGGCCGAGCAAATCGGCGTCGATGGTGGCCGCGCCGAGTTCTCGGAGCTGGTTGACGACGGTCGATTTGCCCGAGGCAATCCCGCCGGTAAGTCCAATCGAGCGCATGACTGGTTCGCGTCTCCGCATGTGTGGCGTGGTCCAAGCGCCTCTAACCAACTGACCGCCTGGGGAGCCTCGCCCGGGGCGAGGTCGGCGGCGGGGCAACTGGCCACGCGGACGCACGCTGAGCCACAAGGCTATTCCTGTGGCAGAAACCGGTCAACCAAGTCGGGAACGCGCCCCTGAGCCGGCGGCGGGATGCGGCGCGGCGTTGTGTGTCGCAGTCAGCAGGGACGCTCCTACCAGATTGCTAGGGTTAACAACCAATTGACGAATACCGCGGACGCCGAACTGAGCACCAGGCAGGCGTCCGTATTGATGCTCTGCGGAGCGCCCGGCACGAACCACCGGGTTTCCGCCCAACCACCGCGCACACCGAACGAGACAGTTCAGTGCGCAGTTGACGAGCATGTGGGGAGCATTGCATGGTCGCTGCACATCAGCCGGACGAGGTCAAGTCCGACACGATCGACTGCACCGACGGCCGTAGCTGTCTGCTGGAGGCGGTTGACGGACTGAAGGCTGAGGCGTTCGACATCCCCAACGTCGTGGGACGCTGGAGCGTCCGCGATTGCCTCTCCCACCTGGTCGGCTGGGACGCGTGGGCTGTGAATGCGTTGGAGCGCTCGGCGGCCGGCATGCCCGTCGGCCCGTTTCCAACCGAGCGAGAGATCAACGACGCCGCGCCCGGCGACTGGGCGGCGCGCCCGCTCGACGACCTGCTGAACATGCTTCGCTCGATCCGGGACACGATGGCGGATCGGGTCAGTCAACTGACCGATGACGAGCGAGACGAGAAATCGTTGTCGATCGACGAGACGCAGATCTCGGTCAACGAACTGGTCGACGGCCTGATCGAACACGACATGGAACACGCCGGCCAGATTCGCACCTGGCGCAAGACCCAGGGCGTCTAGCTCCAAAACGCGGGCAGCGAAACGTACCGGCAGCCCCCCGCCTGCGCGGGGGCAGGCTCTTGTGGCTGGCCGATTTGACGTCGGCCGTGACGTGCCGTCTCGTGGGCACTTCGATTCTGGGAAAGACACGGAAGGGCGGCCGGAAGGGTCGCCCCGACGCGGATTCAGCGGGTCGGATGGCCGTTGGGTCCCGCTAGTCGAGCGCTTCGGCGAAGGCGGCTTCGAGGGCGGGCAGGACCTTCTTGTAATCGTCGACGATGCCGAAGCGGGAGAAGGCGAAGATGGCCGCGTCGGGATCCTTGTTGATCGCGACGATGTTCTTGGAACCACCGCAACCGGCCATGTGCTGACTCGCGCCGGAGATGGCGATCGCGAGATAGAGCGTCGGCGAGACGACCGTACCGGTCAGGCCGACCTGCTGCGACGGCGGGTACCAGCCGAGGTCGCAGGCGGCGCGCGATGAACCGACGGCGGCGGTGAGCACGCCGGCCAGTCGCTCGAGGTCGGCGAAGGCCTCCGGACCACCGAGGCCGCGCCCGCCGGAGACGACGATCTCAGCGTCTTCGAGGCGGATCCCATCCGCCTCGGCCTGCTCCTTGCCGGTGGTCCGGGCGCGGACCGTGGGCTCGTCGACGTCGACGGAGACGATCGCGGCGGAGCGAGAGTCGTCGACTTCGAGCGGATCCTGGGATTTGGGGCGGACGGTGATGACCTGGGGATCGGTCTGGACGGTGACGACCTGTCGCGCATTGCCGCCGTAGCAGCTGCGGGTCGCCTTGACCCGGTCGCCGTCGACTTCGAGTCCCAGCGAATCCATGATGGCTGCGGTGCCGAGGCGCGTGGCCAGGCGCGGTGCGAGGTCGCGGCCGATGCTGGACTGCGAGAGCAGGACGACGGAGGGGGCATCCTGCTCGACGATGCCATGCGCGACCGGCAGGAAGCTGTCGGTCTGATAGACCGCGAGAGAGTCGGCGTCGGCCGTGTAGACGGTGTCGGCGCCGGCCGGGCCGGCGGAGGCTGCGGCGTCGGCCAGACCGGAGCCAATCAGAGCGAGTGCGACGCCGCCGCCCAGGTCGCCGCTCAGGCGCGATGCGGCGCCGAGCAACTCCAGCGTCGGAGCGGTCAGGCCGGCGTCGTCAGTTTCGCCAATGACGAGAATGCTTGTCATGTTGTTGTGTCCCTGGGTCTCTACAGGATCTTCGCTTCGCGGAGAGCGCTGATTAAGCCGGCGGCCTTTTCTTCAGGCGTGTCGCCTTCGATGATCTCGACCTCGACATCGCTGGTCGGCTGGTACAGCGCGTGCATCTGGATGCGCGAGCCGGCGGAGCCGACTTCCGATGTGTCGAGCCCGAGGTCGGCAGCGGTCAACTCGGTGACCTGCTTGCGGGCGGCCTGCATGATCTGGCGAAGCTGGGGGTAGCGCGGGTCGCCGAACTCGTTTGAGATGGTCAAGACGCAAGGCGTCGATAGGTCGATGTTCTCGAAGCCGTCGGCGACAACTCGCGAGACGGTGATGCTGTCACCATTCAGTTCGACTGCGCGGAGGACCGTCGCCGACGGGAGATCGAGCAGCTCAGCGACGATGCTGCCGACAGTGCCCTGGTCCCAATCGGCTGCCTGACGGCCAAAGATCAAGACGTCGGGCACGCCGAGGTGCTGGATTGCCTTGGACAGGGCGAGCGCGGTGGTCCAGGCGTCGCCACCCTCGAAGGCATCGTCCTTGAGGTGGTAGCCCTCGTCGGCGCCCATCGCCAGCGAGTGCTTGATCGCGTCGCGGGCGGAGTCGGGGCCGAGCGAGATGATGTTGACCGTGCCGTCGCCGGAGGCGTCCTTGATCCGCAGCGCGGCTTCAACGGCCTGGGCGTCGAAGGGGGAGATGACGGGCGAGATGCCCTGGGCCGGCAGCACTTGCATGGCGGCCTCGTCGACCTTGAAGGCGGCGGCGGGCGTTTCGGGGTCGGGAATCTGCTTCACGCAGACGATGACATCCATTCGGGTTCCTTGCTGACTGGAAAGAGGTGCTCTACGCGGTTTCAGCCGGACGGGAATCTGGTCGCGCGTCCAATTGGCTATTGTGTCGCCGCCGCCGTACTGGGGCAGTCAGATGGGATACAGATTGCCCGGCGATGCGCCAAGGAGCACGGCGGCGCACCGGCGCTCTACCTTCGCCATCCGCGACATGTGGTGGCGGCTTTCGGCTGGTGAGAGAGAAGGCGATAACCGTCCTCAGCCGGTACCGTTGCGCGGCGGCACGCCGAGATGCCGTGCGATGTCCTCAATGCGTCGGCCGTTGCGCTCTATTTGCTGGCCGAGCTGCTCGAGCAGATTGAGCATCCGCGCCTGGATTGTGGCGCTCTCGCCCAGAAACACCTTGACATCCGCGACCTCACCCTCAAGGTGGGTCAGGCGCTCGTCGAACGCGTCGCGTTGAGTCGTCACAACCGCTCCTGCCTTGCATTCAATTGTAATTCAGCCGCAACGATACATCTATCGACGCGGCTGGAAACGCGCGCCGATTTGATCCTCGGATCTGTTCGGCTTCGGGTCCGGTGCCGAGGCAGGTCTTGAGAGTGACGCATCGTCAGTCGGACTTGGCGACCGCTGCGGTCTGGAGGAGTTCGGCGACGTCGAGGACCTTGAGCTTGTCTTCGTCCTCGACGTCCAATTGCACGGTTCCGATGCCGGAGTCGAACATCTGGATGCAGAACGGGCAGGCCGTGCAGGCCGACTCGGCGCCGGTGGCGACCGCTTCCTCGACGCGGACCTCATTGACCCGGCTCTTGCCCTGCTCTTCCATCCACATGTTGCCGCCGCCCGCGCCGCAGCAGAGGCCCTGCTCCCGGTTTCGGGGCATCTCGATCAGGGTGACGTTGGGCACCTGCTCGAGGATTCGGCGCGGGGCTTCGAAGATGTCGTTGTGACGGCCGAGGTAACAACTGTCGTGGTAGGTGATGGTCTGCTCGGGAACCTCGTTGCTGGGCACGAGGCGGCCTTCGTCAACAAGCTGCTCCAACAGTTGAGTGTGGTGGATGACCTGGAACCTCGCGCCCATGTCGGGGTACTCGTTGATGAAGGTGTTGAAGCAGTGCGGGCAGTGGGTGATGACGGTCTTCTGCTCATCGTTGACGCCGGTCTCGTTGAACAGCTCGATCAGTCCCTCGGCGAGGATCTGGTAGAGATACTCGTGCCCCAGCCGGCGGGCCGGGTCGCCGTTGCAGGACTCCATCCCCTTGATGACCCCGAAGGAGACATCAGCCTCGCGTAAGAGCGAGACGACCGAGCGGGTGATCTCCTGGGCGCGGTCGACGAAGGCGCCGGTACAGCCGACGAAGTAGAGGTAGTCCTGCTCGCCGGTCCAATCGGGCACCTGGTCCTCGATGCCCTCCATCCACGACTCGCGGGTGTACGGCGTGCCGCGCCAGGGATGGCCCTGACGTTCGAGCGTTTCGAGCGTGCCCTGGACGGTGTCGGGCATGCGCGCCTCTTCCATGACCAACGAACGGCGCATGTCGACGATCGTGGGGACGTGCTCGATGAAGACCGGGCAGGCCTCGACGCAGGCGCCGCAGGTGCGGCAGGCCCAGAGCGACTCGTCGCGCACCACTCCACCGACCATGGGCGCTTCGTCGTCGAGGCCGAAGTTGAGGTCGTTGCCCTGGACGAGATTGGCGACTTTCTGCTCACCGACGGCGGTGGCGTAGGACTTGAGGTCCTGGATGATGTGCATCGGCGAGAGCGGCTGACCGGCGATATCGGCCGGGCAGTTGTCGGTGCAGCGGCCGCAGCGCACGCAGACATCGAGCTCGAAGAGCTGTTTCATGGTGAAGTGCTCGAGCTGTGAGACGCCGAAGTGCTCCTGTTCTTCGATGTTCTCGATCATGTCGAGCTTGCCCGGCGCTGAAGTTCGCTTGAGGAATGCATTGGCCGGCGCGAGGACCAGGTGGTTGAGCTTGGAGTAACCGAGCAGCGTGATCCAGGAGAGCGCGCCGATCATGTGGATCCACCAGAACGCGGTGTGAATGTCGAGCGCGGCCGAGATTCTGACTCCGGAGAACATCAGCGCCACGACGTAACCGACCGGCGACCAGTAGGACCACTCCGGATGCACGTCGATTTCCGAGGTGTGGATGCGCAGACCCTCGACGATGAAGCCGGTGATCAGGAGCATGCCGAGACCGCCGAGGATCAGCCAGTCTTCCCAGGTCGGCAGCCAGGCGGTGCGCGGCCTGACCCATCGGTGAGCGATCGCCATGGCGACGCCGATGATCCCGACCAGGCCGAAGATGTCGGCGACGAGCGAGTAACCGAGGTAGCGCGGACCGACGAGGATGTCGACCGGGATGTAATCGTCGATCGCGAGCAGCGCCGTCACGAGGAAGAGCACGATCATCGAGGTCATGATGCAGAGGTGCATCACGCCCGAGTACGGGTCGTTGAGCACGCGTTCGGTGCCCGCGCCGCCCTTGAGCACGCGGGCCAGCCGCTGGGGCATGTTGTCGAAGTTGAAGCTCGGTTTGCCCAGTCGCCAGACGCGGGAGCGCCGGACGAGACCGTAGATGATGATCCCGATCACGAACGGGAGCAGCATGTAGAGCACCCAGAAGTGATCGATGTTGAAGAAGAGTTCGCGGTGCGCGCCGGTCACGCGGACGGTCTCGGCGCCGGAGACGAGCAGGATGCCGCCGAGCGGCAGCCAGGCGGGAATGGCCAGGGCCGAGACTCGTTTGCCCGTCGACGTCGCGCTTGTCTTCCGCTTCGACTCAGCCGCTCTGGTCACCGCAGCACCCCCAACCGACAAGCCGATCCTCAATGTTGCGTTGGGGCATTATCGCACGTGGTCGATTGCAACGATGGGTAGCTGCGATCAGCTTGCGCAGTCGGAGAAGTTCCCTGCGATCTCGTCGGGTACCAGGTTCTCAATCTCGAAGGTCAGATCATGTCCGCCGATGCGGATCCAGAGGAACCCGACTCCTGGTTGCTCTGCCAACGTGTGGAGGAAGGGACTTGAGGAGATTGACTCAACGAGACCATCGCCGGCCGTCCACCGATCGGTGCTCAGCGGGCCGTCGTCGAAGCGCCAATAGATGCGGGCCGGACCCTCGGGCAACTGCAATCCCATGATGTACGTGCGGCGCACACGGTCGATGCATGACTCGACCAGCCGAACCGAGGCGGCGTTCATGGACGTTGCGATCACTGCGCTGTTGACCACTCCGCGCTCGTGGTCGCGGATCGTTCCGTAGACGATGCCGTTCTCGGTGACGGTCGGCGCGATTTCGACCGGCTCGTACGGCGGGTCGGTTGCCTCAACCGGCTCGATCACGACGACCTCACGGGGAACGGCCAGCTCCAGGCCGACATGCAGCAGATCGGGCGAGTCGAGTTCGTTCGCCGTGATCAGTTTGGGCAGATCGAGATCCATGTGCTCCGCAATGTCGACGAGGGTGTCGCCCGGCTCGACGACGTACGTCTCAAACTCGATCACGAGGGTTGTCTCGGGCGCCGGATCCGGTTCGATGGGCGGCCGAGGGACGTCAAGCGCCTCGATCAAGACATCAACGGGACGGGCGGAAGGTTCGACCGACTCCGACTGCTCGGTCTCCTCCTCTTCCTCCAACTGCCCGGACGCTTCCTCTTCGGACGGCCGCTGTTCGGACGACTGCTGGTCGGACGACTGCTGGTCCGCATCCTCCTGATCCGGGCCCGGCTCAGGCTCAGCCTGCGATTCCTGTTGCTGCGACTGGTCGTCGTCGCGAGGCAGGCGCTCGGCTGTCGGCAGCGGCTCAGGATCCGACTGGGCGACAATCGCGAGCCAGGCCGAGGCGGCGATCAGGGCGACAACCGTCAGGGCGGCGAGAACGGGCAGGCGGCGCATGGCGCCACGCTAGGGAGAGGGGGCGCAAGACATCGATGAACCGCTGGACTTGGCTGTGGAAGATGTGGGTAGCCCGTGGACACGGGGTGGATGCTGATCCGCCGCGGGTCGTTGGGACTGTTCCCTAGCCGTTCTTGGCTTCTCCGTGGGTTTTGCGGAGGTCGTTCTTGAGGACCTTGCCCATGTGGTTTCTGGGCAGCGTGTCAACGACGGCGAGGTAGCTGGGGGCCTTGTAGCTGGCCAGCTGACGCTTGGTGTGGGCGACGGCGTCGTCGAGGCTGAGTTTCTCGCCTTCGTGCAGGATGACCACGGCCTTGACGACTTCGCCCCACTCGAGGTCGGGGGCGCCGATCACGGCGGCCTCGGCAACGGCCGGATGGGCCTCCAGCACCTGCTCGATCTCACCGGGGGCGATGTTCTCACCGCCTCGGATGATCAGGTCCTTGGTTCGGCCGGTGATGAACAGGTAGCCCTCGTCATCGAGGTAACCGACGTCACCGGTGTGCAGGATGCCGTTGCGGATCGCGGAGGCGGTCTCTTCCTCCTGCTTGTAGTAGCCGGCCATGATCCGATCGCCGCGGACGCAGATCTCGCCTTCTTCACCAGTCCCGACAACGTTGTCGGAGGGGTCCATGATCAGGACCTCGATGTCCGGCATGACCTTGCCGACCGAGCGCAGGCGATGCTCCTTGACCTCGATCTCCTCGGCCGAGCCGTCGAGCCGGTGATCGTCGGGACCGAGGAACGAGATCGAGCTGGTCGATTCGGTCTGGCCGTAGGCGTTCATAAAGCCAACGTTGGCGGGGAAGACGTCGACGGCGGCGCGGATCACGTCGTAGGGCATCGGTGCGGCGCCGTAGGTGAGCAACTGGAGGGTTTCGCCGGTGAAGTTCTCGAAGTGCGGATCCTCCATCGTGCGCTTGAGCATGGTCGGCACGACCATCGAATGGGTGATTCCGTGGCCGTCGACGGCGTCGATCCAGGAATGCGGCGAGAATTGCGGCAGGATGACCAGCGTGCGGCCTCCCCAGACCGAGGAGACCATCGTGGTCGCGCCGGCGATGTGGAAGAGCGGCACCGAGAGCAGGGTCTTCTCGTGCGGCATCTCGGGGTCGGCCGGCGACATCGTGTTGGTTACGTAGACGGTGAGGTCCTGGTAGGTGACCTGGACGCCCTTGGGCATGGCCGTGGTGCCCGAGGTGTAGATGATGACGGTCGGATCCTTGTCCTCGACCTCGGCCCAGAGGAACTCGTCGGAACCGGAGGCCATCAGCTCGCGGTAGTGCTGCTGACCCAGGGGGACGTCATGCTCGAGCGCGAAGTAGTTGCGGACGGTGGGGCAGTCGTCCTTGATTGCGCGGACGAGGTCCTGATAGCGGTCGGAGACGAAGATCGCCTTGGCCTCGACCGTGTTGATCATGTAGGTCAGCTCTTCGCGCTTGGCGCGGTAGTTGAGCGGCACGAAGGTGACGCCGATCTTGGCGCAGGCGTAGTAGATGATCACGTACTCGGCGGAGTTGACCGACATGACGCCGACGTGGTCGCCGCGAGTCAGGCCCAGTCCCTGCAGCGCATTGCCGAGTCGGGTGACTTCGGTCTGGAGGTCGGCATACGTCTTGACCGTGTCTTCGCAGATCAGAGCGGCGCGGTCGGGCACGACGGCGGCGGAGAGTTCGAGGAAATCGGCGGTGTTCACGTGACAGTCTCCCTGACCCGGCCGGTCGCACAGCTCGGGCGCGTTGCGGAAATGAACGGGTTAACGATCAGACAGTGTATTGGCCAAACGTCGTGCGGTCTGCGCATCCTGCCGGATTGCGGCTGACATAGGCAGATCGAGTCCGCGGCGGATGCTGCGCTTGAGCGCCGCCGTCAGCTCGGGATCGACGTCAGCGAGCCGGCGCGCCACCTCTTCGACGGCGCCATCGAGTTGGTCGGCGGGCATAACGCGGTGGACGATGCCCCAGGCCAGCGCGCGATCGGCGTCTATCGGATCGCCGCTCAGAATCAGACCCGCGGCCGCCCCCGGCGGCGCAATCCTCGGCATCATCTGAGTCCCGCCGGCTGAAGGAATGTAGCCCAGCGTGACCTCGGGCAGGCCGATTCGGGTGTCCTCGGCGGCGATGCGCAGGTCGCAGTAGAGCGGCAGCTCGACTCCCGCGCCGAAGCAGAATCCGTGCAGGGCGGCGATGGTCGGAATCGGCAGATCTTCGAGCAACGCCCAGAGGTCGCGCTGGCGGCGCGCCTCCCGCGACTCGTGCAGCGAGGGCGCGGTGCCGAACTCGGAGATGTCGGCGCCGGCAGAAAATGCTCGCGGTCCGTCGCCGCGAAAGATGAGGACGCGGACCTCGGGATCGAGCGACGCTGCCTGGACGAAGGTCCAGAGGTCGTCGCGCATCGCCATGTTGATCGCGTTGAGCGCCTCGGGTCGATTCAGCGTGATCGAGGCGACGCCGTCGAATGGTTTGTCGTAGAGAACGAGCGGATCGGGCATCAGCGCCAGTCGGGTCGTCGGATCTCGCTCTTGCGCCGGACTTCCCAGAGGCGTTCGATGTCGGCGTTCATCTTTTCGTGGAGAGCGTCCATCTCTTCGCGACCGGGACGCATCTCGCTGGACTTCCAGCGGCGGATCGCCGCCTTGTCGGACTTGTCCAGCTCCACTTCGTCGAGCATGTGATTGACCACCTGGCTAAACACCGCCCAGGCTTCTTCGATATCGAGTTCGACTTTGACCATGATCTGTTCCTGTCTGTCCTACGAGCGCCGCGTTCCTTAGCGGACCGTCCGGTAGTAGTCGCGGCGGCGGACCTGGCGCGTCAGTTCCTCGTCGATCGTGTTGCCCAGCGCCTCGTTGACGCCGTTGGAGACGGCCTCCATCGCGGAGTTGCCTTCCACGACGCCGGCGCGCCAGTCCCTGATCGCCTTCACCGCTTCGTCGGACAGCTCGACCTGGTCGAGCACCTGTGCGGTGATCAAGGCCATCAACGACCAGGTCTCTTCTTCATCCAGAATCAGTTGCATCGGTTGGACCTCCCCTGCGGAGTCTGGCTCCGCTGTGTTCGATTGTTTCAGCCGGTTCAGGTTCCACTGAACGCTGCGGTTCGCTTGTTGACGAAGGCATCGACGCCTTCGGCTCGGTCGTCGGTGTCCTGGAGCAGGATCGTGAGTTCGGTCTCGTAGTGCAGCGCCTGAGCGAGGGGCATGTCGAGACCATGACGGATCGCATCCTTGGCGTAACGAGTGGCGAGCGGCCCACGGGCTGCGACTGAGCGAGCGATGTCCATAGCGGCCGCTGAGGCATCATCGGCCACCGTGTTGACCAGGCCCCAATCGAGCGCCGTCGCCGCGTCGATGCGCTCGTCGAGCAGCAGGAGTTGGGTCGCGCGCGAGCGCCCGACCGCGCGGGTCAGCCGTTGCAGTCCTCCGGCCCGAGGGAACTCTCCGCTGAGTGCACCGAGCCCGATGGCGGCATCCTGAGCCATCACGCGAATGTCGGCTGCCAGGGCCAGTTCCAGACCCCCACCGATCGTGTCGCCGGAGAGGGCCGCGACCGTTGGCTGGGCGAGGTCGCCCAGGGGTGCGAACAGATCGCCGTAATCGGTCGGTCCGTCGAAACCGATCCACGCCCGGGCGTCGGGATTCAGGACGACGACGCGAACATCGTCGTTTATCGCCTCGCAGATGTCGCCCAGTTCCCTGACGAACAGTGCGTCGAGGCGCCGGCCACCGACGATCGTGGCGATCTCATCCATTCGCTCGAGGCTGAGGCGCTGGGCAGGCATGGGGATGGTCGTCTCAGGTGCGTCTAAGTGAATCAGTGTACCGAAGCCCTGGGAACAAGCTGCAGGCGTGCGACTCGTCGCCCGGGCGAGGACTTCGCGGCGGCTTCGATCTCGTCGCGATCGCGCAGCAACGGCAGGTGGCGGTCGTTGAGCCAGGCGTCGGTCAGCGGCCCGTTGGCATGAAGCGGATCGTGAATCTGTTCGCCGGCGAGTGCGAACCGCGCCTCGGGCGGGTCGCTCAGTTTGACGATCAGGCGAAGCGCGGGAATCGCCGTTGAGGGCTCAAAGTGACGCAGACCGAGGACGCCCGATTGAGCGACCGTGTCGGCCTCGCCGCCGTGCGGAAACGGACCCGGCGAGAGCAGCGAGCCGATCACAGGCGCGTCCGAGAGTCCGTGCTTGAGGATGAGCGGTCGGCATCGGCCCCAGGTCCAGTTGGACCGGTCGGGCCCGAGCCGGCGTCCCAGGACCTGGATGGCGCGCGCATGGGCGTTGGCGAGACGATCCTGAGATTTCTCAGGATTGGCCTGGATCTGCTTCAGAGCCCAGGACGTCGCATGCGCGGCGAAGATGTCGAGAGTCGGAATCGCCAGGAGCGGCGCCAGCAGTTCGTCCGCTCCGGCGCCCAGAATGTCCTGGAGAGTGAGGCGCCGATATTCGATTAGCGTCGCGCCGACGATCGCAGCCGCCACCGAGTCGGCTCTCATCTCACCGTCCCAGCCGGCAAGGGACTCGTCGGGAATGTGCTTGGCGAACTCCCGCAGGGGCAGCGAGACGCGGTCCGACTGGATTGCTGCAAAGCTGTCCAGCGTGTGCGGCGCTCGTTCCTTGAGCAGCCCCCGGATCCGATCGGCACGGGCAGGATCGAGGTACTCAGCGCCGAAACAACTCTGATCGACGGGCGCGAGCGGGGCATTCGCGCTGACCACGATGCCTCCGGTCGGATTGATGACGTTGGGCAAGTCGTCGTCGCGAATCGGATCGGTTGGCACGCCGCCCCGATCAATCGGCTGCCAACCGGCCACGGGAAAGCGCAGCGCCGCCATGTCTCCGCGAGGTACGTCGGCGCTGACTCGCAAGCCGACCTGGCTCTTGTCTGCGTAGGCGTAGCACAGATTGAAGTCGCCCATGTCGGCTGCGGCCGCGCTGAACTGATCCCAGTTGCGCGCCGAGAGCACGTCGGCGATACCCCCGCCTCCGTGGCGAGGCGCGAGGATCCGCGAGTGCAGCGAAATCGCGTGACTGCCGTTCCGGGTCCGGTTGATGTCTGCCCGCAGGACGTCGCTCACGATCGGCCCATTGACGGTCTCGCGGAGGGTGATTCGTTCGGCGGGAAAACCGCGCACGCTGATCGTTTCCTCGCGCTGGGAGAGTTCGAGCCAGCCGTCTGGAGTGAGCGATTTCTTGCCGTCCGCGGAGAGTTGCTCGACGACGGCGACATTCATCGACATCAATGCGGCGGTCGGGCCCCAGGCGACGTGGTCGTTGAAGCCCCAGACGATGCCGGGCAGACCGGGAACGCTCGCGCCGGCGGCGTCGAACTCGGGGCACTTGAGGTGAACGAAGTACGTGTGCGGCGGCGTGACCGGATTGAGGTGCGGATCGCAGGCGAACATCGGCACACCGTCGGCTGTGTGCCGGCCGTCGACGGCCCAGTTGTTCGACGCTCCCTGCTGCAGTCCGAGCATGTCGGATGCCGTTGCGGCCGCCTCCTGGAGCGGGCCGGCGAGTTCGGCGTAGGGCGCGTCGGGCGGGACGGCCACCGTGGTCTCGGGCGAGAGCGGCGGGTCGATGCTGTGCAGGGCGTCGAGCCCGGCGGCTTCGACGATCCGAGCGCGGATGAGCTGCTGTTCCCAGGCGGGCGAGAGCAGGCAAGAGAGCAGCTTGCCCCAGGCGATGCTGTCGGCCGCCTGCCAGGGACCAATCCGGTCGCCGAGGATCTGGGCTTCGAAGGGACGCGGCGCACGGGCGATCGCGGCGTTGATTCCGGCGATGAACGGCGACAACTGCTCGCGTCGCGCGGGCGGGGTCGCGTCCCAGGCGTCCTGCGAGGCGCGGCCGATCCCGAGCGTTCGGCAGAATCGGTCGACGGGGAGCGCTTCCGGACCGGCGATCTCGGCGAGTCGACCCATGGCCGCGCGTCGGCTCCACTGCATCTGCCAGAGCCGATCCTGGGCCTGGACGTAGCCCAGCGCGAAGAGCGCGTCGCCGGCCGACCGGGCGAAGCAGTGAGGGATGTCATAGCGGTCGCGGATGATCTCGACCGGCGCTTCAAGCCCGGCCACGGTGGTCTTGCCTCGGCGCTTGTGGGTCTGCGGGATCTGCAGCGCATTCGCGAGGGTCGTGCCGGCGAGCGCCTTGAGGAGCGAGCCGCCCTGACGCAGGGACAGCGCGAGCGCACGCCAGTCGAGGCCGAAGCTTGTGTTGTCCGGTGCAGCAACCATGATCTGAGCCTACGCCGTCATAGACTATTTGCCGATAGTTCCCGAGGAGGCGGCCATGGATCTGAGTCTGAGCGGCAAGCGGGCGCTGATTACCGGGGCCTCGGAAGGGATTGGACTCTACTGTGCGCTGTCGCTGGCGGCCGAGGGGGCGAATGTCTCAATCTGCTCGCGGCGACCCGAGGCGCTGGAGCAAGCGGCGGCGCGGATTGACGCCGCCGGCAGCGGAGCGGCGCACTGGACGGCCGTGGATCTGGGAGATGTGGAGGCCGGCGAGCGGGCCGTCGGGGATGCGGTGGAGGCATTGGGCGGACTGGACATCCTGATCAACAACATGGGCGTCTCGCTGCGCGGCGAGGGCGACGAGGTCTGGCAGGACATGTTCGATCTCAACCTGATGGCCGCGGTCCGCACGACCCGCGCCGCGCTTCCGCACCTGGCCGCAGCGGCCTCCGGCGGCAGGGCCGACAGTTCGTCAATCATCCACATCGGCTCGATCTTCGGCCGGGAAGCGGGCGGCTCGGCGCAATACAACGCGATGAAGGCGGCCATGCACAGCCACGCCAAGTCGCTGGCGCTGGAACTCGCGCCGCAAAACATCCGAGCCAACGCCGTCGCGCCGGGGTCGATCGCCTGGCCCAACTCTCGCTGGCAGACTCGCTACGAGTCCGATCCCGAAGGGATCCAGCGCAGCGTGCTCGACACGATCGCGTTCAACCGCTTCGGACGGCCCGAGGAGGTCGCCGATGTGGTTGCCTTCCTCGCCTCACCAAGGGCGAGCTGGGTGACCGGCGCCTGTCTCAACGTCGACGGCGGTCAAACGCGCTCCAACATCTAGACTGGCTGGCAGGCCAAGCAGCCGGGAGACGAGTCGGGAGGACGCCATGGCCGAGCATCGCTACGAGCACAGCCGCACTCGGCTTGGATCGCTGCCCTCGAGAGCCTGGGACACAATGGGCCCGCGGATGTTGCGCCCACTGGTCGGCGGGGCGGTGGGCGCGGCGATCGTGGTGCTGTTCCTGGCCATCCGCGGCGGCACGGCGGTCGAACTGAACGAATTGACCGGCACGGCCTGGGGCGGCTGGAGCCGTCACGCCGACGTACATCTGCTGATCGTGGTCAACGCGGCGGTCATGGTCGCGATCGCGGTCAACTTCGCCGCCGAGTGGATCCACAACTGGATTTACATCTCGCTGGCCGTGATCAGCGCCGGGGTGCTAATCGCGCTGCGACAACTCGCCGAGATTGACGGCGCCGGCGGCAACATCCTGCTCGGCCTGATCGCGTTTTTCCTGCTGATCGGAGTCGGCATCGCCGCCTGGGACGTGCGCTCAATCGGCCGCCGCAGCGGGTACTGATTCCGCTATTCGTCGTCGGGAATCGGATACTTGTCGTAGGCCTCCTTACGGGAGAGGATCTCAAGAATCGTGATGCGTTGGTATTCCGGCTGCATGCGGAATATCAATCGTCGATTGCCGACTGAGAGTCGAACTCGCCAGATGCCCGGGAGGCCCTGCAACTCGATGGCGCTCGGAACGTCATAGGGCCCGTCTGCGAGCGCTTGCCGCACTCGATTGACCTCGAATTTTGCCGGTCTCGTTAGCCGCGAGCGCTGAACTCTGGCCTGATCCGAGAGTCTTACCGACCAAGCGAGCGGCACCGGGGATGCTAGTTGTTCTTGTCGATGAGGTTGATCACGCCCATAGCCGGCGGGTAGATCCGCTCGGCCCGCTCGATGAAGGCGCGTCCTTCTGGAGATTCCCGCTTTGACTTCGAGAGGAATGGCTCGTAGTCGGGCAGGAGCAACTCCACGTTCATCCAGAACAGGTCGTCGGACGGGAAGGTGTAGTACCCGTTCGCTCGCTGCGCGGCTGCCCAGGACATGTGCTGCTCAAACGCGGTGCGCACATCAGCTTCGAGCGTGTCGCGCCACGGGGTTTCGAGAATGGTCTCGGCGAAGTCTTCGTCCTCGTCGGGGTACTGGGCGGCGATTCGGAGCTTCTCCGCGCGCTGCCACGCTTCGAGTTCGGACTGACTGGACTGAGGCTCGGCGACCATCTCAACAGACTCCTGTCGCCAGTTTAGTCCTCAGTGACCTCCGTGACGGAGTCGCGGCGGGTGATCGCGAGGTGGGACATGGGCGAGCCGGTGTCGGCGGCGCCGTGGTAGTGCTCTTCGCCCGGTGGGATGATGGCGAAGTCGCCAACCGAGATGGTGTGTTCCTCGTCGGCGGTCCCGACCTTGCCGATCCCGGAGACGACGTAGAGCATCTGCTCGGAGGAGTGGGTGTGCATCTTGGTCCGCGCTCCGGCGCCGAACTGCACGATCGCCAGATTGAAGTCCTGGTCGTCGGCAGCGTTCTGCCCGCCGATCGAACCGGCCAGGGCTCGCACCCAGACGTTGCCGCCGGTGAAGATCGGGGCGTTGGCCTGGTTGGTGTCGCCGTCGGATGATTTGGTTACCCGCATGGTGTTGGACCTTTCGCTGAATTGATTTCGGGCGACCCCCCTCTGCCTTCGGCATCTCCCCCCGCTCCGCGGGGGGAGATGGGAATACAACGTGTGCATCTCCCGCGCTACGAGGGGAGAAGGGATTGCTAGCTGTTGGCGGCGATGAAGGCCTGGATTCGTTGCCAGGCGTCGTCGCAGGCGTCAACGTGCTCGTCGTAGGAGCGGTCGAAGAAGCTGTGCGGGGCGCCCTCGTAGGTGATGATCTCTCGCGTGACGCCGCCGGATTCGAGCGCGGCGTCCCACTCGGCGACGGCGTCGGCCGGGATGCTCTCGTCCGCCCCGCCCATCAGACCGAGGATGGGACACTCGATCTCGGAGACGGTGGCCGAGGGGGCTGGGCCGCCGTTGAGACCTTCGGCGGTCGGGCGACCGTAGAAGCCGATCGCTCCGGCGAGTCCGTGTCCGGCGGAGGCCTGGAGCCAGCTATTGCTGCCGCCGAAGCAGAAGCCGACGGTGAAGACGGCGCGGTCCGAATCATTGGCGCGCAGGACGGCGACCGCGGCCGCGGTGTCGGCGGCGATCCCCTCGGGCGTCGTGCCGCGGACGTGGGGCCAGAAGTCGAACTCGGCGTCGCGCTTGGAAACGCCGGCGGTGCGGCCGAAGTAATCGATCGCGACGGCGTCAACGCCGATCTCGGCGAAGCGGATGGCGAGTTCTTCGTAGAAGCGGAAGAGGCCGCGCACGTCGGGCAGAATGACCATTCCCGGTCCGGTCGGCGATTCGGCCCTGGCGTGGAAGGCCGCAAACTGAACGCCGTCGGAGGCGGTCAGGGTCAGGTCTTCAACGTCGACTGCGGCTCCGGCGATCGGAGTGATCGCGGGCAGGGCTTCATATCGGTGGCACATGGTTGGTGTCCTCTCTGGCTGTTATCAGCGCACTGAGGATAGCCGTCGTCAAGCGCGTTACTTAGTGTTACATTGACACGAAGTGCCTAAATGCGAGATAGTGTCCTCATGACACGACCTAGGGGGCGCGGAGGTGGCCCCCGAAGTGGATCAGAAGGAGCTAGTGATGATCCAATCTCAACCCAGCAGACTTGGAACGCAGCGACTTGTGAGGCGCAGGTTGGATTCGGTCGAACTGAGTTCGCCGGTTCACCACCACTCTCTGACCGTCTGGTTCCTTTTGGGCGGCACGGTACGTGCCGATTACGACCTGCTCGATCAGGCCCTGGCTGAAGGAAGCGCCCAAGTAACGGAAGTGAACGGCGGCAGCGTTCCCGACCTGCGATTCGAGAATCGAGGCGAACGTCCGGTATTCCTCGCCGACGGTGAAGAGCTTCTCGGGGGAATGCAAAACCGCAGCCTGAATCTCAGCGTTCTTGTCCCTACGAATGCCTCGATCACGATTCCGGTTTCGTGCATGGAGGCCGGACGCTGGAGCTATGACCAAGCCGGCGATGAGTCCGCTAGAGGAATGCGGGGCTCAGGGCACATCATGAACGCGCGATTGCGAATGAGCCGCATGCAGGCGGTCTCTGCAGCAATGCAGCATCAGCCAGGCAATCGCCAATCCAATCAGGGAGCGATTTGGAGCGAGATCGACGAGATTGCCAATTCGCTGGATGCCCGCTCAGATACGGGGGCTATCAATCTGGCTTTCGATCGTTACGCCGACCAACTCGACGACTATGTGGCAGCCCTCCGTCCTGAGAGGGGTGTCCGCCGACGCGCTTGTGGTGTGATCTTCGCAATCGATGGGGGACCACACGGCCTGGACCTGTTCGACGCTCGTTCGACTTTCAGGAGCCTGTATCCGAAGCTAGTTCGAAGCTGGTCCCTGGACGCGATTGCCGCACGTCGCAGTGGCTCGGACCTCTCAGGGGAAGCTGTCGATCCCTTGATCTTGCTAGACCGTCTCGCGAGACGGCGGAGCCGCGTCTATCCGGCGGTCGGGACGGGCGTCGATGCCCGGCTTAGTCGGCGTCGATCTCGTTTGCATGGCGCGGCCTTGGTGGCTGGCGAGCGAGCCCTACACGTATCCGCATTTCACTCGGGATTCGGAACATAGCGGCCCCGACAGTCTGGGTTCTCGCTCTGCATCCGGGAGACCCCCTTCAGCCTTCGGCAGCTTCCCCCTGGGAGGGGGAAGCAGAAACGGATGACGCTGCCGTGCTGGCGAACGACCGCTGCGGCTTGAGTGTCTTAGTGCTAGATCACGCCGGCCTCGCGTAGCTCGCGGCGTTCCGCTTCGTTGAGGCCGAGGAGGTGTCCGTAGATTTCTTCGTCGTGCTCGCCGCGATTGGGGATGGGGGCGGCGATGGCGGAAGGGGTTCGGGCCATCTTCCAGGGCGTGCCGGTGTAGAGCGCGCCGCCACGGACGGGAGCGGCCGCTTCGGCGCTGAGGTCGATGTTTGCGTTGGTCAGCGCGGCGTAGTCCTCGTCGATCAGCAGGGCGGTCGGGTCCATCATCGGGAAGGCCGGCACGCCGACCGCCTGGAGCTGAACAGCGAGTTCCATCGCCTCGTCGGTACGGGTCCAGGCGGACACGGCGGCGTCGAGCGCCTCCCGGTCGTTGAGACGGCCGCGCATGGTTGCCCACTCGGGACGGTCGAGCTGCGGGGCGAGCCCGCAGAGCGCCGACCACTCCGCGTCGTCGCGGACGACGACGGCGAGCCACGAGTCCTCGACAAGCGCCGGATAGACGCCGTGCGGCGCCATCGACGCGGAGCGGTTGCCCTGCGGTCCGGCGTCGCGGCGGTTGAGCAGCCAGTCCATGAGCGGCTCAGCCGCACGCTGCAGGGTCGCTTCGCCCTGGGCGAGGTCAATGAACTGCCCGCGGCCGGTGCGATCGCGGTATTCGAGCGCCGCCAGGAGCGCGATGAAGGCGTGGCCGGCGGCGGTCGGGTCGAGGTCGGCGGTGTCCTCGCGCGGCTGCGGGTCGTCGGGATAGCCGAGCAGCGACTTGAGCCCGTAGAGCGCGGCTAGCGACGGTCCGTACGTGACCAGGTTGCGCCAGGGACCCTCGGTCGCGCCGGAGGCAGAGAGGGCGACCATGATGAGCCGCGGGTTGACCACGGAGAGCACCTCGTAGGACAGCCCCAGGGAGGGCATGACCCGGGGCGAGAAGTTCTCCAGCACGACGTCGGACTGTTCGACCAGGCGCAGGTACAGGTCTCGGCCGCGAGGATCGCCGAGGTGGATCGCGATCGATTTCTTGCCGCGGTCGAGACCGTGGAAGGCGCGCGGGTCGTCGGCAGAGGTCGAGCCGCGGTCGCCGCCGATCGAGCCGACCGGCGCCCGCTGCCCGCCGATGGAGACGCCGGAGAGTCGGTGGGGCGCGCCGACCTTGATCACCTCAGCACCGAGGTCGGCGAGGAACATGCCCAGCAGCGGCCCGGCCCAGACATGGCCATGGTCGAGGACGCGCAGTCCGGTGAGCGGCGGCATGGTTTGGGAGTCTAACCCTGTCCAGTGCTTGACTGACCGACCGACTGCCCGTGAGCGGTGACCGTTAGCCTCCCCTTCTAGGGAGTGCAGCACCATGCGAATCACGTTTTGTGGGTCGGGGGCGGGGGGGTCGGTGAATCCTCGGCGGGGGGCTGCTTCGATCCACCTGGCTCATGGTGATGCGAGGATTCTGGTCGATACGGGACCGGGGTTCATGGAGCGGATGGTGGACTCGGGGCTGGATGCGGATGCGGTATCGGACGTGGTCTTCTCACATCTGCACTTCGACCACGCGATGGGCGTGGTGGAGCTGTTCACCCGGCTGATCGTTCGCCGGGGCGCGCCGGTGACGATCTTTGGACCGCGCGACACGGACACATACATCGAGGCGGCGCTGGCGTTTGCCCGGGTCAATGCCACCAACGATCGCACTCGGGAGTGGCTGGAGGGCGTGATGGTGGAGCTGACCCGTCCCGGCGACGAGCGAGAGCTGGGCGGGATGCAGGTGCGCTCGGTCGAGGTGCCGCATGCGCCCTACCTGGAGTGCCTGGCGCGGCGCTTTGACGCCGGCGGTCGCTCGCTGGTGTACTCGGGCGACACGACCTACGCGCCCGAGGCGATGGTGCCGCTGGCCGATGGGGCGGACGTGCTCGTGCACGAGGCGTACACGGAGTCGTGCCTGGCGCGGATGGCGGAGGGACTGTCGGAGTCGGCGCGGGCGGGACTCTATCGCGGGGTGGGGGGGACGCACTCGACGGCGGAGTCGGCGGGCCGGATCGCCCGCGACGCCGGCGTGAAGACGCTGGTCCTGACCCACATCATGTCGCTGGAGCGCGACTGGGAGCTGGTCGAGGAAGCGCGGCGGGCGTTCGACGGGACGATCGTGCTCGCCTCGGACGGACTGTCACTGGAAATCTGAGGT
Source organism: Dehalococcoidia bacterium (assembly GCA_965204335.1). Lineage (GTDB taxonomy): Bacteria > Chloroflexota > Dehalococcoidia > Bin125 > Bin125 > Bin125. The sequence goes on along the minus strand of OZ241982.1, from coordinate 1,057,502 downwards.
CGTCGATGGAAGTCCGCGAGTTCACGCTGATGGTCGGCACCGGCCGGATCGAGGAGATGACTCGGTTCTACGGAGCGACGTTGGGGTTGGAGCGGGTGGCGAAGTACCGCGATCCGGTGTTCGAGGCAGCGGGCGGGTTCATCCGGCTGCTGGATCACTCCGAGATCTCGGGGCCGACACTGGAGCCGGCGCGGATGCAGATCAATCTGTTTGTCGACGACGTGTCGAGGGAGTTTGAGCGTGTGAGGTCGGCTGATCCAGGCGTCCGGGTGCAGCGTGAGCCGGAACGCGAGTCGTGGGGCGGCGACGTGGCGACGCTGCTGGATCCCGACGGGAACTTCGTGCAGTTGTTGGAGTTGGTGGAGTAGGGGAGCCCCCCTCTGCCTTCGGCATCTCCCCCCGCTTCGCGGGGGGAGAGGGAAGAGGCAAGGAGCTCCTAGCGGATGTGGGCGGGGGCGTCGTCGGTGTCGGCGGCGATGATGGCCATGTCGTCGGCGTTGAGGTCGTCGAGTTCGCCCTGGCGGTAGGCGTCGTAGAGGTTGAAGAGCTCAGTCTTGTGCGGGCGCTTGCGACCGATCGGGCACTCTTCCCAGGCTTCGTAGTCCTCGTCGCAGTAGCCCAGCCGGCGCTCGCCGCACTTGGGCTGGAGTTGACGGCCGAGTTCGGGCGCGACCTTGATCACCTCGGCCCGCATGAGCGAGACGACCTTGCGGAACTCCCACTGGGCTCGGGTGCAGAGTCGCAGGTCGGAGATGTGCAGGAGCGAGGCGAAGTTGACGGTGATCTTAAAGTTGGTGTTGGTCGCGTTGGGCAGGAGGAAACGGGCGTCCTCGGCGGGGACGCCGGCCTCGACCATCTTTTCGTAGAGCATGCCCGCCTGTTGGAAGAGCGCGGTCATGTCGTCGCCGAGCCCGGCGCGTTCGACGGTCCTGGGCACGGTGTAGGGGAAGGCGCCGCCCTTGTAGGTGACGTAACGCTGGCTCTGCTGCTCGAAGCTGATCCCGATGCGGTGTCGCACGAACTGGTGCGAGAAGGCGCGCGAGACGCCGGAGATGCCGAACTCGAAGTGGACCTGCTCGAGCGGCGACATGTGACCGGTCAAGAGGCGGGCCTCGACGAACTCGAGCATCTTCTCCTGCGGGATGCGTTCGTCGTCGATCCGGTCGAGCACCTGCTGCGGGGTCAGCGCCGAGTAACAGACGCGGTACGCCATGTAGAGGGCGCGGACGGGATCCTTGGTGTGGTCGATCAGCTTGACGGAGATGGCCATTGGCAGGTTTCGGCAATCGCGTTGTTATGTAGCACGGAGGTTAGCCGACTGGAATCATACGGCGGGGTTGCGCGTGTCAGTTGGCGATGATGGCTCGAAGGCAGTCACGAGTTGCCGCGTGCCCCCCTCTGTCCCTACGGGACATCTCCCCCCGCCTTGCGGGGGGAGAGCGGACATCACGGCATCACGCCGAGGCGATGGAGTCAGGCGAAGGTGGTTTCGACTGTTGAGGAGGCGTCGAAGAAGTCCTGCAGGGTCTGGTTGAAGCGGTAGAAGAGGTCGCGGCGGGTGTAGTCCTCGCCCTTGGCCAGTTCTTCCGGGCTTTCCAGGTCGATCGTGTTGAGCGTGTGGTGCAGGTCGGCGTGGCCGTTGGTCTGGATGTTCTCGATCATCTCCTGCCAGCGCTCCTCGGGCATCACCAGCGTGAAGTCGAGGTCTTCGGCGTCGGTGGTGGTGGAGATATCTGCGATTTCGGGGATTTCGTATCCGTCGAAGACGAGCTTGATCGTCGTGTCGCCGACGTTGACGCCCATGGCGCAGTCCATCATCCCGAAGTCGCGCCAGTGGGGATCGTCCTGCACGGTGTCGCGAAGCGCTTCGAACCATTCAACGGAGGGGAACTGCGGCATGGTCGGTCTCCGGTCGTAGTCTCTCTTGGGTACGTGGCTGATCTTAGCAAGCACCCGGTGGAAGCCGACGTCCGGTCAGTCCTCCCAGTCCTCGCCGTTCGAGGATGGCGCAGGCCGAAACAGGTCGCCGACGGCGACGACGCCGGCTGCGGTCAGGGCCAGCAGGCCCAGCGCCTTGAGGTGCAACCGTCGGGCGCGGCTGAAGTCGTCGATGTCGGGGGTCGGTCGCTGCCAGCCGACGGCGCGGCCGTTCCAGGATGTGCGGCGATCGAGCGCGACCGACATGGCGGTGACGGGAATCGGCGTCTCCGAACCGAGCGCCAGCTCTTCGAGTTCGGGCGGCTGCAGGTCGGAGCGGCCGCGCGCCGCGAGGGTCGCCGCGGCGGCGATCGCATCGCGGGCGCGCCGCACGGAGACGAGACGGCGGCGCGGATCGAGGATCGCGGTCAACGGGCCCTCCGAGCCCGGCCCGGCCATCGGTCCGCCGAGCGACTCGACGGCGGCGTAGGCGACCGCGCCGGAGAGGTCGAACGCGGCGTAGGCGGCCCAGGGACCGACCACACTCTCGCTGGGAGCGTTGGCCAGCCGACCGATCTCGGCCTCGATCCGCTCGCTGTCGAGCGCGGCGACCGGCCTGCCGTCATCGTCAAGCGGGGCATCTTCCAGGTGTCGTTGCACCGACGCCGAGGCTCGCAGACCGCGCCAGGCGTCGAAGGTGGCGGCCAGCAGGACGGCCTGGATCAGGATTGAGGCGGCGCGTCCAGTCCCGCCCGGGCGGGCCCGCTCGACGAGCGCGGCCGCGCGAATCGAGGCGGCGGACGCGGCGAACGGGGCGAAGACGCGCAGTCTCGGGGGCAGCGAAGCGAGCTGCCGGCTCCTGGACAATGCCCAGGCCAGCCAGGTCGGACGACCGTCGGGCGGCGGGCCGAGCAGGTATTGCAGGGCCGCCTGGATGATCAGGGCCAGGGCGAAGATCGTGAGGCGGTCGGTGGTTCGGCGCATTGGACTTTGAGCATATCCGCCGTTTCTGATCTCCGGTCTCTGTGTCGCAGAACACAGAGGAGGAAGGGCGTCGGTGGATTTCTCGACAGAAAGCCGGCGGAACCGGGGGAATCGTTGCGGTGGCTCGTGAAAAAGTTGACAAGCGACGATTTACCGGCTCATAATGTGCATCGTTTCACAAACTTCCTGTTGTGCGGACATTCACAAAGTCCGCTCGCAGGATTGGCCGAGTAGGAAAGCGAGTCGGCCCGATGCCCGTTACTCCTCCGTCGAAATGCCCCCGCTGCTCAGGCATGATGCTGGTCGAATCGGACGCGCACAGCGTGTACTCCAGTTGCCTGTCGTGCGGGTATGTCTACGAGAGCAACATCATTTCGGTCTTCGAGCTCGAGCGCGAGCAGGCCGTCGAGGAAGGCCGCCAGCGCCGCCGGCAGCCGTCGCACGGCAAGCTCCGCCTCTAGTCTCCAGCGCCCAACCGGCCCCCGACCGACGCCTTGCCAGACGCCTTGCCTGACGCTTTGCCCGGCGCGTCCGACGGCGCGAGCGCTCCCACCCCCGCGCTAGCCTGAGTTCGGCGCGTCCACGGGGATGTCGTGGGCATTCGCCCCTGAAGCTGGGGCCGACGGCGTGGAGATTCGCGAGTATCACAAGGCGACCCGCTGCGACCACCGCAGCCGTCTGCGCAAGTGCCGCGAGCCGCTCCTGGGACAGTGCCAGTACTGCGCCCGCGGCTTCTGCGCCCGGCACGGACGGGTCTACGACGACGGGCAGGAAGTTTGCTTCGAGGAACGCTGCGTGCGTCTCCAGTCGGACGTTGAGCAGCACCTGATCTTCAAGGACGCGGCCCGGGCCCGGAATGCGGAGCAACTCTGCGGAGAGCCCGACTGTTCGCGGCCGTTCTCGCTGCTCTGCGAGCGTTGCTATTGCCGCTACTGCGAGGACCACGTGCGTCAGATCATCATGACCGTGCCGCGCGGCGGCGAACTGCAGACGGAGGCGGTCGCGATGTGCGACCACTGCCGCTCCCGCCTACCGCTCTGGGCCGAGGAATGATCGCAGGATCGCATCGTCGTGGGGAAAGACCGGCTCCGGCGTCCGGCCCGAACGATCGATCGGGATCCAGGCTGCGGCCAGCGCTTCCGGTCCGGGCTTGAGCGTTCCACCCCCGGCCGCCGCACGGTAGGCGATCACGACCGTCTGATCGCCGGTCGTTGACCAGACGCCCAGCAACTCCCCGATCTCGACCTCGATGCCCGTCTCTTCGCGCACCTCCCGCGCGGCGGCGTCCTCGACGCGCTCACCGGCATCGACGAAGCCCGAGGGCCAGGCCCAGCGATACATCGCCGGCTCGTGGTTGCGGCGGACATAGAGCAAGCGGTCGCGCTCGTCCGTCGCCAGCACGACGACGGCGACCTTGGGGTCGCGGTAGTGAATCCAGTCGCAGGCGTCACAGCGGTCGGGAGAGAGGAGCGCGACGGCGCACTGCGGGCAGAATTTCGGGGGAGGCGGCATGGCGCCGCTCGTCTCGGTTAGAAGACCGGCAGCGAGACGCGCTCGAAGTGCTCGTAGAATCGACCGTCCTGCGAGCTCCAGCGTTTCTCGACGTTGGCGATGAAGTCCTCGCCGCGGTCGCCGAACTGCGAGACGTGCCGGGTGAGCGCGCGAATCTTGGTCTGAATCACGTCCGTGATGTCGATGTCGCAATTGGCGGCCATGCTGCCCCAGATGAAGAGCTCGGCCACCTTGTGGCACTCGAGTCCTTCTTCCAGGTGCTCCGGGAAGTTCAGTCGATCGCGGGCGGTGGGATAGACCGCGTCGAGCGTCATTTCGCCGGTGCAACGGTGGTCGCGGTGATTGATGAAGCCGCGGAACTCGGAGAGCGGGTCGGACGGATCGTCTTCGAGTGCGCGGCGGTGGATCCTGTCGGTTGAATGAGTGAAGACGGCGTGGGGCCGGATCGTGCGGATCGCCCTGACGATCCCGCCCAGGTACTCCCTGGAATACTCGAGTTCGCCGTCCTCGCCGCCGAGGAACGAGCAGGTCAGGACGCCGAGTTCCTCCGCTGCGTTTCGCTGCTCCACCTCGCGCATGGGTACGAGCCGTTCCGAGGTCATCTCCGGGTCGGCCGATCCCTTGGCGCCGTTGGTCACGACCAGGTAGTGCATCTCCCAGCCGAGCGAGGTCCAGAGCGCGGCGGTACCGCCGGCGCCGAAGTCGGCGTCGTCCGGATGAGCGGCGATCACGAGTCCGACCTTGTTGTCGGTGTCGGGAGGAACTGTCATGGGGGCACACTTTCAAGTCTGGGCATAATTTCGCACAGGTTGGGGTCTGTATGCGACATCGGCTGACACACGCGACTTGACAGCCGGGGATGCTCGTGCAAGGATGACCGAAATAACTGCGAACTGAGGTTCCGCACACGTGCGCGGAGACTGTGCTAGGATGCCATTATGTCACTAATCGGAACAGTGACAGCGTATCCGACAGCCGGTCGTCGTTCGAACCGCGTGAGCCGGACTTGCCAGGAACGAGGTATTCATCATGGCGGAGTTGACCAAGACCGAGGCTGAGCAAGCCAGTGCGCCGCGCCGGCGGGGAAAGCGCGGGCCGCGGTCCGACAAGCCCGAACGTATTCTCGCCTTCCTGCAGGACTACTTCGCCCGCTATCACTATCCGCCGTCCGTGCGTGACATCGTCGACGGCTGCCAACTCTCGTCGACATCCGTCGCCGACTACAACCTGAAGATCCTGGAGCGCGAGGGACACATCCGGCGCGACCGCGAGCGGGCGCGGACGATCTCGCTGACCCAGCCGATCGAGCCGATCCAGCCGGCCCAGCTGGAACCGAGCGTGACGCCACTTGAGGTCCCGATGCTCGGCCAGATCGCGGCCGGTACCCGCTCGCTGGTACCCGAGGGCGTCGATGTCGCGCATGCCGAGAGTCGGATCAGCGTGACCCCGGACATGCTCGGCGGGCGCGACCCGGAGCAGGTCTTCGCGCTGACCGTGCGCGGGGACTCGATGATCGACGCGCTGATCGCGGACAACGACACCGTCATCCTGGAGGAGACGCCGCATGTCTCGAACGGTCAGATGGCGGCGGTCTGGCTGCGCGACGAGAACATCTGCACGCTGAAGCGGCTCTATTACGAAGGCGGCCAGGTGCGGCTGCAGCCGGAAAACCCGACGATGGAGCCGATCTTCACGGACGAGTCGAACATGCAGGTCCAGGGCCGCGTGGTCTCCATCATCCGCCGGCCTCACTAGCGACCCGGAGCCGGGCCGGCGCTTGTGCGTACACTGCAATTGTGCCGCCGGTTCTGAGCATCGACGACGTCAGCATCGAGTACAAGACTCGCGAGGGTCCGGTGCGCGCCGTGCGCGGCGCGTCGCTAACCATGGAACGCGGCGAGATCGTCGCACTGGTCGGCGAGAGCGGTTCGGGCAAGACCACGCTCGGACTGGCGATTCTGCGCATCCTGCCGCGCAACGCCGACCAGACGACCGGCACGATCCGCTACGAACACCGCAACATCGGCGAGCTGGATCGCCGCGAACTGCAGCGCATCCGCGGCGACCAGATCTCGATGATCTTCCAGGATCCGATCGCCGGGCTGAACCCGATTATCACGGTCGGTCAGCAGGTCGAGGAAGTGATCACATCGCATCGCTCGGTGAGCAAGGACGAAGCCCGAGAGCGAGCCCTCGACGCGCTGAACGCGATGCGGCTGCCGGATCCGATCCGGATCGCCAAGTCGTTCCCCGGCGAGCTGTCGGGCGGTATGTGCCAGCGAATCATGATCGCGATTGCCACGGCGCTCGACCCGCAGGTGTTGATCGCCGACGAGCCAACCGCCTCGCTGGATGTCACCGTGCAGGCGCAGATCCTCTACGAGCTTGAGCGTCTGCGCGACGAACGCGGCACGGCGATCCTGCTGATCACCCATGACATGGGCGTCGTCGCGCAGATCGCCGAGCGGGTCGCGATCATCTACGCGGGCAAGATGATGGAGGTGGACGACGTGGTGCCGCTCTACCAGCAGCCGCGCCATCCGTACACCTGGGCGTTGCTGGACACCTTGCCGAGACTGGACCGGCGCCGCCGATCTCGACTGCGCCAGATTCCCGGCGGACTGCCGGACCTGACCGACGAGGAGATCGGCGACCACTGCGCCTATCTCTCGCGCTGTCCCAAGGCGCTGACCAAGTGCCGGACGGACGACGAGCCGGAGTTGAGCGAGGTGTTCGGCGGGCGGGTCGGTCAGCGAGTGGCCTGCTACAACCCGGTGCTCGAGGTCTAGCGCCGACCGGCGCCGGCCAGTTCGGCCACCAGCAGTTCGACCGCGACATCTTCCGGCAGGCCGCCGTCGTCGCGGCGGTAGTCGATGATCGCGACTTCCGCTTCGAGCAGTCGAGCCATGGCCGCGTCGGCGGACGCCCGCGTGTAGGCCTGGGCCTGGCGTCGGAGCCGGCGCGCCAGCCAGGCGAAGTTGGTCTTGACGGCCGCCTGGATGTCCTCATTCGATCCGCCGCGGTCGAGCACCTCTCGCGCGACCACGATCTGTCGGTATGTGCGGGCCAGCATCTGGATGATGCGCGTCTCGGGCTCACCCTCGGCGCGGACGCCGTCCAGCGCCTGCATCGCGTCGGCCAGCCGTCCTTCCGCGACCGCATCAACGAGGTTGAAGATCGTGACCGACCGCACCGCCGGGACCATCGCCTCGATGATCGTCTCGTCGACGTTGGCGTCGCCTGCGTAGAGCGAGAGCTTGTCGACTGCCTGGGTGAGGGCGCCGCGATCGCCGCCGGCGCGGTCGACGAGCGTCTGAGCGGCGTTGCGGGTCATGTGCAGCCCGCGTCGTCGGACTTCGCCGCGCAGCCACTCGAGGGCCTCCTGCGGCTTCAGCCGAGCGAACTCGCGGACATCGGCCAGCGGCTCGATCAGTTGCAACATCGGATTGGCGCGGCGCAGTTCGTCTTCGACGAAGACCAGCACGGTGGTCGGGGGAATCTGCTCGAGGATGTCGGTCAGGCCGGCCCAATCGCCGAGCTGGCGTCCGCGTCGGGCGCCCGATTGAAAGCCGAACCGGGCACACAGTCCGTCGACCCGCACCCAGCGCACACCGCCGAGGAACGGAGCGGCAGAGACGGCGGCGCCGAGCTCGCCCGGCGAGACGCGCGCGCCGTCGAAGCTGACCGAGTTGTTGGTGAGCGAGCCCTCGCTGTCGTGTTCCCGGCGCAGCGCGGCGACGGCTTCGAGTCGGGCAAAGCGATCCTCGCCGTGGAACAGATAGACGGGCATGGTCTGAGCCTAGCGACCGCCGGTGAATCTGCCGTCGGATGTTGGGGACAGAGTGATCCAGGAGGGTGGTCTACAGCGAGCCCGAGGTTGCGGGCTGCCGGGCCAACTCGGCCAGCTCGGCCAGGCGATCCCTGACCTCCTGCATCGCGCCCTCGAGATTGTCGATCTCGCGCTCCTGGTCGGGATGGAGGAAGAGCAAGACGCATCGTTCGACCCGGCGCCGGAGGGATTGTTCGAGAATCAGGGCGTAGGACGCCGCCTGCAGCCGGTAGCGCTCGACGGCCTGGTCGACGGCCTCGCCTTCGCGCAGCGCGTCGGTCTTGTAGTCGACGACGACGAGATTGCGGTTGGGCAGTTCGTACAGCAGATCGATGAACCCGTCGAGCAGCACTCCGTCGATCTCGACCGCAGCGTAGATCTCCCGCCAGAGTCGTCGGGCGCCGACGGCCTCGCCGACGGTCTCGCTGCCCAGCGCGCGTTTGACGAGCCGCTCGACCTCTGCCGCCGCCGGGGCTCTCAGCGATTCGGCCGCGGCCTGCGCCCTGGCGGTGTTGGCGATCTCGTCGTCGTCCGGGCCTTCCAGATCGATCACCTGGAGGACGCCGTGCGTGGCCCGGCCGATCGCGGTCCCGGCCCGGCCGCGCCGCCAGGCGGGGAGATCGTCGTCCGGTTCGTTGTTCGGATTGGCCGCCGGGCCGAACTCGTCGTCGACGGCGCGTTTGGCAACGCCGGTGGCCGACTCGTGCGGTAACGACGCCCACCGCCTGGTCGTCTGCTCTCGCTCCCGAATCCATCTCGTCCGATCTTCCAACGAATCGGCCGACGCGGTCGATGTCGGCGAACCAGCGGGCGGCTCGTACTCCGGGATTCCGTCGCCTGTCAGACGACGGTGCGGCGTGTGCGCCTCATCGAGCACGTCGTCGATCTGCTGGGCGTCGCTCTTGCCGGATTCAGCCCGGTAGAGGCTCACGATCAGGTGGTCGCGCGCCCGGGTGGCTGCGACGTAGTTGCGGCGCACGTACTCCTGACGTTCCAGCTCGCGTTCGCGGTTGCGCAGTTCGTCGAACCCGGGCGTCTCCAGATCGGAGCGCCACCGGACCTCGGCCCGTCCGTCGTCGTGCCAGAGCACGGGGACGGCGTCGCTGCGCGGCGCCGAGTTGAGGCCGGCAAAGACGACGACCGGGAACTCCAGGCCCTTCGCGGCGTGGATCGTCATGATTCGCACGGCGTCGTGGTCTTCCTCGGGCACAACCGACTCGATCACCTGGGTATCTTGCTCGGCCTGGTGCCGGGCCCACTGGAGAAACTCGCTCAGCGTCGAGCCGCCGCGATCACTGAAGGCGCGGGCCTGGTCGACCATGAATCGGTAGCGCTGCCAGTGCTCGCGCGGCTGCCGCTCGACGACGGCCAGCTCCATCAGCCGGCGTTCGCGGATGACGTGGCCGACCAGCTCGCTGACCGACATCTCCCATCGGCGTTCGGCTGTCTGGTGCAGCCAACGCATCGAGTCGGCGACCGGGTCATCGGCGGCGACCTCGCGCGGTCGGTTGCGTCGATAGTCCCACCGTCCGTGTACAGCGCGCCAGCGGTGGAGGTCGTCGTCGGCGCAGGCGAAGGCGGGTGACTTGAGCGCGGCCAGCAGCGCGATCTGGTCGGTCGGATCGTCGAGCGCCTGCAGGATGCTCAGCAGATCGCGCACTTCGCGAGAGTCGTAGACAAGCGAGCGGCTCTCGAGGCGATAGGGAATGGCGTAGCGTTCCAGCGCCGGCAGGAGGTGCGTCAGTCCGGTTCGGGTCGGGACGAGGACGGCGATGTCGGCAAATCGAGCGTCCCTGGTGGCGTCAATGGCCTTGTCGTAGACCTGCCAGCGGGTCTCGTTGACGTGCCCGATCGTGCGGGCCAGCGCGTCGCCCTCGACTCGGCGGATGCCGGCAATTGCCCCCGGCATCCTGCCGCCGATCACGGTCACCGCGACCTGAGCGCCATCAAGAGACGGGCGGAAGGCGTTCAGGTCTTCCCATTCGGCCTGGTCGGGTCCGCCGGCCTGCATCAGGGGGGCGAAGACAGAGTTGACGAACTCGGTGATGCCCGGGGCTGAGCGGAAGTTCTGGGTCAGCCTGGTCAGGCCGGCCGCCTCACGCTCCTTGACCTGGTTGAACTGGCGGATGTCGGCTCGGCGGAAGCGGTAGATCGACTGTTTGGGATCACCGACGAAGAATGCGCGGCCCGACTCCCGATTCGTGATCGCGTCAACGATCCGGGTCTGCAACGGGTCGTTGTCCTGGAACTCGTCGACCAGGACTCTACGGAACCGGTTCCCGACCGCCGTGGATACATCCTCATTCTCTTCCAACAACTTCCGCGCGCGGATCAGCAGGTCCTGGAACTCCAGCGTGCCGCGGCGACGGCGATCCTCGGCGTAATCGCCGACGAACCTCCTCAGTTGCTCGAAGATCGGCGCTCCGAAGCGGAGCACGAGTGCGACGCGGAGTTCGTCGCGCTGCCGATCCAGGCTGCCCAGCACTTCGCGGATTTGCGAGAGCGCCTCGCCCGGCCAGTTCGCCTTTCTGCCCGTGTTCTGGACTTTGAGCGACGTGGGCGTTGTGTGAACCAGCAACCGGGCCAGCGTGCCCGGCGAGTCCAGCGAATCCCGCAACCGCGCGGCGAAGGGCTCCAGTTGGACCAGACGAAGGTAGAGCTTGTCGTTCTCGTCGGAGCAGCGATGCCGCGCGGCGACGGCGCGATCGAGCGCGTCGATGAATGGCGCCACCGCCACGTCGCTTGCCTGGGCGTGCGCCGGACTGGCCGCTGCCCGGTCCCAGTCTTCGTGCAGACGACGCGCCACCTGGCGGAGGTCGTCAGGCTCGATGCCGGCGTCGAACGCCGCCAACAGGTCGTCGGCCAGTGCGTCATCCTCCAACAGGTCGTCGAGGGCATCCTGCCAGCGTTCGGCAAACGCCAGCGAGGACTCGGTTTCGTCGTGAATCGTGAACCCGGGCGGGAGGCCGGCCTCGATCGGATACATCCTGAGAATCCGCGCCGCGAAGGCGTGCAGGGTCTCGATCGCGGCGTTGTCGAGCTGTTCCGCGGCGTCGGCGAACCGTCGTTGCAGCTCGGGTGTGGTTTCTTCCAACCGGCGCTCGTCGATTCGTTCGAGCACCCGATCGTAGAGTTCGGCGGCGGCTTTCTCGGTGAAGGTGATCGCAGCGATCTGGTTGGCCCGGACCTGGCCGGCGGCGATCAGGTTGACGATCCGGCGCACCAACGCTTCGGTCTTGCCGGTCCCGGCGCCGGCCTCGACGAACAGCGTCTCGTCGAGGCTGCGCTCCACGCGGTCACGGGCGGGCTGGTCGGCGATCGTCATGACTCGGGCGTCACCGGAGCTTCGCCCTCGCTCAACTCGACGTAGTCGGCGAGTAGCGGATCGAGACGGATGCGTTCCCAGTGCCGGCGGCGATCGGCCGGACAGATGGCGTCGAAGCTGCAGTATGCGCAGTGCCGGCCCCTGCCGGTGCGATACTCGTCGCCGGGATTGGCCGGGAATCGGCCCTGCCTGATGTTGTCGGCGATCAGGTTGACGACCGTCCGAAAGCGCGCGTTGTTGCTCTCGTTCCAGGGCACTTCGTTGAAGGCGAAGCCGCCCCGCTCCGTGATGTACCAGTACGCGGAGCGGACGACATCCTCGCCGCCGGCGTCGAGCAGTTGCCGCGCGGCGACGGCGTAGATCGGCAGCTGCAGGTATTGTCCGCCGACGACCGGATCTTCCCGGAGGTCCCGCTTTCTCGGATACTCGTCGCCGGTCTTGTAGTCGATCACCAACAGCAGATCACCATCCGTTGAGCGGTCGACTCGGTCGATCCTGCCGCGTACCTGGAGGCTGCTGCCGTCCTCGAGGGCAAGCTCCACGAGACCGGCGCTGCCGGCCAGGCTGCCGAACGTCAGCTCTCCGGCGATCTGCTGGACCCGGTGGAGAGCGCGGTGGCCGTCGTCGGCATCGAGCAACGTGCGGAGATCGTTGAGGATGCGCCGTCGATCGCGTTTCCAGAGCAGGTCACGTCCGGTGAGTCCCTGGGCTTCGGCGTGTTCCATTCGCTCTTCGGCGATGGCGAGCAGACGCTCGCGGTCGGCGCCGGACCATGGCTCGCCCGGCTCGGGTTGGGACGGCGTCTGCTCGTGGAACCGCTCCAGGATCTCGTGAATCAGCGAGCCTCTCTCGATCGGCGTGATTTGCAGCTCGTCGCGCGGCTCTTCGCGCTCCTCGACGCGAAGCACACGTCCGAGGAAGTAGCGATACGGACAGGTCGCCCAGTCCTGCAGCGCGCCGGCCGAGTGCGGCTGCGACGCGGTGTTTTCAGCGCCGGCCTCAATGAGCCCGTCCCAGCGGGTCAAGGTCGGGGCGAATCGCCAGGCTCGCTCCTCGTATCCGCGGCCCAGGGGCGGGTCGAGCTCGGCCAGATAGTGAGCGGCCGGGCTCGCACTTCGTCTTAGGCCGGCCAGGTCGTACTCGCTCAGGTCGGCGTACTGCGACTCGTCGGTCACGGCCTGCTCGAATGACGTCGTGACGTCAACGACGTCTCCGCCGACATCGTTGATCTTCGAGGCATACACGCGTTCGCCGCCTTGCAGCGCGGTCGCGGATTCCAGCAACCAGCGGCTCGGCAGCCGAGCCTGTTGCGCCCGGACATCGGCACGGGCGTAGCTGAGGACACGCGCGCCGGCGGCGTGCATGGCGGCGAGGAAGTCCGACCGTTCGCGGCGGAGCTGATCGCCGCTGATCGGCAAGGACGCGCGGGCGCGCAGTTCGTCCGACAACAACGGGTCCTCGGCCCGCGCCGGCGGGAGCGAACGCTCGGCCGCTCCGACGATGTAGACGACATCCCATTCCATGCCGATCGCGGACTGCAGCGAACCGACGTAGACGCCGTCGCCGAGCCGACCGTGGTGTCCAGCCTGCCGCATGAGTCCTCGGTCCGCAGCCGACGCGAACCGCGCCGGCGTGGTTGATCCGAGCTCATCCAGGGCGCGGAGCGATTCGAGCAGGGCTTCGACATCGTCCCAACGGGCGAGTTCCAGATCGTCCTCGCTCGCATGCACCACCTCGGCAAACGCGTTGCGGTCGCCGAGCAACGCGCGGAACTGCCGTCGGGTGCGCTCGGCGTACTCCGACCAGGACGCGCTCTCAGGCATGTCGTCAAGCAGGTCAGTGAACTGCGCGGCAAAGCGGGCGAGATCGTCGATCTGGGCAATCTCGCTTCTGATCCACGGCAGACGCCCCGGGCGTTCGTCGTCGGAGTCGCGTTCCAGGCGCTCCAGGTCATCCTCGCGATTGGCCCGATATCGCTGCAACCGCTCGAGCCATTCCTGCGGACCGCGATGCAGATTGGCGCTTCGAGCGAGCTGATTCCAACGCGCCGTGGCCGCCGGCCGGCCATCCGCGTCCCGGATCGGGGCGGCGGCGAGCCAGGGGGCGACGTCGTTTGCCCAGGTCGGCGTCGACTGCTGCATCAGCCCGAGGATGCCCGCCAGGACGCTGCCGACGATGCTCTGGCCCAGCGTTTGTGCGTTACGGCCGTTCCAGGGAAGGCCCGCGGCCTTGAGCTGTTCGGCGCAGATCCGGGCATACGGATCCGCGTGCCGGTAGAGAATCGCCGTTCGATGCAGCGGCGTCGGATTGTCGGACGGCCCGGACTGCAATGAAGCGGCGATGTCGCGAATCGCGGAGCGGACCTCTTCCTCGGCGTCCGGGGACTGCAGGACTCGCCGGGCATGCGGGATCTCGGGAAGGGTCGTGTCGGCCGTCAACCGCCAGCGAGCCAGGACGCGACCGTCGACCGAGTCGGCGTCGCCGGTCAGGCCGACGATGACGCGCACCTCGGTGTGGCCGGCGAGCGCTTCGAGGAACCGGACCTGCGCCGGAGCCAACTCTCCCGGCAGGTAGACGATGACCGAACCGATGTCGTTGAGCGCGCTGGGCCGTCGACCGAGCGCAGCGGTCGCCGACTCGGCCAGGTCGCGGTCGGTGTAGAAGCTCGCGGTGCGCCGGCGAAATGCCCGGTATCGGTCGACCAGGTAGCGGGGAACGACCCCGCTGCGGCCAATGAGCTCCAGCGCGTCCTCGTCGCAGTCGTCAAACTCGGCAAAGCGTTGATCGAGCGTGCGCAGCATCGCGTCCTCGATCGGCAGGTCTCCGAAGGCCGACCGATCTTCCTCGGCCACGGCTCGAATCGCCTCGTGGCGGAAGGCGTCGCCGAGCGGGCGCCGTCCCTGGTTCGCCAGCGGGCCCGAACCGATCAGTTCAAGCAACGCCCGCAGCGGTCTGACCTGGACGTTGACGAGCCCGCCGGGCGCTCGTCCGAACGAGCGCCTGATGTGATAGCCGGACAGGGAGGAGGGCACGACGATCGTGACCGGCGCCAGCGGATCGTCGGCGCCGTCGATGGTCTTGCAGCGCCGGACCGCCGCGCGCAGCGCGTCCTGCGCTTCGAGACCGTAGGGATGGGCCGACGTGTGAATTGCCATCTGACGGCCATTGTCGCTCAGCAGCGGGGCAGTTGCCTGAGCAAGTCGTCGCCGGCGTCTTGATGCGAGCGGACGATCTTGCCCTGTTCCGTGACGGCCACGACCACCTCAATGCGCTCGCCGTACGGCCCGGTGACGAAGTACGAGTGGCGTTTGCCCTCGATGTCGTCGATCACATCGAGGATCCAGAGCCGCCACTGGAACGGCTCGTCGCCGCAAAAGGTGAGCGAATTGCCGGCGCGGTCGCGCCCGACGGCCTTGATTTCCCACTCAGCCACGGTTCGGCGGCCCGGCCTATGCGTCTTCCCACTGGACGAACATCGGCATCAGGACGTGCACGTAGTTGTCGCGCCCGACGACGCGGAACACGCCGGGATTGCTGGGCCCGCTGGTCTCCATCGCGATTTCCGCCGAGGACGCGCCGCTGGCGATCTGCAAGACGTCCTGGAGGTAGCGCACGTTGTAGGCGATCCGCGAGTCGTCTCCTTCAATCGCGGCGTCGACGCGGCCGCGGTGGTTGCCCAGTTCCTCGGCCCGAGCGGTCAGGGTGATGTTCTGATCGGAGCCCTCGCCGTTGAAGATCAGGCGGATGATCCCGCTCGACTCGCGGGCGAAGACCGCCGCCGAGCGCACGCCGCCCTGCAGCACCGCGCCGGGCAGGATCGCGCGCGTCTGGTACTCGGAGGGAATCAGCTGGTCGTAGCTGGGATAGTTGCCCTGGATCAGTTGCGCCGTCATTTGCACCGAGCGGACGTGGAAGCGGACGTAGGTGCGGTCGGCGTGGATGTACATCTCGACCGCGGAGTCGTCGTCGGTCAGCAGCCGCTCGAGCTCGTTCAGCGCCCGCGCCGGCACCGTGATCTCGAGTCGTTCCGACAACTCCGAAGCGACGTTCATTTCGTACACCGCGAGACGGAAGCCGTCCGCGGCGGCGAGCGTCATCTTGTCGCCGTCGAAGCGGAAGTGCACGCCGGTCAGCACGGGACGGCCGTCGTCGGTGGCGGCCGCGAACACGACATGGCGCAGCGCCTCCCGAAGGTCGCGGGCGACGATCTTGATCCAGTCGCCCTCGCCGATACCGGGGATGTTGGGGTACGTCGTCGGCGACATGCCGTGGATCGAGGACTCGTTGGCGTCGGACGCGCGAATCTGGGCGACCATCGAGTTCTCGGCGACATCGATCGTAATCTCGGCCGAGGACAGCGCGGAGACGAGATCATTGATGAACCGGTGAGGAATGGTGATCGCGCCGGGTTCGGAGACGACCGCGTCGATCGAGCAAATCATCGCGATCTCGGTGTCGGTCGCGGTCAGCCTGACGCCCTCATCGTCGGCCTGGACGTGAACGTGCCGCAGCTGATCGAGTGAGTGCCGGGCCGCCACCGCTCTGGAGACGACGCTGAGCCCGTGCTGCAGCGCCGCCTGGGATGTCTGGATACGCATCGCACCGCTCCCGATTCGAGTCCGTAGCTGAGCTCCAAGTATTGATCACTTGGGTTATCGATATGCAAACAGTTTATCTGATGGCAGAGCCGAAACGGCGGCCTGTTGATGGCCGGTTGACACAGTGTGGACAAGTGTCACCGCGTCAGGCGGGTGCGCGTTGCGGGAGCGCGTCGAGAATGCCGGTGAGGTCCCGACCACTCCAGGTCGGATGCGCGCGCATCATCTTCTCGCGCTCGGGATCGGGGTAGCGCGAGACCCAGTAGACGGGCAGCCCGGCATGGTTGGCCCCGGTCACGTCCGCCCAGGGGCTGTCGCCGACGTAGAGCACTTCGCAGGGTTCAAGCTCGAGCCGTTCGCAGAGCTGGTCGAAGAACGGCTTGCGCGGCTTGTATGACTGCGCTTCTTCGGAAGAGAGCACCATTTCGACCGTGATCCCGGCGAGCTGGAGCGCGTGTTCGAGATGATCGTCGTCGGCGTTGCTGCCGATGGCGACGCGATAGCCGCGTTCCCGGAGTTGAGAGAACACCGTCTCCACTTCGGGATAGGCCGGAGCGACGGACAGCACGTCCCAGAGATGCCGGAAGGCGGTGGCCGGCGGGATCGTCTCGACGGAATGATGCTTGAACGCCTCACCAAAGAAGTAGGGCCAGGTCTCGGAGAAGGGGCGAAAGGTCGGTTCCGGACCTTCGAGCGGGCGCTCGGGATTGCGGCCCTCGCGCTTGGCCATCTCACGCGACGCCTCCAGCCACGCGTCCCAGACATCCTCGCCGCTCGCGTGCTCGACGCCGTGATCGTGCAGCATGTCCTGGATCAGCGAGGCGAACTCGCGCTCCTCGAGCTGCAGCAGCGTGCCGTAGCAATCGAACGCCACGGCGCGGACGGTCTCGACCGCCTGGTCGGGACCGACCGTTGGGGCTTCCGGTTTGGTCGGCGTCTCCTGGTTCGTATCGCTCATGCAGCGTTCCGCTTCCTCCGAGGTTGACTGAATGGTTTGCTGAGCCGGCTCGCCGCAAATGAGCTCAGCCGCCCTGGCGGGCGAGCCAGCGCGCGGCGTCCTTGGCGTGATAGGTGAGGATCATGTCCGCGCCTGCCCGGCGAATCCCGGTGAGAGTCTCCAGCACGACGCGCTCCTCGTCGATCCAACCGTTGCTCGCGGCGGCCTTGAGCATCGCGTACTCACCGCTGACGTTGTAGGCCGCCAGCGGGACATCGAAGCGCTGCCGCGCGTCTCGCACGAGGTCGAGATAGGCCAGGGCCGGCTTGACCATGACCATGTCGGCGCCCTCGGCCAGATCACGTTCGATCGCGCGCATCGCCTCGCGGCCGTTGGGCGGATCCATCTGATAACCGCGACGATCGCCGAACTGCGGGGCCGAGTCGGCGGCGTCGCGGAACGGTCCGTAGAAGGCGGAGGCGAACTTGGCCGAGTAGGCGAGCAGGGTACGGTCGTCGAAGCCGGCCACGTCCAGCGCCTGGCGAATCATGCCGACGCGGCCATCCATCATGTCGGACGGGGCGATCACGTCGGCGCCCGCCTCAGCCTGCGAGACGGCGGTCTGTGCGAGCAGTTCGACCGAGGCGTCGTTGAGCACCGAACCGTCATCGTCGAGCAGGCCGCAGTGTCCGTGGTCGGTGTACTCGCAGAGGCAGACATCGGTGACAACGATCAACTCGGGTTGAGCCTGCTTGAGCGCGCGCGTCGCCTGCTGAATGATCCCGTCCGCAATCCAGGCGCCGCTGCCTTCGGCGTCCTTGACGGCGGGCAGGCCGAAGAGCAGGATGGCCGGAATATCGAGCGAGCGCAGTTCGGCCGCTTCCTGTGCGAGTTGATCGACCGAGAGCCGCGATTGTCCCGGCATTGATGGAATCGGCTCGCGCACGCCTTCGCCCACCGTCACGAAGATCGGGTAGATGAAGTCCGAGGGACTCAGTCGGGTCTCGCGCACCATGCGGCGCAGGCCATCCGATCGGCGCAGGCGACGCATCCGGTGCGCCGTCGGGATGCTGCCGACATCAATGCTCATGGAGGGATGGTGCGCGCTGGTCATGCTGGGTCCAGTTCCGGATCGGCCGGTGGTCCGAGGCCGGCGAAGTAGCGCCCGACGGCCTGGACCATTCCGTCGATCGTGTGCGTTTCGGCGGTTGCCACGACGCGGAAGCCCAACTGCCGCGCCGCCTCGGCGGTGACGGGGCCGATGCACACGGTATGCAATGAGTCTAGGTCGACCAGATCGCCAGCCAGTTCAACCAGCCCTCGCGCGGTTGACGGAGATGTCAAGGTCACCACATCCACGCCACGCTGGAGTTCGGCCAGCGCATCGGGATCCGCCGATGGTGTGACGATGTCGTACAACGCCACGTCATCGACCACGGCTCCGGCGTCGCGGAGCCGATCGTAGAGCTGCCGTGTGGCCTGCGCCGCGCGCGCCAGCAGCACCGACTTGCCCCGCACGTCGTGCTGAGCCAGTGCTTCGGCCAGGGCGACGGATGTGTATGTACTCGGCACCACGTCGGCGTTGATGCCGCGTTGCGCCAGCGCCCGTGCGGTCTCGCTACCGATTGCGGCGACGCGCGAGTTCGCCAGAGCTCTCGAATCCAGCCCGCGACTCCGCAACGCGTTCCACAGTTGGGCGACGCCGTTGACGCTGGTCAGCCCCACGATGTCGTAGCGCCCTTCGGCCAATCGACGAATTGCATCGTCGACCTGGTCATCGTCGATCGGTTTGATCTCAATCGTCGGCAAGCGAACGACATGCGCGTTGAGCGCGCGCAGCCGTTGGACCAGGGAATCCGCCTGAGCCGCAGCCCGCGTCACGAGCACGCGCCGCCCCATCGTGCTCCACGAGACTTCAGGCGTGGCCAGCGAAGTGACGGCGCCGATCACGACCGTCACCGGAGGCTCCATCGCGGCCGCCCGAGCGCGAAGCTCGCCCAGCGCCGCGAAGACGACGCGCTGCGATGAGGTCCAGGCCTGCTCGATTGCCGCCGCCGGCGTCGACGCGGGCAGACCGGCTTCGATCAGGCGGTGGGCGATCTCGTCAAAGTTTCGCCAACCCATCATCACTACGATCGTCCCTCCGACCTGAGCGACCGCCTCCCAGTCGACGGGCGGCGCGTCGCCGTCGCCCTCCGATCCGGTGGCCACGGTCAGCGTAGAAGCCGCGCGACGGTCCGTAACCGCGATCCCGAAGGCGGCGGCCGCCGCGATCGCGCTGGAGATGCCCGGGACCAGTTGCATCGGAATGCCCGCCTCGGCAAGTGCGGCGGCCTCTTCGCCGCCGCGACCGAACACGAACGGGTCGCCGCCTTTCAGCCTGACCACGCGCTGTCCTCGTCGCGAGCGCTCGACCATCATCTCGATGATCTGCTCTTGTGTGGTTCCCGGCTCGCCGGGCGTCTTGCCGACATCGATCAGCTCGGCGGTCTTGGCCAGCCTGAGCAGGTTCGGGTCGACGAGGCGATCGTGGAGCACGACGTCGGCCTCGCGAATCGCCTCCATCCCGGCGAGCGTGATCAGCCTCGGATCGCCGGGGCCGGCGCCGACCAGGTACACGGTTCGCGGGTCGGCCGGGCTCGCGCTCACGACGTCGCGTCTCCGTCCAACAACTGCCGACCGCCGCGCTCGAGCAGCGTTTCCGCTACTTCTGCGCCGACGGCCTCAGGATCGGCCCCGGAGCGCTGGATCTCAATTCGCTCCGCTCCATCCGCGCTGAGCAATCGACCGGCGAGCAAGACTTCTCCGCCGCGCGCGCCTGCAAGGGCTGCCAGGGGGAGCGAGCAGCCGGCGCCCAGCGCGCGCAGCATGGCTCGTTCGGCCGAGACCGCCTGGGCGGTCGGCGCATGGTTGGCGGACGAGACCTGCTCGGCGTCCTCGGCCCGACACTGAATCACCAACGCGCCCTGTCCCGGCGACGGCATCATCAGGTCGATGGGCAGCACTTCCGCCGCGGCTCGTCCAAGTCGCTGCAATCCTGCGGCGGCGAGGATGACGGCATCGAACTCACCGTCCTCGACCTTGCGAATGCGGGTATCGACGTTTCCGCGGATGTCTGCGACCTCCAGGTCGGGCCGCAGGCGCAACAGTTGCGCTGCCCGCCGACGCGATCCGGTACCGATCGTTGCGCCCGGCGGCAGGTCGAGCAGACCGGAGCCGTTGCGGGCGACCACGGCGTCGCGGACATCTCCCCGTGGCAGGTAGGCGGCCAGCGAAGTGCCCTCGGCGATGGACGGCGGTACATCCTTGGCCGAATGGACCGCCACATCGATGTCGCCGTTGAGCAATGCCGACTCCACGGCTCGGACGAACACGCCCTGGCCTCCGATCACGCGGAGGCTGGACGTGCGATCGCGATCTCCCTGGGTGGTGACGGGGACGAACTCGGTCTCGATCCCGATTGCCGCCAACCCTTCCGAGGCCAGTTCGGCCTGGACCAGCGACAGCATGCTGGCGCGCCCTCCCAACCGCAGCACCCGAGCCACGGTCATTCGTCCGATGCGACGGCCGCCGCGTTGAGCCGGGCCAGCAACAGCGCCTTTGCCTCGTCTCGGCGACGCTGGGCCAGGAGGATCCGGACCCGGTCATCCATCGCCGTCTGCCAGGCGTCTGCCGGAATCGAGCGAAACGCGCCCTGCTCTCTGAGTTCGGCTCTCAGCTCGGCGACCAGTTCGGCCAGGCTCGATGTTTCGGCGGCGAGATACTCGGTCAGTTCTTCCCTTACGCGCCGCGCCATGGCCGGACTCCCGCCGCCGGTGGAGATTGCCAGCGTTAACGGAGGCTTGCGAACAACGGCCGGCAGGATGAAATCGCAGTTGGCGGGATCGTCGGCTGCGTTGAGCGGAACGCCCAGCGCGCGGGCATCGGCGTGCAGCGCCGCGTTTGCCGACGCATCCTCGCCGGCCGCCATCACCAACGCTCGCCCCTGCATGTCGTCCGGCCGGTAGTCGCGGGCCAGATGCTCGATCCGTCCGGCGTCCCGCAGCACGGCCAACTTCTCGATCAGACGGGATGAGACGACGGTGACCTGGGCCTCGGCGGCGAGCAGACCGTTGACCTTCTCCAGTGCCAACCGGCCGCCGCCGATGACCAGCACCGAGCGGTGCTTCAAGTCGAAGAAGACCGGGTAATACTCACGCGCCACGTCGACCCTGCGGCCTCGCCTCGCCCGCATCGAGCTGGGCGATGCCGATCCCGCGCTCGCCCTGGACCGTGTACAACAGGTAGGAGTTGCCGTTGTCCTCGAAGATGGCCGGGTCACGCAACTCGTGTACCGGCTCAGGTGCAAACCCGCGCACGCTGGGCGCGATCGGCAGCGACGCGCCCTCCCAGTCGTAGACCGGACGCAGCACCTCGCGCTGATCGCCGGCCGACCATGAGCGCCAGTCGCCGTTGAGTTCGATCGGTGAGGCGTAGATGCGCTCAGGCGCGTCGCCCGCATTGGTCCAGAAGACCCACAGCGTCCGATCGCGGCGCAACAACGCGCAGTGACGCATGGTGTCCGGGAACAGCTGCGGACCCTGCTCAAACCCGCACAGGCCGTCGTCGGAGCGGTAGATGATGCCGGGCATCGACATCCCGTACCAGCCCGGCTGATCAACGTCATCCAGGCGGATCATGCGCAGATAGCTGGTCGAGAGGACTTCCTCGCCCGCCTCAAAGTTGATCCCGTCGCTCGAGGTCGCCACCCGCGAGACCTGGCGCCCGTCGTAGAGCTGCCCATGGAAGTAGAGTCTGATCTGCTTCGCGTCACTGTCGACGATCGCGTCGGGCGAGGCGATGTGCGGGTAGACGTGCCCCTTCTTCCGAGCCGGCCCCAGCTTCGGATCGAACTCGCCGTCCGACTTCGGGAAGGCGGTCTGTGTGAGCTGCAATGCGCCCGGCTCGTGCGTCCGCCAGGGGCCGAGCAGATGGTCCGCTGCGGCGAGACGGATGTATGAACCCTTGTGGTCGGCGAAGTAGAGGTAGTACTCCCCTAACCGATTCGGAAGCCACTCGGGGGCGCGGATCAGCGAGGGACCGTTGATGTTGTCGCCCATCCGCGCGTCCATGTCGGGCCGGATGATCGGCCCCTCGGTCGACAGCCGCACTGCTCTCATCTCGGACACTCCGTAAACACTCGATCACGGCCCGCTCTCGCTCATGGTAGAGGCGGTTAAGCTCGATCGTATGAGGCTGCAGTACGGGGCGCTGCGAGAGATCATCGAGACCGCGATTCTGGGCCTGATCGTCTTCCTGCTGGCTCGCGAGGCGGTGCAGAACTTCCAGGTCGAAGGCCGTTCGATGCAACCCACGTTGTCCAGCTCCGAGCTGGTGCTGGTCAACAAGATTGGCTACTGGGAAGTCGATCTGGGCCCCTTCGACGCCCTGGTCCCGGGCCGCAGCAACGGCGATTTCCTGCTGTCCGGACCGGACCGCGGCTCGGTGATCATCTTCCGCCCGCCCTACCAGAGCGCCCACGACTTCGTGAAGCGGGTGATCGGGTTGCCCGGCGACACCGTCGAAATCACCGGCGGGCGGGTCTTCGTCAACGGCATTGAGCTGAACGAGCACGAGTACATTTTCGGGCCGCCGAACTACCAGTGGGGTCCAGCCACCATCCCACCGGAGCACTACTTCGTGCTGGGCGACAACCGCAACAGCAGCCAGGACTCGCACGCCTTCGGCCCAATCCACGAGGACCAGATCGTCGGCGAGGTGATGTTCCGCTGGTTCCCGTTCAACCGGATCAGCAGCGACATCTCGAAGGATGCCACCGACTACGAAGGAAACATCCTGCCATGAGCGACGGCGGCTCGGATGCGATGCGCTTGCTGGAGGAGGCGGGAGCGGTGCTCAAGGGTCACTTCCAGTACGCCTCGGGCCGCCACGGCGACACGTACATCGAGAAGTTCCGCCTGCTGGAGAAGCCGCATGTGACCGAGACGCTGTGCCGGCAGCTGGCGGAGCACTTCCGCCCGTTTGGGCCCGAACTGGTCGTCGGTCCGACCACCGGCGGCATCCTGCTCGCGCACGAGACGGCCAAGCAACTCGGCGAGTCGATCAACGCCTACTTCGCCGAGCGCAGCGAGGGCGGCGGCCGCTACCTGGGCCGCGGCTTCACGATCGCGGAAGGTCAGACAGTGCTGGTTGTCGACGACGTGCTCACGACGGGCGGATCGGTGAGAGACACGCTCGACGCCGTCGTCAACGCCGGAGGCAGGCCGATCGGCATCGGACTGGTCGTCGATCGCACGAACGGTGCAACCGGTTTTGGCGAACTCGAGACGTTTGCCTGTCTGGCGATCGATGTCGCCAGCTATGAACCGGATGAGTGTGCACTGTGCGAGGCGGGCATCGAGCTGACGATTACCTAGCCGCCGACTTATCGCATGGCGTGAACGAAGAGGCCGGAGCCGACGCCGGTCAGGTCGGCGAGCAGCGAGAGCACCAGCGCGTAGGTCCCGAATCCGATCCCGACGCTGACGATGGCGGCGCGATCGTCCGCCTCCGGAGCGGCGGCCCGTACGGCGATCACGGTCAGCATCACGCTGGCGATGGTCACGATCAGTCCGACCGCGAAACTGGCCGGCCCGACGAGCATGAAGAATTGCCAGACGGCGAACCCGCCGACGAGCGCCATCGAGCGCATCAGTTGGCGCCGGTCGACGTTGACCTCAAAGATGGAACGAAGCGCGTGCCACGTGATCGCCAACCAGAGCGCCCAGGCGCCCAGCGAGGCGATCGAGCCAAGCAGCACAATCTTCAACGCCGGGTCGCCGATCGATGCGCCGCCGGTATCGATCACTACCCAGAGCCAGCCGCCCAGACCGGCGGTCAGCACGCCGAGCACGAGCACGGCCAGTGTCGGGCGCGTGTCGGTTTCATTCCGGGCGACATCGCCGATCACGCCAAGCTCGCCGGCCAGCAATCGGCGCAGCAAGACCAGCGACCGGCGCCAGTCGACGGGCGCCTCGATCGAGGAGAGGTACCGAGAGGTCGGCAGCCGCGCACCTCGCCCGATGGTTCGGTTGAGTGCGCCGCCGGGATGAGGTCGGATCTGGATCATGACGTCAAGCCTGGACATCGAGTGGTCATGGCCCCACTATGGGCGAATGGCTCAGCTTGACGATCCGCAAATCGGTAAATTCGGCATCGCCGAGCTTAACGACGCCGTCGCGGCCTGCCGGCTCTGCCCGCGGCTGGTCGAATGGCGCGAACAGGCGGCGACGGAGAAACGCGCCGCGTTCCGCGAGCAGGACTACTGGGGCAAGCCGGTGCCGTCCTTCGGACCGGCCGACGCGCGCATCCTGGTCGTCGGGCTCGCCCCGGCGGCGCACGGGGCCAACCGCACCGGCCGGATGTTCACGGGCGACCGCTCGGGCGACTGGCTGTATCGAGCCATGTGGCAGGCCGGCCTGGCCAACCAGCCGACCTCCGCCACTGCCGATGATGGACTGGAGCTGCTGGGCGCGCGGATCACGTCGATCGTCCGCTGCGCGCCGCCGGAGAACAAACCAACGGTCCAGGAGCGCGATCGTTGCCTGCCCTACTTCCGTCGCGAACTGGAGCTGCTCTCACAGCTGCGCGTGATCGTCTGCCTGGGCTCGTTCGCCTGGGAGAACTGCGCGCGCGAACTCGGCGTCCGTCCGCGCCCGAAGTTCGCTCACGGCCTGGAGCATCCGGTCGGGGATCTGACCGTCATCTGTTCCTATCACCCCAGCCAGCGCAACACCTTCACCGGACTCCTCACCGAGGAGATGTTGGCCGGAATCTTCCAGCGCGCGGCTGAGTTGGGGACGGATTAGCCAACGCA
Organism: Dehalococcoidia bacterium; assembly: GCA_965204335.1. GTDB lineage: Bacteria > Chloroflexota > Dehalococcoidia > Bin125 > Bin125 > Bin125. Next base: position 1,032,545 of record OZ241982.1, on the reverse strand, counting down.
GAGGCCGCCGTCGGCGCAGCAGTCCTCGATCGATTGGGCTCCCGCCGTCACGTCCGCCAGCGGGATCAGGTTCGCGGCGCGGGACGCATAGGACGCCTCCGGCAGGTCGTCGGTGATCGTGTAGACCTCCCAGCGCGTGCCGGAGGGGTCGGCGACCCAGACCTTGTCCTGTTCGGCGTGGCAGCAGACGACGCTGTCCTCGATCTCGAGGTCGAGCCCGAGGTTGCCGAAGCGTTGCGTCTCCGCGTGGACTTCGGTCGTCGTCTCGACCTCGACGCCCAGGTGATTCAGCGGTGCGGTCGCCGATTCGTTCTCGATCAGCACCAGTTTGAGCGGCGGATCCTCGACTTCGAAGTTCGCGTAGCCGGGACGCACTTTGTGCGGCTCGGTCTTGAACATCTGCGTGTAGAAGTCGATCGCCGAATCGAGCTCGGTCACGTTCAACGCCAGTTGGACTCGCGACATCTCAGGCCTCCTCACCGGCTTCAATCAGCGACGGCCAACGCCGGCTCGTCGCTCCTCAGGCTCATCCTATTCCGTTCCTGGACGATCGGCATCACCCATTCGCCGAAGCGTTTCGCCTCGTCGTCGTGCGGGTATCCCGACAGACAGAATTCGCTGCAGCCGATTTCGATGAACTCCTGCAGCGTGTCGGCGACCTGCTGTGGATTGCCGACCACGGCCAGTCCGGCGCCGCCGCGCACGGTGCTCAGCCCGCTCCAGAGATGCGGCGCGATGCGGTAGTCGTTGTCCTTCGACTCCTCGGAGAGTTGCCACATGCGGCTGTCCGCCTCCGACTCCCCGCGCCACTGCTTGCGCGCCTGGCGTTGACGGTCGGTCGTGCCCTCGATCAACCGATGGGCCGCAGCCCAGGCCTCGTCCTCGGTCTCGCGTACGCAGACCTGCAGCCGCATGCCGAAGGTGATGTTGGGCCGGCCGAAGCCGTCCGCTCGTTGCCTGACGTCGATCACCTTGGCGGCGGTGGCCTCGGGCGTGTCGCCCCAGAAGAAGTAACAGTCGGCGTGCCTGGCGCCCACGTCGCGGGCGGCGTCGGACTCGCCGCCGATGTAGAAGCGCGGCCACGGATCCTGGTACGGCTTGGGATAGGCATGCGCGCCCTTGAGCTGGTAGTGCTTGCCCTCCCAGTCGATCCGTTCGTGCGACGCCCACAGGGCTTTCATCACCTGCACCGACTCATCCATCACCTCGTAGCGCTCGTCGTGGCTGTAGGTGATCCCGTCGCCGGCCAGTTCCCTGGGGTTGCCGCCGGCGATCAGGTTGATGTAGACGCGGCCCTGGGAAAGTTGGTCAAAGGCCGCGATCATGCGCGCCATCTGGGTGGGCAGGATGTACCCCGGCCGAGCGGCCACCAGCATCTTCAACTTCGTTGTCTTGGCCGACATCATCGCGGTCGAGATCCAGGCCTCCCAACAGGTCGGTGTGACCGGCACCAGCGCATACTCGAAGCCGGCCGACTCCGCCGCAAGGGCGACGCGTTCGAACATCTCCATCGAGGCGGGAATGAACTGGTCCGGATCGGCGAAGTTGGTCAGGTCGCCGTGCGTCGGGATGTACCAGCCAAAGCGGATCGGTGAACCGTGAGAATCAGGCATACGAGTGTCCAAACAGCTACAGGTCAGCGAATTCTACGGTAGACCGAACAACGCGAGTGGATTCTGAGGTCATCAACGGTAGAGTGGCGCCAGATTGCAGCCGACATGCACCGGAGTTCACGATGACCCTGAACACCTATCTCACCTTCGCGGACAATTGCCGTGAGGCATTCGAGTTTTACCGCTCCGTCTTCGGCGGCGACTTCTCGGAGCTGCAGACATTCGGCGACGGCCCGCCTGATATGGGCATCCCCGACGACGCGAAGAGCCTGATCATGCACGTATCGTTGCCAATCGGCGAGAGCATCCTGATGGGCAGCGACTCGAATCCCGAGTTCGGCGGTCCCGTCGTTGGCAACAACTTCTCGATCTCCTACTCCCCGCCCAGCCGCGAGGACGCCGACGCCAAGTTCTCCGCGCTTTCCGCTGGGGGCGAAGTCTCGATGCCGATGGCCGAGATGTTCTGGGGCAGCTACTTCGGCTCCTGCGTCGATCGATTCGGCATCTCCTGGCAAATCAACTGGCAGCCGCCGCAGGCCGACTGAGCCGAGCCATCGCTAGGATTGTCACAGCACCCCGACCCACGGAGCGTCGGGTGCATCGAGCGGTTGGAGGATCGCGTGGGCAAGCTCGACGGCAAGGTGGCAGTGATCACGGGCGGAAACAGCGGGATCGGAGCCGAGACCGGCCGGCTCTTCGCCGCCGAGGGCGCGAAAGTGATCCTCATGGCCCGGCGGATCCCGGAGGGCGAAGCGATCGTCGCCGAGATCAACGAGTCGGGCGGTGAAGCGACCTTCATCCCCTGCGACGTCGGCGACAACGACTCGGTCGTGGCCGCCGTCGAGCAGGCGGCCCATGCCTACGGTCGAATCGACCTGCTGTTCAACAACGCCGGCGGCGGCGCGGGCGAATATTTCCCCAACGAGCCCAACGAGATGTGGCTGCGGGTGATCAACGTCAACCTGACCGGCACGTTCTACGTCAGCCAGGCGGTCTGGCCGCACATCGTCGCCGCCGGAGGCGGCGCGGTGGTCAACATGTCCTCGCTGGCGGCGCAACGCGGATTCTCCTCGCGGATGCAGGACGAATTCGGCACGACTTCCGCGTCCTATTACGCCGCCAAGGCCGGCGTCGACGCGCTCACCCGCTACATGGCAGGCGTCGGCGGCCGCGACAACATTCGCGTCAATTGCGTCCGGCCGGGGCAAATCATCACGCCCGGAGCCACCCGGGGCACCTACAACGACCCCGATGGCGGGCACCACGTCTTCGAGAAGATGTTCGACTTCGCCCAGATCGTGCAGGGCCCGGGCTACTCGATCGACGTCGCCAACCTGGTCCTGTTCCTGTCCTGCGACGACTCCCGCTTCATCACCGGCGAGATCATCAACATCGACGGCGGCGTCGCAGCGAAGATCTAACCAGATCTACGAGGCGGCTTCGCTGACGCTGCTACCGGACTGGGCGGCTGTGACCTCCGCATTGATGTCGGAGTCGATCCAGTCGGTAATGATCTTGCGGTGCGCGATCTTCCAGGCGCCGTCGACCCGGCGCAGGCGGTCGACGTAGCGTCCCTGGAACGTGATCCGGGCCGGTTCGACAAAGGGATTGTCGCGACTTCCCCCACTCACGACGGTGCAATATGACGACATCGTCGCCTCGTCGCCATCACCGTCGATCACGAAGTTCGACGGCTGGTGCCGCGAGATCCGGTCATCGTCGGCGTCGGTGACGCCCGATGCGAGCCCCCAGAGTGCGTCGCCGGTGATCCAGAGTTCCTGTAGCACCATTTCCATGACGGCGTCGTCGGTGAAGCAGGCTCGCCAGGCGTCGGGGTCGCGGAGGTCCAGCGACTGACTGTAGCGTCCGGCGAGCACGATGATTTCGGAACGGTCGTCGGCGGTGAGCGGCATAGTGCGCTCCTTTCGTGTGTGCGACTTGGATCGCCGACAGGCTAGAGATTTCAACGCGTCCTGAGGGAACTGCGGCCTGATCAGCCCTGGTACTCAGGGTCCCGACGCTCGGCGAACGCCCGTGTGCCTTCGCGAGCGTCGTCCGAACTGAATGCCAGACGCGAGTACTCCTGGTAGAGACGCAGACCGTCGGCCAGCGACATGTCGCGCCCGCGGCGGGCCAGCTCCTTGGTCAGGCGGATCGCCAGGGGACTGTTGACGGCGATCTTGGCGGCCATCTCGTTGGCGGTCGAGATCAGGTCCCGCGGTTCGACCACCTGGCTGACGAGACCGATCCGCAAGGCTTCTTCCGCATCGATGAATTCGCCCGTCAGCAAGAGGCGCATGGCGTCGGACGTGCCGACCAGACCGGGGGTGCGCAGCGCGCCGTAGCCGTGCAGGATGCCCCAGCGCGGTTCGGGACAGCCGAACTGCGCCGTCGTGTCGCAAATGCGGATGTCGCAGTACAGGGCGAGCTCGAGTCCGCCGGCGAGGCAGTAGCCGTTGATGGCGGCGATCACGGGCTTGGCGGTCTCGAGACCGTTGTCGAAGCGTTCCGCCGACCACGGCGTCCAGGCTTGACGCTCTCCGAACTCGAGCAGGTCGTGTCCCGATGTGAAGGCTCGACCGGAGCCGCTAATCACCACGCAGCGAACCTGCGGGTCGGAGTCGGCTTCCTTGAAGGCGTCGCCGATTGCGTGGTACATCTCGTCGGTCATCGCGTTCAACTTCTCCGGGCGCAGCAACTGGACCGAAGCGATGTGCCCGTCGACCGAGTAACCAATCTCGTCCATTTCGTTCCCTCCCGATATGCGTCTGTGCTCTGCCGAGGTTGGTTGCCAAGATAAGAAATCACCGAGCGCGTTCGGGCGGGCATAGAATGGGGCGCAGACAAGGGCCGTGTCGTCGCGGCTGTCGGGAAGAAGGAGAGACCGATGAAGGTCAAGGAACTCGGTCACGCAGTCATCAAGGTCCGCAATCGCGAGCGCTCCGAGCAGTTCTACGGAGAGGTGCTCGGCATGAAGCTCGCCGCTCGTCATGAGCAGATGCCGATGACCTTCTACACGCTCGGCAACCACCACGACCTCGCCCTGCTTGAGGTCGGCGAGGACGGTCCCGAAACCGCCGACCCCAAGGCGCCCGGACTCTATCACCTGGCGTTCTGCATCGGCGATTCGCTGGACGAGCTGCGGGAGGCGCGGGACGAGCTTGAGGCAGCCGGAGTCAAGGTCTTCGCCACGATCGATCACGTGGTCTCAAAGTCGCTCTACCTGAACGATCCGGACGGCAACGGCGTCGAACTCTACGTCGACGGCTCGGACATCTGGAAGACCGACCCGCAGCAGGTCGCCCAGGGCGAACCGATGAAGCTCTAGCATCAGGCTTCGGACGGACCCGGCGCCGTCCTGACGTTGTGTCCACGGACTTATGAGTACCTCGTACGGCGCCACACTCGAGGAGCGCGAGGCCCTGCTTGACGCAGCCCGCTCGATTGCGCCTCAGATTCGTGACGCATCCGACGAGATCGAGGCCGCGCGACAGCTACCGAGCCACATCGTCGACCTGCTAAAGAGCATCGGCGCGTTTCGATTGATCCAGCCTCGCTGGCTGGGTGGCCACGACGCCGACCCCGTGACCCAGATCCTGTTCATCGCCGAACTGGCCAAGGCCGACCCCTCGGTCGGCTGGTGCGTGATGATCGGCTGCGACGGCGGCTTCGTCACCCGCGAGTTGGAGCCTGATCTGGCCCGAGAGATGTACGCCGACATCGACGTCGCCACCTGCGGCGCGGCATTCCCGCCCGGCACGGCCAAACGTGTTGCAGGCGGCTATCTCGCGTCGGGACGCTGGCCTTATCTGAGCGGCGTGACTCACTCCGCCTGGGTGCAGTTCAGTTGCCGCCTGGTGGGCGATGGCGCGGAGCCGGACGGTAAGCCGGAGTTTGTCCGCTTCGTCGTCCCCCGCAGTGATGTGACGGTGCTCGACACCTGGCGCACGACCGGCATGTGCGGAACCGGCAGCCACGACGTCGAGGTCGAGCACCTGTTCGTTCCCGACGAACGCAGCCTGCCGCCACGACTGTCGGGAACATCGGTGGACGGCGACCCGCTGCGACATCCGGCCTGGCTGCTGCCCAAGCACCTGGGCGTGCCGATCGGCCTGATCGAGGCGGCGCACGAAGAGGTCGTGGCCATCGCCAGGCAGCGGGTCGCCGTGCGCGGCGCCCTGCGCGATGACGCGCTCACGCAAGCCACGCTCGGCGAGACCGCCGCTCGCATCGGGGCGTGTCGTGCGTATGCCCTGTCGGCCGCCGACGCCGCCTGGCAGGAAGTCTGCGAGACCGGCGAGATCTCGGAGGTCAACCGAGCGCAGCTTCGCCTGGCGATCACGTTCGTTCACCGTGAGAGCGTGAAGATCGTCGAGCGGCTCTACTCGATCGCCGGCTCGTCGTCGCTGTACACCGAGCGCAGCACGCTCGATCGCCGTCTGCGCGACATGCATGCGATGAACCAGCACGTCGTGCTCGGCGCCTCCAACTACGCCGTCGCGGGACGCGTGCTGCTCGGACTCAAGCCGCAGGCGCCGTTCTGGTAGCAACAGGCTCGGAGCTTGCTCAGTTTCGGTACATCGGCGCCATGAAGAACCAGACCGGCTGCGGCGCGCCCTGGGCGGCGAGCGCTTTGCGCACGGCGAGGATGAGTTTGCCGGCCTCGGTGCGCTCGAAGAACCAGTCCTCGGTCTGGTGACCGCCCGGGTTGGGCGCATCGGTCAGCTCCAGGGCGGCCTCCTCGTAGTAGGCGCGGATGTCGTTGGCGAGCGCCGTCGTGTGCCCGCCCGGGATGCCGGCTTCCTTCCAGGGGGTGCCATCGACGATGTTCTGCAGCACATCGAGCGCATCCGGCACGCCGTCGGCGTCGACGGCGTTGCCGACTTCGCTCACGCCGCGGCGGGCGAGCGCGCGGTCGTATGCCCTGCGCAGTCCCCGCGCTTCGTCGACGGCGGGCGCCAGATCGGGATCGAAGCGCGGCGGCACCGTACAACTCAATGGCTCCGCCTCGGCCGTGATTTCGTCAGGATGCTCCTCCAGCACCGGGCCGGACTCACGTTCCAACAGCGAGAACGCGTGGCGCAGCACGTCGTGCTGGAACTCGGGATCGTTGGGCTTGCCCAGCGGCCGACCGAGCGGGAACTCACCGTGCAGGACGCGCGGGGGCTGCATTCGTTCGGCCACCCGGCGGATCGCCGAGATCGTCACGGTGGCCAGGCCGGCAGCCTCGAAGACGTGGGCGAGCGTACACACGGTACGCGTGCAGAGGGGTCAAACCGGGGTCAGGAGGACGACGTCCACACCGTCGGCCTTGAGTTCTGCGGCGCAGGCCGGACCGGAATCGTGCCGGATCGTGGCGACGTCGTCGGGTTGATTGCCGGCAAACGAGTAGTGTTTCGAGGCCACTGAACCAATCGTGCCCTGTTGCGCCAGCTCGTCCAGGCGGGCCAGGGGATAGACGACGTTGTAGTCGATGCCGAACGCGGAACGGTCGAAGTTTGGGCTCCAGTGTCCCATCACCAACTGGCGCTGGTCGTGATCCAGTGCCCGGTAGCTGGTGTCGTTGACCGTGAATCGCTCGCCGTCGCGAGGGTGCAGCGCCGCCGACGTCACGACCGCCACTCTCGCCTCAGCCAGGGGCGGCGGTGTGGTCCAGGCAGTCCGAGGGAACTCCGGGACCGGCAGTTGGCCGATCTGCTGTCGGATCAGGTCGTCGCCTGTTGGTTGCTCAGCCATTGATCACTTCCTCACGCTGGCGGTGCGTTGATTGGGAGTTACCACGTGTCGATGTTAGGACGCCGGCCCCGACGGATCGGCTCGGGATTTTCACAGGCCATCAGTCCCCGGACGATCCAGCGGCGCGTATCCGCCGGATCGATCACGCCATCGTTCTCGTGCACCGACGCAGAGTTGATCGCATTGCCTCGCCAATAGGCGTCGGCGACGAGGGCTTCGTAGCGAGCGGCGCGTTGCTCGATGTCCTCGATCGCCTCCAACTCGGCGCGGTTGCCGAGTCGCACGGCCGCCTCGAGGTTCATGCCGCCGAGTTCGGCGGTCGGCCAGGCAAGCGCGAAGAGTGGGGCGCGCGAGCTGCCGGTCATCATCGCCTGAGCGGCCAGTCCGTAGGACTTGCGCAGGATGATGGTGAATCGCGGCGACTGCGCATTGGCCAGCGTGACGAACACGTTGTTGCACTTTCGCGCCAGGCCCGTCCGCTCGATGTCGGGACCGACCATCATGCCGGTCGTGTCGACCAGCACGAGGATGGGAATGTTGAAGCAGTCGCAGAGCTGGGCGAAGCGGCAGAGCTTGTCCGCGCCGTCGCTGTCGACCGCGCCACCGAGATGCTGGTTGTTGTTCGCGATGACGCCGATTGGATGACCCTCGATCCGAATCAAGGAGGTGATGATCCCGACTCCGAACTCGCCGCGCAGTTCCAGCACCGAGTCGATGTCGGCCATCTGCTCGATCACCTTGCGCACGCTGAAGGGGCGCTTGCGGTTCTCGGGAATCGCATGACGCAGATGCCGCTGATCAACGCAATCCCAGCTCGGGATCGAGCCCTGGAAGTAGGACAGATATTGTTTCGCCGCCGCGATCGCCTCGTGTTCGTCGTCGACGAGGATGTCGACGCTGCCGGCCGGGCCGAGGTCGGACATCGGTCCGATCTCTTCGGGTGTAAACAGCCCGAGCCCGCCGCCCTCGATCGTGGCCGGGCCGCCCATGCCGATATTGGCGTCGCGGGTGGCGATGATGCAGTCGGTGATGCCCAGGATCGATGCGTTGCCGGCGAAGGTGCGGCCGGCCGTGATCCCGATCATCGGCACGGTGCCGCTGATCCGGGCCATCATGTCGTAGGTCGGCACCCACTGGCCTGCTGACGAGACATCGGAGAAGTCGGTGTCGCCTGAGCGACCGCCGGCGCCCTCGGCCCAGACGATCAGCGGCGTGGCCTGCTCGTCGGCGAACTTGATCACCCGGTCCGTCTTCTGGTGACCCATCATCCCCTGAGTGCCGGCCCAGACCGTTTCGTCGTACATCGCGACCAGCGTGGTCGCGCGCTGCTCGTCGAACAGGTTGCCGTTGACCGTGCCGATCCCGGTGATCATCCCGTCGGCGGGAGCGCGCACGCGCATCTCCTCGAAGGACATGATCCGGTGCCGCGCCGGTAGCACCAGCTCGCCCATCTCGACCCAGCTGCCCTCGTCGACCAGTTCGGTCAGACTCTCGCGCTGGGTGAGCTTGCCCTTGGCATGCCGCCTGTCGACCCAGGGCTTGCGATTCTCGTCCTTGCCTGCGGCGAGATTGTCGAGCAGCTTCTGCAGGTCTGGACGGATGTAGTCGAGGTCAATCTCCGCCTCTTCCTCGCGGATCGCATCGCCGACATCCGCCTGTTCGATGAAGGCGAGCGGATGTCCCTCGTAGACCACGTCGCCGACGGCGACCGTGAGCTGTCGCAGGTAGCCGCCGATGTCGCAGTTGATGATGTGCTCCATCTTCATCGAGTCCATCACGAACATCTGCTGGCCCTCGCGGACGGCGTCGCCTTCCTCCACCAGGATCTGGATCATCGTGCCCTGCAGCGGAGAAGCGATCGGTTCGGTACCAGGCGGCCCGACGATGTTGGGCGCCGGTTGCGTCCCCGGCGTCACGGTGGCAACGCCCTGACCGGCTCTCGTGCCTGAGCCCTCGCGGAAGTAGTTCAATCCGGCGAGCGGATCGAGCGTGTCGAGCTGCGCTCCGGCGAGTCCGGCCTGCACGTCGGACGTGCCATTCCGGGCAGGTGCATCGATCGGGGTCGATGCAGCAAGTTCGGCCACATGGTCGTCGACCCAGCGGGTGTAGATCTCGCCGGAGCTGAAGTCGTCGTGGGCCAGAGACTGCTCGAGGAACGAGAGGTTGGCCTCAACCCCCTCGATTCGGAACTCGGCCAGTGCGCGGCGCGTCCTGCCAACCACATCACTGAAGTCGGCCGAGGCTGAGTAGGCGATCACCTTTCCCAGGAGTGAGTCGAAGTTGGGGTTGGTGGTGTAACCGGGATAGCCGTACGTGTCGACCCGTACGCCCGGTCCGGACGGCGGCTCGAAGGCCGTCAACGTGCCGCCGGAGGGCCGCACATCGCCGCTCGGCTCCATGCGCTCCATGTTGACTCGCGCCTGAATGGCGAACCCGCGGGCCGCCGGGATCTCCGATTGAGACAGTCCGACCGTGTGGAGCGACTCACCGCCGGCGATGCGCAACTGGGAGCGGACCAGGTCGACGCCGGTGACCTCTTCAGTCACCGTGTGCTCGACCTGGAGACGTGGATTCGCTTCGATGAAGGCCAAGTCCGATTCGTCGTCGGCGTTGACCAGGAACTCAAACGTGCCCAGGCTGCGATAGCTGTCGGACGACGCGAGGCGAACGGCGGCGGAGGTCAGCCGTTCGCGCGTCTCGCCGGAGATCGACGGGCTCGGCGCCCACTCGACGACCTTCTGATGTCGCCGCTGGAGACTGCACTCCCGCTCGCCCAGATGGGCGACGGCGCCGGAGCCGTCGCCGATGATCTGCACTTCCACGTGACGCGCACGCGCCATCAAGCGCTCGACCAGCAGGTCGCCGTTGCCGAAGGCGGTAGCTGCTTCCGAACGGCAGCGCTCGAAGGCCTCCGCGATTTCATCTTCAGCCGTGACCACCCGCATGCCGCGGCCACCGCCTCCGGCGATTGCCTTGAGCACCATTGCGCCGCCGTCGCCCAGAGAGCGGTAGAAGTCAGTCGCCTCCGCGAGATCGACCGCGGCCTCGGTGCCGGGCAGGACCGGGACATCCAGTTCAACCGCCAGTGCCCGGGCCCGCGCCTTGTCGCCGAACAACTCGAGCGACTCGGGCGTGGGACCGACGAAGGTGATTCCAGCGTTGTCACAGCCGCGAGAGAGCTCGGCGCTCTCGGCTAGGAAGCCGTAGCCGGGGTGCAACGCATCGCAGCCGGTCGCGCGCGCGGCCGAGACCACTGCCGCCACATCCAGGTAGGCACGCGCGCCGACGGCGTCGAGAGAGACTGACTCGTCGGCCAGCCTCACATGCAGCGAGTTGGCGTCGTCCTGCGAGTGGATCGCGACTGAGGCAATGCCGAGTTCGCGCGCCGCGCGGATGACTCGGATCGCGATTTCGCCACGATTGGCGACGAGCAGTTTCTTGATGGACATGCCGAACCTCCGTCGATCGCGATGGTAACGGCGACCACCGAGCGGTCATCGGTGGTGATCGTTGCCTGATCGGACGTCATACGTGACTTCTCGCTCTGACCGGGTAGTGTCTGCGGACGTAGCGCAGGTTAGAACGAGAAGGCGTCGACCCGATCGCAGGCGTCGGCGATGTAGGCCTCCAGCCCGTCACGACGACCCAGTTCGGGCCGATCCCACTGCCAGCTGATCAGCACCAGACGGCGAATCAACAGGAACAGCGGAACCAGCGACAGCGCCTCATTGCTGAACGGCCGAATCGAACGATAGCCGTCGACGAGTGCATCGGTGATCGCGTCGAAGTAGGGCTGGTCCTCCAGGCCAAAGAGGACGACCGCCAGGTCGTACTGGTGCCAGCCGAAGCCGGCGTCGTCGAAGTCGAACGCCTGGAGGTTGCCGGACGGATCGATCAGGATGTTATAGGCATGCAAGTCGGCATGGATCATCGAGTATGTGCCGCGATCCTTGCCGTACTCGTTCAGCGTTTGACGAATCTTCTCGCGCGCGCCGGAAAGCAGTGTCCGCTGGGCGCCGGTGAGCAGGGAAACATCCCAGAATCGCCCCCAGAATGGCGATTCACCCACGTAGCCCGGGACATCGAACGCGTGACGTGTGAACTCGGCCGGTGGGGTCCATTGGCTGGCCTGATCGTTCATTGCGGCGAGTACTCGGCCGATCCGGCGATAGTGCTCGGCGATTATCGACTCATCCTGCTCGGCTTCGAGCACCGAGCTCAGCAGTTCGCCTTCGAGCCAGTGCACCAGGCCGACGGCGCGGCTCGATTCGCCGTCGGGAGTCGGGATCGTGGCGTAACCGGGACCGTCCAGGGTTCGCACGCCGACAGGCACCCGAACTCCCGCCTGGTTCAGCGCCCGGGTCCAGAGCAGTTCCGATTCAAGCTCCGGGAGCGTGTGATACCCGGGACGGTGGATGCGCAGCGCGTAGCGCCGTCGATCGGGGATGTCGAGGCGGAAGACGGTGTTCTCGCTGCGCGAGACCAACTCCATCGCGTCCGGCTTCAGTCCCCAGGCTGGCAGTGACCGCTCAGCGATCGCAGTCAGATCAGCGTCGCTCAGATTCGTCGGCTCGGGCATCGGATCGTTAGACGGGCTCGGCGATGGCGGCCTCGAACGCTTCCAGGAACAGATCGGCCTGTTCGCGCTTGAGTACCAGCGGCGGCCGCACCTTGAGCACATTGCCGTGCTCACCGGCCTGCCCCATCAGGAAGCCCGTCCGGCGCAGGCGATTGACGATGACCGCGGCTCCGGCCCGATCAGGTTCCTTGCTCTCGCGATCGGCAACCCACTCCAGGCCGATGAACAGGCCGTGGCCGCGCACGTCCGCCATGGGCTCGCAGCCTTCTTGCAGCGAGCGCAGGTTGTCGATCAGGTAGCCGCCGACATCGGCCACGCTCTCGACCAGTCGTTCGCCTTCGATCACTTCGAGCACGGCCTTGCCCACGGCCGCCTGCAGCGGGCTTGAGGCGAAGGTGTTGAAGTAGTGGGTCTGCTCGCGGAACGTCTCGACCAGTGCTTGCGATGCGACGACCCCGGAGAGCGGCATCCCGTTGCCCATCGGTTTGCCCATGCTGACGATGTCGGGTGTAACGCCGGTCGTCTCGTAGCCCCACCAGTTGCCGGAGCGCGCGAATCCGGCCTGTACCTCGTCGCAGATGAACAGCCCACCCGCCTCGCGAACCATCTCCGCTGCCCGGGGCATGAATCCCGGCGGGATGTCGGGCAGGCCCTCGTTGGCCAGAATCGAGCAGACCATCATGCCGGCGAAGGGGATGCCGTCCTCGGCGAAGCCGTCGATCTCGGCCTGCAGACGGCCGAGATACGCGTTGGTCAGATCTTCGTCGTCCAGATCGTCTTCGATCGGCCGATAGCGCTGAGGCACCGGGATCGAACGGAACTCGGGCTCATCGTCGCCGCGCAAGCGCGAGAGTTTGCGCACCTCGGTCGAGTTGCCGTGATAGGCGGCCTGGGTGTAGATCAGCCCTCGCCCTCCGCTCGCCGCTCGAGCCATGAGGACGGCGATCTCGTTCGCTTCGGTGCCGCTGCAGGCGAAGACGGCGGTGGTCAGGTGATTGGCGTGGACCGAGGTGAGATGCTCCGCGTAGTCGAGGATGCCCTCGTGCAGGTAGCGCGAGTGGACGTTGAGCGTCTCGGACTGGCGCTGCATTGCCTCGACGACATGCGGGTGCGCGTGGCCGACGCAGGGCACATTGTTGTAGAGGTCGAGGTAGCGGCGGCCGTCGGCGTCGTAGAGCCAGACGCCTTCCCCGCGCACGATGTGGACCGGATCGTCGTAGAAGGTGGCGATGCCTGCTCCCAGCAGCCGTTCCCGGCGCGCGAGCAGGTCTTGGGTGGTTGGTGTCGTCATGGGGCGATTGTCAGTGCTGGATCGCACGGTTGCAAGCTCCGACGCCTAGACTCCGCCCAAACTCCCACGAACCACGCCCGATCATGAGGAGGCGATCATGCCCGAATCGATCACGACAACTCCCGGCGCCAAGATGATGTTCATGATTCGTCGGCGTGAGGATGCGACTCGGGACGAGATGATCGTCCATTGGTACAAGAACCACATGCCCGGCGTGCTCGAGGCGCAGGAAGCCGCCAAAGCAGCCGGCCGCCGTCCGGCTCGGAAGTACCTAGTCACCCTGTTCAACGGCGAACGAGGGGAGCATCTCGCACGGCCGACGTATGACGGCATGGCCCAGCTCTGGTTCGACAAGCCGCTGCGCAAGCCCGACGGCCCGATGTTCACTGAGCCGCGAGACACCTTCGATCAGAAGGTCGAGCCCTTCGTCCCCTGGGCGACCACGGAGCACGTCATCATCGACGGCGGTGCGGATCTGCCGGTTGTACCCCTGACGCTGAACGAGCCCTTCCCAACGACGCGCAGCAACCTGTTCAAGGTCACCTTCCTGGTCAAAGCCCGGGACGGGGTCGACTGGGACGAGTTCTTCAGCACCTGGCTCGAGGCTCACGCGCCCAACGTGCGAACCGTCATGAACGAAATCGGTGGACTCCGGTACGTCGTCAGCCACAGCATCGATCCCGATGACGAGCCCTACGCCGGCATGGCCGAGCTCTACTTCCGCGACCCGTCCGGTTGGACTCGGTACGGCGAAACGATCACGTCCGACGCCTTCGGCCCACTGGTCGACACCGCGGAGACGATCTGGTTCGGCGCCGACACCGAGCTGATCGGGATTCCGTAAGCGCCTGAACGCAGTCCCGGCCCCCGAGCTGGACGGAGACGACCAATGACCGACGACCTCGCATACGCCACGATCGAAGAACTTGCCCCACGGATCGCGTCGGGCGAACTCTCGCCGGTCGAACTGACCAAGGCGCAACTGGACCGAATCGCAGCGCACGACGGGCGGCTCAAGAGCTATGCCACGGTGATGGCCGAATCGGCGCTGGCAGAAGCGCAGCAGGCGGCGGATGAGATCGCGGGCGGCAGCTATCGCGGTCCGCTGCACGGGATTCCGATCGCGGTCAAGGACCTCTGCTACACGGATGGCGTCCGAACCATGGGCGGCACCAGGGTGCTCGAAGATTTCGTCCCGGATTTCGACTCGACGGTCGTGGCCAGGTTCAAGGACGCCGGCGCGGTGATGCTGGGCAAGCTCAACTTGACCGAGGGCGCGATGGCCGGCTACAACCGCGCCCGACAGGTGCCGGTCAATCCCTGGGATGCGGGGCGCTGGACCGGCGTCTCCTCCAGCGGTTCGGGCGTCGCCACGGCGGCCGGGCTGTGCTATGCCTCGCTGGGCAGCGACACCGGCGGCTCGATCCGCGGGCCGTCGGCGTCCTGCGGCATCGTTGGACTGAAACCGACCTGGGGTCGGGTGAGCCGCTACGGCGTGCTCGACCTGGCCCAGTCGCTCGACCATGTCGGTCCAATGTGCCGCTCGACCTGGGACTGCGCCGTGACGCTCGAAGTGATCGCCGGCGACGACCCGAACGATCCGACCACGCTGCCGGAACCAGCCCCGGCGATGCTCGACGGCATTGACGCCGGGGTCGCGGGCATGCGGATCGGCTACGACGAGCGCTACGCGACCGCCGAAGTGATCCCGCCGATCGCGGAGGCGGTCGCTGCCTCCGTCGAGACGTTGGCCTCGCTGGGCGCGGAGATCGTCGAGGTCGAACTGCCCGACTTCATGCCCTACATGGCCGACTGGCCGACGCTCTGCTCGGTCGAGGCGCTGCACGCTCACCTGGATCATTATCCGAGCCGCGCCGGCGACTATGGCAACTGGTTCGGGGCCTGGCTGGAGCTGGGCTCGTCGGTCAGCGCGACCGACTACGCCGACGCCTGCATCCGCCGCGAGGAGCTGCGCGGCCGGCTGGCGCGGGTCTTTGCCGAGATCGACATGCTGGCCTGCTCAGCACAGGGCACCTTGCCGCACCAGGTCACCGAAGACATGATGTACGACGACACCCCGGGCGAGTTCCAGTGGTCGCGGCTGCAGTACACCGCACCCTGGGACATGAACCGCGCGCCGACGCTGACCTTGCCCAACGGTTGGAGCGAGCAGGGCCTGCCGATCGCGCTACAACTCGTCGGTCCGCTGGGCAGCGAGCAGGCTCTCTGCCGCGCCGGCTACGCCTACGAGCACGCGACGGACTTTATGCGCAATCCGGAGCTCTAGTAGTCCGTCGACTCGCCGCGTTCCTGCTGGGCTTTGCGCTCGTTCATGAAGTCGCGCATGCTGCCAGCGCTGTCGGGCGGGGGCGGAGCCATCCTGAGCCATGAGTTGAGGCTGGTGGTGTAACGGAACTGCGCTCCCCAGCCGAGCATGTCGGCCTGGGTGTGCCACATCTCTTTCTTCGTCAGCAGACTCGCCAGAGGCGCTTCAGCGACGCTGGCCGCCATCTCACGGACGGTTTGATCGAGTTCGTCAGTGGGCACGCTGCGCGTGACCAGTCCCCACTCCTCGGCCTCCTGGCCCGAGAGCACACGGCCGGTGAAGAGCATGTCGTTGGCCCGCCGCGGACCGACGAGGTAGCTCCAGAACGGAATCGAACTGGCTCCGCCCATGCGCATGAATGGCTCGCCGATGATCGCCTCGTCGGCGGCCACGACGAGGTCGCAAAGCATCGAGATGTACATGCCGCCGGCGAGGGCATGTCCATGGATCTGGGCGATGATCACCTTGGGGTTGTCCCAGATCGCCTCGTAGATGCCGCGCATGATCCGCTGGTGCTTGTGCCCGTTGACGATGTTCCACTCGGTCCCGCCGCCGGGCGGATTGATGTATGGACTGCCGTCAATGTCGTAGCCGGCACTGAACGCCGGACCGTTCGCGCGAAGGATCGCGACCTTCAGCGAATCATCCTCGGCGACCACGCCGAGTGAATGCAGCAGGTCATCGAGCAACGCATGGTTGAGCGCGTTGCGCTTCTCCGGTCGGTCCATGGTGATCGTGGCGATCGGGCCGTCGGTCTCAAACTCGATGGCGGTGTAGGTCATGGTTCATTCCTTCGAGACTGGTCAGGATCGCGGGTCGATTGGGCAATCGCCGGCCCATCAGGTCATGTCGTGGATCTGCTGGCCGCGATCGTAATGGGCGGCCGGGATGGCGCGCCCGGGACCGAGCAGGCGTAGGGCTCGGGCGACCCATGCACGCGTATCGGCCGGGGTGATCATTTCCGAGACCAGGCCCAGGTCGGCCGCGTCCCAGGGTCCGTCCGAGGGCGGTGAATCCGGGTCTCGGGCGAGGTAGCCGGGACTGTCGGTCACGCCCAGCCGGGCCGAGGGCCAGCACCACATGAAATCGAACCCGGTGCCAAGACCGCCGAGGGCGAAATCGCCCAGCGCATGTCCCCAGCCGGTGATGATCGTGATCTTGGCCGCGTGCGATGCGCGCAGCGACTCGACCGCTCGCGCCGCGGCATGCATGAACTCGGGCGTCGCAGCATCTGCCTGGTCGTAGCCAAGCGTGTCCTGGGTCGAGAAGAACGGAATCTGGTAGTCGGCGCTCCACGAGGCGGCGCGTGCGATTCGCTTCATGTCGACTGTGGTCAGCGCCGCGCGCGGTGATCCGCCGGTCAGCGCAAAGGCGATCGGGAAGCCTTCGATCCGTCCCAGGCCAACCAGGCAATCCGCGTCGATCCCGCTCAGGAGCACGGAGCCCTCGCCGTCAAGGAAGGACTCAAACTGTTCCTCGGGCGACGCATCCATGTCCTCATCGACGAGGATGTTCGACGGTCCGGCCGGATTGTGCGTTCGCGGCTCGAGCGGCCGGCCCAGCTCCGCCGGGAGCGTGCCCAGGAAGCGCTGAGCAGCCGCCACGGCGCCGGCGTCGTCCTCACAGACGAGGTCGGCGACGGCGCTCGGCGAACCATCGAGCGCGCCGAACCGGGCGTGTGTCGTGGCGATCAGCAGGTCCGAGCGCACGGCGAGCGAACCATTCTGGCCGGCGCAGAGACCGCACGCGATGGTCACCAAGGGCGCTTCGCGTTCCGCGACATCCCGGGCCGGAAGCTGGTCGGCGACCCGGCCGAGCAGGTAGCCCCGGTGCATGTCGAATTCGGGCGACTCCTGTGCGGCGCCGTCGGCCAGGTAGACGATCGGCAGGCGGCGGTAGATCGCATTGGAGATCATCCGGTTGCGCTTGTTCTTGCCGACTTGCGCGTCGGTCTGCGCCAGCGCGACCGGGTCCTCGGCCAGCACCACGACGCGACGCCCGCCGATCTCGGCATATCCGACAATCACACCATCGGCCGGCGTCTCCGCTGCAGCGTCGCGGTGCTGGCTCTTGGCGAAGGCGCCGATCTCCAGGAAGGAGCCCTCATCGACCAACGCCGCGATCCGTGCTCGCGGGGTCAACTGGCCCGGCTCAAGCTGACGGTCCCGGTCGAACGCATCGATGTGCGCGCGCTCCTGTTCGACGCGCTCCATTCGCTCGGCCATCGTCAGGTTCTTTTCCGGGCTGACGTGCCGCTGTGGTCGAGTCGTCATCTGCGTCCTCCTCGTCCCAGCGCTTCAAACGCCTGAATGACGCGCGGTCGAGTCTCGGCCGGATCGATGATGTTGTCGATCGTCGCCATCTGCGCGCCGCGCCACGGGTTCATGTTGCGACGGAAGGGCTCGGCCAACTCGTCGAGCAGTAGCCGGTGATCATCACGATCTTCTACCGCCGCCAACTGTTTGCGATGCACGACCGCCGCTCCGCCCTCGGGTCCGAGGTAGGCGATCTGGGTTGTCGGCCAGGACAATGTGATCGCCTCGGGATCGCTGCAACCCATGATGAAGTAGCCCATCCCGATGCCCTTGCCCAGCGTCACACAGACGGTCGGCACCTCGGACTCCATCTTTTCCGAGATGTAGACCGTGGTCTCGGTCAAGAGGCCCTTGTGCTCCTCTTCCTGCGTGGTCATAATCCCGGGCGTGTCGCAGAACGTGAGCAGCGGCAGCGAGAACGTGCGCGCGGTCTTGACCATGCGTCGCGCCTTGATCAATGCGTTCATGTCGATCGCGCCGCCGCGTACCTTCGGCTGATTCGCCATCACGCAGATCGTGCGTCCGTCGAGCCGGGCGAATCCCGTGACCAGGTTCATGCCGAACTCGGGCTGCCACTCGAAGAAGCTGTCCCGATCGACGACCCGCTCGATGATCTGGCGTACCTCGTAGGGTCGGTTGGGATACTTCGGCACCAACGTGCGCAGCTCCTCGTCGCAGCGATCCCTGGGATCGCCGGTCATGACTCGCGGCGCGGACTCGAAGGCGTGGCCGGGCAGGTAGGAGAAGCAGGTGCGCAGCGTCTCCATCGCTTCGGCTTCGTCCTCGGCGCGCCGGCAGATCTGGCCCGTCATCTTGGTGTGGACGTCGACGCCGCCCATCTCGTAGAGGTCGGGACGTTTGCCGGTTGCGAACTCGATGATGAACGGGCTGACGAAGGTCGCGGTGGCACGCGGCGTCATCACCGAGAAGTCGGCGACCGAGGCCGCCCAGGGAGCGAACGAGTTGCCCAGGATCGCCGTGAACACGCCGCCGCGCCGGGGCACGCTGGAACGCGCGCCGACGTTCTGGCCTCCGACGGCGGAGAAGCCCGAGGACATGACGTGGTCCTCGATCTGGCCGCCCGCGCCCTGGAAGAGGTAGAACATCGGCAGCGCGGCCTTGTCGACGATGTGTCCGACCGCCCTCATGTTGACTCGAGAACGCAGGTTGTAGGCGCCGACGCCGCCCGAGGTGTCGTGCGCCTTGTAGAGCACCGGCCGGCCGTGGATTTCGCCGAAGCCGAGTTGCAGCGGCGTCGGTCCGAGCCCATAGCCGAACGCCCACCGGCTGCCCGGATCGAGCAGCAGCTCAATGCGTTCGTTCGCGGTCAGCAAGCCGCGGCTGTGGGCGCGTTCGTCGCCTTCCGGATTGGGAGCGAAAAACTGATCGCGGCGACGCCGAAGCTCGGCCAGATTCTCCAGGTCGGCGGGGCTAGCCGTTGACACCGGTACCCCAATCGATCGCGTTCTTCAAGAGTTGCTCGTAGGGCTCGGTCTCCCACGGTCCGCGGAAACGCAGCGGCACCGTGCCGTCCGGCGAGATGCTTTCGTGGACGGTTCGTTGGCCATTGGTCAACGGCGTATGGCAGTGTCCCGGCGCGATGTAGGCGATCTCGCCCTCGCCGACCTTGCGGGCGAAGCCGAGCGCGTGCGACTTGCCGTCGGGCAAGAGCGAGAGATCGCCGCCGTAGATCTCGTCCACGTGCGGCGGCTTCTCGATGTCCTCGGTCGTGAGCAGCACCTGCGTATCGGGATGGATGACTTCGACCATGTACGGCTCGTCCTGCACCGGGAAATTGCCCGGCAGGTTATAGGTCAGCGGATGGTTGTGGTCCTGGACCTTGACGTCCATCTCGCGGATCGGCGGATGGGTCATGAAGAACCCGCCCAGCGCCTCGTGATAGTCCATCTTGACCAACCGCCGGCGGCTGCCCTCGCCGCCGATCCGCTCGGCCTTGCCGCCGGTCGAGCCGTGCAGCGCCAGCCAGCGCCCGCCGTCGCCCAGCCAGTCCCGGATCACGCCGGTCTGGTACTCGTCGGCGAAGGGACCGGCCACGTAGCAGACCAGCAGATGAGCATCGCGAATCCACTTGTGGCAGTCGGTGAAGTCGCTGCTCACGGTGGTGTGCACGTCTTCGTTCGACTGCAGCGCCATCAGGATGCGCATCCGCGCGTAGTCGATGTCGTGTCCCGCATGCTTGCCCGGGGGAAATCCTCCGGCGACGACGTGAACGCGGATCGGTGTACTCATGGCAGCCTCCTCGATGACTTGCAGCCTGCCGCGATACTAGCCGCTAGACGGAGTCGAAGAGTTCAGGATGGAGATCAGACATGGAACCACTGCAACCGATGGCGGCGTCGATCGCCGAGATCTTGCGAGAACGGGGAGAAACGGTCGCCATCTGCGAGACCACCGCCGGCGGCCTCGTCTCGGCTGCGCTGCTCTCAATCCCTGGAGCCTCGCGTTACTACGCCGGCGCCGCCGTCACGTACACGGGCGTCGCCCGCTCGGTCTTCACCGGCATCAGCCTCGACGACTACCCCGGCGTTCGCTCGAGCAGCGAGCCGTACGCGCAGATCATCGCCGAGACAATTCGCGAGCGCCTCGGGGCCACGTGGGGCATTGGAGAAACCGGCGCGGCCGGTCCCGGAGGCAACGTCTACGGGGATGCGTCCGGACACACCTGCATTGCCATCGCCGGACCGTCCGAGTATGTCGAAACGCTCGAAACCGGCCTCGAAGACCGCGAAGAGAACATGTGGCTCTTCACCAAGCGAACGCTGGAGGTCTTCGAGTTGGTGCTGCGGGACGCAGGCTCAGGGGCCTAACGCGAGCCGGGCACGATCCCTCGTACGGCTGTCTCGATGCTGAACAGGCTTGTCCCCGCGGTCATGTAGAGCGTTGAGAAGTCGTCCCCGCCGAACGTGAGGTTGGCGGCGTGCTCGTCCATCTCGAAGACGCCGAGGTAGGTCCCGTCTGCGGCGTGAGCGGAGACCCCGCCGGCGCCCGTCGTCCAGAGACGGCCGTCCGTATCCACCTTCATCCCGTCCGGCGCGCCGAGACGGTCGTCGTTCGACTGATCGACGAAGAGGATGCGGTCTCCCAGCGTCAGGTCGGCGTTGACGTCGTAGCGCCAGATTAGGCCTTCCTGCGAGTCGCCGATGTAGAGCTGCGATTCGTCGGGAGTGAGGGCCAGACCGTTGGGATTGGAAAATCCCGTTGGCGCGACCAGACTCAGCGAACCGTCCGGATCGATCCGGTAGACGCCCTGGAAGTCGAGCTCCTGGGACTGCCCTTCCTGGCCGAAGCGCGGAGTTCGCCCAGAATCGTTCCCGTAATTCGGATCGGTAAAGAAGATCGCGCCTGAGCTGTGGACGACAAGATCGTTGGGGCTGTTGAGCTGCTTGCCGTCCCACGCGTCCGCAAGTGCCGCTTCGCTACCCGGCGATCCATAGGGCGCGCTTGAGACTCTGCGGCCGCCATGTTCGCAGGCGAGCAGATTGCCGGCGGCGTCGAGCGTCAGTCCGTTCGACCAGCCGGACGGCTCGCGGTAGACGGCCGCCTCGGCGTCGCCCGGACGCCAGATGTGCTGGCGATTGCCGGGAATGTCACTGAACACCAGCGCATTGTCCGAGGCAATCCAGATCGGCCCCTCGATAAAGCCGAATCCGCCGCAGAGGCGGGTTTCCTCGCCGATCAGCAGGCCGGAGATCCCGTTGTCGTCTTCGATTCTCACGAGCGATTCCTCATCTAGTTCTGGTTCTCAGGGATGGTAGCTGCTGAAGACAAGCGATGTTTCGAGTGAGACGATTGACTGTGTACGCGCGAGGGCGGGAGAGAAGAAGGTTGGCTCACGTGCGTTGCTCCCGGGTGCGTGCATCAGTCGTGCCGACCTGGGACAGGGCCTTCAGGCTGAGCGGCAGACCCGCAGCCATGAACAGGACCTCGTCGGCGGCGGCCGCGACGATCTGGTTGAGTCTGCCCAGTTCGTCACGGAATCTTCGGCCGATCGGATTCGCGGGGACGAGGCTCAGGCCGACTTCGTTGCTCACGACGATCCACGACTCGTCGCCTTGCGCGTAGCAGTCGAGCAGTCGCCGGGCCTCGGCGGGTATGTCGACCTCCGCCGCTCCTTCGGTCGAGTGATCGTGCATCAGGTTGCTCAGCCAGAGCGTGAGGCAATCGAGCAGGATCGTGTCGTACTCGGATCGCAGCGGGCCAATCGCATCCACGAGATGCAGCGGCGCTTCCAGGGTGTCCCAACCATCAGGCCGGCGGCGGCGGTGCGCCTCAATGCGCGCAACCATCTCATCGTCTCCTGCCTCCGCGGTGGCGACGTACAGGACCCGGCCTCCCGATTGTGCGAGCTGCTCGGCGTAGCTGCTCTTGCCCGAGCGCGCCCCGCCGAGGATGAACGTCAGTCGCTTGCCCATAATCGATCCCTTCGGGCTATTCCTTCTCGCGCAGAGCCAGGTGGCTGGTGTCGTTCCACAGTTCCAGCACCGCGCCTTCATCGAATGTCCTGACGATCGACAGCCCCGACGGATTCAGCCGGAACCGCAACAGGTACTCGTTCGGCATATCCAACAGACAGACCAGCAGCGCCAGCAGCGAGCCGCTGTGTCCAACCACCAGTACCCGCTCACCCGACCCATGCCGCGCGCGAACCTGGTCATGGAACTGTCGGACCCGTTCGACGAACTGCTCCACGTTCTCGCCACCAGGCGGCGCGTAGCGCACGTTCTGGCGCAGCATCCGTTCGGCGAACCCCTCCGGATCGCGAGCCTCCGCCTCGGCAAACGTCAGACCTTCCCACTCGCCGTAAGCGATTTCGCGCAACTCCCTGACGGGAACGAGCTCCGATGCGCCCTCGCCAGCCGCCAGCCGCGGGGTCTCCATCGCCCGCGACAGGTCGCTGGCATAGATCGCGGAGAACGAGGCATCGCCGAGACATTGACCCAGCAACCCCGCTTGAGCGCGTCCACTCTGATTGAGTGGTATGTCGGCCTGACCCTGGATCCGGCGCGCCCGGTTCCAGTCGGTCTCGCCGTGCCGCGCCAGGTACCAGATGCAACCCTCGTCCCAGGGCGCGAACGCCTGCTGATTACTCATCCGCACACTCCTACCAGAACGGCACCTCGAACAGCTCAGGCAACACAGGCGCCAGGGCAATGCCGATGATCAAGGCCGACACTTCGCCCATCTCGTTTACTGCGCCATACGCGTCGCCGGTCATGCCGCCCAGTCTGCCGGTCATCCATCGGCCCAGTCCAAGCGCAACTGCCGAGACGACGCCGAACAGGACCAGCCCGCCCGGACCCAGAAACAGTCCTGCCGCCAGCGCAGCCGTCACCAGCCCGGCCCCAACCTGCCACCAGTGCCGGCCCTCCATGAACGACGTGCCCAGCCCTTCCGTTCGTGCATACGGAAAGATCGACATCGTCGCCAGCATGCCAAACCTCGACAGGCAGGGAAAGACCAGCAGCAGCCCGATGCGAGCCGTCTCCGGCGTGCTGGCAAGCAAGCACCATTTGGTCACAATCAACGCCGCTCCACCGATGACGGCAAACGCCCCAACGTGCGTGTCGCGCAGGATTCTCAGCCGGTCCTCCGGTGTGTATGCGCCGAACAGCCCATCGCAGCAGTCGAGGAATCCTTCCGTGTGCAATGCACGCGTGAGGGTCAAGAGCGCAGCAACCAACAGCGCGCCGACGACCACCGCCGGCAACCCTTCGCGCGCCGCGGCGTCGAGCCCGACGAGGCATGCTCCCAGCAAGAGTCCGACCAGGGGAAACCAGGCGCGATCGGCGCCTGTCGGCGCGCGATTGGCGGACACGGGCAGAATCGTGAGGAAGCCAATCGCCGCGCGCGGGCCGCTCACGGCGACGCGCCCTGGTCCGACACCCCAGCCTCCGCGAACGTGGCCATCTCATTCAAGCTGGCCGCCGCCGCGTCGACGATGCCCATCGCCAGCACCGCGCCCGTACCTTCGCCGAGGCGCATGTCCAGGTCGAGCAGCGGCTCGAGTCCCAGGTGTTCAAGCGCAATGCCATGACCGCGCTCCGCGGAACGGTGACCGGCGATCAGGTACTCCCTGCTCAACGGCACGATCGCCTGTGCGATCAGCGCCGCCGCAGCCGTGATGAAGCCGTCCAGGACTACAGGCGTCCGCCGCGAGGCAGCGCCCAGCACGACGCCTGCCAGGACGCCGATTTCGAAGCCGCCGAGCGTGCGCAGCACGTCCATACCGTCCGTCGGGTCGGGCTGGTTGACGGCGATCGCCTGCCTCACCACGGCGATCTTGCTCGCGAGCTGCTCGTCGCTGCGAGACGCGCCACGACCAGTGACCGCTTCCGGCGGACGACCGCTCAGCACCGAGACAATCGCGGCTGCGGATGTCGTGTTGCCGATGCCCATCTCCCCGATCCCGATGATGTCGTCGTAGGCCGCGGCGGCGCGCGCGATCTTGGCCCCCGTGTCGAGCGCAACCTCAGCCTGCTCCAAGGTCATTGCGGGGCCCTCGGCGATGCTCTGCGTCCCGAATCCGAGGCGCACCGACACCAGCGCGTCCGAGGGTCCCACCGGCACGGCGACTCCGGCGTCGACGATGGTCAGATCGACGCCGGCTCGCTGGGCGAGCACATTGACGGCCGCTCCGCCCTCGAGGAAGTTCTGCACCATCTGCGCGGTGACCTCCTGGGGATAGCTGCTCACGCCGCTCGCCGCGACACCATGGTCGCCGGCTGCGAGGATGAGCTGCTTGCGGTACGCGCGAGGCTGCTCGTCGCCCTGCATGCCGGCCAGCAGGATCGACAGCTCTTCCAGCCGTCCCAGGCTGCCGGGCGGTTTCGTCAGTTGCTGCTGGCGCCGCTCCGCTGCCGCCATGGCTTCGCTGTCGAGTGGTTCGATGATTTGGAGGATGTCGTCGAGCATGATCATCTGAACGGCCCGCGCTCCCTAGTACTCGATGCCTGGCTGCGCCCTGATTCCCTGCTCCGCATAGGGATGCTTAATCAGCCTCATCTCGGTCACCAGATCCGCGAAATCGATCAACTCCTGCGGCGCGTAGCGGCCGGTGATGATCACGTGCATCCGTTTCGGACGGCGTTTGAGGGTGTCGATCACCTCCGACACGTCGACCCAGCCGTAGTGCATCGCGTAGGTGAACTCGTCCAGCACGATGATGTCTTCTTCGCCCCCGACGATGGCCTCGCGGCAGCGCTCCCATTGGACGACGGCCAGCGCCGTGGTCTCGTCCATGTCCTTCGACAGCCAGGTGAAGCCGTCGCCGAGCGACTCGATCGGGATCTCCAGCAGCTTCGCGGCCCGATGCTCACCGAACCTGGCCGTCGAGTGTTTGATGAACTGGAACATGCGCACGTGAAAGCCGCGTCCGCGCGCGCGGAACAGGACACCGAGCGCCGCCGTCGTCTTGCCCTTGCCCTCGCCGGTGTTGACGATGACCAGGCCGTGTTGGCGTTGGCGGCGGCGCTCCGTCGAAGCGTCGTTAGCGGATGCCACTGGTCGCCTCGCTTCTCGCGCTTCCCGCCGGGGTGGCGGGTTCGACGGGCTGCGACTCCTCCACTTCGCCGCTCACCTGGGCCTCAATTCCGACGCCATCGGCCGGAGCGATCAGACTGATCGCCAGGGCGCCGGTCGCCGGTTCGCGGTACACCGCCGCCTCGACGCCGAACACCGACTCGATCATCTCAGGAGTCAGCACCTCCTGCGGCGTACCTTCGCTCCGGACACGTCCGTCGGCGAGCAGGATTAGCCGATCGCAGAATCGCGCCGCCATGTTCAGGTCGTGGATCGCGGCCACTGCCGTCAGTCCGTCGTCGACGAGTTGACGCACGAGCGTGAGAATCTTGAGTTGATGCAGCACGTCGAGGTTTGAGGTCGGCTCATCCAGCAACAGCACGCGCGGTTGCTGCGCAATCGCGCGCGCCAGGAACACCCGCTGGCGCTCGCCGCCCGACAGGGTTTCCAGTGTCCTCGCGGCAAATGGCTCCGTCTCGGTCAGACGCATGGCCCGGTTCGCGATTCGGTCGTCCTCCTTGCCTTCGACCTGGAAGCGCCCCATGTGCGGGTAGCGCCCCATCAGCACCAGCTCGAACGCGGTGAACCCTTGCGTGTACGGAGCGATCTGCGGGACCAGCGCCAGGATCTCCGCCACCTCCCGGGCCGGCAGGTTGTCCAGGTCCTCGCCGAGCAGACGGACCGATCCTTCGTCGAAGCGGAGCACGTTCGAGATTGAGCGAAGCAGGGTCGTCTTGCCGGCGCCGTTGGGGCCAATCAGACCGACGAACTGTCCGCTGCTCGCCCGTAGGTCGACGCTGTCGAGCAGCCGTCTGCTTTCGACGGCGAAGGAGACCGCGTGCGCTTCCACTGCGGGAGTCTGATCGCTGTTCATGTGCGTTCGCCCCGCCGGAACGAATGTGGGATCGGGCGCATCGAGGAAGCGATTGCTCTCGACCGCCGCCTTGATTTCGGCACTGTGGCTCCTCTCGACCGCCAGCTCAGAGCGAGTAGACCTGTCGTTTGTTCTTGATCAACAGGAGGATGAAGAAGGGCGCCCCGACGAAGGCCGTCAGGATGCCGACCCGGATTTCGGCCGGCTCGATGATTGTCCGCGCCACGGTATCGGCGAGGATCACGAAGACCGCGCCGGCCAGGGCGCTGAGCGGGATCAACACGCGATTGTCGGGACCAAGCACGAGTCGAAGGATGTGCGGAATGACCAGCCCGACGAAGGCGATCGTACCGCTCACCGCGACCGCCGCGCCCGTCGCCAGAGCGGCGGCGGCCAGCAGCAGGATTCGAGTCAGGCCGACCCGCACACCCATTGAGCGCGCTTCGTCGTCGCCCAGCATCAGCAGGTTCAGGTCGCGAGACATCAGCAGCAGGACACCCGTGCTCGCCAGGATCAGCGGCGTCGCGATCCGAACGTGCTCCCACGAGCGAGAATCGAGCCCGCCGGCCAGCCAGAAGAGGATCTCGCGCAGCGCCTCGTTGTCCGGCAGGACAATGATGATCGCCGAGACGATCGCTCCCAGGAATGCATTGATCGCCACGCCGGCGAGCAGCAGCGTCGCCATCGAGAAGCGCCCGCCCACCGCAGCGATCCCGTACACCAGGAACGCCGCCGCCATCGCCCCAATGAACGCGAAGACAGGCAGCGCGAGCAAGAACAGCGCAGCCGTGCCGGTTGCGATCGCGATCACGGCGCCCAGCGCTCCGCCGGCCGAGACCCCGATGATTCCCGGGTCGGCCATCGGATTGCGGAACAGGCCCTGCATCGTCGCCCCGGCGACGCCGAGCGCCATGCCCACGGAGGCGCCCACGACGATCCGCGGCAGCCGGATCTGATCGATCACGAGTTGCTCGGTACGGCCGAACTCGGGCACGTCGACGCCGAGCGGGGAGAGCACGATCCACGCGATGTGGCTGACCGGAATGTCGACCGGACCCAGGCTCAGCGAGACCAGGCCGATCGCCAGCACCAGCGCCAGCAACGTCAGTCCGCCGATTCCCAGGCGCGCCGTCACACCCATCTGTCGAAACCCGCGCAGCCTGGAGACGCCGGCGTAGAGCACGAAAAACCTCCAGCTCTCCGCTGAAGGTTCGGAAGTCGACCGGCCGGGACGTGTGCCCGGAGATCGAGGGACCTCTCTGGTGCGGAGAGTTGTCACCTCTCGTCCAGGCAGGTCTCCTGGCTCGCGGGCGGAGGTTCGTGCCGCACCCTTCCCATCGCGCTCGCGACAGTGGGCGTCGGCGCTCCGTTCTGTTCACTCAATCGAGCGAACCCCGCTGACAGTGGCGCTACCGCGTCGGATTCTCACCGACTTCCCTATTCTCCCGGGACGGGCACCTGGACGGATGAAGCAAGAGGAGGCTATCACAGCGAATCTGTGACCAAATCCTCACGAACCGGTGCGCATGGATTGCGTACCGGGCTCGCTTCCGTCCGAAGTATGGCTGACCGTCGTCCGCGCCTGTGGTTTGGACATCGCGTGCAACGTGAAGGCGAAGCGCGCCTGTTCTCGGCCATGGAGCAGTCGCCAGATCAAGGCGAACAGACCGCCCGCTCCGATGAGCACCACGAGCAGCAGGCCGAACGAGGCCTGGAAGCCAACCGTGTCGGCGACGGCGCCCGCCTGCGGCAACACGATCGCCACGACCAGCGCGGTCGAGAGTTCGAACATCGACAGCACCGTCGCTCGCTGGTCGGAAGGGATGCGCCGGTTGATGTAGCCCGTCGCGATCGGACGAACCATGCCGCGAATCGCCGCCAGCGCGCCGATCGCGACGACCACCCAGAGTGAGTCCCAGAGCGTTGGCGCGAGAAAGATCAGACCGCCGAGGATCAAGGGCAAAAGCAGCGAACGGCGCTCGCCGAGCCGGCTCGCCACCCCGGCGGCCAGCAGCGACCCGACCACCATCCCGGCAACCGGCGACATCAGGATGCCCGAGTAGGCAATCCCCGCATCGACGCCGCTGGCCGGGTCGACGGCGTGATGGACGACGAGCGGCTGAATGAGAAAGTCCGCCACAATCATGATCACGCCGGAGAGCAGCGTGGCGAAGAGGATGTACCAGAGCAGGAGCTTGCTGCCCCAGACGACCCGCACGCCGCCGAGCATGTTGCCCAGCACACTGCGTCGCTGTTCAGGCGCGACGCCATTCCGACCGACCTGTTGACCTGCGTGTTGTCTCGAGTGCCGACCGTTCGGCTGGCCGGCGATGACCGCCTCGCTGCGTGGCGGCTCGCGCAGGAACAGGGCCACCGCCCCGGCTGCGCCCATGAACACGGCGCCCACGAGGATCGTGGCCGAGTAGCCGATCAGCGCGACCAGCGGTCCGCCGAGCAACGTTGCGACCAGCATCGAGCCGAACGCCATCGCTTCGGAGCGGCCGATGTGTTTCTCGTACTCCTCGGTCCGGCCGAGCTGGCGCAGCGTGTCGTAGACCAGCGCGTGGCCGGCGCCCGAGTACATCGTCATCGCGACGGCGATCGTGAGATACGCGACGAGCAGGACCATGTAGGTGGAACTGAACGCGAACACCACCGAGCCCAGGCAGAACATCGCGCCGCCCAGAACCAGAGAGACGCGGCGTCCCCAGCGGTCGGCGACGGCGCCGGTCGGCACTTCGGCCACCACCACCGTGATCCAGAAGATCGCCTCAATCGAGCCGATCTGGGTCAGGCTCATGCCGCGGAATTCCTGCAGGTAGATCACCCAGATCGGCATCCAGATCAGGAAGCCGCTGACCCCATAGAACAGGTAGTAGACGGGGATGTTGCGCGCCAGCCGGCGCTGCAACTGTTGTCGGTCGGGCGGTGCTGAGCCGATCGAACCGGTCGACATGGCGCGTCGAGTCTAGTCCTCGGCCTCTTCACGTTCCGGCTGCACCCGGCCGAGGAACACATCCGTCAAAATGTTCGTCTCCCTGATCGAATCCGGCGTGCCCTCGTGCGCGACGCGGCCCTTGTCCAGGACGTAGGCGCGATCGACGAAGTCGAGCACGCCCTTGATGTTGTGTTCGACGATCAAGATCGTCGTGTCGAGCCGGTCGCTGATCTCGCGCACCTTCTGAAACACCTCGCCGACCACGATGGGCGCCAGACCGAGCGTCGGTTCGTCGAGCAGGAGCAGGTCGGGCGAGCCCATCAGGCCGCGGCCGATGGCGAGCATCTGCTGCTGTCCGCCGGACATCTGGCTGGCCATGTCGCGGCGCTTGTCGTGCAGGACGGGGAAGAGCTCGATGACCGATTCCAGGCGGCGGCGCTTCTCCGCCTCATCGCCGAGGTAGAGGCAACCCATCTCGAGGTTCTCCTCGATCGTCAGATGCGTGAACACGCGTCGGCCCTGGGGGACGAAGCAGATGCCCTCTTTGACGATTTCGTGCGTCGCCGCTTCGAGCCGCTGCCCGCGCCAGTGCACCTCGCCGGCGACGACCGGCGCCAGGCCCATGATCGCCTTGAGCACGGTCGACTTGCCCGCGCCGTTGGGCCCCATCACGGCCACCGCCTCGCCTTCGCGGATGCCCAGCGAAACGCCGTCCAGCGCCCGCACCGCGCCGTAGTGGACGGCGATCTCGGTCAGTTCCAGCGTGGCGTCGCTCGTTGCATTCATGAGCGGTTCACTCTCCGAGGTACGCCTCGATCACTTCCTCGCGGCTGAGCACGTCGTGGACTTCGCCCTGGGTCAGCAGCTTGCCGCTGTCGAGCACGATCAGGTGATCGGGCAGCTCGCGCACGATGTCCATGTTGTGCGAGATGAAGATCAGCGTGTGCCCCTCGTCCCGCATTCGAATCACGATTTGCTTGACCCGCTCGAGCATCTGCGGGAAGAGTCCGGCGAACGGCTCGTCGAACAGGTACGTCTGAGCGTCCATCGCCATCGCGCGGCCGATCTCGAGCAGCTTGCGCTGTCCGTAGGAGAGTTCGCCGGCCATCGCGTCGCGCTTCTCCCACATCCCGACTTCCCTGAGGATGCGTTCCCCCTGTTCCCGCTGAGCCGGCCGGGTCCGTTCGAGGAGCGAGGGCAGCAATCGCCGCTCCGTGAGTACAACCATGATGTTGTCCCAGGCCGAAATCTGGTCGAATAGCCGGACCTCCTGGAACGTCCGCGTGACGCCGTGCTGCGGCGACTCGTGCGCCTTGACCACCCGCAACCCGATCCCGTCGATGATCACGAGCCCGCCGTCAATGGGCAGGGTGCCGCTGAGCAGATTGACGAACGTCGACTTGCCCGACCCGTTCGGCCCGACGATGCTCGTGATGCCCGTCTTCGGAATCGACACGGTCAACTCGTCGACCGCGCGCACGGCGTCGAAGTGCTTGGACAGATCGATCGTGTGGATGATGGCGCCGGCCGAGTCGGTCACAGCTTGTATCTCCCGACCAGACCCTGCGGTCGGAACAGCATCAGCAGGACGAGCAGCACGCCGAGCACGACCTGCCGCGCCTGTCCGACGAACTCTGCTGGGAGGAAGGGTAGAAAACGCATGCCCTCCTCGAGCAGCACGAACGCCATCGCGCCGAGGAGCGAGCCCCAGATCGTGGCCAGACCGCCGAGGATCACGATCGCGATCAGCAGCATCGATTCAAGCAGGATGAACGAGTTGGGGTCGATGAAGCTGGTCCAGCTTGCAAAGAGCGCGCCGGCGAGTCCGGCCATCATCGCCGAGAGCACCCAGACCGCCAGCTTGAAGTGCGTCACCTGGTAGCCGAACACGGCGATCGCCTCCTCGTCCTCGCGGATCGCCGTGAGCACGCGGCCGAACGACGAGGTCACAATCAGCCAACAGATCAGCACGACCAGCGCCAGGCAGATCAACGCGAAGACGAGGAACTCGACCTCCCCGTCGAGCACCCAGCTCCCGAACGCGGGCCGCGGGATCTCGTGGATGCCGAACGCGCCTCGGGTCAGCTCGCGCAGGTTGAGGAAGAAGCTGAACGCGATGATCGCGAAGCCGAACGAGACGAGCACGAAGATGTCGTCGCGGAAGCGGTTGAAGACGATGCCGACGCCGATCGCCACCAGTCCGGCGATCGCGACGGCGATCGGCAGGGCCGCGAAGAAGGGCCAGTCGGGCGTCGGGATCGATTCCGTGCGCAACTGGTCGTAGGACGCGTCCGAGGCGAGGATCGCCATCGTGTACGCGCCGATCCCGAAGAAGCCGATGTGTCCGACCGAGAGCAGGCCGGTGAATCCGACGACGAGATTGAGGCTGACCGCGAGGATCGCCCAGATCGCGAAGACGGTCATCAGCGTGACCGTGAATCCGGTTCCCTGCCAGAGCATGAAGGCGACCGCCCAGCCGAGCACGAACACGGTGGCGACGCGCTCGATGTCGGCGCGCGGTCGCTCGCGGAGTGCCTGCGGAACGATCGACACCCGACTACCTCCTCGGCAACAGACCGTTGGGCCAGAACGAGAGGAAGAGAATCAGCACAACGAACGAGACCACATCCTTCCACTCGCCGGCCAGGTTCCAGATGCCGAACTGTTCGATCATGCCCAGCGCGAAACCGCCCACGATCGCGCCGTAGAGATTGCCGATCCCACCGACGACCGACGCGATCCAGCCCTTGAGCAACATGATCAGGCCCATGCGCGGCTGGATCGCGGTGTCGTGACCGTTGAGTACGCCGGCCAGCGCGGCGAAGACCGCGCCGAGGAAGAACACGATCGCAATGACGACGGTCGTATTGATCCCGACCACCTTGGCGACTTCTTCATCGTCGCCGATTGCCCGCACCGACTTGCCGAACGCGGTCCGCTTGAGCAGCAGCAGGAGTCCGATGAACGCGGCGCAGGCGACACCGATCGAGAACACGTTGAACCCCTTGATCGTCGCGCCGCCGACTTCCCAAGGCGTGCTGCCGAAGACGTCGGGCAACGGACGCGGCGCGCTCTCGAAGACGATGATCGTCAGCGCGGTCAGGGCCAGCAGGACGCCCAGCGAGGCGACCAGCATGATCAACCGCGAGCGCGTGCGCTGGATGATCTGGACGTAGAGGCCTCGGTAGAACGCCAGCCCGACCATCCCCGCGAGCAGGCAGGAGACCACCCAGCTCAGGTACAGCCGGGAACCGGCGGCGTTGGCGAGCAGCAGGCCGCAGACGATGCCGACGGTCGCTGCCGGCAGTCCCGCGAGGACGAGGTAGGTGAACCTGCCTCTACCGTCGGCCTCTCCCGTCGGTCTGTGGGGCGAGAGAGGGTCAGGGAGGTGCGTGAGAGCAACTCGGCGAACAGACCAGGACACGAGGAACGCCGCTGCGAGACCGATCGCCGGGGCGAAGAGCACGTTCAGCTCGTTCGTCCAGGTCAGGACGACGCCCATGTACGCGCCCAGACCGCCGGCGACCAGCGCTTCGAGGTACAGGGCGTTCCTGGCTCCGAGCCGCTCTCGCCAGCGACGGTGATATGCCTCTCGCAGCGCCCAGAGGGCGACGCCCGCCGTGACCAGCGCGAAGACGACATTGACCGCCGGATCGTTGACCTGGTACTGACCACCCAGCGCCTCGCCGGAGCGCAGGTAGAAGATCCCGTAGGCGCCCATCGCGGCCGCCGCGCCGTAGTACAGGTCGAAGAACCAGACCGTGCTGTAGACCAGCGTGAAGCCGATCGCGAGCAGCGCGTAGATCGCGCCGACCGAGAGTCCGTTGAACGTGAACTGCAGCGCCTGCTGGGGAGACTCGCTGATCGCGTAAGCGATGTAGCCCGCGACCGCCGCCGCCAGCACAATCGCGAGCAGATCGCGCCGACGACTCCCGATCTCGCTCAGGTCAATCCGGCTGGTCCATGCGCTCACGGGCCGATGCTAGCTATTCGACTAGCCGCTCGGAGCAGGCCCCAGCACCCGGTAGCCGTTGTTGTCCTCGTTGCGCTCCGCCGGCGGCAGCACCTCGACCACAACATTGGTCAGGCCGACCACCTCGCCGCGCTCGTCGAAGCTGTAGTTGTCGCCGATCGCGCCGCTCCACGTGATCTCGTAGAGGCAGTCGCGGAAGCCGTCCGCGTCCTGGTCGTCGTTGGTTTCCTCCAGACACGCGGCTGTGATGTACACGTCGTCATAGGCCGAGCCGAGGTACCAGGGCAGCGTGACGTAGCCGTACTTCTCACGGAAGTTGGACAGGACCTCCTGGCCCTTCGCGTTGGCCGGATCGATATCGGTGATCACCGCCTTCAATCCGGTGGCCGCGTCGCCGGCGATCTCCAGCGCCGTCGTGCCGATCGGCACGATCTCGGAGTAGATCGGTCCTTCGTAGCCCAACTCGCGCAGTTGCTTGACGACCGTCCCGCCCGTGAACTCCGATTGCGCCGCGATGTGGATCGCGTCCGGTTCCGCGCCGAGCAGCTTGGTCAGGGGCGTGCGGAAGTCGGTCGCATCGGAGGCATATCGCTCCTCGCCAACGACTTCGCCGCCGCGATTCTCAAACTGTTCGACCGTCGTGCGGCGCACGCCCTCGGCGTAGTCGGTCGATTCCGAAATCGTGGCCAGCTTGCGGACCCCGTCGGCCCAGAGCAGGTTGCCCGTGTCGACGCCGAGCTGGGCGTCGTTGAGCGAGGTGCGGAAGATGTAATCGCCCGCCTCGGCGATGTCCGGGTTGGTCGCCAGACCGGAGAACATCACCACGCCGTCCCTCTCGGCCAGCGGCGCCGCGCCGAGCATCGCGCCCGAGCACGATGTACCGAGGATGATCTTCACGCCATCCACGTCGGTCAGCTTGTTGTACGCCGTGATCGCGTCCTGCGCACTGCACTTCGAGTCCTCGACGATCAGTTCGATCATCCGGCCATTGATGCCGCCGACCGCGTTGATTTCTTCGACCGCCATCTCCTTGGCCTGGATCGCGACCGTGCCATAGGTCTCGCCGGGGCCGGTCGCCGATTCCATCACGCCAATCCGGAACGGCTCGTCGGAGTCGTCGCCGCCGCAGGCGAGCGCCAGAGGAAACAGCAGTAAGGCGAGTCCAAGCGGCAGCAACGCCTTCCAGGAAACCTTCATCATCGGACCTTCCCTCTAGAACAACGGCACGCGAACCTAGTCACTCCGCCACGCCAAATTATCACAATAGAAGCACCCTATCCGAATCCAAGACCGCATCGATTCCAGCCCCTCTGCTGGCGGAGCGACGGCAATCGGAGGGGCGCGGACAGCAACTCCGGGCCGCTACTTTGCCTCCCGCTGGTAGCGGTCCCGATCGGGAATCGCCGCGGTTCTCGTGAGCGGCGGCAGGCCGAGCATCGGACGGGCGCCCGCGTCCCAGTTGAAGTCGAGTCCGGCGTTGTGCCTCCTGGCCACCTGTAGATCCCGGAAGCGGCGTTCGAGCGTCCAGCGGCGATGGATGGCATTCGTGCCGGCGGCGTTGAACAGGATCTCGACCGCCTCCGTGGCGGCGTGCACCGCGTTCACGTTGGCCAGGCGCCAGAGCCCCGCCGCCACGCGATCGCGCTCGCCGTCGAGCACCGACTGCCAGGCGTTGGCACCCATCTCGCGTACGTAGGAGCGAGCCGAGCCGACGCGGGCCTGCGCGCGGCCCAGCGCGACGCGGAACTGCTCGCGCTCGGCGAGAGTGCGCGAGTCGCTCTTGCTGGCGACCAGACCGGCGTGTCGGACGACCTCGTTGATCGCGCCCTGCGCGGCGCCCAGAGCCTGTCCGCCGTTCTGCAGCCAGCTCGCAATCCCGCTGTCGGGGATGCGCCAGTTCGAACCGGGCGCATACGCACGCGAACCGACCTTGACCGTGCGTTTGTCGGGCGCAAAGACGTCGGCGCTCTCATAGTCGTGCGAACCGGTGCCGCGCAGACCCATCGTGTCCCAGGTCCGCAAGATCGTGCCCTGGTCGGGATCGAGGAACGACATGTAGGCGTCGGCGGGCTGATCGAGATCGTGGAACGTCGCCACGACGAGAGTCGCATGGTCGATCCCGCTGGCGTAGGTCGCGATCCCGTTGATGATCCAGCCGCCGTCGGTCCGCTTGCCCCAGTTCGTCGGACGGGCCGATCCTGCGATCCGACAACGAGGCCCTCCCGGCTCGTCGGACCCGATCATCTCGCGCAGGTCGTCGGTCGCGAGCAGCCCGGTCGCGAGCGACAGTTCGGTTGCGAGCATCACCACCCAACCTGATGACGGGTCGGCCTCGGACAACGCCTCGACGGCGTGGAACGCCACCAGCGGAGGCACCTCCATCCCGCCTGCCGCCGCCGGAATGAACATCCGGTAGAGCCCGGCGTCGGTGAACGCCTCGATCAGATGGTCGGGAGGCTTGCCGTTGGCCTCTGTCTCATCGGCAGTGGCCACGATCAACGGCCGAAGCGATTTGGCCGTCTCGACGATCGGATGTTCCGCCGGATCTGGTTGCATGGCCACAGGCTAGGCGCTGCAATACAGAGTTGAGAGCTGGATACCGCGGGGCGCTCGCGCTCGATCATCAGCGTTCTCAATCGGCGACGATATCCCCACCACCGGCGGAAGGGACATTCACCCATGATTGATGCGATCGGTCTGGAGCACCTGTTCGATCTCACGGCCACGGAGAAGATCCTGGCGTTCTTCACGCCGCTGGCCATCTGCGCCGCATTTTTCCTGGCCCAACTCATCCTGCCCGGTCGCACGGTCAGCGGATACGTGACCGACCCCGAGACCGGCGCGCCTCGCAACTATCGGCTCAACGGGATCCTGGTCTTCGTCATCGCCATGATCATCTGGGCAACCGAAGTGACCGGCATGCCGCGGGACTGGTTCTATCGCGCTTCGATCTGGTCGGTGTTCGGCGGCACGGCGTTCGCGGCCATCCTGACGCTGATCGCCGTCTTCAGCCAGCGCGCGGGGGAGGTGAAGAACCCAATCATCGCGTTCTACCTCGGCCGCAAGCAGGAGTTCTCGTTCTTCAACGACCGCATCAACGTGAAGATGTGGTTCTACGTCGTGGGCGGGACGATGTTGTCGCTCAACGCTCTGTCGGGCGCGATGTGGCACCACGCGGAATTCGGCGCCGACGCCAATCTCGGCGTTTACCTGTTCGCGGGGATATTCACGTTCTATGTGCTGGACTACTTCATCTTCGAGCGAGTCCAGCTCTACACCTATGACCTGATCCACGAGAACATGGGCTTCAAACTGTTCTGGGGCGGGCTGATCGTGTACGGCTGGATGTTCATTCTGCCCCTGTGGGGCATGGCCGCCCATCCCGATCCCGGGTTCTCGACGGCGGCGTCGTACGCGTTGATCGCGGGCGCGGCTGCGTTGTTCCTCATCGGCTGGGGCATTTCACGCGGCGCCAACCTGCAGAAGTACACATTCAAGCGCTTCCCGGAACGCAAGTTTCTCGGTGTCATCGAGCCCGAGTACATTCAGGCCGGCGAACGGAAGATTCTCTGCAGCGGGCTCTGGGGCGTCGCCCGGCACTTCAACTACATGGGCGAGTTGCTCTTCGGCCTGTCGATCGCCTTGCTGTTCGGCTACTTCGATCATCCCTGGGCCTGGACGTACATGGTCTTCGTGCTTGCGTTGTTCGGCTGGCGCCAGATTGAGGACGACCGAGCCTGCGCGGAGAAGTACGGACCGGAGAAGTGGGCCGAGTACCGGGAACGGGTGCCGTACCGGATCGTGCCCGGCATCTACTAGGAGAGGCTGAAGCCTTCGTACCCGTTCGCGGCGACCTCGGCGAGGCGCTCGCGGTAGCGCGGCGCGCCGCCGGGGTAGATCATGTAGCGCTGGTGGTCGTGCTTGCCGTGGCCCTCGACGTTCGAGTTGTAGCCCGTGAACCAGCTCTTGATCTTGCTCATGAGCTGGAACTGGTACATCTCCTGGACGTGCTGACGCCACTCCTGTTCGGCCTCGTTCTGCGCCTCGATCCGTCGGTAGCCGTGGTCGCGCATGTAGCCGAGCAGGTCCGAGATCCAGTCGACGGAGGTCTCGATCCCGCGCGGATAGTTGGTCGAGACCGATCCGCCCTGCGGTCCGCTGAGCATGAGCAGGTTGGGGAAGCCCGAGGTCTGCATGCCGAGCAACGTGTCCGGGCTCTCGGCCCACTTGTCGCGCAGCGGCAGGCCGTCTGAGCCGGTGAAGTTGATCCGGTCGAAGGCGCCGGTGATTGCGTCGAACCCGGTCGCGTAGATGATCAGGTCGAACTCGAACTCCTGGTACGAGGTGCGGATGCCGTTGGCCGTAATCCGCTCGATCGGCGTCTCGTTGATGTCGATCAGGCGTACGTTGTCGCGGTTGTAGGCCTCGTAGTAGCGCGTTTCCAGGGGCACCCGGCGAGTGCCGAAGCCGTGATCCCTGGGGATCAGCTTCTCCGCGGTCAGCGGATCATGGACGCGCTCACGGATCTTGTTGGCGATGAACTCCGAGTAGCCGGCGTTGGCCTCGGGGTCGATGCCGACATCGATGAAGTTGCTCATCCACTTGCTGAACCCGGGAGTCTCGTAGAGCTTCTGCCAGAGGGCGAGCCGCTCCTCTTCGGGCACGTCGCGGTACTTGCGCTGGTCGGGTGCGTGGATGAACCCGCCCGGCGTCCGGCGGCAGAGCTCGAAGATCTCGTCGTAGCTGGCGTGGATGTCGGCCTGGGATTGCTCGTCGATGCGGTCGTTGTGCAGCGGCGCGCACCAGTTGGGGCGTCGCTGGAAGACGGTCAGTTCCCCGACCTTGTCGGCGATTTCGGCGATCACCTGGACGCCGGTCGCGCCGGTGCCGACCACGGCGACGCGCTTGCCGGACAGGTCGACGGGTTCGTGGGGCCAGTAGTACGTGTGCCAGGAGTCGCCCTCGAAGCTGTCGACGCCTTCGATTCGCGGCAGGGTGGCGGCCGAGAGCATGCCGATCGCGGTCAGCAGGAAGCGGCAGGTGAGCTCGCGGCCGTCCTCCAGGCTCACCGTCCAGAGGCTGGTGTCGTCGTCGAACGATGCGCCCCGGACCCTGCAGCCGAATTGCATGTGGCGGCGCAGGTCGAACTTGTCGACGACGTGGTTGAGGTAACGCAGGGTCTCGGGCTGGCCGGCGAAGTGCTCGCTCCAGTCCCACTCGTCGAGGAGTTCCTTCGAGAAGGAGTAGCCGTAGGTGTAGCTCTCCGAGTCGAAGCGGGCGCCGGGATAGCGGTTCCAGTACCAGGTGCCGCCCGGCCCCTCGGCGGTTTCGAGGACCGTGGCGTCGATGCCCATCTCCTGCAACCGGTACATCTGGTAGATGCCCGCGACCCCAGCGCCGATCACGATCGCTTCGTGCTGGGGGTGCTGGGGTTCTGATTGTGTCGACATCGGTCGCTCCTTCGCTCCGGCAAGGCAGAGGCTAGTCCTCGCCAACATCATCATCAATGCATCGTCAACGCCCGACGCCTGCCGGTCGATTCGGCGATGATGGGGTCGGGAGGTGAGCGGTGAGCATTGATCCGGCGTCGATCCGGCTGTGGGTCGAAGGTGACGGCGAGCGGACGTTCCTGCTGCTCAACGGGGCGGGGCAGAGTTGGCGCACCTGGGATTTCGCCGCGCCCCGGCTGGTCGAGGCGGGGCGCGTGATTCGCTTTGACGTCCCGGGCGTGGGTGAGAGCCCGCCGCCCGACGAGCCGTATTCGTTCGAGGAGCTGGCGCAGGCGGTGATGGTGCTGATTGAGCCGCACCGGGCGGGCCTGTTGATCGTGATCGGGCACGCCTGGGGCGCTCGAGCGGCGCAGGTGATCGCGCGCGACCATGCGCCGGACGGCGTGGTGATCGGATCGGGGGGCGGCAAGTTCCCGCCGCTGGCGGACGCGTCGGACATGCGCACGGCGACGGTCGGCGCGGAGGACGGCGGGGTTGCCGCCTGGAACGCGGCGTTCGAGCGGGCGTACTGCGCGCCGGGCTTCAGCGACCGCGACCCGCAGCGGGCGGAGTGGCTGTTCCGGCTGGCGCGCACTACTCCGAGCGATCGCGGAGTGGTCATGGGGGCGATGGAGCGGTCGCCGGTGGAGAGCTACTGGGGCCGCTTCGACGTTCCGACGCTGCTGCTCTACGGGGCCGACGACCTGGTCGGCCACGGCGCGAATGCGGAGGACCTGCAGCGTCGGTTGCCGGACTCAACGCTGGTCTACATCGAGGCCGCAGGCCACTTCGTGGTCTCGGAGCAGGGAGAGCGCTTCGCGGACGAGGTGCGGCGCTGGGTTGAGCGGCGAGGTTTGTGAGGGCCGGCCTGTTCGGATTTGTTCGATTGTGGACGGATACGGACGGTTGCGGGAAGGGCACGGCGAGGCTCAGCGGCAAGGCCCCGAGCGAAAGAAAAAAACGGGCGCGAACGGCAATGCGGGGGCGACTACCAGGGGTCATCGTCTTCCTCTGGTGGTTCGTCCTCGGCGTGTGCGGCCCCCGCCTGCGCGGGGGCGACTTCATACTGCGCGTGCTGCGCGTGGGGGGAGAGGGGCAGGGAGGCGTGGTCGTGGAGGTCGCGGAGCAGGTGGCGGGCGACGTCGTA
This sequence comes from Dehalococcoidia bacterium, assembly GCA_965204335.1. GTDB lineage: Bacteria > Chloroflexota > Dehalococcoidia > Bin125 > Bin125 > Bin125. Next base: position 992,725 of record OZ241982.1, on the reverse strand, counting down.
GGGGTCGGTGGCGTGGTAGAGCGCGTAGTTGCGGGCGGCATTGGGGTTGGGCGGGAACATCTCGCGGACGAGGGTCTTGAGGGCCTTGAGTTGCTTGTAGGCGGGGGCGTCGCTGTTGGCCTGCCGCCAGAGCCGGTCGATGCGGGCTCGGTAGTGGTAGGGGTTGGGCATGTGAGTCTCCTTTGTGGGCGGTACGAGATCGCACTGGTGTTCTGATTGTATCTGGATTCTGTGGGGGTTGGGTCGGTGGTGTCGGGTGGGTCGATGGGGTTCTTTCGTCGGAGGTGTGGGTTGGGTGGAGTCAGCTTATGCGTACATGAGTTCTATGTGGCTGCAGTCACTGGACTGGGTTGCAGAGGTGACTGTGTGGATAGATGGGTTGCCAACGAGCGGCATCTGTGCGAACATATGAGTTATTGCAGGGTCGGCGGTGTTCGCCTCGATGAGGTGCATGCCGAAAAGTGTGGAGATCACAGCGTGAAACTCAGTGTGTTAGAACTATGCGCCGGGGCTGGCGGTCAAGCGATCGGCTTCGAACACGCGGGCTTCGAGCATGTCGCGCTGATCGACGACAACGAACACGCCTGCGCAACGCTGCGCATGAACCGCCCCTACTGGAACGTCGTCAACGCTGACATCCGCCACATGGATATGTCCTACTGGCGCGGCGTCGACGTAGTCGCGGGCGGGCTTCCCTGCCCGCCGTTCTCTGTGGCCGGCCAGCAGAAAGGGCAGGAAGACGAGCGCAATCTGTTTCCCTCCCTGCTCCGCATTGTCAACGAAACCGGCCCTCGGATGGTCGTCGTGGAGAATGTACGGGGCCTAATGCAGCGGCGGTTCGAGCACTACCGGATGGCGTTGGAGTGCACGCTCGAGACACTTGGCTACCAAACAAGATGGGGCCTACTCAATGCTTTTGATTTCGGCGCCCACCAGAACCGCACTCGATCCTTCATGATCGCCCACGCCGATGATCTGTCGTTTCAATGGCCTGAGCCGAATGATGGCGGCGGCACAGTGGGCGAGGCCCTTCATGCATACATGGCCGAAGGAGGTTGGCACCGCGCAGACGAGTGGGCGGCAAGAGCTGATCAGCCCGCGCCGACCCTTACCGGCGGCTCCCACAAGCACGGCGGGCCAGACCTCGGCCCGAGCAGGGCAAGGGCGAAATGGGCAGAGATCGGCGTGGACGGACTGGGCATCGCCAATGACCCGCCGTCGAGAGACTTCGAGGGAATGCCGCGACTGACCATTAGGATGGTGGCTCGCCTTCAATCATTCCCATCGGACTGGCAGTTTGCCGGGGGCAAGACCCAGCAGCATAGGCAGATCGGCAACGCCTTGACTATCGATCTCGCCGCCGCAGTGGCAGAGGCAGTGTGCAAATGTCTGAAGGATTGACTGGTAAGAAGGGCATCCGCGCTTTCCTCAAGGAGCGGATCGGCGAGATAGTGACGACGGAACAAATCCGCGACGCCAGTGGAAACCAAGTCCAGTACAGCCGAAGGTTGCGTGAGCTAAGAGACGAGGAAGGCTGGCGGATCGAGTCGCATCACGACGCTGAAGACCTCAAGCCGGGACAATACAGACTCGCGGAAGAACCTCCTCCGTACGGCGACCTGAAATTCGAGCGCAGCGTCAGTGGCCGATTGCGTGCTGAAGTGCTGATCAGAAACGGGAATATGTGCCAGATGTGCGGCGTGGGTGCCGGCGAGCCTCACCCAGTGAACAACCGGAAGACGGTCCTTCACGTCGGCCATATCATCGCCAAGACCCAAGGTGGAGAAGACGCTCCGGGCAACCTCCGCGCGCTCTGCATGGTCTGCAATCAGGGTGCGAAGAACGTTACTCAAGAGCCGCCGTCCCGGATCCGGCTGATGACCATCGTGCGAACCGCGACTGTCGCCGATCAGCGACACGTGCTTGACTGGCTGAAGAAGAAATTTGGAGACTAAGGCGACGGGTACGAGAAGAGACTGGGTGGCCTGGGCTAGTGAGTAAAGCACAGAATTGCTTCATGGCAACATGGCACGCGCCACACCGTCGCATTGGAGATCAGCACATGGCCTAGCCGACTACCGATTGGTTGCGATCCGGCCTGTCGCGTGGGAACTTGCCGAATGGGCTGGGGATAGATGGTCCCGAATGCGGTCTAAGACAGATTCCGGACACCGTAGCTCGCACTCCCAAATCACCAATGTCCGCCACCCGAGGCTGGAAAGCTGTGCCACGTGCTCAGAATCGCGCTCTCTCGTGCGGACGAGTTTCGGTTTCCAATACTCAAGGTTCGACTTCGGCACGCGGGCAATCGGACACTCTGGGTCTGGATGCCAGTGCCAGAAGCAGCCATGCACGAAGATCACTGCTCGGTGTTTCGCGAGTGCAAGGTCCGGCTTGCCGGGCAGTTCCTTGCGGTGAAGGCGGAACCTGTAGCCCATGCGGTGGGTCATGGAGCGAACCGCGAGCTCTGGCTTCATGTCCTTCGAACGAATCCGAGACATGCAATAGGAGCGCTGCTCAGGTGTCATGTTGTCGGCCATATCGGTGCTGCTAGCATAGGTCCGTAGTTGGTCGCCCGATCGCATTGCCAATCAGGGCGTGGTCGCCAGGATGCGCACCAAATGAACGGAGGAGCCAACAAGCTCGGCAATGAGCGCTGCGTCCTTGCGGGTGGCGCTTCGATCGTGGACAAGGGCACTCGTGGCCTGAACAACCCCTCTGACCGCCTTGCGAAGAGCCTCGTTGTTCTTGCCTGGTAGTGCTTGGCGAACGTATGCCTCTAGCAGCCGCTTCGCGTCCGTTTTGCTAGGGACGTCGCCATTCTCCGTGGCGGCATCTTGTGGATCAATGACGGCTTGAGCCAAAGAGATCATCGCTTCTCGCCCCAAGTGGCCAACTGTCTGAAAGTCCTCCTCTGACTCAGCACGGAGCAGATGGTTGCGCATCGACGCAACCTGTCTGTTGACCTTCGCCCATGAAGTGGGCTCGCGGGCCTCTCTCAGGAGACTGAAAGGCTGGGCACGGAATACAGGTCTGCCGGATACGCGCTCCGTCTCGACAAGCTGGAAACCATCGCTGCTAAGGTGTCGATTGATTGCAGACACAACGTCAATCGCATCGTCCTCATCGGTAAGAACCATTGGGTGTACAGCGGTTTCGACAAATCGAAGGAACACATCATCTGACTCGCTCAAGAGCCCAAGGCGCACTGTAAGTAGATATGAGTCATCCCAGTCACCGAACCCAAGGTGGGTTCTAATGTCCTGCATCGCTGTTCGAAACCGCGTGTCCCAAGACGGCATTTCGTTCAATGGCCAAACGCGATTCAAGAAGTCTACGTCTTCAAGTCGGCCATAGTACGGCGACTCACGCATAAGGAGCATGTCGACAATGTCGCGTCTCGTCACCTCGTGGATTGTGAACTGCCCCGATCCGGGTGAATCATCCCAATTACTCATGACAGCTCCGGTATCCAGGTGGTTGGTAGGCCCTCTGGGACTCGAGTCCAGGACATTCTGACGAAAAGTCCGCTGCTCTAGCCGAAGCCCAGAATGAGGCCGACCGCGAGGGCCAGGCCGGCGAGCATGACTCCGAAGGCCTGATTGGTGTGTCGCGATTGGCGGGCTTCCATCTCGGCCATTGCCTGGAGGACTTGCGCGACTGCCAGCCCCACCTGATCCTGGGTGGAGTAGCCGGAGCGCGCCTCGCTCATCTGCTATTCCAGCTCATCGACGAGCTCCGCCGCCGGGGTCGGCTCGGCGATTCTGCCTCGCACCAGTACATCCCGCAGCCTCGCCGTGTTGAAGATGGCCATCGGTGCCTTCGTGCCTCGCGATCAGCGTATCGGAACGTCGGGATGATCGGGGGCGGTTCGTGGGCCGGAACGGTGGATGTCACTGAGGGGAGGTCATCAGCACCTAATCCTCTCCTTCGGGGAGAGGGTGCTCGCTACGCTGGGCGTGGGGCAGGCGAGCGGACGTAGGTTGCGGAAGCGCCGTCCACTCGGCCGAGCGCGGGATCGTCTGTTACCGATTCCCGCGCTATGCCCTACCTGACCGACGACCCCCGTATCCGCACCACTTCCTTGACATGCCCATGTCCATTTGCGCACTGAGCGGCCTCGGGCGTCCGTCCACCCGGCGGACAATGGGCGTGGCGCCCGCGCCGCTGCGGTCGGGCGCGGCGTGCGACGACTAGCCTTTGCCGGCGCGGCCTGGATATGGCGGCTGGGGCAGCTTACAGAGGAGGGCGACTTGGGGCGGGTGTTTGTCAATATTGGGTTGAGCCTGGACGGGTACATGGCTCCGGCGGGGATGGCGGTCGAGCACTGGGACGACCCGGAGTACCTGGACTGGGCGGCGAAGTGGGGCGCGTTGATGGGCTGGATCTTCGAGCTGGAGCATTTTCGCGAGAACCTCGGTTTCGGCGAAGGCGGGGAGACCGGTCCGGTGAATGATCTGCAGCGGCGGATTACGGAGGAGACCGGGGCGAACATCATGGGCAAGCGGATGTTCGAGCAGGGTGAGATCTCGTGGCCCGAGGAGGCGCCGTTCCACAATCCGGTGTTCGTGCTGACGCACGAGCGGCGCGAGCCGTGGGCGCGGCCGGGCGGGACGACGTTCCAGTTCGTCAACGACGGTCCGGAGCGGGCGCTGGCGCTGGCTCGGGAAGCGGCCGGCGGGCGGGACGTTCGGATTTCGGGCGGGGCGAACGTGATCCAGCAGTACCTGCGGCTGGGGGTGATCGAGGAGCTGGAGATTGCGCTGGCGCCGGTGATCTTCGGCGGCGGGCGTCGGCTGTTCGAGGAGGTGCCGGAGGTTGGGTCGGGGTATCGGATTGCGGAGGTGATCGATGGCCGGTTGGCGACGCATCTGCGGTATGTGCGGGTGGACTAGCGGCGTCGGGCCAGATTCACAGCTCCCTGATGGCGGCTGGCAGGTCGGCAAACGTTGCGACGCTCGCGGTCGCCTGGGAGAGGTCGTGGGCCGCTGTGAACTCGTTGGCGACCACGATGCAGTCGATGCCGGCTGCGACTGCGGACTTGAGCCCTCTCGCGGAATCTTCGATGACGACCGTCTCAGCGGCGGTCGCGCCGAAGCGTTCGAGCCCTCGTAGATAGGGTTCGGGGAGCGGCTTGGCTCGCTCGTAATCCTCCTCGGTCAGATGGAATTCCATGTAGTCCAGGATGGATCGTTGTTCGTGGATCAGTTCGAAGTCCGGTCGCTTGGACGTCGTTACTATTGCCATCCTGTACGTGTCTGCGAGTGCGGCCAGTGTTTGCAGGACGCCCTCGATTTCGATGTCTTCGGTTGTCAGGTATTCCTGGTAGTAACGGTTTCTTCGTTCGCGGCCACGTTGTATGTCGGTTTGGGAGCGTCCTGAACTTCGCGCCGCTTCCCAGGCGGAGACCCCATTGGCCATGTTCGCTACGTATTGGTCTCGCGGGAGATCGAACCCGAGCGATGCCAGCGCTCGTTTGTTGGCGAGGTAGTACCACTGCTCTGTTTCGACCAGAACGCCGTCGTGGTCGAAGAGGATGTACTTCTTCACATTGTGCTCGATGCTGTGCGATGCGGTTCCATCGCCCTGTCTCGATGAGGGGGTGCCGTTGGTGGGCCCTCTGGGACTCGAACCCAGGACCTTCGGATTAAAAGTCCGCTGCTCTAGCCAACTGAGCTAAGGGCCCAGGGTCAGTTTAGGGGGGATTCCGGCGGGCGGGACCCCCCTCTGCCCCCCGTTCAAGCCGGGGGCAGGCTTTCGGCATCTCCCCCCGCTTTGCGGGGGGAGAGCGGAGTGGATTCGGTAGCCTTGGCGAGTCGGATTCGACCAGGGAGAGAGGGTTGGTCATGGCGGAGCCGCTGAAGGTTGGATTGATTGGGGCGGGCGGGATTTCTCGGCAGCATTTGCCCGGGTATCAGCATGATCCGGAGCGGGTGCGGCTGGCGGCGGTCTGCGATATCCGCGAGGAGGCGGCGCAGGGGTTTGCGGCGGAGGCGGACCTGGAGGCGGACGCGATCTTCACGGACGCACGGGAGATGTGCGAGCTGGCGGACATCGATGCGGTCGATATCTGCACGATCCACGACACGCACGCGGAGCTGGCGATTGCGGCGGCGCGGGCGGGCAAGCATGTGCTGCTGGAGAAGCCGATGGCGATCTCGGTGGACGAGTGCCGGGCGATCGTGGAGGCGACGGAGGAAGCGGGGGTGACGTTCATGGTGGCGCAGCATCTGCGTCATGTGCCGACGTATGTGGCGCTGCGGCGTCGGATCCAGGCGGGCGAGCTGGGGCGGATCTGGTCGGCGCGGACGGACACGTTCCTGACGGCGGCGCTGGATGATCCGAACCAGCCGATCGCGCCGCGTGCGGGCTGGTGGGGATTCGACGGCAAGCGCGGCGGCGGCGGGGTGGTGACGCTGCTCTCGGTGCATCACCTGGATCTGATGCGGTTCTTCGTGGGCGAGGTGGTGCGGGTCGAGGCTCGGGCGTGGCGGGGGCATCCGAGTTTCACCAACGAGGCGGAGGATCGCGCGGTGGCGACGCTGGAGTTCGCGAACGGGGCGATCGGGACGCTGACGGCGAGCCTGACGAGTCGGGCGCCGTGGCTGTTCCAGACGGTGATCCTGGGTGACGAAGGGGCGGCGTGGACGCCGCCGCCGGAGGAGAACACGCCGTTGATGTGGCATCGGGTGCCGGCGGTGATGACGAGCGCTCAGCAGGAGGGCGAGGAGAGTTTCGATCCGGCGACGAGTTTCCGGCCTGTGGATACGAGCGAGGTGTCGCTGCCGACGGAGAATCCGTATGTGAACGAGATCATCCACTTTGCGTCGTGCTGCGAGGATGGGGCGGAGCCGGTGAGTGGGGGTCGGGACAACCTGGAGACGATGAAGATCGTGTTTGGGATCTATGAGTCGGCGGAGACTGGGCGGTCGGTGGATCTGGGGAGTCTGTAGAGACCAGAACCCGAGCTGGTCCCCGAATAAATCGGGGACTGGGAGAGTGTCGGGACTGGGGATAGAGTGGTTGCTGCTATGCGGGAACTGGCGATTTTGAGTTTTGTGACCCTGGACGGGGTGATGCAGAGTCCGACGAGTCCGGAGGAGGATCCGTCGGGCGGGTTCTCGGCGGGCGGCTGGGGGGCTCCGTACTGGGAGGATGTGATGCCCTGGGTGTACTCGGAGGCGATGCCGGAGCCGTACGACCTGCTGTTTGGTCGGAAGACGTACGACGTGTTTGCGTCGCACTGGCCGAACGTTGGCGAGGGCGATCCGGTCGCGGGTCGGCTCAATAGGGGTCATAAGTACGTGGTGACGCGGTCGGCGGAGCATCCGTTGCCGTGGGGGCCGTCGACGCGCGTGGGTGGCGATGTTGTCGCCGAAATCAAGCGGCTCAAGGCAGAGGATGGTCCGTTGATCCAGGTGCATGGGAGCGCGGAACTGATCCAGACGCTGCTCATGCATGACGTGATCGATGAGTATCGGCTGTGGACGTTTCCGGTGGTGGTCGGGGAGGGCAAGCGGTTGTTCGGCGAGGGCGCGGCTCCGGGGAATCTGAGCCTGGAGCGGACGGGGTCGACGGGGAGTGGGGTGGTGATGTCGGTGTATCGACGAGGTGGCTGAGGGCTGGCGACCGAGTCCCGGAAGGCCCTCACCCTAACCCTCTCCCTCGGGGAGAGGGGACTAGGTTAGCTGGTGTGGTCGAGGATGGCGGGGATGACGGTGTCCCAGATGCCGCGCGGGAGTTCGTGGCCGACGCCCTCCATTGTGAGCAGGGTTGAGCCGTTGATGGCGGCGTGGAGGGCCTGGCCGTGGTCATAGGGGAGGATGGGGTCTTCGTCGCCATGGATGACGAGGGTCGGCTTGTTGATCTCGCTGAGCCGGTGATGCCAGGCATCGGACTGCGCCATGGCGGGTGTGTGATTGACGGAGCTGGCGTAGTTGATGGCTCGATCGAAGTCCCTGGCGATGTGGTCGGCCATTGCGGGATCCTCGGGATAGCGGGAACCTTTGATCGTGGCGAAGGACTCGACCTGCATCGCGATCACTGTCTCGCGGTCGGTCCAGTCGATCTGGTCCCGGCTGGTCACGAGGTTGAGCACCCTGGGGTGCGGCGGGGAAAGTTCGGCAACGTTCTTGCCCGCGAACGCGTCCGTCACCACGCCGGCCTGGGGCGTGGACATGATTGGTGTGATGGTGAGCACTCGGTTGGGGTGGTTGAGGCCGATCAGCTGGGTAATCATGCCGCCCATCGAGATGCCGAGAATGTGGGCCTGCTCAACCTGATAGGCGTCGAGGACTGCCACGGCGTCGTCGGCCAGGACGTCGAGCGTGTAGTTGGGTTCACCCGGGGGACAGAACGGCGTGGTCTTGCCGGTGTCGCGGTTGTCGTAGCGGATGACGAAGCGTCCGGGGTCGGCGAGTCGCTGGCAGAACTCATCGCGCCAGCCCATCATTGAACCGCCTGCGCCCATGACGAGCAGGATGGTCGGATCGGTGGGGTCGCCGAAGGAATCGGTGCAGATTTCCAGACCGTTGGCCTGGATCATTCGCTCGCCGTGGTGGGATGTCATTGGCGCTATCGCCTAGCTCGTGTGCTCGAGGATTGCCGGAATCACGGTGTCCCAGGTTCCACGTGGGATTTCGTGGCCGACTCCCTGGAGGGTGAGCAGGGTGGAGCCGTTGATGGCGGCGTGGAGGGCCTGGCCGTGGTCGTAGGGGAGGATGGGGTCTTCATCTCCGTGGATCACGAGGGTGGGGAAGTCGAGCTGGTCGAGACGGTCGTGCCAGCGGTCGGACTGGGCGATGGCGGGGCCGTGGTTGAGGGAACTGGGGAAGCTGATCGCGCGGTCGATCTCCTCGGCGAAGACGTCGGCGGGGATGCCGTCGCCTGGGTAGCCCGAGCCGGCGAGGACGTTGAACATCTGGACCCGGTTGGCGAGGACGGCGTCGCGGTCGGAGTAATCGAGTTCCGCGCTGGAGGCGATTGCGGCCAGGACTTCGGGCGTCGGCGGTGAGAGGGCGGCTCCACCGTCTTCGCCTTCCATCGCGTCGAGCACGGCGTTGGCGTTGGGGGTGGACATGATCGGTGTCAGGGTGAGGACTCGGTCGGGATGGTTGAGACCGATGAGCTGTGTGATCATGCCGCCCATGGAGGCTCCGATGATGTGTGCTTTGTCGATGCCGTAGGCGTCGAGGACGGCGGGGCCGTCGGCGGCCATGTCGTCGATGGTGTAGTTGGGCTCGCCGGGTGGGCACGAGGTGGTCTTGCCGGTGTCGCGGTTGTCGTAGCGGATGACGAAGCGTCCGCCGTCGGCGAGTCGCTGGCAGAAGTCGACCTCCCACAGCAGCATTGAGGCTCCTGCGCCCATGACCAGCAGGATGCAGGGGTCGGTGGGATCGCCGAATGAATCGGTGCAGATTTCGACGCCGTTGCCGTCGATCATTCGCTCGCCGTGATGGGTCGCCATGTCGCTTCTCCCATGCTGTTCGTTGCGCTTGTTGCTACTGCAAGGCTCCCGACGCTACCAGCTCGACGATCTGGTCGTCGGTGTAGCCGAGGATCTCGCGGAGGACGTGGTCGTTGTCGGCGCCCATGGTCGGGGCGACGGTCGGGCGCCCGGCCGGGGATCGGCCGAAGACGATTCTTGCGCCTTCGACGACCGAGCGTCCCTGAGTTGGGTGCGTGAGCTCGACGAAGTGGTTGCGGTGCTGGAGCTGGGGGTCGGCGAAGCAGGCGGCGGAGTCCTGGACGGCGTGTGCGGGCACGCCGGCCGCCTGGAGCGTGTTCATCGCTTCCTCGGCCGAGCGGGCGGCGGTCCAGTCTTCGAGCGCCTCGCCGTTGAGCACGGAGTCGAGTGCGGCGCGGTCGGCGTCGTTGCGGCAGGCAATGGCGACCCAGCAGTCTTCGCCCTCGGAGGGGAAGACGCCGTGCGGGGACAAGTCGGGGTCGTTGTTGCCGTCGGCGAGCCACTTCTCGCCGGTCAGTCGGTACTGGAGGAAGGCGGGGGTGAGGAAGTGGATGGCGGCTTCCATCTGGGAGACGTCGATGTACTGGCCCTGTCCGGTGCGGTCGCGTTCGTTGAGGGCGGCGAGCAGCGCGGCGGAGGCGAAGCGCGGCGCGACGTAATCGGTGTATGCGCCGAAGGGTCCGGCCGGAGAGCGGTCGGGCCAGCCGCAGAGCGGGGTGAACCCGGCGAAGGCGGCGGCGAGGTTGCCGAAGCCGGCGAACTCGGCCAGTGGTCCGTCCTGGCCCATGAGGCAGGAGGACATCATGATCGCGCGCGGATTGGCTTCGTGGATGGTCTCCCAGGTCAGGTCCCAGCCGCGCATGGCGCGCGGGGTGAAGGACTCGGTGACGATGTCGGCCCACCGAACGAGGTCGAGGATCAGTTCGCGGCCTTGGGGATTGGCCGGATCGACGGTCATCATCCGCTTGCCGGCGTTCATGTTGTGGAACATGGCCGAGCCTTCGGGCTGCGTCGCTTCGTCGTCGATGAATGGCTGCAGGGTGCGGGCGGTGTCGATCCGGGTGCTGGACTCGACCCGGACTGTGTTGATGCCGAAGTCGCAGAGGGCTCGGGTGCCAGCCGGCCCGGCCATGACCCACATCAAGTCGAGCATCTTGAGGCCGGAGAGCGGCGGCAGGTTCGGCGTGGCGGCGTTTGCTCTATTGAGAACTGCCGCCGGGTGGGTCTCAGCGAGCACCTCGTCGGTGTGTTCGCCGAGCATTGGCGCGGGTCGGCCGTACTCGATCGGAGTGTGCGAGAGACGAGCGAACGGTCCGGGGAACTTGACCGCTTGGCCGTCGCGCTCGACCTCGCGCCAGTAGGAGCGGGCGGCGAGATGCTCGTTCTCGTCGAGGTCGTCCATGGTCGAGACCGGCACGATCAGCAGGCGCCGTTCCTGCGCGACCTGGAACAACTCGGCCTTGGTCTTGTCGGCGCAGAGCGCTCCGACGACGTCGCAGCAGCGGAGGTACTCGCTGATCGGCTCCTGGCCGGTGAGGATCAGGTTGGTGTAGTTGAGCCAGTCCTTGTCTCGGGTTGCCTGGTCGCAGTAGCCCTCTTCGAGCGCGTACTGCATGAGCCGGTCGGTGAAGGGGCCGATCGCTGCGCCGAAGAGGTAGGTGATCGCAACGTGACCGTCCTTGCAGGGCCAGAAGAGGCGAATTTCGAGCGGACCCAGGGCCGCGCCGACGGCCGACCGCTGGAACTGGCCGGAGTTGTTGGCGGCGGCCAGGATCCCGGACTGGGTCGCCTGGGCGTAGGCGGCCTGGGCGGAGACGTCGACGTACTGGCCGAGACCTGATCGCCTGCGCTCGTGCAGGCCCATGAGCACACCGAGCGCGGCCTCGGCGCCGGCGTGCAGCGCGGTCTGCGGGAGGCCGACCCTGAGCGGCGGCCGATCCTTGTCCCCGCTCTGGATCATCGGGCCGGCTGCGGCGGCGACGGTGATGTCGGTGGCAGCCCAGCCGGCCTTGGGACCCGTGGAGCCGAACGGGGTGATGGCCACGTAGACCAGACCCGGGTTGACCTGGGAGAGCGCCGCATGGCCGATGCCGAGCGCGTCCATGACCCCGACGTCGGCGGATTCAATCACGGCGTCGGCGCTTCGGGCCAACTCGATGAACTGCGCGCGGCCAGCTTCAGATTCAAGGTCGATCACGACTGAGCGTTTGCCTCGCGCATATGACTGCCAGACGAGGGAATCCTCAGTGCCGCCTGCATTGGATCCGTCGGCGAAGGGTCCGCGGCGTCGGGCGGCGTTGCCGCCGGGCGGTTCGATGGCGATGACATCGGCGCCGAGGTCGGCGAGGATCATCCCGCCGATCAGGCCGCGGTCGTCGGCCAGGTCAAGAATTCGGTATTCGCTGAGCATGACGAACTCCTCGGCTCCCTGTTGGGGCGGAGGCTAGCGAAGAATCAGCGCCGAGGTCGGTAATCTTCGGGATCGCGAATCGTCATGTAATCGCGATGGTTGAGGTAATGACACCATGTGGGTGCGGGTGACTCGAAGTTGAGGCGCCGCCTGTCGCGACCGTGTTGCCACGCTGCCACTTCGACGCGAAGCGAGGGATACTCCTGAGCGACGAACTCAAGGGCTGGACGAAGATCCGTATCGGCCGAAAACACGACGCCGACATCGTACTCCTCGCGGATTGCCATTTTGACAACGTCCACCGCCAAGGCAACATCAATGCCCTTCTCCCTCGCCACCCTCCGGCGCGTCCGAGGCTCCGTGAGGTACTGCAACCTTCGGGTGATTGCGGTCACTCCCTTGCGCTCCCAGGCGGCGACCTGGTTCGCGCGCGCCTGGAACATCTTCGGATCTTCGTGCTGGTCGGCGACGCCGCAGTAGACACGAACGTCAGCAAGCTCACGCGGCGAGATTGAGGATCCTCGTCGGCAGATCAGATCAGCGAGTTCTGCCGGGTCGATTTGGCCATCGACAGCACGGACATGCCGCCGCTGTCCGTGAAAAAGCGCTCGCGCACGGCTGAAGACGTTCTGCCAATCGACGAATACGACGACTCTGTCAGGTCGCATTGACATCAGGCAACGATAATCCCCGCCAGGCCTCTGCTCGTAGAGCATCGGAGGGCGGGGAGGAGTGAGTCCCCTTGGGATCACGCAGCCTGGCGGGGACAAGGCCGACGCCGCGTGCGGATATGACGATACCACGGAGAAGCCGCCCGCGTGCCGGCGACGCGGTCAGCGGACTGCCCAAGGGGCGATGAGCAGCTCTGCGGCCTCGGACTCGAGGGCGCGTTCCGACTGCATTAGCGCCCCTCGCAGATCTCCCGGATGCTCTTTCAGATGCTGGTGCATACCACTCGCCGCTGCTTGATGCAGGGCCGTGCCGACGTTGATCTTTGCCACTCCCAGCTCCACGGCGCTGAGTAGCTCGTCGTCGGAGAGACCGCTTGCGCCGTGCAGCACCAGCGGCACCGGAACCGCGTCGTGAATGGCGCGCAGGCGCTCGACCTGCAAGCCGCCGACCGCCGGACCGCCGTGGGTATTGCCGACGGCGACCGCCAGCCAATCGACGCCGGTTGCCTCGACGAAGCGGGCCGCCTCGTCGGGATCGGTCCAGGACGCGTCGCCGATCGTGACCCCGGCTTCGTTGCCGGCGACGTGTCCCAACTCGGCCTCGAGCGGCAGCCCCGACCAGATCGTCAGGCCCTTGGCCGACTGGGCGAGGGTGAGGTGCCGGTCGAAGGGGAGGGTCGAGCCGTCGATCATGACCGAGCCGAAGCCCGCGTTGATGGCCGCGGACAGTTCATCCAGGGAGTCGGCGTGATCGAGGTGCAGGGCGACGGACGCGCTCGACTGCTCGGCGACGCTCTTGACGACCAGGGCCGCGACGTCCACGCCGCCGATCAGCGAGAGGCCGGACCGGTTGAACTGGATCAGCACCGGCCGCGACGCCGCTTCGGCGGCCCTGACGACGCCGCGGACCATCTGGATGGTCGACACGTTGGCGCCGACCACCGCCCGGCCCCGGGCCTGGGCATGCTCGACCATTGGACGCGGGTCGACGAGCGGCATGACGGCAGTTTCCCACAGGTCGACTTCCCACAGGTCGCGAGGGACGATTGTTAGTCTCTCTAGGCTCACCAGTTATCCGAGGAGGGGTGGAGTTCGGGCGTGCAGCATCCTGGCGGCATCACAGACCTCACGTCGCTTGAGGACGACGACCTCGTGACGATCTCGCTCGACGGTCGGCTCGACGCGTTCAATGTGCTGGTGCTGCGCCACCAGAGCAGGATCCGCGCGACCTGCCGCGGCATCGTCGGTATGGCCGACGCCGACGATCTGATGCAGGAGGCGTTCATCAAGGCCTGGGAGCGGCTGAGCACCTACAAGCAGCGCGGCAAGTTTCCCGCCTGGCTCGGCGTGATTGCGCGGCGGACCTGCTTTGATCACCTGCGGCAACGGCAGCGGCGGCCCTCGACATCGCTCGACCGGTTGACCGACGTGCTGGGCGATCAGTTCGCTCCGGAATCGGGCGAGCGGCCGCTGGACGAGCACCTGATGAACATCGAGCTCAGCGGCAGCCTGCGCGAGGCGCTCGACTCGTTGCCGGAAGATCAGCGCCGAGCGGTGTTCTATCGCGACGTGATGGACCTGGAGTATCGGGAAATCGTCGACGCGACGGGCTGGTCGATGGGTACGGTGAAGTCAAGGATCAGTCGCGGTCGGGCCGCGATGCGCGACTATCTGAAGCAGCATCAGCTGCTGGAGCATTGACGTGCCAGGTCTGGAGCACTCACGTGCGAGGTTTGGAGCACTCACGTGCACGAGAGCGCCACGGCAACGGGAACCATCAGCTTCGGGAATGCGTCTAAATTTATGAGAGAGTTGGCGAGAGCGTTCAGCATGAAGCGGTTGGCGGCTGCCGACGGAGGTATCGATGTCTGGATTGGTTTGAGATGCGCTTGCGTCTGAGCCTCACGTCGCTCTTGCTTCGCCGCGATTGGCGCGACGATCTCTCGGCGTACCTCGACGACGAGCTGACTCCGCGTGAACGTGAGCGAGTCGAACGACAACTGGCTCAATCTGATGAGATGCGGGAATATCTCGCCGATCTGCAGGACATGCGCTCGGTGCTCAGGAGTTTCGCGCCCGCGCCGTCTCCGGTTCCGTTCCAGCTCACGCCGGAGCTGATCGAGCGGAGCACGTTGACTCCGTTCGTGGCATCGGGCGCGACGCGGGCCCTGCGGCTCTCGATGGCGACGGCCGCGGTCGGCGTTGCCGCTTTCGCCGCGGTGATGGTGTTCGACGTAATCGACTCACCGACCGTTACGTTCACGACGACCCAGGCCGGCAATATGTCAAGCAACGTGCCGACCGCCGAGGTCGTGACCGAAGAGGTCGAGTTGCAGTCGCAGTCTGCTGCGCAATCGGGCACGCCTGCGGTCAGCGAGGTGGCCTCAGACTCGGAGCAGGCGGGGCGGGGCGATTCGCCGGCCGTCGAAGCGGAGCAGGCGGAGGCCGAGCAGGAGGCGACCGTCGCGATGGTCGCGATCGACGAGCAGGACGAGGCAATGGAGCAGGAGGCGGAACAGGCCGCCGAACAGCAGGAGGTTGAGTACGAGGCCGAAGAGGAACAGGCCGAGTACGAATCCGACGCGGAGGCCGAGCAGGAGAACTGGCAGGCCGAGCAAGCCGAACAGGCCCAGAGCGCTGCAGACGACCCGTCGCGGCGGGCCTTGTCCGCCGGGCGCAAAGCGAGCGAAGACGACGGCAGCGGCAGCGCGCAGAGCGTGACCGCCGCCGACGTGGTCGCACAGGAGGAAGCGGAGCCGGCTGAAGCCGAGGCGGAGGTCTCGCAGGCGACCGAGGAGGAGGCGACGGTCTCAGCTCCAGTGGATGAGGAAGCGGTGGAATCGGCAACCGACGAGGCGGTCGAACAGGAGCGGGACGACGACAGGTCGAGCGCCCAGGTTCAGACGGAGCCTGAGCGGCGCACGGTCGCGAGTTCCGTCCGGCACACCGAATCCGAGTGGCCGCTGGAGGAGCGTCCGCGTTCCAGCTCCGTCGAACTGGCCACCGATCCCGCGTGGGAGCGGCCCGTCCAGATTGTGCTGGCCGCGGTCGCCGTGGCGGCGACAACGTTCTGGCTCACGCTGACGATCGTGGACCGACGCCGACGGACATGAGCTCGCGGCCGGCCGGTAGTACGCGTCTGATGGCTCGAGCCTTCGAGCTCGCCCGCTCGGTGCGCGGCACGACGAGTCCCAATCCGGCGGTCGGAGCGGTCGTTGCGCGGGGCTCACAGGTCGTCGGTGAGGGCGCAACGCAGCCAACGGGCGGCCCGCACGCCGAGGTGATGGCCCTGCGCGAGGCGGGCGATCTCGCGCGCGGCGCGACCCTGTACGTCACGCTTGAACCGTGCGCGCACTTTGGCCGTACGCCGCCGTGCACCGCTGCGATCGTGGAGGCGGGGGTTGCGCGCGTCGTGGTGGCATACGGCGACCCAGACACTCGGGTCGCCGGCCGCGGCCTGGAGCTACTCCGAGAGGCGGGCATGGAAGTGAGCCTGGGCGACGGGGCGGCCGAGGCGGCGGCGCACTACGAGGCCTACGCGCATCATCGGCGTACCGGTCGTCCGTTCGTGACGGCCAAGTTTGCCGCCTCGCTGGATGGCCGGATCGCGTCGACAAGCGGCGACTCACGCTGGATCTCGGGGCCGCAGACATTGCGCTGGGCGCATCAGAACCGGCCGCTGTTCGACGCGATGCTGGTGGGCGTTGAAACGATCATCGTCGACAATCCGCAACTCACCGCTCGGCCGGAAGCGTGGCGGGGGCCCGTCCCGCAGCCATTGCGGGTGGTGGTCGACAGCCGCGGTCGAACGCCGCCGGACAGTCGCGTGCTGGAGGGCGCCGATTCCTCGCCGACGCTGATCGCGACCACGGGGGCGGCTCCGCCGGAGTGGATCGCTTCGATGCGTTCACGCGGAGTCGAAGTCGAAGTGCTGCCGGGCGACGCGTCGCATGGCGGTCGCGTCTCTTTGCCCGCGCTGCTCGAGTGCCTGGGTCATGATCGCGGCGTGGTGAGCCTGCTGGTCGAAGGCGGCGGCGAGGTGCTTGGTTCGTTCTTCGACCAACGACTGATCAACAAGGTCACGGCGGTCGTTGCGCCGATGATCATCGGCGGCGACGCCCAGCCCGCCGTGCGCGGGCAGGGCGCCGAGCGTATGCGGGACGTCCTGCGGCTCAACAGCATGACGGTGGAGCGTCTCGGCGACGACCTGCTGGTTGTGGGATATCCCAGTCATCCCGAACGTGAGCAGGACGTTCGCATCCGGCAGGCGGGACAGTCGGACGCCGACACGATCAGCGAGCTGTTGGCGGCGCAGGGAGTTCACGGCGCGGCCGGCGGAACGGAACTCCTGGCCGCAGCGCGAATCGGCGAAGCGGTGGTCTGGCTGGCGGCGGTCCCGCTGCGACAGACGCAGCCGAACGGCGAGCAGGTCAACGGCGAAGACGTCCTGGGCGTCGCCGTGGTGCGCTTCGATGAGGGTGCGGTGGCGTCGATCGGTTGTCTCGCCGTGCGCGCCGACGCTCCGGCGAGCGCCTCGGAACGATTACTGCACTCGTGCGAAGCCTCGGCCGGCGGCCGCGATTTCGACTGGCTGAGCTTAACTATCGAGACGACGCCGGGCTTAACTGAGGAA
Organism: Dehalococcoidia bacterium; assembly: GCA_965204335.1. Taxonomy (GTDB): domain Bacteria; phylum Chloroflexota; class Dehalococcoidia; order Bin125; family Bin125; genus Bin125. Next base: position 975,545 of record OZ241982.1, on the reverse strand, counting down.
CAGTACAAGTCGGCGGGATATCGATACTATCGACGCGACGACACGGGCGGCGACATACTGATCAAGCGGCTGGTTGCGTAGCGATCGACTCTCTCTGCGAGTCGTCAGAGGCGCGGGCCTTCCATCGTTATGTGAGCTGGATAGCCTCCGGCGGGTAGCATTGACGCCGAACCACCCACGATCCGGGAGTTGGCGAGATGTTCACGGGCATCATCGAAGAGGTCGGCGAAATCACCGAGGCCGGGCCCGGCCTGTTGCGGATTTCCGCGCCGATGATCCTCGAAGACGCCCAGCTCGGCGACAGCATCGCGATCAACGGCGTCGATCTGACGGTGACCCAGATCGAGTCGAGCCAGTTCCTCGCCAACCTGATGCCGGAGACGTATCGGCGCTCGAACCTGGGCGCGCTGACGGTGGGCGACCGCGTCAATCTGGAGCGCTCGGTGCGGCCGATGGATCGGCTCTCCGGCCATCTCGTCCGCGGCGTGGTCGAGGGTCGAGGGTCATTCCGTGACACGCGACCGGAGGAGGAGGCGATCGTCGTCGCCTACGACGCGCCCGCCGAGCTGTTGCGCCACATGATCGTCAAAGGTCCGGTCTGCATCGACGGGGTCTCGCTGACGATCATCGATAAAGACCAGACAGGATTCGCCGTTTCGCTCGTTCAGTACACTCAGCAGCACACGAATCTCCTGGATCGAACGCCGGGGGATGCGGTGAATCTCGAGACGGATATCCTCGCGCGCTACGTTGACGAGCTGCTGGCCATGAGGATCGAAGAGACGATCGATCAGTTGTTGGATGAACGACTCGCCGCGCGCGGGTACAGCGAAGGCAATACGCCATGACCGACGCCGAGACGACCGCCGCCCGCAAGTCAACCAAGACCGGTCAGTCGAAGCCTCGCCGGGCGCGCCGCACAACCAAGAGCCGGCGACGGCAGTCTCCCTTCAGTCCGGTCGAAGAAGCGATCGAGGCATTCGCCCTGGGCGAGCCGCTGATCATCACCGATGACGAAGATCGGGAGAACGAGGGCGATCTGGCGCTGCCGGCGCAGTTCGTGACGGCGGAGACGATCAACTTCATGGCGACCCACGGTCGCGGTCTGATCTGCGTCGCGATGGACGGCGCCATTCTGGACCGGCTCGGGCTGCGGCTGATGGTCGACCAGGGTTCCAACTCGGCTCCGCTGGGAACGGCATTCACCGTCTCGGTCGAGGCCCGCTCAGGGGTCACGACGGGCATCTCGGCATCGGATCGCGCGCGCACCGTGCAGGTGTTGATGGACCCGCATTCGACTCCGGACGACCTGGTCCAGCCGGGGCATATGTTCCCGCTCCGCGCACGCGACGGCGGGACCCTGGTGCGGGCCGGTCAGACCGAGGCCTCAGTCGACCTGTGCCGCCTGGCCGGGCTGCAACCGGGCGCGGTGATCTGCGAGATCATGAAGCGCAACGGCGAGATGGCGCGGCTGCCCGACCTCGTGCGCTTTGCCCGGCGGCACGAGATCAAGATCGTCTCGGTCGAGCAGATCATCCAGTACCGGCTGCGCACCGAGCAGCTCGTCGACCGTGTGTCCGAGGCCAAGCTGCCCACGCCCCTGGGGACGTGGCAACTGATTGGCTACCGAACCAAGGACCACACGGAAGAGCACGTCGCACTGGTGATGGGCAACGTCGCCGGCGACGAACCGACCCTGGTGCGAGTCCACTCGCAATGTTTGACCGGCGACGTCTTTGCCTCGCAGCGCTGCGACTGCGGGGAGCAGTTGGAGATCGCGATGCGGATCGTGGCCGAGGAGCGACGCGGCGTGATCGTCTACATGGCCCAGGAAGGACGCGGGATCGGTCTGCACAACAAGATTGCGGCCTACGCGCTGCAGGACCAGGGCATGGACACGGTGGAGGCGAACCTGGCCCTCGGATTCGCGGCCGATCGGCGCGACTACGGCATTGGCATGCAGATCCTGCGCGACCTCGGCGTGCATCGAATCCGGCTCATGACCAATAATCCGGCCAAGCGGCACGGTCTGGCCGGCTATGGGTTGGAAGTGGTCGAGCGCGTGCCGGTGATCGCCCCTCCGAATCCGCACAATGTGCACTACCTGTCGGTCAAGCAGGAGAAGATGGGGCATCTGTTCGACAGCGACGACCTTGCCGCGCCGGATCGGGGCGACGACGGACATCCGCCCACCCGCCGCGCGGCTATCGGCTAGCGAGCGCGCACCGCCATGCCCAGAGTGCACGACGGCGCAGCCAACCCCGATCCGGAACACGGTCCGGCCAGCGGTCTGCGCTTCGCGGTCGTGGTCAGCCGCTTCAACGACTTCGTGACCAGCAAGCTGCTTGACGGCTGCGTCGATCATCTGGAAGAGAACGGCGCCGATACCGACGAGATCGACATCTACTGGGTCCCGGGCGCGTTCGAGATTCCGCTTGCGGCGCAGAAGTGCGCGCAGACCGGCCGGTTCGACGCCGTGATCTGCCTGGGCGCGGTGATCCTGGGCGAAACCGACCACTACCGGCTGGTGGTCGACGGCGCGACGCAGGGCATTGCGCGGGTCGGGCTGGACACGGGCGTGCCCGTGATCTTCGAAGTCCTGGCGACCCAGACGGTTGCTCTCGCCATGGCGAGAGCGGGCGGCTCGGCCGGCAACAAGGGCGAAGAAGCCGCGCAGGCGGCGATTGAGATCGCCCGGCTCCTACACACGATCGAGTAGCACTCGCTCAGCCCGAGCCGAACGTATTGGTTCGGCTGCGGAAGCCGTCGATACCGAGGCCTGCTCGCCACTTCTCCGACTCCTTCTTTGAGAAGGGGTCGAGGGGGATGCCGCAGCCGTCGGCGATGCGGACCATGCGCTGGAAGTTGGCGATGGTCGCGGCGCAATCGACGACGGCGTCGGGGCCCATCGCTTCACTCAGCGCTTCGCGCGCCTCCGCCAGGTCCGGAGTGCGGCCGACGGCTGCGTCGGAGTAGCGCAGCAGAACTTCTCCGTGCTCCACGCCGCTATCGACTTCGTTACGCACGGTTCCGTTGAGGTTCAGCGCGTCGTTGCCTTCGCTGCTCCGACCGAGCAGCATCACGTGGGAGATCGTTCAATAGAAGCACTCGTTGAGCGCCGACACACGGGCCGCGACCAGCTCGCGCTGCGGGCGGGTGAGGACGCGGAATGGTTCCTGTTCCGAGGTGATCTCGATCCAGCTCAGGTAATGCGCGTCGAACAGGTCGGTCAGCCAGCGCACGCTGTCGGGGTGCAGGCTCATCGCCGCGCGCACATTCGACGCGCGCTCCAGTCCGCCGTAGATGTCCGCTTCGCTCTCGGCGAGGTCTTCCGGCAGGATCGTGGGCGGCCAGCTGCCGTTCGCCTTGATTCCAGTGGGACGTATCCGCGTCGGTTCGCCGGGGATCGGATCGGGAAGTGGCTCCAGATCGATGCTCAGAGCGCGGTGGAACTCATCCACCGACCAGACATGCACGACGACGCCGAGCAACTCGATGTAATGGGCGTCGGACATGCCTTCGGCGTTGACAGTTTCGTCGTACCACTCGCGGGTGACGTTGGGCAGATCGCCGATCAGTTTGTGAACGGCGAAGACCGCTGCGTCGGGCAGCTCCGCCGGACCCGGTCCGGGATCGGACAGGCCGTCGACGAGCGCGGAAGCGCGACGGCTTTCGGCGGCGATGCTGATTCGCTCGGCTCCGGTCCACCATTCACCGGCCGAGGCCAACATGGTCCAACTGCGCCGGTGCGCTGCGGCCATTCGTTCGAGCACGGGCCAGGCGGTGTCGGCATAGGCGAAGGCGGCGGTCGTGGTGGTCATGTCCGGTTCCGAACTCTACGCGGTGTTGGCGGCGGAGGCGTACTCGTGGATGCCGAGCTCTTCCCTGCAGTCGTCGGTGGCGTCCCTGGTGAACTCGTCGAGCGGGATGCCGCAGCCGTCGGCGATCCGCACCATGCGCTGGAAGTTGGCGACCACGCCGGCGGCGTCGACCAACTCCTGCGGGCCCAACTCGGACGCAATCCGCTCGCGCAGACCGGGCAGGGCGTCGGTCCGGCGGACGGCGGCCTCGGCGAAGGCGGTCAGCAGGTTGCCGTGCGGGACGCCGCTGTCGGCCTCGGGGTTGACCGTGCCCTGGAGGTTGAGGCTGTCGAGGGCGCCGCTTCGCTGGCTGCTCTCACGGAGCATGCGCACGTGCGACGCGGTTCAATAGAAGCACTCGTTCAGCGCTGAGACGCGGGCGGCGATCAGCTCAATCTGTGGACGGGTGATGGCCCGCAGGGGGTCGGGCATGCGCATCTCGGCGAAACTCAGGTAGTGGCCTTCGGAGAGGTCGTGCAGCCAGCGCACGTTCTCCGGAATCAGCGAGAGGGCGGAAATCACGTTGGCGCCCCACTCCCAGGGGCCGTAGAGCATCTCGTCGCCGGCATTGAGTCCGGCGCGAGGCACGAGCGGCGGCCAGGAGGCGCGTTGCTCGGCCAACTGCGGACGAGTCCGCGACGGTTCGCCACTGATCGGCGCCGGCAGCGGTTCGAGGTCGAGCCCGAGCGCCCGGTGGAACTCGTCGATCGAGAGCGCGTGCACGACGACGGCGACGAGCTCGACGTAGCGGTCCTCGGACATGCCCTCGGAGGCGATGACCTCGTCGTAGAAGTCGCGATTGAGGTTGGCGTTGTCGACGACCAGTTTCTGGACGGCAAACACGGCGGCTTCGGGCAGCGTCTCGCTGCCGACGGCCTCGAAGTCCCGCGCGGTCCGACCGATTCTCGCGATCTCGACCCGTTCGGCGCCCGTCCACCAGCGACCGGGGGCGGCGATCGTCTCCCAGCTCATGCGCTGGGATGAGATTGTGTTCTCGCGGATCGGCAGGTCGACGCCGTCGTAGTCAAAGGCCATCTCGGCACCTCGCAAACTGCCAAAAGAGTAGCGTTTAGCCCAGTACAGATCCGACGAGTCATCTGACTCACGGCAAGGAGCGCAGACGATGCCCCAGACACTCGATGTGACCGGCGGCCAACTGATTTACGACGAGTTTGGCGAGGGTCCGCAGACGATCGTGTTCGTACACGGCGCGGGCGGCAATCACCTGAGCTGGTGGCAGCAGATCCCGGAGTTCCGCGATCGTTACCGCTGCGTCACCTACGAGGTGCGCGGCTGGGGCCGGAGCCGCGACGACTCGGGGGAGGGACGCACCGCGTTTGCCCGCGACCTGGGCGAGTTGATGGACGCGCTGGAGATTCCGGAGGCGGTGCTGGTGGGCCAGTCGATGGGCGGCTTCTCGATCCTGCCCTTCGCGGTGCGTCATCCGGAGCGCGTCAAGGGGCTGCTGATGGCCGACACCTTCCTGGGCATCGATGCGCCCGAGCTGATTGTCGAGATGCGCCACGCCGTGCGCGCGGCGCAGGTCAACCAGGAACAGGGCGGGTTGACGCGCATGGTCGGCCCGGCCTACCTCGAGCGCGAGCCCAACGGGGTGTTTCTGTACAACCAGATCAGAGGCTTGAATCCGCCGCTCGACCCCGACCAACCGCTCGAATTCGGCCAGAAGGACGGCGCGGTGTCGAAGGATGAACTGTCGGCGCTGACGATGCCGACGATCTTCCTGGCCGGCGCCGAGGACGCGATCATTCCCGCCGAACTGATTGAGCGGGCCGCCCAGATGGTCCCCGGCGCTCAGTACATCCAGGTGCCGCATGCCGGACACAGCGTGTACTGGGAGCTGCCGGACGAGTTCAATCGCATTCTCGAGGTGCTGCTATTGGAAGCGTTCGTATGAACGCGCGCTGATAGCCTCGGACTGATTGTCCAGCCCCTGAGACGAGCATGTTATGACGTACCACGAAGTGATCTACGAGCCCGGCCCGGTCGCGCGGGTGATCATGAACCGGCCGGAGTATCGGAACGCGCAGTCCCGCGTGTTGCTGGAGGAGATCGACCGAGCCTTCCAGGAGGCGAACGACGATCCCGATGTACTGGTGATCGTGCTCTCCGGCAACGGGCCCGATTTCTCCGCCGGTCACGATCTCGGCTCGCCGCCGGAGATTGCCGATCGTGAGATTCGCGGCTGGGCCGAGGACTTCGTCGGCGTGTTCGATCGGCAGCGCGACACGCGGATCACGAACACGATGCGCTGGCGCAACATCCCCAAGCCGACGATCGCGATGGTGCAGGGCAAGTGCATTTTCGGCGGCTGGATGGTGGCGGCCTCGATGGATTTGATCTTCGCTTCGGACGACGCGCTGTTCCTGCCTTCGCACACGCAGTACTTCTCGGCGCCCTGGGACCTGGGCGTGCGCAAAGCCAAGGAAATCCTCTTCCAGAACCGCTTCATCCCGGCACGCGAGGCGATGGCACTGGGCTTCGTCAACCAGGTCTATCCGGCGGAGGCGTTGGAGCGGAAGACGCTGGCCTACGCGGGCGAGGTCGCGCAGCGCACGCCGATGTCGCTGCGCCAGATCAAGCACTCGATCAACAACATGCAGGACGGTCAGGGGTTCACCACGCACATCAACGCCAGCTTCATGACCTATGCCACGGGGGCGCAATTCGGGCAACCTGATCCGCGCATGGTCAAGGGCAAGCGACAGCTGTCGCCGGTCGGCGAGGCGCTGGCCAAGCTGCAGAAGCCCGGTCACTCGTAGGCGGGTCGTGGGAGGATCGGTCGGGTGAGCGACGGGAATCTGCTCAGCGGCATCCGGGTCGTCGAGTACAGCCGCGACGTGCCGGCCGCCGCCTGCGCGCGCGAGTTCGCGCGCTGGGGCGCAGAGGTTCTGACGTTCGAAGCGGCGGACTCGGTGTTGAACAGCGCGCCGCCGACTCTCGAGCGCGACGGCAAGACGATCTCGCTGCTGCGGGAGTCTCTGCATATCGGGAAGGCGCTCAAGACCGGCACGACAGGTTCCTGGCGAGCCGAACTGTCCGCCGCGGATGTATTCGTGACCGACGCGCCGCTGTCCGAGCTCGCGGGCGTTGCCGACGAGTTTCCCCGGTTGATCGTCGTGCATTCGTCCCCGTTCGGTACCGACGGTCCCTATTCGGACTATCGGGCCGACGATCTGCTGATCCAGGCGCTGTCGGGTTTCGCCGGAACGAACGGTCTGGCCGGGCGCGAGCCGCTGGCTGCGCCGGCCGCGATCATTCCTCGAACGATCGGCGTCCTCGGGGCAGTGGCTGCGATTGCGGCGCTGCTGGAGCGCATGCACTCCGACCAGGGCGAATGGATTGAGCTCTCGTCGCAGGAGGCCTGTTCGACGTTGATCATGGCCCTGCGCTCGGAGTTCTCGGGCGAAGCGCTGCCGCGGGTCGGCGGAACTCCCGGCTGGGCCGAGGTGATGCAGACGACGGACGGCTACATCACGATCTCGCCCTGGTCGAAGGAGACGCTGCGCAACGCTCCGATCGCCTTCGGCTGCGATCCGCCGCCCGATGAGCTGTTCGAAGGCGACGGTCGATTCGCCGAGCAAGCGCCATCGATGGAGTACATCCGACCGATCGTCGAGTCGCACGATGCGGCGACGATCTGGATGAAGCTGTCCGAGCTCGGCACCGTGATGGCGATGCATCGCTCGGCGCAGCAGTTGCTCGACGATCCACAACTCCATGCGATCGATTACTTCCGGACCGAGAACGGGCTCACCGGCGCGGGGCGCGGCATGCGGGTTACCGAGGCCGAACACGATGCAGCACGCTCCGATCGGTTTGTCCGGCGGACCAGACCGGAGGCATCCGGCGGGCCGCTCGACGGCCTGCGCGTCGTCGACTTCACCCACGCCTGGCTGGGGCCGTATGCCTCGGGGTTGCTCAACGACCTCGGGGCGGAGGTGATCAAGGTCGAGGGGCCGAACCGGCCCGACCTCTGGCGCTACGACGCCGGCGGTCCGATGCGCGTGGCCTCGCCCGATGCGCATCCGCTGAACGTGCGGCCGAACTTCAACATGGCCAACCGCGGCAAGCGCACGATTTCGATTGCCCTCGATACCGAGGAGGGCCGGGGCCTGGCGCTCGACCTGATCGCCCGGGCCGACGTGGTCCTGGAGAACTTTCGACCGCGCGTGCTGCAGAATCTGCGGCTGACCCACGAGCACATGCGCGAGGTCAATCCGCACATCGCGCTGGTTTCGTTCTCCGGGTTCGGCACCGGCGGGCCGTACGACAATTTCCGGGCCAACGGCGGCACCACCGAGGGCAACGCCGGTTGGGACCTGTTGTACGGATATCCGGGTGAAGCCCCGCTGATGCTCGGCACGATGCAGGCGGATCCGATCGTCGGCGCGCAGATGGCGGCTTCGGCGCTGGCGGCGGCACTGAGAGCCCAGCACGCGCGAGCGGCCATACACGTCGAGGGTTCGATGTTCGAGTCGGCGGTCGCTTACATCGACGAGTACCTGTTGGCCGGCTCGGCCGGACAGGCGATGCCGGAGCGCAACGGGAATCGCCTGCCGGGTGTGGCGCCGCACGAGTGTTTCCGCTGCGCGGACGGCGTCGACGGCAGCGACGAGTGGATCGCCATCTCGGTCAGGGACGACGCCACCTGGCTGCGGCTCGCCGAGGAGGCGGACCTCGATCGGCCCGAGTGGCGAACGGCGGAGGGCCGAACGTCCGACGAGGCCCAGCTCGAGGCTGCGCTGACCGAGTGGACCAGAGGCTGGAACTCGCAGACGCTGCAGCATCGGCTGCAGTCCATCGGCGTCCCCGCCGCCGCTGTTCACTCGACGCTGACTCATCTCAGGGATCCCCACCTGGCCGCACGTGACTGGTGGTTGCACCTGACTCATGCCGACTCCGGGACTCGGCAGTACCAGGGGTTCGCCTGGCGTCTGCGGCGGCGGCCCGCGTCCTGCGACCGACCCGCGCCGAGAATGGGCGAGCACACTCTCGAGATCCTGCAGGAGACACTGTGCCTGGCGGAGCCGGAGATCGAACGCCTGGTGGAGCAGGGCGTGATCGCCGGCCTGACGGCGGCGCGTCAACCCGGCGAGCCGCCGCCGAAGCCGATCAGCCCGCGTTGAGCGAAACCCCTGGCTCCTGAGAACGGGCGCGAGCCGTCAGTCCGCGCGGCCGAAGGCCTTGAGATAGAGGTCGCGCGCTTCCTGGGGCGGCTTGCCCTGTCCCAGCCAGCCGTTGCCGACCCTGATCTCGAAGTGCAGATGGATGTCCGTGCCCGGATTGGCGTAGACCTCCCGCTGGCCCGACTCGCCGGGGTAGCCGATCACCTGGCCCTGTTGCACCTCGACGCCCGCGACAATCCCGTCGACGATGGCCGAGAGATGGGCGTAGCGCGTGACGATGCCGCGGCCGTGATCGATCCACACTTGCCGACCCCGCAACTCGTCGAGAACGTCCTCACCCTCCCAGTTCGCCGCCTGGAACCTCTCCCAGTCGGCCGGCGTGATGTCGACGTAGTCGACATCCGCTCGGATGACCACGCCGGCTTTCGCAGCGACTATCTCGGTTCCGTAGTCGATGGCCGTGCAGGAGGCCCACTGGTAGAAGTCGAGGCCCTCGTGGACGCCGTCGTTGCGGTATGACCTCGGCGCTTCCGGCAGGTGTCCCTCGAACTCGGTCACGCAGGCGCCTCTGATCGGGACGATGAACCCTGTCAGTGGGTTGTCCGCTTCGTCCGGCTCGGTCGCGGGCTGCGCCGATTGCTGCTGCTGGTCCTGCGCCTCGGCCTGTTCTACCCGGGTCTGTTCCTGCTCGTCCGCCGGCCCGGATTCGATGGTTGGCTCGGGCTCTTCCGCTTGCTCGACCTCGGTCGTGGCTTCAGCCTCGGTCGTGGCGTTCGGCTCGGCCGGCGCCTCGGGCTGATCCCGCTCCTGTTGCACAACGACGACCTGCTGCTCGGCGGCCGGTGTGGGCGCACCCTCCGAGCCGGTCGCCTGCACGACGGCGACGACCGCGGCGACGGCGAAGACGATCGTGGCCAGCGCGACGTAGAGCCAGGTCGGCCCGATCAGCCAACCGCCCTGATCGCCCGCCGAACTCCGACGCGGATATCGGCGCCCGCCGCGGGGCGCGCCGTAGAGGCCGCGCCCCGAGTACTGCTCTCCCCAGGGGCTATCGGAGCGGGGGATAGCCTTCCTCCTCCAACGCGGCGTCGATCTGGTCGGCGGTCGCGGATCCGGCGTCGTACTCGACGTCGACGCGCTTGCCGTCGACATCGACCGATACGGCCGCGACGCCGTCGATCGCGCTGAGCGCCCCGGTGATGGCGTGGGCGCAGTGCTCGCAAGAGATGTCCGGCGCGGTGCGGGTCAATGTGCTGGTTTCGGCCATGTCCGGTTCCTCTTCCAGGTACCTGCAGATCGACTGTACGTTATGCGAACCGACGACCAAGCGCCGATTCGCTCGACGACAGTGTTGCGTGCAGCGCTTCGGCGTGGGCGCGGAGCGCGGCGGCATCGTCGAGCGGTTCCAGTTCGGCGGCCTCGGGTCCGTAGCGGCGCTCGAGCGCGAGGCCGATCAGGCGGTCGGCGAGGTGCGGATTCTTGGGCAGCACCGCACCGTGCAGGTAGGTGCCGTAGGCGTTCCTGACCCTAGCGCCCTCAAGTCCGTCGCCGCCGTTGTTGCCGAATCCGCTGACGACATCGGCGAACGCCTGCTGGCCGTCGTTGAGATACGTGCGGCCGCCGTGATTCTCGAAGCCGACGATCGTTTCGCCCTCCCAGAGGCCCACCACGTTGCCCACGCAGCGCCGGATCTGCGGTCCGGGATGCGCGGCGACCGCGTCGAAGACGCTGATGCCTTCCATGATCTCGCCGTCCCAGCCGCGATAGTGATGGCCGAAGAGCTGGAATCCGCCGCAGACCGCCAGCACGACCCCGTCATCGTCGACAAAGTCGCGGATTTCGTCGCCTCGACGCTGTAGGTCGGACTGGACGCGCCGCTGTTCGCGGTCCTGACCGCCGCCGACGAGGATGAGATCGGATGCCTCGGGAGACCAGGGATCGCCGATGTCGATGCCGCTCACTGCGGCCTCGATCCCGCGGGACGCGCAGCGGCGCTCGATCGCGCGGGCGTTGCCGCGGTCGCCGTAGAGGTTGAGCAGGTCGGGGTAGAGCACGGCGACTTCGAGCCGGCGGTGATCGGAGTTCGACATCAGGCCACGTCCCACAGGCGGGCGGCGCCCATCCGCCCCAGCCGCTGGCGGACATCGAGCATCGCCGTATAGGTTGGCAGAATCGTGAGCTGTTCCGACCCGGGCAGCGCATCGAGAGCAGAGCGCAGGGCGCCTCCGACATCGTTTTCGACCTGGGCGACGGGCGCGGGGAATCCGGCGTATTCGAGCCGCAGCGCCATGTCGGCCGCGCGCCGGCCGCCGACCGTCAGTGACTCGCAGTGCGGCGCCTGTGATTCCCAGTCGACGTCCCAGATCCAGGACACGTCGGCGCCGTCGGCGATGCCGTCGTTGAGCAGCACCAACAGATGATGCCGCTCGCCCGGTCGCTGCAAGGTGCGCAGGGCCTGGTTCATGCCGGACGGATTCTTGCCCAGCAGGAGGCGGATGCGGCGACCGTCCACGACCATCTCTTCCTGTCGACCGAAGGCCGCCTCATGCGCGTCCAGACCGCGCCGGATTGTCTCCGCCGAGACCCCGAGCGCCGTGGCCGCCGTGGCCGCCGCCAGTGCGTTGTAGACGCTGTACAACCCCAGCGCCGGCAGTTCGATCGACACGGAGGTATCGGGGAGCCGAAGAACGAACCGGGTCGACTCCGCTTGTTGCACGATCCCGTCCGCGCAGACGTCGGGGGTGGGCCGCTGGGCTCCCGAGTCCGTGCGCCAGCGGCCGAGCTGGGCAAAATAGCGGCGCGAGTAGCGGAAGTCGTCCTGGGTGGCGGGGTCCCAGACGGCATCGACGATCTCCCCGGACGGCGCGGGCGGGACGTCGGCGTCCTCGATGCCGAAGCGCAGGCAGGGGCCGTTCCAGGAGCCGGCGAGCGAGGCGATCAGCGGGTCGTCGACGTTCAGCGCGATGGTCGTATCGGCCGGGAAGCCGTTGAGCGCGTCGGCCCAGCGCAGGGCGATCGATTCGATCTCGCCGTATCGATCGAGTTGGTCGCGCATCAGATTGGTGAACACCGCCGCCGCGGGCGGCGCCGCGCGGGCGATCGCCGGCAACGCCGCTTCGTCGGCCTCGAGCACGGCCGTGCAGTCCTGGCCGAGGCCGCCCAGCGGGTTCGCCGCCTCGACGAGCGAGGTTGTGACGCCGCGCATCAGGTTGGAGCCGGAGCGGTTGTGCACGACGGCGCGGCCGTCGGCTCGCAGGATCCGAGCCAGCATGGCCGAGGTCGTGGTCTTACCGTTGGTCCCGGTGATCAGCGCCGTCGCCGACAGACGACGGGCGAGTTGCCCGGCGGCGTCCGGATGCAATCGCTCGACGACGAGTCCGGGCAGCGCCGTTCCGCCGGAACCGAGCGCCCGCATGCCCAGGCGCGCGGCCTTGCCGGCGAGCACGGCGGCGGTCAAGCGGGGAGACCAACGGGATCGCGTGCGAAGCTCGGTCACGATGTTGACTGTACCGCCCGCGGCGTACACAGGAGTTCAGGCCCCTGCGGATGGGTCCAATCGCGGCGGCGGGCTCTGACCCAGCGCCTTGAGGATCTGCTCCAGTCCGACCACTCCGAGCAGCCGCCCGCGTTCGACGACCGGGAGCACAAAGGCTCGCTCCCGTTGCAGACGATGCAGCGCTTCGTCGGCCCCGGCATCCGGCCCCAGCGGTTGGACCTTGCTCGCCTCCAACATGATGTCGCGCAGGGTGTCGGCCTGGTAGCGCTCCTCGTCGAGCAGCAGGATCTGCACCGCCGAGGCGATGCCAATCGCCGTGCCTCCTTCCGCCACGATGAAGACGTCTTGCTGGTTCAGTTGCGCTCGCGACGGGGCGAGGACGCGGATCGGCAGGTCGGCTTCCGCGGTTCTCGCGACCGGCGGCCGCAACATCAGCTCTCCGACCCGCAGGCCGGCCAGGTCGCGCTCGAGTTCGGCCGCCTTCACGCCCTGAGCGGCCTGGGTCAGCAGCAGGAATCCGATCAGCAGGACCCAGACGGAGTTCAGGCCGCTGTTGAAGATCGCGGCGTCGGTGAGCAGGCCGCCGATCCCGTAGATGATCATGGCCGCGCCCAGGAGTTGGCCCAGCCGTGCGGAGGCGCGCGTGGCGCGATGGCGCGAGCCGGTCACTCGCCAGACAAGCGATCGAACGACGCGTCCGCCGTCGAGCGGGAAGCCGGGCAGCATGTTGAACGCTGCCAGGAAACAGTTGAGGATGCCGAGCACGAAGACCATCCGGTTCAGCACGGTCTGGTCGGGCAGGGCGAGCACGGCGATCAGCACCATGCCGACCCCGAGGACCAGCGAGGCCAGCGGTCCGACGATCGCAATCCAGAACTCCTGCCCCGGGCGTTGCGAGTCCTCGCGAATCAAGGAGACGCCGCCGAAGAAGAACAGCGTGATCGACGCGACCTCCATGCCGTAACGCCGCGCCACCAGAGAGTGCGCGAGCTCGTGGATCAGCAGCGAGAGGAAATAGACCACTCCACCGGCGACGGCGTAGAGCCAGCGCTCCGCGCCGCCGAGTCCATCGACGGAATCGGGGATGATATCCAGCTGCGTGGCGATCAGGAAGACCAGCAGCCCGAAGACGAGGAAAAACGACAGGTCGAGCTTGATCGGAATCCCCAGGATCCGACCGACCTGAATGCCAGCGCCGCCGAGCAATCCGAATCTCATGTCTTCAGCATATGTATCTACCGGCAGCCGCGAAGGCGCCGGGGGAACCAGGCGCGTCGCCGACGACTCAGAACGGCAGCAGGCCGGCCTCCCTGAGCGCGTCGGTCAGGCCCGGCAGCGACGGCAGCGCAAGGTCGGGTCGGACGGCCTCTTCACTCTTGTTGCCCACCAGCACCGAGGCCGCGAACCAGGCGTGCTGGGAGCCGAGGATGTCCGCCTCGGGCGTGTCGCCGACGAAGGCCGTTTCCGCCGCCTCAGTGCCCAGCGCGTCGAGCGTTGCCCGAAAGATCGCCTGGCCCGGCTTCCAGCTCAACACGTCGTCGGACCAGATCCAGTGATCGATCCAGCGGTCGAACCCGCGCGCTACCAGCGCGCGTTCGACGTAGCGTCCCGGCGCGAGGCCCGTATTCGAGACGACCGCCAGCGTCAGCCCGCTGCGCTTGAGTCGCTCGAGTTCCGCTTCGACGCCGTCGATGATGTCGGGCGGCTCCCAGCTGGCGCTCTCGCAGACGGCGTTGATCACCTCCGCGATGAGCGCGTCGTCCTCGACGGTGCTCGGGCACTGTTCGAGCATTGCGCGTCGAACGGCCGCGATCCGATCGTCGCCGGAGAGGTCGATGTTGGTCTGGTGCGCCACGACGAGCGCGTCGATTGCTGCCCGGATCGCTCCAGGGACCGCGTCGGCCGCGCCGCTGCCGGCGCCGGCGCGCTCATAGGCTCGTGCGAGCTGCTCTTCGCGACGCCGCATTCGGCGCCGGCCGCCTCCAGGCGCGTCGACGATCAGCGTGCCCCACAGGTCGAGGGCGACGGCGCGAAGCTCGCTGGTTGGGGTCAACGTGGTTGAGTGAGCCCGAGTTCAACCGGGCGGCGCTAGCCGGACGAGGACGGCTTGTCTTCGTCCTCGGACGAGGTCGATGAGACTGCAACCTCTTCAGAATCATCGTCCTCGGCTTCATCGGAATCATCGGAATCAGACGTGCGCGCTTCCTCGCGGAACTCGCGCAGGCCGGTACCGAGCGCTTTCCCGACACCGGCGAGGCGGCCGGCGCCGAACACGACCAGTACGACGATGACGACGACAATCGCCTCAACTGGACCAAACCCGATCAGTGGCATACCGAACTCCTGCTGTGCCGCCGGCGCTCAGCGCGCGCCGCTCCCTGGGTGCGGCGTGTCGCCTCGGACTACCTGCCGACTCGACAGCGTCGGGCAGGCCCGGTACGGGCGGCTGATTCCTAGCTTACCAGTGTTCTCTACGCTCAGCGGCCGCTCGCTTATGCATCCAGCCCCCAGCACGCAAGTGCGTCAGGCCTCTCGCACGCAAGTGCGTCAGGCTTCGAGACGCTCGACGAAGATGCGCATGATCCCGCCGCAGATCTTGTCTTCGCCGTCAACCGGCTCGGTCAGGTCGACCGTGACCATCCGGGCATCGCCGTCGTCGAGCGCGTCCATCGCTTCCTGCCAGACTTCCGCTTCACCACAGCCGCCGCCGATCGTGCCGACGAACGAGCCGTCCTCGCGGACCAGCATCTTGGCGCCGGTCTTGCGCGGCGTCGAGCCCAGCGTCTGGGCCACCGTGGCCAGCGCGACGGGTGCGCCCTGATCGAAGGCGCTTGACATTGCTTCGTAGACCTCGTCCTGGGGCATCATCGTTCCTCTGCGTATGGCGACTTTCAGTTTAGCGCCGGTTCGAGGCTAACGTCCGGCCGTGCTCCGACATCGGTTGCGCCCCGCCGCCTCGGCGCACGAGGATGATCTCGCCCAGCACCGAGACCGCGATCTCCTCCGGCGTCTCTGCGCCGATATCCAGACCGATCGGCGTGAACACGCTGTCCAGGGCCTCACGGTCGATCCCTTCCTCGGCCAGGTGCTGGAGGACGGTGCGGGTGCGCCGTTTGGAGCCGATCATGCCGACGTAGCCGGCGCCGCGCTCGGCCACGGTACGCAGGGCCAGTTCGTCGACCTTGTGTCCGCGGGAGACGAGCACGATGTAGGTGTTGGCGGTGATCGGGAATCGCTCGAGTTCTTCGCCGAAGTCGCCGCAGATCACGTTGGCCTCGTAGGGGAAGCGCTCCTCGTTGGCGTAGTCTTCGCGATCGTCAATGATCGCGACTTCCATGCCCAGCATCGCGCCGAGTTGTCCCACCGCC
The DNA here is from genome assembly GCA_965204335.1 of Dehalococcoidia bacterium. GTDB lineage: Bacteria > Chloroflexota > Dehalococcoidia > Bin125 > Bin125 > Bin125. The sequence goes on along the minus strand of OZ241982.1, from coordinate 959,674 downwards.
AGGCCGACGTGACCGCCGCCAACGACGAGCAAGGTTGACGCGGGCTCGACGACCTCGACGAGGATCTCGACGATTGCGTCCGCTGCCTCGATCGCTCGGCGGCCTTCGACGAAACTTCCGTCGGGAGTGAAGGCGCAGGTCTGAACGAGGTGCTTGGGGATTGCCGAGCGAGCGAAATCGGTCACCGCCGCCTGCAGCGGTCCACCGCCGATTTCTCCCAGTTCCTCATCTGCGTAGACCAGCATCTTGGCGCCGAGCGAGACCTCGACGCCCTGGGTCGCGCCCATCACCGTGCATGAGGCGACCGCCGGACCCTCACGGGCGGCGGTCAGCAGCGCACGTGCGATGTCGGCGGGATCTGCCATGGCTAGAGGATAGGTCCCCGTTCGGCCCGGTCAGACGTTGAAGAGGATGTGCAGGACGTCGCCGTCCTGGACCTCGTAGTCCTTGCCTTCGGTGCGCAGCAGCGCGCGTTTCTTGGCCTCCGCTTCCGCCGCCGATGCGCCGACCGCCGCGCCGCAGTCGAGCAGATCGTCCCAGCGCACCACTTCCGCGCGAATGAAGCCGCGCTCGAAATCGGTATGAATCTTGCCCGCCGCCTGGGGCGCGGTATCGCCGGCGCGTACGTTCCAGGCGTGGCACTCGTCGGGCCCGACGGTGAAGAAGGTGCGCAGTCCGAGCAGGCGGAACGTCTCCTGCAGCGCCGTCTCGACCGCTCCGGCGCCGACGCCGAGCTCCTCGCGATAGGCGGCTGCCTCGTCGTCGTCGAAGTCGCGCAGTTCTTCCTCCAGCCGCGCCGAGAGGGCGATCCCTTCGACCGAGCCATCGGCGGCCGCTTCCTCGTCGACATTGAAGATCGTCAACATCGGACGTTCGGTCAGGAAACGGTAGTGACGGATGTCGGCCCGCTCGAGATCGGAGATCGGCGCGTCGAGCAGCGTGCCGCCCTCGCCGAGGTGGCTTTGCAGACGGCGCAGCAGGTCGGTTTCGCGATCGGCGGCGACGCGATCGGCGGCCTTCATCGACTTCGTCTCGTCGCCGATTCTCTGCAGCCGCTTCTCGATCAGTGCGAGGTCTGCGAAGGTCAGCTCAAGCTGCATCGCCTCAAGATCGCCGCCGGGGTCGATCCGCTCGGCGGGATGGGGCACGGCGTCGTTGTCGAATGCGCGCACGACGTGAACCAGCGCGTCGAGTTGCGAGAGTTGGTCGAGCAGCCTGGAGGACGGCGGCTGATTCTCTCCACCCAGCGCTCCGGCGAATCCCGCGCCGGGGAAGTCCATCACGTCGAGCACGGCCGGCGTGGTCTTCTTCGGCTGGTACAGGCCGGAGAGGTTGGTCAGCCGCGCGTCGGCCGCGGGCACGACGCCTTCGTGCGGTTCCATGTGCGTCGAGAATCCGGTCGCCCGGCCCGCGCCGGTCAAGGCGTTGAAGAGGGTGGTCTTGCCCGAGCGCTCGAAACCGATCAGTCCAATGGAGGCCATGGCCTCATCGTTGCACGGTCTCAGCCGATGGTCAGTTTCGTGCGCCTCTCAGGCTGCCGCAACCGACCGGAGCGACGAGTACGGTCGCTCCGACAGGGCTATGGACCGGGGAAGTCGCGGTGGTCAAACTCTGTCACACCCAACCCGGGAGCGTCGGGATCCGCCAGGGCCTCACCGACCATCAGGATCGAGTCCCGCATCGCCGCCCAATCGACCGATGCCGCCGCCACCACGGGCTTCTGCCAGCGCCACGCCTGATGCTCGGCCGAGATCGTCGGTTCAGCGTCGGCGGCGACCAGCGCGGCGAAGGCCGGGACGAAGTAGATCGAGTCGTTTTCGGGGTTGTAGAAGGTCTCGGGCCGGTCGATCCGGAACCATCGCTCGACCGTCAGGCCGGTTTCCTCATCCAGTTCCCTGAGCGCCGCTTGCCAGGCGGTTTCGCCGCGTTTCTCTTCGATGTGCCCGCCGACCGTCTGCCAGGCGCCGGCGAAGCGGTGGCCTTCGGGCCGCTGGAGCATGAGCAGCTCGACGCCGTCTTCGCACGGGCGGACGATGTAGACGGCGATGATGTTGCTGCGCAACCGGGGCACCGGGCCGGCTACTCCGCCCACCTGGGGATCGTCGCGTCGAACGAGTCGTAGAACGTGACGTACGGCTTGACATCGAGGACCGGCGTACCGTTGACCAGGTCGAGGCCGATCACCCTGGCGATGTTGCCGTCGACCGACTCCAGTGGGCAGATCGAGATCGAGATCGGGTTGGGTCGGTGCGCTGTCCGGGTGGCGAAGACGCCGACCTCCGGCGTGTCCTCGGCGCCGGAGGGATGCAGCCGGAGCAGCGCTCGGCCCTCGTCCGTGACCTCTCCCATCCAGCCGACCACGAAGAGGTGGGAGAACCCGGACAGGCCCTCGAGCGCCGGCTCGAACTCGCGGCGAAAGACGAGCTCCGAGCGCACCTGCGCCCAGACGCGGCCGGAGGTGTCGTTGATCCCGTTTCGCACGACGGCGACGGGCGCGAGGTCGTCGATTCGCTCCGGCAGCCCGTGCAGCGCGGCGTCGCGAGCGATATCCGGATTGACCAGTCGCAGGCGCTCTCGCCAGCTCGTCATTCAGGCCTCATTCCGCTGCCGCGAGCACGTGCCGTTGGCATAATGCCGGTGGTAAACTAGATGCAGTCAGAGTACCCCTCTGGACCGCCGGTCCCGGTACTCGCCGCGCGGCGCGGTTTCTCTCCTGTCAGGATTTGCACGTTGACCCAGCAAGAACCTGGACAACCCGAACTGCCGCTCAACGGCGCCGGCCCGGCGCGTGAACCAGAAGCCGATCTCCCGTCCAGCAACGGCGCGGACAGCTACGACGCGTCGGACATTGATGTCCTCGAAGGGATCGAGGCGGTTCGCCGCCGTCCGGGCATGTACATCGGCTCGACCGGCCAGGCCGGCCTGCACCATCTCGTCTACGAGATCGTGGACAACTCGGTCGACGAGGCGATGGCCGGCCACGCCACCCGGATCGACGTCGCGCTCCAGGCCGAGGGCTGGGTGCAGGTCCGCGACGACGGCCGCGGGATTCCCACCGACCAGCACGCGAAGACGGGCAAATCGGCTCTGGAGACGGTGCTGACCGTGCTGCACGCCGGCGGCAAGTTCGGGGGCGGCGGTTACAAGGTGTCGGGCGGTTTGCACGGCGTCGGCGCGTCGGTGGTCAACGCGCTCTCCTCACAGCTTGAGGTTGAGGTGCGACGGGACGGTTTCGCCCACACCCAGGGCTACGTCCGCGGTGTGCCGACCGGCAGCGTCCGGCGGCGGCGCCTGGACCCCGAGGCCAGCCCACCGACCGGCACGATGGTGCGCTGGGTCGCCGATGAACAGGTTATCGACCATCTGGAGTATGACTTCCACACGCTGGCCCAACGCTTTCGCGAGGTCGCCTATCTGAACAAGGGTCTCTGGATCAGCTTCCGCGACGAGCGCAACTTCCCGGCCGACGCGACCGAGGCGCAACGCGCCGAGCGCGAGCCGCTCGACGAGAAGAACTTCTACTTCGAGGGCGGCATCCAATCCTATGTCCGCTTCCTCAACCGCGACCGCGAAGTGCTGCAGCCGCTGCCCTTCCACCTCGACCGCGAGGTCGGCGTCAATGGCACGGCCGTCGTGGTCGAGGTCGCGATCCAGTACAACGCCGACTTCCAGGATTCGGTTTACGCCTTCGCCAACACGATCAATACGCATGAAGGCGGCTCGCATCTGACCGGCTTCCGTTCGGCCCTGACCCGTGCCGTCAACGATTTCGCGCGGCGCAGCAAGCAGCTTGGCGACAAGGACCCGAACATCACGGGCGAGGACACGCGCGAAGGCCTGACCGCGGTCGTATCGGTCAAGCTGGGCGAGCCCCAGTTCGAAGGACAGACCAAGACCAAGCTCGGCAACCCCGAAATCAAGGGCATTGTCGAATCGGCGACGGCCGAGGCCCTGGCCGAGTATCTCGACGGCCAACCGCGCGAAGGCCGGCGGATCGTCGAAAAGTGCCTGACCACGGCGCGGGCGCGCGAGGCGGCGCGCAAGGCGCGGGCGATCGTGCAACGCAAGGGCGCCCTCGAAGGTGCGTCGCTTCCGGGCAAACTGGCTGACTGCTCCGAGCGCGATCCGGCGCTGTCCGAGATCTTCATCGTCGAGGGCCCGTCGGCCGGAGGTTCGGCCAAGGAAGGCCGCGACCGCCGCACACAGGCCATCCTGCCGCTGCGCGGCAAGGTGCTCAACGTGGAGCGGGCGCGGCTCGACAAACTGCTCGGCCACGAGGCCTTCCGCACGCTGATCACCGCGCTGGGTACGGGCATCGGCGAGGACTTCGACCTCTCGAAGTTGCGCTACCACAAGGTCGTGATCATGACGGACGCCGACTCGGACGGCGCCCACATCCGCACCCTGTTGCTGACTTTTTTCTTCCGGCACATGCGCGAGCTGATCGAAGACGGCAAGCTCTACATCGCGCAGCCGCCGCTCTACCGGGTTAAGGCGGGCAAGCAGGCCGAGTGGCTCTACACGGACGACGACCTCGAAGCGTTCATGGACAAGCAGAAAGAGGGCCAGAAGAAGGTCTCGGTCCAGCGTTTCAAGGGCCTCGGCGAGATGAACGCCGACCAGCTCTGGGAGACCACGATGGACCCACAGGCGCGTCTGCTCTGGTCGGTCGACATCGCCGATGAGCACGCGGCCGACGACCTGTTCGTCAAGCTGATGGGCGACGACCCGGCCAAGCGCCGCCACTTCATCGAGCAGCACGCCGATCTCGCCCGGATCGACGTCTGAGCCCGTGACCCGATCCTCGGACGCGTTTCCGCTGGCCCTTCCGCTGGCCCTTCCGCCGGCTTGGCGGCGATGGTGGCGGGGACAGCCGCGCCTGGCGCTGGAAGACTCTCCCGCCGCGCAGCTCGTTCGCCTGACGGCGATGGCCCCGGTCGAACGGCTGCTCGTGCTGGGCCCCGACTCACCGGCGTTGGCCGCTCTGATCGCCGACGTGGCCGAACTGGAATCGAACCCGATCGCGGGGCTCACGGACCGCCGGCGGGCTGCCGTCGGTCCGGACGTGGATGCCTTCAGGGCCGAGGCACACCGCCTGCCGCTCGACGATGGACAGGTCGACTTCGCGCTGGCGCCCCACCTGTTGCGACACTGGGACGACGCCCAGGCGTTGCGCGTGCTGGAGGAACTGTGGCGCGTGCTGGCGCACAACGGCGTCGCCGTGCTCTGGGAGGTTGCGCCGTCGAGGTCCGACGCCGTCAACGCCGTCTGGTCCGCGCTGCTCGGCCGCGGCGGCCGGACTCCCAGGCTGCGCAGCTTCGCGCAGGTGGGTCAGCTGGCCTACGACGCCGGCTTCGCCTGGATCCAGACCCTGCCCCTGCGCCCCTTCCTCTTCCCGCCCGGGCCCCGGCTGACCGTGCTCCTGCGCAAGGAGCACTACACGTCCGAAAGCGTGGGGCATGGATGATCCCTGCTGCGCGTCCGTGCCGCGTTAGCCGTACAGTCGGTGCTCGCGCGCGTAGCTCAGCGCCGCCGACGGGATGTCCGCTGACACGTCTTCCCCCGCCGCCATCCGTTCTCGCAACTCCGACGCGGACAGCTCGATCGGCTGCATCGGCACCCAGTCGAGCCAGCGGCCGAGCCCGTAGACGATCCGGTCGAGCTGGCGGCGGTCGAGCTCGGCGCCGGGCCGGACGGCGGCCGCGATCCGGGCGCAGGTGAGGATCTCGTTGGGCCTGTGCCAGTGGGGCAGGTCGAGCACGGCGTCGGCGCCCATGATCCACCAGAGCTGCTTCGCGCCGCGGTCTCGGAGCTCGCGCACCGTGTCCAGCGTGTAGGTCGGACCCTCGCGACGCACCTCGATGTCGGACACCTCGAGCCCGCCTCGGCGCTCTCTGACTGCGGCGAGCGTCATCGCGAGCCGGTGCGCGGCCGGCGTGACCGACCGATCCCGCTTGCGCCAGGGGTCGCCCGCCGGAATCAGGATCAGTCGGTCCAGTTCCAGCGCCTGCGCCGCCGCGTCTGCGAGATGCAGATGGGCGCGGTGCAGCGGATCGAAGGTGCCGCCCAGCGCCCCGACCCGCTCGTGGGGCTCGAACCGGAGCTCCGACACCTGATCCGCGTCCGCCACGGTCGCTAACGCTCCCATTCCCAGCGGATCGAGGATCGCCCGATGCGCACCAGGTCGCCGGGCCGGCAGCCGGCGCGGTGCAGCGCCGAGGCCACGCCGCGCCGGTCCAGCCACCGGTAGGTCTCGGCCAGGGCCTCGTCGTTGTCGAGCTCCATCATCGAAACGAACCGCTCGACCGATGCGCCGCTGACCGCGAAGACGCCGGACGACGCCTCCTCGACTTCAAACCGTCGACCATCCTGCTTCGGCTTCACGACCGGCGGCGCGGCCGCCCGCGGGGGCTCGGCCTGCCGCAGGTCCGCCAGGGCGGTCGCGCATGCGCCGACGACGGCCTCGGCGCCTTCGCCGGTCACTGCCGAGCAGAAGAGCACGGCTTGCGGCAGATCCGAGAACATCTCGCCGATCTCTTCGCGCAGCAGATCCACCTCCTCGAGGTCAGCCTTATTGATCACCACGATCTGGGGGCGGCCCGCCAACTCAGACGAATAGCCGGCGAGCTCGCGGTCAACCAGTTCCTTGGCCCGGCGCGGATCGTCCTGAGCGCCGTCGATCAGGTGGACGAGCAGGCGCGTGCGCGACGTATGGCGCAGGAAGTCGTGGCCGAGCCCCGCGCCGTCGGCCGCGCCTTCGATCAGACCGGGCAGGTCGGCCATCACGAACTCGTCCCAGCCCACCGAGACGACGCCGAGGTGCGGCTCCAGCGTGGTGAAGGGATAGTTGGCGACACGCGGTCGAGCCGCCGTCAGGTAGCGCAGCAGCGAGGACTTGCCGGCGTTGGGCAGGCCGACGATGCCGACATCGGCCAGCACACGCAGTTCGAATCTGAGCCTGCGGCGCTCCCCGGGTTCGCCCTTCTGCGCGACCCGCGGCGTCTGGTTGGTCGCGCTGCGGAAGTACATGTTGCCCTGGCCGCCGCGACCGCCCCAGGCGACGACCAGCGACTGGCCGTCCTCGCTCAGGTCGACGAGCTGATCGGTCTCGGCGCCTTTAATCTGCGACACGATCGTGCCGACCGGCAACTCGAGCAGCATCGTCGCCCCGCCGCGGCCGCGCTTCTGGTTGGTTCCACCGTTGGTCCCCGACTCGGCCCTGAACCGCCGCTGGCGCCGATAGCGGCGCAGGGTGTTCAACTGGCCGTTGGCCACGACCACGACGTCACCGCCGCGCCCACCTCGGCCGCCGTCGGGGCCGCCGCGCGGAACAAATTTTTCGCGGCGAAACGACACCGCGCCGCGACCGCCGGCGCCACCCTCGACCTCGATTTCGACTGTGTCGATCATGCGTCGAGTTTATCCACACCGTTGACGGACGCTCCGGATCAGATCGTTACTGAGCAGTCTGGGCATGAAGAGAACGTTGTCGTTGTTGTTGGTGCGTGGGGCAATGGGGATGAACGCCCGACGCCGTGAGCGGAGCGGGACCGGGGCGCCGCGGCATCGTTGGCGCATCGTGGAGCGCCGTGCGTTCGTCATGGATAACTCGTTGACGGTCTGTTGAGGAGATGCGCCGCGGCGAGGGCCGTTGAGGCGTGGCGGGGATTCGCCGGGGGCTAGAGGTGCAGGCGCGACCGGATCTCGGAGATCTGCTGGACCCACCATTGGGCCTCGGGATCGCCGGCCCTGGTCAGGAGCGATTCGACCTTGTCCCGGCCGTGCAGCACCGTCGAGTGGTCCCGGCCGCCCAGCGCTTCGCCGATCGCATTGAGCGAGAGGTCGGTGTGGTGGCAGGCGAGGTACATGACCAGTTGTCGGGCCCGTGCCGTGCGGCGGTCCTTGCGCGGCGAGGTGAAGAGCTCCGGTGCGACGGTGGTGACATCGGACGCTGCGGCGATCAGTTCGGCGACGGTCGGCTTGGCCTTGCGCGCCTCTTCCGGCACATGCCCCGCCAGTGCCCGCATGACGACGCCCGGAGTGACGGGCGAACGATCGCTCTCGGCATACACGCGGACGCGCTGCAGCGCGCCGAGCAACGCGCGGACGTTGGTCCCGCCGCGCTCGGCGATCATGTAGGCGGTCTGCTCGTCGATGTCGAGCTGCCAGTCACGGATCGTGCGTTGCAGAATGGCCAGGCGCAGCTCGAGGTCGGGCGGGTTGATCTCGACGACGAGCCCGCCCTCGAAGCGGGTCACGAGGCGCTCGCTGAGACCGGTCAGGCGTCGCGGCGGCATGTCCGAAGCGATCACGATCTGCCGGCCGCGCTTGTGCAGCGCATTGAAGACGTTGAAGAACTCCTCCTGGGTCTGCGTCTTGCCGCCGAGCTTCTGCACATCGTCGATGATCAGCACTTCGGCCGACTCGTATTTGGCCTGGAAGGCGGCGCGCTCGCCGGCGCCCACGCTGTTGACGAACTGGCGCACGTACGACTCGGTCTCGACGAGCACGGTGTAGAAGCGCTGCATGGTGACGTGGGCGATGGCGTGGAGCAGGTGGGTCTTGCCCAGGCCCGAGTTGGCGTAGATGAACAGCGGGTTGGTGTCTTCGCCGGGATGGAACGCGACACGTCGGGCGGCGGTCACCGCGATCTGGTTCGATGTGCCCTCAACGAACCGCTCGAACGTCGCCTGGTTGAGCACCGAGGGTCGACTGCGGGCCGGCTGAATCGGCTGGCTGCGTTCTCCGTCGAGAACGCCCGCAGCATCGGAGAAGTCGAGCGCCGGGGCGACCGGCTCGGGCTGGGCGGCGACGCGCAATTCGATCTCCATCGAGCGGCCGGCGGCCTGTCGAACCGCCGAGGCCAACTGCGGGTAGTAGCTGCCGCGCAAGGTCTCCAGCTTGATCACGGTCGGCACGCCAACGTGCAGGACGCCGCCGCGAATTTCGATCGCGTGGGTCTCGGCGAACCAGGTCTCGTAGGTTTCTCGGTCGAGGGAGTCGCTCAGGAGTTGCAGGGTGCGCTGCCAAATGGCGCGGGGATCGGAGTGGGGGTCATTGAGCGATCGCGCGGACCGGGAGACCATGCCGCTCTCGCTTCCTGATGGCCATGCGCCTGCGGACGACGCACGCTCTTCCGGTGGGTTGACCACAGACGCCGCTCTACAGAGGGGTCGCTTGAGGGAACATACTAACCAGCGGTTGGGCAGACAACAGCTATGCAGGGGAACCTCGGAAGTAGCCTGCTGACCAGATAGACCATCCACATCTTCCCCAATACATCCACGCTGACGCGTCGAGGACTTGACAGCCGACGTTACGTCTTGCAGCAGCCGGACATTCGGCCGGTTGGCGAATCGGCGGCCCTACCTTCCGATCGTGCCTAGAATGCACGAGACAGCGCTGCGTGGCGGCGGCCCGGCGGTCCCGTGACCCGGGGGCCGGTTCGGCGGAGGCTGCGCGGCGGCTCGCGAAGGGTGACGAGCCATGTTGATCGCCATCGATATCGGCAATACGACCCTCCAGATCGGCGTGTTTAACGATCGTAAAATTGTCCATACCTGGCGGCTTGCCACCCAGCATGACCGTCTGTCCGATGAGTACGGCATCTTCGTCGCCTCGCTGCTGCGTTACGAAGGCATCCAGATCAGCCAGATCGACGGCGCGATCATCTCCTCGGTGGTTCCGCCGTTGGCGCCGGTGTTCCAGGATGTCTGCCGCAAATTCCTGCGAACCGAGCCGCTGCTGGTCTCGCCGCATATGCGCAAACCGGTGCGAATTGGCATCGAACACACCGAGGAGCTCGGCGCCGACCGGATCGTCGATGCGGTGGCTGCGGTCTCCCGCTACGGACCGCCGCCGCTGATCGTGGTCGACTTCGGCACGGCCACGGTGTTCGATGCGATCAACGAGCACGGGGTCTACATCGGCGGCGCCATCTCGCCCGGCATCGGCATCTCCACGGAGGCGCTGTTCAATCGCGCCAGCCGGCTGGCGCGTATCGACCTCGATCGTCCGCCGGCGGCGATCGGCACGCGCACCGAGACCGCGCTGCAGAGCGGCATTCTGTTCGGATACGTCGGCCTGGTCGAAGGCATCATCGCCCGATTCAGGCAGGAGCTCGGACACGCCAAGGTCGTCGCTACCGGCGGCTGGGCGCCCAGAATCGCGGAGGAGACCACGATCCTCGACGTGGTCGATGAAGACCTGATTCTCTGGGGTCTGCGCGAGCTGTACTACCACAACGCCGAAGGCACTCCATGAGTTCGGCGAGTGAAGCTCCGGCGCCGCAGCCGCTCAAGGGCCGGCGCGTCACGCTGGGCGTGACCGGCTCGATCTCCGCATACAAGAGCGTCGAGGCCGCGCGTCGCCTGGAAGACGCCGGCGCAATCGTCGATGTCGCGTTGACACCGTCCGCCGCCCGCTTCGTTCCGCCGCTGACGTTCCGATCCCTGGTCCAGGGCGAGGTCGCAGCCGATTTGTGGGATCCGGCAGCGCCGGCCGAGCAGCACGTGGCGATGGGCCGACGCGCCGACGCGATGCTGGTCGCTCCGGCCTCGGCGACGACGATCGCCAAGCTGGCGCAGGGCATCGGGGACAATCCCGTGACCCTGACCGCGCTGGCGACCGGCGCCCCGCTGGTCGTTGCGCCGGCGATGGACTCGGTCATGTACGGCCAGCCGTCGGTGCAGGCCAACCTGGAACTGCTCAAGGCGCGCGGGGTCTTCATCGCCGGGCCTGTGACTGGACGCCTCGCCTCCGGCGGACGGGGCCTGGGACGACTGATCGAACCGATCGAACTGGCCGCCGCCGTTCGCTCGGCGATCGGGCGAACCGTCGGCGATCTGCGGAGCCGCCACGTCATCGTCACGGCCGGCGGCACACGAGAGCCGATCGATCCGGTCCGCTTCGTGGGCAACCACTCGAGCGGCAAGATGGGCGTCGCCGTCGCCGAGGCGGCCCGTGATCAGGGCGCGGCCGTCACGCTGATCACGACGCAGCCGCCGCCGGATGGACGCTACGGCATCGTCGTGCGCTCGGTCGGCACGGCGATCGAGATGCAGACGGAGATCCAGAACGCCGCCCGCGGCGCCAGCGCCCTGGTCATGGCCGCCGCCGTCGCCGACTATCGCCCGGCCGAGGCGGCCGAGTCCAAGCTCAAGAAGCAGGACGCCGAAACAGAGGGCATGACCCTCGAGCTGGTTGAGAATCCCGACGTGATCGCCTCGATCGACGCCCCACACCTGCTGAAGGTCGGCTTTGCCGCCGAGACCGACGACCTGATCGAGAACGCCAGGGCGAAGATCGAACGGAAGGGTCTGGCGTTCATCGCCGCCAACGACGTCAGTCAATCCGACGCCGGCTTCCAGGTCGACACGAACCGGGTGGTGCTGCTCGACGCGTCCGGCGAGGTGGAGCGGCTGCCGCTCCTGCACAAGTACGACGTGGGCGTGGCGATCATCGAGCGGCTCAAGTCGCATCCCGACTGGCCGCGGCGGGCCGACCAAGGCCTTCCCCAGAGGGGGGCCTCTTGAGCAACGATTACTTCAGCTTGACCGCGGTGCCGTACACGTAGACCTCGGCCAGGTTCTGACCGATGTCGGATGTCATCATCCGCGTGCCGACGATGGCGTCGGCGCCCATCTCGGCGGCGGAGGATTCGAGTTTCTCGATCACCTGCACTCGGGTATCGCTCATCAGCTTCGTGTAGGCGTGAATCTCACCGCCGAAGAGGCTCTTGATTCCAGCCAGAATGTCTCGCCCGACGTTCCGCGAGCGCACGCTGTTGGCGCTGACCAGGCCCAACACTTCGGCGATCTCGCGGTTAGGGACGGATTCGGTCGTCACGATCTGCATGGTCAACCCCTGTCGAACTGGATGGGCGTCCTCAGTGTCAGCCTATTGCTCAGGAGGACGATCGCCCAGGCGATCGCGCAGACGGCCAAGCCGGCGAAGGCGTCCAGGGTCCAGTGGTTGGCCGTCGCCACCACGGCCCAGCTCTGAGACAGTGGGATCGACACGGCGAAGGCTCGCATGACTGGATGCCTCGATGTCCGCCAGACGGCGAGTCCGGCCAGCAGCGCCCAGCCGACGTGCAGCGAGGGCAGCGCGGCGTACGGGTTGACGAACAGTCCGACCTCCTGCGCCTGGTAGGCGGGCGCGGCGCGTACGGCGAGCGTGTCGACGTAGCCCAGTTCGGGCATCAGTCGCGGCGGCGCGGTGGGGAAGAGGAAGTATGAGATCATCCCCGCAGCAGCCGAGATCAGCAGCGCGTTGCGAAGGGTCTTCCAGACATCGCGGTGGGATCGCCAGAGCCAGACCGCCAGCACGATCAGCAACGGCATGTGGCCCCAGAAGTAGGTCCCGTTGGCCAGGTCGATCAACGCAGTCGAGCCGAGGATCGCCTCGTGGATCGGCGCCTCCCAATCGAGCCAGAAGCGCCGTTCCAGTTCGAGGATGTCGCGGGCGCGCTGAAACGCCTCGTCTGCGCGGTCAGAGACCGCGCCGCGAACGAGGTAGTAGACCAGCGCGGCCACGGCCACGGCCGCCAGTTCGCGTAGGAAATCCCGCATTGGGCCACGTTATTGCGAGAGGCTATTCCCGCTGATCGCTAGGATGATCTGGATTGCTCCGATTCATTCAGGCCCAGTCCTCTAGAGACCTGCTGAGAGACTTCCATGGACATCACCGCCAGCGGCCAGCCTGCGCTTGAGGCAGCCGCCGACCACTTGCTGATCTTCGCCACGAAGGACGACGACATCCTCGACGGCGGCGCCCTGCGCCGACTCAACGACGCGCTCGACGGCGGCCTCGCGCCGCTGGTCGAATCGGGCGAACTGTCGGGGGCCGTCAATGAGACGGTCGTCGTCCACACGTTTGGGCGAACCGACGCGCCGCGCGTGATTGTCGCCGGTCTTGGTCCGGCGGAGCGGATGGGCCTCGACGAGATCCGCCACGCCGCCGCCAATGGCGCCCGCAAAGCACGCTCGCTCTCCTCGGGCAGTCTGGCCGTCGCGGTCGACGGCGAGGAGTGCGGCTTCACGACCGAGGAGATCGCCGGCGCGATCTGCGAAGGGCTCGATCTCGGCCTCTACCGATTCGACCGACACCAGTCGCCCAAGAAGGCGCCCAACGTGCTGGAGCGTGCCTCGCTGCACTCCGATCACGTCGCCGGCGTCGAGGCGGGCATTGCCCACGGACGCTCGCTCGCGGGTGCGGCCAACTTCGCCCGCGACCTCGCCAGCGAGCCGTCCAACCTGCTGACTCCGACCGAACTCGCCGGCCGGGCCGAGGCCTGGGCGGGGGAACACGATGTCGAGATCGAGATCATGGATGAGGCTGCGGCGGCGGAGCTGGGGATGGGATCGTTCCTCGGCGTGGCCAAGGGTTCGCACCAGCCGGCGAAGTTCCTGATCCTGCGACACCGCGGCGGGACGGATGAGCCGGGGCTCGGCTACTGCGGCAAGGGCATCACATTCGACACCGGCGGCATCTCGATCAAGCCGGCGGCGAACATGGAGGCGATGAAGCAGGACATGTCCGGCGCGGCGGCGGTCGTCGCTTCGATGGGCGCGATCGCCGACCTCAAGCTGCCGATCAACGTGACGGCGCTCGCGCCATGCACGGAGAACATGCCCGGTGGCAACGCGATCAAGCCGGGCGATTTGCTGACCGCGATGAACGGCGCGACGATCGAGGTGATCAACACCGACGCCGAGGGCCGGCTCGTGCTGGCCGACGCGCTCTCCTACGCCAACCACCTGGGACTGTCGCCGCTGATCGACGTGGCGACCCTGACCGGCGCAGCCGCGGTCGCGCTGGGCGACGTGGCGACCGCGGTGATGGCCAACGACGACGATCTCGCCGCTGAAGTGATCGCCGCGGGCAAGGTCGCGGGCGAGAAGTTCTGGCAACTGCCGATGTTCGACGAGTACGACGAGCAGCTCCGCAGCCAGGTCGCCGACGTGAAGAACGTCGGCGGGCGGCTGGCCGGCGCGATCACGGCGGCCAAGTTCCTCCAGCGCTTCGCCGGGGAGACGCCCTGGGCGCACCTGGACATGGCCGGCACCGACGACGCCGCGAAGACGCGGGGGACGCAGGTTAAGGGGGCGTCGGGCGTGCCGGTGCGGTCGCTGGTGCGGTTCGCGGCGGCCCGAGCCGAGGCCTCCGCCTGAGCTCACAGCAACGAACCATCCAGGAGGGAGCCGAACCATGGCCGAGTTTGAACGACTGACCGACCTGCCCGAAGAGGAGGAACGCGCGCTGCGCGACCAGTACCGGGCGGAGATGACCGAACTCGCGGACCGGTTCTGCGAGGAACGCGGCTACATCCTGATGAACGCCGACCAGACGATCGAGGACTTCGTCAACATGCGGATGCGGTTCGGCAAGTTCTACTGTCCCTGCCAGCCGGCCAACAACGACGACACGATCTGCGTCTGCGAGCCGGTGCTCAACGGTCTGGTCGACTTCGAGGGCACGTGCTTCTGCAACTTCTTCACGCTGCCCGAAGGCAAGACGGCGATCAAGGACGAGGTGGCGCTGGACCTGTAGGCCGGTTCGGGTCGGCGACTGTATGAGGACGGATGCTCGGTTGCGGGGGTGAGGCGTGTTGGAGGGAGCGGAGGGCCCTCACTCCCCGCCTGCGCGGGGACAGGCTCTAGCTCTCTCCCTCGGGGAGAGGGGACCGGAGGGGAGCGGAAGGGGTTAGTTGTGGTGCTGGAAGATGGGGAGTGGGGCGAGGGGGGCGTAGATTTCGACGGAGAGTTCGTAGACCTGATCGGCCCAGAAGTCCCAGTCGCGGCGGGCGACCTGGGCCTGGTCGGATGAGAGGGCGGCCTGGACGACCGACTCGTCTTCGAAGGTGTAGCCCATCAGGTGGGCGCCGGCGATCGGATCCGAGCCGCGGACTCTGAACGCGGAGACGATGCCGGGAATTTCGAGCACATGGGGCAGGTGGGTGCGGCGGTGCCAGTCCTCGAACTCTTGGAGCACCGTCGGATCGAGACGCGCGCGGACGATCATGATCGGGTGTCGCATGAGGACGGCCATGCCGCCCAGTGTCGCATACGCCACCGATTACCGGGTTGGGGGGCGTGACGGTCTGGTAAGGTCTAGGCAACGAGACGACCACGCAGCGCAGCGACCCCCGATCGGTTCGGGGGCAGGCGGGGAGCGGGCGGCTTGGAGAGCCGCCGGCGATATCGATAGAACCAGGTACACACCGGGAATGAAACCAGCCCGCCGCGCACCAAGGCCAATCGGCGCACGCCGTTGGGGGCAGACATGCTGAGCAAGGCAGAGAAGGCCGCGATCGCGGCGAAGTTCGGTCAACACGAGAACGACACCGGATCCCCCGAAGTCCAGATCGCGCAGTTGACCCAGCGCATCGCAGGGCTGACCGAGCACCTGCGGGAACACCGGCACGACTACCACACGCGGCGCGCGCTGATGAAGCTCGTCGGCCAGCGCCGACGGCAGCTCCGGTACCTCAACCGCGAGGATGTCAACCGCTACTCGACCCTGGTCAACGAACTGGGTCTGCGCCGCTAACTCCGCGCCGCGTACGGTCTCGAACGATTTCGGCGACGCGCCAAACGAGCGCCCGCGATCGGATGATCGCCGCCGAGCACAGAGCGTCTGTCGCTGAGGAAGCGGCGGCAGGCTTGATAGACAGAAGGAACGACAGGAACACAGCAGCCCATGGAAATCACGACCCGAACCGTCCAGCAGGAGATTGCCGGACGCACGCTCACGATCGAGACCGGCAAGCTCGCGCACCAGGCGGGCGGCGCGGTGACCGTCCGCTATGGCGACACGATGATGCTCGGTACGGCGACGGCATCCAAGCCGCGCCCCGGGATCGACTTCTTCCCGCTCTCGGTCGAGTTTGAGGAGCGCCTCTACGCCGCCGGCCGAATCCCCGGATCGTTCTTCCGACGCGAAGGACGTCCGACGACGACCGCCGTGCTCTCGGCCCGACTGACCGACCGTCCGATCCGCCCGCTCTTCCCCAAGGGCTACAACGACGACACGCAGTTGATCATCACGATCTTCGCGGTCGATATGGAGAACCCGCCCGACACGCTGGGCACGATCGCCGCATCGGCGGCGCTCTGCGTGTCCGACATTCCCTTCGACGGACCGGTCGCCTCAGTGCGGATCGGTCACGTCGACGGCGAGCTCGTGCTGCAGCCGACGTTTGCGCAGCTTGAAGCCTCCGACCTCAACCTCGTCGTGGCCGGCACGAAGGACGCGATCACGATGGTCGAGGCCGAGGCCGGCGAAGTGCCCGAGTCGCTGCTCGTGGAAGCCCTGGCGATCGGCCAGGAAGCGATCACCGCGATCTGCGAGATGCAGGAGGCGCTGGCCTCCGAGGTCCAGCCGGTCAAGCGCGAGTACGAGGCGCAGTCGGTCGACGCCGACATTCTCGCCGCCGTCGACGGGCAGATTGGCGACGAGCTGCGCTCGGCGCTGCGCGACGCCGAAGACAAGGCCGATCGCGATCAGCGCCGCGCGGCGGTCAAGGCGTCGCTGCTGGAAGGCCTGGACGAAGACGCCGACGCGGAGGCCCACACCGACGCATTCGACGCGCTGGAGAAGCGCATCGTCCGACGCAGCATCCTGGACGACGGCGTGCGGGCGGACGGCCGGGGTCACGCCGACCTGCGGCCGCTGTCGGCGGAAGTCGACCTGGTCCCGCGGACGCACGGCTCCGGCCTGTTCCAGCGCGGCGAGACGCAGGTGCTCAGCTTCACGACGCTGGCCGGCTCGGGCATGGCGCAACGCCTCGACGACCTCACGCCCGAGGACTCGAAGCGCTTCATGCATCACTACAACTTCCCGCCCTTCTCGACCGGCGAGACCGGTCGGGTGGGCAACCCGTCGCGGCGCAGCATCGGTCACGGGATGCTCGGCGAGCGCGCCATGGCCGCCATCCTGCCGCCGTTCGAGGAGTTTCCCTACACGATCCGGATCGTCTCCGAGGTGCTCGCCTCGAACGGTTCGACCTCGATGGCCTCGGTGTGCGCGTCGGTGCTCTCGATGATGGACGCCGGCGTGCCGATCAAGACGCCGATCGCCGGTATTGCGATGGGATTGATCAAGGAAGAGGACGAGGTCGCGATCCTGACCGACATCGTCGGGATGGAAGACCACCTCGGCGACATGGACTTCAAGGTGGCCGGCTCGCGCGACGGTGTGACCGCCTTGCAGATGGACATGAAGGTCAAGGGCATCGACCTCGAGATCCTCACCCGCGCGCTCGATCAGGCTCGCGACGCCCGACTGCAGATCATGGACGTGATGACCGAGTGCATCGGCTCGCCGCGCGAGCAGATGTCGCCGCACGCGCCGCGCATCCTACGGATCGACGTACCGCAGGACAAGATTGGCCAGCTCATCGGTCCGGGCGGCCGCAACATCCGCGCGTTGCAAGACGACACCGGCGCAGAGATTTCGGTCGAGGACGACGGCGCGGTGTTCATCACCGCCGTCGACCAGGCGTCCGGACAGGCGGCGTTCGATCGCATCTCCGCGATGACCCGCGATGTCGAGCCGGGGCAGATCTACACCGGCAAGGTTGTGCGCATCCTGCCCTTCGGCGCGTTCGTCGAGATGGTGCCCGGCAAGGACGCCCTGGTTCACATTTCCGAGCTGGCCGACTACCGCGTGGACAAGGTCGAAGACGTCGTCAGTGTTGGCGACGAGATGCAGATCATCGTGATCGAGGTGGACAACCTGGGTCGCGTCAACGCCTCTCGCAAGGCGCTGCTCAACGGCGACAGCGACGGTCCGAGCCGCGAACCGAGGGAGCCGCGCGAGCGCCGCAGCCGCGACGATCGGCCGCCGCGCCGGGAGCGCGAGCCCCGCGAGCCGCGTGAACCTCGGCAACGTCGGCCGCGAGTTCAGCGCGAACCCGTCGAAACGCAGATCGAAGATGCCGCCGAGCCGGCCACCGCGGCCGTGGAGCCGCCGCCGGTCGAGCAGGACTCCCCGGAGCAGGAAGACGTGGCGACGCCGGTAGCCGCCACGACGGCCGAGGACGCCTCGGCCGCCGTCGCGCCGCCGCGCGAGGGTCAGCCCCGCCGCCGTCGTCGACGGCGGCGCCGAGGTGCTGCGCAGCAGCAGGGCGGCGACGGCAATCAGCCATCTGCCGACGGCCCCAGCCAGCCATCTTCCGGACAGCGCGCCGAGCGACCGCCGCAGCGCGAATCCGACGACCAGGAAGAGCGTCAGCCCGACAGCAACGTCGCCCCGCGACGACGCGGCGGCATCCTCTCGCGGGTCAACATCCGGCGCGGTCAGCAGGCCGAAGGTGACGGGCCCCCGCCCCCGCCTCCGCCGCCGCGCAGCGACTTCGGCGCGCCCAGCAGGTGAGCCGAACGATTGGTGAGCAGGTGAGTCATGGTCCGCCCCAGCATCCGCGTGGTGATGAGCGGCGCCGGCAACATGGGCCGCCAGATCATGACCGCGGTCGAGTCGGCCGATGATCTCGAGCTGATTGGCGCGCTCGACGGCCTGTCTCAGGACTCGTCCGTGGAGATCGCCGGCCGCCAGGTTCCGCTCAGCAACTCGCTGAGTTCGCTCGCCGAGTGGTCCCCCGACGTCGTGGTCGACTTTTCGAACGCCGAATGGACGGTGAAGCTGATTCCGGCTGCCGTCGACGCCGGCGTCCGACCCGTGATCGGCACCAGTGGACTCTCGGACGACGCCATCGCCGACGCGGAACGACTCGTTAACAGCGCCGATCTCGGCGGCGTGATCGCCGCCAACTTCGCCTTGGGCGCAGTGCTGATGATGCACCTCGCCAATGTCGCCGCGCCGCTGTTCGACTCGGTCGAGATCATCGAGCAGCACCATGACGGCAAGGTCGACGCGCCGTCCGGCACCGCCGTGGCCACCGCTCAATCGATGCGAGCCGCCCGAGGGAGCGACTTCAGGCGCAAGCAAGCCGAGCGCCACAACATTGAGGGCTACGACACGCGCGGCGCCGACCTCGGCGGCGCGTCGCTGCACTCGGTCCGCCTGCCCGGTCTGGTCGCGCACCAGGTGATCGTCTTCGGCGGCAACGACGAGACGTTGACCATCCGTCACGACTCGATGAGCCGCGCGTCCTTCATCCCGGAAATCCTCCGCGCCGTCCGCGCCGCGCCGGAGCTCGATCATCTCGTGATCGGCCTCGACCGCCTGCTCGGCCTGCGGGCCGACTGAATCAGTCGATACACACACCACGCACAGTCAAGGAGCAAGACCGTGGGACGTGAACTGACCGTTGCCCTCGTCGGAGCGACCGGCGTCGTCGGGGCCGAATTCCTCAAGTGCATGGAAGAACGCCACTTCCCGGTCAAGGAACTCCGGCTGCTCGCGACGAAGCGCTCCGAGGGGCGCGAGCTCAGCTTCCGCGGCCAGACGCACATCGTCCACGAGACCACGCACGACGCCTTCGACGGCGCCGACGTGGCCTTTATCTCGGCCTCGACCGCGGCCTCGAGGGAACTCTGCCCGGTCGCGGCCGGCAAGGGCGCGGTCGCCTTCGACGACTCCTCCGCCTTCCGTCAGCAGGAAGGCGTGCCGCTGGTCGTTCCCGAGGTCAATCCCGAGGACCTGCGCCATCACACCGGGATCGTTTCGACTCCGAACTGCACGACCGTGCCGCTGGTGCTCTCGCTGCATCCCCTGATCCGGGATCGCGCCGTGACGCGTGTGATCGCCGACACCTACCAGGCCACCTCCGGATCGGGCGGCGCCGCGGTCGTCGAACTCAAGCAGCAAAACGCTGCGCTCGCGGGGGGCGATTCGATCTCCGACGAGCAGATTTCGGAGTACCCGAAGCAGATCGCCAACAACGCGCTGCCGCAGGTCGATGTCTTCCTTGAGGACGGTTACACCAGGGAAGAGTGGAAGATGCTGGTTGAATCGCGCAAGATTCTGCACCAGCCCGAACTGCCGCTCTCGGCGACCTGCGTCCGCATCCCGACCGAACGCGCCCACGCAATTGCGGTCCACGCCGACTTTGATCGGCCGATCACGCCCGAGGAAGCGCACCGGCGCTGGGCCGCGCAGCCCGGCCTGTCGGTGATCGACGGCCGAGCCGCCGGTGAGTGGCCGACGCCGCTCGATGCCGACGGAATCGACGACACGCTGGTCGGCCGCGCCCGGGTCGACGTGACCAACCCCAACGGTCTCGCCTGGTGGGTCGTCGCCGACAACCTGCGCAAGGGCGCGGCGCTGAACATCATCCAGATGGTCGAGTGGATGCTCGAGGACGGTTGCCTCTAGTCGCGGCTGACGTTCGGGTAGGGCTCATACACCGTCGAGCGGTGGTCAAAGTGTTCGACCTCGTAGACGCCGGGCTGATCGCTCGGCCGCAGGATCACGCGCCAGTCGTTCACCTGTAGCGAATAGCGCTCAACGGGCCACCGCACTGGTTTGACGTGCGTCGGCCAAAAGCGCTCAATCTGTCTCGTCGCCTGTCTAATCTGTTTCTTCGGCGTCGGAGCCGTATTCCTCAGTCGGGCTTGCTGGTCCGGAGGCCAGTCGACCCGCCGCCTCAAGCGGAATCCTTGACCCATCCTGGGCCGAGGTCAATGTCCTCGTCCGGATCGTATGGTCCAATCTCATCTTCGAACTCGGCAAAAGCCTCTTCAGTCGTGTAAGCGCGCCCCGGCTCTGGATTCTCTGCCTTTGACACCGTGATCATCCAGCAGGCGTGTGCTTCCTCAAGGTCGTCTTCGGTGGGTTCGTGTGCTGGGTCAGGAATGCCGCTCAGCGGCATTGTGTGAGCCGTATCGCCCGTCCGGCGACATGCTTCGGCGTACACACGGTTCAGCTCTTGATAAAACTCGTGCAGCGGAAGCCGGTTTGCCTCGCGGGAGTTCGATCGAGCGGCCAGCGCATCAAGCTGCTCGATGAGATCGAGCATCGCCTCTCCTTCGGCGACACGTGGAACTGGCTCGGTCGATTCTGTCGTCATCTTGCGCTCCAGGGTCCCAGCTTACCGAACTCCCGACCACAACCTAGTAGCCTTGATTGCCAGACTGAGACTGACGGAAAGACCGAATCATGACCGAGCCCAACGACGCCCCGCACTGGGGACGCCTCTATACCGCGATGGTGACGCCGATGACCGAGGCCGGCGGCGTCGACGTCGAGCAGGCCCAGCACCTGGCCGCGGCGCTGCTCAAGTCGGGCTCCGACGGCGTCGTCGTGGCCGGTACGACCGGCGAATCGCCGACCCTGACCCACGAGGAAGAGCGCGTGCTCTTTCGCGAGTTGGCGCCCGTCGTCCACGACGCCGGCGGCACGCTGATCGCGGGCACCGGTTCGAACGCCACGGCAACGGCCGTGGACGCGTCCGAACAGGCGGCGACGCTGGACATCGACGGCCTGTTGCAGGTCGTGCCGTACTACAACAAGCCGTCCCAGGAGGGGCTCTACCAGCATTTCAAGGCCGTCGCGGACGCCGTGCCCGAAACGCCGATCATGCTCTACAACGTGCCCGGTCGCACCGGTCTCAACATGGCCGCGCAGACGACGGTGCGGCTGGCCGAGGACTGCCCCAACATCGCCGGCGTCAAGGAGGCCTCCGGCGACCTTGAGCAGATCGCGGAGATCATCCGCACCGCGCCGCCGCGTTTCCGCATCTGGAGCGGCAACGACGGCGACAATCTCGCCATCCTGGCGATGGGCGGCTACGGCGCCGTCTCGGTGCTGTCGCACCTGGTCGGCGGGCAGATCAAGGCGATGTACGACGCCTGGGAGCGTGGGGATTCGGCCGAGGCCGGACGGCTGCAGGTCAAGCTGGCGCCGCTGGTCAAGGCGCTCTTCCTGATCGGCAACCCGGCGCCGGTCAAGTGGGCCCTCAATGACATTGGCTTCTACGCCGGGCCGCTGCGCGCGCCGCTGGTCGACCCCGACGACGGCATCCAGGCGACGATCCGCTCTGCGCTCGACATCGCGGGCGGCCAGGACCTGATGTAGTCGCGGATGAAGTCCGACTCGGCCGAGGCCTGGGGCTATGCGCTGCTGCTCACGCGCCGCGTGTTGACGACGGCGCTCGCCGGAGCGTCCGAAGCGCAGCTTCACCGACCGACCCCGATCGGCTCACTGGCCGACTGCGCGGCTGACGCCTGCACGGCCGAGGCCAGCTTGATCTGGCCCGAGGCGCTGCCGCCCGCGCGACTCGAGCCGCCGCAGACGCCGGCCCAGGTCCTGTATGCGCTGGTCCGGCATCGCGCCGTGACCGAGGAGATCCTGATGCAGGCGACCGATGAGACGATGCAGCAGGCCTGGTGGACGAGGTCCAAGCGGCTGGCGCAGGATCCCGAGCAAACGCTGACCGAGTCGTTGCAGGAGTTGGCATTGGGAGAGTTTGCCATCGCGGCCCGCTCGGCCAGCATTCGCGGGCAGATTGATCCGGAGTGGTCCGCGCAGCCGGAACTGGCCGAGCGCGCCCAGCGGGCGATCGCGGCAGCGCGGAGCCTTGAGGTCCGAGTTCAGTAGCAATGCGAGGCAAACGAAATGTCGGGTTACAACCGCAAAACAGCTCTGTCCGTCGCGGTTGCCCTCGTTGCCTTCCTAGCTTCGGCGTGCAGTTCGGATTCCGCAGGATTGCAAGACCGAGTAGCCCAATTGGAACGGCGAATCGAACAGATGAACGCATTTGACGGCGATGAAGATAGGGGCGAAGCAGCGACACTGGTCGAGTTGGAATCACTTGAGGATAGAGTGGCCCAGCTTGAAGTAGATGGAGAAAAACAGGAAGAACCAGAATCAGGTGTTGAGAAGTGCTCGGTGGAGACATTGATTGAACTCGGCAATGTGCAGCTGCTCTTGAGCCTCTACTCGATCATCGCGGACGGCGACGCGGTTTCCCAACACATGGCCGCGGACAGGGCTGATGGACTAGCGTCTGAAATCAGTGTCGTTAGGGGAAACTTCTTCGAGCTGATCGATCGATACGACTTCAACATCGGCAGTTTCCCTGGCACACCCTCGAGAGGAGAGGCCGCTCGAATCACTCGGCAGAACAGAGTTGCGGGCGGATACGACAAGATCACTTGGCGTCTGCGTGAAGCAATCGATTTGTCGGTCGCTGCATCCGGAGAAGATCGACTGAGGCAGATCACGGAGTTGTGGAAGTCAGATATCAATTCGGCGAGCGCTCCCGAAGACGTGGCGGAGGCATCGGGATCAGCCCTACGTGCCGTTCTGGGACTGAAGGACGAACTCTGCGGCTCGTCGCGATGAGCCAGGCGCACTTCGTTGGCTCGTCTCCTAGGACAGAGAAACTCGCAAATTCGTCCATTCACTCACCCGGCGTGCTCAGTGCCTTGATGATCTTCTGTGCCAAGCGCTCGTCGACTTCGCGGTGACGAGGAACTGCCTGATACGCGCCAGTCTTCGGATTTCGGTACCAGTCGTGCTTGGAGCCGTGTCGCACGAAGAGGCAACCGGTCGCCCGGATGCGCTTTACTAGGTCGCGTTGTTTCACGCCAGCGTTAGCTCGGCCATTCGACGAATTCCCGGTAACTCACCACTCGTTACATCGAGGTAGAGGGCGCGCAGGTGTTCCTTCAGGTCATCCAAAGTCTCGCCCTGCGTCCAGTAATCGGGGAACTCTTCGAGGTAGCCGAGCCACCATTCGTCTTCCTGCCAGTAGACGATTCTTGTCGTCGGCGCGTCTGGCATAGGCGATTACCTCTCCTCACATCTCGACTCTACCCTGTGTGCAGTCTACCGAGGACGGAGCGGTTCCATGACCTGGGAATCAGAAATCGCCGAGATTGCGAAGCGGAAGGAGCTAGCCAAGGCTCGGGGCGGGCCGGAAGGAGTGGCGCGGCAGCGGCGGCGGGGGAAGCTGCTGGTCAACGAGCGGATCGACGGGCTGCTCGACCCCGGGTCGCTGGACGAGTTCATGTCGCTGGTTGGCCGGCCGTCCTACGACGAGTCCGGCGAACTCGTCGGGTTCACGCCGAAGGGCGCGATTGAGGGCTTCGGCAAGGTCAACGGGCGCAAGGTCGTGGTCTCGGCGGGGGACTTCACGGTGCGCGGAGGATCGGGCGGCGGGGACGGATCGGACGGACTGGGCTCGGAGAAACGCTCGAACCAGCGCGCGCTCGAATGGCGCGTGCCGTACGTGCGGATGCTCGACGCAGCCGGCGGCTCGGTGCGCGGCTTCGAGACACTGGGCCGCACCTACCTGCCGGACGGCAACATGTGGTCAACGTTCGATACCGACCTGCTGCGTGTCGTCCCCGTGGTCTCGGCCGTGATGGGCTCGGTCGCCGGGCTGCCGGCGGTCAACGCGTGCATGGCGCACTTCACGATCATGGTCAAGGGCATCTCGCAGCTCTTCCCGGGCGGTCCGCCGGTGGTCAAGGCGGCGCTGGGCTACGACGTGACCAAGGAGGACCTCGGCGACGAGCGGATTCACGTGTACCAGTCGGGCTCGGTCGACAATCTGGCCGAGGACGAGGAAGACGGCTTCCGCCAGATTCGGCAGTTCCTCAGCTACCTGCCGCAAAACGTCTACGAGATGCCCGAACGGATCGAGCCGACCGACGACCCGAACCGGCGCGAGGAGCGGTTGCGCCGCCTGGTGCCCCGTGATCGACGCCGGGCGTATGACGGTCACCGGGCGATCAACTGGTGCGTGGACCAAGGCTCATTTTTCGAGATCGCACCGTTCTACGGCCGTTCGCGAATCACGGGACTGGCGCGGATCAACGGCTACCCGGTGGGCGTAATGGCCAACAATCCGATGCACGAAGGCGGCTCGACCGACGTCAAGGGCGGCAGCAAGGTGATCCGGCTGATCCAGCTCTGCGACACGTTCCATCTGCCGCTGATCTCGTTCGCCGACGAGCCCGGCTTCATGGTCGGGATCGAGTCGGAGAAGCTGGGCATCGAGCGCGCCGGCGCGCGCCTGGTGATGGCGACCTGCCAATCGCAGATGCCCTGGGCGACGGTGGTGATGGGCCGCATCTTCGGCGTCGCCGGGCAGTGTCAGCACCGGCCGACGGGGATGTTCCAGCGCTGGGCCTGGCCCTCGGGCCGCTGGGGCTCGATGCACATCGAGGGCGGCGCGATGGCGGCGTATCGGCGCGAGATCGACACGGCCGACGATCCGGAGGCGAAGCGCGAAGAGATCGAGGATCGGCTGCGCGACCTGGCGTCGCCGTTCCGGACGGCGGAGGCGACCGGTCAGGACATCATCGACCCGGCGGATACGCGGCCGCTGTTGTGCGAGTTCGTCGAGGATGCGCAGGCGATTCTGAAGACGCAGCTGGGTCCGTGCCCGTACCCGTACATGCCGTAGGGCTCTCACCCTCACCCTCGGGGAGAGGAGATCGGACGGCGCCCGCCTTTGTCCGTTGCCTCGAGGGGAGGGGATTTAGCCTGCGTTGACGGAGGGGTGGCCGGATGCGATTGCTGGTTGCTACGGCTTTCGCCGTCGTTCTGCTCGCCGCCTGCGGTTCCGACGCTGAGCAGCCGCTTCACCGGCTGGCGAGCGATGCGTTCAAGGATTGGGCGGAGTCGTTTGAGACGGCGGAGTTTTCGACGACGGCTCTGGGGGTCGGCGAACGGCCGACGGGCGATTTCGATTTCGAGGGTGAAGCGCGGTACCGCAAGGATCCCGAGTCGGTCTGGACCATCCTCTACCTCGACGAGGCGGACGCGCAGGACGAGCGAGAGAGCTTCCAGCAGCTTCGGGTCGAGGACGAGGAGTTTATCTGGGACTTTGGGTTCTGGCGACACGTCGGCGCGGGCGACGACTCGCAGAGCATCGCGCTGGAGAACGAGCTGCGGTCGATGCTGGGCACGCCGCTGATCACGGACGACGATGTTCTCGAACGCTGGCTCGGGTGCGCGGAGCATTCGTTCGGGTCGACCAGCCCGGAGCCGTGGCGTGAGCAGCCCTCCTGGATTGTTCGCTGCCGGGCGCACGCCGGGATCGAGGATCCCGAGGAACGAGCGGCCGGGCGGGACCTGGTCAAGTCGGTCATGGCGACCCTGTTCGGCCAGGCCCCCGGAGCGACGGCGCAGCTCGAAGAGTTGATCGAGGCGGCCGAGGTCGGCTATCTGATTGCGCTGCAGGCCGTGATCCAACGGGAGAGCGGCGCGCTGTTGCTGGTGGACGTCGCGATCACGCTCTCGCAGGAAGGCGCCCGGTCGGACATTCGCTGGCAGATGGAACTGGTCAGCTACAACGTACCGATCGAGTTCCCCGACTTGCGGGGCGTGCCGCGCAACTGAGGGAGGAGCCCCCTCTGCCTGCGGCATCTCCCCCCCGCGGAGCGGGGGGAGAGTGAAGCGGCATTTCGTCCCGCGGAGCGGGGGGAGAGGGGAACAGGCGGGACATCTCCGCGCACCGAGGGGAGAGCGGATGCCGGCTGTTGCGAACGCCTACCCTGAGTGGGTGCAGGAGGCGCGTCATGTCTGATCACATCACGATTCACGTTGGCACGATTGGCCAGGGACTCTGGCGCTCGCCGGACGGCGGCGGGGTCTGGCAGAAGGGACGGGCCGTCGGCGAGCAGTCGGTGCGCTCGTTGGTGGTCTTCCCGGACGACCCAAACCGGCTGATGGCCGGCGCCGACGATGCGCTGTTGCTCTCGGACAACAACGGTTCGTCCTGGGACATCGTGGACAGCTATGAGGCCGACCGCCAGACCTGGTCGCTTGCCGTCGACCCGTTGGACAGCAACACGATTTTCGCCGGCGGCCGGCCGGGCGTGCGCCGCTCGCGCGACGGCGGGCATTCGTGGGACGAGCTGCCGGTCGACATCGTCGAGGAATGTCCGGTCGGGATTCCTCGCACGACGGTGGTGGTGATCGATCCGCTCAACTCGCAGCGCATCTACGCCGGCGTCGAAGTGGACGGCGTGCACAAGTCGATCGACGGCGGCGACACCTGGGTGCGAGGCAATCCGCTCGGACCCGAGACGTTCCAGGCCGACATCCACTGCATGGGCCGCTCGACCGCGCCCGAGGGCGCGGCGACGTTTGCCACGAGCCCGTACGGCATCGCGCGCTCGGATGATGAGGGCGAATCGTGGCTGCAGCACGAGTTTCCCCCGGTGACCGAACGGACCGCGCGCTCGTATTGCCGCGCGATGATCGTCAAGCACGACGACCCGAACACGATGTTCGTCGCCAGCGGCGACGGGATCCCGGGGACGACCGGCGCCATCCAGCGCACGACCGACGGCGGCCAGAGCTGGGCGCCCTGCGATCTGCCCGTGGCGCCGAAGTCGGTTGTCTATTGGCTGGCCAGCCATCCCGATGCGCCGGACACGATCGCCGCGGCCTCGCTCTACGGCTACGTCTACCTGAGCGAAGACGGCGGCGATTCCTGGCGCAAGCTGGATCGCGAGTTCGGCGAAATCCGGGCCCTGGCGATCAGCACGGCCTGACCGCGAGCGTTCGCGCCGCGGGTGTTCCGACCCCGGCTGCGCGATACAGTGAATCTCACGTCGACTCCTTCAGGCGGAGGTTCGCTGATGCGCGTCATGCTGCTGTCGGCCGCCCTTCTGGCGGTGCTGGCCTTCGTCCTCTCGGGATGCGGCGGGGATGAGGAGCAACCACAGGCGCAGCAAGCTCAGCAACGTCAGGCTCAGGCCCAGCAGCAGCAAGAGACGACCGCCGCCCGACCTCAGCCGGCTCAGACCAATCAGTCGACGCAGGGCCAGCAGCAGGACGAGCAGGCGGTCGCCGAGCCTCAGCAGGAAACTGCCGCGCGCTTTGAGGATCCGCTGCTGGACGAGGCCTTTGCGGCTTTCACCGCATGGTCCGAGGGGCTGGAGTCGATCGTCCTCGAGGTGGAGGCGGACTTCAATCTGGCCGGCCTGGCCGCGCAGATCTCGGCGACGGTCTCGGCCGAGTTTGAGCCGCTCACGATCCTGACGACGCTCGACGCCTCGCAACTCCTTTCGATGTTCGGCGACGGCGAAGACGGAGAAGCGGACGGTCAGGACGATCTGCTGCTGATGGCCATCCTGATGACCGAGGACGCCGTCTACCTGACCATGCCGGCGGCAGAAGGCTGGGTCGACCTCACGAGCGAAGCCGAGGGCGTGCTCGACGGCCTGACCGGCATGTTGGGCGGCGACCCGGACCAGCTTGCCGACCCGGCCCAACTTGGGCTCGCGTTCGGCTGCGTGAACGCGGTCGGGGGCTCGGCGGCCGTCGGAAACCACAACGGCGAATCAGCCTGGGTCATCGACTGCGACATCGACGTCGATGCGCTGAATGCGGCAGCAGCGAGGGCCCTGCGGGAACAGGGCATCGAAGTCGCGAACGGCGGCATCGAGGCCATGCAGCTTCGCCTCACGATCGGCCAGGAGAGCGGCGCGCCGCTGTTGATCGAAACACAGACCTCCCTGCGCGACGCCTTCGGCCTCTCCGGCGACGCGGAGAACGATCAGGACGACGCACGGTTCTACATCAACACCGTGACCCACCTGAGAAGCTGGAACGAGCCGATCGATTTCCCCACGCCGGAACCGCTGGTCGAAGGCTCGCTCATGGACGCCTTCGCCGCGTCCGCCGATGACGGATCGGATGGCTTTTCCTCGAGCCGGCCCGAGCCACCGCCGCTGCTGGACGCCGAGGAACTCCTCGATCTGACCTCGCAGTGGGTTGCCGGCACCGACGAGATGCACCTGCAATTCGTCGCCCAGGCGGTGATCGACGGCGAGTCGAGACTGGCTGCTACGACCGTCCGCAGTTCGATCAGCCAGGGTGCGTTCGAGACGGCCGTCAACATCGACGACGGCAGCACCTTCCGCCTGCTCTGGAACCGCGACGGCATCTGGGTGAGCGACTCGGAAGAGAACGGGCAGCCGATCTGGACCCCATCGAACCCGGCGCTGCTCGGTTTCGCCGGCAAGACCGTCGACGAGTTCCTGGCAGAACCGGACCGGCTCGACCTCGAGCCGCTGCGCACGCTGCTCGGCCTGTCCTGGGTGACGAGGACGATCGAGGGCGCCCGCCCGCCCGTGTACGAACTGGTCATTGAGAGCGGCTACGCGGTACCCGGCGACCCGAACTTCGAGCAGATCGTTGAAATGCTGAAGGCCGATACGGCAGAGCTGTTGGCCGAGAACGTCGCCGTTGAGCAGATCGACCACTTCTCGGTCGTGACCACGTTGATGGGCGACGACGGCGCACTGGTCAGCCAGGTCACCACGGCCGAGTTCGTGACGAACGCCGGACGAGTCGAGCTGCTGGCCAGTCTCAACTTCGTCTCCGACGGGCCAATCGTCTTCTCCACGCCGAACGACTGATCGCCGAACGCCGCCGGCGGTGGATCGCGCCCCGAGCGCCCCGTCGCTGTTCCGGCCGGACAGCGCGTTTGGAAGTCAGTGGTAACCTGACGCCTATCAAGTTTGTCCGCTTGGAGCGATGCTCGTCGGCGTGTGGATGCGTCGGCGGGAAGTCCGGACAGAAAGGATCCATACATGTCCACCCGCAACTACTGGCAGCGCATGCGCCGCAACAAGATGTCGAGGCGGTCGCTGCTGCGAGCCTCGGCCCGCGCCGGCGTCGGCGCGGCCGGTCTGGCGCTCGTCGGCTGTGGCGACGACGATGACGACGACGCACAGCCGGCCGCCGCCCAGGTTCAGCAGCAACAACAGCAGCAGCAGGCGGTGGCCGAGCAGCAGGCTCAACAGCAGGAGCAGCAGGAGGCTCCGGCCGAGCAGCAGCAACAGGAACAGCAGCAGGCCACAGTCGCGCAGGCGCCGAGCGGCATCGCCATCGCGCCGCGGATCAATCCCGCGATTCACCTCAACACGACCTCGCTCGACCCCCAATTCGGGACATCGGGCACGGACGCCTACTTCTTCCAGATGTTCCACGACTATCTGGTGATGCACGACAATCAGAGCAACCAGATCGGCGACATCTCGCTGGCTGAGTCGTGGGAGTTTCCCGACACCACCACGATCGTCTTCAATCTGCGCGACGGAGTGCAGTTTCACAACGGCGACGCGTTCACCTCGGAGGATGTGCGGCTCAACCTCGAGCGCGTGACCAGTGAGGGTGCGACGCCGGCGCCCAACTTCTCGGTGGTCCACACCGTCGAGACGCCGGACGAGCGGACCGCCACCTACTTGATGTCGGAGCCGTCTGCCGGGGTCATGCATCTGCTCGGCGACCGTGGCGGCGCGATCGTTCACGTGCCCACCGCGGACGAGTTGGGCGACCAGTACGGTCTGCGGCCGCTCGGTACCGGGCCCTACGAATTCTCGGAGTGGGTCGACCAGTCTCACGTGCTGGGCACGCGCAACCAGAATCACTGGATGAAGGGACCGGCTCCCGGCGCCGGGACCGGCACGAACACGCCCTACTTCGACGAGATCAAGTTCGGCATCATCACCGAGAACTCGACCCTGATCGCGACCGGTCTGGCCGGCGACCTCGATCTCATGTTCATCCCCGAACCGCAGTTCATCCCCCAGGTGGAGGACGATGCGAACTGGGACATCGTCAAGATGGAAGGCGCGTTCGTTTCCGAGATTCTCGTCTTCAACGCGAAGAAGTCGCCGCTTCAGGACATGAACCTGCGCCTCGCGATCATGCACGCGGTGCACCCCGAAGCCGTCAACCAGGCCGTGCACGACAACCTCAACATCCAGGCGCTGGGCGGTCAGTGGCCGAACGGCACGCTGGCCTACAGCGAGGTGCCCGGCAACCCGCAGGTCGCCTACCCGAACATCGCCGACCGCCGCGAGCGGGCCAAGGAATTGCTGGCCATGTCCGGCGCCGATGTCGAAGCGATCAACGCCGCCGGCGGTCTCAAGCTGACCACGTACGTCAACCAGGTCAAGATCGACGCCTGCCAGATCTACGTCCAGCAGATCAAGGAAGTGCTCGGCATCGACGTCGTCTTCGAGCCGCTGGAGTTGGTGCAGTTCATCCCCGCCTTCTTTGACAACGGGGAGTACCACATGACCATCACCGGCTGGAGCCGGTACCCGGAGCCCGACTGGATTGCCTCGCTGGCCTACACCGAAGGCGGCACTTACAACCCTGCCGACGAGAGTGGCGTGAAAGGCCCAATCCATCCGGATCTTGACCAACTCGTCTCCGAGGGCCGCCAGGCTTACGACGTTGAAGAGCGTCGCGAGATCTACGCCAAGGTCAACGACATCATCGTCGGCGAAGGCAACTTCTACACGATGCTGTACGGGGTCAACTTCACCGGTGCGCGAACGGCCATCCAGAACGCCCAGGAAACCCTCTTCAACGGAGAGGGCAAGTGGCAGACGCGCTGGCTGTGGAGCGACGAGGTCTAGCCAACGGCGGCGCTCTTCTCATCGGAGACCTGCGCGCATTCGAAGAAGCCGCCCCCGCGCAGGCGGGGGCAGCGCGAGCAGACAGGCAAGACTCGGCCCCCGCCTGCGCGGGGGCGACCTTGAATGCCTTACGCAGGTCTCCAGAAGGGGAGGTCTGAGACAGAGCCATGTGGACGTACATCTCGGTCCGTGTGCTCCAGTCGATCGTCGTGATCATCCTGGTCGCGATCGCGTCCTTTGCAATCTTCCGCGTCCTGCCCGGCGACCCGGTCGCCGCGCTCTCCGGTGAGGGAGAAGCGATCTCCGAGGAGCGCCGCGCGATCATCGAGGAGCGGCTCGGACTGAACAAGTCGGTGCCCGAGCAGATGGTCACCTGGCTCGGGGACATCATTACGTCGGGCAACTTCGGCCAGTCGACGCTGACGAACCGAGACATCGGACCGGAGTTGCTCGAGCGGCTGCAGAACACGCTGCACGTCGGTGTGGCCACGATCATCGTGGGCATGCTGATTGGTGTGCCCGCCGGGGTTCTCTCGGCGATCAGACCGAACTCGCTCGCCGACCGGATGGTGACGATGCTTTCCGTCGGCGGGGTCGCGATTCCCGACTACCTGACCGGCCTGATCCTGATTCTCATCTTCGTGGTCACCTGGAATGTCCTGCCTGCGGCCGGATTCGAGCGGATCTGGGTTGATCCGGTGGCCTCGATCCGATCCTTGATCATGCCAACGATCGTCGTCGGCTGGGTGCTGTCGGCGATCGTGGCTCGGCAGACGCGATCGTCGATGTTGGAGGTGATGCGACAGGACTATGTGCGCACGGCCCGGGCCAAGGGTCTGCGCGAGCGCCGAGTGATCGCGCTCCACGCACTACGAAACGGGTTGCTGCCGGTGGTGACGATCGTCGGTTTGCTGCTCGCCCGCGTCTTCGCCGGCGCAGTGATCGTCGAGCAGATTTTCAACATCCCCGGCATGGGACGCTGGCTCGTCCAGGCCGCGCTGCAGCGAGATTTGCTCATCGTGCAGGCGATGATCCTGGTGATCGCGATTGCGATCGTGGTGGCCAATCTGCTGACCGACATTTCCTACGGCGTGCTGGATCCGAGGATCCGCTATGGCTGAGCAAGCGACGGCTGAACGCACGGCGGGGGGCTACGCCATCCCGGAGGATGCCGGCCGCTTTGAGCCCCTGCGTATCTTCATGCGTCGATTCTTGCGTGTGCGGTTGGTCAAGCCCGCCCTGATCATCCTGATCGCCTTCGTGCTGATTGCAGTCTTTGTTGACCTGTTTCCCATCCCGGGCTTCGAGGAGCAGGCGACCGACGAGAACGGGCTTTACGTCTCCTGGCAATCACCGAATGCAGATCACCCGTTCGGCACCGACAAGATCGGCCGCGACACGCTGTCGCGTGTGCTCAACGCCACCAGGGCCGCACTCGCCGTCGGATTCGGTGCGTCGTTGTTCGGCGCCATCTTCGGCCTCCCGATCGGGATCGCCGCCGGCTACGCGCGCGGCGTCGTCGATGAAGCGCTGATGCGGATCATGGATGCCGTGCTTGCCTTCCCCGGCCTGATTCTCGCCCTGGCGCTTGTCACCGTGCTTGGCCGGGACATCATCAACATCATCATCGCCGTCGGGATCGCCAACATTCCCTGGGTGGCGCGGATTGCGAGATCGATGGCGCTCTCGGTGCGTGAGCAGGACTATGTCCTCGCCGGACAAACGATCGGCGCCAGCAACTTGCGGATCATGCTGCGCTACGTGATGCCGAACAGCTTCCAGCCGGTGATCGTGCAGGTCTCGCTCGGCGCCGGATTCGCGATTATCGCCGAAGCGGGTCTCTCGTTCCTGGGACTGGGCATCCGCCCGCCGGACCCGACCTGGGGCGGCATGGTCTCCGAGGGTCGCCAGGTGATCATCACCGGCAACGGTTGGTGGCTGTGGGTCTTCCCCGGGGCATGCATCGCGTTGCTGGTCTGGAGCCTGAACATCATCGGCGATGGCCTCCGAGACGTGCTCGATCCGCGATTACGCGGCGCCCTCGAGGGCGACTGACCTGCTCAAATCCCTGAGATTGCCAGCATTCGCCAGGTGTCGTCGCGTTGCGCGACGAGGGCCAGCGCTTCCTGCTCGACACCGTCGCGCTCGACGCGGAACGTGACATTGGCTCCACCGGCGCCGCAATTGACGATCTCCACAGAACCCCGAGGGACATCGAGCTGATCGTCGCCGACGCTGCGCATCGCCTGCGCCATCTCGGCCGCTGAGCCAATCTGGAGGACGACGCCGGGCGGTCCAATCAGGACGAAGGGGTACGCCAGCGCCTCGGCGTAGGCATCAACATCGCGCCCGGCGAGCAAATCGAGCGTGGACTCGACCGAGGCCAATACGGCCGCCTGCTCGACCGAGTAGTCCCGGCCTTCGACGAAACTGTCGGTCTTGAGCTGCGCTTGCAGGCCCCATCCGTCGTCGGTCCGGGTCGCGACGTAGACGATCCGGTTCGAGGCCATCGCCTGGCCGTCGGCGTCGTAGCGGGTCCATCCACCGGCGATGTGAGCCTTGACCTCGGAGGATTGAACGGTGCGCGGCGGCGAGGACTCGCTGCGCGCCCAGCCGGTTGCCTCCAGATCGGCCCAGAGCGGCGCCGAGAGATACTCGTCCGCGTCGGCAAACACGCGCGTCGGCGGACGCCAGTGGAGCGATATGTCCGGCGCGGCAGCCGAGACTCGGGCGTGCGGCCAGGAATTGACGCCGGCCCAGCCGAGAGCGTCGCGGGCGTTGAACGTCTCCAGGAACGCGAAGTACGCCGCCTCGGGAGTCTCGTAGCGACCCATGCATCGCCCTTCCGCTACCCGTCCGGGCGCACCACCGATATCGCCGTACTCGCCCAGACGCGGTCCCGCTCGACGAACAGAGAGACCTGCTGAAAGGAATCGTCGCCGATGCTGATCGACTGCTCAATCAACACGCCCGACGGACCCGCGGCCGTGACCTGAGCGTCGCAAGAGATCGAACGCGGATCGTTTGCCCAGTCGCGAAAGGCCTCGGCCGTGGAATCGCGCGTCTCGAAGCTTGCCACTTGACCCGGAGCGAACACGATCACCATCGGATGATGGAAGCAGTCCAGCCAGGACTCCAGATCGCATGCGTTGAGCATGGCCATTTCCCGCTGCAGGGCGGTCATCGCGGCCTCGGCCGCCGGCTGTGCGTCCTCGCCGGCGAGGTGTCCCTCGACCCCGAAGGCGCCCTGGATGCCCCAGCCCTGGTCCAGCTTCGTCGCGATGTACAGCAATCGGTTCTCGCTGATCGCAGAGCCGTCGGCGCGGAGTCGGGTCCAACCGCCGGCGAAATGGACCTTGTCGGGGGAGCGGTGGACCACGCGTGGCGTGATCGGCTGGGTCCTGGCCCGACCGGCGCGCTCGAACTGCTCCCACGATGCGGAGGCCTCGAACTCCTGGGCCGTTTGTTGGATGGAGGGCTCGGCTTGCCCGGCCGACGCTCGGACATGGGGATAGGACATCACGGCGGCCCTGCCGGCTGCCGACTTCGCGTTGAAGGTCTCAAAGAACGCCCAATAGGCCGCTTCCGGCGATTCGTATGCGCCCATGACTCGCCTCTCAGGTGCTCGGTGCGGCTATGCGATAGCCGAGACGGCCAGGATCCTCCACTCGCCATCTCGTGCGGCGACGAGGAAGGACTGGTGGAAGGTGTCTTCGCCCCGCGTGATCGACTGCGCCAGCGTGACGCCCCGTTCTCCGGCGGCGATGACCTCGGCGCGGTTTTCGATCGGCAGCGCCTGACCGGCCCAGTCGCCGTAGGCGGCGCGCATGGCGTCGGCATCCTCGATGGCGTCAACGCTGCCCGGTGCGCCGACCAGGGTGAGCGGATAGTGGAAGCAGTCGAGCCACGGTTCAACGTCGCCCGCTTCGAGTGTGGTCATCAGTCGGCCCAGGGAGGCGAGCGCTGCTTCCGCCTCCACGCTGCGGTCGGAGCCTTTGGCGTAGCCATCCACCCCGAACCGCGCCTGGATGCCCCAACCGTCGTCGGTGCGGGTTAGCACGTAGAGCACGCGGTTCGTGACGATCTCGGAGTCGTCCGCCCGATGGCGCGTCCAGCCCCCGGCCAGGTGAACCTTCGTTTCGGAGGCGTGGACCACGCGCGGTGTGATGCCCTGGGTCCGCACCCAGCCGGTGGCCTCGAAGCGGCCCCAGCCGGCGTTGGTCGCCATCGAGGCGTAGTCCTCCGCGGTCGGATAGAGGCCCGAGGCCGTGCGCGGATTGCTCGATGCACCGCCCGTCGGTGGTTGGGCCGCCGAGACGCGCACGTGCGGATAGGACATGGCGCCGGCCCAGCCGACCGGGTCCCTGGCGTTGAAGTTCTCGAAGAATGCCCAGTACGCCGCCGTCGGCGTGTCGTGAGTTCCCATGGCAGACCTCCGGTCCGCCACAGAGGATAAAGGCGGTATCAGCGTTGAGCCGACTACTCAGCCCACTGGCCGTAGTTTTCGTGACCGAGCGCGTCGTTGTTGGGGTCGACCAGCGGGTCGACGGCGGGCAAGGTCTGCAGCCAGCTCCAGACGTCGGCGATGTCCGCGACCGACACGTCCTCGGCGGGGAACTCCTGCATGATGCCGCGCGGCTGACGGTACTGGGCGATCACACCCTGGATATCGAGGCCGGTCCGCGCGATCGTCGGGCCGACCAGACCCTCACCGACTTCGCCGTGGCAGACCTGGCAGCCGTTCGCGACGTACAGTTCCGCTCCACGCAAGGGGTTCGCAGCGGCCCGCACGGCGTCCTCGCCGCCGTACTCATCGCTGCTCAGGTCCTCGATCGGCAGCGGCGCGGCTTCGGCGCAGGTCTCCGGCGGGCGCTCGGTCAGCGACAGCGAAGGATGGTCTTCCTTGCCGTCCTCGATGCAGAACAG
Organism: Dehalococcoidia bacterium; assembly: GCA_965204335.1. Classification (GTDB taxonomy): domain Bacteria; phylum Chloroflexota; class Dehalococcoidia; order Bin125; family Bin125; genus Bin125. The sequence goes on along the minus strand of OZ241982.1, from coordinate 923,444 downwards.
CCCGGTCTCCCAGCCCTCGGCGGCGGCGACCTCGGAGATCGCCTTGGCCTCGACGATGTGCCGGTCCGAACCTTTGTAGACCGCGAAGCCGACCAGCGCCAGGATGCCCGCGGTCAGCAGGGCGAACACCATGATGATGCCGAAGGACTGCGGAATCCCGGTGCGACTGGGCATAGACCTCTACTTCATCTCGCTGCAGGATTGCTCCGGATAGCGCCGCCCGCGCTGACGCGCGCGACTCCGACGTATCCTACCGCAGCATCTGGTTAGGCGGAATGGTCGACCGACGCGGATCGGCCCTGCGGGCGCGCTAGCTCGTCGGAGCCGAGGGGCGCTTCTTGGCTGCGCCGTAATCCTGGAACGGGCCGTCTCGCCAGTCGAGGGCGGCCTTGAGGCCCTTCTCCTGCGCAATCCGACCGAACTCTCCGGCCGACTTGCGGAAGGTGGAGAGTGCCTGGATGTCGGCGCCGACCTGCAGCGCCGTGCGGAACCCCATGACCTCGTAGGCGCGGTTCAGGCCGCGCTTCGACATCATCACCATGTCCGGCGCGATGTTGGCGATCCGTTCGCCCATCCGCTCGGTCTCCTCGGCCAACTGGTCCACCGGGAAGGCGCGGTTGGCCCAGCCCAGCTCGACGGCCTCGAGTCCGGTCACCGAGTCGCCGGTGTAGCAGAGCTCGCGCGCCTTGCGCATGCCCATGTGCCAGGGGTGGTAGAGGATGTCGACCGTCGTCATCGCGCGGACCGGCGGGTAGCCGATGATCGCGTCTTCGGCCACGTACATCAGGTCGCACATCGAGGCGAGCTCGGAGCCGCCAGCCAGGGCGTAACCGTGAACCTGGGCGATTACCGGCTTGGCCAGCTCCCAGATCTGCCAGTAGCCGGAGAGCAGGTGCTGCGGCCACTGACCCTGGCCGGGATGGATCGGGCCGACATCGGGCAGGCCGGAGCGAATGTCGAGGTACTCGGACTCGGACAGGTTGGGCACCGGCGTGATGTCGTAGCCGGCCGAGAAGGTGCGGCCTGCGCCGCGAATGATGACGACGTGGACGCCGTCATCGTTCTCCGCCTCCTTGAGCGCGTCGAACAGCTCCGAGCGCAGGCGGTGGCTGAGCGCGTTCATCTTCTCGGGCCGGTTCAGAGTGACGATCCCCAGTCGTCCCCTGGTTTCGTACAGGATGTCTTCGTACTCGGGCATGGTTCTGCTCCTCGGCGCCGATCGGCGGCTTGATTTCCTGGCTCGGGATGTCGTGTGCAGACTATCCGACACCGGCTATTCGACGCCGTAGATGGCGGAGAGGATCTCGGTCAGCGGGGCGGCCCCTCGAATCACGCCGCGATAGACGCCGTCCGAGTCGATCACGAACAACTCCGGTACGCCATCGACGCGGTAGTGCCGAGCCACGTGTCCCGCCGTGTCGGCGAGATGGAGCAGATCGCTGCCGTAGTTCGTGACGAATGACTCACCGGCGCCCTCCGCGATCTCATAGACGTTGACGCCGATGACGAGGACGTCGTCCTCGCGCGCGGCCAGGTCGCCCAGGACGGAGAGCGTCTCGCCCACGAAGGGGGCCCACGATGCCCAGAACACGATCAGGGTCAGCTGTTCTCGGCCGGCGCGCGCCTGCGACAGCGTGATCAGCCGGTTGGCCGGGTCGCCCAGCACCGGCAGGCTGAACTGCGGCGCCGGCTTGCCGACCTCCAGTCGGTGGACGCCGATCGCCATGCCCGGCTGAAGGGGCCATAACTCGGGATGCGGCCCGACGGGCAGCTTGAGCGTGATCGAGGTCGTCCGTTCCCACACGCCGGTGGCCGCCGAATCCCAGTGCAGCGACCACGAAGATGCCCTGACTCCTCTGGCCGCACCCTCGATCGCGACTCCCAGGCCAAGCTCCAACGTGCCTCCCAGGCGCCGGGCGCGGATCCAGACTGCGACTTCCGGCGCGATGTCCAGGGAGCTCGAGCGAAGCCAGCGGCCCTCGGGCGCGCTCGCGAAGCGCAGCAATCGACGTTCCGGACACTGCCGCGTGTCACCGGCAGACTGATGGCGCAGCTCGAGACACAGCTCGACGATCCCGCTCTCAGACTTGAGCGTGGTCACATTCGCCGCCAGCGACGACCGCTGTGCGCTCGCCGTGGAATGTGAGAGCAGCAGCGCCAACGCCCCGACCACGGCCGCCAGCGCCAGAAGCGCGGTCGCGCGCGGCGGAGCTGTGCGTCGCATCAGGACGGCAACATCGAGAAGTTGTGGTTGCCGAGGAACGCGCCCGCGCCGGCGACCAGCAGGGTCATGAGCAGACCGGAGATCGAGAGCGCGATCGTGATTCGTCGCACGCGTTGCAGTTCCGGCGTGTCCTCGTCAAGGTCGGCGGTCTCGCGCGCGAGCTCCAACTGCCGCGGCCCGAAGACGAACTGGTGCAGGCCGATCAACGCGATCATCACCGCCCAGAGCGCCATCTTGATCACGAAGATGTAGCCCCAGCGAGCCGCGTACAGGTCCTCGCCGAAGTTCTCCACCTGGTCCAGCCGGGGATCGATCATCGCCCCGCCGGTCACCACGATCACCACCATCGCCGCGATACCGATCCGTCCGAACCGCCTGGTAAATCCTTCCAGCGCGTTGAGCCAGACCGTCCGGTCGCCGACGGCGCGCAGCGCCGGAATCACACAGGCAGCCGTGATGATCTGTCCACCCAACCAGATCGCCACACCGATCACGTGCAGCCAGACGAGGATCGAGATCACGGTTTCCGACATCGGCGCCCTCCGTTTCCGGCTTCCCTGCCGGTCGCCTCTCCCCCGGAGATCTTCGCGTCAACCTGCCAGGGTCGGCCCCGCGCAGGCGGGGCCATGTGCGGTCCGGCCGGTCGCGCCCCCGCCGGTGCGGGAGCGACTTCTTCAAGATGCTCCGGGCAGGCTCTCTTTCGACGAGAGGGCGGACCGACCTACAGGATCGGATCCACGATAATCGCCTGGTCTCGTTCCGGCCCCACGCTGACGAGCGCGGCCGGCGCGCCGATCAGGTCCTCGATCCGCCGCACGTAACGCTGCGCGTTGGCCGGCAGGTCGTCGAAGCGTCGGCAGTGACTGGTCTCTTCCTGCCAGCCGGGCAGCTCCTCGTAGATCGGCTCCGCCGCCTCAAGCGCCAGCCGGGAACTGGGGAAGGCGTCAACCCGCCGGCCGTTGATGTTGTAGGCCACACAGACCTTGAGCATCTCGAACTCGTCCAGCACATCGAGCCGCGTCAACGAGATGCTGTGGCAGCCGTTGAGCCGGATCGTGTAGCGTCCGGCGACCGAATCGAACCAGCCGCAGCGTCGAGGCCGGCCGGTGGTTGTGCCGTATTCCTGGCCGGCGTCGCGCAGGCGCTCGCCTTCAACGCCGAACAGCTCGGTCGGCATTGGACCGTTGCCGACGCGCGTCTGATACGCCTTGTACACGCCGATCACGCGGTCGATGTCGCGCGGCGCAATGCCGGCCCCGACCGCCGCGCCGCCCGCCATTGACGTCGGCACCGACGACGTGACGTAGTCGTACGTGCCGGCGTCGAGGTCGAGCAGGGATCCCTGCGCGCCTTCCAGCAGGATTCGCTCGCCGCGGCGCAGCGCCTCGTGGCAAATCAGCGAGGTGTCGGTCACGTACGGCGCCAGTCGAGCCCAGTGCTCACGGTAGCTCTCGTACACGTGGTCGAAGTCCAACGGCTCAACGTCGTACAACTTCGTCAACAGCTCGTTCTTGTAATCCAGCACCAGCCGCAGCCTGGCCATGAAGCCCTCGGCATCGGCCAGTTCCGACATGCGAATGCCCCACCGCCCGACCTTGTCGGAGAACGCCGGGCCGACGCCCTTGCCGGTCGTGCCGACCGCCGCCTGGCCGCGGAACTGTTCCTCTTGCTGGTCGATGATCGGATGCCAGGGCATGACCAGGTGGGCGCGGTCGGAGACCTTGAGCCGCTCGGTGCTGACGCCGCGCGTTTCGAGCATCGTGATTTCGTCGATCAGCGCCTGCGGATCGATGACCAGTCCGTTGCCGATGATCGCGGTCTTGTCGGCGTAGAAGATGCCCGCCGGCACGAGATGCAGGGCGAACTTGCCCTTCGCGTTGACGATCGTGTGTCCTGCGTTGTTGCCGGCCGAATAGCGAACGACGATCGACGCGTGGCGCGCGAGCAGGTCGACGACCCGGCCCTTGCCTTCATCACCCCACTGGCCACCAATCGCCACGACTGCCGGCATGGCTGCACACTCCAACTCAGGCGCTCAACCTCAAGCGGCGAGCGCAGCGACTCGTTCGACCGTGATGCTCACTACAGCGAAGTTCTGGGCTACCGCGATCCGCACGCCAGCGTAGCACGGCGAGGGAACGCCATCGCCGGCTATGGCGCTCACGGTAACCTGCGCGCATGAGCGTCTCCGCCGACTGCGTCGAGTTGCCGCCCGCGCCCTCGGAACTGCTGATAGAACGCAAAGTCGCGCTGAACGGCCGGGTGCTCGAGTTCCCGATCGAACGCTGGCTGGTGACGCCTGAACTGATCGTCGGACGCTGGGTGGCGGACAAGGATCCGCGGGCGATCGACCGCTATCCGAGGGCCGGCGGATTCACGAGCTGGGGCGTCTGGTGGCCGGGCAAGCCGTACAGCGCCTACCGCCTGCACCGACCGGACGGCTCATTGCGCATCTATCGGCTCGACACCGTCGACCGGGTGCTCTTCGACGGCCAAGCGGTGGAGTTCCACGACCTCCTCCTTGACGCCCTGATCCGTCCCGACGGGGAGGTGACGATTGAGGACGAGGACGAAGTCGCAGAAGCCACCGCCGAGCGCATGCTCAGCCTCGAACAACGTTGGCGCATTGACTGGACCCGCAGCCTCTATCGGAACAAGGCTGACCTGCTAATGGAACGCATAGACGCGGCCGTCGACCGGGCGATCGCCGCGGTCAGGAGCGGCGGTTCCTGAACATGGCCAAACCGTTCCTCAAGTGGGCCGGCGGCAAGACCGCCCTGCTCCCCGATCTGCTCAAGGTCGCACCGGAGCAAATCGAGACCTACTACGAACCCTTCGTCGGAGGAGGCGCGTTGTTTTTCGCCCTCCAGGCGGAGGACCGCTTCAGGCATGCCGTGCTCTCGGACAGCAACAAGCAGCTAGTCAACGCGTACGTCCAGGTCCGAGACAATGTCGACGGGCTGATCCGGGCGCTGAACGTGCATCAACGGAAGTATCGCGCTGCCGACGATCGGGCCGGGTATTACTACACGATTCGCGGCAAGCGCTTGACCTGCAGTCTGGGCGGCGCCGCCAACCTGATCTTTCTCAACAAGACCTGCTACAACGGCCTCTTTCGGGTCAACAGCAAGGGCCGGTTCAACGTCCCTCACGGCCGGCACGAGAATCCGACGATCTGTCACGAGGCGAATCTGCGTGCTGTGTCGGAGGCGCTGCAGGGGGTCGAGCTCGTGGTGGCCGACTTCGCCGAAGCCCCTCAGGACGCGGGCGACGGAGACTTCGTCTATTTCGACCCGCCTTACGTGCCGCTCAGCGGCACGGCGAACTTCACGGCCTACACGTCCGCCAGTTTCGGCGCAGACGAACAACGCCGGCTCGCCCAACTGGCAACCTGGCTGACGATGCGCGGCAGCTCGGTGCTCCTGTCAAACTCGGGGCACCACGAGATCGCGTCGCTGTATCGTGCGCCGTCGTTCCGGCTGAGTGACGTTCACGCTCCGCGCTCAATCAACTCGACGCCGGAGCTTCGAGGGGCCGTGCGCGAGTACCTGATTCGCTCGACCTGACTTGTTCCGCTGAACTGCGCAGGCTGGAATGACGGAGTGTGAGGAGCGGCTAATCGGGTCGCTTCGGGATCATCACCGCCCGATGGAACGACAGGACCTCAGTGCCGTCCTGGTTGGCGGCTGTCGTGTGGACGGTGACGATGCCTCGATCGGGTTGACTCTTGCTCTCGCGGACCTCCAACACCTCGGTCCGGGCCTGCAGCGTGTCGCCGTGGAAGACGGGCGCGGTATGGCGCAGGTCGGAGGTGGCGAGGTTGGCGATCGCCTTGCCGGAGATGGTCGGCACCGTCATCCCGAAGACGAGCGAGTACACGAACGGCCCCGAGACGACGCGCTGGCCGAACTGGGTGTCCTCGGCGTACTGCTTGTTCGTGTGCAGCGGATGGTGGTTCATGGTCAACATGCAGAACATCAGGTCATCGGCCTCGGTCACCGTGCGCGCGGGCCAATGCTCGATCACTTCGCCGACCTCGAACTCGTCGAGGTAGCGTCCGTAGAGTTCCCTGGTTGGCATTTCACTCCTGCATCGCTCAATCCCTCTCCCTCTGGGAGAGGCTAGGTGAGGGTCTGGGAGACGGCACCCTCACCCTAACCCTCTCCCTCGGGGAGAGGGGATTTGAGTGGAGGAGGTCGCTACTCGACCGCGTACAGCTCCAGCAGGCGCCTGGCGATCACGATCCGCTGGATCTCGTTCGTGCCCTCGGCGACGGCCATCAGCGGCGCGTCACGGTAGAAGCGTTCGACCGGCAGCTCCTTGGTGTAGCCGACGCCGCCGTGCACCCGCATCGACTCGAGGCTGCATTCCAGCGCGACTTCGGTCGCGAACAGCTTGGCCATGCCGACGTCGAGGTCGGAGCGCTGGCCGCTGTCTTTCTTCCGCGCCGCGTCGCGCGTCAGCAGACGCGCCGCGCGGATCTTGGTCGCCATCTCGGCCAGCTTGAGCTGGATCGCCTGGTGCTGCGCGATCGGCCGGCCCATCGTTTCGCGACGTTGGGCGTAGACGATCGCTTCGTCGAACGCCGCCTGCGCCACGCCGGTTGCGCGCGAGGCGACGTTGATCCGGCCGATTTCGAGACCCGAGATCATCTGTTGAAAGCCACGGCCTTCGGATCCGCCGAGCAGGTTGTCGGCCGGCACGCGAGCGTCTTCGAGGAACAGCTCCGCCGTCTCCGGACCCTTGTAGCCCAGCTTGTCGATCGTCCGCGCGACCGAGAACCCCGGCGTGTCCTTCTCGACCAGGAAGGCGGAAATGCCGCGGTGACGCGGCTGCGCCGAGGGGTCGGTCTTGGTCATCGCTAGGTAGACGTCGCCGCGGTCGCCGTTGGTCACGAACAGCTTGTTGCCGTTGAGGATGTAGTCGTCGCCGTCGCGCGACGCGGTGGTGCGGATCGCCTGCGCATCCGAGCCGGCGTTCGGTTCGGTGATCGTGAAGCAACCCTGCTTCTCACCGGTCGCCAGGCCGGGCAGGAAGCGATCCTTCTGCTCCTGCGTGCCGTGTTCGTCGATGATCCAGCCGTCGATCACGTTGGTGTTGATGATCCCGGCCAGGCCCATCCAGCCCCGCGAGATCTCTTCGATCACCGCCGAGTAGGTCTCAAACGACAACCCCAGCCCGCCGTGCGACTCGGGGAACGTGATCCCGAAGATGCCCATCTCGCACATGTCGGCATGGATCTTCGCCGGGAACTCGCCCGAGTGCTCCAGTTCGGTCGCGTTGGGGATGACCTGTTCATCCACCCAGCGCCGAACGTTGCGCGTGATCTCCACGCCGGTCTCGCCGTCGCCGGCGATGATCTCCCGCACATCCGAAACACCAGCCATCAGCGCGCTCCAATCTGCCGCAACCGCGTTGTCAACCCGGTTGCCAGCTCAATTGCGAACTCAGTGTATGCGCGGTAGGTTCAGGCTCGAATCAAGGAGGGAGCCGGGATCGTTCGATGGCGTCCAACCTGAACAACCAGCGAAGCGAGTGGCGCGAGCGCACTGAGTCGGTCGATGCAATTCTGCGGGCGGAAGCAGATCACAGCGAGGAACTGCGCCATCTCTCGCCGGCGACGATGGCTGCGCTCCGAGGCATCGAGGCGTTCGGCATTTGCACTCCCATCGAGCTCGGCGGCTCCGACCTGCATCCCCTGACCCAGTTCGAGGCGATTGCGGCGGTCTCCACGTCCGCCGCGTCCGCCGGCTGGAACCTGATGAACGGCTGCCAGGAGTCGGCCTGGCTCGCGACACGCCTGCCCGAGGAAACGGCCTACCGAATCTTCAATCCCGAGGTCACCGCGCGGCACTTCCCGGTCGGGGCCGGCGGGCTCGCGCCCGCGGGGGAGGCCGAACAGGTCGACGGCGGCTGGATCGTCAACACGCGCTCCTCCTTCGCGTCCGGCATTCACACCGCGGATTACGTCCTCGCCCAGAGCTTCATCGCGGGCGTCGAGGCTGAGGCGGGACAGCCCCGGCCAACCGTCACCCTGGCCGCTCCTCGTGAAGAGGCGGTGATCGAGGACACCTGGCACACGCTCGGCCTGCGCGGGACCGGCTCAGCGCACTACCGCTTTGACCACCTCTTCATTCCCGATGCCATGCGGCTCGAAAACCTCGATCGACCGCCGCTGCGCGGACAGGGCTTCGTCACCCGGCCGAACCCGATCTTCCTCGTCCCGGCGATGTATGCGACCAGCGTCGGTATCGCGCGGCGTGCGCTGGAGGAATTCGCCAGTCATGCGCCGTCCCGCAATCGGCAGGGCTATCGGGCGCTGATCGCCGACCGAGAACGAGTCCAACACGACATCGGCCAGGCTCAGGCGATGCTTGAGGCGATCGAAGGCTACGGCCACCGCCTGAGCGAACTGCTCCACGACACGCCGATCGACACCGCGGACGAGGCCGTCAAACTCTGCGATCGCGCCCGCTCCGCCTATCGCTGGTGCAACCAGACCGCCGAACGGATCGTGCAGATCGTGCATGAGCACATGGGCGGCGCCGACGTCTATGAGACCAGCACAATCCAGCGGCTGTTACGAGACATCCAGACATCCTCGCAGCATGTGATGCCGGGTGATAGCGCCTACGTCCGGTTGGGGCGCCATCGGCTGGGGCTCGAAGTGCGACCGGGAGTCTGAAGCTCAATCCGACACGAAGATGGCCGCGAGAGAGACGAACGCGCAGTAGGCCAGGATGAGACCAACACCCGCCCAGGTAAGCGTAATCGTCTCAGGCCCAGATCAGATCGCCGAACACCGCCGGCCACCACATCAAGATCGCCAACAGAAGCGCGACCATGATCCGTCGGCGGGACGGTCCCAGGGCGAAGCCAGCGAGCACCGCTATGTGTCCGGCCAGCAACGACGAGTACACGGCCGCCACGCTGCCTATCAAGAACCACCAACCCATCGATGTTGCTCCGACAACCACTCCGAACGTCATCAGGGCGACAGGGAGTTCAACTCGCTGAGCCACCTCCGTTTCCTCCCCCCAGTTGCATCCTCAGCCCTGCGGTCAACGGTACTCTTCTGGGTGCGCACGTTTCATTGAGTGAACGATCTTGGAACTTGCCCCAGCGAATCGGGGAGGCTCGAATGACCAGCACATTGGCCGACCAGCGGGCGGAGTGGCGCGAGCGCATCGCGGCGATAGGCGATACCCTGCGCAGCGAGTCTGAGACCAACGAGGAACTGCGACGACTCTCGCCCGCGACCGAGGAGGCGCTGCGCAGCGTCGACGCCTTCCAGCTCTGCTCGCCCGAGGAGCTGGGCGGGATCAACGCTCATCCGCGACTCCAGACCCAGGTCATCGCCGACATCACCGCCCACGACACGTCGGCCGGCTGGTGCGCCCTGATCGGCGCGCACGAGTCGGCCTGGCTCGCCTCGCGCCTGCCTGACAGCGCGGTCGAGCGGATCTTCGCCGACGCCGACCAACGCTGGCCCGTGACCAGCGGCTCGATCGCGCCCGAGGGCGAGGCCGAGCAGGTCGAGGGCGGCTGGATGGTCACGGGACGCTGGGGCTGGGCTTCGGGCATCCATCACAGCGACTACGTGCTCGCCCAGTGCCGCATCGCAAATCAGGAGCCCGAGCCGGGCAAGCCGCCGCCCCTCGTGATCGTCGCCGCGCCGACAGAGGACGTCGTGGTCGAGGACACGTGGCACACGATGGGGATGCGCGGTACGGGCTCGACGCACTACCGCTACGACCACGTCTTCGTGCCCGACGAGATGTGCCTGGCTGGCTTCGAGCGGCCGCCGCTGCGCGGCGACGGTTGGCTGGCGCGGCCGACGGTCACCTTCCTCACCGCCGCCGGCTACGGCTTCCCGCTCGGCGTGGCCAAACGCGCCGTCGAGGAGATCACGACGCAGGCCACGGGGCACACCCGGACCGGTCAGCGCGCCTCGATTGCCGAGCAGCAGCACTTCCAGGGCGACCTGGGCCGCTGCGTCGCGCTGGTCGAGGCGATGGAGGGTTACGGCCACCATCTCTTCGACGAACTGCTGACCGCGCCGGTCGACTCGCTCGAAGCCGCGGTGCGGATGGACGACCGCGCCCGCGCCGCCTTGCGGTGGGCGCACCAGGCCGCCGAGGATGTCGTGCGCACCGCCCACGAACACGCCGGCGGACCGGCGGTCTACAGCGACAACGTGCTCGCCCGGCTCTTGCGCGACATCCAGACCGTCAGCCAGCACGTGATCCAGACCCAGTCCGCTTACATCCGACGCGGTCAGCACCAGCTCGGCATCCCGGTACGACCGGGGTTGTAGTCGGTAGGCTGGAACGTCGGGAACGATCATGAGCCGCACCAGTCCCGCACGGCAGCGCGAACGATCCGACTGGGTCGAACGGGCGGAATCCGTCGGCCCGACCCTAAGCGAGTTCGCCGACGCCTCCGCAGCAGCAAGGACGCTCGCCCCGGAGTCGGTGACTGCGCTGGAGGACGCGGGATTTTTCGCCATGGCCTCGCCGCAAGAGGTCGGCGGCTGCGATGTCCACCCCGCCACCCAGGTCGAGGCGTTTGAACACCTCGCGTCGACCGACGTCTCCAGCGGCTGGGTCGCCATGATCCAGGCTGAGACCCCCGGCATCGCCGGTTCGCATCTGCGCGACGGCATCGGCGTCGACACCGTGTTCGGCAACGGATTCCCGCGGATCGCCGGCACGGCCAATCCCGAGGGCGCCGCCACGGCCTTGCCCGACGGCACGTTCAGGCTCAACGGCCGCTGGTCGTTCGCGAGCGGCATCCGGCATTGCGGCTGGGTGCTGGCCAACTCGGTCGTGGTCAAGGAGGACGGCTCACGACCGCAACCGGAGGATGGTCTGCCGCCGATCATCGGCTCGGTCGTCGAGCAGTCGCGGCTGGTGGTCGAAGACAGCTGGAACGTCATGGGTCTCGAGGGCACCGGGAGTTGTCACTACCGGGCGCACGATGTCGTCGTCCAACCGGAGTTCACGACTCCGTTCGGCGGTGTCCATTCCGAGCGCGGCGGGCCCTGGTTCGAGAATCCGACGATCACGTTCCTCAGTCCGGGACACACCGGGATCGCGCTGGGCTCGGCAAAGCGAGCGCTGGACTTGCTCAGGGGAGAGATCGGCAACCGGAGGCGTTTCGGACAGGGCGGATCGGTCGCCGATCGGGGCGCGTTCCAGCGCGACTTCGGCGAGATGTCGAGTCGCTACGAAGCGGCGCGAGCCTACGCGCTGTCGATGCTGGATGAGGCGATGGCGTGGCGGGAAGACGGGGAGCCGACCACTCCCGCCCGCGACGCCCGCGTTCGGGCGATGGTCACGTGGGTCACCGACGCCTGCGTCGACGTGGTCCGCTTCTGTCATCATCACGGCGGCGGAGCGGCCGCGTTCACCGACAGCCCGCTTCAGCGAGTCTTCCGGGACATCATCGTCGCCAGCCAGCACATCTACGTCGCCGACAGCGCCTACGAGCGTTCGGGAGCCTTCCGGCTGGGCCGTCAGCCGCATGGCGCGCTCTAGCGCGCGAGGTCGGAGACGTATGCTGAGCCTGTTCGGGCGTTCTTCGTCTGCAGCCGAGAGGGGGCAAGCGTGTCGAGTGTGCATGACGCCGCGCAATACTTCATTCAACGCGCCCACGAGGACGGGAATCTAATCACGCACCTGAAGCTGCAGAAGTTGTGCTACTACGCGCAGGGGTATGCGCTGGCCCTCCTGAACGAGCCGATGTTTGAGGAACAGATCGAAGCTTGGGAGCACGGGCCAGTGGTGCGCGTCCTGTACGACGGGTACAAGAAGTATCGAAGAGACCCCATCCCCCCGCCGGACGGAACAGTTGAGATGGAGCCCTGGCGCAAAAAGATGCTAGAGATGGTCCAACAGCGTTACGGGTGGATGCCCGTATGGGAGCTCAGGAAACAGACGCATCTGGAGTCCCCCTGGCAAGAGGCCTGGCTCTCAGACGACCCTCGTCCCGTGTTGTCGACGCAAGCGATGAAGATGTTCTTCCGCACGATCTTGCGCGGGCAGCGGCTGCCGTCTGCTCCCATGGCAAAGCCCGAGCTGCTGAAGATAATCAAGGAGGACGACGCCCTACGCGAGGCGACTGCCAGAGGTCGGGCCGATTTGCGCGCCGGACGGAAGGCCTCGTGGACGGGCAGCAGCGGCCGTGCCGTATGACGTGTTGGTATCGAGAGAAGTCAGGGAGGTCATGGCGCGGGAAGCGGACGAGCAGGCATGGCTTGACTTCAATGAAGCGCTCGAATCAATCATGCGAGATGCAACGGAGAGCAACCCTCGGATTGCCAGGATCTCTCAGGATTATGGATACGATCTGAACGAATTCGCGATCGGGTACGGAGCAGTCACCCTCATCTTTGAGCCGATGAACGCAGACATTGTTGAGGTCATATCGGTCGCGCTGCGTCCGCAACCTTAATCCAATCGCCTGACGCGCGTTAGCGTGCCGACTCCATTGCCGCGATCTGCTCGGACCAGGCGAGGACGTTCTCGGCCTGCTCGAGCACCGGCTTGTCGATCATCTGACCGTCCAGGGCGACCGCGCCGAGGTTTTGCTCGACGCCGTCCTGGTAGGCGTCGACCACGCGGCGCGCCCAGTCGACATCGTCAGCCGGTGGACTGAAGATCCGGTTGGCCGGGCCGAGCTGGTCCGGATGGATGCAGAACTTGCCCTGGAAGCCGATCTCTTTCATCCGCCGCAGTTCGTCCTCGTAGCCTTCGGGATCGCGGATGTCCGTCCACGGTGTGTCGAGTGGGGCGATCCCGGCGGCGTGGGCTGCATTGACCGACGCTCGACGGGCCAACTCCAACTCGGCGCCGCCCTTGGTCCGGCGGACACCGATGCTGACCGCGTAGTCCTCGCCGCCGACGCAGATGCCGACCAGCCGCTCCGAGGCCGCGCAGATCTCGTAGGCGTTGGCGACGGCGTGGGCGTTCTCGATCCAGGCGGCGATCTTCACCTGTCCGTCCGACAACCCGCGAGCTCGCTCCAGCAGCGTGAGGTAGTCGTCGATCCGCTGAACGTCCCGGGCCGTCTCAATCTTCGAGACGCTCACTCCGTCCAGCCAGGGCCGAACGATCGCATCCAACTCCTGCTCGATCAGGCCGGTGTCGTAGCCGTTCGTGCGCACGAAGACCTTCCGGCCGCGCTTGGGGAAGTCGGGCAAGACGCGGCAGAGCAGGTCGCGCGCCGCGGGTTTGTCATCCCAGGCGACGGAGTCTTCAAGGTCAAAGCAGAGCACATCCGCCTCGGCGTCGCGCGCTTTTTCGATGAACCGCTCCCGGATCCCCGGCACCGACAACATCGATCGCATCACGGTGGCTGCCACTACGATTCCTCCTCGGCTTCGCCGGTTTCAGATTCTGTTCGCTGAAAGATCCGTTTCAGACCCTCAAGGTCTTCGGAATCGCCGGTCGCGCAGCCGCGAAAGCCGAGCGAGGCGGCGTACTCCGCGTCGGGCGGCGAGCCGTAGACGACAGGCAGATCGAATGCGGCTGCGGTCATCACCACGTTCGAGGCGGCGGCCGCGACCGTGGGGCTGTCCGGCTGGACGCCCAGCGAGGCGGCCAATTCCGCGTGGTCGAAGGCGATCCAGGTCAGCCGATCGGAAGAGTCGCGCATGGCCGACAGGCAGTCGCTCATGATGTTGATCGCCTGCGGGTCGTGAAAGCCGACCGCCATTGCCGTCAGACCGGGCCGAATGCCGGCCCGGATCTCGAGTTCTTCCAGTACGCCTTCGAGATAGCGAAGCTGATCGACGCTCGCCGCGCGCTGTACGCCGACGCCGTAGACGCCCGGCCGCAGCGCGTGTTGCAGATAACGGCGCGAGAGGCCGGAATCGAGCGCCGGGATGATCACGTAGACCGGCGGTCCCAGTTCGAGTGCGGCGTCGACGCGCTCGGCCGACGCGGGATAGTCGGTCTCTTCCTGTGGGAAGACGAGGATCAGACCGTCGGCGTGTTCGACCTCCACCCCGCTCGGCAGCGGCGCATCGGGCAGCACGGCGAGTAGGGCGCGGACGTCATCCATGGCCAGAGTTCACTCTTCCACAACCAGCGTGTCGTCCTCAGTTGGGGCTGAAGCGGTCAACCCGATCGCGCAGCGCTTCGGCCTGGTCGAACGGGCCGACTACTGCCGCAGCGAGGTTGTCCTCGCGCACGATCCGCTGGGCGACGCGCTGGATGTCGGCCGCGGTCACCGCCTGATATCCCGCGATTGTCTCCTCGACCGGCTCGATGAAGCCGTTCGAGAGCAGCATCCCGCCGGCCCGGTGACACCAACTGGCGGCGGCGTCGAGGCCCAACCGGAACGAGCCGATGGCGTGCTCGCGGACACGTTCAATCTCGTCGTCCGTCACCGGTTCGGCCACGAGCTTGCCCAGTTCCTCGAACACCACGTCGACCGTCTCGAGCACATGTTCATCGGTCACGCCCGCCATGATCGTCAGGTGTCCCGCGTCGTCGAACGCCGTCGGATGCGATCCGACCGAATAGGCCAGCCCGCGTTTTTCCCTGATCTCCGTGAACAACCGCGAACTCATCCCGCCGCCGAGCACTTCATTGAGCAATGACATCGCGTAGCGGTCCGGATCGAGCCGGTGAATCGAACGCAGCGCCAGCGCGAGGTTGCACTGCTCGAGGTCGCGAACCTCTATCTGCGTCAGGTCGTCGGACATCTCCGCGATGGCGGATTCGCGAGCGGGCCTGGCCTCGGAGGAACCGTCGGGCCAATCGCTGCCCCAGTGGCGCTCGGCCAGTTCGACCACTTCCTCGCGGTCGACGTTGCCCGCAACCGAGAGCACGATGTTTGCGGGCCGATAGAACGTCTCGATGTGCGCGGCAAGATCGTCCCGCGTGACGGCCCCGACCGACTCCAGATCGCCGGCGATCTCCCAGCCGAGCGGCTGCTCGCCGTAGGCGGCGTCGCTGATCAGCTGCATGGCCCGCTGCCCGGGCTGGTCGTGCGCGCGGCGAATCTCCGAACAGATCACGGTGCGCTCGCGCTCGATCTCCGCTTCCGCCAGCAGCGAATGGCGCACCGAGTCGGCGAGCACGTCCATCGCCAACGGCAGCCGGTCGAACGGGACACGGTTCCAGTAGCTGGTCAGCTCACGCGAGGTGAAGGCGTTCAAGGAACCGCCGGCCCCTTCGATCGCAGCCGAAATCGCCGTCGGCTCCGGCCGCGACTCCGTGCCTTTGAACAGCATGTGCTCGAGGTAGTGCGAGAGGCCGAGCGTCCGCCGCGCCTCGTCGCGTGAGCCGACGCCCACGTACGCCGCCAGGACGGCCGCCTGCGAGTGTGGAATCGCGGTCACGACGACGCGCAAGCCGCTGAGCAGGACGTCGATCGTCGGCGCGACGGCAGCCTGTTGGTCGGACGTGTTCGGCATGGGCTGTCTCAGCATACCCGCGCCTCCGTATGCTCTAGCCACTGCGCCGACCGGCGCAACACCTCGAGCCAAGGAACCGCCGGTGCAGGCATTCGTCGAGGCGCGCTATGAATATCACTGGGCCCCGCTGCTCGGCTGTCTGGTCGGGCATCTGGACCATGTCGGCGCGGCCCAGCCGAGCCACGTGGTCGGCGCCGTCACCGGAATCAGCTACCAGCCGCCGCAGGACGCGGAGCTGCCGGCCTCGCTCAAGGCCGGCCTCGCTGCGATGGGCGTCGCCCCAAGGATCACCGACCTGACCTACCCCAACCGCCTGCAACGCTTTCGCGCGCGACGGCGGATCCGCCACGAGCTGCGAGCCGACCGTCCCGTGACCGCGTTTGGAGTGGGAGTCTCGCCCTTCGGTCCGGCCTGGGGCCTGATTGTGGGTTGCGATGACAAACGGGACGCCTGGCGTCGCGATGGCCCGATGACGGAGCAGGTATCGCCCTGGCTGCCCGAAGCCGAGTTCAGCGCCTCGCCGGTCCTGATCCTGATCACTGCAGGCCGCGTCGGCGAGCCGGATCCCGGGGCGATCGGTCGGGTCGCGGCGGAGGCATTCGCCGGTTCAACGGATCGCGTCCGACGAGACCTGCTCGATCGCGTCGAGCTGCTGGACAGCGACATCGAGATTGAACCGCAACGCTATTCGCATGAGGTCCAGGCGCTCGCCGCCAACTGGGGAGAAGCCGCGAACTTCTGGCGCGAGTGCCCGCATGACGAGTACACACCGACCGCGCAGCAACTTGCCGTGACGCTCTCGCGATACGCGACGCTCTTCCCCTATCCGATGGGCGGGCAGCCCAACAATCCCGGGGTCCGAAGTGCAGCCGTCCACATTCTGCACGAGGCGGCGCAGTTTCTGCCGGCAACCCATTGATACACTCCCAACCAACCAGAGCGACGGAGATCTCCATGGCGATCAGCGTCAAACTCTTCATGACCCTCGTGCCGCTCTCCAAATCGAAGAAGTCCAGTCTCTCGGTCGACTGGTTCGACGGCATCACGGCGCAGCACATCCTCGAATCGGAAGAGTTCTCGGAGCAGGATCAGGAAGCGATCGCCGTTGTGATCAACTCCGTCCAGGCCCAGGTCGACGACCCGCTCAACGACGGCGATCAGGTTGACCTGCTGGTCAACCTGCAGGGCGGATCGGCGCGTCCAGCGCGAAGTGGATCGGAAGGAGCGTCGTCGAGCCTGTGAGCAGCGACGAACCCTCACCGAAGTACATCTTCATCACCGGCGGCGTGATCTCCTCCGTCGGCAAGGGCATCACCACCGCCTCGCTCGGACGACTGCTTCAATCGCGCGGCCTCTCGGTCACCGTTCAGAAGCTCGACCCGTATCTCAACGTCGACCCGGGCACGATGTCCCCCTACCAGCATGGTGAGGTCTACGTCACCGACGACGGCGCCGAGACCGACCTCGACCTGGGGCATTACGAGCGCTTCCTCGACCAGAACCTGACCGCCGCCTCATCGGTCACCATGGGCCAGATCTCGGCCGACGTGATCGAGCGCGAACGCCGCGGCGACTATCTCGGCGGCACGATCCAGACCGTCCCGCACGTCACCGACCTGGTCAAGGAGCGCGTCCGCAACCTGGCCAGAGGCGCAGGCGTCGATGTGCTGATCGTCGAAGTCGGCGGCACGGTCGGCGACATCGAGGGCCAGGCGTTCCTCGAAGCGATCCGGCAGATGCGCTACGAGGAGCCGCGCAACGGCACCCTCGCCATTCACGTCACTCCGCTCTTCCATCTCAAGGCGACCAACGAACTCAAGACCAAGCCGACCCAGCACTCGGTCCGCACCCTGCGCAGCATGGGCATCCAGCCCGACGTGATCGTCTCGCGCACCGACATCCCGGCCGACCGGTCAATCACCGACAAGCTCGCCCTCTTCTGCGACGTTCCGGCCGAGGCCGTGATGACGCTGGAGACGGCCTCGTCGATCTACCAGGTGCCGGCCATCCTCGAACAGGCCGGTCTGACCGACCTCACGCTCGAGCGCCTCGGCCTTACGGCCAGGCCGTCGACGCCGGATCGCTCGATCGCGAGCTGGCTCGAATGGACCGATCGACTTTCACAGACCGACCGCGTTTGCCGCGTGGCCATCGTGGGCAAGTACGTCGAGCTGCGCGATGCCTACCTCTCGGTCAAGGAGGCCTTGATTCATGCCGGCGCGCAGCGGAGCGCCAGCGTCGATATCACCTGGATCCAGTCCGACGATCTCGACCACGCCGACCAGCCCGAGATTGCATCGGCGCTCGCCGATGTCGACGGCGTGATCGTTCCGGGCGGGTTCGGCGAGCGCGGGATCGAGGGCGAGGTCGGAGTCGCCCGGTTTGCGCTCGAGCAGGACATTCCCTATCTCGGCCTCTGCCGGGGGATGCAGAACATGGTGATCGCCTTCGCCCGCGAACGCCTCGACCTGCCCCGGGCCAACACGACCGAGGCCGACGAACACACCGTTGACCCGGTCATCGCATTGCTCGACGAGCAGCGCGAGGTCACCGAGATGGGCGGCACCATGCGGCTGGGCAAGTACCCGTGCCAGTTGCTTCCTGAGACGCGCGCCTACGCGCTCTACCAGTCCGAGTTCGCCTACGAGCGGCACCGTCACCGCTGGGAGTTCAACCCGCAGTACCGTGAGCGCTTCGAGCGCGCCGGTCTGCTGGCCAGCGGGACCTCGCGCGACGGCGAGCTGGTCGAAATCGCCGAGGTCTGCGACCACCCGTTCATGCTCGGTTCGCAGTTCCACCCCGAGCTCAAGTCGCGGCCCGAACGTTCGCATCCGCTCTTCCTCGGCTTCATCGACTCCGTGCTGGCCGAGTCCGAGACCGCCCTGCGGCATCCGGTCGGCGCGACCAACTCCTCCCGCTGATGCCCGGCCGGTCCAGACATGAGTGAAGACGACATCTTCCGCTTCCTCACGACGATCTCAGCGCTCGTCTACGCGGGCGGCGTCGCCGCGCTGACGCTCGCCCTGACCCGCGCCTGGCAGACCGACGACGCGGTTGAACGCGACGTGCTGTTCCGCTCGGCCGATCGCGCGCACACGCGGATGTTGCTGCCCGGGATCATCGCGACCGGCGTACTGGGCGCAATCTGGGGCATTCGCGCCGACTCCGTGGACCCCATCGAAACCGGTTGGCTGCTCGCGGTTGAAGCGCTCTATCTGATCTCGCTGTTCGTCCTCGTACCCGGCATGTTTGCCGGAGTCCGTCGAGTCCGCCTGCTCTCGCTGCAGGCGCGCAAGACCGGCCAGATCTCCGACGAGCTGACCGACGCGCTCAACGATCGCGGCCCGCTCGTCTTCGCCATCCTTATGGCCATCCTGCTGCCGGTACAGGTGGCGCTCGTTAGTCTGCAGCCATAACGATTGGCAAGGGAACTGCTCCGACATGAAGATCTTCCTCGATACCGCCCGACTCGACGAGATTCAGCAGGCAGTCAACTGGGGCGTCTGCGATGGCGTCACCACCAATCCGTCGCTGCATTCGCGCGCGGTCGCACACGAGGGCGACGACGCGATTGCCTACCGGGAACGCATCCTGCGCATCGCCGACATCGTCGATGGTCCGATCTCGGCCGAATGCGTCACCCGAACGACGGACGAGCTGATCGAGGAGGCGCGCACACTCGCGGGCTGGCATCCGAGCGTTGTCGTCAAGATTCCGATTGACGGCCCCGGGCTCGCCGCCATCAAGGCGCTCTCGCAGGAGGGCATCTGGATCAACACGACGCTGATCTTCTCGCTCAACCAGGCGTTGCTCGCGGCGCGAGCCGGCGCCGCCTATGTCTCGCCGTTCGTCGGACGGCTGGACGACATCGGCGAGAACGGCATCCAGCTGGTGGCCGACAGCGTCGACCTGCTCGACCGATTCAACCTGCCCGCCCAGGTGATCGCCGCCTCGCTGCGCAACACGGAGCACACCGCGGAGGCGGCCCGCGTCGGCGCGCACATCGCCACGATCCCGTTTCCGGTGCTCGAACAGATGCAGCAGCATCCGCTGACCGACAAGGGTATTCAGGCCTTCCTCGACGACTGGCGCCAGGCCGAAGCCGCGCTTCGGGCTCAGCCTGTCTCCTGACGGCTCCCGGTTGATCCTGCGAGATGACGGGAAGATGCCGCGAATTGCTTGCCAACGCGCGATTGGCGGGGCTAGGATTGGATTTGTCCCGGTGAGTTAGGTTCCGGCGCACCGCACCCGTTGTCCATGGCTGTCCATGGTGGTGCCGTAGAGCGCTGAAACCCGGATCCACACAGACTGTTTTCGCATTCATTCCTTCCCCGACGACGCCTGAGCCCTACAACAGCCAGTAACCGCCAGCAACCGCCGAGCGACCATGATGCGACGCGCCGACACCAGAGGTAGCCGATGACGAGCCTGAACATTCCCGAACTCGAGACCATGACCCGCGAGGAGTTGCTCGCCAAGGCGCGCGAACTGGATGTCAGCGGACTGTCAGGCCTGAAGAAACAGGACATCGTCCTGCGCATCCTCCAGGCGCAGTCCGAGGCTGAGGGTCACATCCTCTCCGGCGGCGTGCTGGAAATCGTCGACGACTCCTACGGCTTCCTGCGCGGAGAATCGCTCCTGCCCGCCCCGACCGACGTCTATGTCTCGCAGAGCAGCATCAGGCGCAGCGGACTGCGCACCGGCGACTACGTGATCGGCTCCGTGCGCCCGCCCAAGCAGGGCGAGAAGTACTACGGACTCTCCCGGGTTGACCTCGTCAACGGGTTCAGCCCCGCCGAGGCCGCCGCCCGCCCGAACTTCGAGAACCTCACCGCTGTATTCCCGCACCAGCGGTTTGAGCTGGAAACGGACGACCCGGCCGAACTCTCCGGACGCGTGATCGACCTCGTCGCGCCGATGGGCCGCGGACAGCGCGGCCTGATCGTCAGCCCGCCCAAGGCCGGCAAGACGATGCTGCTCCAGTCGATCGCCAACGGCATCGCGGTCAATCACCCCGAAGTCCATCTCATGGTCGTCCTGATCGGCGAGCGCCCGGAAGAGGTCACCGAGATGAAGCGCTCCGTGCGCGGCGAAGTGATCGCCTCCACTTTCGACGAACCGGTGGAGGAGCACACCCGCGTCGCCGAACTCGGACTCGAACGCGCCAAGCGCCTGATGGAAATGGGCCGTGACGTCGTCATCCTGCTCGACTCGATCACTCGCCTGACCCGCGCCTACAACCTCGAAATGCCGTCGACCGGGCGGACGCTCTCCGGCGGCATCGACCCGGTCGCGCTCTACCCGCCCAAACGCTTCTTCGGCTCCGCGCGCAAGGCCGAAGAGGGCGGCTCGCTGACGATCATCTCGACCTGTCTCGTCGATACCGGCTCGCGGCTCGACGATGTCGTCTTCGAAGAGTTCAAGGGAACCGGCAACTGGGAGGTCCGGCTCGACCGCAAGTTGGCCGAGCGCCGCATCTACCCCTCCATCGATATCGCTGCCTCCTCGACCCGGCGTGAAGAACTGCTGCTCTCCGGTGAAGAACTGCAGCGGGTCTGGCTGCTTCGCCGGATGATGTCCGTGCTCGCCAGTTCCGGAGGCAACGCCACCGAACCAACCGAGCGCCTGCTCGACCGCCTGGCCAAGACCAAGTCGAACACCGAGTTCCTCGAAAACCTCACCGCCGCCGAGGCCTAGGCATGAATCGCAACGACGTCGCCGACCTCTGCGAATCGCTGCCCGGCTCGTGGCCGGACTCGCCCTGGGGCGAGGACGATCTCGTCTACAAGCTGGGCAACCGCAACGCCGAGGGCAAGGGCGGCAAGATCTTCTGCTTCGTCGGCGGAGGCACCACCGAGGGCAAACCGCACGCCATTTCACTCAAAGCCGACCCCGCCATCGTCCCCGCGCTGCACCAGCAATACGAGGCCGTCACCTTCCCCAGCTACCTGAACAAGTCGCACTGGGTCGCGATCACCCTGGAGTCGGACCTCCCCGACGACGAGCTGGAGGAACTGATCGTCGACTCCTACGAGCGAATCCTCGGCTCCTTCAGCAAGCGCCAGCAGCGCCTGATCCGCGGGGAGTAAGATCTGGCTGCCTACCGGTCATTCCAGTTCGAGTTGACCTTGCAGATCGGCCCCGGAGCCGGCGGTACCTTCTTCTCTGGACATGTTCTGAATGTGTGCGGCATCGTCGTCGGATATGAGACCATGGGTAATCCCATTCATGACGATGTACGGCGGTAGCAGAGGGTTGCGAAACCGATAGCGATAGTTCCGCCGGGAACCGATTTTCTCAAGAATGGCTTCGCGCTCCGCGCCGCAGAATTCATTCATGTGCTTCGCAAAGGAAGCGATTGCGTATGGCTTGCCCATTATCGCCGTCATAGGTCTACGAACTGATCCGGCGGTGAAGTATCCAAGCTCGTCGCTCTGTGCTAGGGCGCAGGCAAGTGCGACTCGACCATAGAGCGAGTCTGATCGCGCGCTCATCACGGCTCGGTGATGTGTGGTTGTGATCGTCTCTTGCGCGTTGACCACGGCGCTTCGAATTCCAGCGGATACGTTCCCTAACTCCACTGTGCCAGAGTCCGCATCGTTGGCGTGGCGAGCCGCCGCCAAGGTGATCAAATGTGTGTAATGAGGTAGCCCTTGTGATAGGGTCGCGATTCGATCCCTTGCGTGTGGATCCGCCGTCATGTCAACCTCCGCCAAGCCGCCGTCAACGACTTGCTGCAGCTCGGAGATGGACATGCGCGGCATCAGCACCTGGGCCAAAGCACGTTCGATCGACTCATGTTTGGCGATTAGGGCGCTGACCGATTCACCGACTCCCACCAACACAAGCGTTGCTGGCACTGATTGGTCGGAGAGCATCTTGATCGTGTCGGCTACCTGTGTTCCGAGTCGGTCCGCTACTCGATCGAATTCGTCGATGATTACGACCAAGAGCGTTTGCGCACCGAGTTTCTCAAGCAGCAGGCGAACCGTGTGTGGAGTAATGGGATCTTGACCGCCGATCAGGTCGTTCGCTGACCGTACGACCTCTTTCAGCTCCGGTGCAAACCCGACACCTCGGCGATGTTCGATGAACTGCAAGTCATCGAACGCCTTGCGCCAGAGAGCCGAGTAATCGTCTCCGTCGTCGCAGTTCACTCTTGGAGCGATGACCGATTGCCCCACCTCTTCGAGGTATTCCCTCAAAACGCTGGCGAGTGACGTCTTTCCTACGCCTCGTTCCCCAAACAAAACCGCGTGGCGTCCTCGTTGGAGGATTGCATCTAAGACCGCCCGCCTTTGCGCGTCTCGTCCAGCGAACAAACTCAATCGGTCGATTGGCGCCGCCGGAGTGAACACTTCGCCTAGCCGAAGATCGCGCTCAAGCTTGTTCATCGAGTCTCCTCCACGTGTCGGACGCTGACCTCATTGACAACTTACACCAACTGACACCAACTTACGAGCAATAAACCTCTCCAGGGTGTCCCAACCGTGCCATCTTCCCGGAGTTGGCCACCTGACTCGGAAAGCGCAGCGTTCTGATGACCCTCAAAGGTGAGTCACCAGAAACCGCCAAAGTGTCGAAGGCTGCTACTTCACCACCGACAACTCCAGCCTTGATGCGCGCTCCGCATTGTGGTGGACCGTGTTCAGCGCGATTCGTGTGTGCGTCTGCCGGCCGAGAGGTTCTCCCGTGTTGGGGTTGACGTCGAAGCGCGGGTAGTTCGACGACGAGATCTCGACTCCGATCCGATGCCCCGCCTGGAACACGTTCGAGGTCGGGTAGAGCTCGATCGAGACTTCGACGACGTCACCCGGCGAGACGAAGTCCTCGCCGTCGTAGCCGTTGCGAAAGCGCAACCGCTTGATGCTGTCCGAGAGGCGGAGGTTGTAGCCCTCGGGATAGTCGTCGTTGGGCGGATAGCAGTCCAGCAGCGCCGCCGTGAAGTCGGTGTCGGATGCGCTCGACGAGACGTAGAGCCGGACCGTGACCGGACCACTGACCTCAACATCATGAGGCAGCGGATCGGAGCGGAACGACAGCACGTCGGAGCGCGTCGCCGTGGGCAGATAGGGAGGCTCCGCGCCCATCACGTCCGGCCGGGTGCGCTGGTCGGCGCCGCCGGGCAGGATCAGCTCCCGGGAACGTTGCGTCGGCGGCCAGATCTGCGACTTCAATGTCGGATCCTCGGGCGCGTACTCGCGCAGCGAGGACACGTTGGCCGAGATCGAGGGAACAGGACTCTTTGGGTCGTACTGGTAACTGGTCGAGCCGCCGTCCTCGCCGGCGGCCTCGGTCGAGAGACCGCCGCCAGGTTGCAGGAACCAGTCGACCTGCTCGGCGCTTGGCGGCGGCCAGTGCGACTCGTCGCGCCACTCGCCGCCGTGGTCCATTCGGCCCGAAGCGATCCGCCGACCGCTGCCGCCGCCCATGACGAACATCCTGACCGGCGGCACGGCCGCCCAGCCGCTGTCCAGGCCCTTGAGTGCGTGATCGAAGAACTGCAGCCGCAGATGCGAAATGCTCGGCGCCAGGTTGCCCGTGGTCGGAGCCGTGGGTCCAAAGTCGACATCGCCGGACCAGGTCCGATCGAGCGTGACCTCGCCGTGGGTCCACGGACCCATGAGCAGGTATTGCGGCGACGACATCGCCTCGGAAAAGGCCATGAACGACTCGGTCGTTGCTCGCGTGTAGCTGTCGTACCAGCCGCCTGAGTAGACGCTGGGCACGTCGGCGGTCTGCCCGATGTACTTCTCGAAGTTCATCGAGGGCAGCTCCCAGAGCCAGTCGTCTTCGCGACCGAGCGTCAACAGGTCGATCGCCCAGCGCTCGTAGTCCCGGGTCAGCGAGAGCGGTGTGTCCCCGGGACGCCAGGGCAGGCGATCGAGATAGCCGCGCAGGTCGACGGCTGCCTGATCGAGCGCGGTGTAGAGCGCGGGATCGCGCACCGCCTCAGTGCTCACCGGCGCGTTCCAGAACGCCCAGGCAAGCCAGCGCAGCTCCAGCGCGCCGCCCTGGCGCAATGACGAGGTCAGCCCGTTGAACGCGCCCTGGTTGACCCACATCGCCGACAGATGCGGCGGATTCTGTGTCGCCGCAGCCGACTGCACCCAGCCCATGTAGGACGTGCCCACCGTGCCGACCTTGCCCGTCGACCAGGGTTGGTCGGCCAGCCACTCGATCGTGTCGAAGCCGTCTTCGGCCTCGTTCTTGAGCAGATAGAAGTCGCCCTCCGACGCGAACCGCCCGCGGACATCCTGCATGACGCGCGCGTATCCGCGTTTCGCCCACCATTCGCCGTCTGCGGCGAAACCGAGCTTGTCGTACGGCGTGCGGGTCAGCAGCGTGGGCCAGGGACCGTCCAGGGCGACGCCGTCCCTCGCCGGCAGGTACACATCTGTGGCCAGCGACACGCCGTCCCGCATCCGGATCATGCGGTTGCGCTGGATGACGACCTCGTGCTCAGCCACTGAACTCTGATCCGAACTCTGTACACCCATCTCAAGCTCCTCTGGCCAGCAGCGGCGTCACGGTTGGGGCAGTGGGAATCGATGAGCGCGTCACATTGACATGGTTGTCGCTCGGCGGGTCGACGGTCACGCCCATCTCACGCAGGAACGCGGACAGCGGCTCCAGGCTCGTCCCGACTTCGTCGGCCCCTTCGGGTCGGTAGAGCATCGGGATGACCAGCGGCGCGGCGATCGCTCCGGCGATGCTCGCCGCCGCCTCGGGCGAGAGGTGCGCTCCACCGCCGCAGGGCATGAGCACGACATCGGCGCGCTGCAATTCCTCCAACGCCGAGCGTTCCGGCATCGACTGCAGGTCACCGAGGTGGGCGACGATCAATTCGTCGATGGTGACTACAAAGGCGATGTTGCGGGCGTCGTTCGGTCCGGGCGTCCGCACGCCGGTCGCGAGGACCCGCTTCACTTCGTACTCGCCCGGCGCATCGAGGCGGCGGTGCGTCTCCGATCCTTCCAGCACGACCCCGTCGACCCAGTTGTGCGCCTGGTCATGCGCACGAGAGATCGTGACGATGTCCGCGCTGGGGCGATTGAGTCGAAAGCCCGTCTCGGGCGAGCAGGGATCCATCACGACGGCCGCCTCACGACCCCGCAAACGAAACGCCGCGTGTCCGTACCAGGCAATGTCCATATCCACAGCCTACGAAGCAGGTGACATATGCGCTGCCGGGAGATGTGATCTCAGTTGACCAGCAGCGGGAGCTCGTCGCCTGCTTCGGACCGGTGGGGCATCAGGATGAGCGCCGCGTTCTGGCCGTGAGCGCCGTACGCCGCCGTCGCAGCGCCGACGATTCGGTCCTCGTAGAGACGACTGGCGATCCCCAGCTTGCAGGCGATATCCGGCTCTCGGTATGTCGCATGGGGAGGAATCTTGCGCTGGTCGACGATCAACGCGGCGGACACCGCCGCGAGCGCACCCGATGCGCCGATCGTGTAGCCGACGTTGGGCGTCACGGCGGTCGCGTACATATCGAGCGTGCGTCGGCCGTAGGCGCGCTCGATGATGTCGGTCTCGCGCTCGTCGCCGAGCGTCGAGCCGAGTCCGGCGGTGACCAGCACGTCGATGTCCGCCGGCGCGATCTCACCGCTGAGCAGCGCATCGCCGGTCGCTCGCCGCGCGATCTCCACGTCGGTCGGAGCAAGCCCGTCGCCCATCGGGCCCGAGGTCAAGGCCTCGCCGGCGACCTCGGCGTAGATGTGCACACCGCGCTGAGTCGCCAGCTGGCGGTCCTCGAGCATCAGCGCGGCGGCGCCTTCGCCGAGGACCATGCCCTGGCGATTCGCGTCGAACGGCCGGTACGCCTGCGGATCGTCCGACGGGTCGAGCAATCCGGCCGACTCGTACGCGCCCCAGATCTCTTCCCGCAGCGGCGCTTCGGCGCCGATCGCGATCGCCGCGCGAATGATCCCGGCGCGAATCAGCTGGGTCGCGAGGACCACCGAGGCCAGTCCGGACGCGCCGCCCATCGCGACCGTGAACACCGGACCGGCGATGTTCAATCCGACTGAGGCCCCGGACAGTCCCGATCCGAGCGCGGCGAATCCCTTGCCGCCGCTCGGATGCGCGGTACCGGTCAGCGCGCCGACGGCGAAGGCGTTCTGTTCGTTGAAGACGATGCGTGCGTCTGTCTGCGCCTGGATCGCCGCGTCGAGCGCGAGCCGGGATGCGCGGTCCATCCGCGACAGCAGCCAGTCGGGCGCGCCGGACGTCCCCTGCCAGTCCCCCGAAACCTGGCCGGCCGCGGCCGGTCTCGGAGCGTCGAATGCGCCGAGCGCCGATGTGCAGACCCGTGCCTCACAGAGCGCCGACCAGTAGTCGGAGACCGTCGCTCCGGCGGCCGTGACCGCTCCCAAACCCGTGATCACGACGCGTCGCGGCTCGCCCTCGCCTGCGTCGGTCATCCCTCGATACGCACCGGCGCTCACCATGGCTGCACTCCATCGTCGCGGGTTCCGCCGCGGGTTCTGCCGGGTGTTCCGCGATACCTCATGCTCGAGTTATTGTCTTTGCCGATTCCTGGAAACGCTGCTACGATTACGGCGTTAGCACTCTCGGTCGGAGAGTGCTAACTGCAGCCTAGCGGAGCCTTGCGGCCAAACACGACTCGATACGAGCCATGACCGCCGAACAGTTGTCAGACCGACGCGCTGGCATTCTGCAGCTCGTCATCCAGGACTACATCGAAACGGCGACGCCCGTCGCCTCGCGTCACGTCGTGGAGAAATACGCCTTGCCGGCGTCGCCAGCCACGATACGCCATGAGATGCACGCCCTCGAACAGGGCGGCTATCTGACCCATCCACACACATCCGCCGGCCGCGTGCCGTCCAATCGCGGCTACCGCCACTTCGTGCAGTCGTTGATGGGCCATGCCGAACTGGGGCTCGCCGAGCAGGCCTCGGTTCGCCACCAGTTCTTCCAGGCCGCGCCCTCGGTTGACGAGTGGGTGGAGCTGGCGGCGACCGTCCTGGCGCGCTCGCTGGGCCTGCTCGTGATCGTCGCGCCGCCGCATCCGGAACAGCTCCGCGTCCGCCAGGTGGAGTTGATCTCGCTCAACGAACTGCTCGTCTTGATGATCGTGGTCGTTCAGGAAGCGCGGATGATCCGCCAGCTCATGCCGCTGCCGCAACCGGTCGAGGTCGACGAACTCGATGAGCTGGCGACGCGTCTGTCCTGGATGCTGCGCGGCCGCTCGGCCAGCGACGTCCGCGTGGCCGCCCGTGAGGCGATCGATGCGCCCGAGACCCACCCGGTGGAGCACTTCGTCCTCGACACGCTGGCGCAAGTGCTCGACCGCGACGCCCTGCGCGCCGGCCACCCGGCGATCGCCGGGCTCGGCGGGATGATGGCGCAACCCGAGTTTCAGCACGAGCCGGAACGCTCGCTGGAACTGATCGAGCTGGTCGACCAGCACGCCGCCGACGATCTCGTGCCGGCGGCGGTCATCGATGACATCGCCCAGCAGGGCGACGTTCGCGGGGCGATGCACGTGCTGATCGGGGACGACCATCCGACGACCCTCCTGCAGGAATGCTCGCTGGTGCTTGCGCCCTACAGTTCGACAACGTTCTCGCCGGATGCCCCGGAGATCCCCGGCTATGTCGGCGTCATCGGTCCGACGCGAATGAACTATCCGCGCAGCATCGCCGCGGCAC
Source organism: Dehalococcoidia bacterium (assembly GCA_965204335.1). Lineage (GTDB taxonomy): Bacteria > Chloroflexota > Dehalococcoidia > Bin125 > Bin125 > Bin125. Next base: position 895,114 of record OZ241982.1, on the reverse strand, counting down.
GTTTCTATTCGCAGCTCTTGCAGGAGATGATCGACGCCGTCTACGGAGCCGGCCGATGAGCTCAGACACGCCATCGACCCGGGAAGCCGATCAGCAGATCGACGAGGTTGTCGAAGCGGACCCCGCAGCGGACGCCCCGCCCGACAGCCTGAGTGAGTTGGAAGTCCTGCGCGAGGAGTCGGCGCGCAACTATGCGGGTTGGCAGCGAGCCCAGGCCGATTTCGAGAATCTGAAGCGGCGCTCGGCCCAGGATGTTCGCGACCGCGTCCAGCAATCGCAGCGCGCGATGCTGCTCGACCTGGTCGAACTGGCCGACGACTTCGAACGCGCCAATCGCGAGGCGCCCGCGGAGGAATCGAACCCGGACGATCCGTGGCGACAGGGCGTCGAACTGATTTCGCAGAAGCTGCACGCGTTGCTGCTCCGCCAACAGGTCACGCGGATCGAAACGGTCGACCAGCCGTTTGATCCCGAGTTCCACGAGGCGGTTGGACAACTGCCCGGCCGACACAACGAAATCGTCGCCGTGCTGCGCACCGGATACACCGTCGGCAACCGCATCCTGCGGGCCACGCAGGTGATGGTCGGCGACGGCTCGGTGGCGCCTGCAGAGACGCCGGACGAAACAGAAGACGAAGTTACCGAGTAGGAGAACTCCCATGCCCGGACGAGTGATTGGCATCGACCTCGGCACGACCAACTCCGCCGTCGCCGTGATGGAAGGCGGCGAGCCAACCGTCATCCCCAACGCCGAGGGCAACCGCACGACCCCGTCGGTCGTCGCGCTGACCAAGACCGGAGAACGAATCGTCGGCACGGCCGCCAAGCGCCAGGCCGTGACCAATCCCGAGGACACGCTGTTCTCGGTCAAGCGCCTGATGGGCCGCCGCTTCGAGGATCCGAACGTGCAGGGGGCGGTCGGTCGTCTGCCCTACATCGTGGACGCCGCCGAGAACCACGACGCCCGCGTCTCGATGGGCGGCAACCCATACTCGCCGCCGGAGATCGCGGCGATGGTCCTGCAGAAGCTGAAAGCGGACGCGGAGGCCTATCTCGGCGAGTCCGTCGAAGAAGCGGTAATCACCGTGCCCGCCTACTTCGACGACTCGCAGCGCAACGCGACCAAGGACGCGGGCCGGATCGCCGGGCTCAACGTGCTGCGAATCATCAACGAGCCGACCGCCGCCTCGCTCGCCTACGGCCTGGAGAAAACGGAAGACCACTACATCGCCGTCTACGACCTCGGCGGCGGCACCTTCGATATCTCGATCCTCGAGCTCGGGGAAGGCACCTTCCAGGTCCGCTCGACCAACGGCAACACCTTCCTCGGCGGCGACGACTTCGACCAGCGCCTGATGGACTACCTGGTCGACACCTTCCGCAAAGAGCAGGCGATCGACCTCTCGCAGGACCGGATGGCGCTGCAGCGGCTCAAGGAAGCCGCCGAGCGCGCCAAGGTCGAGCTTTCGACCACGCAGTCGACCGAGATCAACCTGCCCTACATCACCGCCGACGCCTCCGGCCCCAAGCACTTCACCCACACGCTGACCCGCGCCCAACTCGAACAGCTCGTGCTCGATCTCGTTGAGAGCACGCTCGAGCCCTGCCGCAACGCGCTCGACGACGCCGGCATCTCTCGCGACCAGGTCGACGAAGTCGTGCTCGTCGGCGGCCAGACGCGCATGCCGCTGGTCCAGCAGAAAGTCGAGCAGTTCTTTGGCAAGGAGCCGCACCGCGGCGTCAACCCGGACGAAGTCGTGGCCCTCGGCGCTGCGATCCAGGCCGGCGTGCTGCGCGGCGAGGTCAAGGATGTCCTGCTGCTCGACGTCACACCGCTGACGCTGGGTATCGAGACGCTGGGCGGCGTTTCGACGCCGCTGATCCCGCGCAACACGACTATCCCGACATCGAAATCACAGGTCTTCTCGACCGCCGCAGACAACCAGTCGCAGGTCGAGATTCACGTGCTCCAGGGCGAACGCGAGATGGCCGGCGGCAACAAGTCGCTGGGCCGCTTCATCCTCGACGGCATCTTGCCGGCCCCGCGCGGCATGCCGCAGATCGAGGTCACCTTCGACATCGACGCGAACGGCATCCTCAACGTCGGCGCGCAGGACAAGGGCACCGGCAAGGAGCAGCGGATCACGATCCAGGGTTCCTCCGGTCTCTCCGAGGAAGAAATCGCTGCGATGCAGCGCGACGCCGAGGAGCATGCCGAAGAGGACCAGAAGCTGCGCGAACTGGCCGAGGTCCGCAACCGCGCCGAAACGACCGCGTACGAAGCCGAGAAGGTCCTCAACGACCAGGAAGACAAGATCGACGAGGAACTCAAGACCGAGATGCGGGGCAAGATCGAGGCCCTCCGGGGCACACTCGAGTCGGAGGACGCCGCGCCGATCCAGACCGCGCTCGACGACCTGAACACGACCTTGATGAAGGTCGGAGAGAAGATCTACGGCCAGCAAGAACCCGCCGGAGCCACCGCCGACGCCGGAGGCGCAGCCCCACCGCCCGACGACGACACCGTCGAAGGAGAATTCCGCGAGGTCTAGGATTCGCCGCGCGACGCTCGTCTCCGCGCTGCGTCTGGCGATACCCTAGCTCCAACTACGCGCCCAACCCCGAAACGGCCTGATGGCTCAATCCGACGACTTCTATGAGATTCTTGGCCTCTCGCGCGATGCCTCGGCTGACGATATCCGCCGTTCGTTCCGCAAGCTGGCGATGGAGCATCATCCCGACCGCGTCACCGATCCGGCGCAGAAGGAGGTTTCGGAGGCCAAGTTCAAACGCATCGCGGCCGCCTACGAGGTGCTCTCCGATCCCGAGAAGAAGGCCAAGTACGACCAGTACGGCTCGGTCGGCGCCTTCGCCCAGGGAACGGGCTTCGAGGGCTTCGACTTCGGCGGCTTCGGCGACATCTTCGATGCCTTCTTCGGCGGACGCCGCGCGGCCGGCCCGATCCGCGGCGGAGACCTGCGCATCCAGATCGAACTCGACTTCGAGGAGGCCGTGTTCGGCTGTGAAGAGGAGATTCGCGCGTCACGGCTCGAGCACTGCACGATCTGCGGCGGGTCGGGCGGCGAGCCGGGCACCCAACGCGTCGCCTGTGAGCTGTGCGGCGGCTCCGGAGAGCTCCGGCGGACGCAGAGCAATGTCTTCGGTCGCTTCGTCAACGTCGCCCCCTGCGAACCCTGCGAGGGCGAAGGCACGGTGATCGAGCATCCCTGCAAGGCCTGCGGCGGTATCGGCCGCGAGCAGCGCAATCGCCGGCTCAAGGTCAAGATCCCCGCCGGTGTGACCGACGGCGCGCAGATGCGGCTCTCCGGTGAAGGCGACGCCGGCCTGCGCGGCGGACCGTCGGGCAATCTCTATGTCGACATCGCGGTGCGTCCGCACGAGCTCTTCCTGCGCGACGGAAACGACCTGATCCTGCCGCTCCATCTCAACGTCGCCCAGGCCGCGCTCGGCGCGACGGTGACGATTCCCGGCATTAGCGGACACGACCAGCCGCTGAACGTCCCGGCCGCGACCCAGCACGGTCACGAATTCCGCCTGCGCGGCGAAGGTGTCCCGCACCTGCGGGGCCGCGGACGCGGAGACCTGCGCGTGCAGATCGTCGTCGAGGTTCCGACCAAGCTCTCAACCGAGCAGCGGGAGTTGTTCGAGCAACTTGCCGAGATCCTCGACGAGCCCGCCAACCGCGGCGGCGAGGACGAAGGCGTCTTCTCGCGCATCCGCGGAGCGTTCACCAATTAGCCGTTCGCCGAAGTTGCTCCGGGTCGCACTCAGCGTCGATGCACAGACGCCGGGACAGGTCGAACTCGCGGTGACCGCCTGGGAGCTCGCAGGCGTCTACAACTCCAGCGTCGAGTACGTGCTCGACGAGCCCACCGAAGAACCGTGGCCCGGCCACGACAATCGCTCGATGCACAGTGGCCGGGCGGAGGTGGCCGCGTATCTGAGTACCGAGCAGTGGCGGGAGATCGAGACACCCGTCCGCGAATCTGCCGCCGGTCTGCTCGGAGCAGAGCAGGCGTTTGACGTGCAAGCGCTGCCCAACCGAGATTGGCGCACCGCCTGGCACGAGCACTTCAACATCGTCCGGATACCGGGTCGGCGGACCATCGTCGTCCGACCGCCGCACATCCCGTACGCGGCCAACACCGACGAAGTGACCATTGACCTCGTCCCCGGCCTCGCTTTCGGCACCGGACAACACCAGTCGACGAGGCTCTGCCTCAGCCTGCTGGCTGAGAAGATCCAGGGCGGCGAACGCGTGCTGGACGTTGGAACCGGCAGCGGCATCCTCGCCGTCGCGGCGGCGAGGTTGGGCGCCGGCTCGGTCGTGGCGACGGACATCGATCCGCTGGCCGTCGACGCGGCCCGCCAGACCGTGCGGCGGAACCGGCTGTCCGGCCAAATCGAAGTTCGAGAAGCATCAATTCCGGTTGAAGAACAGTTCGATCTGGTCGTCGCGAACCTGACAGCTGACCTCCTGCAATACCTGGCGCAGGATCTGGCAAGGGCGTTGAAGCCAAATGGCAACCTGATCGCCAGCGGCCTGGTCGAGCATCGCCAGGAGGCGGTGGCATCGGCGCTCACCGACTCAGGTCTTGAGCTCCATTCTGCGCGCTCGGAAGACGAATGGCGGGCATTGGTTCTCTACTCCCCCTCGAACGGGGAGAGGTAGCTCAGCGCACCTACCACGCCGGGGAGGCGCCGCCGTCGATGTTGATCGCGCAGCCCGAGATGAAACTGGCCGGGCCTGAGGCGAGGAAGACGATCATGTTGGCCGCCTCCTCCGACGTACCGATCCGCTGGACGGGAATTCTCTCGCCGACCCGGTCGAGGAACTCCTCGTAGGTGGCGTCGGGCATCTGCGCCTCGTGGAAGCCGTGCCACTGGGCCGAGTCGACCGATCCGATGCAGGCCGCGTTGACCAGGATCTGATCGGCCGCGACCTCCTTGCTCAACGCCTTGGTCATGGCCAGACCGGCCGCCCGCGACGCCGCCGTCGGCATCGAGCCCGCGCCCGGGGTCTTGCAGCCGATGTTGAGCAGGTTGACGATCCGTCCGCCGCCGCGCTCGCGCATCGAGGGCACGCAGAGCTTGGCCAACCGGATCGCCGCGTACAGCTTGAGGTCGAGGTCGACCGCCCAGGTCTCCACGTCGTGCGATTCAATCATCCCCGAAGACGACTGACCGGCGTTGTTGATCAGGATGTCCACGCCGCCGAATCGCTCGGTCGTCTCGGCTACCAGGCGTTCGCAGTCGTCGTCCGAGGTGACGTCCATCGACATCGCCAGGCAGTCGCCGCCGGTCGCCTCGACAGCGACGCGGGCCTCATCCAACGGGCCCGGCCGCCGCGCGCCGATCGTCACCTTTGCGCCTTCCTGCGCAAGCAGGATTGCCGTCGCCCGACCGATGCCTTCCGATCCTCCGGTGACGATCGCGACCTTGCCGTTCAGCCCGAGATCCATGCGATTCCCCGTCCCTGGTGTTCCATGCTGTGCAGTGGGAAGTAGTACAGTTCTTGTCCCAGCGGAGTCTAGCGCTCGTCCAACGGCGCCCCTCAGGAAAGGCTCGGCGCGGTGGTCCGACACTTCGACGACCAGGTCGACGAACCTGACGGTGCGCCTGGACTGGTACCGCGCTACTTCCTCGACGAATCGGCGCGGGTCGAAGCGGACTCGATCACGATCACCGGCGGCAAGGCAAACCGGCTCAAGCGGGTAATGCGCGTGCGCCGCGACGACCGGCTGGAGCTGGTCCATCCCATGACCGATCGTCTCTATCAAGCCACGATCGAACGAGTGACGCGCGACGACGTGATCTGCCGCATCGACGACAGCCGTCCCTTGCGTCCACTGCCGCCGCCGCGCATCGTGATCTCGGCATCGCTGATCCGGCCGCAGCGTTACGACTTCATGATCGAGAAGGCGACCGAACTCGGCGTTGACGAAATCCGGCCGGTCTGGTCGCAGCGGGCGATCATCCGCGGCGACGCGACCCAACGACTGCATCGCTGGAGGCGGCTTGCGACCGAGGCGGCCGAACAGTGCCGGCGTGAGTACCGTCCGGAGATCCATCCGCCGATCGAGGTGGTCGATCTGATCCGCGAAGAACCGGCGGCGAACACGTTGCGTCTGCTGGCCTCGGCGATCGAGCCGGACCAGCGGATCGCGCCCATCTTCCAGCAACGGCGCGAGGAGGGCCTGCCGGAGCCCGACCCCGTTCACCTGCTGATCGGTCCGGAGGGCGGCTACACGACCGAGGAAGCCGAACTCGCCCGAGAACACGGCTGGAAGCCGATATCGCTGGGCAATCGACCACTGCGGGCCGAGACAGCCGCGATGATCGCCATCGCGTTGACGCTGGAGGCGGCTCGTTCGTAGTCGCCTGATGGCGGCGACTGCGAGGTCGGCGGACGCTAGCCGCCGGCGAGATTGGTCGATGTCAGCGCGTTGCCCGGGTTGAGCTCCTGGTAGGGGTCGGGGAACTCGAGCGAGCGGATCCAGGGCAGCGGATTGACGGTGACGCCGCGCACGACGACTTCCCAGTGCAGGTGCGGACCTGTGGCGAGGCCGGTCGCGCCCATCCGCGCGACCAGATCGCCCTGCTCGACCACGGTGCCGGACGTCTGCAACACCTCGGAGAGGTGGTAGTAGCCGGTGAACACGCCGGCTCCGTGATCGATGATGATCCCGTTGCCCCGACGCCGGGTCCTGCCGGCCCAGCTCACAATGCCGCTGTTGCCCGCCCGGACTGCCGTGCCGGTCTCGCCGCCGTAGTCGATGCCGGTGTGGTACTCGACGATTGGCCCGCCGTTGAACGAACGCTGCTCTCCGTACAGCGCAGTGATCGCGCCGTCCACCGGCGGATCGAAGACGCCCAGCCAATGGAGTTGCGGCGTGAGTCCGGTCTGATAGGGCAGGCGCTGCGCCTCGTCCGCGCGCCGGATCGCCGGGTCCAACAGCGCTTCGTTGGGACCGTCGATCTGGATGTTGTCGACCGTCCAGTCGCCGCTGACGATCTCGATCACGGTCTCCTGCCAGAGCAGTGGTTCGCCGCGCCGTCCATAGACCGCCACGCCGAGCGATTGCGGGCCGATGCCGGCGTTCGCGTCGATGCCGAAGAAGCCGATGAACCGCTCCTCGTGGTGCAGCAGCGAGAACGTCTGACCCTGCCACCACATCGAGGCGGTGTCGGCGCCTGGAGCGACGACCACAATCAATACGGTCTGTCCCTGTGCGACGGGACTGGGCATGATGTAGACGGCCGGATCGGGCAGGGGCCCGGGATCGATCAGCGGCGAGGCCTGTTGCGCCGGCGCCGGTTCGGGCGTTTCTGGCTGAGTGGCCTGTTGCGCCTGGCCGTCGGCCGCGGAATCCGGCGATTCCTCCGGTTGTCGATAATTGGCGAAGGGATCCAGATCGTCGCCGCCGCAGGCGGTCAGCAGCAGGCCGGCGCCGGCGCCCACAAAGGCACGCAGGACCGTTCGCCGACTCAGAAGAATCGGCCCGCTCGTGACCCGATTGAGATCAGCCGATTGCCCCATACAGACGAATCCACTGTACACATATCAGTTACGCTCTCAAGAAGTGCCCCTGTCACCAGATGCCGCTCAGACGCCTCTGCGGCCGCAACGAGGCAAGCACCAGCAAGCGGCAGGACTGTAAGCGGAGAAACCCCCGATGGACGATCCCCGAACCGTGCTGCTCAGCGTCGTCGCCAATGTCGAGCGCGTCATCCTGGGCAAGACACGAGAAGTGCGGCAGGCGGTCATCGCCCTCGTCGCCGACGGTCATCTGCTGATCGAAGACGTGCCCGGCACCGGCAAGACGATGCTCGCCCGGGCGCTCGCGGTGTCGACCGGCTGCACGTTCAACCGGATTCAGTTCACCCCCGACCTGCTGCCCTCGGACGTGACCGGCGTCTCGGTCTACAACCAGAAGACGCAGGACTTCGAGTGGCGTCAGGGACCGATCTACTCCCAGATCGTGCTCGCCGACGAGATCAACCGCGCAACGCCCAAGACCCAGTCGGCGTTGCTGGAAGCGATGGAGGAACGACAGGTCACCGCCGACGGCGTTACGCGGCAATTGCCGCCGCCGTTCATGGTCATGGCGACCCAGAACCCGGTCGAGTACGAGGGCACGTTCCCGCTGCCTGAGGCGCAGCTCGACCGCTTCCTGCTGCGCATCCACCTGGGCTATCCCGACGCCAATGACGAAGTGGCGGTGCTCGAAGGGCAGCAGCAGCAGCATCCGATCGAGTCGCTCGCCCCGGTGACCTCGCCCGAGGAAGTGCGCGAGATCCACCGCGTCGCACGTGATATCTGGGTCGACCCGCAGCTCAAGCAGTATGCGGTGCAACTGGTCGCGGCCACGCGATCGCACGAGGCCGTCTACCTGGGCGCGTCGCCCCGAGGCTCGCTGGCCCTGTTCCGCTGCGCGCAGGCGTCGGCGCTGCTCTTCGGCCGCGATTACGTGATTCCCGACGACATCAAGACGCTGGCGCATTCCGCGCTCGGACACCGGATCATCCTCAGTCCGTCGGCGCAGGTGCGAAACCAGGACGCGCGCACGGTGATCGACGACGTGCTCGAGCGAGTGCCGGTGCCCGGCGCCCGGGCGGCGTCATGACACGCCCGAGGGCAGGCGGCCCGGCGCTCGTGGTCTGCAGAATGGAATAGACCGTGCGCGGCCTCGGCAGAGCCTTGAGCAGCCCCTTCCGCGTCATCTTTGGCGGGGCTTGGCGGGCGACGTTCGGCACGCGCCGATCGCTCAGCATCGTGGTCACGCTGACGATCGTCGCCTTCGCCGTCGGCTTCGCGTCCAACTACTGGCTGCCCCAGCGGCTGGGTTACACGCTGCTCTTCGGGATCGCCCTGGCCGGCGCCTGGACCTGGTCCTCGGGACAGGGCGTGCGCGTCCGCATGTCGCGATCGCGCGACCGCGTGCAGGCCGGCGAGTCGATCATTGAGCGCTTCGAAGTGATCAACGACTCGCCCATTCCCAAGCTCTGGCTCGAGGTCGAGGAAGCCTCCGACCTGCCCGGTCACACGGCCCAGTTCATCACCAGCCTGGGACGCTCCGGCCACCGCAACTGGCGCTTGCAGACCACCTGCCGTCGACGTGGGGTGTACAACCTCGGACCGATCACCGTGCGCAGCTCCGACCCGTTCGACATCTTTGGCCGCGAACTGCGCTTCGGCCACCGGCGCGGCCTCGTCGTCTATCCGCAGGCGCTCGAGTTGCCGCGCTACTCCGCGCCGCCCGCCAACCTGCCCGGCGAGGGCCGCTTCCGACGCCGCACCCACTACGTGACGCCCAACGCCTCCGGCATCCGCGACTACGAGCCGGGCGACTCGGTCAACCGGATTCACTGGAAGAGCAGCCTGCGCACCGGCTCGCTCAAGGTGAAGACGTTCGAGTTGGACCCCGCATCGCATCTCTGGGTCGTCCTCGATCTCTCGAGCCAGGATCATCGCGGCGGCGGCGACGACGCGACGATCGAGAAGGCCGTCACCGTGGCCGCCTCGGTGGTCCGGCTGTTCATCAACCAGAACCGCTCGGTCGGGCTGATGATGTTCGGCGACCGACTCGACGTGATCGAGCCCGATCGCGGGTCGCAGCACTTCGGCCGCATGCTCGAGGCGCTGGCCGTGGCCCAGCCGGTCGGGACGGTGCCGGTGGCCTCGATTCTCTACCAGCAGTCGCGGCGCTGGGGTCGGCACACGACCGTGATCGTCGTCACCGCCTCGACCGATCCCCGCTGGCAGGGCGCGATCCGGACGTTGACCCAGCGCGGAGTGAAGGCGGCGGTGGCGCTGCTCGATCTCGAATCGTGGGGCGGACGCTCGGGCGCCGCCGCGACGGCGGTCGAGCTGCGGGCGCTCGGCGTGCAGGTCAACCTGATCCGCAAGGACGACTACATCCCGGCGGTCATGGTCGGTCAGATTCCCGGCGGACCGATGGTATCGGGGGCCGCGGCGTTGGCCGACATGCCCGCGAACGGGACGAACGGCGCAAGCGGCCTCGAGGCCGCGACGGCGCAGGCCAACATGGAAATGGAAGAGGTCCCGTCCGAAGCCGACTGGACGGGCGACTCGACGGGTGAGGGGGCGAGTTCGGGGACCGAGAGCGAAGAGACGATCGTGCCATGAGCGAGCAGCGACCGTCCCCGGACTCGTCCGATCAGCCGGAGACGCTGGTCGCGCAGGCCGAGCGCCGCTTCTTCGCCAGGCGCTCCTCGGGCGAAACGCTCGTCGTTTCGGGACAGGAACGGCCGCTCTCACCGGTCCAGCATCTGCTGGAACTCACGATCACGCTCGGAATCCTGCTGCTCGTGGCGCTCTCGACCGCGAATAGCATCTTCATCGCCGGCTGGGTCGCCGAGATGCCCGATCTGCGCGTGACCGCCGTCGTCGGCGTCGTGCTCGCGCTGGCGCTCGGACGCATCCGCCGGCTTCGCGCCCCGTTCGCCATGCTGATCGCCTTCGTCGTCGGCGGACTGATCATCATGGCCCAGGTCACGCAACTGGAGACGCTCGGCGGACAGCCGCTGTTCTGGGACCGATTCAGCGACTTCGGTTTCCGCTTCCTCGACTGGTTCAAGCAGGCCTTCAGCGCCGGGCTCACGACCGACAACCTGCCGTTCGTCTTCTTCACCGACGTGTTCGTGTTCATCGCGTCGTTCCTGGGCGCGTACGCCGTGGCGCGCTGGCGCAACGCCTGGGTCGCGATGATCCTGCTCGGCGCGCTGCTGGCGGTCAACGTGTCCTACCTCTCCGACCGCCAGTGGAACCTCTCCTACGGCTTCTTCCTGACCGGATCGATGCTCCTGCTGATGCGCGCCTCGCTGCTGCGCCGTATGGACCGCTGGCGCGCGCAGGGCTCGTCCTATCCCGACTGGATCTCGCTCTCCTTCCTCGGCGCCACGATGATCGCGGTCATCCTCCTGCTCACCCTCTCGCGGGCGCTGCCGCGCCCGGACGAGTCGCAGGCGCTCGAAGACGCCTGGTCGGCGATCGCCGAGCCGTTCCAGGGGCTGAATGACGACTTCCGGCGGATCTTCAGCGGGATCGACTCCCGCCGCGGCGTGCCCGTACACTCGTTCGACGACTTCCTCGTCCTGCAGGGCGACGTCGACCCCGGCGACGCGATCATCATGCGCGCCGCATCGACCGAGCCCGGACTGCTGCGCGGCGCGGCCTACGACGAATACACCGGGCGCGGCTGGCGGCAGTCGCCCTCGGTCTCGCGGACCGTGCCCGAACTCAATCCGATCAGCGGCTCGTTCGCGTCCGACGACACCTCGGTGGCCAACGAGGGCACGCTGATGACCAGCGAGTATCTCGACCGCCGCCCGGTGGCGGCGCAGATCTCGGTCGAGAAGTCGCCGGCCGTCCTCTTCTCCTTCGGCGCGCCGGTGATCGCCAACAAGGACACCCGCGTCGACACGCTGGCCTCGGTCGATTTCACCGTCGATTTTGCCGACACGGAACGGTTTGCCGGCACCGACCTGGAACCTTCCCTCAATGCGATCGGCGAGCGCATCGCCGCCGCGCGCGCCGATCCGGAGGATGAGGTCGAGGAACCCTCGGCGGATGAGGTCGCGTCCTACGTGCCGGTCCAGTACACGCTGGTCGACGTCAACATCGACTCGACCACCGGCCAACCGCTCGGCCTGGTGCTGCGCTCCGAGCCCGAGGAGACGGACGTGCTCTCGCTGCGGCCGGCCCAGCGGCGGGTGCGCGCCGGCTTCACCTACCAGATCACGGGGACGGTCTCCGGCGCCAACGAGGAGGCGCTGGCCGGCTCGGGCACGGACTATCCGCTCTGGGTCAGCGAGACGTTCATGCAGCTGCCCGAGTACGACGAAGAGGAGCTGGCCAACCTGAGCGCGCTGCTGGAAACGATCGCGCGCAGTTTCAACCTGCGACCCGACCCGCTGCGCGAGGACGGCGGCTACAACCCCTACGCGATCGCGGCCGCGATTGAGACCTACCTGCGCTCCGCGCCGGCCGTGGGTGAGGACGGACGGCTCGTGCTCGACGACGACGGCGAGCCGGTCCCGCTCTATCCGCTCACGACCGAGATCGAACTGCCCCCGGCCAAGTCCGACGCCGTCTACTGGTTCCTCTTCGAGAACACGGAGGACGGCCTGCCGATCGGCGGCTACTACGACTACCACGCGTCCTCGATGGCGATCCTGCTGCGCGTCGCCGGGATTCCGGCGCGGATCGCGACCGGATTCGTGCTCAGCGTGAACAACTTCGACGACCGCACGCAGAACTACATCGTGCGCGGCCACGACGCCTACGCCTGGGTCGAGGTCTATTTCCCGGACTACGGCTGGGTCGACTTCGACCCGACGCCGAGCACCTCGGCCGACGAGGCCCTGGCCTCGATCGCCGGCGGCGTCAGCGGCGGCCGGCGGATCGCGGCGCAGCGGCTGAGCACGCCTCGGTTCGACCTCCGGCCCGGCCTGGGCGGCACCAACCTGGCCGACGTCGTGCTCGACGACATCCTGCAGTACCTCGCCGCCGGCACGATCCCGGCCGATCCCGACGCGCTCAGAGGCCGGACGAGCCCGTGGTACTGGATGGGTCCGACGATCGGCGGCGCGGTCCTGGCGGCGCTGCTGATCCTGTGCTGGCTGGCCTGGCAGGTCTCCCTGCGCGGGCTCGAACCGACCGCGCGGCTCTGGGTCTCGACCTCCCGCCTGGCCCGCTGGATCGGAGTCGGCGCGGAGCCGTCGACCACGCCGCAGGAACACGCGCGGCAGATCGACGAGATGCTCGGCCTCGGCGTCCTGGCGGTCGACCTGGCCGATCAGTACACCGCGACCCGCTTCGGCCGCAAGACGCTCAGCGACGACCAGCGGGACAGCACCGTCCAACTCTGGAAGCGGCTGCGCAACGGCCTGGTCCGCCGAGCCCTCCGCATCCCGGTCAAACCCCCGCCCCCGCCGGACGAGGAACTGGAATCCGCCCCCGCCCCCGCCGGCGACTAGGCCCGGTTTACGCGTCCATCGCAGGCGCCGGAACGCCCGCCCCAGTCCACTTCACCTCCGATCCCCGCCAAATCCGATTCCCCGGCCGAATCCGATTCCCCGGCCGAATCCGATTCCCCGCGCTTGACGCGGGGTCCAGAGCAACCAAGCCGGCAATCAACGCTGGAGGTCTGGGCCCCGCATCAAGTGCGGGGCATCGGAGAAGGTGTGCGGGGCATAGAACGTGTGCGGGGGATCGGAGGTGGTGTGCGGAGTGTCGGAGAGGGAGTGCGGGGTGGCGGAGAGAGAGTGCGGGGCATCGGGGGAAGGGAGTGCGTGGCGTTGACAGGCACTGGTAGAGGTGAGTTGGACGTTAGGTTTCCGGTGTGAGATATGCTGTTGCAATGTCTGAATCCGCAATTCAGCCTGCTGTGTACATCCTTGCCAGCAGGCGGAATGGGACACTCTATGTCGGCCATACGGCCGATCTTGCCCGGCGGGTGAGCGAACACCGGGACGGTCGCGGTGCGCGCTTCACCTCCGAGTACGGTGTCCGCCGACTGGTCTGGTACGAGTTCCACGACAACCTCGATGATGCGCAGCGCCGTGAGAGTCTGGTCAAGCGCTGGAAGCGGAAGTGGAAGCTTGAGCTGATTGAATCGCACAACCCCGGATGGCGGGATCTATACGACGAGCTGGCATAGCCGAGTCCGATCCCCCCGCCGAATCCGAGCACCCGCCGAATCCGATCCCCCGCCACATCCGATCCCCCGCGCTTGACGCGGGGTCCAGAGCAACTATGCCGGCGCTGAACGTTGGAGCTCTGGGCCCCGCATCAAGTGCGGGGCATCGGAAGGAGCGTGCGGGGCATCCCAGGGAGAAGGGAGCAGGCCCCTGAATGAATCAGGGGCTGGGGCTCCAATCCTCTCTCCCCCCGCGCCAGCGGGGGGAGATGTCCCGTAGGGACAGAGGGGGGCGCGCCGAGGTTGGCGAAGCGTTGAGGGAGCCCCCCTCTGCCTTCGGCATCTCCCCCCACCTAACGGCGGGGGGAGAGGGGATCGGAGGGGAGGGAGAAGGTCCAGTCCCCGATTCATTCGGGGACCCGCTCGGTGCCCGCCGACGCCGACCAGAGCAGGCCCCTGAATGAATCAGGGGCTGGGCTTCCGACCCACCACCAACAACCCCAGATCGTGGCCGTGCAGGCCGCAGATGTGGCCCTCGTGCTCGGCCTCGACCGACTCCAACGCCACCCACTTCCACTCCTGCTTGTCGTAGCCATAAATCGCCTGGGCGTCCGAGCCCGGCACACAGACCGTGATCGGCTGCTCGTACGGGCCCGTGAGGCGGCGGACGGAGTTGCTATCGCGCTCGGGATGGGGATAGAGGGCCCAGACCGCGAGCTTGATGCTGCGGCCGGAGGGGCGGCCGAAGGCGGCGCGCCCGCCGATCTCGGGACTGGGGAGCAGGGCCGTCCAGACCTTGAAGGCCAGCTCGTCGACCGGCTCCTCGAGGTCGGCGCGGACGTCGGGGATGCTGATCCAGCCGCACTTGTCGGCGGTGGGCGGCGTCCAGCGCTTCCACGTCCAGGGCCGATCCCAGTCCTTCATGTCGCATCGGCCCCGTCCGATCGGGAACCAAAACTCGGTCGGTCCCTCGTCCGCGATTGCGGTCAGCGGCCAACTCCGCTGCGTCGGGTCGACGACCGTCCTGCTTACCGGCGGCGCGGTCGACGCAGCGGATGCAGTGCTCGTGAGACTCAACGAAACCGTATCGTCGTCCATCCAGCCTGGGTTGAAGCCGCTCCAGACCAAGACGGAACCAGCCTGGGCGGCGCTGATTGCCAGCTTGGTACCGCCTATGTTCAGCGTCAGCCCATTAAGGGCGGTCTTTGCCGCGCTCCCCTGAATGCCGCTGAAACTCCAAGCCAATTGCCTGGAAAGGCTAGCCCAGTAGAGCCCAACTACTACATAGTTAGTTCCGTCAATGCTGAAGTCCTTGTCCGTAAGAACGGTCGAGCTGGAGCAGTTGTCCATACTGGCAAAAGAGTCGTTGCATCCTATGTTGTTGCCGTCTGTGTCGACCGTCAGCGTCGCGGACCAGATCTCGGTCTGCGCCTCGGCTGGACGGGGCAGCAGCAGGAACGCGGCGATCAGCGCCGGCAGGACGGCGACGAAGAGGAGACGGAGGGTGAGTTTAGAACTGAGGTTCTGGGGGGGGGGGTGATATTCAGGGACTTCGGGATCATCGTGTCACCACTACTCTCACGCGCAATTCACGTCAGCAGCAGCGTAGCAAACACTTCCCGTTCGGCGGCGGACCA
This sequence comes from Dehalococcoidia bacterium, assembly GCA_965204335.1. Classification (GTDB taxonomy): domain Bacteria; phylum Chloroflexota; class Dehalococcoidia; order Bin125; family Bin125; genus Bin125. Next base: position 879,792 of record OZ241982.1, on the reverse strand, counting down.
TAATCACGCCGCGCGCGATCACCAGTCGAGCGGGCGGCCTTCGAGCTCCAGCCGGCCGGCGGCGAGCCGCTCGCCGGGCACCGCGCGCAGCGCGTCGAGCACGGCCAGGGCCTGTTCGAGGCTCGCGTTCTCCAGCGGCAGCGCTTCCAGCGCCGCTTGCAATTCCCGCATCGCCGCCTGCCGCCGGTCGACCAGCGACTCCTCCTCCGCGAACGTCGGCGCAACCGGCGTCGATGCCTGCCCGAAGCCGGCCTGCTCGTCCGCGCCGGCCGCGCCCTCGGCCGCGGTCGCCTGCTCGCCGCCCGATTGGCTCGACTGCGACGTCCCCTCCTCGCCCGAGGCCGCCAGGTTGGCGTCCCCCGCCGCGCCCTGGCCCGGCTCGCCGCCCTCACCCGCCTGGTCGCCCGCTTCATCGCCCGCCTGCAGCGCCGCGTCGTCCTGCAGCGCGGCCAGCAGGCCGTTCACGATCTCGAGGTTGATCTTGGCGTCGAGCAGGTCGGGCGTCTCGCGCAGCGCCTCGATGTAGGCCTGCCGCGCGCCCAGCAGGTCCTCGTTGGCCCAGCGGTGATTGCCCGCGTGGAACCAGGCCGCGCCGCGCACCCGCGCGCTCTCCGAGCGCAGCGCGGACAGCGTCTCGGTCTCGGCCCGCTCGTACTCGCCCAGCCGGTGCAGCGCGCGTCCGGCGTTGAGATGCAGTCGGGGGTCGATCCCGGCGTCGGTCCGCAGCGCGCGGCGCTGCGCCAGCCGCCAATCGTCGAGCGCCTCGCCGTACTCGGCCGCCTCGTAATGTGCGACGCCGTCGCGGTTGGCCTGCTCGACGCCCGGTCCGCTGCACCCGCCGGTCAGCGCCGCCGATGCGACCAGCGCGCCGAGCGACGCCAGTCCCAGCCGCCCGCGCAGCGACCAGCCGAACACCCGCGCCGCCGCCGCCATCAGCAGGACGAAGACGGCCGCGCCCGCGAACCACTGGAACTGATCGGCCAGCGACGTCTCCTCGACCACGACCTCGCGGACCAGGTCGAGCGCGGCGAGGTCGGCGTTCATGCTGCGCATCGCGCCGGGCGCGTCGAGCTCGATGTATCGCCCGCCGCCGGCGTCGGCGATGCGCCGAAGCTGCGCCCCGTCCAGCCTGGTCAGGATCGGCGAGCCGCTGCGGACGTCGAGCTTGAGCGTCTTGGACAGGCCCAGCGGGATGCCCGCGCCGCGCTCGGAGCCCACGCCCACGGCGAACACCTGCAATCCGAGCGCCCGCACCGCCGAGGCCGCCAGTTCCGCCTCGCCGGCGTGCGTCTCGCCGTCGCTGACGACCGCGATCGCCCCGTTGATCCGCTCCGAGCCGTCATCCTCGGACGCGCGCACGATCGTCTCGGCGGCAATCGAGATCGCCGCGCCGATGTTCGACCCCGGCGGCACCAGCGCTTCGCCGGGTTGCAGCGCCTCGAGCACCTGCAGCGCGGCCTCGTGGTCGCGGGTTAAGGGGAATCGCAGGAACGCGTCGCCGGCGAAGATCACGAGCCCGACCCGGTCGCCGCGCCGGCCGTCGATCAGGCGTCGAATCTCGGACTTGGCGGCCACCATCCGGCTGACCGGTTCCCCCGTGTCCTCGCCCACGTCCTCGGCCGCCATGCTCATGGACACGTCGAGCGCGACGACCAGCGAGAAGTCCGAGAGTCCCAGCGTCTGCTCGCCCGCGTCCCACATCGGCCGCGCGGCCGCCACCGCGATCAGGGCGAGGGCCAGGACCAGCAGCGCCCGCGATGCCGTCACGCCGCGCCGCGCTCCGGCGACCTCGGCCCCGACCATCCTGCGGTGCAGCCGGCGCGCCCGCCACAGCCACCACCAGCCGACCAGGGCGGCGGGAATTGTTGCCAGCAGCGCCAGCATGAGCGGGGAACCCAGCGACATCAGGGCATCCTCCGCCACCAGGTGGCCCGCAGCGCGACCTCCAGCACGATCAGGAGACCGGCGGCCATCAACAGCCAGGGGGCCAGCTCCCGCGTGGTCAGGAAGATCTCGTCCCCGACGCGCTCGCGCTCCAGCGCCGAGATCGAGTCATACGCCTCCTCCAGCTCGCCCGAGTCGGTCGCGCGGAAGTAGACGCCGCCGGTTTCGTCGGCCATGTAGATCAGCGTCAGCTCGTTGAATCCCACGCCGACCTGTTGCACGTTGGAGGGCAGGCCGATCGTGTAGAGCCGCACGCCGACCGCGCGAGCCACCGCGGCCGCCTGGTTGGGCGTGATGTCGGGCACGTTGTTCTCGCCGTCGGTCAGGACGACGACGATCCGCGAGGCCGCGTCGGAGCCGCGCAGCAGGTCGATCGCCTCCATCGTGGCCACGCCCAGCGCCGTGCCGTCGGGAATCAGCCCGCTGCGCACCGAGACCTCGATCATCTCGTCGATCGCGTCGAGGTCGAGCGTCAACGGACTCAGCACCAGCGAGCGGCGCTGGAACATGACCAGTCCGATCCGGTCCGCGCCGTGTTCCTCGCGCTGCGCGACGAAGTCGCGCGCGACCCGGCGCGCCGCTTCCATCCGCGTCTCGTCGTTCGTCAGGCGCGCCGTCGCCATCGAGGATGAGGAGTCGATCACGAGCACGATGTCGATGCCCTCGGCCGGCCGCACCGCTTCGACCGTGGTCGCCTGCGGCCGCGCCGCCGCGACCACGAGCAGGATCAGCGCGATCAGGCGCAGCGCGCCGAGGAACGGCCAGGCCCGGAATCGCCGCCCGCCGCGCGTCGTCGCGGGCGGCGCACCGAACAGTTGCGGCAGGAGATAGCGGGGACGCGCCAGGCGCGCCTCGCGGCGCAGCAGCCAGAGGTAGGGAATGATCGCGGCCAACAGCGCCAGAACCGCCGGATCGTCGATTCTCACGGCGCCGCCCCATCGACTGGGTCGCCGCCGTCGGCCCAGATCGCCTCGGCCAGTTGGAGATAGCCGCGCAGACGCTCGGAGGTCGGTCGCTCGCCGCCGAACTGCACCCGATCGCAGGCTTCGAGCAGCCGCGTCGTGCGCAGCGCGACGACGCCCGGCGCGCCGGCCGCGGCCAGCGCCGGCCCGATCTCGGAGGCCGTCAACGCCGAGGCGGGCAGCGACCACTCGGCCGCCAGGCGCGCGCGAACGGCGCCCGCCAGTTGCCGGCATTGTTCCGCCGCCTCAAGCGAGTCGTCCATCACGAGCGGCACGCGCCGGCGAACCGCGATGGTCGACTCCGCCCCAGCGCCACCGCCCGCCGCCGTCCGCCGTCGTCGTCGGACGATGCGAGCCAGGACAAATCCCAGCCCGATCCCGATGATCGCCACGATCCAGGGCGTAAACGTCCGATCGCGGCTCTCCAACAGATCGGGGCCGGTGAGCGGGCGCGGTTCGGCGTCCTCGGTCAGCACCGAGGACACGCTGATGCTCAACGGGCGCAGCGACAGCTCAGTCACCGACCGGTCCGCGAGTTGCAGGGGAATGCGGGGCAACTCCACCTCGAACGTGCCCGTCGCGAAGGCGCGAGTCTGGAACACGACCAGCGTCTCCGTCGCGCTGATCTCCGTGATCACGGGCGCCGATGGCTCCATCCCGCCCATCTGCACGACCGCGCCGTCCATCAACACCCGATCGCCGATGTCGTGCGTCAACATGATCCGGATCTCGACCGGATCGCCGACGGTCAGCTCGCCGTCGGGCATAATCTCGATGGCCGCCGAGGGTTGCTGGGCGATCGCGCCGCCGAGGGTGATCGCGGCGATCAGGAGCGCCGCCGCGACCAGGACAGCCGCGCGGATCATTGCCGTCTCCGGCGCTGCCTGAACAGGCCGACCAGGGTCGGCGCCCAGTCGTCGCCGGTGCCGATCATCACCGCATCGCAGCCGCACTGTCGCAGGCGGGCCAGCATCTGCCGGCGTTCGGATTCGAGCTCGCGTTGCTGCATGTGGGAGATGCGCTCGTCCGCGAGCAGCACATCCCCTCGTTCCGACCCGCCCCAGTGGACGATCGCCGATCGGGCCGACGCCTCGAGCGCCGCCTCACGTGCGTCGCGCAAACAGACGGCCACGACGTCGTGGCGCCTCGACAGCTGGGCCAGCGCCGGTTCCCAGACGTGGTCGGGATGGGTCATCACGAAGTCGGAGATCACGATCACGACCCCGCGCTTGCGCATCACGCGACCGGCATAGCGCAGGGCGCGGGCCAGCTCGGTGCGCCCGTCGGCGTTGAGCGTCAGCAGGTCGCGCAGGATCCTCAGGACGTGGCTCGACCCCTTGGCCGGCGGCACGGCGAGGACGACGTCGGTGGCAAACGCGGCGACGCCGACGAGATCGTTCGCCGAGGCCGCGGCCAACCCCAGCACGCCGGCGATCTCGACGGCGCGATCGCGAACCGAGGGGCCCGACGCCGCGTATCCCATCGAGCCGGAGACGTCGACCAGGATCAGGATCGTCTGCTCACGCTCTTCCACGTAGCGCCGGACGACGGGCGAGGGCAGCCGCGCGGTGGCCTTCCAGTCGATCGAGCGCACGTCGTCGCCCGGGTTGTAGGGCTGCAACTCGGCAAACTCGAGCCCGCGCCCGCGAAACGCGGTCCGGTATTCGCCCGCCATGACGTCGCGCAGGGCGCGCCGGGCGCGGATCTCGATGCCGCGGACCTGCCGGCGCACGTCGTCGAGCGTCGGCGTGGAATCCTCCACGTCGCCCATCGGCGGAGCGACCCAGTTTCGGAACCGCCGGAGTCGCGACCTGGCTTGAGGCATCGTCGCACCTACCCTGCCGCACTCAGGGGATGGGCAGCGACGTGAGCAGTCGGGCGATCACGTCGTCGGCGCTGACTTCGTCCGCCTCGGCCTCATAGGTCAGTACGATCCGGTGGCGCAGCGCGTCCAGCGCCATCGCTTTCACGTCGTCGGGCGTCGCGTAGTCGCGTCCCGCAAGCCAGGCCAGGGCGCGAGCGCTCATCGCCAGCGCGGTGGTCGCTCGTGGAGAGGCGCCGAACTCGACGTAGGCCGACAGCTCCCGCACCAGCCGGCCCGGCGTGCGCGTCGCGCGGACGAGCTGGACGATGTAATCGCGCAGTCGCGGCTCCATGCGCACCTCGGCGGCACGCGAACGTGCCGCCAGCACGTCATCGAGTTGCAGCACCGGGTCGACCGAGCCCATGTCGCCCAACAACGTTCGATCCAGCACCTCGCGCTCGTCCAGCTCGCCGGGATAATCGACCCGGACATTGAGCAGGAAGCGGTCGAGCTGCGCCTCCGGCAGGGGATATGTGCCTTCCTGCTCGATCGGATTCTGCGTGGCCAGGACCAGGAACGGCGACGGCAACGGGAACGTCTGGCCGCCGATCGAGACCTGCCGCTCCTGCATCGCCTCGAGCAGCGCCGACTGCACCTTGGCCGGAGCGCGGTTGATCTCGTCCGCGAGCAGGACGTTGGTGAAGATCGGACCCTGTCGGACGACGAACTTCGATTCGGCCGCGTGGTAGATCTCGGAGCCGGTCAGGTCGGCGGGCAGCAGGTCGGGCGTGAACTGCAGTCGCGTGTACTCGGCGTCGAGGCAGCCGGCCAGCGTGGAAACCGTCAGCGATTTGGCCAGCCCTGGCACGCCCTCGACGAGGCAGTGTCCGTCGCACAGCAAGGCAACGAGCAGCCGCGTGACCAGCCCTTCTTGACCGACGATGACGCGTCCGATCTCGGCACGCAGCGCCGCCATGGGTGAGTCATTCGGCATCACCGGCGTCGGCAACCGCTCAGGTTCGACAGCCGCTTCGCGCGCTGGCGCGGGTGCCGCTTCGGTCGCCGATGGTCGATCGCCTCTGGCCCACTCAGACACGGTGCCCCCGACCTTCCTGCCCGACCATTCGGCCCGATGCTCAGTGTATCCACGAAGGCGTACCATTCACGGACAACACGGGCCTGAGACGAGAGCGCAGGAGATCATCATGCGATTCGGCGTCGGTGTCGGCAACATGAACGGTTTCAACGACGAATCGGGCCCCAACGCCTGTATCGACGTGGCGCAGGCCGCCGAGGACCTGGGCTTCGACTCGGTCTGGACCAACGACCACATCGTCGTGCCCACTCAGATCGAGTCCCGCTACCCCTACAACGACCTCGGCGAGTTCCCCGCGCCCTCGACGATCCAGTGTTTCGACCCGCTGGTGGTGATGTGCGCCCTGGCCGAGGCGACCCAGTCCGTCGAGATCGGCTGCTCCGTGCTGGTGATTCCCTACCGGCACCCGGCCGTCGTGGCCAAGATGCTGGCCGCCGCCGACCAGATCTCGGGCGGACGGATCGTGCTCGGCGCCGGCGTCGGCTGGATGCGCGAGGAGTTCGAGGCGCTCGGCCTGACCGAGGTCCACTACCGCCGCCGCGGGGCCGTGACCAACGAGTACCTGCGGGCGATGCGCGAGATCTGGACCAATCCCGGCCCGTCCTCGTTCCATGGTCAGTTCGTCGAGTTCCACAACGTCGGCGCCTATCCCAAACCGGTCAAACGCGACGACGGAGGCACGATCCCGATCGTGATGGGCGGCAACGGGATCAACGCCTGGCGTCGAGCCTCGCGCTACGGCGACGGCTTCCACGCCGCCTTCCAGACCGTCGAGAACATGGCGGTCGAGGTGGACGGCGTGCGCAACGCCTGTGAGCGCGACCGCCGCGATCCCGACGAGCTCGAGATTCAACTGCTGCAAAACCTGCGGCCGTCGACAACCGCGCTGGACGAGGAAGACCGCCCGTTGCTGCACGGCTCACCCGACCAGATCGCCTCCGACCTGCTCGCCTTCGGCCGGGTCGGCGTCGAGCACCTGATCGCGACGCCGACGATGATCGATCCAGAAGGCGACACGACGGTCGAACAGGTCCTGAACAGCATGCAGTTCGTCTCCGACGAAATCCTGCCCGCCTTTTAGTCCCCTCTCCCTCCGGGAGAGGGAGAGGGTGAGGGCCGCCGCGCAGCGGCCTGAAGGAGCAACACCATGAAATTCGGAATCCCGATTGGCAACTTCGGCACGGCCGGCAAGTTCGGCGACATCAACGATGTGATCGATATCGCCGAGCGCGCCGAGTTGCTCGGTTTCGATTCGGTCTGGGTGCATGATCACATCTTCATGCCGGCGGCGATCAAGTCGCGCTACCCCTACAACGATTCCGGCGTGGCCGGCTTCGCCTACCACCAGGACATCATGGACCCCCTGGCCGTGATGTCGGCGGTCGCCGTGCGCACCTCCGAGATCCAGATCGGCACCTCGGTCCTGATCATCCCGTACCGCGACCCGCTCTACCAGGCCCAGGCCATTGCGACGATCGACCAGCTCTCCGAAGGCCGGGTGCTGCTGGGCATCGGGGTCGGTTGGATGGAGGAGGAGTTCGAGGCGCTCGGGCTGGGCGGCGAGTCGTTCGATCGGCGCGGCGCCCTGACCGATGAGTGGATGTCGATCGCGATCAGCGCCTGGACCAACGGCGTCAATCGCGACCCGATCTCACACGAGGGACACTTCCGCCAGTTCGACAGCCTGGGCGGACTGAGCGGCTGCTACCAGCAGCCGCATGTGCCGATCTGGATCGGCGGCAGGGGTCGGATCGCCGCCCGCCGCGTCGCCCGCTACGGAACCGGGTACCACACGATTACGTCGGAGCCCGATCAGATCCGCGAGGAGCTCGGGATCGTGGAAGAGGAAATGGAACGAGCCGGCCGCGACATGTCCGAGGTCGAAGTCTCGATGCTCGGCCCATTGGTCATGCTCGACGGCGACGCCGACGCGGTGCGGGGGTTCCCCGCAGTGGTCGGCGGCTCACGGGACGAAATCGTCGATACGCTCGGCCGTTACGAAGAAGCGGGGCTGGAGCACGCGCTGACGATTCCCGCCTATCGGACGCCCAACTGGGACGTCCCACCCGAGCAACAGATGCAAGCCATGGCCGAGCTGGCGGAGATGATCGAGGAGTTGCGGTAGCCGGCTAGGTGAATCTGAGGACCAACACGGCAGCGGCGAGCAATGCCGCCCACAGGGCAGTGAACTTGAACAGCATGGAGTTCACTGCCTCCGTGATATCGGCCCGGATGGCAGCCTGGAGCGCATCGAGGTCGGTCTTCGTGGCCATTGGTGAGAGTTCCTCCTGAAAGGCGTCAGCGAACGCCTCGGCATCTTCCTCACCGATATGAGGTCGGAAGATCTGGAAAAACCGCAGCTTGTTGATCCGGTTGAACGTCGCCATGCCGTCATTCTAATCCGCCGCCACCGTCAAATCCTTCCCCGTCCTCGTGTCGACCTCGAACGCGGACTTCAAATCGAGTTCCTTGGCGATCTCCCGTGTCGCCGGGATCACTTCCTCGCCGAACAGGCGGAGCGAGCGCATTGAGTCCTGGTGGGTCATGGCGCCGTCGCCGTCCCAGAAAAAGATCTGGCCGGGCCGCAGGTACTCGAGTACGTGGCGGATCTTGGGGATCACCGTCTTGGGCGTGCCCGTGATGATCGTCATGCGCTGCTTCTGGTCCTCGTAGGAACCGAAGATGTCAGACGCCTCGGGCTGCTGCTCCTCGCGGGCGGCGCGCGCTGCCTCGGCGGCGGCCGTGCGCCCGCGCGACGCCGCGGCTGCGAAGTTCTGGATCGTGGGCAGCACGTTGGTGCGCGAGGTCAGACCGGGCAGGTTCTGCAGATTGGCCTTGACCACGCCCTGGTTGCCCTCCAGGAACGGGTTCGACGGTCCCTGCAGGTAGCGGCGGCCGGCCTCTTCGGCCAGTTCCTCCGTCTCGTCGACGTGGACCTTGAACAGGTAGCCATGGTGCTCCGAGCCCGCCTCGTAGCCGTTCTCCTTCGCCACCTCGTCGTAGTAGGCGAACGACTGCTTCGTCGGTTCGAGGTCGGTGGCCAGCATGATGTACGGATAGCGATGCTCGGCCGTCCACTTGACCGTATTCCGGCTCATGATCCCGGGGATCCAGATCTGCGGATGCGGATCCTGGATCGGCCGCGACCACGGGTTGACGTAGCGGAAGTTGTAGTGCTCGCCTTCCCAGCGGAACGGGCCGGGCGTCGACCAGGCCTTGACGACGAAGTCGTGCGCCTCCTGGAAGCGTTCCCAGTTGAACGGCGCCTGCGCGTTGTGCGAGACCGACTCGCGTCCGCCGCCGCGCACCCAGCCGGTGACCAGCCGGCCCTCCGAGATCATGTCGATCTGAGCCAGCGTCTCGGCCAGCCAGAGCGGGTCCTCCCAGATCGGCAGGATGTTGCCGAGCAGGACGATCTTCGCCTTCTGCGTGATCCGCGCGAGGATCGCCGCCTCGACGTTCATCACCGAGCCCATGCAGAAGGGCGTCGAGTGATGCTCGTTGAGCATCAGCGCGTCGAAGCCCATCTCCTCGGCGTAGATCTTCTCGTCGAGGTAGCGGTGATAGAGCTCCGAGCCGACGCGCGGGTCATAGGCCGAGTTCGAAGCGTCGAGGTCGGTCAGGTCGAGTCCGGTGGCGCCGAAGAAGCCGGTCTGTGGATCCTGGTACGGGCGCTCGGTGAAATAGCCGATCAGCATGATGCAGTCCTTGTCACTCGCCGCCAGTATCGGAAATCCTGATCGAGATTTCTACCGTTCTGCAGGAGGCAGGGTCAACACCTCCTCCACCGCGGAGCTCCCAGGCGCAGATCCCTAGACTGCGAGCCGTGATGGAGGGTCCGCCATGTCCAAGCCGGTGGTGATTGAAGCGGCGATCAACGGGGGAACACCCAAATCGCGCAATCCGAACTCTCCGCGCAGCGTTGAGGAGATCGCGGTCGATGCCGTACGCGCCGTCGACGCCGGCGCGGCGATCGTCCACAACCACAACGACGACGAGGTGATCGGCGACCGTTCCCGCGTGCGGGCCGGCTGGCACGATCCGCAGCCCTACATCGACGCCTGGAGCGCCGCGCTCAGCCAACGGCCGGACACGATCTTCTACCCGACGCAGGCCAGCGGTGGTCTGGGCACCGACATTCATGTCCGCTTGAGCCACCTCGCCGCGCTTGACGCGGCGGGCGTGCTGGGCCAGGGCCTGATCGACTGCGGCAGCGTCGCGTTGGGCGGCGCTGATGCGGATGGCTTGCCGAATGATGTCGATGCGGTCTACATCAACACCTACCGCGACGCGCGCCAGATGTTCGCGCTGGCCAACCGCATGGGCCGGGGCGCGAGTATCTCGATCTTCGAACCCGGCTTCCTGCGTGTCGTGCTCGCCTATGCAGAGAAGGGGTTGGTGCCCAGCGGGTCGCTGGTCAAGCTCTACTTTGCCGGTACCGGCCGGGGGCCGCTGGGTTTCGGGATGCTGCCCAACGAGCCCTGCCTCGACGCCTACCTCTCCATGCTTGAAGGCACCGGCCTGGAATGGTCGGTCGCGGTGCTCGGCGGCGACGTCGTCGGCAGCGGATTCGCCCGTCTGGCGCTGGAGAAGGGCGGCCATGTCCGGGTCGGCCTGGAAGATTTCTGGGACGGAGAGCGAACACCGTCGAACACGGAGCTGCTGGAGGAGCTGGTCTCGTTGTGCGACGAGGTTGGGCGTCCGGTCGCGTCGCCGGCGGAGGCGAGAGAGCTGCTGGGCCTGCCGTCATAGACGACCTAGTCTGTGTCTTGGAGGCGGTCATGTTGCGGGTACTCAAACAACTGCTCCTGGCGTTCAAGCCGGTGTCGGACGCGGAAGCGATGCGGATGAACCTTGACGGCCCGACCCCTCCCAAGCGAACGCGACCGAATCCCTGGAAAGAAGTCGGAAAGCTGTTCACGGGGCCGAACTCTGGGATGAATTGAGCAACGAACGACGCCCGTCCCGCCCGTAGCGGGGCCCTCACCCTGACCCTCTCCCTCGGGGAGAGGGGATCGAGGGAGGAGTAAACGATGTTTGAGATGCGCGCCGAGGTCCTGCGAGACTTCCTCGAGCGACCGCTTCCCGCCGTCCTGTCGACCCTGCGCCGCGACGGCAGCCCCTACACGATCCCGCTCTGGTACCTGTGGGAAGGCGAGGTGCCGGACGACGTTCATCCCACGCAGAATCCGCCCAGCGGTCACGCTTGGTTCCTCGGCGGCGAGACCAGCACCTGGGTGCGCCATCTCCAGAACGATCCGCGCATGTCGCTCTGCATCGACGTCGAAGGCCCGCCGGCCATGCACGTGGGCATCGACGGCACGGTCGAAGTACTGACAGCGGACGAGTCCGATCCCTGGCCGATCATGCGCCGCCTGGTCGAGAAGTACGTGGGCCGCGGCGATCCGGCCAACGAGGCAGAGGTCGAGGGTTACCTCGACACCACGCGGTCGATGTCGCCGATCCTGTTCAAGGTGACGCCGAAGCAGTGGCGGACGATCGATCTGTCGGAATTTGAGGCCGGGCAGGACATCTGAGGTCCCGGGGGAGTGCGGGATCGGTGGCGTACCCTCTACGCAGTGTCGAACCGGCGAATCACTGACGACCGAAGGAGCCCGACATGGCTCGAATGCGACCTGACGCCTGGCGAGAGTTCATGGAGCAGCCGTACATGGGCGTGCTGGCGACGCTGCGGCAGGACGGCCGGCCGTACACCGTGCCGCTCTGGTTCCTCTGGGAGGGCGACGTGCCCGACGACGCCCACCCGTTGCGCCATCCGCCGACGGGCCACCTCTGGCTGACCGGCACGCTGGGCCGGGTCTGGTGCAGGCAGTTGATCAACGACCCGCGCATGTCGTTCTGCATCGAGACTTCGGGCCCGCCGTCGCAGCACGTCGAGATCGACGGCCGGGCCGAAGCCTTGACGCTGCCGGACTTCGATATCTGGCCGATCTCCCGCAAGCTGGCGGAGAAGTATGTCGGACAGGGCGACCCGGCCAACGCAGCCGCCGTCGACGCCTTCTTCGCCAACATGCAGACCGAGCCGCGCATGTTGTTCCGGGTGACGCCGGAGGTCTGGCGCGCCATCGACCTCAGCGTCTACCGGGGCAAGCGCAGCGACCGTGAGCATCAGGCGGCCCGCGGCGCCTCGCAGGAGGCTCAGGCGGTGCGGTGAGCCTGCGGCTCGGGCAGCCTCGAAGTCAACGCGGCCAGGGCGTCGGCGCACTCGTAGCCAATCCCGACTTCCGTCGGGTCTGGGCGGCCGGCGGCGTCACCGGCATGGTGCGCTGGCTCGACATGCTGGTGCTCACCCTGTTCGCCCGCGATCTCACCGAAGCGGCGGGATTCGTCGCCCTCGCCTTCCTCGTCCGCATGGCCCCTCGGCTGTTGTTCGGGATGTTCGTCGGCGCGCTCGCCGACCGCTTCAACCGCAAGAAGATCTGGATCGCCTCGCTGCTGATCCTGTCGGTCATGTACTTCGCCCTCACCGCCTACGTGATGCTGCTCGGGATCGACTTCTGGCTGCTGCTCGGCTTCGTCTTCATCGCCGGCACGGTGTGGTCGGTCGAGTTTCCCACGCGCCGCGCGATGATCGCGGATGTCGTCGCGCCGCACCAGGTCGGACGCGCCGTCGGACTGGACTGGTCGACCGACTCGATCGTGCGCATTCCCGGACCGCTGATCGGCGCGGGCCTGCTCCAGGAACTGGGCGCCGAGTGGGCCTACCTGTTCACGGCCTGCGCGTTCATCGTCTCCGCCGCCATCGCGACGACCCTGAGCTATCGCCCGCCGCTGCGCAGCGGTAACGCAGAGGGATTCGGCGAGGTCGCGCGCGAAACATGGCGCGACATCCGCGACGGATTCAGCTACATCCGCCGCAGCGAGCTGCTGCTCGGCACATTGGGCGTGACGCTCGCCTTCAACCTGCTCTTCCCCGCCTACAACGCCGCGCTGCCCGACATCGGTCAGGAGCTGCTGGGCGTCGACAAGCTGCGGATCGGCGTGCTCGAGGCGCTGGTCGGAGCCGGATCGTTCGTCAGCGCGTTGGCGATCGCCGGTTGGAGTAGCTGGGGACAGTCGGGCCGCATCTACTATGCCGGCACGGCCTGGTTCATTCTCTGCGTGAGCGGCATGGTGCTCTCGCCCTGGTATCCGCTCTCGATGCTGATTTCGTTCTGCATGGGCTTCGGCTTCTCCGCCTTCGCGATCATGCAGACCGCCCTGCTGGTCACGCGAACACCGGCCGAGATGCGCGGACGCGTGATGGGCGTGCTCTCGATGGTGATCGGCATGGGCCCGGTGACCGGGCTGCAGGTGTTCTTCATGTTCGAGTGGTTCGGCATCCAGGGCGGCGTCATCTCCGTCGTGATCGAAGCGATCGCGCTGATGCTGCTCGTGATCCTGTTCTGGCCAGTGGTGGTCCGAAAGCTGGCTGGGTCGGATCCGCGAACGGCAGCAACGTTTGCGCCCCAACGATCACAGTGAGCGCGCGTTGACTACGCTGCGAACCATTGGAGCGCTCCGATGACGACGATGCGACGACGGCAGCAGTTCAAGGCCGAGGTCTGGACCACTCGGGGCACGATGTTGACCGAGTGCTTCGCCATTGTGGACATCGAGACGGTCCGCTCGGGCGAGATCCGGGAACGGTCCTGGCGCGGGAAGATTTCATCGCTGTCGAATCCCGAGCACTCGCTCGGCGGGGCGTATCGGCTTCGGGCTCGGGGCGTAGAGGGTGAGGGCGCACGGATCGAAGTGATCGACGGGTTCGAGGAACGGCTGGGTGTGACCTCCGACGAATACAGTTTCATCGGCAGCGGCGATCCGCCGAAGGCGCCCGAGCGACGGCGGCGACGGCGTTGAGTCGGCAGCCCGACTACGATCATTGAGAACGACGTGAGCGAACGGACGAACACAATGACGACAGCGCAGGCGGTGGATGCGTCGGCGGAGATGAGGCGGCAGGTCGAGGCGGCGAAAGCGGCTTCGCCGGCCCTGGGCTGGGCATCGACCGAGCGAAAGAACGCGGTTTTGCATTCCGCCGCCGCACTGTTGCGCCAACGCTGCGACGAAGTCGTGGCAGCCAACGAGGAAGATGTCGCCGAGGCCAGCGGGCACCTGAGCGAGGCGATGATCGACCGGCTCAGGCTGACCCCGGACCGGGTCGAGGCGCTGGCCGCCTCGCTGGAGGACCTGGCCCTGCTTGAGGATCCGGTCGGCGAGACGATCGACCGCACCACAACGGAATCAGGGTTGGAAATCGAGCGCGTCCGCGTGCCGCTGGGCGTGATCGCCTCGGTCTACGAGTCGCGGCCCAACGTGACCATCGACATCGGCGCGATCTGCCTCAAGTCGGGCAATGCGTCGGTGCTCCGAGGCGGGCGCGAGGCCCTGCGCTCAAACCGAATCCTCGCCGACGTGCTGCGCGATGCGCTGGCCGACAACGGCCTCCCCGCCGACGCGGTCCAGCTCGTGCGCAGCACGGACCGCGCCCTGGTCGGCGAATTGCTGGCCATGAACGACCTGATCGACCTGATGGTCCCGCGCGGCGGCCAGGCGCTGATCAACCGCGTGCGCACGGAAGCCTCGATGGCCGTCGTCGCCGGCGGCGTCGGCATCTGCCACACCTACATCGACGCCGCCGCCGACCTTGAGATGGCGTTGACCGTCGTGGACAACGCCAAGCGGCGACGGGTCAGCATCTGCAACGCGCTTGACGTGATGCTGGTCCACGAAGCCGTCGCGCCGCAGTTCCTCGCAGAGCTGGGCCGTCGCTGGGCCGTCGACGGTCCGACGCCGGTCGAGCTACGCGCCGACAGTCGGGCTCGGGCGTTGTTGTCTGATACCTCGGCGAACGTGCATCCGGCCGGTTCCGACGACTTCGACACCGAGTTCCTCTCGCTCACCGCCGCGGTCGGCGTCGTCGACGATGCCGACGCCGCGCTGGCCCACATCGCGGAGCACGGCAGCGGACATTCGGAGGCGGTGATTACCTCCGACGAGCATCTCGGACAACGCTTCCTGCGCGAGGTCGACGCAGCGGCGGTCTATGTGAACGCCTCGACGCAGTTCACCGACGGCGGCCAGTTCGGCCTGGGCGCGGAAGTCGGCATCTCGACCGGCAAACTGCACGCTCGCGGGCCGATGGGTCTGCGTGAGCTGACCTCGTACAAATGGACAATCCGCGGCGACGGGCACATCCGTCCCGTCTGAGCTGCGGTTGAGAGAGAACGAACCATGCCCGAGAGACCGACCCCCACGCTCGCCGGAGCCGCCATGCGCGCCGCCGCGATCGACCTCGCCAACAGCCTGAACGCCGACCAACGCGCCACGACGATCTACGACTACATGGATGGCGAGCGCATCTTCTGGTACTACCCGCCGACCAATCGTCACGGTCTGCCGCTGCGCGACATGAGCGAGTCGCAGCGGAGTCTGGCGATGAAGCTGATGGAATCGGGCCTGAGCGAGCGCGCCTATGAGCAGGCCGTTGGCATCATCGACCTGGAGCTCATCCTTGGTGAGATTGAAGTTGGCGCCGGCATCAAGACGTTCAAGCGCGACCCCGAGCTGTACTACTGGACAATCTTCGGCGACCCCTCGGACGACGAATTGCCATGGGGTTGGCGAGTCGAAGGCCACCACATTTCGCTCAACTTCTCGCTCTGGGGCGACGGCCTGCTGTCCTTGACGCCCTTCTTTTTCGGTACCAATCCGGCCGAGGTGCGCAAGGGGCCACAGGCCGGTTTGCGCATCCTGGACAAGCGCGAAGACCTCGCCTTCGACCTGATGGCGTCGCTCGACGCCGAGCAGGCTGAGCGGGCCACCATCTATCCCGAAGCGCCCTGGGACATCCTCACCTTCAACGCCTCGCGCGCGGTGATGCCCGCCTACGAAGGGCTGGCCGCGTCGCAGATGGACGACGATCAACGGGCTGTGCTTGACCGCCTGGTCGACCTCTACGTCGAACAGGCGCCGAGGGACCTGGCCGAGGATCGACGCGCGCGGATGGCCGCCGCCGGGCGAGATGGCATGCATTTCGCCTGGGCTGGTCCCGTGCAGAGCGGGGAGCCGCATTACTATCGGATCCACGGCGGGAACTTCCTCGTCGAGTTCGACAACCGCCAGAATGGGGCCAATCACATTCACTCCGTCTGGCGAGATGTCGAGAACGACTTCGCCAACGATGTCCTGGGCGACCATCTCATCCTCTATCACGTGCTCTAAGCGATCACCGAGGCGCATAACCCGATGTTTCACTACGAACGCGAAAGCCGCACGACGCAATCCGAGTGCTACATCGTGGAGAACGAGGCGGGCTCGCGCGGCCGCGTCGATCTGCATTTCGCGGCGCCGCTGGTCTACGCGACCCTCTGCGTTCCGGAAACCTGGGCCGAAGAGGACATCCAGGATGTGATTGCCGATGTCGACGATCGCTGGGCACAGACCGCGGATCCCTTGCGCGATGACCTGATCGTCACGGTCTGGCGTGGCCAGGAAGTGGGCGTCTACTCACAGGAAGACGGAGCGGCCGATGACTGACGAAGACGTCATGGTTGAAGATCAGCAGGGCGAGGCGGAAGCTGCCGACGCGCTGCAGATGCTGTTCGACGGTCATGTCGACGTGATGCTGCCGCCGGAAGAGATCGAGGAGTTCCACGATTTCATCCGCGAAGAAGCGTTGATGCGGCGGCGATTCGCGGTCTCGTTCCGGCTCGAGTGTCGTTGCCTGGCCTGGATCGGCTACTCGCTGGCCAACATCGTGACACACGAAGACGGGATCGAGTTCAAGGCCAACCCGATGCAGACCTACGTGCCCGACCATGAGCCGGATGTCGAGCATCCTGAGGGCGCGACGGAGGATCCGCCGGAACAGTTCCTCGACTGGCCGATCTGGCCGCTGGAGATCTACCAGGACGAACTCGAAGAGGAAGAAGACGAGGAGTGAGCGGACCGGACGGACGCTTCGCCGCGGTCTTCTTCGATCTCGACGGAACGCTGGTCAGCGAGCGGACCGGCGTGCGGGAGGCGCGTACCGCGGTCGGCATTCGGCTGATCGAGTTCGGCCTGTGGCACAAGCCGGCCTCGGCCTTTGCCGACACGATCGAGATGGTGATCGGCGGCATCATGGAGGACAACGACTGGCAGTGGCCGCTCTGGCTCCACGCGGAAGAATGGATGCGCCGCACACTGGCGATCAGCGAAGTGACGGTCAGCGAGGACGAGTTCGCCGAGCTGAACCGGGTCTATCGCGACGAACGCAGCGATCGGGCGGAAGCGATCGCGGGCTGGCCCGAGGCGTTGGCCGCCGCGCGCAGGCATGGACCGATCGGTCTGATCACCAACTTCAATGACGGACCGATGCAGCGCGAGAAGATCCGCGGCGCCGGACTCGAAGGCCAGTTCGACGGCGTCTACATCTCGGGCGAGGTCGGCATCTGGAAGCCGGAACCGGGCATCTTCGAACACGCCGCAAGTGACCTGGGCGTCAATCCGCACGACTGCGTGCATATCGGCAACAACGTCCAGTCGGATGTCGAGGGAGCGCTCGCGGCGGGGATGAGCGCGGTGCTGGTGGAGGAGGACGATCGTCCGCGGCCGGCGGGTCTCAATGGAGACGCGGCCTGGTGCGAGGACTTGCTTGGAGTAGCTGCGTGGCTGCGCGGTGGCTAGGGATCGCCCGCGGCCGACAGAAAGGCTGACCATAACTCCGAGCGGTCTGTCCAAGATTGGCCTGCGAGGCTATGACTTGGACGACGCTCAGACGGTGTACGACCGTGATCCGCTTTGGATCTGGCAACCTGCTTCGGAGCACGTGGACGAGCGTGGACGTCGCCGTCGAGTGCGTGACCGATGGGTGTTGGTGGGCCGCGGACCTGGAGGTCAGATTCTGACCGTGGTCATCGACCTTCCCGGCGTGACCGGTCAGTCTGAAGTGGTGACGGTCTTTCAGGCGTCGGCTAGGCAGCAGAGTAAGTACCATGGCTGGGTGAGGAGAAGGTCGTGAAGGACGCGCAGCAGATCTGGCTTGAGTCGCTTCCTCCCGATGTGAAAGCAGAGGCGGAGGCCGAGATCGCCATGTATGACAATGCAGATGTCGAAGGGTCAGTTGACATCGACGACGATTGGACGCCGCCCGCTGGGTCGGGGATGGGGTTGACCGTCGAGTTTAGCGGTGAAGAGATCAAGACTCTCACCAAGGCGTTCGGCACGTCTGTGGAGATGTTCGAGATCATGCACGATGCGCTGATGGGACGAGCGCGCGCGGTGCTGGTGGAGCGGGGCGAGTCTGATTCAGTCGCAGCCGCCGATTGAAGACGCTGGCTGTTTGATTACTTCCGCGCGATGGCGCGTTTGGCGGCGGCGAAGACCGACTCCGCGGTGAGTCCGTACTCCTGCAGTAGCGCTGTCCATGGGCCGGACTGGCCAAAGCGGTCTTCGATTCCGACCTGCTCCATCGGCGCCGGACAGTGTCTCGCCAGCGTGCGCGCGACGGCCGAACCGAGGCCGCCGATCACGTTGTGCTCCTCGGCGCAGACGATGGCGCCGGTCTGCTCGGCTGCGCGGATTACTTCCGCTTCGTCAAGCGGTTTGATCGTCGCCATGTTGAGGACTCGGGCGCCGATGCCTTCTTGGGCGAGTACATCGGCGGCGCGGATCGTTGGCTCGACCATCAGCCCGCAGGCAATCAAGGTGACATCGTCCTCTTCACGGATGTTCTCCGCACGACCGAGTTCGAATCTCGGCTCATCGAGATGGATGATCGGCAGCTTGGGACGTCCCAGCCGGATGTACCACGGCTCGTCGTCCTCGGCCGCTCGGCGGATCGCCCAGTCGGCCTCGACGGCGTCGCTGGGCACGACGACGTTCATACCCGGCAGCGATGTCATCAGCGCGAGGTCTTCGATCGCCTGGGCTGAGGCGCCGTCTTCGCCGACCGAGATGCCGCCGTGCGAGGCGATCAGTTTGACGTTCATGCGTTGCTGGGCGATGTGGACGCGAATCTGGTCGAAACAGTGGCCGGGCATGAAGACGGCGAAGGATGCTGCGTAGACCGTCTTGCCCGTTGAGGCGAGACCAGCCGCGATGCTGATCATGTTGGCTTCGGCGGCGCCGACCGTAAGCCAGCGATCGGGGAACGACCCGGCGAGCTTGTTGCCGCCGGTCGAGGCGGAGAGGTCGGCGTCGAGCGCGACGATGTCGTGGCCCGCCTCGGCCAGCTTGACGAGGGCGGGGCCGTAGGCCTCGCGGGTGGCGGCGGGTGGCGGTTGCGGGAAGGCGGCAGGTCTGGCCGTGGTCATGACAGGCCTCCGTCAATCTCCTCAAGTGCCTGGGCGAGTTGCTCGTCGGACGGGCCTTTGCCGTGCCAGCCGGCCGGATTCTCGGCCATGAATGAGACGCCGCGACCCTTGACCGTCTCGCAAATCACGACCTGCGGGGCGTCGGTGCGGTCACGGGCGGTGAGCAGCGCATCGCGGACGGCTTCGACATCGTGGCCGTCGACATGCTGGACGCCCCAGCCGAAGGCGGCCCACTTGTCGCCGACCGGTTCGATCCGCATGATCTCGTCGCCGGGTCCGTCGTTCTGGAAGTGGTTGCGGTCGACGATCGCGGTGATCCGCTGAAGGCCGAAGTGCGAGGCCGACATGATCGCCTCCCAGTTCTGGCCCTCGTTGAGCTCGCCGTCGCCGACCACGACGAAGATCTGGCCTTCGTCGTCGGCGAAGCCGTTGAGTTGGTGCCCGAGCGCGACGCCAACGGCGAACGAGAGTCCCATGCCCAGCGCACCGCCCGACATCTCGACGCCCGGAGGCTTGTTGCGCACGACATGCCCCTGCAGTTCGGTGCCCAGCGAGCGGAACGACGGGATGAGATCGGTGCTGAAGTAGCCGGCCTCGGCCAGCGTGGCATAGACGACCGGCGTGGCGTGGCCCTTGCTCAGAATGATCCGATCGCGGCGATCCCACTGCGGATCGGCCGGGTCGTGCCGCGCGACGCCCCCGAAATAGAGTGCGGCGAAGATTTCGGTGGCCGACAATGAACCGCCGGGATGGCCGGATTGTGCGGCGTGGGTCATCTCCACGATGTGTCGTCGAATCCGCTTGCAGACATCGAGCAGAGCTTCGGTGTCGGCAGCGGGCGCGGCTGAAGTGGTCATATGGCTCTGGATTCCGCTGGCAACGTGACGCGGCTGAAACGCACGACCATGCTAGTGGCGGATCGGGATTGCAGATAGGAAGATTGGACAAGGCTGGGGAGAAGCGGATGAGATTGTTCATCGAGGCAGTGCTCGAGCCTTCGGCCCTGGACGAGGTCTGGTTGGTCGGCGAACGGATGCGCAGGCAGCCCTCGTTCCCGGACCAAGCAGTCCGCTGGGTCAAGCGCGAAGCGATGCACCTGACGCTGCGATTCCTCGGCGAGGTGAACGAGGAGCGACTGCAGGATGTCACCCGGGCGATCGGCGAATCGCAAGACTTCGGCCGATTCGAACTGCGGATGGTCGATCTGGGTACGTTCGGGGGCCGTCGACCGCGAGTTGTCCAGGTCGGACTCGCCCGCGACGACGGCTTCGATCGCCTGCAGACGCTTCGGCATCAACTCGAAGAAGCTCTCGTTGGCGTCGGGTTCGAGGCGGAGCGGGGCCGGTTTCAGCCTCACCTCACGCTGGGACGGGTGCGCAGACAGGCGACCGGCAATGATCTCGCGGCGATTCGTGCGACGGTTGCCGACGCCCCTCTGTTGGACATTTCCTTCGTCGTTGAACAGGTGGCGTTGGTCGAGTCGACGTTGTTGACGGACGGACCGCGCTATCGTCGGCTGGTGTTGACGGAGTTGTAACATTTGGGTGTACCATTGCCCGCCCGGCGGAGCGATTTCGAGGGAGTTGAGCAATGCAGAGCAGCCTCATCTCGAAGATCGAGAAGGCGCGGATCTACGCGGAAGAACTGGAGCGGTTTCAGGTGCTGTCGTTGCGCTGCGACGTACGCGGCGACTCGACGACGCACACGGCCGAACTCGGTCCCGACGGTTGGGACTGCGACTGTTATTTCTTCCAGGATGCGAAGACCTGCTCGCACACGATGGCGCTCGAGCGCGTCCTCGACCAGATGCTCCCCGAGCGCTACCGCCCGGCCTTCTCCGGCGCCAAGTGACGTGAGCGGTTGAGTTCCGTCATGTAGGGGCGGCCCTGGTGGCCGCCCCGCACGCCCTGTCCTGAGCGAGTTCCCGGCCTGCCTGGCGAGGGCGACCACAAGGGTCGCCCCTGCATCGATCAAGTGCGCATCACTGGATGCGGCGGAAGACGAGGCAGGCGTTTTGGCCGCCGAAGCCGAATGAGTTCTTGAGCACGGCGTTGACGTCGACTGCGCGTGCCTCATTGGGCACGTAATCGAGGTCGCAGTCCGGGTCGGGCGTGCTGTAGTTGATCGTTGGGTGAATCTTGCCGTCCGTGATCGCCTTGATCGCGGCGATCGATTCCAGACCGCCGGCGCCGCCGAAGATGTGACCGATCATCGACTTGGTCGACGAAATCGGGATATTGCGCGCAGCTTCGCCGAGCGCGATCTTCAATGCCCTCGTCTCCGACGCGTCGTTGAGCGGCGTCGATGTGCCGTGGGCGTTGACGTAATCGATCTCCTCGGGCTGTATGTCCGCGTCCTCCATCGCCCAGTTGATCGCGCGGATCGGACCCGCGCCGTCGGCGTCGGGCATGACCAGGTGATGGGCGTCGGCCGAGGATCCGAACCCGGCGACTTCGACCTGGTAGTCGACTCCGCGTCGGCGGGCAGATTCCTCCGACTCGAGGATGATCACCCCCGCGCCCTCACCGGGCACGAAACCATCCCGATCGGCGTCGAACGGACGCGACGCGCCGGTCGGGTCCTCGTTACGTGAACTGAGCGCGCGCATGACGGCGAAGCCGCCCAGTCCGAGCTGGCAGAATCCCGCCTCGGTCCCGCCCGAGACGACGATGTCGGCCTGGCCGTTGCGGATCACGTTGGCGGCGTCGCCCAGGGCCTGGGTACCGGCGGCGCAGGCGGTGACGACCGTCGTGTTGTAACCGAGCAGACCGAACTGCATCGCGATATTGGCGGCCGCCATGTTGGGCAGCACCTTGGGCAGGAAGAGCGGGTCCAGCCGCATCCCGCCGCGCTCAAACAGCGTGCCGGCGGTGGCCTGGATCTCGGGGTAGCCGCCCGCGCCGTTGCCCAGCACGACGCCGATCCGACTGCGATCGGTCGCGTCGAGATCGAGCTGCGCGTCCTCGATGGCTTCCCGCGCTGCGGCGACCGCGAACTGTGTGAAGCGGGCCATGCGCCGCGCCGACTTGCGATCCATGAAGTCGCGAGCATCGAATCCGCGGATTTCGGCGCCGATCGTGCAGCTGAAGCCGGAGATGTCAAAGTTCTCGATCGGCTTGACCGCGCTCTCGCCGGCGAGCAGCTTGTCCCAGAACAGACCCACTCCCGGGCCGTAGGGCGAGACAGCCCCCATTCCCGTGACCACTACGCGTGGTCGTTCGGCTCGCTCCGGGACAGGCTCTGCGTCGGTCATACGGTCGGATCCTCCGCTCGACGGACCATGTGAGACTCCGGTGGGGCGCTCAGGAAGCGTCGCGCGTCGGCGGCGACCGAGAGAGATCCGAGCACCACGATCAGATCGCCGGCGTGCGCCTCCTGCCCGGCCGCGCTCAGCGCCGATTCGGGATCGGCATGGATCGTGACGCCGCCGCTCCACTCCGGGTCGACAAACGCGTCGGCGACCTGTTGCGGTGGACGGGCGCGAGGATGATCGGATGTCGTGGCGTAGACACGGACACTGCGGGTCTGGATGATGTGGGCCATGTCGCGCAGGGCCTTGTCGCCCAGCACCCCGAAGATCACGTGGAGTTGTTCGTGGGGGAAGTAATCGCGGCAGGCGTCGAGCGCTCGTTGCACCGACTCGGCGTTGTGCGCCCCGTCGATCACCACCCTGGCCGGCCCGCCGGGCTCATTGCTCATCAACGACTCCGGCAGCTCGAATGATTCCAGTCGCGCCGGCCAACGAACAGTGGCCAGACCGCGGTGCAGCGCTTCGGAGGGCACAGCCACGACGCCGGCGGCGTTCAGTGCGTCGATCGTCGCGATCGCGGTGAGCGCGTTGTCAATCTGGTGGCGGCCCAACAGGGGCAACAGGTGCATGACCGAAGGCTCTTCGCCGGGACGCGGATTGCGCCTGGCCACCCGGAACCATTGTCCCCACGGTTCGACGCCGGCCGGTTCGGTGTCGTAGTCGGCGCCCACGTCGACCAGCGGGACCGGGACATCGTCGGCGGCATTTCGGACCACGGCCGCGGCATCCTCATAGCGTTGACGAGCAAGCACCGTCGTGCGGCAGGCGGCGCTGATGATCCCGGCCTTCTCCGAAGCGATCTGCGTAATCCTGTCGCCCAGGATGTCGGTGTGCTCGTGTGAGAGCGACGTGATCACAGCGGCGTCGGTGCGCGAGAACACGTTGGTGCTGTCCAGTCGCCCGCCGAGGCCGACCTCGACGATCTGCACATCCACATCGTGTTCATGGAACGCATGGAAGCCGAGCGCCGTGAGGATCTCGAACGTACTGATGTGCCCCGGTTCCTCCTCCTGCTCGGCCTCGATCACGTGACGCAGCTGCTCGCACAGGCGGGCGAACTCGTCATCCGGCAGGGGGGCGCCGAGGATCCGAATCCGTTCCGGGAACTCATGCAGGTGCGGGCTCGTGAACAGGCCCGTGCGGAACCCGGCGGCGCGCAGGATCGACTCGAGGATGGCCGCGGTCGAGCCTTTGCCCTTGCTGCCGGCGATGTGAATCGTGGTTCGCCCGTGCTGTGGATCGGCCAGCCGGCGGAGGATCGATCGGATCCGGTCCAGGGCGAAATCGCCGGTCGCTCGTCTGGGCCCCGAGCCGCGCTCGAAATCAGCGAACGACATCAGCCAATCAACGGCCTGCGAGTAGTCGCTGATCGGCTCTCCGGCGTGGGCAGTTGTCGACATTGGTTCCCCTGTCAATCCACACTGCGCATCGAAGTGGCGTGCCCCGACCCAAGCTGGCCTGTTCAGGCGACCGTTTCATCGTACGCCACTTGATCAGGGGGGTTCAGGCTGCGACGATTCGCCCAACGGTACAACTGCGGCGCTCCAGCGCCGAACTGGCGGGATTTCCATGTCTGATTCGGGCGACTCCTTGAATTCACTGACGGATGTGCTCGCCGCGACAGCGCCCGCGGAACTGGTCGCCGACGGATTCCTGACGGTGGTGGGCGCGATCGCCAACGGAGCCCGTCAGGTTGATGGACTAACCCGGCGCGCCGCGCTCGCCGGCGTGCTCGGCGACACCGGCGAGATGAACGTGCAGGGCGAGATCGTGCAGGTGCTCGATGCCGCCGGCACCGACGCCTTCGTCTCATCGTTGCGTGACTGCGGGGCCGTTGCAGCCCTGGCCTGCGAGGAGCTTGAGGACGCCGTGTTCGTCTCCGACACTTCCGATCATCCGTATCTGGTCATGTTTGACCCGGTTGACGGTTCATCGAACATCGATGTCGCCGTGACGATCGGTTCGATCTTCGCGATCTATCGGCGCACGGACAATTCGCCCGTCACCGAAGCGGCGCTGCTTCGGCCCGGTCGAGAGCAGTGCGGCGCGGTCTACGTCGTGTACGGATCTTCGACCGTGTTGGTCGTCGCGACCGAAGGCCGCGTGGACGGCTTCACACTCGACCCGGAGTCGGGCGAGTTCCTGCACTCCCACGACGAGATTCGGATCCCGTCGCAATGCGCGGCGTACTCCGTGAACGAAGGAAACCAAAGCAAGTGGTTTCCCGAGATGCAGGCGGCGGTGGCGGAGTTGCGTGCCGATTACGGACTGCGCTACGTCGGCTCGCTGGTCGCGGATTTCCACCGCGACCTGCTCAAGGGCGGCATCTTCCTCTACCCGGGCGACGTCAAGTCGCCGGGCGGCAAGCTACGACTGGGCTACGAAGCCAATCCGCTCTGCTACGTCGCCGAACAGGCCGGCGGCGCCGGCACGACGGGGACCGAGCGCATCCTCGATGTCCAACCCGAGCTGCTGCACCAACGCACGCCCCTGATCGTGGGCAACGCCGACGTGGTCGAACGCGTCGTCGCCAAACTGGCCGAGTAACACCAACTTCTCCATCCGGCAGACCGAGATCCCGAGAGGCAACATCCGATGAGCAATCCACTACACGAGACCGCGCGGGCGCTGGTCGCGCCGGGACGCGGCATCCTGGCCGCCGACGAGTCCGCGCCCACGATCAAGCGCCGCTTCGACACGATCGGACTCGAGTCGACCGAGAACAATCGCCGCGACTGGCGCCAGTTGCTGTTCACCTCCGAGGGCATCGGCGACTGGATCTCCGGTGTGATCCTGTTCGAGGAGACGCTGGCCCAGAACTCATCCGACGGTACGCCGCTGGTCGACGTGCTGACTTCCAACGGCGTGATCCCCGGCGTCAAGGTCGACAAGGGCGCCAAGGACCTGGCCGGTTCGCCGAACGAGAAGGTGACCGAGGGTCTGGACGGGATGCGCGAGCGGTTGGAGGTCTACCGCGAACAGGGCGCCCGGTTCACCAAGTGGCGGGCCGTCATCGATATCGCCGACGACCGTCCGACGGCCTACTGCCTCGACGTCAACGCTCATGCGCTGGCCCGCTTCGCCGCGCTCTCGCAGGAAGCGGGGCTGGTGCCGATCGTCGAACCCGAGGTGCTGATGGATGGCGAGCACGACATCGCGGCCTGCGCCGAGGCCACCGAAGCGGCCCTGCTCGCCACGTATGCCGCCCTGGCCGCGCAGAACGTCGACCTGCCGGGCACGCTGCTCAAGCCGAACATGGTGCTCTCCGGCAAGAGCGCGGCCGACCGCGCGCCGGCTGCGGTTGTCGCCTCCGAGACGTTGCGCGTCTTCGCCAACGCAGTGCCCTCGGCCGTACCCGGCTGCGTCTTCCTCTCCGGCGGTCAGTCCGACGAGGAGGCGACGGTCAACCTGAACGCGATCAACCAGGCGGCCGCCGGTTCGTCATCGGCACCGTGGGAGCTGAGCTTCTCCTACGGTCGTGGTCTGCAAGCGACGCCGCTCTCCGTCTGGGCAGGCAAGCCCGAAAACGTCGACGCCGCCCAGGCCGCCTTCCAGGAGCGCGCCCGCCTGACGTCGGCCGCTCGCAAGGGCGAGTACGCGGGCTGAACAGCAATGCCTCCTCTGGGGAGCTCTTGAGCAGAGAACCAGTGCCGCATCAACTGTTGATTGCCACGGGGAACCCCGGCAAGATTCGCGAGTTTCGCCAGCTGTTCGACGCGCACGTCGAATCGCAGTGGGAGCTGGTCGCCCCGGCTGATGTCGGGCTCGCGGACTTCACCGTCGTCGAAGACGGCGAGACGTACGCGGAGAACGCCGGCCGCAAGGCGCGTTCCTACTCCAACGCCTGCGGGCTACCGGCGCTGGCCGACGATTCGGGACTGGAGGTCGACGCGCTCGACGGCGCGCCCGGACTCTACAGCGCTCGATATGCTGGAGAGGCAGCGGATGACGCCGCCAATCGGACCAAGTTGCTGCAGGCGCTGCAAGACGTCCCAACCCGGCAACGGGCGGCGCGATTCCGCTGCGTGATCGCGCTCGCCTTCCCCTACACGACCAATGTGCGGCTGGGCGAGGGTCTCGTGGAAGGATCGATTGCGATGGACGAGCGTGGCGACCTCGGCTTCGGCTACGATCCGATCTTCGCGCTGCCTGACGGTCGACGTATGGCGGAGTTGGATGTGTCCGAGAAAAACACGATCTCGCATCGCGCCCGAGCCCTCGCCAACGCCGCCTGGGCGCTCGACGTGATGGCACAGACGCTGGACCAGAGCTCATGAGCGACAATCCTGACGTCCCCGTCGACCGGCTGGGCCGCCGCTTCGCCGATCTCAGAGTCTCGGTGACGGATCGCTGTAACTTCCGCTGCCCCTACTGCATGCCGAAAGAGATCTTCGGTCCCGGATACGAGTTCCTGCCGCGCTCGGCGATCCTCAGCTTCGAGGAAATCGTCCGCGTCGTCTCGGTCTTCGGGAGACTGGGTCTGCGCAAGCTGCGCCTGACCGGCGGAGAGCCGACCGTCCGCGCCGAACTGCCGACGCTGGTCGGGATGCTGCGCGAGACGCTCCCCGAGATCGACATTGCGCTGACGACCAACGGCTCAAGACTCGCCGCGATGGCCGAAGAACTGAAGGCGGCGGGACTCGACCGCGTCACGGTCAGCCTCGACTCGATCGATCCCGAGATCTGCCGCGAGATGAACGGCGTCGACTTCCCGCATGAGCGCGTACTCGAAGGGATCGACGCGGCGGCCCGGGCCGGCCTGGGACCGATCAAGATCAACGCCGTGGTCAAGCGCGGCGTCAACGACGAGGGCCTGGTCGACATGGCCCGCCACTTCCGCGGCACGGGACACATCGTGCGCTTTATCGAGTACATGGACGTCGGCACGACCAATGGCTGGAAGCTGGACGAAGTCGTCCCGGCGCGCGAGATCATCCAGCGGCTGGAGCAGGTCGAAGGGCTGGAGCCGGTCGAAGCGGCCTACCAGGGCGAGGTCGCCAAGCGCTGGCGCTGGTCGGACGGCAGCGGCGAGATCGGCGTGATCACCTCGGTCACCGAACCGTTCTGCGGCGACTGCACCAGGGCGCGGCTGTCGGCCGAAGGATCGCTCTATACCTGCCTCTTCGCCTCGGTCGGCCACGACCTGCGGGCGCAACTCCGGTCGGGGGCGTCGGATGATGAGCTCTTTAGCCGGATCACCGGGATCTGGACCGTGCGCGAGGACCGCTACTCGGAGTTGCGCGCCGCGATGACCGACGATCTACCGGTGCTCGATCGGGTGGAGATGTCGCACATTGGCGGCTGAGCAGACACCAGAGCCGCAGCAGGAACTGAGCCATGTCGACGCGCAGGGGCGCGCTCGGATGGTTGATGTCGGCGACAAGGATGTCACCGAGCGTCGAGCCGTCGCCGAAGGCCGGGTTCTGATGCAACCCGAGACGCTGGAGCTGATTCGCAACTCGGCGCTGAACAAGGGCGACGTGCTGTCCACGGCCGAGATCGCCGGCGTGATGGCCGCGAAGCGGACACACGAACTGATTCCGCTGTGCCATCCGCTGTTACTGAACAAGGTGCTGGTCGAACTGAACCTGGTCGACGAGCCGCCTTCGGTCGAAATTCGGGCGGAAGTGCGCTGCTCGGGCAAGACCGGCGTCGAGATGGAGGCGCTGACGGCCGTCTCCGTCGCCGGTCTCACGGTCTATGACATGGCCAAGGCGGTCGACCGCGGCATGCGGATCGACGCCGTGCGGCTGCGCGAGAAAGACGGCGGCCGCTCGGGCTCGGTGCGGCTGGAGTAGCGCGACGCTCAGTCGAGGTGGTAGACGCGGTCGCGCAACCCGGCGAATATTGACTCCGAGATCGGCAGCCCGGCGTCCTGGGTAGCGCGCGCACCGACGTCGTCCATCAGCCGGCGCCGCGGCTCGGTCGCAGGCTCGCGGCTAGCCGCCCGGGTTGACCAGCGATTCGAAGTCCTGATTGCCGCGCAGGCTGTCGAAGTGGTCGTCGGTTCGCGCCGCTTCGGCGTAACGGGGATTAAGCGAGGTCGCCTGGCGCAGCGCGGCGACGGCGTTGTCGGCCTGGCCCAGCTTGGCGGCGGCCGAGGCGAGCCCGTAGTGCGCTCCGGGCTGGTCCGGTTCCAGCCGAACGGCGGCCTGGAACGAGTCCAGCGCCTCCTGGGCGCGGTCTTCGTAGAGCAAGGTCAGGCCCAGGTTGGTGTGGGCCGCGCCGTCGTCGGGCCGCAGCCGCAGCGCGTGGCGGAAGTCGCCCTCGGCCGTATCGAAGTCGCGACCGAACAGCCGCAACAGGCCGCGGTTGACGTAGATGTCCGGGTCGTCCGGCGCGAGCTCGATCGCGCGCTCGTAATCGTTGGCCGCTTCTTCGGTGCGGTCGAGGCGGACCAGCGCATTGGCGCGGTTGTAGTAGGCGGCGGCCGAGTTGGCGTCGAGGTCGATCGCGCGGGCGTACTGGTTGACCGCTGCGTCGTAGTTGCCGGCGCCGAAATAGGCGTTGCCCTCGTCCAGGTGAGAAGCGGCGCTGCGGTCGGCGGGGATGGTTGGCGCGGCGGCCGGAGCGGCAGCCGGCGGGGGTGGAACGGGCGCCGTCGGTGGGGCGCTCGACGCCGAGGGCGCCGGCGGCGCCGGAGGCGGCGCGGGTACGGCGGCCGGCGGAGGGGTCGGAGCGGGCGCCGGCGCGGGCGCGGGGGGAGGCGCGGCGGGTTGCGCCGCAGCCGGTGGAGTTGGAGGCGGCGGCGGCGGAGGAGGAGCCGCAGCCGGCAAAGGCGGCGCCGGAGGCGGCTCCGGCGCCCGTGCGGGCTCGGGCGGCGGAGCCGCTCGTCGCGGGGCTGGCGCGGGTGCGGCCGTGCCGCCGCCCGCCGTGCCGTCGCCCCCGGCCTGAGCGATCTGGCGGGCCATCAGCTCGGCCTGTTCTCGGCGAGCCCGTTCGTTGCGGAGTTGCAGTTCGAGGTGATCGATCCGCTCCTCCGTCAGTTCCCGCTCGAGTCGCTGTTGCGACTGCAGCGCGCGGTAGATCCAGATGATCGCGGCCCAGGGCAAGAGGACGCGCAGGACAAGGGCGATGAATTGCAAGGGGTGCTCCTCTACTTCGCGATCTTCACGGACTTCGCGGAATGGGCGAGTGCGTTCCTCAGGTGGCCTGTCGGTCGAGTAGCTCGCTGACCGCATCGAGTCCGTTGAGCGCCAGCGTCAGCCGGTCCTGGGAAGAAAGCTCCTCGAGTTCGACCAGCGTCTCATCGCGCATCGAGACCGGATCGTTCGCGCCCAGGATGGCCGCCGGACCCTCGTCGTCGAAGGACAGCTGCAGTTCACGCAGCGCGCCTTCCTCGGTCACGATCACACAGCCGATATTCCTGTCGCGCACGCCATCCGGTTCGACTTCCACACCCATTGTGAAGAAGGCGCCCGGAAACGGCGGGAACGGTCGCAACTCAAGCGCGGCCTCTCGCAACAACGCCTCAACCTGCTCGGCCGCCGCGCTCAGCGCTTCATCCGCCATCCGCCGCCGGAGCTCGGTGCGAACGGCGCGCTGGCTCGCGGCGGTGGGATCGTTGTCGGACATCGTCTTCGCTCGTGCGGACCGGCTGGGTCGAGCCGGTGAGGTCGGGAGGTGTCGGGCGGCTGAACTATGAGTATACGCAGCAGTCGGAATTTGAACCGCTGCCCAATCGACTGAGGGCGGCCGCCCCGGCCTGCTCGCCCGAACGCTCGGCAGCGTCCGGGGAGTGGGTACGATAGATCCGGCGCGCGAGTAGCGGTCGGGATGACGCACGAGACGAGTGCATGACAACCCCTCACGAGATCTGGAGCTCACAGCTGCGTATCGCCGCCGGCCGGGCGGTGGAAGAGGCGCCCCAGGTTGGGTTCGCCGAACAGGTGGACCAGGTCGGGCGTCTGGTCCGGCTTTCGATTCTCGCCGAGCCGGCCTCCGACGGCGCCGACGCGTTCATGGACCAGTACGTCCGGCGGATCGGCGAACTGTTCAATCCGGCCGCTCGCTCGCTCACCGGAGCGCTGAAGGCAGCGGTCGAAACGGTGCACGACGAACTCCGCGCCTGGAATCAACAGCGCCTGCCGGCCGAGCATGCGACGTACGGCATGTCCTGCCTGATCCAGCGCGAGGGTCAGCCGGCCGTGCTGGGCCAGGCCGGGCCCTCCGCGGCGCTCCTGGCCGGGGACGCCGGTCTCGCTTCGCTGCGCGCGATCGCCCTCTACGCCCATCTACCGCGGCGGGACGATCCGGTCGCCGCGCCGATCGGCGGTCCCGATCCACTCAATCTCGAGTTCGCATCGGGCGCCGCCACTCGCGATGGGTGGGCGCTGCTGGTCACCTCCAACGCGGCCTCCGTGCTGGATCCGGAGCTGCGCGTGCAACTCAGCCGGCTGCCGGTCGAAGAGACGCTGCGTCAGTTCTACCCGGCGATGGTCCACCTGCGTGAGGCCGCCGCGCTGATCGTCGGCGTCGCCGCCGGACCGCCTCCCGAGGCGCCGTTGGAAACGGCGGAGTCGAGCCAGCCTCCATCCCCTGAAGAGGTCGATCAGACGGACGATGCCGAACCGACTGATCGAATGGAACTCCAGACGGAGGATCAGCGAACCGCCGATCCGGCCGGCGACTCGCCGGCGCAGCCCGAAACTCAGCGGATCGTTCAGTTTGAGCCCGTCCCGGTCTCCGAGCAGGAATCCGGCGGCTGGCCCGTCAATCCGTTCGCCGCCGCCTACACGCAGCAGCTCGAGACCCTGACCCCGGCGCTCTCCATGCCCTCGGGCCTGAGCGGCACGCCGACCCTGGAGCTGGGTGAGGCGATGCCCTCGCTGCTCGAGCACCGCCGCGAACCAGCGGTCGAGCGACCCCGGATCCGTACGCGCGATCCGCGAGACCGCGCCGCCTCGGCCCGCCGCGCGGGCATCGTGCTGGCGGCCATGCTCGTCGTTCTGGCCGGCATCGGCGCCGCCCTGCTCGGACCCTCGCTGCTGCAGTCGGAAGACGACCAGTTCCGCTCACACGTCGAGCAGGCGCGCAACGGTCTGGCCGCCGCGGAGCTGGCCGCGACTACCGACGGCGCCCGGCTCACCCTGCAGGACGCCCTGCTCGACGTCGAAGCGGCGCTCGAGATCAACCCGCTGGATGCCGACGCGCGCCAGTTGCGCAGCGAGATCGAAGCCGTCCTCGCCGAACTCAGCCTCGTGCAACCGCCGGGCGAACTCAGTCCGCTCGCGGATCTGACCCGCTTCGGTCCCGCGCTCACCCTGGGCGCGGTTCGCTTCGGCGGCGGTCTCGCCTTCGTGCTCGACGACGCCGGCGGTCGCGTGTTCTCGATCACGGACGACGGGCAGACCACCGTGCTCTTCCTCGAGGGCGAGTCGCTGGGACACGGCAGCCAGCTGCGCGCCGGTCGCCCGATTTCGATCGCCTGGCAGCCGCGGGCGGTGGGCTCGGCGGCCGACGGCGGCGGTCTGCTGGCCGAGGATGCGCTCTGGATCCTCGACTCCCATGCCCGTCTGTACCGCTGGACACCAACCGGGGTGCTGCTCGTGCCGATCCCCGATCTCGTCCGGCTCGGCTCCGTCGACGCGATCGCCGCGACCTCGGGCAGCATCTACCTGCTCGATCAGGCCGGCGGCGCGATCTGGCGGTTCGCCGTTGATCGCTCGGAGCTGAGCGAACCGACCCGCGCCGTGGGACGCACGGACCTGCACAATGCCAGTGAATTCGCCGCCGTCGTCAACGAGAACGGACGGATCGAGTTCGTCGTCGCGTCGAGTGACGGACGGCTGCGCCGGTTCGGCGGAGACGAGGAGCTGCCCCTGCCGCTCGACCTGGAACGCGGCTTGCTGGCCCCGGCGTCGCTCTCCCTGGGCGCGCAGTCCGGTCTGATCTACGTCGTCGACCGCGGCCAGGGGCGACTCCTCGCGATCAGCCCCGAAAGCGGGGTGGTCAGCCAGATTCACTCGCCCGATCTGTCCGAACTGCGCGGCGCCTGGGTCAACGAGCAGACCGGCCAGATCGTCTACGCGCTGCCCGCAACCGTGCTCGTCGGCCGCTTGCCGGGTGCGCAGGGCGCGCAGGAGTAGCCGCCGCGGCAACACGCGCAATAGGCTGGTCAGGTGCATGCGCTCGGCCGGAACCTCGGTTCGGCCGCAGGATCGGGGTGAACGATGACGTTTCGGGTGTTGGCCCTCGAGTCGTCCTGTGATGAGTTCGCGGGCGCGGTGATCGAGGACGGGATCGAGGTGCGCGCTTCGGTCGTCGCCTCGCAGGCGGGCATTCATGCCCGCTACGGCGGGGTCGTGCCCGAGGTGGCCGGACGCGAGCACCTGCGCAACCTCGCGCCGGTGATGCAGGCCACCCTCGAGTCGGCCGGCATGGACTGGAATGACCTCGATGCCATCGCGGTCACGCAGGGTCCCGGTCTGGGCGGCTCCCTGCTGGTCGGCGTGAACGCAGCCAAGACCGCCGCCTGGGCGCGCGACCTGCCGCTGATCCCGGTGCACCACATCGCCGGACATCTGTACGCCAACTGGTTGCGTCCCGCCCGGGACGAGTGGGACGACGCGCCGCCGCCGTTCCCGCTGGTCGCGCTGGTCGTCTCGGGCGGCCATACCGAACTGTTCTGGATGGAGGACCACGAACGCGTCGAGCGGATCGGTCAGACCCGCGACGACGCGGCCGGAGAGGCCTTCGACAAGGTCGGCCGGCTGCTCGGCCTCCCGTTCCCGGGCGGACCGGAGATCGAGCGCGCGGCCGGCCAGGCCTCGCCCGAGCGGATCGCAGCGCTCGATCCGCTGCCCCGCGCCTGGCTGCCGGGCACGCACGATTTCTCCTTCTCGGGGCTCAAGACCGCCGTGCTCAACCGAGTGCGCCAGGCCGAGGCCGCCGGCCGGCCGGTCGACATGCCGGCGATGGCGGCTCGCTTCCAGGAGTCGGTCTGCCACGTGCTGGCCGAGAAGACGTCCCGCGCCGCCGAGGAGCTCGGCGCGAGCTGCGTGATCGTCGCCGGGGGTGTTGCCGCCAACGGCGCCCTGCGCGAGGCATTGCGCGAACGCTCGGCCGTGCCGGTACGTGTGCCGCCGCCGCGGCTCTGCACCGACAACGCCGCCATGATCGGCGCCGCCGCCTGTTACCGCCGCACACCCGCGCCGCTCGACATCGACGTGTTCTCGACCTCAGGCCCAGCCGTCTTCTCGCCCGGCGTCTAGCCGGGGTCTAGCTGCCGCGATCGTCCCGGCGCGCGGCCAGCGAGGCCAGGGGACAGATGCCGCAGGCCCACTGCCGGCAGCGGGTGCGCTCCAGTTCCAACAGGGCCTGGCTGTGCGGATGCCGCCAGCGCCAGGCTTGAGCCGACTCGCGACCGCCGCCGCTCAGCCGTGACCGCAGTTCGTTTGTGCGCTGGTAACGCACGGCCGGCAGTTCGAGCCAGCGCGTCCAGGCGCGAGTGAGCGGGTAGACCGCGTCGGCCAACAACTGCAGCGCGCGGCCGCGGCCCAGTTGCCGGCTGATCTGCAGCTCCGCCGCCGCCCGGCCCGGCGCGACCGAGGCCAACCGCGAGAATGCGTCCGCCGGCGTCAGCCCGCCTGCGGTCCAGCGGCGCAGCAGCGTTCTCAGGATGAGGCTCAGCCCCCCGGGCGTGCCCAGCGCTCCTCTGCCCCGGCGCCACTCGGCCGGTCCGGCTGCGTCAAGCGCGGGATCGAAGACTGGGTCGACTGCCGGCCAGTCCGCCGCCGCTTCGATTGTTCGGCGCATCGCGCGTTCGCTCAGGTCGGCGTTGCGCGGCTGACCCAGGGCCCGCGCCGCCGCGATCAGGCAGCGTCGGTCGGCCTCGCTGCCCGGCCCGCCCTCCGCCGCGATTGATGCAAGTTCGCGCGCCTTGCGCTCGAACCGCCGCCGCGCGATCAGCAGCAACTGCGCCTCGACCGCCGCAGCGCCGGCGCGCTCGACGATGTCCTCGCAGGGCAGGCGGGCCGCAGCCTGTTCGACCGGCTCGGGCAGCCCGGTCGCCGCGGGGATGCGCGGATCAGCGGGTCGACCGCGCCCGGGCCGCCGTTCGACCACGTGCAGCAGCAGTCCCTCGTACGCCGCGTCGCCGTCGTGCCCGTGCTGCAACCAGGCGCCGGCCTCGAGGTGCAACTCGACATTGCCGCGACGGGCGCGGCCCGCGCCGTCCAGGATCTGCGCGCCGATGAAGTCCGGCCCGGGTCCGCGGTTCCAACGCCCCGGAGCGATCACGCGCACCCGCTCGCCGTCAGCGGTAAAGAGGAACGGCGTGGGCCAGTGAGACTCGGCCCAGCGCCGCTGCAGATCCTGCTCCGTGCGGCTCGGCTCAGCCATCGCCGTCGGACCCGCCCGCATCCGGCTCGTCACCGCCGTCACCGCCGTCATCGCCCGGCTCGGACGGATCG
Source organism: Dehalococcoidia bacterium (assembly GCA_965204335.1). Lineage (GTDB taxonomy): Bacteria > Chloroflexota > Dehalococcoidia > Bin125 > Bin125 > Bin125. The sequence goes on along the minus strand of OZ241982.1, from coordinate 844,962 downwards.
GTCTCAAAGGGGAACTGCACATCCTCGGCGACCCGGGTCAACAGCCGGGCCGCCGTGCCGCGCGGAGCGTATGCGCCGCGTTCCCACTCCGAGATCGTCTGCTGGCGCGCGTTCAACTCCTCGGCCAGTTCGCGCTGACTCAGCCGGGCGTGCCGGCGCAGCCGGCGGATCTCGGTGGCGTCCCAGCGCTCGTCGCGTTGGCGTCGATCTTCAGTGATGCCCATCCGACATTTCCCCGTCGCCAGACTACACGGTACCGTGTACCACGCCACCGGATCAACTGTGATCGCGCCTCCGGCCCGAGGAATCCGGCGTCGGCTCCGGCCGATCCCGTTGACGCTGGCCGTCGTCCGGCATACGATGGTGGCTCAACCTATGCCCCAGATCGTCACTGCACCCGCAATCTGTGCGCTGGTCGGCGATGGGCGGCTGCTCAGTGGCCGCACCCGGCCGCACCGTGGGCGCGCCCGAGCGGCGTCGTGCGCCTGACCGCCGGCGGCTCCTGCCGCACCGCCGGCCGTCCGTTTCGACCGCGCCGCCGATCCCGCAGGGTGGCCGTGACGCTCAACATCGTTCCGCCGCAGGCGGAGACCAACGGATCGACTGAGGAGGCTGGCTGATGGTACTGGCGCCAATCGGAGACGAATCCGGACTGGCTCCGAGCCAGGTCCACGACCGCGCGATCATCGACTATTCGCGGCTGCCCGAGACCTACCCGCTGCCGAACCTGATCAAGCTGCTGCGCGATTCCTACCACTGGTTCCTCGACGAGGGGCTGAAGGACCTGCTCGAGGAGATGTCCCCGATCGAGGACTTCACCGGCAACCGCATGCAGCTCTACTTCATGCATGACGGCGAGGACGACGGCTCACCCGGCTACGAGTACCTGCCGCCCAAGGAGACGCCGCTCGAGTGCCGCCAAAAGGACAAGACCTACCAGGGCGAACTGCGCGTCAAGGTCGGCCTGACCTCGAAGAAGACCGGCGAGAGCAAGCAGCAGTGGCTCTACTTCGGCCACCTGCCGCATATGACCGAGACCGGCACGTTCATCATCAACGGCGCCGAGCGCGTCGTCGTCTCCCAGCTCGTGCGCTCGCCCGGCGTCTACTTCGGCGCTTCGGTCGACTCCGCCTCCGGCCGCACGCTCTGCGCGGCCAAGCTGATCCCCTCGCGCGGCGCCTGGCTCGAATTCGAGTCCTCCAACCGTGACGTGCTCACGGTCAAGGTCGACCGGAAGCGCAAGATCGCGGTGACCACCCTGCTGCGCGCCCTGGACGACTCCAACGATCCCGAGTTCTACGAGAACGGCGACGTGGAGCAGGGCAAGAAGCTCGAGTCGAAACTCGGCACCGACGAGCGAATCGTGAAGATGCTCGGCGGGATCGACCTGGAGGAGTCCCAACACCAGTTCCTCGCCACCACCCTGGAGAAAGAGGCGCCCGGCGTCCCCGCCGAAGACCGCAACAAGGAATGGGCGATGCTGGAGGTCTACAAGCGGCTGCGCCCCGGTGACCCGCCCACGATCGAAGCCGCCCGCTCGATGCTCGAGGGCCAGTTCTTCAATCCCCGCCGCTACGACCTCGGCCGTGTCGGACGCTACAAGGTCAACACCCGGCTGGGCACGACGCACGATGAGATCACCGCGCGCTGCGAGGCGCTCGGGCTCGACGCCGACCGCGCCGACGCCGACGAGGCGCGCCAGCAGGCGCTCTGGATGCGCGACCTGCTCGCGATCGTGTTCACCCAGGTCGCGATCAACAACGGCATTCAGAGCGACGACGACATCGACCACCTCGGCAACCGCCGCATTCGCGCCGTCGGCGAGCAACTGCAGAACCAGTTCCGCATCGGCATGGTGCGCATGGAGCGCGTGATCCGCGAGCGGATGACGATCATCGACCCCGACCAGGCCGCTCCCTCGGCGCTGGTCAACATTCGGCCCGTGCAGGCCGCGGTCAAGGAGTTCTTCGGCGGCCACCAGCTCTCGCAGTTCATGGACCAGACCAACCCGCTGGCCGAGCTGACTCACAAGCGCCGCCTCTCGGCGCTCGGTCCCGGCGGACTCAGCCGCGACCGCGCCGGCTTCGACGTGCGCGATGTGCACTATTCCCACTACGGCCGCATCTGTCCGATCGAGACCCCGGAAGGTCCCAACATCGGCCTGATCGGGTCGCTCGCCACCTACGGCACGCTGAATGACTACGGATTCATCAAGACGCCCTATCGCAAGGTCGTCTCGCGCCTGTCGCCCGATCATCCCGATCTGATCGGCCGCGTCCTGGCCGAACCGGTCGAGGGGGACGGCGGCGCCATGGTCGCCGACGAGGGCGACGAGGTCACCGCCGCGCTGGCGGAACAGATCCACGCGGCCAACGACACCCCGGTGCGGATTCTGCCCTACGTCTCCGACGACGTGGTCGAGCTGACCGCTGACGACGAGGCCAACGCGGTGATCGCGCAGGCCAACGCGCGGCTCGACGCCCGCGGCTACTTCCTCGACGATCGCGTCGAGGGCCGTCTGGGCCGTCGGTTCGAGGAGTTCGCGCGCGAAGAGATCCAGTACATGGACGTCTCACCGCGCCAGATCGTCTCGGTCGCGGCCTCGCTGATCCCCTTCCTCGAACACGACGACGCCAACCGCGCCCTGATGGGCGCCAACATGCAGCGCCAGGCCGTGCCGCTGGTCCGCCCCGAGGCGCCGCTCGTCGGCACCGGCATGGAGCAGCCGGCCGCCCGCGATTCGGGTCAGGTGCTGTCGGCTGAAGCCGACGGCGAGGTGCGCCACGTCACCGCCGAAGCGATCGTGGTCCACTACGATGAACCGGTCGACGGCGAGCAGCTGCACTCGTACTCGCTGCTCAAGTTCCTGCGCTCCAACCAGGGCACCTGCATCAATCAGCGCGCGATCGTCTCGATCGGCGACCGCGTCGCCGCCGGGCAGCCGCTGGCCGATTCATCCTCCACCGACCAGGGCCGCCTCGCGCTGGGCCAGAACGTGCTCGCCGCGTTCATGTCCTGGGAGGGCTACAACTTCGAGGACGCGGTGATCGTCTCCGAGCGCCTGGTGCAGAACCACAAGTTCACCTCGATCCACATGTCCAAGCATGAGGTCGGCGCGCGCGAGACCAAGCTGGGCAACGAGGAAATCACGCGCGACATCCCCAACGTGGCCGACGAATCGCTGGCCCATCTCGACGCGGAGGGCATCGTCCGGATCGGCGCCGAGGTCCGGCCCGGCGACATCCTGGTCGGCAAGATCACGCCCAAGGGCGAGACCGAGCTGACGGCTGAGGAAAAGCTGCTGCGCGCGATCTTCGGCGAAAAGGCTCGCGAGGTCAAAGACACGTCGCTGCGCGTCTCCCACGGCGTGCGCGGCGTCGTCGTCGATGTGCGCGTCTTCAACCGCGAAGAGGAAGACGAACTGCCGGCCGGCATGCAGAAGCTGGTCCGCGTCACGATCGCCGAGCGGCGCAAACTGCAGGTCGGCGACAAGATGGCCGGACGACACGGCAACAAGGGCGTGATCTCCACGATCCTGCCGGTCGAAGACATGCCTCATCTCGAGGACGGCTCCCCGATCGACGTCGTGCTCTCCCCGATCGGCGTGCCTTCGCGCATGAACCTGGGACAGATTCTCGAGACCCAGCTCGGCTGGGCCGCGAATCAGCTTGGCTTCCGCGCGATCACCCCGGTCTTCGACGGCGCCTCGGAGGAGGAACTGCAGGACGCGCTCGCCCGCGCCTGGATCGTGCGCGAAGCCCAGACCGCCCGCGACGTTGACATGTTCAACGGCGCCAACGGCGCCGGCGAGGACGATGCCTCCGCCGATCAGGATCAGCCCGACCCGCAGCTCGAAGCATCCGTCCTCGGCGCCGGTGTCGACCCGCGCACCGCGGCCTGGTTGGCAGAGCGCGGCTATGACGACGAGAGCGTGCGCATCGCCTTCGACCGCACCGACCGCGACACGACCGGCGCCGCCAGCCGGATCGCGCTGGCCGAATGGCTGATCGAGCACGGCGAGACCCGCGGCGCGCGTCACTGGAGCGACGCCACCCTGGCCGAGCACGCGACCCGCGTCGAGCGTGAACAACGAGCGGCCCGCCCGGTCTTCGGCAAGCAGCGCCTCGTCGACGGCCGCACCGGCGAACTGATCGACCAGCCCGTGACCGTCGGCTACATCTACCTGCTCAAGCTGTCGCACATGGTCGAGGACAAGATCCATGCCCGCTCGACCGGCCCCTACTCGCTGATCACCCAGCAGCCGCTGGGCGGCAAGGCGCAGTTTGGCGGGCAGCGTTTCGGCGAGATGGAGGTCTGGGCGCTGGAGGCGTACGGCGCGGCCAACATCCTGCAGGAACTGTTGACCGTGAAGTCGGACGACATCGTCGGCCGGGTCAAGGCCTACGAGGCGATCGTCAAGGGCGAGCCCGTCGTTGACGCCGCCATGCCGGAGTCCTTCCGCGTGCTGTTGCGCGAACTGCAGAGCCTGGGCCTCCACGTCGAGGTCCGCAACCAGGAAGACGAAGCGATGGTGCTTGAAGTGCCCAGCCGCGACGAAATGCCGCAGCTCGGCGTGAACCTGTCCGGATTCGAAGGAGAGGACGTGACCAGTGCTTGAGGCTCGTAGCACGGAGACCATGCAGATCACTCTGGCCTCGCCGGAGAAGATTCGCGACTGGTCCTACGGCGAGGTCCTGAAACCGGAGACGATCAACTACCGCACGCTCAAGCCCGAGAAGGACGGCCTCTTCTGCGAGAAGATTTTCGGTCCGCAGAAGGACTTCGAGTGCGCCTGCGGCAAGTTCAAGCGGGTCCGTTACAAGGGCGTGATCTGCGACAAGTGCGGCGTCGAAGTGACCCGCTCGAAGGTGCGCCGCGAGCGCATGGGCCACGTCGAACTGGCCGCGCCGGTCTCGCACATCTGGTTTGTCAAGGGCACCCCGGGCCGGATCGCCCTGTTGCTCGACCTCTCGCCGCGCAAGCTCGAGAAGGTTATTTACTTCGCGCAATACATCATCACCCACGTCAACGAAGACGAGAAACACAAGGCGATCGAGTACCTGCGCATGGACGCAGAGGACGCGATCGAAGACTTCCGCGAGAAGTCGGCCGAAACACAGGAGAAATTGACTCAAGCGCGCGAGCGTTACTTCGCCGAGATCAACCTGCGCATCGAGGCCGACACGGCCGAGGTCAAGGAGCGGGTTCGCTCGATCGTCAAGGGTCTGCGTGAAGACGCCGCGTCGGTGCGCGAGGTGATTGCGGAGTTCGACGGCAAGAAGGCGCGCCGCAACCTCAAACTGGGCGACGACGTGTTCGCCAAGCGCGGCGATCCGATCATCTCCGAGGTGATGAGCAAAGACCTCGAGGTGCAGCTCGCCGCCGCGATCGCCCGACACCAGGCGGTCGGCGACGAGGAAATCGCTCAGCTCACCGCGGTCGGCGAAGCGGACAAGCGCGAGGTGTCCGAAAACGTCGCCACCCAGGAAGAACGGCTGCGCGAGCAACTGGAGAACGTCGAACAACGCGCCCAGGAAGAGCTGGACACGCGCATCCGCGAGGACCTCGACCCGCTCGTCGATCCGGTCACGACCGGCAACTTCGACGCGGCGATCCTGCCGGAACAGCGCGCCGAAGAGCTGATGGAGCGCTACCCCGGCGTCGTGCGCTGCGAGATGGGCGCCGAGGCCATCCTGGCTTTGGTCTCGCGCATGGACCTCGATGCGACCGCCGAGCAGCTCAAGGTCGAAGTCCAGACCAAGGCCGGCCAGCGCCGCAAGAAGGCGATGAAGCGGCTCAAGGTCGTCGACGGCCTGCGCAAGTCGTCGAATTCGCCGCAGTGGATGTTCTTCCGCGCGCTGCCCGTCCTACCGCCCGACCTGCGCCCCATGGTCCAGCTCGACGGCGGACGCTTCGCCACCTCCGACCTGAACGACCTCTACCGCCGCGTGATCAATCGCAACAACCGGCTCAAGCGCCTGATCGAGCTGGGCGCCCCCGAGATCATCATCCGCAACGAAAAGCGGATGCTGCAGGAGGCGGTTGACTCGCTGATCGACAACGGCCGCCGCGGGCGCCCGGTGACCGGTTCCGGCAGCCACCGCCTGAAGTCGCTCTCCGACATGCTCAAGGGCAAGCAGGGCCGCTTCCGCCAGAACCTGCTGGGCAAGCGCGTCGACTACGCGGGCCGCTCGGTCATCGTGGTCGGTCCCGAACTCAAGCTGCACCAGTGCGGCCTGCCCCGGCGCATGGCGCTGGAGCTGTTCAAGCCCTTCCTCATGTACGCACTCGTCAAGGAGGAGAAGGCGGCCAACATCAAGTCGGCCAAGCGCATGGTCGAGCGCGCACACGAGGACGTCTGGGAAGTGCTCGAGAGCGTGGTCAAGCAGCGACCGGTGCTGCTCAACCGCGCCCCGACCCTGCACCGACTCGGCATCCAGGCGTTCGAGCCCGTGCTGGTCGACGGTTCCGCGATCCAGATCCACCCGCTCGTCTGCTCGGCCTTCAACGCCGATTTCGACGGCGACCAGATGGCCGTCCACGTCCCGCTCAGCCATGAGTCGGTGACCGAGGCGCGCCAGGTCATGCTCTCGACCAAGAACCTGCTCCTGCCCTCCAACGGCGAGCCGGTCGTCGCGCCGACCCTGGATATGGTGATCGGCTGTTACTACCTGACGCTCGAGTCGGAGTCGGCGCCGGGCGCTGCGGCCAACAACGGCGGCGCAGGCGAACCGGCCAGTTTCCCCTCGTTCGAGGACGTGCGGTTGCACTACGACCTGCACGCCGTCGGCCTGCACGAGCGAATCCTGGCCCGCGACACGGCGCGAACCAACGGCGAGTTGGTCGACACGACCGTGGGGCGGGTCATCTTCGACTCGGTCATTCCCGACGCGATCCCGTTCGAGGAGATCAACCACGAGCTGGCCAAGAAGTCGCTCAAGGAACTGATCACCATGTGCCACCGGCTGCTGGGGCCGGAGGAGACCGCGCTGATGGCGGACCGGATCAAGTCGATCGGCTTCCGCTATGCGACCCAGTCCGGCACGACGATGGCAATCGACGAACTGCGAGCTCCCGGTACCAAGGCCTCGCTGCTGCAGGATGCCGACAAGCAGGTCGAAGCGATCCGCGACGACTACGGTCTGGGCCTGATGACCGAGGACGAGCGCTACGCGGCGACCGTCAACGTCTGGCAGACCGTGACCCAGCAGGTCAAGGATCGGATCGACGAACAGCTCAACGAGCCCGGCTCGCTGCGCCTCATGGTCACCTCGGGGGCCAAGGGCAACCTCGCCCAGGTCACCCAGATGGCCGGTCTGCGCGGCCTGATGTCCGACCCCTCCGGTCGGATCATCGAGCTGCCGATTCGCTCCTCCTTCCGCGAAGGGCTGTCGGTGCTGGAGTACTTCATCTCGACCCACGGCGCGCGCAAGGGCCTGGCCGACACCGCCCTCCGGACCGCCGACTCCGGCTATCTCACCCGCCGCCTGATCGATGTTGCGCAGGACGTCATCATCCGCACCCACGACTGCGTCTCGGAGGGCGAGATGATCCCCGGCATCACGATCGAGGATCGCGACGAGGACAACGAGCGCGTGATCACCAAGTTCCGCGAGAGCGTGATGGGCCGCTACACCGCGGCGCCGGTCTACGACCCGGCCGAGCCGTCCGAAGAACTGATCGGCGCCAACGAACTGCTGGACGAGCCGACCGTCGAACGCCTCGTGATCAATCACGGCGTCAAGTCGTTCCACGTCCGATCGCCAATGGTCTGCCGCGAACAGACCGGTCTCTGCCAGTGCTGCTACGGGCAGTCGCTGGCCACCGGCGAACTGGTCGAACTCGGCGCCGCGGTCGGCATCATCGCCGCGCAGAGCATCGGCGAGCCGGGCACCCAGCTCACAATGCGTACCTTCCACACCGGCGGCATCGCCGGCGTCTCGGACATCACCTCCGGCTTGCCCCGTGTGGTCGAGTTGTTCGAGGCTCGCTCGCCCAAGGGTCAGGCGCTGATCGCCGAGATCGACGGCAGCGTCGACGTGCTCACCGACGGCGAACTGCGGCGTCTGCGACTGACGGCCGAAGAGGTCCACCGCGACGAGTATCAGCTCCCGCTCAAGACCCGAGTCCTGGTCAAGGACGGCGAAGAGGTCGACGCAGGTCACCTGCTCGCTCGCATGCCCAGGTCGGGCGAGGAGGACGAGGAGCCCGAATCGCGCCAGGTGCGCGCTCGCGTCGGCGGTCGAGTCACCCGCAAGCGAGGATCGCGCCTGCTGACGATCTCTTACGAGACCAGCGACACGCGGGAGTACGAACTGCCCGCCACCGCCCGACTGCGCGTCGCCGACGGCGAAGAGGTCGAGGCCGGCGAGCCGCTGACCGAGGGTCCGCTTGACCCTCAGGACATGCTGCGCATCCTCGGCGAAGGCGCCGTCCACCGCTACCTCGTGACCGAGGTGCAGGACGTCTACCGCTCCCAGGGCGTCGACATCCACGACAAGCACATCGAGGTCATCGTGCGGCAGATGCTGCGCAAGGTCGAGATTGACGATCCGGGCGAGTCCGACGAGTGGCTCGCGGGCGAGCTGGTCGACCGCCACAAGTTCGAGCACCGCAACCGCGCGCTCGCGGCCGAGAGCAAGCAACAGGCCTCGGCCAAGTCGGTGCTGCTCGGCGTGACCAAGGCCTCGCTCTCGCAGGACAGCTGGCTATCCGCCGCGTCGTTCCAGGAGACCACGCGCGTGCTGACCGAGGCGGCGATCACCGGCCAGGTCGACGAGCTCAAGGGGCTCAAGGAGAACGTGATCATCGGCAAGATGATCCCGGCCCGAGCCAAGATCGAACTGCCGCCGCTGCCCAAGCCGGAACCGCTGCCGCTGGCCGCCGGCCTGCCGGGCGCGAGTCCGGCCGGCATCTACCCCAGCGACGACGACGAACTGGGCGAGTTCGGTTTCGGCCTCGAAGAGGAGGACGAGATGGACATGATCGGCGTCTCGTCCAGCGGCTACGACGAGGAAGGCGGCTACGTCGCCCTGCCCGAGGAGTAGGATTCACCCGCTCGAGGAGATCAACAGAGGCCCCCGACGCTCAGCGTCGGGGGCCGTTGTTTGCTCTTGAGAGCGGTCGGACTTAGTAGTCCATCCCCATGTCGGGCATGCCGGCGGGCATCATCGGGGCCTCGGGGATTTCGGCGACGAGGCTCTCGGTGGTCAGCACCATGCCGGCGATCGAGACGGCGTTCTCGAGCGCCGAGCGGGTGACCTTAACCGGGTCGACGATGCCGTATTCGATCAGGTCGCCGTAGCGGTCCATGCGGGCGTCGTAGCCGTGGGTGTCGTCGTCGACCTTGCGGATCTTGCCGATCACGACCGAGCCTTCCTGGCCGGCGTTGAACGCGATCTGGCGAATCGGGGATTCGAGCGCGGTCTTCAACAGGCGGACGGCCGTGCGCTGGTCGCCGGTCGATTCCGCGTCCATCTGCTCGAGGGCGCGGTCGGCGCGCAGCAGGGCGCAGCCGCCGCCGACGACGATGCCCTCTTCGACGGCCGCGCGGGTCGCGGAGAGCGCATCTTCGAGCTTCGCCTTCTTTTCCTTGAGTTCGACCTCGGTCGGCGCGCCGACCTTGATCACGGCCACACCGCCGGCCAGCTTGGCCATGCGTTCCTGCAGCTTCTCGCGGTCGAAGTCCGACGCGGTGACGTCGATCTGGGCCTTGATTTCCTTGATCCGGTCCTGGATCGCCTCGTCCGAGCCGGAGCCCTCGACGATCGTGGTGTCGTCCTTGGACGAAACCATGCGGCGGGCGCGGCCGAGGTCGGCGACCTGGGTCTGCTCGAGCGTGCGGCCGAGTTCCTCGGTGATCAGGGTGCCGCCGGTGAGCACGGCGATGTCCTCGAGCTGGGCCTTGCGGCGCTCGCCGAAGCCGGGCGCCTTGACGGCCAGCACGTTGATCGTGCCGCGCATCTTGTTGACGACCAGGGTGGCCAGCGCTTCACCGTCGACGTCGTCGGCGATGATCACGAAGTTCTTGGTGATCTGGAGCAGCTTCTCCATCAGCGGCACGACATCCTGCACGGCCGAGATCTTGCGGTCCGTGATCAGGATGTAGGGGTCGTCGATCGCTGCTTCCATGCGCTCGTTGTTGGAGACGAAGTAGGGCGAGACGTAACCGCGGTCGAGCTGCATGCCGTCGGTGAACTCGGTCTCCATGCGGATCCCTTGTCCCTCTTCGACGGTGATCACGCCGTCCTTGCCGACCTTCTCCATGACGTCGGCGATGATTTCGCCGATTTCTTCGTTGTCACCGGAGATGGTGGCGACGGCTTCGATCTCTTCCTTCTTCTCGACCGGCTCGGCCATGTCGCGGAGTTCGTCCACGACGGCGCGGAGGCCCTGGTCGAGACCGCGCTTGAGCGCCATCGGGTCGGCCCCGGCGGCGACGTTGCGCAGGCCCTCGGTGACGATCGCCTGGGCGAGGACGGTGGCGGTGGTGGTGCCGTCGCCGGCGACATCGTTGGTGCGGATCGAGACCTCTTTGGCGAGCTGGGCGCCCATGTTGCGGAACGGCTCGTCGAGCTCGATTTCGCGGGCGATGGTCACGCCGTCGTTGATGATCAGCGGCGCGCCGAATTTCTTATCGAGGACGACGTTGCGGCCGCGCGGGCCGAGGGTGACCTTGACGGTGTTGGCGAGGGCGTCGACGCCTTCGCGCAGGGCCTTGCGCGCATCCATGTCGAACGCGAGTTGCTTACTGGCCATGATTGCTCCTTCTTGCCGAGCGGATGCTCGACGGGTTCCCGCCTGAGCGGGAGCGTTCCCGCCTGCGCGGGAACGACGGATGTGGACTAGACGATCAGCTTGGCCAGGACCTCGCGCTCTTCGAGCACGATCAGGTCCTCGTTGTCGATCTGGATTTCCTGGCCGGTGTACTTCTTGTAGAGGATGCGGTCGCCCATCTCGATGTCGAGCGGGACGCGGTTGCCGTCGTCATCGCGCTTGCCCGGGCCGATGGCGATGACTTCACCCTGCTGCGGCTTTTCCTTGGCCGAGTCGGGGATGACGATGCCGGAGGAGAGCACCTGCTCCTGCTGGAGCGGCTTGATTACGATGCGGTCGTTGAGCGGCTTGAGCTCGGTCGCCATAGTGCTGAGTTCCAATCTCTGCTGTGATGCTGTCTCGCTGGTTGCTCGCAGTTGGGCGTTGGCACTCGCAGCCTGCGAGTGCTAACGACTGCATCGTAAGCAACGATCACCAGTGTCGCAAGCAAGCGGGAGTAACCGAAGCGGTCATTACGTCGCGATGACGCTGCCATGCCGTCGTTGCGTAATCCACTGAACTGAGGGAGCCGCGCTATCAGGTTGGGGGGAGCTGCCTCTCGGCGTGCCCCCCTCTGTCTCTACGTGACCTCTCCCCCCGCCGCAGGCGGGGGGAGAGGGGAAGGGGGAGGCGCATTGTCGTGCGGGGCAGGCACGGCGGGGCCGGAGGCGGGTGATCCGCTGAGAGAAAAAACGAGCGGGGACCTGGGAGGAGGTTGGCGGTTACCAGGGGTCGTCGTCTTCGTCGAGCGGGTCATCCTCAGTCGGTGCGGCCCCCGCCTGCGCGGGGGCGACTTGAATAGGCGCGGGGGGAGAGGGGGAAGGGGAGGTGCGGTCGTAGAGGTCTCGGAGGAGGTGGCGGGCGACGTCGTAGGGGTCGGTGGCGAGGTAGAGCTGATAGTTGCGGCGGGCTCGCTCGTTCGGGGCGAACAGTTCCCGGACGACGGCGTCGAGGGCGTTGAGTTGCTTGTAGCCGGGGCCGGGGGCGTTGGCGCGCCGCCAGAGTCGGTCGATCCTGGCGCGGAAATGGTAGGGATTGGGCATCGGGGTGTTCCTTGTCTCGTGGAGTATGTATGTTCTGAATTTATCAGGTTCTGATGTTGAATAGGGACATGCGGAGGTTTGGGAGCCCCCCTCTGCCTGCGGCATCTCCCCCCGCTGGAAGCGGGGGGAGAGGGGAAGGGAGGGGAGAGAGGGTGTGTCCACCGGGTGTTGGTGTATAGCCTTGACAACCGGCGACGAGGGCTGTGCGTTTTGGAGGCGTGAGATAACTTGACGGCGTGAGCCAAGTTACGCCGCCGGCGGGGAGTGCATTGCGATGAGTCGGTATGTCGGCGATCCGGCGGTGTTCACGGGTAATGCGCATCCTCAGTTGGCGCAGGATGTGTGCTCGGCGCTGGATGTGGAGCTGGGCTGCGCCAACGTCTTCGACTTCGCCAACGGCAACACGTTCGTCCAGTTCCTGGAGAACATCCGCGAACGCGACGTCTTCCTGATCCAGCCGGGGGCGAAGCCGGTCAACCACCACCTGGTCGAACTGCTGATCATGATCGACGCCGCACGGCGCGCCTCGGCCGGACGGATCACGGCGGTGGTGCCGTACTTCGCCTACGGACGCTCGGACAAGAAGGATCAGCCGCGCGTGCCGATCACGGCGCGATTGTTTGCCGACCTGATTCAGACGGCGGGCGCCGACCGGATGCTGACGATGGACCTGCACGCGGGGCAGATCCAGGGCTTCTTCCACATTCCGACCGATGAGCTGACCGGTCAGATGCTGCTGATCGACCACTTCGCCGAGCAGGAGTTCAACGGCGTGGTGGTGGCGCCGGACCTGGGCTCGGCCAAGCGGGCGCGGGCGGCGGCGGACCGGCTGCACATGCCGTTGGCGATCTCGGAGAAACGCCGCAGCGGCAACGAGGATCAGTCCGAGGTGATGCAATTGATCGGCGAGGTCGCAGGCCGCGACGTATTGATCATTGATGACGAGATCGACACAGCCGGAACGCTGGTGCAGGTGGCGGAGTTGCTGCGGCGGGAGGGCGCGCAGCGGGTCTTCGGGGCCGCGACGCACGGCGTGCTGTCGGATCCGGCGTTGGAGCGGCTGGACGCGAGCCCGATCAGCAAGGTGGCGGTGACGGACACGCTGCCGCCGAAGTCGAACGGGTCGAGCTGCGGGCTGGAGGTGGTGTCGATCGCGCCGCTGCTGGGTGAGGCGATTCGTCGGATCCACGAGGGGGATTCGGTGGGGGCGCTGTTTACGTAGGGGAACCTGGCGGGGCTGTGAAGCGGAACTGGGCAGCGCAACCGGGTGGCTTGCGGCTGAGGCGATTCACGGGCATCTCTGTCGCGGCTACACTGGATATGTATGCCCTGATGCGGGGCTGATTGGATTGGGGACGGCTGGATGGGTTTGTTTGATCGGGCGAAGAAGCGGGCCGGGTCTCTGCTGGGGGACGCCAATGCTCGCGAGGTGAACCGGCTGCAGGGGGCCGTGGCGGCGGTGGCGGAGTGGGAGCCGGAATTTGCGCGTCTGCGCGACGACGAACTGGCGGCCAAGACGCCCGAGTTCATCGAGCGGCTCGAAGACGGGGCGTCGCTGGACGACATCCTGCCCGAGGCGTTCGCGGTGGTGCGCGAGGCCGCCCGGCGGCAGGTGCAGATGCGGCACTACGACGTGCAGATCGTGGGCGGGATCGTCCTGCACCAGGGCAAGATCTCGGAGATGCGCACGGGCGAGGGCAAGACGCTGGTCGCGACGCTGGCGCTGTACCTGAACGCGCTGGAAGGCGACGGCGTCCACCTGATCACGGTGAACGACTACCTGGCCAAGCGCGACGCGCAGTGGATGGCGCCGATCTATCACTCGCTGGGGCTGTCGGTGGGGGTGCTGCAGCATCGGGCGGCGTTCATGTTCGACCCCGAGGCGGACTCGACGGTGGACATTGAGAATCCCGAGTCGATGGACGCGGAGGAGTTGCAGCGGCGGCGCGAGTTGGGCGACCTGAAGATGCTGCGTCCGATCACACGGCAGGAGGCGTACCGGGCGGACATCACGTACGGGACCAACAACGAGTTCGGGTTCGACTATCTGCGCGACAACATGGTCATGGACGCGAGGGAGAAGGTTCAACGGCCGCTGGCTTACGCGATCGTCGACGAAGTCGACAACATCCTGATCGACGAGGCGCGGACGCCGCTGATCATCTCGGGTCAGGCCGAGGAATCGCTGGACACGTACCGCGTCTTCGCGAACCTGGTGCGCGGGCTGAAGCCGGAGGCGCACTTCACCCCCGATCCGAAGTCGCGCACCGTCGCGCTGACCGAAGAGGGCATCGCGCGGGTCGAGGACTCGCTCGGGATCGACAACCTGTTCGAGGGCGAGAACGCCCGGCTGACCCGCTTCCTCGACTCGGCGCTGAAGGCGAACTTCATGTACCAGCGCGACCGCGACTACGTGGTGCGCGGGGGCAAGGTGGTGATCGTCGACGAGTTCACCGGGCGGATGATGGACGGTCGGCGCTACTCGGAAGGTTTGCACCAGGCGATCGAGGCCAAGGAGGGCGTGTCGGTCGAGCGCGAGACGGTCACCCTGGCGACAATCACCTACCAGAATTACTTCCGCATGTACTCGAAGCTCGCCGGCATGACCGGCACCGCCGCGACCGAGGCGGAGGAGTTGCACAAGATTTACGGACTCGACGTGGTTGTCGTGCCGACGCATCGCGACATGGTCCGCGACGACCAGGCCGACCTCGTGTTCCGCACGGAGCAGGCGAAGTTCGAGGCGGCGATCGACGAGATCGCGGACCTGACCGAGGACGGGCGGCCGGTGCTGGTCGGCACGGCGTCGGTGGAGACGTCGGAGCGGCTGTCGTCAATGCTGAAGCGGCGGCGGATTGGTCACGAAGTGCTGAACGCCAAACAGCACGAGCGCGAGGCGCACATCATCGCCGCCGCCGGCGAGCCGGGTGCGGTAACGATTGCGACGAACATGGCCGGCCGCGGGACCGACATCAAGCTGGGTGACGACGTCGCCCGCCGCGGCGGACTGGCCGTGATCGGCACCGAGCGTCACGAGTCGCGTCGGATCGACAATCAGCTGCGGGGCCGGTCTGGGCGGCAGGGCGACCCCGGGTCTTCGCGCTTCTACGTGTCGTTCGAGGACGGGATCATGAAGCGGTTCACGCCCGACTGGCTGCCGGGGATGCTGGAGAAGGCGGGGCTTGAGGACGGCGCGCCGCTGGAGTCGGGCATGGTCGGGAAGGCGCTCGAACAGGCGCAGCAGAAGGTCGAGACCTACCACTTCGACATTCGCAAGCATCTGGTCGATTACGACGACGTGATCAACCGCCAGCGCGAGGTGATCTACACCGAGCGGGACAAGGTTCTGACGGCGCAGGGGGAGCTGGTCGAGATCGTCGAGGACATGTTGATGCACACGATCGACGACCTCGAAGGCTCGTTCGCCGGCGAACTCTGGGACGAGACGACCGCCGAGGAATTCTGGCAGGAAGCGGCCCAGGTCTTGCCCCTGACCGGACTCGACCGCGACGCGCTCTACGGCGCCGAGCTCGACGAGTGCGTCGAGGCCTTGCGCGATCACGCCGCCGGGGAACTGCGGACGCTGGCGGAGAAGATTGACACGAGGACCGTCGACGGCGCTTCGGTGGAGCTATTGCGGGGACTGGTGCTGCGCACGATGGACCGGCTCTGGATTCGCCATCTGACCGAGATCGACGGGCTGCGCCAGGGCGTCGGACTGCAGGCGTACGGCCAGCAGGATCCGCTGGTTACCTACAAGCGCGAGGCGTTCGACATGTTCGATCAACTGGTCGCAGCGCTGCGCCGCGAGGTTTCCGCCTCGGTGATGCACGCGACGATCCGCGTTGACGAGCCCGGCGCTCCGGCGCCGCCGCAGCGGCGGGCCCGGGGGATCGCCCCGCCGACACAGGGCGCGCCGGTCCGGGTCAGCAATGTGCGCGAGTCGGGCGGCAGTTCGGAGGGAGCGAGCGGCGGTGTGGCCGTGGCGGCGCGTCCGTCGGCGGCGAGCGGACAGAAGGTCGGACGCAACGCGCCCTGTCCCTGCGGCAGCGGCAAGAAGTACAAGCGCTGTTGCGGGAAGGCGGCCTGAGCATGGCGGATGCAACGGCCGAGCAGGCTGGCGACATTCCCTTTCCGCACTTCGTCGGTGCTAGCGGGGCCGATCGGGACGGCCCCGTCGAGACCGGCTTCGCGCCCGACCACGGACCGGACGAGCACATCATCAACGGCGAGTTGATGGAACTGGGTCCCGACGCTCTGCTGGCCGCCTTCTACGCCCAACTGCAGGCGGGCACGGCCTGGTTCGATGCCCTGCTCGACTGCATCCGCGACTGGGAAACTCCTCGCGAGACCATCGACGGCCGCGAGTACGTCTACCTGATTGAGCATGAAGCGTTCGACTGGCTGCTGCTGGCGGAACGAATCTGCGACTCAGCCCCTCCGGGTCTGCTACCGCTGCGAGAGGTTGAAGCGCTGCTGGTCGACGAATTGCCGCCGGTCGTGTTGAGCGAGGCGGAGTTCCAGGAGCGGTTGGGTACGGCGAAGTACTGGGCTCACCTCAACTTCCTCTACGGGGTGCGGGTTGAGCAGGCGCTGCACCTGGCGATGGAGCGCATCCTGCTGAAGGAGCGCAACGGCCTCTCCTTCTCTCACGCTCGCGACGAACTGGACGGCGACGTCTTCGGCCGCATCTACGGGGCCCGGCAGCCGGACCTGCTGCGCGAGTTCCGGGCGGCCAGCCAGCGCCACGACGCTGATCCGGAGCGGATCGAGCACGCCGAGTGGCAGGCCTTCACCTACTGGCTCTTCCGCCGCCGCATCGAGCGCCAGGATCCGGCGCGGGTCGCGTCGGACACGCGGCAAGGTCTGGAAATGCTGTACGAGCTCGAAGCGGCCAAGCAACGTCGGCGGCGGCGCCGCGGTGCGGAGTCCGAGCGGCAGGCAGACGACGCAGACGTGATAGACGGCGTACTGGTCGCTGTAGGTTAGGTTCGGCGCGCCGTGGAGCGAACGCGCCGGACCCGAAATCAGTTCACCCGAGCCACACGACCTTCAGAGCATCAAGCGGAGTTCAACTGTGACCAGCACAGCGTTCGACCTCTCAATCCTGAGCGATCTGACCGGCGCGTACGACGCCTCGATCGTCGAGGATCCGATCTATGCGTTCTGGGAGGACAACGGCTGGTTCCGTCCGGCCGAGTCGGACGGGGACCGGGAACCGTTCACGGTGATCATGCCGCCGCCCAACGTCACCGGCGTGCTGCACCTGGGCCATGCGGTCACGCTGACGATCGAGGACGCCCTGATCCGCTGGCACCGAATGCTCGGTGAGCCGACGCTGTGGCTGCCTGGCCTGGACCACGCCGGGATTGCGACGCAGAGCGTGGTCGAGCAGCAGCTCGCGCGCGAAGGGATGACCCGTCACGACCTTGGCCGCGAGGCGTTCGAGGAGCGTGTCTGGGAGTGGGTCGGGGTGACCCGACCTCGGATCACCTCGCAGGCGCGGCGGATGGGTGCGTCCTGCGACTGGGAGCGCACGGCGTTCACGCTCGATCCGACGCCGCGCGACGCTGTCCGCAAGACGTTCGTCGACCTGTTCCAGGACGGCAAGATTTACCGCGGTGCTCGGATCATCAACTGGGACCCGCAGATGCTGACCGCGCTGTCCGACGTGGAAGTCGAGTACGAGGAGGAAGAAGGCAAGCTCTGGCATGTGCGCTACCCGTTCGTCGACGAGCGCGGCAACGAGCTGGACGACGGGGTGGTGATCGCCACGACGCGGCCCGAAACGATTCCGGCAGATGTCGCTATCGCCGTCCATCCCGACGACGAACGCTGGCAGCCGCACCTGGGCCGTCGGGTTCGGCTGCCGCTGCGGGGCTTCGACCGGCTGATTCCGCTGATCGCCGACTCGGGCGTCGACCTGGAGTTCGGCACCGGCGCGCTGAAGATCACGCCCGGTCACGACCAGCTCGACTTCGAGATCGGCGAACGGCACGGGCTGGAGCCGATCCGCGTGGTCGACTGGGACGGCACGCTGACGGCGGAGGCGGGTCTCTACGCGGGCATGGATCGGGACGAGGCGCGGGAACTGGTCGCTCAGCACCTGGAGGAGGACGGCTACCTGGTCGAGACCGAGACGCACATCCACAACGTCGGGCACTCGCAGCGCTCCGGCGTAGTGGTCGAGCCGCTGGTGTCGAACCAGTGGTTCGTCGACACCGACGAGATGGCGGCCGAAGCGGCGCGGGTCGTGCGCGAGGACGAGGTCCGGATCGTTCCCGAACGCTCGAAGAACGTCTACTTGCAGTGGATGGACAACATCCGGCCATGGTGCATCTCGCGGCAGCTCTGGTGGGGACACCGGATTCCGGCCTGGTACTGCCGCTGCTGCGACGGGGACGCGATCATCACCGGGGACGACGGCCAGATCACGATCGACGAAGGCGCCCGCCCGATTGTTGCGATGACCGACCCGACCGAGTGCCCGTGGTGCGACGACGCCGACTTCGTCCGGGACCCGGATGTGCTGGACACGTGGTTCTCGTCGGGCCTGTGGACGCACTCGACGCTGGGCTGGCCCGACGCCGACTCGGAGGACCTGGCGCGGTTCTACCCGTCGTCGGTGATGGAAACCGGCTACGACATCCTCTTCTTCTGGGTCGCGCGGATGATCATGCTGGGCTGCTACAACATGGGTTCGGCCCCGTTCCACACGGTCTACCTGCACGGTCTGGTCCGAGACGCGCAGGGCCGCAAGATGTCGAAGTCGCTCGACAACGTGATCGACCCACTGGAAAAGGCCGACCAGTACGGGATGGACGCCCTGCGCTTCACGTTGGCGACGGGGTCGACGCCAGGCAACGACATGCGGCTGACGGACGAGCGGCTGGAAGGCTCGCGCAACTTCGCCAACAAGCTCTGGAACGGCGCCAAGTTCGTGCTGGGCGAGATTGCCGATGCCCAGGCTCCTGCTCCCCCCGCTTCGCGGGGGGAGATGCCGCAGGCAGAGGGGGGCTCCGCGCTGGAGGATCGCTGGATCCTCTCGCGGCTGCAGGCGGTGACCGACTCGGTCGATGAACTGCTGCGGCAGTTCCAACTCGGCGAGGCCGGCCGGCAGATCCAGGACTTCCTCTGGGGCGAGTTCTTCGACTGGTACGTCGAGGCGAGCAAGGTTCGCCTGCGCAACGGAGATCTCACGCCGCTGCCGGTGTTGACCAAGGTGCTCGACGATGGGCTGCGTCTGCTGCACCCGTGGATGCCGTTCGTGACCGAGGCGATCTGGCAGCAGCTTCGGCCTCACCTCGGCGAGGCGGCCGACGCCACTGCGCTGATCGGAGCTCGCTTCCCGCAACCTGGCGACGCCTCACGCGACTTGGAGGCCGAGGAGGCGTTCGCGGCTGTGCAGGGGATCGTTACCGCAGTCCGCCAGGTTCGGGCCGACTACCGCGTGCAGGCTGGTCAGTGGGCGGAAGCGTTTGTGTTGCCGCAGGCGGACGTGGCTCAGGCCGTGAGCGCGTCGGCTCCGATCGTCGAGGTGTTGTCCCGTGCGCGACCGCTGACCATCGTTGCTGAGCGAGCCCAGGCTCCCACCGACCAGATCGCGTCTGCCGTGCTGCCCGCCGCAGAAGTCATCCTGCCGTTGGGCGGCCTGATCGATCTGGAGCAGGAGCGAGCCCGGCTGAACAAGGACCTCGAAGGCATCCTCAAGCGGCTGAGGGGTGCGGAGGCGAAGCTGGCCAACGAAGGCTTCCGCTCGAAGGCGCCGGCCGAGGTCGTCAAGCAGGCGGAAGAACTCGCCGCCGACCTCCAGCGTCAGCAGGCCGACATCGAATCGCGTATCGGCGCGTTGGGACCCTCACCCTAGCCCTCTCCCGGAAGGAGAGGGGACTGAAACGGCTGGTCGCTAGAGCGACAGCTTTGAGAGCGCCTGGCGGAACTCGGGGACGTCGGTGCGGAAGTCGTCGGCGTTGACGCCGTCGTTGGCGGCGAGGTGGCCGGCGAGCAGCTGCGCGGGGACGACGGCGGGGATCGCGAGCAACTCAGGTGTTAGGTCGGCCAGCGTGAGGTGACGCGCGGATTCGGGGGCGGACACGCTCTCGGGCGCGACCCAGGCGGCTGAGCAGCCGTTGTCCATCGTCAACTGCGTGATCGCGCGGGTCCGGTCGGCCGAGTCGTCGTTGGCGGCGAAGGTGAGGATACGGTCGGAGTCGGTGATCTGGACGACGGGGCCGTGGAGGAAGGACTCCGGCTCCTGGTGACGGACGGCGCGGCGCGCGGCTTCGGCGATCTTGATGTGCGCCTCCTCGGCGGCGGTCAACATCGGTCCTGCGCCCAGGGCGACTATTGCCCCCGACGACCACTCGGACGCCAACTCCGCAATTTCGTCCTCCAGTGCGAGTGCCGAGGCGAGCGCCGATGGAATCTCCGAGATATCGCCTATCGCGCCGGGTGAGACGAGGTCGGCGATCTTCGCCGCCGCGGACATCGCCGTGGTGTGGGAGATCGTGTACATCGAGGACGGGTCCTGCGTGGTCGTGTGCAGCACGGTCACGCTGTCGGGCAAGGAGTCGAGGTCGAATTCGGTCTCGACCCTGGTGATCAGCACGACGGGGATGCCGCGCTCAATGCAGAGCGCCAGCGAGTTGCCGCTGTAGGTCTTGCGGCCGGTGTGGGCGAAGAGGAGAACGGCGTCGCCGTCGGTGACCGTCGGCCAGGTGGCGAACTCGAAGCTCGTGAGCGGGCGCGCTTCGAGTCCGGCGGCGCGCAGCATCCAACTGGCGGCGTTGGCGGCGTTGAACGAGGTGCCGATGCCGACGGTCCAGACGCGGGAGGCGTCCGAGAGGGTTTGGGCCGCGCGGTCGAAGGGTTGGGCGCTGCTGAGGAGCTTGGCGCACTCGGATGGTTGGGCCTGGATGGCGGGGTAGAGGCGGTAGTCGGTGATTGAGGCCATTGGGTGTTGCTTTCCGGAGCCCTCACCCCGGCCCTCTCCCAGGGGGAGAGGGAGGTTCGGTTTCTCGCTCCCGGAGGGAGAGGGAGGTGGCTGTTGGTTGCCTGGCGGGAGCCCCCTCTGCCCCCCGTTCAGGCCGGGGGCGGGCTTTCGGCATCTCCCCCCGCGGAGCGGGGGGAGAGAGGGAGTCGTCAGGTCGTAGTCGTCCGTGCGAATCAATGCGTCAGGCGACGGCGCCGGCGGTTTTGAGTTGTTCCCCCTGGGAGCCGTTGAGGCCGATTTCGGCGAGGATCTCGTCGGTGTGCTCGCCCGGGTAGGCGGGCGGGCCCTGGATCTTCGATTCGGTGCGGCTAAAGCGCGGGGCTGGGGCGGGTTGGACGACGCCGGCGACCTCTTCGAATGCTCCACGGGCCTTGGCGTGCGGGTGGTTGGGGGCTTCCCACGGTTCGAGGACGGGGCCGAAGCAGACGTCGGAGCCCTCGAAGATGGTTTCCCACTCGGCGCGGGTCTTGGTGCGGAAGATGGCGGTCACGCGATCCTTGAGCTCGGGCCAGCGGGTGTTGTCCATCTGGTGCGGGAGCTCCTCGTTCTCGAGGCCGAGCAGGTGCAGCAGCTCGGCGTAGAACTGCGGCTCGATCGAGCCGATCGAGACGAACTTTCCGTCCAGCGTCTCGTAGGCGTCGTAGAAGTGCGCGCCGGTGTCGAGCACGTTGGCCGCGCGTCCGCGCCGCCAGCTGCCGGTCGCGAGTCCGGCGTGGACGGAGGTGATCAGCGAGGATGCGCCGTCGACCATGGCTGCGTCGACGACCTGGCCCTTGCCCGAGCGCTGCGCTTCGATCAGGGCGCCGAGCATGCCGACGGCGAGGTACATGCCGCCGCCGCCGAAGTCGCCGACCAGGTTGAGCGGCGGCACCGGAACCTGTCCCTTGCGCGCGATCGGGGCCAGCGCACCGGCCAGCGAGATGTAGTTGATGTCGTGGCCGGCCATCTGCGCGTACGGACCTTCCTGACCCCAGCCGGTCATGCGTCCGTAGACGATCTTGGGATTGCGCTCGAGGCAGACGTCCGGGCCCAGACCCAGACGTTCCATCACGCCCGGACGGAAGCCCTCGAAGAGCGCGTCGGCGCCTTCGATCAGCTTGAGCGCGACCTCGACGCCCTCGGGGTTCTTGAGGTCGAGCGCGATCGAGCGCCGGCCGCGGGCGAGCAGGTCACCGGGCGGATTGGCCGGCGCTTCACCCGGAGCGTTCGAGGCGCGGTCGATGCGGACGATGTCGGCGCCCATGTCGGACAGGATCATGCCGCAGAAGGGGCCCGGTCCGATGCCCTGGAATTCAATGATGCGAATGCCGCTGAGCGGTCCCATATCGTGCTCCTCACGTGCGCAATGCACTTGATCTGAACGTGGTCGTCTACAGCAGCAGAGTAACGCGCCATGAGCTTCCAGATAGAGCCGGCTGGCTACGAAGCCGCGCCTGAGGTGATCGAGCTGATCCACCGGGTCTTCGACGAGTACGGGTTCATCTGGGATCCCGAGGATGAGTTCTGGGATCTGCTGGCCGAGGAGCAGGCGTTTCCGTACCGCTCGCCGATCGGCGCGATGTGGGTCATGCGCGACGGGGACGGCGCTGTGGTGGGCTCGATTGCGGCGGAGCGGGTCGATGGGCCGACCGTGGAGTTGCACCGGCTCTATCTGGACGCGCATCTGCGCGGGCGAGGACTGGGCCGGCGGTTGTTTGAGACCGGGGTCGCGTGGGCTCGCGAGCATGGGGCGTGGCGGATCGAGTTATGGTCGGACACGCGGTTTGAGGATGCGCATCGGCTGTACGAGCGTCTGGGCTACGTGAAGACCGGCTCGCGGGAGCTCGAGGATGTGAATGAGACGATCGAGTTCAAGTATGAAAGTGATCTTGGACTTACGCCCTGACTTCGACATCCTTTGCAAGCAACTCCACTGCCGACCTGTGGGCAAAGCCGCTGCCCCCCTCTGCCTTCGGCATCTCCCCCCGCACAGCGGGGGGAGATGGGATCGGAGGATGGGCTCGCCTGTTTCGTCGGCCAAACATTGACCCTGATTATGCCGCGCGGGTACGATCTGTTCGCACTGGGGAATCTGGTGCGCATTTTCAGAGCGGGTGACGGCAGGTAGACGTGTCTGAGCTGTTCGAGAACTATGGCGCGGTCCTGGTCGCGATCCCCGTGGGGATCATGCTCGTCCTGACGGCGCTGCTGGCGACCAAGCTGCTCGCTCCGCAGCGGCGCACGGCGCTCAAGGGCCAAGTCTACGAATGCGGCATGCTGCCGATCGGCCGCAACTGGGCCCAGGTCCACGTCCGCTACTACACCTATGCGTTGCTGTTTCTCGTGTTCGATGTGGAGGTCGTCTTCCTCTTGCCCTGGGCCGTGTCTTTCCTCGGCCTGATGGACGAGCCCGAGTTCGGCAAGGTGATTCTCTGGCAGATGGTTCTCTTCATCGGCACGCTGCTGATCGCGCTGGCCTACGCCTGGCGCAAGGGCGTGTTCGACTGGCAACGAAACTGATGGAACAGACAGCGAGACGCGGCGTATGACGACCTCCCAGCCACCACATATGGGCGATCCCACGCCTGTGATCATCTCGCCGGAATCGCTGCGCTTGCAGGCGATCGACGACCAGCCTCCGACGGTCCCGTACAAGGTCGTGCTGCCCGGGGTGATGCAGGCGCCGGCGGAGGCGCTGATCTCGGCGGCGCGCAAGTCATCGCTCTGGCCGATGACCTTCGGACTCGCCTGCTGCGCGATCGAGATGATCGCCACCTACATGGCCAATCACGACCTCGACCGCTTCGGAATCGTGCCCTGGCCGTCTCCGCGCCAGTCCGATGTGATGATCGTGGCGGGCACGGTGACCAAGAAGATGGCCCCGGCGGTCAAGCTGCTCTACGAGCAGATGCCGCACCCCAAATGGGTGATCTCGATGGGCGCCTGCGCGACCAACGGCGGCCCCTACACCCAGTACGACCGCGTCGTGCAGGGCGTCGACAATATTGTCCCGGTCGATGTCTACGTGCCCGGTTGCCCGCCCCGTCCCGAAGCTCTGATCGACGGCTTGCTTGCCCTGCAGGAGAAGATCGTCGAAGAACGCGCGCGGGGTTACTAACCAACCATGACGTCACGTCGTACGCCGGCCGCACCCGAGGAACCGCCGAGTCACGAGCCGCCTCCCGGTTCGATCGCCGACACCTATCGCGAGGTCATGCCGCTCGTCAGTTTCGACGCGGCGCTGACCAAGGGCGACGACGTCGCGCTGACGATTCCTCCCGACTCGATCCACGAGGTGCTCGAGCGCGGCCGCGAGGACGAGCGTCTGCAGATGAACCTGCTGCGCAATCAAACCGCGGTCGACTGGGAAGATCGCGGCCTCGAGATCGTCTATCACCTCTACTCGATTCCGCTGCGCCAGGCCGTCACGATCAAGGCCTGGCTTCCATCCGACGGCGCGGTCGTCGAGTCGGTGACCGACATCTACGAGATGGCCGACTGGGCCGAGCGCGAATGCCGCGAGATGTTCGGGATCGAGTTCATCGGCCATCCCGATCCGCGCAACCTGCTGCTCGACGAAGACCTCGACATCCATCCGTTGCGCAAGAGCCATCCGCTCGCGCCGATCGAGATGGAGCAGGGCGTCGATGTCGAGTTTTTCACCAAGGAGTACCCACCGCCGGAGCCGGCGGAGGAGGAAGAGGCGGCTCCGGAAGCGGCCGCCGCCGCCGCGCCCGAACGCAAGCGGGTCGAGGACATGACCGAAGAGGAGCGCGAGGAGCGCCGGGCCGAGCAGGCCGAGCGCGTCCGCCGCGCCCGAGAGCTCGCCGCTGTGCGCCGGGCCGAGCGCCTGGCCGGCGCGCCGCCTGCCGGCGGTCCGCGACCCGAGGGCGCCGCGCCGCCGCCGCGCCCGGCCGCGGCTCCGGCCGCCGCTCCCGCGGCGGCCGAGGCTGCGCCGTCGGCGGCTCCTGCCCAGGACGACCGTCCGCCGGCGCCGCCGCCGCCCGAACTGCCGACGATCCCCGACGCCGAAGAAGATCCCGAAGGCCGCGCTGCCGCGCAATCAGAACGGGTCAGACTCGGCCGCGAGCTTGCCGCCGCCCGACGCGCCCAGTTGCGCGGCGAGTAGTCGGCACTCGATTGCCAGAGGGGTTGACGGTCGCGACATGACGATGAACACGACGAGGATTTGGGAGTAGCCCCCATGGTCCAGCGAACCGTTGAAGGTGAAGTACTCACCGAACCCGTCGTCGTCGAGCGCGAGTTCGAAACCGTCGACATGAACATCAACATCGGGCCGCAGCACCCGGCGACGCACGGCGTCTTCCGCATGGTGCTGACCGTGGACGGCGAGATCGTCAAGGACGCGATCCCGTACATCGGCTACATGCACCGCGGCGGAGAGAAGCTGTCCGAGAATCTCGACTATCGCGGCGCCTTGGGCTACCAGGACCGCACCGACTATCTCGCCGCGTTTAACTCCGAGTGGGTCTACGTCAACGCCGTCGAGCGCCTGGCCGGGATCGAGATTCCAGAGCGGGCCGAGTACGTCCGCCTGATCCTGGCCGAGTTCAACCGGCTGCTCTCGCACTTCATGTTCATGGGCGCATTCGGCACCGACGTGGGCTACTTCGGTACCGCGTTCACCTGGACGTTCAAGGAGCGCGAACGCATCCAGGACCTGTTCGAAGCGGTCTGCGGCGACCGGATCATGTACAACTACTTCCGCGTCGGCGGGCTCGCCTGGGAGCCGCATGAGACCTTCATCGAGGACTCGCACTGGGTGCTCGACCAGGTTGAAATCGGGATCTCAGACGTGGACGACCTGATGACCAACAACGAGGTCTTTGTCGCCCGTTGCCGCGATGTCGGTGCGATGACGGCCGAAGAAGCAATCTCGTTCGGCGTCACCGGCCCGATGCTGAGAGCCTCAGGCGTGCCGTTCGATCTGCGGGTCGACGAGCCCTACTCGATTTACGACCGCTTCCACTGGGAGATTCCGGTCGGCGAGCGCGGCGACGTCTACGACCGTTATCTCGTGCGGCTCGAAGAGATGCGCCAGTCGGTCACGATCCTGCGCCAGGCGCTCGACCAGATGCCAACCTCGGGTGCGATCGAGCCGGAGCGAATGCCGGCCCGTCTGCGTCCTCCGCCCGGCGAGATCTACATGCGCCAGGAGAATCCGCGCGGCGAGTACGGCATCTACATGGTCTCCGACGGGACCGACAAGCCGTGGCGCGTGAAGATGCGCTCACCATGCTTCCACAACCTCTCCTCGCTGAAGCCGCAGGTGATCAACACCTACCTCGCCGACGCCGTGGTGGCGCTCGGTTCGATCGACATCGTGCTCTGCGAGGTTGACCGCTAATGGTCGTAAGCGGAATCGCGTGTAACCTGCGTGGGCAGCCAGAGCAGCCCGTGGGGATGGCCTAGATGGTCCTGAGCGAGTTCGCCGGCGTCAGCATGCCCGATTGGATCGACGCGCTGTTGCGCGTCATCTTCATCGTCGCCTTGATGACGATCATGGCGTTCGCGCTGATCTACCTCGAGCGCAAGATCCTGGCCCGCTTCCAGGCCCGCGTTGGTCCAACCCGCACCGGTCCGATTGGCACGCTGCAATCGATCGCCGATGCGCTCAAGCTCGTCACCAAGGAAGATGTCCGGCCAATCACCGCCGATCGCTGGGCGTTCGAGCTCGCGCCGTACATGGCCTTTGTGCCGGTCTTCCTCGTCTTTGTGCCGATGCCGTTTACGGAGACGTGGTTCATCCGCGACCTCAATCTCGGATTGCTCTTCGTCTTCGGCGTCCTGGGACTGAACATCGTCGGCGTGGTGATGGCTGCCTGGGGCTCGGACAACAAGTACGCCCTGCTCGGCGGCGTGCGGGCCGCAGCGCAGGCGATTTCCTATGAGATCCCGATGCTGCTGATCATCGTTGCCGTCGTGATGGTCGCCGCCGGACGAATCGCCGTCGACGGCGACGCCTCGGCCGCCGGTTCGATCAACGCGATCGTCGGCGATCAGACGACGACGCCGTACATCCTCCTGCAGCCGCTGGGCTTCTTCATCTTCATCGTCGGCATGCTGGCCGAACTGCATCGCCCGCCATTCGACATGCCGATTGCCGAGTCGGAAGTCGTGGGCGGCTACTTCGTCGAATATTCCGGGATGCGCTGGGGGATGTTCTTCCTGGCCGAGTACACGGCGCTCTTCCTGCTCGTGGTGCTCGCCTCGTCGCTCTTCCTCGGCGGCTGGAATTGGCCCTTCGGCGCGGATGTCGGGCTGGGCCTGCAGATCGTGCTGACGTTCGTCAAGACATCTGTGATGATCGTGCTCGTGATCGGCTCGCGGGCGCTGTTCCCGCGCCTGCGCATCGATCAGTTGATGGCGTTCTCCTGGAAGGTGCTGCTGCCCTTCGCGATCGTCCAGGTGATCGCCAACGGGATCATCCTCGCCTACGGCGGCGCCGACTGGGTGGTGGGTCTGGTCTCGTTCGGCCTGCTGGTCGCGCTGGGTGGATTGGTCTTCTACATCATGCGTCGCAAGCAGGGCGCGGGCACTCGAACCGTTCAGACCACGCCGGCGACGCCGCGCGTGATTACCGCTCCCGAGGTCACCCCGGTCGAGGCCGGCGGCGACTAACGGACAGACGAGAAGAGGAGCAAGCGCGTGGAGGACGGCGTCACCGCGACTCAGGTGGTGTTCTGGATCCTGGCCGTGGTCATGCTGGTCTCCGCGATCGGCGTGATCACAGCGGGCAATATCGTCTACGCCGCGCTGTTCTTCATCGCTGCGCTGGCCGGCGTGGCCGGCATCTACCTGATCCTCACCGTCGAGTTCATCGCCCTGGTCCAGCTCCTGATCTACGGCTCCGCGGTGGTCATCCTGATCCTGTTCGCGCTCATGCTGACCAGAGCGAGAGAACGCCCGCAAGCGTTGTTCGGGCGTTCCCGACCGTTGGGCATTGCCGCTTCACTCGGCCTGATGGCCGCCCTGATCGGCGGGATCGTCGCCACGACCTGGGTCACGCCGGAAAGCACATCGGCCATGGAGCCCGTCGGTCTGCAAGAGATCGGCGACGCCATCTTCACGGTCTGGATCGTGCCCTTCATCATCGTCGGCGTGCTGCTCTCGATTGCGCTGGACGGCGCGATCATGCTCGCCTCACCTGATGAGGACGACAACTGATGCCGGCCCTCGAGCACATCCTCGTGGTCAACGCGATCCTCTTCGCCATCGGCGCGATGGGCGTCCTGACCCGCCGCAACGCCGTGCTGATCCTGCTCTCAGTCGAGTTGATGCTCAACGCCGTGTCGCTGAACATGGTCGCGTTCGCGGTCTACGGACGCGTCGACTTCGGCAACATCACGGGCGTCGTCTTCGCCTTCTTCATCATCGTCATCGCCGCCGCCGAGGTGGCGCTGGCGTTGGGCATCGTCGTGCGGACCTTCCGCAACCGAGCCACGGCCAACGTCGATGAAGTGAATCTCCTCAAGTGGTAGCTCGAACGGTGATTGGGAGCACGCGCTGATGATCTGGGCTGACCACGCATGGATATTGCCGGCGATCCCGGCCATCTCATTCGTTGTCCTGTTCCTCTTCGGCCGCAAGCTGCCGCGCGGCGGCGACTTCATCTCGGTCGGCGCGGCGCTGGCCGTGTTCGTGCTCTTCTTCTTCGTGCTCGAATCGCATCTCGACTGGCTGGGCGCCGGTCTCGGTGGGATCCGCAACGTCGGCACCGACTGGATCAACTTCGACAGCTTCGTCGTCCGCCTCGGCTTCACGGTCGACTCGATCGCGATGGTGATGGTCTTCGTCGTCGCGACCGTGGCGCTGATGGTCAACATCTATTCGACCAACTATCTGCGCCATCACGGCAAGCCGGAGCCGCGCTACTGGTGGTACTTCGCGGTGCTTTCGCTGTTCGTGGCGATGATGCTGACCCTGGTCCTGGCCGACAACCTGCTGCTCATGTTCGTCGCCTGGGAAGGCGTGGGCCTCTGCTCATTCCTGTTGATCGGCTTCTACTACGAGCGCCGCTCGGCCGTCGAGGCGGCGAAGAAGGCCTTCGTCACGACGCGACTCGGGGATGTCGGCCTGTTCATCGGCATCATCCTGTTCTGGCGCGCGACCGGCTCCTTCCAGATCTCCGACATCATCGCCGCCGCCGAGGCTGGCCGCGTCAACGACCTGCCCCAGGTCATGGGCGATGGCTATCTGACGCTGTCGACGTTGATGCTCTTCCTCGGCGCGGCAGGCAAGTCGGCCCAGGTGCCGTTCCACGTCTGGCTGCCCGATGCGATGGAAGGTCCCACGCCGGTCTCCGCGCTGATCCACGCCGCCACGATGGTCGTGGCCGGCGTCTACCTGGTCGCTCGACTGCTGCCGGTCTTCGAGGTCACGCCGGGCGCGTCCAACGTGGTACTCGCCGTCGGGCTGACGACCGCGCTGTTGGCCGGGATGATGGCTCTCGCCCAGAACGACATCAAGCGAGTGCTCGCATACTCCACTGTGTCGCAGCTGGGATTCATGTTCGTCGCCCTGGGGGTCGGCGCCGTCGGCATTGCCATGTTCCATCTGCTGACGCACGCCTTCTTCAAAGCCTGTCTCTTCCTGGGCTCGGGATCCGTGATCCACATGACTGAGGAACAGGACGCACGCAAGCTGGGCGGACTCTGGTGGCGGATGCCGGTGACGGCGTCAACGTTCATCATTTCGTCGGTCGCGCTGGCCGGTATCCCGCCGCTCTCCGGATTCTTCTCCAAGGACGAGATCTTCGTGGCCACACTCGGCGGGGCAAACACTGCCGTCGCGATCCTGCTGGGGGTGGCCGCGTTCCTGTCGGCGCTCTACATGGCTCGGCTGGTGATCATCACCTTCTTCGGACCGCCCAAGGACATCGCCGTAATCCGCCGCGCTCGCGAGGCGGCTCCGACGATCCTGATCCCGCTCGTCTTTCTCACCATCCTCACCTTCCTGATCGGCTTTGTGGCCTTCGACCAGGTCGGCGACGCGCTCGGATTCCCCGGCGGCATCAACAACTACGTCTACTTCCCCGAGCCGCATGACTTCCACTTCTCCAATTCGATCGCCGCGGTGACGGGCACGGTCTCGCTGCTCGGGTTCCTGACCGCCTGGTGGTTCTTCTGGGGCCGCAACTCGCATCGCGCTCAGGCGGTGCGCGAATTCCAGCCACGACTGGCCGCCGTGATCGAGAACAAGTTCTACTTCGACGAGGCCTACCAGTGGGGCATCGACCGCGCGATGCTGCCGCTGGCGCGCATCGTGGCCTGGTTCGACCGCATGATTGTCAACGACACGGGGATCAATGCTCCGGCCGACGCGACGCGCTACGCCGCATACTGGCTGCGCTACCACGTCACCGGACGGATTCCCGATTACGCGCTGCTGATGGTTGTCGGCGTCGCCCTCGCGGGCGGCCTCGCCTTCCTGCTGCGCGGATAGCAAGCGAACGAGATAGAGAGAGGCGCACAGCGTGGACGCAGGTGAAGCTCTCCTCCTGCTCTTGCTGATCCCCGGGGCGGCGATGCTGCTCACGGTCTTCGTGCCCTCGCGGCACGCCAACGTCGTGCGCTGGATCGCACTGATCGCCACGACCGCCACGCTGATCGACTCGATCTGGATCTTCGCCGTCTACGACTTCGCCGAGGGCGGCTACCAGTTCGATCTGCAGTACCCGTGGATTGAGAACATCGGCTTCCTTGGTGAGAACGGCATTTCGCTGCACCTCGCGGTCGACGGTATCGCTGCGCCGATGGTCCTGCTCAACGGCCTGGTCGGCTTCGCCGGCGTACTGGTCTCCTGGAAGATCACGCATCGGGTGAAAGACTTCTTCATCCTCTTCATGGCGCTGTTCACCGGCGTCTACGGCGTCTACATCGGCCAGGACCTGTTCTTCTGGTTCTTCGCCTACGAGCTCGCCGTGCTGCCGATGTACCTGCTGATCGTGATCTGGGGCTCGACCAACAAGGAATACGGCGCGATGAAGCTGACCATGGTCCTGGTCGGCGGCTCGGTGCTGATCTTCGTCGGCATTTTCGCGGTCTTCGCCGAGGCCGGCGCGGGCACATTCGACATGGCGGTGCTGCGAGATATCGAGTTCGGCCGCGGCTTCGCCAATACGTTCTTCCCCTTCTTCATGATCGGCTGTGGGGTCCTGGCCGGTCTGTTCCCCTTCCATACCTGGTCGCCCGACGGCCACGTGGCCGCGCCGACGGCCGTCTCGATGCTTCACGCCGGCGTGCTGATGAAGCTCGGGGCATTCGGCGTGATTCGCCTCGGCATGGAGATCCTGCCGGCCGGCACCGACTTCTGGATGCCCGTTCTGCTCGTGTTGGGCGGCGTCGCCGCGGTTTACGGCGCGATCTCGGCGATCCATCAGACCGACCTCAAGTTCGTGATCGGTTACTCGTCCGTCTCTCACATGGGCTTCGTGCTGATGGGACTGGGGACGATGAACAACATCGGAGTGAACGGAGCCGTGCTGCAGATGTTCTCGCACGGCGTGATGACCGCGCTCTTCTTCGCCATGGTCGGCGGACTCTACGACCAGGCGCACACGAGGGACATCCGCGTGTTCGGCGGACTGGTGCGCAAGATGCCGCTGTTCGTGATCTTCTTCGGTATTGCCGGCCTGACCTCGCTCGGCTTACCCGGTCTGTCGGGATTCGTGGCCGAGTTCCACATCTTCGTCGGCGCGATCGACACGTTCCCGCTGTTTGCCGCGTTGGGCATCCTCTCAGCCGCGCTGACCGCCATCTACGTGCTGCGTCTGATGGGCCGAGCCGCGCTGGGGCCGTTCAACCCGCGCTGGGAGAACCTGAAGGAACTGACTCGCTGGGAGATCGCCGCGGCGATCGTGCTCATCGCGCCGATCATCGCGATGGGCGTCTGGCCCGACCCGTTCGTCGACCGAATCGCGCCGACGGTTGCGGAACTGCCCGGAGTTGACCAGATTGGCGGACTGTTCACACTCAGTTCGCTGACCGGACGGTGACACTGATGGACCTCGAATATCAGCTGATCATCCCCGAATTCGTCATGGCCGGTCTGGCCGTGGTCGTGATTGCGGCCGCGTTGATGTTCCGTCAGGTCGACCAGAAGTGGTTCGGTTACTTCACCGCCGCCGGGCTGGCCGTGATCGCCATCGTCACGGCGGTTGCCTATTGGAACACCAACGACGACTTCGGCACGGTTCTCGCGGTCGACCACTTCACGGTGCTGTTCCGCGTCTTCTTCCTCGGGATCGCGTTCTTCACGGTCATGGCGGCGGTCCAGTTCGCCGGCGACCGGCTCAAGAACCACGCCGAGTTCTACGGCCTGATCGTCTTCGCCACGCTGGGAATGATGCTGCTTGCCGCTTCGCGCGAGTTGCTCACGGCCTACCTCTCGCTCGAGCTGCTGTCGTTCAGCTTCTACATCCTGGTCGGATTCAACAAGCTGAATCCGTTCTCCAACGAGGGTTCGCTCAAGTACATGCTGCTCGGCGCCTTTTCCTCGGCGCTGATGCTCTACGGCATCTCGCTGATCTACGGCGTCACCGGAACGACGACCTATTCGGCGATTGGACCGGATGTCGTCGAAGGCACGCGCAACATCGCCGACCAGCTCGCATCGTTCGCCGGCGGCAGCGGCGGGGTTGATCCCGATGCGACCCGGCCGGGCCTGCTGATCGGGCTCGTGTTGATCACCGCGGGTCTGGGGTTCAAAGTCTCGGCCGTGCCGTTCCACCAGTGGACGCCGGACGCCTACCAGGGCGCGCCGCTGCCGATCACCGCGTTCCTCAGCGCGGGCGGCAAGGCCGCAGCCTTCGCATTCTTCCTGCGCCTGTTCTCCGAGGCATTCCTGCCCGCCGCGGCCGAGTGGGTCTGGTTCGTCGGCATCCTGGCCGCCGTGACGATGATCGTCGGCAACCTGATGGCGTTGCAGCAGACCAACTTCAAGCGGCTGATGGCCTATTCGTCGATCTCTCAGGTTGGATACCTGCTTGTCGGGATCGTGGCGCTCAACGCCGCCGATATCGCCCAGTCGCAGGATGCGGCCTCGGCGCTGGTGCTGCACCTGATCGGCTACGTGACCACCAACATCGCCGTCTTTGCCGCGATCATCGCGTTCTATAACCGCACCGGCCGGGACGACATCATCGATCTGCGCGGGCTGGCCGAGCGTCAGCCGTTCCTTGCGTTCTCGATTGCGGCCGCGTTGTTCTCGTTGGCGGGGATGCCGTTGTTTGCCGGCTTCGCGACCAAGTTCATCATCTTCCAGGCGGCCTTCAACAACGGCTTCCTCTGGTTGGGCGCGATCGGTGTGACGGTCTCGTTCGTCTCGCTCTACTACTACCTGATGGTGATCAAGCAGATGTACCTGTACGAGCCGGAGGGCTCGGATCGCGCCCGCTTCCACGTCTCGAGACCACTGGCCGGGGCGCTGATCGTGCTGGTCGCCGGCGTGCTCTTCATCGGGCTCTACCCGACGCCGCTGTTCGACGTGATCCACAGCTCGACCGAGGGTCTGTTCGAGCAGGCGGCGGCGCTGTCGGCGTCGGTCGTGGGCGGCTAGCGAGAGCGCTACAGCACGGCCAGGTAACGGCGCAGTTCGTAGTCGGTCACCTGCGAGCGGTATTCGTCCCACTCGAGGCGCTTGTTCTGCAGCACCGTTGACCAGACGTACTCGCCCAACACGTTCCTCATCAGATCCGATTTGGAGAAGGCCTCGATCGCCCGGCCCTGCGTGGTGGGCATCTCGACGATGTCGCGTGCGGAGCGCTGGGTCGGCGTCAGCTCGAAGACGTTGTCTTCGGCGGCCGGCGGCGGCGTCAGACCCTCGTCGATGCCTCGCAGGCCGGCGGCGAGGAAGGCTGAGAACGCGAGGTAAGGGTTGGTGGCCGAATCCGCGCCCCGGTACTCGAGCCGCGTCGATTCGGAGTCGCCCGGCTCGTACTCGGGGATGCGCACGAGGTCGGACTGGTTGGCGTGCGACCAGGTCAGGTAAACCGGCGCCTCGGTGCCGGGGGCGAGGCGCTTGTAGCTGTTCGACCACTGGTTGGTGATCAGCGTGAACTGCGGCGTGTACTTGAGCAGGCCGGCGAGGAACGAGCGCGCGATCACCGAGAGACCGCCGCCCTCTTCGTAGAACAGGTTTTGTTCGTGGTCCCAGAGCGACAGGTAGACGTGCATCCCCGACCCGTTGACGCCGTTGAGCGGCTTCGGCATGAAGGTCGCGTGGACGCCCTGCTTGATTGCGACTTCCTTGACCACGAGCCGCGTGGTCATAACCTGGTCGGCCATGGTCAGGGCGTCGGTGTAGCGCAGGTCGATCTCATGCTGCGAGGGCGCCGCCTCGTGGTGAGAGGACTCGACGCCGATGCCCATCTCCTCCAGCGTCAGCACGGTCTCGCGGCGGAGGTCGGTCGCCGTGTCGAGGGGCGAGAGGTCGAAGTAGCCACCGGAATCGAGCGGTGAGGGATCATCGGGCGCGCGGAAGTAGAAGTACTCGATCTGCGGCGCGACGTAGAAGGTGTAACCGCGCTGCTGGGCCGATTCGAGCTGGCGACGCAGGACGCGGCGCGGGTCGCCTTCGAACGGGTCGCCGTTGCGGCGGTGAATGTCGCAGATCATCCGGGCGACCCGGTGTTGCTGGGGACGCCAGGGCAGGACGACGAAGGTGTCCGGATCGGGCAGGGCGACCATGTCCGACTCGTCGTGCCTGGCGAAGCCCTCGATCGAGGCGCCGTCGAACTCAACGCCCTTTTCGAGGGCGGCGGGCAACTCGTCGATCGTGATCGCGACCGACTTGAGCTGGCCCAGGAGGTCGGTGAACCAGAGCCGCACGAAGCGCACGTCGTGCTCGCGGCAGGCGTTGAGGACGTGCTGATGCTCGCTGGGTGGCGCGTTGGGGTCCGGGTCGAGGGTGGTCATGTCATTTGGGGTTCAGCGGTTGCCCCCCTCTGTCACTACGTGACATCCCCGCATCAAGTGCGGGGCAGGCTCCCCCCGCGAAGCGGGGGGAGAGGGGAAGAGTCGCGGCATCTTCACCCATGGAGCGGGGCCCTCACCCTAGCCCTCTCCCTCAGGGAGAGGGGACCGGATGCTAGATGTGGTAGTAGTGGAAGAACTCGGCCGGGACGGGGTGCTGGAAGACGTCGCGGGCCTCGGTCAGCTTGAAGTCCTGGTACTCGTCGATCAGGTCCTGGGTGAAGACGCCGCCTGTCATCAGGAAGTCGTGATCGGCCGCCAGCGCTTCGAGCGAGCCTTCGAGCGAGTGGGGCACCGAGGGGATGCCGGCCGCCTCCTCGACGGAGAGCTCGTAGATGTCGGTGTCGACCGGCTCGCCCGGCTCGATCTGGTTCCGGATGCCGTCGAGGCCGGCCATCAGCATCGCCGAGAAGGCGAGGTAGGTGTTGGCCGAGGCGTCGGGGGGTCGGAACTCGAGACGCTTGCTGTTGGGCGAGGACTCGTAGGTGGGGATGCGGACCGCGGCGGAGCGGTTGCGTTGCGAGTAGGCGAGGTAGATCGGCGCTTCGAAGCCGGGCACGAGTCGCTTGTACGAGTTGGTGGTCGGCGCGCAGAAGGCGAGCAGGGCGGAGCCGTGCTTGAGCAGGCCGCCGATGTAGTGGCGGGCCGTGTCGGAGAGGTCGGCGTATTTGCCGCCTTCGTAGAAGAGGGGGGAGCCGTCCTTCCACAACGACTGGTGGCAGTGCATGCCGGTGCCGTTGTCGCCGAAGAGCGGTTTGGGCATGAAGGTCGCGCTCTTGCCGTGGGCCCTGGCGACGTTGCGGACGATGTGCTTGTACCACTGGGTCTCGTCGGCCTTGGTGCGCAGGGTGTTGAAGCGCGTGGCGATCTCGCCCTGGCCGCCGGTCGCGACCTCGTGGTGATGGACTTCGAGTTCCATCCCGACCTTGCCCATCGCGTCGGCCATCTCCCAGCGGATGTCGCTGAGCGTGTCGAAGGGGGCGGTGGGCGAGTAGCCCTGCTTGGGCGGGATCTTGTAGCCGAGGTTGTGGTCGTCCTCGTCTCGGCCGCTGTTCCAGTCGGCCTCGTCCGACTCGACGACGTAGAAGGCCTGGTTGATCGAGAGCTGGAACTGGACGTGGTCGAACAAAAAGAACTCGAGCTCGGGGCCGAAGAAGACCTGGTCGGCGATGCCGGAGTCGATCAAATGCTGCTCGGCCTTCGTCGCGACGTAGCGCGGGTCGCGGCTGTAGCGTTCGCCGGTGATCGGATCGTGCACATCGCAGATGAAGGTGAGCGTGGGCGTGTCGATGGTTGGATCGATCCGGGCGCTGTCGAGGTCGGGGCGGAGCAGCATGTCGGATTCGTCGATGCTCTGGAATCCGCGCAACGAGGAGCCGTCGAAGCCCTGGCCGCGCTCGACGAGGTCTTCGTCGACCTTTGAGGCAGGAATGCTGAAGTGCTGCCAGCGGCCGATCAGGTCGGTGACCAGCAGGTCGACGCGACGAATGCCCTGATCCTGGATCAGGTTCTGAATGTCGCCAAGGGTTGCCATGGGCTGTGCCTCTCTTTGCTCTGCGCGGTCAAAGTGGGGGCCGGTTGGAGTCGCACACGCGCACTGCCGCCGACCACGCAGGATCAATGCTTGCTGCGCATCATCGTATGGGCAGCGCAAGCCGTACCAGACGGTTCTGGGTTACACCTGAGTTACGCCCGCCGCCGCGCTTCGAAGGCGCGACGTTGTGTATCCGGCTTGTCTGTAAAGGCGCATGCCGCCGGCGCCAGTTCGGGTCTGATGCGGCCTGGGCGAGCCGGGCTTCCCGTGCGATGAGTTCGGGGCCTCTTGTTCGGGTTCTGGGGAGCCCCCTCTGCCTGCGGCATCTCCCCCCGCGGAGCGGGGGGAGAGGGGACCGGAGGGGGTTAGCGGAGGGGGAGGGCGAAGCGGTAGCCGACGTTTCGGACGGTCTCGACGTAGCGCTGGCCGCCGGCTTCGAGCTTCGAGCGCAGGCGGCGGATGTGCACGTCGACCGTGCGCGAGCCTCCGTAGTAGTTGTAGCCCCAGACCCGGTTGAGCAAGGTCTCCCTGGTGAAGACCTGCTGGTTGTGGGTCATGAGGAAGCGCAGGAGCTCGAACTCCTTGAACGTCAGCGAGACCGAGCGGCCGCCTTCGAAGACCTGGTAGTTGGACGTGTCGACGACGAGGTCGCCGGCCTCCAGGGTGTTCCGGGTTAATGCCCGTCCGTGACGCCAGAGCACGAGCTGGACCCTGGCGATCAGCTCCGCCTCATGCACGGGCGCCAGCATGAAATCGTCGAGTTCCTGGGTTGGCCCCAACAGGTGGGTGTCGGCGGGGCGCAGGACGGCGAGGCGCATGGCGTCGGGCCAGGCCTGCACCTCGGACGGCTTCGAGGCCGGCACGGCGTGACGCCAGTCGAGCAAGAGCACATCCGGCGCCGCGGCGGGATCGGGCTCATTGCCTTCGGCCGGGGCGTATCGGACGACCTGCAAGCCTTCGCGCTCCAGGCCGGGTTGGAGGGGGGCGACGAACTCGTCGTCCATGGTTGAGACGGTCAATCGGAACATGTGTAGACCATAGAGCAGACGCAACACTCCGCATCTGATGCAGAGAAGACGTCGATAGGTTGAGGCGTTTTCAATGGAGAACGGGGACTGCTTGTGCTCGGAGAGCCTGCCCGGCGGGAGACGCGGCGGTCTGCCGGGATTGCGATACGCTCTGATTCAGGTCGCTGCCGGCGTAGCTCAGAGGTAGAGCAACGGTTTCGTAAACCGTAGGCCGAGGGTTCGAATCCCCCCGCCGGCTCCAGCGCTCCAGATGCGGCCGGGCCCTCACCCTAACCCTCTCCCTCGGGGAGAGGGGACCGGAAACGGGTCTGTGCCCAAGTCTCCAGAGAGAGAGGGGACTGATCGGCTATCCGCTGGTCTGACCGGGGAGCGGCTCCGATGTCACTTCGAATTCTTCGGTCCCGCCGCGTTCCTGCAGGTGGGAGATGGGTACGGCGGGCATGGTCGTGATCTCGCCGCGGATGCGGGCGGCGAAAGCGATCGACCAGCGCGCCGCGGCGTCGTTGTCGGGCGCGTCGATGATGCAGGTGAAGTCGTAGGGACCGAGCACCGCGTAGATGCCGAGGGCGCTGACGCCGGGCACCATCACGCTGCGCTCCGCATCGAGCGGCGCGCGCGGATTCTCCAGGGTCTGGTCGATTCCTTCGGTCGACAGCCGCACCAGCAGGATGTATTGCATGGAGCCCCTCGATTCCCTGTTCTGATGTCAATCGGCTCTTCGATACGGCCAGTATCGCGCCTCCGGAGGAGTGTCGTTTGCGGGCTGCCGGGCCGCGTTCGGTCGGCGGTTGATCCCTGATCGTGGGATACACTCCGATCACAATCCCCTACGCAATGTGAGGGCTGAGACGCAGGCCGAACGCGGATGAGCCGTGTCGTGACAGCGACGGGAGCCGAGATGACCCTATCCATGCTGACCAACCGTCTGCGCCATCGCGGAATCTGGCTGTTGACGCTGCTGATCGGCACGGCACTGCTGCTCAGCGCGTGTGATCTGGTCGGCGACGACTCCGACGACGAGGAAGAACAACAGCAGGCGCAAGAGGAGCAGGTTCAGCAGGAAGCGTCGACGACGGCGGCGCCGGCGGCGAGGCCCGCCGCTCAACCGCCGGCGGAAGCGGAAGGCCCGAAGCCGCCGCCGGAGGCCGAAGGGGGCGGCGAGGGCGCCAACGCGTACAGCATCGTCTTCCCCAGCCTGGCCTACGTGATGACGCCGAACGGCATGGCGACGGGCCTCGTGATCGCCGAGGGTTACGTGATCGTCGATGAGCGAACGCTGGCCGGCGCAATCGCCGCCGATGTGCTGCTCTCCAACGGTGACACGTTGACCGATCTGGCGATCGTCGGCCGGGATCAGTTCACCGGGCTCGCCTATCTGGGGCCGCTGGATCCGAATTTCGTGCGACGGCTGCCCGGCGCGCGCATGGGCGACGGCGAGGGCATTCGTCCCGGGTCATCGGTGTTCGCCATCGGTTATGCGATGGGCGACGGGCCCGAGTCCCTGCCGTCGGTGTACTCGGGCGTGCTGAGCGGGGTCGACGAATGGGAAGCCGGCCAGCGCACGTTCCTGCGCACCGACGCTCGACCGCCGGGCGCGACGGCCGGGATGGTGATGGTGGACGGCGCGGGGACGGTGATCGGCATTGCTCCGGCGGCGCTGGTCGGCCTTGGCTGGTACGTCTCGACCGGCGATCTCGCGCGCAGCCTGCCGCCGGCGGCGATCGCTCCGGCTCGCTCGCTGGATCCGGGTACGGCATCGATGGAGCACACGCTGAGCATCGGGCCGTTGCAGCACTCGACCTCGCTCTACATCGCGGATGAAGCGACGGGCGAGACGATTTCCCTGTCGGTTTCGGCCACTGAGCCGGCGCTCCTGCAACTGATCGACGCCAACGGCGAGGTGTTGCAGGACTCGAATCTGATCGCGGGCGCGACGATCATCAGCGTGGCTCCCGACACGGTCGGTCCGTACCGACTGGCGATCATTCCGGTGCGGGCGATGGATGCGGGTCAGGCGGATGCGCGGGAGGGCGAGGAGTCGTCCGAGGCGATGCCGGCGGACGCCGAGTATCGGATCATGTCCAGCGCCGAGTTGATGTCGATCTCGGAAGTCGATGAGATGACGCCGTTGGTGATCAATACGCCGTTCGTCGGGAGCATCGACATCGCCGGGGACCAGGACAGCTACGACCTGGCCGTGCGCGCTGATGGGGTCTACGAGGTCCGTGTGCAGAGCCTGCTGTTCGACACGGTGCTGTTCGCCGAGGGTGTCGGCGTTGACGGCATCGACGACGACACGGGCGGCGGACCGTTCGGCAGCGACTCGGCGCTGACGCTCGCCCCGCAGGAGGACGGCGTCGTGCGACTGACCGTGAAGGACTACGCCGATGCGGGCACCGGGGCGTATGTGTTGACAGTCATGCAGATCGCAGGCGAGCCGCCGGCGGAAGCATCCGCGATGGAGGAAGAGGCGGAGTTGACCGTCGGGGTCAGCCTGCCGAGTCCGATGGCGGACCTGAGCCTGCGCGGTGAAATCACGGAGGATGGCCTGGTGCCGACGCTGATCGGCATCGGCAGCGAGCTGGACGAGGACAACGCGCTGATCATCCCCGATCAGGACGGCATCTTCGAGGTCATTGCCACGGTGATCGGCACGGATCAAAGCACGGCGCGGCTGTTCGTCTTCGACGAGGACGGCCAGATCGTGGTGTCGGGCCGGTTGGTCGCAAATTGCGGCGACACGGACAGCTGTCTCGCCAGCGCGGTGTTCATCACGCCTGAGGACTCGCCCAGTCCGCCGGGTCGGTGGCGAGTGTTGCTCCAGCCGGAAGGCGCGGCCTCGGGCATCACCGCCTGGCAGATTGAGGTCCACCTCTACGAGGGCATGGGCGAGCCGGCCGAGGAAGAGGCCGAGGAAGGCTAGACGCGGCGCGAACGCGAGAGGCTCAGCGCAAGTTGGGTTGAGCGCTGAGATTGCTCAGCGCCGACTAGGTTGAGCGCTGAGATTGCTCAGCGCAGGGCGGACTTCTGCGGCCGGGCCAGGACCATGTGCAGCGCGACGCCGAGCATGCGCCGGACGCGGGTGCGTACCGGGATCGGCGGGTCGATCGTGAGGTCCGGCAGGATCGAGTCGAGCCACTTCGGCATGTACCAGTTGATCGGGCCGGCGACCTGCATGAAGGCCGGCACGAGCACGAGTCGCACGAGCGTGGCGT
Organism: Dehalococcoidia bacterium; assembly: GCA_965204335.1. Classification (GTDB taxonomy): domain Bacteria; phylum Chloroflexota; class Dehalococcoidia; order Bin125; family Bin125; genus Bin125. The sequence continues at coordinate 804,362 of OZ241982.1, read as the reverse complement.
CGATGAAGATGGCGAAGGCCATGCCCATGCCGAACTCCTTGACGGCCCGCTCGTCGCCGAAGAAGGCGAAGCTGCCGAAGACGGCGATCAGGATCGCAGCCGCCGCCGTGATCACGCGGGCCGACGCGCCGATGCCGAACGCGACCGACTCGCCGGAATCCTTGGTCTCCAGCCAGTGTTCGCGAATGCGTGAGAGCAGGAAGATCTCGTAGTCCATCGAGAGCCCGAAGAGGATCGCGAACATGATCATCGGGATGAACGACTCGATGGGGCCGGTGCGGTCGAGTCCGATCAGCGAGAGCCCCCATCCCCACTGGAAGATGGCGACGGTGAAGCCCAGCGCCGCTCCGATGGCGAGCATGTTCAGGACGGCCGCTTTGAGCGGTACGACGATCGATCGGAAGGCCATCATCAGGAGCAGGATCGAGACGCCGATCACGAGCACGAAGAAGTAGGGAAGCCGCGAGATCATCTTGGCGGTGACGTCTTCGTAGGCCGCGACGGTGCCGGCGATGTAGACCGTCGTGCGGGGTACGGCATCGGCGAGGGCGAGCGGCACGGCGCTGTCGCGGAGCCGGCCCACCAGTTGGCGCGACTCCGCCTCCTGGGGCGCGAAGGCCGGAATGATCGGAATCAGCGCGGTTTCGCCGTTGGCAGAGATATCGGGAGGCAACACGGCGGCGACGCCGTCGGTGGCGGCGACCGCTCGCGCGACGGCTTGCAGGTCGCCGGGAGTGAGCCGCTGGTCCGAGTTGTCGACGACCGCAAACAGCGCGCCGTTGGAGCCCGGTCCGAAGGCGTCGGCGATCAGGTCATAGGCGCGGCGCGAGGTGTAGGAGTCCGGACGGTTGCCGTCGTCCGAGACGCCGAGTTCCATCGTGAAGGCGGGAATCGTGAGCGCAATCAGGATGGCGGAGGCCAGGAACAGGTAGAGCAGGGCACGGCGTTCGATCCGGCGCGAGAAGCGGTACCAGCGTCCGTGCTCGCCACCGGCGGTGTAGTGCAAGCCGGGAATCGAGAATCTGTCGATCCGCCGTCCGATGATCACGAGCATTGCCGGCAAGAGCGAAATCGCGACCAGCATTTCGAGCAGGACGACCATCGCGGCGGCGATCCCCAGGTTGGCGATCAGGGGAATGCCGATGGCAAACAGACCGAGCAGCGACACGACGACAATCGATCCGGCAAAGGCCACGGCGCGTCCGGCCGTCGTGACGGAGGCTCGGGCCGCCTCGCGCGGATCGAGGCCGGCTGCGAGCTGCTCGCGGAAGCGGGCGATCACGAACAGGGCGTAGTCGATCCCGACGCCGATGCCGAGCATCGCGCCGAATGTGGGGGCGACGGTCGTGATGTCGAGCGATGCGGCCGCAATGACGATGCCGACGGTGCCGATCGCGAGGCCGACAAGGGCGGAGACGATCGGCATCCCGGCGGCGAAGATCGAACCGAAGCCGATGATCAGGATGATCATCGCCGCGGCGAGGCCCACCAGCTCCGCCGCGCCGGGCGGCTCGGTCTCGTATTCGCGAACCGGTTCGCCGCCGAAATCGATCTGGAGGGCATCCGAACGCAGGGTCTCGCCATGTTCGATGACGGCGCCAACGTTGTCTACGTCGAGGTTGTTGGCGAGCTTGTCGAATGCCACGCGGACGATGGCGGTCTGGCCGTCGGGCGAGACGTTGCCCGGTCGTTGATGCGGCAGGTCGACGCGGGCCACCTCGTCGACGGTGATCGCGTGGCGCGCGAACGCCTCCATCGCTGCCCCGGCCTGGTCGCTGTCAATCCGGCCGTCGGGCGTGTGGAAGACGGCCAGGAGCTCGGAGCCGGATCGGGCCGGGTAGCGCTCGGCGAGCAGGTCAAACGCGGCCTGGGACTCGGTGCCGGGAACCGTGAACGAGTCGGTCAGGGTGCCGCCGAAACTGCGCACGGCAATGACGGACACAACGACCAGGAGGACCCAGAGGAGGATGATGCGCCACGGATGCTCCGCGACGAATGCCGACCAGCGTTCCATCCAGCAGACCCCCGTGCTGTTCGCTTGCCGCCGGCAAGCGTTTCTGGGAAGCCACTTCGGTGGTGAGTCGGCGCCTACGAAAGAATGGAATCAATAGAAGCGGGTCCGGCGCCCATGAGGATCAAGCTTATACACGCGAAGACCATCAGTACATCAAGTTCGTAACCCTGTTTGTCGGACGAGCCCTGGAATGGGAGTCCCTCTTTGAACTTGTTGACGTAGGTGGCGACCATCATGTTGATCGCGAGTGGAATGGCGATCCAGGGGACCAGCAGTCCGGCCAGGAGCAGGACGCCGCCGACCAACTCGACCGTCGCAACGCCGGGACCGGCGAGTTTCGGGAAGGGCACACCGAGCGATTCCAGCCAACCGGAGAATCCGCCGATCCCACGCCGGAACTTGCCCAACCCGGCATCGATGAAGATGACGCCGAGCACGATGCGCAGCGGAATCGGAGCCCAATCTAGGGCGGCGTGAAAGGGTTCAGTCAGCCATTCGCCTGCGTCCATGATCCCCTCCACATCAATCGATTCCGATTGGCCAAGCCCAAGCCTGAATTAAGCTGGATTCTAGTTGAGTCGACAATCAATTCGAGGCGAATGAACGAAGGAGTGCAGCCATGGGCAAGTTCGCGGACGCGATCCGTGACCGGCGTAAGGGTGGACAGCGGCGTCTGGGATTCGGCGCCGCGTCCGACGAGCGCCAGCCGACGCTGCTGGTCGGGACGATCGGCGTCGTTGAGGGCGCAGATTTCTGCCTGGCGCTCGACGACGAGGACCGCTCCGCGGCGGAATCGTCCGGCATGGCGGTCTGGGGTACGCGGCTCGATGCGCTGACGTCCGACAACGTCGGCGCCGCCAAAGAGAGCGGAGCGTCCTTCGTGTCCTTCGAACTCGAGGGCGCCCGCGCCGACGCGCTGCTCGACGAGGACGTGGACTACGTCGTCCGGTTGAGCGACCTGCGGATTGACGAGGCGGATGCGCGCGCGTTGGGCAGCCTGCGACCGGCGGAGCTCGCGGTGGAGGTCGAGTTCCCGGTCGTCCTGAGCGCGATCCTGCAACTGCGTCGGCTGGCCCTGCTGACCTCCGTGCCGCTGGGCGTGAAGTGTCCCACGGATGTCTCGGCCGGGGATATCGAGGCGCTGCGGGATTCCGGCGTGGCGGTGTTTGTGCTGGATCGGGACGTGTCGCCGGATGACGTGGCGGCGGTCAAGCAGCGGATCGCCGAGCTGCCGGAGCGCAAGTCGAAGCGGAACGAGGACGCGCAGCCGCTGATCCCGGCGATGCGTCCGGGCGGCGACGACGGCAGCGGCGACGACTAGCGGGTCGGTCAGTCTCTGAAGACGCTGCGGTTGGTCGGTTCGAGCGAGCTGCGGGAGTTACCGGTCGCCATGCGCAGGAAGTAGATCAGTCCACCGGCGACGGCGATGCCGATCAGGATCGCGATCGTCCAGAGAACCAGCGCCTGGCTGGACTTGGCCTCGGCAGCCGCTTCGAGCTGGTCGCCTTCGATTGGGCCCAGGGTGTGGTCGACGCTGAAGTTGTAGGACGAGATCACGTCGATGCTCTCGCCATCGCCGAGCAATCGCACGCGGTAGTGCACGTCGAGCGTGCCGTCGCCTTCGGCGTGGATCGGGACGACCAGCGTGCGCCGGCTGTAGGTGGAGATGCTGGGGTGGCCATCGTCGACGCGGTGACCGGCGCTGTCGGTGACTTCGACGTGATGAACGCCCTTGATCTGCGCCAGCGGTCGATCGAAGGTGAGGATGAGTTGGTGCGGCGCTTCGGCGACGGTCGTGCCTCGCTCCGGCTCTTCCTGAATCAGGTACTCGCTCGCGCCGGTCGGACTGAGCATAGCCAGGGCCGTCGCCGTGACGAGGGCGCCGACTAACGCCAACAAGGCTCCGAAGGTGCGTGCGCGAGCGGTCATGAGCATCTCTCCGACCCTGATCCTACGAACGGATCGCGTTGGCGACAAGGTCAGGCTTGCGGATCGAGCGGCATTCTGGGCACACGAGCGGTGATGCCGGTGAAGATCTCGTACGGGATCGTGTCCAGGCGGCGCGCCAGGTCCCACGCACTGATCGAATCGCCGGCGTCCTGCCCGATGATCGTCACGACATCACCGACGCTGGCGGCCGGGATGTCGGTCAGGTCGATCATCGAGCTGTCCATGCAGATCGTGCCGCGGATCGGCGCTCGTTGGCCGGCGATGAGCACGTCCCCGCCGGGCGACAGCGCGCGGCGCAGGCCGTCGGCGTAGCCGGCCCCGATGACGCCGATCCGCGAGTCCCGCGCGGCCGTCCAGAGGCCGCCATAGGACACCGGTTCTCCTCGGCTGACACTGCGAATCGAGAGCAGCCGCGTGCGCCAGGACAGCACCGGCCGCAGGCGTTTGGCCTGTGGATGCGCGAGTTCCGGCGCCGGATCGATGCCGTACAGCGCGATCCCGGCGCGGACGAAGTCCAGCGCGGTCTCAGGCAGGTTGAACGTCGCGGCGGATGCGGCGGCGTGACGCAGCGACGCGCCGATCCGGTCGGCTGCCTGCTGAAATCGGCGGAAGGCGTCCAGGGTCTCGGAGGAGTCGGGGTTACCGGCGTCGGGGAAGTGGGTGAAGACTGCTTCGAGCGTGAGGCGCTCGCGGCCGCGCACGGACGCGGCCAGCGTTTCCGCCGCATCGATGGGTTGGCCGTAGCGCTGCATCCCCGCGTCGAGATTGAGGTGAACCCGAACGCGGGCGTTCGCGCCCGCTGCGGCGGCGGACAGGCGGGCGGCCGTCTCGTCCGAGTCGACGACGGCGGCGATGTCGAACCTGGCGACCGCGGGCGGATCGCCATCGAGTACGGGTCCCAGGCAGACGATATCGGCGTCAATGCCAGCCTCGCGGAGCTCGACGGCCTCGTTGACCGTGAAGACGCAGAGCCGGGATGCGCCGGCTTCGATCGCGGCACGCGCGACCGCGGCTGCTCCGTGGCCGTACGCGTCGGCCTTGACGACTGCGGCCACGTCGGCCGGCGACGCCTGGCGCCTGAGGAGGTTGACGTTGTGCTGCAGCGCCGCGAGGTCGATCTCGGCCCAGCTCGTGGATGAGGTCGCAGGCATAGGGGCGTCCGATGTCCGTGACATGGGGGTACAGTGTGGTCAGGCGTCGGCGGGGATTCCGGGATCGTTGTGATACTAGCCGTAGCGGCCGACGCTGCCCGACTGTTGCGCCGCAGCTTCCTCGGACCGATTGTGCTGGTCCTCTGCGCCTCGGTGCTCGCGATTGCGTGTTCCGGCGGCGACGAGGAGCAAGTCGAACAGGAAGCGCCGGCGTCGCAGACTTCGAGCCGTCCCCCGCCTCCGACAGAGCAGACCGCGGTACAAGAGCAGGAACCGGTCGAGCCGAGTCCGGCGGAACGGACGCGGACGGATCCCGTGGCGCTGCTGGTATCGGAGGCGGCGGCGCTGGAGCACAACGGGTACTGGGAACAGGCGCTGGCTGTGCGGGAGTCGGCGATCGCAGCGGGCGGCGCTCTGAGCGCTAACGCGCTGACCTGGTTGCGACTGGATCGCGTGCAACTGTTGCTGCGCCTCGAGCGGCCGTCGGACGCGCAGGTGGCGCTCGCCGAAATCGGCGGGTCGCTGAGCGCCGACGCGACCCGCCGTCACGCCCTGTTGCGGGCGCGGGCGGCGCTGATGCTCACGCAGACGGACGTCGCCGTTGCGGCGATGAGCGAGTACGTCAACTCGGACAGTCCGGCCTGGGCCGTGGTGGCGCTGGAGATTGCGAGGACGCTGCAACGCGCCGGTCGCGGCGGCGAGGCGATTGAGTGGGCGGAGCGGGCGCTGGGCGGTTCGCTGCCGGCGCAGGATCGGCTGCGCGCCCTCCACGTCGCCGCGACGGAGCTGGATATCGCCGGTGAGACCGAGCGGGCGCTGGCTCGCTATGACGAACTGCTCCAGCAGTCGCCCTGGCGCGACGATCAGGCGGCGGCGCTGAGCCGCACGGGCGCACTGGAGCGCGATCGCGGCAATCTGGGCGCAGCCCAGGAGGCCTGGTTCACCCTGGTCAGCGACTACCAGGAATACGCGGAGAGCCGGGAGGCGCTGGGCCTGTTGCTCGACTCCGGCGAAGCGGTCGATCAACTCACGATCGGCATGATCCGATTCAAGGAAGGGCGCGACGCGGACGCCCGTCACGCGATGCTGAATGTGCTCGGATCGTCGGGCGAACCTGATGAGCAGGTCGCCGGAGAGTTTTACATCGCCGCCATCCATCAGCGGAACGGCGATCTGGCCAGCGCGGCGTTGGGATATGCGGCGGTGATCGGACGTGACGCGTCGGATCCGCTGGCGGCGGAGTCGGCCATGCGTCTGGCCGAGTTCGCCATCGCTGACGGAGATCAGCTGACGGCCGAGGAGCACTGGCGGCGGGTGATGCTTGAGCATCCGGAGCACGAACGCGCACCGGAGGCGGCGCGGCGCTGGGCGTCGTCGGCTTCGGCGCGGGGGCAATGGGCGGAGGCAGCGCAGCGCTTCCGGGACGCGGCCAACGACGGCGCCGACTTCTGGGGAGAGCGGGTGCGGCAGGAGCTGTTGCTCTGGTCCGCGCTGATGCATCGGGAAGCGGGAGACCAGGACACGGCGGCCGACCTGGCGGCGAAAGTCGTGGAGGTCAATCCGGTCGGCTACTACGGACTGCGCGCGGCGGAGCTGTTCGAGCTCGGCGGGTTCGAACTGATGGACCTCTCGACCGAGGAATGGCTGATGCGTCTGACCGGTGAGGCGGATCCCTCCTCGCTCGACGTTGCGAACCTGCGCGAGTGGCAGGCTGCGCGGGATCTGCGTCTCGGAGGCTTTGACGACGCAGCCGACCGGATGCTGCTCGCGATGATCGAAGGGGTCGCGGGAGACCCCTGGGCGCTCACGGACGCGGCCGAGTTTCTGGCCGAGCGCGGGGAGTTCTCCGCCTCGGCGCGGGCAGCGGAGCGCGTCCTGGGCCTGTTTGGGCTGAACTGGACGGAGGCGCCGCCGGCGTTGCTGCTGCTGGCGTATCCACAGCCCTGGCCCGATGTGATGACACTGCACGCGACGACCGAAGGCGTCGATCCGCTCCTGCTCTGGTCGCTGATTCGGCGTGAGAGCTTCTACGACCCGGATGCAAGCGGTCTGGCCGGCGAGGTCGGGCTGACGCAGGTGATTCCGCTGACCGGGTCGGATATTGCGGCCGGATTGGGGATTGAGTATCAGCACGACGACCTGGCCCGACCGGAACTGGCGATTCGCTTCGGCGCCTGGTATCTGACACGGCAGCTCGAGGGCTTCTCGAACGAGCCGGTGATGGCGCTGGCGGCTTACAACGCCGGTCCGGGCAACGCCGCGCGCTGGGAGGATGCGGCGGCATTGGCCGGGCCGGATGGATTTCTGGCCGCCCTGGACTTCAACTCGACAAGAACGTATGTTCAGTACGTGATCGAGACCCGGGCCGTCTATCGCGCACTGGCGCAGATCGCCGAGTGATGGACGCTCACCCGGTCGCAGAGGTTCGCAGTCCAGGCAACGCGTTCGAACCAGGGGCTGGCGTATACTGACACGTACTTGTCCTACTGCTCCGCGTCGAGCGGGCCCGTGTGTCCCGTGATGTGCCGAGGGAGATGATGCCGAAACGCACCTACCAACCGAAACGGATTCCGCGCAAGCGGGAACATGGATTCCTCAAGCGAATGTCAACCCGAGGGGGACGCGCCGTGCTCAAGCGTCGCCGAGCCCGCGGCCGACGGCGGTTAACCGTCGTCTGAATACGTTTCGATCCGAATTCATGTTGGACCGCGCGCTCAGGCCGCGTGAAGCACCAACGAACGATGCGTGGTGATCAGCGACTACGACGCAAGTCGGACTTCGATGCCGTGTTTCGAGATGGCATCTCGCGCTCCAGCGGCGTGCTGGCGCTGCGCGCGCGGCGGCGGGAGGCCGAGTCGGTCGAGCTTCCCTGCCGGTTCGGGTTCGCCGTGAGCAAACGAATCGGCGGGGCCGTGGTCAGAAACAGGATTCGCCGCCGACTGCGCGAGTCGGCCCGGCGGCTGAATACCGAAGGCGCCTGTCGCGGTCTGGACATCGTGGTGATCGCCCGCCAGGGCGCGGCGGAGGCCGACTTCGCTCGCCTGGACGGCACGCTTGAGCGGCTACTCCGCGGCGTTGTCGCTCGGTTGTCCGACCCTGGTCGGCCGGCAGACGGTCACTCGGGCGCCGCGGCAAGAGGTGCGTCTTGAAGCGAGCGGGACCTGCAGCCGCGCCATCCGGCCCGCGACATGCGGCGAGCGGACTGGCTGATCGGCTAACGATTGTCCTGCTGCGCGGATATCAGGCGGTGCTGTCGCCGCTGTTCGCCGGACTCGGATCGCAGTGCCGATTCGAGCCGTCCTGTTCGCAATACATGATCGATGCGGTTCAATCGCGCGGCGCGGTTGTGGGCATGGGACTGGGAGTCTGGCGGCTGCTGCGCTGCAATCCGTTCAACCCCGGCGGATACGATCCGGCGCCGCCGAGCCGCACGGCGCCTCATGATCAGGATGTTTCACGTGAAACAATTTGATCGGCTCGGCCGGCGACGTTGGCTGCTGCCGGCGCTCCTGCTCGTGATTCCCGTGCTCGTGGCCTGCGATGTCGCCGACCAGCCCGACGGCTGGGCCGCGCCGACGCCTGATCCGATCGAACCGGAGACGCAGTTGCTGGCGCCGACCGGCGACAAGATGGTGGTTGCGCTTCGCCTGCTCGACGGCAATTTCGGGGCGGAAGCCTGGCAGTTCCCCGACGATGACGGCAACTTCCCGGGCCTGGACGCCGAGATCGAGCCGGAGGCCTTTTACGCCGACCCGGTCTGGGTTGAATCGACCGACGAATGGCTGCTGGCCGGCTATTCGGACGGCGTGCTCTACGCCGTGCGGCGCGACGGCGAGTCGGCGCGGGTCGTGTTCGAAAGCGACGCGCGCCTGGTCGCGGACCTCGTCGTTGACGGCTCCAGGGTCTACCTGGCCGATACCTCGTACCGGGTCTACGCGGTGGATGTTGAACAGCCGGGCGAGCCGGTTTGGACCTGGAACGGCGACTCCGAGCTGCAAATCTGGGGCGGTCCGGCATTGGTCGACACGGACCGGGGACGACTCCTGATCGTGGCCGGACTGGACGGCCGGATCACGGCGATCAACGTGGACGATCCCCAGGCCGGAACGGAAGCGTGGCAGGTGGAGCTTGACGGCGGCGTCGCCGGCGCCGTCAGCGCCTCCGACGGCCTGGTCTACGTCGGCGGTTTGGACCGGTCGCTGTACGGTCTCGACGCGGCGACGGGCGGCCAGGTCTGGGTGGCCGAGGCGTCGCACTGGCTCTGGGGCACTCCGCTGATCCACGACGGCGTGATGTATGTCACCGATCTGCGCGGGAACGTCTACGCGTTCGATACCCGCACCGGAGCACCGCGCTGGCTGGCGCCCTATCCGGCCGACGATCGGATTCGCGCCCAACCGCTGTTCGTCGAGCGAGAGGACGGTAGCGGCGCCGGGATCCTCGTGCTCGTGGCTCGGGGCGGCACGATTCATCAACTCAACGCAGCGGACGGCTCGTTGCTCAGGCAATTTCGCCTCGAAGGGGCGAAGGACCTGATGGCCAACGCGGTCCTGCGTGACGACCGCATCCTGGTCAGCGACGAGGACGGCGCGCTCTACGCCGTGTTGCTCGGCGCCAACCAGGCCGTGAAGCTGTATCCGCAGAACTGATTGATACCCACCGACGATGGACATCCTCGACTTCATCTGGAACGACATTCTGATCGGCCCGATCATGAACGGGCTGATCGTGATCGCTCACGCGGTGGACGACAACTACGGGGTGGCGATCATCCTGTTCACGCTGATCGTGCGGGTGGTGACGTATCCGCTGACCCTGCGCCAGCTTCGGGCGACGCGCGGCATGCAGGAGATGCAGCCGCGCATGCAGGAGATCCAGAAGAAGTACAAGGATCCCAAGCGCCGCCAGGAAGAGTTGATGAAGGTCTACCGCGAGGCGGGCTTCAATCCACTCGGCTGCCTCTGGCCGTTGCTGGTCCAGATGCCGATCTGGATCGCGCTGTACCAGGTGCTGCGGCGGACGCTGGGCGATACGCCGGAGCAGCTGTTGCGGCTCTCGAGCGACCTGTACGACTGGTCGTACATCACGTCCGCGATTCCGATCAACCGCGACTTCCTCTTCTGGGATCTCGGTTCCTCGTCGTTGGAACAGTCGCTGCCGCTGGCGATCATGGTCGGGGCGACGGCCTACATCCAGCAGAAGGTCTCGACCGCGCGGATGGGTCCGCGGGATGAGCGGTCCGAGTCGATGAACCGCACGATGCTGTGGATGATGCCGTTCATGTTCGGCTTCTTCACGCTGCAGGTGCCGGCCGGACTGGGTCTGTACTGGTTGGTGACCTCGATCTTTACGATCCTGACCTCCTACTACTACTACTTCTACCGCCAGGGTCTGAAGTGGTCGTGGAAGTGGCTGCTCTCGTCCGAGCCGCTGCCGGCTCCGGCCGCGGCTGCCGCCGCAGCGGGCGGCGGCAGCGTAGCCGTCGAAGTGAGCGCCGAGGCGGCCGAGGACGCCGAGTCGCCGCCGGCGGAGGAACAGGAGCGTCCACAGCGACGCCAGACCAGCGCGGCGCGTCGCCGTCGGCAGCGGCGCCGGCGGGCGAACAGGTCGCGATGACATGAATAGAGCGGGCGCACCGGCACGCTGAGCGAGCCGTCGGCGCCGCCCGGGACAGGACACAGTTGGAGAAGTGGCCATGGCGAACAGGGATGCAATCGAGCAGGCAGGACGGACCGTCGACGATGCCGTCCAGGCGGCCCTGCGGCGGCTGGGAATGAGCCGTGCGCAGGTCGATGTCGAGGTCCTCGAGGAGGGTCGGACCGGAATTTTCGGGATCGGACACGCGCAGTCGCTGGTCCGCGTCACGCCGCGTTCCGGCGGCACGCGCGGCAGCCGCAGTTCGGGCGCGCCCGCGTTGCCGAGAATCGACGACTATTCGGATCTGACCGAGGTCGAGAGCGAATCGCCGTCCGACCCTGCGCCGCGCAGCGGCCGATCCGGCGGGGGCAGGCGCTCCGGCGGTCGGCGGGCCACGGTCCAACCGACGGCGGGGGAGTCCGCTTCGGACTCGGACAGCCAGGAGACCGTCCAGCCCGATCACCGGTCACGATCACGACCGCGCGCGGCGACGCCGGCCTCCGCGCCGCGCCGCGAGCGTGGGCGTGGACGTCAGGGCAACCGTCGGCGGGGTCGAAGCCGCGATGATGCGCGCGAGCGGCAACCGGCCCGGCAACCGATCGGGCCGTTCGAGCTGCTCGCCGATCCGGACTTCGAGCCCAATGAGCAACCGCGCGAGTTCGCCGTCGAGGTGCTGACCGACATCGCCCATCAGCTCGGGTTCGATGTGCAGGTGACGGCGCGCGACCCTGAGACCCCGATGGACGGCCTCGGGCACGCGGTGGCGGTGCTTGATGTGCAACCGGTCGGCGACGAGGATCTGGGTCTGCTGATCGGCCGTCACGGCGCGCACGTTGCGGCGCTCCAGTACGTCGTCAATGTGATCGTCAGCCGGGCGCTCGACGGCAACAATCCGGTCACGGTGGATGTCGACGGCTACCGCCGTCGCCGCGAGACGGCGCTCGTCGAGATGGCGCAACGGGCGGCGACCGAGGTGAGGGAGGGCGGCGAGCCGGTCACGCTGGGGGTGATGCCGGCGGCCGAGCGCCGAATCATCCATTTGCAATTGCAGGATGACCCGGAGTTGATGACGGAGTCGCAGGGCGAAGGCTCGTCGCGCCGCGTGCGAATTCTGTACCGTGACGACTAGCCGCCAACAGGCGACGTAACGGGTTGACCATTATCCTCGGCGTATAGCCGATGGAGGCGCATTGACGTGGATGTGACGTGAGCGTGGTCGCAGTCGCGAACCAGAAGGGCGGCGTCGGCAAGACGACGACGACGGTCAACCTGGCGGCGGCCGCAGCGGAGATGGGCCGGCGCACCCTGGTCATCGACGCCGACGCGCAAGCCAATGCAACGTCTGCGCTGGGCGTGGCGGCCTCGGGCGCCCATGTCTATGACGCGCTCCTGGCGGAGATTCCGCTCAGTCAGTGCATCGTCTCGACGGTCTGGCCGGACCTCGACGTCGCACCGTCCTCGATGGACCTGGTCGCAGCGGAGCTGGAGCTGGCCGCGAGGCCGCAGCGCGAGTACGTCCTACGCGGCGCACTGTCGGAGGTGGCCGGGTCGTACGACCTGGTCCTGATTGACTGCGGTCCGTCACTGGGATTGATGACGCTCAATGCGCTGGTCGCCTCGGACGCCGCGGTCGCACCGGTGCAGTGCGAATACCTGGCGCTCGAGGGCCTGTCGGCGCTGCTGGAGACGATCCGGCGCGTGCAGACGCACCTGCATCCGGGACTGCAGCTCTTGGGCGTCGTCGCCACCATGTACGACGGACGGACGCGGCTGTCGCAGGACGTTGCGGCTCAGTTGAGGTCGCATATCGGTTCCACGTTTGACACGATCATCCCACGCTCGATTCGTCTCTCCGAGGCGCCGAGCCATCAGCGACCGATCATCGACTACGCGCCCCGATCGCGGGGCGCCGAGGCGTATCGGCAATTGGCCGGAGAGTTGCTGGTTCGTCTCTCGGCGCTGCCGGCGTCGCAGTTGTATGCGAACCCTGTAGGGGATGGAGTCCTGACATGACGACGTCGAAGCCGAAACTCGGACCGTTGCGGTCTGACGACGGCGCGCCGCCGGCGCGTCGAGGCCTGGGCCGAGGGCTTGACGCGCTGATTCCGGGCTCTTCCGACACGGGAGACGGACAGACGCGCGCGCCGATTGGCGCGATCTCGCGGAATCCGTCGCAGCCCCGGCAAGATTTCGACCAGGAACAACTGGAGGAACTGGCGTCCAGCATCCGCGAGCACGGGATCCTGCAGCCGCTGCTGGTGCGGCCCGATGAGTCGGGTGGCTATGAGTTGATCGCCGGTGAGCGGCGTTGGCGCGCCGCGGGTCTCGCGGGCGTCGACACGGTCCCCATCGTGATCCAGGAAGATGCCGGCGACGACGAGCAGGAGACGCTGACGCTTGCGCTGGTCGAGAACCTGCAGCGATCGGACCTGAATCCGATCGAACTGGCCAACGCCTTCGAACAACTCAGCGAGGCCGGATGGACGCAGCAACGGATTGCCGCGCAGGTGGGAAAGAGTCGGGCCGCGGTGGCCAATCTGCTGCGGCTGCGGCAACTGCCCGGGTCGGTGCAGGCGATGATCAAGTCGGGCTCGCTGAGCGAGGGTCACGGCCGCGCCCTGCTGCCCGCGCCGATGTCGGAGCGCCCGTCGTTGGCCGAGCGCGCGTCGGAACTCGGGTGGTCGGTGCGCCAGCTCGAGGAAGCCGTCGGCAAACTGACGCAGCCGGCGGGTGAGCCGGTTTCCCGGGCCACTGAATCATCCCCGCTCATCGAGGGCGCGGTGCGGCGACTCGAGGCGGCGCTGGGCACGAAAGTCGAGGTTCGCGTCGGTCGCGACGGACCGAGCAGCGGCGGGCGGATCGTGGTGCACTGGTACGACGAGGAACAACTCGACGCGCTCGCAGCGCAGATTGGCGAGGCCCCCGCCGAGGACGAGGACGACGCCGAGGCATTCGGCATCTAGGGCGCTTACTCGGACGGCGTCGAGTCGCGGTCGGGCTGGTTGACGGCTCGCCTGGAGCGGCGTCGACGGCGGCGAGGACGCCGACCCTCACCTTCGGGTCGCTGCAGAGGCGCTGCGGTGTCATCCGGCGCCGAGTCAGCCTGCTGCTGATTGACGACCTGGGCCTTGCGTCGGCGTCGGCGGCGCGAGGGGCGCCGGGCCGACGTGTCCCCGGCCTCGTCCTGCGGTTCTGCGGACTCTGTTGCCGTCGGTGCGTCGCGTCGTCCGTCGGGTTGCGACTCCGCCGTTGACTTGCGCGAACGTCGGCGTTTGCGACGCTGCGAGCGTTTGCCGTCCGGTTCGCTCGGTTCCGTTCCCGGCGCCGGTGCGGCGGCCTCGCGCAGCGCGGCGGCGCGCTCCTGTTCTTCGTCGCGGTCGCGCTCGGCATCGAGCAGGGCCTGGTTGGGCGCGTCCTCGGTGCGCACGGCGAGGCCGATCTCGTCGGCCGGGACGTCGACGCGCTGGGGATGATCGTCGAGGGCGATCGTCACTTTCTGCTGGAGCACGTTGAGCTTGATCACCTTGCCCATGCCGGCAGGCGTGCTGACACGCTTGCCGACGCGGGGCAGCGAGCCGCGCATCTCGCGGTAGACCTCGTGCTCGAAGGTGAGGCAGCAGAGCAGACGGCCGCAGACGCCGGAGATGCTGTCTGGATTGAGCGAGAGGTCCTGGTCCTTGGCCACTCGAATGCCGACATGGGGAAAATCGGTCATCCAGCTTGAGCAGCAGAGGCGCAGCCCGCAGATGTCATAGCCGTCGACCAGGCTGGCGCGCTCGCGCTGGTTGGCCTGCTGCATGTTCAGGCGAACGTCGTACTTGTCCTGCACGTCGTCCAGCATCTGGCGGAAGTCGACATGATCGGGAGCCTGGAACCAGGCCGTGCCGCGATCGCCGTCGAGATTCAGTTCAACGGCCACCGGATACAGGCCGAGGTCGTCTCGCACCGAGGTGGTGCGCATGTCCTGCAAAATCTGATCCGCGCGTTCAGCCTGGCGCGAGGCGCGCTCGCGGTCGTCGCCGTCGGCGATCCTGACGATCGGCCTCACATCTCGGGGAATCTCGCGCGCGGGAGCATCGTCGTCGGGGACGGTCACGACCCTCGCGAGCTGGTCGCCGCGAGCGCGGTTGACCACGACGTAGTCGCCGGTCAGGACGCGGCCGCGCGGCGCCGAGAAGTGGTAGATCCGGGAGGCCTCGCGGATGCGAATGCCGATGACGACGTGTTCGTTCTCGGCCGGCTCCGAATCGGGCGTACAGGCTGGTTCGTCCGACGGCGCTTCAGCGTTGGTCTGACTGGTTGCGCCGTCGTCTGTCTCATGATTCATGGGGACTCCATGGGGACCGGGATGTTGAGCAGCAGCACATCAAGCGCGAGTCTGGCGTTGACGCCTCTCTGAATGAGCGCGCGAGTGCGTTGAATCATCTCCACAAACTGGCTGACCTCACGTTGATCGTACAGGGCCGCGATCCGCTCGATCCGTTCACGTTGCGATATGTGAATCAGGGCGTCATGTTGATCGGTCTGCTGCAACCAGACGTCCCGCCACCAGTCGGTCCACGCGTCAAGGATGAGCTCGACATTGGCGACGCTCTGCGGGGTCGCCGCGCGGCCGACGAGTTGCTCCGACCAGTTCAGCCGCTCGGCTCGATCGGATTCGGCGATGCGTACCGCATCGTCGATCTGGGCGGCGCGCAGTGTGATCGGATCGCCTTCCCGGAGGTTGGCTTGCAGCCAGCCCGGCCGACCGCGTGCGAGGCGACCCAGTTCGGCGCGGCGCTCCGGCTCGCCGGGTAGCTCGATGCGCTCGCGTTCCGCCCACTGGTCAACCCACCTGTCGAGCTGCTGCGTGGGCAGCGGCGAGAGCGTCAGTGTCCTGCACCTTGAGCGGATCGTCTCGGAGAGTTCGGCTTCGCGTGAGGTCAGGAGGACGAAGTGCACGCGATCCGGCGGCTCTTCGAGTGTCTTGAGAAAGGCGTCGGCCGCTTCGGGCGTCAGGGCGTCGGCTGGATTGATGATGATGATGCGGCGGTCGGCCTCAAACGGCGCGAGGCTGGCGGCATGCTCGATCCGACGAATGATGCAGATCCCGATCGTGCGCGAGTTGCGGTGGTCGTGGTCCGTCTCGGCGCAGAGCGCGCCGGGCGTGATCACTTCGACATCGGTGTGCTGTGGGTCCCGCGTCGGTTGGGCCGGATCGTGGAGCCGCCGGCAGTTGCGGCAGGTGCGGCACGGTCCGCCCGATGACGGCTCAACGGACTCACAGAGCATCGCCTGCGCGGTGCGGATGGCGAGATCGAGCTTGCCGACTCCAACCGGACCCGCGAACAGCAGGGCATGAGGGAGTCGATCCGACTCAAGCATGGCGGTCAGGGTCCGGCCGGCGAGGGAGTCGGCGTGCGGCCCCCAGTCACCGGCGGATTGCGCGGAAGCGGTCATCGGAGTTCAAGATGTAGCAGATCGTCGAGCGTCTGGCGTCGGCGGACGAGACGGGCGTCGCCGTCGTTGACCATCACGATCGCCGGCCGGAGCGAGAGGTTGTAGTTGCTCTCCATGGCGATCTGGTAGGCGCCGCTGGCGGGAATGGCGATCAGTTCGCCCAGTTGCAACGAGGGCAGATGCGCGTCGCGGACGAGCACGTCGCCCGATTCGCAGAATTTCCCCGCGACCGTGGCCACCAGGCCAGGGACGGTGTTCATCTGCTCGGCGGCGGCGGCCTCGTACTTCGAGTCGTACATGGCGGGACGGATGTTGTCGGACATGCCGCCGTCGACCGTGACGTAGTCACGCGTCTCGGGAATGTGCTTGCGGCTGACGACCGAATAGAGCGCCACGCCCGCTCGGCCGACAACGGATCGGCCCGGCTCGATGTGGACGGCGGGCATCGGCAGACCGTGGGTGTCGCAGGCCGTATGGATGGCTTCGGCGATCCGTACTGCGTAGCGCTCGGGCGCGGGCGCCACCTGTTCGGCCGTGTACGTCAGCGCCATGCCACCGCCGGGCGAGAACTCGCGCCATTCGTAGCCGTGACGCTGCTTCATTTCTGCGGCGAATTCGCCGATCGTGGCGATCCCGTCGGAGTAGGGCTCGATGTTGAACAGCGGCGAGCCGAGGTGGATGTGGAATCCGGTGACGTCGAGGAAGGGCGCTTCGAGCGCTCGGACGAGCGCCGCCTCGGCCTGTCCGGAGGGCAGCGGGAAGCCGAACTTGCTGTCGCGCAGGCCGGTCGTGGTCTTGGCGTGGGTCTGCGCGTCGACGCCGGGCGTGATGCGCAGCATGATCCGCTGCTCGCTGGCTCGTTCGCGCGTCAGCCGGTCGAGGACGTTCAGTTCGTCGTCGTTGTCGACGATGATTCGTCCGACGCCCGATTTGAGCGCGTATTCGAGTTCGTCCGGCGTCTTGCCGTTGCCGTGAAAGGCGATGTGCTCGGGGTCCATGCCGCCGGCGAGCGCGACGTGCAGTTCGCCGGCGGAGACGACGTCGAGACCGAAGCCTTCCTCAACGAGCAGTTCGGTCAGGGCCGGGTTGAGCCAGGCCTTGCCGGCGTAGTGCGCGCGTGCGCCCTCCAGATGGCTGCGGAAGTCGCGCAGGTAGTCGCGGCAGGTCTGTCGAATCGTGTGCTCGTCGTAGACGTACAGCGGCGTCCCGAAGGCGCCGGCCAGATCGCGGACATTGCAGCCGCCGATCTGCAGCACGCCGGCGGAGTTGGCCTGCGCGGTCAGCGGCAGGACCTCGGCGAGGGCGTCGATTGGCGCCCGGTGGGCATTGGAGTTGGTCATGGATGAACCCGTTTGCTGGCTAGACTGCGGGAGAGAGGGTCGACTGATTGGAGTGCGTCATGAGCATGGAACTGCACGCGGAATCGCGTCTACTGCGAGTGTATTCGCGGGTGGTGGTGATGCAGATGTCCTGGGGGCCGTTCGAGAACAACGCGTTTGTGCTGGTTGACAAAGGCACGGGTGACGCGGCGATCATCGACGCGGTGGCCCAGAATGAACTGGTCATGGCGGGTGTGGAGCAATCCGGGGCGAAGCCGAAAATGGTCCTGTTCACGCACTCGCATCCCGACCACATCAAGTCGTACCACGAGTTGCGCGAGCGGCTGGGTCCCAACGTGCCCTACTACATGCACGTCTCAGACACGGTGGCCGATGAGCAGCATCCCTGGCTAGAAACGGATCTCGACATTGACATCCACCTCCAGGGCGGCGAGACAATCCTGCTGGGATCGAACGAGCTCGAAGTACTGCACACGCCCGGCCACACCACCGGGTCCGTCTCCTACTACATCGCCGATCCGGACGACCCCTATTGCGTGGTCGGCGATACGCTCTTCCCGGGCGGTCCGGGCAACACGCGCGGGATTCCGCAGGTGACGCAGGAGGTTCGCTCGATTGTGACCAGGCTGTACCCACTGCCGGAGAACACCGTGACGTTCAACGGTCACGGAGACGACACGACGATCGGCGCCTCGATCGACGAGTTCGTTGCCGGCGCGATGGAGCACACGATCGTACGCGACGACGCATCAGGCGACACGGCCTGGGGCGCTGAGTAGTGGCGCCGCCAGCGGACGGCGTCCCGCACATTTCGATTCTGGACAACGGACTACGCGTGCTCTGCGCGCCGATGGCGTCGGCGCGGTCGGCCTCGGTCTCGCTCTACGTGGGAGCAGGCTCGCAATATGAGCGCGACGAGCTGGCCGGCGTCTCGCACATGGTCGAGCACTGCGTGTTCAAGGGCTCGGAGTTGCATCCATCGGCTGCGGACATCTCGACGGCGATTGAAGGCGTGGGCGGATACATCAACGCGGGCACCGACCGCGAGCTGACGGTCTACTACGCGAAAGTCCCTGGACCGGATTGGGACACGGCGGTCGACGTGATCGTCGACATGGTGTCGCGGCCGAGGTTTCAGCGCGAGGAGCTGGAGAAGGAGCGTTCGGTCATCCTTGAAGAGTTGGCGCAGGTCGAGGATTCGCCCTATCAGCTCGTGGCCGAGTTGCTGTCGGAAGTGATGTGGCGCGGGACGCCGCTGGGCCGCGACATCGCCGGGACGCCGGAGTCGGTCAATGCGATTCCATATGAGGACGCGGTCTCGTACTGGCGATCTCAATACTCTCCGGGCAACGCGCTGGTCTCGGTGGCCGGAGATATCGATCCGGACGCCGTGCTGGCGCGGGTGACCGAGTTGACGGCGACGTGGTCGCCGGCCGACGCGGCGGAGCGCCGGGTGGCTCCACTGAGCAGCAGCGCAGAGCGGGTCGCGGTGCGGATCAAGGAGACGGAACAGGCGCAAATCAGCATCGGTCTGCCGGCGCTGACATCGACGCACACCGACCGTCACGCGCTGGGTCTGTTGACGGCGATGCTCGGCGACGGGATGAGTTCGCGCTTGTTCCTCAAGGTGCGGGAAGAGTTGGGACTCGTGTACGACGTTCATGCATCGCTGGCGCTGATGCGCGACTCCGGGGTGTTGCAGGTGTCGATGGGCGTCGATCCGGAGAACGTCGAAGAAGCGTTGCGGGCGACGCTGGGCGAGCTCGCTCGTATGCGCGACGGCGTGCCCGAAGAGGAACTGGAGCGCGCCCGACGGCTGGCGGCCGGTCGGATGCTGATGGGCATGGAGGACACGCGTGCGGTCTCGGCCTGGAATGGCAGTCAGGCGTTGCTGCACGGGGAGGTCAAGTCGGTCGACGAGGTCAACGAGCGTTACCAGGCGGTGACGGCTGAAGACATCGAGCGTCTGGCCCACGAGTATCTCTGTGAGGACGAGTTGCGGCTGGCTGTCGTCGGGCCCTCGGGCGAGGCGGAGCGGCTTGCGGAGATGCTTCGGTTCTAGAGCGCGTCAGTCGACCTGGTGGATGAGGGCGCGGAGGTGGTTGATCTCTCCGGCGTGATAGACGTCGTGGACGGCGATCGCGTCGAGGATCCTGCGGGTCTCCCATTGCTCGCCCCAGTAGGTCGGACGCGGGGCGACGAGTTCGTGGTCGCCATCGAGTTTGAGGACCGCTGCAATCACGTTCAGGTGGGCGAGTTCCAACCATTCCAGCAGGTCCTCGAAGGAGGCGTCGCTGATCGGATCATCGTGGGGCCAGGTGGTCCAGAAGGTGAAGGTGGCGTCGCCGAAGGCGTGGTTGGCGTGCATCGACTTGACGGCGCCGCAGTGGATGATCAGGTCGCGCATCGTGCGGCCGCCGCCTGGCACGACGGTGTCGAGGTCATTGGTGGTGACCGAGGAGAGATTGGCGATCAATGAGTGTTCGGGCTTCTTGCGGAATGACTGTTCGAGGCTCCAGATGAGATGTTCGAGGACGTCTCGTGACATGGCGGCGTGGGCCTCTTTCTGCCGATTGATCTAGAGGACGCTGATCAGTTCCTCGGATGATGCCCGTCGGCTGGCGATCAGATCGCCGAGTTTGAGTTCGCAGAGCTGGGCCGCGTGTTCCATGCCGCAGACGTTGCAGCCGTCGCGGCAGTCGGCCGTGGTCAGTTCCTTCCAGGTGCGCTGCCACTCCTTGCGCAGGAAGGCCTCGGAGACGCCCGAGGCGATGTGCATCCAGGGGAAGCGTTCCCAGAGGTCGCGCTCGCGGTGGCAGTAGAAGGCGGGGTCGAGGCCTTCTTTAGCCATCGCGTCCCACCAGAGGTCCTCGCGGAAGTGCTCGCTCCAGGCGTCGAATCGAGCGCCGTTGCGCCAGGCGGTCTCGATCACCGGGGCGAGGCGCCGGTCGCCGCGCGAGAGGACGCCTTCGAGGATCGATTCTTGGGGGTCGTTCCAACTGAGGTCGAGCCGGGCCTTGCGCGTCATCTGCTTGAGCAACTGGTGCTTGGGCTCGAGCTCGGCCGGCGTTTCCTGGCGCGCCCACTGGAACGGGGCGTGCGCCTTGGGTACGTGGTTGGAGGTGGAGACCCGGACGCGGGCGCGGTTCCCCACGATCTGCCGTCCGATCTGCTTGACCTGCGATGCCCAGTCGACGATGCCTTCGACATCCGACATGGTTTCGGTCGGCAGGCCGACCATGAAGTAGAGCTTGATCGAGGTCCAACCCTGTTCGAAGGCGTTGCGTGCGGCGTCGAGCAGGTCCTGCTCGTCGACGACCTTACTGACCGCGTTGCGGAGGCGCTGGGAGCCGGCCTCGGGGGCGAAGGTCATCGAGTGTTTCTTGCGCGGGGAGCAGAGCAGGGCGACGTCGACGCTGAAGCTGTCGACGCGGGTCGACGGGAGCGAAATGCCGATGTTGTCCCCGAACTCGGCACGCAGGGCGCGGACGATGCCCTTGATCTGCGAGTGATCGGTCGAGGAGAGGGAGACGAGCGAGAGGTCGTCGAAGCCGGTGTTGCGGAAGAGTTCCTTCGCGCCGGCGACGACCTCCTCGGGCGTGCGTTCGCGCAAGGGACGGTAGATCATGCCGGCCTGGCAGAAACGGCAGCCCTGTGTGCAGCCGCGCTGAATCTCAATGCCTGCGCGGTCGTGGACGGTCTGCAGGTAGGGGACGATCGGCCTGGTCAGAATGGGCGGGAGGCCCTGCATGAATCGCTTGACGACGGGGACCGAAGCGGCGTCGTCGGTGGCGAAGACCTCGGCCGGCGTGCCGTCGGATTCGTAGCGCCATTCGTAGAAGCGCGGGACGTAGACGCCGGGAGTTCGGGCGAGGGCGCGGAGCAGGTCGAATCGTGATGCGCCCTGCGTGCGCCGCTCGTGCAGCAGTTCGTTGATCTCCAGGATGATGTCCTCCGCCTCGCCCAGCACGAAGGCGTCGATGAACGGGGCGAGCGGCTCGGGGACGAGTGCGCCGGAGCCGCCGGCGAGGATGATCGGGTCGTCCTCGGCGCGGTCGAGGCTGCGGCTCGGGATGCCGGCGAGGTCGAGCATCTCGAGGATGTTCGTGTAGGTCAGTTCGTAGGAGAGTGAGAAGCCGAGCGCGTCGAAGTCGCGCAGACCGCGCCGGTTCTCGAGCGAGAAGAGCGGTTGGCCGCGGCTGCGCAAGCTGTCGGCCATGTCGGGCCAGGGGGTGTAGCAGCGCTCGGCGAGCGTGTCCTCGGTCTGATTGAGGATGTCGTAGAGGATCGCGAGTCCGCCGTTGGACTGGCCGATGTCGTACAGATCGGGGTAGATCAGGGCCCAGCGGACGCTGCGCTCGTTCCAGTCGTGCTCGATCACGTTCCACTCGCCGCCGATGTAGCGGGCGGGCTTGGAGACGCCGCGCAGCAGTGGGTCGATGTCGATGGCGGGCATTGCGGGACTCGCAGGAGCTCTCCACGATCGCGAACGGTGATTTCACGCTACCAGAGAACACGGCGGGCGGTCCGCGCCGGGCTCGGAGTCGTCGGGCGGACAGGGGGCGTCGAGGAGCGCCTGGTAGAGCTCGAGTTGGCGGGCGGTCGGGAAAAAACGCCGATCGCCGTGCAGCAGCCGGATCTGGCCGAGCTGCTGCGAGGTGTGCGGATTATGGAGGTTCGTCTTCGCCATGGGAACTCCCGTCTTCGTCGTCCGGTTCTTTGTCTTCCGATGCCGCGCCGACCGGCACGCCGTACTCGCCGAGCATTTCGGGCGTCACGATGGTGCGGCCGGTGCGGATGTCTTCGATCTGCTGGGCGATGGACGGCTCCGCGTCTGCGGTCTGTTCGGCGACGTTGCCGTCGGCGTGGCGGAGCTTCTGGCGGGCGGTCTCGAACGCGAGCCTGGCCTCGTAGTGGGCTTCGGCGTAGAGGCCCTTGATATGGGCGAGTGCTTTGGTCGCGCTGTGCTGGACGTAGGCGGGGCCGTTGGTGGCCTGGTGTCGGAGCTGGTTGACGATGGCGTCGCTGGTGAAGTCAAGGGGTGGCTTGGCCTGGGTGCTTGCGGTGCTGTTGGACATGGGACGGGCTCCTGCGCTGACGGCCGCGTGATAGGGGATCGATTATATGTGAACTGGTGTTCTGTATGGGAGTGTGATGGGGCGTTCTGTCGCCTGGTGACATCCCCGCATCAAGTGCGGGGCAGGCTTCGGTGTTGGGTCTGGGGCGGAGGGAGCCCCCCTCTGCCTTCGGCATCTCCCCCCACCTGGCGGCGGGGGGAGATGGGATCGGAGGGGATGGCGGAGTTGGGGGAGAGCTTTGGTTTGGGTTCGACGGTGGAGGTCTGGGCCCCGCATCAAGTGCGGGGCAGGCTTCTCCCTCGGGGGGAGGGAACCGGAGGGAGGGTCGTTGGGGACGAGATGGTGTGTCTGACATACTGAAGCGGAGGAGCCTTCGATGTCGGAGTCGCGGTCTGCCGAGGAGATCGCCCGTCTGGGCGACGAGATCTACGAGCGCGTTGTGCGGGCGCAAGTGGAGCCGGATCATGCCGGGGCATATGTCGCGATCGACGTGGAGAGCGCCTGCTGGGCGCTGGCTGAGGACGTGCGGGCGGCGTCCAAGGGTCTGCGCGCGCAGCGGCCAGAGGCCGTCGACGTCTGGCTGCTGAGGGTTGGGCATCGGACGCTGCATCACATGGGTGGCCGCCCTCTGGGACGCGCCGGGTGATCGAGGGCGCGGTTAGCCCCGCCTATGAGGCAGTAATCAGGCTGACGGTGCAGGGCCCGGCGGGTGCGGTGCGCGAGATCGATGCAGTGATCGACACCGGCTTCACCGGATTTCTTACTTTGCCGCCGGCGCTGGTCGCGTACCTGTGGAGTCGCGCTAGGGCGTCCCTATACGACATGGTGCTTGTCGACACGGCCTCGGGGCGCAGGCGGGGAGGCCCGGTTGTCCCCGCATCAAGTGCGGGGCATCGGAGGGAGTGTGCGGTGGGTCGGAGGGCCCTCGCCCCCCGCCTACGCGGGGGCAGGCTCTCACCCTCCGCATCAAGTGCGGGGCAGACTTCTCCCTCGGGGAGAGGGGACCGGAAGGGAGGGTGGTGGGACGGGGGTGGTGGGATCCTGTATGATTGGAGTGCGCAGGGATGCGCCCGGATTTATTGGGCGGTTGACCGCTCTGGACTGATTGGCGGCCGCATGGCCGCCATTTTCTTTGTTGGGGACTGTCGTGCTGGAGGCAGCGTTTCGGTTCTGGGACCGGTTGCTCTATCCGGTCACGTGGTTTCGGCAGGGCATCTGGCGTTCGCTGTCGACGCTGGAGATCCTGCTGGGCGGGTTTGGGCTGGTGGCCGCGCTGGTCGCCGCGTCGCTGCTGTCGACCGTGCTCGACAACCTGCCCGGCGCGGCCGGCGACTTTGCGCCAATCGGCGTGGCGATTCTGCTGGCGCCGATCGGAGTCGGCGTGGCGCTGGGTCGGCGCGCCGAGGTGGAGCGGTTCGTGAACACGGTCCGAGGTCGGGCCGAGTCGGTGGCGCTGACCCGCCCGCCGGCGCCCTCGGAAGTGATCCTCGATACCTCGGCAATCATCGACGGGCGTATCGCCGAGGTGGCGAGCAGCGGCTTCATTCTTGCGAATATCGTCGTGCCCCGCTTCGTACTCGATGAGTTGCGCCGGGTGGCGGACAGTTCGGACGCGCTGAGGCGGGGCCGGGGCCGAGCCGGACTGGAGCTGCTGTCACGGCTGCAGGGAGAAGAGACCGTCACGACCGAGATCGTCGACGACGGATCGTCGGAGACCGACGGCGATGTGGATGCGCGGCTGGTGCGCATGGCGGTCGAGCGCGGTGCAGCGCTGGCCCTGACGGACGCGAACCTGGCACGGGTCGCCGAGCTGGAGGGTGTGAGAACGCTCAACCTCAACGTGCTGGCCAATGCGGTGAAGACCAACGTCCTGCCGGGCGAGTCGTTGACGGTCGAGGTGATCGAGCGCGGACGCGGCGAACACCAGGGCGTGGGCTATCTGGCGGACGGGACGATGGTGGTGGTCGAGGAAGGAGCGGAGTCGATCGGCCAGATGCGCTCACTGGTCGTGAAGCGGGTGATCCAGACACAGGCGGGGCGGATGGTCTTCGCCCAGTTGGCGGCGGACGAGGACCCGACGTGAGGATGGGGGCGTGAGTCAGGACGGGAGAGTAGGGGCGATCATCCTGGCGGCCGGCAGCAGCCGCCGGATGGGCGGCGGCGACAAGTTGCTGGCTGATCTCGCCGGCCGACCCGTGCTGAGTTGGAGCCTGGCAGCGTTTCAGGAATGCGCATCGATCGACGACATCGTGGTGGTGACGTCTGAGGCGAACCGGTCGGACGCCGCCGAGCTCTGTCGCGGCCATGACAAGGTCCGCGCGCTGTTGACGGGCGGCAAGGAACGTCAGGATTCAGTCCGGGCCGGACTGTCCGCGCTGGCCGAGGTCGGACTCGTCGCCGTTCACGACGGAGCTCGGCCGTTGATCTCCGCGCGAGGCATCGCCGGTTGCGTGGAACGGGCGCGGGACGGGGTCAGCGTGATCGCCGGCGGTCCAGCGGTCGACACGATCAAGGTCGTGGACGACGGGGAACGGATTCAGGCGACGCCGGATCGCTCGACGCTGCGTGCCGTGGCGACGCCGCAGGTGTTTCGCGCGGCGACCCTGCGCCGTGCTCATGAAGCGGCACGGCGCGACGGGGTGCTGGCCACCGATGATGCCGCGCTGGTCGAGCGGTTGGGCGAGCCGGTGGTGGTGCACGACGTGGGCGAGCCCAATCCGAAGATCACGTCGCCGTCCGATCTGGTGGTCGCGGAGGCATTGCTGGGCGCGACGTTCGAGGTGCGGACCGGCATCGGCATCGATTCGCATCGCTTTGCGCCCGGCCGCGAACTGGTTCTGGGGGGCGTCACGATTCCCTCTGACGAGGGGCTGGCCGGACACTCGGACGCCGACGTCCTGACGCACGCGATCATCGATGCGTTGCTGGGCGGCGCGGGACTGGGCGACATCGGCGCGCAGTTTGGGACATCGGACCCGAAATGGGCCGGCGCCAGCTCCATGGCAATGCTGAAGCTGGTCCTGGAGCGGTTGGCTGAGGTCGGCGCGAGTCCTCAGTCGGTCGACGCCACGGTGATCGCCGAGCGGCCTCGGCTGAGGCCGCATATCGAGGCGATGCGACGGGTGTTGGCGGCAGGGTTGGGGCTCGACGTGTCTGCGGTCAACGTCGCCGCCACGACGGCTGAAGGCATGGGCGCGCTCGGACGGGGCGAGGGAATCGCCGCCCACGCCGTCGCGACGCTGCGCGTACGTCGTCGCGGGCCGCAGGACGTATAGGCTGCGCTTATGGAGTACCTGTTTCGGCTGATCCGCTGGTACAACTCGTTCGTTGACGACACGTGGTCGGACATCCGGTTCGCGATGCAGCGCGATCCGGCGGCGACGAACTGGCTCGAGGTCCTGCTCGCCTATCCCGGTGTGCACGCGCTGATGCTGCACCGGGTGTCGGGAGCCTTGCTTCGCCTCGGCGTGCCGGTGCTGCCGAGGTTCCTCTCGCACCTGGGTCGCAACATGACCGGGATTGAGATTCATCCCGGCGCACAGATCGCGTCGCCGTGCCTGATCGACCATGGAATGGGCGTCGTGATCGGTGAGACGGCACGGCTGGGGAAGCG
The DNA here is from genome assembly GCA_965204335.1 of Dehalococcoidia bacterium. Classification (GTDB taxonomy): domain Bacteria; phylum Chloroflexota; class Dehalococcoidia; order Bin125; family Bin125; genus Bin125. The sequence goes on along the minus strand of OZ241982.1, from coordinate 778,140 downwards.
CTGTCACCTGCACCAGGGCGTCACCCTGGGCGGCACCTCGACGATGCGCATGCAGCGTCACCCGATGTTCGGGGACGACGTCCTGGTCGGCGCGGGCGCGTCGATCATCGGCGCGGTCTCGATCGGCACGGGCGCGCGGATCGGCGCAGGGGCCGTGGTGGTCTCGAACGTGCCGCCTCATTCGACGGTCGTCGGCGTGCCGGGGCATGTGGTGGCGTACTACGATCCCGGCGACGACACGATCTTGCGCCTGCCCGACCCGGAGCATGATCGGATTGAGTCGCTGGAACTGGCCGTGTCGGAGCTGCGGCTCGACCTGCGTCGGCTGCGCGACCAGCTGGACGACGCGGGTGATCGGCCGGGGGAGACGGCGGCGGGGTAGGGATTGCTGGGAGCCTGGGAAGCCCCCCTCTGCCTGCGGCATCTCCCCCCGCAACGCGGGGGGAGAGCAGAAACGGATACGCGGCATCTCCCCCGCAACGCGGGGGGAGAGCAGAAACGGATACACGGCGTCTCCCCTGCGATGGGGAACGAGTGGGGAACGCCGGAGGGGTTGTTTAGGCTTTGCTTGAGGAACCAAGCGCACTTTGATTGGACGTTGGGGGTTGGTCCGTGGAGCTGTACAACACGCTGACTCGTCGGAAAGAGGCGTTTGAGCCGCTGGACGATCCGATTTCGATGTACGTCTGCGGGATTACGCCGTACGACGACGCGCACCTGGGTCACGCCATGTCGATCATCATTTTCGACACGCTGCGGCGGTTCCTGGAGTGGCGCGGGCGGCGGGTTCGGCTGGTTTACAACTTCACCGATGTCGACGACAAGCTGATCGCACGGGCGGCGCAGGAGGGGATCACGGTCTCGGAGCTGGCCGAGCGGCAGATTTCGTCGTTCATGGGCGAATGGCGCGAGCTGGGGATCGCGCCGGCCGATGTGCATCCTCGGGCGACCGAGGAGATCCCGCAGATGCTGGAACTGATCAGCGCGCTGATCGAACAGGGCAAGGCCTATCCGGCGGGCGGGGACGTGTACTTCCGGGTTCGCGAGATGCCGGGCTACGGAAAGCTGTCGGGCCGCTCGCTGGACGACATGATCTCGGCCGAGCCGACCGACATCGGCGTGGCGAAGGAGCATGCCATGGACTTCACGCTCTGGAAGGGCGCGAAGCCGGGCGAGCCGCAGTGGGAGAGCCCCTGGGGCCCGGGACGCCCGGGTTGGCACATCGAGTGCTCGGCGATGTCGATTCGGTACCTGGGCGAGCAGATCGATCTGCACGGCGGCGGGATGGACCTGATCTTCCCGCATCACGAGAACGAGATCGCGCAGTCGGAGGGCTTCTCGGGGCTCGACCCGTTCGTCCGCCACTGGATGCACAACGCGATGATGCAGGTCGGCGGCGAGAAGATGTCCAAGTCGACCGGCAAGATTGTCGCGCTCCGAGAGGGTCTGGATCGCTACGGCGCCGACGGTCTGCGGATGTTCGTGCTGGGCGGGCACTACCGCTCGCCGCTGACGTACTCGGAGGACTCGCTGACGTCGGCGGCGCGCGGCGCCGAACGGCTGCGCACGGCGGCCACGCTTCCCCTGGTCGACGGAGACGGCGAGATTGACGCGATCGCGTCTCGGGAGACGTTCATTGCCGCACTGGAGGACGACCTGAACACGCCTCAGGCGCTGGCCGTGTTGTTCGACCTCGCGCGTGAGATCAATCGCGCACGTTCGGAGGAGCGGCCGGCCGGGTTGGCTCGCGACGCGCTGGTCGAGCTGGGAGGCGTGCTGGGACTCGGATTCGCGGGTGTGTCGGCAGGCGGCGAGTCGGACGCGGGGCCGTTCATCGAGCTCCTGGTCTCGATTCGCCAGGAGTTGCGCGGCGCCAGGCAGTACGAGCTGGCGGACTCGGTGCGCGACCGTCTGACGGAACTGGGCGTGGCGCTGGAGGATACGCGGGACGGAACGCGATGGCGCCGGGTCCAGCCCGAACCTGAGGCGGTCGAGGAGGAGCCCGGCGCCGATTCGCTCGTTGAGAGCGCGCTGCGCTTCTAGCGCTTAGTCCTTCTTGCGGACGGCGATCCGACGACGCTGCGAGACGGCCGCGAACGAGATCAGGACCACGGCCAGGGACGCGAGTCCGGCCCAGAGACCGGCGAGACCGTTGGAGTCCGCGAGGCCTCCGCTACCGGTGTAGGGGAACGCCTTGGTTGCCTCACAGGGAACGATCGAGATGTGAGGTGGCATGGCCGCGCCAAACTGCTCCAGCAGCGCAAGCGCGTCCGCGGGCGCGTAACTCGTTCCAAGCACATCGACGCTGATCAACTGGCCGCCCTCGCCGACGTGGATCGTGATGTCGTAGGTCTGGCCGCTGGCGCTGACGGACTCTTCGTAGGTGCCGGGATCAAGGTTGAGACACAATCCGGGCGCTTGCTCGTCTTCCATCATGCTGTCGTCGGCGGCCTCACATTCGATGAAGGAGACGCCCTCGGGCAGCGGGTAGGCGTCCTCGCCGGAGAAGATTTCCAGCATGGCGACCGGCGGAATGGATTGGCCGCCGGGCTCGGTGAATCCGGTCACGACGCCGCCCTCGCCAACCGTGACCGTGAACGAGACTTCACCTTCCCGATCCTGCGACGGCGCGGTGAATGTGTGGTCTCCGGGTGGCAGCGACACACAGACGGACGGTCCGCCCGGTTGGGCGGAGACCGGTTGCATCGCGGCCAGGCCGAAGGCCCCGGCCACCAATGCCGCAGCGACAGCGGAAATCAAGAGGCGTTTCACGTGAGTCCTTAGCAAGCGTTTATCGGGTGAATGGAATGATGAATAAACGCAATCGCAGGATAAATCCTGAGTTGACGTCGTCAAGTGCAAAAAACTGTCGGTGGATGGAAATCGGTTTAGGATCGAGAGGTGCCCAGGTGGCGCAATTGGCAGCGCAGCCGATTTGTAATCGGCAGGTTGGGGGTTCGAATCCCCCCTTGGGCTCCATTCGGACTCCATCGTTTGCGTGCTGGTGAACAGAGATCGTCCGGTTGCGGGGCGGCATGGTGGATCAGCGTGGATGTGCGGACGAGTTGGATGTGAGTAAGATGAGGGGAGTGTCGGGGTGGGTGAGTGGCTAATACCACCGGTCTGTAAAACCGGCGCCGAAAGGCTTCGCAGGTTCGAATCCTGCCCCCGGCACCAGAAGTCGATCACAGGCCGCCGCGGCACGGCGTCGTGTTGGCGGCGGTTCTGGTATTGCAACGGGCCAGACCAACCTTGATGGCTCGGACGGAGCGTCGAAACAGGGTTGCGCAGCAGATTCGGGCCCGCATAGCTCAGTCGGTAGAGCGCGTTCTTGGTAAGAACGAGGTCTCCAGTTCAAGTCTGGATGCGGGCTCCATCCAACGCGACCCACCAGAGGATGGTTCGACCGAGTAACAGGTAGACGGCAGCCAGCGACAGGCAGGAGAACGGCACGATGGCGCGACAGGTGTACGAGCGGACGAAGCCGCACGTGAACGTGGGCACGATTGGCCACGTGGATCACGGCAAGACGACGTTGACGGCGGCGATCACGAAGACGCTGGCGATGCAGTCGGAGAACGTGTCGTTTTCGAGTTTCGACTCGATTGACAACGCGCCGGAGGAGCGGGCGCGAGGGATCACGATTGCGATTGCGCACGTGGAGTACGAGACGGAGGCGCGGCACTACGCGCACATCGACGCGCCGGGGCACGCGGACTACATCAAGAACATGATTACGGGCGCGGCGCAGATGGACGGGGCGATTCTGGTGGTGGCGGCGCCCGATGGACCGATGCCGCAGACGCGGGAGCACATCTTGCTGGCCCGCCAGGTGGGGGTGCCGCGGATGGTGGTCTATCTGAACAAGGTGGACCAGATGGACGACGAGGAGTTGCTGGACCTGGTCGAGCTGGAGGTGCGGGAGTTGTTGAGCGATTACGAGTTTCCGGGCGACGACATCCCCGTCATCCGTGGTTCGGCGCTGCAGGCGCTGGAGTCGGGGTCGGAGGACATTGGCGCGGAGGAGTACGCCTCGATTGTGGAGTTGATGGCGGCGGTGGACGAGTACGTGCCGACGCCGCCGCGGCCGGTGGAGCAGCCGTTCTTGATGCCGATTGAGGACGTGTTCGGGATCAAGGGGCGAGGCACGGTGGCGACGGGGCGGATCGAGCGGGGGGTGGTCAACTCGGGCGAGGAGATTGAGATTGTCGGGATCAAGGACACGCGGACGACGGTGGTGACGGGGGTGGAGATGTTCAAGAAGACCTTGCCGACGGGCGAGGCGGGGGACAACGTGGGCTGTCTGCTGCGCGGGATCGACCGCGACGAGATTGCGCGCGGGCAGGTGTTGGCGGCGCCGGGTTCGATCACGCCGCACACGGCGTTTACGGCGGAGGTCTACATCCTGTCGAAGGAGGAGGGCGGGCGTCACAGTCCGTTTTTCCCCGGCTACCGGCCGCAGTTTTACATTCGCACGACGGACGTGACGGGCGAGATTGGCTTGCCGGCGGGGGTGGAGATGGCGATGCCGGGGGACAACGTGCAGATGCAGGTGCGTTTGATTTCGCCGATTGCGCTGGAGGAGGGTCTGCGCTTCGCGATTCGCGAGGGCGGCCGCACGGTCGGCGCGGGCGCCGTCACGTCGATCCTGGAATAGCGCGGGAGTGCTCGTTCGTGCGAAGATGGTGCTAATCCACCGACTCGTTCAGTCGGGTCTGTGATTGAGGAAGGAATCTGGCCATGGCAAAGGGTGATCGCGTGTTTATCACGCTGCGCTGCCGCGAGTGCCAGTCGCACACGTATCACACGTCGAAGAACCGGAGAAACGACGCCGATCGTCTGGAGTTGACTAAATTCTGCCCGACCTGCCGGGGTCGGCGGGCGTATCGGGAGACGCGGTGAACCGTGGCGAGATCTCGAGATAGCCGTCGACGGCGGGGACGCCGGAGCGGGCAGCCGCGCGCAACCTCCGCCGGTACACCGCGTCCCAGTCGCCAACGCGTTCCGCGACCCGAAGCGCGGGCGGCGGTTCCCGACGACACGATCGACGTCTCCGGCGGGGCGGCCGAGGCCGCCGCGCTGCCGGCACGCCCAAGACGCGAGATCGGGGCGTCGCGCCCGACCACATCGGAAGCGCCGCGCGTACAGAGCCTGCTCTACCGGCTGACGCATCCACGGGCGATCCTGGCGATCATCGACGAACTCCGAAAGGTCGTCTGGCCCTCGCGCCAGGAGACCGCCAACCTGACGGTGGTGGTCCTGGTCGTGGCGATCGCCGTGGGAATCTTCCTGGGCGCGATCGACTTCGGCCTGAATCGCGTGGTTGAGGAAACGTTGCTGCCCTGATGACGACCTCACGAGAAACCCCGGACACGGAATCAAACGCGGCGTCGAACGCAGAATCGAGTCAGGCCGGGTTCGGCCGCAGTGAGATTTCCGCTGCGGAGCGGGAACTGCAGGAGATCCTGGCCACGGCCCGGGCTCTGGGCATCGAGACCGAACCGGAACCGGCCGAAGCGGAGATCGACACGACGGCGGCGGAGGCGCTGGTCGAACTGGGCCTCGATCGTCCGGTCGAGGAGGAGCCCACGCCGATCGCTTCGTTCCTGCGGGGCGACGAGGGGGACGAGGGCGACGCCGAGTCTGCGGTGTCACTCGACGGGATTCAGGAAACAGACGCTGCCTGGTTCGCGATCAACACGTACACCGGGCACGAGAACCGCGTCAGGGACGCGTTGGATCTGCGGATCCGCAACATGGACGCGGAAGATCAGTTCGTCGAGCTGACCCCCGAACGGGCCGGCGCGTCGAAGAAGGGCATGGCCGAGAAGCGGTTCGTGCTGGTGCCGACGCAGCAGGAGGTTGAGATTCGCGGCGGCAAGCGTCGTGAAGTCGAGCGCAAACTGCTGCCCGGCTACGTTCTGCTGCAGATTCGAATCAACACCATGACCGGCGAGCCGTCGGATCAGTCCTGGCACGTTGTCAACGGCACGGCGGGAGTGACCGGGTTTGTCGGTACTCGCGAGGACCAGCGAGACCACGCGCGTCCCCTGCCTCCGGCGCAGGTGGCGAAGATCATCGGCCAGACCCAGGTCGAGGAACCCAGGGTGCGTGTGGGATTCGCCGTCAACGACTCCGTGCGGCTGACCGAAGGTCCGTTTGTCGACATGGTGGCCGAGGTCGAAGAGATCAACGTGGAGAAGGGCAAGGTCCGCGTGCGAATCTCGATGTTCGGTCGGGAGACGCCGCTGGAGCTCGACTTCGACCAGGTGGAGAAGCAATAGGGCTCATCAACAGTCCCCACTAGGCTGGAAACTCGCGTTTGAGCGTCGGCGGCCATGTGCCGTTGGCGAGTTAGGGAGAAGGCTGGATGGCGAAGCGTGTACGAGCAGTGTTGACGCTGCAACTGGAGGCGGGCAAGGCGAGCCCTGCGCCGCCGGTCGGCCCCGCGCTGGGTCAGCACGGCGTGGGCATCATGGAGTTCGTCAAGAGCTACAACGAGCGCACCGCGTCGAACGCGGGCGAACTGATCCCGGCGCAGATCACGGTCTACGAGGATCGGTCGTTCACATTCGAACTGAGGACGCCTCCGGCGTCGGACCTGATTCGCCGAGCGGCTGGGCTGCAGAAGGGCGCGTCGGAGCCGCGCCGCGAGGTAGCCGGCTCGATCACCTCGGATCAGGTGCGCACGATCGCCGAACAGAAAATGCAAGATCTGAACGCCAACGACATCGACGCGGCCATGCGCATGGTGGCCGGCACAGCTCGGTCGATGGGCGTGGAAGTCGAGGGCTAGTCATGCCGAAGCACGGAAAGCGCTACCGCACGGCGCTCGATCTGTACAGCAAAGAGGCGCACTACCCGCCGACGGAGGCGGTCTCGCTGGTCAAGCAGATGGCGACAGCGAAGTTCGACGAGACGATCGAGTTGCACATTCGCACCGGACTCGATGTCCGACACGCCGATCAGCAGTTGCGCGGTACGGCGCGGTTGCCCCACGGACTGGGCAAGGAAGTCCGCGTCGCCGTCTTTGCCGAGGGCGACGCCGCCGCGGCAGCCAGCGAGGCCGGCGCCGAAGTCGTGGGGGCCGACGACCTGATCGAACAGGTACAGGGCGGCTTCACCGACTTCGACGTCGCGGTCGCGCAGCGCGATCTGATGGGCAAGGTCGGTCGGCTGGGGCGAATCCTGGGGCCGCGCGGCCTGATGCCCAATCCGCGTGCGGGCACGGTCGTCGACCGCAACGACATCGCCAAGGCCGTGACCGAGGCGAAAGCCGGCCGGGTCGAGTTTCGCACCGACCGCGAGGCGTCGGTGCACGTGCCGCTGGGCAAGGCCAGCTTCGGCGAGGACCAGTTGCTCGACAACCTGGCGACCATGGTGACGGAGATCATGAAGGCCAGGCCGTCGGGCTCGAAGGGGAGTTACATCCGCTCGTTGAGCATTGCCTCGACGATGGGCCCGGGCGTCAAGCTGGAACAGCAGTCCGCCCTGGCAATGAGAGCGGATTAACGATCTCGCAGAGATTGGCCGACATGTCGGCTGACGTCGAAACGGGTCGTGGACTAGGCTGGGATCGAAGAACGGAAGCAATGCCGCCCGAGACCGCTGGCTGATCCGACATCAACGGGTCATGAAACGTCCAGCGCAGGCAGCAACCGATGGATCGCCCGCCATGAGCGGGCATGTGTGTGGTTGCAGGTCTGGTGGTCGAGTGGGCTGGGGCGGCTGAAGCGACAGACCGGTGCAACGGTCGGGAGGCGGTATGGCAACTGAACGAAAACGGGAACAGGTGGCGCTGCTCGAAGAGCGGCTCGGCCGGGCGTCGATCACGATCGGGATTGACTACCGCGGGCTGAGCGTCAAGGACATGCAGGAGTTGCGCCGCGGGATACGTGCGGAAGCGCCCGAAACCGAGCTGCGCGTGATCAAGAACACGCTCTGGCGCCGGGCGGCCGAGGGCCAGGGGCATCCCGATGCGGCCGAACTGGCGCAGGAATCGACCGCGCTGCTGTTCGGCTTCGGCGATCTGACCGAAGCGCCCAAGGCCCTGCAGAAGTACGCCCGAGATGCGCGCCTGGAGTTGCCGGTTCGCGGCGTGTTCGTCGAGGGTCAACTTCAGGACGCGTCCCAGGTCGCCTCACTGGCGGATGTCCCAAGCCGGCCCGAGCTGATGGCCAAGGTCGCCGGCGGCCTGTCGAGCCCGGTCTCCGGTCTCGCCGGAGTCCTGAGCGCGGTCTTCCGCGACGTGGCGGCGATCGTCGAGGCGCGGGCCGAGCAGTTGGAAACAGCCGAGTCGGGAGCCGAATAGCGGAACCAGGCCGCGGCCCGGATCGCGGCGCAACAGTCGGAATCAGGCGGTCTTGACGACCGAGATTGAGTGGAGACAGACATGTCGAAAGTTGACGAAGCGTTTGATCTGATCAGCGCAATGACGATTCTCGAGGCGCGCGACCTGGTCAAGCGGATCGAGGAAGAGTTCGGCGTCACGGCCGCCCCGCCGGTCGCGGTTGCGGCCTCGGGCGGCAACGGCGCCGCCGCAGCGGCCGAGGTGGTCGAAGAACAGACCGAGTTCGATGTCGTGCTGCAGGCGTTCGGCGACAAGAAGATCAACGTGATCAAGGCCGTTCGCGCCGTGACCGAGCTGGGTCTGCGCGAGGCGAAGGAATTCGTCGAGTCGGCGCCGCAGACGGTCAAGGAAGGCATCACCAAGGAAGAGGCCGAAGCAGTCAAGGCCTCGCTCGAGGAAGCCGGCGCGACCGTCGAACTGAAGTAGCGAAGCGCCGCCTCGAATCCGGGCGCGACGGACGTCGCCGATTGGCTCAATCGGCGGCTCGCCGCCGTGGTTCGCTGGGTTCCACCGAGTTCAGGTTGCGCTATCGTTAACCCGGTTTTACAGTTCCGCGACGATTGGGGTCGGGCGGGCTGTTTCCGGGGGATGCGATGGCGCTTGACAACCCGGTCCTCCCATTCGGTTCGCGGCCGTTGTGGCGTGTTTCCCGCGTCATCGAGCTGGCAGTCGTGGTCGGTCTGACCGTGGCGGTCGTGGCAGTGGCGGCGACGTGGGGTGGATCGTCAACTGCTCCCGACGCCGATGCCGTCGGCCTGGTCGAACCGGCGCCGGCGGTTGTCGTCGAAGAGCCGTCGGCGACCGCGCCGCAGCCCGTTGAGCAGAACGCGCCGGCGAGCGCCGAATCAGTCGCAGTCGAGCCGGTAACGATCGCCACGACGCTGGGATCGTCGCGGCCTGAGCCGGCCGTTCCGGCTCAGACGGGCATCGTCCCCGGACGGCCCGATCCGCTGGATCCTGCTACGCCGGCCTCGTTCGAGCGCTACCAGGTCCAGCGAGGAGAGTCGTTGTTCAGCATTGCTGCGGCTCGAGGGATCTCGGTGGCCGATCTGGTGCGCTGGAACTGGCACCTGGGAGCGGACTCGGTTCTGATACGCGGCGAGTGGATCTGGATTCCGGAGTGGGATGCGCCGATCGTGGCGGACGAATCCGGCTCGCTCATCGACGAGGGGAAGAGCGGTCGTGGTGGAGGGTAGGTTCCGCGATCTGACCGGTACCCAGGCGCCCGACGAGGAACGGGCCCGCCGGGCGATCCTGCGCTCGATGCTGATCTGGACGCCGGCGTTCGGCCTGTTGACGGTCGGTGCGGTCTACATGATGGTCGAGGCCCTGGGCGGCAACGGCGGTTCCTGGTTCGGCTTTTCGTTGTTTGCGCTGATCGGCGTGTTGTCGGGTTTCTCGGCGCTGTCGGCGTTTCGGGACTGGTTCAGCGAGCCGATGGAGACGACCGGGCAGGTCGCTCGCAAGTGGCGCAAGTTCGACCTGCTGATTTTCTTCCGCGCCCATTATGTGCTGGTCGCGCGCCGAGTCTTCCGCGTGCCCCGGCTGGTCTTCGACGAGATGCCCGAGCCGGGCGGCTGGATCTATCTGAACCACTATCCACACACGAATGCGCTGGTCGCCTGGCGTCCATTGGGCGAGGACGAGCGACCGAGGAGCGAAGCGGAGCTGGAAGCGGACGAGCAAGCCCGAGCAGAGTCCGACGCGCCAACGGCAACCGTGGAGGAGGCATGGGAGGAACGTCGGCGCGAGCGCGAACGTGAGGCGGCGGCCTCGCGCGAGCGGGTTGAACTGCCCAGCTTCGGCGACAGTCGCGACGAGTAACCGGGTGCGGGATCCACTGGCCGAACTCGAGGCCGACTGGGCGGCTGAGGACGCGGAGCAGGCTCGGCGCTCCGAGCAGACCGAGGACGACGGCGCGGCCAGCGCGCCCGAGCGTCGCGCCGCGAAGAAGCGACGTTCGGGCATCGCCGGAATGGCGCCGGAGGATCAGCCGCGCGAACGGCTGATGCGGCTGGGCCCGTCGGCGCTGTCGAACACGGAGTTGCTGGCCGTCCTGCTCAGCACCGGCGACCAGGAAGCGAACGTCCTGGAGAAATCGCGCGAGTTGCTCGCCGACCGCGGGCTGGTCGGGCTCCTGCGCTCCGACCTGCGCGACCTGATGCGCGTGACCGGGCTGGGCGTGGCCAAGGTGACTCGGGTCAAGGCCGCCGTCGAGCTGGCGGCGCGCGGACTGGCAGACGACGAGTGGCCGGCTCGCGAGCCGTTTCGCTCGGGACGGCAGGTATTCGAGCGCTATCGGGCCCTGCTCGGCGACCTGATCCACGAGGAAGTCTGGGTGCTGGTGCTCGACCAGCAACACTGTCTGATCCGCGAAGAGCGGCTTTACAAGGGCATGGTGCATGGAGCGTCGGTGCGGGTCGCCGAGCTGTTGCGGCCGGTGATCGTGCACCAGGGTCCGGCGATGATCGTCGTGCACAACCATCCCTCCGGCTCATCGACGCCGTCCACGGCCGATCGGGAGATGACGTCCGAGCTGGCCGCGTCGGCGCAGACCATGGGCATCGAACTGTTGGATCACGTGATCGTGACGCGCTCCGATTTCGCTTCGATGGCGCAGCTGGGCCTGCTCGGCGGATCGTCCTCCGCTCAAGCGGCGGCATCCGGGGTCTCGGACTCGGCGGACGGCGGCCGCGACGACGCCTGAGCCGTCGGCGCGCGCGATGCTCCTGTGTAGAGTGGTCTGGTGGACGATTCCGCTCAGATCCTCGGACTCAACCTGCTCGACCTGGTGATCCTCGCGGTGGCGGTCGGCATCGGCTTCTGGGGCTGGCGGATGGGCATCCTGCGAGCCGGCGTCGCCCTGTTCGCCATCGTCGTGGGCGTGGTCGTGGCCGGGATGTACCACGAGCGGGTGTTCGTCGACCTCGCGATCGAGGAATCGCCCTCGGGCGCGATGAAGGCCGCGAGCTTCTTCCTCATCCTCACCCTCGTCTCGGTCGGCGGGTACGTGATCGGCACGTTCCTGCGCGGCGTCGCCTCGGTGTTACTGCTGGGCTGGGCCGACCGCGCCGCCGGCGGTCTGTTCGGCGTGCTCTTCGGACTCCTGCTCGTCCAGGCGACCTTCGCGATGCTGGTCTACGCCGGGCTCGGCCATGCCGACGGCGTCGTCGGACAATCGGCGATCGGCATGGCGATGCTCGACAACGTGCCGGTCGTGCGGGCGCTGCTGCCCTCGCAGTTCGATCTGGCGATCCAGGGCTTCGCCGCTGAGGTGGACGTGCTGCGCTCGACAGTGGACTCGACGGTGGAGGGGGCGGGCGGACCGGTCGGAGGCGGCTAACCGCCGTTCCGGTGGTACCATCGTCACGGAGCAATGTCGGTTCTGAACAAGTCGGTCCTGGTGCTGAATCAGAACTACGAGCCGTTGCACGTCTGCAACGTGCGGCGCGCAGTGGTGCTGGTCGAGCGCGGCAAGGCGGAAGTGATCGACCGGCTCGACCGGGCCCGGGCGCTGCTGCGCACCGTCAGCGGCGAGTACGACGTGCCTTCCGTGATCCGCATGGTCTACTTCATCCGCCGGCCCCGGCCAAACATGCGGCTGTCGCGGCGTGAAGTCTTCAACCGAGACCGCTTCATCTGTCAGTACTGCGGTCGCCGGACGGCGCTGAAGGACTTAACCCTGGACCATGTCGTGCCGCGCTTCCGGGGCGGCAGGCATACCTGGGAGAACCTCGTCTCGGCCTGTCGAGTCTGCAACCACCGCAAGGCCGGCCGGACCCCGCGCGAGGCCCGAATGAAGCTGCGCAACAAGCCCAGGCGCCCGACCGTCACCCCGATCAACCTCTTCGGCCAGTACCTCGAAAGTCAGCCCGGCTGGGCCCCCTTCATCCCCGGAGCCGACCCCCCCGCCGCCGCCAACGCCTGACCTCCACACTCCCCTCTCCCCCCGCGCCAGCGGGGGGAGATGTCCCGTAGGGACAGAGGGGGGCGCTCCGAGGTTGGCTAGGCGCTGAGGGAGCCCCCCTCTGCCTGCGGCATCTCCCCCCACCTGACGGCGGGGGGAGAGGGGAAGAGTGAGGGTTCTCCCCCTCCCCAGTCCCCGATTTATTCGGGGACCCGTTCCCCTCGGCGTACAGGAACAGGCCCCTGAATAAATCAGGGGCTGGGGAATTCCGATCCCCTCTCCCCGAGGGAGAGGGTTAGGGTGAGGGTTCTCCCCCGCTACGCCCAGGCGGTGGTGGCCGGAACCAGGCGGCCGTTGCCCGGATCGACGGCCAGCCGCAACCCTTCCAAGGTGTAGGCGCCCAGCAGAGCGCGGGCGTTGTCGTCTCCGAACACGACCAGCGTGGCGATGCTTCGCTCGTTGACGGTCGCCTGCGCCTCGCCGATGTCGTAGGCCACGGGCCGACCGTCGGCCAGCACCAGGTCGATCCGATCGATCGGCTCCACGCCCAGCTCGTTCAGCAGCCTCGATGGCACGATCGTATAGCTGGCCCCGGTGTCGACCATCGCCTCGATCTCCAACGAGCGTTGCCCGTCCATACTGTCCAGACGGATGGGCCAGTTGAACACGCCCAAGAGTCCGCTCCCCTCCCCCGCGTCGTCACCAAACCGACGCTTTCAGCCGTCAGATTATCACGTCTCGGTCAGCGCCAATCCTCTCTCCCCCCGCGCGAGCGGGGGGAGATGTCCCGTAGGGACAGAGGGGGGCGCTCCGAGGTTGGCTAGGCGCAGGGGGAGCCCCCCTCTGCCTGCGGCATCTCCCCCCACCTGACGGCGGGGGGAGAGGGGAGGAGTGAGGGCCCTCACCGTTCCCAGTCCCCGATTTATTCGGGGACCCGCTCGGGTTCGGGCGCCGACCAAAGCAGGCCCCTGAATGAATCAGGGGCTGGGGAATTCCGATCCCCTCTCCCCGAGGGAGAGGGTGAGGGTGAGGGTTCTCCCCCGCATCGCCGCCGGACCCTCACCCCGGCCCTCTCCCAGAGGGAGAGGGAGTAGATCCGGTCCCCTCTCCCCCCGCGCCAGCGGGGGGAGATGTCCCGTAGGGACAGAGGGGGGCACTCCGAGGTCGGGGAGGCGCTGGGGGAGCCCCCCCTCTGCCTGCGGCATCTCCCCCCACCTGACGGCGGGGGGAGAGGGGAAGAGTGAGGGCCCTCACCGTTCCCAGTCCCCGATTTGTTCGGGGACCCGTTCCGCTCGGCGTACGGGAACAGGCCCCTGAATAAATCAGGGGCTGGGAATATTGGGAGTTGCATCCTGCGGTCCGAACGCCAGACCGTCCGCCATGGTGTATCTGGGAGCCGAAACCCATACCCGTACCTGGTAAGTCTTTCCGTTCTCCAGACCGGTGATGGTGTGCCTGGGGTTGCGACCCCAGCCTCCAAGCCGGTACTTCCACCAGTACTCGGTGCCTTTCTCGCGCCACTCGATGATGTAGCCGCAGTAGCCCGTGTGCCGGGCGCGCCAACTCAGCTTGATCTGCCCGTCGCCCGGCGTCGCCTTGAACCCCCAGACATCGACGCCGTGCAGCCGCTTGCCGTCCGATGACGGGTAGCCCGCCGTTGCAGGCGTGCTGTTCGAAGGAATCGGCCCGAATCCCAGGGCGTTCACCGCGCGGATCATGAAGCGGAAGGAGCCGTTTTCGGGGACCCTCACGACCAGGACGGTGGACTCGGCGTGGCTGCCGGGGATGTCTCTGTAGGGGCCGAAATTCTGTGGGCTCGGTAACGGCGGCGTGAGGGAAACCTGGTACCTGAGGATGCTCGGGTCGTTGGGATTCGTGATGTACACCGTGAACTGGCGGATCCCGGGCTCGACATGATCGATGCGAGGCTTGCCCGGCTTCTTGGTGGCCGCCCTGGGAGCCGGGGCGGCATCCTTCTGGACGGTGCCGCTCTCGCCCTGGTTGTTCACCGCTCGGAGCCAGAACGTGTACCTGGTTTCGTTCGTCAGACCCGTCACCGTCCAGGAGGTCGCGTTCGCGCCGCCCGGCGCGCTGTCCGGGACGTCCTGCCAGCCGCTGCCGCCGCTGTTGAGGCTGCTTTCCCGGTGCCAGACCTGGTACTTGGTGATCGTGGCGTCGTTCGGGTCGTCCCAGCCGAGCGTCACCTGCCCATCGCCCGCCGTCAGCGTGAGGCCCGTCGGCGTGGCGGGCTTGGTGGAGAGCGTCGTGCCGAGCGTCAGCGTCGTCGTGTGCGTATACGCATTCGCCAGGGCGTTGTTTGACTTGTCGACGCTGGCCGTGCCGACCTTGAGCGTGAACGCCCCGCTGTCCGTCGAGACGACGGTGTAGCGGCATACGTAGACGTTGGTGTTGGTCGCGTGGTTGGGCTTGCAGTCGCCGCTTGCGAGCGTGTCGCTGTTGTCGAGGATGTCGTACCGCGTGTCGTTGGAGCCGATGCGGTAGGAGAGCGCGGGCCGCGCCGCCGCCGCGTCGCTCTTCACGTGGTACATGTCCTCCGAGAAGGTCACCTTCGTGTAGATGTTCGCGCCCGAGGACTGCGTCCCCGCAGACGCAGTCGAGAGCGCCGCGTCGCTGTAGTAGCCGGTCGCGGAGGCGGTCACCGTCGGCGCGGTGGTGTCGGTGCTGGTCTGCCCCGCCACCGTGAGCACCGGGGAAAGGCCGTAGAGGGAATTTGTGGACTCAGCGAGCGTAGGAGCGGAAATAGAGCCATCGAAGAGGGGAGAGAGCCGAGCCCCCAGAGCACCGAAGCGGACAGCGGCACTATTTCCGGCGTGGTGGGCGTGTTTCGTGCCGTTGTTGTTCGAGCCCGTCCAGATGGTGGTGCTCCTCGCACCCCCGGTCTCGCTCTTCCCCGCGATGGAGTCCCAGCTCCCGTCGTAGAAGTCGGCGTAGTCGTTGGCGACCCGGTCGCCCTTGACCCAGTAGATGGGCACACCCGTGCCGGTGGTGGCGGTGTTGTCCCGGGCGTCGACGGTGGAGGTCGAGATGACGGCTCGGAACCGGGTCGCGAAGGACTTCAGGGTGGTATTACTGTTAGCCGCGTTCTGCACGAAGGCGTTGTAGGTCGAGATGTCGGTCGAGGTGGCCGTCGTCGTGCCGGAAGTCACGAACAGCAGCCGGAACTTGCCGCCGGCGGCGACGAGTGCGTTGTTGTTGGTGTCTTTCGGAATCAGCGCCCAGTCCGACGCCACCGTCTGGCCCGTGGGCGTGCCGGTCCCGACGGCCACCACCGTCACCGGCCCGGCCACGTTGGACTGCGGGCTGTTGCCCCCCGCGTTCACCGCGCGGATGCGAAACTGGTACGTCCCGCCCATCAGGCCGGTGACGGTGTACGAGGTGGTGGTCGCGCCGCTCCCCGAAATCGCGGTCCAGGCGCCCCAGGCGGCGCTCCCCGCCTTCTGCTGGTACTCCCAGCTCGTAATCGACGAGTCGCTCGGGTCGTCCCAGGTCAGCTTCACCTGCCCAATCCCCGCCGTCGCCATCAGCCCCGTCGGCTTGTTGGGGGCGGTGGCGGTCACCGTCAGCTTCACCGTGTATTGCTGCTGGTTGACCAGCGCCGGAGTGTTGATGAAACGGACCTGCTTCTTGTTCGAATCGGAAATGGTGCCGCTGCTAATGGCGTACGTGTTGGTGCCGACATGCAACGTCATCGACTTCAGGCTGTCGTCGATGTCTTTGTCGAACCGGAGGTGAAGCTCACCATTTAAGGTGTATCGGAAGAGGGAGACGATTGTGTACGTGACGCTGTTGTAGGTGAAGTCATCCTCACCGAGAGCCGAGGAGCAATTCGTGATGCTCGAATCGAAGTTGTCGCAGCCCTCGTCGTTGTCCTCCACTTTCACCGTCAACGTCGTGGACCACACGTCGGTCGTGCTCTGACCCAGGAACTGCCGAGGCTCGCGCGCTCGCGGCACGTTGGCGTTCTCGATGCCTGTCGCCTGCTCGGCCTTGACCGGCTGGGCGACGGTGATCACCGGCGAGAGGGCATAGAGGGGATACGCCTCGCCCGACGCCCCCGACCTGGGCGAGGACAACGCCAAGCCTGCGTCGCCCAGGTCGCCGAGCCGGACCTCGGCGGCGCCCGCGTGGCGCTTGCCCGATTTCAGCCCCGCCTTGTTGCCGCCGGTCCAGACCAGCCCCGTGTAGCTCGCGCCGGCCTCGGTTGTGCCGCTGACCGAGTCCCACAACCTGTCGTAGAGGTCGGCGTAGTCGTCCGCGACCCTCGCGCCGCCCAGCCAGTGGATGGAGACGCCCGCGCCCGTGGTCGCGGTGTTGTCGCGTGCGTCGACGCTCGCCGTCGAGATCAGGGCGCGGAACTTGCCGCTGAACCCGGCCAGGTTGGAGTTGCGTCCGGCCGCCGCCTGGACGTGCGCGTTGTAGTCGGCGATCTCGGAAGATGAGGCGTTGTGAATGGTCGAGGTGACGAACAGCAGGCGGAAGCTCTCGCCCGCGCCAACCCCGTCGGGGATCAGCGGCCAGTCCGAGGGCACGCTCTGAGCCGCCGGAGCCTGGGCCTGCGCCGGCTCAGCCGAGGGCGCTCCAATCAGCGCCGCACAGACCGCCAGCGCGAGGAGAAGTAGAGGGAGTCGTCCAACCCGAAGCGGTCTCAGCCGCTTCGGGAGCGCCGGCTGTCTGTGGGGGGGGGGGGGGGGGGGGGGGGGGTGAAGTTGGTCGGCGCGCCGCGTCGGTTCATCGCTCAGCAACCTCCAGGAACATCGTCCACCGGTCGGACAGGAACGGCTCAGTATCGGTGACAGGCAATCGCTCGCAGATCGATAATACAGATGTCGTGACGTACACGGTAAATCCTCGTGATCACATGGTGAGTATATCGTTTCCAAAGCGCCGGACCCTCACCCCGGCCCTCTCCCAGAGGGAGAGGGAGTTCCAGTCCCCGATTTATTCGGGGACCCGCTCGGGTTCGGGCGCCGACCAAAGCAGGCCCCTGAATAAATCAGGGGCTGGGACGTTCTGATCCCTCTCCCCCACCTGGCAGCGGGGCGTGTATCGCGAGTCGGCATGGCCGGCTCCGATCCCCCGCGCTTGACGCGGGGTCCAGAGCAGCCAGGGCTGGCCTCGACGCTGGAGGTCTGGGCCCCGC
Organism: Dehalococcoidia bacterium; assembly: GCA_965204335.1. GTDB lineage: Bacteria > Chloroflexota > Dehalococcoidia > Bin125 > Bin125 > Bin125. Next base: position 760,722 of record OZ241982.1, on the reverse strand, counting down.
ATCAAGTGCGGGGCATCGTCGGCGAGTGCGTGGTATCGGCGGAGGAAGGGAGCAGGCCCCTGAATAAATCAGGGGCTGGGGAGTTCTGATCCCCTCTCCCCAAGGGAGAGGGAGTTGATCCAGTCCCCGATTTATTCGGGGACCCGCTCGGGTTCGGACGCCGACCAAAGCAGGCCCCTGAATGAATCAGGGGCTGGGAATGTTCTGATCCCCTCTCCCCGAGGGAGAGGGTTAGGGTGAGGGTTCTCCCCCGCGCGGCCCGACGACCGAACCCGCCCTAGTCGGGCTGGCAGGTTCGGCAGAACGAGGTGATGCGGCGGTTGGGCGAGACCTCGGAGATGGACGCGTCGCAGCGCGGACAGGGCTGACCGCCCTTGCGGTGGACGTTGAGGAAGTCCCTCGGCTTGCGGTCGATCTTCTCGCCGATCTGCTCGGCCGCGATCTGCGCCGCCCAGTTCAGCGTCTCGTTCATCGACCGATACAGCGCGGCCCGGCGTTCGTCGTCGAGGGTCGAGATCTTGGTGAACGGGTGAATGCCGGCGTTGAACAGGATCTCGTCGGAGTACGCGTTGCCGATCCCGGCGATGAACTTCGCATTGACCAGCGCGTTCTTGACCTGGCCCCGGTAGCGCTTGAGCCGCTTCAGGAACGCCGCCTCGTCCAGCGCCGGATCGAGCGCGTCCGGTCCCTGCTCGTTGAGCACCGGCACCTGGTCGAGAGCCTCCGCGTCGACGAGATAGACCTTGCCGAGGTAGCGCTCGTCGATGTAGCGGATGCCCAGATCTTCCTCGACGGGGTCGCGGAACTTGAGCGTGAAGCAGGTTCGCGCGTGCGACTTCTTCGTCCCGTCCGGTCCGGCAATCCACTGAAACCGGCCGTTGAGCATCGGATTGACGGCGAGCACGCTGTCGCGGTCGGTGTGGAAGAGCAGGAACTTGCCCGTGCGCTCGACGGTACGGAACGACGCTCCGAGCAGTCCCGCCTCGAAGTCCTCGCGCGGCAGGCGAATGACGATCGGTTTCTGGATGTCGATGTTCGTGATCGGCCGTCCGGCGAGGCGATCGGTCAGGACGCGGGCGATGTGTTGCAGTTCCGGAATCTCGGGCATGCTGCCGGGCCGTCGTCAGGGTCGGGGCGCTCTGGGGTAGCTGCCGATGATGCGGAGCTGTTCCAGGTCGGGTTCCATGCGCTCGAGCGCGTCGGCGAGGGAAGTATCGCTGCGATGGCCGTCGCAGTCGATCAGGAAGAGATAGGTGCCGAGACGTTCGCGGGCCGGCCGCGACTCGATCCGCGTGAGGTTGATGCCGGCGTCGGCGAAGTGTTGCAGAACCCGCAGCAGCGCGCCGGGTCGGTTCGCCGTGCTGAACAGGATGGTCGATTTGTCGTCGCCGGTGGGCTCGTGGTCGTGATGGCCGAGGACGACGAAGCGAGTGGCGTTGCGGTGATCGTCTTCGATCCCCATCTCGAGGATGCGGGCCTGGTGCAGCACCGCAGCCCGGCGCGGCGCGATCGCCGCCGTGAAATCGCCGAGCTCGACGGCGCGTCCGACGGCCTGAGCGGTGGACAGGGTGGCCTCGGTGCGCGCGTTGGGGAAGCGCCGGTTGAGGTATCGCTGGCACTGTCCCAGCGCCTGGGGATGCGAGTAGATCGCGTGAATCTCGGAGATATCGGCCTCAGGCGCGACGATCAGGCAGTGCTCGATCGGGATGACCAGTTCGTCGCAGATGTTGAGGTCGAGCTGGTGGATGATCAGATCGTGGGTCTCGCCGACGGCCCCGGCCAGGGAGTTCTCGAACGGCACGATGGCGAAATCTGCCTCGTCCTGCGCGGCCGCTTCGGCCGACGCGGTGATGCTGGGAAACGGCAAGAGCTCGGAGTGGCCGTGCGCTCCGGCAAACAGCACGGCGGCCTGCTCGGTGAACGTGCCCGGCGGCCCGAGGTAGGCGATCCGGATCGGGTCGGTCTGTGCGTCGGTCATCCGGCTAGGCTTCCCCGGTCAGCGCGGCGCGCAGACCGGCCTCGTGCTGCGGTTGGGTGACGGCGATCACGATGTCGCCCGCCTGGATCAGCGTATTCGGCCCGGGGATCTCCGGTTCGTCGTCGTCGCGGACGATCAGCGCCAGCACGGTGTGCGCGGGCAGGTTGAGATCGCGCACCAGGCAGCCGACGGCGGGTCCCAGTTGGGGAATGACCAGTTCGGCCAGGACGAAGGCGGACGACCTGAGCTGGGTCAGCCGCGACAGGCCGGCGCTGACCTCCTGCTCGATCGCGTTGACGATCGCCGTGGTGGCCGAGATGGTGTTGTGGAATCCAAGCGCGCGGAAGATGCGCTCGTTGCGCGGGTTGTTGATGCGGGCGATCACCTTGGGCACGTTGAAGCGTGTCTGCGCGGTCTGGGCGACGGCGAGGTTGACCTGGTCGCGGCCCGTGCAGGCGACGACGACGTCGGCGCGATTCGTCCCGGCGGCTCGTTGGACGTGGATTTCCGCGCCGTCGCCGAGCAGGGCGACCTCGCCGAGTTCGTTGTTCAGCGACCAGGCCGTGTTGGCGTCGCGCTCGACGACGCAGACCTCGTGGCCCATCTCGATCAGGTCGCGGGCCGCGCCGCGACCGACCTTGCCGCCGCCGACGATGATCACGTACATGGCTACGTGGCCGCCTGACTCGGTTCGTCTTCGCCGAACGCGGCTTCGCGCACCATCCGGTCGAGGATGGTCGTGGGATTGACGACGTTGATACCGAGTTGCCGGTACACCTCGGCGCGTTCGGGGTCGTAGATGCGGGCCACGACTCTGGGTGCGTCGTGGATGTGTTTGGCGACCTGCACGGCCATCGCGTTGCGGTTGTCGCCGTTCGCGAGCGCGAGGAAGATGTCGGCGCGCGGGACGCCGGCGGCCAGTTGCACCTCGATATCTTCACCCGCTCCCACGATCGTGGAGCCGCGAAATTCGTCTTCGAGCCAGTTGAATGCTGCGGCGTCGATATCGATCACGGTGACCTGGTGCCCCTCGCGGTCGAGCTCCTGAGCGAGGGTGGAGCCCAGTCGTCCACAACCCATGATGACGACTCGCATGGATCTCGCGACCGTTTCTGTTGCGGCTCAGCGCCCGACAAACGCGGCGGGCATGGGCGCCTGACGGCTCAGAGCGGGCTCTCGGACGACGACGACTTCGCAGGGCGCGTGCGAGAGGATGTAGTCGGCGGTGTGGCCCAGGTCGATGCCCGCGCCTGAGCCTCGGACCAGCGCGGTCTGCTCGCCGCCGCCGCCGAACACGGTGTTGGCGTGCGACACGCCGAGCACGACCAGGTCGATCGCTTCGGTCGCCGCGAGGTCGACGACGGCGGGTCCGGCGTTGCGAGCCTGCAGCAGGATGGCTTCGCAGGTGACCTTGGCCTGCCTGGCGGCCGCTTCCGCCTCGGCGAGGCAGGCTTCGCCCTGGGCCGACTGCTGGGGAAGATCGCAGTCGACCGGGTAGGCGCGATCGACTTCGACCACGAAGATCGGCAGAACACGCGACTTGCGACGGTCGATTCTGGCGAGATGGAGGGCCACATCCAGTCCGCGACGGGCTTCCCGCGAGCGGTCGAACGGAACGAGGACGGAGATGCCGGCCATGTGCGTAGCGTATTCGCTGACCCGCGCTCATGGGTACACGAGCGGCGAGGTCAATAGGCGTACTTCGGTTGCTCCCGTATCACGTGCGAGCCCTGCTCATCCAGTTGCTCGAGCCAGGCGTGCAGCCGGCCATTCTCGATTTCGATAAAGCCCAACGTGCCCAGGCGCGTGTCAAGGTTGCGGGGGTACATCGGGCTGCCGGGGTTGATCAGGAGGACGCCGCGGATCGTCTCGATCGAGGCGACATGGGTGTCCCCGTGGACGACGACGTGCTGCGGTCGTCCGAAGTAGTGGTCCATCATCGATTCCACCGTGCGGTACGGGGGCCACTCGGGCAGCGCCATGTCGTGGGTGAGACCGAAGCGGAAGCCCTCAAACTCCAGCGACCAGGCTTCGCGCAGCCGAGGGTCCTCCGGCTGGACCGGCCGGCCGCCGGACCCGTCGTCGCCATTGCCTCGAGCGACGTAGATCGGCGCAACCTGCTCCAGTGTGTCGATCAGGCCGATGTCGTGAATGTCGCCGCCGTGCAGCAGGACGTCGGCGGTCCTGATCCGATCCCAGAGCTGGGGCCAGAGCTCGGTACCGGCTTCGGGGACATGTGTGTCGGAGATGAGACCAATGCGCATGATTGGTAGCCTAGCGTGACCTGCCGTGCGCGGATCCTTCCTGGATCAGCGCGCTGCTCACGGCACGGGGGAGCAGGGAGTAGGGCGTGCTCGCACGACGGGTAGAGCGGCTCGCGAATGAGGGCTGGCTGCGATGGCTGGTCCTGGCCGCCGTGGTGGTCCTGGCGATGGTGGCGGCCTACATCTGCCGGGTCGACGAGGAAGTGTCGTTTCAGGCGGGGACGGGCGTCCTGCCGCCGACGGATATCCGAGTAGCCATGATCACGCATGGCGGCATCGGCGACCCGTTCTGGGACGAAGTCGCGGCCGGGGCCTTCGCGGCCCAGCGCGAGTTCGGGATCGAGCTGTTGTACGACGGCGACGGCAACGTCAACGAGCAGGTGCGCCTGGTCGACAACGCGGTCGCGCTGGGTTACGACGTGTTGATCGTGTCGCTGGCCGATCCGGACGCGCTGGAACAGTCGATTCGTTCGGCTGTCGCCGCCGGTCTGCTGGTGATGTCGATCAACTCGGGAGAGGAGCGCGGCCGCGAGTTCGGGGCCGTGACGCACTTCGGACAACCGGATGGCGTCGCCGGGTTGGGCGCCGGCGAGCGGCTGGTCCTGGCCGGGGTGACGAAGCTGGTCTGCCTGATTCACGAAGCCGGCAACGTCGGGCTGGAGTCGCGTTGCGCGAACGCCGGTCTGGCCATGGAGGCGGCTGGGGGATCGATGCAGCGGCTGTTTGTGACCGGAACGGCCGATCGGGTCTCGACGACCGGAGAGATCGCCAACGTCCTGCAGGCGGACCCCGGCATTGACGGCATTCTGGCGCTCAACTCCAGCATCGCCGAATTGGCGATGTCGGCGATTGAGTCCTCAGGCTCGACGGCGAGCTTGGCGACGTTCGACGTGTCGCCGGCGATTCTGGAGGCGATCGAGGCCGGTGAGGTCCTGTTCGCGGTGGATCAGCAGGCGTATCTGCAGGGATTCTTGCCGATAGCGTTTGCCTACTTCCGTTCCCTGGAGCCCGAGGTGGATACCGGCGGGATCCTGACGGGGATGGAGCGCTGGGCCGCGTCGGGACGGCTGGTCACCGGGCCCGGATTCGTGGACAAGTCGAATGTGCGGCGCTTCCCGCAGTTGGGCGGTGACTGATGCGGCGCATGAGCCCGCCGATAGCCGTCCTGATCCTGATCGCCGTAGGTGCACTGCTGGCGGGTTGCGCCGAGGCGGCCCGGGAGCGACTCGGCCTCGGCCTCGCGCCGCCGATGTCGGTGGCGATGATCGTCCACGGCGCCGAAGGTGATCCGTTCTGGGCCGAGGTCAGGGTGGGGGCGGAAGATGCCGCCCGAGCGTTCGACGTGAATCTCTACTGGCGCTCGACTCCCGACAGCGAGGAACGGGTTCGGTTGGTCGATGAGGCGATGCAGCAGGGATTCGATGTGCTGGTCGTGACGCTGTCGGATCCTGCAGCGATGTCCGACGTGGTTCGCGACGCGGTCGTGATCGGTGTGACGGTGTTCGTGATCAACGTCGGGGACGTCGCCGGAGCGGAGCTGGGCGTCGACTCGTACTTTGGCCAGGTCGAAACCGTCGCCGGGTTGGCGGTCGGCGATCGCCTGGTCGAGCTCGGATCGTCCCATCTGCTCTGCGTGCGGCATGAAGTCACCAATGTCGTGCTGGAAACGCGCTGCAACCGGGCCGGCTCGAGGATCGGCCAGATGACGGACCTGCTCGTCGACCCGGGTGGACCGGTGGAGGAGCAAATCAGGGCAGCACTGTTGGAGGACCCGACGATCGACTCCGTCGTGTCGATGAACACGCTGGTCATGAATGCCTCGTCATCGGCGATCGAAGAGGTGCGCGCGTCCCAGCCCCAGGGCAGAACGGTGTTACACGCCGTGTTCGAACTGAACGACGAGGTGCTGGATGCGATCGAAGACGGGCGCGTCGAGTTCGCCGTCGACCAGCAGCCCTATCTGCAGGGCTATCTCCCGGTCGCGTACGCTCGGCTGATCCAGTACTCGGAGTTGACTCAGGGCGACGAGCTGGCCGATGCGATGTTGCAGTGGATCGCCGGTCGCGGCGTGCTGCTGGGACCCGGATTCGTCGACTCACACAATGTGCAGCGCGTTCGCGAAGCGACGCAGCGCCATGGCGTGAGCACGACGGCCGGCGATCAGTCGAACGAGTAGTCTGCGGTCATCCGCCGAAGGGAAGGCGTATCGGTGTCACTGTTGCAGCTACCGGCGTTTGGCAAGGAGCGACCGTGGGTGCGGACGGCGGTGTTGCGTCCGGAGCTGGGTTCGCTGGTGGCGGCGGCGTTGCTGTTCATCTTCTTCAGCATCGCGAGCTCGGGCGCGATGGTGGAGATCCCGACGATCGCTCGCGTGCTCGACACCGCCTGGCCATACGGGATCATCGCCGTGGCGGTCGGCCTGCTGATGATCAGCGGGGAGTTCGATCTGTCGCTCGGCGTGATGGTCGGCACGGCCGGTGCGCTGCTGGGGATCATGGCGACCGAGTGGGGGATGAACCTCTGGTTGGCGATGTTGCTGTCGCTGGCCGTCTGCCTCGCGCTGGGCCTCTGGAACGGCGTCCTGGTGGTCTGGACGGGGCTGCCGTCGTTCGTGGTCACCCTGGGCACGTTTTTCGGTCTGCGGGGCGCGAACGTGGCGCTCTCCAAGTACTTCACCGGCGATGCGCTGATCGAGAACATTGACGAGGCGGCCGGGTACGACTCACTGCATGCGCTCGTGGCGACGGTGTTCGGCACGGCGCCGTCGGACTTCCGCGTGTCGTTGCTCTGGTGGGGGGCGTTCATCCTGATCGCGACCTGGGTGCTCTGGCGGACGAAAATCGGGAACTGGATCTTCGCCACGGGCGGCGATCGCGAGGCGGCGCGGGCCGTGGGCGTGCCGGTCAACGGGACCAAGATCGGCCTGTTCATGCTCACCGCGGGCGCAGCCTGGTTCGTCGGGGTCAGCAATGCGGTGCGGTACACGTCCGTGCAGGCGGGGCAGGGCGTGGGGGCGGAGTTCTTCTACATCATCGCGGCGGTGGTCGGCGGTTGCCGCATGGCGGGCGGTTACGGATCGGCGGTCGGTCCGGCGATCGGCGCGCTGATCTGGGGCATTGCGTTCGTTGGCATCCCGCACGCGGGTTGGAACTCGGACTGGCGTTGGGCGTTCCTGGGCGTGCTGCTGCTGGTTGCGACGCTGATCAACCACATCGTCGGTGAGCGAGTGCGTACGGTGCGCTCAAGCTAGCGCCGGTGCGCCTCAGTACGGGAGTGTGAGATGACAACCGAGCAAGTGGCAGAGCCGAACGCCGACGCGGCCGCAGAGCCGACGGAGGCGGAAGGCGTGCCTGTCCTGGAGGTCCGCGGGCTGGGACGACAGTTCGGATCGGTGGTGGCGCTGCAAGATGTCGATGTGGCGCTCCGCGCGGGCGAGGTGACCTGTGTCGTGGGAGACAACGGGGCCGGCAAGTCGGTATTCATCAAGATGCTCTGCGGACTCATCCGGCCGACCGAAGGCGAGATCCTGCTCGACGGTACGCCCACGGAGTTCGCCTCTCCCCGTCAGGCCCGCTCGCAAGGCATTGTGGCCGTTTATCAGGACCTGGCGATTACGCCGATGATGTCGCTGTGGCGCAACTTCTTCATGGGCGCGGAGCCGGTCAAGGGTTGGGGCATCTTCCAACGATTCGACGTCGGCTACGCCAAGGAGGCGATGCAGTCGGAACTGGAGAAACTGGGCATCGACCTGGGCGATCCGGATCGCGCCGCGCACACGTTGTCCGGTGGTGAGCGTCAGGGACTGGCGATCGGCCGGGCGCTGTTTTACGGGGCGCGCGTGTTGATTCTCGACGAGCCGACCTCAGCCCTGGGCGTGCGTCAGTCGGGCGCCGTGCTTCGACTGATTCGCCGCGCCGCGCAGCGGGGGACGGCGGTCGTCCTCGTGACGCCCAAGCCGCAGCACGCATTCTGGGTCGGGGATCGATTCCTAGTCTTCCAGCGAGGTCGCCTGGTCGAGGATCGACGAAGCGAAACGCTGACGCTCGAGAGCCTGTCCTACCTGATGGCCGGCGGGGGCGAGGTGGACGAGTTGGAGACTGCCATTGCAACGGCATGAGGGCGCCCGGTCGCCGCGCAGAGCGCGATAGACTGATGCCAAACGACCGATAAAGCGGGAACGTCGAGTGGACGAACGCCAGAAACTCCCGACGGAACGGGGTCGATGACGGATTCCATCACCCTCAACGGAGACGCGACCAATCCAGCGCACGTCGACGATCTTGAGGCGTTGCTGACGATTTTGCCGGATTCGATCCGCGAGCCGATTGCCGGGCACGGCGATGACGACAATCTGCTTGAGATTGTGCTCGATCTCGGACGCCCACCGTACGCCCGCTTCCTGGAGGACGAACTCGAACTCCGAGCAGCGGAGGTGACGGACGCCGAGTTGCGGATCGTGATGTCCGGGCTGGGCGAATTCGGCAAGGACAACCGCGCCGGAATCCCGAGGACGCTGCACCGGATCGCCTGCATTCGCAACCGACGCCAGGATGTGGTCGGCCTGACCATGCGCGTCGGCCGAGCCGTGTCGGGTTCGGTGTCAATGATCGAGGACTTCGTCATGGCCGGGGCGTCGATCCTGCTGCTGGGCCGTCCCGGCGTGGGCAAGACCACCATTCTGCGTGAGGCGGCTCGGGTGCTGGCCGAGCAGGGCAAGCGGGTCATCATCGTCGACACCTCGAACGAGATCGGCGGCGACGGAGACATCCCGCACTCGGGCATCGGCCGGGCTCGGCGGATGCAGGTGGAGCGGCCGGAGTTGCAGCACTCGGTCATGGTCGAAGCAGTCGAGAATCACATGCCGGAAGTCATTGTGATCGACGAAATCGGCACGGAGCTTGAGGCGCAGGCGGCGCGGACGATCGCGGAACGCGGCGTCCAGTTGGTGGCGACCGCGCACGGCAACACCCTCGCCAACCTGATGCTCAATCCGACGCTGGTCGACCTGATTGGCGGGATACAGACGGTGACGCTGTCGGACGAGGAGGCGCGGCGTCGGGGGACACGCAAGTCGGTGCTCGAGCGCAAGGCGCCGCCGACCTTCGAGGCGCTGGTCGAGATTCAGTCGTTCACGCGCGTGGCCGTGCATTCGGATATCGGTACGACCGTCGACGCGCTCTTGCGAGGCGAATCGGTGGCGGCTGAGATTCGCGAAGTCGACGATGACGGAGATGTGCATACGTCCACCGGTTCGGTCGATGCTCCCGTGGCGGATGGTCCCTGGACCGGATTCGAGGCGTCGACCAACGACTTCCTGACCCGCGCGTTCGTCGGAGAGACGGGCGCGACGAGGAAGGCCTCCTTTGGCAATGGCTCCTCGCACGAGGCGCCGCTGCGACGGCGGACGGTTTCGCGCGCGCGAACGGCAGCCCAGGGCCCGCATCAGAAGATCTATCCGCTGGGAGTGTCGCTCTCGCGCTTACGCGAGGCGATCCGCGAGACCGGCGCGAACGTCTCGATCGCGGAGCGGGTCGAGGAGGCGGATGTGCTGCTGACCCTGCGGACGGCGTTCCGTCGTCGGCCGCCGGAGTTGCGACTGGCCGAGTCGCGCCGGCTGCCGGTCGTGGTGCTGAAACACAACACCGTGCTGCAGATGGAGAAGAGTCTGCGTGCGCTGTCCAAGGGGTCGGCGCCGAACGACGCGGTGACCGCGGCGCTGTCGGAAGCCGAAGAAGCGATCTCGCAGATTCACGCCGGCCGACAATCGGCGGTCGACCTGGCGCCGCAGAATCCGTACATCCGCAAGCTGCAGCATCAACTGGCGACCGACCAGGCGCTGGAATCGGTCAGCAAGGGTCGGGAGCCGTATCGCCGGGTGCGCATTCATGCCGGCTGAGCGGTGGCCCGGAGTCTTCATCACCGTCGAGGGCGGAGACGGCGCAGGCAAGACCACATTGGCGAAGTCACTGGCTGAATGCCTGAAAGCGTCGGGCCGCGAGGTTCGGTTGACCTTTGAGCCGGGCGGCACCCCGCTGGGGACCCGCCTGCGATCGCTGGTGCTCGATCCGGAACTGGAGATGAGCGACTGGGTCGAAACCTGGTTGTTCCTCGCCGCCCGGGCATCGCACGTGCGAGACGTCCTGATTCCGGCGCTGCAGGCGGGAGAACTGGTGCTGAGCGATCGGTACACGGACTCGACGCTGGCCTACCAGGGATTCGGGCGAAGGCTGGATCTCGGTCGCTTGCGACATCTGAATGCGGAGGCGACAGATGGGTTGTCGGCGGATCTGACCCTGATGCTGGACATCCCGGCGGAGGCCGGGCTCGCGCGGACGCGCGCGCGATCGTCTGAAGGCGACCGAATCGGTGATGCCGATCTGGCGTTCCACAGACGGGTGAACGCCGGGTTCCGCCGGTTGGCTTCCGAACAGCCGGAACGGATCAAGGTGATTGACGCCTCGCGCGAGGCGTCGACGGTATTGACAGATGCATTGCAGATTGTGAATGACTGGTTGGATGGACATGAGGCCGCCTCATAGAATGTTCGCCGATGACTACTGAAACTTGGCCGGAACGCTCGGAAGCAATCGAACCGCTGGGACCGGTGACGGTCCGCGTGCCCGCGTCCTCGGCGAACCTGGGCACCGGGTTCGACGCCGCCGGCGTGGCCTTGCAACGCTACGTGACCGTGACCGTCTCAGTCGCGTCCGGACACGAGGGAGAACGCTCGCCGATGTCACGGCACGTGCGCAAGGCGGTGCGCGAGGTCTATCGGGAACTCGACCAGGCCCGCCCCGACGCCGAGGACATCGAGGTTGCCGTGCAGGCAGAGTTTCCGCTGGGGCGGGGACTCGGAGCCAGCGCCGCCTGCCGGGGCGCCGGACTGGTCGCGGCGAACTCGCTGATGGGTCAGCCGCTGTCCGAGCATCGGGTGCTGGAGATCGGCTCAGACCTCGAAGGCCACGCCGACAACATGGCGCCGGCCCTGTTCGGCGGCTGCCAGATCGTCGCGATGAAGGGGCGGTCGGTGACCCGCGTCTCGCTGCCGGTGGCGGAGGGCGTGCGCTTCGTCGGCTTCACGCCCAGCTTCAACATGTCGACCAAGAAGGGTCGCGCGCTGCTGCCCGACAAATTGTCGCGCAAGGACGCGGTCCACAACTCCTGCCGTTCGGCGCTGCTCGTCGCAGCGCTGACGACCGGCTCGTGGGACGCGATGAAGACGGCGGTTGACGACCGGCTGCACCAGGTTCCGCGCTCGAAGCTGTTTCCGGCGATGTTCGAATTGTTCGAGGCGGCGGAATCGGCCGGCGCCTACGCGGCCTACCTGTCGGGCGGAGGCTCGACGCTGATGGCGTTGACCAGCGAGGAACGGGCGGAAGACGTGCGCCGGGCGTGGCTGACGGCGGCGGCGGAGCGCGGCATCAAGGGCGAGGGATTCGTGACCGGTATCGATGTTGGCGGGGCGCAGGTTCTGTGACGGTCGTTCAGAAGTACGGCGGCACTTCGGTCGGATCGGTTGAGCGCCTACGGAATGTCGCCCGCCGGGTCGCGTCGCGCGCCGACAACGGCGAACAGGTTGCCGTCGTCGTCTCGGCGATGGGCAAGACCACCGACGACCTGCTGGCCCTGGCGCGGCAGGTGAATCCTCGACCGCCGCGGCGCGAAAGCGACCTGTTGATGGCGACCGGCGAGATGGTCTCGAGCGCTCTACTGGCGATGGCGCTGGGCGATCTGGGTTGCCCGGCCGTCGCTCTGACCGGCGCACAGGCGGGCGTCTTTACCGATGAGACGTTCGGCCGGGCCAGGATTCGCGGGATCGACACCTGGCGTATCGAGGAGGAGTTCTCGGCCGGCAATGTGGTGGTGGTTGCCGGGTTCCAGGGTCAAAGCCCGCAGGGCGACTACGTGACGCTGGGCCGGGGCGGTTCGGATACGTCGGCAGTGGCGCTGGGCGCGGCGCTGCGGGCGTCGCAGGTTGAGATCTATACCGATGTGCAGGGCGTCTACACGACCGATCCGCGGATCGAGCCGCGGGCGCGCTGTCTGAAGGACATCGCCGCAGAAGAGATGCTTGAAGCCGCGCAGCAAGGCGCCGGAATCATGCATCCGCGAGCGGTCGAGCTGGGACTGCTGTACGACATGCCGATCCTGGTGGCCGCGTCGCAGGCAGAGTTCGGCTCCGGCGGCGGAACCATCATTCGCAGGGAGGTTCTGATGGAGCCTGAGAACAGGGTGCGCACGATCGCGCTGGACCGCGACGTGGCCTCGGTAACGTTGCGTCATGTACCGGATCGGCCCGGAATCGCGGCGCAGATCTTCGGCCCGCTGGCCGACGCCGGGATCTCGGTGGACACGATCGTTCAGAACGCATCGGAACTGCAATTGACCGACCTGACGTTCACGGTGACGGACGGCGATTGGGAACGGACGCAGGAGATCAGCAAACCGCTCGCCGGCGATCTGGGCGCCGCCGACGTGCTCTTCGATCGCGACCTGGTCAAGGTCTCGCTAATCGGCACCGGCATGCAGTCCGGTCCGGGTTATGCGGCCACGATGTTTCGCTCGTTATCGGAGGCGGGCATCAACATCGAACTGATCACAACGTCGGAGATTCGAATCACCTGTCTGGTGCGGGCGGATCGGGGGGAAGAGGCGGTGCGAGTGCTGCACTCGGCGTTTGAGCTGGACCAAGAGGTCTAGTCGAAGAGAGCCTCCTCCATCGCGGCCCAGGCGGGCGTCCGTCCGGCGACGGACGATCGCCCGTCGATCTATATTGCACTGAACAGATGTTTCATGTGAAGCATCGTTTTCGCCGGGACGCCGCGCTGCCTCCGCCGGCGAGATTCCAGCTTGCGCTGGAATGACGGGGCGGGCTTTGGTCAAGCAGATCGGGAGCGGTGTTCCACATTCCCACGTCCGCCGGTTGGAGTCGTGGAAGCGCTCTAGCCGGTGCGTCGCGGCGGCAAGAACCTCCGACGAGTCGACACAAGATCTCGCCAGAAACAGGCAACCGAATGTTTGCGCATCTCCATACGCACACCGAGTACTCGGAGTTGGATGGGCTTTCCAAGATATCGGCGTTGGTGGATCGGGCGAAGCGGTTGGGCCAGGACTCTCTGGCGATCACCGACCACGGGAATCTGTACGGCGCGGTCGAGTTCTACCGGGCCTGCGAGAGCGAGAACATCCGGCCGATCCTGGGGATGGAGGCGTACGTCGCGCCCGGCAACCGGACCGACCGTTCGGACGGCCGCGAGGCGGCGTCGAACTCGTTTCACCTCGTCCTGCTGGCCCAGAATGAGGTCGGCTGGCGGAACCTGATCCAGCTCTCGACGCGGGGCCACCTGGAAGGCTTCTACTACCGGCCGCGGATCGACCGCGAGCTGCTATCGACGTACTCCGAGGGGATCATCGCGCTCTCGGGCTGTCCGTCCTCTGAGTTGCAGCGGGCGCTGATGCGCGAGGACTTCCAGGAGGCGGAGCGGATCGTTGACTGGTACCGAGAGGTTTTCGACGACCGCTACTACTTCGAGATCCAACGTCACGACGCCCTCCCGCAGTTCGAGCCGTTGCTTGAGCACACGGTGCGGATGGCTCACGACCTCAACGTTCCGATCGTGGCGACGCAAGACGCGCACTACTGCGAACCGGGGGACCATGACGCGCACGATCTGCTGCTCTGCATCGGCACCAACGCGGTGCGAACTGATGAGAAGCGCTTCAGATTCGATGGCGAGGACTTCTACCTCACCTCCGAGCAGTACATGCTGGACAACTTCAACGACCTGCAGGAGGCCGTGACGAACACGCAACTCGTGGCGGAGCGCTGCGACGTCAAGCTGGAGTTCGACCGTCTGCGCCTGCCTCAGCCGGACATCCCCGAGGGCATGACGGCCCTGGAGCACCTGACGGATATCGCCTATCGCGGCCTGGAGCAGCGCTACGGAACGCCGCCGAAGAGCCACCGCGATCGTCTGGCGTACGAGTTGCACGTGATCGAGGAAACGGGTTTTGCCGAGTACTTCCTGATCGTGATGGACTTCGCCCTATTCGCGAAGAACCGCGGGATCGCACGAGCGGTCCGGGGCTCGGCTGCGGCGAGCCTCGTGTTGTACTGCCTCGACATCACCGACATCGATCCGATGGAGTACGACCTGGTCTTCGAGCGTTTCCTGAACCTCGAGCGCCGCGAGATGCCGGATATCGACATGGACTTCGCCGACAACCGGCGGGATGAAGTGATCCGCTACGTCGCGGAGAAGTACGGGCGTGATCGGGTGGCGCAGATCATCACGTTCGGCACCCTGGGCGCGAAGGCCGCGATCCGCGATTCCGGGCGGGCGCTCGGCGTGCCGCTGGGCGACACGGATCGGGTGGCGCGGATGGTGCCGAACCAGCTCAACATCTCGGTTGCGGAAGCGATCTCACAGTCGCAGGACATGCAGGCGGCGCAGCAGGAGGATCCGACGGTGGCGGAGCTGTTGTCCTACGCGCAGCGGCTGAACGGCGTGGTGCGGAACACGTCGACGCATGCCGCCGGCGTCGTGATTTCGCAGGAGCCGCTGGCCGAGAACGTCCCGCTGCGGCGTCCGGTCAATGAGGGATCAGACGAAGCCTTCATCCCGATGACGCAGTGGGGCATGGACGAGGTTGCGGCGGTCGGCCTGTTGAAGATGGACTTTCTCGGCCTGACCAACCTGACGATTTTGGAGGAGGCGGTCGCGCTGGTTCGTGAGCACGAGGGCGTCGAGGTCGACTATCTGAATCTACCCGACGGCGATCCGGCCACGTATGAGCGGCTGGCCACCGGCGACACATTCGGCGTCTTCCAACTTGAATCGGGCGGCATGCGCCGCGTAGTGGAAGACCTGAAGCCGACGTCGATCAGAGACCTGGCGGCTCTGTTGGCCCTCTATCGTCCCGGGCCGATGGAGCATATTCCGCGCTTCATCGAGAGCAAGCACGGCCGCGTCGGCGTCTCCTATCCGCATAACGACCTGGGCGAGATTCTCGACGACACCTACGGCGTGATCGTCTACCAGGATCAGGTGCTGCACATCGCGCGCAAGTTCGCCGGCTACACGCTGGGCCAGGCCGACATCATGCGGAAAGCGATGGGCAAGAAGATTGCGTCCGTAATGGTCGGCGAACGCGGCAACTTCACCAGCGGGGCGTTGGCGAACGGGTACTCCGAGCAGGATGCGCAGACGATCTTCGAACTGATCGAGCCGTTCGCGGGCTACGCATTCAACAAGGCGCACGCGGTCTCGTATGCGGCGATCGCCTATCAGACGGCCTGGTTCAAGGCGAACCACAAAGCGCCGTACATGGCGGCGGTCCTGCGGGCAGCCTCGGGCAACAGCGACCGGGTGCGGGAAGCGGCGGCGGAGTGCGGCCGGTTGGGGATTCCCCTGTTGCTGCCCGACGTGAACCGCTCCGAGGCGACGTTCACCCTGGAGAAGATGGCCGACGGCCGCAGCGCGATCCGCTTCGGGCTGGGAACGATCAAGAACGTCGGTCGCGCGGCGGTCGAGCCGCTAATCGAGGAACGTAAGCAGAACGGGGTGATCGAGAGCGCCAGCGATCTGGCCGAACGGCTTGACACGAAGTCGATGAATCGGCGGGCGCTGGAAGCGCTGGCCAAGGCCGGGGCATTTGATTCGATCGAGTCTCGCGGGGCGATGGTGGCGGCCGCCGAGGACATCATCAAACGGGCGCGGCGCGCGCAGGAACTGCGCGACAGCGGACAGACGTCGATGTTCGATCTCTTCGGCGCAGAGGTGGAGACGCCGACGCCGAGCGTCACGCTCGAGGAGGACATGGACGCGACGCCGCACGAGCAGCTCAACTGGGAGCGGGAGTTGTTGGGCGCCTACGTGTCGGAGCATCCGTTGCAGGCCGCGACGCGCGCCTTGCAGGGCCGGGTCGATGCGCAGTTGTCGGAGTTGACCGAGGACATGGTCGGCAACACGCAGACGGTGGCGGGGCTGGTCGGCAGCGTGCGATCGCTCACGACGCGCAAGGGCGATCCGTTTGCTGCGGTGATGCTGGAGGATCTCTCCGGCACCGCGGAAGTCACCGTCTGGCCCGATCAATGGGCGCGGACCCGGGAACTGTGGCAGCCGAACCAGATCGTGATCGTCACGGTCAACATCAGGGCGCGCATGGATCGGCTGACGCTGGCCGTGGAATCGGTGGAGCCCTGGTGCGAGCAGATGTCGTCGTCGCCGGCGCTGCACACGCAGGCCGAGTCTGCGGCGGCATCGGCGGCCCGGGCGACGGTCCCGCCGATCAAACAGGCGCCGCCGCCTCCCTGGATGCTGAAGCCTCGCCGGCCGTTGCCTGAACCGACGGCGGTGGACGAACCAACTCCGATCCCCGTTGCGGAACCGGTCGGCAAACCGGCCGGATCTGCGCTGTGGATCACGATCGACGAATCGGGCGACGAATCGGCGGACGTCGAGCTGATGGAGCAGCTCGAAGGCGGGTTGAAGGCCATGACGATGATGCACACGGGCGCCGATCCGGTGTACCTGCGAATCCGGGCCGGAGATCGGGTTGAGGTGCTGCTCTGCTCGGATGACTGGCGTCTCGCAGCAAACGACCAGGTCGTGCAGATGGTCGCGAAGACGCTGGGCGAGCGGGGAAGCGCGACGATTGCCGAGCCTCCCGAACAGCCGATCCGAGCCGGGGACAGCGCGGCCGGCTTGTAAATGACGCACATGGATTCTATAGTGAACGTGCGTTCGTGTGTTGTAATCCGTGTTGCCATGAGTGTTGCCATGTGTGTTGGGTCGTTCGCCAGGGGTCGGTATGGTTATTGGGTATGTCCGAGGGATCGAGCGGAGCAATCTGATGAAGGTCGTGTTTTTCGAAGAGGTCGAGGGGACGGCGCTGGTCGGCGAGGTCAAAGAGGTGAAGAACGGCTTCGCGCGCAACTACCTGCTGCCGCGCGGTCTGGCCGGTCCGACGACCAAGAACAACATGGTGCGTGCAGAGCGGCTGGCCCAGGCGGATGCGATTCGCCAGGAGAAGCTGGACGGCGAGGCGAGCCCGATCGCGCTCGCGATCGCGGGCGCCGAGATGACGTTCCAGGCGCGGGTCGGCGAACAGGGTCGGTTGTTCGGCTCGATCACGGCCCGCGACATCGCCGAGCGGCTGACCGAGATTGCATCGGAGTCGGTGCCCGACGCGACGATCGAGCATCGACAGGTGCTGCTCCCTCAGTCGCTGCGAACGCTGGGCATCGAGGATGTGCGGGTGCGCTTGACTCGCAACGTCTCGGCCGAGGTGCGAGTGATCGTGGAGCCGGACGCGGACAGCGTGGACCTCAGCTTCGCCGAGGTCGTGGCCGAGGTCGACGAAGCGGAAGCTGCGGAGACGGCGGCCGAGGATGCGGAAGCGACGGAAGAGACCGAAGCGGTCGAAGCCTAGGATCTCGTCACCCGATTCCCCGCACCGGCGCCGGACCACTCCGAGCGGAGCCGAACGGTATCACGCCTTCGGGACCTGAAGCGGCCCGAAACAACCTGCAAAAGCCTGAAAGACCCCAACGCGCGATCTCCAGCAGAACACTGGAGATCGTTGGGGGATCTTTTCTCTCACGGCCCACAACAGAAGTTGGCCGAACACCTGAAACGCCGACCCCGGGCGTCGCCTCGCTGATTGAGGGGAGCCGCCGTGGTCTCCTCTGATCCCACGTTCGAGGAACTGTCGGAGCAGTACGGTCCGAACGGCCGCGGGCGTTCTGCGCCGAGAGGCGTGCCGCAGGATCAGGGGGCCGAAGAGTCCGTCCTGGGAGCAATCCTGGCGGAGCCGGGCATCTATGAGCGGCTGGCCGGGATGCTCGTCCCCGAGGACTTCATGGATCCGCGTCACCGCGCGATCTTCGCCGCGGTACTGGCCGTCTTCGATCGCTACGAGGCGATCGACCAGATCACGGTGGCGGCGGAGTTGGCGGCGCAGAGCCGGTTGCAGGAGTCGGGCGGGCAGGCCTATCTGAACCAGCTCGTCTACGAGCTGCCGGCGACCGTCGGGGCTGAGCACTACGCGCGGCTGGTGCAGCGGGCGGCCACCTATCGCGACATGATCCGCGCAGCCGGAGAAATCGGCGAGTTGGCCTACGAGGCCGATCCCAACGTCGGCGAGTCGTTGACGCGGGCGGTGGAACTGCTCTACGGGATCCGCGGGGCCGATCGGCGGCAGGACTTTCGCCTGTTGCAGGACCTGTTGAGCGACGTCCTCAGTGACGGGTCCAGCGAAGAGGACGGCGTCCAGGCGCCGACCCGGACCGGGTTTGCCGACCTCGACCGCCTCCTCAACGAAGGCATGCACGCGTCGGACCTGGTCGTGCTGGCGGCCCGGCCGTCGGTCGGCAAGTCGGCGCTGGCCCTGACGATGGCGCGCAACGCCGCCATCGCCCAGGAGCGCGCGGTGGCGATCTTCTCGCTGGAAATGTCGGCCGAACAGGTCGCCGCCAGGCTGGTCTCCGCCGAGTCGCAGGTGGAGAGTGCGAGGCTGCGGGTGGGTCGCCACACCGAGGAACAGGAGGGGCAGATCTCGAGGGCGATCGGACTGTTGAGCCGCGCGGAGATTCACATCGACGACACCGCCGGGCAGACGCTGGCCGAGATTCGCGCGAAGTCCCGAAATCTGCACACGCGTCTGCAGGAACAGGCGCAGCGGCGCGGGAGCGGCCGCAGCGGTCTGGGCCTGATCATCGTTGACCACATCCAGCTTGTGCACGGATTCTCGCGGGCGCCGGCGGACACGAACCGGGTCAGCGAAATCTCGCTGATCTCGCGAACCCTGAAGGAGATCGCCCGCGAACTGGAGATCCCGATCCTGGCGCTCTCGCAGCTCTCGCGTGCGGTCGAGCGGCGCCATCCTCCCGTGCCGCAGCTCTCGGATCTGCGCGAGAGCGGATCGATCGAGCAGGACGCCGACGTGGTGGTCTTCATCTATCGCGAAGACATGTACGACCGCGACGAATACCAGGACGACCTGGTCGTCGACGCGTCGCGCGGCGGCCAACACGAGGTGGCTCAACTGCTCGTGGCGAAGCACCGGCACGGTGCGGTGGGCCGCGTCGACGTGCGATTCGTGCCGGCGTTGGCGAAGTTCGAGGATTTCTACGCGCAGCCTGAGCCGGGGATGGATGAGTTCTGATGACGTTCGACGGCTTCGCCTCCGGAGCGCCGATGACGCCGTTGCCCCAGGCGTTGCTGCGCGACCTGGCGCCGTTGATGTCGGATCCGGCCGAGTTGATCGTGACGCTGTACGCGACTGAGGCGCTCGCCAGGGTGCGCCGATACCCGCGCCGCCTGTTGTACGGGGATCTGCGAGAGTCTCGGTCGATGATCGAAGCGCTGGCCGGCATGTGCGCGCCGCGGGAATGGGATGAAGCGTTTGCCGACGGACTCAACGCAGCAGTGAAACGTGGTTCCCTGTTGCGAGCGCGGTCGGTGCAGGACGGGGCCTGGGCGGAGTGGATCGCGCTCAATGACGCCGACGGACGCCGGGCGTTGGAGTCTGCGTCGATGCCGCCGGTCTCGCAACCGGTCCACGGTCGAGAGGCCGTCTACAGTTCTGTGCCGGAGATATGGCAGAGTGCATTTGGGACCGCCATGCCGCCCATCCTGGCCGAAGAGGTCAAGTCGGCGGAGTCGCGTTTCGGGCCGGACTGGTTGCGTGACGCGTTCGCCGAAGCGGCGGCGAACAACGTGCGCAACTGGCGCTACGTCCAGGCCATCCTCGAGCGCTGGGACACCGAAGGTCGAGACAAGGAGGGTCGCGATGACGGAGATGCAACGGCTCGGTCCGCTGCTGGCGGGTTGGAGTCGTCGCGCTACCGGCACCTCTTCCGGGAGTGACGAAGTCGAACCGCCGGAGCGCGACCAGTCACTCTGGACGCCGGACGGTGTCGCCGACTGCGAGATCTGCGGCGGCGCCGGCTACGTGCGGGTATCGCTGCCAGTCGGCGATCCGAACTTCGGGCGTGTTCAGCCCTGCGAATGCCGGCGTTCGGAGGAGGAGGCGCGGGCCGCAGCGCGATTGCAGCGACTGAGCAACTTGGGTCCGCTGTCGGACGCTCGATTGAGCGATGACGAAGCTGGAGAGGAACTTGCTGCATCGGCCTGCCGCTTCGCCGACAGCGAGGATGACGAAGCGGGCTGGCTGCTGCTGACCGGCGCGGCCGGGTCGGGGCGGACCCGCCTGTCGGCGGAGATGGCGAATCGGCGGATCGCGGCCGGGCGTCCCGCGCTCTACTTCGTCGCGGCCGACCTGCTCGATCGGCTGCGCGCCGCGATGAATGCGCCCAGTGGCGGCGACCTGTCGTATGCGCTCCTGTTTGAGCACGTCCGCGACGCGCCGTTCCTGATCCTGGACGACCTGGATTGCATCTCACCGACCGACTGGGCGCGGGAGAAGCTGTTCCAGTTGCTCAATCATCGACGCAACAGCGGACTGCGAACCGTGCTGGTCTCGGAGGCGGAGGATCTGTCGGCGATCGGCTTGCAGTCGTTCTTGACCCTGGATCTGGTGCGCCTGGAGTTGGGTGTGGTGGCGACCGGAGGTCGGTATCGCGAGTTCGGCGGCATGACCGAGGCCGTGCTTTCGCAGTACACGTTCGACGGATTCCGCGAACAGGGGCTGGGTGGTCGCGGCGACGCCGAGAATCTGCCGGCGTCCAAGCGGGCGGTGATGGATTGGACGGAACAACCAGGTGGATGGCTGACCCTGATCGGCGGCACCGGAGTCGGCAAGACGCACCTCGCGGCGGCGGCGGCGAACGATCGGCTGGCCGTCGGAGACCGCGTGTGTTTCGCCGTGGTGCCGGAGCTGCTGGACGCGCTGCGGGGCTCCTATCGAGACGAAGGAGAGGCATCGTTTGAAGCGGTGTTCGCGTGGCTCAAGGACGTGGATGTGCTGGTTCTCGACGACCTGGGCGCACATCAACCGACCGAATGGGCGAGCGAGAAGCTGTATCAACTCTGCGCATCGCGTTACCTGCGTCGGGCGCCCACGTTGATCACGACGAACGTGCCGCCGGAGAGCCTCGATCCGCGCCTGGCGTCGCGTTTGCTCGACAGTCAGCGCGGGGTCGTGCATCACATCAAGGCGAAGGACTACCGCACCGATCAGGAAGCGGTCGTGATCAGCCGGACGCGGGGTCGATCTCGGCGGCGGGGGTGAGGGAGCCTTCGATCCACTCCTCGCCGTCGGCCCAGACTTCCTTCTTCCAGATCGGGACGACGGCCTTGAGCCGATCGATGCCGTAGTGGCAGGCCTCGATCCCCTCGGCGCGATGGGCAGAAGCGACGGCGACGGCGACGGACGCCTCGCCGATCTCGAGTCGTCCGATGCGGTGGTGCATGGCGATATCGAGCACGTCCCATCGCCCGCGGATTTCGTCGGCGATCCGGCGCATGATCCTGGTCGCCATGGCCGGATAGGCGTCGTATTCGAGGTAATCGACGTCGCGTCCGAGGTTGTTGTTGCGCACGACGCCGAAGAAGAGCGACACGGCGCCCGCCTGGGGTGAGAGGACGAGGTCATGCAGCTCGGTCGGGTCGAGTACGTCATGGGTGATCTTGAACAGAGGGTCATCCTCCGAGCCGCCGCTGACCGGCGGGATCAGCGCGACTTCGTCGCAGGACGCGATCGGATGGTCGGCCGAGACGTACTCGGCGTTGACCGCGAACATGATCGAGTCGCGCATCCCGTCCAGATGCGGAAAGCGGTCGACGAACGCGTCCATGACGAGCGCGGCGGTCAGCGGTTGAGGCAGGTTGCAGAGTTCGACCTGGCGCGCGCCGCAGGTTTCGGCGAGGTTGGCGAAGAGTTGTACGGTGAGGCGCATGAGTTCAGTCTATCGGCCGTTCGGTCTCGCTCTGGAAGTGTTCGAAGGCGTTATCGATGTGCTGTTGCCGCCGCACTGCGCATCGTGCGGAGCGGCCGGTGAGTTAATCTGCGGTCTCTGCCGTGCGCTCCTGGAGCGTGCCGGCGGCAAGCGTTGCCGGCACTGCTGGCTGACCTCCGATTCGCCGGTCTGCCGGGACTGTTTGTCGAGACCGCTGGCGCTGCGCGAGTTGCGGTCGGGATTCGTCTACGACGGGCCGGCGCGCGCCGCGATCCTGGCGCTGAAGCACCGGGGCATTAGCGGTCTGGCCAGGGTCTTGGTCGAGCTGAATGGAGAAATCAGGCCGGCCCATGACATCGACGTGATCTTGCCCATTCCGATTCCGCTGTTGCGAAAGCGTCGACGAGGCGGAAACCAGGCGGAGCGTCTCGCTCGAGTGGTTGCGGAACGAACCGGGCTCAGGCTGGAAACCCGGGCGTTGCGTCGTCGCGGCTGGTGGGGTCCGCGCCAGGCGCAGGCGCGATCGCGTGCGGATCGGCGGCGAATCGTGACCAACGCCTTCGCGGCCGACGAAACGCTCATACGGGGTCGCGGCGTGCTGCTGGTGGACGATGTTTCAACCACCACGGCGACGCTGTCGGAAGCGGCGCGGACGTTGCTCGCGGCGGGCGCGACGACGGTCGACGCCTGGACGGCGGCGCGGGCGGACTGAGATCTCGGCCATGCAGGAATCGGAGTTCTGGCTCTGTTATCGGCCGTTTGAGGAGCAGTGTGCTCCGGTTCGGATGGTCAATGAGGTGCGCGTTGCCGTGCTGCGAGACACGGCCGAGCGTGCCCGCGCGGCCGGATTCGACCGGGTGCGGGTGTTCGCCACCGAGCCGATTGCCGGTCTGGCGGTCGAGTCGACTCGTGCGGACCAGTGCATCGGCGACATCGTGGCCACGGCCGCAACGGATGCGAAGGGCCCGGTCTGCTACGCCGGGTCGGGGATGCCGGCCATGACGGTGGAAGACTGGTCGGCGGTCCGGGAGGCCATCGAGTCCGGTGTGGCAACGGCCAACCGGATGTTCTCGTGCGACTGGGTCGGGGTTCCGACGGGGCGGCTGCTGAGCGGCGCGGCGGGTGAGCCGGTTGACAACCGCTTTGCGTTGCTGATCAAGGACGGCACCGATGTGCCTGTCGAGTCGTTCGAGCGATCGGCGCGATCGCTGCTGGACGTGGATACGCCCGCCGACCTGACGGTGTTGCAGGCTGCCGCCGGCGTCGGTTCGCTGGAGATCGGTACCGCCACGGCCGCCGTGCTTGGAAACTGGCAGGAGCTGGACGAGCCGGTCCAACAGGCGTTCAACGTCTTCGACGTCATGACGCGCCATGACGGGGATCTCATGATCATCGGGCGGGTGAGCGGCTCGGACTGGGCGGCGGTGGATCGCAATACCTCTTGCCGGGTCAGGGTGTTCTCCGAGGAGCGTGGCTTGCGAACCCGTCAACGTCGGGCTCGGTCCGTGCTGGGCGAGTTGTTCGAGTGGGCCGGTCCGGACGGGTTCCTGCTGGCGCTCGAGGGACTTGGCGATGCGACGATCTGGGACACGCGGCCATTTCTGTCTCACCTCGGCTGGGATGTCTCGCGCTGCGATCGATTCTGGGCGGATCTGGGCCGTTGGGACTCGATCGCCGACGAGCGCCTGCGGGACCTGGTATCGATGCTGGAAGACTCGGCGGTGATCATGGGCGGGCACTCGCTGGTCAGCGGAGGAATGCTGGCGGGCATCGACGCCGCCTGGACGCGTCTGGAGCTGGGGCGAGAGTTGTCTGGTTGACTCGGATTCCTTGACCGCGTGTAAGCTGAGATCGACTGTGGTTCGTGTGCTGCCGGGCGTTTGACCCGGCGGCGACCCGATTGCTTCGGGTCTCCAGAACGCGAATAGGTGTGAGATGGCGTTGACGTTGGCCGGGGCTGCCCTGGATTCGGTTGATGTGGAGATCGCCTCCGCGATCGAACGGGAGGCGGGCAGACAGAAGGATGGCCTCGAGCTCATCGCCTCGGAGAATTACCCGTCCGAGGCGGTCCTGGCGGCCATGGGCTCGGTACTGACCAACAAGTACGCCGAGGGCTACCCGGGCAGGCGTTACTACGGCGGCTGCGAGTTCGTCGATGTGGTCGAGGAGCTCGCGATCGAGCGGGCCAAGTCATTGTTCGGCGCGGAGCACGCGAACGTGCAGGCTCACTCGGGTACGCAGGCGAACATCGCCGCGTACTTTGCATTGCTGTCGCCCGGCGACACGGCGATGGGCTTGGAGCTCAATCATGGCGGCCATCTGACGCACGGTCTGCCGGTCAATATTTCCGGTCGCTGGTTCGAGTTCGTCTCCTACGGCGTCGACCAGGAGAACGAGCGGATCGACTACGACGCGATGGCGGCCCAGGCGCGCGAGCATCGGCCGAAGGTGATCGTGGTGGGCGCGACGGCATATCCACGGGTCTACGACTTCGCCCGTGCCGCCGAAATCGCGGAGTCCGTCGATGCCGTGCTGGTCGTCGACATGGCGCATGTGGCCGGCCTGGTCGCGGGCGGGGTACATCCGTCTCCGGTACCGCACGCCCCGGTGATCACGACGACCACGCACAAGACACTGCGCGGTCCGCGTTCGGCATTGATCCTGTCCAATGCGGAGATGGCGCGGTCGATTGATCGGGCGATCTTCCCGGGCACGTCGGGTGGGCCGCATATGCACACGATCGCGGCCAAGGCGGTCGCCCTGAAGGAGGCGGCCACGCCCGAGTTCGCGGCCTACGCGGCCCAGATCGTGGCGAACGCGCAGGCGCTCGCTGCGGGGCTGCAATCGGAGGGGTGGCGACTGGTGTCGGGCGGGACGGACAATCACCTGGTGCTGCTTGATGTGGGCAGCAAGGGTCTGACCGGCAAGGCCGCCGAGGCGGCGCTGGACGAGGCCGGGATCACCGTGAACAAGAACACGATTCCCTACGACACCCGCCGACCGACGGTGACGTCCGGGATCCGCATCGGCACCCCGGCGCTGACGACTCGCGGCATGTGCGAGGATGAGATGTCCCGGGTCGCGCAACTGATCGGTCGGGTGCTGGACAACATCGATGACGAGACGGAGCACGCCCGCGTCCGCGCGGAGGTGCAGGAGCTGGCGTCGGGGTTCCCGATTCCCGGCATTCAGACTCTGGAGAACTAGTTCGAGCCGACGACGGTCGGCCGCAACGGAGGAGCGATACGTGGGAACGGAATACGAGATCATGGTGGTGCTGCACCCGGACGTCGCGGGTGAGCAGGTGGAAGAGCGCATGGCGCACCTGCGGGGCACGCTGACCGAGCACGGCAACGACGTGACCGAAGTGATCGACTGGGGCCGGCGTCGCCTGGCCTATCCGATCAAGCAGTCGTTCGAGGGGCACTACCTGATCGCCCATTTTGAAGGCGGCGCCGAAGCTCGTCGGGACGACCTAGAGCAATCGCTGTTGATCGACGAGCAGGTGCTGCGGCATCTGATTGTGCGTCGAGACCACTAACCTGCGGCTGAGCAGCTTGAGAAGCAGTGGAGACGATCAATGGCAAGTCTCAACAAGGTCATGATCATCGGCAATCTGGGTGCAGACCCGGAGATGCGCTTTACGGCGAACGGGGACGCGGTGGCGAACCTTCGCGTGGCAGCCAGCCGTAGATACACAACGCGCGACGGTGAACAACGAGAACAGACAGAGTGGTTTCGCGTGGTCTGTTGGCGACGGTTGGCGGAGATTGCTGGCCAATACCTTCAAAAGGGGCGTCAGGTCTACATAGAAGGTCGGCTTGAGACCCGGCAGTGGCAAGATCGCGAAGGCAATACGCGCTACACCACCGAGGTCGTTGCGAACGAGATGGTGATGCTTGGCAGCCGCGGTGGTGGAGGCGGCGACTTCGGCGGTGGTGGCGGCGGTGGCAGTTGGGACGATGGCCCGAGTGACTTCGGCGGCGGTCCCGATGCGGGCGACCTGCCGTTTGAATAATCAGATTGTGCGCGCCTGGTCGGCGTGCGACGAACAACAGCGTGGAGATTGATTGATGACGACTGAATCCGAACCGAGCATTGAGCCGGCGCCGGCCCCGGAGCCCGCGCCGCGGATCACGCCCGCGCCTGAATCGGGCGAGCGACTGCCTCAGATGATCGAACGCACCCGCCGTCGCGGCCGCCGCCGTCGCGCGCCGGTGTTCACGCCGCAGGAAGTGGCGACGATCGACTACAAGGACGTGGATCGGTTGAAGAAGCTGATCTCCGACCGCGGCCGGATTGAACCGCGGCGCAAGACCGGACTGACCGCCAAGGATCAGCGCAAAGTCGCGCGGGAGATCAAACGCGCGCGTCAGGTGGCGCTGTTGCCGTACACGGCGGAGCACATGCGCCAGACGTCGCGCTTCCGCATGGTGACGAGGATGGCTCAGCGAGCGATGCGGGCGGAGCTCGATGATGCTCCGCCGGAGGCTCCGGCTGAGGGCGGCGCCGAAGCCTCGGCCCCTCAAAGCGACGTTGCGCCGCAGAATGACGTCGCCCCGCAAGACAATGTTGCCGCGCAAGACAACGTTGCCCCGCAAGGCGACGTTGCCCCGCAAGACGACGTTGCCACGGCGGACGCCGGGCCGGCGGCCGTCGAAGAGGCCGTTCCCGCGAGCGAGGAATCCGGCGCCTGATGGAGAACTCGCTGGGGATTGCGTTGCTCGGACTTGGGGTCGTCGGGCGCGGCGTCCTGGAGGCCCTGCAGGGCAATGCCGCGGCGTATGAAGCTCGCTGCGGCCGCAGACTGGATGTCCGCGCCGCGGCGGTTCGCAACGTGGCCTCCCGAGCGGATCTGTCCGCGGGTGGTCTCTCGCTGTCGGATGACCCGCTCGCCGTCGCAGTACACCACGACATCGATGTTGTGGTGGAGTTGATGGGCGGCGAATCGCCGGCGGCGGACTGTATCGAGGCGGCGCTGGCGGCTGGCAAGTCGGTGGTGACCGCCAACAAGGAAGTGATGGCGAAGCGGGGGCCGGCGCTGTTGGCGCTGGCGGAGGAGCGCGGAGTGGAACTCCGCTACGAGGCGAGCGTTGGGGGCGGGATCCCGATCATTGGCGTGTTGCAGCGGGATTTGCAGGCGAACGACGTGTCATCGGTGCGGGCAATCATCAACGGCACGACCAACTACATGATCACCGAGATGTCGCACGAGGGCACAGGCTACGCGGAAGCGCTGGCCGAAGCCCAACGGCTGGGCTACGCCGAGTCCGACCCGACCAACGACGTGGACGGCATCGACGCCGCCTACAAGCTGGCAATCCTGGCCTCGTTGGCGTTTCATTCTCAGGTCGGGCCCAATGACGTGCATTGCGAGGGCATCCGTTCGCTTGAGGCGCGCGACTTTGTCCACGCGCGCGATCTGGGCTATGCGATTCGGATGCTGGCCACCGCCCGGCAGACCCCCGAGGGCCTGGACTTGCGCGTGCACCCGACGCTGGTGCCGGTCGCGGATCCGATGGCCGCGGTCGAAGGCGTGCTGAACGCGGTGTCAGTCTCGGGCGATCTGATCGGTTCAGTGGTGCTGGAAGGTCCGGGTGCAGGGGCAGGCGCAACCTCGAGCGCCGTCGTGGCCGACATTCTTGATGTGGGCGGCCGTCTGGCCTCCGGGCAGGCGCCGCGCCGGCTCCGGCCGATCGATCCGTCGCCCACCCTGGTTCCGCTGTCCGATATCCGGGTGCGGACATATCTGCGCCTCGAAGTTCCCGATCGCGCCGGCGTGCTGGCAGAATTGGGAGCGGTGTTTGCCGCCGAGGGCGTCAGCATCGCGTCCGTGCTACAGACGCCGCATCCCGAGCGGAGCGAGTCGGCGGACCTGATCGTGACGACTCACACCTGCGCCGACGGGGCGTTGGAGCGAGTGCTGAACGGGCTGGAGCGTTCGGACTCGGTGATCGAGCTGGGCGTGCGGCTGCGGATCGAGGATGGCTGTGACAACGACTGATCCGGTCGACGGAGCCGACACTCGCTGGCTGCGGATGGAAGAGTCGATTGCCGGCCTGCGCAATCAGGCGGCCGAGCTGGCGCAATCGCATGTCCGCGACGAACGAGAACTGAACGCCCTCGATCAGCGTCTGCGGGAACTCGAGGGCAGAGCGCTGACCCTGGCGGCGGAGATCGGCACATCGCTGAGGCAGTTGGAAGAAGTGCAGGCGCTGCGTGAGCGAATCGGCCGCTTCGGCGGCGAGCTGGATGAAAGTCGCGAACTGGCGGAAACGTCGATCCGACAGTTGCGCCAGGAACTCGACGTCCAACGCGAGTCGGCCAACGACGCGCTGCGCCGACTGCAGGCGAGCGAGAAGTCACTGAACGACCTGCGCGAGCGGTTGGCGGTGTTCGACGAGGCGATTCGCCGGGTCAACACCGAGGGCGGTGAGCTGACCCATCGGCTGTCGCAGATCGAAAACAGCCAGGTCGCACTCGGCGCCCGGATTTCGGCGAATGCGGATGGCCTGCGCCGGGCATCGGGCGAGAGCAGCGCGCTCGAGGGCCGAGTCGAGGCGCTGGAACGCCAGTTGCAGGGAGTAATGGAGCGGTTGGAGCTCTCGTACCAGAGCCTGCGCCGTGTGCAGGAGACGGCCGAGCAATGGGACGACCTGAAGAACAACGTTGACGCCCTGCGCGGACGGATCGAGGAATCGCTGCAAGCGTTGGACGCATCCAAGGCCATAGTGGCGTCGGTGCAGCGCGGGTTTGAAGCCGTGGAGGAGCGGATCGGCAACGTCGAGCGGATGGGCGAACAGCTGCGGGTTCGCGACGCGCGCCGTGAGCGCGCCGTGGCATCGCTGGGCGACCGGATCGAGAGCGTGTCGGCGCTGACCGCGCAGGAGCAGGAGCGGTTCGTGGCGCTGCAGGAACAGATCAGACGGCGACAGATTGAAGAACTGGAGCAGGAAATCCGCGAGTTGAAGTCCTACCTGCGAGTCCGCAGCGATGGCTAGCAGCGCGCTCAAGGCCGGAACCTGGGCCGGCGGCGGGGTGCTCGAGCGCTACGCCGACTGGCTGCCGCTGACCGAGGCGACGCCCTGCGTGACGTTGGGCGAAGGCAGCACCCCGCTGGTGCGGGCCGAGAGTCTGGAACGAGCGACCGGCGCGGATGAGGTCTGGCTGAAGCTGGAGTTATGCAACCCAACCGGTTCGTTCAAGGATCGCGGCATGGTAGTGGCCGTGGCCAAGGCGGTGGAGCAAGGCGCGACCGCGGTGCTCTGTGCATCGACCGGCAACACCAGCGCCTCGGCGGCGGCCTACGCCTCGCGCTGCGGCTTGCGGGCCTTCGTGCTGGTGCCGGAAGGACGAATCGCGCAGGGCAAGCTCGCCCAGGCGGCCGCGCACGGGGCGCGGGTGTTGGCGGTCGACGGCAACTTCGACGATGCCCTGCGTCTGGCGCAAGAGTTGACTGATCGGCTTCCCGTGGCGCTGGTGAACTCGGTCAATCCGTACCGGATCGAGGGACAGAAGACGGCCGCG
Source organism: Dehalococcoidia bacterium (assembly GCA_965204335.1). GTDB lineage: Bacteria > Chloroflexota > Dehalococcoidia > Bin125 > Bin125 > Bin125. Next base: position 731,090 of record OZ241982.1, on the reverse strand, counting down.
ATGGAAATCGTCGATGCGCTGGGCGATGCACCCGACCTGCATTGCATTCCGGTGGGCAACGCCGGCAACATCACCGCCTACTGGCGCGGCTACTGCGAGTACTTCCGGGCAGAGCGGGCGTCGCAACGGCCGGCCATGCTCGGCGTCCAGGCTGAGGGAGCGGCGCCGCTCGTACACGGGCGACCGGTCGAACATCCCGAGACGATCGCGACGGCGATTCGGATCGGCGCTCCGGCGTCGTGGGACGGCGCGATCGCCGCGCGAGATGAGTCCGGCGGCTCAATCATCGCCACGACGGACGAACAGATCCTCGATGCATATCGCACGCTGGCGAGCGAGGAGGGCATTTTCTGCGAGCCGGCCTCGGCGGCGTCGGTGGCGGGCCTGTTGGCCCGTCACGAGCATGGATCGCTGGCGGGCCGACGCGTGGTCTGCACGATCACCGGACACGGACTCAAGGATCCGGAGCGGGCGGTGGAGTCGATCCGCGCCGATGTCGTAGAGATCGGATCGAATTTCGACGAGGCGGCAGCGGCGATCGAGGAGGGGCTGCGATGAGTGGACGCGTCGATCGTGCGCGAGCCGAGGCGGCGGTGCGCGAACTGCTGCTGGCATTGGGCGAAGATCCGGACCGGGAAGGGCTGCTGGAGACGCCGCGGCGGGTCGTGTCGGCGTTCGAGGAGACGCTCGGCGGGCCGGACGTTGATATTCCGGCACTGTTATCGGTCGGGTTCGAAGAGGGCCACGATGAGATGGTGATTCTGCGCGACGTACCCTTCTTCTCGATGTGCGAGCATCACCTGATGCCGTTCCATGGGATTGCGCACGTGGGTTACGTCCCCAATGGTCGCGTCGTCGGACTCTCCAAGCTGGCCCGTCTGGTCGATGCGATCGCTCGGCGACCGCAGCTGCAGGAGCGGCTGACGGCGCAGATCGCCGACGTGTTGATGGATACGATTCAGCCGCAGGGGGCTGCGGTTGCCGTCGAAGCGGAGCATCTCTGCATGCAGATGCGAGGGATCAAGAAACCGGGCTCTCGGATGCTGACCTCGGCAATGCGCGGCAGTTTCCTTGAGCAGGAAGAGACGCGAGCGGAGTTCCTCTCGCTGGTCGGGACGCAGCGGCTGTGAGTTTCACCGTCATCAGCGGTCAATACGCCGATCTGCGCGATCGTTGGAGCGCGCTCAGCCAAGCGGTCGCGGCGACGCCGTTCTCGACGCCCGAGTTCGGCGAGGCGTGGTGGTCCGTGTTCGGCGAGTCCTCCTGCGGCGAGCTGGAACTGGTTGGTCTGGAGAACGGCACCGGCGAGCTGGTCGGTCTGGCGCCGCTGAGGCGCTGCGAGACGCATTGGTCGTTCGCCGGCGACCACGAGGTGTCGGATTATCTGGGTCCGGTGGCGCAAGCCGGACGCGAACAGGCGCTCGCATCTGCTGTGTTGGATCGTCTTGAGGCGTCGGGCGCGCAGTCGGCGGAGTTTCGCGGGATCGAACCCGGTTCGAGCTGGGCCGGCGCATTCGAGGTCGCAACCGAACGCGGCTGGCGGATTGAGCTCGAGGATGAGGCGGTCTGTCCGACGGTCGAGATTGGTGACGGCTGGGAGGCGTACTTGTCCAGTTTGCGTCCGAGGGATCGTCGCGAGGTGCGGCGCAAGCTGCGACCGCTGCGCCAGCTTCGCGGGGCGGTCGGGTTTGAATCCGTCGAGACCCCGCAGGAGGTGGCGGCCTGGATGCCGGAGTTCATGTCGATGATGGCCGATTCGCGAGGCGACAAGGCCGTGTTCCTGACGGACGAGATGCGCTCCTTCTTCGATCGTCTCAGCGCATCGCTGTCAGAAGCGGGCTGGTTGCGGCTGTATGTCATGTCGGTCTCGGGCGAGCCGGCGGCGATGGTGTTGTGCTTCGTCGCTCAGAATCAACTGCTGCTATACAACAGTGGCTACAGCCCCAGGTTCCGTGACCTGTCGGCTGGATTGGCGTCCAAGGTGCTGTGCATCCGCGATGCGGTTGAGCGGGGGATGTCGAGCGTGAACTTCTTGCGGGGCGATGAGGCGTACAAGTATGAGTTGGGCGGCCGCGACGCGGTCGTGCAACGCATCCGTCTGATGAGGGAGTTCGCGAGATGATGCGACCCCGGCGGCGTCTCGCCGTAATGTCGACTCACACGTCACCGCTGGCCAGAGCGGGCACGACGAAGGCGGGCGGCATGAACGTCTACGTGGCCGAACTGTCGCGCCAGTTGGTCGAACTGGGCTGGGAAGTCGACATCTTTACCCGGCGCGACCACACGGATGCGCCGGCGGTCGAAGAGTTCGCGCCCGGAGCGCGGCTCTTCCATGTCGACGCCGGCCCGCCGGTCGTCCTGCCGCCGATCGAGGTGGCCGCACACGTCCCGGAGTTCACCGAAGGCGTGGACAGGATCACGTCCGGCCGGGACGACTACCACCTGGTCCATTCGCACTACTGGGTCGCGGGGTTGAGCGGGATTGAGCTCTCGCGCCGCTGGCAGTGTCCCCATGCAGTGATGTTTCACACGCTGGGCGCGGTCAAGCAGGTGTTTCAGCAGCCGGAGCCGTCGGTCCGGATCGCGGGCGAACGGCAGGTCGTGGCCTGCTCCGACGTCATCATCGGCGCAACGTCGCACGAGCGTGCCTTCCTGATCGGCCAGTACGGCGCCGACGCTTCCCGCGTGCGGGTCGTGCCTTGCGGCATCGACTTGACCCGATTCCACCCGTCAGGCGTCGAAGAATCCCGATGCCGCGTGGCGAACGCGTTTCCCGAACTGGACGTGAAAGCGGGCCCCGGCATCCTGTTTGTCGGTCGGCTCGAGGAGGCGAAGGGCGCGGACCTGCTGATCGAGGCGCTGCCGCTAATCCGGGCGCGGTCGGACGCGATGCTCTGGATCGCCGGCGGCGACGAACGAGACAACGGAGAGCGAGCGCGGCTGCGCGGACTGGCCGAATCATGCGGCGTCGCAGATCGCGTGAGATTCATCAACGCAGTCGACCGGGACCAGCTGCCGGACCTGTACCGCGCCGCGGCGGTCTGCGCTGTGCCCTCGGCCTACGAATCGTTCGGTCTGGTGGCCGTCGAGGCGATGGCCTCGGGCACGCCGCCGGTCGCGACCAGGGTCGGTGGCCTGGCCACCACGATCACGCATGGCAAGACGGGCCTGCTGACCGGCGACCGCCGACCGGAGCAGTTCGCCTCGGCGATTGAGCGTCTGCTCGCTGATGACGTGCTGCGTAGCCGAATGGGCGCTGCGGCCGCAGCCGAGATGTCCGTGTTCTCCTGGAACAGCGTGGCTCGCAGTATTCTCGATGTGTATCAGGACCTCCTGAGTGAGCCCGAGGCGGCGGGGGCGCAGCGCGATTCCTGTTGCCCGGATTCCGTTGAGTCCCTGTTAGTGGCGGCGAGTTAGCCGACCACGCATCGTCGAGGAAGTTGGGAGCCGAGATGCCGGATGCTGAGGCTCCTGCAGACGCGCGCCGCGCGCTGGTGGTGATGGCCCACCCGGATGACATCGAGTTCACGTGCGGCGGGACCGTCGCCCAGCTGTCGGACGACGGCTGGGAGGTGACGTTCTGCCTGGTCACCAGCGGGGACAAGGGCACCAAGGATCCGATGCTCGGTCCGGCTGACCTGGGCGCGCTGCGCGAGGCGGAACAGGAGGCAGCCGCGACGGAGCTGGGCATCACCCGCTGCATCTTCTTGCGTGTCCCGGACGGACACGTTGAGGACGGCTCCGAGTTTCGCGGACAACTCGTCCGCGTGCTGCGTGAGGTACGGCCCGAGCTGATGATCACCTGGGACGGATACCGCGGATTCAACCATCGCGACCACCGCACGGTTGGCATCGCGGCGCTGGATGCGGTCTTCCCGCTCTCGCGGAACGCCAACTCCTACGCCGAGCAGGTCGCGAACGGGGTGGAGCCGGTTCGCGTCAACACGGTCCTGCTGGCCGGCAGCAATGAGCCGAACCACTTTGTCGACGTGTCCGACCAACTGGACCGCCGGATTGATGCACTGTTACGGCACGCCTCGCAGGTGCAGGCGCCGAATCGCGAAGAGATGGCGAAGCGCATGCGCAACCGTTCGGAGCAGGCCGCCCGGGCGGGCCGGGTTCCGTGGTCGGAAGGATTCCGCAGATTGACCTTCGGGGACGCAAGAGCCCCGCGCCGATCGGATGCGCTCAGGGCGGAGGCAAGGGCGCGGGAGCAGGCGGAAACGTCGGAGGACTCGGAGTCAGCCGATGGCTGAGGGCGCGCTGTTCCTGCTCTGGGCGAGCTTTGTCGCCGCGGGCTGCGCGGCGCTGGCGTCGGTGTTGTACGCCATTCAACCGCGATTCCGTTTCGCCTGGGCATCCCGCCGGGTTGAGGCGACGGAGCCGCCGCTGCCGGCCCCCGACCCGACGCCGGTTCGCTCGCCGACGCTGGGCGGCATTGCCACGCTGAGCGTCTGGACGGCGGCGGCGCTGGGGATCACCGGGCTGGTGATGCGCTCGATTGCGCTGAACCACGCGCCTTACAGCAACTTGTTCGAGTTTTCGATGTCATTCGGCATTGCGATTGTGCTGCTGTACGGCATCTTCGAGCTGCGTTCGGGGACTCGGCTGGCCGGGGCGTTCGTCCTGCCGGTGGCCTGCGGGCTGTACGGGTCGGCGCTGGCGTTCCCCAGCGGAGGCCAGGAAGTGCTGGTGCCGGCGCTGCAGAGTCCGACCCTGTTGACGATCCATGTGGCCCTGATGATCCTGTCCTACGCGGTCCTGGCGGTCGCCTTCGGCGGCGCGCTGATGCACCTGGTGCAGGGATTTCCGGCGCGCGTGGCGACGCTGGGCGGCCGCTACGAGTGGCTGCCTTCGGCCGAGCGCTGCGATGAGCTCACCTATCGGGCGGTGTTGGTGGGGTTCCCGTTGCTGGCGGCCGGGATCGCGCTGGGTGCGTTCTGGGCCAACGACGCCTGGGGTCGCTATTGGGGCTGGGATCCGAAAGAGACGGCCGCACTGGTCACCTGGCTGATCTTCGCGGTCTACATTCATGGCCGAGGACTGCGGCAACTGCGCGGGGCGCGCAGCGCCTGGATCGTGGTGCTGGGCTTCTTCGCCGTGATGTTCACCTATCTGGGCGTCAACCTCTGGATCTCCGGCCTCCACTCATATGCCGGGGTCTGACAGCCAGACAACAGACGCAATTCGCGCTTCGGCCTGCTGAGATTCTTGCAGGGCTGGCTCCAGGTGGGATATGGTTGAGCTTCACGCGCTTGCCGTGGAGGCGGCCGGCGTGGGGAAGGGTCGAGGCCGACCTGAGGTTGATGACCGCCGGCGCCCAGCCGGCCCGATCAGCCAGCGGCTTTGACCCTGTATTCGTGCCAATGCACCCTTGAGCGCATCGGTCCGAGGCAAGAGCGAGCGAGGAACGAGCAACAGCCGTGCCGACGATCAATCAGCTGGCCCGCAAGGGACGCAAGAAGTCGCGCAAGAAGGCGAAGGCGCCTGCGCTTCGGTTCCGCTACAACGCGCTGACCAGCCGCACGACCCAGGACAGCGGTTCCCCGCAGAAGCGCGGCGTCTGCACAGCGGTGCGGACGGTGACGCCGAAGAAGCCCAACTCCGCCTTGCGCAAGGTGTGCCGCGTGCGGCTGACCAACGGGATCGAGGTCACGGCCTACATCCCCGGCGAGGGACACACGCTGCAAGAGCACTCGATTGTGCTGGTGCGCGGCGGACGGGTGCGCGACTTGCCCGGCGTTCGTTATCAGGTCGTACGCGGGGCGCTCGATGCGCTTGGCGTCGCCGATCGAAAGCGGGGCCGTTCCAAGTACGGAACTCGCAAGACGGCAGGACTGGCAACAGCGGCCACCCACTAGCGGGTGGTCGTTTTAGTGTGGCGAGCCGCCTCGGCGACCGACGAGGCGAGTTCGCGTTAGAGATGGAAGAGACAGCGTGCCGCGACGACGACGGCCTGATCGACACGAAATTCGCCCCGATGCGGTCTACGGTTCGCAGCGGGTGCAGATGGTGATCAATCGCCTGATGAGGAACGGCAAGAAGGGCACCGCCGAGCGGATCGTGTATCGCGCCCTGGACATCCTTGAGGAGCGCGTGCGGCAAGACCCGCTTGAGGTCTTCGACCAGGCGCTGAACAACATCACGCCCGAGATGGAAGTGCGGCCGCGGCGCGTCGGCGGCGCCACCTACCAGGTGCCGGTCGAGATCCGCCACGACCGACGGACCTCGCTCGGCATCCGCTGGCTGGTGACCGCAGCGCAGGGCCGCAAGGGCCGCCCGGCGCACCTCTCGCTGGCCGACGAACTGCTTGACGCATACAGCAACACCGGAGCCGCCGTGCGGCGCCGTGAAGAGACCCACCGCATGGCCGAAGCGAACCGCGCGTTTGCGCATTACCGCTGGTAAGGTCGCGCCGGACGATCGATTGAAGGAACGCGCAACGAGAGCTGATTTCCGGCATTACACCCCCCAGTGCACAGCGTTGCGCGAAGCAGAGACCCGAGAGACCGACCAGAGAGCTGACCAGAGGACACCATCAACATGCCCGCTGACCCGCCCATCTCGTCGCTCAGGAATATCGGCGTCATTGCGCATATTGATGCCGGCAAGACCACCGTGACCGAACGGATCCTGTACTTCACCGGTCGGACCTACAAGATCGGCGAGGTGCACGACGGTACGGCGGTGATGGATTTCATGGAGCAGGAACGCGAGCGCGGCATCACGATCATGGCTGCGGCGACATCCTGCGAGTGGAACGACCATCTGATCAACATCATCGACACGCCGGGGCACGTCGATTTCACCGTCGAGGTGGAGCGCTCCCTGCGTGTCCTGGATGGCGGCGTGGTCGTGTTCGATGCCGTCGCCGGCGTCGAGCCGCAGTCGGAAACGGTCTGGCGACAGGCCGACCGCTACGGCGTCCCGCGCATCTGCTTTGTCAACAAGATGGACCGCATCGGCGCCGACTACTGGCGCACGATGGAGATGATTCGCGACCGGCTGGGCATGATGCCCGTGCCACTGCAGATTCCGATCGGTTCGGAGGACCAGTTCCGGGGCGTGATCGATCTGATCCGCGAACGGGCCTGGTTCTTCAGCTCGGATCGCGACGCCCCGCCGACTGAGGGCGACATTCCCGAGGACTACGTCGCCGACGCCGGCCGCTGGCGCGAGACGATGATCGAGCGAATTGCCGAGTTCGATGAGCAGGTGATGATCTCTTACATCGAGGGCCACGAGCTCTCGGTCGACGAGATCGTCAAGGCTGTGCGGCGCGGGACGATCACGAACTCCTTCACGCCGGTCTTTTGCGGCTCGGCGTTGAAGAACGTCGGGGTTCAGCGGCTGTTGGATGGGATTGTCGACTATCTGCCGGCGCCGGACGAGGTTCCGCCGGTCGAGGGCGTCGGCCACAATGGTCCCGAGACTCGACTGGCCGATCGCGAGGAGCCGCTGACGGCTCTGGCGTTCAAGATCGTGACCGACCCCTATGTCGGCCGGATCGCGTACGTGCGCGTGTATGCGGGAACGCTGAAGGCCGGAGACGGCGTCTACAACTCATCTCGTGACGAGACCGAGCGCGTGGGACGACTGCTCCGGGTACACGCGGACTCTCGTGAAGACATTGACCACGTGACCGCCGGCGACATCGCCGCGTTTGTCGGACCGAAACGGACGTTTACCGGAGACACGCTGTGCGATCGCAATGCGCCGGTGCTGCTGGATCAGATCTCGTTCCCCGAGCCGGTCGTCTCGATCGCGATTGAGGCCAAGAGCGCCGATGACCAGGATCGCCTGGGCGCGTCGCTGCGCAAGCTGGCCGAGGAAGATCCGACGTTCAAGGTCGAATACAACGACGAGACCGCTCAGACCGTGATTTCCGGCATGGGCGAGCTGCACCTGGAGGTGATCGCGGATCGCTTGCGCCGCGAGTTCAACGTGATGTGCAATGTCGGTCGACCGCAGGTCTCCTACCGCGAGACGATTCGCCGGACGTCCGAAGCGGATGGGCGATTCGTCCGCCAGACGGGTGGTCGGGGTCAGTACGGCCATGTTGTCCTGCGAGTCGAACCCAACGCACCAGGCCTCGGATTTGAGTTCGAGGATGAGACGGTGGGCGGCGTCGTGCCGCAGCAGTACATCAGCTCGGTGCGCAAGGGCGTCGAGGATGCGATGCGATCCGGCGTGGTCGGCGGATTCCCGGTGGTCGACGTCAAGGTGGCGTTGACCGACGGGTCCTATCACCAGGTGGACTCGAGCGAGATGGCGTTCGCGACCGCCGCCTCGATCGGGTTCCGCGAAGCGCTGCGCAAGGCGTCGCCGGTGCAGTTGGAACCGATGATGAAGGTCGAGATTTCGACGCCCCGCGAGTACTTCGGCGAGGTCGCCGGCGACCTGTCGAGCCGTCGCGGTTCGGTGGTCGGCACCGAGGAACGCGGCGCAGCGCAGATCATTCAGGCGCAGATGCCGCTGGCCAACCTGTTCGGCTACACGACGGCGCTGCGCTCGATGACCCAGGGGCGGGCGACCGCGAGCATCGAGTTCGACCACTACGAGGAAGTCCCGCAGAGCGTGTTGGCGGAAGCCCGCTAGCCGCTCGGCATTCAATCAATCCGGACAGCACGAAACACAGAGCGACAGGCAGGAGAACGGCACGATGGCGCGACAGGTGTACGAGCGGACGAAGCCGCACGTGAACGTGGGCACGATTGGCCACGTGGATCACGGCAAGACGACGTTGACGGCGGCGATCACGAAGACGCTGGCGATGCAGTCGGAGAACGTGTCGTTTTCGAGTTTCGACTCGATTGACAACGCGCCGGAGGAGCGTGCGCGAGGGATCACGATTGCGATTGCGCACGTGGAGTACGAGACGGAGGCGCGGCACTACGCGCACATCGACGCGCCGGGTCACGCGGACTACATCAAGAACATGATTACGGGCGCGGCGCAGATGGACGGGGCGATTTTGGTGGTGGCGGCGCCGGACGGACCGATGCCGCAGACGCGGGAGCACATCTTGCTGGCCCGCCAGGTGGGGGTGCCGCGGATGGTGGTCTATCTGAACAAGGTGGATCAGATGGACGACGAGGAGTTGCTGGACCTGGTCGAGCTGGAGGTCCGGGAGCTGTTGAGCGACTACGAGTTTCCGGGCGACGACATTCCGGTGATTCGGGGTTCGGCGCTGCAGGCGCTGGAGTCGGGTTCGGAGGACATTGGCGCGGAGGAGTACGCGTCGATTGTGGAGTTGATGGCGGCGGTGGACGAGTACGTGCCGACGCCGCCGCGGCCGGTGGAGCAGCCGTTCTTGATGCCGATTGAGGACGTGTTCGGGATCAAGGGACGGGGCACGGTGGCGACGGGCCGGATCGAGCGCGGGGTGGTGAACTCGGGCGAGGAGATTGAGATTGTGGGGATCAAGGACACGCGGACGACGGTGGTGACGGGGGTGGAGATGTTCAAGAAGACGCTGCCGACGGGCGAGGCGGGGGACAACGTGGGTTGTCTGCTGCGCGGCATCGACCGCGACGAGATTGCGCGCGGGCAGGTCTTGGCGGCGCCGGGTTCGATCACGCCGCACACGGCGTTTACGGCGGAGGTCTACATCCTGTCGAAGGAGGAGGGCGGGCGTCACAGTCCGTTTTTCCCCGGCTACCGGCCGCAGTTTTACATTCGCACGACGGACGTGACGGGTGAGATTGGCTTGCCGTCTGGAGTGGAGATGGCGATGCCGGGAGACAACGTGCAGATGCAGGTGCGCTTGATTTCGCCGATTGCGCTGGAGGAAGGTCTGCGCTTCGCGATTCGCGAGGGCGGCCGCACGGTCGGCGCGGGCGCCGTCACGTCGATCCTGGAATAGCGCCCAACCGCGCGCGCCGCAGGGCAGAGAGACGGAAATATGGCTCGGCAGAAGATACGCATCCGACTCAAGGCATACGACCATCGAATCCTCGATGAGTCGGCTGCACAGATTCTCGACACAGCCGAGAAGACGGGCGCGGGCGTCGCCGGGCCGATTCCGTTGCCCACCGAGATTCGCAAGTACACGGTGATTCGTTCGCCGTTCGTCCACAAAGACGGGCGCGAACAGTTCGAAATCCGCACTCACAAGCGGATCATCGACATCATTGAACCTACCGGCCGAACCGTCGACTCCCTGATGCGGCTGCAGCTGTCCTCGGGCGTCGACGTCGAAATCAAGCTCTAATCATGGCGATACCCGGACTCCTCGGTAAGAAGTTGGGCATGGTCCAGGTCATCGACGAGGCCGGGGCGGTCGTGGGCTGCACGGTGCTCGAGGTGGGCCCCTGCCCCGTCACACAAATCATGACCGAATCGCGAGACGGCTACTCCGCCGTCCAGGTCGGCTACGGCGAAGCGCCGGCCTGGCGGATCAGCAAGGCCGAGCGCGGCCACACCGGCAACAACGGCCCGCTGAAGCACCTCGCGGTGTTCCCGGCGGACGCCGACGAGTTGGCGGACCTGGAAGTGGGCGCGGTGGTCAATGCGACCGAGGTGTTCTCGGCCGGCGACCGCGTCGATGTCCAGGGCATCTCCAAGGGCAAAGGCTTTGCCGGAACGGTCAAGCGGCACGGGTTTCGCGGTGGACCTCGAACGCACGGCCAGAGCGACCGACATCGCGCGCCGGGCTCCGTCGGCGCGGGCACGACGCCCGGTCGAGTGCTCAAGGGTACACGGATGGCCGGTCGAATGGGCGGCAAGACAACGACATCGATGAATCTCGAGGTGGTGGATATCAACGCGGATCGGCACCTGGTCTTCGTCAAGGGATCGGTGCCGGGCGCGACCAACGGTCTGGTTCGGATCCGGCAGACCAAGCGGCGAGGCGGCAAGCGATGAAACTCCCGCTGATCGACGCGCAGGGCAACGCGGCCGGCGAGATCGACGCGGACGACTCGGTCTTCGGGATCGAGCCCAACCTGGCGGTCGTGCACCAGGCCGTGACGGCCCAGCGCGCGAATGCTCGCCAGGGAACGGCCTCAACGCTCGATCGGTCCGCCATCAGGCAGGCATCGAAGAAGACCGGTCGGCAGAAGGGCGGCGGCCGCGCTCGGATGGGGACTCCCTCCTCGCCGACGCGGATCGGCGGCGCCGTGGCGCATGGCCCGCATCCGCGCTCCTATCGCAAGCGATTGCCGAGACGGATGCGCCGACTGGCCATTCGCTCGATGCTCTCGCAGCGGGCCGCCGAAGGCGGTGTGCTGGTGACGGCCCCGGATGTCGAGTTTGAACCCAGGACCTCGGCCATGTCGAGCCTCTGCTCGCAACTCGGCGTTGAGCGCAAGGCGCTGCTCGTGTCCGATGGTGTCGACGAAGCCCTGGTGCTCGGCACACGAAATTTGCCCAACGTCCTGGCGATGCCCGCGCAGACGCTCAGCAGCTACCTGATCCTGACGCACGACCAGTTGATCATGACCGAAGCGGCCGTGCGTCGTTGCGAGGCGCTGTGGGCGGTCGACCTCGAGGGAAGCGGCGAGGAGGATGGCGATGCCTAAGGACATTCATCCGTTCGCCGTTGTGCGCCAACCGATCATTACCGAGAAGTCGACCGAGCTGGCCGAGCAGGGCAAGTACGTGTTCGAGGTGGACCCGCGGGCGAACAAGCTGCAGATTCGCGAAGCGATTGAGATCGCGTTCTCGGTGCAGGTACGCAAGGTCAATGTGATCAACGTGCGCGGTTCGACGCGTCGGATCGGTCGCGGCCGACCGGGTCGCGAACGCGACTGGAAGAAGGCGATCATCACGTTGGCCGAGGGCTACGAGATTCGCCTGTTCGAGGGGGTCTGACGTGCCGATCAAGAACTACAAGCCAACCTCCCCGGGACGTCGCAACTCCTCCGGTCATACCTTCGACGAGATCACGAAGAAAAAGCCGGAGAAGAGCCTGCTCGCTCCGCTGAAGAAGAAGTCGGGCCGCAACAACAAGGGTCGAATCACGGTTCGACACCGCGGCGGCGGTCACAAGCGGCGCTACCGGATGATCGACTGGAAGCGCCGAGACCGGGCGGGGGTCGAGGGACGCGTCGCGGCCATTGAGTACGACCCCAACCGAACTGCGCGAATCGCGCTGATCTTCTACACCGACGGGGAGAAGCGGTACATCATCGCGCCCAACGGGTTGAAGGTGGACGACCGTGTGATGTCCGGACCGGAGGCGCCGATTCGCGTGGGCAACGCTCTGCCGATGTCGGCGATCCCGAACGGCACGCAAGTGCACAATGTTGAACTGACCGAGGGCCGCGGGGCGCAGATGGTGCGCTCGGCCGGCGCCTCGGCGCAGATTATGGCCAAGGAAGGCAACTACGCGCTGCTGCGGTTGCCCTCGGGTGAGATGCGGCGCGTCCGCTCGGTCTGCTACGCGACGATCGGGCAGGTGGGCAACGTCGAGCATTCGAACATCAAGCTGGGCAAGGCCGGTCGCAACCGCCATCGCGGTCGCCGACCACAGGTGCGCGGCTCGGTGATGAACCCGGTTGACCATCCGCACGGCGGCGGCGAGGGTAAGGCGCCCATCGGCCTGCCCGGTCCGAAGTCGCCCTGGGGTTGGTACACGCTTGGCCGGCGTACACGCGGCAAGAAGCAGTCCGACAAGTACATCGTTCGCCGTCGCGGCCGAAGGCGCTAAGGCAGAGATCAGAGGGTTTGCGCGATGTCTCGATCAACGAAAAAGGGTCCGTACGTGGACCACAAGCTGATCCAGAAGGTGCAGCGTGTGCGCGCCTCCGGCGCTCGAGCGGTCATCCAGACCTGGGCCCGGCCATCGACGATTGTGCCGGAGATGGTCGGGTTGACGATCGCGGTGCACGATGGCCGGCGGCATGTGCCGGTGTTCGTGACCGAGAACATGGTCGGTCACAAGCTGGGCGAATTCGCGCCGACGCGCACCTTCCGCGGCCACATCGGCCGCTCCGATCGCGGAACGCGGGTGCGCTGATGCAAGTCCAGGCCAGCGCCAAGTTCGTTCGCACCTCACCGCGCAAGGTGAGGCTGGTCATGCAGGGACTGCGCGGGATGCCGGTCGAGGACGCGAGGCTGCAGCTTCGGTTCACGCCCAAGCCGATCGCCCGCGATGTGGCCAAGGTGCTCGACTCTGCGGTCGCCAACGCGGAGAACAACTACGGCATCGATGCTCGCGACCTGCACATCAAGTCGATTTACGCCGGGGACGGGCGCACACTGCGCCGGTTCCGGGCGAAGGCGCGCGGTCGGGTTGGCCGGATTCTCAAGCGCACCGCGCATATCACCGTCGTCGTGTCCGACGGTCAGGACGCAGAGGACGGATAACGCCATGGGTCAGAAAGTTCACCCGACCAGTTTCCGCATCGGCACGATTTACGAGTGGCGCTCCCAGTGGTACTCGGACAAGCAGTACGCGGAATTGCTGGCGGAAGACCGCAAGATTCGCGACTTCATCAACGATCGATTGAGCGAAGCGATGATCTCGCGCGTCGACATTGAGCGCAATGCCAATCAGCTCGGCGTGAAGCTCCACACGGCGAAGCCGGGCATCGTGATCGGGCGGGGCGGACAGAACGTGGAGGAGCTGCGCCGAGACCTGGAGGCGCTGATCGCGCGTCCGATTCGGCTGCGGGTGGATGTCGCGGAGATTCGGGTGCCGGAGTTGGACGCGCAACTCGTGGCCCGCAACGTGGCCGAGCAGATGGAGCGGCGGATCGCGTTCCGCCGCGCGATCAAGCAGGCGGTCCAGCGGACGATGCAGCGCGGAGCCGAGGGAGCCAAGATCATCATCTCGGGTCGCCTGGGCGGCGCCGAGATGTCGCGTAAGGCGCAGGAGATGTCCGGTCGGGTGCCGCTGCACACGCTGCGCGCCGACATCGATTACGGGTTCGCCGAGGCGAAGACGGTCTTTGGCCGCATCGGGGTCAAGGTGTGGATCTACAAGGGCGAGATTCTGCCCTTCGAAACCGAGACGGAAGCGCCTGGCGGGCCGGCTCAGGCGATTGAGCCGCCGGTCGCCGGCGGACGGGGAGGGCGCTGATGCTGCAGCCGAGACGAGTCAAGTGGCGCAAGCATCACCGCGGCCGACGACGCGGGATGGCCCAGTCGGGCAATTCCGTCGCCTTCGGCGAAATCGGACTGCAATCGCTTGAGGCCGCCTGGATTGACGGCCGTCAGATCGAAGCGGCGCGCCGTGCGATCACGCACTACGTGAAACGTGGCGGCAAGGTCTGGATTCGCGTGTTCCCGGACAAATCCGTGACCCAGAAGCCGGCCGAGACACGGATGGGCAAGGGCAAGGGCGCGCCCGAGAAGTGGGTTGCGGTGGTCAAGCCGGGCCGCGTGATCTTCGAACTCGCCGGGGTGCCGGAGGCGGATGCTCGCGAGGCCTTGCGCCGCGCCAGCCACAAGCTGCCCGTCCGCACGCGCGTCGTGGTTCGCGAAGCCGAGGTGGTGTGACGATGCCGAATCCTCTGGCCGATGAAGCCCGGTCGATGACCGACGCCGAGTTGGGCGAAGCGATCAACGAGGCGTACCGCGAGGTGTTCAACCTGCAGTTCCAGATCGGGACGCGGCAGTTGCAGAATCCGATGGCGATGCGTCAGGCCAGGCGCCAGGTCGCGCGGCTGCGCACGATCCTGCGCGAACGGCAGTTGGCTGAGGCGGCTGGAGCGCCAATCGAGCCGCTGGTCCGAGTCGCAGACGCCGTTGATGAGGCGGGCGACGCCGAATACGACGATCCAGATCAGACGGTCGAGCCGGAAGACGGCTCGGCGAGCGAGGAAGAGTAGCCGATGGCCCGCAAACGACGTGTCGGGATCGCCGCCGCGGATGCGCGCCACAAGACTGTGTCGGTGCGTGTCGAACGCACGGTGCGTCACCCGCTCTACAAGAAGATCATGCGCCGACGCAAGCGCTACCTGGCGCACGATGAAGCGAACGACTGCAAGATCGGCGACTGGGTGGTCATCGAGGAATGTCGACCGCTATCCAAGCGCAAGTCGTGGCGTGTGGTCGAAATCCTCGACCGCGGCGAAGTGGCCGAGATTCAGCCGCAGGAGATTGGCGCGCCGTCGCTCGACGAGGCGGCGGATGGTGAGGATTCTGAGTGATCCAGCAAGAATCTTCGCTGCGCGTCGCCGACAACTCGGGCGCCCGGGTGATCAAGTGCATCCGCGTCCTGGGCGGGACGAAGCGGCGCTACGCATCGGTCGGCGACACGATCGTGGCGACGGTGAAGCAGGCCGATCCCGGCCGCGAAATCCGCGCCGGACAGGTCGTGCGGGCGGTCATTGTCCGCGTCGCCAAGCAGTATCGGCGAGTGGACGGTTCCTACATCAGGTTCGACGACAACGCGGCCGTGATCCTGGCCGGCGACGGGCAGAATCCGACCGGCACCCGGATCCTGGGGCCGGTGGCGCGCGAGCTTCGCGAGCGTGACTTCATGCGCATCGTGTCGCTCGCACCGGAGGTGGTCTAGATGCGTCGAGTGCAACGTGACGACCTTGTCGAGATTCGCGCGGGCAAGGACCGCGGTCGACGCGGCCAGGTACGGCAGGTATTGCCGAAGCAGAACCGCGTGATCGTGACCGGCATCAACATGGTCAAACGGCACATGCAGCCCACCCAGATGGGTGCGCCCGCCGGGATCATCGAGCGCGAGGCGCCGCTGCACGAATCGAAGGTGGCGGTCGTCTGCCCGATCTGCGATCGCCCCTCGCGAGTTGGCTACCGCGAGCGGGCGGACGGCTTCAAGACCCGCGTCTGCCGCAAGTGCGATGGGGATATCGACTGATGACCACGAACGGCACAACGACCCTTGATGCTGATCAAGCGCCGCGCCTGAAGCAGCGATTCAATGACGAGATCGGTCCTCGACTCTTCGAGGAGTTCGGCTACGAGAACGTGATGCAGGTGCCGCGAGTCGTGAAGGTCGTCGTCAACGCCGGTATCGGCGAGGCGCTCGGTCCTGGCGGCGCGGCGATTCTTGAGAACTGCGTTTCCGACATGACGACGATCTGCGGCCAGAAGCCGGTCGTCAACAAGGCGAAGAAGTCGATCGCGAACTTCAAGCTGCGGGCCGGCAACAACGTCGGCGTCTCATGCACGTTGCGCGGCGCGCGAATGTGGGAGTTTCTCGACCGCACGATCAACGCGGCGTTGCCGCGTATTCGCGACTTCCAGGGCGTTTCGCGAACGGCCTTCGACGGGCGCGGCAACTACTCGCTGGGGATTCGCGAGCAGATCGTCTACCCGGAGATTGACTACGGCAACGTGGACAAGGTCCGTGGACTGCAGGTCAACATCATCACCACGGCGCGAACCGACGCGGAAGGACGCCGGCTGCTTGAGCTGCTTGGTTTCCCCTTTGAGCGAAACCAGTGAGCGAGATCAGTGAACGGACGCAACGAGAGACAGCCATGAACAGCAGGAACTGTGCTAGCAGGCAGGATTCGCAATGCCAGTGACTGACCCCGTCGCCGACATGCTGACGCGCATTCGCAACGCCATCCACGCCGGACATCCGCGTGTGGAGATCCCCGCGTCGAACATGAAAATCTCGATCGCCAACGTCTTGGCCGAGGAGGGCTTCATTCGCTCGTATCAGGTCAAGGAACGCGCCGGTCGAGCCGGTCGCGACCTGGATGTCGAGTTGCTGTACGACGACGAGGGCGCCTCGGTGGTGACCGGTCTGAAGCGGGTGTCGCGCCCCGGTCTGCGCGTGTACGTGCAGAAGCGGGAGATCCCTCGACCATACGGCGGGCTGGGGGTTGCGATCCTGACGACGCCTCGCGGCGTGATGACCGGCGCGCAGGCGCGCCGCGAAAACGTTGGCGGAGAAGTACTGTGCTTCGTCTGGTAATCAATCACGAGATCAGGACGGGAGCGGGACGATGAGTCGAGTGGGCCGTCTGCCTGTGCCGGTGCCGGCCGGGGTCGATGTGACGATCGGTCCGGGCCATGTCTCGGTCAAGGGTCCGCGCGGCGAGCTGGATCAACACGTTCACCCCGACCTGCATATCGCATTGGGCGAGGGCGAGGTCGTGGTGACACGTCCCAGCGACCGGCGCGAACATCGTTCGCAGCACGGTCTGGCGCGGGCGCTGATCCAGAACATGGTGACCGGCGTGTCGGAAGGCTGGTCGAAGACGCTGGAGATTCAGGGCACGGGTTACCGAGCCGAAATGGACGGCACGACCCTGGTCCTGCGTGTGGGCTACTCGCACCTGGTGCGCAAGGATCCGCCGGACGGGATCGAGTTCGCCGTCGAAGGCCAGCTCGTTCACGTGCGCGGAGCGAACAAGCAAGTCGTCGGTCAGCAGGCCGCGGAGATTCGCGCCGTCCGTCCGCCCGAGCCGTACAAGGGCAAAGGCATTCGCTACCGAGGCGAGTGGGTTCGGCGCAAGCAGGGCAAGAGCGCCATCGGTTAGGCCGCGAGCTGCCGATGAGAACGTACGTTGATGTGGAGAAGATGAGATGACGACGATACGCCGCAAGCGGCGCACCACGCGGGCCGCGCGCCAGCGTCGACATCTGCGTGTACGCAAACGGGTACACGGAACGGCGCGACGTCCGCGACTCTGCGTGTTCCGCTCGGCCAGGCACATCTACGGTCAGATCATCGACGACGATGCCGGCGTCACGCTGGCGAGCGCGTCCGACCTCGGCGCGACGGCGGCCTCGGCCTCCGAGGATGACGGATCGGGCAAACAGGCGAGCGCGCGAGCGGTCGGGCGGCAACTCGCGCAGGTCGCGCAGGAAGCCGGCATTACGACCGTGGTCTTCGACCGAGCCGGATATCAATACCACGGACGCGTTCGCGCGCTGGCCGAAGCCGCACGCGACGGCGGGCTCGTGTTCTAGCAGCGCGGCCATCGAGAGCAGGAGCGAAGCATGGTGCAGCAACGAGATGGCGGACGCGGGCGGGGCCGCCGCCGGGACCGCGACGAACCGCAGGACGACATCATCGAGAAGGTCGTCTCGGTTTCGCGGGTGGCGAAAGTGGTCAAGGGCGGACGGCGATTCTCATTCACCTCCGTGGTGGTGGTGGGCGACGGCAACGGCCGGGTCGGGATCGGAATCGGCCGGGCGAACGAGGTGCCCGACGCGATTCGCAAGGGTTCGACGATCGCGCGCCGCGAGATGATCACCGTGCCGATTCGCAACGGCACGATTCCGCACCCGATCACCGCGCGCTTCTGCGCATCGCAGGTGCTGCTCAAGCCGGCCGCTCCGGGTACCGGCGTGATCGCCGGCGGTGGGGTGCGCGCTGTGTTGGAGGCGGTCGGACTGCGCAATGTGCTGACCAAGTCGCTGGGCTCAAACAACGTGGTGAACGTCGTCCAGGCGACGCGCCGCGCGCTCATGGAACTGCGCGACCCGGTCCAGGTCCGACGCGAACGGCTGCGCCTGGCCGGACGGATCGCCGACGAGCCCGCACCGGCAGTGGACGAGGCCGAAGCGGAACTCGCGACGGCCGGAACGGTCGAGTAACGGCGCATGTCTCAGCTCAAGATCACGTACACCAAATCGGCCATCGGATACCGGTCCGACCAGGGCCACACGGTTCGCTCCCTGGGGCTGCGCAAGCTCGGCCAGAGCACGATCAAGGAAGACACCCCCGACGTGCGCGGGATGATCCGCAAGGTCTCCCACCTCGTCACCGTGACTGAAATCGAGGACGCCTAATGGTCCTGCGCTTGAACGATCTGAGCCCGCCGCCCGGCTCACGCAAACGGCGAAAGCGGGTCGGCCGGGGCAATGCTTCCGGCAAAGGAACGTACTCAGGACGCGGGCTCAAGGGCCAGCTGTCCCGATCCGGTCGCGACTACAACTCGGTCTTCGAGGGCGGCGCGATGTCGATCATGCGCACCCTGCCGAGGCGGAAGGGCTTCAAGGCGCCGTTCCGTGTGGAAGCGCAACCGATCAACGTGGTCGATCTGGAACGCCGATTCACGGACGGTGATACGGTCGATGCAGACGCGCTCGTAGCTGCGGGATTGCTGCGGCGCGCGAGCCAACGGTTCAAGGTGCTGGCCGGCGGCGAACTCGCCAGCGCGCTCCATCTGCGCGTCGAGCGAATTTCTCCGGCCGCCGAAGCGAAGATCGTTGCCGCGGGCGGCAGCGTCGAGGTCATCAATGCAGAGAACGCAGACAGCAGCGGGGCCGACGAGGCCTAAGCTGCTGCAGGCGTTGGTCGACGCCTGGCGCCAGCCGGACGTCCGCCAAAAGCTCGCGTTTACGCTCTCCATGCTGGTGATTTTCCGGCTGGTTGCGCACGTCCCGATTCCCGACATCAACAAGACGCAGCTCGAGAACGCGCTGGACAACAACCCGGTCCTGGGCTTCCTCAACCTGTTCTCCGGCGGCGGGCTCGACAACCTGTCGATCGTCGCGCTCGGCGTCTATCCCTACATCACGGCCTCGATCGTGATGAACCTGATGCAGCCGATGGTTCCGAAGCTGCAGGCGCTCGCCCAGGAGGGCGAGTCGGGCCGCAACAAGATCCAGCTCTACACCTACTGGCTGGCCGTGCCGATGGCGCTCGTCCAGGGCTACGGGCAGCTGTTGCTGCTCGAGAATGCGCGGGCGATCACCGGGATCGGCTTTGGCCCCGACGAGTGGTTGCCGACGATCTCGGCGCTGGCCACGATGACCGCCGGCACGATGTTCCTGATCTGGCTGGGCGAACTGATCACCGAGAAGGGCGTCGGCAACGGCATCTCGCTGATCATCTTCGCCGGCATCGTGGCCAGCTTCCCGACGCTGTTTAATTCCGTGCGCCTGTCCGACATCGGCTGGTCGGGCATCGCCGTGGTGATCGCAATTGCGATCGCGCTGGTGGCGCTGATCGTCTTCTTCCAGGAGGCGCAGCGGAGGATTCCCGTTCAATATGCCCGATCGGTCTTCAGAGGCGGGAGGATGTACCGCCAGAGCGGTCAGTCGTACATTCCCCTGCGGGTCAACTCAGCCGGGATGATCCCGCTGATCTTCGCGTTTTCGATCATCATTTTCCCGTCCGTGCTCGCCGGGTGGATCACCGGCGCAGCGGGCGAAGAGGCGCAGACCCAGGTCGCCGTCGAGGTGCCCTTCACGCGCGAAGACGTTGATGAGCCGCTGGCGACGCTGTTCCCCGACCTCGACGGGTCGGGCGAGTTTGTAGTCAATGAGGGCATCATCGAGTGGAACCGGGAAGAGGACACCTTCCAGGATCTCCTGGACCGGGTCAACTCCAATTCCGATTCGAACGTGCTGACGCAGGTGGAAACCACTGCAGACCCGGTCTCCGGCGAGACGCTCTATGCGTGGCGAATCGACGCCAATGAGATTTCCGAGGACCCGATCCGGTTGGCCGACCGGGCGGGCAATTTTATCGCCGTGTCCGAGATCAAGACACACGAGGATCCGGTCGACAATCCGCTCACTCCGGACATCGCCGAGGGTCAGACACTGGGCGAGCGGCCGGGATGGATCATTCGGGCGGCGGATTGGGTCCAGTTGAACCTGTCGCCCGGACGCCCGGCCTATTGGGCCCTCTCCTTCGTCCTGGTGGTCGGGTTCACGTTCTTCTACACATTCGTGACATTCCAGCAGCAAAACCTGGCCGAAAACTTGCAGAAACAGGGTGGGTTCATCCCCGGCATTCGTCCCGGTCGTCCGACGCAGGATTACATCAACCGGGTGTTGGCGAGGATCACCTGGGCGGGAGCGCTGTTCCTCGGCTTTGTCGCGGTGGTGCCGTTCCTGGCGACGGAGTTCATTCCGGACTCGACCGCGCTCACCATTTCCTCTACGGGATTGCTGATCGTGGTCGGTGTCGCTCTCGACACGATGCGTCAGATTGAAGCGCAGCTACTGATGCGCAATTACGAAGGGTTCATTCGCTAGCCATGACCGACCAGACCATGTACGTGATCCTGCTCGGCCCGCCGGGCGCCGGCAAAGGCACGCAGGCGGTCCAGGCCGCCGAGCGGACCGGACTGCTGCACCTGTCGACCGGCGACATGTTCCGCGAGAACCTGCGCAACGGCACCGAGCTGGGCAATCTGGCCAAGACTTACATGGACGAGGGCGAACTCGTGCCGGACGACGTCACCATCCGCATGCTGCTGGAGCGGATCGGCCGCGACGACGCGAAGGTCGGCTGTCTGTTCGACGGCTTCCCGCGGACGGTCGAGCAGGCGAAGGCGCTGGATGTCGCTCTGCGGGAGCAAGACAACGAGATCGCGGTGACGGTGCTGATCGACGTCTCGAACGAGGAGATCACCCGGCGGCTGGGCGGCCGCGTGAGTTGCGCGACATGCGGCAGCGTGTTTCATGAGATCTTCAACCCGCCGAAGCCCGGCGAGCCATGCTGTGCCACCATCAAGATGATCCAGCGCGACGACGACAAACCCGAGGCGATCGCGAATCGGCTGCAGGTCTACGCCGACCAGACGGAACCGCTGGTCGCGTACTACACCGACGCCGGCAAACTGAAGACGGTGAACGGCGAACAGCCTCCCGACGCCGTGGCGGTCGATTTGCTATCAGTGCTGGAGACAGCCAGCAACTAGAGTCGGACTACGAGATGTCGACTACACGACAACCGCGACAGGTGATTCTTAAGACCGCGGCCGAGATCGAGCAGATGCGGCCGGCCGGTCGGATGGTCGGAGAGACGTTGGATGAACTGCGGGAGATGGTCAAGCCGGGGCGCAAGCTGTCGGAGCTCGACCAGTACGTGATCGATAAGTTCGAGCGTCTTGACGTGATTCCCACGTTCCTTGGCTACCAGGGCTTTCCGCACACGATCTGCGCTTCGGTCAACGAGGAGATCGTGCACGGCTTCGCCACCGAGCGCCGACTGGAAGACGGCGACATCATTTCGATCGATCTCGGTGCGACGATTGATGGCTGGGTCGGCGATTCGGCGAGGACGTTCGCCGTCGGCAGCATCTCGGAGGAGGCGAAACGGCTGCTGGATGTCACCCGCGAGTCACTGATGGCGGGAATATCGGTTGCGCGCATCGGCGTCCGCAAGGGCGACATCGGCGCAGCGATCCAGGAAGTGATAGAATCAGCGGGTTACGGAGTCGTCCGCGGCTACGTCGGGCATGGCATCGGGCGTGATATGCACGAACCGCCGAGTATGCCCAACTACGGCCGTCCCGGTTCCGGCATGACCATGCGCCGCGGGATGGTCGTCGCCCTTGAGCCAATGGCGACGATCGGCGATCCGGCCACTGCCATCCTGGACGATGGCTGGACGGTCGTCACCGCAGACGGCAGTCTGTCGGCTCATTTTGAACACACCGTCGCGCTCCGTGAAGACGGACCGGCGGAAATCTTGACTCAGGCCTGAACAGCACACGACGAGAGCGCAAACTACGGGGGTTCGGTGGCGAGAAATCGAAACAGCGGCGGTGGGCGGCGAGACCGGCGGACGCCGGCGCCTTCGCCTCCTCCCAAGCAAGACAAAATCGAAGTCGAGGGCGTGGTCAAGGAACTGCTGCCCAATGCCACCTTCAGGGTCGAGTTGCCGAACGGGCACGAGGTCCTGGCTCACTTGGCGGGCAAGATGCGACAGCATCACATTCGCGTCCTGCGCGGCGACCGCGTGCTCGTTGAACTGTCCGAGTACGACCTGACCCGCGGGCGGGTCGTCTACCGATTCAAGAGCTAACGCGAGCAGAACAGAGCGCACCTCGGGTCCGATACACAACCTGAGGCGAGAGGAACCGACGGATGGCACGAATCTCGGGCGTTGACGTTCCCGACAACAAGAAGGCTCCGTACGCGCTTCGATACATCTACGGCATCGGCGCGACGCGTGCCAAAGAGATCGTGGACAAGGCGAATGTCGACCCGGATCAGCGGATCCGCGATCTGTCCGACACCGAACTGTCTCGCATCCGCGAGATTGTTGATCGCGACTACCTCGTTGAGGGTGACCTGCGTCGAGTCGTACGGGGCAACATTCAACGCCTGATCGACATCAACTGTTATCGCGGCCAGCGTCATCGACGCAACCTGCCGATGCACGGCCAGCGAACCCGCACCAACGCCCGTACGAGGCGCGGAGCAAAGAAGACGGTCGCCGGTCGCCGACGAGCCGTCAAGCGTTAGTTCAGACGCAACGTTCAGATCCGAGGGTCTGACCAGAGGGGAATGGGATGAGCAGCAATCAACGACGTGAGCGAGCCCGACGACGCCGTGAGCGCAAGAACGTCCCGCACGGTCGTGCGTACATCCAGTCGACATACAACAACACGATCATCACGATGACGGATCTGGCCGGCAATCCGGTCGCCTGGGCATCGGCCGGCAGCACCGCATCGACCCGCGGTTCGCGCAAAGGCACCCCGTTTGCGGCGCAGCTCGCCGCCGAGGACGCCGCGCAAAAGGCGATGAGCCACGGGATGCGACAGGTCGATGTCTACGTGAAGGGTCCGGGCCAGGGCCGCGAGTCGGCCGTGCGCGCATTGCAGGCCCAGGGTTTGACCCTGCTCTCGATCCGCGATGTCACTCCGATTCCACACAACGGCTGTCGGCCGCGTAAGCGCCGCCGCGTCTAGCGAGCCGGCGCGAACCGGGCGAACCCCGGTGAACAACAGCCGTCCTGAATCGAACAAGACCGAACACAGTCGAACAACCTGAACGCAACTGAGAGAACCGCCCATGGCTCGATACACCGGACCAGTCTGCCGCATCTGCCGTCGCGCCGGCGAGAAGCTGATGCTCAAGGGCGAACGTTGCGTAGGCCCCAAGTGCGCCATCGAACGCCGCAATCAGCCGCCGGGTCAGCGTTCGCCCCGCCGCCGCAAGATTTCCGACTACGGTGAGCAGGTCAAGGAGAAGCAGAAGGTCCGCAAGACTTACGGCGTGCTGGAGCGCCAGTTCCGTCGCATGTTCGCCGAGGCGAACCGTCGGCCGGGCGCCACGGGCGAGAACCTGCTGCAGATGCTTGAGCTGCGATTCGACAACGTCGTCTACCGGCTGGGCATCGCCGAGTCTCGCGCGCAGGCCCGCCAGCTCGTACGTCACGGTCACATCACCCTGAACGGCAAGAAAGCCGACATCCCGTCGATCGAGATGAGGATCGGCGACACCATCGGCTGGACGGAACGCGGTCGCAAGACCAAGTTCTACGAAAACGCACGCACCTGGCAGGGCTCACGCGAAGTGCCCGGCTGGCTACGGATCGATCCGATTCAACTGGAAGGCGAACTCACTGCCGTACCCGCCCGTGAAGACCTTGACATGCGAGTCGACGAGAACGCCATCGTCGAGTACTACTCGCGATAAGTCCGGCGAGCCACACCCCCACAGTCCCAGGGAGGGACGCAACAACGTGATCCTGGCTACCGAAACCCCCAAACTCTCGATCGAGGAAGAGCGCGACGACTACGTACGCATCGCGGTCGAGCCGCTCACGCGAGGGTTCGCGCACACCGAGGGCAACGCGCTTCGCCGCGTGTTGCTCAGCGGGATCCGCGGGGCGGCGATCACCGCCGTGCGGATCGACCAGGTCCAGCACGAGTTCTCCACGATTCCGCAAATGAAGGAAGACACCACCGAGTTCCTGCTCAACCTGCGTGAGATCCGAATTCATGCGATCGCCGATCGACCGGCGGAGATGCACCTGAATGTGACCGGCGCGGGGCAGATCACCGCCGGCGACATCCAGGTGCCGGGCGACTACAAAATCGTCAATCCCGAGCTGTATCTCGCCACGCTCGACGCCGAGGAAGGCAAGCTCGACGTCGTGATGGACGTGGAGACCGGATTTGGGTTCCGTCCCTCGGAGCAGAACAAGAACGGCGAGCATTTGCTCGGCGTGATCCCGCTCGACGCGGTCTTCACCCCGGTGCGCAAGGTGTCGTACGAGGTGTTGCCGGCCTCGGGCGGACGGGGCAGCGAATACGAACAGCTGCTGATCGAGGTCTGGACCGACGGCACGATCTCCGGCGTCGACGCCGTACAGGCCGCGGCCCGGTCATTGAGGACCGAACTTGAACTGTTCGAGACCATGGGTCAGCCGATTGCCGCGCGACAACTGCCGGCCTATGCCAGAGTCGGCGTGACCGCCGAGCAGTACGACATGCCAATCGAGGATCTGCAGCTCTCCGTTCGCGCGCACAACTGTCTCAAGCGCAGCGGCCTGATGCTTGTCGGTCAGATTCTCGAAAAGAGCGACGACGAACTGCTCACCCTGCGCAACTTCGGCGAAAAGTCCTACATCGAGCTGATCGACAAGCTGCTCGAACTGAGCCTGATCGACGACGAAGATCCTCGAGTCCGTCGCGCACGAGACGGCGTCTTCGCCCCCGCGAGCGAAGAGGTCCTGACCACGTTGCCGCCGGCGCCCGAAGACGCCGAGCCGGTTCCCTCGTTGAGTTCTGCCCCCGCCGGCGAAACAGAGGCGGTCGGCGGCGGCGATGAGGACCCGGAGATCACCGGCTCACTCGGCGCAGCCTTGCTCGAGGCCCTGCGCGAGGCCGGCAGCGGCGTCGAAGAGGAACGATAGAAACCAGCGGTCCGGCGCTCAGCGGGACGCAATCGGAGGAGTGGACGATGCGGCATCGAAGGAATGGGCGTGCGCTGAGCCGCAGCCGGTCCCATCGCGCGGCGCTGGTGCGAAACCAGGTGACCGACCTGCTTCGTCACGAGGCGATCGTGACCACCGAAGCCAAGGCCAAGACGATCCGCCCGGTCGCCGAGCGGATGATCACGCTCGGCAAGCGCGGCGATCTGCATGCGCGCCGGCAGGCCGGCGCGGTTCTGACCGACCGCAAGGTGCTGCGCACGCTGTTTGACGACATTGCGCCACGCTTCTCGGAGCGGAACGGCGGATACACGCGGATCATCAAGCTGGGTCCCCGGCGCGGCGACGGCGCGCAAATGGCGCATATTGAACTCGTCGAGCGGGCGGCACCCGAAGTCGACGAAGCAGCCGACGACGAATCCGCGGAAGAGTAACCAGGAAAGCATGACGGCGGACGATGGCAGCCGGCCAACGTTGGGCGCTCTTGCTGCAGTACGACGGCACGGAGTTCGCAGGGTCGCAATGGCAACCGAATCGTCCAACCGTGCAGGGCGAGCTGCAATCGGCGCTGTCCGAACTCACCGGGACGGCGTCGCCTGTGACGTTCGCAGGTCGGACCGACGCCGGCGTCCATGCGCTGGGTCAGACGGCCTCGTTCGTGAGCAAGAAGTCGCCCGAGCAAATGTCGGGTCGCCGATGGGTGCGCGGAATCAACCACTTCCTGCCGTCGAGCGTCGCGGTGCAAGCCGCGGCTGCCGTGGCGGACGACTTCGATCCGCGGCGCGACGCGCGCTCGCGTACATACGTCTACCGGATCCGGCTGGCCAATCAGCGTCAACCGCTCTGGGAGCGCCGCGCCTGGATCGTGCCGCGCCCGTGCTGCCTCGAGGCGGCTCAGTTGGCGCTGGAAGCATTGGTCGGCCATCGAGACTTCGCCGCGTTCACTCCTCCGACCGAGGATCGTTCGACGGTGCGAACGCTTCGCGAGGGAGTGGTCGAATCCGACGGCGACGCCCTGAGCATTCGCTTTCGCGCCGACTCGTTCCTGCAGCACCAGGTGCGGCGCATGGTCGGGGCAATCGTCGAGGTGGCGGCCGGTCGGCTGAGCGCGGACGAGTTCCGGCAAGCGCTCGACCGAGCGGTCCCGGGATCGATGGGGCCGACGGCGCCGGCCCGCGGGCTGACGCTGACCGAAGTCGAGTACGATCCACCGCTGTTCGAGCAAGAAGTCAACCAACCATCCTGCCATCGGGATCGTGAGGGAGTTTGAAGGATGTCGACAACCGTTCTTGGATCGCACCAGGTCCCAAAAGAGTGGCACGTGATCGACGCCGCCGATCGTCCCCTGGGACGAGTGGCCACGGAGATCGCGACGCTGTTGCGGGGCAAGCACAAGCCGGCGTTTCATCCGTCGCAGGACATCGGCGATTACGTGGTGGTTGTCAACGCGAGTAAGGTGGCCGTGACCGGCCGCAAACTTGAGCAAAAGATCTACTACCGGCACTCGGGCTACCTGGGTGGGCTGAAGGAGACATCGCTCAAGGACATGCTGGCCAAGCGGCCGGAGCGAGTGATCGAGCATGCCGTCCGCGGGATGCTGCCGAAGAACCGACTGGGACGTACGCAGTACCGTCATCTGCGCGTCTATGCCGGTCCCGACCATCCGCACGCCGGCCAGCTCGCCAACCAGGGAGCGGAGTAACCGATGACCACGACAGCATCCCATTACTACTACGGTCTCGGACGCCGCAAGACCGCCATTGCGCGGGTGCGACTCTATCCGGGCAACGGACAGATCACGATCAACGGCAAGAACGCCGACGAACTGTTCACGCGCCCGGAGCAGCGCCGCCTGATTGAGGAGCCGCTGCGGCATACCGCCATGCACAACAGCTTCTCGGCGGTCGTCCAATGCTCCGGCGGCGGGACGAACGGTTGGGCCGGCGCGATCCGACTGGGCATCGCCCGCGCCTTGCTGGCCAGCGACGAGTCATTGCGTCGACCGCTACGTCAGGCCGGCATGTTGACCCGGGATCCGAGGGCCAAGGAGCGCAAGAAGCCGGGACTCAAGCGAGCGCGCAAGGCGCCGCAGTACACGAAGCGCTAGACGCCGGTCCGCGTTCTACAGGACAAGGAACCTGGGGCGTCCAGCATGGACCCCCTCCAACGTTGAGCTAATCGGGAAGGTCGGCGGCCGAGCGCAGAGCCTCAGCGTGGTGGGACTGTTCCCAGGGGAGGTCGAGGTCGGGACGGCCGAAGTGACCGTAGGCGGCGGTAGGTTGGTAGATCGGCCGTTTGAGGTCGAGGTGGTGGATGATCGCGGCGGGACGCAGATCGAACTGTTCGCTGACCAGGGAGGTGAGCTCCTCGTCGGACAGACGTCCGGTGCCGAAGGTGTGGAGCGCGAGACTGGTCGGCTCGGCCTTGCCGATGGCGTAGCTGACCTGTAGTTCGACGCGGTCGGCGAGACCGGCGTCGACGATGTTGCGGGCCGCGTGCCGAGCTGCGTAGGCGGCGCTGCGGTCGACCTTGGAAGGGTCCTTGCCGGAGAAGGCGCCGCCGCCGTGCCGCGCCATTCCTCCGTAGGTATCGACGATGATCTTGCGTCCGGTCAGGCCGGCGTCGGCAAGCGGCCCACCGACGATGAACTGCCCCGAGGGATTGACGTAGATCTGGGTGCGATCGTCGATCATGCTCTCGGGAATGACGGTGTCGATGACGTGCTTACGGATGGACTTCGCGATCTCCTCCTGGTCGACCTGCTCGCTGTGCTGGGTGCTGACCACGATGGTGTCGATCCGGCTCGGGCGTCCATGGGCATATTCGACGGTCACCTGCGACTTGCCGTCGGGACGCAGCCAGTCGACGAGTCCGTCCGTCCTGGTCCTCGTAAGCTGCCTGGTCAGGCGGTGGGCCAGCTCAATCGGCAGCGGCATCAGGCTCTCGGTTTCGTCACAGGCGAATCCGAACATCATGCCCTGATCTCCGGCGCCGTGCCGGTCGAACGGGTCGTCGCCGCCGTGAGAGGCCACACCGGCCAGACCGCGTACGCCGGCGTCGATGTCGGGCGATTGCCGGTTGATCGATATGAGCACCTTGCAGGTGTCCGCGTCAATTCCCCAGGAAGGGTCGGTGTAGCCAATCCGCCTGAGCGTATTGCGGGCGATCTGTTCGATGTCGAGCGACGCCTTGGTCGTGATCTCTCCAATGACAACGACCAGGTCGGAGGAAACCGCCGTCTCGCAGGCGACATGCGACTCTGGGTCGACCGCCAGGCAGGCATCGAGCACCGCGTCGGAGATCTGATCACAGACCTTGTCCGGGTGACCTTCGGTCACCGACTCGGAGGTCCAGAGGCCCGAAACGGTCTGGACATGGGCATGAGCGCTCGTGGATGAATCGGTCATGTGCCCTCGTCCCATGAACTGAGGTAGCGGCGCTGTTCGTCGGTGAGTGCATCCAGTTCGATGCCCATGCTCGCCAGTTTGAGACGTGCCACGCTCTGGTCAATCTCGCTGGGCACATCGTGGACGCCCGGTTCGAGCGCCGGGTCGGCGTTGAGCAGATGCTCAACGGCCAATGCCTGGTTCGCGAACGACATGTCCATCACGCTGGCGGGATGACCTTCGGCGGCGGAGAGATTGACCAGCCGTCCGTCGGCCAGGACGAGCAACTCTCGTCCATCCGACGTGGCGTGAGCGGTCACGTAGGGCTTCAACTCACGTTGCTGCTCGGTGATTCGCGACAGCGCATCGAGGTTGATCTCGTGGTTGAAATGGCCGGCGTTGGCCATGATCGCGCCCGAACGCATCCGCGCGAAGTGCGGTTCGTCGATTACGTGGATGTCGCCTGTGGTGGTGATGAAGATATCGCCTTGCTCGGCGGCGTCGGTCATCGGCATGACCCGGAAGCCGTCCATCACTGCTTCGAGCGCGCGCAGCGGATCGACTTCGGTCACGACGACCTGCGCGCCCAGACCATCGGCGCGAGAGGCGACGCCGCGACCACACCAACCGTAGCCGGCGACGACCACGGTCTTGCCCGCCAGGAGGATGTTGGTGGCCCGAATGATTCCGTCCAGCGCGCTCTGGCCGGTCCCGTAGCGGTTATCGAAGAAGTGCTTGGTGGCCGCGTCGTTGACGGCCATGATCGGATAGGCCAAGGCTCCGTCGGCCGCCATCGCCCGCAGGCGGATGACTCCGGTGGTTGTTTCCTCGCAGCCGCCGCGCACCGAGTCGAGCGCGTCGCGGCGATCGCTGTGCAGCGTCGAGACGAGGTCGGCGCCGTCGTCGATCGTGACGTGCGGCCGTGTATCGATCGCGCGGTGGATGTGCTCGTAGTAGGTCTCGTTCGATTCGCCCTTGATCGCGAAGACGCGAATCCCGGCCCGCTCGACCAGGGCGGCGGCGATGTCGTCCTGCGTCGAGAGCGGATTGCTGGCGCAGAGGGTGACCTCGGCGCCGCCCGCCTGGAGCGCGAGGGCGAGATTGGCCGTCTCGGATGTGACGTGCAGGCAGCCTGCGATGCGCAGCCCTGTGAAGGGCCGCTCGGAGGCAAATCGTTCGTGGATCTGGGCCGTGACCGGCATTTCACGAGCGGCCCAGGCAATGCGCTGCTCGCCATACTCGGCCAGCCGGCTGTCGGCGATGTCGCTGTCCGTGTGTTTCACGCGGGTACTCACGTGCTGACGACCTCCCGCTCTCCGTCGGGGCCGCGGCGTCTGGCGGCCCATCGACGCACAGCGGTTATCAGCGTACCCGTGTGTCGCGTTGCAGAGGCTTCGATGATCTCGCCGACCTGCCGATAGCCCAGATTTCGATACGCCCGGACGGCGGGCCCGTTTTCGGGGTCGACCGAGAGGACGACCTCATCGACCTGTTCGAGCAGGGCGGCAGTCACGGCCGACGTGGCGGTGGTTGCGTGTCCCCGGCCACGGAATCTGGGGTGAGTGAAGACGTTGCCGAGAATCGCGATGTTGTGGCTGCGTCCGATGGCGTGCGTCCCGGCAACGGCGACCAGGCGCTCGTTGTCCACGACGCCCCAGTAGCAACCCTCGGCGATGTGGTCCTTGCGGTAATGGGTCGGGTCGCCCTCGGCGTTGTAGAGCCGGTTGAGCAACTGTACGTGCGCCCCGAGCATCGGCTGCGCCGGGCGATTGTTTGGCCGGAAGCTCTGCCGGGTGACCAGCATCCGCATCATCCTCGTGACGTGCCTGAACGTGTAGGCCGTCTCCAACGCCTCGACATGGTGAGGGTCGGCGATCGCGAACGTCGTCGGGAAACCCGGATGCAGCGCAAGAATCGCCCGCACACCGTCCGATGGTCCGGCCAGGGTGGTGGCGAAGCCCAGACCGCCGCGAGAGTGGCAGACGACCGCGAGACCGTTCGGCGTATTGCAGAGGAAGAACTCCGCCTCGATCCAGGCATCGTCGTCGAGCTGGGCGAGCGCGTAGGCCGCGTTGTAGCGATCGGCCTGCAGTCGCTCGCTCAGGAAGTCGCGATCCCGTGATCGCACGACTTCGACCATTGCGCGGGTATCGCCGAGACGTAGAGAGAGCGCCATGGCGGAAACGTTAGCGGCTGTGTGGGAGCAACGTCGACGGATCGAGGTGCTCGATCGTTATCTGGGGAATTCGCAGCTTGATCGATTCGGGCGTCGCCTGCAGGATGCCGTTGATACCGAAGTCCTCGATGGCGAACGAAGCAGCAGCGCAGCCCCAGACGGCGGCCCCAATCAGGTCCTGCCCGCGCGCCAGGGCGCTGAGCATGGCGCTGACAAACGAGTCGCCGGCGCCGGTCGGATCCGTGGCCTGTACGCCTGGTACGGCGCCGATGCTCGTCCGGCGATGGCGCTCGAAGACCTCAACCCCGTGCGACGCCTTCTTAAGAACGAATGTGGATGGTCCCAGCGCGTTGATCTCACGCCAGGCGGCCAGAGGAAGCCTCGGGTCGTCCTCGCTGCCGTCCCACTGGATCAGATGAGCTGCCTCAAGCGTGTTGATAGAGACGAGGTCAGCCGTCTTGACCTGCTCGCGGAACTCGTCGCGGCGTTCCGCGACCTCACGCTCGATCGTGTCAATCGCGACCAGTTCAGGTGCGATCATCTGGTCGATGGCGCGCCGGTTCTGCTCAGGGTTGCCGGCGGTCAGCAGGACGAAGCGCGCCTGGCGAATCGGCTCGGCGACGACGATCGGATGCGTGTCATAGACCCCGGCGCGGGTGTAGAGCGTCTCCCGGAAGTCACCGTCAGGGGAGTATCGGCAACCCCAGCGGAAGTTGGGCCCGTCAGCGTGGACGATGCCATCGAGCCGAACGCCGCGCTCGATGAGCGGTTCCAGCAGCGTGACGTCGAAGTCGTCGCCGACTACCGAGATGGGCGCGGCCTGCGTCAACAGGGACGCGGCCAGGCTGGCGTAGACGGCCGAGCCGCCGAGCAGTTGGTCGATGTCGCCGGCATGGCTGTGAATCTCATCGAGCGCGATCGCTCCCACGACAGCCAACTCAACCGGCGAACCGACGCTCACGGCAAGCGGCCTTCGATCAGCAGCGAGTAGCGTTCCAGGGTGGCTGGCGGAATCTGCCGCGGGTCGGTCATGATCGCGCCGAACAGGGCGCCGTCGGCGGTCGATGTCCAGTCGCCGGGCAGGTTGCGTGCGACGTCAGCAACGATCTGCTGTGCCGAGCGGACATTCTGCGCGACGATCTCGGCCACGGCGGCAGCCGTGACGTCGGCTTCCGACTCATGCCAGACGTCGTAGTCGGTCGCAGTGGCGAGCATCGCGTAGGCGATCTCGGCCTCGCGCGCCAGTTTCGCCTCGGGAACGGCGGTCATGCCGATGATCGACGCGCCCCAGGAGCGGTACAGGTGCGACTCGGCTCTGGTGCTGAACAGCGGCCCCTCCATCGCGATGTATGACCCTCCGGCATGCACGGTCCGGCCGACGCGTCCGGCGCTCTCGACCAGCCGGGCGCTGAGCTCGGCGCAGAACGGATCGGCAAAGCCGACGTGAACGACGATGCCGTCGCCGAAGAATGTGGTGGGTCGGCCGCCGCGGGTGCGGTCGATGATCTGGTCAGGCACGACCATGTGTCCGGGGACGATCTCCTGTTTCAACGAACCGACGGCCGAGACGGCGAGGATGCCCTGGACGCCAAGCGCCTTGAGCGCCCAGATGTTCGCGCGCACCGGAATCTCGTGCGGCATCAGGCGATGGCCGACCCCGTGTCTGGGCAAGAACGCGACGCGCTTGCCGTGCAGCGATCCGATCACGATCTCATCGGAGGTCGGTCCGAACGGCGTCTCGGGCTGCCAACGCTCAACATCCTCCAGGCCAGGCATCTTGTAGAAGCCGGAACCGCCGATCACTGCAAGGAGAGCACTCGGAGAATCACTGGACATGATGACGGCCTCGCGGATTTCAATAGATGAGCATCGACTCGACGGCATGCGGTTCCAGCCGACCGCGGCCGTTGAGCGCTTCGAGTTCGATCAGAAAGGCAACCTTGGCGATCTCGGCCTCCGCATGAAGGACCAGCTGGATCGCCGCCTCGGCGGTACCGCCGGTGGCGAGCAGATCGTCGACCAGCGCAATTCGCGTCCCCGGGTTGATGGCGTCGGCGTGCATCTCGATGGTGGCGGAGCCGTATTCGAGCTCATACGAGCGGACGATCGTGTCGGCCGGCAGCTTGCCGGCCTTGCGAATCGGGACGAACGGCAGGTTGAGCCGTTGTGCAATCGGAGCGCCGATGATGAACCCGCGCGACTCGATGCCAACGATGGCATCAGCATCGCGGCAATGCTCCGTGATCCAGTCCAATGCCTGCGCAAACGCAGTGGGTTCCGCCAACAGCGGGGTGATGTCGCGGAACAGGATCCCGGGCTCCGGGAAGTCGGGAACGGCGCGGATGTACTGCGCCACCAGATCGCCGGCGGTTGGGGTGTCGGTCATGGGTTTAGCGTACTAGCGACCGGGGTCAAGGGTTGCCGTACCCGTCCGTGCGCGCCCGAATCGCTGGTAGTCTGAGTTGAAGCGGTGCTGAGGCCGAGTGGAGTCCCCCTTGGACGATCCCCTGAACTGGACCGGCGAGGACCAGGAGCGCGCGCTGCGCGCGATTGCGCCCTGGTACGACCTTGACTTCGGCTCGCTGACGGACGATATCGAGATGTATCTCGACCTCGTCTCCGCTGGAGAACGGGTCCTGGAATTGGGCGCAGGCAGCGGACGAATCGCTGTGCCGCTCGCAGTGAACGGTTGCCGGGTGACGGCGGTGGATTCGTCCGAAGCGATGTTGGCGGCCGGCGAAGCGCGGATGCGTGAAGCAGGAGTCGAGGTCGTGCGCGGCGACATGCGTTGCCTGTCAACCGATCAAGCAATCCATGGGGAAACCGATCAGGGATTCGACCTGGTCGTGTTCGGTCTTTCGACCGTTCAGCATTTGCTCCGTCGATCGGATCAGCTGGCGGCTATGCGCTCCGCGCGACACCAGCTCGCCCCCGGCGGCCGAGTGCTGCTCGACTGGACGGCGCCGCGTCCCGACGACATCTCTCCGCACCCGTCAGTGCTGCAACTCGAGTGGACGCGTGAAGCGCCAACCGGCGAACTGGTCACAAAGAGCGCGGCGCAGGAGCCAGCCCTGCAACGATCTGGTGGCACCGCTCTGGATCGAGCGCTCGCGATCGCCTGGATTACCTACCAGTACGACGCGGTCAACGAGTCGGGCCTGTTACGACGCTCGCTGGCCCGATTCCCCTTGCGGGTCAACCTCACGGCAGGTGAAATGGCCGGCCTGCTCGCTGAGGCAGGGATGAGACCGATCGAGTGGTTCGGTTCCTGGCAGTTCGACGATGTGGACGACGGGGATCGGCTGATTGTTGTTGCGGAGGCGGCCGAATGAACGCTCTCCGGATCGCCAGTGGGTTCCTGCTGATCGCCGTTGCTGCGTTTGTCGTGTCCTGCGGATCAAACCCCAATGAGCATGTTCAGTCGAACGAGTTCTTCCGTCCGTCGGCTTCTGGCCAGGAACAGCAACAGTCTGCGGCCGACTCGGGGCAGGCCGACCAAGCTGAGGAGGCGCGAGAGGAGGTTGAACAATCGGAGCGCGCAGAACAGGCCGTGGACGACCAGCAGGATACGGACACCGAGAGTCAGTCCCAGCCGCAGTCGGGCCAGGATGCAGAACCCGGAGCGGAAGCGGAGCAAACGGAGGATGAGGATCAGGGCGAGCAGGATGAAACGTCGCTCGAAACGTCCGAGGACGTCGTTCGCCGCTACGCCAGCCCGACCTATGGCTACTCGCTCGAGCTGATCTGCTCGCCGTTCTGCGACGCCAGCTCCACCGGGATCGACCGCGTCATGTTCCGCTCGGAGTCCGGGCGCGCCCTGATCAGTGTTGAGGTCTTTGAAGATGATGGATCCGACTCGGCGGAGTTCCTCCGATCGATCCTGGCGCTCGAGGACAACGTGGAGTTCACGGAACTCGAGGAGACCTCCACGATCACGGGTGAGCCGGCCGAGCGCTTCGATTGGGAAGAGGATCGCCGCGCGACCGGGGGCTTCCACGTGCGTTGGCACGCGATGCTGATTCGGGTCGACGACCTGGCGATCGTGCTGCGCGCCGGCGCCGTCATGGAGGATTATGAGGGCGTGCTGTTCGCACTCGAACGAGCCATGGAATCCTTCATTCTGCCGCTCGAGATTGAGGGTCGCCCGGGGCTCTACGAGCGATTCGATTTCACGATCGCGTACGACAGGGCAGACTTCGCCCAGGAATTCGGGCAGCCGACGAACGCGCCGCCGAGCAACGAGGCGGGCATCTTCGTCCTGCAAACGACGACCGCGCTGAAGGCCGTCCTGACCTGGCAGGTGCTGGGCGAGGCGTTCTACGACGGCGACACGGCGATTTCACAGTCGCTGAGGGATGCGCTCGGCATCGAGAACGTGACCGGGTTCCGTGACGGCGGCGTGGTCGATGGCACGCCGGCTCGGACGGGGGAGACCGAAACGCAGTTCGGCGAAGGCGTCATGAAGATTCAATCGTTCGCCTGGTACTGCCGAGACGGCGGCCGAGAGTTTGTGCTGCACGTGCTCGATCCGGACGATCCGGAATCCGTAGCGTTACCGTTGATCCAGAGTTTCCGCTGCACGATCGAGAGTGCCGAAGACGCGGAAGCGGGCGCGGAATAGCGGAGCCAGGTTGATGCAGCGATCGGCGCAGCGAAGGTCCGGTCCGCGACCGATCACGGTCGCGCTCGATGCGATGGGTGGCGACAACGCCCCCGCCACGATCGTGCGAGGCGCGCTGAACGCCGCTCGAGACCGGGATGTGGATATCATCCTGGTCGGGCGGGGACGCGAAATCCGGAGCCTGCTGCCTGCAGCGCAACGCAATCTACGGATTCACGAAGCATCGGAGGCGATCGCCATGGATGCGCCGCCGACCGCGGTGCGGCGGATGCGAGATTCCTCGATCATGGTCGGACTCGGACTGCTCGCCGACGTCGAGGCGGACGCATTTCTCTCATTTGGCAACACCGGCGCTGTGATGGCCGGCTCGCTGTTCTCGCTGGGCCGAGTGCCGGGAGTCGCCCGCCCGGCGCTCGGCGCGCTCTTCCGCAACGGACGCGGGACCACCTCGCTGCTGCTCGATGTCGGTGCGAATGTTGAAGCTCGGCCGCAGTATCTCTGCCAGTTTGCGACGATGGGTCGCGCCTACGTCGAGCGCGTACTGCGGCATCGCAATCCCAGCGTGGGCCTGCTCAACGTCGGCGAAGAAGCGATGAAGGGCACGAGTCTGCACCAGGAGACCTACCAACTGCTTGAACGCCAGGAACCGAACTTCGTCGGCAACATCGAGGCCAATCAAATGGTCGCCGGCGCCGCGGACGTGATCGTCTCGGACGGGTTCACCGGCAACGTTGCCGTGAAACTGACGGAAGGCGTGGCGGAGCAGCTCTTCGGCGAACTCAGGCGCAGCATCCAGTCGAGCGTGGTGCACATGGCCGGCGCCTGGTTGATGCGCGGCGCGTTCCGGGGACTGCGCGCGCATTGGGATTACGCGAAGGTCGGCTCGGCGCCGTTGTTCGGAATCGACGGCGCAGTGCTGGTTGGACACGGACGCGCAAACGCCGAGGCCGTAACGAGCGGAATCAAGTCGGCCCGGAGCGTGGTTGAGTCGGGCGTGGTCGACGCGATCCGCGACGCGGTCGCCGGCACGGCGCCGGTCGATGAGGACCTGGATCTGCCGTCGCCGGAACGAAGCGACGGTCAGGTGAGCGACACTTGGCGCTACGACCGCCGCTAGGGCTCAGCCCGAGCACAACTCGATACGATACATTTGATTGGTTACCGCTGGACACACAGCTGCATCGCTTGGAGGAGAGAGATGGCAAAGCCCCAGGAAGTGACGGACGGAAGCTTCCAGGCAGACGTCAAGGACAATGATCTGCCGGTGCTGGTGGACTTCTGGGCGCCGTGGTGCGGACCCTGCCGCATGGTTGCGCCGATCGTCGACGAACTCTCGGATGAGTACGACGGCCGCGTCGCCTTCTACAAGCTCAACACCGACGAGAACCCCGGCGTCGCCACCGAGTACGGGATTCGCAGCATCCCCACGCTGCTGGTCTTCAAGGACGGCGAAGTGGCCGGGCAGATCGTCGGCTTCCGGCCGAAGAGCGACCTGGCCAAGCGGCTCGACGAGGTCCTGGCCTAACCGGCGATCCCGACAAACATCTGCAGAACGGGTCCGACCGCGCGACCAACAGCGCGGTCGGCCCGTTTCGCGTATCCTGCGCGGGTTACAACCCTGAGAGAGGCAACTCACATGAAGGTCGGCGTCCACTTCAACTATCAGAACTACAGCGACTGGGACCGCTTCGAGGCGCAGGCAGTCACTGACAGGCCCCAGGTCAGCGACCAGCAGGTCTACGAGGAGGAAATCCACCTTGGCGGACTGGTCGAGCCCCTCGGCTTCGATTCCTACTGGTGCATCGACCACCACTTCTCGCCCTACATCATGACCTCGGGCGCGATGCAGAACCTGACCTACTTCGCCGGCAAGACCGAGCGAATCGACTTCGGCACGATGGTGATCGTGCTGCCCTGGTACGACCCGGTCGCGATCACCGAGCAGATCACCGTGCTCGACAACATGCTCCAGGGCCGCAAGCTGACGCTGGGACTTGGTCGCGGAGCTGCCAAGCGCGAGTTTGACGCCTTCCGTTCGCCGATGGGTGAGTCCCGCGATCGCTTCATGGAGTCGCTCGACGTCGTGCGCAAGGGCCTGACCCAGGAGTTCTTCTCGCACGAGGGCGACTTCTACACCATTCCCGAAACGACGATCCGTCCGCGGCCGCGCAACCCGCAGGCCCTGCTCGACTCGATGCGCGTCGCCTGGATTTCGCCGGAGACGCTGGAGATCGCGGCGAACGCCGGTCTGGGCATGCTCTTCACCAACTCGAAGAAGTGGGACGAGTACCAGGCCGACGTCAAGCGATTCAATGAGATTCGCGTGTCGCAGGGTTGGGAGCCCAAGCAGCCGACCGTGGTCGCAAACGTCGCCTGTTTCGACACCGAGGAAGAGGCCTGGGCGGTGATGCTCGAGCACACGGGCAAGTTCCAGGAGAGCGTCGAACGCCACTATCACTTCTCGGAGTCGGCCCGGTTCGCCGCGACCAAGGGCTACAAGTACTACGCCGAGTTCGGCAAGACCAACGAGAAGACCACGCCCGAACAGCGCGCGCAATTCGCTGCGATGCCGCAGGCCTGGGGCACGCCCGACCAGGTCATCGAGAAGCTCAAGCACATCCAGCAGGTGACCGCGGCGGAAGAGCTGATTATGAACTTCCGCATCTCCGGCGGCATGCCCGCCGAGACCGCCGAGCGCAGCATGCGCCTCTTCGCCTCGGACGTGCTGCCGGCGATCCACGAGTTGGAAGGCACGATGCCGGAAGAACTCTCGGGCCGCACCGCCGGTGAGCCGGTCCCGGCCGACTAGGCCAATGCCGACCGTCGAACTGCACGGCGCTTGCGAACCGCGCTTCGGCGCGGTTCGCGACGCATTTGCGGCCAACTGGTCCGATCACGATGAGGTCGGCGCGTCGCTCTGCGTGATCGTCGGCGGTGAGACCGTTGTCGATCTGTGGGGCGGATTCGCAGACCGAGCGCAATCGCGAAGCTGGGAGCGGGACACGATTGCCAACGTCTACTCGTCGACCAAGGGGATCGCAGCGGCGGCCGCGGCGATGTTGGTGGACAGGGGCCTGCTCGATGTCGAGCGACCGGTTGTCGACTATTGGCCGGAGTTTGGGCAGGCCGGCAAGTCCGAAATCAGGGTTCGGCATCTGCTGACGCATGAGGCCGGTCTGGCCGGCGTCGACGAGGAGCTGCCCGACGGCGCCGTGCTCGACTGGGACCAGATGATCGGCGCGCTGGAGCGCCAGGCTCCGATGTGGACGCCCGGCGCGGGCATGGGCTATCACGCGATCACCTACGGCTGGCTGGTCGGCGAGCTGATTCGGCGGATCGACGGTCGGACGTGCGGGGAGTTCGTGCGCGATGAGATCTCGGCTCCACTCGGCGTCGATTTCTTCATCGGACTGCCCGAGTCGGAGGATGCGCGAACCGCGGATCTGATCCCCGCCCCGGGAGCCGGTCCGATTGGCGTTGCCCCTCCGGACAACCTGGCGGCGCGAGCGCTGGGCCTGGCTGCTCCACGGCTGGCGGGCACGGTGAACTCGCGGGAATGGCGGGCGGCCGAGCTGCCGGCTGCGAACGGCCACGGTAACGGTCGATCGCTGGCCGCGATCTACTCGGCGCTGGCGCGGGGCGGAGGCGGCCTGCTGTCGCCTGAGGCGATCGAGGCTTGCGGACCGACCGAACGTGCGGCCCGCGAGGACATGGTGTTGGGGTTCCTGGTGCGCCGGTCGTTGGGGTTCATTCTCAGCACGGTCGGCGGCCGATATGAGTGGGGGCCGAATCCACGCACGTTCGGCCACTCCGGGGCGGGCGGTTCGCTGGGCTTCGCCGACCCCGACGCGGGGATCGGCTTCGGCTACGTGATGAATCAGATGTCGGCCGGGCTCGGAGCCGATCCGCGCTGGAAGCCAATGATCGACGCGGTCTACGCGAGCCTCTGACGGCTTGCTTCTCAGGCGGCCAGCCTTCGACCGCCGCGGTTCAGATAGCCCCGCAACTCCTCCAGCACTCGCCCGCGACGCTTCTCGGTCCAGCCTATTTCTTCGGCGATGGCGAGCGCGGGCTGGCGCGTGCCTGAGGCAAAGGGTCCGCTGGCCTCGTGGAATGTGTTGATGTGCACTCGGGAGACGCCGGACT
Organism: Dehalococcoidia bacterium; assembly: GCA_965204335.1. Classification (GTDB taxonomy): domain Bacteria; phylum Chloroflexota; class Dehalococcoidia; order Bin125; family Bin125; genus Bin125. The sequence goes on along the minus strand of OZ241982.1, from coordinate 691,248 downwards.
CAAGGATCCGCTCCGCGAACGCCCCGGCGTCGTACAAGGGCAGCAACGGCGACACGTTGATGCGCGTCTTGAAGCCCTCCTCCGACAATCGGTTGATGGCCTCAAAGCGGCGGTCGATGCTGGCGCATTGCGGTTCGAAGCGTTTGCGCACGTCGTCTGAGTCGGTGGTGATGCTCATCGTGATGTTGATGTGCTCGAATCGTTTGAACAGGTCGACGTCGCGCGTGACCATGGGGCTTCGGGAGAGTACCGCGAGACGTGCGCCCCGCTGGGCGAGGATCGGCAACAGCGAGCGGGTCAGCTCCAGCTTCGCCTCGATTGGCTGATACGGGTCGGTGGCGCTGCTCATCAGCACCGTCTTGCCGTGCAGGTTCTGCCGCGAGTTGCGCAGCCTGGCGATCGCATTGGTCTTGACGCGGACCCATTGACCCCAGCGCTCGCGCTGCTCCTCCTCGGCGACGAAGAAGGCGGCGTAGCAGTAGGTGCAGGCAAACGTGCAGCCCTGGTACGGATTGATGACGAAGTCGAGATCGGCCAAGCGGCCGGTGGGACGGGCGAGGATGGCTGAGGAGTCGGCGTAGATGACATCGGCGTTGCCCTGGGTGACAGGGCGGGCGGGTGCTGGATTGGGGTCGAAGAGGGAGAGTTGCAGCATGCCCTATAGAGTACAAATGTTCTGTAACGCGGTCAAGGGACGGCGATGCCAGACCCGTGCTCCCTCTCCCTCTGGGAGAGGGCCGGGGTGAGGGTCCGGCAGTGCATTGCTCTTGGCCGGGGTGGCCAATGGGGCGTTGCGGGCCCTCACCCTAACCCTCTCCCTCGGGGAGAGGGGATTGGAGAGATGACGTCGCGGGCTCCTTGACTAGCGAGCGCCGCGGATGAGCTGGCCCGGTCGGGCTCCGGTTTCTTCTCCGTGGCGGCTGATCACTTCGCCGCTGACGATCGTGGCGACGTAGCCACGCGATTTCTGGATCAGGCGCATGGCTTCGGTCGGGAGGTCGTGGACGGCCTGGGGCGGCTCGAGCTGCAGGGCGTCGTAGTCGATGACGTTGACGTCGCCCTTCTTGCCGACTTCGAGCGTGCCTCGGTCGCGGAGGCCGTAGAGCTCGGCCGTGTCGTTGGTCATCCGCTTGACGACCCACTCGAGCGGCAGCTTCTCGCCTCGGCTGCGGTCGCGTGACCAGTGGGTCAGCATGAAGGTCGGCATCGAGGCGTCGCAGATCACGCCGCAGTGGGCGCCGCCGTCGGAGAGGCCCATCGCCACGCGAGGGTGCATCATCATCTCGCGCGTCGCGTCGAGGTTGTTGTGCGCGTAGTTGAACAGCGGCGCGAACAGCACATTCTCGCCATCGCCCTGGCTGAGGAAGTCATAGGCGAACTCGAGCGCCGTCTGGCCGGCCGCCTCGGCCCGGGCCGCGACCGACTCGTCGGCGGTCGGCTCGTAGTTGGGCGGGTCGGTCATCGGGTAGAGCTTGTTCCACATGACGAAGCCGAGCGCCGCGTCGGGCGCTTCGACCTCGCTGAGGATCTTCTCCTTGCGCTGCGGATCACGCATCGCTGCGGCACGGTCGGCCCAGTCGAGTTCGTCCAGCTCGCGATAGCTGGGCGAGTGGATGAACGGGTGGCGTCCGCGCAGGGTGAGCAGGATCGAGATGCCTCGCGCGGCGACCTGCGGGTAGAGCTCGGCGCCGTCCTCGAGCGCTTCGAGCGAGCGGTCGAGCGCATCGCGCCAGGCTTCGGGCTCGTTGTCGAACTGGACCATGGCGAAGCTGACCGGACGCTCGATCTCCGCCGAGAGCTTGCGCATCCAGGCAATCTCCAACTCGGGTGCGTTGGCGTCGTCGCCGGTCACGCCGGCCGGCGCGACCTCATAGATGCCGGTGCCGAGTTCCTTCAGCGCCTGACCGATGCCGAAGAGTTCGTCCTCGGCGGCGAATGTGCCGGGGACCGGCTCGCCGTCGATCGCGCGGTGCGCCAGCGTGCGCGAGGTGGTGAAACCGAGGGCGCCCGCCTTGAGGCCTTCCTTGACGATTTCGGCCATCTCCTGGATGTCCTCGGGGTTGGCGTCCTCGTTGCGCGCGCCGCGGTCGCCCATCACGTAGGCGCGAACGGCCCCGTGCGGCACCTGCGTGCCGATATCAATCGCCTTCGGCAGCGTGTCGAGGAAGTCGAGGTACTCGGGGAACGACTCCCAGCCCCACTGCATGCCCTCGGCCAGGGCGGAGCCGGGGATGTCCTCGACGCCCTCCATCAGGCCGATCAGCCAGTCGCGGCGATTCGGCGCGGCCGGCGCGAAGCCGACGCCGCAGTTGCCGAACACGACCGTCGTGACGCCGTGCCAGAAGGACGGCGTGAGCAGCGGGTCCCAGGTGATCTGCCCGTCGAAGTGTGTGTGGATGTCGACGAAGCCGGGTGTGACCAACAGCCCCTCGGCGTCGATTTCCTCGCGGCCGAGGTCGTTGACCTCCCCGATGGCGGCGACGACGCCGTCGTCGATGGCGACATCGGCCTGGCGTGCAGGCGCGCCGGTGCCGTCAACGACGAGTCCGTTGCGAATGACGAGATCGTGCATGTGTGTTCCCTCTACTTGTTCGATGCGGCGCCGTGCGGCTTGTGAACTGAGACACTCATCGAGTGTGTCGCGGTACGTGCAGTATGCCAGATGCGGCGCTCCGAGATCGCGGCTCCCGCGACGGCGGGTCGGGCGATGGGCATGGCGAAGCTGAAGGCGGCGGGCCAGGAAGAAGAAAAAAACGGTTGGGAGTGCGCCGGCTACGGACGGTTACCAGGGGTCGTCGTCTTCGTCGGACGGGTCATCCTCAGTCGGTGCGGCCCCCGCCTGCGCGGGGGCGACTTGGATAGGCGCGGGGGGAGAGGGGGAAGGGGAGGCGCGGTCGTAGAGGTCTCGGAGGAGGTGGCGGGCGACGTCGTAGGGGTCGGTGGCGAGGTAGAGCTGATAGTTGCGGCGGGCTCGTTCGTTCGGGGCGAACAGTTCGCGGACGACGGTGTCGAGGGCGTTGAGTTGCTTGTAGCCGGGGCCGGGGGCGTTGGCGCGTCGCCAGAGTCGGTCGATGTTGGCGCGGAAATGGTAGGGGTTGGGCATCGGGGTGCTCCTCGTCGTTGTTGTGTACGTATGTTCTGATGATATTGGGATCTGGCGAGGACGGGATGGTTGGGGAGCTCGGCTCCGTCGCTGTGTGGCCTTTTCCGGGTCGGAAGGGCCCTCACCCTAACCCTCTCCCTCAGGGAGAGGGGACCGGATGATCAGGCGCGATTCTGCAACGGGAGCTCTTATGACTGTCTTCGTTCGAGTTCAGGGGCGACGGCGAGGACGGGGAAGAGGGCGATGAAGGTGAGCAGGCTGGCCAGGCCCCAGCGGACGGGGTCGCGGCCCTTGATCCGGGCGAGCCAGGCGGCGAGTGCGGCGTAGCCGACCCAGAGCACGCCCCAGGTCCAGCCGACGGTCTCGGCGAAGTCGTTCGGCTCTTCGTCCTCGTCGCGGACTTCGCTCGTGCCGTTGGCGTCCCCGTTGTCGTCGACGTAGTTGACGAGCACAACGATGAACGGGATCCAGATCGCGTAGAGCAGGATCGCAACAGCCAGGCGATCGCGGGGCCAGAGGCGGCTGCGGGGTGAGGGCATGAGAGGAGCGTAGCCCCCCTCTGTCACTCCGTGACATCTCCCCCCGCGAAGCGGGGGGAGACGAACCGGCTAGCGCTGGTGGACCAACGGCTCGCCGGGGATTGGGGAGCGGGCGTGGAGGACGTAGTCAGTGGTAATCGAGCTGATGTAGAGGTCGCTCATGTCGTCGCCGCCCCAACTGACGTTGGTCGGGTTTTGCATGATCTCGCCCTCAAGATCTTCGATCATCGTCACGGCCTCGAGCTGCGGCGTGATCGCGACGACCTTGTTCGACATCACCAGCGTCACCCAGAGGTTGCCCTCCTGGTCGAAGCCGCAGCCGTCGGTCAGGCCGAGCTCGCCGCGCTCTTGCGGCGAGAGGGGCTGCATGGCGTCGGCCAGGGCGATCGACTTGCCCAGCTGCGGGCCGTAGACCTCGGACTCGCCGAGCGTGCCGTCGGCGTGGATCGGGAAGCGCAGTACGTGGCAGCCGCTCGTGGAGCAGACGTAGGCGTTCTCTTCGCGCGGGTCGAGCGTGATTCCGTTGGGGAACTCGACTTCGGTGGCGAGCATGGTCAGCGAGCCGTCGGTCTCGATCCGGAAGAGGAACCCGTCGGGACCGCCGGCGGCGAGCGCGTCGTCTCCCGTACGCGAGGTCGAGTGCGTGACCCAGATGCGTCCCCGGGAATCGACGTGGGGATAGTTGGACATGACCAGCGGGCGGCCGTCGATCTCGTCGGCGAGGACTTCAACCTCGCCGGTGTCGACGTCGAGCCGCTGCACGGGGCCGCTCGCGCCGCCGCCGTCGAGTCCGCCGACGTTGGCGATGATGATCCGGCCTTCGAGGTCCATGTTGTTGCCGTTGGGCAAGCCGCCCGCGTTGCCGACGCGGTTGAGCCCGCCGTCGGGCAGGGCCTCGGCGGCTGCCGAGGCCTGGTCGGCCATCCAGACGCGGCCGTCCCGGGAGACGACGACGTCTTCGGGTCGTTGGACGCCGACCCCGACTTTGCTGAGTTGGTCCTTGCGGATTGGGGTGAGAGGCATGGTGGCTTTCCAGATTCCAGCCCTGTGTCTCTGCCTAACCTAATGCGCCGCGAGTCGATCCGTCAGCGCTGATGGACCAGCGGCTCGCCGGGGATGGGCGATCTGGCATGGACCACGTAGTTGCTGCGGATCGAGCCGATGTAGAGGTCGCTCATGTCGTCGCCGCCCCAACTGACGTTGGTGGGGGCTTGCATGATCTCGCCCTCAAGGTCCTCGATCATCGTCACGACCTCATATTGCGGCGTGATTGCGACGACCTTGTTGGACATCGGCAGGGTGACCCAGAGATTGCCCTCCTGGTCGAAGCCGCAGCCGTCGGTCAGGCCCCGCTGCCCGCGCTGCTCCGCGCTGAGCGGTCGCGCTGCGGCCAGGTCGTCGAGCGTCTTGCCCAGTTGCGGGCCATAAACCTCGCGCTCGCCGAGCGAGCCGTCGGCGTTGATCGGGAAGCGCAGCACGTGGCAGCCCATCGTTGAGCAGACGTAGGCGTTCTCTTCCTGCGGGTCGAGCGTGACGCCGTTGGCGAAAGAGATCTCAGTCGCGAGCATGGTCAGGGCGCCGTCGGTCTCGATGCGGAAGAGGAAACCGTCGGGCTTGCCGGAGAAGGCGTCGGGGCCCGATTGCGATGTCGAGTGCGTCACCCAGATGCGTCCCTGGGAGTCCACGTGCGGGTAGTTGGACGAGACCAGCGGGATGCCGTCGATCTGGTCGGCGAGGACTTCGATCTCTCCGGTGTCGACATCGAGGCGTTGGACGGGTCCTGAGCCGCCCGGGGTCTCGAGTCCGCCGACATTGGCGATGACGATCCGTCCCTCGGCGTCCATGTTGATGCCGTTCGGCGAGCCGCCGGCGTTGCCGACGCGGTTGAGCGTGCCATCGGGCAGCGCCTCGGCGGCGGCCGACTCGGCGTCGGAGAGCCAGACGCGTCCGTCCCGGGAGACGACGACATCTTCGGGTCGCTGGGCGCCGACGCCGACCTTGCTGAGTTGGTCTTTGCGGATTGGGGTGAGGGGCATGCTTTTGTTCCTGTCTAAGAAATGACTTCGTCCCAGACACCGACTTCGGGGCCGCGCCAGTCGTGTTCGACCCTCGGGTTGTCGCCCAGGACCTGGATTGGCTTGGCGCCGGCGTCCCAGGCCGGGGCGTCAACGCCGGCGCCGGCGGGGTTGCCGGTCCTGGCGAAGTTGAGCCACGTGTCCATCGTGAGCTCGGAGAACGCGTCGGCGACGGGGCCGCTGCCGCAAAACTCGGGCGCGACCGCGTGTGTGCCGAAGACGAAGGGCAGTTCGAGCGCGTGGCAGGAGCCGAGCGCGCCGTCCATGCCTGGCGATTTCCAGTCGAACAGGTAGGCGTACGTTGGCGCGCGCGAGGTCTGGGCATCGGCCAGCCGCAGGCCGGGGATGCGCAGCATGATGTCGCCGATCGCGGCGACGAAGATCTCGTCGGCGGAGTCGTCCTCGCCGCGCTCGCGCCGGGCGGCGCGATAGGTGGCGTAGGCGGACTCGGGATCGGGGTGCATCATGCCGAACATCGCGGTGGCCGCCTCGTCGGTCATCGGCTCGGCCGGCCCGGCGGCGGCCAGGAGCTTGAGCTCCTCGTCGAGCGAACCGACCAGCGTCGCGACGCCGTCGGCGGAGCCGCTGCGGATGTGATCGATCGGCAACGAGGAGAGGAATGCTCCGTCGATCACGGGCTGGAACGGCATCTGTGGGGTTGGCGACGCGCCGGCGTCGGCCATGTCGGCGGCGGAGTCGGCGCTGGCGAGCGGGTCGACCGCGACCGACGCCGCGAGGATGTCGGCCGGGTCGGCGGCCATCAGCGCGTCCACATCCTCCGAGTCGACGCCGAGCGCCTGGCAGAACTTGAGCGCGGTGGCGTTGGTCTCCTCGTTGCTCAGCGCGTTGTGGCCGGCGCCACTCTGCGGGATCGCCTTCTGGAACAGCCCGGCCGCCTCGGGCGAGGCCATCAACGAGGCCACGCTCATGCCGCCGGCCGACTCGCCGAAGATCGTCACATTGCCGGGGTCGCCGCCGAAGTTCCCGATGTTGTCCTGTACCCACTTCAGCGCCGCCACCTGGTCGCGCATGCCGAAATTGGTCTCGCCGAGCGCAGGCAGATTGAGGAAGCCGAGCGCGCCGAGTCGGTAATTGATCGTCACGATCACCACATCGCCGCGCGAGGCGAGGTTGGCGCCGTCGTAGTAGTCCTCGCTGCCCGAGCCGATCGTGAACGCGCCGCCGTGGATCCAGACCATGACCGGCCGCGCACCGTCGAGGCCGGGCGTCCAGACATTGAGGTAGAGGCAATCCTCGCTCTGCGGCTGCGGCGGGTCGGACACGGGCAGCAGCGCCTCCAGCATCTCGTTGGGCGCCTGCAGTGAGATCGGTCCGAAGGATTTGGCGTCGCGGACGCCGTCCCAGGACTCAACCGGCTGCGGTGCTTTGAAGCGCAGTTCGCCGACCGGCGGCGCGGCGAATGGCACGCCGCGGAAGACGCAGAGTCCGTTCTCTTCGGTTCCTTCGATGGATCCCGCTGTGGTTTGTGCGATGGCGCTCATGATTCATCTCCTGTTTCAGGCTTCAGACCGTGAAGAGGCTACAACTTCGAGATCAGCCATAGATGAAGTCATCCGCTCCCGGACACCGATCCAACAGCACGCACTCGTCGCACCTGGGCCGCTGCTTGTGGCAAACCCGCCGACCATGCCGAATCAGCGTGACATGAAAGTCGTAGTACTTGTCGGGCGGCAACTGCGCCTCCAGCATGTCGTGAGCGGGGACGGCGGCCACCCTGGCTCCGATCAGGCCGAGGCGCTGGGCGACGCGGTGTACGTGAGTGTCAACCGGCAGCGCCGGCCGCCCCAGAGAGAACAGAAGCACGCAGGCCGCGGTCTTCGGTCCGACGCCCGGGAGCTCGGTCAACCACTGCTTGGCCTCATCGATCGGCATGTCCTCGAGCCGCGATGCGTCCCACTCCGGCCCCAGCCGTTCGCGCAGCATGGTCAGCAGCGCCTGCATACGCGGAGCCTTGGTCCTGGCCAGTCCACCCGGCCGGATCGTCTCCTCCAACTCCTCAACCGGCGCCTCGAGCACCGAGTCCCAGTCGGGATAGCGCTTCAGCAGTTGCTGAAAGGCCCGCCCGGAGTTGGTGTCGGAGGTGTTCTGCGAGAGCAGCGTCAGCACCAGTTCGGTGACGGGATCGTTGGTCGCGCGCCAGGGCGTCAGCGGTGCCTCGCGGATCAATCGGTTGACGATCGCGGTGGGTCGGAGGGGATTGGGGGTCTGGCGTCGGCGAGGCATTGCACCGTCAGCAAGCGTCTGATGGAAGCACTCACTCCCGCAGGCGGCGCAGTTCGGCTTCCAATTCGCGGACCCGGGTCTCGGAGGCCAGCCGAGCCTCTCGTTCGGCGGCGAGTTCGGCCTGGGTGCTGTCGAAGGTGGGGATGTGCTCGCCCGTGGCCGGGTCGTACCAGCCCAGTTCGCCGTCCTCCCAGCGCAGCCAGAGGTTCAGCGCCTCGCTCTCGCCCTGCAGGACGCCCGGCGCAATCTCGACGATCTCAATCGGCTCGTAGCGTTCGCCGACCAGCCGATCCCCGGCCAGCCGCGTCCCATGCGACTCGCCCGTGTGGTCGAAGCGCCAGTACTCCCTTACCCCGAATGCGGCGTAGTCCTCGCGCTTCTCGACCGTGTCCACCCGCGCGGTGCTCGGCGACGCCACTTCCAGGATGAAGTCCGGCGGCTTGCCCTGATCCGCGATTACGTAGCCGTTCTGCTCGTAATACAGGTCGGGATCGACGTCGAAGGCGATCAGCAGGTCGGGCACGCGCAGCGGCCGCGTGCGGCGGGCCGCCACGAGATGCAGTTCCGCGCTGATGATCGTCGTCTCCGGCTTGGCGAAGTGCTGCGCCAGGAAGTGCGGATTGCCTTTCAGATGGACATATCGGTAGGAGGTCACTTCGTCCGGATGCCGTTCAGGCGGGTCCGGCAGGCGGAAGCGGACCAGGGTCTGAGTCGAGGTGTGGGCATCGCGGTTGGACATGTCGCTCCGTTTGACAAGATCATTCTACGGCGATGTCGCCAAGGATTGGGCAAGCCGAGCGCCGGGCAGCCGGCCCAGCTCGTTGGCGTAGGTCGAATCGCCGCGCATGACTCGGAAGAAGGCTCTCCAGAGGTAGTTGACGTGTTTGGAGGTCTTAAGGGCGAGCCAGGGCCAGGTGGTGACGCACCAGTAGTAGAGGCGCGAGATGGTTCGGGCGGCGTTGAGTTCGGGTTGGATTTGTCGGTTGACGGCTCTTGTGTAATCGGCCGCTGGATCGACGGCGGTGAGGACAGAGTCGGCGGCCAGATTGGCGGAGTGCACGGCGTAGGCGATGCCTTCGGCGGTGAACTCGTCGGCGAGGCCGGCGGCGTCCCCCAGTAGGAGGGCGCGCCTATCGGCGACCGGTTCGCTGGTTGAGCGGCGATAGCGGATCGGGTGTCCCTGCACGTTGATCACGTCGGCGTCCGAGAGTCCGAGGCGCGAGAGATAGCGGTCGGTCTGGTTGCGAATCGAGCGGCCTCGTTTGGGTGCGGTCACGACGCCGACCGAGAGCCTGCCCTCTTTCGGAAACACCCAGCCGTAGCCCCACGGTCGGTAGCCGACATCGACGTTGGCGGCCTGATGCCAGTGAGCGAGCGCGTCGTGCGGGGCGGCGACCTCGACCTCATATGCCGCGCTTCGAGTCGGCGCGGAATCGACGCCGAGCCATCGAGCCGACGGCCCCGTGGCGCCGTCGGCGGCGAGGATGTGACGGGCCCGGATGGAACCCGTTGGCGTCTCTAACTCGTAACAGTCATCTCCTACGACGATCGACTGAACGGGGCTCGCGTCCCGCACGCTTGCGCCCGCTTGCGAGGCAAGGTCGGTCAGAAACGCGTCGAATCGGTCGCGCATCACCATCCAGGCGAGCGGGCGCTGCGACGTCTTGCGGAACTGGTGTTGGCCGAAGCGCGAGACGTCGATCGTGTCGACGTGGCCCTCGCTCACCGGGGAGATGTCAAGCCCATCGAGCAGCTTGAGCGTCCTCGCGGGCACGCCGCCGCCGCATGCCTTGTAGCGCGGCAGGCGCTGTTTCTCCAGCAATAGCGTCGAGGCGCCGCCAGCGCCGAGCCGTCGGGCGGCCGTCGAGCCGGCCGGACCGGCGCCGATCACCACCGCGTCCCAGAGCTGAATGCCGTGGCCAGTCATGATGGATCAGCGTATCGGGCGTTGCTCCGGCGATTGTCTATACTTTGTGCGCCTGCGAGCAGGTCGCGGGCTGGTGTGCAGAGAGCCGAGGAGCCAAGCATGGACTATCAATTCACCGAAGCCGACAATGCGTTCCGCAGCGAGGTGGTGGACTTCATCGACAACAACTGGGTGCCGGCTTCCGGTCCGGAAGTCGAGGGCGATGACTCTCATTTCATCGCCGAGCGCGCCTTCGAGAAGCGGGCCGCGTCCAAGGGCTGGCTGACGATGGCCTGGCCGGAGGAGTACGGCGGCCGCGGCGCGAGCCACATCCAACAGATGATCTACCGCGAGGAAGCGGCCTATCGCGGCGCGCCCGGATCGGGCGGACAGGGCATCTCGATGGTCGGTCCCTGTCTGATGCTGCATGGCACGGAAGAGCAGCGCCAGGAGCACCTGCCGCGGATCGCAAACGCTGAGTCCTACTGGGCGCAGGGATTCTCCGAGCCGGGCAATGGCTCCGACCTCGCTGGTCTGCAGACGCGCGCCGTGCGCGACGGCGACGACTTCGTGATCAACGGTCAGAAGATCTGGACCTCCGGCGCGCACTACGCCGACTGGATTCACGTGCTCACCCGCACCGACACCGAGGCTCCGAAGCACCGCGGGATCTCCTACTTCCTGCTCGACATGAACACGCCGGGCATTGAGGTGCGGCCGTTGATCAACATGCTCGGCGAGCACGGCTTCAACGAGGTCTACTTCACCGATGTGCGCGTGCCGGCGGCGAACATGATGGGCGAGTACAACCGCGGCTGGTATGTCGCGGCGACCTTGCTCGATTTCGAGCGCTCTGGTGTGGCTTGGTCGGCGACCTCGCGCAAGAGCGTCGAGCTGATGACCGAGTACGCCGCAGACCGCGCCGGCCGCCGTGGCGGCGGCAAGTTGATCGACGACCCCGGCGTCCGCAACGGCCTCGCCAACCTGATGATCGAGTCGGAGATCTCGAAGCTGATCTCTTACCGCGTGGTCTGGATGCAGTCGCAAGAACTGGTGCCGAATCACGAGGCGTCGATGTCGAAGATGTTCGGCTCCGAGCTCGGCCAGCGAGTCGCCCGCTTCGGCGTCAACATGATGGGTCTGCATTCGCAGCGGATCGACCCGGAGGACCCCGACGCGCCGTTGGCGGCGCGGATCGGTCGCGCCTACATGTCGTCGGTGCCCAGCACGATCGCGGCGGGCACGTCGGAGATCCAGCGCAACATCATCGCGACGCGAGGTCTGCAGCTGCCACGTCAGTAGGAGTGAGGAGCGCGCCAGATGTCGTCCGTCGTGGCAAAATAAAGGAGCAGCGAAAGGTAACCCGCCATGGCTGACTCCAAACCGGAGGTCCTGAAGCCGAAGGGGCCTCCAAGTACTGATGACCCCTATTGGAAGCGGCGAGATGCACCTCGCTGGGCGAAGTATCTCAAGGAGATGCAAGGCGAAGAGGGCACAGCGGAGAAACGCGCGAAGTGAGCGCAAGTGATTCTGATCCCGAAAAGCGCGCGAGTCCCGAACAAGAGCTGACTACTCAGGAACGAGCTGAGCGGGAGTTGCGCGAGCGGCTCAGTCGGCGTCGGGAGCTGATCCTTGATTATGAAGCTGCGAACGACTGCCGCTTGGTGGTCATGAGTGGTGGGATTGCCGCCTCGAGTGTGACGCCCTTGGAGCAACTCTTGCTACGTGTCGGGTCAGCGATCAACCTGCACCTGATGTTGAACACGCTGGGTGGCGTGGTGAGGCTGCCATACGCATGGTCCGCCAGGTTCAACAGCGTTGCCAGCAGCTTACGGTCCTCGTGCCCAACCGCGCCAAAAGCGCAGGCACCTTGCTGACTTTGGGTGCGCACCGGATCATCATGGGTCCCACGAGCGATCTGGGACCGATTGATCCCCAAATCTGGATCGATGCTGCAAATGATCGCCGCGCCGCCAAGACCGTCGTCGCCGCCTTCCTGAATGCAGAGCGGTCGGCTGCGTCTGCTAACGCCGTCGCTGAGTTCCACGTCTCCGCGCTGGCTAATGGTACGGCGATAGACGCCCAAATGGCGCGTGACGCCTTGGCTCATTCCAAAGCGCAGTTGCGGCAGGCTTTGGCCAGCAATCCGGATCGCGCAGAAGAGGATGTGGAGCGTTTGGCGCACCAGCTGAACGGAGTGCTGATTGACCAACCCCGCGCCCATAGCGCTGTGATCTCGGCGTCCGACATCCACGAGTTGGGCTTGCCGGTTGAGGGCCTGGATGAGTCGAGTGAGCAGTGGCGGCAAATCTGGCAGTTGTGGCTGCACTATCTCGCCGTGCCGGAGACGCGGATCTATGAGAGCGCCGATGCCTCGTACCTGTTTGACTGAGCTATCGGGCCGCCCGAATCCGAGTATCCAGAGCCAATGGGAGCAACGGGTCACCGACTCAGCCTGAGCGGGCGCCCCTGAGCAGATCGTTGACGTGCTCGCGGACGTGGCCGACGGCGACGCCTTCCAACACGTCGAGCAGCGTTCCCTCGACTCCTCCGGCTGATCTGGTTGGCTGCTGGAGCAGGTCTTCGTCGGCGGCGCGGATGGCGTCGATCGTCTCGGCGCGGTTGCGGCGGAACTCGGTGAGGAGTTGTTCCACCGGCTGATCGTCGCGGCGGGCGACCTGTTTGGCGTTGTAGGCGTCCATGTCGAAGCCGGCGCCACCGCCCTGCGGAACGTCTGCACCTGATGCCCGCTGCTCCGCGCGCTCGATCAGGCGCGGGTATGTCCACTCGATCGCTGCAATGTGCGCCAACAATTGGCGCGCGTTCCAGCCCTGCTCATAGACGCCGCAATCGAATGCTTCTTCGGGCAGTTGCGCCACCGCCTGCTGGAACTCCTCGCTGTCTTGCTGCAGCTCGGCGATCAGGTCGTCGCGGTTGGAGATCGTCATGCGTCGGGCCATTCCGCTTGCGTGAGTTTGATGGAGGCCTCCCAGAGTCGGTCGGCGGCCGAAACGTCGGCGGCGTGCTGATTCAGCTCTTGAATGTTGTGTCGGTGGAAGTAGGCGCCGGCGTCTTGCCTCTTGTCCGCGTCGTCTACCACCTCGACGATCGGCGCCGCGCCCTTCTCTGCGCTGAGCAGGAACGGTTGGGCCATGCGCCAGACAAACCCAAGCGGGCCAGACAGGTCGCCATCTGCGCCGAGCCGCGAGCGGACGCCGCCGGGATGCACCGCGAATGTCGCAAGTCCCTGTGAGTGGTATCGCTGGTGCAGCTCCCGGGTGTAGAGCACATTGGCCAGTTTCGAAATGCAGTACGGCTCGAACCGACCCCAACGGCGCTCAAGCTGTAGGTCGTCGAACGGCATCGCTCCGGCGCGCCGGTATAGCGTCGACGAGACATTGACTACTCGTGGGTCCTGGGAGTTCAACAGGCGCGGCAATAGCAGCGAGGTGAGCAGGAAATGGCCGAAGTGGTTGACCTGCATCGTCGTCTCGAGTCCATCCTCGGTCAGGGTGCGCTCGTTGAGGTTGACGCCGGCGTTGTTGACGAGAGCGTCGAGCTGTTCAGTGCGTTCCAGCAGTTCATCGGCGGCTTGTCGGACGGAGGCGAATGAGGCGAGGTCCAGCTCAAGCAGCTCGACCGCGATCGAACCGCTGTCCTTCTGAATCTGAGAGACGGCGGCTTGCCCGCGGTTGGGCGATCGGGCCGCAGCGAAGACACGCCAGCCGCGGCGCGCCAGTTCGGTCGCGGCGGCCTTGCCGATGCCGCTGTTGGCTCCGGTGACGAGGACGGTGGGAGGTTGGGTGTGAGTGCTCATTCGTTGAGTGTACGAAACGAGTTGACGGCCTCGGTGAAGGTCGTTTCGAGATCGGTTTGCGGCAGGTTGAGCTGTTCGACCGCCTTGCGTGCATTGAAGAACTGGCGCTGACGAGCGAGTCGGACGCCGGCGATGGTTGCACGCGGTTGTTGCCGGGTCAGTGCGCTGATCAGGTACTCGTCCACGAGGGCAGCGGCGTAGGCAACCGTTGAAGGAATCGCGAATCGAGGAAGGTTTGCTCCTCCGGCTCTGGCGGCGCGTTCGATGATCTGGCGGAGCGTCAGGTTGCCGTCCTGGTGGCCGAGGATGTAGCGCTCGCCAGTCGGTTCGACCTCGGCTGCCCGTATGTGCCCGACGGCGACGTCGTGGACATGCACGACGTTGAGCCCCGCCGTGCGAATGTACGCGGGCATCGACCCGGTCGCCGCGTCTCGGATCAGGCGGCCGGTCGGCGTTGGCTTGAGGTCGAGGGGGCCAATGGGGGCTGTGGGCAGGACGCAGACCGCGGGCAGAGACTCGGATTGGACCAGTTCGTGTACGAGTCGCTCACTGAGAATCTTGGTTTCCTCGTAGGGACCGGGGGCGTGTTCGACATTGTCCCATTGGGTCTCGTCGGCGGGTCGCGAGGGGTCGCGAGGCGGTCCGATCGCGGCGACGGATGAGGTGTGGACGACGCGGTCGACCTGGGCTCGGAGCGCAGCCAGCATCAGGTTGTGGGTACCGTCGAGGTTGGCTCGGTACGCCTCCCGTCGGGCTCGGCGGCTGAGGTCGTAGCGGGCGGCGACGTTGAACAGTGTGTCGACTCCTGCGACTGCTTCGGCGAGCGAAGCCGAATCAGTGAGGTCTCCGTGGACGACTTCAATCGGGAGGCCGTCCAGGCTGCGCCGGTCGCTGCCCCGGCGAACCATCGCCCGGACCTCGGCCCCGGCGTCGAGCGCAGCTCGGACGACGTGTGCACCGATGAAGCCGTTGGCTCCGGTGACGAGGGCGCGTTTCACGTTCGGATCGGATGCGGCGCTAGCCGCCGTTGTCGCTGACGATGGCCGGGATGATCAGGGTCATCGCGCGTTCGAGTTCCTGGATTGCCGACTGGCGTTGAATGCCGAGCGAGAGCAGTTCCGGGAGCAGGCTCGGGCGGCGGATCGCGCCGACCGCGATGTCGAACGCGGACGGTTTGCCGCGCCACTGGACGACTTCGTTGGGGATGTCGTCGTCGAGCGCGTCCATCACGACGCGGACCGAGGCGAACGGGACTTCCGCCTCGGCGCAGACCTCGGCCCATTCCGAATCTTCCATCTGCACGATTTCGGCGCCGGAGTCGGCGGCGGCGCGCTTCTCCGGCTTTGTGAACAGGATCTCGGGTGTCGTAATGCTGGTCACCGACTGCCAGTAGATGTCGGCCTGGTTGAGCAGTCGGATCGCCTGTTTGCGCAGCTGGTCGTCCGCGGGAAAGACGGCGCCGTCGACCTGTCGGATGGTGCTCGTGGGCAGGGTGATCGATGGTCTGCGCAGGGTGTTGGTCAGTCCTCCGGCGACGCCGATGCTGAGCACGTGCGACGGTCTGTTTCGCTCGAGCGCTTCCTCCGCTGCGTCGCGCGCGCGCTGCGGACCAACGCCGGAGGTGACGATTCGCACGCGGCCGCGCCCGGCGATTGCCTGACCGCCTCGCGCGGCCTTCGCTTCCCAGGGCAGTGCGGCAGTAATCGTGAGCATGAGAGTCAGTTTAGGTCAGAGCCTGAGCGGTCAGGTCGGGTTATGCAACGCGAACGTTGCCTGCGGCATATGGCCCGCCGGTCCGAGCGGAGCCGAGTGATGAGTAGACTGACCGGAAGAACTCCGAGGCTGCACGACGAACGAGGACGATTGATGTACGAAACCCTCCTCTACGACATTGAAGACGGCATCTGCACGATCACGCTGAATCGGCCCGAGTCGCTCAACGCGCTCAACGGGACGATGCTGACGGAGCTGCCGCTGGCCTGCGAGCAGGCGGCGGCCGACAACGAAGTGCGGGTCGTCATCCTGACCGGCGCCGGCCGACTGTTCTGCGCCGGCGGCGACCTCAAGGACACCGGCCGAGGGGATATCCGCAACCTCGAGCAGAGCATCTACAGCCTGACGCATTCGGAACGCACGTCGATCCTGCTCAACCAGATGCCGAAGCCGACCATCGCCGCGATCAACGGCGGCGCGGCGGGCGCCGGATGCTCGATCACGCTGGCCTGCGATCTGCGCTACATGTCGACCACGGCGTATCTGTACACCGCCTTCCTCAAGGTCGGGTTCTCGGGCGACTTCGGCGGCACCTGGACGCTGCCGCGACTGGTCGGCATGGGCAAGGCCCGCGAGATGTACCTGCTACCCGACCGCGTGCAGGCTGTAGAGGCGCTGTCCCTGGGTCTGACCAACGGAGTCTTCGACCCCGAAGAACTGATGCCGAACGTGATGCAGGTCGCAGCGCAGTTGCGGGACTCCCATCCCGGGGCCATCGCGCAGATCAAGAACAATCTCAACGACGCGTTTACGATCCCGCTGTCGGAGGCCGTTCGTCGCGAGGCGGACCGAATGCGCCGCGTGGGCGAGAGCGAGGATTCGATCGAGGCACGACGGGCGTTCGTTGAAAAGCGGCGTCCCGTGTTCAAGGGCAGGTAGGGCAACTCCCCCCCGCAGAGCAGGGGGAGAGGGGAAGCCAGGAGAGGTGGTCGAACATGTTGAGAATGCGGCAGATTTGCCTCGTCGCGGAAGATCTGGACATGATCGAATCGCACCTGCGGGGCGTCTTCGGGCTTGAAGTCTGTCATCGGGATCCCGGCGTCGGTCGGTTCGGATTGCATAACTTCCTGATGCCGATCGGGGACTCATTCATCGAGGTTGTCTCACCGATCACGCCGGGCACGGCGGGTGGACGTTACCTGCGGCGTCGCGGCGGCGACGGCGGATACATGGTGATCATGCAATGCGACGACATGGCGGCGCGGCGTGCCCGGGTCGCGGAGCTGGGCATCCGCCTGATCATCGACGCGGGCAACGATCAGACCGACGGGATCCAGCTCCACCCGAAGGATGTCCCCGGCGCGATCGCCGAGCTGCGCTGGAACGCGGGTGAGCAGCCCGGCGGACCCTGGAATCCGGCCGGCGATCACTGGTTGCCGGCGAGGCGGGAGCACGTGATCACCAGGATGGCGGCGGCCGAGCTGCAGAGCGAGGACCCGGCAGCCATGGCTGCCCGTTGGTCGGAGGTGTTGGAAATCCCGCTGGGCTCAGACGACGACGGTCATCCAACCATCGCGCTCGACGACGCGACGCTGCGGTTCGTCGAAGCGACCGATGGGCGCGGGGAGGGTCTGGGCGGACTCGACGTGGAAACGGTCGATCGCGGGCACGTGGTCACCACGGCGCGGCACCACGAACTTGAGGTGTCGGAGGACGAATCGGAAGTGATGTTGAGCGGCGTTCGGTTCCGGCTGGTCTAGCGGATCGAGCCGACGAAGCTGCGCAGGCCGGCCTTGACGTTGGTCGTCGCGTCGATCACGGCCGAGGCCTCGTAGCCCGAGTGAACCATGCAGTCGACGCACTTGGGATTGCCCGAGGCGACGCCGTAGTTCTCCCACTCGGTCTCTTCGATCAGTTCCTGCCAGCTCTCGGCGTAGCCCTCGTCCATCAGGTAGCAGGGCCGCTGCCAGCCGAACACGGTGTAGGTCGGGTTGCCCCAGGGCGTGCAGTCGTACTCGATCTCCCCCTTGAGGAAGTCGAGGAACAGCTCGGAGTGGTTGAATTTCCAGTGACCGGGCGGGTCGTTGAGGATGTCCCGGAACAGTTCCTTGGTCTGGTTGCGGGCCAGGAAATGCTCCTGGTCCGGCGCCTTCTCGTAGGGGTAGCCCGGTGAGATCATCAACCCGTCGACGCCGATCTCCATCAGCTTGTCGAACATCATGCGGATGCGGTCGGGCCTGGCGCCGAGGAAGAAGGTGCTGTTCGTCGTGACGCGGAAGCCGCGCGCCTTGGCCGCCTCGATCGCGCGAATGGCGACATCCCAGATGCCGTCGCGGCAGACGGAGTCGTCGTGGTCCTGCTCGAAGCCGTCGACGTGAACGGAGAACGTCAGGTAGGGGTTGGGCTCGAAGTCCTGCAGCTTGCGCTCCAGCAGGATCGCGTTGGTGCAGAGGTAGACGAACTTCTTGCGTTCGGTGTAGCCGTTGGCGATCTCGACGATGTCCTTGTGAATCAACGGCTCGCCGCCGGCGATCGCGACGACCGGCGCGCCGCACTCCTCGACCGCGTCCCAGCACTGCTGGGGCGTGAGGCGTCGGCGGAGGATGTCGTTCGGATGCTGGATCTTGCCGCAGCCTGCGCACTCGAGATTGCATTGCAGCAGCGGCTCAAGCATCAGCACGAGCGGATAGCGCTCCGTCCGGCGGAGGCGCTGGCCGACGACGTACTTGCCGACCTGGATCATCTGTCGTACGGGTGTGGCCATCAGTCGTCCACTCTATCTGGTGATTCCCCGTTATGCCTGCGCGAGCGGGAGTATCGATCCACCGGTGCGCAGCCTATTCCGCGTAAGTTTATTGCATCCGCTGCAGTTTACACGAGTTTGAGCGCACGCTCGTATGCGTCGGGCGTGTTGAGGTTGAGCGTCACGATCGGATCGTTCATCTCCAAGAAGATAGTGCGATCCGAATGGCGGCGTCTGACTTGTCGAAGACCTTCCTGCCGCTCCGTCACGTTCTGAAGCTCGGGAAGCAATTCGGCGCGAAACACCGGCGGATGCCCGTTTCGTCCCTCGTTCCTCGGAACGACGATCAACGCATCCGCCGTGGCGTCCAGCTTCGCGGCCAGCCGGACCACGGCCTCCGCCCGCGTTGGTTGATCGACGGAGACGACGGCGATGCCTTCAACGTCGGACGGGACGGCGCGCGCGCCGGCTCTGATTGAGGAGGCGCGGCCGCTGCGCCATCCGTGGTTGGTCGTGATCTGGACCTCGGCGCGAGCGGGGATCTCCCGCCGAATGCGTTGGGCGAATGCGCCGAGCACGACGATCACGGGCCGGCACTCTGCTTCGAGCAGGGTCTCGACCTGCGCGGTCACGAGCGGTCGGCCCTGCCAGTCGAGCAACTGCTTGGGCCGGCCCATGCGGGTCGATTCACCGGCGGCGAGGAGGATGGCGGCGATCATTGGACTGGCCCCGTGATTGGTCAGCGTCGAGACGGTCCCGCAGGCGTCGGAAGAGGCGTCGGACGGCGTCTTCGATATCGTCAACGGCGGCCGAATCGGTCAAGTCGCCGACCCCGTACGGCTGTGCTTCCGAGCGAGCAGTCTGAGCGGCGAGGTCGATGATCCGATCGTCGAGCGTGCGTCCGCGAACCACCGACTCGATCTGCCTCGCGCGCACCGGATGTGGCGCGACACCAACCAGGATGACGGCGGCGTCTCCGTTGAGCGACAGCCGGGCGGCCGCGCTGACTTGAGGGTTGGACCTGGCGGCGGCCATCGCGGTCTGGGCGCCGTTGGGCAGCCGTGGGATGCAGAGCTGTTCAGCAGCGATCGAGCCCTCGCGACCGTCGATGTCGACTCCACCCTCAGCCAGCAGACGTTCATCAACACGCGCGGTGTCGCCGCCGGAGAGCTCAAGGAACGCGTCCAGGACGATCAGTGCGGCGGCCAACGCGTTGTGCCGGGGGTCTTCCAGGCAGATGCGGATCGTCGAGACGGAGTCGCCAATCGAAAGCCAGTCGTTGAGCGTGTTCTCGCCATTGGTTTGCAGATCGAGCACCGTGTGGTGCAACGGCAGTGCGCGTGCCTTCACGCGGATCGACCTGCGACGGCATGCTCACGGTAGTGGGCCAGGGCCTTCTTGAGAGCGGCCGCGGCGAGCACGGAGCAATGAATCTTGGCCTTCGGTAACCCGCCGACGGCGTCGACGAAGTCTTGCCGCTTGAGCGTCGCGGCCTGGTCAATCGGCATGCCGGTGAGGACGACGGTCGCCATGCTGCTGGTCGCGATCGCGGCGGGACAGCCGCGCGTCTGGAATCGGGCCTCGGCGATTGCGTCGTTTTCGATCCGAAGCATCAGTTTCATATGGTCGCCGCAGACAGGATTGCGGTCTTCGCCGACCGCATTGGCGTCCGCGAGCTCTCCGGCGTTGCGCGGATGCTGGAAGTGATCGATCACGATGGCGCTGTAGGCGCGCAAATCTTCTGTAGGCATGGAATCAGTCTAGTCAGGCGGGCGATCGGTCCCGATGTGTGCCAGATCGAACAGCAGCCGGGCAAGGACGCGCAGTGAACGGCTTCGATCGGTCGGGTCGAACCACTCGCGGATGCTGTGTTGATTGTCAGACCGGCCGCCCCAACTCATCGCGATGGCGGGTACGCCGGCGGCGATGGCCGCGTTTGCGTCCGTCGACGCGGCGATCAGGCGCGGCTCGAACTGCTCCGACTCCAGTGCGCGAATCGCCGCCTGGACCAGGTCCGATTCAATTGGTGTCGTGCCCGCGGGCCGGTCGCCGATCCCGGTGACGAGCGGCTCGAGCGCGCCGCTGCTGCGACGGCGCAGTTCCTTCTGGTGGCCGAAGCGGATGATCTCCTGCAGGTCGCGATCGAGCTGCTCCAGCTGGGCATGAGATTCGCTGCGCAGGTCGATGTCCATCTGCGCCGATTCAGGGATGGCGTTGACGGTCTCTCCGCCCTGGATCACGCCGACGTTGTAGGTCGTGCGCGGACTGCGCGGAGTACGGACGTCGCCCAGTCGCTCGGCGGCCGCGGCGAGCGCGAAGGCCGGGTTGTATCGGCCAAAGTGCGCCCAACTGTGTCCGCCGCTGCTGCGGTACTGCACGTTGTAGCGGCGCGAGCCGATGCCGCTGTGAACGATCGCGCCGGGGTCGGAGTGATCGATGGTGATGAACCCTCGCGCCGACCGGCCGAGTTCGGAGTCGAAGAAGTGACGCGCCCCGCGCAGATCGCCGCGGCCTTCCTCGCCGACCGTGGCCAGGTACATGAGTCGGGGCGCGGCCGGCGTGTCGGCAAGCGCGCGGGCGACGGCCAGCATGGCGGCCAGTCCGGCCGCCGCGTCGGAGATGCCCGGGGCGTGGAACTCTCCGTCGGCAACGATGTCGTCCGAGCGGTAGGGATTTCGTTCGCCCGGACGCGCGACGACGACCGCCTGCTCGGGTCCGAAGACCGTGTCGAGATGGGCGCTGAGCACGATCGGCTCGCCGACCGAGTTCGGATGGCAGGCGATCACGTTGCCGACTTCGTCTCTCCCAATTCTGAAGCCCAGCGACGCGAATGCCTCGGCGATGTAGTCCGCGCGGGCGTGTTCGCTGCCGGTCGGCGCCGGGATCTCGCAGATGCGGATCTGTTCTTCGAGGATTTCCGCCTCGAGGGCATCGAATGCTTGGAGCATCAGATGTCCAGTCCGAGCGCCTCGAAGACCTGCTGGTACTGGTCGAGGCTGTTGGGCTGATAGAAGGGGATCGCGAGCGTGATGGCGCCGTCCCGATCGGCGACGAAGGCGGCGCGTTGGGATCGCTTGCCCGATTCATCGACAACACCGAATGCTTCGGCGGCGTTGAGTTCCGGATCGGTCACGAGCGGAAACGGGAAGAGATGTTCCTCGTCGAAGCGCAGCAACTCATCCAACGGGTCGGCCGAGATCGCGATCACCGAAGCGTGCAGTTCGTTGAGCATCTCCTCGTCGTCGCGGAACGCGCAGAGCTGTTGGGTACAGAGCGGCGTGTTGGCCTCCGCGTAGAACAGGATCAACAGCGGCCCGTCGCCGAGGTATTCGCGCAGGTTGAGATCGGTGTCCGGGAGCTGATCGCCGGGTTCGATCACGACGGCGTCCATCCCGGCAAGGTGCCGACTCGGCCCCTGGTGAATCCCATCACCGCGATCCGGCCGAGACCGGCGGGATCGGTCAGGGTCTCGGCCGCCCGACGGGCGGAGAGGTAGGCGTTCGTGTCGGCCAGGGCGTCGGCGACCGGCGGCAGTACGGCCGCGCCAAGACGGTGCAGCCATTCCGACTGGCTCAGTCCGGGCAGTGGCGTCAGGCCGGCCGCCCGGGCTGCTGCTCGCACCTGGTCGATGTCGATGTGCGCCGTGATGTCCTGCTCGCCGGGATGGGCGTACGGATCGTCGCCGGGGACGTGGCGGCGGAAGGTCATCAGGGTGCCGTCACGCCGCCACGGCGCGTACAGCCGCGCGCGCGAGTAACCGTAGTCGAACAGCAGGAGCATGCCCGCATCGGCGATACGTCCGGCCAGCCGGGTTACCACGTCGGCTCGATCCGGCGCAACTTCCGCGACCTGACCCTCGGCCGGCTCAATTGCGCTGAGCGGTTCGAGCAGCGCTGTCTCGCGCACCTCCGCGACGGCGTCGTGGAATCCATTGACCGGCGAGTAGTCGACGAGCAGCTCCTTCCACGTGCCATTGATGAAGCGGAGGCGGTGAACCGGAAGCGCATCCAACAGCTCGTTGGCAATGACCAGGTGCTGGGGAACCGTGAGCTGGTCGATGCTGTGGACTCTGTGGATATTGTGGATTATCCCCAGACGCTCGTCCTGGGCCTCGGCGGCGTGCTCGTCGGGCTCGATGGTCGTGTAGCGGATCGACTCGGCCAGGTCGGGCCCCGCGGCATGGATGTGCCGAAGCATCGACTCCGCCAGCGCGCCCGTTCCCGGGCCGACCTCGGCGACCCGAAATGCGGGCGGACGATCAAGCTGACGCCAGAGCTCGAGCGCCAGATGGCCGACCGCGGCTCCGAAGAGCGGATGGACTTCGGGGCTGGTCAGGAAGTCGCCGTCTCTACCAACGGTCGGTCGTCCGCGTCGGTAGTAGCCGTGCTCACGGTGGTAGAGGCAGGAATGCATCCATTCGCGGAACGAGATCGGCCCGTCGCGCTGGATGCGAGCGGCGAGGATGCGGGCGAGCGGCGTATCGAGCGTGCTCTGAGCCGCGGCCAGAGGATCGAACGTGGTTGGGCCGCTTCGGGTCATGAGCCGAGTATAGAAACGACCGCCCCGGACATCGCCGGGGCGGTCGTTGGTTGGGACTGGATTGTAGCGCGCGAGCTACTCTCCGGGGACTCCGAGGACCGTCACGCTGACACGGCGGTCGCGCGATTCGTCGAGCTCGACCAGGAAGATGGACTGGAACTCGCCGATGTGCAGTTCGCCGCTGAGCACGGGAATGGTCTCCGACGTACCAAGCATCATGTGCTGGACGTGAGAGTGGCCGTTCTCGGGCTCGTTCTCGTGCATGTTGACGGTGCGGATCTCGAAGTCGTTGTGCCGGTAGTAGATACCGGGCGGACCCCACGCGATCAGACGATCACGGAGGTCGTCGAGGAGCAGTGGTTCATGCTCCTGCAAGATGATGGCAGCGGTCGTGTGCTGTGAGAACACCGAGACCTGTCCGAAGCCGACACCGGAGCGGTTGACGATTGCTCGCACCTCTTCGGTGATGTCGCGAAACGACGGGCCGTCTTCAGTTCGATAGAAGAGCTCGTCGTGAACGTGACGGAAGGCGTTGGCAGGCACTGCGCTATTCGTCACAGCCCCGTTGACACTGCGCAGGGCTGTCGCGTTGGCCATTCCCCTTTGGTTTCTCAGGCTGCGAAATGATGGAATCAGAAGAATGAGTTCGGCGCCGGCAGTTGCAGCATTCCCGACGGCCGCCACATGTGAATATAGCGGATCGGCATCTGGTGTGGTTGACTCGGACGTGCGCCGGCCCCGGATGGGGCCAATCGGAGCCGGTCGACTAGCCCGCGCCTTCGGCGATGCGGGTGCGTACACGCTCGATGAAGTCGGCAACGCGGTCGGCGTCCGGAGCATTGCCGGCATGTTCCTGGTACTGCTGAAGGTCGTCCAGCGCCTCGATGTACTGTCCGGTCTGGTAACAGAGCAGCCCCCGATCGCGCCGATCGTCGAGCGACCAGGGCGACAGCGCGAGCAGGAAATCGGTCGCCGCGATTGCGGAGTCATAATCGCGCTTGCGTACGCCGGCGCCCTTGAGGTTGGTCAGGATGCGCTGCAGGATCTGACGCTTGGTGACCGAGGCGAGGAACGACTCCGGGTTCGGGCCGGCGCCCTGGTTGGTCGCCCGCAGACGCTCGCTCAGCGCCTGACGGTCGATCTCACGGCCCGCGTGAAACGGATCGAGAAAGTGCTCGGCCTGTGTATCCGAGTCGGTGTACTTGACCAGAAAGTGGAAGGGTGCGCCGACGCCGTGCAACTCGACGCCCACCCGTCGCGCCACCTCGATCATCACCACGGCGAGCGTGATCGGCATCCCGCGCCCGGTCTCGAGCGCGGAGTGCAGACAGCAGTTGAGCGGGTCGTAGTAGGTGTCGGTATCCCCGCGAAACTGATGAGCGTCAAACAGCACGCGGCACAGCCGTTCCACCTGCGCAGTGTCGCCGGCAGGCGGCTCGCTGCGCGCCTCGTCGGCGAGCTCGTCGAGCCGCTGCAAGGCGGACAGTTGGTCGAAGTCGGGTTCGACGATTCGGCCGATGAGAAAGCAGCAAAGATCGAGCCGAACGGCGCGTTCATTCCCTCGGGCCAGCGTGCCGAACTGGCGCGCGAGGTTGATGCCGTCAAGTTTTACGAAACGTTGCGTTACATCTTCCGCCATGAATCGAGGCTAGCAGGCAGACGGCGCCCTCGGAGACCTATGATGGCTGTAGGCGGCACGGTTCAGAGCGAGGAGCGTGTTGGCTGAGATGTCGGAAGAAACGCCTGACCCAGACCCGGGCAAGCCGAAGCGATCGGCTGGCAAGCGCGGCGTCAGGAAGCCGCAGTTGACGCGCGCGGGACAGCCGATCGACCGCCGGCAGCGACTGCGGATTCCGCCGCACCACGTCACCAAGCAGACTCCGCACGACCGCATCCGTAACTGGGATGAGGTGTACTACGGGTACACCGCCGGCCCGGCGATGTTCGAGGCGCAGCGCTGCATCCAATGCCCGGCTGCGCCCTGCACCGTCGCCTGCCCGATCGATAACGACATTCCCGGCGCGCTGGCGTACCTCGAAATCGGCAAACTGGCGGACGCGGCGGCGGTGTTCCGCCTGACGTCGGAGTTGCCGGAGCTATGCGGCCGTCTCTGCCCGCAGGAAGCGCTCTGCGAGGGAGTCTGCGTGATCGGCAAGAACGCCAAGCCGGTCGCCATCGGCAAGCTGGAGGCGTTCCTGGGCGACTGGGACCGCCAACAACGCGGCGGTTTCCCGATCCCGCAGCCGGAGATTGAAACCGGTCAGCGGGTAGCGGTCGTGGGCGCCGGACCCTCCGGACTGGCCGTCGCCGAGCAAATGCGCCAGGCGGGACACGCGGTCACCGTGTTCGAGGCCTGGCCCTCGGCCGGCGGTGTGTTGCGTTACGGAATTCCCAACTTCAAGTCGGCCAAGCACATCGTCGACGAAAAGGCCGACGCCCTGCAGGCGGCGGGCGTCGAGTTCCGCTTTGAAACGCGGGTCGGCGTCGACATCGGCTGGGACGAACTTTCCCTGTGGGATGCGGTCTTCCTGGCTCACGGCGCCAGCGTCGGCAAGCAGCTTGGTCTCGACGGTGAGCGGCTCGCGCGGGTCTACAGCGCGACCGAGTTCCTGGTTCGGGCCAACCTGAGCGACGACATGCTGCCTGCCGCCCTGCGCAGCACGCCCGACACCGGCCGCAAGGTCGTCGTGGTCGGCGGCGGCGACACGTCAATGGACTGCGTCCGTACAGCGGTGCGACTGGGCGCCGAGGAAGTGCGGCTGCTCTATCGGCGGACTGAACACGAGATGATGGGGCGCGAGGAAGAGCGCCGTCACGCGCGCGAAGAAGGCGTGATCTTCGAGTACCTGACGACGCCGGTCAGCCTGATCTGCGAGGACGGCCGGGTCGTGGGCGTCGAGTGCGTGCGGATGAGCCTGGGAGAGCCGGACGAGAGCGGCCGGCGGCGTCCGCAGCCGGTGCCGGGTTCGGAGTTCGTGATCGACTGTGACGCGTTCGTTGTGGCCGTCGGTTATGACGTGGGACGCGACGTCTACGGCGATTCGGGCATTGACGTCAACGACTGGGGCGAGGTGATCGTCGACGAGCATGGCCGGACCTCTCGACCGGGCGTGTTCGCCGGGGGCGACAACGTCATCGGCGCCGACCTCGTCGTTACGGCGCTGCAGGGTGCGCACGCCGCAATTCCGGCAATGCTCACCTATCTCGACGAGCTGCAGACCGAGCGCGCGCTGGCGATGGCCGCGGGCTAGCCGCCTCTATCCGGTTCTACTCATCGGCGGACCAGCCCGGTGCGCTAGTCAGCAGGGGAGCACCCTGGTGCTCCCGGAATATCCACTTCGGCGACGATCTCTTCCGCCGCGTTGCGGCAGAGGACGACTTCCGCGTCCCGGTCGTCGCGCGGGTTGCTGATCTGGTGGATGGCGCGGGGCGGCACGTAGAGAAAGTCGCCCGTTTCGACCTCGTGGACGTGCTCCAGCTTCTCGCCGAAAGACATCACGATCGGCCCCTGCAGGATGTACATGGCCGTTTCGCAGTTCACGTGCCAGTGCGGCGTCGAGTACATTCCGGGCGGGATCTTCTGGCGGGTCATGAAGACCTCTTCCGATCCGGAGAGATCCCCGGAGACGCCGAACTGGATCGCCATGCCGGAGCGGTGATTCGACCAGTCGGCCCGGGCGCCGTCGGTCATCACGATGACGCCGTCGAGCGGTCCGTCGGCGTGCGGTTGATGGTCTGTCATGCCGTCCTCCACCGGGGAATCGTTTCAGCCAGCGATATCGAAACTGACGATACCAGCAGGTCTGATCTTGAAGTCGTCGAATGGAAGGGGCGAGCGTCAGCCGGGCGGGCCGATGCTGTGGGCCCAGTCGTCGACCAGCCAGTGGCCGGCGAGCTGAATCAGCTCGACTCGCATCCAGTCGTCCTCGGAGAATTGGAAGTAGACGCGGCCACGAGCGGGATGCAGGACGTCCCCGTAGGAGACCGACTGGAGGATCTCGCCGCCCAGGTCGATTGACTGGATCTTCTGGATGTCGCGGCCCACGTCGCCGGCGTCGTCCCAGCCCCAGATCGTGAGCGCCTCAGGGCCCGCGAGCGCGAGGATGGTCGCCGTATCGCCGTCTCGCAGCGCCTGCAGGAATGTGAGTGCGGCTGCGGCCAGGTCGGAGGCGACGGCCTCGTTGACCGCACTGGTCGGCAGGCCTTCCCGAGCCGTGATCCGGTAGGCGCCGATCAACTGACGCTGTCCGGCCTTGTTCGAAGCCGGCCAAACCTCGACTCGCCACGAACCCGCTTCGTCGGCCGTGAAGTAGACCTCGGCGTCGAGGCCGTGGCCGCCGTCGTCGTCGATCTGCAGCAGATTGCCGTCCGGTCGGAACACCTGGGCGAAGACATCAACGCCGGTATCCCCGTCGACAAGGACGAAGACCTGCTGCCCGACCTCGACCTGGAACTCGAACACGTCCACATCGCCGGGCAGGTTGAGGCGGCCGTCGGCGCTGCTGCCCAGCGTGATGATGTCGTTGTCGTCATCCGCGCCGACGGTCAGCGTCTGCACCTGGATGATGAAATCTCCGTGGCTGTTGGAATCGAATGGTTGGACGCGGATGAACTGAAGTCCCTCAGCGGGAATCTGGGCAACGATCAGCGAGTCCCGGTTGGTGCTGGACAGGTCGTCGTTGACGGCGACTTCGACGCCGTCCGGCTGGAGCAGCGTGACCACCGGGTCCATGCCGCCCTTGCCGTCGACGAAGATTCGCAGCCAGGCGCCGGTCGCCGCCTGGAAGCGGAACGTGCGCTCAGTTTGGTCGGGACCGAGCGAGGAAGCGAACATCTCGCCCTCGATCAGGACCTCGCGGTCGGGGTCGCTGGCCGGTTCGTCGGTCTGCTCGGCTTGCTGGTCGGATGGCTCTTCAGTTGTCGCGGGCTCGGCCTGCTCGTCCTGCGCGGCGGGTTGGGCCTCAGCCACGGTCTCGGTCTGTTGCTGCTGCGGCTGAGCCTGCTCTTGCTGCTGAGCGGCGTCGATTGGCTGCGCCTGCTGCTGCGCCTGGGCCGCGGTTCCCTGCTGCTGTTGCGCCTGCGCCTCTTCCGGAGTGTCGTCGCCACAGGCAACCGCAAACAGGGCAACCAGGAAGGCGACAAGAACAAGCGCGACGGCGGCACGAGGGACGCGCTCAGAATCAGTCAACATACAGAATTCCTAATCCCGGCCGCCTCACGTTCACTATAGGAGCAATCATGGTGGGCGGAGACGGGTTGTCGACTTGATTGAATCCCAGTTGGACGCGCGGATATACTTGCTGGAGCGTCTTCACTGAGGGCAGAGGAGCGGGCCGTGGCTTACGACATCGTCGAAACGTGTATCGGCTGTACGGCCTGTACGAATCGTTGTCCGACCAACGCCATCTGGGGCGAGCGCAACACGATCCACTACATCGACCCGGCATTGTGCATCGATTGCGGCGCCTGCGGGGCGGTCTGCCCGGTCGAGTGCATCCTCGATGAGGACGGCGACATCTGCCGCAAGTTTGCCAAGAAGGAATGGCCCAAGGCCGAGGTCGACGCCGACAAGTGCATCGGCTCGGGCTGCGAAATCTGTATCAACGTCTGCCCCTTCGACGCGCTGGAGCTCGACTTCACCGACGCCGCGTCCGATTTCTTCGGCCAGGCGGTCGTGATTGAAAAGAACTGCACCGGTTGCCGACTCTGCGAACAGTCCTGCGGTTGGGACGCCGTCCACATCTTCCCGCGCCGGCCGGAACTTAAGAAGCTGCACTACCCGGACGACAAGCCAACCCCGGGCCAGGAGAAATTCCTCCGTAGCCGCGCGTAGAGCCGGCCCAGCGCCGCAGCAACGCTCTGCTGGGACCGGCAATCAGTCCGTCGACTTGCTGATCCCGTCTCCCAGGGGGAGAGGGTGAGGGTGTTCTCGGAAGCGCAGCATCTTACCGGTGAATGTCTTCGAGGAATGAGCGATCGATCGCCTGCTCGACGTCGACGTCGTTCTCCAGCGCGCCGTACTCGAGCAGGACATCGGTCAGGGCTCGGAACTGCTGTTGCGTGAACCATCCGACGCCGTTGGCGCGGGTCAGGTCGCTGATCGCGTTCGCGATCTCGGTGTCGAGGATGAAGCGTTCGTGCGCGAGGTCCGGTTCGCGTTCTTCGCCGATGAAGGTGGCGGTGTCTTCGATCGCGGCGTCGGGATTCTCGACGGCGAACTCGAATGCGCGCACCGTCGCTCGGAGGAAGCGCTCGAGCTTCTCGCGGTTCGTATCGTCCTCGAGGAATTCCTCCGTGACCAGGTAGACCACGCCCAGCGTGGGCACGCCGTAGTCCGCCGCTTCGAACACCGTGATCTCCTGGTTCAGGTTGCGCGTCAACGTGTCGGGCTCGTTCGAGAGGAAGACCGGGTAGACCTCAACCTGTTCCTCGACCAGGACCACGGGGTTGAAGCCGACATCAATCATGTTCATGTCGTCGGTGCTCAGGCCGTGAGCGGCCAGCATCGCGTGGAACTCGGCCTGCACGATGCCCTTGAATCCAACATCGCGTCCGGCGAAGTCGGCGGGCGACTGAATGCCCGAGGAGTTGAGCACGGCGTAGCCGAAGTCGCCACGCTGACCGAAGAGCATGACCGCCACGTACGGGGCTCCCGAATTGGCGCGGATCTGCAGCATCTCCGAAGCGGGCAGGGTGGTGATGTCGACCTCGCCGGCCAGCAGCAGACTCTTGTGGCTGCCGGTGAAACCGGCGTGCTGGATGTCGACCTCGAGATTCTCGTCGGCGAAGAACCCCTGTTCCTCGGCGACGTAGACGGCGACGAAGGGCAGATTGGCCTGGGCGATGAAACCGCCCATGTAGGTCATCGACAGGACCTCGTCGGAGTCGTCGCTCGAACAGGCGACCCCCAGTCCCGCAGCCAGCGCGGCCACGCCGACGAGCACGATCAACAACGGTTTGCGAAGGAAATCAGAAAACAGAGGCATGGGTCCCAGGCTCCTCAGGCTGGTCGGACGCCGGGCGATTCACTGATGACTTCTGGGCCGGGCCGGCTAGCCGGAGCCGCTTCCATGGGGTTGCCACGGCGATAGCGACCGTCGTCAGCGTATGAAGCGGTGCGGTATGAGGCAAGCGGAGATCGGCCCGACGGTCACTCGTCGGCCGGGAGCGGACTCGGATCCCTGAGCACCGCCGACTTGTACCACCAGCCGTCCACCGCGTCACGGCGAAACTCGGCGATCAGGCGGTGTTCACGGCGCACCTTCAGGTCGGTGCCGAGGTCGACGTCGTCGCCCTCGAGTTCGAGCATCAGACCGTCATTGGAGAACTTGATCACGACGGCGTCGGCCTGCTGCGGCGCCTGACGCTCGGGCAGGCGGTAGTCGGTGCGCTCGGACTCGTCGGACGTGGTCATGACTGCTCCCTGTACAAAGCCTACGCGGCAGCGACGGGTTGGTCGAGACGCCACGAGAACAGGCGCTCGGCCAGCACGACCGCCGTCGACAGGGTGACGCCGATCAGGGTCAGCATCAGGACGGCGGCGAAGACCTTCTCCAGCCGCAGATTGTTCTGTTCGATCCAGATCACCGCGCCCAGGCCGCCGTGCCCGGACAGGAAGAATTCGGCCACGACAGCGCCGATCAACGACAGCGTGACGGAGATCTTGAGCGAGGCGAACAGGTAGGGAATGGCCGCCGGCAGCCGCAGGTGGCGGAAGATCTCCCAGGTCGAGGCGTCAACCGAGCGGAAGAAGTCGTGCATGCGCGGATCGACGTCACGGAAGCCGGCGATGGCGTTGATCAGGACCGGGAAATAGGTGATCAGCGCCGCGATCGCAATCTTCGGATTCCAGCCGTGCCCGAGCCAGATGATGAACAGCGGGATCAAGGCCACGACCGGCGTGACCTTGACCATGATCGCAATCGGCAACACGGCGCGCTCAAGGATGTTCGAGTGGGCGACTCCCGCGGCGAGCAGCGTCGCCGCCGCGGTCCCGATCGCCAGCCCACCCAGCGATACCCCGAGCGTCTTCAGTCCCTCGCTGAAGTACAGGCCGAAGTCGGTGAAGAAGTTCTCGACCACGGTGGTCGGTCGGGGCATCACCCAGACCGAGACCTCGGCCACCCGCACCCAGATCTCGACCGCAACGGCCAGCAGAAGCAAGGCGATCAGCGGCGGAAGGACCCAGGCGAGCATGGGACGGATATCGGGCGGCGCGAGCGGGATGCGGCGCGCTGCCTCGGCGTCCAGACGGTCCAGTTCTCGGATGTGTTCGGAGACCATGGTCGTATTCAGGCAGCGTCGAGCGGGACGGCGGGCGTGGTTGGCGAGCGAAGGGCGGCGCGGACGATCGCGGTGTCGTTGACGAATCGGTCGGAGTGCTCATGCTCCGGTCGGCGGGGACGCGGCGCCGTGATTGGAATGTCGGCAATGATTCGTCCCGGGCGCGGAGACATCACCAGGACCCGGTCGGCGATGGCCACGGCCTCGGGCACGGAGTGCGTGACGAAGATCGCCGAGCGCGGCGGATCCGTCGGGTCGTGGGAGATGCCCCACAGACGCTGCACCTCGTACCGCATCTGCTCGCGCGTGATCTCGTCGAGCGCGGCGAATGGTTCATCGAGCAGCAGGAGCGGCGGGTCGATCGCCAGGGCGCGCGCCAGGGCGACCCGTTGCTGCATGCCGCCGGACAGTTCCGCCGGTCGATAGCGGCGGAACGCGGTCAACCCGACGATGTCGATCAGTTCGTGGACGTCGGTCGACGAGTGGGTTTCGCGCGGGTTCAGTTGCAGACCGAGGCGCACGTTGTCCTCGACGCTCCTCCAGGCCAAGAGCGCCGGCTCCTGGAAGACGAGGCCGAGGCGCTTGTGCCGTTGGGCCTCCCTCGGCGACTGACCGAAGACCTGCACCGCTCCGCCGGACACCGGAGTCAACCCGGCGATCATGCGCAGCAGAGATGTCTTGCCGCAGCCGGACGGACCGACCAGCGCGGTGAACTCGCCGGCGCGGACCGTCAGCGTTGTCGGACTGACGGCTTCGAGTGGGTTGCCCTCCTTGGTCACGTAGGTCAGGCGCGCCTCGCTCAGACGCACGGCCGGCTCCGCATCCGGCTCGATCGGATGCTTGATCACCAGCGGCTCCGACGGGTCCCTGCGCGGCGTCGTTGTACTCACGGCGTTTGTACCGGGTGGCATTAGCCTAGATCGCGTGCGTTCCGGAGGAACGTGTTTCAGTTTAGGCGTAGATCGGGAGTGGGTATGGCGACCATTGGCTTTATCGGCGGCACGGGGCCGGAGGGACTGGGGCTGGCGATGCGACTCGCGATGGCGGGAGAGCGTGTGCTGATCGGCTCGCGCCGGATCGAGCGCGCCGAGGACGCGGCGCAGACGGTTCGCGACGCGGTCAGCGAGGCCGGCGGGACGCCCGACGCCGGCGGCGGCGTCAATCGTGACGTCGTCGAGCAGTCCGATGTGGTGATCATCGTGGTGCCCTTCGACGGCCACGAGGCCACGCTGAACGACCTGCGTGACGCCATCGGCGGCAAGCTGGTGATCGACGCGGCGGTGCCGCTGACAATGGAGAATCGCGTGCCCGGCATCTCTGATGTCGAACAGGGATCGGCGACCGAACAGGCGCAGGCGCTCTTGCCCGACGCGCGGGTGGTGGGCGCGTTCCACAACCTCAGCGCGCGCAAGCTGCAGAAGCTCTCCGACCCGATGGAAGGCGACGTCCTGATCACGGCCGACGACGCCGACGCCAAGCAGGAGGTGATCGATCTGGTCGGCAAGATGCCCGACCTGCGGCCGATCGACGCGGGTCCGCTCTCGATGTCGAAGTTCGTCGAAGACCTGACCGCGCTGATCATCGGGATGAACATGCGCTACAAGACCCAGGCCGCTGTGCGAATGGTGGGGATCGACTGATGCCGCCGCCATCCGAGTACCGGGTGTTCGCCGTCGGCGGCATCCCCGAGGTCGTTGAGGGCGACGACCTGGCGGAGCTGATTGACAACGCGCTCGTCGCGCAGCAGACGCCGCTTGAGACGGGCGACGTCCTGGTGGTGACGCAGAAGATCGTGTCCAAGGCGGAAGGTCGCGTCATTCCGCTGGAGGGCGTAACGGCCGGTCTGTTCGCGCAGGACTGGGCCGACGATTGGGAGAAGGACGCGCGCGCCGTCGAGCTGGTCCTGCAGGAGTCGAAACGGATCGTGCGAATGACGCGCGGGCTGATCCTCTCCGAGACGCGGCACGGTTGGGTCTGCGCGAACGCCGGTGTGGATCAATCCAACGTCGGCGGCGGAGACGCCGTGGCCCTGCTGCCGATCGACTCCTCCGCATCGGCACTGGCGATTCGGCATGGACTGGTGGAGCGGGGTCAGGTGGATGTGCCGGTGATCGTCTCCGACACGTTTGGGCGACCCTGGCGCAACGGGTTGACCAACGTGGCGATCGGCGTCAGCGGGATGAACCCGATTCGCTCGTACGTCGGCGAAATCGACGCCGAAGGCTACGACCTGCGCGTGACCGAGATGGCGATCGTTGATGAGCTGGCCTCGGCGGCGGAGCCGGTGATGAACAAGCTCGACGCCGTGCCGGTCGCCGTGGTGCGGGGATTGAACATTCCGGTTGAGGAACATGACCATTCGACGCTGGTCCGCCCGGCGGAGATGGATCTGTTCAGATAGGACGATTCGATGGCAGCGACCTTCAGCATCGAGGCTGACTTCGAATGCCCACTCGACGATCTGTGGTCGTTCGTCTCCCACGTGCCGAACCAGGATCGATGGGTCTTCGGCATGTCCGACTCGGAAGTGGTCGGCGGCGGCGAGATCGGAGTTGGCACGGAGATCATCGGTACCTCCACCGAGCAGGGCAAGTCGCTGCGGGTCACGATGACCGTCAAGGAGTATGACCCGCCCTCGCGAATCTCCTGGGAAAACACCGACGGCCACACCCCGTTCGTCACCGTGATTAGCTGCTCCGGAGACGAGACCTCGTCGCGGATGACGTACCACGTCACCCTCTATCCGACCGCGTTGATGATGAAGATCGTGATGGGCCCGCTGCGTCCGCTGGGAACGATCATCGCCAACCGGATGCTGCGACAGGAAATCGCGCACCTGCGCCAGGCCATGGGGCTTCAGTCCTGATGGTCAGCCTCAGCGCCGCCGCGCAGATCGCGATCGATCGCGACCCCGCCGAGGTCTGGACATACGTCTCCAACGTCACCAACCAGGACCAATGGGTCGACGGCATGTCCGAGTCCGAAGTGATCGGCGACGAGCCAATCGGTCGCGGGACGCAGATTCGCGGCGTCTACACCTACGGAGGCGGCTCCGCCCCAACTTTGATGACGGTCACCGAGTTTCGCGAGGGTCGTGAACTGGCCATCGAAGCCTCCGAGGGTCCGTTTCCGTTCACCGGACGCCTGAGCCTCGAGCGCTCCGGAGCTTCGACGATCGTGACCAACTCGATGACCGCCGGCAGCGATCACATCTTGACCTCGATCATGTTCACCGTGCTCCGGCCGTTGATGAAGATGATGATGCGCCGTCAGATGCGCAAGGAACTCGGTCAACTGAAAGCCATCCTGGAGTCCCGGGACGGTTAGGGTCCGCGTTCGTCGGTGAAGGCGATCTCGAAGTCGTCGAACAGCGTTCCTGCCTCCTCGGCGGCGATTGCCGTGCGGTCGTGGGCTTCGAGGAACCCCTCACGGTCGCTGTCCTGCAACGCCCGAAACTGCGCGTTGTAGCCGCTGTGTAGCTGAGCGATCGTGGTCAGATAGCGTCCGTGCCAGTCCTCTGCCTGTTCCGGCGGATCGAGTTCGAACAGCGCATCGCGGAAGCGTTCGATCCTCGGCAGTCCCTGACGCAGATTCTCCCGGTGCGTTCGGCAACCGGTGTTCTGCTCGACGCACCCCTGCGCCGCCTCGGGAGTGATCACCGACTGGATCTCGACCGTGGCTCGGGCGACGAGGTTGCAAAGCTGATCGAAATAGCCGCCGCTCGGGTAGTCGCAGGATCCGTTGACGCTGGGTCCGACAGGGGCCGGGTCGCCTTCAAAGATGTCGAGTTCGCGGAGCAGGAAGAGCGCGGCGATGAACCCGATGATCGCTCCGATGATCGGGATCAACAGCGAAGAGGTTCGGCGCTCGCGAGAGCCGCCGCGGCCTCGCGGACCGGGCCTAGAGGACATCGTCGAGGAATGCGCGGACGGCCTCGGTGAACGCTTCCGGCTGGTCTCCGGCGACCGAGTGACCTGCCTCCGGAATCGTCACCAGGCGGACGCAATCAACGGTGTTGGCGAACTCTTCCGCCTGCTCTCGCTTGAGCACGGGACTCTTCTCGCCGTGCAGCAGCAACGTCGGAACGGTCAGCGCTCGGGCCGTTTCCCAGATGCCCGCGCGGCCATCGGCGACGCCACGGAAGTCGGCTTCGCGAAAACGCTCGTCGAACATCTTGGCCATCTTGCCGTCGGGCGTCTCGCGCAGCGACACCGCGAGTCGCTTGCGGATTCCTTCTTTCGAGCGGAAGGGGTAGTACTTGTGGGTCATCTCGACCCAGGCGTCAAGCGAGTCGAGTTCGTACGGGCCGGCGACGAACTGGCGTACCTGCTGCACGCCGTCCACGCTGACGCCGGGGCCGACATCGATCAGGACGAGTGCGCGGAGCCGGTCGGGATGGCCGGCCGCAAACGTCATCGCGTTCATGCCGCCCATCGAGTGTCCCAGGACGACCGGCCGGTCGAGATTCCGGGCCGAGATGAAGCCGCCGATGTCGTCGGCCATATGGTCGCGGGAGTAGTCGGCAAGTTCGGCCGCGCGATCCGAGCGACCGTGACCTCTCTGGTCGAGGGCGTACCAGCGCAGGCGGTCGGAGAGCGCCGGCGCGACCTCGTCGAACGAATGGCAGTTCAGCGCAAATCCGTGCAACGCGACGGCGCTGACTGCGGCGTCGCCGCCGTGATCCACGTAGTGCAGGTCGAGTCCGTTCACGTTGACGGTCAGTCCATGGTTCATCGATTTGCCTATCGCTTGACCGATTGCGGATCGCCGCTCGCTATAGACTACGCGCGCCATGCGCGAACGCGGACCGACTCTTCGCTACGACGTGCACGAGCGTCCGCCGTTGCTGATCGGGGCCGGGCTCGGCCTGCAGAACGCGCTGTTCGTCATATCCGGGGCCATCTTCCTGCCCATCCTGATGCGCTCGCTCGACATCGTGACCGTCGAGCAGGCGGCCTTCCTCGTATCGGCGACCCTGCTCACGGCCGGTCTGTCGACCGCGGTGCAGGCGATTCGCATCGGACGCGTCGGCTCGGGTTACATGCTCTTCATGGGCACGTCGGGAGCGTTCTTCGCAGCGACGATGGACGCGATCGAGTTGGCCGGGATCGGCTTCGTGGCGGCGTTGGCGCTGATCGCAGCTCCCACCGAGTGGCTGATCGCGCATTTCTTCCGCGTGCTCCGCAACATCTTCACGCCCACGGTCGGGGGTGTCGTGGTGATGTCGGTGGCGGTACTGGTGATACCGATTGCGCTCGATCAATGGCAGGGCACGTTTGTGGAAGGGAAGCAGGGTTCATCAGAGTTCCTGTTGATCGGCGCGGTGTCCGCAATCGTCATGGTCGCAATGATCGTCTGGGCGCCGTCGCGCTACCGCCTGTGGTCACCCATTCTCGGCCTCGCCGCAGGCTCGTTGACGGCGCTGGCGACCGGCGACTGGCATTTCACCCAGACCAGCGAAGCGGCGATCGTGGGCTTTCCAATCGGACAGTGGGAGGCGCCGACCTTTCCCGGCACCGCCGAGGCGTTCGCCGTGCTCGGCGCGTTCATCATCGCGACGCTGGCCGGAACCTTTGAGACCGTCGGCGATGCGATCGCGGTGCAAAAGGTGTCGCAGCGCGACTTCCGGCGGATCGACTACGAATCCGTGCGCGGGTCGCTCAACGCAGACGCCGTAGGCAACGCGCTGGCCGGAATCATGTGCACCGCGCCGAACACTACGTACTCGTCGCCGACCGGCATGATTCCGATCATCGGAGTCGCCTCCCGCTGGGTCGCGCTCTACGGCGCCGGGCTGATGGTTGTGATGGCCTTCTTCCCGGTGCTGACCGGATTCGTGCTGGACCTGCCGCTCGCCGCGATCGGCGCGGTGACCTTCGTGACCATGCTTGTCCTCTTTGTGATGGGCCTGCAACTCGCCGTCTCCGGTGGGATCAACGGTCGCACGACGCTGATCATCGGGGTCGCGTTCTGGGGCGGATTCGCAGCGCAGAACGGTCTGTTCTTTATGGACAAGATTCCGCAGGCGCTGGAGCCGATTGCCGGCAACTCGATCTCGGCCTCATCAGTGTTGGCGGTGTTGCTGACAGCCCTGTTCCGCTTGACGCCGCGCCGCCGCTATCGCTGGCGCGGACGTGCGGATGCCGACGAACTCCCCGGCCTCCTGGAGTTTGCCCGGCAGTCGTCTGAGTCGATGCGACTGCCCGCTCGCGCAGGGAACCAGATCGAGTTGTGCCTTGAGGAGGTCTTCACGCACCTGGCGGAACAGGGCGAGCCGGATCGTACCATCCGGATTGAACTGTCGCCGGACGACAGCGTGATCGACGTGATGCTGACCGATCGCTCCGAGGCGCGGGACGTGGAGATGCCGAACGTACCGCCCGACCTGATGGAGGCCGACAGCGACGAGCTGAGCGACTTGGGATTGGTCATCGTGAATGAGATGGCGTCGCACGTGAATCACACGACAATCTCCGACTGGCAATACATCAGCTTCGAGATCTCGAAATCGTCGGAACTGGCGCCGCCGCCGGCAACTGTCGACATCTGAGCGGACCGCCGTGGACTGGCTGGCGCTCTCGGACGACGAACTGCTGGCCCAGTGTCGGTTTGAGCGATTCCGCGTCTCGGGGCCGGGCGGGCAGCATCGCAACCGGACAGACTCGGCCGTTCGTCTGACCCACGAGCCGACCGGCGCGGTCGGATACGCCTCCGAGCGGCGTTCGCAACACCAGAATCGCACCATGGCATTGAGCCGTCTGCGGCGCGCGATCGCGCTTGAACGACGGCGTGAAGTGGACCTCGATCTGTACCACCCGCCCCCGGCGCTGCAGCGCATCCTGCCCCGCTCGGTCCGCACAGAGGTACCGGGCAAGGATCGAGTCGGCCCCGGGCACCGCGAGTTCTGGACGGGGGTCGGACCATTGCTCGACCTGTTTGAGGCGGTCGGCGGGTCGACCGCCGACTGCGCGGCCCTGGTGGGCTGCTCGTCGAATCAGCTGACGAAGCTCTTCGCTTCGGAAACGCATCTGTGGGCCGCAGCGAACTCGATTCGTGCGCGATTCGGTCTCAAGCCCCTTCGCCGCACTACGGGTCGATGATCGCCTCGGCCTCGATCTCGACAATCATCTCGGGATCGACCAGACCGCTGACTTCGACCAACGTCGAGGTCGGCGGTGCGTCGGCGAAGGCGGAGCGGAGATGTTCGCCCATCGAGTCGGCGAGGCTGATGTCGGTGATGTACATCCGCAACCGGACCACGTCCTGAAGCGTGCCGCCGAGATCTTCGATGGCCGCCCTGATGATCTCAAGGCAACGAGCGGTCTGCGGACCGGCGCCGCCGGGAGTGACGCTGCCGTCGGCCTCGACCGCCGCGGTGCCGCTGACGTGAACCAGGTTGCCGACCTTGAGGGCTCGGCAATAGGCGAATCGGGCTTCAAAGGCGGGATTCGAGTGGATCCGTCGTCGTTCGGTCATGGTCCCTGGTCCTGTTCTTCCAGCAGCGCTCGGGCCGCCGCCTGTCCGCTGCGGACCGCGGACTCCATCGTCGCCGGCCAACCGGTCGCGGTCCAGGCGCCGGCCAGGACCAGGTTGCGGATCGACGTACGCGGTCGCAGGCGATGGGCGTTCATACCGGGTCGAGGGCGGAAGGTCGCTTCCGCCTCCTTGACGACGCGGGTGGCGAGCAGTTCAGCGCCCTCGGTTCGCCGCAGGGCCTGCCGCACCGCGCGTTCGACTCGCCGCGCGATCTCCTCCTGCGGCCGGTCAATCAGATCGTGGGCGCCGCTCAGTGAGACCGAGATCCAGTGCGGAGGCGTCTGCCAGCCGTGAATCTGCGAACGATGAAAAATGAACTGCGCATCGGGGTCGAGCACGGCAACGAAGTTGCGGCGCATGATCGGGCGATCCCACTGCATGTGCACGTTGACAATCGGGCTGACCTCGTGCTGGGCGAGCCGCCAGAACGGCTCGCGCCGACGCCAGCCGGGCGGGATCAGTTCGAAGGCCTGCCTGGGCGGCAAGGCGAGGACGACGGCGCCGACATCGATCATCTCGTCGCGGCCGAAGCGCACGGCGGTCGCTTCGCCTCCCGTCGCGGTGATTCCGCGAACGGCGGCGTTCAGTTCCACGCGCGCCCCGCGATCGCGAAGGCGCTGCAGGGCGGTCTCGGCGACTTCCCCAAGTCCGCGGGTGAAGACGCCGATGTCGGCTGCGCGGGCGTCGCGGCTGAAGCCCTCTTGCAACACCTGAATCGCCTGCGTCGCCGACACATCACGCGAGCGGTCGTTGCAGGTCGGCAGGATGATCAGATCCCAGAAGCGATCGATCGTGCGGTTCGTCTGATGGTGGTTGTGCAACCAGTCCTCGAACGACTGGCGATCGAGCGCCATGCGCTCAAACTCGCTCATTCGCCTGATCGGTTCGATGGCCAGCGCGAGACGGGCTTTCTCACCGATGCTCAGGTGCTCGTAGGTGACCAACGAGGGAAACATGTGCAGCGGAGCGGGCAAGAGCTGCAGACCGAGCCGGACAAGCGCCCGGGGCCGGCTGCCGGCAATCAGGCTGACGTGGTGGCCGCCGGACTGTGGATCGATCACCGCTACCTCGAGATGGTCCTGGTAGCGCACGATGTCTGCGCAGCCGATTCGCTCGAGGAACGCCTGAAAGGCCGTGCAACAGCGCATCGTGATGTGTTGGCCGTTGTCGAGGACGACGTCGTGGTTCGGATCCTGGAAGGAGTACGCCTTGCCGCCGACGTACGGGCGTCGCTCGAACAGGACGATGTCGCGTCCGGCGTCGGCAAGGTCGAGCGCAGCGCTGAGGCCGGCCAACCCACCGCCAATGACGGCGATCGGCGCGTCGTCGCGGTAGTCGAACACGGCGGACTCAGCCGGGACGTGCAACGTTGGGCAACGCGCCCATCAGCCAGAGCTCGAGCATGCGCACGAACCGACCGGCCTTCGAGGGTGAGACTCGCCGGCTGTAGACGTCGTACTCACGGGCGACGATGGCGTCGAGGATCATGCGGTAGACGCCCTGTAGCCCGTTGCAGCAGGCTCGGCTGCGCGGTCCGTTGAGCAGCGGGATCAGCCGGTCGCCCTCGCGATAGAAGGC
This sequence comes from Dehalococcoidia bacterium, assembly GCA_965204335.1. Taxonomy (GTDB): domain Bacteria; phylum Chloroflexota; class Dehalococcoidia; order Bin125; family Bin125; genus Bin125. Next base: position 651,172 of record OZ241982.1, on the reverse strand, counting down.
GTAGGCCCGCTGGGCGTAGTCGGCCATCAGGTGTCGGAATTCGTCGTTGTAGACGCTGCCGAGGATGTCCGCTTCGGAGACGCCGTGCCGCTCGAGATCCTCTCGGGCGAGGTAGATCCGGCCGCGTTCGGCGTCCTCCTTGACATCGCGCATGATGTTGGTGATCTGCAGCGCCTTGCCCATGGCGACGGCCGAGTCGATCGCGAGCTGCGTCTGCGATCGGTCGTAGCCGAAGATGCAGATGCAGATCAGGCCGATCACCGAGGCGGCGCGATAGCAATACTGCTCGAGATCGGCGAACGTGTCATAGCGCGTGTTGGTGAGGTCGTGCTCCATGCCGAGCACGAGTTCCTCGAAGTGATAGCGCGGGATGTCGTAGCGATCCACGGCGTCAGCCAGACCGGCCATCAGCCAGGCAGGCTCGGCCTCGCCGCCGTCGTAGGCGGCATGCAACAGGCTGTGGGCCTGGTGCAGGGCCGCCGCGCGCTCCTCCTGCGTTCCCGCATCGTCGACGGCATCGTCGACCGTGCCGGCATACGCGTAGGCGGCATAAATCGCCTGGCGCTTGCGTTGCGGCAGGGCGGAAAACGCGATGTAGAAGTTCGTGGCACGTCTGCGCGTGAACGCCTGGCATTCCTGGTAGGCGTCGGCGACGTGCGGTTCGAGTCGGCGTGGCATCGTGGCGTCAGGTTAGTTTGAGTTGCACGGCCGCGCGCAGGGCGAGCCAGGCGCGCGTCGACTTGCCGACCCGCGGCCGGCGGCTCAGGGTGTCGTAGTCCTGTCGCTCAATCGCCTTGAGCACGGCTCGTCCGCCGTCCGTGAACAACCGCAGGTCGACCGCCAGTTCGCGCGGCACTTCATCGATCAGGCGCTCGCCCTTGCGGAACCAGACTTCCGCGCGGTCGACCTGGAAGCGCATCATCGTGCGGAACGCGTCGGGACAGCGTTTCTCTCGAATGCCGTCGTCAATCTCCTCCTCGGAGAGTCCGAAGCGGCGGATGTCCTCGAGCGGCAGGTAGATCCGTCCCGAGTCGAGGAAGTCGCGCCTGACGTCCTGCCAGTGATTGGCGATCTGCAGCGCCGTGCAAGTCGCATCCGACAGGTCGCGACGATATCGCCCCTCCTCGGTCTCGGTGTCGATGTCCCAGAGCGCGAGGACCATCTCTCCCACCGGATTGGCCGAGAGATCGCAGTAGGCGAGGATGTCCTGGAACGTTTCGTAGCGAGACTTGCGCTGATCGAGCCGGTTGGCTTCGATCAGGCGACGGAACGGGCCGGGCCGCAGCGGCTTCTGCCCGGCCACGTGGCGCAGGGCGATATTGATCGGATGTTGCGGCGCCGAGCCGTCGAATGCGCGTTCAAGATCGGCTTGCCACTGGTCCAGCCGCTCCAGCCGTTCGGCGGGCGTGCCGTCCGACTCGTCGCCGAGGTTGTCGGTGAACCGGCAGAACGCGTACACGGCGAACATCGGCGCCCGCAGCTCGCGGGGCAAAAACCAGCTGACCACGGTGAAGTTTTCGCCGTGCCGGCGCGTGTAGCGCCGGCACCAGCGAAGCGCGTCGTCCGCGCTCCCTTCGAACGCGATGTCCCGAGGCGTGGTTGTCATCGGCGTGAGGCGCCCTATGCCCGGCTCGTGGTGCGCGGCTAGTCCTGCTCGAGATCGGCCGGGTCGAGGATGCGGAAGCCGACGCCGAGCTTGACCTGGAACCAGCCGATTTCACCGTTCTGGATCGGTCCGCGGATTTCGCGGACCTCGAACCAGTCGAGGTTGCGCAGCGTCTCGCCGGCTCGCTCGATGGCGTTGCGGATCGCCTGGTCGACGCCGTCCGGCGACGAACCGACCAACTCGATGATCTTGTACGTGTGGTCTCGGTGCTCTGCCATGATTTCCTCCATATCCTTCTAGTTCTGGATTTACCCCGCTCCCAGTTCGAGATCAAGTATTTCGTAACACGCCCAACAGAGCTGCTTGCCCTGCAGCGGAATCAGCGTAAGGACATACTGGCCGCACTCCTTGCAGAGCAGTCGCTGCTTGGTGTCGAATCGCATCACGACCAGGTCGTGCAGTTCGCCGTCCGCCGAGGCGACGTGCCGGGTGAGCACGGCGTCTTCGACAAAGCCGAGACGCTCGAAGATCTTGCGCGCGCCGACCTGGTCCGGCGTCATCTGCGCGATGATCTTGGACACATCGTCCGCCAGCGCGCCCTCGAAGGCGAGGCCCAGCAGTACGTGTCCCAGCCCGAGACGGCGCGCGTTCACGTCGACCATGACCCGGATTTCGGCCACGTGCCGGGTCCAGCGCAATCGTCCCCGCTCGATCGTCGTGTAGCCGATGATCTGACCGTTCTCCTCGGCCACGACGGAGCGAATCCGACCGGCCTCGGTCTCGTGGATCCAGTCGCCGATGTCGGCGACATTGGTGATATCCCGTTCCTGGAAGAGCAGGTCCTCGTTCGGCTGCCGCCGGCCAAACTCAAGCAATGCGTTGCCGTCGTTACTCGCCAGATGGCGCAGCCGGATGGTGCGTTCGCCACTGCGCAGATCGCGGGGCAGCTGGTGCATCTCAATGTCAACGTTGGTGTCTGATGACGTAGTCATGCCGCCCCCTCCCTGTCCAAGGTGCGCGCATCGGGCGACGCTCGTTCGATGATCTGTCATGCTAACCGTTCCGCGCCGCCGCCAACGCGACACGGCGACGGTTCTGTCGCCGACCGTCTCCACCGCGGCCTATGGCGGCCTGGCGCGGCCTAGCGCGGCGCGATGGCGCGTTCGTAGCGTCCCAGCGCCATCAGCGGGAAGTAGTGACGGTAGAGGTGGTAGTTGATCATGAAATCGCCGGGAAAGCCCGTACCAGTGAACTCGGGTTCGTCCCAGGTCCCGTCCTCGCGCTGACGCTCGACGAGATAGCGGATGCCGCGGGCGACCGAGTCATGCTCCGCCTCGCCGGCCGCGATCAGCGCCATCAGCGCCCAGGCGGTCTGCGAGGGCGTCGATGGCCCCAGACCGCGAAGCGAAGGATCGGCGTACGTGTCGCAGGACTCGCCCCAGCCGCCGTCCGGCAACTGGTGGCGGAACAGCCACTCGACGGCCTGACGCACCGGCGGGGCCGACATCGGTTCGCCCAGCATGTTGAGCGCCGGCAGCGCGGCGCCGAGGCCGTAGATGTAGTTCACGCCCCATCGACCCCACCAGGAGCCGTCCGGTTCCTGAATGTCGTAGAGGAAGCGCAAGCCTCGGCTGGCGGGCGGATACTGCCCGCTGTAGCCGAGTTGTCCGATGTACTCCAGCGCGTGGGCGGTGACATCCGCCGTCGGCGGGTCGAGCAGTTCGCCGAAGTCCGCAAACGGGATCGCAGCGAGGAACGTCTTCTCGTTGTCGACGTCGAACGCGCCCCAGCCGCCGTTGGACGACTGCATCGACAGCATCCAGTGCAAGCCGCGATCGAGCGCCAACTGGCGCTCGGACTCGAGCCCGGGCAGCGGGATCCGTTCCAGCGCCATCATCACCACGGCCGTGTCGTCGACATCGGGGTAGACGTCGTTGTCGAACTCGAACGCCCAGCCGCCGGGCGGCGTGTCGGGGTTCTTGACCTGCCAGTCGCCGCCCGACAGCACCTGCTCTCGCAGCATCCAGCGAGCCGCGCTCTGCAGGGCCGGATGCTGTGGATCGAGCCCGGCGTCGAGCAGGCCGACGGCGGCGAGGCAGGTGTCCCAGACCGGCGACTGGCAGCTCTCGGTCCAGACCTGTTCGCCCGATTTAGCGGTGCTGTTCCAGGTGAAGCGCTCGAATCCTGCCAGGGCGCGACGGATCACGGGATGGTCGAGCGAGTAGCCCATCGCTCGCAGCGCGAGGATGGCGTAAACCCAGGGCGGCTGGATGCCGCCCCAGCAGCCGTCCGCCTCCTGGCGATCGAGCAGCCAGCGCTCCGAGAACGCGAGCGCGCGGTGCTCGAACGGTCGGATCCGGTTGCGATCCAGCAGGCGAAGCAACGAATCGAAGACATAAAACGCACCGTCGGCCGAGAACGGATTGCGCGGCGGCGGGACGGCAAACCGGCGGCGGTCGGAGGGCTTGACCCAGAGCTCGGGAACACCGGCCCCGGCCGGCAGCGCGGCAGTGGGCTTCAGCGTCATGATCACGGTGATGCCGACGACCGTGGCTCTGGCCCAGCTCGCGAATTCGTACAGGTTGATCGGCAGCCAGGAAGGCAGCAGGTTGATCCAGGGCGGCATGGCCGGCAGCCGATCCCAGTCGAACTCGCCGAACATGGCGAGCCAGATCTTGGTGAAGACTCGGGCTTTGACGATGCCGCCCTGCTCGAGGATCCACTCCCGCGCCCTGGTCATATGAGGCGAATCCGGGTCGTCGCCGGCGAGCTTCAGCGCGAAGTACGCCTCGACGGACGTGGAGATGTCGCCGGGCCCGTTCAGGTACTGCGCCCAGAATCCCTCCGGCCGCTGCTGCCCTCTGAGATAGCGAGCGATGCCGTCCCACTGTTGTCGGTCGCCGACGCCGAGATGATGAGTGAGCAGCAGGTACTCGGCGGTGATCGACGCGTTCGATTCGAGCTCGCCCCACCAGAATCCGGCCGGATCCTGCTCCGCGATTAGCCAGTCGGTGGCCCGTCTGATCGTGCGGCTGAGTGACGCGTCGGGAACGTGGGCGCGCGAGACGGTGGTCATCGCCGCACCTCAGCGATCCCGCTCGAGCGTGAAGAGCGCGAGTTCTTCGAGATCGGCGACCGCCCCCGGCCGAGGCTGACAGGCGGCGAGTTCGCGGCGGAGCGCCTCGTACTCCTCCCGCGCGGCCTGGTCGGTGGCCGAGTCCGCGCCGACCTCGCTGAGCAGGTTGTGCACCCACTCGACCTGCTCGTCGGGCAGATCTGCGCCATCGGCGCCGGCGTCCGAGCGGTAGATTTGCGAGAGCTCACGTCTGGCGTCGGCCGGCGCATGAGTCAGCGCGTAGAGGATGGGGAACGACTTCTTGCGTCGGCGGATGTCGGCGTCGGTCGGCTTGCCGAGCGCCTCCGGGTCGGCCCAGATGCCGAGCCAGTCGTCGCGCATCTGGAAGCATCGACCGAGCCGCGTACCGGCGCGATCCAGCGTGTCCGCCTGCTCCCGCGTGGCCCCGGCCAGGGTGGCGCCGATGGCGAGCGAGACGCCCATCATCGCGCCGGTCTTGCGCTCGACCATGGCCAAGTACTCATCGACGCCGACGTCCAGTCGCTGTTCGAAGGTGAGGTCGAGGTATTGTCCCTCGATCATCAGCATCGTGGCGCGATTGAGGCGGCGGATGCCTTCGATCACGGAGTCCGCGGAGGCTCCGTGGACTAATGCACGCCGGAGGGCGGCGTCGGCGAGTTCACGCATCAGGTCGCCGGTGTTGATTGCCTGAGCGACGCCCCAGACGCGCCAGACCGTCGGTCGCCCGCGGCGTTCCTCGTCGCCGTCCTGGACATCGTCATGGACGAGTGAGAAGTTGTGCACCATCTCGACGGCGGCTGCGCCGGACGTGGCCCGTCGCAGCGCCTCGGGGTCGCTGCTGATCGCCTCGGCGCCGAGCATGGTCAGGGCCGCTCGGGCGCCCTTGCCGGAGGCGTCGGCGGGCCGACCTGCGTCGTCCAACCAACCGAAGGCGTAACGCGCCATGTCGTAGATCGGCAGCTCGGCCTCGGGAAACGCCGCTCGCATCTCGTCCTGGACCAGACGGTGGTAGCGCGTCAACGCCGAAGGAGTGGCGCTCATCGTTGCCGCTCGCTGTCGGTGCAGTCTCGGCAGCGGCCGTAGACGGCCCAGTGGTCGGGGTCGGCTTCGAAGCCGAACTCGGACCGTAGTCGGATCGCGAAGTTCGAGAGGAAGTCGTGCGGCAGCTCGCTCAGGACGCCGCAGGACGTGCAGACCAGGTGATGGTGGGGACGCTCCGTTCGCCAACTGAAGGTCCGTTCGCCGCGGCCGAGATCGGTCTGCGAGACCAGGCCGAGGTCGCGCAACTGGGTCAACGTTCGATAGACGGTCGAAGCGTTCAGTTCGGGCGCGTCGCGGCGTGCGATCTCGAACACGTCCGACGCCGTGATGTGCTGTTCCGAATGCCGCAGGACGCTGAGCACGGCGAGGCGTTGGCGGGTCACGCGTAGCTCCTTGCTGCGCAGGAGATCTTCCGATTCCGTCGTGCAGGCCATGGCGCTGTTCAGTCCGTCTCCATCGGAGGACCTGGTGGGAAGAAGGAAATGCTACCGGCCGATACGCGCCGGGGCGGCGCCGAACCGTCGGTGGGCACGATGTACAAGCCGTTCTGTGGTCCGAATCCACGCCGCCCGGAGCCGCCGTTGCCCAGCGCGAGCCCCGCGAACGTGATCCACTTGCCGCAGGGACTGATGATTTGATGCGAATGAGCAAACTGGTCGTGGAAGTTGAGCATCGTCGCGAACTCCGCCGACGGCTGGAACCGGGCCAGCCGTTCGCTGCCGGCGTACTCGCCGTTGCGGTCGAGCCGGTACCTGGTCAGGGCGATCATCGTGCTCGACGGCTGCGGCTCGAAGGCGTACAGCGCCCGTCCGTCCGGCGCCCAGACGATGCCGTTGATCGCCCGGTCGATGATCGGCTGCTGCATGCCGGTGATCGGATCGAGGATCGTGAGGTGTCGCCCTTCCGCGTCGCCCGCGGTCAGGGTCAGCACGGCCAGACGGTTGTCGCTCGGGGAAGCGACGAACGAGGCGGCGCCCGTCAGTTCCATCAACTCTTCGTGCTCGCCGCCCTGGCCGATCTCGCTGCGTCTCGCGCCGACGATGATCGAGCCGCCGCCCGGTCGGGGCTTGGCGAAGTAGACGGCGGAACCGTCGGGCGACCAGGCCGGCGAGCGGAAGCTCGGTCGCACCCGCTGGACCTGGATCGGGCCCTCCGACTCGGCCGTCAAGTCGAACAGGATCAGCTGAGCGGCTCGGTGGACGATTACGGCGCGGCCGTCGGGCGCCCAGGCGAAGTAGAGCGGCGCGCCGTCGACCAGGCGCCTGGGTCGCCCCTGTCCGCTGGCCGCGACGAGGTTGACCGCCAGTCCGCTACCCACATTGGCCACGACCGCGAGCGCCCGCCCGGAGGGCGCCCAATTGACGTAATGGGCCAGACCGGCGGCGATGACCTGTCGACCGTCGCGCGGGTTCTCGAAGATCGGTTCGGTCTGGCCCTCCGCGCAGGATGTCCGCCAGAGTTCCAGCTTCGGGTCGTCGCGGCGCTGCGACGATGCCGAAACCGCGATCTGTTCGCCGTTCGGCGACCACGAAGGCCACATGAACACCATGCCCTCGGCCTGCATGTCGAGGCGCTTCTCAAGTTCGGCCGTCCAGTCCGCTCCCTCTCCCGCGATGCGGGCGATCTGGAGCGAGGCGTCGTCGGAAATCAGCGCGAGCGGCGTCGGCGTCATGTCACTCACGGCGCCGCCGCATCCGCGGTCGTGGCGGGACGCGAGCGGATCGCGTCGACGCCGGCCTGTTGCTCCTCGTACCGCGCCAGATCGAACAGCACGGACGACGCCCGGTTCAGATAGCGGATCGTGTGGTCGTTGACCGGATGGCCATGTCCGCGCAGGCGGACGGTTTCGCGCTCGGCGCGTCGAATCGTCGTGCGGGCGAGGTCAAGCGCGGCCGATCCGGGCGACCCGCCGGGCAGGACGAACTCGTTCGGCGGCGGCGCCAGCCGTTCCAGTTCTGCCGCCCAGGCCTCGAGCTGGTCTACGTCGGCGCCGTCGGTCGTGAAATCGTCCGGAATCGGCTTGCCCGGCGCGACCGCCAACTCGGCCATGATCAGGTAGAGCCGGCGCTGGATATCGACGGCGATCTCCCGGGTGCGGGGGTCTGTGGAGAGCGCACGTCCCAGCCCCAGCGCCGAGGAGGCCTCGTCAATCGCTCCGTACGCCTCGGGCTGCGGATGATCCTTGGGGATCCGTCCGCCGCCCCAGAGCGTCGTGGAGCCGTCGTCGCCTGAGCGCGTGTAGTGCGGCATGGCTCAATTGTATCCGTGAGCCGAGGAACCCTAGTCGACCGCCGCCGCTTGGAGTTCGGTCCACGCGCCGAGCAGCTCGGGCGTCGTGCTGATCCCAAGGATGATCCGTCCCGGCTGCCGCGGGCGTCGATCATCGACGTAGCCGAGGAACTCGAACAGCGGCTCACCCTGCTCATCGACCAGCCGCCAGGTCTGATCGGGCGCGTTGGGATCGAGCAGCGCAGCATCGGCGTCGTCGGGCCGGGCGATGACCCGTCCCTGGTCAACGCCGCAGCCGGCCGGGGCGAAGCCGGTCCATTCGGCCTCGCTGAGCGCGGTCACCGAGGTCCACTCGGCGCCGGGAGTTGGCTGAACCTGCAGTTCGCAATGGGCAATGCGTCGGGACATGTCGATCTCCTGGAGTTGAGTATTGAGCTGACTTCACACTGGTGCAGACTGGTTCAGATTATTGATGCATTTCGGCCGCCGACTCGAGGTTCTCCGCGACCTCGTGGAAGGCTTCGAACGCCCGCTGGTCGAAGAGCACGAAGCGAATCGTGCGAACACTCTGCGCGCTGCCCGAGCGTTGGTAGCAGACCGTGAGCATGATCTCGGCGGCCTGGGTGTAGTCGAATCCGCCCACGCCCGTGCCCAGCGCGGGAAAGGCGACCGAGCTGATCCCCAGTTCCTCGGCGCGCTTCAGCGCGTTGTCGGTCGAGGCTCGAATCTTGTCGGCCGACGTGTGCAGATCCTGGCCCATCGCGGCTGCGTGGATCACGTGACGGCAAGACAGGTTGCCGGGACCGGTGACCACCGCCTCGCCGACCTCGATCGGACCCTGGCGGATCGCTTCGTCCTCGATCTCGCGGCCGCCGGCCCGGACGATCGCCCCGGCCGTGCCCGCCCCCATCCAGAGATAGTTGTTGGCCGCGTTGACGATCGCGTCAACGTCCTGCTTCGTAATGTCGCCCTGGACAACTTCGATTTTCGAGTCGGTCATGTCCTGTGCCTTAGTCCGTCATGCCCATTCCGCTCTCCCCCGCTCCGCGAGGGGGAGATGCTGGCCCATTCTTTTCTCCCCCCGCGGAGCGGGGGGAGATGCCGCAGGCAGAGGGGGGCACCGACCAGATAGCGCTCACTTAGGCTACTCCTACTTGATCGCCAGGCCGTTCGGCGGACTGCCCGTGCCCCCGCTGACGTTGAGCGGCGCCGCAGCGAAGAACGACTCGTACACGCCGTCCTCGGCACAGTCCTCGGCCAGCGCATCGAGCGTGAACATCTCCCCGATCGCCATGCCGAAGCGTCCGATGATCCAGTGATGGAGGAAGCCGTCCGGGTCGGCGAAGTTGGGCGGCGGCCACGCTTCGAGCGCCGGATTGTCGGAGCACACCGCCGACGGGTGGTGGTCGAAGATGTAGGCCGCCATCTCCTCCGAGCATCCGAGTCCGGGGAACGCCAGGTTGGGCATCTGCGAGAGCGCCTGGCGCGTCATGAAGTCGGTCTGCTCGTACCAACCGATCCAGCCAATCCGGATCAGCAGCACGTCGCCGTCGCGCAGTTCGACGCCCTGCGCGGCGCGGCAGGCCTCGACCTCGTCTGCGGTAATCGGTCGGTACTCGTCCATCGCCAGGGGCTGACCCTGCGACTCGAACCATCGTCCCATGTCGAGCAGCACCGCGCGTCCCGCGATCCCGCGTTGGGCCCAGTGCTCGATCCCGAGCTTGGGCGAGTCCCGGTGTTCGAGCAGCCACTCGTTCGTGACGCCGCCCCAGAATCCGTGCTCGAAATCGCCGACGTGGGTCAGCGCGTCCCATTGCGACGACTGCTGGGTGTAGAAGTTGTCCAGCACATCGTCGCCGTGATGCCCGAACCCGGCCCGCCGCATCACCGTATGCCGCACCGCCCCCCGGTTGTAGAGCGGCGGACTGGGCATCGACTGGTCCCAGTTCATCGGGAACATCTTGCCCTTGCGAATCAACGATGCCGCCTGCACGATCTTGTCCGGCGTCTGCAGGTTGAACATGCCCACCTGGTCGTCGTCGCCGAACAGGCCCCAGGCCGTCTTCGCCGGATTGCCCGGCTTGTAGGGAAGCTGGTCGTAGGTCGGGAGAGTGTCGGGTATGTCGGCCATGCCTAGTCCAGATTCGCTCAGTACGAATTTGGCTAGCAGTCTAGCCGTTCAGTCGACCAGACCCGGATACAGGATCTGCTTGATCTGACCGCGGAAGTTGAACGTCCCGGACGGCATGAACTGGGTCAGGAAGATCACGATCATCTCCTCGGCCGGGTCGACCCAGAAAATCGTGCTCGCCGCGCCGCCCCAGTAGTACTCGCCCAGCGAGCCGACATTCTGCGTGCGCGGAATATCCACGATCATCGCGAATCCAAGCCCGAAGCCGACTCCGTCGTTCGCCGTCTCCGAGAAGCTGCCCAGCGCCCGCTCGGACAGATCCTGACCGTCCGGCAGATGATTCATCGTCATCAGCTCGATCGTCTTCGGACCGAGCAGCCGAGCCCCGTCAAGTTCGCCCCCGTTGAGCAGCATCCGGCAGAAGCGGTGATAGTCCTGCGCCGTCGAGACCAGCCCGCCGCCGCCCGAGAAGAACGTTTGCGGCTCCCCATAGTGACTCGTCGCCGGATCGTCGATCAGCCGCAGCCGCTTGTTCGGCCCGCGCTCGTAGTTGGCCGCGAAGCGGTCGATCTTCTCCGGCGGCACGTCGAAGCCCGTGTCCACCATCCCCAGCGGATCGAACACGTGCTCCTGCAGGTACTCGTCGAACCGCTGACCCGAGATTGTCTCCACCAGGTACCCGCAGACGTCGGTCGAGACGCCGTAATTCCACTGCTCCCCCGGCGAGAACTTCAGCGGCATCTCCGCCAGACGATCGATCATCGACTGCAGATCGCGGCCCCGCATCGTCCCGGCCGAGTACACATCGGCCTGGTTGTAGGCCATCTCCAGCGAGCCCTCCATGAATCCGTAGGTCAGCCCGCTCTGGTGCGACAGCACATCGCGCACCGACATCGGCCGCGCCGGCCGGCAGGTGTCGGTGACCGGCCCGTCGGGATCGGACATCGCCTGCAAATCCCGCCACGCTGGAATGAACCGGCTCACCGGATCGGTCAGTTGGAACATCCCCCGCTCGTGCAGTTGCATCAGCGCCACCGACGTAATCGGCTTGGTCATCGAGTAGAAGCGGAAGATCGTGTCCGTCGCCATCGGCTTGCCGCGCTCACGATCCATCGAGCCCATCGCCGACAGATGCGCGACCTCGCCCCGCCGCGAGACCAAGGTCAGGCAGCCCGCGATCTTCTCCGGCTGCACGTACCGGCTGAGCAGGTGCTGATCGACCCGGGCGAGCGATTCAATCGAGATACCGGTGTTTCCGACTGTGGCTGTCATGGTCCGCATCGCTTTCATTGGTTGACCGGCAATCCAAGCGCTAGGCAAGGATTCCCGGATACAGGATCTGCTTGATCTCATCCCGGAATCGGTACGCGTCCGAGGGCATGAACTGGGTCATGAACACCACGATCACGTCCTGCACCGGATCGATCCAGAAGATCGTACTCGCCGAGCCTTCCCACCAGTACTCGCCGACCGAACCGGCATTCCCGATGCGAGGCAGGTCGAGCGTCATGGCGAAGCCGAGCCCAAACCCGATTCCGTCGTTCGCCGGATCGGCCCAGATCCCCAGCGCCTGCGAGCTGAGTTCGGCGTTGTTCGGCAGATGATTCATCGTCATCAGCTCGACCGTCTTCGGTCCCAGCACGCGGACCCCGTCCAGCTCGCCGCCATTGAGCAGCATCTGGCAGAAGCGCCCGTAGTCCTGCGCGGTCGAGACCAGTCCCCCGCCGCCGGAGAGAAACGTCGGCGGTTCAAGAAACTCGTCGGCCCCGAACAGGTCCGTCCGGCGCAGTTGATCGTCGGGCCCGAGCTCGTAGTTGGCGGCCAGCCGATCGTGCTTGTCATCCGGGACATGGAAGCCCGTGTCAACCATGCCCAACGGCTCGAAGATGCGCTCCCGCAGGTACTCGTCGAATCGCTGCCCGGAGATCACCTCAACCAGGTACCCGCACACATCGGTCGACAGTCCGTAGTTCCAGTGGTCCCCCGGCGAGAATTTCAGCGGCAGATCGGCCAGCCGGTCGATCATCGACTGGAGGTCGCGTCCGCGCATCGTCCCGGCGCGGTAGACCTGATGCTCGAAGTACCCCGCTTCGACCGGTCCGCCCTGGAACCCGTAGGTCAGCCCCGACTGGTGCGAGAGCAGGTCGCGGATCGTCATCGGCCGGTCGGGCGCCCTGGTGGCGTAGTCGGGGTAGGCCCCGCCGGTGAACACGCGAAGATCGCGCCACTGCGGAATGAAGCGGCTGACCTGATCGGTGAGCTGGAACATCCCCCGCTCGTGGAGTTGCATCATCGCGACGGACGTGATCGGCTTGGACATCGAATAGATGCGGAAGATCGCATCGCTCGACATCGGCCTCCCGAGTTCACGATCCATCATCCCCAGCGCCGAACGGTGGGCAATTTCGCCCCGCCGAGCAACCAGAGTCACGCAGCCCGCGATCTTTCCCCGCTCGACGTAGCGTTCGAGCAAATGTCGGTCGAGTCGGGCCAGCGCCGTCGCTTGGATCATCATCCTGAGACTACCGCCGCCGCCCCGCAAACTCCTTCTCCCCCCGCGGAGCGGGGGGAGATGCCGTAGGCAGAGGGGGGCTCCCCTAGCCTGAGCGGCGCAGCATTGAACGTCCGGGAGTTTCCGCCGTGGCCGTCACCGTCGAAACCACCGCAGGACGAGTCCGAGGTTCGTCCGAAGATGGATTGCACATCTTCCGCGGCATCCCCTACGCCGCCCCGCCAAAAGACGACCTCCGCTTCCGCGCTCCTCAGCCCCATCGCGGCTGGGACGGCGTCCGCGACGCCACCGAATTCGGGCCGATCTCACTCCAGGCAGGCATGGACGCTCTCGACGCCCTGCTCCCCTCGCCCCCGCAGCCCCAGAGCGAAGATTGCCTCTACCTCAACCTCTGGACTCCCGCCCTTGACCGGGCGTCCCGTCCCGTCATGGTCTGGATTCACGGCGGCGCCTTCACCCTCGGATCGGGAAGCGAGCCGCTCTATTCCGGCGAGCATCTGGCCCGGCGCGGCGATGTCGTGGTCGTCACGATCAACTATCGGCTCGGCGTCCTCGGATTCCTGCACGAACCAGCCCTGGGCGAGACCAATTTCGGCATGCGCGACATGATCGCCGCCCTGCGCTGGGTGCGCGACAACGTCGCGGCCTTCGGCGGCGACCCGGGCAACGTCGCCCTCTTCGGCGAGTCCGCCGGCGGAGCGGCCGTCGCCTGCCTGCTCGTCTCGCCCGAGGCGCACGGTCTGTTCCACCGCGCGATCGGGATGAGCACCGCCGGCGACCACGGCATCCTCTTCGACGGCACCGAGCCAACGACTGAACAGCTCTATGCGCAACTCGGCATCGACGAGCCCGGTCCCGAACGGCTGCGCAGTCTGCCCGCCTCCGACCTGCTCGCGGCGCAAGCTGCGGTGGAAGCGGCGGCATTCGAGAGTCTTGAGGAGATGTGGTCGGTGCGCTTGCCCTACGGCCCGGTGGTCGACGGTGCGTTCCTGACCGAGCCGCCCCTGGCTGCCGCCGTCGCAGCGAGCGGGGCCGGTCGCGTGCCCCTGCTCTCCGGCAATCCCGACGAAGAGATGAAGCTGATCCGGGCGATGATGCCCCCGGAGCAACTCGACCAGGCTGGGGTCATGGCTCGGTTGGCGCAGATCCCCGGCGGAGCCGACCGCGTCTACCAGGCATATCGATCGGCACGCTCGGATCGGGCCGAGCCCAGCGCTCCCGACGACATCCTCGACGCCGTCGCCAGCGATTTCCTCGAGATTGTGCCCTCGCTGCGCTTCGCCGACGCCTGGGCTCGCGGCGGCGCTCCAACCTTCGGCTACACGCTCGACTGGAAATCGCCGATGAACGACGGCGCGCTCGGCTCGTGCCACGCGCTCGACATCCCCTTCGCATTTGGCACGCACAACGATGCCCCGGACTTCGCCGGCAGCGGGCCGGACGCCGACGCGCTCGCGAACAGGATGATGGATATCTGGACCGCGTTCGCTCGAACCGGCAATCCATCCGTCAACGGGCTCGAATGGCCCTCGTACGAGCCGCCTGCAAGAGCGCAAGTGATGCTCGGACCCAACATTCGCGTCGAGACTGCATGGCGCGCGACAGAGCGCGCAGTCTGGGACGGCGTCTTCTGACCACCGGTGCGCTTCAGCGCGCGTACGTTTGGAAGTAGGCCAACTTGGTCCACGACGGGAACGCAGATTGGGGGACAACGTGATACAGCTCGTTCGACGACTCTTGACCTGGCTCTGGACCACGAGAAACGGTCGAATCACGCTGGCTGGCATGTTGGCCGCCGCGATCCCGCTGCTGCTCTTGGCCGGCTGGCTGCTCCGACCACTCTTCGTCGACACCGTCGTCGATGAATCCTTCCCCCTCGGCGCGGACGCCACCATCCCCGAAGCACTCACCGACGATCAGGCCCGGGTCATGATGTCGGCCGCATCGAGGCTCGAGATCGCAGTTGAAGAGTCGATGACCGAGGCGATGAGCGCTGCAACGCAGCTCAAGAGCGGCGCTTTCATCGACGGCGACGCCTTCCACAAAGGCGAAGGCAGCGCAACGATCTACCAGCTCGAGGACGGCTCCCACGTCCTGCGCTTCGAGGACTTCCGCGTGACCAACGGCCCCGCCCTCTTCGTTCTCGTCAGCCCGCACCCCAATCCCGAGGGTCGCGGGGACATCTCCGATGCCGGCTATGTCGAACTCGCCCGGCTCAAGGGCAACGTCGGCAACCAGAACTACATCCTTCCCGACGACCTCGACCCCGAAGACGTCAACTCCGTCATCATCTACTGCAAACCCTTCCGAGTCGTCTTCAGCACCGCCCCGCTCACCCCCAACTAGGCGGCAATCGCGCGCTTCAATGCGAATCGGTTTAGGCTGCGCGTCGAGCGCAGACAACGGCCGAACGGAGCGGTGACATGGCAGCGATTATCCAGACCGAAGCAGGACGAATTCACGGCGCCTCGGAGGATGGACTCAGCGTCTATCGCGGCATCCCCTTCGCCGCGCCGCCGGTCGAGGAGTTGCGCTTCCGCGTGCCGCGGCCACATCCCGGCTGGGACGATGTGCTCGACTGTGAAGCGTTCCGCCCGATGGCCCCCCAGGTTCCGAATGAGGCGCTCACTGCCCTCCTGGGCGACACCCCGCAGGAGCAATCGGAGGACTGCCTCTTCCTCAACGTCTGGACGCCCGGCACCGACGACGGCGCTCGGCCGGTGATGGTCTGGATCCACGGCGGCGCGTTTACGATCGGGTCGGGCAGCGACGGACTCTACGACGGGGCGATGCTGGCGTCGCGCGGCGACGTGGTGGTGGTGACGATCAACTATCGACTGGGCGCGCTGGGCTTCCTCCACCTGCCGGCGCTGGAGGAGTCAAACTTCGGGATGCGCGACCAGGTGACGGCGCTGCGCTGGGTGCGCGACAACATCGCCAGGTTCGGCGGCGACCCGGGCAACATCACGATCTTCGGTGAGTCGGCCGGCGGCATGTCGGTCGCGTCGCTGATGGGTTCGCCCGAAGCGCAGGGTCTGTTCCACAAGGCGATCCCGCAGTCCGGCGCCGGCCATCACGGCATGGAAGACGGCCAGGCGATCGCCAACGGTCGACAGTTCTGTGAACTGCTGGGAGTCGATCCCGACGATATCGATGCGCTGCGGGCGGCGTCCGTTGAGGACATCCTGGAGGCTCAGGCTCAGCTCGAAGAGATGATGATGACCGATCTGGAGGCGAGCGGCGAAGCCTCGATGCGATTCCGCCCGGTGATCGACGGCGAGTTTCTGTCCGAGATGCCGATTGAAGCCGTTCGCGCCGGTCAGGCCGCCGGGGTCGCGGCGCTGGTCGGCTGCCTCGACGAGGAGAACAAGCTCTTCACCGCGATGCTGCCGCAGGGACCGCCGAACGAAGAAGACGCGGTCGCCCAGTTCGACCAGCTGCACGGCGACGGCCGGCGGCTATACGACATCTATCGGGCAGCGCGGGAAGCGCGGGGCGAGTCACTCTCGGCCTACGAGATCCAGACCGCAGCCGGCGGCGACAAGCTGTTCCGCGTGCCCGCGCAGCGGCTCCTCGACGCGCAGTCACTGCACAGCGATCAGACCTGGTGTTACCTGTTCGACTGGAAGTCGCCCCTGATGGACGGCGTGCTCGGTTCCTGCCACGCACTCGACATCCCCTTCGTCTTCGGCACCCACGAGGTCGCCCCCGCCTTTGCCGGCGAGGGCGTCGCCGCCAACGGTCTGGCCGAGCTCACGATGGACACCTGGCTCGCCTTCGCCCGTACCGGCAACCCCTCAACCGACAACCTCCCCTGGCCAAGGTGGGACCCACAGACACGCCAGACCGTCGTGCTGGGAGAGTCGGCCCGAATCGAGAATGACTTCCGCGGCGAAGAAGTCTCGGCCTGGGATGGCGTCCTCTAGGCGATGATGCCGCGCTCCCGCAGATCGGCCAACTCTTCCTCGCTGTAGCCGGCGCTGGCGACAATCTCGTCCGTATCACGACCGAGCGGCGGCGACGAGCCCTGCGCCGCCGTCGGCGTCGCGCTCATCTTCAGCAACGGCCCGACCTGGCGCTGTGGACCGGACAGGTCGTGGTCGAGATCGACGACCATCTCATTGGCTTCGATCTGCGGGTCGCTGGCGAGTTCTTCCGGAAACTGGATTGGTCCGCTGGGAACGCCGTGGGCCTCGAATCGCTCCAGCCAGTCCTCGGTGCTCTTCGAGCGGACGTGTGCTTCGATCTCACGCACACTGGCGACAGCGTGAGCCAGTTGCTCCGGGTCGGTCACATCGAGGTTCGGATCGGCGAAGCCGAGGAACTCGGTCTCCAGCGCTGCCCGAACCTTGGCCCAGAGCGAGGCGGAGAGCGCGCCGATCGCCACTGCCCCGTCGCGGGTCTCGTAGCAGCGGTAGTAGATGTTGAGCGCGCCTTGCGCGCCGCGATCCTTGTAGACGTCCTGCAATGCGGCGTAGGGCGCGCCCTCGGCCCTGAGCTCGGCAATCCGCGCCATCTTCGCTGCGGGCAGCTCGTCGGCGAGCGGTAGTTGCATCACGCTGCTGCCCTGCATCGCCAGCGCGGTGTTGAGCAGTGTCGTCTCGACCATCTGACCCTCGCCGGTCTGCTGACGATGGAACAGCGCCGCGCAGACGCCGAGCGCAATCACGATGCCGGTGCCGTAATCGGCCACCGGCGCGGAGATGGGAGAGGGCGCCGTGCCGTTGTCGTCGAGCTTGCCGTCGAGCGCCATCATCCCGGTCACGGCCTGCGCGACGATGTCATAGCCCGGCCGTTGCGCCCACGGACCCTGACGACCGAAGGCGGTGTTGTCGACGTAGATCAGATCGGGTCGGATCTCGCGCAGCGTGTCGTAGTCGAGACCGAGTCGGGCGGCGACATCGGGTCGGTAGTTGATCACGACCACATCGACGTCCGGGATCAGCCTGTGCACAATGGCCTGCGCTTCGGGATCACGAAGCGCCAGCACCAGCGAGCGTTTGCCGCGGTTGAGCGACTGGAACCACTTCGACTCGCCCGGCATGAACTGCGAGAACTGCCGCCAGGCCTCGCCTTCGGGCGGCTCGACCTTGATCACTTCCGCGCCCAGGTCCGAGAGATTCTGGCAGCCGAACGGACCGGCGATGATCTGCGAGAACTCGAGCACGCGGATGCCGTTCAACGGTCCCCGGTGCGGCGCGCCGTCATGGGTCGTGGTCATAGTCGTTACCCTTTCGCTGTAGCGGGCCGGCCGGCGCGGGTGAACGCCGTGCCTGAAACGAGTGAACTCAGTGCAGGCAGTATCTGACAAACGTCGGTTATGGGTAGCAGCGTTGCTGATACTGGGCCTCGCATCTCTGCTCTCACTTTCGGCCTGCGCCGACGAGATTCCCGATCAGTCGACTGGCCTCGTGAGGATTGCGGAGCCGACCGTGACCTCGTTCGTCGAGGACACCGACGCCTCGGGTTTGATGTATGTCCAGCATGAGAAGAACCAGCCCGGGGATTGTCTGTTCGACAACATGACCCGCGAGACCGAGGAGGAACGCAGCGGGACGCTCTGCGATGCGGAGCGGATGACCGGCGGCGCAGCGGCCGGCGACTTCGACGGCGACGGCGCGACCGACCTGCTCGTCACCCGGCTGGACGGGCACGACCTGCTCTTTCGCAATCGCGGCGACGGCACGTTCGAGGAAGTATCGGCAGAGGCAGGATTGGAACGCTGGAACCTGGCGACCAACGGCGCGGTCTGGGGCGACGTCGACAACGACGGCGACCTCGATCTGTTCGTCACCACCGTCGGCGACACGCGGCACTACCTGTTCATCAACGACGGCGGCGCGTTCACCGAGCAGGGGATGGAGCGCGGAGTCGCGGTGGAGACCGGCGACCGGCGAATCGGATTCTCGGCCTCCTTCGGGGATTACGACCTGGACGGATACCTCGACCTGCACGTGACCGAATGGCGGCCGTCGCAGCTCGTCGGCGAGGCGGTCGCCGGCGTGCGTCTGCTGCGCAACCTCGGCGCCGACTCGCCCGGCTACTTCGAGGACACCACCGACGCGGCCGGCGTGCGGATGGAGGGCGTGGTCTCGCAAACCCAGGCCCAGTTGACCGAGGGCACGTTCGCCTTTGGCTCGACCTTTGTCGACCTCGACGGCGACGGTTGGCCCGATCTGGCGGTCGCCTCGGATTTCGGCACCAGCCGCCTGTTCTGGAACAACGGCGACGGCACATTCAGCGACGGCACCCTGGCGGCGCAGGTGGGAACGGCACAGAACGCGATGGGCACGACGTTCGGCGACTTCGACGCGGACGGCGACCTGGACTGGTTCGTGACGTCCATCTTCTCCGTCCAGCGCGGCAGCCCCGGCGGTGATGAGGAAGGCACCAAGGACGGCAACCGGCTGTTCCGCAATGAGGGCGGGCGGCGCTTCTCCGACGCCACAGACGACGCGGACGTGCGCGACGGTTCCTGGGGCTGGGGGGCGGCGTTCTTCGACGCGGACAACGACGGCGACCTCGACCTGACGATGACCAACGGCATGGAGATGATGCCCGGCTACCACGCGGACGCGATGCGCTACTGGCAGAACGATGGCCGCGGCCGGTTCCACAGCATGTCGACGGCGGCCGGTCTGGACGACATCGAAGACGGCAAGGGACTCTTGATCTTCGACGCCGACAACGACGGCGACCTTGATGTCTTCGTGGTCAACAACGCGTCGGAGCCGCGCTTCTACCGGAACGAGTCGCGCGGAGCGGGTCGGTGGCTGCGAGTCTCGCTCGAGGGCACAATTGGCAATCGTCAGGGATTGGGTGCGCGAGTCTCGGTGTTCGCGGACGGGCTGGCGGAACAGATTCGAGAGATGGGCGTGGCGACCCACTTCCTCGGCCAGAGCGAGGACGCCCTGCACTTCGGCCTGAACGAGGCGCGCAGCGCCGACCTCGTGATTCGCTGGCCGGTCAGCGGCTTGGTGACGACGCTCACCGATGTGCCCGCGAATTCCTGGATCCAGGTGACCGAAGGCGAAGCCGGCTACGAGCTGATCACTCCTCGGAGTTGACCTCGTCGACCAGGTGCATGAAGCGCTCGAGGTTGGCGATCCGGTCGTTGACCGTCTCGCCGGCGATGCCCGCCCGGATCGTATTGATGCCGGCGTCGCGGTAGACGCGCAGCCGGTCGCGTACTTCGGTGTCGCCGCCGATCATGTTGACCTTGAAGGCGAGATCGACCGGCACGCGGTCGCGGGCCAGGTCCCGTTCGCCCGAGATCCAGAGCCGCTGGACCTCCTTGGCGACGTCGTCCCAGCCCTGGCGGCAGAAGGCGTCGTTGTAGAAGTTGGTCTTGGCCGAGCCCATCGCGCCGAGCGTGAAGGCGATGCCGCGCGCGTGACGTTTGCCGGCTTCCTCGGGGTCGTCGGTGAACTCGATCCCGGCAGCGGCTTCGAGGTCGATCTCGTCCAGACTTCGTCCGGCTGATTCCGCGCCGGCTCGGATGTCGTCGAGGAAGACGTCGGCGGTCTCCGGGATGAACGACGTGCCGAGCCAGCCGTCGGCGACGGCGCCGCAGATCTGCAGGCTGCGCGGGCCGAGCGAGGCGAGGTAGATCGGCGGCGGCGCCACCGGCGGCGCGCCCGAGCGCAGGGCCTTGCCTTCGCCGCCGGGGAGCGGCAGCGTGTAGTGCCTGCCCTCGTAGACGACGCGCTCGCCGTTGCAGACCATGCGCACGATCTCGGCGGTTTCCTTGAGTCGCGAGACGGCGCCGGCGAAGGGCACGCCGTGCCAGCCTTCGACCACCTGCGGGCCCGAGGTGCCCAGGCCGAGCATGAAGCGGCCGCCCGACATCGACTGCAGGCTCATCGCGGTCATGCCGACCAGCGCCGGGGAGCGGGTGCCGCCCTGGATGATGCCGGTGCCCAGCTTGATCGTCTCGGTCTGGCCGGCCAGGTAGCCGAGCGGCGTGATCCCGTCGTGTCCCCAGGCCTCGGCCGACCAGAACGAGTACACGCCCAGCCGTTCGGCCTCGCGTGCGTAGCGGACGGCGGAATCCCAGTCGTTGATTCCGTCGCGGTGCATGCCGATGGCGACGCGCATGGGTTGATTGCTCACGCGGGGTAGCCCTCGGTTTCCTTGATTACGTTGACCTGGTTGACGTGGTCGAGGTCGTGGACGCGCTGGAACATGAACCAGGCGCGCGAGTGGAGCGGTCCGAAGAAGGGGTGAGCGGGTCGCGGCTCGAAGGCCGGCGGCTCGGGCAGCCCGTCGATCACGTTGCCGAACTGGCGCGAGTCGTCGATCAGCGTGGTGACCAGGTCGGGCCAGGAGAGCGCCGCGGCTCTTTGCGCGGGATCGATCGCGCCGATGCCCTGCGGACCGAGATTGGGGTCGCGTCCGTAGGCCAGGTTGGCGATCATGTCCGCGTTGCGGCGCGAGCCGTCGAGCACGTGCTGGGCGACCTCTTCGATGCTCCAGTCCTCGGCAGCGGGCTTCCAGGCGGCCTGCTCGGGCGAGACCCGGTTGAGGGTGTTGAGGAAGTCGATCCGCGCGTCAACGACGCGCGGCCAGAGCTCGAGCCAGGTGTACTTCTCGCCCTGGGCCAGCAGGTAGCCCGAGACACGCTGGACTTCGTCGTTGTCGATTGTTCGTTGGGGCATATTGTTGCCTTTCGCCGGGGCAGCCCCCCTCTGCCTGCGGCATCTCCCCCCGCGAAGCGGGGGGAGAGGGAATTAGCGGCCCTGGAAGTTGGGTTCGCGCTTTTCCATGAAGGAGCGGACTCCCTCTTTGAAGTCGTCGGAGCGGAAGAGGGGCAGGAGCTGCAGGTAGATGTGGTCGACGGCGGCCTCGAAGGGCTCGTCCATGCCGAGGCGCATCATGCGCTTGGTGGCCTGGACCGAAAGCGGCGCGTTGGCGGCGATTTCGTCCGCCAGTTCCAGCGTGCGCGTCATCAGCTCGTCGTGCGGCACGACCTCGTTGACGAGGCCGACGTCGAGCGATTCCTGCGCGTCGAGCACGCGGCCGCGGAAGGCGACCTCGGCGGCGCGGGCCCAGCCGAGTAGCCGGGGCAGAATCCAGGTCCCGCCCGACTCGGGCAGCACGCCGCGGCGCGCGAAGACCGCGCCCATCTTGGCGCGGTCGGAGGCGACGCGGATGTCGGCCAGCAGGGCCATATCCATGCCGTAACCGGCGGCCGCGCCGTTGAGCGCGCAGATTACCGGCTTGTCCATCTTGTTGAGCACGACGGGCGGCGCGTCGCGCAGGTCGAAGAGCGAGTAACCCGGCGCGCCGATGTTGCTCTCGCCGGCTCCCTGCAGCCGCTGCTGCTGATCGACCAGGTCGAGCCCGGAGCAGAAGCCGCGCCCCGCGCCGGTCAGCACGATCACCCGGATCTCCGGCTCGCGCTGGCAGGCGATCAGCTGGGCCGAGAGCGCCTCCAGCATCTCGTTGGTGATCGCATTCAGTCGTTCCGGACGGTTGAGCGTGATGATCGCGACGTGGCCGCGCTCCTCGTAGAGCAGCGTCTCCGTCGCTGGAGCAGTCAAGGTGGTCATTGGGCCTCCTGGTGGTTGGTGTCGCAACGAGTGTATATGTGGTCGAACCATGGGGAGCGCCCCCGCCTCGCGCCGGACCCTCACCCCGGCCCTCTCCCAGAGTGAGAGGGAGTGATCCCCTCTCCCCGAGGGAGAGGGTGAGGGTGAGGGCCCCTGATGGCTACGTGGCGGCCACCGCTTCACGGGTGTCGGCGGTGCTGAAGGTGTAGTCGCCGTCCTGGTGGTCGACCACGATGGTCGCGCCTTGCGCGAATTCTCCCGCGATCAGCAGCTTGCTGAGCGGGTTTTCGATCTGGCGTTGAAAGACGCGGCGCAGCGGCCTGGCCCCGAATGCGGGGTCGTGGCCGTCCCTGGCGAGCTGGCGGCGAGCGGCGTCGGTCAGCTCGATGTTTCGCCCCATGTCGGCGAGTCGGCTTTGCTCCTCGTTGGCGATCAGGGTGACAATCTCCAGCAGTTCCTCCTCGGTCAGCGGATCGAAGCAGACGATTTCGTCGACGCGGTTGAGGAACTCGGGGCGGAAGAAGTCCTTGAGCGCCCGCTCGCAGTCGCGGGCGCGCTCGTCGTGCGAGCCGTTGAAGCCCATCCGCGTGTCCATCCGGGCCGTAGTGCCGAGGTTGCTGGTCATGATCACGACCGTATTGCGGAAGTCGACCGTGCGTCCCTGGCCATCGGTGATCCGGCCGTCGTCAAGCACCTGGAGGAGGAGGTTGAACACGTCGGGGTGGGCCTTCTCGATCTCGTCGAGCAGGACGACTCGGAAGGGTCGCCGGCGGACCAGTTCGGTCAGGCCGCCGCCGTCGTCGTAGCCGACATAGCCGGGCGGCGCTCCGACGATCCGGCTGACCGTGTGGCGTTCCTGGTATTCGGACATGTCGAGCCGGACGAGGGCGTCCTCGGTGTCGAACAGGTACTCGGCCAGCGCCTTGGCCAACTCGGTCTTGCCGACGCCCGTCGGTCCGACGAAGATGAACGAGCCGATCGGCCGGGTGGGGTCCTTGAGGCCGGCGCGGGCGCGGCGGATGGCGTCGGAGACGACGCTGACGGCATCGGACTGTCCGATCACGCGGCCGTGGAGTTCCTCCTCGATGTGGAGCAGCCGGGCTTCATCGTCTTCGAGCATGCGGCTGACCGGGATACCGGTCATCTCACCGATCAGCTCGGCGATGTCGCGTTCATGGACGGTGTCGCGCTGGGCGTGCTGCGCATCCCAATCGTCGCGGCTGGCCTGGACCTCGGACTGGATGGCGAGCAGCTCCTGCTTGATCCGGGCGGCCGATTCGTAGTCCTCACGCTGCGCCGCGGCCTCCTGTTCCTGCTTGAGTTCGTCGACTCGGCGGCGCAACTCGACGACGCGCGCGGGCGGAGACTGATTGTCGATGACAAGACGCGAGGCGGCTTCGTCGATCAGGTCGATGGCCTTGTCGGGGAGGTGTCGCTCGGTCAGGTAGCGCTGCGAGAGGCGGACCGCCGATTCGACGGCTTCGGCGCTGATCTCGACGCCGTGATGGGCCTCGTAGCGTGGCTTGAGCGCCGTGAGGATCTCGATCGTGTCCTCGGTCGAGGGCTCGTCGAGGTAGACGGGGGCGAAGCGCCGTTCGAGGGCGGCATCCTTCTCGATGTGCTTGCGGTACTCGTCGAGGGTGGTCGCTCCGACGACGCGCAACTCGCCCCGGGCGAGGGGCGGCTTGAGCATGTTGGCGGCGTCGATCGCGCCTTCGGCGGCGCCGGCGCCGACAACCGTGTGGAGCTCGTCGATGAACAGAATGACCTGACCCTGGGACTCGCGGACCTCGTCGATCACGGACTTGAGCCGCTCTTCGAACTCACCGCGGAACTTGGCGCCGGCGAGCAGGACGCCCATGTCGAGGGACATCAGGCGCTTGCCGCGCAGGTTGTCGGGCACATCGTCGGCGGCCATACGCTGGGCCAGGGCCTCGGCGATCGCGGTCTTGCCGACGCCGGCCTCGCCGATGATCACGGGGTTGTTCTTGGTCCGACGGTTGAGGATCTGCAACACGCGGCGGAGCTCGACGTCGCGGCCGATCACGGGGTCGAGCTTGCCCTCCGACGCGAGCCGTGTGATGTCGGTGGCGTAGCGGTTGAGCGAGTCGTAGTGTGATTCGGCGTCCGGCTGATCGACGCGGCGCGAGCCGCGGATCTGCTGCAGCGCGGCGTAGAGCCGCTCAGCGGTGATGCCGTGCGCGCGGATGATCTGGGCGGCGGGGCCGCCGGAGTCCCCGGTCAGCGCGATCAGGATGTGCTCCACGCCGACGTATTCGTCGTTGAGCCGCTCAGCCTCGACGTTGGCACGCTCGAGCAGTTGCACGACACGCGGCGTCACCGTGAGCTGGACCACGTCGTAGCTCAGTTTGGGCGCCGCGTCGATGGCGGTGTCGGCGTCGGCGCGGAGCCTGGCGCGGTCGACGTTCAGCGCGTTGAGCAGGTCGCTGGCCAGACCGTCCCCGACGCCGGCGATGCTGGCGAGCAGGTGCTCGACGTCCCACTGGGCGTGGCGCTTCTCGCGCACGAGCTGCTGCGAGCCCTCGAGCAGTTGCTGGGCCTGGTTGGTGAATCGGTCTCGTCGCATCATCGTCGTCGCTCCGTCTCCTGGTTCTGAATGGGAATGGTCCGGACGGCGGGGAGTTGTTGGTCGCGGACTCGCTGGAGTTCGCGCTTCAGTTGGCGGTTTTCTTTCTTGAGTTCGTCGAGTTGCTGTCGCAGTCGCAGGATGATGTCGGCGCCGGCGAGGTTGACGCCGAGTTCGTCGATCAGGCGGCGGATCATCAGCAGTCGTTCGATGTCGTTCTGGCTATAGAGGCGCTGGCGGCCGGCCGTCCGCGCCGGGATCAGCAGGCCCTCACGCTCGTAGGTGCGCAGGGTCTGCTGATGGACGCCGACGAGCTGGGCGGCAATGCGAATCGTGTAGACAGGTCGGTCGGTCATTGATCGTTGGTTTCGAGGTCGCGGAGTTGTTGGAAGAGGTCGATCAGCTCGGGCGTGAGCGGTTCGGGCAGTTGCAGCGAGACTTCGGCGAGGATGTCGCCGCGGCCTTCGCGCTTGAATCGGGGCATGCCCTGCCCCCCGAGTCGGAAGACGCGGCCGTTCTGCGTCCCGGGAGGGATTTTCAGGGCGAGACCGCCGCTTCCGCTGAGCGAGCGCACGACCGCTTCGCCTCCGAGCGCGGCGGTCGTGACGGGCACGTCGACGAAGACGTGGACGTCGTCGCCGCGCCGCTCGAAGACCGGATCGTCATCCACGGTGATGGCCAGATACAGGTCGCCGGGTTGGCCCTGCGCGGGATAGGGTGAGTCTTCGCCCTTGCCGGAGATCTTGATTCGCGATCCCGTGTCGACGCCGGGCGGAATCGTGACCTCGATCCGGGCGCCGCCCGGGCGCTGGACGGTTCGGGTCGTGCCGCGAAAGGCCTCGCGCAGAGAAATGCTGAGGTTGTGCTCGATGTCGCGGCCGCGGGTCGGCGCCTGTGGTGCACGCGATGCGCCGCGAGCGCCGAAGAGGTTGCCGAAGATGTCGCCGAGGTCTGCCGCGTCCCCGAACTGCTCGCCGAAATCGAATTGGATGTTGCCCTGGCGCCCGCCGAAGGGCTGACCGCCGCCGAACCCGCCGAATCCGCCGTGTTGGCGCTGCATCTCTTCCAGTTGTTCGGCGTGCTCCCACTGGTCGCCCCACCTGTTGTAGGCGGCTCGTTTGTCGCGGTCGCCGAGAACGTCGTGAGCGGCGTTGACCTCCTTGAATCGCGCTTCGGCGTCGCGGTCGCCGCCGGTCACGTCCGGGTGGTACTGACGGGCGAGGCGGCGATAGGCGGAGCTGATGTCCTTGTCGGAGGCGTCGCGTGGCACGCCGAGGATCTGGTAGAAGTCGCCGGGCATGGATTCCTCTTCCTTGATAGCTATGCTATCAGGTATTCGTCCTGCGATTCCCTTATGTTGCCGAAATGACAGAGCGCACTCTTGAGAAGTTGAGTGTAGAGATATAAGGTTTCATCTAGAGGACGGATCAGCAAAGGGGCTGAGCCGACGACTGATGCTCAGAAAGGGACGAACAATGAGCAAGATTCTGATTCGAGACCCGTTTGCCGAGTTTGACAGCCTGTTCTCCGGCCAGTTTCCGGGCGCATTCCGCCGCCGCCGCCGGCGAGCGTCGGCGCCCGCGCCGAGCGCCGCCACGAGCACATGGCAGTTGCCGGTCAACGTCTTCGACACCGAGGACGGCGTCGGCATCGAGGCCTGGGTGCCCGGGTTCAAGGAGGACGAGATCTCGGTGACGGTCGACGACGGCCAGCTTCGCATCCACGCCGAGCGCGCGACCGATCAGGAGTCGGAAGGCTCCAACGGCGAGGACCGCAAGTACCGCCGCCGCGAGGTGACGCGCACCGTGCTGTCGCGCACGTTCCGTCTCGACCCGTCCTACGACACCTCCACGATCTCGGCTCACCTGGCCAACGGCGTGCTCGAGCTGTCGCTGCCCAGGTCGGAGGATGCGGAGCCGCAACACATCGCGATCAATACCGGAGCGGTCAGCGAGGCTGTCGCTGAGGTCGTCGAGGAAGGGGACTAGCCCCCTGCCGCCGGACCCTCACCCCAACCCACTCCCAGAGGGAGAGGGAGTTGAGGGCGGATACATCAGCGCTCCACGAGCGGCTCCCCCGAGCGGGGGAGCCGTTGTGGTTTAACCTGATCTCATGGTGCAACGCATGCTGGCCCTGGTGCCCGACGAGCAGGCTCGCGAGCAGATCGACCTCGTCCGGGCGCTGTACGACCGCGACCAGGTCGACGCCACTCCGCCTCACATCCCCGTGACCGACGAGTTCGACGACCACTACGGGCTCGAGGATCTGCAGCAGATGCTGGAGATCATCCTCGGCCTGTTTCATCCGTTCATGCTCGAGCTCGGGGCGCCGGTGTCCTGGTACGACGACGGGGAACACCTGCTGCAAATGGTGGCGGAGCAGGGCGCCGACGACGCCCAGCGGATCTCCTCGATCGTGTATCGCGATCTGTACCCCGAGCAGGCTCCGAACGCCCTGATTCGCTCGCGCTCGCCGCTGGAGCGGACGGCTCTGACGCTGGGTCGCTTCCGACGTGAGGCCGAGGCTCTGAGCGCGGCCGAGGCCTTGGCGGCGCAGCGCTACTTCCTGGTCGTGACGCATGTGGGTGTGTTCGATGCGATCGAGCAGCCCGATGGCCCGGTGGGCTGGTCGTTGAGGCGGTCGCTGCCGCTCGGATCGATGATGGCGGACTTCTAACCGCACGCTCATTGCCGCCGCGTCAGGTGGAGTACTCTGAGCGTGTCAGAGAGTCAGCCCGGGAGGTGTGCGATGCCGGTCGTGACTGTTTCCAGCCAGTACGGGGCCGGGGCGCGGGATGTGGCTCGCCGGCTGAGCCGTGATCTGGGTCTCGAATACATCGACCAGACGGTGTTGGTCGACGCCTCCCGTCAACTCGGTCGCACCGTCTCGGAGGTGGCCGAGAAGGATGAACGCACCGACTCGCTGCGCGCCCGCCTGGGGCATTTCCTTCAGCGAGCCCTGGAACGGTCCGCCGCCGGCGGCGCGATCGATCCGATGCTGGGTTCGGGCAACCTGGAGCTGATGCTCTCGCAGAGTTACCAGGAGCTGTCCGATAGCGGCTCCGGCGTGGTGGACGACCGCGCGATCCTGGCGACGACGTCGCAGATCATGGAGTCGATCGCGCAGCGCGGCAACGTCGTCATCATCGGTCGGGGCAGCCAGATGGTGCTTCGCGAGCTGCCCGACGCGACGCACGTCCAGTTGGTCGCAGAGCCGCAAGTCGCGCTGGCGCGAGTGCAGGAGTGGGAGGGGGTTGACGAAATCCAGGC
This sequence comes from Dehalococcoidia bacterium, assembly GCA_965204335.1. Taxonomy (GTDB): domain Bacteria; phylum Chloroflexota; class Dehalococcoidia; order Bin125; family Bin125; genus Bin125. The sequence goes on along the minus strand of OZ241982.1, from coordinate 623,149 downwards.
GGCGCGCAGCATCGAAGAGTTCAACAAGGGTCGAGCCGCCTTCCATCAGAAGTTCTGGAAGGTCGACGTCTGGTCGCCGCTGCTCTACGACATGGTGATCAACACGACGCACCTGACCTACGTGCAAGCGGCGGAGCTGATCGCGGAAGTGGTGGAGAAGAAGGCGGCGGCGGTCGTCTGATCGGCTCGTCGCGCAACGACCACCCGATTACCAGGCCGGGTATTCGCGGCTAGGCGACCAGGGTGCGGAGCACGTCCTCGGCGGCGATCAGTCTCGGGGCCATGCCATAGGGTCCATGGATTTGCAGGCCTTCGGCGTCGAGGCGCTCCCTCGAACCGATCGCATCTCGGTAGCTCTCCAACACGGGGTGCTCTTCGCCCACCGCATCGATCAGGAGTTCTTCGGTCGAGTCGCGCCAGCGCATGAAGTCCTCGGTGGTCGGACCGATGGATCGGATATAGCGCGAGCGCTCAAGGAGCGTCTCGATCTGTTCGCTGAGGTTCATGGAGCAGAGTGTATCGCAGGCCGGCGGTCAGACATCGCGGAACGGCAGGTGCTCCTCCGACGAGCCGGCTCGATCGTTCCATCGCAGGTCGAGGCCTCCGTCCCAGTGTTGGCCCGCGCGTCCCGCCAGCGCCTCTTCGAGGAGGGACGGCGTCGCCAGTCCCATGAGAACGCCGTCTTCGGTGGGCTTCGAGTAGAAGTTGCGGCGGATGCCCTCTTCGACGAATCCGTGATTCGCGTACAGGGTTCGGGCGGCGACGTTCGACGCGCGCACTTCGAGTTGAACAAGTGCGCATTGCAGTCGCTGGGCCAGGCGGATGACGCAGCTCAGCAGCGCCGAGCCGAGTCCGAGGCCGTGCCGGTCGGGATCCACGGCGAAGGTGCAGAGCTGGAGCTGATCGACGATATGCCAGGCGCCGAAGTAGCCGAGCAGGCGCTCCCGAGCGTCGACGAGCACGTAGAAGACGCTGATCGGAGATTCGCTAATTTCTCCGACGAAGTGACGTCGGCTCCAGGCCGACTCGCCGAAGGCGCGAGCGTCCAGGGCAGTGACGGCGTCCACATCGTCGACGGTCATCGGTCGGAGCAGGAGTTTGTCTGTCATGTCCCCTGGCTGTGATCAAACGACGATGAGGGCGGCGGAGTCAAGTGGCGGGTGCGTCGAGGACAACTGTGGATCTCGAGGGGCGTCACTATACTGACGGTGAGCTATGACTGAGTTCAAGCGGCGTGCCGACGCCGGGGCGATGCCAGAGATCCGCCCGGTACGGAGCCGAAGTTGACTGCGCTGACAGCAGATGTCCAATCGTCGCGGCGCATTCGCGTGCCCGTTTCGATCCTGATCATCGCCCGCGTGCTTCGATTCGCCCTGCCCTATTGGAAGGGGCTGACGGTTACGGCGATCGCCATCCTGGCCACGGCGGCCTTCGCCATTTCGACACCCTGGCTGCTGCGCTGGGCGATCGATACGGCGATTTCGACGGAGATCATCAACGGCGACACGGTAATCGAGATCACCGGTTGGCTGGTCGCGGTCGCCGGCCTGGCATTGGTCGGCGCGGCCGTGCTGCGCGGCACTTCGATGTTCGTCCAGCGCTACCTCGCCGAGTGGGTGGGTCAGACGGTCGCCTACGACCTGCGCAATGCCATCTACCAGCGTCTGCAGACGCTGTCCTTCCGCTTCCACGACGGCGCCGAGACCGGTCAAATCATGGTCCGCGCGACCCAGGACGTCGAAGTTGTGCGGATGTTCATCAACTTCGGCGGCGTGCAGCTCCTGTTCACCCTGGTGCTCGGCGTGGGCACGTTGGTGATCATGCTGGCGATTCACTGGCAGCTCGCACTGATCGTCTGGGGGCTGATGGTGATCATCGCAGCCCGCTCGGCGTTCATCGCTCGCCGCCTGCGGCCGATCTGGAACGATGTGCAGGAGTCGCAGGCGCAGCTGGGCACCGTGCTGCAGGAGGCGCTCTCGGGGATTCGCGTAGTCAAGGCCTTCGGGCGAGCGGAGTTCGAGGGCAACAAGTTCGGGCGCGCCGCGGGATGGCTGCAGCAGCGCTCCTACGACGCGTCGATGGTGCAGGCGGTCAACATGCCGCTGATGACACTGTTTGGCGCCGCTGCGATCGTGATCACGATCTGGTACGGCGGTCGCGAGGTCATCAACGGCAACTTCACGGTCGGTGAGCTGACCATGTTCCTGATGTTCCTCACGATTCTGCAAATGCCGATCCGCGGCCTCGGCTGGATGGTGATGATGGTGCCGCGAGCGGCCACCGCGGGCGTGCGCATCTTCGAGATCCTCGATCAGGAATCGGAAGTGCAGGACAACCCGGACGCGGTCGCGCCGACGGACCCGCAGGGACACGTCAGGTTCGACAACGTCAGCTTCGCCTACGATCCCCGATCACCGGTGCTGGGCAATATCAACTTCGAGGCCAGGCCGGGCGAGCTGATCGCCCTGCTGGGGCTGACCGGCAGCGGCAAGTCGACGATTGTCAACCTGATTCCGCGCTTCTACGACGTCAGCACCGGCGCCGTCACGTTCGACGATCACGACGTCCGCGACTGGCCGCTCGAAGCCCTGCGCCAGCAGGTGGCGATCGTACAGCAGGAGGTCTTCCTCTTCGCCGCCTCGCTCAAGGAGAACATCGCCTATGGCCGTCCCGACGCGACCGACGAGGAGATCGAAGCCGCAGCCAAGCTGGCGCGGATTCACAACTTCATCAACCGTCTGCCCGAGCAATACGACACGTGGGTGGGCGAGCGGGGTGCGAACTTCTCCGGCGGTCAGAAGCAGCGGATCGCGATTGCCCGTGCGCTGCTGATGGATCCGCGGGTGTTGATCTTCGACGACTCGACCTCATCGGTCGACGCGGCGACCGAGTTTGAGATCCAGCAGGCGATGGCCGCGCTGATGCGCGGCCGCACCACGTTCGTGATCGCGCACCGGCTTCGGTCGCTGCGCGAGGCCGATCAGATCCTGGTGCTCGACAAGGGTCAGATCGTGCAGCGCGGCAAGCATGATGAACTGCTCGAGCAGGGCGGTCTGTACCGGGAGATTTACGAGTTGGAGCTGCGTGATCAGGAGTCGGCTCAGGCCGAGGCGAACGAGCCTGCCGACTCCGCGGAGGCGGTCGCGGCAGCGGGCGGGAGCGGCTGAGATGGGCATGATGGGCGGCGGGATGGCCGGCGGGTGGAGCTCCAACCTGGGCGGGGGCGGGCATGGTCCGCGCAGCGGCTGGGCGAGTTCCGCCTCGATGGCGGACGGTTGGGACAAGGAATACGGATCGCTCTACAACCCGGGCCTCGTGCGTCGCTTCGGGCGCTACATCGGTCCGCACAAGAAGCGGCTGGGCGCGGCGATCATCGCCAACGCGCTGTTCGCGGTTGCCTTCAACATCCAGGTGCTCGTGGTCTACGAGGCGCTGCAGGGCGCGCTGGAAAACGGGATTCTCTCGGAGCTGGACCGGATCGCGATCGCCTTCGCCGTGATCGTGCTGGTCTCCTGGGGCGCCGAGTTCCTGCGTCAGTGGCTGATGGCGAATGTCGGCCATCCGATCCTGCGGCGGATGCGTCAGGACGTGTTCGATCACCTGATGCGGCTTGAGCATCGCTTCTACGATCGCGGCGAGGTCGGCGCGATTATGTCTCGCGTGACGTCCGACGTCCAGGTGCTGCAGGAGATGCTGACCTCAGGCGTGCTGACGGTGATCGGCGACATCTTCGGCCTGGTGATCATCATGGCGGTGATGTTGTTTATCGACTGGCAACTGGCGCTGGTTGCGTTTGCCGTGCTGCCCATCCTGATCGTCTCGATGGCCTGGTGGAGCAAGCGAGCGCGGATGGCCTTCCTTGAGACCCGCGTGGCGATTGCGGCCGTCAACTCGACATTGAACGAAGACCTGAATGGCGTCCGGGTCGTGCAGAGCCTGAATCGCGAGTCGGAGAATGCTCGCCGCTTCGACCGGATCAACAACTGGAACCTGCGGGCAACCCGGCGAGCGGGCATGCTCTCTGCGGCGATCATGCCGCTGGTCGAGATCCTGATCGCGCTGGCGACGGCGCTGATCATCGTGGTTGCGGCGGTACGGCTCACCAATGGCACGCTGGAGGAGGCGGTCGGCGTGGCCGCCGTGATCGCCTTTGCGATCGGTATCCAGCGGTTCTTCGACCCGGTCCGCGACCTGGTGCTCCAGTACACGATGTTCCAGCGTGCCATGGCGGGCGCGGAGCGGGTGTTCGAGGTGCTGGACACCGACCCGGAGATTGAGGATGCGGCAGACGCCAAGGATCTGCCGGACATTGCCGGACATGTGCGATTCGACAACGTGTCCCTGGAGTACGTCGAGGGCGTGCGAGTGCTGTTCGACCTCGACCTGGAAGTCCAGCCGGGCGAAACGGTTGCGCTGGTCGGCGAGACCGGAGCCGGCAAGACCTCGATCACGTCTTTGATCACGAGAAACTACGAGGTCACCGAGGGCGCGGTACTGATCGATGGTCACGATGTGCGCGAGGTCACGCGGGCGTCGCTGGTTCAGCGAGTGGGCGTCGTGTTGCAGGACCCGTTCCTGTTCTCCGGCACCGTGCTCGACAACATCGTCTACGGCAACCTTGAGGCGACGCGCGAACAGGCGATCGCCGCGGCACGGGTCGTGGGCGCGGACGAGTGGATCGAGCGGCTGCCGCAGAGCTACGACACCCCGCTGGCCGAACGCGCGCAGAATCTCTCGATCGGGCAGCGACAGCTCGTCGCCTTCGCCCGCGCCATTCTGAGCGACCCGCGGATCCTGATCCTGGACGAAGCGACGGCCAACGTTGACTCGCAAACCGAAGCACTGATTCAGCAGGCCATCTCGCGAGTGCTGCGCGGACGTACCGCATTCGTGATCGCGCACCGGCTCTCGACGATTCGTTCGGTCGACCGGATCATTGTGCTGGAGTATGGACGAATCAAGGAGCAAGGCTCGCACGAGGAGCTGTTGGAGCTCGACGGCGACTACGCGAAGCTCTACCGGATGATGTACGCGGCGCAGGAATCGGTCGAGTTCGACGAGGACGCCGCGCTGGCCGTGTTGGATCGGATGCGGGAGCGGACGAGTTCGAACGGCCGCAATGGGACGAATGGGAGCGGAGCCTCCACGGAGCCGAGCGAGCCGGCCCTGGCGATCGACTAGCGTTCAGAACCCGAGCTTGAGCCTGTCTCGAAGAGTGTGCCCTGGTCGGAGGGGGAGTCCTGCGGCGTGAACCCCAGGTGGCTCCAGGCGGCGGGCATGGCGACCCGGCCGCGAGGGGTGCGGGCGAGGAAGCCGAGCTGGATCAGGTAGGGCTCGTAGACGTCCATCACGGTGTCGGCGTCCTCGGCGACGGCGGCGGCGAGCGTGTCAAGCCCGACCGGGCCGCCGTTGAATCCCTCGATTAACGCTCGCAGCAGGCCACGATCATGCTCGTCGAGTCCGAGTGCGTCGACACGCAGGCCGTGGAGCGCCTGGTCGGCGACGGCTTCCGTGATCACTCCGTCGGCGCGGACTTCGGCGAAGTCGCGGACCCGCCTGAGCAACCGGTTGGCAATCCTCGGCGTCCCGCGGGCGCGTTCGGCCAGCGTGCGGGCGCCGGCCGCCTCCAGTTGCACCTCGAGCGACTCGGCCGAGCGCTTGATGACCTGTTCGAGTTCGTCGGTGCTGTAGAAGTCAAGCCGCTGGACCATGCCGAAGCGATCGCGCAGCGGCGGTGAGATCATGGCATAGCGAGTCGTCGCGCCGATCAGGGTGAAGGGTTTCACCGAGAGTTGGACGCTGCGGGCGGCGGGTCCGCTGCCGATCATCATGAACAAGCGGAAGTCCTCCATCGCCGAGTAGAGCACCTCCTCGGCCGAGCGCGGCACGCGGTGGATCTCGTCGATGAAGAGCACGTCGTGGGTCTGCATCGTGGTCAGGATCGCGGCGATGTCGCCGGCGCGCTGGATCGCGGGACCGCTGGTCGGGCGCAGGTTGACGCCGAGTTCCCGGGCGACGATCCGGGCGAGCGTCGTCTTTCCCAGCCCCGGCGGGCCGTAGAGCAGTAGATGGTCCAGCGCTTCGTCGCGCTGCCTGGCTGCATCGACGGCGATCCGAATCGCCTCGTGGACCGTGGATTGACCGACGAACTCTTCCAGCCGGGTCGGGCGCAGGGCCCGATCGTGGCCGTCGGTCTCCGTCTCGCCGGCATCGATCACGCGTCCGACGGCTGCGCCTTCCTCGCCGGCGTTGTCCTGCGTCGTCATCGGGTTCGCCGCAGGAACGCATTGCGGCTCTGAACCGCGAGCGGATGGAGCGGCTGCCCGCTGTTGAGTTGGCCGGTCAGGCGACGATCGAGGAACATCGCGGCTGCGGCATAGAGGTCGTGCTCGGCGGCGGCGGCGACGGCGATCAGGCCGGGGTCGCCGCGCATCTTGCGCGGTTCGATCTTGTCGGCGAGAAACACGGCCAGCGACTCGAGCGAGTAGTCGGGGTGAGCCGTGGTGTGATAGGAGATCGCCGACAGGATCTCGTCGTGTTCGATGTGCATCGCCTCGCGCGCGTAGACCGCGGCGAGCGGGCCGTGCAGAATGATCGGCGCAACCAGTTCGTCCTCGCTGATCGGCACCCGGTAGTACCGTGACAGGGCGAGCAGTTCCGCATCCTTGCAATGCCGAAAGAGATCGTGCCCGGCGGCAGCCGCGGCGCAGACGTCGCGGTCAAGTTCGTGGACCGCGGCGAGGTGCAGCGCTCCGCGCACGACTCGGTTGGCGTGCTGCTGCAGCTTTTCCGGACGGTCGGCCATGGCCTCGACGAATCGGTCCCGGATCGCTTCAGGATCGGTGAGGGTCGCGGTCATCGGCGGCCCCGGCGACGGTTCTCGGCGTCGGGCCGTTCGAGTTGCACGCCGATAAAGTCCGATACGGCATTGCCGACATCAAGCGCCTCAGCCTCGGTCGGAAAGCGTCCGATGCGCATCAGGTTGCCGTCAGCGAACGCGATGTGTGCGCTGTGCGATCCGCTGAACTGGAGCAGGATCGGACGCGCGCGTTGTTCCTTCATCGTGATCGTCTCGACGTCGTATAGCTCGAAGCTCCACTGTCGATTGACGACCCAGAGCATCGACTGCTTGACGCGCGCCATGTCCTCGGATAGGTCGAAATCGACTTCGAGGACATCGCCGCCCACGACGCCGAGGATCGCCCAGAGGATGCCCCCGCCGAAATAGCCGGCGGCCGCCCCGATCATGATCACGCCAATCGGGTCGGAACCGCCAACGGCCGCGAAGGCGATCACCGCCGTGATCGCGGCCGGGATTCCGCCGTACGCCCAGTTCGGCAGCGGCGACCAGAAGGTGCGAAGGCGCAACGTATCCTGATTCGGATAGGAGAGGCGCACAATGGAGGAGCGCGTTCTCGGAGCCGCCGGTTCAGGACCGTCGGCCGGTCGTCGGCGTCGTCTGCGGGCCATGATGAGAGGCTATCCGATGAACCGCTGGCCGGCGCTCGCTCTGGCCGTGCTGATCTGGGCGTTTGCGCTGTCGCCCGCCGTTGCCCAGGAAGTTGTCATGTCGGGCAGCCGCTACTCGGCGCCGTTGTGGGCCTGGATCGCGTCGATCGTGGTGGCGGTCGGGTTGGGCCTGGTCGGTCTCGCGATCGGCGCCTGGTTCCTGCGTAAGCGATCGCGCATCGAGTCCTCCGATTGAAACGACGAAGCACGCTCCCGAGGGAGCGCGCTTCGCGCTTCGTGCCGGAGTTGAGCCGCTAGATCTCGAGCAGCTCGGCGACCTTCTCGCGGTGGTGGTCCGCGTCGCCCCACATCAGCTCGGCCATCTTCTGGCGGCGGAAGTAGAGCTGGATGATGTACTCCTTGGTGAAGCCGATGCCGCCGTGGATCTGCTGACCGTGGGCGACCACGCGGCGGGTCGCGTCTGAGCACCAGGCCTTGGCCATCGCAACCTGGAGATCGGCGTCGGGCTCGTTCTCGGTCACTGCCCAGGCGGCGCGGTACATGATGAAGCGCGAGCCGTCGACGTCGGTGATCATGTCGGCGGCCTTGTGCTGGATTGCCTGGAACGAACCGATCGGGCGGCCGAACTGGATGCGCTCCTTGGCGTAGTCAACCGAGATCTCGAAGTCGCGCTGGGCGAGACCGACGAGATAGGCGCAGTAGGCGACCGTGTAGTAGCGCTTGGCGGCCTCGATCATGATCCAGGCGTTGCCGGCTTCGCCGAGCAGGGCGTCCGCTCCGACGCGGACGCCGTCGAGCTTGACCTCGCACTGCTTGTCGGCGGCGATGGTCTGGAGCACGGTGGTCGAGAGGCCGTCGGCGTTGCCCGGGACGAGGAACAGGGAGACGCCCTCATCGCCTTCCGAGCCGGGGGCGCGGGCGGCAACCAGGATCGTGTCGGCGACGTGTGCGTCGGGGATGAAGAGCTTGGTGCCGTTGAGCACGTAGCCGTCGCCGTCGGCCGCAGCGGTCGCTTCAACGCCGGAGCTGTCGAAGCGCGCCGAAGGCTCGGTCAGCGCAAAGGTCATCACGTGCTGACCGGCGGCGACGGCGGTGCAGTACTGCTGCTTCTGCGCGTCGGTGCCGATCGCTTCAACGAACGCGGCGGTGAGCACGGTGTTGATGTACGGACCAGGTACCAGCGCCCGGCCGAACTCTTCCAACAGCACACAGAGGTCGAGGAAGTTGAGACCGGCCCCGCCGAGTTCCTCGGCCGTGATCAGGCCCATCCAGCCCTGGTTGGCCATCCCGTTCCAGAGGTCGTCGGTGTAGCCGCGCTCGTCCTCTTCCATGTCACGCACGAGCTTTTCGGTGCACTCGTTGGTGAGGAAATCGCGGGCGAAGTTCTTCAGCAGTTCCTGCTCTTCAGTCAATCCGAGGTCCATGTCATCCTCCGTGGCGGCCCGTTGGCTTGGGAACGATCCGCATCAGTTACGTGGGAAAAGGGCACGCATACACGCGCAACGTTTCAGAGGCTATCGGAAAGGTCCGTATCGCGCCAGAAGCTGGCATGGGGCCAACAACCCGGATACGCGATCGCCGATTCATTCCTTCCTCGGCCGACCGATCGATATTCTCAGACGGTGATCGCCGGGACCATCGAGCGAGCGCCCCGCCGGAGGCCGTCTGCCTGTATTGCAGTCGCGGCCTTCGCGGCGTTGACGGCGCTGGTCATGTGCAGTCTCTGGGACTCGAGGCCGGTGTCGGCGGAGGCGTTCGATCCGATCGTGCGTGACGCGACAATCAGCGATCCGTCGGATGTCGACTGGTTCGTCCTCTTCGCCTTGGCCGGTGAGAGCTATTCGCTGACCCTTGAGCGCCACACGCTGCGCGAAGGTCAGATCTCGATCTGGCGCCCGGCGACGGACGAATCCCCGTCGCGCATGGTGGCGCGCGCCGCCGGGTATCCGACGCCGATGATCTGGACCGCGCCGAGCAGCGGCGTCTGGCGCGCGCGGGTATCCGGAGTGCGCGGCGCAACCGGCGCCTACCGGTTGCACATTCATGGTCATACGGATTCGATCGGCACGGATCTGGCGACGGCGAAGCTCGGCTCGTACGACGACAGCGGCGTGTTGATTGAGCGATCGCAGATCGACAACCCGGGGGACGTGGACTGGTTCGCGTTCCCGGTTGCTGCCGGGAATCGCTATGCCATCTGGTCGGTGGCCGGTTCGGCGGCGGGGCTCTCCGCGGCCGTGCGAGAACCCGAAGCGACCGACTTTCATGAGTTGGATACCCGCGAGAACGCCTTCAGCGACATCCTCGAACCATCGCAGGATGGACTGGCCGTGATCGCCGTGCGAGCCAGAGAGGCCTGGATGATTGGCAGCTACGCCTTCGGAATCACGCGCCGAGGATCGGTGGACGAGCCGGCGATCGTCCTGCCGACACGACAGCAACCGAAGCTGCAGATCGAATCGATTGACGGTTCAGGCTTGCGAGGACGGGCAGAGTTTTCCTTTGCCGGTGAATGGGGACTGCTGTCGCAGCGCAGTGGCCTGCGCGTCTGGATCGATACCGATCCGGGCGCCGATGAGGCGGACGAGTGGGAGTTCCTGATGCGTTCTCTCGATGGTCGCCACTGGAGCCTCTGGTCGTTCGAAGGCCGCGCGTGGATCGAGCGCGGCTATCTGTCGGGTCGCGGGTTCGACACGCTGGTGATGGGCTGGAGCGGGCCGACTGCCGACGAACGCATCCGCTGGCAGGCGAGCGTGAGGAACAGCGACGGGACGTGGACCCTCTCGCAGCCGCAGTTGCTGGAGGTGCCGCATCCACAACCCGCTCGCCCGCCGCTGTGGGTCGCTCGGCAACGGACCGGATCCGAAGATCCGCGCTACCACGAGGAACTGAAGGCGGCCGGTGTGGTCGACGGACTGAGTGATGATGCCCTCGTCGTCGTGATCGATCCCGGGCACGGTGTCGACACGGGCGCCTGGGACAACGGCGTGTTGGAGGCGGAGTCGAACCTGGGCTTCGCGTTGCGGATCGAAGAGCTCCTGGAGGCGAAGGGCGTGTACGTGGCCCTGACCCGACGGGCCGCCGGCCGGCCCTATCTCAATCTTGACCAGGCGCTCTGGCGCCCCGACTTCCAGGTTCGGGCCGAACTGGCGCACCTGGCCCGCGCCGACCTGTTTGTGTCGATTCATTCCAACGCCAACTACCTGCACCCGATCAACGGTCTTGAGGCCTGGTACCTGCCGCGCTGGCACGGCGATGGGGCGAATCTTCGCCTGTCGCAGGTGTTGCTTGAGTATCTGCACCGCGCCCTGGCCGAATTCGGCTATCGGACCACCACCTTGACGTACGACGCGAGCTGCTGGGAGATCATCAACGACTTCTGCGATCCGATTTACGTCCTGGCGCCGTTCCTGCAGGTGGACGCCGATGTGGCCCGTCGTTGGGGGTTCGAGCCGTCCGACCTCGGCCTGTCCGAGGATCCGTTCGGTCCGGCGGTGAACGACTGGCTGTGGCGCAATGACGTGACCGTCGGAGAGCCGCCGATCGACCTGATCCATCCGGAAACGCAGACCGGTCCGGGACGGATCATCCGCGGCAACCTGATGCCGACCGTGTTGCTGGAGTTGTTGTACGTGACGCACGAAGGAGACGCCGGAATCCTGAAGGATCCCAGGGCGCGGGAGGTGATCGCCCAGGCAATTGCGGAGGGGATTTTGGATTTCCTCGGCGCCGGGTGAAACCAGGAATCTAACGACCTGATATGTCAAGTCCGCCAAGCTCCTGTGGGAAAGCTTGTATATCAGAACATATATGCGCTAACATTCGACTCGTGCGTGATTGACGGAGTGAGAGGGCTGAACGCGATGTCGGACCCTGTTGAACTGGAACACCAGCGAATCATCCCCTATCTGACCTACGCGGATGCGCCCGCGGCTATCGACTGGCTCTGCCGCGTGTTCGGCTTCGAGGAGGTGCGGCGCATGGAAGTCGGCGACGGGCGGATCGGTCATGCGGCGCTGAGTTTCGGCGGCGAGCAGGTGATGCTCGCGTCGGCGTTCGACGAGGCGGGCACGCGGTCGCCTCGCGACCTGGCCGGCCTGCACCAGCAGATCACTGTCTATGTCGACGATGTCGATGCGCACTTCGCCCGTGTTCAGGCTGAGGGCGCGGAGATTCTGGCGGAGCCCGAAGACCAGTTCTGGGGTTCGCGAATGTACTGGGTCCAGGACCTCGAAGGCCACCGTTGGACCTTCCAGCAACAGCTCCGGGTCGTCCCCGACGAGGAGTCGGCCCTGGAAATGCGCAAGATCGCGAGCGACCGCAGCTAGGCGGTACGCCGCAACGAAAGGACAGCGTCATGGTTCAGAATCCACCGGAGGGCAATCAGCGCGTGATCCCGTATCTCGCGTATGCCGACGCGCCGGCTGCGGTCGAATTTCTCTGCCGTACCTACGGCTTTGAGGCCGGGGTACAGATGGACATGGGCGGCGGCGTGCTCGGACACGCCGAGTTGCACCTCGACGACAACGTCGTCTTCCTCGCCACTGCCTTCGATGAGATCGGCCTGACCAGCCCCCGGAACCTCAGCGCTGTGCACGGCCAGGTGATGGTTTACGTCGACGACGTGGACGAGCACTACGAGAACGCGAAAGCTGCAGGGGCCGAGATCACCGAGGAAATCACCGATCAGTTCTACGGCGACCGCAGCTATCGCACCGTTGACCCCGAGGGGCATCAGTGGGTGTTCACGCAGCACATTCGAGACGTGACGCCCGAAGAGCTCGAAGCCGCGGTCGCGGCGATGGCTGAAGGAGCAGGCGAATGACGGAGCAACCGGATCTTTCCGCCGGCCGCAAGCAGCGCATCGTCCCGGCGCTGTCCTACGACGACGCGCCGGCAATGATCGAGTTCCTCTGCCGCGCGTTCGGGTTTGAGGAGCGATTCCGTCTCGACATGCCGGACGGCAGCGTCGGCCACGCTTCGCTGGTCTATGGCGGCGAAGAGGTGACGCTGGCCTCGGCCTACCCGGAGGGCGGGCTCGGCGGCCCGAGCAGGCTGCCGCACCTGCACGCGAATGTGTTGGTCTACGTTGACGATGTCGACGACGTCGACGCGCACTACGCCCGCGCCGCAGCCGAAGGCGCGACAATCCTGCAGGAACCCGAGGACCAGTTCTACGGCGATCGCACCTATCGCGCCGCCGACCCGGAAGGCGGCCGGTGGTGGTTCCACCAGGAACTGCGGCAGGTCACCGGCGCGCAGATGCAGGCGTCAATCGATGCGATGGCCGAGGACTAGTCGCTCCTGCAGGTCGGGCTCGACCTGATCACTCGCCGTAGCGCACGCGGTGTGTGGCGTCGACACGCACGACCACGCCCCGCGTCAGGTCGTACCCGTCGTCGCGCTCGTCCGGGTACCTGTCCAGCTTCCAGTACAACGGCGTCAGTTCGTCGAGCATCTGGTGGCCCTCGACTTCGGTCAGCGTCGCCCGACCGCGGATCTCCGTGTAGCGGTAGGGGTTGGCCTCGTCGTGGATGCTGACGGCGATCGCCGGGTTCCGCTTGAGGTGGAGCGCCTTGAGCGTGGTCGGCATGGTCCAGAACTCGAGATCGTTCTCGCCTCCACCGGTCGCTCGGCGATGCCAGACGACGGAGGAGCGGGGCTGTCCGGTCGAACTCACGGTGGCGACGTGGGCGAAGTGCGGCGGGCTCAACAGATCGGCGCCGGCCTCCGGCGGATCGACGACATCTTCAGGAACGAAGTCGAAGGTGACGGCGCGTTCGACGTTGACCGTGACCCCCCAGCCGTCGGCGGCGCCCTCACCCTTGTTCGGGTAATCGGCCCCGATGTAGCTGCGCGATATCTCGTCCACGTCGTCCCAATCCGATCGCGCGGCAAGCGACGCTGAGCCCACGATCTCAAGGGCGCGGTATGGGTTCGCGGCGTCGTGGACCGAGATCGCGACGCGCGGCTCGCGCTGCATGTTGAGCGACTTGCGGAAGCGTTTGCCGGTGCTGAAGTAAACCGATTCCACCGATCCGTCGGCACTGACACGCTCCGGCCGGAACCAGACCGGTGACGATTGAGGAGAGCCGTCGCGATTCACCGTCACGACGTGAGCGAAGTGGGGCGCGCCGCAGAGATCGGAGAAATCGGGCGGAACGGATGCCATGGCGCTCTCCTTCGTCGCGGACTGATCGAGCGGCAGTCAGCCGACCCTGTGGGTTGTCTCGACCCGGATGGCGACGCTGTTCATCTCGCTGACGTCCATGGGGAACTTGTCCAGCTTCCAGTAGAGCCGCGTCAACTCGTCCGCCATCTGACGGCCGTCGACCGGCGTGATCTGAGCCTGTCCTCGCAATTCGGTGTATCGGTACGGGTCGACCTCGTCGTGAATGCTGACCGCGATCGCAGGGTTGTTGCGCAGGTGCCGGGTCTTGAGCGTGTCGGCCGAGGTCCAGAACTCGATGTCGTTCTCCGCGCCGCCCGCCGTGCGCCGGTGCCAGACAACCGACGAGCGCGGCTGGCCGGTCGAACTGACCGTGGCGATGTGCGCGAAGTGCGGCGGCATGAGCAGGTCGGAGCCGGCCGCGGGCGGGTCGACCGGGGCGGGCTGGGGGCCATCGTTCGGCAACGTGACCCGTTCAATCTCGACCGTCACGTGCCAGCCGGCCGGATCGTCGCCCTTGTAGGGATAGTTGGTGCCGAGGTAGGTGTTGGAAATCGCGTCCAGCTCGTCCCACGAGGTCCGTGGCTCGAGCGAAGCGGTGCCAACAATCTCGAGCATCCGGTAGGGCTGGTCCGCGCCGTGGATCGAGAGGGCGACGCGCGGTTCGCGCTGCATGTTGAGCGTCTTGCGGTAGCGCAGTCCGGTGACGAAGAAGATCGACTCGACTGCGCCGTCAGCGGAGACCCGCGCGGGTCGGATCCAGATCGGCGAGGACTGCGGCGAGCCGTCGCGGTTGACGGTGACGAGGTGCGCGAAATGCGGCGCGCCCACGAGGTCGGCGTGTTCGGCGGGGACTGAGGCCATTGATCGACTCCACAGGTTGGTTGCATGCAGCAAGGGCGGGACCGAAGTCCCGCCCCTGAGGTTATGGCACAGGTACGCGGCTCAGCGGCTCAGCGGCTCAGCGGCTCAGGGTGGCGGAGTAGCCGCCGAAGCGGGCCTGGCCGGGCATCGCGTGCTGCTCGACCTCGACGTTGACGACGGCCGGCAAGCCGGATTCCATCGCCCGCTCGATCGCGGGGCCGATCTCCTCCGGCTTAGTCACGTGTTCGCCGTGACCGCCGAGGGCGACCGCGATGTCCTCGTAGCGCTGGCCGTAGCCGAGCGGTCGGCCCGGCGTGTCGTTCGAGCCGGCGGTCCAACCGGCGTTGTTTGAGATCACGATCACGCCCGGCAGGTTGTGCCGGACCATCGTGTCGATCTCCTGCACGTTCATCAGGAACGAGCCGTCGCCGACGAAGCCGATCACCTGTCGCTCGGGCGCTGCGGCCTTGGCGCCGAGCACATAGGGCAAGCCCACGCCCATGCAACCGTTGGGCCCCGGGTTGAGCCGACCACCCTCGACGAAGGACGGGATGTACTGTCGCGCGAAGGCCAGTGTCGCATTGCCGTCGACGCAGACGACCGCGTCGCGGTCCATCCGCTGCACGACCTCGTCGGCCAGTCGCAGCGGGTGAATCGGCACGGTCGACGAGTGCGCCAGTTCAAGCGATTGCTGGCGGCGATTGTCGTCCGACTCACGCAGGTCGGCGATCCAGTCGGTCGGAGCGGCGAGGCCGGCCTCCCTGGCCGCGGCGGTCAGAGCGGTCAGCGCGCGCTTGGCGTCGGCGACCATGCCGACGGCGGCTTCCTTGTTGTGGCCGATCTCGGTCGGGTCGGTATCGACGTGGATCACTTTGAGGTCCGGCGCCCAGCGCGGCGGCAGTCCCGATCCGACGACGAAGTTGAGCCGCGTGCCGACGACGAGCGCCACATCCGCCTCGCGGAAGGCCTTCGAGCGGGCGGCGATGAAGCAGAGGTCATGGTCCTCGGGGACGACGCCGCGGCCCTGCGGGGTCGTATAGAAGGGAATCCCCGATGTCTCGACGAACTCCTGAAGCTCCGCCGATGCGTCGGACCAGAAGATGCCCGTTCCGGTCAGGACAATCGGCCGCTCGGCGTTGGCCAGCAGCTCGATTGCTTCCTTGACCTGGTCCGGGTCTGCGCCGGGACGCGATCGCGCGGCAGCGGCATCCGGGAACCAGACGGTTTCGTCGTCCGACTGCTGGTAGAGCGTGTCGCCGGGCAGGTCGAGGTAGGTTGGTCCGGGCTTCGGTCCTTGAGACTCGCGGTAGGCGAGGTTGAAGAACTCGGGCATCCGTGCCGAGTGGGTCACGCGGCTGGCCCAGCGAGTGACCGGCACCGCCATCGCGAGCTGGTCGTATTCCTGGAAGTCGTCGCGCTCGAACGACGAGAACGCGGCCGCGCCGCCGAGGGCGACCATCGGCACGCCGTCGAGGTAGGCGTTGGCGACCCCGGTAAGCAGGTTGGTCGTGGCCGGTCCCGAGGCGGCCATGCAGACGCCGGGCAGGCGCTTGACGCGCGCGTAGCCGTGCGCCGCCATTGCCGCGCCCTGCTCGTGCCGGCAGTCGATCGTGCGGATGCCGTGCTCGGCGGCGAACCCTGCGGCTTCGATGATCGGTCCGCCCATGATGTAGAAGAGGTCCTCGACCCCCTCATTGACCATCTGTCGGGCGAGCAGTTCAGATCCCATCTGATCTGGCATGGTGTGGTCCTTTCCGGAATGTGCCGACCTCCCCGTCTTGGGGAGGAGTCACGCAGTGACGCAGGGTCTGCGCCTAGTCAGCCACCTCGTAGCGGTGCAGAACGGGCCGCGCGGTGGTGAACTCGCGGATCCCGGCCATGCCGGCCATCGCCTCCGAGGTGCCGTGAGCGGTCAGGTCTTCCTCGGTCGCCCAGTTCTCGAAGAGGATGTACTTCGTGTCGTCCTCGACCGAGCGGAACAGGTCGTAGTTGTTGCAGCCCGCGTCTTCGGCCTTAACCTTCGCCGTGGCGCCGGCCATGAAGGCCTCAAATGCCTCGTTCTGGCCCTCGCCGATGGTGAATTCCACTGTCAAACCGATTGCCATATCCAGCTCCGTTCAAGTGTGTGCAGGACACGGCGCACGCCGCGTCCGGTGTGGACGTGTTCGGGCAACATGTTAGCGCTCGCCGGGAACGGAGCTTGCCGAGATACGACGTAGACTGCCGTCATGCTGGAATCTCTGCAGATGGATGGCAAGCGGGTGATCGTGACGGGCGCCGGACGCGGCCTCGGGCGCCAGATGGCGCTGCACCTGGCCGATGCCGGAGCGGACATCGTGTGCGCGGCGCGCACCCACTCCCAGATTGCTGCGGTCGCTGCTGAGATCGAGGCCAGGGGGCGACGGGCGCTCGTCATTCCCACCGACGTGAGCGATTCGTCGCAGGTCGATGCGATGGTTCAACGGACAATCGACGAATGGGGCGGCTTCGAGGTCATGCTCGCCAACGCCGGCGCGAGCGGTCCGGCGTCGATGAAGCATGTCACCGAGATCACCGACGAGGACTGGCGCGAGACGGTGGACATCAACCTCTCCAGCGTCTTCTACAGCGCTCGCGCGGCGGTTCGGCATTTCCTCGCCGAGCACAAGCCCGGCAACATCATCACCGTTTCGTCGGGCACGTCGTTGCGCGGCAGCGGGCCGCTCTACTTCGTCGACGGCGCAGCCAAGGCCGGCGTGATCAACATGACCCAGTCGCTCGCCATACAACTGGCGAGGGACCGGATCCGCGCGAACTGCATCGTTCCCGGATTCATCGCCCAGAAAACGCTTGAGGAGGCAGACGAAATCGAAGTCGCGCGAAACCGTGGTTCGCGGATCCCCGTGGGTCGTGTCGGCGAAGCGTGGGAGTTGGGCCCGCTGGCCGTCTACCTCGCCTCCGACGCGTCCGCCTACATGACCGGCGAGGCGTTCATCATCGACGGAGGCGGGCTGGCCGGCGGCCTCGCGCCGACGGGCTGGGATGTGCAGTCGGGAATTGGCGGCGTTCCGACATGAGCCTGCAGAATCCGGTGACTCCCCCTGAAGTGAGCGAAGGCCGGCTCCAGGGCTTCGACCTCAGCGAGCGGCGGGTGATCGTCTATGGCGCGGAGAAGCCGGTTGCGACGTCGATCGTCGAGGCGCTGCGCGAAGCAGGCGCGTCCGTAGGAGTGACGAGCGCCAATACGGACGGTACCTCGTTGTTCCGGCTCAAGAAGGCCGGCGGCAACGGACCAACCGAGGCGGTGGACCTGTCCAACGGCACCAACGTCCAGGTCGCAACTCGCAAGATCAGCAAGGAACTGGGTGGCGTCGATGCAGCGATCGTGGCGCCTAACCTCTATCACGCCGCGCCGCTCCGCAAGACGCTCGACGCAGACATCCAGCGTGTATTGATGGGCAACCTCGGAGGGACCTACGCCGCGTTCCGCAGCGCGACGCGAGAGTTTCGCGGACGACCGGGTCGGCTGATTGCGGTGCTCGACGCCTCGGCCGTGCGCGGACTCACGAATCTGAGCATCTACAGCGCAGCCCAGTCGGGCGTCATCGGCCTGGTCAGGGCGCTAAGCCAGGAGCTGGCTCCGACCGGCACAACGGTCAACGCGATCGTCCTCGGTTGGACCGACTCGACGCCGGGCCGCGGCCCGTCAGCGGTCGACGAGAACCTGCTCCTCCGCTACATCCCCATGCGCCGGTTCGGAGAGGCGGCCGATGCAGCGCCGCTGGCGGTCTATCTCGCCTCGGAAGCAAGCGGCTTCATCACCGGCCAGACGATCCAGGTCGACGGCGGAGTGCTCAAGCACCTGTAGGGTGCTTCGGATCCTTTGTCTTCCGCTTCGTGAAAGCAAAGGATAGGCGCTAACCTTATCTAAGCGGAGGGATCGCCGAAACCATCTCCAGACTGACGTCTTGCCCGGATCCGAATCAAGCCAGAACCAGATAGATAAGGATAGGGGCTATCCTTATCCAAGCATCGCCGGCTGGAGAAGGAACAACTGTGCGAGGACGATTCGTTCGAGGAACATGGAGATGGGACGCATCCGTCTACGCGCCGCCGCACTTCCGTCGCTCGTGCAGCTACGACGCGTTCGTTCCCGATCTTCTCGACCTCGGTCTTGGTGACTACGAGCTGTCATCTAGGCTGGCCGCCACTCTCTCGGAAGTCGAACAGCGTGTCTCGGCGCTGAACCAAACCGCGGATCCCGCTCTAGTCTCGCTGTCGCGGCTGTTGCTGCGTACCGAGTCAATCGCATCCTCCAAGGTCGAAGGCATGCAGGCCGATGCGCGTGCGCTGGCGATGGCCGAGGCCAAGGTCCGTCTCAAGCGAAGCATTGGACAACAAGCTCGGGAAATCATCGCCAACATCGAAGCGATGGAACACGCCGTCCAACGCACAGCGGGGTCGGAGCGATTCGACGTGGATCACCTGTGCCAGGTTCACGCAGCCCTGATGAATCGCTTTCCCACCTCACGGCTTGCCGGCCAGCTGCGCGACAGCCAGAACTGGATTGGCGGGAACAACTACAACCCCTGTCGAGCCGCCTATGTCCCACCGCCGCCTGGCGAGGTCCTTCCACTCCTGCGCAATCTCTGCGATTTCACCGAGTCTGACCTCGTCTCACCGCTGATCCAAGCGGCAATCGCCCATGCGCAGTTCGAGACCATCCATCCGTTCGACGACGGCAATGGGCGGACCGGACGGGCCCTGGTTCAGGTCATTCTGCGTCGACGCGGGCTCGCGCCGCGCTTTGTTCCGCCGATCAGCGTGGTGTTATCGCAACGGCGAGACTCCTACATCGAGGGTCTGGTTGGTTACCGCGAAGGCCGCCTGACCGAGTGGATCACGACGTTTGCGGCGGCAACCGCCCAGGCCTCTGACCTCGCCCTCCAGTACAGCAACATCATCCACGACCTGCTCGGCTACTGGCGCACTCGGCTGCAACAGGCATCGAACCCTCGCGCGGACGCCGCCGCCTGGGAAATCCTTCGTCAACTGCCGGCCTTTCCCGCCATCACCGTGTCCGACGCCGTACATGCCACAGGTCGCAGCCAACCTGCAGTCAACGCCGCTTTTGCCCAACTGGAGGACGCGGGCATCCTGGTCCCACTCGGTCCATCCCGACGCAACCGAGCCTGGGAACCGCAGGGACTGCTCGACCTGATCATCGCGCTCGAGTCAGGAGAGGTGGCAACGTCTAGACTGAGCACGCCGACCAACGACTCACGGGAGACCGATACATGACCGACTTTGAGAACATCCTCTACCGCGTCGAGGACCGGAAGGCGTATGTGACGCTCAACCGGCCCGAGAAATTGAACGCCCTCTCGATTGCGCTGCAGGACGAACTCTCACAGGCGATGTGGGAAGCCGACAACGACACCGGCGTCCACTGCGTGATCCTGAGCGGGGCCGGGCGCGCGTTTTCGGCCGGTTACGACCTGACCGGCTCGACCCGTGACTCGCAGGAGACCTACGACAAGGTCTACCGCGGTCGCGTCACCTTCGACGACGACACCTGGGGCATGGAGAAGGCGCAGCGCGCGCGCATGGCGATCTTCGACATGCACAAGCCGGTGATCGGCAAGGTGCACGGCTACTGTCTGGCCGGCGGCACCGACCTGGTCCTGCTGTCGGACATCATCATCGCCGCCGAGGACGCGGTCATCGGCTTCCCGCCGGTCCGCGCGATGGGCGCGCCGCCGGCCCACATGTGGCTCTACCACGGCGGTCCGCAATTCGCCAAGCGCATGCTGCTGACTGGAGACAGCATCTCCGGCGCCGAGGCGGCCCAGCGCGGCCTGGTCTACGACGCCGTGCCGGCCGACAAGCTGGACGACGAGGTAGAAGCGCTGGCCAACAAGATGGCGATGATCGACCACGAGCTGCTTTCGGCGAACAAGCGGATCGTCAACCTCGGTCTCGAAATCATGGGCGCCCGCACCCTGCAACGGCTCGCCTCCGAGAACGACGCCCGTGCGCATCTGGCGCCGGCGGTCCAGGAATTCGGCAAGATGTCACGAGAGAAGGGACTCAAGGCCGCGCTCGAGTGGCGCGACAACCGCTTTGGCGACGGCCGCGGCTCCGCCGCCGCGCAGCAGCGCAAGGCCTCCGCAACCTAGGATTCACTCTCCCCCCGCTCTGCGGGGGGAGATGTCCCGTAGGGACAGAGGGGGCTGCCTTGGCAACACCAGATCGATTCCGACTCGACGGCCAGGTCGTCCTGCTCACCGGAGCGGGACGCGGCCTGGGCCGCGCCATGGCGCTGTCTTACACCGACGCCGGGGCCAGGGTTGCCGGCGCGTCACGCACGCTCTCACAGCTTGAGGAGACGGCCGAACTGGTTGCTGAGCGCGGAGGCGAAGCGATCTCGATTCCGACCGACGTCACCGATCCCCAGGCCGTCGAATCGATGGTGACGCAGACCATCGACCGGTTCGGTCGAGTCGATGTACTGGTCAACAACGCGGGCGGCGGCGCGGCGGGTGACGGGTCCCCCCTGGAGCAACTCACCGACGAGCAGTGGCGCTGGGGCATCGACATGAACCTCACGTCGCAGATGCTCTGCGCTCGCGCGGTGCTGCCGCACATGACCGAGCGCGGATCAGGGGTGATCATCAACGTGGCCAGCGGATTCGGGTTGCGCGGGGGACGCGACAACTGGATGTACGTCTCGGCCAAAGCCGGCGTGGTCAACTTCACGCGCTCACTGGCCGTCACTTACGGACCCGCCGGCGTGCGTACCAACTGCATCGCGCCGGGAATCTTCCCCCACACGCCGCAGGCGCTCGAACGCTGGCGCGGCGGCCGCTACATCCCGATCGGCCGGGTCGGCCTGGCCTGGGAGATGGGCCCCCTGGCCGTCTTCCTCGCTTCCGACGCCGCGGCCGGGATCAGCGGCGAGACGATCGCGCAGGACGGCGGCGGTCTGGCCATGATCGGTCCGACCGGCTGGGCGCCGCGCGTTCACCTGACCGAGCCGACCTGAGGGCGCAGCGATGTCCGACTTCGTCCCGACTCCCAATCCTGAACAGCCTGACGATCCGTTCGTGCTCAGAGGAAGGGCGGCGCTGGTTGTCGGAGCCGGCGATCCGCTCGGTCGCGCTGCGGCCGTGGCTCTGGCCGAGGCCGGAGCCGACGTGGCGGTGGCCAGTCTGCGAGCGGGACCGCAGGAGTTGGTGCGGGTCAACTCGGTGGCCAACGAGATCTGGTCGCTGGGTCGTGCCAATGCGGCGATCACCCTCGACGCATCGAACGAGAACAGCGTCGACGCGGCCATCGCACGCACGACCTCGGAACTCGGCGGACTCGACATTCTCGTCAATGCGGCAGATTTGCCGGTAGCGATCCCGCTCGACGAAATGTCGTCGGAAGACTGGCACGCCGTCCTGACCGCCAATCTGCTCGCCCCCGCCTTGACCTCGCGCGCAGCGGCGCGGGTGATGAAGATGAACGGGTTCGGCCGGATCATCAACGTGGTGTCGGTCCTGGCCGCGAGGGGAGTGGCCAACACGTCGCCATATGCGGCGGCCCACGCCGGTGTGCTGGCGATGACGCGTTCGTTGTCTCAGGAATGGGCCCGCTCGGGGATCACGGTCAACGCCCTGCAGGTCGGAATCTACGAGGGACAGCGCGGCTTCGGCGACAACCCCGAGTCGGTGCAACAACTCGCCCGGATGCTGCCGGCGAAGGCCCTGGTGAGTCCCGACGACGTGGGATCGGCGGTGGTGGGATTGGCCGCGGACTCCGGATTCATCACCGGCGAGACGATCGCCGTCGACGGCGCGGCCACCGCCCGGGTCTAGTCGTTCGAGCTGCCGCCCAATAGCGCTCGGCTCGCGGCATCGATCCGGTCTCGGTCGGGCACGCAGTCCAGCCAGCGCTGCGGAATCGCCGACACCCCGTGCCGAGCGCCGAGGACCGCCCCGGCCACCGCGGCGTTGGTATCGGTGTCGCCGCCGGCGTTGACGATTCTGATCAGCGCCTGTTCGAGACTGTCGTTCGTGTCGAGGCACCAGAGCGCCGCCTGCATGCAGAGATAGGTGTGACCGCTGACCCGTTCCTCCGCGATTCGGTCATCGATGGCGTTGGGAATGGCGAGCGTCCAGGCGACTAACTCCGCCGGCGCTCCGTCCTGCGTAGCGGCCACGGTCAGGTCATCTCGACTCAGGGAGCGGCCTCGCAGCAGCATGGCGATCGCAACGTTGACCAGGATGCAGGACCACTGAGCGCCCGGCGCGAAGTGGGTGACCGCGCATGTGGCCGCGGTCTGCTCGATCAGCTTGTCCGGATCGAGTGCATGCTTGATCGCCACCGGAGCACAGCGCATGAGAGCCCCGTTGGGCTGCGTCTCCGGGCTGCCTCGCTCCTGCCAGAACGCCCGCGCCGCGCCCGGCACGCCAAGGCCGACCTCCAGGTAGTCGATCACCGTCGAGGTCATGATCCCGATCCCGCGCCCGTTGCTTGAGCGCCATTTGACGAGTCGGTCGGCAAATCCTGATACCGGATCCGGATCGTTCGCAAGCGCCTCCGCCAGATCGACGGCTTGGGCGAGGTCGTCGTCCATCGGTCGATCCCGTTCGCGTGGATCGATCTCGCTCAGGCCGTCGGGATAGGCGCGTTGAATTGAGGCGCGGCTCGCGCCTTCGATCAGCAAGCCGAGCAGGTTGCCAACAGCCAGACCGAGAAGGACGCCGCGGGCTCGATCCGCGTCGAGCGGCGTGATCGATTGCGAACGCAGCAACTCAGCCAGATGCGGCGCCGCTTGGACGATTCCGGAGTCGTCGATGCCTGTCATCGTCATTGCATCGTATCCAGCCCCGCGCTCACCGGCTCCGTTGCCAGCTACCCTTTGCACTGAACGGGGACGTCGAGGAGTCTGTGATGAGTTTGCCGAATGATGCCTGGGGCCTGCCCCTGACCACCTCCGAGGAAGCGGCCGACGCCTATCGACAGGGCGTCGACCGGATGCTGGCCTACACCCTGGGCGTTGACGAGGCACTGGAGCGCGCGATCAAACTCGATCCCGACTTCGCACTCGCCCACTCGCAGCTCGGCCTGTTTCATCTCTTCCGGGGCCACGGCAAGCGCGCTACGGAGCTCGCCAACCGGGCGAACGAACTGGCCGAGCGAGCGACGCCTCGGGAGCAGCGCCACGCGGCGATTCTCGGTGCGACCGCACGGGGTAAAGCGTCGCAAGCGCCGGCGCTGATCGATGAGCATCTGGCCGAGACGCCGCGCGACGCTCCGATCCTGATGCAATGGTTCGGCGCCAACTTCTACGGCGGCGGAGTCGAAAAGCGGGAGCGGATGCTTGACAAGTTCGACAGCCTCGCGTCCGCGTACGGCGACGACTGGTGGTTCCTCAGCTGGCACGCCTTCGCCAACCACGAGATGGACCAACTCGAACGGGCTCGCCAACTGGTCCAGCGTTCGCTGGACCTGCGACGCCAGAACGGCCAGGCCGCGCACGCGATGTCCCACGTCTTCTTCGAGGAACACGACATCGAGGGAGGCGCCGAATTCCTCGGTGGTTGGCTGACGGATCATCCTGAACGTGCTGGCTTCTTTCGTCATTTGAACTGGCACCAGGCGCTCTTCCTCCTGGCCAACGGCCGGCGTTCCGACGCGCTGGCGCTGCACGACGACACGATTCGCCCCGGCGCGGATGTGCTTGGCGATGCCTTGGGCTCGGTAGCGGATGGGGCGTCACTGCTCTGGCGCTGCCGGCTGCACGACACCGTCGCGGGGGACCGGGCGGGAGATCAGGGTTGGCGGGCCATCGCGGAAGTGGCGGAACAGGCCTTCCCGCGTCCGGGGACGGCCTGGGTCGACGTCCACCGGGCGATGGCGCTGGCCGCCCTGGGCGACGAGGTCGGTCTGGGCAAGCTGCTGGACGGCTTGCAGGCGGCCGCCGATCGCGGTCATACGACCGCCGCTTCGGTCGTGGCGCCGGTGGTCGAGGCGCTCTCAGCCTTTGGCCAGGGTGACTACGAGTCGGCTGCAGATGGTCTCTCGAGCGTTCGAGAGCTGTTGGTCACACTGGGCGGATCGAACGCGCAGCGGGACGTCTTCGAGGAGACGCTGGTCGAGGCCCGGCTCAGAGCCGGACAGACGGAGGAGGCGATGGAGCTGCTGCGAGAACGTCTCGACCGAGGCGCGACCGCGCGCGATCTGTTCCGCTGGGGGCGTGTACAGACGGCGAAAGGCGAGCTCGACGAGGCGAAGGCCGCATTCCGCCGCGCGGCAGAACTCTGGGCCGACGGCGACACGAACGCACCGGAAATGCGCGCGCTGCAACAGGCCGCCGCATGACCTCGCAGCCGTCCGTTCCGCGACCCGATGTTGTCGTCGAGGATGACGTCGACGCCGAACGCGGCAGCGAACTGGAAAAGCGCTATCACCTCTTCCTGCACGACTCCGACGACCACACGTATGAGTACGTGATCGAGATGCTGGGCGCGGTCTTCGGCTACTCGAAAGAAAAAGCCTTCGCCATCGCCTCGATGATCGACGGCCACGGACGCGGCATCGTCGAAACGGCCGACTACGAAACCGTCAAGAAGCACCAGGACCAGATCCACGGCTGGGGTCCAGATCCGAGGATTCCCCACTGCGTGGGTTCGTTGTCGGCGACGATCGAGGAAGCCCCCTAACCTTGACAACCGACCGACAGGAGCGCCGTCATGGTCCGACTGAGTGATCTACACCCTGAAGAAGCTGAGCACATGCTCCAGCGCGCCGGGCAGTTGCGGCGGCGCAACTTCGACCACGAGGCGACGCCCTGGATCACGGTCGACTCGTTGGCCGAGTCGAAGATCGCCATGATCACCACCGCGGCGCTGCATCGACGCGACGACCCGCCCTTCCGCTTCGCCGACACCGGCTACCGGCTGATTCCCGACGACATCGACCGCGCCGAACTGGTCCAGTCGCACATCAGCGTCAATTTCGACCGCACCCATTACCAGCGCGACATCAACGTCGTCCTCCCGTTCGATCGGATGCACGAACTCGCCGACGCCGGGGAGATCGGCGGCGTATCGCCGACCCACTACTCCATTCTCGGCGCGACCGAGGCCTTCCTGCTCGAACCGTCGGCGGCCGAGATGGCGCAGCGGATGCACGAGGAGGCCGTCAATGCTGCGCTGCTGGTCCCTGTTTGACCGGTCTGCACGGCCGCCGTCGGCGTGCTCTCCCACTTCCTCCAGCGACACGGCATCGCGACGACCAGCATCAGCCTGATCCGCGAGCAGTCGGAGGCCGTGCATCCGCCTCGCGCGCTCTGGGTGCCGTTCCCGTTGGGGCGCCCCCTCGGTGTGGCCGACAATCCCGAGTTCCAGACGGACGTCCTGCGCAGTGCGCTGAGCCTGTTGGAAACGGCGACCGAGCCAACCATCGTGGACTATCCGCATGACGCGCCGGACGGCGGCGGCGACGGTGTCTGGGCCTGCGCCATCGAGCTGCCCACGCCGGAGGCCAGCGAACTGGAATCATCCCTCCGCTCTGAGATCGATCTGCTCATGCCTCGCTACATCGAGGCGCGCCGACGCCGCGGCCGCTCAACGTTCGGCATGAGCGGCGCAACCCTCGACGAGGTCGACAAGCTGGTCTCGTTCGCCGTCGCCGTGGCCGAAGGCGGCGGCTTCAACGAGATTCCCCTCGCTGCTCGCGGTCCCGACTGGATCCATCCGATGCCGATGCTGGTCCGCTTCGTGGTCGAGGACCTGCGCGCCTTCTACCAGGAGGCGGTGACCTCGGACGACGCCTCGGGGCCGCCGTCGCAGCACGATATGCACACCTGGATCTTCAAGGAGACCGCGCTCGGCCGCCTGATCGAGCAGATCGCCCAACTGATCACCGACAACGATGATCCACGACTGTTGTTCGTGCGCGGATTGCTCATCCCGGAGGGCTTCTGGGAAGGCGGACCCACGTTCGGCGGCCCGCCGCCGGGCGAGGACCCGCGCGAGTTCCTGATCCGCAGCCGTCGCTACCTTCAGGGTCAGGAAGCGTGAACGGAGAAGCCCAATGGTCCGACTCAGCGATCTACACCCCGAAGAGGCGGCAAGCATGCTCGCCAATGCGTCCCGCTTCGGCGATATTGACCACGAGGCGACGCCCTGGATTTTGCCGCCGCCGTTGGCTGAATCGACGATCTGCCTGGTCACCTCTGCGGCGCTGCATCGGCGCGGCGACCTGCCGTTCCGCTTCGGCGACAGCGGCTATCGGCTGATCCCCGACGACATCGATCCGAACGACCTGGTGCAGTCGCAGGTCAGCGTCAACTTCGACCGCACCCACTACCAGCGCGACATGAACGTGGTGCTGCCGATCGATCGATTGCACGAGCTGCGCGATGCAGGCGAAATCGGCGGCGTCTCCCCAGTGCACTTTTCCGTGCAGGGCGCGAGCCCCGATGCGAAGACGTTCGAGGCGTCGGCGGCCGACATGGCCAACCGCATGCGCGAGCTGGGCGTCGATGCGGCGATGCTCGCTCCGGTTTGACCGGCCTGCACGTCCACCGTCGGTGTGATCTCGCATTACCTCCAGCGCAACGGAATCCCCACGACCACGATCAGTCTGATCCGCGAACACACGGAATACGCGCGGCAGCCACGCGCGCTCTGGGTGCCCTTCCCGCTTGGACGACCGTTCGGCATCGCCGACGATCCCGATTTCCAGCGGGACGTCCTGCGCAGCGCGTTGCGCCTGCTGGAGACCGCCACCGAGCCGACGATCGAGGACTATCCGCACGACGCGCCGGACGGCAGCGGCGACGGCGTCTGGTCCTGCTCGGTTCAGTTGCCCGAGCCGGAAGTCAGTGACCTCGAAGCCGCGCTGCGGACGGAAGTCGACCTACTCACTCCGTGGTACGAAGAAGCGCGCCGGCGTCGCGGCCGCACGACGGTGGGGATCAGCGGCGCCAAACCCGAGGAGATCGACGAGGTCGTCTCCTTCGTCGTCGCCATCGCCGAAGGCTCGGGATTCAAGGAAATCCCGCACTCCACGCAAGGGCCAAACTGGAGCCATCCGTTGCCCATGCTGGTTCGCTTCGTGGTCGAGGACCTGCGCGCCTTCTACCAGGAAGCGGTCACCTCACAGCCGGGCACGCAGGCGCCCTCGCAACACGACATGCACTCGTGGATCTTCGAGAAGACCGCGCTCGGTCGGGCCATCATCCAGATCGGACACCAGATCGCTGCCGACGAGGAGCAGAGACTGAAGATGATCCGAGGCCTGATCATTCCCGAAGGATTCTGGACGGGCGAGGCCAGCTGGGGTCAGGCCCCACCGGGCGAGAAGCGGATCGACTTCATCATCCGCTCCCGCGCCTACCTCGCCGGCGAAGAGGCCTAGCCTCGCCGGTCAACCGGATTGCCGATACGCTCCTGCTACGCCCAGCCTGCCGGGCGCGGTGAGGGGTTGTCGTGAGCGAGTCGGACCGTCTGCTGGGCGCACTCAAGGAGTCCTACGGCTACGACTCGTTTCGCCCGCAGCAACGCGAGACGATCGAGCATGTCCGCGCCGGCGGCGACGCGCTGGTTCTCATGCCGACCGGCGGCGGCAAATCCCTCTGCTACCAGCTCCCCGCGATCCTCTCCGACGGTCTGACCGTGGTCGTCTCACCCCTGATCGCGCTGATGCACGATCAGGTCACCGCCCTGCAGCGAGCAGGCGCCAGCGCCCACTACCTGAACAGCACGCTCTCGCCGATGGAGACGGCCCAGGTCGAGCGGTTGGTCGCTGACGGTTCGGTGAAGCTGCTCTACGTCGCGCCGGAGCGAGTCAACACCGATCGCTTTCGCGCCTTGCTGGAACGTCGCAATCCGAGCCTGATCGCGATCGACGAGGCGCACTGCATCTCGGAATGGGGCCACGAGTTTCGCCCCGACTACCGCGTGCTGCGTCGATTGACGGAGCGCTTCGTCGATGTGCCGACCGTCGCCTGCACCGCGACCGCGACGCCGCAGGTCCAGCGCGACATCGTGGAGCAACTCGACCGCCCGCGCATGCAGACGTTCCTCACCAGCTTCATGCGCGAGAATCTCACGTTGCGCATCGTGCCCAAGCGTCGGGCCGTGGATCAGCTCGTCGCGCGACTGCAGCGGCTGTCCGCGGGTTCGGCCATCGTCTACTGTCTGTCGCGCAAGAACACCGAGAAGACCGCTGCAGACCTGCGCGGACGCGGGATTGCAGCCGAGTTCTATCACGCCGGCATGAACGGCGACGACCGGCACGCCGTCCAGGATCGGTTCCTCAGCGGCGAGACGCCCGTCATTTGCGCGACGATCGCCTTCGGCATGGGCATCGACAAGCCCGACATCCGTCTGGTCGCGCATCTCGACATGCCCTCTTCCGTCGAGTCCTACTACCAGGAGACCGGACGCGCCGGACGCGACGGCGAATCCTCGGAGTGCCTGCTCTTCTACACCAAGGGCGTCTGGCATCAGCGGATGTACTTCATCAACGAGGTCCAGGACGAGACGGAGCGTGAACGGCGGGTCAAGCGCCTGCGCACAATGATGAGCTTCTGCGAGCAGTCGCAGTGCCGCTGGTCGACGATCCTCAAGTACTTCGGCGAGCAGCCTGCCTCGGAGCAGTGCGGCCATTGCGACAACTGCCTGGGCGAGGAGGCCGTCGTGGTGGATGAAGGATCTCCCCGGCAGGTCAATCGGGACGATCCGCCTGGTCCGCCCGGACAGGGCGAGCCCGCGTCGCTCACGGCTGAAGAGGATCGGCTCTACGAGGCGTTGCGGAGTCGACGGGCCGAGCTGGCCAGCCGCGACGCGACATCGGCCTACATCGTCGCCAGCAACCGCGAACTGGCCGACATCGCCCGCCGCCGACCTCGTACGATCGCCGAGTTGATCGAGATCAAGGGCATCCGACACCGCAAAGCAGCCCGTTTCGGGCAGGAACTGCTCGACGTGGTCGCGGAACACGCACGAGGACCGGCGGCGGACGACACGGGCGGTCCCGACAGCGAGATGCAGTTGACGCTCGATGCTCCTCCGGAGAGCTGGCAACAGCGATTCAACGCCCTCGCGGCCTGGCGCACGATCACCAGCGGCAACGAACAGTGCGATCCCTCGGACCTGTTGACCTTCCCGGCGATGCGCGAGATCGCGGAGCGCCTACCTACCTCAATCGAGGCGCTGGCCGCCGTTGACGGCGTCGGATCGCTCGCGATCGAGCGCTACGCGGAGGAGTTGTCGGTCATCCTCGGCATCGACCGACCGCAGCCGGATCAGAGGCCGGCGGAGGTCGACGAACCCTCAGAAGCGCTGCAGAGTTGGCAGGTGACGCTGCAGCTCTACCAGGACGGCCACACGCTCCTGGCCATCGCCGAGCGCCGCATGCTCTCCCCCGGCACGGTCGCCTCCCACCTGATCGCCGCCAGACGCAACGGGATCGAGCTCGACCTGGGCCCCGCCTTGCCCCCGACCGACCAGATCCAACTGGTCAGACGGACCCTGTCGGCCGATCCGGATGCGAGCGTCGCCGAACTGCACGACCGGCTTGACTATCGGTTGTCACGTACGGAGTTGCGGCTGGTGCTGGCTCACCTGCGACCGCCTGAGTGGGTCGATCGCTAGTCGGCGGCCGCGGCGCCGTCTACCGCTGCTTCGGGTGGCACGCCGTCGATCAGGGTGAGCTTCGAGCCGAGCCTGGCGGGCACCTTCTGACCCGGAAGCAGGATCCCGACGAGGTTGCACGGATCGCTGGCGGCAATCGTGATCTTTTCGCCGGTGGTCGCGCTACGACGTACCGCCCTGAGCTGATCGAGAGCTTCCGGTAACGCGAACTGCTCGCCCAGCAGCCCCTGGATGAAGCGGCCGCCGCGGATCTCGCCCCGCGCCTCGAGCCGACGCAACGCGCGCAGCACATCGCGCCATTGGATCGTGAGGCTCTCCCGAGTCGCCAGCTCTCGCGACACGACGCCGTATCGACGCAGCAGGATCGTTGCGATTCGTTCGGCCAGTTCGTCCGCCTCAATCGGGTCGGCGGGGCCATCCATCCTCGGCGGCAGCGCCGCCCAGCGCCCGGCCGGTCCTTCGCCGATGAACACGCCGCCGCCTCCGTATCGCGGGCGCCGCAAGCGACGGTTGGGCCGGATCAGTTGTCTGAGGCCCTGGAAGCCGTCGGCGTGGGCGAGACCGGTTGCAACGAGCTCCCGCAGTCCGGACTCCACGTCGGTGGCGAGCCGGCGGGTGCCGTCGACCAGTTCGTCGAAGAACAGCGCGCCGCGCTCCTCGAGAAGACGCAGGATCTGACTGGCCGCGCCGCCGTCGGCGTGGAGCTGCTCGGCGACGTCCGGCGTCGGCTCGGGCGCCGAGCGTCCGCGAGCGGCGGGCAGCGGTGCGGGGCGTCGGACGGCGGAGAGCAATGATCGGAAGTCCCGACGCAGCGCGAGCGCCACGGGCGTGGACTTGGTCGGCGCGCGCCGCGCCGAGCGCGTGGTCAGCCGCGCCCAGGCGATGTCGCCGGCCAGGCAGAGTTCGTCCAACCACGCCTCTCGATAGTCGCCGACTCGCGGAGCGATCAGTTCGCGTTCCCACGAACCGGCCGGCGCTTCGAAGCCCTGGAGCTGTTCGATCGTGGCGCGAACGCCGGCCTTGCCGGCAAGCCGCGTGTCTGGCGTCAGGTGCTGCCAGCGCAGCAGGAATCGGAGATAGTGCTGCACGGTGACCGGCTCGATTTCGGCTCGCAGCCGGGCGATCGTGTAGCGATGAATCCGCGCCAGCAGCCGGCGGTCGCAGTATTCCTCGGCGTCTCCCGAGCCCAGCGTCGGCGTGAAGTGTCCGCGCATGATCTCGCCGTACGCCTCGAGCTGCGCCAGTCCGTAGGCGCAGTCCGTCGAGGTCAATCCGCAGCGCCGCGCCAGCTGTGCGGCCGTGACCGGTCCCGCAATCTCGAGGTGGCCGCGGACGAGCTTGAGCCGCGCATCTTCTCGATCGGCGGGCAGGATCAACGCCGACTCGGGCACGCTGAAGCCCGGTTCAACGGCATGGTCGGGGAAGAGCTGGCGAATCGATTCCAGATGTTCGGCGGCGAACCAGATCGTCCCGTCGGGACCTTCCGCCCAGCCGGCGCGGCCGTCCTCGCGCAGTTCGTCGAACATCAGACGCGTCACGCCGTTGGCCAGTGTTGGTGAGAGTTCCGCCCGTTGGCCGGCTCGCAGCGCGACCACCGACAGCAACAACTCGTGCAGTTCGTCGGAGTCGCGGATCGGCGGGAAGGCCTCGTCCCGGACCCGTTCAATCGCGTCGATGTCCAGCTTGCCCAGGTCGCGCTGTTCGTTCGGCAGCGTCCGACGCGTCATCACGGCACGCGCCCGACGCTCCTCCAGTGGCGCATCGTCGAGGAACCCAAACGGGTTGATGTTGATGATGCTCTGCGCCATCCCCGACGGCGTCACCGTGTCGCGCGCGTGCAGCCGAATCTCGCCGCGCTCGATCCGTTCCAGCACGCCGATCAGTGCGTCGGTATCGACTGCCTCGTGCAGGCAGTCGTCCATCGTCTGCGCGATCAAGGGATGGTCGGGCACCTCGAGCGGTCCGGCCAGGTTCTCCTGGCAGCCGACCTGCGCCGGAAAGACGGCGGCCAGCAGGTCGTCGGCGATCATCCGCTGCAAGTAGGGTGGCACTTCCTTCGCCCCGCGCCGCCGCGGGACGGCCAGCGCTCGCGTCGCCGCCCAGCGCCAGCGCGTGTTCCAGAACGGCGCGTAGAGCACCGCCTGGCGCAGCGACTGCTCGGCGTTGTCCGCCTTCAGGTATTCGAACGCCTCCTCGAGCGGGAACGACTGCGTCGGCCCCAGCGAGAGCAAAATGCCCTCCTCGTTCGCCGCCGCCTGCAGCTCAAAATCGAAGCGCACGCAGAATCGTTTGCGCAGCGCCAGACCCCAGGCGCGGTTGACGCCCGAGCCGAACGGCGCATGCACGACCAGTTGCTGTCCGCCGCCCTCGTCGAAGAAGCGCTCGAAGACCACATCGGTGTCCGACGGCATCACCTGCAACGATTCCTGCGCCTCGGCCAGGTACTCGACCATCTGCTCGGCCGCGATCGCCTGCATGTGGCACTCACGCTGCAGGTGCCTCGAAGCCAATTCGGGATCGTCCGCCATCGCGCCAATGTCGCGCCGCAGTTCACCCACCGCTGCCGACAACTCGATGCTGCGTCCCGGCGCCTCGCCCAGCCAGAAGGGGATCGTCGGCGGAGCGCCGTGCGCGTCCTCGACCCGCACGATGCCCTTGTTTTCGACCCGTCGGATCTTCCAGGAGGTGCTGCCCAGCAGGAAAATGTCGCCGGCGGCGGTCTCGATTGCAAAATCCTCGTTGACCGTGCCGATGAACGCCCCTTCGGGCTCCTTGATCACGCGGTAGTCGCCAGTCTCCGGAATCGTGCCGCCGTTGAGGATCGCCGTCATCCGCGCCGCCCGCCGAGGCTTGACCACCCCGTTGATCCGGTCGCGGTGCAGCAGCGGATTGGAGCGTCCGCCGCCCTCGCCGATGCCGGTGGCGAGCATGTCGATCGTGTCGTCGAACGCCGTCCGCTCAAGCTCGCCGTACGGTGCGGCGCGGCGCATCATCGCGTAGAGGTCATCCTCCCGCCACTCCTCTTCCGACGCCGTCTCGGCGACGATCTGCTGGGCCAGCACTTCGATCGGCGCCTTCGGCTGACAGATCCGGTCGAGATCGCCGCGCTCCACCGCCCGCACCATCGCCGCGCATTCGATCAACTCGTCCAGCGCGGTCGGGAAGAGCGCCCCGTGCGGGATCAGTCCCAGCGCATGGCCCGATCGTCCCACCCGCTGCAGGAACGTCGCGATCCGCCTCGGAGATCCGATCTGGCAGACCAGGTCGACCGAACCAATGTCAATTCCGAGCTCCAGCGACGCCGTCGCCACCACCGCCTTGAGGTCGCCCGTCTTGAGCCGCTGTTCCATCACATGCCGGCGCTCCTTGGACAGCGACCCGTGGTGCCCCGACACATGCTCTTTGCCCACCCGGATGCCCAGTTCATGAGCGACCCGCTCGGCCAGCGACCGGCGGTTGACGAAGATCAGCGTCGTCCGGTGCTGCAGGATCAGCTCCGCCAGCCGGTCGTAGACCGCGCCCCAGTGCTCATGCGTCGCCAGCGCCTGCAAGGGCGCGTCCGTCGTCTCGATCCAGAGCTTCAGTTCGCGCCGATGCCCCAGGTCGAGGATGCGGCAGGGCAAGGGCTGCGCCGCCTCGTCCAGCCCCGTCAGGAACGAAGCGATCTCTGTCATCGGCTTCTGCGTCGCCGACAGTCCGATCCGCGTCGGCCGCTGCTCGGCTACATGATCGAGCCGCGCCAGCGTCAGCGACAGATGCGAGCCGCGCTTATCCCGCACGACCGCGTGAATCTCGTCGACGATCACGGTGCGAACCGTACGCAGGATCTCGCGCGACCGCTTCGCCGTCAGCATCAGGTAGAGCGATTCCGGGGTCGTAATCAGAATCTGCGGCGGACGCTTGACGATCGCCTGCCGCTCGGCCTGCGTCGTATCGCCGGTGCGAAGCCCCATCCGGACCCGCGGCAGCTCGACCCCGCGCTCCTCCGCCAGTTGCCGAATCTCGGTCAGCGGCTCCTCCAGGTTGCGCCGGATGTCGTTGGACAGCGCCTTGAGCGGCGAAATGTACAGAATCCGAACCTCGTCGGGCAGCTCGCCTCCGTTGCCTTCACCCTCGCGGATCAGCTCATCGATCCCGGCCAGGAACGCGGTCAGCGTCTTGCCCGACCCGGTCGGAGCCGCAATCAGGCAATCCTCCCTGGTCCGGATCGCCGGCCAGCCGTCCTCCTGCGCAAACGTCGGCGCACCAAAGCGCCCCACAAACCAGTCCCGCACCAGCGGGTGGAATCCATCGAGCACGGAGGAAGCTGAGATTGTCTGGCTCATATGTTCAGTATCGTAGCGGAGATTTGGACGCAGAGGCGTCGAACGAAGGAGAGTTAACCTGAGCCTCAGCTAGGACGCGGCGACGGAGGTTCGCAAATGACTTCAAACGGCACAATCAACTGGCAGCCCGTGTTCGACGAGGCGCTCGACTACTTCGTCAACTACCTGCAGATCGACACCACCAACCCGCCCGGCAACGAGAAGCCGGCGGCGCGCTGGATCGGCAAGATCCTCTCCGACGCCGGCATGGAGGTCGAGTACGTCGAGATCCAGCCGGAACGTGAGGCGATTTTCGCCTGGCTGCGCGGCGACGGGTCGAAGCGGGCGATGATGCTCTGCAATCATCTCGATGTAGTGCCGGTTGAGGAGGACTATTGGACCAAGCCCGCCTTTGAGGGGCTCATCGAGGACGGCAAGGTCTATGGGCGCGGCGCAGTCGACATGAAGGGCTGCGGGATCATGCACCTGATGACGATGCTCCTGCTCCAGCGCACCGACGCGTCGCTCAAGCGCGACCTCGTCTTCTGCGGCGTGCCCGACGAGGAGGCCGGCTCCGTCTGGGGCATGGAGTGGCTCTGCAAGAACCGGCCCGACCTCGTCGATGTCGAGTTTGAGCTCTCCGAGGGCGGCAGCGGCTCGACCCAGTTGATGGGCCAGGAAGCCGACATCTTCTCCGTCGCCACCAACGAAAAGGACATTTGCTGGCTGCAGCTCACCTCGATCGGCACGCCGGGACACGGCTCGCGCCCGCACTACGACAACTCCGCCGTGCACCTCGTCAACGCACTCTCGAAGCTGGCCGCCTGGGAGCGGCCGGTGACGATCACGCCCTCGACCCGCATCTGGCTCGACCGCCTGGTCGACGAGGGCCACATCCCGGCCTTCGACAGCGAGGACGAGTTGGCGGCGCTGATCACCGAGCATCCCCACATCCACGCGATGTTCATCAACACGCTCAATGTGACCATGATCAATAGCGGGATCAAGGCCAACGTCATCCCGGCCAAGTCAGAGGCGACCATCGACTGCCGGCTGTTGCCCGGACAGGACCGCGAGGACTGGCGGCAGCAGGTGATCGAGGTCATCGACGACGACCGGATCGAGGTTGAGTTCTCGGGCTGGGACCAGGAACAGCCGGTGGAGGTCGATTGGGACACCGAGCTCTATCACACGATCGAGGCGGTCGTCACCGAAGCGGTCGAGGACGCCACCGTCGTGCCCTCCACCTGCGTCGGCGGCACCGACAACCGCTTCCTCCGCCAGCAGGGCATCCCCGCCTACGGCTTCATCCCCGTCCTGCTCAGCCCCGAGGAGGCCTCCGGCTTCCATGGCAACGACGAGCACATGACCATCGAAAACTTCAACATGGGCGTCGAACTCACCTACGAAATCGTCCGCCGCATGGTCACCTAGTCGATCAAATCCTCCCCCTCCGGTCCCCTCTCCCTGCGGGAGAGGGTTAGGGTGAGGGCCCGCCGCTACTGCATCTTCGAGTACGGCAGCGGATTCAGGAAGTACAACTCTTCCTCGGGAGCATGCTCCCGCAGTGGACCGACAATCTCCTTCAGTGAGTCTCCCGCTCGATACTCCAGCATCCCGCTCGGACCGTGAGGCATAATCCAGAGGTCGGTCAATTCGCCGGTTCGTCCGATCCTTGAGGCATAGGCGGTCGCGAGCTGCATCGCCCCAGCGCCCTCCAGCGTGTCGACCAGGCTGCCGATCGTCTTGATCGCGGGAATCAATCCCCCGCCGGCGGTCTGCAGCACCGCGAGCATGTACTGGCGCGGCTGATCAGGGTTTGCGTCGAGCGCGGCCTGCAGCCGTTCTTCGGTGCCGTAGGAGACCCGATTGGCGAACTTGGTGATTTCCTCGATCTCGATCTCGCCGCGTAGTTTCTCAACCGACGACCAGAGCTTCTCGTCCTGGCCGAGCGAGCCGAGGCACTCCTCGGCGTGGGCCATGCTCTCGTAGCGATGGATCGAGATGTCCCAACCCATCTCGCCGCCCGTCATCTTCCACGCCCCGATCAGGTCGATCCCGTGCCGGTCCATGGCGGGCACGACGGTGTCGGCGTAGAAGTCGACGAACAGGTCGAAGGCGGTGTTGGTGATCGGCTTGATGCGGTGTCGGACTTCAAGGAAAACGGCCATGATCTACTCCGTGAACGGTCTCGTCGGATGGAGGCAGGCTACAGACTGGGAGCCAGGGCTGCGATGAACTTGCGCGTTCGCTGGCGCTCGTCGGCATCGACCCCCTCGAAGGCGGCGTAGAAGTCGGTCACGCCGATCTCCCGCCAGCGCAAGAGTTCGCGCTCGACCTCCTCCTCGCCGCCGACGATCGACACGCCCGCCGGGTCGTCGGCGCCCGATCCCTGGATCACGCGTTGATACGAGGGCAGCGTCTTGTACATCTCGTACGCCTTCGAGATGCGCTCGCGTGTGCCGTCGGGGTCGGCCGTCACGGAGATCGGCACGCCGGCGATGACGCGGGGCTCGGGCTTGCCCGCCTCGCGAGCCGCACCGCCCATCTCGGGAATCACCACCTCCTCGATCCACTTTGGCCCGGCCAGCCACAGCGCGGTCCCGTCGGCCAGCCGACCCGTCACGCGCAGCATCTGCGGTCCCAGCGCCGCGACGATCACTGGCGGCGCTTCGCAGTCGGGCAGTTCGACCTGCGAGTGAACCTCGAACGCCTCGCCCTGGTGATGCACGACTTCGCCGCGCATCAGCGGGACAAGAATCTCCAGATACTCGCGCATGTGGCGGACGACGTTGCTGAAGTCGAGTCCCCAGGAATCCGCAATCACCACCTCGTGCGAGAGGCCAAGCCCGAGCGTGAAGCGTCCGTCGGCGGCGGCGTTGACGGCCAGCGCCTGCTGAGCCATCGCGACCGGGTGGCGGGTGTAGGTCGGAATGACATAGGTGCCGAGTTCGATCCCCGAAGTCTCTCCGGCCGCCAGCGCCAGCACGGTCATCGCGTCATGCGCCATCGAGGGCAGGAATGCGCCGGCGAAGCCGTCGCGTTCAAGTTGTTTGACGGCTTCGATCTTGCCGGCCAGCGTGGCCGCGTTGGGCGGAGCGAGGATGCGCATCGGAAACTCCTCAGGGTTCTGAGTGGAATGTGAGCGGGCTGTTCGCATTATCGCCCACGAAAGTCGCTACCCTGCGCCGCGACACCGTTTCAACTAGAAGGACTGACAACGATGGCATCGGCAGAACTACAGAAGGTGCTCGCGCTGCTCGCGGAGCGACCGCTCGGCGCCGGCAACCCCACGCTCGAGGAGATGCGCGCCGGCATGGAGGCGGGATCGTTCCCGGTCA
Organism: Dehalococcoidia bacterium; assembly: GCA_965204335.1. Lineage (GTDB taxonomy): Bacteria > Chloroflexota > Dehalococcoidia > Bin125 > Bin125 > Bin125. The sequence continues at coordinate 585,366 of OZ241982.1, read as the reverse complement.
CCGACGCCGCGACCGTCACGCCGGTCGACGTCAACGGCGTGCCCGGCGAGTGGGTGACCGTCGCAGAATCCGACCCGAATCGGCGTCTGCTCTACGTCCACGGCGGCGGCTACGTGATCGGCTCGCCGATCACGCACCGACGGCTGTGCGAGGACATCGCCCGCGCGGGTGGATGTTCGGTGCTGAACCTCGACTACCGCCTCGCTCCCGAGCATCCGTTCCCGGCGGCGGTCGAGGATGCAATTGAAGGGCTCAAGTTCATCCAGTCCAACGGACCGGACGGTGAAGGCGCGGCGGACTCGACCTTCGTCGCCGGCGACTCGGCCGGCGGCGGACTGACGCTGGCGACGTTGCTCACCGCTCGCGAGCAGGGCGTCGATCAGCCCAACGCCGCGATCGGCATCTCGGCCTGGACGGATCTCGCGATTACGGGCGAGACAATCCAGACGAGGGCGGGTATCGACCCGCTGATCACCGATGAGTCAATGGTCAGCGGCATGGCAGCGCAGTATCTCGGCGGCGCCGATGCCGAGGAGCCGCTCGCCTCACCGCTCTACGCCGACTACGCCGGTCTGCCGCCGCTGCTGCTCCAGGTCGGCGATGCCGAGGTGCTCTTGGCCGACACGACTCGCGTGACCGAGAAGGCGCGCGCAGCCGGCGTCGATGTGGTCGAGGAAGTCTGGGACGAGATGTTCCACGTCTGGCACCAGTTCGCGCCGATGCTGCCGGAAGGCCAGGAGGCCGTCAACCGGATCGGCGAGTTCATCAACCAGCACGCCTAGCGCCAAGTTACGGCGAGGCCGCGTGATCGGAGCCGGACGATGGCGTCTGAGGAACTCAAGCAGGTTCTCAAGCTGATCGCCGAGCGTCCGCGCCCGCTGGCCAATCCCACACGGCAGCAGATACGCGAGGCGATGGAGGAGAGGTCGTTCCCCGCGACCGAAGCGGCGACGGTCACAGCGGTCGAAGCGAATGGCGTGCCCGGCGAATGGGTCGTGGCGCCCGAGTCGGACCCGAACCGGCGCGTGCTCTATTTCCACGGAGGCGGGTACGTCAACGGTTCTCCCGTCACCCACCGGCGGCTCTGTGAAGACATCGCGCGGGCCGGGACCTGCGCGGTCCTCAATCTCGACTACCGACTCGCGCCCGAACATCCCTTCCCGGCCGCCGTCGACGACGCGATCGCGGGGTACAGGTTCATCCAGGCGAACGGGCCCGAGGGCGCCGCTGTGGCCGAGTCGACGTTCATTGCCGGCGACTCGGCCGGCGGGGGACTGACGCTGGCCACGCTGCTGACGGCGCGGGACCAGGGTGTTGAGCTACCCAATGCGGCAGTCGCGCTCTCGGCCTGGACAGACCTGGCGATCACCGGCGAATCGGTCACGTCGCTCGCCGACGACGATCCACAGAAGAGCAGCGTGCCGATGCTTGAGGATCTGGCCGTTCAATATCTCGGCGGCGCCGACGCCTGCGACCCGCTCGCCTCGCCGCTCTACGCGGACTACGCCGGACTGCCGCCGCTCTTGATGCAGGTCGGAGGCGCGGAGATGTTGCTCTCGGATACGACCAGGGCTGCAGAACGCGCCCGCTCAGCCGGCGTCGACGTGGTCGAGGAGGTGTGGGACGAGATGTTCCACGTCTGGCATCAGTACGCGCCGATGCTGCCCGAAGGCCAACAGGCGATCGACAGGATCGGCGAGTTCATCAAGCGACACGCCTGAGCGAATCCCCGCAAGCCCGGAATCAGAGGAGAGCGCTATGCCATCCGAGCAGTACCAACAGGTCGTCGAGGCGATGCAGGCTCAGGCGGCCAGCATGATCGGCGCCGAGCTCAGCATCGACGAGCAACGCAAGGCGATGGAGGAAGGCTTCAGCTTCCCGCTACAGGACGACATCTCGCTCACAGCAGTGGACGCCAATGGCGTGCTGGGCGAGTGGACCGTGCTGCCCGGGTCCGATCCCAATCGCCGCCTGCTCTACGTACATGGCGGAGGCTATGTCCTCGGATCGATCGGGACGCACCGCCGGCTGGTCGCCGACATCTGCCGTGCGGCAGGCTGCGTGGCGCTCAACCTGGACTACCGGTTGGCCCCTGAGCATCCCTTCCCCGCCGCCGTAGACGATGCGATCACCGGGCTCGAGTACATCTGGACCAACGGACCGGTTGAGCCGGGCGAGGCAAGCGCCGTGTTTGTCGGCGGCGACTCGGCCGGCGGCGGCTTGATGCTGGCCACGCTGCTCGCGGCCCGCGAGCGCGGCGTGCGCATGCCCACGGGCGGCATCGGTCTCTCCGCCTGGGCCGATCTCGCCGCCGGACCGGAGGAGCTGTCCGCGTTTGGACTTGAGGATCCGACGATTCCCGACAACAGCGTGGCGATCACCGCCTCGCAGGGCTGGGCCGCAATGTACGCCGGCGACGCGGAGCGCAGCGATCCGTTGCTCTCCCCGGTCTTCGCCGACTACGACGGCATCTGCCCCCTGCTCCTGCAGGCCGGAGCCGTTGAGATGATCTGCCGCGACACCGAGCGCGTCGCCGCCAGGGTGCGTGAGGCCGGCGTCGAGGTCGTAGAGGAGATCTGGGACGACATGTTCCACGTCTGGCAAGCCTTCGCACCGATGCTGCCCGAGGGCCAGGAGGCGATCGACCACATCGGCGAGTGGATCCGCCAGCGCGACTAGAGCACTGCTAGAGGTGAACGATTTCGACATCGCCCCAGTGCCGCCGTAGATACTCGGCGGCGAGGCGCCGGTGGCGCCGTTCCGGCGTGTCCTCGCTGCAGAGCAATACCCCGTCCGCGACAAGCGCCGGGTCGAGCGTGTTCTCGACGGCGCGTTCCTCCAGTAATGCCTGGTACCTCGCCTCGTAGACCTCCCAGGTCAGATCCCCGGCTCGATACTCGCTGAGCAACTCGTTGCTTGGCGCCAGGTCGGGAATGTGGGCATAGTCCATCTCGCACAGGCTGCGGAGCAGAAACTGGAAGTCCCCGTCTGTCTTGCCCACCTTGGCGAACCCGGAGAGCTGTGAAGACGGTCGTGCGCGAACATCGAGAACACGTCTCGCGCCGCTCGGACGCAATAGGTCGTCGAAGAATTCCCTGGCCGACTTCTTGGTGAAGCCGATGGTGTACAGCATCATCGCGCAGCCAACGGCACTGCCTAGGGATAGAACAGCTTCTGCGCTTCGCGGCGCAACTCCGCGCGGAAGTCGGGATGTGCCACCGAGATCAACTCCTCGGCCCGCTGACGCACCGTCTTGCCGAGCAGTCTGGCGATTCCGTATTCCGTCACGACGGTATCCGCGATGTCCCGAGGCACCGTCACGATCTGCCCCGGATCAAACTGCGCCATGATTGTCGAAATCGTCCCATCGCGGCTCGTCGAGGGCAGCACGGTGACGGAGCGGCCCCTGGGCGCCAGGTAAGCGCCGAGGGCGAAGGCGAGGTGTCCGCCGACACCGGCGTAGACGCGCGGGCCGATCGTATGCACGCCGAGTTGTCCGGTCAGGTCGGCGGTCAGTGCGCCGTTGATCGCGACGATGTTCTCGTTGCGCGCGATCTGGCGGGGATCGAGCAGGTACTCGATGCTGTATGTCTCGAACGCGGGATTGCGGTGAACCGTCGCGATCTCGTCAGGCGTGTTGCCGATCACCGTGGCGACGAACTTGTCGGGATGCGTCTTCGAGTACTTGCCGGTGATGATTCCCCGCTCGACCAGCGGGACCAGTCCTTCGGTCGTCAGTTCGGCGAAGTAGGACAGATTCTCGCGCTCGTCGAACGCGCCCAGCCGGGCCAGCGCGCCCGAGTGGGAGCCGACGCCGACCTGGATCGTGTCGCCGTCCTGGACGAGCTGCGACACATAGTGGGTCAGGCCAAGGTCGACCTGGTTCGGCTCGGGAAACTCAAGGTTGACCATGACCGGCGTGTCGGCGGGCACAAAGCAGTCGATCTCGGAAACATGCAGCCATGAATCGCCAAAGGTCTCGACCACGTTCTCGTTGACCTCGGCGATCACCTTCCTGGCCCGCTTGGCCGAGGTCACGCCGTCCCACACCGAACTGCCCAGCGAGACGAACCCCGCCTCATTCGGCGGCGTGCAGCGAATCTGCAGCACGTCGATCGGCCAGGCCTCGTCCTCGCGACCCGCGTCCCAGGCCTTGTGGATGCCGACCAACCAGTACGGGTGATAGTCGGCGATGCCTGCGTTGACCGCATCGCGGTCGAACAGCGTGCCGAACTGTGGCGCAACCTGGAACGCCGACATCATCTCCTCGGTGAACCAGCCGGCATCGGGCACGACGATGCCGCGGACCTCGACGCCTTCGAGTTCGTCGCTGCGGGCGACCAGCGCCTGAAGGATCGGCAGCGACGCGTGGCCCGGCGGAATCCAGAGATGGTCGCCCGAGTTGAACATCGCAGCCGCCATCTCGGGGGTCGCGAGCCGCTCCGCGTAGGTATCGCGCCAGTTGATCGTCGGATCGAAGCGCGTGCTGCGTCGCTGGAGGTACGGGGATGTGGTCATCTCGCTGCCTGCCGCTCAAATCGGTCGTCGGTAGTTAGACTCGCGATCAAGGTAACGCCGACTCTTCTCAACCAGCAGACGACGAACGGGGGACGACATGGCATCGGATGGACGCATGGACTTCGGCATTTTCATGGCGCCGTTTCACCGCGTGGGCGAGAATCCCTCGCTGGCGATCCACCGCGACCTTGAGTTGGTCGAGTGGCTCGATCAGCTCGGCTACGACGAAGCCTGGATCGGCGAGCACCACTCGGCCGGCTGGGAGCTGATCGCCTCGCCCGAGGTGTTCATCGCCGCGGCGGCCGAGCGGACCAGCAACATCCGCCTCGGCACGGGCGTGGTCTCCTTGCCGTATCACCATCCACTGATGGTCGTCGACCGGATGATCCAGCTCGACCACATGACGCGCGGCCGCGTGATGATGGGCGTCGGACCGGGGGCGCTGTCCTCGGACGCGGCGATGATGGGCATCGACCCGCTCTATCAGCGTCAGCGCATGGACGAATCGCTGCGCGCTATCCTCGCGCTGCTCAAGCAGGACGGTCCGGTCAATATGAAGACCGACTGGTTCGAGCTGACGGATGCGCGTCTGCAGGTCTCCCCGTACACGAAGCCGCACTTCGAGATGGCCGTCGCCTCGACCGTCTCGCCGGCCGGCCGCCATATGGCCGGCAAGTACGGCATGGGCATGCTCAGCATCGGCGTCTATCTGCCCGGCGGCCGCTCGAACCTGGAAGGTCAGTGGACCGAGGTCGAGGAGATCGCCGAGCGTGAGGGCCAGGCCGTCGACCGCAACAAGTGGCGACTCGTGATCCCGATGTACATCGCCGAGACCCGCGAGCAGGCGTTCGAGGAGTGCCGCGAGGGCTGGCGCGCCTGGCAGATCGACTACTTCCGCGACACCCTGCAGGCCGTCCTGCCCGGCACCGCCGAGACGCCGGAGGGCGCGGTCGAGACCGGCGGCGCGATCATCGGCAGCCCGGACGACGCGATCAAGGCGATCGAGATCCTGCAGGAGAACTCGGGCGGCTTCGGCGGTCTGATGATGCTGGCGCATGAGTGGGCCAACCGCGACGGCATCCGCCGCTCGTTCGAGCTGTTCGCCCGCTACGTCGCGCCCCGTTTCCAGGGTCAGTTGGCCTCGGTCGAGGGCACTCAGCAGTGGGTCGCCTCCGGCGGCGGCGCCGTCTCGTTCAGCCGCAACGACGTGCTGGCCAAGGCATTCAAGGACGCCGGTCAGGACGTGCCGGAGTTCCTGCAGGCCCCGGCCGAGGCGGCGTCCGACTAGACGCCGTTCGCCGCCCGATGGAACGCGCGGCCCAGCCGCTCGGCCGCGTCCTCCAGGGTCTCCGCCGGCGGCCACGAGTAAGCCAGCCGCACCGACTCGCCGTCTCCGCCCGGATCGCCTGAGGGATAGAAGCGGTTCCCCGAGGCGAAGCTCAGCCCATCCTCGGCGGCGAAGTCGCGCACCGCGTCGCCGGTGAGACCGTTGCGCAGCTTGAGCCAGAGGAAGAACCCGCCGGCCGGTTCGATCACGTCGAAGTAGGGCTCACCGTACGGCTCCAACGCACCCGCGAGGGTCGAAGCCTTGTCGGCGTAGAGCCGGCGCATTTTGCCGACGTGCTCGCGAAAATTGCCGCGCACCATGTACTCATGCAGCATCCGGTGCAGCAAAGGACTGTTCCCCATGTCGAAGCGCGCCGGTACCATCGCCTGGATCCAGTCGGGACGCGCCTGCACCCAGCCGACGCGCAGTCCGGTCGCGATCACCTTGGAGAACGTGCCGACGGTCAGCACGCCGTAGCCGTCCGTCAGCTCCGACAAGGTGGGCGGCGGCGGGCCCTCGAAGTACAGCTCCGAGTATGCGTGGTCCTCCATCAGCAGCACCTGCTTGCGCGCCGCCAGTTCGATCAGATCCAGCCGTCGCTGCAGCGTCATCGTCAGGCCGGTCGGATTGTGGAACGTCGGCTGCGTGTAGATCAGCTTGACCCGCCGGCCCTCCGCTTCCAGCCGATCGACCGTCGACTCCAGTTCATCCAGCTTCAGCCCTTCGTCATCCATACCCACGCCGACCACCGAGGCCTGCTTGCCCCGCATCGTCCGCAACGAGCCGGCGAATGTCGGGATCTCCGTGATCACCACGTCGCCGGGGTCGAGGAAGGCGGCGCAGATCGACTCAATCGCGCCCGCCGCCCCGTTGGTCATCAGGTACCAGTCAGGCCCCGGCTGCGCCGGATGGTTACGAGCGAAAAACTGCGAGATCTCGTGGCGCAACGGCTCGTAGCCCTGCGGACCGCCATAGACCAGCGGCGCGTCACCGGGCTGCTCCAGCACGCGCCCCATCGCCGCGAGCAATTCCGACCGAGGCTGCGTCTCCGCATCGGGAATCCCGCCGCCCAGCGAGATCGGCGGCAGCGTGCTCGCCCGCGCCCGTTCGGAGAGTCCCCACGCGGTCGCGTTCCCCGCCTCCATCGACCGCGTCGCCGCATTCGCCGTGTGCAGCGCCGGGAAGCTGTCCCAGGCGTCCCGCGCCGCATCGGCCGCGCGGCTGCTGATCGGTGCAAGCGGTTCAGACATCATCGTCTCCAGACCTGTCGCGCAACGCGTGAATTTCCAGCTTACGCCAGGCCGCGCCCGCCGCGGCGTCATCGCCGGCTCGTCCAATCCGCGCCCCTGTAGGATCGTCCCATGCCTTCCGACATCAAACTCGGCGTACTCGATCAGATCCCGATCCGCGACGGTGGGACCGCGGCTACGGCGATATCGGAGACCTTCGACCTGGCTCAAGCCTGCGACCGCCTCGGTTACTCGCGCTACTGGCTTGCCGAGCATCACAACGCCGGCTCGCTGGCCTGCGCCTCGCCCGAGGTGTTGATTCCGCAGGTCGCCTGGCGCACCTCGCAGATCCGCGTCGGTTCGGGCGGGATCATGCTGCCTCACTACAGCTCGCTCAAGGTGGCCGAAAACTTCCGCACGATGACGACGCAGTTCCCCGGCCGCATCGATCTCGGGGTCGGCCGCGCACCCGGCTCCGACGGCCGAACCGCACGCGCGCTCGTACACGGACCAGGCGCGCTGGGCATCGATCACTTCCCCGAGCAGTTGCTCGACCTCTACGGATGGCTGGCCGACGATCTGCCGCCCGACCACCAGTACCGCGAGGTCCGCGCCGCGCCGCCGGGCGCGCCGATGCCGGAGCTCTGGCTGCTGGGGTCGTCGCACTACGGCGGCCACGTCGCGGCGGAGCTGGGCTGGTCGCACTGCTTCGCTCACTTCATTTCGCCCGAGGGCGGCGAGCAGGTCGTGCGCAAGTACCGCGAGCGATTCCAGCCCTCCCCCGTCAGTTCCGAGCCCAGGGCCTCGCTCGGCGTCTCCGTCACCGTCGCCGAGACGGCGGAGGAAGCGGAAGAGCTCTGCTGGAGCCGCTGGTGCTGGCGGATCAAAGGCAATCGCGGCGCGCGCGGCGGGATTCCTTCGGTGGAGGAAGCGCTCAACTTTCCTTACTCGCAGCCCGAGCTGGACTATCTCGCGTACATGCAGAACCGCAGCATTCACGGCTCGCCCGAGCAGGTGCGAGAGAAGCTTGAGCAGTTGGCGCAGGCCTACGACGTGGACGAGTTCATCGTGTTGACGATCACCTACGACTTCGCCGCGCGGGTGCGCTCCTACGAACTGCTGGCCGACGTCTTCGAGCTGCCCCGGCCCGAATTCAGTCAAGCGGCGGCTGGCTGAGCAGCGGCGCCGGATCGAGTCCCTGTTCGGCAAGTAAATCTGCAGCGATGCTCCGCGCGGTCTGGTAGCCGTGGTCGGACGCCGCCTCAACCACTACCGTCAGACACGGCGTGGTGTTCGAGGCCCGAACGAGGCACCAGGCGCTGGCAGCTTCTCCCGACAGGTCGATCCGAGCGCCGTCAATCTCGTTGATCGGCCAGCGCTCGCGGGCGGCGTCGGCGATGGCGCCCGCGGCGTGGTGCTTGACCGCGTTGGGGCAATCGATCTTCACCTCCGGCGAGGTGACGTAACGGGGAATCGAGTCGAGCAACGGCGCGAGCGGCGACTCGGAGGCGAGCCGAGTCAGCCGGCAGGCCGTTCGGACGGCGTCGTCGGTGATGTGCGGCGGATCGTCAACCCGATAGAAGTAGTGCGTCGAGGCCTCGCCGCCGAAGTCGATGCTCCGTTCCTGCATGGCGTACTTGCCCAGCGAGTGGCCGACGGGACCGAAAATCGCCTGTCCGCCGAGCTGCTCGATGTGATCGATCACAGCGCGGGACGTCTTGACGTCGACGTGGATCTTCGCTCCCCGATGGCTGGCCAACCAGTCCTGCGCCAGCAGCGCCAGCACCTGGTCCGGTACGGCTCGGCGGCCTCGGCGGTCGACCAGTCCGAGCCGATCGCCGTCGCCGTCGAACGCGAAGCCCAGGTCGGCATTCGATTCGGAAACGAACTCGGCCAGCTGCGCCACGTTGTCCGCGTGCTGTGGATCGGCTGGATGGGCCGGTTCGGTTTCTTCCGGGTCGTCGTTAATCGCCAGCACCTCGCAGCCGATCGCCCGCAACGCTGTCGCCGCAGTCACGGTCGCGGCGCCGTTGCCGGGATCGATGGCGACCCGCATCGGACGCCGCAGCGGAAACGATGCGGCCAGGCTGCGGACGTACACCGGCCGCGGGCTCCACAGCCTGCGCTCGCCCTGGCACTTGGCGGCGGCGACGCCCGACGCGACTCGGTCGGCGACCGACTGGATCTCTTCCGGCGAGAGCGGCATGGCGTCGGTGTGGAGCAGCTTGATCCCGTTGTCGTCGGGCGGGTTGTGCGACGCCGTCACGACGAGTCCGGCGGTGGGCCGCTGCTGCGTCAGCAACGCCGTGGTCCAGTAGACCAGCGGCGACGGCGCGCGGCCAATGTCGACGACATCGAGACCGGCGTCCAGCAGCCCGGCGATGGCCGCCTGTTGCAGCGCCGGCGTGGATCGCCGCAGGTCGCCGCCGACTACGACCTGCTCGGCCTGCTCGTCAGTCTTGACCAACCCGGCAACAGCCAACCCGACGCGCAACGCCAGATCCGGCGTTAGCGGCGCGTCGGCGCCAACGGCGCGCCCGCGGATGTCGTAGGCGTGGAAGATCTCCCGCGGGATCGGAGTCGCACTCATTGATCAGTACCCTACGTCCATGCCGCTGGACGTGACCCGGATCGACCTGCAGCGCACGCTCTTCCGCTTCCTGACCAAGTCCGCCCGCAAGGGCGAGTTGGCCAATCGCGAGTCGGCAGCCGGGCGATTCCCCGCCGAGGCCGGCGCCGTCAATGTTGACGAAATCGCCCGGGGAATGCAGGCGCGCCTCTGGGAGATGTATCCGGATGCGCCCGATCTGCAGGGGTTGCTCGGAGGTGCGAACGACGAACAACTGAGCGCGATGCAAGAGTTCGACTGGGTGGTCGTGGGAATCTACTGCTTCGGTCTGCCGCCGACCAAGACGCGCTCCGGCACGCCCGAGAGTTCGGCCCACCGCGAGCTCAAGGAGTGGGCGGCCGCGAACGGCGAAGCGCTCGGAGCGCCGTCCGACGCGGTCGGCGCAACGGAACGCTGGTTCCCGTCGGGCGACGAGTCGGATGCCGCGTTCATCGGCGAGTCGGAGACATTGATCGTGGAGGTACGTCCGAGCGGAGCCGAGTCTCACGAACTCCAGCAGGCGCTGTTCACGCTGGTCAAGATGCGAGCCGTCCGCGAGGCGGAACTCTCGCTCGACCAACGAGTCGGACGAGTGCGCGTGACGTTGGTGTTGGATGAGGAGCCCGCCGCGGCGACCAGGGAGCTGGCCGAAGCGTTGGACGTCGCCCTGTTCGTCAGATGATGTTCGTCAGATGATGTTCGTCAGATGATGTTCGTCAGATGAGCGGTTGCGGCCCGATCATGGGCGGATCGTCCAATTGATTGACCCCACTCACTTCTGGATGACGCCGCAACGCTTCGTGGATCTGCTCCGCGAGCCGGCGGTAGGCGCGTTCGTCGATTGCCTCGAATCGCAGACTGAGGGCCGGAGCGGTGTTGGAGGCGCGGGCGTGCAGCCAACCGTCCGGCAGCGCGACGCGCGAGCCGTCGCTGCGGTCGATCCGAGCCGAAGCGTGACGCTCGGCGAACCAGTCTCCGATTCGCTCGGCAACCTCTCCTTTGACGCGGTCACGGCAGGGCAGGCGCAGCTCTGGCGAGATCGGCCGCGGCTCGATCTCCGCCATCTCCTCGGCCAGCGTTCGTCCGCGGGCGGAGAGATGCGCCAGCAGCGCGCAGGCGGCGTAGACGCCGTCGTCGATCCAGGGCGCGCGCTCATCGCGTCGATACCCGGGACCGAACATGATGTGCCCGCTGGTCTCGCCGCCGAAGGCGATTCGCTGCTCTCGCATCATGCGCCGGAAGAATGAGTAGCCGGTCCTGGCGGTGAGCGGATGCCCGCTGTGCCGGCGAATGTCGTCGATCGCGCTGCTGCTGGTCTTGAGGTCAAGCAGGACCTCCGATCCGGGAACACGGCCCAGGAGCGGCCGAGCCAGCACGGCGGTCAGCCAGTCGCCCTCGTAACGCCGCCCCAGATCGTCGAGCACGCCGATCCGGTCGCCGTCGCCGTCCCAGGCGATACCGAGAGCGGCGTTGAGCGTCGTGGTCACGCGGGCGAGCGCTCGCAACGTGCCGGGGTTCTGAGGGTCCGCTGCCAGGTCTGCGGCCGGGCGCGGCGTTGAGCGCATGGCGTGAATCCTGGCGCCAGCGGAGCGGAGCGCGGCTGGGGCGGTGAGCGCCGTCGCGCCGTTGCCGGGATCGATCGCGACGACGACGTCGGTTGAACCGCCGAATCGCCGGCGGAGCATATCGAGGTACGGCGAAATGGCGTCGACCTCGATCCGCAAGCCGCGCGATGCCCCGATCGACGGGTTGATCTGCGCCACCTGCAGGATGTCATCCGGCGTCAGCGGCTGTGCTTCGTGGGCGACAAGTTTGAAGCCGTTGTACTCGGGTGGGTTGTGGCTGGCGGTGACGACCAGCCCGCCGCCGAGCTGTCGTTGATCGACGGCCCAACCGACCACCGGAGTCGGTGCGAGTCCGACGGAGTACACCTCGACACCGGCGGCGACCAGACCTCCAACCGCCGACTCGTACAGCGCCGGCGAGCTTGATCGAGTGTCCCGTCCCACAGCGACGGAGGTGGAGCCCCGCCCCTTGAGCCATTGTCCAAACGCGTTGCCGATCCTCTCCGCCACCGATTCATCGATCTGGTCGGGAGTCGTGCCGCGGATGTCATAGGCGCGGATGATGTCGCTCGGCAATGGATCGGCGGACATGGAATCACTCTAGGCTGGGAGCGTCTGGGAGGCGGAGGCAGATGCCGTCCTGGTATGAACGCAACGACTGGGAATCGGCGCTGGCCCGATGGACGTCGGCCGGGCTGATCGAGTCTGAAACGTCCGTCGCGATTCGCGCGTGGGAGGACGACCAGGCCGCGGCTTCGTCGAAGAGCCGCCTGGTCGACGCGCTCTCGTATCTCGGCGTTTCGGTCGTGCTGGTCGGCGTCTTGATGTTGTCGGCGTTGCTGTTCGATGACGGCGGAGCCTGGATCGCGCTGCCGTTCGTCATCGGCGTGGTCGCTGCGGGGCTGTCGTGGTGGTCACACGGTTCCGACCAACAGGCCCTCGCCGACGGGTTTGCCGGGGCGGCCGTGCTGCTGATCGCTGTTGGACTGGGTTGGGCGCTGGATGAGACGGGGGAGGAGGGACGCGAATCGATCGGCTGGCTGCTGATCTGTGTCTGCGTCCTGCTAACCGGCGGTTTGATGGTGCATCTGGTTCGCTCGCGGATTGCGGTCGTGCTGGCCACCCTGGCGTTGAGCCTGATGCCGGCGGCCATCGCGCTCGAGGGTGATGCGTTCGACGCCGGTATCTTCGGGGATTTGCGTGCTCTCGAGGTCTGGGCGTTGTGGGGCGCGTTTGCGACGACGCTCGTCGTCGGCGCCGGGGCGCTGTTCCTGCTCGAACACTCGAACCGTTGGCTGGATGCCAAGCTGGAGCAGTGGGGACGGCTCGGCGCTTCGTTCGGCCTGGGTATCGCGATTCTCGGCCTGGCCGGCGCGTCGCCCGAGCCGCTGATCGACTGGATGTCGATGCTGGCCGGATGCGCGGTGACCGCCTGGGCGTTCCGGCGCAACCGCGTCGAGTTGCTGCCCGCTTCGGCGTTGCTGCTCACGGGGGCATTGGCCGGCGGCCTGTCGGATCTTGGCGACGGAGCCAGAATCGGCCTGACGCTCGTCGTGCTGTTCACGGCCCTCGAGGTCACTGCGCTGGGCATGGCCGGGTCGCGCTGGCTGGGCCGGCTGGCCGAGCACTGGCTGACGCCATTCTGGGAGTCGGCTCTCTTAGCCGCCGGTGTCGCCGCTGCAGCGGTGCTGGCCGCTGAAAGCGAGGAACTGGCCGCGGTCGGCATCGTGTGGGCGCTCGTGCTGCTGATCGCCGGCGTGCTGCGACAGCGGCGGCTGGAATTGTTCTTCGGGGTCGTTGGCGTCTATGCCGCTGGTCTGACCCTGGTGCTGGGTCAGTTTGAATCCAGCCTCGGCGCCATCATCGGGACGCTGCTGTTTGGCGCGCTGATCGTCGTCGGTGCGATCATCTGGCGTCGTCGCGGTCGTCGATTGACACTGATCGAGGCTGACTCATAGCCTGCTAAGGTGTGCCCGCATGTGCTGTGGGTTGACTTCTGATTGCGTTCTTCTGGAGGGTTCCGGATGGAAGACAAGACTGTTTCGCTCGTCAATGGACGATTCAACGTTGGCTACATGGAGGCCGGGTCGGGTCCCGACCTGCTCTTCATTCACGGCGCCGGTGGACTGATGTGGGACCCCTTCCTCGAACAGCTCTCGCAGCACTATCACGTGCTCGCGCCGAAGCTTCCGGGTACGGCCAACTCGACCGGCATCGAGTGGCTCATGGACCACCATGACGTCTTCTACTTCTACTGGGACTTCCTCGACGCGATGGGTGTGGACGATGTGATCGTGGTCGGTCACTCGATGGGCGGCTGGTTTGCCGCCGAGGTCGCGGCGATGCAGCCGAATCGGGTAGCGAAACTGGTCCTGATCGCGCCGGCCGGTCTGTGGAACGACAACTACCCGGTCGCCGACTTCTTCGCGATGATGCCGCACGAACTGGTTCCGGCCCTGTTCCACGACCAGGAGCACCCGGGCGCGAAGATGATGACCGCACCTCCGCCGGAAGATCCGGATGAGCTGCGCACCGCGACCGTCGAGCGGGCCAAGATGCTGCAGACGGCGGCCAGATTCATGTGGCCGATTCCGGACAAGCGGCTGTCCGAACGGATTCACCGCGTGACCTCTCCGACATTGATCGTGTGGGGAGCGTCGGACGGCCTGATTCCGCCGCAGTACGCCGAGGACTTCAATCGGGCGATCCCGAACTCCGAGGTCGCAATGTTCTCGGCCTCCGGCCACATGCCGCAGGTCGAGGAACCGGAGGCGGTACTGGCCAGGCTCGGCGAGTTTCTCGCCTAGCGGCGCGCCATGACAAGGCGGAGTGGTCTCGACGCGCCCTTCGACTCAGGGAGGGTGGCGCATTTTCGAGATGTCTTTCATCGGTTTGCCCGGGTCGAGTCTCCCGACCTCGAGTCGCCGATGTACGCCGAACTCGCCTACGGCGTCTCGCTGGACCGTGAGTTGCTTGAGCTGGCCGCTCAGAAGCGGCGCCGACAGCCGGCGCCAAACATGCTCTTCGCGGCGGTGCAGTATCTGCTCCTGAGCGGCGGCGTGTCTGCGGACCATCCGCTGGCGGCGCATTATCCGATCGTCTCCGGCCGCGATCGCCCGATGCAGCCGGCATTTCCTGCGTTCCGAGACTTCTGCCTGACTCACCGAGACGAAATCCTGGACCTGATTCGCACGCATCGTACCCAGACGAACGTGGTGCGTCGTTGTACGTGCCTGTTGCCCGCCTTCTCGATGGTGCAGCAGGAGTCGGGGTTGCCGTTGGCCCTGATCGATATCGGCGCCAGCGCCGGCCTCAATCTGAACGTCGATCGCTATCGCTACCGATACCTGCGCGGGGGTCGGGAAGAAGCGACCTGGGGTCGACCGGAGGCTCGGGTGGCGCTGGAGGCAGAATTGCGCGGCGGCGGCGCGCTGCCTCCGCTGGCCGACAACCTGGTGGTCTGGTTCCGAGGCGGGATCGACATCAATCCGATCGACCTGAGGCGGGAAGAGGAGTTGCGTTGGCTGCGCGCCCTGATCTGGCCGGAACACGTTGAGCGTCATCAACGGCTAATCGACGGGGCCGCGGAGTTGGCTCGCTCGCCGGTTGATCTACGCGGCGGCGACGCCGTTGAGTTGCTGCCCGCCATGATCGACGACACGCCGCCCGACGCGGCGTTGACCGTGTATTCGACCGTCGCGCTGTACCAGTTCCCGTCGGCGGGTCGCGAGCGGATCTATCAGACGCTCGCCGAGACGAGCCGGGAGCGGCCGGTCTGGCTGGTCACGCTGGACCTGAAACTCGAAGACATCGACGACCCGCAGATGCCAACGCTGGCGATCACCCGTTTCGCCAACGGAGAGCGCCGCCGCCAACTCCTGGCCAAGTCATCACCCCACGGCTGGTGGATCGAGTGGGCGGCCTAGCTGGGCGTATAGACTGGCGTCAGCCAATTCGAGTATGCCTCTAATCGTCCCCGAATCGCATCACCGTACAACCGCTGCAACCCGCCAGTCAGCCAACCGACCTTGCCGGTACCGATGGGCCGATGATCCAGAGAGAGCACTGGAGCGAGATGCGCCGCTGTACCGGTCATGAACACCTCATCCGCTTGCCAGAGTTCTGTGCGGGTGAGGCTTCGCTCTTTGGTTGGAATGCCCAGTTCCGTCGAAGCCAGCTCGATGATCGTTGATTGGGTGATTCCGACGAGGTTGTTGTCTGTGCTCGGCGGCGTGTAGAGCGTGCCGTCCAACAGGGCGAACACGTTTTCGCCGGAACCTTCGGCGACGCTGCCATCCTGATTCAGTAGTAGTGCTTCGTCATATCCATCCATTTCGGCGTCGCTCTTGGCGAGAGCCGAATTGATGTAGCTGCCGGTCATCTTCGCCCGCATTGGCATGGAGGCATCATCGGTTCGATGCCAGGACGAAGTCGCAACGTGCAGACCTTCACTCGAGTCGAAGTACGAACCGAATGGCAATGCCAGGATCATGAAGTCCTGTTCGGCCTCATTCAGATTCAGCGAGAGACCAGTCCCCGACTTGTACACCATTGGCCGCACATATAGATCTTCCTGCAGGTTGCCGCGCTGAATCAGCTCTACGGTCCGCGCGCTGAAGTCGTCCTCCGTTATGGGAACCTCCATCATCAGCGCTGTGGCCGACTTACGCAGCCTCCGATAGTGCTCCTCCATGCGAAAGAGGTAGAGTTCGTTGTGATCCGCATTCCAGTTCGCTCGAATCCCTTCGAAGACGGCGGTGCCATAGAGGAAGGCGTGGGTGTTGAGACCGAGACTGGCACCCGAAAGCGGCTGGAATTCGCCTCGATAGAACGCCATCGCAGTGCCGGTCATGAGTGATCCCTTCTTTGGGTGGCTTGCTGGCCGAGGCCCATCTGGTCCCCGCGTGAAGCGGGGACTGGAACCCTCGACGTTTAGCCCTTGAGCGTTTCGAGGATCTTGGCGAACTCGTTGGGGTTGGGTTCCATCACGTTGACGGAGTGGAGCAGGGCGCCGGCGGCCTGCTCCTGTTCGAGGCGCTCGACGCATTCCTCGGTCGTGCCGACGAAGCCGAACTGGGTCAGCATGTCCTCGGGGATCGAATCGGCCGCGGCGCCTCCGCCGCCTTCCTTCCAGGCGAGGCGGGCGGCGTTGGCCTCGTCCTCGTAGCCCTGACGCGAGAGCTGGCGGTAGTAGAACTCACCCATGCGGGCGCAGTAGAAGGCCAGCGTGCCGGCCTGTCCGGCGCGGGCGCGGGCCTGGTCCTCGGGCGAGTTGGCGACGGTCACGCCGCCGGGTGCGCGGATCGTGAAGTCGGCGGGGCTCTTGCCGGCCTCACGGACCCAGTCGTTGACCAGGTCGATCTCTTCCTTGAGCCGGTCCATCGGGATCATGATCGGCAACCAGCCGTCCGAGATTTCGGCGGTCATCTTGACAGACTTCGGATTCAGCGTGGCCAGATAGATGGGCAGCTGCTTGCGGTAGGTGTCGAATCGCAGCGTGAAGCCGCGCTGCAGCTTGAAGATGTCGCCGTCGTAGTTGAGGCGCTCGCCGGAGAACAGGATCTTCATGATCTCAACGGTTTCGCGCATGCGCTTGAAGGCGGGCTGGAACGGCACGCCGTGGAAATGCTCGATCACCTGCGGTCCGGAGTTGCCGAGTCCGACGATCACGCGGCCCTCCGAGAGCTCGTCGATCGTGGCGAAATGCTGGGCCAGCGCGGCCGGCGTGCGTGAATAGATGTTGACGATCCCGGTCGCGACCTGCACGTTGCTGGTCCGCTCGGCGAGCTGAACGAGGGTGGTGAAGGCGTCCTGCCCCCAGGCCTCGGCGACCCAGAGCGAGTCGATTCCCACTTCATCGGCGATCTGCGCGCGCTTGAGCGCGGTCTCGCGGTCCATCGATCCCTGCCAGTCGAATCCCATGCCAATGCGCCGGCTCATTTCGCGTTCCTCCCGTTGACCTTCCGCTGTTGGTAGATAGACTAGCTGCGCATTGCCGAATGCCGATATGTGAGAATAGAGAGTGTGGAGGTGCATATGCATGTCAGGAGAGTGATGCTCACACTGCTTGTGGTGGCGATATCGACTGCGGCGTTCCTCGGCCTGGTATTCGCGACCGACGACCAGGGACACGAGCCCGAGGTCCGGATCCAGGCGCGCTTCCTGGAGAGCGGCGGCGTCGAGGTGGCGTTGCAACCACGGAACGATGGCGGTTGGGGTGAGCAAGTGTTGCCCAACAGGCGTTTCTTGCCCGCCGACGCCGGGGCGGGCCAGTGGCGTTCCAGTAGTCCCGTGGACATCGCCGGCGGGGATCGGGGCGAATCCGGTCCCGGAGGCGCCGTCGCTTTCCAGGACGATCCACCGCTCTATTGCCTGATCACGCACGAACGGCAGGGCGACGAGGAGTTCTGGGGGTTGGTCAGGTTTGGCGCGCTGCAGTGGACTCGACAGCATCCACAGGTTCGGGTCGAGGTCCTGGCGGGTCCGACGCCCGATGTTCAGTCCGCGCTGATTGGCCAATGCGTGCAACAGGGAGCCTTGGCGATCGGCGCAACGTTGCCGGATCCCGATGGTGTTCGAGACGCCATCGCCTCGGCGCTCGAGGCCGGCGTCTATGTTGCCTCGTTCAACTCAGGACGGGAGTCATACAGCGAGGTCGGTTCGATCCGGCACGTATCCGTGAATGAGTTCCTCGCCGGCGAAACAGCAGGCCGGCTGCTCAACGACAGCGGCGTCGAGGGACCGGCGCTTTGCCTGATTCACGAGTTGGTCAATGTCGCGCTCGAAGAGCGCTGCGACGGATTTGCTGCCTCGTATGCGGGTGAGGTGCGGCGCGTCGATGTCGGAGCCACCGGCGTTGAAGACCGAGCGGCGACCGGGACACTGATCGCCGACGCCCTCACTGATGATGTCGCGGCGGTGCTCGCGCTCAACTCTCGAATCAGCGTGATCGCGTTGGAGCAGATCCGGGCCTCAGGCGCCGAAGTCGCGCTCGCCACGTTTGACCAGAACAACGCGGTCCTGCAAGCCCTGATTGACGGCGAGATGCTGTTCGCGCTCGATACCAGTCCGTTCGCACAGGCCTGGTACACGCTCAGCACCATGCTCAACAACCAACCGGCGTTTCGCGTGCTGGTTGAGGAGATCGGCGTTGAGGATCCACAGCAAATCCTCGAGTCCTTCGAGATCCAGCTCACTCCTCGCCTGATCCGCTCCGAGAATGCGCCGGCCTGGCAACTGGTCAACAGATTTACGGCTCACGAGTGAGCCACGAGAGCGGCTGTACCCAGCGAGATTCGGAAAGGTAGCGACCGATGATCAAGATCACGAGCAGGTCGACCCGTCGTCTGAGTTTGTTCGGTTTGACGCTCGCGCTGGCTGTGTTGCTCTTCAGCCAGACGCTCTCAACCGTCCATGCCGAGGAGCCCGCCCCTGCCGGCCGCAGCGCAACGGCGATCGATCTCGACAATGACAACGTGCTGTTGGACCTCGTGATCCCCGCCGTGGGCGGGTGGTTCCGCCAGGAGGTCTCGCCCACGGGTAGCGACGTCTCGCTCGTGTTTCATTACACCGGCTTGATTCTGACTGCCGCGTTTGACGCGATCGCGCCCTACCACCCGACGGCGGTCGGCGTGTACTCGCGACTTGGACGCCGGCCGGCCTCGGAGTCGGTGACTGACCGAAACGTCAACATCGCGGTGATCTTCGCCGCCTATCGGACCCTGATGTCGATCGCGCCGCATCGGGCGGCCGAATGGCGAGCGATGGTCGAGCGGGCCGGACTCGACCCCGATAACGACAGCGAGGATTTGAGCAAGCCGCAGGGCCTCGGCAATCTGGCGGCGAAGCTGGTCGTTGACGGTCGCCGCCACGACGGCTTCAATATGTTCGGCGACGAGACCAACGGTTACCCGTTTGGCGACACCACCGGCTACCGGCCGCTGAATACGGCGTACGAGCTCAGCCATCCGTCGCATTGGCAGCCATTGCTGCGACCGGCGCTGCACGGCAACTACGTGATCCAGACGCACGTCACGCCGCAAGCCGCGAATGCCGAACCGTACACGATCGGATTCGATCCCCGGGAGTATCGCTTCGCGCCGCCGGTCAACAGTGACGTCCGCAATCTCAACGCCTACCGAGCACAGGCCGACTACGTATTGGAGATCACGCCACAGATCACCGAAGAACAGATGCTGATGGTCGAGTTCTTCGACAACAAGGTGCGCGGCTTCCTGATTCGGCCGTTGATCAAGCAAGTCGACACGCGAGGCATTCTGCATATCAACACGCTGCTCAATATGGCCTCCTACGACGCGCTGATCGTCACCTGGCAAGAGAAGATGCGCTACGACGCGGTGCGGCCGGTGAGTGTGATCCGTCATCTCT
Source organism: Dehalococcoidia bacterium (assembly GCA_965204335.1). Classification (GTDB taxonomy): domain Bacteria; phylum Chloroflexota; class Dehalococcoidia; order Bin125; family Bin125; genus Bin125. Next base: position 565,731 of record OZ241982.1, on the reverse strand, counting down.
ACCCGGACAAGATGCTGACCACCTGGTCGGAGAGCGAACAGGCATTCGTCGAAGCGCCGGGCAGCGAGTGGACGAGCTACATCGAGACGCCAAACCACTCGGAGTACCCATCCGGTTCAACCTGCAATTGCGCCGCGTATGCGCAGGCGCTGCGGCGATTGACCGGCACCGACGACACCCAGGGATTCGCCGGCGTCAGGCCGGCCGGGTCCTCGCGGCGCGCGCCGGGCCGGATCCCGGCGCAGGACCTCGTACTGACTTGGGATACCTGGACCGAGTTCGAGACCGACTGCGGTCAGAGTCGCATCTGGGGTGGCGCGCACTTCGAGTCCTCTGTCGACGTGGTTTACGATGTCTGTCACGCGGTTGGCGATCAGGCGTTCGAGTACTTCGACTCGCTGATCAACGGCACAGCCCCGACACGCGGCCCGGCCCGGGCACTGGATCCCGACCCGTTGTTGGGCTCCACCGATTGGGCTCCGAAGTGAGTTGATCCATGGCAGTCAGCTACGAAGTATCCGATCGCGTCGCGACCATCGTCCTCGATCGTCAGCGCGCGTTGAACTCATTCGACCGCGTGCAGTACGCGGCCTTCGCCGAGGCCTGTGCGCGATTCAAGGACGACGATGACGCCTGGGTCGCCATCATCACGGGCGCCGGCGACCGCGCCTTCTCGGCCGGCGCCGACCTGCGGGATATGATTCCGGCGCTGATGGACGAACCGTCCAAAGAGCAGTTCGAGCTGGCGCCGTCGATCATGCGCGGCATGTACATCTCCAAGCCGCTGATCGCCGCGATCAACGGCTACGCCTTCGGCGGCGGCCTCGAGGTCGCGCTGGCCTGCGACATCCGCATCGCGGCCAGCGGGGCGCAGATGGGACAGCCCGAGGTCGGACTCGGGCTGCTGCCCGGCTGGGGCGGCACGCAGCGATTGCCTCGATTGCTCGGTGAGAGCCGCGCAATGGAGATCATGCTGACCGGCGACCCGTTGTCCGCCGAGCGGGCGCTCGAGATCGGCCTCGTGCACCAGGTGGTCGAGGCCGACGAACTGATGGACGCCGCCCGGGCAATGGCGGAGCGGATCAACCGCAACGGGCCGCTCGCCGTCCGGGCCTGCAAGTCGGCGGCGGTGCGCGGGATGCAGACGTCGTTGGACGAGGGACTGCGGATCGAACAGCTCTACTTTGAGCGTCTGGCGTACACCGACGACATGAAGGAAGGCGTGGCCGCCTTCACCGAGCGTCGGACGGCGGAGTTCACGGGCACCTAGGAAAGTCAGAAGCGCCAGCGGGTGGCGCTGCTGGGGAAGTCGTGCTCTCGCCAGGCGATGACCTTTGACGGGCGCAGCCGGAAGGCGGTCTCGCTGCCGTCGCCGGACATCCCGTACTTCGCCTGATACTCCCGTGCCACCGGGTCGGTCGCGTTGACGGTCTCGAACTCGCCGAACAGCATGACCACGTCGTCGCCGCTCTCGAGATGCACTTCGGCGGAACCGTTTCGCAGCAGATTCCTGCCGGTCAGCGATTCCGGACCGGTGAAGAACCAGAACGCGTCCTCGGCCCAGACGCCCCAGACCGGTACCGAATGGGCCCGCCCGGACGGTCTCGTCGTGGCGATCCAGTAGTTGCGCGACTCGGTCAGCCGGCGGACGACATCGTCCCAGTCAATGGGCGTGAACGGGTACTTCGGATCGCCGATGCCGTAGCCGGGATCGATATCCGGGCGTTCCGGCTGCGGCGCGAGCGGCATCGGCCTACTCCGATTCGGCCAGCGGATCGTAGGTGCCGAAGTGCCAGAAATTACCTTCCGGATCCTGCATTGAGAAGCCGTGGGAACCGTAATCCGTGTCCTCCATCGGCGCCACGATGGTCGCGCCCGCGTCCTGTACGCGGCGGTAGAGGTCATCGACCTGTTCGTTCGATTCGGCCGTCATGCTCATGGATGCCTTGCCGATCGACGCGTCGAGGTAATCTCCGTGTCCGCGAGCGGAGCCAAGCATGACCAGGCTCCCGCGCCACTCCAGTTCGGCGTGGGCGATGCCTCCGTCGCCATCGGGAACGATCATCCGCTCGCTGAAGCCGATCGTCTCGCGCAGCCAGTCAATCAACGCCTGAGCATCGTTGGCGCGGAAGGCCGGGATGATGGTCTGGTGCAGTCGCTCGGTCATGCTGAACTCGCTACTCCTGGGCCAGAGCGTCGTAGGTGCCGAGGTGCCAGTGATTGCCCTCATAGTCTTCGACGGTGAAGGCGTGCGAGCCGTAGTCGGTATCGGTCAGGGGCTGAATCACCTTGGCGCCGGCGGCGACGGCGCGCTCGTAGATCTCGTCGACCTGTTCCGCCGACTCGGCGGTCATGCTGATCGAGCCGTGCCGATGGGGCAAGTCGTGCATGTCGCCTTGGAGGTCGCCGAGCATGACCAGCGATCCGCGCCAGGCCAACTGGGCATGTTCGACGCGTCCGTCTTCGTTGCGGACGACGAAGTGTTCGGTAATCCCGAAGGCATGGTGCAGCCATTCGATGGCGCGGTTCGAGTCTTCGTAGCGGAGCGAAGGGATGACGGTCTGGTGCACGGACAACTCCTCAGACGGGTAGCGGCTCATTCAGAATTCGGCGCAGTTGGCCGGCCGTATGCACCGGCGCGGAACAGGCAAACGCCTGGCAGACGTAGGCCGTCGGCTCGCCGTTCAAGGGCAGCTTATCGGTCAACTGCGGCACGGCGGTCTCTCCGTCGGTTCGCTGCATGATGACCATCGGGCGAGGTGCTTCCGACCAGAGGTCGCGCCGCATCAGGGCCAGTTCCGGGTCATCCGCCGGTCCGACGAGCGCGACGGAGCGGTGGTCCGTCAGCCAGTCCTCGACCGAGACGAACAGGCCGAGCATGGTCGGCGCCTTGCTCAGGTATGCAGAGAACGTTGTTCGCATCGCCTCGATCAGATCGGCGTAGCGACCGTCGGCGGTGAGTGCATACATCCTCGCCAGCGCGCGTGCGGCGAGCGAGTTGCCGCTCGGCGTCGCGCCGTCCTGGGTCGGCTTGCGTTGGGCGATCAGTTGCTCGCCGTCCCGCCCCACGGTGAAGAAGCCGCCGCCTTCGTGGTCCCAGAAGCGCTCGATCATGGCGTCAATCATGCCTCGCGCCTCCGAGTACCACGACTCGTCGCCGGTCGCTTCGTACAGCGAGATCATGCCGTCGGCGAGGGCGGCGTAGTCCTCGACGAACGCATCGACGGAGGCGCGGCCGGCAGAGTGAATCCTCAGCAACCCGCCCTCATCGCTGCGCATGTTGTCGAGAATGAACCGGGCGGCTCTGGCGGCAGCGTCGACGAAGCGGGGTTCTTCCAGCACGGCGCCGGCCTTGGCCAGCGCGTCGATCGCCATGCCGTTCCAGGCGGCGATGATCTTGGTGTCGGTTGCCGGGGGGATTCTCGTGGCGCGATGCTCCAGCAGGCTGCGGCGGCTGCGTTCGAGGGAGGCCTCGACATCGACGAGCGACAGATCGAGCCAGCGAGCGACATCTGCCGGCCGCTGCGCGGCGAGCAGGATCGAGTTGCCTTCCCAATTGCCACCGACATCGACCCCCCAACGCCGGCAGGCGATCTCGGCATCCTGCTCGTCCAGCAATTCGCGTAGCTCGTCCCGCGTCCAGACGAAGTACTTCCCCTCGACGCCCTCGGAGTCGGCGTCGGTCGAGGCGTAGAACGCGCCGTCAGGGGTCTGCAGACCGTCGAGCAGGTAGTCGGAAGTTTCGCGCGCGATCCGGGAGAAGAGCTCTGCGTCGTCGCCATCGGGAGCCATGCGGCGCGCGTCCAGATACAGGGGGATCAGCAGGGCATTGTCGTAGAGCATCTTCTCGAAGTGCGGCACCAGCCAGATCTCGTCGACGGCGTAGCGGTGGAAGCCGCCGGCGAGCTGGTCGTAGATTCCGCCCTCGGCCATCTTGCGCAGCGAAGCCGCGAGGTGTCGCCTGGCGTCGTCGCGGTTGCTCGCCGATTCGTCCAGCGCCTGCTGGACCAGCAACTGCAGGTAGAAGGGCTGCGGGAACTTCGGCGCTCCACCGAAACCGCCGTTGGTGTGGTCGGCGGCCTGGAGCAACGCGGTCGCGGCGCGTGACCGAATCTGCCCCGCCGATTCGGTCAGCTCTTCGCCGGCCAGCTCGACGCGCAGGTTGAGGTGTCGAGTGAGCTCCGTCGCCTGTTGCTCGACCTGCTCGCGCTGCTCGTGGAAGGCGCGGTTGATCCCCTGGAGGACGTCGGTCCAACCGGGCATGCCGGTTCGGCGCTGAGGCGGGAAGTAGGTGCCGCCGAAGAACGGTCGGCCGTCCGGCGTACAGAAGACATTGAGCGGCCAGCCCCCGTGTCCGTGCAGCATTTGCTGCGCGTCCATGTAGATCTCGTCGACGTCGGGCCGCTCTTCCCGGTCGACCTTGATGCTCACGACCAGGTCGTTTTGCAACTCGGCGATCTGTTCGTTCTCGAACGATTCGCGCTCCATCACGTGACACCAGTGACAGGCGGCGTAGCCGACGCTGACCAGCACCGGCTTGTCCTCGGCCCGGGCGCGAGCCCAGGCCTCCTCGCCCCATGGGTACCAGTCCACGGGATTGTTGGCGTGCTGCAGCAGGTAGGGAGAGGTCTCCCGGGCAAGTCGGTTTGGCATGGCTCAACCTTAACAGCGCGGATACTCCGGAGATCGAGCCCGCTGTTAGCGTTTCGGTCGCACGGATTGCTCGGATGCTTCACGGGATACAAGGGTCCGGAATGCGGAGGCGCGCTGGATGAGTCCGATTGAGCAGGCGCTCGCTCCCCTGGCACGCGTGATCGATCCGTTGCTGAGGCGGCTGAGCTTGGACAATGCGAGCAACCAGGCCGGCGCCCGACAGCTGATGGCGGAGGTGCTGGGCACGTTCGGACTGGTGTTGTTCTGCGCCGGTTCGTCGCACGTCGACTGGTGGTCGGGCGGACAACTGGGCGCGCTGGGCGTGGGACTGGTCAACGGGTTGGGCGTCTCGGTGATGATCTTCGCGTTCTGGGCGATCTCGGGAGCGCACCTCAATCCCGCCGTCTCGTTGGGCCTCTGGCTGACGGGCAAGCTGCCGGGCCGAAGGTTGGCGCCATACGTCGGCGCGCAACTCGTTGGGGCGCTGATCGCCTCGTCGGTGATGCACGGGCTGTTCCGCAATCACACGGGCGAGGGCGTGTCCTGGCTCGGCGCAAACTTCAGCGACGGTCCGCTGATTCAGGCGTTCGGGACGGAGGTCGTGATTACATTCTTTCTCGTCTACGCGATCCTGATGATGGCGGAGCGTGGACGCGGTGCGACGGTCGTCGCGATCGCGGTCGGTTTGTACGTCGCCGCAGCCGTGACGATGGCGGGCGGTGTCTCGGGCGCATCGATGAATCCGGCGCGCGCCTTCGGCCCCGCCGCGATCGCCTGGTTCTGGGACAATCATTGGGTCTACTGGGTCGCGCCCGGTCTGGGAGCGCTGATTGCCTCGGTGTTTTTCGCGGCGTTACGGGACCGCGATGGGCTTGATGTTGGATAGGATGGATTTGGAGGACCGACGATGGCGCAACGAAATCCGGACATCATCGGCTCGGACTGGGTGGATTGGTGGAAGCCGTCAAAGACGCAGGTGCAGTGGCGGGCAGCCTGGGTGGAGTACAGGCGCAAGCAGTTGGCGGCGCAGGCCGAGGCCGGTGGATATGGAGACCTGACCGAGCGTCTGATCCCGCCGGAGCATGAGTTCGATGTCGACATTCTTGACCCGGTGCCCACACCTGAAGAAGTCGAGGCCATGCGGAAGGACGCGGAAGGCCCGGTCGAGCCACTGCCTGTTCCCGATCACGACTGGTCAATGTTCGACGACGATGACGATCGCGAAGGAACCGAGCTGTTGCAGTGGTTGGACCGGCGGTTCCCAACGGGCTGGACTTGGTTGTACTGGCTCGATCAATCGTCGGCCGAAGGAGAGTCCTTCTTCGCTCGCCTGAGAGCCGAGAATTCAGCGGCGGCGGACCAGTTCCGCCTGGAAGAAGACGATGCTCTGTGACAGCGAGCGGCGCTCGCTGGACCGTCTACAGAACTCCCGATGCCGAAGTCGACTTTCGGTCGCTCTCACCCAAGCGAAAGAGCGACATCAAGGCGCTGCAACGGGCGCTCTCAGGCGGGCCGAGTGCGGAGGGAAGCCAGGAGCTACATGGTCATCCCGGTGTCTATCGGGTCCATGCCCCAGGCAACGTTCGTGTCCTGTTCACCGTCGAGTGGAATGACCGCCGGATTCGTGTGTTTCGGATCCGCCCGCGCCGCAGTGCGTACGTCGGATACGAACGGCGACGACGCTAGCTTTCGATACCGGCGGCTCGCAGGGCGATCCTGAGGGCCCGGTAGTTGTTTCGGGTGAAGTGGAAGCCGCCCATCCCGATTGCCTGCGCGCCGAGCACGTTTTCTTCCAGGTCGTCGATGAAGAAGCAGTGCTCCGGGGAGACGCCGATCTCGTCGGCGGCGTGATGGAAAATGCCCGGTTCCGGCTTGCGCATGCCGATCTCGCCGGAGACGACAATCGCATCCCAACTGACTTCGACCGGGAGGTTGCCGAGGAACCGGTCGCGCAGATCGTCGGGCGCGTTTGAGAGCACGCCGATCTTGTGACCGGCCGCCTGGAGATCGTGTGCGAGCTCGAAGTTTGGATGGTGATACTGCCAGGGCTGGGCGTACCACGCGTCCAGCAGGTTCTGGACCTCGGCGGTCACGTTGCCCTGGAGAAACGGGGCCAGGCTCTGTTCCACGCCGCGCTGCCAGGTGTCCCAGTTGCCGCGCCCGGTCTCGATCGCGTGCCATTCGGGCGTGCGGTAGAAGGCGTCAACCAGCGTGCCGGCGGGGAGGTTCCAGCGTTCGCCGAACTCGTCGTAGCCGTCCCAGTCCATCCGGATCAGCACGCCGCCGAAGTCGAATAGCACCGCCCGCTGGGTCATGTTCAGGCCTCCTCAGTTCTGTCGCCCACCGCGAGTCTACGGGCGATCCGAATCAACCGCTCCGCGGCGACGCTGAAGGGGCGCTCGCTGCCCCAGCGGGCTGCGTGCTCGCGATGGCGCCGAATCTCGCTTGTCTCGTCTGCGTGCAGCGCCCGTCTGATGGCGGCCGCGAAACCGGTCGGGGTCGGCTCCACAATCCAGCCCTGACGCTCGTCGACCGTCGCGCGTGCGCCCGCGTGCGGCGCTGCGATGACGGGCACGCCGCTGGCCAGCGCCTGGGCGATCGTCAGACCGTAGGCCTCGTAGTAGCTCGGTGAGAGGAAGGTGTCGGCGGCAGCGAAGAGTCGCCACTTGTCAGCGCCGCCGACGTAGCCAGCGAAGTGGACTTCGGCTCGATTCAGCGACTCCGCCGCGCGGCGCAGCTTGCGGTCGTAGGATCGACCGCCCATGTAGGCCGGGGCACCGGCGACGATGAGCTGGATTCGCTCCGCGGTCGAGGGTGATTGAGTTTCAATCCGCTTGAGTGCGTCAATCGCGAGATGGATCCGTTTTTCGGGAGAGATTCGGCTCAGGGTCAGCAGCGTGAAGCGATTGGGGTCGGCGCCCATGTCACGGAGCGTTGCTCGGCGATGCTCCCGCAGAGTCGGGTCCGGGTCGCCAATCACACCCCAGGGAACAATCTGAGTGCGCCCGGCCACGCCCGTGCCCAGGTAGCAGTTCGCCAAGGAACGAGCGACCGGCGCTGAGGGCGCGATTGGCGCATCGACGCAGCGTGCCAACTCGCCCTCTTTCGACCAGACCAGCCGCGCGATGTCGGGCGCATGGCGCGTCAGACCGCGCGCATCGGCGAATCGCCACAGCGTGGAGAGATGCCGGCCGCTGATCGGAACGCCGGTCGGCTGGGAGATGTAGCGGCGGCTGAAGAACTCGCTGACGATCACATGCAGCAGCGCCATCTGGCGGAAGCCATGAGCATGGAGCGCGGCGAATGGCGGTCCCTCGGAGGTGTCGTTGGCCATGACGACGGTGTCGTTCGGGTCGATGTCCGAGAAGTAGCGTCGCAGCGCCGATTCCCACTCCAGCGCGAACGTCGCGTAGCTCCGCGCGTTGAGCCTGAGGATCCGATCGGGCTCGGACCGCGCCAGCGTCGGAACCGCCAGCGACTGGCGCATGCCCTCAAGCGCATCAGCATGACCGGGCGTGAGAATGGTCAGTTCGAATCCGGCCCGCTCCAGATGTGGGATCAGCGCTTCCAGCACGGCGACGCCGCCGCCGACGGGCGCGGCATCGGTTGTCAATGCGCCGGTCGCGCTGCAGATGAAGACGCGGGACATGAGTTGAGACTATTGCCGGATTCGCGACGCAGTGCGCGGCTACGCTGCTCGCAGAGAGACGAGCGGAGGCAGGATCATGGCGCTGGCGTATGAACGGCTCGACGGCTTGATGACCGCGCAGGTGACGCCGTTCACCCAGGGCGGAGGCGATGTCGATGTGGACTGGATCGCAGCCCATATCGACTGGATGCGGACGATGGGCATCACGGGCATCCTCACGCTCGGCACGAACGGAGAGGGCCCGTCGGTCGGGATGGATGAGCGCAAGCGGGTGGTCGCCGCGGTCAAGCAGGCATCTCGCGGGATCGGCGGCGGCCTGGTCGTCGTCGCCGGCGCGACCTGCCCGTCTCTCCCGGACACGATCCGAGCCGCCAACGACGCGCTCGACGCCGGCGCCGACGCGATTGCCCTGCTGCCTCCGTTTTTCTTCAAGAACGTGGACTCCTGGGGCATGATCCAGTGGTTCAGCGCAGTGATCGACTCTCTGCCGTCGGACGGCCGGGCGTTGCTGTACAACATGCCGGCGCACGCCGGCATCGACATCCCCGACGATGTGCTCGCCGGTGTGCTGAAGCGGCATCCGGACCAGCTCATGGGGATCAAGGATTCGGGCGGCGACGCGGAGCGGACCAAACGCTACCTGGCGCAGGTACCGGACCAGGGCCCCGGTTCGGAGTTCCGAGTGATGGCCGGCTCAGACTCGGCGCATGCGCCCCTGTATCAGGCGGGTTGCGTGGGCGGCGTCTCGGGGATGGCCAATGCGGTGCCGGCGCTGGTCAAGACGATCCAGTTCGCCCATCGAGAAGGCGGCGAGCCGCATCGGCCGCAGGACCAGCTCAACGAACTGCACGACATCCTCAACCAGTTTCCCCGCGTCGGCGCGCTCAAGCAGTTGATTCACATCACCAGCGGCCTCCCGCTGACCTACACGCGACCCCCGTATCGCGATCTCGATCCGCGCGAGGTCACTGCGTTGGAGGAGGCGATGGGCCGCTATCTGCTCGGTGATCCTGTCTGAACTTTGTCTGAACCGGGACTGAACCCTAGAAGTGGTTCATGCAATGCATCGCGTACTCGGTGGCGAACAGGTGATCGGCCCGGATCAAGGCTGACCGGTCGGGCGCTTCGATCCGACCCAGACGATGGCAGTAGCTCGCCGACAGGGCGCCGGTGGCGAGGTGGGCCATCGTGAAGACATCCATGGTCAGCTCGGGCCGTTGATCGACCTGGCGGATGTCAGCCCCTTCCGGTCCGACGGTCAGCTTCCAGGTGCCCTGGTTCCAGTCGCAGAGATCGTCCAGCACTCGGAAGGTGAGCTCCGACTCGACCTGGTACTTGCGAGTCATCAGCGCGCGCGGCAGGTCGACGATGCGCACCAGGATGCCGTCCAGCACCCGGACCCGCAGCGTGCGCGGATCGCGCGCGAAGTGTTGAATCGGATCGTCGGACGGCGCGTCGTTGAGGAGGATCCGCCAGGTCAGATCCTGACTGGCGGCGTATTGCCACATGGCGACGTAGGCCTCGGGCGTGAGCCAGCCGTATTCGCGAATCGTCATCCGGTGGTCGCGCTGATATGAGCTGAACTCGTTGAGCGCCTGGTCCTCGCGGCTCGTGTAGACCATGTAACCGAGCGCCTCGCCGTCCTCCTCGTACAGCAACACACGCACCGGTCCTTCGGTGATGTCCTCGGGCTCGTCGAGTACTTCCGCGTTCCAGAGATTGAGCCCGCGATGCAGCAGTCCGTTGCGAGGTTGCATGTACTTGCGGTAGAGATCACGGATGACGACCGCGTCGTCCGGCAGGTCTTTGGCGTTGGAGACGCTGAGCGTGCCGGACGGCGACGGCGCATCGACGAAGTTGAGGTCGTACGGGTCGATCTCGTAGCGCATGCGCCGCGAGCAGATGGCATAGCCGAAGCGCTGGTAGATGCCGGCCTGCGACGCGTAGAGCGCCGCCAACGACTGGCCGCGCTCGTACTGCTCGTCCAGCGAGTGCTCCATGGCCAGTCGCAGGTATCCACGGCGGCGTTTGGTCGGGTCGGTGCCGACGGCGGTCACACCGGCGACGTGCGCGCGCTCGCCGTTGAAGCGCATTGAGAACGGCCAGGCGCCGAAGGTGGTCGCCATGGCCCCGTGTTCGAACACGCAGGTCGACCACTCGGGTTGCAGGAAGGTGACCGGATCGCGCATCGGATTGCCGTGCTCCGCCAGCGCGAGATTGGCGACGAAGCGGAAGTCCTCCATCTCCTCGGCGTTGGCAGCCCGAACTTCGACTCCGGCTGGTACCTCGCGTCGCGGCATGTCTCGCTCCTTCGCTTCTTCCTCATGAACCGTCAACGGTGAGACTATCAACGGCCGTTCCAGCCGCCCTCAGCCGCCGTGGGTCGGGGGTTGCCAACGTTGGTCGCTTTACGTTCTATAGTGGATTTTGGTTGGTGGGCAGGCTGCACGACCATGAAAATTCTCATTGCCGACGATGAGCCCCACATCCGTGAGTTGGTCCGCCTGTATCTCTCGCGAGAGGGATACGAGTTGGAGTTTGCCTCGGATGGACAGGAGGCGCTCGAGAAGGCGGTCATGCTGCGGCCCGACCTCGTCGTGCTCGATCTGATGATGCCCAAACTGGATGGCTTCGAAGTCACCAAGGGCATCCGCCAGGACTCCGACGTGCCCATCCTGATGCTGACCGTGCGTCGCGAAGACGCGGTCAAGGTGGCCGGCTTCGAACTGGGCGCGGACGACTATCTGACCAAACCCTTCAACCCCAAGGAACTGGTGGCGCGAGTCAAGGCGATCCTGCGTCGAGCCGACGGCATTGCGCGGTCGGGTGTCGAGGTCTCGGTCGGCAGCCTGATCCTCAACCGTCAGACGCGAGAGGCCTCGCTCGCCGGGAAATCCCTCAAACTGCGCACGAAAGAGTTCGATCTGCTGTTCGCGCTGGCGCAAAACCTGCAGACGGTGATGTCGCGTGAGCAGCTCCTGTCGCTGGTCTGGGGATACACGTTCAGCGGCGAGACGAGAACCGTGGATGTACACATCAATCACCTGCGACAGCACCTGCGCGACAGCGATCTGCAAATCGAAACGCTGCGCGGCGTCGGCTATAAGATGACACTGCGCAACAACCCCTCGGGACTGGCGCTCTCGCCCAACGGCGGAGCGGACTAGCACTCGAGGACATTCGCTGACAACGGCGCGGTTCGCATGCACTTCACGAACCCGCTGACGACACGTTCTTTCGGCCTCAACTGGCCCGGGCTCCAGTTCGGCACCATCCGCTCTCGGATCTACGTCACGCTCGTGGCGATCGTGGTCCTGACCCTGCTGGTCGTCGGCCTGATTTTCTTTCTGTTGCTTGGCGGCTATCAGGACCAGGTCGATCAGTCTCGATTACGTGAACTCGCAAACGCCTGGAGCCCTGATCTGTTCTCGGACGAAAGCGAACTGGTCACGCCCGACAACCTGTTGCGGAGTTTCGAGACGGTTCCACAGCTTGCCGGGTCGATCACTGATGAACTGGATGTCCCGGTGTTCGGAGTCGACTCTTCGGGCGAGGTGGTTCGCGTGCTTGAGTCCGACAATCGCTTTCACGGTGAGACTCCGGGTTTCGATCTGGCGGGGCTGAACGCGAACCGGGTCGTGCAAGGACAGATCACCACCGAAGGCGGCGAGCGGCTGGCCTACGTTCTGACCAGCCTGCCGCCCTCGGAGCAGCAGCGGCAGGGTTTCTGCTGCATCGCCGTGGCCCTGGTCGGAGAGCCGCGCCGCGCCGTCCTGGGCGACCTGGCCCCCAGACTGCTGATCGCGGGCGCCGTCGCGCTGGTCGTGGCCTCACTGGTCGGCTTCCTGGTGTCACGGTCGATCTATCGACCGATTCAACGCGTGGCGGCGGCCTCGCGCAGCGTGGCGCGGGGACAATTGCAGCAGCGCGTCGATGTCGGCGGGTCGCAGGAGGCGCAGGAACTGGCGAGTTCGTTCAATCAGATGACAGAGGAGGTCGAGCGTCAACAGACGGCGTTGCGCGACTTCCTGGCCAACGTGTCCCACGACCTGCAGACTCCCCTGACTTCGATCAACGGCTTCTCGCAGGCGCTCATGGATGACGTGGTCAAGGGTGACGAACAACGCAACGCCTACCGGATCATCGAGGACGAGTCGCGGCGCCTGCTGCGGCTGGTCGAAGGATTGCTCGACCTGTCGCGCATCGAATCGGGACAGGTGCAGGTCGAATCCAACCCGGTGGATGTCGCAGCGCTGCTCGAACACGTCGGTGAGCTCTTCGCCCTCAGAGCGCAGGAGCTTGACGTGAATCTGGCCGTCGCCCCATCCGATGTCGGTGATGTGATGGGCGACTGGGATCGTCTGGACCAGGTCCTCGGCAACCTGTTGGACAACGCCTTGCGCCACACGCCGCCCGGCGGAGACGTACAGTTGAGCGCAGGCAGAGAGAGCCGAACCAGCGTGTCGATCGCGGTCGCCGACACGGGCGTCGGCATTCCCGAGGAAGCGATTCCCAACCTGTTCGACCGCTACTTCAAGTCCGATCGACCCGGCGCGCAGGGCGGCACCGGTCTCGGACTGGCGATCGCTCGCGAGCTGGTGCGGGCGCAGGGAGGCGAGATCCGCGTGTCGAGCGAGCAGGGAGTCGGCACCACGTTCCACATCGTCCTGCTGGCTGCCCCGGCCCGCGAGTTCGTCGCCGAAACAGAGGATCCGACAAACTCGGGGCGCGGCTGACGTGTTGCCGCGCACATTTGCCCGGGGATTGGTCTGGGTCGGCGTAATGGTGGCAGCGCTGACGCTGGCTTGCGGAGACTCCGAGCCGACCACGCCTCCGACCGACAACGCCGGCCAGGAGCAGAGCCCGCCGATCGAAGTGGAAGAGCCGCCTCCTGAGCAGGAACCGAATCCTGACGCCGCCTTGACGCTCGAAGTGCCGGTAGAGGATGTCGGCGAGCACCTCGAGCCGACCGACTTCTGGGCGCCGGTGCCTTCGTGGCTGGAGGCCTCCGCCGACGAGGTCGTAGCCGCATTGCCCGCTCGGGCCAGGGCCTCCGCCGGCAAGTTGTTTCAGCCCAGCGTGGACAGTCCGACCCAGGAGGTCTTCTGGCTGCACGTGATCTCCGACCAGTCCCGGCAAGGCGCGATCGACTGGGTCAAGCACCTCGCCTCGCAGGATCCGAGCATCGCCCGCATCCTGACGCCTCGCAACCACCAGGTGTTTCGTGCATCCTTTCGCCCGGCGCCGGTGGTCGGCGACGTGTCGGTCTGGATCGAGCTGCTGCACGGGCACGACAACGGCTGCTGGCGCTCGGACCTACTGGTATTCGCCCAGGACGGCCTGGTTGTCCTGCTGAGGAATGGGATCGAAATCACGCGAGAGGTCGACAGCGCGGCGGAACAAGCCGCTCGTGGCAGCGCGTTGTGCGCGGAGGCGGATGCCGTCGCTCCGCTCACCGATCTGAACTCGATCGCGCATGTCATCTCGGAGCGTCTGTATTCCTTGTCTTCCGGCGATTGAGAAGAGCCGCGCACAGACTGTTAACCTGTAGCGCCAAAGTCGGTAAGCTGCTCTCAAGCAGGACGAACGAACAGATAAGGCGATGGGTCGGGAGGTGAGTGGGGGCGTGCGTCGAGTCAAACGCGTTGAGCGCCGGGAAGCGATCCGAGCGGTCTGCTGGGCGGCCTTGGCCGTCGGTCTGGTCGCGATTGTCCTGCGCCAGACTTTTGCCCTGGATCCGATCGTCTTTGCGCCGATCAGCGGCGTGGCCGTCGTGGCGGCGTTCGTTCTGGCGCGTGGATGGCGCGACTGGGGCATTCTTGTCGCCTACATCGTGGCGATGGGATTCTTCATTCAGCTTCGCGACGCGGCCGACGAGACCGGTCTGCGCACGCTGACCGACTACGTGCTCGACTGGGAACTGTGGATGTTCGCCGGGATCACGCCGTCGGCCTGGCTGCAATCGAGGATCGGCGGCGCGAGTTCCGACCCGGGACTGGCCGCCTACTTCTCGGCGATCGTGCACTGGACCTGGTTCATCTTCCCGCATGCGGCGGTGCTCGGCGCCTGGCTGTTCGTGCGACGCTTTGCCTGGCGGGTGACGCTCATCGTCGCCTTGACCTTCTACCTCGGGCTGGTGCTCTATTTCACCGTTCCCACCGCTCCGCCCTGGATGGCCGCTCAACAGGGCTTGCTGGAGGGCGTCGCGCGCGGCATGAACAGCGTGGGACCCGCGCTGCTCGGCGCCGAGTTCTACGCCTGGGCCTTCGAAGCGATGGCCGAACCGAATCCCACTGCGGCGATGCCCTCGCTGCACTTCGCGGCTTCGTTCGTGGTGGTCGGCGTGGGGATTGTGCTCCGCTCGCGAATGGTCATCGGCGCGGCGATCGTCTACTCGATGGCACTGACCTTCGCACTCGTCTACCTCGGCGAGCACTACATCGCCGACATCCTGGCCGGCGGCGCCGTCGCGCTGATCGCCTTCGGCGCGGTCGAGGGAGGCCGAATCGCGCGGCTGCAACTGCAACTCCGACAGGCGCAGTTGAACGCGCGGCGTCAACGGGTCGCCAACTGGTTGCGTGAGGCGCTGCGATTGCCGCCGACCCGAATGCCAGCCCGCTAGCCTCCGCTCAGAAACTGGCGGAGTCGGGGGATGTCCGTACGGCTTCCGAGCTGGGCAACGGGTTCGGCCGCGCGTCTGGCGCTGGGTCTGGGCGGCAGTTCCGCGTTCCTGGTGCTGTTTCTTCGCAACGCCGATTTCCATCAGGTCGGCCGAGCCTTCACCGACGTCTCGGCCTGGTGGATCGGGCCGGCATTGCTGGTCTACTTCGCCGGCATCGCCGCGCGCGCCTGGCGTTGGCACTGGCTGCTGTTGCACATCAAGAGCATCCCCTGGTGGCGGCTGTTCCCGATCGTCGCGATCGGGTTCGGCGTCAACAATGTCCTGCCGCTCCGAGCCGGTGAACTGGTTCGCGCTCACGTGCTCTACCAGCGCCACGACATTTCGCGGCTGTCGGGCCTGTCCAGCATCTTCATGACCCGCGTCTACGACGGCCTGATGCTGACGTTCTTCCTCGTGATTGGTGTGATCGCCAGCCTCGTCGGCTTCGGCGGTATGAACGACGCCGGCGACGAGCTGACGGCGGCGATGGCGTTCCTCGTCTTTGGCATCACCGGCGCGTTTCTGGTGTTTGGCGCGATTGCGCGGCGGCCGGCCGATGCGGAGCGGATTGTCGGCCGTTTGCTCAGTCGGCTGCCCGGCCAGGCCGATCGGGAATGGACCTGGCTGCAGCCGTTGATCACCGGCATGTCGGCGCAGGCCAATCGGCAACAGGTGATCGGCGCGTTGATCGCCAGCCTGATTGCCTGGGCGCTCGAGGCGCTGATGTACTGGATGGTCGGCCAGGCCTTCAATCTCGGCCTGCCCTTCCCCGTCTACCTGTTGGTTGCGGCTGCGGCGAACCTGCTGATCACCGCGCCCTCAACCGCGGGCGGAGTCGGTCCGTTCGAGTGGGCGACCAAGGCGACCCTCCTGATCTGGCTGCCGACGCTGGGCACGCTCGGCGCGCAGGACGCGGAATCGACCGCCGTCGCCTTCGCGGCGATTCTGCACGGGCTGGTCATCATTCCGATCTCCCTGGTCGGCCTGATCGCCCTGTGGGTCTTCCAGGTCTCGCCTCAACGCCGATTTCTGCGCACCGAGTCCTAGCCTGAACGCGGTTGCCGTTCGTGAGTGAAGGGACGTCGCGATGACCACGCTTGATGGTCCGTTGGATGGGATTCGGGTGGTCGATCTGTCGGCGCTGGCGCCGGGACCGTATTGCTCGATGTTGCTGGCCGACATGGGCGCCGAGGTGATCCTGGTCGAGCAGGCCGGCCGGCCTCGAGGGCGCCGCGATGTCGTCCGCGATCCGAACGAGGAACGCCGACGCTACTCGTCGTACGCGCTGGGACGCGGCAAGCGATCGATCGGTCTCAACCTGAAGAGCGATGAGGCCCGCGAGATCTTCTACCGGTTGTCCGACCAGGCCGACGTGGTCCTGGAAGGCTTCCGCCCCGGGGTCGTCACGCGCCTCGGCGTTGACTGGGAGACCTTGTCGGCCCGCAATCCGCGCCTGGTCTACTGCTCGCTCTCCGGGTTCGGTCAGACCGGGCCGTACGCGGCGCACGTCGGACACGACATCAACTACATCGCCACCGGAGGCGCACTGGGCATGATCGGCGACTACGCAACCGGCGGCCGACCGGCGATCCCGGTCAACATCATTGCCGACTTCGCCGGCGGCGGCCTGATGGCGGCGTTCGCGATCGTCTGCGCCTTGCAGGCTCGAGAGCGAACGGGCGAAGGGCAGTACATCGATCTCGGCATGTCCGACGGCTCGATGTCGTTGATCACCTCCGCCCTCGCCGGCCATGAGGGCGCCGGGGCCGATATGCGCCCCGCCCGGCACGTGCTCAACGGCGGCGAGCCGCACTACCAGGTGTATGAGACCTCGGACGGCCGCTGGTTCTCGGTTGGATCGATGGAGCCGTACTTCTACGCGAACCTCTGCCGGGCACTGGAGTTGGAACAATACATCGAGGACCAGGGCACGACCGACCCTGATCGGCGCGAGGAGATCCGCGCCGCCTTCGCCGCCGCGTTCAAGGCTCGCAGCGCCGACGAGTGGCACCAAGTGCTCAACGATGTCGACGTCTGCGCCAAGCCCGTGTTGACGCTCGAGGAAGCGTTGCAGGACGAGCACAACATCGCGCGGGAGATGGTCGTCGACGTGCCGACGCCGGACGGCGGCAGCATGCGCCAGGCGGGCGTCGCACCCAAGCTCTCGGCGACGCCGGGACGTATCCGCGGCGGAGCGCCGACTCGCGGTCAGGACACCGAGGAGCTCTTGTCCGCGATGGGCTTCGATGCCGATGCAGTCGCATCGCTACGCGAGCGGGAGATCGTCGCCTGAGTCATCCTGGCAACCTGTCCAGCGGCTACGAGGCCGCAACGTCCCTGTGAGCGCGCCGCCATCCGGCCCAGCCGCCGCCACCGCCGATCAGCAGCATGCCGAATGCCAGTCCGAACCCGGCGCGGAACTCGAACGCGTCAACCAACGCCGATGCCGTGCCGATCACGATCGTGATCATCACGGCCATGACCAGCGAGAAGATCGACAGCACGGTCGCGCGCTGGTCGGAGGGGATGCGACGGTTGATGTACCCGCCGGCGATCGGATGTGCGGCCGCCGTGGCCGCGGCGAGAACGGCGAGCGACGCGACGAGCGCGAGGTGGTCGAGCGCCAGCAACGGGATGAAGGCCGCCAATCCTGCGATCATGACGCTCGGCAACGCTCGCCGTTCGCCGAGACGTTCGGCAATCGGCGCGGCGATGATCGCGCCGACCATGAGGCCGAAGAACGACGGCAGGATGAGACCGGAATAGGCGAGGCCCTCGCCGAGCGCTTCCGCGGGATCGATCCCGTGCGAACGAATGAATGGCTGTATGAAGAAGTCCGGCAGGTCGAGCGTGGCCAGCAGGACGCCTCCAAACAGGATCGTCCACAGCACCGGTCGCGTGCGCAGGGCAATCCGCACTCCTGCCCGCATTTCGTGCAGCACCGCGGTACCGGAGCGCGCTGCCGCCGGTCCATCGTCGGTGTCGTCGAAGTCGGATTCGCGTCGCGGCGGCTCGCGCAGCAGAAGCGCGATCAGCCCGGCGAGGCCCATTCCGACGGCGCTGATGACGATCACGGTCTGAAAGTCGAGGACCGACACCAGCGGCCCGGCGAGGATCGTCGCCGCGAGCAATGAGGCCGTCGATACCGCGCTGGCGCGACCGGCGTGGCGTTCATATTCGTCGGTGCGGTTGGCGTGTCTCAGGCTGTCGAAGAGCAGCGCTTCGTCCGAACCGGACATCAGCGTGCGTGTGATCGCCATGAACAGGTGTCCGACGATCAGGCTGGGAAAGTTGAGCGTCGCGAACAGCACGGTCGCTCCCGCGAAACCGAGGGTGCCGACACCCAGCGCGACGCGGCGACCGAAGCGGTCGGCGATCGCTCCGGTTGGCACCTCTGCGAGGATCGTGGCGATCCCGAACAGCACCTCCATCATCCCGATCTGGACGTAGGAGAGTCCGTGCTGGGACTGGAGGAAGAGGAACCAGATCGGCAGCCAGAAATGGAAGCCGCGGACGAACTGGAAGAGGTAGTAGAGCGGGATGTTGCGCGCGTAGCCGCTGCCCGACGCCGAGCCAGGCGGCGCCGGACCGTTCATGAGCGATCGTGCTCCGTGAGCACTGGGTCGGGCGTCGTCGTTGTGGAGTTGCCGTTGGCGTACACGCCGTTCGAGTGAACCCCGATCGTCGTGCCGTCGGGCGTCAGGGCGATCGCCTGCGGAGCATGTCGCAGACTGATTCGCCGCAGCGCATCGGTCTGTTCACGGCGATGCGTGCGCCGCCAGACCAGCAGGAACAGCACACCGACCGTGAGAACCACGCCGACCGAGAGTCCGTAGGCGAAGCGGAAGTCGATGCTGTCGGCCGAGGCGGAGATCAGCGGCACGATCAGCGCCATCTGGGCGGCCATGGTCAACTCGAAGATCGAGAGCACGGTGGCCCGCTGGTCGGAGCGGATCCGGCGGTTGATGTAACCGGTCGCGATCGGCCGGATCGCCGCGTGTATGCCGCCGAGGATCGCGATCGGAGCGACGATGCTGATGTGATCGAAGAGCAGCAGCGGAATAAACAGGAACGCCCCGCCGAACATCAACAGGGGGATCGCCCGGCGTTCGCCAACCCGGGCGACGAACGGCGCAGCGAGCAGCGAACCGATGGACATGGCGGCGAATCCGGGCACGATCAGCGCGCTCCAGGTGGCCCCGTCCAGCAACCCGCCGGACGGGCTGAGACCGTGGCTGCGCAGGAACGGCTGGACGAAGAAGTTGGGCATCTCGTAGGCGACGGTGACGATCCCGGCCAGCAGAATGATCCAGAGGATCGGCCTCTGGCGCAGGACGATCCGGAAGCCCTCGAAGACGTTGTTGATCACGCCCTGCGGCGAACGGTTGTCGGAGGCGGCGTCGGCTGCAGAGATCGGCGCCGCATGCAGACCGTCGGCCTCGAACTCGGCCTCTGACCGGGGCGGTTCGCGCAGGAGGAGCGCGACGAGTCCGGCCGCCGCCATGGTGCCGGCCCCGATCAGGAAGACGGTCTCGAGTCCCCAGAGCCCGGCCATCGGTCCGCCGAACAGCGCCGCGCCCAGCAGCGCGCCGGTCATCAGCGCCTCTGAGCGCCCCATGTGTTTCTCGTACTCGCGCGTCCGACCCAGGACGCGCAGGCTGTCGAACAGCAGCGCATGCCCGGAGCCCGAGTAGAGCGTCATCGAGATCGCCATGATCACGTAACTGATCGTGAGTCCGGCGAAGCCGTCGGCGAGGACGAACAGGATCGTGCCGCCGGTGAACATGAAGCCGCCCAGCGCGAGCGACGTGCGGCGTCCCCAGCGGTCCGCCACCGCGCCGGTGGGTACCTCGAAGAGCATCATCGAGACCCAGAACACCGCCTCCATCAACCCGACCTGGGTCAGCGTCAGGCCGCGCTCGTCCTGCAGGAAGATGATCCAGACAGGCACCCAGATCAGAAACCCGGTCGCAAACTGGAACAGGTAGTAGATCGGAATGTTCCGCGCGAAGCGTTCAGTCTGGATCATGGGAACACGAGAGCGGCGCGAGGTAGACGCGTGCTGCGAACGACAACGCAGTAAATCGTAGAGAACTTACGGCTGCGGTGGACCAAGCCTCAATCGAGGTTCTGCACATTGGGGTACACAGCACCGGCCTCGCCATTGCGTCCGTTCCGACTCGCCGCCGACGGGCGCTCGAGCGCCTGGGGCTTGGTCACCGAGATCGACCATCGGCGGATCCGATCGGTCTGGTCGCGGCGATGGGCCAGATGCCAGAGCAGCCACAGGCCAACACCCAGGGTCAAGACCGCCAACAGCGTGATACCGAACGCGACCGGGAACGAGATCAGGTCGGCCGCCGGCAGGATCGCAATCACGGCCACGCTCATCGCGCCGCCGTGAACCAGCGAGAAGATGGACAGGACCGTGGCCCGCTGATTGGAGGTGATCCGACGGTTGATGTAGCCGTTCGTGATCGGCCGGATGGCCGCCTGGGCGATGCTGACCATGAAGATCGCGCCCAACAGACCGAGATGGTTCCAGATCGCCAGCGGGAGCAGAAACACGGCGCCGAACACGAGGATGGTTGGGAACGAACGCCGCTCGCCCAGTCTGCCGATCAGCCGCGCCGCGAGCAGCATGCCCAACACGGTCCCGATCTGGCCGGGGATCAACAGCGCGGACCAGATGAAGCCGTCGGCGAAGCTGGCCAGCGGGTTGAGCCCGTGCTGGGCGACGTAGGGCTGAGCCATGAAGTGCGGCAGACCGAACAGGGTCATCACAATCGCGGCAAACGGCACGACGTAGCGAATCGGACGGTTGCGCCAGACGATCCCGAAGCCGCGGGTCATCTCCTGGAGGATCGGTACGCCGCTGGCCTCCTGCTGTGCGATGTCCGACGCCGTATGCCGCACATTGGCGGGCGCCGCGTGGAGCGGATCCGGCGGGAAGTCGGACTCTCGGCGGGGTGGCTCGCGCAGCAGCATCGCGGCAACGGCCGAGATGAGGAAGACGCCCGCCGAGATGAGGATCGCCGCCGTGTAGCCCAACAGGTACGCCGCCGGCCCGCCGATCGCAGTCGCGAGCACCATCGCCGCGAAGAACAGGCCGTGCGCGCGACCGGCGTGGTGCTCGTACTCCCTCGTTCGCCCCAACACGCGCAGCGTGTCGTACAGCAATGCGTCGCCGGCGCCCGAGTACAGCGTCATCCCGATGCCCATCACCAGGTAGGAACCCAGAAGCAGCGAGAAACCGTCGGCGACGGCAAAGATCACCGTGGAGATGGCAAACATGATCGCGCCGAGCGCCAGGGAAATTCGCCGGCCGAACCGATCCGCGATGGCGCCCGTCGGCACCTCGGCGATGATCACGGTCAGCCAGAAGAAGGACTCGATCACGCCGACCTCGGTCAGCGACAGGCCGCGTCCGTCCATCAGGTAGATGATCCAGACCGGCAGGAAGATCATGAACCCGGTCGAGCCCATGAACAGGTAGTAGACGCGAATGTTGCGGCGGAATCGACGCGGATCGAGCGCGGTCGGTGTCGGCTTGAGCACGGACATGTGTGAACAAGGTAGGTTCGATCTCGGACCGTTGTCAGCGTTCTGGGCGACTCAGACCCGGCGGTCGGCGGCGAATCTGCGTCCAGGACCGGGGATAACGCTCGATCGTCGGCCGCACCTTGGTCGCGACGACGATGTCGTGGGGTGGATCGAGCAGCGTCAACTCAGCGCCGAGCGTCGATGCGACCACGCCCAGTTCCTCGAGCGGTTGCTCGCCGATGTCGCCCGTCCAGAGCATCGCAATCCCGCCAACGTGCAGGAATGGAATCGACAGCTCCATCGCAATCGGCGGCGGCGCAGCGGCGCGGGTAACGGCCAGCGAGAACTGTTCCCGCAGGCCGGTGCGTGCCGCCACCTCGGCCCGCTGATTGAGCACGTCGATTCGGGCATCCTCCAATCGCTCCACCACCGACTCGAGGAACCGCGCCGCGCTCGCGCGCGAGTCGAGCAGCGTCGCCGCGCGCTGCGGTTCGCACAGGGCGAACGGCAGTCCCGGAGCGCCATTGCCGCTGCCGATGTCGATCATCGGTCCGTGGGGAACCGGCAGGTCGGAGAGGATCAGGCGGTGGCGACCCATCAACGGCTCGATCACGTGCCTGGCGACGGCAGCGTGCGGCGTGCGGATCGACGTCAGGTTCCGCGGTTGACTGAGCAGGTCATTGAGCCAGAGGCCAAGCTGACGCTCGATGGACGGGTTGAGATCCGCTACATAACCCAGCCCGGACCGCTCAAGATCGCGGCGAATCTGTTCGGCGTCTATCAGGTCTGACATCGGCAGGGGGGTTAGGATAGGGGTATTGGAGCCGAGCGATGCTCTGCTCGTCCCGTGTGTCAGACGCGGGAGACGAATGGGACGACTCGTTCGCTGTTCGAGTGTTGGAGATCACGCATGACCTTCTTTGACGACGATCAGACAGCCGAGGCGCTGGGAGAAGCGGTGGACGACGTGGTGGAAGGGGAGGCGGAGATCTTCGATGAGCCGGCCGGCGCCGCCGTGGCGACTGCGCCGGAGCAACCGGCGGTCGCCGTGACGCTCGACACGGCGGTGATGGAGTATTTCGCCTGGGAAGAAGAGCGGGAAGCCAAGCGCTCGCGGCGCAAGGGCCAGAGCGTATCGACCCCGAAGCGAGGGGCGTTCGTGCTGGATGAGCCCGCACGAGAGGCCGTGACCCGGTTTCTCTGGCACTTTGGCCCCAGCACGCCGATCTCGGAGCTGTCGCCGAAGACGATGGAGGGGTTCCAGGAGACGATCGGCACCAACACCATGGACCTCGCGGCTCGGCTGCAGCCGGTCAAGGAGTTCCTGCGCTACTGCTGGAAGCAGGGCTACACCGTCACGGTCGACACGAGCGGTCGCCCGACCACGCAGAACCTCGGCAACTTCCTGCGCATCAAGCGAGCGACCAACGTGGTCAGGGATACGTCGCGATTCCAGCACGAACAGGCCCAGACCTTCGAGATGACCGCCGATGGCCTGCAGCACCTGCACGATGAGCTGGGACAACTCCACTCGGAGATGCCCGAGGCCGTCCAGGCCGTCGCGGCCGCGCGCGAAGACAAGGACATCCGCGAGAACGCCCCGCTCGAGGCGGCGCGCGAGCACCAGGAGCGGCTCAAGTCCCGCATTGACGAGCTCGAGTACCAGATTGCCCACGCGGTGGTTCGCGAAGAGCGGGCCACCGGCCGAGCCAAGCTCGGCAGCCGGGTTTCGGTGGTCGAAGTCGACGATCACGGCGGCGTCCTTGGCGAAGCCAAAGAGTACACTCTCGTAGGAACCACGGAAGCAAATGCGGCGGCGCGGCGAATCTCGGTGGAGAGTCCGCTGGGTCGTGGGCTGCTCGACCAACCTGCCGATCGGCAGATTGAAATCCAGGCCCCCAGCGGCCGCAAACGGTTCCGCCTGCTCGCTGTCAAGGGCTAGCCGCTCGCGGCCGGTCGACAGTCCGAGCGTGACAACACACGAGCGAGATGCAGCGCGGCCTGTGCGCACCGGGTCGTGCCAATCATCCACGTCTTGAGCGTGCGCGCTGGGAAAGTGATGCCGATGTCCGACATCCCCACTATTGAATTCACGATCACCAACAACAATCTCGATACCGGCCTGCGCGGCTACCCCGTGGGCACCTGCGAAACCAGCTACGTCGATCCGCAGGAGGGCGTCTCCTACGTCGGTTACCCCATCGCCGAGCTGGCCTTCCTGCCGGCCGAGGACATCATCCACTTGCTGTTCAACAAGTCGCTGCCGTCCGACGCCGAGCGGCAGGCCGTGCATGAGGACATCGCCGCGCGCTCGGAAGTGTCCGAGGAATCGCTCGCCGCCATTTCGGCGATGCCGATGTCCGGACATCCGATGGATCTGTTCTGCGCCGCGATCCAGATCCTGGGCATGACCGGCAAGACCGAGGACTACTACGAGGACGCGCTCAACCTGGTCGCCAGGATCCCCACCGCGCTGGCCGCGATCTTCCGCCTGCGCGAGGGCTGGGGCGACCTGATTCCATCCGAACCGGCGCGTGGCTATGTCAACAACTTCGTGCACATGCTTGGCATGCCCGGCGGCGACGAGGAAGCGCTGACCCGCTTGCTCTCGGTCTACTACAACCTCCACGCCGATCACGGCGGCGGCAACCTCTCGACCTTCACCGGTCGCGCGGTCGCTTCCGGACTGGCCGATATGTACCGCTCGATGGCCTCGGGCATGAATGCGCTCGCCGGCCCGCGGCACGGGATGGCCAACCAGGACGCATTCAAAATGGTGCACGAGGTCAATACCACCGACACCGCCGAGGCCACCGAGATCCTGCGCAAACGCCTGGCCGACGGCGGTCTGATCTTCGGCTTCGGGCACGCCGTCCTGCGCGAGGAGGACCCGCGGGCCAAGGTGCAACTCAGTGTCGGCGAAGAACTCTGCCCGGACGATCACTGGTTCAACGTGGTCAAGGCGGTGCGCGAGGCCGGCATCACGGTGCTCAAGGAAAACCCCAAGGTTTCCAATCCGTACCCCAACGTCGACCTGATCTCCGGCAGCCTCGTCAACGCGCTTGGATTCACCGATCCCGACTACTACACCACGCTGTTCGGCTGGTCGCGGATCGCCGGCATCGGCGCTCAGATCGTTGACGAGCGCACGCGCGCGCGGGGCGGCCGCGGAGTGGCCATCTATCGCCCTCGCTACATCCCCATCAACCAGCCGGCGCGTTCGGTCCCGAGCTAGCGGCCTGGACGCGCCCGCTGTGGACTCTACCGAGTCGGGGGATAGCCACTGTCGCAGGGCTGGGTTAGGATCGGAGATCGACCGCAACTCCCTCAGGGAGCGGCTGAGCGAGAGGCGAACATAGGCCTATGCCCACGCTGGAATCGGCGAGGCAGAAGCGCGCGAGCGTCCTTCAGCAAATCGCTGAGGCGTCGTATGGCTATCCCAACGACGAGTTCCCCGATCGCGAAGCCACGACGAATTTCCCCCAGGAACAGATGGGGGTGCGCGTCAGGTCGGGCGGCTGGCTTTATCCAGACATCGTCGTGACCGACGAGCCCGGGCACTTCATCGCCATCGCCGCCGACCTCGCCCTCACACACGAGGTCACCAACGACACGGCGGTTGATCGCTGGAAGCCGCTCGCGCAGGCGGCGCCGCTGATCCTTTACGTCCCGATGGGTCAAAGCGGCCGCGCGATTCGGCTCTGCCGGATGAACGGCATCAAGCTGCACAAGCTGATCGCCTACCGGCAGCGGCCGGCCGGCTTCGGGATCGACCTGCAAGAGGCCTACAGCGGCCCCGACCTGTTCAAGCCGATCGCCGCTCTGCTCCCTCCGGCCCTGCGGCCGATGGCCTACCGCAACGAACGCAAAGTGGTGGCCGACTCGTATCTGAAGCCATTCCCGGCGTCGCGCAGCGGCGACGTGCCGGCGATCGCCGCTCCGGCCGAACAACCGGCCGCGACACTGGCGCTGCCCTCGGGCCTCGAGGACGAGCACGGACACGGCGACCACGACTCGCCCGAGACGCATCTGCCGCCGCCCAGCCTCGCGCCCATCCTGTTCGCGCTGGGACTGATCGTGGTGGCGGCGGGCGCGATCTTCGTCGGGGAACTGCTCAGCGTCGGAATCACGCTGATCGTTCTGGGCGCGGTCCGCTGGTTCATGGAAGACATGGGCTACTTCGAGGCCGGCGGTCCGGCCGAGTTCCGACAACATCCCTTGCAGGTCATGCCCGACTCGTCGCCCCCACCCGGTGTGCATATGCCGCCGCCCAGCGTGTCTCCGCTGATCTTCGCCGCCGGGCTGATGATCACGGCCGCCGGCGCGGTGTTCGTTGATCAGGTGTTGGGCGCCGGGATCACGTTGATCGTGTTCGGCGGCGTTGGTTGGTTCCTCGAGGACATCAAGGACTTCGAAGCACCCGCCCATGACGAGCATCACGACGAGCACGCCTCCGACGCACCGCTGATGCAGAGCGCCGACGGCGCCGACACGTCCAGTGTGGGCTCGAGTTAGCGACCGAACACCATGAACACATCCGGGCTGAACCAGGGAGAGAAGGGAGCGGGGGCGTGAGCGCATACCAACGGCTGTGGCGAACTCGGATCGGCCGACTCACGCTGGTCATCGGCGCGCTGGCCCTGACGCTGTTCGCGCTCACCGGCATGGTCAGCGCCCAGGTCGCGTTGCCCGAGGCCGTCACCGAACAGGGCGATTCGATTCGCGCACTCTTCTTCGTCGTTCTCGCGATTGGCGTCATCGTCTTCATCATCGTCGAGGCGATGATCCTCTGGGTCGTCTTCCGCTACAAGCGCAAGTCGGACGACGAGTTGCCGACCCAGGTCGCACACAACACCACGGCGGAGATCCTCTGGACCGGCATTCCGCTGGTGATCGTCGTGGTCCTGTTCTTCGTCTCCTTCTTCGTCCTGCAAGACATCCAGGCGGCAGCCGATGCCGACGAGGACGTGACGATCGTGGACGTGCAGGGTCGACAATGGGCGTGGGCGTTCAACTATGGCGTGCCGCTGGGCACCGAGTTGGCCGAGAGCATCTCCAACAGCCCCGACGACACCGAGATTCACCTCGAAGACCCGTCGCTGGTCGTGCCGTTCATGACGCTCAAGATCGGTATCGAGCACATGCGCGTGGTCTCTCGCACCGGCGACGTCGTCACCGTGGACCGCGCCGTCAACGGCACCGTGCCGATCGGGCACCGGGCCGGTTCCGAGGTCATGCGCGTCTTCAACGGCACGGACACGGTCGCCGAGGGCCGCCTGCAGGCGGCCGACAACACCCCGATCGTGACCGTCCCCGTCGGTCAGATGATCCGCTTTAACATCGCCTCGGCCGACGTCCTGCACGCCTTCTACACACCCCAGTTCCTGACCAAGCTCGACGCGGTCCCGGGCCGCGTGCAGACGCTCTGGGTGCGGATCACGGACGCCGGCGACTTCATGAGCCAGTGCGCCGAGTTCTGCGGCCGCGACCACGCCCGCATGATCTACACCGTGCGCGCCCTGTCGCAGGACGATTACGACGCCTGGTTCGAGGACAAGGCCGGCAGCGCGCCTGAGCCGATCGAAGGCGACTTTGGCGGCGAGGAAGAAGTGGAGCAGGAGGAAGGCGCCGTCGGCAATCCGGCCAACGGTCAGAACCTGTTCTTCTCGCTGGGCTGCAACGTCTGCCACGGCGACCTGGGCGAGGGTCTGGTCGGACCGACGATCGCCATGACCATCGTCCCGCTGGATCGCGTGATCACGCAGTACCGCGAACCGCTGGAGGCGATGCAGGTCTTCCCGCCGGACAAGGTCAGCGACGAGGAGATCGCTGATATCTATGCCTGGCTGCAGACGGTCCCGAGGCCGCCCGAGGCCGACGTCATTCCAAGCAAACTGGCTGAACTGGTAGAGGCCGGCGGCTAGCCCCGCCCGCGTCGCGACGACGAGCAGGCGACTACGCAGAGGGAGACGACAAGATGGCGACACTGGCGGGGGCACAGACCAGCACCTATGCCGGGGCGACGGCCTGGCGTGTGATCCTCGAGTGGTTGACCACGGTCGACCACAAGAAGATCGGCATCATGTATCTCTGGACGGCCGGGGCATTCGGCCTGGTCGGCATGGCGTTCTCCCTCGTCATGCGCACCGAGCTCGCCGAAACCGGCACCATCATCTCCGCGGAAACCTACAACTCGATCTTCACGATGCACGGCAGCGTGATGATCTTCCTCTTCCTGCTGCCAATCGGCGCGGCGTTCATGAACTATTCGATGCCGCTGCAAATTGGCGCGCTCGACATGGCCTTCCCGCGCATCAACGCGCTCTCGTTCTGGATCTTCCTCTTCGGCGGCGTCCTGCTGACGCTCAGCTTCGCCGTTGAGGGCGGCACCGCCTCGGCCGGCTGGACCGCCTACCCGCCGGTCACCCTCGACACCGGGAACAACGCCGAACCGCCCGGCACAGGGATGGACATGTGGTTGGTCGGTGTCATCCTGTTGGGACAGGCGTCGATCTTCGGGTCGGTGAACTTCCTCGTCACGATCTTCAAGATGCGTGCGCCCGGCATGACGATGTGGCGTCTGCCGCTGTTCACCTGGACCACGCTCGTCACCGGTCTGCTGATCCTGCTCTCGACTCCCGTACTCGCCGCCGCGCTGGTGCTCGGCTTCATCGACCGCAACGGCGCCGAAGGCGCGTTCTTCGACCCGGCCGCCGGCGGTCAGCCGCTGCTCTGGCAGAACCTCTTCTGGTTCTATTCCCACCCCGCCGTCTACATCATGATCTTGCCCGCCATGGGCATCGTCTCGGACGTCTTCGGTGTCTTCACTCGACGTCCCGTGTTCGGTTATCGCTCGATGGTCCTGGCCCTCATCGCGATCGGCCTGCTCGGCTTCATCGTCTGGGCGCACCACATGTTCACGACTGGCGGCGTCTTCCTGCCCTTCTTCATGGGCGCGACCTTCCTGATCGCCGTGCCGACCGGCGTCAAGATGTTCAACTGGATCACCACGATGTGGCGCGGCTCGAACATCTTCCCCACGGCGATGCTGTTCAGCGTCGGCTTCCTGATGCTCTTCCTGATCGGCGGCATCACCGGCGTCTTCCACGCCGCCGTGCCGGTCGACTTCGCCCTCCACGACACCTACTTCGTGGTCGGACACTTCCACTACACCATGTCGATCGCCGCAACCTTCGGCTTCCTCGCCGGTTGCTACTACTGGTTCCCGAAGATGTTCGGCAAGTTCATGAACGAGGGCCTGGGCAAGATCCACTTCTGGCTGGTGTTCATCGGCGTCAACCTGATTTTCTTCACTCAGCTCCTGCTCGGCCTCGACGGTATGCCCCGCCGGATCAACGACTACGTCGACAATCCCGGCTGGGAACTGATGAACATGCTGACCACGATCGGCGCGTTCGTCTCGGCCGCCGGCATGATGGTCTTCCTCTACAACGTCTTCTACTCGCTCAAGTGGGGCGAGCGGGCCGGCTCGGACCCCTGGGAAGGCACGACGCTGGAGTGGGCGACCACCTCACCGCCGCCGGCGCACAACTTCGACTCGCTGCCGGAGATCCGCTCCGAACGCCCGCTCTTCGACCTGCGCTTCGGTGAGCGTCTGCAGGACGACCCGCACTATCACGTCAACAACGGTCACAACGGAGGCGGCGGGAGCGGCGCGAACACGCCCACCTCGTCTGCGCGGGAGGAGGGCTAGCCATGGCAGCCGGAGCAATCCCGCACAAGCGCGTTCACCCGATCCGCAGCTTCCTCGTCGGCGACGAGCCGATGACCACGGGGCTGTGGGGCATCATCTTCTTCATCTTCTCCGAGATCATGTTCTTCGCCGGACTGATCGCGGCGATGCTCGCCCTGCACAGCGACACCCTGCTCTGGGAGCCGACCAACGGAGCGCACCGAGTCGAGGGTGATCACGTCCTGCCGATCCTGTTCACGGTGTTGCTGGTCTCGACCAGTATCCCCATGCAGTTCGCGGCCTTCGCGATTCGCAAGGGCAACCGCAAGGTGATGCTGATCAACATGGCCATCGTGCTGGTCGTCGGCACGGCGTTCATCATCAACCAGTACTTCGAGTGGAGCCATGCCGGGTTCGGCATCTCCGACGGCCCGTACGCGGCGACCTTCTACACGCTGACCGGCTTCCACGGCGCCCACGTCATCGGCGGCCTGGTCTTCATCTTCGCCCAGTGGCTGCGCGGCCTGCTCGGACACTTCGACGCTAAACGCAACACCGCCATTGAAGCGGCGACGCTTTACTGGCACTTCGTGGGATTCGTGTGGCTGCTGGTGATCTTCCCGCTCGTCTTCTTCCTCAGCTGACGCGGACCGGCCGGTGACGAAGCAACCGCGAGCGCTGATGGCGCTGATCGCGGCATTCGGCGCGCTCGCGGCCGCGCTCTTGCCATCAGGTCTGTTGGCCCACGACGGACGCTACGCCGAATCCGGCGAACTCCTCAACGCCTTGCAGGTCTGGAGCGTGGACGCCCCGGGCCTCGCGATCGTCATCGTCGTCGGCGGGCTCTACGCCTGGGGCTACTACCGCCTGCGCCGCGACTCGCCCGGCTTCCATTTTCCCCGCTGGCACGCCTGGTGCTTCTGGACCGGCTGGCTGGTCATGCTGCTCGGCCTGATGTCGCCGGTCGATACCTATTCCGACGACCTCTTCTGGATGCATATGATCCAGCATGTGATGATCACGATGATCGTCGCGCCGCTGATGCTGCTCGGCGCGCCGGCGACCCTGGCCCTGCGCGCGGCATCGCCTCGAGTTCGCACGACCTACCTGATCCCGTTTCTCAACTCGCGGCTCGTGCGCGCCCTGACCTGGCCGCCCTCGACGATCGTCCTCTACATCGCCAGCGTCTGGAGCTGGCACTGGCCCGACGCCTACGACGCGGCCATTGCATCCGAAGCGGTCCATTTTGTCGAGCACGGCGTCTTCCTGTTCGGCGCGGTCCTGCTCTGGTGGCTGGTGATCGGTGTCGACGCGACGCGGCTGCGGCCGCATCATGTCTGGCGCTGCGCGCTGTTGGTCGTCGCGATCCTGCAGAACATCGCGCTCGGGCTCATCCTGATCAACGTCGGCGAACCGGTCTACGACACCTACGCCACGGCGGCGGCGGTCAGGGAGTGGGGCCCCGACGCCCTGCTCGACCAGAGAATCGGCGCCGGGATCATGTGGGTGCCGGGATCGATGATGTTTGCGCTCGCGATCATCGTCACGGTCTACTACTGGGCCGAACGCGAGGGCTTCAAAGACCGCCGCAACGACGTCGTCCGTGACATGCAAATCCGCGTCCATGGAGAAATTCCTACCCTCGGCCCGCGGCCGGGGGAACAGTAAGCGAGCATTCAGCGAGTTCACCCTCTGAATTTCGCCGACGTGGCGAGAAGTGAGACACTAGAAGGCGCAGCGCCGACTCGCGCCAGTCGGCAACCAGAGCGGGTTCAGATGGCATCGACGACCTCGTGGACCAGATTTCAGCGCGTCGGTCTCGGACTGGTGATCGGTCTGCTCGTGCTGACCGCACTGGGCGGGATCGTCCGCGTGACCGGCTCCGGCCTCGCCTGTCCCGATTGGCCGGGTTGCTACGGCGCGGTCATCCCCTCGGGAGACTTCGGCGAGTTCGCGGCGCACCAGGTCTGGCTCGAGTGGACCCACCGGCTGGTCGCCGCGATCATGGGCCTGATCATTCTTGGTTACGCCGTCGTCGCCTGGCTCCGACACCGGGATCGGACCCGGGTCTGGCTGCCCGCCGTATTGTCGATTCCGTTTCTCGCCCTGCAGGTCGTGCTCGGCGGTCTGACCGTGACCGAACGGCTTGAGGAAGTGATCGTCACGCTGCACCTGGCGACGGCGATGCTGATCCTGATGCTGGTCGCGTTCTCGTGGTTGAGCACATTCGACTGGCGGGTGGTCACCCATGAGGATGATGCGCCGCTGGGCTCGGATTCCCCCTCGCAAGCGCGAAACTACGCCTGGATCGCACTGGTCACGGCCATCCTCGTCTACGCGGTGGTCGTGGTCGGCTCCTACGTCACCCACGTGGGGGCTGGCCCAGACGCCGGAGCGCATGTCGGCCCCGGCGGCGCCGCCTGCGGAAACAACTGGCCGTTCTGCTACGGAGGTCTGTTTCCCGACGGCGAGTACGCTCAATGGAACATGGGGCACCGATTCCTGGTCCTGTTCGGCGCAATCGCCCTGTTCGCGGCATCAATGGGCGTGGTCATGCTGCGACCGCGCGCGCGCGGCCTGACCTTCATGGTGCACGGCGCGATGACGCTCTACGTCGCGCAGATTTTCATCGGAGCGGCGATGATCTGGATCAACTTCGACGCCTGGGCGCGGGCCCTGCATCTGTCGATGGGTTCGATCACCTGGCTGCTCGTGTCCGGCGCAGCGCTGGTCGCGATCTATCGCGCCGGCGGGCTGCGCGCGGGCGGCCGAACCAGCACCGAGCTCACAGCGGTCGGTTCGAGCGCATCGGTGGAGAGCGAGAGCAACGGATGACGGAACGTCCGCTCACGCTCGAACGCCCCGCGGCGCTGCCTGGTTCGCGTCGCGCGATCGACGTCGCGCGCGGCCTCTGGGATCTGACCAAGCCGGGGATCATCGGTCTGCTGCTGGTCACGACCGTTCCGACGATGATCGTCGCCGCAGACGGTTGGCCGAAGGGCAGCTTCGGCGAGGGACTGGCGCTGATCCTGCTCACCCTGCTGGGCGGCATCCTCACCGCCGGCGGCGCAAACACGTTCAATCAATGGTTCGATCGCGATATCGACGCGATCATGGAACGCACGGCCGACCGACCGCTGCCCGCGGGCGTCATTCAGCCCCGGCAGGCGCTGGCCTGGGGCTTCCTGCTCGCAACGCTCGGAGGGATCCAGCTCGCGCTCACGGTCAATCTGCTGGCCGCGCTGCTGGCCGAGGCCGCGGTCCTGTTCTACGTCCTCGTCTACACGATCTGGCTCAAGCGCTCCACGACGCAGAACATCGTGATCGGCGGCGCCGCCGGATCGATCCCACCGCTCGTCGGCTGGGCCGCCGTGACCGGCGAGGTCACCTGGACGCCGTTCATCCTCTTCCTCGTCATCTTCATGTGGACGCCGCCCCACTTCTGGGCGCTCGCGCTCAAGTACCGCGACGACTACGCCAGGGCCGACGTACCCATGCTGCCGGTCGTGTCGGGCGAACGCGAGACACGCAAGCAGCTCCTGATTTACTCGGTCGGGCTGGTCGCGGTCAGTCTGCTCGGACCGCTCGGTGGACACCTGAGCTGGTGCTACGAGACGACCTGCGCCATCTCGGGCGCCGTCTTCATCTGGATCGCCTGGCAGGTCTGGCGTGAACAGGCGCCGCCGATGCGCCTCTTCTTCGCTTCGATCGCGTATCTCTTCATCATCTTCGCGGCGGTCGGACTGGACGTGCTGGTCTAGCGCAGCACCGCCTCGATCGCGGTCTCCAGCTCCGAAGTCTCCACCACGATTTCGAACCGCGCCGCGATCTCGCCCCTCGAGTCGACGATGAAGAACTGCGGTTCAGCCTCGATGGACCATGCCTCGTTGGCGGCATCGATCAACGCCTGGAGCTCAGCCGGTCGAGGTCGGCCGAACGGTTCCACGTGCAACACCGCGATTCTGCCACCGTCGTGGATCGCCGTCGCCTGTTCCAGGGCACGGGCGCAGGCGCGTCTGCCGGCGCAGCGCTCGGCCGACGCCCAGACGATCAGGAACGGTTCGCCGGCCGCGATCAGGTCCGACGCCGAGCGCTCATACATGCCCAACGACGATTCAGGAGGCTGCGCCATGCGCTCCAGCACGCCGTCCTGAGCTGTCGGCGTCCCGATGGAGGGGGCGAGATCACCCGGTTCGAGACCGCGCGACGTGTCGTCAACGAGAAATGCGAGGCGTGGTGTGCTCTCGGCGCGGCCGTCGGTCAGTTCGACCGTCACGGCGATCGCCCACGTCCCCGGCGTATCGAAGGGCACGTCGGTCGCGACGAAGTACTGAAATCCCTCAACGTCGGTGTTGTCAAGTTCGGCTTCCGAGTGAAACTTGACCCCGCCCTCGGTCGGCTCGAAATAGCGGATCAGGAACCGCGCTCCCTCTTCGAACTCGGGTTGGCCGTCCTGTTCCAGCAGGGTGAGTACGAGTCGAGGCACGCCGACAAACACATCCGACGATTCGACCACCGGCACAAACGCCGCTTCCGAAGCGGTGACGACGACGCGGTCGTCGGACTCGCCGCAGGCAGCGGTTATCAGCGACAGGCCGACCAGCGCAAACAGGAGCGGTAGGAGCCTCGGTGGAACCGGCATCGGTTCACACCGCTCGAGGAGCGCGGCGCAGGCCAATCGCGAACAGCACCAGCGCCAGTATTCCCAGGACCAGACCGTCGATGAGCGGTCCAATCAGCCCGTCGGACGAGTCGGCGTACGAGGCGTAGTGAAGCAGGTCCACGGCGTAGGTCAGTGGATTGGCGTAACCGATCGCTTCCAGCCAGGTCGGGACCTCATCGAGCGGGAAGAACGCGCCGGAGAGGAAGAAGAGCGGGAACAGCACCAGATTCATGATCAGGTGAAACCCCTGCATCGTCTTGATCCGCACGGCCAGCAGCAGCGACAGCCCGGAAAGCATGAAGTTGAGGGCGAGGATCGTGACGACCACCGTCGCCACGCCTCCCAGCCAACCGAACTGCCACGCCAGATCGATCCCCGGAATCACGACGGCCAGTACCAACACCGCCAGCGCCTGGATCGATCCGATCAGGATCGCACCGAGCGCCTTACCGAAGAGGATGGTCTGCGGGCTGTGCGGCGACGCGAGCATCGCTCGCAAGAGTCCGCTCTCTCGATCGCGATAGAAGCCGGCGCTGGAAAACGTCGACGAAAACAGCGCGGTCATCGCGATCATCCCCGGCGCGAGGAACGAGGTGTAATCGCCGTCCAGGATGCGCGGCGATGTGGGCGACAGCCCGCTCGAGACGCCGGTGCCCAACAACGCCAGCAGCATGAGCGGAAACAGCAGCGACGAGTAGAGTTGCGAGCGCGAGCGCGCCACCGCGCGCAGGTCGCGTTTCAGCAATGCCATCGAGGCGTGGGCGAAGTCAATCATGCCTCGCGCCCTCTGCCATTCTCAATCGGGTGACCGACGATCCGGAACCACGCGTCGCGCAGACTGGATTCGCGGATGCGAATCCCCGTGACTCGCGAGCCGTAGGCCTGAAACAGTCGCGGGACGCTCTCGGCCGAGCTGTCGACGGTGAGATGAAGGCCCCGCTCGGTCCTCAGCAGGTCGTCGACTTCGCTCCAGCGCTTCAGTTCATCGAGATCGGCATCCACCAGGTCGGGCCAATCGAGTTCCAGGGCGTCGCTCTTCAGGCCGGCCGTGAGATTCGAAGGCGTGTCCTCGGCCACCACGCGGCCCTCGTCGACGAACACCACGCGATCAGCGTTGCGCTCGGCCTCGACCGTGTCGTTTGAGCAGACGACAACGGCGGCGCCATCCGACGCGCGGGCGTGAAGCGTCTGCCAGATCGCCATGCTCGACTCCGGGTCGAGCGCCAGTGTCGGTTCATCGAGCAGG
The DNA here is from genome assembly GCA_965204335.1 of Dehalococcoidia bacterium. Taxonomy (GTDB): domain Bacteria; phylum Chloroflexota; class Dehalococcoidia; order Bin125; family Bin125; genus Bin125. Next base: position 530,623 of record OZ241982.1, on the reverse strand, counting down.
AGGAGGTCTGGCTCGTGAAGCAGCGCCCGAGCAATGTCAAGACGACGTCGAAGACCGCCGGACAGCGTTTCACAGCGGTCGTCCGCGCGATCGCCAATGCCCAGTGAATCGAGCCATTGCCGGCACCGCCGATCCAACTCATGTCCGCGCAGACCGAACAGTCGGCCGTGCAGCTCCAGCGTCTCCTGCAATGACATCAGGTCGTCGGTGCTCGGCTCTTGCAGTACGAGTCCGATCCGGCGACGGGCATGCGGGCCGTGTCCTTCGCCGAAGATTGACACCAGACCCTGCTGCGGAGTGACTTCGCCGCTGAGCATCTTCAGGATGGTTGATTTGCCGGCGCCGTTGGGTCCGAGCAGCGTGACGATGTCGCCGCATCGGACGGCCAGATCAATGTCCGAAACGCCACGGCCGCCCGGCCAGACAAAGGAAGCCCCGCTCAGCAGGGCGGGAGTCTGAGGATCCGATATGTCTGGCTCGGCGGTGGGCACGGGACTGAGTGTATCCGGGGTGCGATACGCTGCGAACCGTCGGCCGCTGCACCCCTGAGGAGGCCCCGTGCGACGCCTGCGCGTCTCGATGGCACAGATCAATTCGACCGTTGGCGACCTCGACGGCAACGCCGCGAAAATCATCGAGCGCATCCGGGAAGCGGAGTCGCTGGGCTCGGATCTGGTCGCGTTTCCCGAATTGGCGCTGACCGGCTACCCGCCGGAAGACCTCGTTCTGCGCCGAGGGTTTGTCGAGTCGAACCTCGAGACACTCGATCGCGTGTGCGAGGCGACTCGCGGGCTCCATGTGACCGCGATCGTCGGCTTCGTCGACTACGCACACGACATCTTCAATTCGGCCGCAGTAATCCACAATGGAGCGCTCGCCGGCGCCTATCACAAGCAGTACCTGCCCAACTACGGCGTGTTCGACGAGGCCCGATACTTCCGCCCGGGTGACGGCGTACAGCTCTTCGACATCGCCGGCGCGCGGGTCGGCGTGACGATCTGCGAGGACATCTGGTACTCGTCGGGACCGATGCAGGATCAGTGTCTGGCGGGCGCCGAGGTGGTCGTCAACATCAACGGTTCCCCATTCCATGCCGGCAAGTCGCTGCAGCGTGAACAGATGCTGGCCACGCGGGCGGCCGACAACGCGGTCCTCACCCTCTACTGCAATCTGGTCGGCGGTCAGGACCACCTGATCTTCGACGGCGGCTCCACGGTCTACGGACCGGGCGGCGACCTGATCGCACGCGCGCCGCTCTTCCGCGAGGACCTGCTGACCGTCGATCTTGACGTGGAAGAGGTCCGCCAGACGCGGCTCCACGACCCGAGACTGCGTCGGTTGCCGCAGACAGAAGCCGAGCTCGCGTCCGTTTCGGCGGAAGCGGAGACGAATCGGGGGGCGCTGATCGAGGCGGGTCTGTCCGAGATGCTGTCCAATGATGAGCAGGTCTACGAGGCCCTGGTGCTGGGCACTCGCGACTACGTCCACAAGACCGGCTTCGGCGACGTCGTGATTGCGCTGTCCGGCGGGATCGACTCGACTCTGACCGCGGTGGTCGCGGTTGATGCGCTCGGGGCCGAGCATGTGCGCGGCGTCTCGATGCCGTCCCGGTACTCCTCCGAGGGCAGCGTCGCCGACGCTCGGGCGCTGGCCGACAATCTCGGCATCGAGTTGGACGTTCTGCCGATTGAAGGGCCCTACCAGTCGTACCTCGACACCCTCGCACCGCTCTTCGAGGGATTGCCCCAGGACGTCACCGAGGAGAACCTGCAGGCCCGGATTCGCGGCGTCCTGATGATGGCGATCTCGAACAAGACCGGCGCGCTGGTCCTGACGACATCGAACAAGAGCGAGTCCGCGACCGGATACACGACGCTCTACGGCGACATGACCGGCGGGCTCGCCGTGATCCAGGACGTGCCGAAGCTGTTGGTCTATCGACTCTCCGAGCTGGTCAACGAGCGTGCCGGTCGCGAGATCATTCCCGTCTCGGTCCTGACCAAGCCGCCCAGCGCCGAGTTGCGTCCCGACCAGTTCGACGAACAGTCGTTGATGCCTTACGAGCGACTCGACCCCATACTGGAGGGCTTCGTCGAGGAAGACCGGTCGCTGGACGAGATCGTGGCCGCCGGGTTCGAGGAAGCGGACGTCAAGCGCGTGATGTCGTTGGTGACCGGCGCCGAGTACAAGCGTCGGCAGGCGGCGCCCGGGCTGAAGATTACGCCCCGAGCCTTCGGCCGCGACCGCCGCTTCCCGATTGCCAACCGGTACCGCGGCTTCTGAGCCTCTCATGCCAAGCTCCGACAGCGCCGATTGGGAGCTGCTCGCAGAGCGGATCAGCGCGCGGCATCGCGGCCGCGACTCCTTGATCCGCGGCGTCGCCGTCGTCGGCGACTACGCGCGCAACCAGGTCTGGGACGCCTCGCTGTTGCAGATCATGCTGTTCCGTCATCGCACCGAAGCCTTGCTGGACGAGGGCGCGATTGTCGAGGAGAACGGAATCGCGGTCGCCGTCGATTCAATCACGTCCGGCTCGCTCGTGGAGCTGGAAGAACTGCTGCACGTCGAGCCGATGGCCGGCCACCTCGCTGACATGAACACCCTGCGCATGGCCGACACCACGCTGCGCGACGTGTTGGCGAGGTTCCGGGACCGCTACTACTCGGCGGAGGGACGTCAGGTGCGGGCGAGTCACGCCCTGCAGCGAGCCCGGGTGTCGTTGGACGACTGCCGGGCGACCGGCCGTTCGTTTCACGGCGTGGACGCGGTTCGCAGCGGCGTGTTTCCGGCGGCGAGCGCCCTGGTTGGGGAACCGGTCGACGCGTTGCGGATGCCCAGGCGCCTGCGAGCGGCCGGGCGACTGTTGAAGATGACCGACCTCTGGCCGCGGATCTCCGATGCGTTGCGACTGTCGGAGGTGGATGTCGCCCTGAACTGGAAGGCGGTGGACACGCTGCACGCGCTGTGTCGTGCGCACCTGGACGCTCGTCTGCCCGAGGTCGGCGCGGCGCTTGTGCCGAGACTTGAACGAGCCCTGGCCCCGGCGAAGATCGCGAGCACCTCGCTGGCCGGTGTGGGTGACGAAACGGGTGCCGCCTGGGCCTCGATGGCGGCCGCGACTGAGATCGACGCCGTCGTCGAGGCGGTGTCGCCCGGCTGGCGGGAGCGGGACGATTACGGTCGACGCGCAGCCGCGATCTATGGCGAACCGGACCTCAAGGAACTCCGTGTGCTCTGTACGGAGCTGCAACGCCGGGTCGGATAGGCGGCGCTGGGTCAGGGCAGCACGACCAGCGGATCGATGTACCAGTCGTTGTGTTGCACCTCGAAATGCAGGTGCGGACCGGTGCTATAGCCCGTGTTTCCGTTGTAGCCGATCACGTCGCCCTGGCTCACGGTCTGGCCCTGCCAGACCTCGAACTCGACAAGATGCGCATAAACCGTCAGCCAACCGTTGCCATGGTCGATCTCGACGTACCAGCCGAGTCCAAGCAACGCGTCGCCGCCAACGAAGGTGACCACGCCGTCGGCGGCGGCAACGATCGGCTCGTAGATATCCAGCGCCACATCGAGCCCCTTGTGACGGTACGAGCAGTCCCAACTCCGACACAGACCGAACGGATCGGTCAGCTCCCCCTGCGCCGGCCAGGCGAAGTCGGGAATCGCGAGCGGGATGATGATTTCTTGCCCGATCACGATGGCGTTCGGGTCGTCAACGCCGTGCGCCGGGTCGGCCAGGATGGCGTCCATGTCGACGCCGTTACGACTGGCGATGCCCCGCAGCGTGTCGCCCGGCTGCACCGTCACCAACAGTCCTTCGCGAATGGGCAATCGCCACGAGGTGCCGGCCTCCAGCCATTGATCAGGCTCGATCCCACTGTGGTTGGCCAGCAGCGTGTGCGGCGTCACACCGAGCGTCGCGGCCGCGTATTGAACCAGGTCGGCATCCCAGAGCGTCGATTCCCTGGCCACGACCGGCGGGTCGATGGTGCCGGGCAAGTTGAGCAGTTGACCGACGAACAACAGGTCTCGCGGCAGAGCCTCGTTGACCGCGCGCAGTTCCTCCAGCGAGAGTCCGTATGTCAGCGCGATGCCGCTGAACGTCTCCCCCGCTTGCACGCGATGCGTTCGACGCCGGACTTCAACGGCCGCAGCCGTACCCGGCGGGGCGCTGAGCGTCTCGCCGGTCCAGGGGACGATCAACGTTTGACCGGGTTGGATGATGTTGAGGTCCGCGCCTCCGTTGAGTTGACGCAGCCGATCGAGGGAGACGCCGTGGCGTCGGGCGATCGACGAGGCGATGTCGCCGACGCGCACCGTGTACCGAGCCGTGAGCGTGCCCGTGTCATCCTCCGGGTCGAGCGCGGGCGCCAGGTGGTCTGGAATCGGGATGTACAGGATGTCGCCCGGGTGGATCATCGCGTCAAAGTCGGTCAGCGGATTGGCCTGGATCAGTTCCTCGAGGGTGACTCCGGCGTGTTCGGCGATCGCCAGGGGTGAGTCGCCCGGATTGACGACGTACTCGACGAACTGTCGGAGCGGCTGCGCCGGTTCGGAGACGCGGACGCCGGCATTGAGCGATTGCCGCGACGGATTGGTCGTTGCCGAGCGTGGAACGACGATTGACCTGCCGGCGAAGATCCGGTTCGGTTCGAGTCCAGGATTGAGCGAGCGAATCGTCTCGACGTCGGTGTTGAACCGGTCCGCTATCTCGCCCAGGTAATCGCCTGCCTGAATGAGATACAACAGGGTCGGGGGCGGCTCATCCGCCGTCTGCTGAGGCTTGGGATCGGTCTGGTTCTTCGGCCCCGACTCGTCCGAACGCTCGCTCCCCGGGGGGCGCTCGATGGCGGATGAGTTATCGGGAATCTGGATGATCTGCCCGACATAGATGCTGTTGGGCGATTCGATCTGGGGATTCAACGCCTGGAGCACCGACACGCCGACTTGCAGCCGATAGGCGATCTCCGACAGGGTGTCGCCCTCACGGACCGTGTAGGTGTCTGCCGACGCTGTTGGCCAACCTGCGGGACCATGCCACACGCCGACTGTCAGCAACGCAGCGGCCAACAACGCGGCAAGGACCAGCCGACGCGACTTAGGCATAGGTCACTCTAGTCACGTCGATCGTGTCGAGAAGGTTGGCCATTGTCAGCGCAGTGATAACTTTCGCTCAGGTGACGTAATCGAATACCGCGCGGAGCAATAAACGCGCCGGTCCGCAGCAGGCAGGAGAGAGGGGAGCCGCCAATGTCCTACGAACTGATCGAAGTCGAACAGCGCGGAGCGGTCGGCATCATCCGCAAGAATCGGCCGGAGAAGCTCAATGCCTGGAGCCAGGCCATGGCTGCCGAGGAACGCGACGCCGTCGTCAGTTTCAACAACAATCCCGAGGTCGCCGCGATCGTGTTCGCCGGCAACGGCCGCGCCTATTGCGCAGGCCTCGACCTCCAACAGCAGCAGCAGGACGTCGAGACCGGCGACGCATCGCGGCGCGCCGGACGGGCCGACGAGCACGACGAAACCTGGACCGGTTTCTGCACCGAGAGCAAACCGATCATCGCCGCCGTCCACGGATACGCCGTCGGTGTCGGCGTGACGACGATTCTGCCGTTCGACTTTCGGATTGCGGGAGAGAGCGCTCAGTTCGGCTTCCGATTTGTGAAGATGGGTCTGCTGCCTGAAGCGGCGTCAACGACCTTGCTGCCGCGCCTCGTCGGTGTCGGTCGAGCGCTCGACTGGTGCCTGACCGGCCGATTCGTCGGCGCGCAGGAGGCGCTGGAGGCCGGCCTGGTCCGCGATATCGCCCCCGATGACGAACTGGTCGACCGCGCCGTCGCGCTCGGCGAGCAGCTGGCCGAGAATCCGGACTCGATCATGCGGCGCGTGAAATCGCTGTTTTCGCAAAATCAACTGGAAACGAATATTGGACTGGTGCAACAGCGAGAGGGCGAGGCGCTAGAGTGGGCGATGCAGACACCGGAGCATGCGGAAGCGATCGCTGCCTTCCTTGAGAAGCGCCCAGCGAGATTCCGCTAAGCGACGCGCCTTCGGGCAACCTCAGCGGCGGGGTGACTCGGTTGGGAGACCGGGATGTCCCTGCAGGAAGCCGCCTCGTCGGGTTCGTTCAATCCCCACGTGGCGCAGCCATCGGACACGCAGCGAACGGAACACCCGTTTGATCCGCCCATGGCGGACGACGATGTTGATCGCGTGTCCACCGAACCGACTTCGCCGTTTGGCGGTTCATACGACTACGCCCCCGGCGCCGACGATGTGATGGGCGGCTCCGGAGACTCCGACCTGGGGACCTCGCGCCGTCGCGCCTGGACCGTTGTGGGTCTGGCCATCATCATTCCGGCCGCCGTGGCCGGCGTGATCGCCTGGCAACTGTTCGGCGGCGACGACGCACCGGCGCCAACCGTGACGCGGGTGACCACGACCCCCGCCGAGCCGGTCACACAGGAAGTGCAGGTTGCCGCTGCGGCGCCCGTGACGTCGAGCGTCGCCACCACGCCCGAGCCTGCCGCGACTTCCGCCGCCACGACAAGCTCGACCGCCGCCGTGACCACGACATCCGATGGAGCCGCCGCCGAAGAGGGCGCGACCCTGGCCGCCGCCGCCGCCGAGGCTGAGGTTGACCTTGCCTCGCTCACCCCGGCCGCGAGACTCGCCGCGTGGACCGACGTCGAGACGATCCAGGTGCTGCCCGGCGAAACGCTCTGGCTGATCGCCCAGAACTACGGCACCACGATCTCGGCCATCGCCACACTGAACGGAATCACCGACCCCGAGCTGCTCAGCGTCGGCCAGGAGCTGAAGATCCCCGTCGGCTTCGCCGAGGAGGTCGTCGAGGCGCCCGTGGTCGCAACCGAGGCTGGCGACGGCGCCGTCGAGGATGCCGGCTCGACCGCCATCACGGCGGCTTCCACCGACACGCCAACCCTGACCGACGAACTCAGCAACTGGCACACCATCGCACCGGTCTCGATCGATGAGGGCGACAGCCTGGACGCGATCGCTCTGGCCAACAACACGACCGTCGAAGCGATCATGGCGCTCAACGGCATCTCCGACCCCAATCTGATCTTCATCGGCGACACGCTGCTCGTTCCGGTCGGCTACCAGGGCGACACGCCGGGCATCTCGCTGACGACGCAGCAGACCACGGTCGCGACCGGCACCGAGACCACGACCGGTGACTCGACAGCGACCGACGACAACCAGGACCTGATGGAGACCGAAGGCGCCGCCACGACCGGCGACAACGATGACATGATGGAGGAGTAGTCGGCTCGCTGGCCGTCGTTCATCCGAGCACACCAAACGCGCCCTCCGGCGCTCGCCCTTCGGCTCGAAGGCAGCGAGAACGCGGAGGGCGCGTTCGTGTGTCCGATCGTGGAGAGTTAGTCCGTGGCGTCCGGCGTGACGTTGCGCTCGGTGAAGCGCCACTGACCGTCCACCTTTTTCAGCGTGTCGGTGTAGATGCCGGTGATGATGCTGCTCCCGCCGTCCTTGCTCTGCACGAGATTCAGATAGCAGGTGTGGGTCGCCTCATCGCCGTCCCCGTCGATCACGTGGTTATTCGTCCAGTGCCTCGCACCACCCATCCTGGTTTCGAAGCCGCCGGCAAACTGGGCGAGCGCCTCGTGGCCGGTCACCGGCTCGGGGCCGCCGTTGAAGACGCCATCCTCGGAAAACGTGCCGGCCCAGGCCTCGGGGTCTCCGTAGTCGATCGCATGGTTGTAGCGAGCCGCCAGCTGCAGGATCTCAACGATGTCCGCTGTGTCGAGTGCCATCTCGGTTCCTTCCGCTATTCGTGGTCCGTGTCACCGCGCAGGATAGCGAGGTCCCGAGAGACCTGGTCGACGGAACGATGTACGCCGTGCTCGAAGAGCAGCAACGTGATCAGGTTGGTGGTCAACGGCGACTCGCCCGCGTACTGTTCGGCAATCCACGACGCCTGGAGCGACGCATCCGCGTCGCCGGGAAACTCGTTCCGCCGCCCGTCAACCAGTGACAGGAGCTTCGGCAGCCGTGCTGATTCCTCGGCCGTCAGTCGAACCCGCGGTGGCATGAGCCAAAGGTATCCTGCCTCGAAACAAAGCTCCCGAGGTAACGGAACGCCATCATGCAGGGACCACTCGACGGATATCGAATCCTCGATTTCACGCGTTATCAGCAGGGTCCCTACGCCACGGTGATGCTGTCCGACCTGGGCGCCGAGATCTGGAAGGTCGAACCGCCGGGAGGCGATCCCGGACGCGCGTCCGACATGTCGGGAGATGGGTTCTCCCGCTACTTCGAGGCTCACGATCGTGGCAAGCGGTCCATCGTCCTCAACCTGCGCGATCCGGCCGCCGTCGACGCCGCCTTGCGGATGGCCGAGCGCTGCGATGGCGTGATCGACAACTACCGTCCCGGCGTCATGGATCGGCTTGGTCTCAGCTACGAGAAGCTCCGCGAGCGCAATCCGAGGGTCGTGATGGTCTCCGCCTCCGCGTTCGGGGCCGACGGACCTCAGGCGGGAGAGCCCGGCTACGACGTGATCGGCCAGGCCACCGGCGGCGTGATGACGCTGCAGGCGCTCGGACCGGAGGAGGAGCCGCGCACGCTGCCGGGCGGATTCGCCGATCAGGTCGGCGCGATGCAGGCCTGTATCGCGATGCTGGCCGGTTTGCTCGCCGCGAAGGATTCCGGGCAGGGTCAGCAGGTCGACGTCTCGCTGCTCGGCTCGCAGATCGCGCTGCAATCCGTCTACATCACCGGCTACCTCAAGGACGGCCAACAGCCGCACATGCGTCGCCGGCGCATGCCGACGTTCACGTTCTACCAGGCCTCAGACGGCCAGTGGTTGGTCATCGGCGTTGTCGATCCCAGGAACTGGCGCGCGCTCTGCGGTTTGATGGGCCACCCCGAGTGGGAGACGGACGATCGCTTTGCCAGCGCCCCGGCCCGCCTGAAGCACTCGGCCGAACTGGAGGCGCTGCTGGAACAGTGCTTCGCCGCCGCCGACCGCGAGGAGTGGCTGCGCCGTCTGCGCGACGCCGACATTCCCTCGGCGCCGGTCAACAGTTATGCGGACGTCGAAGCCTCCGAGCAGGTCTGGACGAACGGCTACCTGGCCGAGATCGAGGACCCGCGCTTCGGCGCGCGCCGAGTGACCGGCTTGCCCTGGAACTTCTCGGCGACGCCCGGCGCGGTCCAGGGTCGCGCGCCCGAGTTGAACGCCGACGCGGATTCGATTCTGGCCGAGTGTGGCTATAGCGTTGAGGAGATCGCCCAGCTCCGCTCCAGCGGAGCGACACCTGAATAGCTCCGCTCCAGCGGAGCGACACCTGAATAGCTCCGCTCTGACGGAGCGTTGCCGGCCTAGACACTGGAAAGTTCTCCCGATGAGCGACACGCCTGCCGACGTGATCGGCTTCTATTCCACCCAACTCGGCGTCGATGAAGCGTCGGCCGAATCGGTCCTCGCCTCGGCGCTGGGGCGCGGCGGATCATTCGCCGAGCTCTACTTCGAGCACAAGCGCTCCGGTTCACTCAGCTTCGAGGATCAACAGGTCAAGTCGACGCAGGCCTCGCTCTCGCAGGGCGTCGGCATCCGAGTCGTCGAGGGCGACGCCATTGGCTACGCCTACACGGAGGATCTCTCGCTGGAAGCGATGCGCCGCGCGGCGTCTACCGCGGCGCAGATTGCGCACGGCAGCTCGGACGCCGACCCGGTCGACGTGACCGCCGAGTCGTATCCCGCCGACCGCTACGCCATCGCTTCACCCAGCACGTCCACGCCGCTGGCCGACAAGGTCGAACTGCTTCGTCGAGCCGACGATGCCGCCCGAGCCTGGCACTCCAGCATCGCCCGCGTTGACGCGTCAATGGTCGACGAGGAGAAGCGGGTCATGATCGTCCGCAGCGACGGTCGGATGGTCGCCGACTATCAGCCGTTGCTGCGCTTCAACGTGTCCTGTCTCTCGGAGATCGACGGAGAACGCCGCAACGCCCGTTGGGGCGGCGGTGGTCGGATGGGCATGCCCTACTTCGACGATCACTCGCCCGAATCCCTGGCCGAGGAGGCCGCCCGGCAGGCGGTGCTACAGCAGGAGGCGCGCGAGGCGCCCGCCGGCACGTTCCCCGTCGTGCTTGCCGCCGGAGATTCCGGCATCCTCCTGCACGAGGCGGTCGGGCACGGTCTTGAAGCCGACTTCAATCGCAAGGAAACCTCCAACTACTCCAACAGGATCGGGCAGTCGGTCGCGTCCGAGCTGGTCACCGTGATCGACGACGCCACGCTTAACCTCTCGCGAGGCTCGGTCAACGTCGACGACGAGGGCGAGGTAGCGGGACACAATCTGCTGATCGAAGACGGTCAACTGGCCGCCTACATGCAGGACCGCATCTCCTCCGACCACTTCGGTGTCGCACCGTCCGGCAACGGACGGCGGCAGTCGTTCCGCCATTCGCCGATGCCGCGCATGACCAACACCTACATGACGGCCGGAGAGGACGAACCGGAGGACCTGGTTCGGCGCGTCGAGTACGGCATCTTCTGCAAGGCGTTCAGCGGCGGACAGGTGAACATCACCAACGGCGACTTCGTCTTCTCGGTCACTGAGGGCTACCTGATCGAGAACGGTCGGATCACGGCGCCGATCCGCGACGTCAACCTGATCGGCAACGGTCCCGATGTGCTCTCCAAGGTCACCGGCGTCGGCCACGACCTGGAGATGTCGGACGGCCGCTGGACCTGCGGCAAATCGGGGCAATCGGTCCCGGTCGGGGTGGGAATCCCGACCGTCCTCGTATCAGGCATCACCGTCGGCGGCACGCAGATGCGCCCCGGCGCCGGAATGTCGGCCTGATGGCAAACTCCACACTCTCCACACTCTCCACACTCTCCACAGAACCGCTCGAGATTGCGTCGCGACTGCTCGAACTGGCCAGCGCGGCAGGCGCCGACCAGGCTGACGCCGTCGCCGTCAGCTCGACCAACGCATCCACCACGGTGCGCAAGCAACAGATCGAGAAGGTCTCGGAGTCAACGGCGCGCTCGGTCGGCCTGCGCGTCATCCTCGGCGGCCGCCAGGCGACCGTTTCTACCAGCGATGTCAGCGACGCAGCGCTCGCCGAGACCGTGCAGACGGCGCTGGAACTCGCTCGCGTGTCAGAACCGGATCCGTACGCGGGGCTCGCCGATCCGAACGAGCAGGCCCACAGCGTGCCGCCGCTCGCATTGTTCGACGAGCAAGTTCCCGAGGTCGACGGTGAGCATCGGCTCGCACAGGCCCTGGCCTGCGAAGATGCGGCGCTGGGCGCCGACCAGCGGATCGTCAACAGCGGCGGCGCCACGTTCAGCACCAGCTTCAGCAACTTCGCCCTGGTCGATTCGAACGGGTTCGCCGGCACATACGCCGACACATCGGCCTCGATGTGGGTCGAGGTGATGGCCCGGGAGGATGACGGCCAACTCCGCAACGCCGGCTGGTCGACCTCCGAGCGCAGCCTGCATCGTCTCGACAACCCGGAGGATGTCGGCCGCGAGGCTGCGGCCCGGGCGCTGCGCCAGTTGGGCGCGTCCAAGGCTTCAACCTGCGAAGTGCCGGTCGTCTGGGAACCGCGCATGGCCGCCGGACTGGCCGGTATCGTCGCCGGAGCGGCCAGCGGAGAGGCGTTGTACCGCAAAGCCACCTTCCTCGCCGACCGTCAGGAAACCGAGATTGCCTCGCCGCTGCTGACCATCGTCGACGATGCCACGCTCGCCAACCGGCTCGGATCACGACCGTTCGACGGCGAAGGAGTCGTCACACGCCGCAACTCGTTGATCGAACGCGGCGTCTTCCAGCGATTCCTGTTCGACTCCTACAACGCCCGACGTCTCGACGCGGCCAGCACCGGCTCGGCCTGGCGCAGCGTCGGCGGACTGCCGCAGGTCGGCAGCGGCAATCTCAGCATCGAGGCCGGCGCGACGCCGCCCGAGCAGATCATCGGAGAAGTCGAAGACGGTCTCTACCTGACCACGCTGATGGGCTTCGGGATCAACTACACGACCGGCGACTTCTCGCGCGGTGCGGCCGGCATCTGGATCCGCAACGGCGAGCTGGCCGAACCGGTCCAGGAAATCAACGTCTCCGGCAACCTGATCGAGATGTTCCAGCGGATCGACGCAGTCGGCAGCGACGCGCAGTGGTTCGGCGCAACCTCAGCGCCGACGCTGCGCATGTCAAGGATGACGGTCAGCGGAGTCTGACGCTCAGTCTCATTCGGGCAGCAGCAGCACCGCCGAGGAGCGCACACTGCGGTCGCCGCTTGCCTGCTCGATCCACAGTTCCAGGTGAACTTCTCGTCCGCCTTCGACTGGTTCGATGCGCGTCACCTGGCCGCCGATCGTGAACCGGTTGCCGTGGTAGTCGGGACGCCGAAACGCCGACTGCAACCGGACGATCTTGCCGTCCGGCTTGGCCAGTTGCCGCAGGTACGCAAGCAGGTAGGCCGACTTGTACTCCGCCGGAATCAGCGGTCGCTCAAGACCGGTGGCGCGAGCGGCGACGGGATCGAGGAAGATCGGAATGGCGAAGCCGGCCGCACCGATGAATGCGGCGACATCCATGATGTCGGGCGCGAGCGAGCGCTCGGGCAGTGGAGTGCCTTCGGCTAGATCGCCGAGATCAATCAGTCGCGGCAGTGGCACGGATGTCGCCTGATCTAGTCGAAGGCGATCGTCGCTGCCCCGCGCACCGAGCGGTCGCCCTGCGGATTGTCGATGTGGATTTCCAGGTCGACCATCCGGCGTCCGTCGGCCTCATATGTGCGAGTCACTTCGCCGCCGATTGTCATCTCGGCGTTGTGCACGTCCGGGCGGCGATGGTTGAGCTGCAGGCGGGTGATCTGATTGCGGCCAAAGTGCCGGCGCAGATATTGATCGAGGAAGCCCTGCTTCATGTTGCCCGGAATGATCGGCCCGGGCAGACCCATCTTCTCTTTCGCGAACTCCGGGTCGAGGAACTGCGGACCCGCATTGCCAGTCGCGTTGCAAAATCCGACGACCTGGTCGGTCGTCGGCGTGCGCTGTTCAGACGGCAGCTCGGTACCTTCGTGTAGCTCGTCATAGCTATAGGTCATGCTGAATCCAATCGAGATTCCCGCTTGCCCGGGAATGAAGGGGGGGACTGGTTACTCTCCGGTGTGCCGCGCCTGGAAGTGAGTGACCGTCCGGCGCACCCTGGCGACCTCATCCTCGTCCTGGTTCGTGTAGACCCATTCGTGGTGAATGAAGAGCGAGTGACCGACGCGCCCGCCAATCCGCTCCTGGATTTCGGCCAACCTTGGCACGATGGTCAGTCTGTCGCCCAGGTGAATATCCGCCTTGACCTCCCAGGCGTCGGATGCCATCAGCGCGCGCTCCGGCGCATCGGGAACGTTCAGTTGCCGCTGCGAGGTGCTGGTCGTCAGTAATGCATAGGTCGGAATCGGATAGGACGTGTCTCCCGCCTCGACCGCCGCCAACAGATCCGCGTCGTCCTCGTCGAGTGCGTGCATAAGACGAAGCACCAACTCCTTGTCGACCGTCACTTCGCGCGGTTCGCCCTCGGTTCCGATCGCGGCTTCCATCGCCGGCGTGATCAGACTCTCGTCATCGCTCATGGTGTGACTCTCTTCCAGCGCCCGCTGTTCGGTTCAGCGGGCGACCACGGGCTCGCTCAAGTATCGCCCCCGCGCGGCTCTCGCGCTACGTGAGCCTAGTGGTCATCGCCGAGGAACCGGTCCAGGTCTTCACAGTGTTCGACGTAGTGATGCGTGACCACGCCCTCGACCATCCGGTTGATCGTCTTGCCTTCGCCGAAGCGGCCGGGATCAACCTCGGCCACAGCGTTGACGAAGCCGTCATGCCCATCCTCGAACGCGGCGCGAGCTTCCTCGTAACTCTGCTCGCCGCGATCCTCGACGAAGCCCGGGTTCCAGTCCTGCGGATCGGAGTAGTCCACGCCCGCCGGAGTCGGCCGCTGCCCGGCGTTCATACGTTCGACGGCAGTGGTCATCTCGGTCAGCCATCCGTGCATGTGCTGCAGCAGTTGAGCGACCGACCACTCGCCGATCGCGCCTTCCCAGGAGCCATGGGCCTCATCGATGCGGTCGAGCCGCTTGTCCAGCGAGGACTTCGCCTCGACCATCGCACTCAATGTTGAAGCCCGGTCAGTCACTGTGTCCTCCGGTCCGCGATCGCGGTTTGCTTCAGTTTGGAAGAATCAGACCGCCCGGGCTGCGTCGTTCGCCGGGCTGGATGCCTCGTTGTTGCAGGGTTTGCAGGATGAACGGGTTTTGCGCCCGTTCGACCGCGAGTGTGGTCTGGTCCATGTGCCCCGGCAGGACGATCGTCTCATCGGGCAGCATCAGCAGCTTGTCGATGATTGAGGACATTTCCTGGTCGTAGTCGCCGCCGGGCAGATCGGTGCGGCCGATGCTGTTGCGGAACAGCGTGTCGCCGGAGAACAGGACGCCGTGCCCGTAGAAGCAGACCGACCCGGCGGTGTGGCCGGGAGTATGAATCACGTGCAACTCAACGCCGTCGACCTCCACCTGCTGATCGTCTTCGATGTAGTGGTCGGGGTCGGGCGGCTGCTCGACTTGCATGCCGAACCGCGCTGCCGACTCGGCCGCTCCCTGCAAAATGCCCAGATCGGCTTCGTGCAGCAGGAACTGTGCATTGTCGTCGGACTGCACGCCGCGCACGCCCAGGACATGATCGAGATGGGCGTGTGAGTTGGCGATCAACTTGATCTTGACGCCCATCTCGGACGCCATGTGCACGATGTCGTCGGCCTGTTCACCCGGGTCGATGCAGATCGCCTCGCCGGTGCGGCGGTTGCCGATCACCCAGCAGTTCTCCTGGAACGCGCCGACGATCAGCCCGCGAACTTCGATCTCGTTGACGAACGGTTCATCCGAATCGTCCTGATCATGGTCGTGGCCGATGTCACCGTCCTCCACGTTGTCGGCGTCGACCATCTCAGTTCGACTCGTCGCCGCGCAGGAGCCGGTTGACGGCCTCCATGATGTCGTCGCTGTCGAGCGGCTCGGCCTGTTCTTCGCTCTCGGGTGACTCTTCGTCCGACTGCGCCTCAAGGTTGCGGACGTAGTCGCGAATGTCGGGCTTGTCCTGCAGCGCGGAGTCGATCTGCGCGCGGTAGCGCTCCTGCGCGCCGTCAAGGTGGCGCAGGTCGAGCTCAAGGTCGAAGACTCGGTCCAGTTCCGTGAGCAGGGCCTTGGTCGCGCCGGGATTGTGCCGCGAGGTCACGTAGTGCGGCACCGAGGCCCAGAATCCCATATGCGGCACCTGCGCGATCCGGCAGGCGTCGCCGATCGATCCGACGATCCCGGTCGGACCCTCGTAGCGAGACGCCTGGAATCCGATCTGCTTCTGTCGCTCCGGATTGGACGAACCCCCCGACACCCTGGTCGGACGCGTGTGGGCCACGTCCGCCAGCAGCGCGCCGAGCGTCACGACCTCTTCCACCTGGGCCATCTCGGCCACGTGCAGGACGGCCTTGCAGTAGCGCCGCCAGCGCAGGTCCGGCTCGGTGCCCAACCCGAGAATCAGGTCATGCTCCGCCTCCGGTCGGCGCAGAATCGTGAACTCCGTCGCCGGCCAGACGACCTCGCGGCGAGCGTTGTCGCCGTCAATCCACTTGACGGTCGGACGGTGCTCGGTGAAGACGAAGAACTCGTCGGGATCGAGCGACGCGACCGGCGCGGTGGGGTCGAGATTGCGCAGGAATTTGATCGCGTCGGTGGCAGCCTCGGCGGCGTCGTTCCAGCCGAAAAAGGCCAGCAGCAGGATCGGCCGACGCAGATCGTCCGGCAGACCGTCGATCGTCAGCGCTTCGTCGATGCGTTCGTTGCTCATGTCGTGAGGGTAGCCGCTCGCGAGCGAGGCGGGCAGTCAACTAGAGTTCGACCGCCCCGTATTTCTCACGCAGCGCAGGCACGACCTCCGTGATGTAGGCCGCCAGCGCGTCTTCGCTCCACGGAGCGCGCAGCGCCACATTGACGCCCGCCGCGCCGGCGTCGCAGTACATCGAGACTCGGTCGAAGGCATCGTCGGGCGTGCCCTGCAGCGCGCCCTCCGAGACGCGGTCGGCCTGGTCGCCCCATTGCTCTTCCAGCTTCTGACGGGCAATCTCGGCTTCGGCCTGGGTCGGGCTGAGGTTGAACTGCAGGTTGACCGTGCGGTCGATCGTCGCCGGGTCCCGGCCCTGCTCGCCGCAGCGGACATCGAGCACGCCCGACAGACGCGCGAACTCTTCCGGTCCGATGTACGGCACGTTCCAGCCGTCGGCGTACTGGGCGGCCATGCGCAGCGTCTTGCGCTCGCCGCGTCCGCCGATCCAGAGCGGGACGTGCTCCTGCACCGGGCGCGGCTCGTTCGTCGCGTTGAGCGCGTTGTAGTGGACGCCTTCAAAGCTGGTCCGTTCTTGAGAGAGCATGCCCTTAATGATCTGCGTGCCTTCCTCCAGCATCTCGAAGCGCGTCTTCAGGCTGGGCCAGCCGTAGCCGAAGCCCTCGAACTCCATCTGGTGCCAGCCGGCCCCCAGACCCGGCTCGATCCGGCCGTTCGAGATGTGGTCCAGCGTCATCAACGACTTGGCCAGGTAGGCCGGGTTGCGGTACGGGACACAGAAGACCAGGCAACCGATCCGCACGCGTTCCGTCTCGGCGGCGATCGTGGCCATGCAGGTCAGCGATTCGAAGTGCGGCGAGGTTCCGTCGACCGGCGGCGCCTCGTAGAAGTGGTCCCAGACCGAAATCCAGTCCATCCCCTGCTCGTCGATCCAACGCCAGAGCCGGCGCAGATCGCCCATCGTCACATTTTGCTGTCCGGTGTGAACGCCAAACGATACGGCCATCAGAATCCACTCTCATTGGCAGCGACCGTCGCCGCCGCGCACGCAGTCAGTGGAGGATAACGCTCGGACTCAGTCAGGCAGGTCGACCGGGATCACGTCGCGCCAGCCGGGGATGTCCATGCCGTAGTAGCGGGCCAGCAGGAGGATCGCGATCTTCTGCTTGGCCGGCCCGACGCCGGGCACGCCGCCGAGGCGCTTCATGATCGTTTTGGCGTCGGGCTGGTTGTCCCAGATGTTCTCGGCGTTGTTGTCGAACTCGTCCCGCACGGTCGCGCAGGCGGCCTGGACGCGCTTGCCCATCGAGGCCGGGAAGCGGTGGATGGCCGGCTTCTCGCGGAAGATGGTCAGGAACTCGTCCTCGTCCATCTCGGCGATTTGAGCAGGATCGAGGTGGCCCAGCCGCTGCTTCAGATCGCGCGGCCCGCTGAACGCCTTGTTGGTGGTGATCTGCTGGTCGAGGACGATCGCGATCAACAGCGCGTTGGGATCGTTGGCGAGCAGTGCGTTGGCGTCGTCGTCGTCGGTGAACTTGATCACCGGCTGGCCCGAGTCGGTGAACTCCGGCGTGAGATCGACGTACATTTCCGGGTTGCCCATGATCACGCTCCTCAGCGATGTAGCGGTTGCAGACAGCGTACTGGGGACGGCTCGGAAGATGACTAAGCTGCTGGAAGCGGGCCGGGCTGGCGGCGGAAGGGGCGCCGATGAGCAGGAGTCGAGCGTTCAAGCTGTCGGCGGCGCTGATTGCGCTGCTCTCGGTCGTCTACGTTGCGGCCTCGATGTACGTCGCCAACAGCGCGCTTTCGGCTGAGATCAGGCCGCTCTCCGAGCGTCCGTCGGATTTCGGAGTGGTCTATGAGGAAGTGGAGTTCTCGCCGCGCGGCTGGCCCGAGTTGCGGCTGCGCGGTTGGTGGCTGACGTCCAACGGAGTGGGCGAGCCGCGCGCGACGGTGGTCCGCGTTCACGGGATCGACAGCAACCGCAGCTCGATGCTTGGCCTGTCGGCGGTGTTGACGCGGGCCGGATTCTCGGTGCTGGTCTTCGACCTGCGCGGACACGGCGAGTCGGACGCAGCGCAAATGGGGGCGGGTCTGCGCGAGCGCGATGACGTGTTGGGCGCGGTCGATTACATCATCGAACAGCGCGGCGCGCGTCCGGGCGCCGTGTTCCTGCACGGCACCTCGTACGGCGGCGCCATCTCGCTGATGGCCGGCTGGCGCGACGACCGCATCGCCGGCGTCTTCGCCGATTCCGCTTTTGCCTCGCTCTCGGACCTCGTGTCAGAAGAGGTCGCCCGGCGAACCGTGCTGCCCCGCTGGGCGGCATCGGCGCTGCGTCCCGGCATCGTGCTGGCCGGACGGATCTTCCAGGGGGTCGACATCAACGCCGCCGAGCCCGCCATCGATGCCGCAAGGTACGACTACCCGCTCGGACTCGCACACTGCCGCCCGGACGAGCGGATTCCACTCGCCCATTTCGAGCGGATTCAATCCAGTGTTCGCCATGCGCCCAGCGCCCGCGTGTTCGAAGACTGCCCGCACAGCGACGCCTGGGACGTGTCCCCGGCTGAGTATGAGGCGATGGTGATTCGGTACTTCGAGGATCGGCTTGGCTGAGCAAGCCGACTCAGCGTCGCCGAATCAGGGAAACAGGCCCAGTTCGATGTAGCTCTGAGCGACCAGCTCGAGCGAGTACAGGTAGGCGGCGGTTCGCAGGTCCGGCAGCTCCCGCTCGCGCTGCACCGTCGAGATCCGGTCGTACGACTCCGCCATGGTCTGGGCGAGCGCGTCGGACACGATCTCGCGCTCGGACGGCCCCTGCTCGAGGAACGATCGGTTGGGGCCGTCGATCCGCGTGCCGGTCTGCTGCTCGATCGTCTCCAACAGCAGTCGATTGTGGGTCTCGGAGTTGCGCCGCAGCATGCGGTCGAACGAGATGTGCGAGAGATTCTTGATCCACTCGAAGTAGGAAACGGTCACACCGCCCGCGTTGAGATAGAGGTCGGGAATCACGGTGATCCCGCGGCGGCGCAGGACTCGGTCGGCGTCCGGCGTCGTCGGCGCGTTGGCGGCTTCGGCCACGATCCTGGCCTGGATCCGGTCGGCGTTGTCGACCGTGATCTGGTGTTCCAACGCGGCCGGCACCAGGATGTCGCAGGGCTGCTCGATCGTCTCCAGCGAGTTGGCGAAGACCTGTCCCGCCGGATATCCGGCGATGCCTCCTTGCTCCCAGCGGTGCCGGGCCACATCTTCCATGTCCAGGCCGTTCGGATCGTAGAGACCGGCGTCGTGTTCGGCGATGCCGACGATCCGCGCGCCGTTCTCGGACAGCTCGCGGGCGGCGTGATAGCCCACGTTGCCCAGACCCTGCACGATGACTCGCTTGCCCTCAAGCCCGGCAACCAGCCCGTGGCCTGCCCGCTCGTCGGCGAGGCACTGCAGGATGCCCTGGAACACGCCGAGGCCGGTGGCTTCGCGCCGTCCCGGGATGCCGTGCAACGAGAGCGGCTTGCCGGTGACGCAACTCCAATAGTTGATGTCGTGCGGATTCAGCGTGCGGTAGGTGTCGGCGATCCAGGCCATCTCCTGCTCGCCGGTGCCGTAGTCGGGCGCCGGCACGTCAACCGCCGGGCCGATGAAGTTGTGCGAGTTCAGTTCGACGACGAGGCGGCGCGTCACTCGCTCGACGAACTCGGGCGAACTGCGATAGGGGTCGATGCAGACGCCGCCCTTGGCGCCGCCGAACGGGACATCGACGATGGCGCACTTGAAGGTCATCAGCGCCGCGAGGCCCTTGACCTCGTCGGCGTCAACCATGGTCGAGTAGCGAATCCCGCCCTTGGTCGGCAGTCGGTGATGGCTGTGCTGCGCCCGAAAGGCCTCGATCACGTGAATCTCCCCGTCGTCGTCCTCGACCGGGAAGCTCATCTGGTAGACGTTGTTGCAGGTCTTGACCTGCTCGAGCAGGCGCGGATCCAAATCCGAGTACTGGGCGGCCGCCTCGAAGTACTCGGTGAAGTCGTCGTAGAGCGAGGCCATTCGACGCCTCCGAGGCGCTGCTCAGACGGGCTGCGTCATGCTAGGCGCGAGGCATGCCCAGACCGCGTGTTGCGATGATCCCTCGCTGAATCTCCGACGAGCCGCCGGCGATCGTGGCCGGCACCGAGGACATGTACTGCTCGGTGAACCAGCCCTGCATCTGCGCGTAAGGGTCGCCCTTGCGGACCTGGCCGTAGCTGCCCATCGTGTTGATCCCGAAGCGGGCGAAGCGCTGCGACAGTTCGGAAGAGAACATCTTCGCCACCGACGCCTCGTGGTTCGGAGCCAGACCGCCCTGCTGCATCGAAAGCACGCGCAACGACAGCATGCGCGAGACCTCGATGTTGATCGCCGTGTCGGCGACGCCGAGCTTCGCTTCGCGGGTCGTCGCCGGATTCTCGCCCAGGTAGTCGATGAAGTCTTCGAAGTTGCGACGCAGGGCGGCGCTGCCCGAGAGCGCGCTGCGCTCGAAATCCATCGTCGCCATGCCCACGTACCAGCCGCGGTTCTCCTCGCCCACACGGTTCTCGACCGGCACGCGCACGTCCTCGAAGAAGACCTCGTTGAAGCCGTGTCCGCCGAGCATGTTGATCAGCGGACGCACCGTGATCCCCGGCGTCTTCATGTCGACCAGCAGGTAGGTGATCCCGCGATGCTTGGGCGCGTCGGGGTCGGTCCGCACCAGCGCGAACATCCAGTCGGCCCGGTGCGCGTTCGAGGTCCAGATCTTCTGACCGTTGATCACATAGTCGTCGCCGTCCTTGACCGCGCGCGTCTGCAGCGAGGCGAGGTCGGAGCCGGAACCGGGCTCCGAATACCCCTGGCACCAGGACGCCCGGGAGTTAACGATGTCGTCGAGGAATTGGCTCTTCTGGTTGTCCGTGCCGTAGACCAGCAGCGTCGGACCGACGTAGCCGACCGAGATCAGGTCCGGCCCTGGCACCCGGTGGTAGGCGAGTTCCTCGTTGAAGATCGCCTGTTCGGCGAACGACAGGCCCATACCGCCGTGCTCGGTCGGCCAGGCCGGAGCGGTCCAGCCCTTCTCGGCCAGCTTCGTGCGGATGCCCTTCGAGAACTCCCATGCCTCGTCCGAGCCCTCTTCGTCGTTGGAGACGTCGAGCCCGTTCCAGTCCGCGCCGAACTCCTCCCGGATCCAACCGCGGATCTCGTTCCGCCAAGCTTCCTGATCGGCGTTGAATTCAAAGTCCATCGTGCGTCCTCGCTGTTGCTATCGCTATCGCTGGCAGTGTACCTGTGGAACCGCAAGTTCCCCGCTAGCGCCTGGAGAACTGATACAGGATGTCGTCCGACGACGGCGTGCCATCCTGGCGCGCGGACGGATCGTCGCGAGAGACGACAAAACCGATCAGCTCGTCATCGGACTCGAGGGTATTCGGATCGATCGTGATGGCCGCTCTGCCGTCGTCGTCGCGCGAGAACGTGGGGCCCGGCTCCACGGCCCCCGACTCACGCACGAGCCAGAGTTGCCACGTCTCATTGAGGCTGAGCTCGGGCAAGCCCCAGAAGATCAGCGCGAACAGGCGCTCCTCGTATTTCGGCAAAAGCACGCCCGTCGTCCCCTCGGCGTTCAGGGCGATGGCGCGGCCGGAGATCGGCTCATCCGCCCGAAACGCGAGCACCCCGAAGATGATGGCCACCGCGACGAGCCCAACGAGCAGGAGCCATCGCACGCCGCGCCTCGCGACCCGCAGTGTCCGGTGCGACCGTACGGACGGCGGACGGACGACTCGTGCCCGCTGGATCAACCGCTGTTCCAGTCGCGCCTCGAAGGCGCCGCGGTCGACGATCAGCGTCCCGCAGGTGATCGCGGCTGCGGCGTTGGGCCACGACACGCACTGGCCGCGTACTTCCGGATCGGAGCGAACCAGCCGCTCAACCTCGGCACGCCGCGGTTCGTCGAGCAAGCCGAGGTAGAAGGCGCCCGTCGATGGCGTGGTCTCGGTCATCGCGCCCTGATTCATCCGCTCTGACGGTTCAGCCGGCCGCTGTAGATGCCATCGACCAGCGCCTCCATCGCTTCGTTCAAATTCTCGTCAGCGCTTGTCGCTTCGTCGAACCAGGCATCTTCCAACGTTCGTCCGCCGTCGTTCGGCATCCTCAAGAGCAATCGCTGGAGTTCATCGTGGTCGATCTCGTGCACCACGTCGGGAACGCTGAGGTCGGGCGAGATCGAGAACGGTTCCAGGTCCAATACCGCCAGGGCGGGCGTCACGCCGCGTCGCCGGACCGCAAGCGCGAGGTCTCGGACGATGCGCAGGACGTGCACGTCGAGCGCCGGCGATGCCCAGCGTTCGGGTTCCGTCCAGATCAGCAGAAACGCCTCTTCGACGACATCGTCGGCCTGATCGTGGCCGATAATGCGTCGCGCCAGCTCTCGCGCGGTTGGCCCGTATGAGCGGAACGTGTCTCGCAAGGCGATCTCGTCGCCTTCGACAATCCGTTGGAACAGTTCGGGCGACGGCACGGAACTCGCCAATCAGGCCGATGGGGCCAATCAAGCCTGCTCAAGCAACGCGACGCGGCCGTAGTCGTCGGCCAGACGAACGATGTCGTCGTCATCGTCGGGCAGTCGAGAGGCGACCTCCAGGATGTCGGCGCCGCTCGGCCCCGCTTCAACTCGGTGGATCGTCGGTGGCTCGATCGCTACCCGCGCGCCGGGCTCGAGATTCCGCTCGCGCAGGCGATCGACCGAAGGGCCGACCGTCAGGAGAGCGCTTCCGCTGAGCAGCATCAGGATTTCATGCTTCCGGCGGTGAAACTGCAACGACAGCCGGCTGCGCGGGTTGATGCGGAGCATCTTGACGACCGAGTCGGCCGAGCGGTTGAGGATCAGCTCTTCACCCCAGGGCTTGGCGATCCGTTCCAGGGGCGGCCCGGCCAGAATCGACGCGCTCGCTGATTCGAGTGCCATGGAGCCTCCAGTATCCGGATCCGCCGAGTTGCTCTCTACAGTGAGGGTACGAGCGCTGACGGAGTCATCCAACCGTCACGACGAACGAGTTCCCGCAGGTCGGCGACGGAGCCGCAATTGAGCAATCGCTTGCTGGGGTCGGTGCTATTGCTGGCAGTCGTTTCCGCCGCGCTCGGCGCCGGCGCTGCACTCTTGCTTCGGTCCGGCGAGGACGGTTCCCAGCCGGCCCACGAAGTCAGCGTGGTCGCGCCGGTCCGGCCCGAGGAGCAGCAGGCGGAGCCGGCGGCGGTTGAACAGACAGAGCAGACAGAGCAGCCGGAACAGGCAGACCAAGCCCGGTCACAACCGGAACCGGCGGTCCAGCGGTCGGCGGGCGAGCTGGATGGCCAGGAGGAATCCGCCGAGTCCGACCAGGCCGCCGCGCCCGCTCAATCCCAGGCGGCGCAACCCGAGGTTGAACAGCCGGCTCAGCAGGCAGAACCCCCGCAGTCGGCAGCCGAGGTCGTCCAGGAAACCCGAGAGCCCGAGCAGCCGGCCGCCGCCGAGGCGCAGCCGACCGAACAGGCGACGGTCTCGCCGGAGGTGATCGTGCAGGGAGAGGCGTTCGCGCTGACGGTTGTGAGCGGCGACGCGCGGGCGGTAGCGGCGACATTGGCCGGTCGGAGCTGGGATCTCGCTTCGGCGGCGGACGGAACATGGTGGGGGATCATCGCCGTACCGCGTGATGCCGAGCTCGGCGTGACCGACGTGTTGATCGATCTGTACGGAGAGGGCGGCGTCTGGCTGCGCACGATCAACCAGTCGATCGTTGTCCTGGCGAACACCGCGCCGCTGGAGGAGGTCGACCTGGGCGGAACAGGTGTGGCTGCCGATCCGGCCGCCGTCGCTCGCGACATTGCCGTCCGATTCACCGAACACACCGCGGTGACCGGACCGCCGCGCTGGCAGGGTGACTGGCTCCTCCCGGTTGAAGGAGAGGTCACCGGCGTCTTCGGTGCAAGACGGTCGTACGACGGCGTCGCCGCCCAGGGATGGCACCACGGACATGACATCGCCGCCCAGCACGGCGACCCGCTCGTGGCGCCGGCGCATGGCGCCGTCGTATGGACCGGAGAGCTGGTGCTGCACGGCATGGGCGTGATCATCGATCACGGAGCCGGGGTCTATAGCGGCTACTGGCACATGTCGCTCGTCGCGGTCAGAGCGGGTCACGAGGTGGCGCCCGGCGACTGGCTGGGCAATATCGGCACCACGGGCCTCTCGACCGGACCGCATCTGCACTGGGAGGTCATCGTTCAGGGAGTCGACGTCGATCCCGTCCAGTGGCTCGGCGAGGATCGCCCACCCCTGCCGCCGGGCCTGGAGGCGGACGACGAGCCGGCCGATACAATCCAGTAATGCCCGACGCTCCCGCCATAGCCGATCGGTCGACCGACTACCTGTTCGCCCTGGCCGCGCAGTTTCCCGACCTCTCGCCCGATGACATCACCGTGAGCGAAGAGCCCGACGCCGATCTCACCAGCGTCAGTTGGGACGGCTGGATCGCGCTCTTCCCGCACTCGGAGGAGGCCGCGAACCGGCTCACGGTCATGGGGTCGGTGATGCCGCACGTGCGCGGGTTCGTCAGCCCCGCCGTCCCGATCTGGGATCGATCGAGCGACAGCGACGACTGGAAACGGACCTGGCGTGCCGCCCAGTTAGAGGACGGGCGACCCCTCCGACCCGAGCTGATCGTCGAACAGAACCGCGACCGACTCGTGCGCGATCTGGCCACGTTCTTCCATGAATTGCACGAGTTCTCCGTCGAGCGAGCTCGGGGCCAGGGCGCAGCCTCGTTCCGCGCCTGGCGGGACGAACACGCGGCGTTGTCGCGCCGCTCCCAGGCCGTCCTCAGGCCGTTGTTGAACTGGTCGGACATGACCTGGGCGCGCAAATGGTGGTCGCGCTTCCTCGACGACGACTCGGTCTGGCGAATCACGCCCTCGTTGGTCCACGCCGGCATATCCGTCGAGCGCCTGCTGGTCGACCCGTTGGTCCAGGAGCTCAGCGTCGTCACCGGATGGCACAATGTTCGCGTCGCCGATCCGGCCGTCGATCTCGCCCACCTCGTCGACTGCTACGGCACGGAACTCGGCTGGCGCATTGTCGAGCGCTACGGCGAACTCGGCTCAACCGCCGATGCCGCGCTCTTTCGGCGCATCCGGCTGCAGCAAACCGTGCGCCGATTCCGCGATGTCGTCAACGCGGCCGATCGCGACGGTGTCGACAGCGAGACGATGACGGATGCGCTGAGGCGACTTCGCTAGCCGCTGCTTGCTTTTGGTACCTTTAATCCCACTCAAACTCCGAATAGTGGACGATCGGAAGGACGACGAACCATGAGTGATGCACCGGCTCGCGCCATGACCCCTGTCGGCGTCAACCACCTGGTCCTCAACGTCCGCGACATCGAGGTCGCGCACGAGTTCTGGACCGAAGTCATGGGTTTCCGCCACATCGGTTCGCTCAAGCCGCGCGACGGCGGCGGCCGGATGACCATGCGCTTCTATAACGGCCTCTCCGAGAGCCATCACGACCTCGCCCTGGCCGAGATCATGGGCGATTCGGAAGCATCCGACGACTGGTCGATGGCCCCCAGACGACCCGGCCTCAACCATCTCGCCGTCCACTACCCCGACCGCGACTCCTGGCTCAAGCAGATCGCCTTTCTCCAGGCAAAAGGCGTCAAATTCAACCTGCGCATCAACCACGGGATGACCCACTCGGTCTACATCAACGATCCCGACGGCCACGGCATCGAGGTCCTCTACGAGCTCCCGCGCGAGCACTGGGAAGGCGACATCGACGGCGCATTGAACTACGCCGAAGTGCTGCCGACCGAGGGCGACGAGGCGCTCGTCGACGAGCCCACGCCAGCCTTCACCGGCGGCGACTAGGCGCATCGACCAATGGCCATGCGCGACGGCGCGGCCTACTTGGCCGGGCTGAAGGACCAACGACGTATCTGGCACAACGGCGCCCTGGTCGACGACGTCACGACCGCGCCCGGCTTCGCCAATGCCGCCCGCACCATCGCCGCCTACTACGACTTCCAGTGCGACCCCGCCAACCGCAACCTTATCTCCTACGAAGACGAGGATGGCGAACGCTCGCACTTGTCGTTCAAGGTTCCCCGATCGAAGCAGGACCTCCGCGATCGGGGCGCCGCCTTCGCCGCCTGGGCCGAACACACCGGCGGCCAGCTCGGGCGTGCGCCCGACTACATGAACGCCGCCATCGCCGGCGTCGCCGCCGCCAGTCACCACTGGGGCCAGAACGATCCCGAACTCGGCGAGCATGCGGTTGGCATCCTGCACCACTGCCGCCGCAACGACGTCTGTCTGACCCATACGTTCGTCACGCCGCAGATCGATCGCAAGACGCCGCTCGGAGAGCAGGAACCCTACCTCAACGCCGGCATCGTGAAGCGGACCTCCGACGGCGTCATCGTCCGCGGGTCGAGGGTTCTCGGCACGCTGGCGCCGTTTTCGGATGAGAACATCTCCTTCGGACTGCCGATCATCAAGGGAGAAGCCGAGCTGAAGTACGCGCTCGGTTTCTCGATTCCCGTCGATGCGCCCGGGCTGCACTGGGTCTGCCGAGACTCGTTCGATCCCGCCCGCTCGACGCACGACTATCCGATCTCCAGCCGCTTCGAAGAGATCGACACGGTCGCGGTCTTCGATGACGTCGAGGTGCCCTGGGAGAACGTCTTCGACTACGAGGATGAGCGAATCCACAACTCCGTGCTGATGGTGATGCGTTTCCAGGAGTCACTGGGGCATCACGTGCTCGTCAAGAACGTGGCCAAGACGCGCTTCCTGCTCGGCCTCGCGCATCTGATCGCCGAGAACGCGCAGACGAACTCATTCATCAACGTCCAGATCCGTCTCGGCGAAATCGTGACGATGCTGCAGACGCTGGAATCGATCGCGATCGCGGCGGTCGAGGGCGCTGTGGAGAATCCCGACAACGGCGTCTGGTACTGCAACGCCAACGCGATTACGGCCGGCCTCCGCCTGTTTCCCGAGTACTACGTCCAGATCATCGACCACATCAAGCAGATCGGCGGCAGCAACTTCATGGCCGCGCCCTCGGAGGCGAACATGGAAGCGATCACAGAAACCGTCGGACCCGCCGTCGAGCGCTACTTCAAGGGCGCCGCCGACATGCGTGAAGAAGGCATCGACAAGGTCCCTCTCTTCCGCCTCGCCTGGGACGTCGTCGGCACTTCCCTCGCCGGCCGCCAGGAACTCTACGAACGCTTCTTCTTCGGCGACCAACAGGTTTCCAAGTCCCAGTCCTACATCCGCTACGACAAGTCGGAGGCGGTCAGCGTCGTCCGCCGCCTGCTCGATCCAGGTTGGCTGAACCGGTCTTGAGGGCCACGCCGTCGCTCCACCTGCGCACGATGTACCGCTTCGATGGGGCGGGCAGGATCGTCTCGACGCTGGAGCCAACGCCCAGGCCGGGCCCGCTGCTGACGATCGTGCGCTCCACGAGTGAGGTGGCCTGGGCCGTCAGTCGGCGCGTGCCCGCGGATGTCGCAACCCGTCTGGACGAGCTTGCCGCATCCGAGTCCCCGCTCGGAGCCGAGCCGCACGGTCCGGAGCCGCCGCAGTGCAGGGAACGGCTCCGCGAAGCGCTGGGCGGGCCTCTGGAGGTGGCGGGGCCGCTGTTTGAGTTTCCCGCCGAGATCACGGCGCCCAGCGGGATCACGTTCATTGACTCGGCGGCGCCGCTGGCGCGGCATCTGAGCGGTTGGACGGAGGCCGAGATGCCGGGACGTCTGCCGGCTGCGGCGGTCCTGGTCGATGGGGCGGCCGTGAGCATCTGCGCCTGTGCTCGACGAACCGATGAGGCCGCCGAAGCCAGTCTGGAAACGGCGTCCGCCTGGCGAGGGCAGGGGCTCGCGGCACGAGTCACCGCTGCCTGGGCAATCGCGATACAGGAATCCGGTCGATTGCCGCTGTACAGCACCTCCTGGGAGAACACGGCCTCAAGGGCTGTGGCGCGCAAGCAGGGGCTGCGTCCGTTCGCCGCCAACTGGAGGCTCTACGAAGATTGAGAGCCGTTGGCTTCGCGTCTCATTGACGCTCCTCGCACTTCGCGCCTAGCCTCCAGCAGTATCTCGCGTTCAGCGATGGGGGACGACATGGGACACCTCGATGGCAAGGTGGCGCTGGTCACCGGCGGAGCTGGGGGGATGGGCTCGCAGATCTGCAAGGTGTTCGCTGAACAGGGCGCCGCCGTGGTCGCCTGCGACACCGGCTTCGACGTCGAAGGACGCGCTGGAATGGACCCGTCCAGGGTCCAGGCCGTGGTCGACGAGATCATCGCCAACGGCGGGCAGGCCGTGGCCGTCGCCGGAGACATCGCCGACATGAACACCGCCGAGCGCGCCGTGCAGACCGCGATCGAAACTTTCGGCGACCTCGACATCCTCGTCTGCGCGCACGGCATCCTGCGCGAGCGCATGGTCTTCAACATGACCGAGGAGGAGTGGGACGAACTGGTCCGCATTCACCTCAAGGGCTGTTTCGCACCGACCAAATTCGCCGCCATACACTGGCGCGCCAACCGCGACAAAGGCAATCGCCGGATCATCTACTTCACCTCCTCCGCCGGCGTCCGCGGCGAGGCCGGCCAGCCCAACTACTCGGCCGCCCACGCCGGCAAGATTGGCCTCTCGCTCTCCAACGCCGAGGCGCTCGAGCGTTACGGCGTCACCTCCAACTGCATCTCGCCCGCCGCTTCGACCCGCATGACCGATCGCGGCCGCGAGGTGGACCAGGGCGCCGATGCACCCAGCCTCAGCGCCGCCGGCACGATGATGGACCCGGGCAACGTGACGCCCGTCGTCACATATCTCGCTTCCGACGCCTCGGCCGACGTCTCCGGCCGCGTCGTCGGCACCACCGGCGGACGCATCACCGTCTGGAAGGAACCCGAATGGGAGCAGACCATCTGGAACGTTGAACCGTACTGGGACATCGATACGCTCTTCGACTTAATCCCGTTGACGTTCGAACTCCAGGGCGTGGGCCCGCCACCGCGCCAGTTCCCCTGAGGCGACACCCCCGCTCGATGCCCTCTCCCTCTGGGAGAGGGTTAGGGTGAGGGCCTTCTGCAGACAGACCGCCCCGCCGCCAGTCAAGGAACATTGCCATGACCACTCAGGATTCCGACAACACACCTCCATTCGTGGGCCGGAGCGAACAGCCTGTGAGACACCTCGAAGGACGCATCTGCATCATCACCGGAGGCGCCGGCGGAATCGGCTCGAATCTCTGCCGTGTTTTCGGCGAGCAGGGCGCAAAGGTCGTCGTCGCCGACACCGGCTTCGATGTCGAGGGCCGCTTCGGTATGGACGCCTCGAAAGTCCAGGCGATTGTCGACGAAATCCGCGACGCCGGCGGAGAGGCGGTCCCGTTTGTCGGCGATGTCGCCGACATGGACACCGCCGAGCGCATGGTCCAGACCGCGCTCGACGAGTTCGGCGGACTCGACGTGCTCGTCTGCGCGCATGGCATTCTGCGCGAGCGAATGATCTTCAACATGACCGAGGACGAGTGGGACGGGCTCGTGCGCGCCCATCTCAAGGGCTGTTTCGCGCCCACCAAGTTCGCCTCGATCTACTGGCGTGCGAACCGTGAAGGCCAGCACCGGCGGATCATCTACTTCACCTCCGACGCAGGCATCCGCGGCTCGGCGGGACAGCCCAACTACTCCGCAGCCCACGCCGCCAAGCTCGGCCTGATGCGCTCGAACGTCGGTGCGCTGGGGCGTTACGGCGTCACAACCAACTGCATCGCGCCCGGCGCATCGACCCGCATGACCGACCGCGGTCTCGGCGTCGACGCTTCCGAACCCGCGCCATCGGAGTCGGCCGCCGGCACGGCCCGCGATCCGAAGAACGTCGCACCGATCGTCGCCTGGTTGGCCTCCGACCAGTCCGACGCAGCCAACGGCCGGATCTTCGGCGCCAGCGGCCACCGAATCTCGCTGTTCACCGAGCCGGTGCTGGAACGCTACCTGCACTTCGACGACAACCGGATCGACATCGACACGCTGTTCGATCTCTGGCCGCACACCCTGGGAGCCGGCGGATTCCCGCGCAACAGCATCCGCCCCGGCCTCGTCTAACCGCCGCCCCTCCACCTAGCCTCCTTCTTGCAAGCAATTGCAAGAAGGACCCGTCCGCCATACCCTGACCGTGTGTGCCGCCTTACCCTGCTGCTCTTCGCTGTTCTGACCGCGCTGGTCCTGACCGTCGCCTGTGGCGCCGACGATCTCGACGACGGCCAACTCCTCGTCGTCACAACCGTCGCACCGTTGCGCAACATCATCGAGGAAGTCGGCGGAGACCGCATCACCGTCGTCGCGCTGGTACCGGAAGGCACCAACAGTCACACGTTCAACCCGCCGCCGTCAGCGGTGGGCCAACTCGAACAGGCCGATCTGATCATCATCAACGGCCTCAACCTGGAGTTGCCGACTTTGGAACTCGCCGAGGCGAACGCATCCGACGACACGCCGATCGTGCTGCTCGGCAATCTTGCCGTCTCGCCCGACGAGTACGTCTTCGATTTCTCCTTCCCCGAAGAAGACGGCAACCCCAACCCGCATCTCTGGACGGCACCGCACCTGGCCGTTGAGTACGCCGAGATTGTCCGAGGGGAGTTGTCGAGGCTCGATCCCGACGGAGCCGACTACTACGCGAGTAACGCCAGGCGATTGACCGACCGGCTCTGGGATCTGGACACTGCCATTGCTGAGGCGACCGCGACCGTTCCCCGGGCCCACCGCAAGCTGATTACATATCACGACTCCTTCCCCTACTTCGCGCCGCGCTATGGACTGGAGATCATCGGCGCGATTCAGCCGTCCGATTTCTCCGAACCGGCTCCGCGCGAAGTCGCCGAGCTGATCGAGCAGATTCGCGATGCCGGCGTGCCGGCGATCTTCGGGTCGGAGGTCTTCCCCTCGGAAGTCCTGGAAACGATCGCCGCGGAGGCCGGGGCGGTGCAGGTCTCGACCTTGTCCGATGATGACCTGCCCGGCCTGCCGGGCGATCCGGAAAACACGCTGGTCGGCATGATGGTGCAGAATGTTCGCACGATGGTCACCGTGCTGGGCGGCGACGCGTCGGCGTTGGACGGTTTCGATACGGGTAGCACATGGCGACCATCGGAGTAGACGAACTGGTCAGGTTGGAGGGCGTCGCCCTCGGCTACGAAGGCGAGGTCGCGCTGCGCGATGTCGACGTGAAGATCGCGCCGGGAGAGTTGATCGGAATCGTCGGGCCCAGCGGATGCGGCAAGACGACCTTGCTGCGCTCGCTGCTCGGCGAGCCGGAGCTCTACGCAGGAACGGCAAAAGTCGCAGACAACACTCGTGTCGGCTACGTGCCTCAGGTCGAGACCGTCGATTGGAACTTTCCCATCACCGTCGAACAGGTGGCGACCCTCGGTAGCTGGCGGACTCGGCGCTGGCTGCCCTGGACGAGCCGTGCCGAGCGCAGCCGGGCCCGCATCGTGCTGGCCCAGCTGGGCATCGCCGACCTCGCCGATCGCCCGATTCGCGCCCTGTCGGGCGGAGAGCAGCAACGGACCTTCCTGGCCCGCGCGTTGATCCGATCGCCGGATCTGCTGCTCCTCGATGAACCGACCTCGGGAGTCGACATCAAGACCCGTCACGAGATCCTGCACCAGTTGGCGGCTCTGAACACGGCCGGCGTGACCGTCGTATTGACCACGCACGACCTCAACGGTGTTGCTTCGCATTTGCCCCGCTTGATTGCGCTGGGCGAGCAGACCGTGCTGGCCGACGGACCGCCGTCCGAGGTCCTGCAACCGGACATCCTCGAGCGAGCCTACGGTCAGCCGATGCTGGTCGTGCAGAGCGGACACGAGACCTACGTGCTGCCGATCCCGGAGGAAGCGCCCGGCGCGCACGGCGATGTCCTGCCTCCGCCGGACGTCGTCAATGTGATCGGTCGCCCAGACGGCAGCGATGACGGCAGCGAGGACGACGACGCAGACCCAGATCATGCTTGAGCCGTTCGAGTTCGCCTTCATGCAGCGGGCGATGATCGCCGCCACGCTGGTCGGCGGCGTGACCGCCGCCGTGGGCGTCTTCGTGATTCTCCGCCGCTTGGCCTACATCGGACACGGACTCGCCCACAGCATCTTCGGCGGAGCCGTCGTCTCGTTCACGATCGGCTTCAACTTCTTCCTCGGCGCGAGCCTGTGGGGCGCGTTCTCGGTCTTCCTGATCAACCAGGCGGCGCGCCGGCGCCAGATCGGCGGCGACGCCGCCATCGGCATCATCACGACCGCCGCATTCGCGATCGGCATCGCCGTCATATCGAGAGCCCGGAGCTTCACCCGCGACTTTGAGGCAGCGCTCTTCGGCGAGATCCTTGGCATCACAAATCAGGACCTGTACGTCACCGCCGGGATGGTCCTGCTGATCGCGCTGGTCCTGTTCCTGCTCTGGAAGCCGCTCGTGTTCATCACCTTCGACCACGATGTAGCGACGTCGTACGGGATCTCGGTGCGCTGGGTCGAGGCGATCTTCTCGCTTGCCCTGGCCGCGACCGTCGTGGCGGCGCTCCAGGTCCTGGGCGTCACGCTGATTGCAGCCGCTCTGGTCATTCCTCCCGTCGTCGCCCGGATGCTCACCGACTCGTTCCCTCGACTCTTCGTGATCGCGGTGGTGCTCGGCGCCGCGACCGGATTCCTCGGCGTGTACGTGTCCTGGTTTGTCGATGTCTCGTCCGGCGCAACGGTGGTGCTGGTGCAGGCGGCCCTGTTTGCGCTCACGCTGGGCTGGGGTCTCATCGAGTCCCGCCGCGGCTTGAGCGCCGCGCGCCGAGCGGAGCGGCTGGCCGGACTGGAACGCGCGCTCAACGATTGACGCTGTGGATCACGTAGCAGGCGATCTGTGGGGCCCAATGTGCGAAAGTGGGAACGGCTGCGCATTGGATTGATCTATGGCAGGCGATTCCATCTCAGAATCGGCTCTCCCGCCGGAGGAGCCGCAACCGTTCTTCGATCTTGCCGCACTCGAGGAGGGCCAACCGCCCCTTGATGCGCAAGCGCTCGCTCACGTCACGCGAGCGCTTGAAGAGATCGAGGGTCGTGCGGCGGACGGCTGGTTGTCCGATTGGCCGATATCGACGGCCCAGGCGAGCCCGCCTCCGCTGGTCCAGGGACAGCCCCCGCTCGCCGAGCCGGACCGAGTCGAGTCCACAGGGGAAGCCCAGGCTCCGACGCGGCGCAGCGTCGCTGCCGAACCGCCTGAACTGGTGGGACTGACTGAGAAGGAGGTCCAACAGCGGATCAACGTCGGCCGGGTGAACCGCGACACGTCGAAGCAGCGCTCGGACATTGACGTCGTAGTCAAGAACGTCTTCACCTACTTCAACATGGTGCTCTTCGGCCTGATCGGCATCCTCCTGGTGCTGGCCGTGACGGAGCAGAAGACCGACCACCTGCAAGACGCCGCCTTTGTCGGAATGGTCGTGCTGGCCAACGTGCTGGTCGGCACCTTCCAGGAGCTGAGAGCGACGCGAAACCTCAGACAACTGGTCGCGCTGACCGCGCCGACCGCGACCGTCGTTCGCGCCGGTTTCGAGAAAGAAATCTTCGCCACCGACGTCGTCGAAGATGATCTGCTGGTCCTGCGCAGCGGCGACCAGGTGGTCGCCGACGGGCCGATCGTCTGGGATGAAGCGGAACTGGACGAGTCGATCCTGACCGGTGAAACGAGTTCCGTCAGACGAGGTCCCGGCGACGAGCTGGAATCCGGCGCGTTCTGCGTTGGCGGTTCGTGCTACTACCGGGCCACGCGAGTCGGCAACGAGTCGCGCGCCGTCCGGGAAACCAGGGACGCGCGCGAACTGAAGCGCACCGAGACCCCGCTGCAGCTTCGCTTCAAGCGAATCCTCGACGGCCTGATCGTCGGCACGGCAATCCTTGGGCTGCTGATTCTGATCTCCTTCCTGATTACCGGCCGTGAGTTCGACGAGGCGGTCAAGGCGACCATCGCGACGGCCACCTCCGTCGTTCCAGAGGGTCTGATGCTCGGCTTCACCGTTGCGTTCGCGGTGGGCGCGCTGCGAGTCTCGAGAATGGGCGCGATCGTCCAGGACAACACGGCGGTCGAGGCGCTGAACTACCTCGACACCATCTGCCTCGACAAGACCGGCACCATCACCGCCAACCGGCTGCAGGTCGACGACGTTCGCTGGGCTCCGGGCGGTCGAGCGTTGGCCGGCTGGTTGGGCGCCTTCGCAGTCTCGACCTCGGCCAACAACAAGACCGCCGAGGCGCTCGCCAACGCCTTCGCGGCGCAGACCAACGGCGCCGCACTGGTTGACGACGAGCCGTTCAACTCCGAGCGCCGCTGGAGCGCCGCGCGCCTGCGACTCGGCAACGAAGAGCGTGTCTTCGTTCTTGGTGCGCCTGAGCGGCTCCTGCGCTCGTCGTCGGTCGACGACGACGCGGCACGGGCGGAGTTACTGGGCGAATACGAGCTGGCCGCACATCGCGGATTGCGCGGTGTCGTCTTCGCCGAGGCTGCGGCCATGCCCGACGCGGAGATCGACAGCCTGCCGCAGCTCCGGGTCGTCGCGCTGATCACGGTCGCGGACGAGCTGCGCCCCGAGATCGCCGACGCGTTCCGGATGATGCATGAGCTCGGGATTGAACCGAGAATCATCAGCGGCGACAATCCGGCGACCGTCGCGGCGCTGGTGCAGCAACTGGGTATTCGGCTGCCGGGCGGATTGATCACCGGCGCGCAGTTGGAGCGGCTGAGCGCGGACGAGTTTGCCGATGCCGTCGAAGAGAACTCGGTCTTCGGTCGCATCGCGCCGCAGCAAAAGGAACGGATCGTCGCTGCGCTGCAGGCCAACGGACACTACGTGGCCATGGTCGGCGACGGCGCGAACGATGTCCGCGCATTGAGGCAGGCCGACGTCGGCGTGGCGATGGAGTCGGGCGCGAACACCGCCAAAGGCGTCGCCGCGATCGTGCTGCGCAATGACTCGTTCGAAGCGCTGGTCAAGGGTTCGGGGATCGCGCAGAGCGTGTTGGGCAACGCCTCCCAGCTGTCCAAGTTGTTCGTGACCAAGAGCTTCTACGCGTTCCTGATCATCTTCATTTCCAACATGATGGGCCTGGAGTTCCCCTTCCTGCCCCGACACGGCTCACTGACGGCCCTCTTTACGCTCGGCGTTCCCGCCGTGTTCATCACCTTGACCAAGCCCCCGCGAGCCGCCGGCCACGACTTCCTGTCGTCGACGATGCGCTTCGCGATTCCCGCCTCGCTGGCGCTGGCGGTCTCGGCCGTGGCCGTCCACCTGCTCACCGAAGGCATTCTCGGACGGCCGGTCGAGGACGCGCGGACGCTGGTCTCGACCACGATCGGGATCGTCGGTCTGGCCTACATGGTCGAGGTGATCGGCTACCAGGGCGCGACGCGCGACAACCTGATGCGACCGGCGCTGGTCACCTTCTTCGGCATCGCCCTGCTGGGCGTGTTCATCCTCACGCTCTACACCCCGCCGCTGCGCAACTTCTTCGACTTCTCACCGCTCTCCGCGGCCGAGTGGGCGATCGTGATCGTGGCGGTCATCGCGGCCATGGCCGGGAAGTGGCTGCTCTCGACCTACTCGGCGCAGATCATCCGCCGGCTCACCGGGCAGGCGTACGAGGAGGCGGCGTCGAGAGGTCGGGCGAACTAAGCGAGCCGCCCTCACTCCAACTCGCTCCCAGAGCGAGAGGGAACCCTACTCTTCGTACAACGCCGCCAGCTCCGGATCCTTCTCGGCCAGCATGTTGGCGAGGTCGAGCAGGACCTGGCATTGCTTGTAGGTCGCGTCGTCCTGCATCTTGCCGTCGACGACCGCGACACCGCCGGCGCCGCCCGCCTCTTCCATCGCCGCCACGACCCGTCGAGCGAACGACACCTCCTCCGGATTCGGACGGAAGACGGCCTTGGCGATCGGGATCTGGTTGGGGTGCAGCGTCCAGGCGCCGACACAGCCCAGGATGAACGCGGCGCGGAACTGATCCTCGCAGCCCACCGGATCGGAGAAGTCTCCGAACGGACCGTAGAAGGGATAGATCTCGTTGGCGGCGCAGGCGTCGATCATGCGCGCCAGCGTGTAGTGCCAGGGATCCTGGATGTACGACGTGCGCGGCGCTGTGTCGTCATCGGGATCGGCGTCGGTGCGCACGACGTAGCCGGGATGCGGTCCGCCGACGCGGGTTGTCTTCATCCGGCGTGAAGCGGCGAGGTCCGACGGTCCAAGACTCATGCCCTGCAGGCGCGGGCTGGCCTGCGCGATCGCCTCGACGTTCGACACGCCCTGCGCCGTCTCCAGGATGGCGTGAATCAGGATGGGCCTCGTCAGACCGTTGCGGGCCTCAAGCTGGGCCAGCAGCAGGTCGAGGAAACGAATCTCCTCCGGTCCGTTGACCTTGGGCAACATGACCGTGTCCAGCGCATCGCCGATCTCGGAAGTCAGTTCAAGCATGTCGTCGAGGAACCAGGGGCTGTCGACCGCGTTGACCCGCGTCCACAGCTTGGTCCCGCCGAGGTCGAGCGTCCGGCCCACCTCGATCAACCCGGCGCGGGCCGCCTCCTTGGCCGACGGCGGGATCGCGTCCTCCAGGTTGCCGAGCAGGATGTCGAGGGTCGGCGCAAGCTGCGGCAGGCGGTTGCGGATCCGCTCGTTGGACGGATCGAAGAAGTGGATCATCCGCGACGGATAGGTGGGGATGTCGGTCGGAGGCTCGGGCGCGCCGAGCACCAGCGGCCGCAGGAACTGTCGGGGAACGGGCATGGATCAATCTCCTGGATACAAACCAGAGCGTATGGGCCGCTCTCGATACCTGCCAAGACGAGCCGTTCCCGATCCCGGCGCTACCCTGCGGAAAACCGCTGCAACCTTGAGATGAGACGCACATGGCCATTGATCTGACGCTGGGCGCCGTATTGCCGACCAACGAGATCGGCGGTGATCCGTCCGCGATTCGAGA
The DNA here is from genome assembly GCA_965204335.1 of Dehalococcoidia bacterium. Taxonomy (GTDB): domain Bacteria; phylum Chloroflexota; class Dehalococcoidia; order Bin125; family Bin125; genus Bin125. The sequence goes on along the minus strand of OZ241982.1, from coordinate 493,659 downwards.
TTTTGCCCAGGCCGTCGAAGGCATGGGCTTCGACCACCTGTTGATCTACGACCATGTGCTGGGTGCGGACCCATCGGTGCATCGGATGACCGGTCCCTACACGGACGAGCACCCGTTCCACGAGGTCTTCGTCACGCTCGGGTTTATCGCGGCGTGTACGCGGAACCTGGGATTGGCGACCTGCGTCCTGGTGTTGCCGCAGCGTCAAACCGCGCTGGTGGCCAAGCAGGCGGCCCAGTTGGGCGTGCTCTCGGGCAACCGCTTCCGGCTCGGGGTCGGCAGCGGGTGGAATCACGTCGAGTATGAAGCGCTGGGCGAGAACTTCCGCAACCGCGGACGCCGGCAGGAAGAACAGATCGAACTGATGCGGGCGCTTTGGTCCAACCACCTGGTCGACTTCGACGGCGAGTTCCATACCGTCAACGCGGCCGGGATCGAGCCGCGTCCGACCGAGCCGATCGAGGTCTGGTTCGGCGGCGGACACGATCTGCAGTTGCGTCGCACGGCGAAGATCGGCGACGGCTGGTTCCCGGTCGGTCCGCCCAACCCCGATTCGGCAGCGATGGTCGAGACGCTGCGCGGCTACCTGACCGACAACGGACGCGACCCGAACAGCTTCCCGATGGAGCCGCAGGCCCAGTTCCGTGGAGGCAATCCCGAACTCTGGGTCTCACACGCGGAGCGCTGGGCGGAGATGGGCGCCACGGCCATCTCGATTGCCACGATGAACGCCGGCCTGGGCGACATCGACGCCCACATCGAGGCGGTGCGCCAGTATCGGGACGCGGTGACCGCGTAGCCCCCTCCGCCCTGTCGGGGCGCCTTCCCCGGGGGGAGGTCGTCAGGAGGCGCGGCCCTGGGCGGCGACGGCGGCGGCGGCCTCGGCGGCGGCTTGCTCGCCGGCGAGATAGCGGCGGTCGAGGACGTTCATGTCGGGATCGAGCGCGTAGGCGAGGGGCATACCGGTGGGGATGTTGAGGCCGGTGATCTCGTCGTCGGAGATTGACTCGAGGTGCTTGACGATTGCCCGGATGCTGTTGCCGTGGGCGGCGATCAGCAGTCGCTGTCCCTGCCGCAATGCGGGAACGATCTCTGATTCCCAACACGGCAACACGCGTTCGAGGGTAAGTTTGAGCGACTCGGCTGCAGGCAAGTCGGCGGCAGGAATGTTGCGATAACGCCGATCGAGTCTCGGATGATCGGGATGGTCGGCGTCCAGCGGCGGCGGTGGGATGTCGTACGAGCGCCGCCAGATGTGGACCTGTTCGTCCCCGTGCCTGGCCGCCGTCTCCGCCTTGTTCAGGCCTTGCAGCGCGCCGTAGTGGCGCTCGTTCAGGCGCCAGTCGCGTTGGACCGGAAGCCACGGCGCATCGATCTCGTCAAGGATGATCCAGAGCGTATGGATCGCCCGGGTGAGCAGCGATGTCCAGGCGGCGTCGAACTCGATCCCCGCTTCGCGAATCTGCCGCCCGGCGCTGTGCGCCTCGGACCTGCCCTGATCGGACAGATCAACGTCGATCCAGCCCGTGAATCGATTCTCCAGATTCCACTGGCTCTGACCGTGCCGGACGAGGACCAGGTTGGGGCTCGCAATGTCAGGCGGCATGGGCACAGGCTACCCTGCGGTCGCTGTCTGTCAGTGGAGGGAGGAGCGCGTGAGTGACGCTGAGCGTTCGTCCGACACCGTCTTCGGCGCCATCGTGCGCGGAGAGATTCCGGCCGACATCGTCTATGAAGACGAACGGTGCATCGCCTTTCGCGATCTGAATCCGCAAGCGCCGACGCATGTGCTGGTGATACCGAGAGTCGGCATCTCCGGATTGCAGGAAGCGGATCAAGCGGACCCGGAATTGCTGGGCCACCTCATGCAAACGGCCCAGACCATCGCCAGGCAGGAGGGCCTCGAGCAGGACGGTTGGCGGGTCGTCGTGAATGTCGGCGAGGCCGGCGGTCAGACGGTCGCCCACCTGCACCTGCACGTACTCGGCGGGCGCAACCTGTCCTGGCCTCCGGGCTGAGGTTGCGTTGATGGACACGTTGCTGGATGTCCGCGAGCTGGACAAGCACTTCGGCGGTCTGCGCGCCTGCGATCGGGCCAGCTTCGAGGTCGAGCAGGGCAAGATCGCCGGGATGATCGGTCCCAACGGCGCGGGCAAGACCACCGCCTTCAACTGCGTCGCCGGGTTCCTCAAACCGGACGGCGGGCAGGTGTTCTTCGCCGGCGAGGATGTGACCGGGTTGCCGCCGCATCGGATGTTCGAGAAGGGGCTGGTGCGGACCTTCCAGATTCCCCAGGAACTGGACACGATGACGGTGCTGGAAAACCTGATGCTGGCCGGCGAGCAACAGGCCGGCGAAGCGGTCTGGCGCAACTGGCTGTTGCCCTGGACGGTCCGCGAGCAAGAGCAGCGGCTCGAGGCGCGGGCCCACGAGGTGCTGGAACAGACCCAGCTCGGACATCAGGCCTACCTGAGAGCCGGCGCGCTGTCGGGCGGTCAACGCAAACTGCTCGAACTCGCCAGGGCGCTGATGGCCGAGCCGCGCATGATCCTGCTTGACGAGCCGGGAGCGGGTGTGAATCCGGCCCTCGTGCGGCGCCTGGCGCAACATATTCGTGAGCTGAGCGAACGACTCGGCCTCTCCTTCCTGATCATCGAGCACAATCTCGACTTCGTCCGGCAACTCTGCGATCCGGTGATCGTGATGGCCCAGGGACAGGTGCTCGACGTCGGCTCGGCCGATGACGTGCTCTCCAATCCCGAGGTGCAGGCCGCCTACCTGAGCGGGCAGCGAACGACATGAGCGCGCGCCAGCCGTTGCTGCAGGTCGAGAAGTTCAGCGGCGGCTACGTCGAGGGGATCGACATCATCCACGACGTCGCGCTCGACCTCTACCAGGATGAAATCCTGACGATCATCGGACCGAACGGCGCGGGCAAATCGACATTGCTCAAGGCGATCGTGGGCGCTCTGCCGTTCGAGCGCGGCCGTCGGCTGTTCCAGGGCGAGGATGTCAGCGGTTGGTCGACGCCGCGCATGATCGCGTCGGGCGTCGGCTACGTGCCGCAGGTGGACAACGTCTTCACCTCAATGTCGATCCGCGAGAACCTCGAGATGGGCGGCTACATGCGCAAGACGGGGCTGGAGGAGCGGATCGCCGAAGTCCTGGCGATGTTCCCCGACCTTGAGCACCGCCCGCGCGAGCGGGCCAGTCGCCTGTCGGGCGGTCAACGCCAGATGCTGGCGATGGCCCGGGCAATGATGCTCGATCCGGTCATGCTCTGCGTGGACGAGCCGACAGCCGCGCTCTCGCCGGCGGCCCGCGGCGAGCTGCTGGCGCGGATCTACCAGATCCACATGTCGGGCGTCGGCATCCTGATGGTGGAACAGAACGCCACCGAGGCGCTGGTCTGGTCCGATCGCGCGGTGGTGATGGTCGACGGGGAGAAAGCGATCGAGGGCACGGGCACGGAGATGTTGACCAGCGCCGACGTGGGCAAGGCCTTCCTCGGTCAGGCCGAGGGCGAGGGGTTCACGATCGAAGAGGGAGGCCTGACATAGAGATCGCACAGCTCGTCACGATCGGGATCATCGTCGGTTCGATCGTCGCGCTCGGCGCGATGGGGCTGACGCTGGTCTTCGGCGTGCTCGGGATTGGCGACTTCGCCCACGGCGACAAGATGGGCTGGGGCATGTTCCTGGCATTCTTCGTCGTCTCGGCCGAGGGCGCCAACCTGGGATTCGCCGGCGGACGCTTCGGCTCGCTCTCCTTCGGCTGGGGTCTGGTCGTCGGACTGCTGGTCGCGATGATCGGCGTCGCGCTGATCTCGGTCATCCTGGAGCGCCTGGTCTTCCGCCGACTGCGCGCCGCCGGCGGAGGCTTCTTCGTCTTCGCCATCGCCTCGCTGGGCATCTCGATCATGTTGCGGGCGGTGATCCAGTTGATCTGGGGACCCTCCAACTTCCGCTACACCCCCGGCATCCATCCCGCCATCGAGATCCTTGGCGGGATCAAGGTCAAGCCCGACCAGTTCTTCATCGTCGGGATCACCGTCCTGGCCGCCGTGCTGCTCTATTGGCTGCTCTATCGAACGCGATTCGGCAAAGCGATGCGCGCGACCGCCGACAATCCCGGTCTGGCCGAAGCATCCGGAATCGAGACCAACCGGATTCGGATCGGCACCTGGATTATCGCCGGGATCCTCGGGGCCCTAGCCGGAGTCATGCTCGGACTCCAGGCGGAAGTGCGCTTCGACGCCGGGTTCCGGCTCCTCTTGCCGCTCTTCGCGGCGGTCATACTGGGCGGAATCGGCAATCCGTGGGGAGCGCTGATCGGCGGGTTAACCGTCGGGATCGCCCAGGAGCTCTCGACCCAGTGGATCAACACCGGGCTCAAACCGGGCGTGCCCTTCGTAATCGTGATCGTCGTGCTGCTCTTGCGGCCGCGCGGCCTGTTCGGACAGGTGCGTTGAGATGGAACACCTGATCGACAGCGCCGTCACCCTGGTCACGTTCGACGGCGCCGTCAACTGGACGGTGGGCTTCCTCACCACGGTCAGCATCTTCGCCATCCTCGCGCTGGCGCTGAACATCCAGTGGAGCGTTGGCATCCTCAACTTCGGCGTGGCGGCATTCTTCATGGTCGGCGCGTACGTGTCCGCCGTGCTGACCTTGCCCGCTCCGGAGGGCCTCGAGGCCTACGTCGCCGGCTGGGGCATCCCGATTCCGGTCGGCTGGCTCATGGCCATGGTCGCCGGCGCCGTCCTCGCGCTTCTCCTGGGCATCCCGACCCTGCGATTGCGCGACGACTTCCTCGCCATCGCCACGATCGGCGTCGCGGCGATCCTGCGCAGCATCGCCAACTCGGTCGAAGGGCTGGTCAACCGCAGCCGGGGCCTGAACGGCATCGACGGATTCCTGGAGCAGGAAGTGTCGGGCGGCGGATACCGCTGGGTCGAGCTGGCCATCGTGTTGGTCGTGTTGGTCGCCGTGTATTGGCTGGTGACGAGGGCGACCGCGTCGCCCTGGGGTCGGGCCTTACGGGCGATTCGAGACAACGAGGACACGGCCAGGGCTTCGGGCAAGAACACCGTCCGCTTCCGCATGGGGGCATTCATCCTCGGGGCGATGCTGATGGGTCTGGCCGGGGCGATCTACGCGCATCGCAGCGGGACCATCTCCCCGCTCACGTTCTCCGACTTGCTGGGCACCTTTTTCGTCTGGACGATGCTGATCGTCGGCGGCAGCGGCAATCATCGAGGCGTGGTCGTCGGCGCGCTCGTCGTGGGCTTCTTCTGGTTCGGCACGCCGCTCATCCAGGAGAGCCTGCCCGACTGGCTGGGCAGCCGCGTCTTCCAGGTCCGCCAACTGCTGATCGGCCTGCTGATCGTCGCCTTCCTGCTCTGGCGGCCGCAGGGTCTGCTCGCCGAGCGCGATCGCGTCAGCCGATTCGTCTCACAGGGGCCGGACGATCGCCCCGGCGGTGACCCCGGATCCATCTGGAAGCGAGTGCGCAGCGCCGTCTCGCGTTGACGCCGAACGCCGCACCGGAGCTACGGGGCGAGGTCCACCGGGATTCGACGCACAATCTCGATCTCCCCGTCGGCCGTGAAGCGCCAGATGCCGAGGGTGAAGCGAGTCAGGTCACCGTGCTCGTCCCAGTCGAGGCTCGACACCGCGCCCGTGTAGTCGACGTCCCGTCCATCTGCCAGCGCCTCGAATGCCTCCGTCAGCATCGCCGCGTTCACGGCCACGCCGCGTCCGTCGCTGATGGTCCGAAGCTGATCCCGGATTGCCACGCCATCCGTGGATTGCGCGGCCTGAGCGGCCAGCGCGAGCGCAATCGTGGCGTCATAGACCGACGGCACAAACGACACATTCGCCGGTGGCGGCACTCCCCACATCACCGTGAACCCGTCCACGAACATCCTGGTCGACGCGGTCGGTTCGCCGATCGTCGGCGCGGCGCCGGTCAATCCGGTCGCGATCTCGGCCCCGAGCGCCTCGAACAGGTGACCGCTCTGCGCGCAGTCGCCCAGCAGGAACTGATCGAACAGACCGTTCCGCAGCGACTCCCTGATCACCACGGCCGTCTCCTTCCAGCAGCCGTGTACCAGCAGCACGCTCGCGCCGAATTCGGCAACCTCAGAGATCTCGGAGAGGAAGGAAACGCCGGCCACGTGGTCGATCGGCAGCGCGACCGCCTCGCCCTCGAAGGCGCGAAGCACCTCATTGGTCAAGCCCTGCCCCCAGGCGTCATCGCGGTAGAGGATCGCGATCCGTTCATGGCCCTGTTCGCGGGCGAGACTGGCCAGGACCCCTCCCTCGCCGGCTCCATCCGACGGTGTCGTGCGGAAGAAGAAATCACCCGGATCGGCGTCGGTGAGCAGCGGCGACGAGGCTGACGGGCTGACCGTGGGAATCTTCAGCGGATTCGAGACCTGCTCCGAAATGATCAGTGAACTCGAGCTGAAGGTCGGCCCGACGAACGCATGCACGCCCTCCTCCAGCACCAGACGCTTCGCCGAGGCGACAATGAAATCTTCGTCAAGATTGAAGTCGGCGATCACGCCGATCACCGGTCGGCCGAACACGCCGCCCGCTTCGTTGATCTGAGCGATCGCCAACTTGAAGGCGCGTCGGCGGTCGACCGGCGAGCCGTGGATGGTCTGAAGCAAAGCGATCTTCAACGGACCGGGCCCCGTTGGTTCGACGGCGACCGCGACCGGGCTGCTGTGATACCAGCGGCCTGACTCCGAATTGGGTCGCAGGAATCGCGCCTCGGGGGAAATGTACTCGCCCCAACCAACGTCGGTGCGCTGTTGTATGGCGACCTCGGTGCGGCCGTCGGTCAGGGGACGGACGGCCACCCGCACCTCGGTGTCGGCCTGGTTCCCGCTTCCGGTCGCGCTGATGCGCCAGGCGCCGACTCCGATGACAGCGAGCAATAGCACGGCGACGGTGAAGCGCGTGAGGAGGCTGGATCCGTACATCAAGGCGCTCGCTCGCACTGAATCGACGTCCTCATGTCACTCCCCGTACGGGATCACGCCGGTGTCTTCGATCGCGCCCTCGACCGTGAATCGCCAGATGCCGACATAACCGCGCGCGAGATCGCCGTGTTCGTCCCACTCCAGCGACTGAGCGGCGCCCTCGTAGTCGACGTCCGCGCCGTTGCGAACCGCTTCCAGTCCGAGTCGAATGCTGCCGATATCGGCCAGCACGACCTGGCCCGGCGCGCCGCCGATGCGCCGCAGTTGATCGCGGATCGCCGCTCCGTCCGTCGATCCGGCCGCCTCGGCGGCCAGCGCAAAGGCGACCGTCGCGTCGTAGGCCTGTTTCGTGTACGGGAAGCCGTACGGCCGCTCGTACTCCTCAATGTAGGCCGCTTCCCAGAGCAGCGCCGACTCCGTGCCCGGCGCGGTCCCCGGCGCCGTGCCGTGCATCCCGCCCAGGTGTTGCCCGCCGATCGCGTTGATCAGTCCCGGGTTGCGGCTGGTCGGACCGAACACGAAGCGGTCGTAAAGGCCGTTCTCGATTGCCTCGCGCAGGATGATCGTTCCCTCCGGCACATACGCGAGCATGACCAGCGCCTCCGGCTGGTTCTGCAGCGACTGCTGGATTTCGCTGAGGTACGTGGTCTGCTGCGGCGCCACGGCGACCTTCACGACCTGGCCGCCCCAGGTCTCGACGAACGACTCGGCAAACGAGTCGGCGATGCCCTGCCCCCAGGCGTCGTCTCGATAGATCACGCCGACGTTCGAGTACCCCTGCTCGTTGACCAGTTGAGCCAGCGCCGGTCCCTGCACCTTGTCGTTCAGCGTGGCCCGGAAGAGGAAGTCATTGTCGGCGGCGACGGCGAGCTGGGGCGATGACGAAGCCGGAGAGATCTGAGGAATCCCGGCCGGACCGGTGATGCTCTCCGCGACCGCCAGCGAGTTGGTGCTCGAGTGCGCGCCGACGATCACGTGGGCGCCCTCGATCTCGATCATCCGCCGCGCCTCTTCGACCGCGATCGTTGGATCGGTGTTGGTGTCGCCGATGACGAACTCAACCGGCTGACCGAACACGCCGCCGGCCGCATTGATGTGCTTGATCGCGAGGAGAAATCCGTCGCGCATCTCGACCCCGATCTCGGCCAGGCCGCCGGTGAGATCGCCGAGGAAGGCGATCTTGAGCGGCTCCGGCGTTCCGGATTGGTCGGCCTGTTCGGCCTGTTCCGCAGCGGCGGGTTGCTGCTGTTGCGCCTCGTCCTGCGGCTGAGGTCCGGCATCGCCCTGCGTCTGCGCGTCATCGCCTCCGCCGCATGCGGCGAACACGAGCATGAGTACGAGCGCAACCGGAATCAGGAGCCGCGGCATGACGATGCCTCGATCGATTGACAGAGCTGATTGGTTGAGAGCTTATCCAATACGCTCACCCCGCGACGAATTCGAACAGCTCCACCTCGGCAATCGAGCCATCCTCGGCGAACTCCCAGATCCCGATGTAACCATGCGTGATGTCGCCGTGCTCATCCCAGTCGAGCGTGCCGGCCGCGCCCTGATAGTCCACATCGCGGCCGTCGGCCAGCGCATCAAGGCCCGCAGCGAGGCTGTCCGGATGCGGGATGACCACGGTTCCGGGCGCGGAACCCACGCGCCGCAACTGGTCCCGGATCGCTGCGCCGTCGCTTGACCGGGCCGCTTCGGCGGCCAGCGCGAAGGCAATCGTGGCGTCGTAGGCTTCCTTGACGTACGGACGCCCCGGAGGACCGCCGTATTCCTCGTGGTAGGCCTCGTTCCAGGCGTCGGATGACGGATTGGCCGGCGCAGCCGCGACGTACGTCCCCCTCATGCCGGCCAGCAGGTGAGGACCGATGGCCTCGCTGACCCCCGGCGTCCTGGCCGGAGCACCAAAGACGAACCGGTCGTAGTAGCCCAGTTCCAGCGCCTCGCGAATGATCAGGATGGTCTCGGGAGGGAACGCGACCAGGACGAGCGCCTCGGGATCGAACTCCAGCGATTGCTCAAGCTCGGCCGTGAAGCTCGTCGCGCCGGGATTGACCGCAATCGTCTTGACCCGGCCGGCAAAGTGCTCCTCGAAGGCAGTCGCCATCCCGTGACCGAACGCGTCGTCCCGGTACAACAGGCCGACGTTGTCGAAGCCTTCCCGCTCTGTCAGTTCGGCCAGATGCTGTCCCTCCACCCGGTCCGCCAGCGAGACGCGGAAGAGGAAGTCATCGTCCTCGGCCAACGTGACCTGCGACGAGGTCGCGACCGGCGAGATCGTCGGAATCCGACCGGGCCCGCTGACCGATTCGGTCACGGCCAGGGACATCGCGCTCGACATCGGTCCGATGATGCCGTGCACATGCTCGATCTCAATCAGCCGGCGCGCCTCTTCAACAGCGGTGGTCGGATCCAGCGACGTATCGCCGACGGCCGACTCGACCGGCATGCCCCAGACGCCGCCGGCTTCGTTGATGTGCTTGATCGCGAGCTCGAAGCCCCGTTGCAGTTCCGGGCCGTACTCGGCCAGCGGCCCGGAGAAGTCAAGCAGCAGCCCGATCTTGAGCGGATCGGTCGGCAGCTCGGACGATGCCGCAGGCTCACTCGCCTGGGACTCCGCCTGCTCAGGATCGGTGCCGCAGGCAATGCCGACCAGCATGGACGCGCAGGTCAGGATGATGATGGAACCGAGGAGGAACCGACTGATCAGTCGGTTTCCAGGCCGAACACTCGCCACGGCTGCGCCTCTCTGTGATCGGTTGGTCTGGTTGCGCCCGAGCGCAGCGCCGTGAGCGCTGCGCTCGGCTTCCCTGTTGTACCGGGTTCGAGCTTACTCGTCGAGCTCAAAGGCGGTCACACTGATCTCGACGATCTGGCCGTCCTGGTAGGCCCAGACGCCGATGTAGCCGGAGGTAATGTCGCCGTTCTCGTTCCAGTCGAGCGAGGTCGCGGCGCCTTCGAGGTCGACGTCCCAACCCTCGGCGACGGCCGCCAGCGCTGCGCCCACGCCCTCGTCGCCGACGGCGTACGGATCGCCAGGCGGGCCTGCGACCGAGCGCAGACTGTCGCGGATCGCAGCCGGATCGACCGAGCCGGCCGCCTGAGCCGCAATGCCGATCGCTACGGCCGCGTCGTATGCCTCGGCGACGAACGGCAACGGCGACAACTCGCCGTATTCAGCGATGTAGGACTGGTTGAACAGCAGCAAGGCGGGCGACTCCGGCCCCGGCGCAGGCGCCGTGCCCTTCATGCCCTCCAGGTACTCGCCGCCGATCGCGTCGACCAGCTCCTGGCTCTTGCTCCCGTCCACGAACAGGAACTCGTCGAACAGCCCTTGCTCCAGCGCCTCGCGGATGAAAATCTCGGCTTCCTGCGGGAAGGCGATCACGATCAGCGCCTCGGCGTCGTTGTCCGCGGCCTGCTGCAGCTCGGCGAGGTAGGTCGCCTGGCGCGGCTCGATTGAGACGATGTTCGCCTCACCCCCCCAGGCCGCCTCGAACGCCTCCGCCAGCCCCTGACCGTACGGGTCGTTGAGGAAGATCACGCCGACGTTGGTGTAGCCCTCATCGGCCGCGAGCTGCGCCAGGACCGGGCCCTGCGCCGCATCGGAGACCGTGCTGCGGAAGAGGAAGTCGTTGTCCTCGGCGATCGTGAGCTGCGGCGAGGTCGCCGACGGCGAAATCACGAGGATGCCCGCGTCGGCGGCTACCGACTCGACCACGGCCAGCGTGATCGATGATGCCAGCGGCCCGACGATGGCGTGGACCCCCTCGACTTCGATCAGCCGTCGCGTTTCCTCGGTCGCCTGGGTCGGGTCGAGCGCGGTATCGCCGATCACAAGCTCGACCGGGCGGCCGAGTACGCCGCCGCCGTCGTTGAGATGCTTGATCGCCAGATCGACGCCGGTCTGGATGCTTGGTCCGAACTCGGCCAGCGGACCGGAGAAGTCGGCTAGCAGACCGATCCTCAGCGGCTCGTCGGAGATCATCGACTGTTGCTGATCGCCGTCCGACGCGCTGGGCGTCGCCACGATCGGCCCGCCGCCGAGGTCGAACGCGGTCACGCTGACCTCTTCGATCGTGCCGTCCGCGAACTGCCACACGCCGATGTAGCCCGAGGTCACATCGCCGTTGGCGTCCCAGTCGAGCGAGGTCGCCGCCCCGGCGTAATCGATCTCGTTGCCGCTTCGAATCGCATCGAGGGCTTGAGCAATGCCGTCCGCGCCGGCCGAGACGCTCTCGCCCGGAGGCGCCGCCGCCGCGCGCAAGCTGTTCCGGATCGCCCCGGAGTCGATCGATCCAGCCACCTCCGCGGCCAGACCAATTGCGATCGCCGCGTCGTAGGCCTCGCGGATGAACGGCAGCGGTGAGAGCTCGCCGTACTCGGCGACGTAGGCCTCGTTGAAGGCCCGCAGCGAGTCCGACTCCGGTCCGGCGGCCGGCGCGGTGCCCTGCATGCCATTCAGGTACTCGGCGCCAATCGCATCAATCAGGTCCTGGCTCTTGGTGCCGTCGACGAACAGGAAGTGGTCGAACAGGCCCTGCTCCAGCGCTTCGCGGAGAAAGACCTCGGCCTGCTGCGGGAAGGCGATCGCGATCAGCGCCTGCGCACCCTCGCCGGCGAGCTGCTGCAGCTCGGAGAGGTACGACGCCTGGCCGTCTTCAATCGAGATCATTAACACGTCGCCGCCCCAGGCGTCGAAGAATGAGTCGGCCAGTCCCTGACCGTACGGGTCGTTGAGAAAGAGCACGCCGACGTTGCTTAGACCCTGGCTCGCGGCGAGTTGGGCCAGCACCGGCCCCTGAGCCGCATCGGAGGTCGTGCTGCGGAAGAGGAAGTCGCTGTCCTCGGCAATGGTCAGTTGTGGCGAGGTCGCGGACGGGGAAATCACCGGTACCCCAGCCTGTGTTGCGACAGACTCGGCGACGGCCAGCGTGATCGAGGACGCGAGCGGACCGACGATCGCGTGGACACCCTCCACCTCGATCAAGCGTCGCGCCTCTTCCGTCGCCTGCGTCGGGTCGAGTGCCGTATCGCCGACGACCAGCTCAACGTCGTGCCCCAGCACGCCACCCGCGTCGTTGAGGTGCTTGATCGCCAGCTCGACGCCGGTCTGGATCGCCGGACCGAACTCGGCCAGCGGTCCCGAGAAGTCGGCCAGGAAGCCAATCTTCAGCGGCCCCTCGGCGACGGGCGCGGCGGGCTGATCCTGTTGCTGTTGCTGCTGCTGCCGGGCCGGCGCAGCCGTGGTCGTGCCCTGCTGCTCATCGTCCTGTTGCTCGGCGACCGCCTGCGCCTGTTGCTGTTGTTGCTCCTCATCGTCTCCACAGGCGGCGAGCAAGCCGAATGTCAACGCTATGAGGAGTCCCAGGGCCAGGGTCTTGAGGACTGATGGCTTCACGTCGCACCTGCTTTCGCGTCTCCGATAGATAGAGGCTCTTCGATTGACTCGCAGAGTATCGAGTGAGCCGGGATTCTTCTCAGACAGTTCGGCGCGCCAAACGACCGCGGCCGGGCAAGTGTAATCAGAGCGACGAAGCGGCTGCGGCATCGACTAGTCGTCAAATGCGCTCAGCACCTCTGAGTCGAACTGCTCGTAGAGCCGGGGATTGTTGGGGATCGACTCGAAGACGAAGCCCTGGATGCCCACGGCCTCGTACTGCTCGAACACGTTGATCAGGTGTTCCGCCGGGCCGATCGGCAGGTGTTGCACTTCGTCCTCCGGCATGCCTTCGCCGTGGATCTGTCGCAGGCGGTCGACCTTGTGCTGCTCGTAGACCAGGGCGGGACGCATCACGGTGGTGAGGTAGATCTCGGACGGGTCGCGGCCCGCCTCGGCGCAGTGCCGGTGGATCACGTCGATCAGCCTCGCGACCTCCTCGGGAGTCCCTCGGATATTGCAGATGTCGCCGTGCCGCGCCAGCGTGCGCAGTGTCCGGCGCTCGCCGTTGCCGCCGATCATGATCTGGACGAACCCGCCCGGATGGTCGGGATGGGCTCTGGGCGCGAACGGCGCGTTGTTGAGCTGGTAGTGCGTGCCCTGAAAGTCGACCCGGCCCTCGCTATGCAGCAGGGAGCGAATCAGCTCGGTCGCTTCCTCGAGTCGATCCGAGCGTTCCTTGAGCGACGGGAAGTCCCAGCCGTAGAAGCCGTGCTCGCGGGCATGGCCGGCGGCGCCGAGCCCGAGGATCGCCCGCCCGCCGGTGTTGTGATCGAGCGTCGCCGTCATCTTGGCGACCAGGCTGGGACTGCGATATGTCACGGCCGAGACCAGCGTGCCCAGCATCAAGGTCGAGGTCGCTTCACCGATCGCGGCCAGCGACATCCAGCCTTCGAGCGAGTCGCCGGTCTCGTCCATGAAGTCCAGCGGCGGGACGAAATGGTCGTAGGTCCAGGCCGAGTGCCAGCGCGTGGCGTCCATCGTCTGGGCGACATCACGCATCAGCGAGAAGTCGGTCTGGTTGCCCGGAATCTGTGCGCCGAACGTCAGTCGCATGGTCATCGTTGTACCTCGCCCGCAAGCCGATCAGTCGTCGAATGCGCTGAGCACGAGTTCGTCGAACTGCTCGTAGAGCCGCGGGTTGTTGGGGATTGACTCGAAGACGAATCCCGTAATGCCGATCGCCTCGTACTCCTGGAACAGGCTGATCAGATGCTCCGCCGGGCCGATCGGCAGTCGGGTTCGCTGCTCGTCCGACATGCCCTCGCCGTGGACCTGGCGCAGGCGGTCGATCTTGTGCTGCTCGTCCACCAGAGCGGGTCGCATGACGGTGGTCAGGGTGATCTCCGACGGATCGCGCCCAGCGTCCTCGCAGTGGCCGCGAATCACTCCGATCATCTGCGCCACTTCCTCCGGCGTCCCGCGCACGTTGCAGATGTCGCCGTAGCGGCCCAGCGTGCGCAGCGTTCGTCTGGCGCCGTTGCCGCCGATCATGATCTCGATCGCACCGCCCGGATGATCGGGATGCACGCGCGGCGCGAACGGCGCGTGATCGAGCCGGTAGTACTTGCCCTCGAACTGCACCGGTCCGTCGGATCGGAACAACGCCCGAATCAGCGCGGTCGCCTCCTCCAGCCGGTCCGATCGTTCCCGCAGCTCGGGGAAGTCCCAGCCGTACGCGGCGTGTTCGCGCTCGTGCCAGGCCGCGCCAAGGCCAAGAATCGCCCGCCCGCCGGTGTTGTGGTCCATGGTGGCGGTCATCTTCGCCAGCAGCCCCGGATTGCGATAGGTCACGCCCGAGACCAGCGTGCCCAGCATCAGGTTGGTCGTCGCCTCGCCCAGCGCGGCCAGCGTCATCCAGCCCTCGAGCGAATCCTGCGTCTCGTCCATAAAGACCAGTGGCGGCACAAAGTGGTCGTACGTCCACGCCGACGACCAGCGAGTCGCATCCATCGTCTGCGCCACATCGCGCATCAAGGAAAAGTCAGTCGAGTTCCCGGGAATCTGCGCCCCGAACGTCATCCGCATGGTCATCGCTTCGCTCCTGTATCTGCACGTCTCGCCCCCCCAAGCGGAGGAGAGCTTCGTCGATTCATTCCCTTCTCCCCCCGCATAGCGGGGGGAGATGCCGAAGGCAGAGGGGGGTCTCCCGCAGCCTAGTTGCCCCGATAGAAAGGCGGCCGCTTCTCCGCAAAGGCCTTTGGACCTTCCTTGAAGTCCTCCGTCCTGCGGATATGCGCCGACAACAGTTCCTCCATCCGGATGCCCTCGTCGATCGGCAGCGACAACCCGCGAACCGCCGACTCCTTGATCGCTCGCTGGGTCAAGGGCGCGCCGGCCGTCAGCTTCTCCGCCCAGGCCCGAGCCGTCGGCATCACCTCGTCCGCCGGCACCACCCGGTTCACCAGGCCAACCGACAGCGCCCGCTGCGCGTCGATGTGCTCGCCCATCAACAGCAGCTCCATCGCCACCGTCCAGGGCAGTTGCCGAGTCAGGCGCTGCGTCGCGCCCAGCGTCGGCACGATGCCCCGAATCACCTCAGGCAACCCGAACTGAGCATGTTCCGCCGCGATCCGCAGATCACAGGCCGACAGCAGAGTCAGCCCGGCCGCCAGGCAGTACCCGTTGACCGCCGCGATCATCGGCTTCCAGATTTGCATCCCGCCGTCGATCGTGTGCCGCAGCGACGGCTGGAACACAGGCCAGTTGACGTTCTCGGCGCCGGGCCGCGTCGGAATCGTCTTCTTCAGGTCGGCCCCTGCGCAAAACGCCCGCTCGCCCGCCCCGGTCACAATCCCGACCCAGATCTCCGGGTTGTCCCGAATCTCAACCCAGATATCGGCCAGCGACGCAATCAGGTCCGGATCCAACGCATTCATCGCCTCCGGCCGGTTCAGCGTCACCGTCGCAATGTGATCAGACAGTTCAAAAGTGGCAGTGTCAGTGGTCAGGTCAGTCATCATGCCCGCAGGCTAACGCGAGCAACCCCACTCCCCTCCAATCCCCTCTCCCCCACCGCCACCCACACCACACCGCATTTGCCCCCAGCCGAACATCCGTCCGAATACAATCAACCAAACCCGTCAGCACGCCCCCAAATCGGAGCCGCCCAACATGACCTGCAACCACCACCTGACCTCACCAGCCGTCACCTGCCCTCACCCCGACAAGACTCATCCGCATCTGACCTGACTCAACCAAAATCTGACCGGATCTGACCAAATCTGACATGACCTGGCATGAATTCCCAGCCCACAGCGCCATATCCGCCTCATCCGCCCGGAATTCCCCTGCGATACCCGCGCGTATACTCGTTTCCGATTCCCACTCACCTCGAAGGACCGGTGCATGACCTACGACAACATCCTCTACGACACCGACGGGCGCGTCGCGACGGTGACACTCAACCGCCCCGAAAAACTCAACGCGCTCTCCAACGAATTGCGCGGCGAGATGTTCCATGCCCTCAAGGCCGCCGAGGCCGATGCCTCGATCGGCGTGATCATCATCAAGGGCGCCGGCCGCGCCTTCTCCGCCGGCTACGACCTCCAGCCCTCGCCCGATCCCGACCATCCCCACACCAACCAGTGGACCGGCCTGCCTGACACCGGCACGACTCACCCCCAGCACTACGACTGGTCGCGCCATGCCGTGATGGGCAACTTCATCATCTGGGAGCTGGCCAAGCCGGTCATCGGCCAGATCCACGGCTACTGCCTGGCCGGCGCGACCGAACTCGCGTCGGCCTGCGACCTGCGCATCGTCGCCGAGGACTGCCAGGTCGGCTACCCGCCGGTCCGCGCGATGGGGACGATGGACGCCATGTGGGCGCCCTGGCACCTGCCCCAGGCCAAGGCCCGCGAGTTCGCCTACCTCGGCGACCCCCACTCCGGCGCCGACATGTACCGCTGGGGCTGGGCCAACTACGCGCTGCAGGCCGACGAACTGGACGAGTTCACGATGGACTTCGCCCAGCGCATGGGCCACATCGACAACCACCTGCTGATGTACTCGAAGCGCTCGGTGAACCGCGCCTACGAGATCCAGGGCTACAAGACCGCGATGATCTCCGGCACCGACGTCGAGGCAATGTCCAAGCACCGCCCGGAAGCCGGCGAATGGGGCGAGCGCGTCCAGCGCGACGGTCTCAAGTCGGCGCTCGAGTGGCGCGACGGTCCGTTCCGCGACTTCCGCGGGGCCCGCGCCAACGCCCCCCACGACCGCGAACTCATGCGAGGCGCATCCGCCCCGTCCAAGCCGAGCTGGGACTAACCCCCTCTCCCCGAGGGAGAGGGCTGGGGTGAGGGCCCCTCCCCCGGTCAAGTCGGCGAGCGGCGCCGCGCAGCGAACCGGCCCTTGCCCGTGTAGAAGTCGAGCAGCGCCACGGCGATCGCCGTCAGCGGCACGGCGACGAACGCGCCCATGATCCCCCATAGCGCGCCGCCGGTCGAGACCGCCAGGATCACCAGGATCGGGTGCATCGAGATCGAGCGTCCGAGGATGAACGGCGCCATCACGTTGCCTTCGATCTGCTGAACCGCGAGCACCAGCCCGCCCACGATCAGCGCCGCCGTGACCCCCTCGGTCGCCAGCGCGATCAGGAAGGCGGCCAGACCGGCCAGCACTGCGCCGATCACGGGAATGAATGCGCCGAAGAAGGTCAACACCGCCAGTGGCAGAGCGAACGGGATTCCGATGATCGCCAGTCCGATGCCGATCAGAATCGCGTCCATGAAGGCGACGATCGTGACCCCGCGGAAGTAGCGGCCGAGCGTGTCGAACAGTCCTCCGGTCAGCACAAGAAAATCGCGCCGATGCCGCTTCGAGAGTCGGCGCGTGATCGCGCTCTGTATCGACTCGGCATCCTTCACCAGCAGGAAGGTGAGCACGGCGAGCAGGATGATGCCGGCGAGCATCTCCGCCGCCAGCCGCACGCCCGAGAAGATCCCGCCCGCGATCGTGTCCGCGTTGCCTCGGATGCCGTCCAGCACGTCGTCGATCGCATCGTCGACCTGCTCGTCCGACAGGCCCGCCCAGTCGCCGACCGATTGCAGCACCTCGGTGAAGCCGGCCTCAATGTCGAGTTCGAGTTCCTCGAACTCGGAGGTCAGGGTCGTGACGGTGAAGTAGCCGATCGAACCGAGCGCTGCCAGGCCGATCACCACAACGGCGATCGCGGCGAGCACGTTGTTCAGCCCACGCCGGATCAGCAGATGCTTGGCCGGCAGCAATGCCGACGAGAGGATCAGGGCCGCGAGCAGCGGCAGGAAGATCAGCCGCAGGCGGTCGATCGCGAGTCCGAGCAGGATCAGGAAGCCCGCGACGACGATCGCACGGAGGGCAAACTCCGAGATCGTTTGCAGCCATCGAGGCGCGAGCGAGGTCATAAGCGGCAAATCGAGCAGGGCATGGCGCGGGGCATGGCGAATGCGGCAATCATACGCGGCCATCCCGCGCCGAAGCATCGTGTTGGGCGACGTAACCGCTGCAGGTTCTCACCGGAAGCGGCGGGTACCTCGGAAAACGAGCGTCGGTCTTCGAGAGCGCACAGAGCACGAATGTCGAGCCCCGCTTCGTCTCGACCAGTCGAGACCAGCGACAGTCGGCGCAGAGTCCGCGTTCTGCCTGCGAACGTGTCATGAGCTGCGTTCTCTGACGCGAACTTGATTGAAGAGGCGCCTCACGCCTGCATACGATTGCCAGAACGTTCGGCTATTGCATACTCCGTTATCCGGCGTATGCCTCTTGATGGAATTCGAGCCACCATGCGGCTGACGGTTCTCGGTTCCGGTGCGGCCTGTGCGGGAGACGGCGGCAACAGCTCGGGCTACCTGGTCGAAGAATCGAACGTTCGCATCCTGCTCGACTGCGGTCACGGCGTGGCCAGCACGCTGGTTGGAATGGGACCCGCAGACGAGATCGACCACATTTTCATCTCACATATGCACGCCGATCACTTTATCGATCTGCTCCCCCTGCGCTTCGCCGTGACGAGGGACATGGCCGGATTGGCGAAGCCGTGCGGACACCTGCATCTGCCGCCCGGCGGCCGGGCCTCTCTGACCAAGGTGCTCGAAGCAGTTTGTTTCCCCCCCGATTTCCTCGACGGCGTCTGGAACGTGTGCGAGTACCAGCCCGGCGTTCCCCTGGAGTTGGCCGACGGTCTGCAAGCGAGCTTCGCGGGCGGCATACATTACATTCCCGGCTGGGCGATTCGGATCGACGGCTCGTCGAGTTTGACCTACACCGGCGACACCGCGCCGTCGAATGAGATCTGCGAACTGGCCCGGGGCTGCGACCTCTTGCTGGCCGAAGCCACTCTGGACGAGCCGGAACACGGCCCCGTGCAAGGCCACTTGACGGCCTCGCAGGCGGCCGATCTGGCCAGGAACGCCGGCGTCGGACGGCTGATGCTGACCCACTTCTGGTACGACGCCGATCGAGCAGCCGCGGCGCGAACGGCTCAAGCGCAGCTCGAGTGTGCTGTCCTGGTGGCAGATGACGGCGTGGTGGTGGAATTCTGATACCCGCCTACAGGCCGGTCGACAGGTAAGCTAGAGACGTGCAATCCGGAGCGCCCGCGCTGCGCGGGGAACAACTGACGGTTCGGGTCGACGGCCAGACGCTGATCAACGGCGTGTCCCTCGACGTGCGCGGCGGCGATCTCGTCGGCGTGGTCGGACCCAATGGCGCCGGCAAAACGACGCTGCTCGGTGCGTTGTCCGGTGATCTGCCGCTCGACGAAGGCGTGACCTACATCGATGGCCGCCCGATCGCCGATTTCGACGCGAAGGAGCTCGCCCGCCGCCGCGCGGTGATGCCGCAAAGTTCGTACCTGCCGTTCCTGTTCACGGCGCGCGAGGTCGTGCGGATGGGCCGCGCGCCATGGGAAGGCGAGCGCGGGGAGCGCGAACACGGTGCCAGGTTGACCGATTACGCGATGGGCCTCACCGATACGCGCGACTACGCCGTCCGCGCCTACCCGACGTTGTCGGGCGGAGAACAGTCCCGCGTGACACTCGCGCGGGTGCTGGCCCAGGAAACGCCGATTCTCCTGATCGATGAACCGACTGCCCACCTCGACCTGCGTCATCAACATCTGGTGTTGCAGCTCGCCCGTGAGCTGGCATCCGAAGGCGCGGCAGTCGTCGCCGTGCTGCACGATCTCAATCTGGCCGCCACCTACGTGGACAGCGCCATCGTGCTGCACCGCGGCGAAACAGTCGCCTTCGGCCCCGTTGAGGATGTGCTCCGGCCCGAGCTCCTCTCAGAGGTGTTCGGCATGGAGTTCATGCTGCAGCCGCATCCGCAACTCGATCGCCCGATGCTGGTGCCGCTGCCCGCCTCGGTCTCTCACGAGCGGAGCTGACCCGTTCAGGACCACGCTGGCAGTGCATTACGTTCGACACTCTCTTTGGCCGCGCCCAAAGATCCTTCGCGCTTTTTGGACGAATTGGGCATATTTGCGAACTGATGGCGATAAACTCATAAGTGCCGCTTCCCTGTCGGCATCTCAAACTCAGCGGGGTCGAGCGGGGAAGTTGGATTCTGGAGCCTCGGATGCGTCCACGTGAAACTCGAACGAGTCTGCTCGAACGCGTCGTTGAGCTCGGCGGGGCGACCGTCGCCCAACTGTCGAATGAGCTTGAGATATCCGATGCGACGGTTCGCCGTCACCTCGACCGGCTCGAAGCCGAGGGTCTGCTGCAGGTCGAAGCGTTGCGACGCGGACCGGGCCGTCCCTCCTATCTCTACCGCGCCACCGACGAGGGCGTCCGCACGGTCCGGGACCACACACCCGAACTGGCCGAGCGGCTGCTGAGCGAGATGGCGCGGTTGCAGATTGAGCAGTCCGCCATCTCTGAGGCCCTGGCCGACCAGGTCGCCAACGCACACCGCGCCGAAGTGCCGGCCGGTCCGCTGGAGGAGCGAGTCGGCGCCGTGGTTGACGCTCTCCGACCGGAGGGTATTCTCGACCACTGGCAACGCACCGACGACGAACTCAAGCTGGTCAACAACGCCTGCCCCTACATCGGCGCGGCGACCACCAGTTCGTGCGTCTGCGACGCCGATCGATTGGTGATCGAGAAGCTGCTGGGCGTCGAAGTCGAGCAGAACCAGCGCTTGGCGCAGGGCGACGACGGCTGCGTCTATATCATCCCCCTGCGTCCCGTTTCGCTCGATGCGGAGTTCAAGCAGGCAGTCTGAGCCACCTCAACCGTGCGCAATCCCACGCGCGGAAACCGATAGTAGAAAGCAACCGGTGCATGACCCCACCGCTTTTCGAGATTGACACGCTGCAGGTCGCTGTCGAGGACAAGCACATCGTCAACGGTCTCTCGTTGACGCTGCGTCCCGGCGAGGTGCACGCGATCATGGGCCCCAACGGGTCCGGCAAGAGCACGCTGGCCAACTCCTTGATGGGCCACCCGCGCTACACGATCACCGGCGGGGACATTCGCCTCGAGGGTGACAGCGTCATTGAGATGGCGCCCGACGAGCGCGCTCGGGCGGGCCTGTTCCTCGCATTTCAGTACCCGACCGACATCCCGGGCGTCTCGATGATCAATTTCCTGCGGCGCGCGATGAGCGCGCGCCGCGGCGAGGAGATTCCCGTCCGCGAGTTTCGCCAGGTGCTGAACGAGGTGCTCGGCCGGTTGCAGATGGACGAGCAGTTCGTCCGCCGCTATGTCAACGACGGGTTCTCCGGCGGCGAGAAGAAGCGCGCCGAGATTTTGCAGTTGGGGCTGCTCCAGCCTCTCGTCGCCGTCATGGACGAGACCGATTCGGGACTCGACATCGACGCGCTGCGAATCGTCAGCGAAGGCATCAACACCTTCCACTCCGATGACAACGCGATTCTCCTGATTACCCACTACCAGCGCATCCTGCGCTATGTGCAGCCAGACCATGTCCATGTCTTGATTGACGGCCAGATTGTCGAGTCGGGCGATGCCAGCCTCGCCGAACGGCTGGAACGGGACGGCTATGAACCGTTCATGGAACGAACCACAGAAGGGGTGTTGAGTTCATGACCACACCTGCCTCGGAAGCGCCGGTCACGCGCCGGAGCGATTACGAATACGGTTTCCACGACGACGTTGAGGCGCTGGTCAAGCTGCCCAAGGGCCTGTCCCGCGAAGTCGTCAACACGATCTCCGACATCAAGGATGAGCCTCAGTGGATGCGCAGGCTGCGGCTCAAGGCGCTCGATCACTTCAACGCCCGCCCGATGCCCGAGTGGGGCGGCGAGCTCGGCGACATCGACTTCAATGACATCCACTACTACGTCCGCGCCACCGACCGCGACGAGTCGAACTGGGAAGATGTCCCCGACTACATCAAGGACACCTACGACAAGCTCGGCATCCCCGAGGCCGAGAAACAGGGACTGCTCGCCGGCGTCGGCGCGCAGTACGACTCCGAGGTCGTCTATCACAACATCCGCGAGGACCTGGAAGAGAAGGGCGTGCTCTTCCTCGGCACCGACCAGGCGCTGCGCGAGTACCCAGACCTGGTGAAGGAGTACTTCACCACGGTGATCCCGCCCAACGACAACAAGTTCGCCGCGCTCAACACCGCGGTCTGGTCGGGCGGGTCGTTCATCTACGTGCCGCCCGGCGTCACCGTCGACATTCCCTTGCAGGCCTACTTCCGGATCAACTCCGAGGACATGGGCCAGTTCGAGCGCACGCTGATCATCGCCGACGAGGGCTCGCAGGTGCACTACGTCGAGGGCTGCACGGCGCCGATTTACTCGTCCGACTCGCTCCACTCGGCCGTCGTCGAGATCATCTGCAAGCCCGGTTCCAACGTTCGCTACACGACGATCCAGAACTGGTCGAACAACGTCTACAACCTCGTGACCAAGCGTGCGACCGCGTACCAGGACGCCGTCATGACCTGGGTCGACGGCAACCTCGGCTCGAAGCTGACGATGAAGTACCCGGCCGTCTACCTGATGGAGCCGGGCGCGCACGGCGAGGTGCTCTCGATCGCCTCTGCCGGCCAGGGACAGCACCAGGACGCGGGCGCGAAAATCGTCCACGCCGCGCCCAACACCACCTCGGTGATCACCTCGAAGTCCCTCTCGATGGACGGCGGGCGCTCGACCTACCGCGGTCTGCTCAAGGTCTATGACGGCGCCGACGGCTGCCGCTCAAATGTCCGCTGCGACGCATTGATGCTCGACGAGCACTCCCGCTCCGACACCTACCCGGTGATGGAGATCGACGAGAAGCGCGTCGACATCGGCCATGAGGCGACCGTCTCCAAGGTCGGCGACGAGCAGCTCTTCTACCTGATGGCTCGCGGGCTGTCGGAGGCGGAGGCGACCAAGATGATCGTCAACGGTTTTGTCGAGCCGATTATCAAGTCGCTGCCGCTCGAGTACGCGGTGGAGATGAACCGTTTGATTGAACTACAGATGGACGGCGCCATTGGCTGATCGGACCAACGATTTCCTCGATGGCGTCAAGTGGTCAGTGAGGGGCGGTCGATGACGCAGGCAACGCTGGACGCTCAGTCCGCCGAGTGGGCGGACGCAGAACCCAAGCCCGACGAGCTGCGGGCGCAGGTGTCCGCTCTGAGCCGCGCCAAGTCCGAGCCCGACTGGCTACTGGCGTTTCGCCTGGCCAGTCTCGAGCAGGCCCTCGGCATGGAATGGTGGACGGGCCAGGAAGAGTCCTGGCGGCGCACGCCGCGCGAACGCCTGCCTCGCCGCGCCCGTGTCGGCCAGGTAGCGGGCGGACCGAACGGTACGCCGATCAGTATTCCCGCTCACGTCTTCACGCCGGACGCGCACGCCGGCATGGTCCATCAAATCGACGGCCGCGTCGCCGCCTTCGACCTCGCCGAGCAGGCTCGCGCACAGGGTGTGATCATCAAGCCGCTCGCGGCCGCCGCGCGCGAGAATCCGGACCTGATTCAGGAATGGCTGGGAGCGGTTGGACCGCCCGCCGATCGCTACGACGCCTTCGGTCGCGCCCTCTGGACCCAGGGCGTCTTCGTCTACGCGCCCAGAGGCGCGGTGCTGGACGAATCGCTCTTCTATCTCATCACTCAGGACGTGGCGCAGGGAGATCACTGGCACTACACCCTGGTGGTCGCCGAGCGCGAATCGCAGGTCTCGCTGATCGACGGCGGAGACGCGGACGACCGTCGAGCCGAGCTCGACGAGGCGCCGCTGATTCACGCCTCCGTGGAACTCATCGCCGAGGACGGAGCCAATCTCCGGTTTGCCTCGGTGCAGCGCTGGCACCGGCAAACCGCGGCGATCTCGACAACCCGCGGCCGCGTCGGCCGCGACGCTTCAATTCGCGTCACGACCGCCGCCTTCGGCGCCGACCTCGACAAGCAGCGCATCGACGTGGACATGTCGCAGAATGGCGGCTACGCGGACATCCGCGGCCTCTTCGTCGGCGACGGCAAGCAACACATCGAACATGTCACCCGCCAGTATCACAACGGCGAGGGCGCGACGAGCGACCTGCTGATTCGTGGCGTGCTGACCGACGAGTCGCAGGCGGTCCAGTACGGCCTGATTCGAATCACGCCCGAAGGCCAGAAGACGAACGCGCACCAGACGATGCGCAACCTGCTGCTCGATGACGGCGCCGGGGCCGACCCAATCCCGATGCTGGAGATCGAAGCCGACGACGTGAGATGCTCGCACGCTGCGGCGGTCGGTCCAGTCGATCCGGATCAGCTCTTCTACCTTCAGGCGCGCGGGATTCCGCCCCGGGTCGCCGAGCGCATGGTCGTGCGCGGCTTCCTCGCCGAGATCGCCGACGGCGTGCCCGATGAGCACATGCGCGAAGTGATCGACGAACTGGTCGAGATCCAGCTGGAGCCGGGGAAGACAACGTCGTGAGCGTTGAATCAGTCGGCAGCCTCGACGAGATCGAGCCCGGCACCGCCCGAGTCGTCGAAGTCGGCGGGCAGAGCATCGCGCTCTGTCGGGTCGAAGACGGGGATCTCTACGCCATCGAGAACCGGTGCACCCACGACGACGGTCCACTGGGCGAAGGCGAGCTCGACGGCGACCGGATCGAATGTCCGCGCCACGGCGCCCTCTTCGATGTCACAACGGGACGCGCCGTGACGCTGCCGGCCATCGGCAAGGTGCGCTGCTTCGCCGTCTCGGTCGACGACGGTCAGGTCCGGATCGAAGTCGCCTGACATGACCACCGCAACACCGCTGGACACCGCCGCCATCCGCGCCCAGTTCCCGATCCTCTCGCGCGAGGTCCATGGCCATCCGCTGGTCTACCTCGACAATGCCGCCACGACGCAGAAGCCCCAGTCGGTGATTGACGCGCTGGCCCACTACTACTCGACCATGAACGCCAACATTCATCGCGGCCTCCACACGCTGGCGGAAGAAGCGACGACCGCCTACGAAGATGTGCGTAAACAGGTCGCCGCGTTCATCGGCGCGTCGAGCCACCGCGAGGTCGTCTTCACGCGTAACACCACAGAGTCGCTCAACCTGCTCGCCTACACGCTCGGCCCGCGATTGCGACCCGGCGATGAAATCGTGTTGACCGCCGCAGAGCATCACTCCAACCTTGTGCCCTGGCAGTTGCTCACTCAGCGAACCGGAGCCGTGCTCAGATTCATCGAACTGACCGAGGATCAGCAGATCGACGTCGACACCGCCCGAGAGGCGATCAACGCCAACACCCGCATCGTCTCGATCGTCCACATGTCCAACGTGCTCGGCAGCATTACGCCCGTGGCGGAGATCGCCGAGATGGCGCGTTCGGTCGGAGCCACCATGATCGTCGACGCCGCGCAGAGCGCCCCGCATCTGCCGATCGATGTGCACGACCTGGGCGTCGACTACCTGGCGTTCTCGGCGCACAAGATGCTGGGACCGACCGGCGTCGGCGTGCTCTGGGGACGCCAGGAGTTGCTGGCCGACCTCGACCCGTTCCTCGGCGGCGGCGAGATGATCAGCGTCGTCACCCGAGAAGAGTCATCCTGGGCGGCGCTGCCGCACAAGTTCGAGGCGGGCACGCCGAACATCGCCGACGTCGTCGCCTTTGGCGCGGCGCTCGATTTCCTCAATGATGTCGGCATGGACGCGATCGCCGCGCACGATGCAGAACTGACCTACTACGCCGTCGAGCGACTGTCGCGGCTGGAAGGTCTCGACATCTACGGTCCATCCGATCCGGCGGAGCGGTCCGCCGTCGTCGCCTTCAACTACCGCGACATCCACTCGCACGACATCGCGACCATCCTCGATCGCTCCGGCATTGCCGTGCGCGCCGGACACCACTGCGCGCAGCCGCTGATGCGCACGCTGGGTGTGCCGGCGACCGCGCGGGCCTCCTTCTACCTGTACAACGAACGCTCCGAAGTCGACGCGCTGGTTGAGGGACTGCTCGAGGCCGGCGAGCGCTTCGGCTTCGCACGCTAGCCGAGCTGGAGAGAATCTGACCGTGGCCGCCAATCGCGAATCACAGAATCCGGTCGAACTCGACGATCTCTACCGGGACGTGATTCTGGACCACTACCGCAGCCCCCGCAATCGCGGAACCTGCGACGACGCGACCGTCTCCGCAGAGGGCTTCAATCCCTCTTGCGGCGACGAAATCCAGCTCTCCGTGGCCATCGTCGACGGCACCCTCAGCGGCCTTGGCTTCGGCGGCAGCGGCTGCTCGATCTCGCAGAGCTCGGCCTCGATGATGACCGAAGCGATGACCGGCCGCAGCCTCGACTCGGCGCGTGAGATGTCCGCTCACGTCCAGCAGATGCTGACCGACGACGAATTCGATCTGGACTCGGTCGACCTGGGCGACCTCGAAGCGCTCTCCGGCGTGGCCAGGTTCCCGGTGCGGATCAAGTGCGGCTTGCTGGCCTGGAAGGTGCTCGACCAGGCCCTGGCCAATGCCAGCGGCGAGGCCGTCGACGACGACAGCGACATCCCTACCCGCGTCACCAGCGGCTAGATTCTGAACACACCCTCAGGGACAGGAGACTCACATGGCCAGCGAACAGGAAGTACTCGAGGCGCTGAAGACGGTCTTCGACCCGGAGATCGGGATCAACATCGTCGACCTCGGACTTGTCTACGCGATTGAGACGCCGACCGACGACAGCGTCAAGGTCGAATTCACACTCACCTCGCCCGCCTGCCCGGTCGGACCGATGATCAAGGCCCAGGTCGAACAGGCCGCCTCGACCGTCGAAGGCGTCGACCACGTCGAGTCCGAAATCGTCTTCTCGCCGCCCTGGGATCCGCGCGAAATGTGCTCCGACGAAGCCAAGTTCGAGCTCGGAATCTTCTAGCGCTGTTCGCCGCTCCCACCCGCAGGGGGAGCTGTCACTGAGCGGCTCAGCGAGTCCGCACCGTTGGCGGACGGCACCCGCGTCCCGTTGGCGAACTGATGCTGCGGCTCGGTCCGCGCCACCAGGTTCGCCACCAGCGGCCGTACGAATCTGATCGACGGACTCGGAATCCGCGGATTCGGAATGTAGTGCGCCAGGGCGAAGAAGCCCATCGACAGGATGAGGCAGCCGATCTTCACGACCAGCAGCAAATCGTAGCCGCCGGTCAGTTCGTAGATCGCGCCGCCCACGGTTGGGACCAGGAACTGGCCGATGGTCTCAAACATGAACAGCGTGCCCATGATCGCGCCGAAGTGCGCCAGACCGAACGTCTTGGGCAGGATCAGCGGTTCCAGCACCGGCCCGCCGGCGGAGCCGATCAGCCAACAGCAGAGGAAGAGCGTGATCGCCAGGGTGAGATTGACGTCGTACAGGAGCAGCATGATCAACATGCCCACGGCCATGGTCGCGCCGAGCCCGACTGAGGCCAGTTCGATCGAGGGAATCCGTTCGGCCAGCAGACCAAATGCCGGCCGCGAGATCAGGCCGCCCGCGGCCTGCAACAGGAGAATCAGGGAAATGGTCTCGCGGCTCACGCCCATCCACTCATAGACGGGCGGGCCGTTGAACATCCAGCCGAACATGGCGTAGAAGAACGTGGCGAACGCCAGCGCGATGACCCAGAAATTCCAGGTCCGCATCGCCGCCCGAACCGTGAGGCCGGCGGCCGCCGGAGGCGCGCGCCCCGCGACCGCTTGCGGGCGGGGTTCGCCGTCGACCTCGAGGCCCTTGTCGCGCGGGTGATCGCGGACGATCAACAGGCCGATCGGCAGGAAGACGAGCGCCAGCACGATCGCCGCGAAAATGAACGATTCCGACCAGCCGACATCGTCGATGATCCACTGCATCAACGGCATCAGGAAACCGCCGAGCGAAAAGCCCATCGCCATGATCCCGACGGCCCGCCCGCGCTTGCGCTCGAACCAGCGCGAGATCAGCACCTGGAAGGGGATGTAGAACATGAACCCGCGGAAGAACGAGTTAATCGAGAAGTAGAGGTACCACTCGACCAGCGACGAGGTCGTGGCGAGCAGGAGATACGAGCCGCAGGTGAGGACGGTGCCCCAGATGATCGACCGGCGCGGGCCGTATCGGTCGATCACCTTGCCCGCGATTGGCGAGCCGATCCCGCTGATGAACAGGGAAATCGAGATGCCGGTTTGCAGCAGCGTGCGCGACCAGCCGAACTCCTGCTCCAGCGGCGTGACGTAGAAGCCGAGGACCCAGAAGGAGACGGCGGAGGCGATCGCCATGCCGATCACCGCCGCGACCAGGATGTACCAGCCGTAGTAGGCGTTGCGCAGTTTGGTGGTCACGGAGGTCTCAGGCAGCCCATCGGCGCGTGCTCGACGCCCTGTGGATGGGCGAACAGCCGAATTCTATCGCGGCATCGCGCGGCGGCCTATCGCTCTCGTTGCTGAGGGTGCGCCGAACCGGATCAGCCTCCGGGCAGCTCGATCACCGCGGCTGCTTCGATGGTCTGGCCCTCGATCGCCGCGACCGCGGTGATCGCATTCGACGACCTGAGCTGAGTCCAGGGATGGCGGCGAGAGCCGCCCTCGTAGCTCAGCGTGCTGGCCCGCGAGAGCCAGGCCTGGCGCACGTCGTGTTCGCAGGGAATCTCGGATGCTGCGCCGCTGCCGTTGCTGGGCTGGACGACGAGCAGCGGGTCGTACCTGACGATCGCCACCGCCGCCGCGTCGGTCGTCGGAGAGTGCAGGGTCACTGCGAGCCCGTCGCCGACGTCGAAGCGGGATGTGATGGCGTCGTCGGAGCGCTCGATCTCGATCTCGCCGACGCTCGGCATGTACCTCCAGTGCGCGGCGATCGCGTCGCGCGCCGCCTCGGAGTTGACGACCGCGTCGACGACGTAGAGCGCCGGGATCATCCCGACCCGGCAGCCCACCATCAGCAACGCCTCGCGATAGGGCCCGACCGGACTGTCGGCCCGATCGATCACGCTGACCCGGCCGTAGGTCGGTGCCGAGCGAGTGACGACATCAGGCAGATTGCGGCGCGCGTTGGGAACCGGAATCTCATAGGTAATGTGCTGGACGATTGCTTCGCCGATCTCCCAGGGCGGCGCGGGCGCGTCGCTCTCAACGTCCACGGCGGGCAGGCCGGCGCTCTCGATCAGACCGGTCTCTGGCATGATGCTTCCTTCCCGCCGGGCCGTTGAGATTCGGCCCGTCAATCTCAATGCGCTACAGAGACGGCGCCCGGCAGAACCCGAGCCCCCACGCACCGGCCCCCAGCAATCCGCCCACCGTCGGGCCGAGTTCGGTGACGTGGCACTCGTCGACCGACAACCGGGCAGACGCCTGTTGACGCAGGCGGTCGGCCGCGTCCGGCGCGAGCGCATGGGTGACGACGAGGATGGCGGGCTGATCGCCGAGAATCTCGGCCGCGCGCTCGAGCAGCATCTCTTCGGCCTCGTGCTCGTCGTCGGCGAGGTCGACCGCCTTTATCCGATCACGCGCGCGGAAGACCGGTACGCCGAAATCCAACGAACCAATGCCGCTCTGCGATTGCACGGCGGACAACTCTCCGGCACGGTCGAGCCCGTCCACGTCGGGAGCGATCATGAAGATGTCGGCGCTGCCGGTCACCTCATCGAGCGCGCGCTCAACCGCCTCCCGATCGCCGCCGCCCTGCGCGACCCTTGCCAGCGCGATGGCGATCGCGGCCTGCGCCGCGGTCGAGCGAGGCGTCTGGTGGATCCTGACCGTGTGCTCGTGGAAGTGCTCAATGCGCCGCGACGCGTACTCCGCCGCATCGAACGAAGGACTGGATGAGCCGAACGCCTGGCAGAGGCAGATGACGGGTTCGTCCGTCTCCGCTGCAGCCTCCAGGAACGCGGACTCCCAGTCCTCGGACGTCACGCCGTTCAGGGTGAGGCGTTCGCCTCGGCCCAGCGCTTCGTAGAACTCGGCGTGGCTCTGCTCGCCCTGGCTGTAGTAGGTCGCGCCCAGGCTGTAGCCGACCGGCGCCGTGCGCAGGCCCCGTTCCGTCAGCAGCTCGGGCGGGAGATCAACGGAAGAATCACAGACGATGGCGACAGACATCGGCGCACCGCTCCCTTGCGCCGAAGATGCTAGCATTTCGCGCAACTCGCAGGTGGCGAGTAGTTGGCAGGTTCCCCATGAAATTCGGCATCTTCTACGAACACTCCGTGCAGCGCCCCTGGACCGAGACCTCGGAATGGCGCGTCTATCACCAGGCGCTGGAGCAGATCTGCCTCGCCGACGAACTGGGCTTCGACCAGGTCTGGGAAGTGGAACATCACTTCCTCGAGGAGTACAGCCACTCGCCGGCGCCCGAGGTGTTTCTCTCCGCTGCCGCAGCAATGACCGAGAACATCCACATTGGCCAGGGCATCGCGCTCTGCCTGCCCCAGGTCAATCACCCGGCTCGCGTGGCCGAGCGCGCCGCCGCGCTCGACATCATCTCCAACGGACGGCTCGAGTTCGGCACCGGCCGAGCCGCGACCTGGACCGAGCTGGGCGGCTTCCAGGTCGAACCCGACGACACCAAGGACATGTGGGACGAAGTGATCCGCGCTATCCCGCACATGTGGACCAACGAGATCGCCGGCTGGGACGGCAAGTACTTCTCGATGCCCGAGCGCGCGATCATCCCCAAGCCGGTGCAGAAACCGCACCCGCCGATGTGGGTCGCCGTCTCCAGCCCCGAGACCGCGATCCAGGCCGCCGAGCGCGGCATGGGTCTGCTCGGCGTCTCAATCGGCACGCCGGCTCAGTATGAGCAGCGGATCGCCGACTACCGCCGCGTGATTCGCAACGCCGACCCGGTCGGCAAGTTCGTCAACAACCAGGTCAACGGCGTTGGCTGGATGTACACCGGTGAGACGGACGAGGAAGCGCAAGCGCTCGGTGCCGCCGGCGCGATGGCCTTCATGAGCGCCGCGGCGCACCTGGTTGGCGTGGGCAGCATCTACCCATCGCCGGCCTACAGTTCGCAGGCCTCGGCGATCCAGCTCCGCGACCGCCCCGGCGACGTGATCAACCCGCTGCAGCAGGGCACACCGATCGGCAACCCCGACACGGTGATCGCGGCCCTGCGCCAGTGGGAAGAGATCGGCGTCGACCGCATGGTCTTCCTGATCAACTTCGACCAGGTGGTCCCGCACGAGAAGATTCTCGCCTCGCTCAAGCTGTTCGCCCGCGAGGTCATGCCCGCCTTCGAGGAGCCCGAGCGCGCGCCACTGACGCGCCTGCCCGACTTCGACGCGGTCGAAGAGGTCGGCCTGCTCGCCGCCGCCGGCGGCGGCGACTAGGTTTCTTCCGCCCGAGCGAGTCGCCTCTCCTCCTTCCGTTGTCCGTGACGCCATTTGCCTATCTGGTTGGAATAGACTGCCGCAACGACGCGGTTAACGGACCGTACGCGTGCATACGGAAGGAGCGAGCAAATGGAACGCCGGAGTTACTGGCAGCGGATGCGCCGTTCACGATTGAGCCGACGTGCGCTCCTGCGCGCATCCGGCCGCGCCGGCGTGGGCGCAGCGGGACTCGCCCTGGTCGGATGCGGTGGCGACGATGACGACGTTCAGCCACAGGCGGCCGCGCAGGTCCAGCAGCAAGACCAGCCGCAGCAACAGCAGGCGCAATCGCAGCCGCAGCAGCAACAGGCCCAGCAGCAGGCGATGCAGCAACCGCAAGCTGAGCAGCAGGCCGAACAGCAGGCCCAGCAGCAAGTCCAGCAGGAGACCGACGAGCAAGAACAGGCAGAGCAGCAGCAAGTCCAGACGGTAGGCAATCGCCAGTACGGCGGCAACTACACGTTGAACATCGTCCCCAACTGGGACGGTTTCGATCCGCACCGCGTCCAGTTGGCGACTCCCTTCCAGGTCTTCAACGACACCTTGATGCGGCTCAATCAGATTTACAACAATCAGGGGCCGGTGTACGCGGCATCGATCGCCTCTTTGCCGGAAATCCCGGACGACGAGACCTACATCTTCCGTTTCGACCAGGGCGCAACGTTCTGGGATCGGTATCCGACCGAGGGTGGTCGAGCTTTCACCGCCAACGACGCCGAAGCGAACATCCAACGCCAGATCGACTCCGTGGATGCCAGTGGTCAACCTGATGCGCGATTCTGGCGAGCCGCGCTGTACCAGGACACGGCGTCAGTGGACGTGCCCGACGAGATGACGCTGATCTGCAAGACCGACGGGCCCAACGCGACTTACCTCGAAACGACCCACATGGGCTACTCGTTCATGACCTCAATCGAGGCGATCGAGCTTTGGGATCAGCAGTGGATTGACGAGCAAACCAACGTCGAGTTGGTTTCAGGTGTCGGGCCATTCATCCCGACCGATTTCGAGCCAGAGAGCCACGTGCACATGGTTCGCAACCCCGACTTCTGGCAGAGCCTGGATGGTCAGCAACTGCCGTTCCTCGACAGCTTGACCTGGAGATTCCTGGGCGACCCGACGGCGCAGGAAACCGCCTACCGCACCGGAGCGCTCGACAACTTCTCGGGCAACGCCGTGGCAATTGAGGGTGTCGAAGCCGACTTCCCCGACCACATTCGCTACGATCGCGGCGTCGTCCTGCCGCTGGCGATGCGCTTCAACTACAACCAGGGCTGGGATGAGAACCCGTGGCTCGACCGGCGCGTGCCGTACGCCTTCCATCTCGTCATGGACCGCGACACGATCATCGACGCTGTGTATCTGGGCAAGGGCAAACCGTCGACCCAGCAACACATCAACTGGTATCACGGTTGGTCGATCTCCCAGGAGGAGATGCGCACGCTGCCGGGCTATCGGCCGACCAAGGACGAAGACATCGCCACCGCTCGCCAATTGATGGACGCCGCCGGTGTCGAGGCGGGAACCAACTATCCGATGATCGTGGCAGACATCTTCGAAGGGCTCTATCCCGGTTCGTCCGAGCTCTACAAGAGCATGTACGAGAACGCCCTGGACATCGCAGTCGATATCGAGCTGCTGCCATACGACGGGATCACTCAGCGCTTGACCGAGGGTCGCTATCCGGGCCAGTTCCCGATCTGGGTGGGCGCCGGCACCGGCGACCCGACCGGGGAATGGAACTCGCGATTGGTGTTCGGCGCCTCCGGCAATCTCACCCACTACAACTTCAAGCCGGTCGAGGACATCGTCAAGACGATGAAGGTGACCCTCGACGCCGAGGCTCGGCGGGAGATGGCGCTTGAAGTCACGTACATTCTGCTCGGCGAGGATGAGCGCTACGGCATCGACGGCTTCGGCGACTTCGCGATCATGGGCAACGGGATCGATACCGGGATCTACTGGCCATACCTGAACGTGCCGGAGCGCAGCCTGCTTGTCTGGGAGCGCGAGGGCTGGCACTGGCGCAAGGAGGTCTGGATGGACACGACCCATCCCGACTTCCCCGGTGATCGCGCGTAACGGCGCTTTGGTCCGTCCAAGGCCGAGCGAAACGTAAACCAAGCGATTGAGCGGCCCATCGATTGGGCCGCTCAATCGCTGCCTGTGCCGATCCGCCTCTATATTCTGGTGCAATCACGCGTTCGTAGTTCGTGCAGAAATTCACAACATCATGAGAGGCTCGTCGACATGACCACCTCAGTGTCCGAGGCCCACCAGCAGATCGCCGTCCGCTACCCACGTTCCGCGTCGTTGCGCGACGGCCACCGCATCTCCCTGCGATTGATGGCGCCCGGCGACGAGGACCTGATCCTCGAATTCGCGCGCTCGCTGCCCTCGGACGACCTGTTGTTCCTGCGCCGCGACATCACCCAGCCGTCGGCTGTCGGCCGCTGGATGCAAGAGGTCGTTGATCAACGCACCTTCACCGTGCTCGGCTTCGACGGCGACGAACTGCTCGGTGAGGGCGACCTCAACTACTCGTCTGCCGACTGGACGCGCCACCTCGGCGAGATTCGTCTGCTGCTCTCACCCAAGGCCCGCGGTCGAGGCCTCGGACGCGTGCTGGCCGAAGAGATCTACGCCATCGCTCAACTGCTCGAACTGCAACTGCTCACGGCCCGCATGGTGCTCGACCAGGCCGCCGCACAGTCGGTCTTCCGGCGACTCGGCTTCCAGCGAGAGGCCGTGCTCTGGGACTACGTGATCGACGCCGACGGCAAGACTCACGACCTGCTGATCGCGACCCGGCGGATGAAGTCTCCGCGCTCGGGGTCGTAGGCAGCGCCGAACCCTCACCCCAGCCCTCTCCCAAAGGGAGAGGGGGTTAAGTCCCGCGATTTACGCGCCGTTCATGGGACCAGACCGTGCAGGCGGTTGAACTCCCGATGATTGTCGGGGTTCAGCTCGCGTCCGGCCAGGCCGGGGAAGTCCGGATCGTAGCGCCAGGCTCGGAAGACCCAGTTGCACAGGTCGCCCCGCTGCTTCATCTGGAACGGCGAGATCCACTCCCAGACGACGGCGCCCTTCGAGTCGACCTCGAACAGCCGACCGGCGGCGCCTTCAGTGATCAGGTGATTGTCGTTCGATAGCCGCGCCACGCCCGAGATGTGGGCCGAGAAGAACTGCTCGCGCGGCTCGCCCTGGAAAATCACGTCGAACTGGTCGGTCTCCGGATCGACCGCCAGCACGCGCGAGTACGGCAGGTCCTGCACTCGATGCATGCCGTTGTCGTAGACCAGCACCCGGCCGTCCGATTGCCAGGTCGCGTGATGCTGGTGCGAGATTTCGGGTTGCCCGAAGCGCCAACGCAGGGTGCCCGGACCGTCGCCGTCGGGTGGGTCGACGATGCCGATCGTGCTCGTGTTGCGGGCCGAGAACAGCAGTCCGCCGTCCGGGATCTTCTCGATGCTGTTGACGTGCGTCCACTCCCAGGTGTTCTCCAGCGGACAGATCACCGCGTCCTCCGGTTGGAGCACGCGCCAGAGATTGACCCGGCTGACGACCTCGCCCGATGGATCGACTTCGATGATGTCGTCGCCCATCATGATCGGGGGCATCGGCTGACCCGGCTGACGTCCGCCGCCGAGCACGGAGTCCTCGACGTCCTTGGTCATCTCGACCCACTCGAGCGTCACCGTGTTGCCATCCTCGAGCCGGTGAAAGTCGTGGTGGATGCCGGCGTTCTCATAGGACCAGACAACGTTGCCCTCCCAGTCGAGTTCCCACAGTCCGTTGCCGCGACCGCCGAGCATGTTGAAGATCTCCGGAGGTCCACCCGGGTCGACGGCAAATCTCGACTGGTCTCCATCCGTGCGCGGGGGAGGCGCATGCGGCGGGGCGACCATTGCCAGGAGGTGGCCGTCGGGCAGCAACTCGACGTTGAAAAACCGCCGATCGTCGATATGCCAGTGATGGACGACGCGTCCCTGCATGTCGAGCAACACCGCGTCGCGAGTGTTCGTCCCGCACAGCAACGTGTAGCCCTTGGACGACTTGAACGGGTCGTGATGCGTGAGTCCCGTTGGACGGTGAATCGGCCAGCCCATCGTGAATGCTCCTATGCGCGCAACGCTAATCGGCGCGGACAAGCGGAATTGTGTCCCGTGCGATCCGCTCCGCTTCTTCGAGATGCGGATAGGCCGAGAGGATGAATTCATCGAAGCCCATGCGCCAGTAGGCGCTCAGTTCGTCCGCTGCCTGCCGCGGGGTGCCGACGATCGCCGTGCCCAGGTTGACCCGCACGCGAGAGATCCCGTTCCAGAGCCGCTCGCCGAGCCGATCGTCTTCAACCCGACGAGCCTGAGCCGCCGCGCCAACCATGGCGGTCGACTTGACCGCCGCCGCCCGCTGGGCCAGCACCTCCGGGTGCGCCTCGGACAACAACCGGGCGGCGGCGTCCCAGGCGTCGGACTCGGTGTCCCGCACGACCAAATGTGTCCGCAATCCAAAGCGCGGTCGTCGGCCGGCGCCGGCGAAGGCGTCACGCGCGCGACCGACGAGATCCGCCATCGCGTCTGGCGGCTGAATCCAGCAGAGCAGGACGTCGGCCCGCTCCGCGGCCAGCCGCAACGCCGAGTCTGAAGCGCCGCCGAGGTACCACTCGGGCGCGGGCGGCGCCGGAGTGGGGGAGACGACGGCCCCGTTCAGCCGCACGTAATCGCCCTCGAAATCCAGCGGTCCGCCCGACGTCCAGAGCCGCGAACTAGCGTCGATGAACTCATCGGCCTGCGCGTAGCGGTCGGCGTGCGAACCGCCGATCCCCAACCGCTCGTTGTCGCCCTGGATGCCGCCGGGCACGATGTTGATGTCGACGCGGCCGCCGGAAATCTGGTGCAGCGTGGCCGCCTGCTGGGCAAACAGGCCAACCGGCATGACGCCGGGTCGGACCGCGATCAGCAGGCGAATCTTCGTCGACACGGCGCACAGCGCCGACGCGGTCGTCCACGTTTCCGCCAATGGAGCGGAGTGCTCGAACGAGCCGTTGGCGAAGCGGGTCGGGATGAGAAGCGAGTGGTAGCCGAGGCGCTCGGCATTGAGCACGACATCGCGCAGGTAGGCAAAGGTCGGTTCTCGTTGGGCACGGAGCGAGCCGATCCGGTCGCCGTCACCGTCGATCGGGACGAACCAGCTGAACCTCGGCGCAGGACGTGACTCGGTCATGCGCAAAGTGTAGGTTGCGCGGGGGAACCCTCACCCCAGCCCTCTCCCAGAGGGAGAGGGAGCTTTCTGCAGGAGGGGACTTAAGGGTCGAGGAACCTGTTGACTTCCTTGAGGAAGCGATCGAGCTGGTCGTGGTGGACCCAGTGGCCGGCGTCGGCGATGCCGACTTTTCGCGCATGTGGGAACGACCCGGTTCGCTCATCCTCGTTCGGATCGCCCTGCGACTCCAGGCCGGAGACCAGTAATGTCGGCATGCGCACGCGGCCCCAGATTTCCTCCGCGTCGGTTTCGTTGAACGGATACGGAGACGAGGAACGCGCGTAGTTGTCGAACTTCCAGATGAACGTACCGTCCTCATTTTGATGGACGGCATGAGTCGTCAGGTGCAGCGCCTGCTCGTCCGACAGTCGAGGGTTCGCTTCCTGCATTCGCTCGACGGCATCCTCCAGTGTCGGATAGCGGCGAGGCAATCGACCGGCGAAGCGGTGCGTCTCGGACACCCACTCGGACATCCGTTGGTGCGCCGGTACAGCCGAATGTGAGTCGGTGACGCGACGCGACGGACTCAAGCCTTCGATCGCGATCAGCTTCGCCACGCGCTCCGGATAGATGCCCGCATACTCGAGGCAGATCCGGCCGCCCAGCGAGTGTCCAAGCAGGGTGACGGGCGCGAGGTGCTTCTGCCGGACGAGCTGGGCCAGGTCATACACGTAATCGATCATCGCGTAGCCCGACCCGTTGACCCACTCCGAGTCTCCGTGCCCGCGCAGATCGGGAGCGATCACGTGGTAGTGGTCCTTGAGCGCCAGCGCGACCCAATCCCAGGAACGGCAATGGTCGCGGCCGCCGTGAACCAGGATTAGCGCCGGAGCCGTCGGGTTGCCCCAATCGACGTAATGTAGGCGCAGTCGTTGTGAGAAGTAGATCTGTGAAGCGGGGTAGTCGGTGAGTTCGGTCATGGGAAGATCGTACCTGCCGACCCTGCCTGAGACGAGACGCGACGTGTCGTCGATTTGCGACTAATCGGCTTCGGGCAACAGCGCCAGGTTGTTTCGGTGCACCACGGCCGAGCCGTAGTTGTAGCCGAGTTCATCGTCGATTTCGGAGGACTTCTTGCCCCGAATCCTCATGGTTTCGGATGACGAATAGTTGCTGATCCCGACCGCGACCGGGATGTCGTCGACGCCGTAGAGCTGGATCACGTCGCCGCGCTCGAACTGACCGCGCACCCTGAGGATCCCGGCCGGCAGCAGGCTGCGGCCCTGCTTGGTCAGCGCGGTCACCGCGCCCTGGTCGAGGTCGAGCCCCTCGCCGTTATGCAGGCCGGCCAGCAGCCAGCGCTCGCGGCTGTCGCGAATCGTGGTGTCCGCGGGAATCAGGGTGCCCAGACGCTCGCCCCCGGCGATTCGGCTGATCACGTTCGCTTCGTGACCCGAAGCGATGACGACCTCCGTCCCCCCGGCCGAGGCGCGCCGCGCCGCCTCCAGCTTGGCTCGCATTCCGCCGCGTCCGCGTTCGTCCACGTCGCCGGCCGCTTGCAGCATGGACACCGGATTGCGAAGCACTTCGATCAGCGCTGCGTCCTCATGCGTTCGAGGGTCCTTGTCGTAGACGCCGTCGACGTCGCTGAGCAGGATCAGCAGGTCCGCGTCGATCAGGTTCGCAATCAGAGCGGAGAGCGCGTCATTCTCCCCGAACGCGCCGCCGCGCAGTTCCTCATCGGCGACCACGTCGTTCTCGTTGATGATCGGCACGACGCCGTAATGCAGGAGCCGCAGCAGGGTGTTGCGCACGTTCAGGTAGCCGCGACGCTCGGTCACATCGCCTCGCGTGATCAGCGCCTGCGCCGCGGTCAGGCTGTAGCGCTGGAGCAGCGAGTCGTAGCGCTGCACGAGCTGAGCCTGGCCGATGGCGGCCAGCGCCTGTCGGGCTCCGACGGAGGCGCGGGTCTTCGTCACGCCGACGCGCGCCCGGCCCGCAGTCACGGCGCCCGACGTGACCACCGCGATCTGTGCGCCCCCGAGTCGCAACTCCGCGACCTGGCGCACGACCTCTTCCAGCACGCCTGGATCGAGGCGGTCGCTGCCGGAGGTGAGCAGATTGGTGCCCAGCTTGCAAATGATGCGGCGAGGTTCGGTGTTGGTCATCGGATTAGGGCGCCCCCCCTCTGCCTGCGGCATCTCCCCCCGCGAAGCGGGGGGAGAGCAGAGGTAGCAGCGGCATCTGCCCCCGTGGAGCGGGAGGAGAGCAGAGATGGCAGCGGCATCTGCCCCCGTGGAGGGGGGGAGATGGGAAAAGGGCGGATAATGGGGGTATGCGATGGTTGCAGCGAGTCGATGTTGAGGCGATCCGACAACGCTGGGCGCGCTGGCGTCGATGGCTGGTCCTGCATCTCGGCTGGTGGCGGACCGACCTGCAACTGCTGGCCAAGCGCTCGGTTTCCGAGTTCCTCGACGACCACTGCGCGCAGCTTGCTGCGTCGATGTCGTACTACGTCTTCTTCTCGCTCTTCCCGCTGGCGATCCTGGTCGTCTCGATTGCGGGCGTGCTGTTGACCGACGACAGCCTGCGAGAGCGAGTGGTGGATGGCCTCTTCGACCTGCTCCCGCTCCAGTCGGGAGCCGGAAAGGAAGACCTCGAAGCGCTGATCGAACCGATCGCCAGCGGGCGCTCGGCGGTCGGGGTGATCTCTGTCCTCGGCCTGGTCTGGGCAGCGACGGGCATGATGTCGGCGTTGCGCTTCAGCCTCGACACGGCCTGGGATCTTGAGTTCCGCCGGCCCTTCGTGCGCGGCAAACTGGTGGACATCGGACTCGTGCTCGGCGTCGGCGGACTGCTGACGATCTCGATCGGCGCGACGGCTGTGCTGCAGGTCGGCACGGATGTCTCCGAGTCGGTGTCCGACTCGTTGGGTCCGTTCGGCGCCGACGCAAGCGGGTTCTTCCGCCTGGTGACGGTGCTGTTGCCCTTCCTGCTGACCTGGACGACGTTCACGATCATCTACAAGGTCGTACCGAGTGTGACCACCCGAGTCCGGGACGTCCTCGCCGGCGCGCTGGTCGGCGCGCTGCTCTTCGAAGCGCTCAAGCACGGATTCGCCTTCTACCTGCGCAACTTCACCAACTATGACGCGATCTACGGTTCGCTGGGCGCCGCGATCGCGCTGCTCTTCTTCGTCTATCTCGCCGCCTGCGTCCTGCTCTTCGGAGCGGAGATCGCGGCGGAATGGCCGCGTGTGATGTACGGCCACTACGACGAAGAAGAGGAGGAAGGGGCCGAAGCCGCGTCGTTGCGTGAGCGGGTGCTCAACGTGGCGGCTCGGCAACTGATGCATGACCAGCCGATCCCCACGAACTTGCCGGACGAGGAGGCTCGCGCGGCGAGGCTCGAGCGTCGGGCGACGGAGCGCAGCGAGCGGCTCGGAGACGATTGAGGGCAGGTCAGGCGCGTTCGAGCGCCAGCGTGATTGCTGCGCCATCGATCTCCGCTTCAGTTCGGTTTCCGGCAGTCGCGAGATCGGCGCCGTCGACCGAGATCGACGTCGCCAAAGTCTCCGCTGCGATCAACGATTCAAACTCTGACACAGCCGACGTGAGCTCGCGATCCTCCGAGGCCATCCGCAGTGAGATTCGATCATCGGGATCGAGGCCCGAGTCGCGGCGCAGTCCCTGGACCCGATTGATCACTTCGCGCGCCTTGCCTTCGGCGACGAGCTCGGCCGTGAGCTCCGTCGAGAGCTGAACGGCGCAGCGTTCGTCCTCAGCCGAGGCCGCGCCGGCGGCGGAGTCGGTGTCGACTTCGACCAGCAGATCGCCCGGTTGCAGCTCGATGCCTTCAATCTCGATCGGCTGATCCGCCTCGGCTGCCTGCGCGATCTGCGCGGCCAACTCCGACGAGAGACTGTCGAGCGCCGACCGCAGGACCGGGATCTTCGCGCCGATTCGTGGACCGAGGACACGGAGATTGGGCTTGATCGTGTAGCGACGCGTGTCGGCCTCGGCATCCGCCAACGTGACGGACTTGACGTTGAGTTCTTCCGCGATGGTGTTTCGATGTCGCTCAACGGCGTCGGCGTCCTGTGCTGACCGGACCGCGACGCTGACCGACGGCAGCGGCTGCCGCACCTTGATTCCCGCGCCGCTGCGGGCAGCGCGTCCGAGCGATGCGACCCGCTGGACGAGCTGCATTTCATGGTTCAGGGACTCATCGATCAACGAGGGATCGGCGACGGGCCATCTGGCGAGATGGACGGACTCTGAGGCGCCGGCATCCAACTCCCCGACCAGATTGCGCCAGATGTCCTCGGCCAGGTATGGCGTCAATGGCGCGAGCAATCTGGCCAATGTCGTCAGGACTTCATAGAGCGTGCGGTAGGCGCTCTCCTTGGCCCCCAGATCGGCGGCGGCGCCGCTGCGCGCCGACGACCAGAATCGGCGTCGGCTGCGTCGCACGTACCAGTTCGAAAGAGAGTCGACGAAGAGGTCGATCTCCCGCGCTGCCGTGGTCGCGTCGTAGTCGTCGAGGGCGTCGGTCACGCGCCCAATCAGGCTGTGCAGCTCGCTCAGGATCCAGCGGTCCAGTTCGACGGTCGGTCGCGCTTCGCGCGATGCCGGCTGCCAGCCGTCGATGTTGGCGTACGTGACGAAGAACGAGTACGTGTTCCAGAGCGTGTGCAGGAATCGGCGCTGCGCCTCGCTTACGAGTCGCGGGGAGAATCGGCGGGGATTGCCGGCCGGCGAGGCGACATAGCAGTACCAGCGCAACGCGTCGGCGCCGCTCTCGTCGAGCACTTGCCAGGGGTCGACGACGTTGCCCTTGGATTTGGACATCTTCTCGCCGCTCTCATCGAGGATGTGGCCCAGCGAAATGACGTTGCGGAAGGAAATCGGCTCCGGCACCGCTTCCGCCCGATGCAGCATGGCCGCCTCGGCGTGGAGCGAGTAGAACCAGCCGCGGGTCTGGTCGACCGCCTCGCAGATGAAGTCGGCGGGGAAGCGCTCGTCGAATCGGTCCTGGTTCTCGAACGGATAGTGCCACTGCGCGTAGGGCATCGCGCCCGAGTCGAACCAGGCGTCGGCGACCTCGGGACAGCGGCGGGCGGGTCCGTCGCATGACTCGCAGCCGATCTCGATCTCGTCGACGTAGGGCCGGTGCGGATCGGAGAGGTCGGGCTCGACGCCGCTGTACGCCCTGGCGCGCTCGCGCAGCTCGTCGAACGAGCCAATGCAGATGACCTCGTCGCAGGGCTCGCAGCGCCAGAACGGCAGCGGCGTGCCCCAGTAGCGCTCGCGGCTGACGGCCCAATCGACGTTGTTGTCCAGCCAATCGCCGTAACGTCCCGTTCCGGTGTGTTCGGGATGCCAGTGGATCAGATCGGAGTTTGAGCGTGTCAACGAGTCCTTGGCCTCCGACGTGGCGATGTACCAACTCGGCTTGGCGTAGTAGAGCAGGGGCGTGTCGCAGCGCCAGCAGTAGGGGTAGGTGTGCTCGTAAACGTCTTTGCGCAGCAGCAGGCCGCGTGACTCGAGGTCGTCCATGATCGTCGGGTCGGCGTCCTTGACCCACTTGCCGACGAAGGACGGAGCCTCGGGCGCTTCGGAATCGCCGACGATGCGGCCGCTCAGGTCGACCGGCTGGCGGAAGAGCAGGCCCACCTCGCGGCCGAGCAGGTAGTCGTCCTCGCCGAAGGCGGGCGCGATGTGGACGATGCCGGTGCCACTCTCCATCTCGACGAAGTCGGCGGCCGCGACCTTGCGCAGTGGCAGCGGTCCGTCTTCAACGCGGCAATCGACCAGCCGCGCCCCCTCGAATCGGTAGGTCGGAACTCCCCAGCGGTCGGGATTGTACAGGCCGTCGTAGGTGACGCCGACGAAGTCGGAGCCCGGCGCCGTCCCGACAATCGTCCAATCTTCAACCACGCCATCGAGCGCGGCATCGACCAGCTGCTGCGCCAGGATCAGTCGCTCGCCGGGAGCGACTTCGACCACGGCGTATGTCTCGCCGGCATTGAGCGCCAGGCCGGAGTTGGCCGGCAGCGTCCAGGGCGTCGTCGTCCAGGCGAGGAAGTCGGTCGTTCCGTCCCAATGCAGTCGTTTCGGCAGGGAGTCGTTGTGGGCGCGGAAGCGAACCGTGACCGCCTGGTCGCGGACGCCGTCCTGCATGCCCTGCGACAGTTCGTGGCTGGAGAGCGACGATTCGCAGCGCGGACAATGCGGCGTGGTGCGGCGGGCCTCGTAGATCAGTCCGGCGTCCCAGAGGGTCTTGAAGATCCACCAGCAGGATTCGACGTACTCAGGCGTGTAGGTGCGGTAGGCGTCGGACATGTCGATCCAGAACGCCACCCGATCGGTCATGTCTTCCCATTGCTGGACGTACTCCATCACCGACTCGCGGCAGTGACGGTTGAACTCGGCGATGCCGTAGTTCTCGATCGCGGGCTTGCTGTCCAGGCCGAGCATCTTTTCGACCTCGATCTCAACGGGCAGGCCGTGTGTGTCCCAGCCGCCCTTGCGCGGGACGCGCTTGCCGCGCATCGTCTGGTAGCGGGGGAACAGATCCTTGAACACCCGCGACAGGACGTGATGCACGCCCGGCGTGCCGTTGGCCGTCGGCGGGCCTTCGTAGAAGGAGTAGATGTCGTCTTCGGGCCGCTCCTCCACCGAGCGGCGGAAGATGTCGCGCTCACGCCAGAAGTCGCGGATGCGCTGCTCTAGTTCGAGGTGAGGCATCAGCGAACCGACGGGTCGGAAGGTCTGGTCGATTGCGGACGAAGCGGACGAGTCGGAGTTGGAGGGTGCGGCTTCAGTAGCGGACTGTTTAGCTGTTTGGGCCATCGTCGGATGAATCCTCGGGGAATCGTTTCGCGATCTGCGCCTCGGCCAGTCGGGCGATGCGGTCGCGGGTTGGTTGGTCGAGCAGTTCGGCAGCTTCTTCAAGCTGCTCGCTAATCCAGCCGCGGGCCTGTCGGGCGGAGGCCGCCTGACCCCGGCGGCGAGACTGATCGACCAGCGCCTGCGCGGCGCGTTCGGGATAGCGGGACACGTTCTCGGCGACCTCGCTGCCGCTCGGCGGCCGAGCCGTCGGCCGGCCCTGACCGCCCATCAGGCGCATCCAGCGCTGCGCCACCGAGTCTGCCATGTCATCCTTCTGCGAGAGTCCGCGTGCTTATGAGCGAGTGCGTTCGTAGTCCGGGAGTTCGACCCCCGGCTTGGGCGGGATCAGGCCGCGGCGTAGGTCCTGGTTGATGCCGTCGACCTGGCACGGGTGGATCCCCCAGCGCTGTTGGATTTCGTCCATCTGGTAGCCCAGCGTCATGATCCGCTTGACCGTTGTACAGAAGACCGGACGGTCGCCGCGCGGCAGGAAGGGAACTTCGATCATGTCGCCGCACATCGCGCAGGCCGCGGGATGCATCTGACGCGGCGTGCGACCGCCGAACGAGGCCGCACCGCCGTAGCGCACGTAGCCGGCCTCGGCCTCGGGCGAGGTGCGGATCGACTTGCGCACGGCGCGGCATTCCGGGCAGCGAACGGGATCGTTCTGCAGCCCCTTGGACTGGTAGAACTCCTGCTCGCCGGCGGTGAAGACGAAGTCCTTTCCGCAGTCGCGGCAAAGGATTAAGCGATCTTGCAGGGCCATGGTTTCTCGCAGTGTCGTTGTGGAGTGGTCGTCTGGTTGTCGGTGGTCGGACGTCTGAGAGCCGATCCGCAGCGGAATATGGTCAACTCTATCAGAGCCTGCGAAACGCTCCGCCGAGATCAGCGACGCAGTGCACGCACTGCGACAGTTTGAACGCGAAGA
Source organism: Dehalococcoidia bacterium (assembly GCA_965204335.1). Classification (GTDB taxonomy): domain Bacteria; phylum Chloroflexota; class Dehalococcoidia; order Bin125; family Bin125; genus Bin125. Next base: position 449,472 of record OZ241982.1, on the reverse strand, counting down.
ATCAGGACCTCCGCCTCCTCCTGTTTCATGATCAGGCTGAGCGCGAAGTAGACCACGGCCCCGCCCGACACGCAGAGCACCAGCGTCAGCCAGGAATCGCGGTCGAAGTCCAGCCCGACGAGGATCTCGATCAGCAGCCAGACGAGCTGTCCCATGATCACCGTGCCGACGATCGTCTTGAGCGTCGACAGCACCAGCGGTCGGCCAATGAGTCGACCTGCCATCGCCCGGTTCAACAACAGCAGCAGGAAGGCGAACTCGGCAATCGCTGAGATCGAGAGCGCGAGGGCGAGCCCCTTCAGTTCCCACGGTCCGACCAGCACAGCCGAGAGGATGATGTTGAGCAGCATCGAGGAGATCGCCAGGGCAACCGGCGTCCGCGTGTCGCCCAGCACGTAGAACCCTCGGGAGACGATCTCGATCGCCGCGTGCGCAAACACGCCGATCGAATAGAACAACAACGCGTCACTGACGAGCTCGGTCGCGGCGGCGTCGAACGCGCCGTGTTCCAGCAAGGTCGCGACGATGGAGTCTCGCAGCAGGAGCATGCCGACGGAGGCGGGAATTGCGAGGAAGAGCGCGAAGCGGAGCGTCTGCGAGACCATCGCATTGACGGCGCCGGGCCCGGCTGAGGCGGCGCGCTCGGCCAGACTGGGAAAGACGGCCGTCGCCAGCGACATGCCGAACAGGCCGACCGGGAACATCAGCAGCAACCAGGCGAAATTGAGCGCGGAGATCGAAGAGTCGCCGACCAGCGAGCCGAAGAAGGTGAGCACGATCAGGTTGACCTGGGCCGCGGCCAGGCCCAGCGTGCGAGGCGCCATCAGGCGCAGCACCTCCCGCGCTTCGGGGTCGGTGAGATTGAAATGAAGACCCAGTCCGCCGCCGGACCGGCGCAGCGCCGTGGAGAGGGCCGGCAACTGGACCATCAGATGCAGGCCCGAGCCCGCGACGACGCCAATCACCAGCGCCTCGACCCCCAATTGCTCCGGCAGCAGCAGCGCACCGAGGATGATCGCCAGGTTGTAGAGCATGGGCGAGATCGCCGGCAGCAGAAAGTGACGGCGCGCGTGGAGCATGCCGGTCAGCATGCCGCTGACCGAGAAGAGGATGGGCGAGAGCAGCAGTACTCGCGTCAGAAAGATGGCGTCTTCGGTGATCGCGTCCTGGACGCCCGAATCCTCGCCCAGTCCCGGCGCGAGGGCCGGAACGATCCACTGGGCAGCGAAGAACACAGCGACAGAGAGCGCGAGCGTGCCGATCAGCACCCAGTTGAGCACGATGCTGGCCAGTCGCCAGGCCGAACGCTCGCCTCGTTGTTGCAAAACGCGGGCGTAGACCGGAATGAAGGCGGAGGCCAGGGTCGCGCCGGCCAACAGCTGGAAGACCAGGTCGGGCAAGCGCATCGCGACCCAGAACGCGTCGAGTTCCACCGACGTGCCGTACTGGTCGGCGATCACCGCCGTCCGCGCGACCCCGAGCAGGCGCGAGCCGAGGAACGACAGGCCGATCAGCAGCACCGCGCCGATGATGCCGCTGCGGCTGCTGAACAAACGCCCGCCTAACGAAGTTGGAGCATTCAGACTCACCCGTTCACTGTCGCAAACTGCGACGAATCATGCACCCCGGGAATCGGTGATCCTCTGGCCGGCTGGTCGACGAGTCCGATCCGGTGGACATTGCCGGATCGGCTGTTACGATGAGTCGGACTGAGAAAGAGGGGGTTCCGTGGCGAACAAGGCTGCCGCCATCAAGTATCTGCGCCAGAGCCAGAAGCGGCGCATGCGCAACAAGCCGATCCGTACCTACGCGCGCAGTTCCGTTCGCGACGCGCTGGACGCGATCGACGATGCCGTTGACAGCCAGGAATGGACCGACGCCGACAGCGCGATCCAGCGCGCCGTCAGCGCGCTCGACCGGGCCGCTCAGCGAGGCGTGATTCACGCCAACACGGCCGCGCGCCGCAAGTCTCGGCTGCTCAGGCAGTATCACACGTCGCGCAATCCCGATGACGTCCGGCGCCCTCGGACTCGACCTTCCGAGCCTGCGCGCACGCCGTAGCCCGACAGGCTCCACGCCGCGCATCTCGCCACAGGCGCACACATGCGAGCTCTGATCTTCGACCGTCCCGGTGACATACGGGTCGCCGATGTGCCGTCGCCCGAACCCGGTCCCGGCGAGGTCGTGATTGAAGTTGGCGCGGCCAGCGTTTGCGCCTCCGACCTGCGCGTCTACCGCGGCGAGAAGTACGCCAAGCCCGGGGTCGTCCCGGGCCACGAGTTCGCCGGAACCGTGATTTCGCTCGGCGAAGGCGTCAGCGACCTGAACCTGGGCGACGGCGTCGCCGTCTATCCGATCATCGCCTGCGGCGGCTGCGCATTCTGCCGCCGCGGGCTGCGCAACCGCTGCACCTCGAGGCAGACGCTCGGCTATGACGAGAACGGCGGTCTGGCCGAGCAGGTGTTGCTGCCGGCCTCGCTGGTCGCGCAGGGTCACGCGGTCAAGCTGGCCGACGGGGCTGACTGGGGCCGCGCCGCGCTGACCGAGCCGACCGCCTGCGTGCTCAATTCACTGGAGTCCTGCCGGTTCCGCGCCGGCGTCAGCGTCGCGGTGCTGGGAGCGGGACCGATGGGGTTGCTCCATGTGCTGCTCGCTCGAGCGCTCGGCGCGGGCGAGATCGTCGTGGCCGAACCGGTGGCCGTGCGGCGCGAAGCCGCCGCCGACATCGGCGCGACCCATGTCTGCGGCGGCGATGTCGACGAGATTCGCGCCGTCGTTCAGGAAGCCACGGACGGCAACGGCTGCGACATCGTCGTCGTCTCGGTCGGACTCAACGGATTGACGGAGACGGCGCTACAAGTCGCCGGACGACAGAGCAGCGTCAACCTGTTCGCCGGATTCCCGCCCGAATCGTCGGCCATCGTCGATGTCAACGACCTCCACTACCGCGAGGTCTCGCTGACCGGCACCCAGAATGCGACACCCGACCAGTTCCGCCGCACGGCGGCGCTGCTGCCGACGCTCGACGCCGTCGACCGCATCGTCTCTCACCGCTTCGCACTGTCGGCGGCCGACCGGGCCTATACCTCGCGCGACGATCCCGCCGTCCTCAAGACGGCGGTGCTGCCGGACGCCTGACCATGATGCGGGGGGATTTCCGCTACACCGGCATCGGCGACGAGCTGCGGCAGGCGCGGATTCGTCGGGGCCGATCGATTGCGCAGGCGCACCAGGCGACCCGCATCGCCCGGCACTACCTGGAAGCGCTGGAGGACGAGGATTGGGATCGGATGCCGGCGGCGCCGTTCGCCCGAGGATTCCTCAGTTCGTACGCGCAATATCTCGGGCTCGACCAGGCGCCGCTGCTCGAACGCTTCCCCTTTGCGCCAAGCGCTCCCGGTGAGGGCCTCGAGCTGACCGACGAAACCATCGAGTCCTTCCAGGCCGCCGAGCGCTCGCATGACCCGCGAGAGGAACTTCGCCCCTCGCGCATCAGTCTGGGTCCCTGGCTCGCGGCGGCGGTCGTCATCCTGGTCATCATTGCCGGAGTCGTCGCCGTGGTCAGCCTGCGCGACGAGGTGGAGCCGGTTGAGCCGGCCAGGGACATCCCGGGCGTCGACGACACCGCCAGGGCGGTGGAGGAGGCAGGGTCCGCCACGCCCGCGAATGTTGACTTTGAACCGCTGCCAAACCTGCAGATCTACAGCGCGCGAGAAGCCGGCAACTACGTCAAGCTTCTCAATGCGCCGTTCGTGGTGCTCTCGATCTACGATGACTCACCGGCCGGCACGGTGTTGGTTCAGTCGCCGGCGCCGGGTGCGGAACCGACCGAGGATGCCGTGATCATGTTGGTCGTCAGTCTCGGACCGCGTCCCGTCGCCACGTCAGGCGGTAACTGATGCGCTATCGGATCGTGACGCTCGGCTGCCCCAAGAACACGACAGACTCCGACCGGATCGCCCGCACGCTGGAACAGGCCGGTCACCGTGCCGCCGAGGATCGACGCAGCGCCGACCTGGTCATCCTCAATACCTGCGGGTTCATCGACGATGCACGGGAGGAATCGCGGCAGGCCGCGGAGATCCTGGGCGCGGAACGGACGGCCGATCAGCAGGTGATCGTCACCGGCTGCTGGTCGCAGATCGAGCGGGAACAGGTGATCGAGATCGACGGCATCGACGCGGCCTTCGGGATCGAGGCCTGGACGGAGATCGCCGAGCACGCCGGGACGGTCGAGGCGGAACGCGACATCCCGGAGACCTCACTGGAGGTCGGCCCGTCGGCGTACCTCAAGATCTCCGACGGCTGCGCTCGACCCTGCACGTTCTGCAGTATCCCGGGGATCAAGGGCCGCCAGTTCCGCAGCACACCGCCGGACGCATTGGTGCGTGAGGCGCAGCAACTGGTCCGGCGAGGCGCTCGAGAGATCGCACTGGTCGCGCAGGACAGCACCGCCTACGGCGCGGAATGGGGCGACGCGAACGGGCTCGCCCACCTGCTTGAACGGCTCGCCGCCGAGTCCGGAGCCGAATGGCTGCGACTGATGTACGCCTATCCCGGTTTCGTCACGCCCGCTCTGATCGACGTCATGTCTCAGACGCCGCAGATCTGCAACTACCTCGACATCCCGCTGCAGCACGGATCGCCCGGCGTGCTCAAACGCATGAAGCGCCCCCACAACATGGACATGGTCTACGGCACGCTCGAGCGTCTGCGCGCGGCGATGCCCGATATCGCCATTCGAACCACGTTCATCGTCGGATTTCCCGGCGAGACCGAGTCCGAGTTCGGCGAGCTCCTCCGCTTTGCGGCTGAAGCAGCATTCGACCGTGCCGGCGCGTTCGCCTACTCACCGCAGCGCGGCACGCCCGCGGCGGACATGGCCGAGCAGATCTCCGATTCGACCAGGCAACGCCGGTACGAGGAACTGATGGCCGTGCTCGCGGATGTATCGGCGGCGAACAATCAACGGCAAGTGGGCAGAGCACTCACGATGCTGGTCGAGTCGGAACCCGGTCAGACGACCGAGGACGGTGAACCGATCATCGCCGGTCGGACGTACCGAGAGGCCGCAGAGGTGGATGGTCTCGTCTTCGCGCTCGGCGAGGGCAATCCCGGCGACATGCCGAGCGTTCGGATTGCGGAATCTCTGGGCCACGATCTCTGGGCCGAACTGGTCGACTAGAGCGCAATCGTCTCGGTTCCGACCTCGGCGACCTGGCAGTCCAGTCGCAGGTCCTCCACGAATGCCAGCACGCGCTGGGCGGTGGCGTGGGAGATCTGCGAGTCCGACGAAATGGCGGCGAACGCCAGGACCGCCCGCGACCGATCGCCCTGGCTGTCCACCTCGGACGCTGCCACCGGGAACTTGTTGCGCGTCCGCTGGATCACCTGGCGAACCACGGATCGCTTGTCCTTCAACGAGGCGGACTCGAAGATCAGCAGTTCCACGGTCAGGACGGTGACGAACGTCATTCCTCGTTGTCCGACTCAAGCGGCAGAATCGACTGCTGCGCCGGTGGTTCCAGCTCATCCAGTGGTGGAAGCTGGTCAAGCGCGGACAGACCGAAGTGATCAAGAAAGCGAGGCGTCACGCTCCACAACAACGGCTGACCAACCGTATCAAGCCGACCGCTCGGGGCGATCAGGTCACGGGCCCGCAGCGAGCGGATCACGCTGGACGCTCCCACGCCGCGGACCCGCTCGATCTGGTCTCGCGTCACTGGTTGGTGGTAGGCGATCACGGCCAGCGTTTCGAGCGCGGCCTTGGACAGGCGGGCGGGCGTGTCCAGTCCCAGCAGCCGCTCGACGTAGGGCGCAGCCTCGGGCGCCGAGACCAGGGCGATGCCGCTCTCGTGGCGTCGCAGGCGAATGCCGCGAGTGGAGTCCGCTTCGATCGCGCTAAGCACGGCCTCCACCTGGGCGTCCGCCACGTTGGTGACGCGAGCCAGCGTACGCACGCTCGGAGGCGTTTCCGCCACCAACAGCAGCGCCTCGATCGTCAGGTGCAGATTCTCAGGCGGCGCCAGCGGTTCCGGCGCGTCCGTCGTCATCCGACCAGCTCCCCCACCAGCGTGCCTTCGTCGACGGATGCGATCCGCACGCTCCGCAGTTGATTCGTGAGATCATCGTTCGATGCAGCCCGAACCGGCAGATACGCGTCGGTGAGTCCGGTCTCTGCGTCCTCAAACAACACGGAGTCGATGGCGCCGACCTGCTGTGCCAGAGCCTCCCGACGATGGCGTTCGCCGAGCTCGCGCAGCTCCGCTCCGCGCGATCGCTTGAGCTCCGGTGTCACGTCGTCGTCCAGCAACGAGCCCGAGGTCTGTGGACGCCGCGAATACGGAAACACGTGGACATCGGTGAATCGCACCTCGTCCATCATCGATAACGTCGCCTGGTGATCATCCGCGGTCTCCCCGGGGAAGCCGGCGATGATGTCGGTCGTGATCGACGCGCCCGGCACGGCTGCGCGGATCGCCCGGACGGCATCGCGGAACTGCTCGGCCGAGTATCGCCGCCGCATGCGCGAGAGCACTGCGTCCGATCCGCTCTGCAACGCCAGGTGGAAGTGGCGGCACATCCGTGCGTCCTCCCAGCAGGCGAGCAGTTGCGGCGTGATGTCCTGCGGCTGGATTGACGAGTAGCGAACCCTGGCGGCGTCGGTCTGCGACAGCAGCGCGTCGATCAACCCGGCGGCGTTGGTCCCGTCCGACCGATCGCGGCCGTAGGCGCCCGGTTGCGTGCCGGTCAGCACGATCTCCTGCACCCCCTCCTCGACCCGTTCCCGCGCCGACCTGACAATCTCGTCGATCGGCACGGCACGTTCGCGTCCGCGCACATAGGGCACGATGCAGAACGCGCACACGTCGTCGCAGCCCTCCTGGATCTTGATGAACGCCCGCGTTCGACCGAGCGACTCGGTCGAGTCCGATGAAATCGGCTTTAGTTCGCTCAATGCCGACATCACCGTCGAGGCGGCGTCCTGCTTCCGCGTGTTGGGCAGCACCTCGACATTTCCCAGCGCCGCCAGCGCCGCGGCGTCTCTCTCCGCATAGCAGCCGGTCACGACCACCGGCGCCTGCGGCGAAAGTCTGCGTGCCAGCCGGATCAAGCGGCGCGCCTTGCGATCGGCGACATGAGTGATCGTGCATGTGTTGATCAGGAAGGCGTCCGCCCGGGAAGGACGGTCGATGGTGACGCAGCCCCGGTGCTGCAGCTCGCGGGCGGCCTGCTGGGTCTCGGCCTGGTTCAGCTTGCAACCCAGGGTCAGCGTCGCCACAACCGGGGCGTTCGAGGAATGCGTCGAGGATGCACGCGGGCTCATGCCAAACTACGATACTGACAAGCAGCGGTAACGGAGGCGCGACATGGTAGAGATCGGTCTGGCAATTCTGTTCGTCAGCATCCTCGTCGCTGCCGACCGTGGACGCTACGACACCCTCAACGAGAAGATGCGCGACTTCGTCGACTGGTTCGATCGGCCCGAGGATCAGCAATAGGGCCGTCGGCGCTTCCTCCTCCCGTTGTTGCACAGGCATCGGACACAATTGACAACGCTGTACGTGCGTACTACCTTTCTACTTAACAGAACGTACGTACAGGATGCGAAGATGTCGAGCAGCGTACATGGTTCAGCCCCCGGCCCAATCGCCCGCGGCGCGCAGTTGCCGCTGATGCTCCAGCCGCTCTCGGCTCCCCGCGTCTCCTCGCCCCGGCCGCGCACGGGAAGCTCTGTCTGTCCCCGATGCGCCGGTCCGACCGCATCGCACGGCCGCCGCGTCGTGTGCGTCATCTGTGGTTTCGGCGCGCGACCGCGGATCGCTCGGCGGCGCGTACGATAGAGCGGTGACCATCCTCATTGCCATCCTGGTCCTGGCGGTGTTGATCACCGTGCTGTACATGCGCGGGCTGTTGAGCCTGGGCAACCTGTTCTCCGTCTATCGCCGCATCCGGCTCGCGCTCCTGCTCGCGGTCGTGGCCATTCTGATCATCGGCATCCTGCGCATCATGGGCATCGGCACAGGCGATTGAACGATGCGCGTCCTGATCGCGCCCCAGGAGTTCAAAGGCAGCCTGACCGCCGTCCAATCCGCCGCAGCGATCCGGCGCGGCGTCGAAGCGGTCTTTCCCGACGCCGACATCGACAACGCGCCCATGGCCGACGGCGGTCCGGGGACGGTCGAGGCGATCGTCCAAGCCGCCCGGGGTCGGACGTCCATTGCGCGAGTCGATGGACCGCTGGGCGCACCGGTGGATGCTCGCTGGGGGCGCATCGACGAGGGTCGCTGCGCCGTCATTGAGATGGCTGCCGCCTCCGGCTTGACCCTGCTGGCAACCGACCAACTCGATCCGCGACGCGCGTCAACCTATGGCACAGGACAGCTGATCACGCACGCACTGGACGCAGGCGTCGAGCGCATCCTGATCGGAGTCGGCGGCAGCGCCACCAACGACGGCGGCGCGGGGATGGCCGAAGCGCTCGGCGCCGAGCTGCTCGATGACAACGGACATCGTCTGCCGCCGGGCGGCGCGGCACTGGCGCGACTCGCCCGTGTCGACGTCCGGGGACTCGATCCACGGCTGCGAACCGTCGAGATGAGCGTGCTCTGCGATGTCCAAAACCCGCTGCTCGGACCCGAGGGGGCGAGTGCGATCTTTGGACCGCAAAAGGGCGCCGACCCGGCCGGCGTCGCCCAACTCGACCGTGCGCTGGCCAACTTCGCCGCGATTATCGAGCGCGACCTCGACGCGAACGTCGCCGACATTCCGGGCGCCGGCGCCGCCGGCGGACTCGCGGCCGGATTGATGGCGTTCTGTGGCGCGACGTTGCAGTCCGGTGTTGCCGCGGTCTCCGAAGCGGTCCACCTGGCCGAGCGCATCAGCAACGCCGACCTGGTGATCACGGGCGAAGGGCGTCTCGACACGCAGTCCGCCTACGGCAAGACCGTCGCCGGCGTGGCCGCGCTCGCAGCGGGCGCAAGCGTCCCGTGCCTGGCCGTCGCCGGCCTGGTCGAGGGTTCGGCCGCGTTGCCGGGATTGCTCGACAGCGAAGCCTCCACCCCGCCGGGCATGTCGATCGAGGAGGCAATGTCTCGCGCCGACGAACTGGTTCCGGCCGCGGTGGAGCGACTGTTGCGCCGCTATTCGAGATAGGGCGTGCGGCGTTCGGTCAGATTGATCGCTGCGCGGACGTGGTTTCTGGGCGGCGGCGCGATCCCGATCTCATCCAGCCGGTCGTCATCGATCCCGAAGTGATGCGCCACTTCGTGCAGCACGGTCTCGCGCACTTGCTCAACCACTTCCTCCTCGCTGCGGCAGATGCTCTCGATCGGTTGCTGGTAGATCATGATCCGGTCGGGCAGGGTCTCGCCGTACCAACCGCGGCTCGTCAGAGGACGGCCCACGTAGAGGCCGAGCAGCGTCTGGCGGGGCCCCAGACCGAGCGATTCCAACTCCTCCTGCGTCGGCTGATTGCGCAGCAGGACGACCACGTTCTCCATGCGCTCGGCGAGTTCCTCCGGGATCTCGTCCAGGGCACGCTGGACCAGGCGGCGAAATCGGGAACGTCGCATGCGCTTAAGGTACCCAGTTGTTGAGCAATGTGCCCTCAAGGACGCGACGGACGAGGGGACCGGCGTCGTCAGAGCCCGACCTGGCGTTCTCAAGCACGACCGCTACCACAAGGCGAGGTTCCTCAAAGTTCGCCCAGGCGGTAAACCAGACGTGATTGAGGGTCGGCTGATCTTCTTCGGCCTCTTCTTGCGCTTCTTCTTGCTCCGATTCCTCGCTGCTCAGCTCAACTTCAATCTCTTCGTCTTCGCTCAGTTCGTTTGCTTCCTCTTCCTCGAGTTCGGCCAGCGCCTCAGGATCCAGGATCTCGTCCTCGGATGTCCCCGACTTGCCGGCGACCCTGAGGACGCTGCCCTGGTAGACGTAGAAGCCGGTCCCGTACGGCTGTGAAATGGTGGTGCGCAGCGCAGCTTGCAGCTGTTCAAGGGTGTCGGCCGAGACGGGCAGGACGCTGATCGAGCGCCGCTGTGTCACGGTCGGCGGTTGGCCAGCCGGTTCGATCGATTGAGCGATGATCGGCGTATTGACCACGCCATTGGTTGCGACGGCGGCGTAGGCGTTCGCCATCTGCAACGCAGTGACGGCGACGAATCCCTGACCAATGCTCATGTTGATCGTGTCGCCTGTGTACCAGGCCTCGTCAACTTGTTCCCGCTTCCATGATGGCCCCGGACTGACGCCGTTTTCCTCATTCAGTCCGATGATCCCGGTCGGTAATCCGAAACCGAACCCCGAAGCGACAGACGGCAATAGCCCTTCATCGATCCGGTCCAGCGTCAGGCCGACGTCATAGAACACGGTGTTGCATGATTCCGCCAGCGCCTGGGACAGTGTGATTCGGCCTTGGTCGGTGTCCTTCCAGTTGCGTAGAGGTTCATCGCCGACCTTCATCCATAGGGCCGGACAGGACACGCGGTCTGTGATCTTGTAGCCGCCGCCCTCCAGCGCGGCCGCCAGAGTGACCGTCTTGAATGTCGACGCCGGCGCATAGACCTGTTCGACGGCGCGATTGATGAACGGCTGGCGCTCGTCAAAGAAGTAGAGCTCGTACTCCTCCTGCGTGACACCGTCCACGATCGTGTTCGGATCGATCCGCGGATACGAGGCCATCGCCAATACGTGTCCGCTGCGCGGGTCGATTGCGACCACCGCACCGGACTCCTCGCCCAGCGCCTCCTCGGCCAGCTGCTGCACCCGGACATCGATAGTCAGGCGGATGTTCGCGCCGGGAGTCGCGGGTCGGCTGATGATCTCCCTCACAGGACGGCCAATCCCGTCCACAATCAACAGGCTGCCGCCGCGGCGGCCAGCGAGCGCGCGCTCGAAGTACTGCTCAATCCCGTCGCGGCCGACCATGTCGCCGGCGCGATAACCCTCGACGAACCACTCCGCCAGTTCTTCCGGGTTGATCTCCTGCAAGTAGCCAATCACGTGCGAGGCGAGGTCACCGTACGGATAGAACCGCCTGGTCTGCTTTGTCAGCAGGATGCCGTTTTCGGCCAGCCGCTCAAACTCGGAGATCGAGGCCGGCGGCGTGTCCAGGGGCAGCACCGCGACCGGGATGAATTGATACGACGGTAGATCCTGATAGATCAACGACCGGACGGCGTCCTCTTCCATGTTCAGGCGATCGGTGAAGAATCTCAGCACCGCCTCTTCGTCCGAAATCGTGTCCCAGTGCACGCCGACGATCGTGACCTCGGTCTCGCCCGCGAGCGTGACACCGTTGCGATCGAGGATCAGTCCGCGCGCCGGCGTCTCAATCTGGGCGTTAATCAGATATCCTGGCGAGCCGAGGCCGCTGAACATCAGGTCGGGCGTCCAGTTCACCACCCAGTGCGGTTGTCGCAGGGTCCGCGCCTGGACGACCTCTTCGATCTCCCCGAAGAAGGTCGTCTGGTAGCGCAGGATCACTTCATGGGACGACGCGTTTTCATCGTCCTGCGGGACCACTTCCCAGGTGAAGCCGCCGATCGTGGCCTCGGCCCAGACGTCCTGGTAGCGCTGCTCAAACGCCTCACCCGAGATCATTTCCCTGGTCTCGGTCGAGGTCCGCTGATAGGCGCTGCGCAGGTCCCCGGTCGAAATCAGGTGAAAGAAGCTCTGCACCGCGAAGCGGGCGCTCGGAGGCGCGACATCCAGGTTTTCCAACTCCTCGGCCGGGGGGATGTAGGCCGCGCCGGCCGCTTGTGCCGACCCGTCGCCGGCGGCTTCCGCTGCCGGCGCCTCCTCGCTCGGCGTCGACTCTTCGTCCGCCGGCGGAGGGAAGTGCTTCGACAGATCTCGTTCCGATTCCCCGCCGAACACGCAGCCGCTCAGGAACAGCGCCGCGCCAATCAGCAGCGCCGACAGCACCACTCCAGGTGTCAGGCTTCGCAGTCGCGGCACGTCGCCCATGCCCGGCTTGTCCACTCGCCCCGCTCAAACTCACCTTACCAGCGATTCGCCGCGCGGGCGGGTCCGGTCCGATCCGATCAGGCGTTAGACTTGATCTGATTGCTCGAGCCGAACCGCAGGCGACCAGAAGAAGGGGTTCAGCACATGGACTATCGCGAAGATCAGACCATCGTCGACTTCCGCAGCGAAGTGAAGACGTTCATCACCGACAACCTGCCCGATGATTGGGGTTCCGGGTCCGGCGGCGAGGGCTATGAAGCAGATGTCATGGCGCTCACACGCAGCTTCCAGAGCGAGATGGCCAAGCGCCGCTGGCTGACCATGGCCTGGCCCGAGGAGCACGGTGGGCTCGACGCCCCGCACTCCCAGCAGATGATCATGGCGGAGGAAATGGCCTACCACCGCGCGCCCGGCGGCGGCAGCAACATGGGCGTCCAGTGGGTCGGCCCGTCGCTGATGCTCTACGGCACCGACGAGCAGAAGGACGAGCACCTGGCCGGCATCGCCGACGCCGAGACCTGGTGGTGCACGCTCTACTCCGAGCCCGGCTCCGGTTCCGACCTCGCCTCGCTGCAGACCCGCGCGGTCAAGGACGGCGACGACTACGTGATCAACGGCCAGAAAATCTGGACGTCGGGCGCGCACGTCTCCGACTGGGGCTGGCTCGCCGCCCGTACCGACCCGGACGCGCCCAAGCACAAGGGCATCACGATGTTCATGATGCGCATGGACACGCCCGGCGTCACCGTCCGCCCGCTGATCAACATGGCCGACGGCCACGGCTTTAACGAGGTCTTCTTCGAGGATGTCCGCATCCCGCAGACCAACGTCGTCGGTGAGGTCAACCGCGGCTGGTACCACCTCGCGGTCGCGCTCGACTTCGAGCGCAGCGGCATCGGCGCCTTCGCCGGCGGCCGCCGCACGGTCGAGGAAATCACCGAGTTCGCGCAGGACAACACCCACCTGGTCGAAGAGCGTCCCAACGCGCGCTACGAACTGGCGGAGCGCCACATAGAGGTCGAGATCGGCACGATGATGGCCTACCGCATCGCGTACATGCAGGAACACGGCGTCGTGGCCAACCACGAGGCCTCGATGTCGAAGCTGTTCGGCTCCGAACTGGGCCAGCGGATCGCCAAGACCGGCATGGACCTGCTCGGACTGCGCGGCAACGTCTGGTCCGACGGCCCGTACGCCGCCCTCCAGGGTCGGCTCAGCCGCAGCTACGTCAGCAGCGTCAGCGGCACCATCGCCGCCGGCACCAGCGAGATCCAGCGAAACATCATCGCCACGAGAGGCCTCGGCCTCCCGCGCGGCTAGTCCGACTCCCGATCGACAACTCGAAAGAGGGCGGCCCTTGGGCCGCCCTCTTTCGTTGTCTCTCGGAACCGAATCGTCCGTCTACTCGTCAAGATCAGTGAAGCCTTTAGATTGACGCCACTGATTGACTGGAGCCTCCCATGATCCGATCCCTACTCTGGCTGCTTGCCCTGGCTCCCCTGATCGCGGTTGGCGTACTGGCGACTCAGCACCTCGCGGTCGCCCAATCCGACGACTCCGCGACTCTGCGCGGGTTCAGCACCTGCGGAGAGTTGCATGACCACTACCTGAAACTCTCGATTCAGAGCGCGCGAGAGGACGTGTACGAAGTGGAGGAGGAGGCAGAAGAAGAGGCGATGGCGGATGACGATGCAGACAGCGGCTTCCCGGAGTCCGGCGGCAGTGAGGAAGCCGTCGCCCGCGAGGAAGCAGAGGTGGGCGGGGCCGACGAGGGTGAGGTCTCGGAAACCGGAACCAATGTGCAGGAGCGCGGCGTTGACGAGTCCGACATCGTCAAGACCGACGGGACCTGGTTCTACATCCTGCGGCCGCAGTCCCTGTTGATCGCGGAGATCTCCGAGGACGGGCCGCTCGTTGAGGCGGGCCGGATGGCGTTCCGTGAAGTCGGCCACCGACAGGAACTGTTGATCGGCAACGGCACTGCGATCGTCGTGCGGCAGCTCAACGGCGTGGAGTCGACGATTGAGGTCGATGACGAAGACCTTCCCAAACCCGACCATCCGCTCACCTACTTCCGAGACCAAGCGGAAATCCTGGAGATCGACATCAGCGACTCGGCGTCGCCGGTTCTGGTGCGTGAACTGAACCTGGACGGACGCTTCCTGAGCGCGCGGCTCGTCGGCGACGACTTGCGTGTGGCGATGCAGCACAGCTCCGCGATCCCCTATGTGCAGCCCTGGGCATTCGGCTGGCAGGATCGCGCAACCGGTGCCGCGCGCTACAACGAGGCGCTGCAGGCCTCCTTCCGGCTGGGTCAGTGGTTCCCGCTGTTCGGACTGCAGAACCACTCCGACAACACCTTCTCGCATGGCTACGTGATCGACTGCCAGCAGGCCTTCGCCCCCGACGACCGCCTGCCGACCCGTTGGGGCGAACTGCCGAGCACGGCCTTCATGCTCTCGTTCGACATCGCTGAGAACGGCGAGGGCATTGGCAAGTGGGGCAGCGTCGCCGTGCTCGGCATGGCGACGGACCCGACCGTGTACGCATCACGGCGCTCGCTCTATCTCGCAGCGCCGCACAACTGGTGGCGCGACACGGCGATCCACCGCTTCGACATCTCCGACCCGCTTGAGCCCAGCTACTTCGGCGGCGCAATCGTGACCGGGCAACTCCTTTCGCAGTGGTCGCTGTCCGAGCACGACGGCTACCTGCGCGTCGCGACGACCGACTGGAACCGCTGGCCGACCGTCAGCAGCGTGACCGTGCTGGAGGCGGTCGTCGATGTGTCCGACGTTGACGACTCCACGAAGCCGACCGGCTCCCTGCAGGAAGTCGGAAGGGTCTCGGGCCTGGGCGCGACGGAGAGCATCTTCGCCGTTCGCTTCGCCGGCGACGTGGGCTACGTCGTCACCTTCCGCCAGGTTGATCCCCTGTACGTGCTCGACCTCTCCGACCCGACCGACCCGAAGCAGGTCGGCGAGCTGAAGATTCCCGGGTTCTCGCGCTACCTGCATCCGCTCAGCGGCGGTCTGCTCTTCGGCGTGGGCCGAGACGCCGATCCCCAGACCGGCTGGGAGCGCGGCTTGCAGGCGACCCTGTTTGACGTCTCCGACCCGGCCAACCCGACCCAGATTGCTGTCCTGCCACTGGGCGACGATGCCTACAGCCCGGTGGAGACCGACCACCGAGCGTTCCGCTACCGGGACGGCGTCGCCTGGATTCCCGTCGGCCCGAACGACTATTGGCTGCGCCAGAACCACGACGGCGCCTTCCTCGGAGTCCGAGTCAGCGCCGAAGGCCTGACCCACGAGTCGACGCTGAGAATCCACGGAGAGGCGCGTCGGGCCATCCCGCTCGGTGAACACATCCACCTCCTGAGCAACGAGGAGATCCGCACGTACGCCCTCGAAGACTACGCCGACCTGGGCGCCCTCAGCTTCGCCCCCGAATGGGACAACCGCTGGCTCCCGGTCTCGCCGGAGTAGGCGATCGGACTCGTTCGCGGCGACACCGTGGGACTCAGTTCGGGCCGCTTACCAGCGGAAGAATCTCATCTAGGTCGACCTTTGAGCGCGCAACGTCGAGATCGTACATTCGCTGAAGATTGAGCCAGAAGTCGGGCGTGGTGCCCAGGGCTCGTCCGATGCGGAGAGCCGTATCGGCGGTGATTGCTCGTCGGCCATGGACGATATCGCCGATACGCACTTGAGGGACGCCGATCGTCTTGGCCAGTCGGTACTGGGTAATGCTGAGCTCGTCGAGGACCTCAGCGAGGTGTTCACCGGGGTGGATGGGGTCTTGCGTACTCATGGCGGTGGCCTTAGTGATAGTCAGTGACCTCGACCTCCATCGCGCCCTCATTTGTCCAGATGAAGCAGATCCGCCACTGGTCGTTGATGCGGATGCTGTGCTCGCCGGCACGATCACCGCGTAGGGCTTCCAGGCGATGCGATGGAGGTAGGCGCAGGTCGCTGAGTGCGGCAGCGGCGACAACGCGTTGGAGACGCATGCGGGCTCGACGCTGGATGTCTGGTGGAAGTCGACGGACGTGGCTCCCCTCGAAGAGATGTTCTGTGTCGCGGTTTCGGAATCGCTTCACTGGCTACGATACTAACGCATTGCGTTAGTACGGTGACGGAAACGCGCCCCCTGCGCGCGTCACGAAGCGTCCTCAAGAGACGGACGTCTCGCGAGGCAGTCATATAATCGGCTTCGTATCTGCTGAGCTAGGGGATTGACTCATGGCGCCACCGCTGACTGACATCCGTGTCCTCGACCTGTCCACCGGAGCGGTCGGCGGCGTCGCGACCATGGTCCTGGCCGACTTTGGCGCTGAGGTGGTCAAGGTCGAGCCAATTGGCGGCGACCCCTGGCGACCGCTGGCGGCGGCTCCGATGTGGCTGCGCGGCAAGCGCTCGCTGGAACTGGACATCGTCGCGGAGCGGTCGCGGCTGGAGGAGTTGATCCGCGAGGCGGATGTCGTGGTCTCGACCGACTCGCCGGCCCAGGCCAGGTCGCGGCGGCTGGAGTACGCCGACATCCGCGCGCTGAACGAAGCCGCGGTCTTCTGCTCGATCACCGGCTTCGGCTCGACGGGGCCGTACGCGGAGTATCCCGCCTACGAGGCGCTGGCCGCGGCCAAGTCGGGGCGGATGATGTCCTTCGCCGGTCAGCGGCTGCGCGAGGGTCCGGGCTTCGCGGCCGTACCGGTCGGCGCGCACGGCGCGTCGCAGGGCGCGGTGCAGGGGATCCTGGCGGCGCTGATCGAGCGTCAGCGCTGCGGACGTGGGCAGATCGTCGAGACCTCGCTGCTCCAGGGTCTGATGCCCTTCGACCTCCTGCTCCTCCTCTTGACCCAGCTCTCCGAGCGCGAACCGGAGATCTATCCGCAGATCTTCAACATCGGCGGCGGGATGCCGACGCTCAACTATCACCCGGTGATGACCCGCGACGGCCGTTGGATCCAGCTCGGCAATCTGCTCGAGCACCTCTTCTACGCCTTCATGGACGCCGCCGACCTGACCCTGCTGTTCGCCGAGGAGCAGTGGCAGGGCGGTCAGGCCGAGTGGACGCCCGAAGCGACCGAGGAGATGCGCGACCGCATCCTCGAGCGGATGCAGGAGAAGACCTGCGACGAGTGGATGGAGATCTTCCGCGCCCAGGGCAACGTCGCCGCCGAGCCGTTCACCCCGACTCACGACGCGGTCGACAACCTCGACATGGCGGCCAATAGCGACACCGTCACGATCGACGATCCGCAACTCGGTGCGGTCAAGCAAATCGGCGCAATCGCACACCTCCGCGAAACGCCGGCCGAGATTTCACGGCCGGCGCCGACTGTCGGCGAGGCGAACGGGTTCTCCTGGCCATCCCGAAACGGCGACGTCCCGATGATGACATCGCCGAACGGCGACACGCCTTCGGGCAAGCCGCTGGACGGTTTCACAATCCTGGAGTTCGCGACGATCATCGCGACCCCAATCGGCGTTTCGATGCTCGCCGATCTTGGCGCTCGCGTGATCAAGGTCGAGCCGATCGGCGGCGATCCCTTCCGCGGCATGGGCGGCGGTCCGCTGCGTGGTCTGCTGGCGGCGAAGACCAACGCGGCCAAGGAGTCGATCTGTATCAACCTCAAGGATCCGGACGGCCAGGCGATCGTGGCGGATCTGATTGGTCAGGCGGACGCCATCGTGCACAACTATCGACCCGGCGTGCCGGATCGGCTGGGCATCGGCTACGAAACCGCCAGAGCGATCAATCCCGAGATCGTCTGGGTCTCAGCCAACGGCTACGGTCCCGACGCGCCGGGCGCGCGTCGACCGTCGGCGCACCCGATTCCCGGTGCGGCGATCGGTGGAGCGCTGTTCCAGGCCGGCTCGGCGATGCCCCCGGCAGGTTGCGAGACGATCGACGAGATCCGAGAGGCCTCACGTCAGTTGATGCGAGCGAACGAGGCCAATCCCGATCCGAACACCGGTCTGCTGGTCGCCTCGGCGACGCTGCTCGGTCTCTACGCACAGCGTCGCTACGGCGTCGGCCAGGAGGTCTACGTCAACATGCTGACCGCCAACGCCTACGCCAACAGCGACGATTTCATTCAGTACAAAGGCAAGCCGCCGCGCCGCCAGGTCGACGGCGAGCTCTACGGCACAGCCCCCTGGTATCGGCTCTACGAGGCGTCGGAGGGCTGGGTCTTCTTCGCCGCGCCGACCTGCGAGGAGTGGGAAGCCTTCTGCGACGAAGCCGCACCCCACCTCTCCGCCCAGAGTGCCGACGACGAAGCCGCGATGACCGCCGCCATCGCCAAGGTCTTCGCCCAGGTCCCCGCCGCCGAGTGGGAACGACGCCTCACCGCCGTCGGAGTTGGCTGTGTCCAGGCCGACGCCGGCCCGGTCGGCGAGTTCCTCTCGAAGGATGAGCATGTGCTGGCCAACGGATTCAGTCCCGTAGCCAATCACCGGCGACTCGGCGACGTCCGCCGCTGGGGTCCGCTGACCAAAATGGCCGGCGGTCGAGAAGACTACGGCCCCGGCGTCCTCGCCGGCCAGGAAACAACCGAAATCCTGGCCGAAGTCGGTCGCTCAGCACACGAGATCGAGCAGCTCAAGTCGGCAGGAATCGTCTGGTCGGAGCCGGTTGAGCTCGAGTGAACGATCGGGAGTTCCTGAGACGCGCAAGACGGTACGCTCGGAGGAGGCGGCTGACCTACGAGGTCGATACCGAGCGTGGCAAAGGGAGCCATTGGCAATTCACGCTCAGTGGCTACAAGGCTACGATTCCGAGCGGCGAGATTCGCACCGGCACCTTGATGGGTATCCTGAAGAGGCTGCGGATTGACCGGGAGGATTTCTGACTCGTGCGCTATTCCTACCCTTGCCTAATCGAGCGCGATGTCGAAGAGTTCCAGGCCTCCGGTCGAGAGGCATACGTGGCGACCTTCCGCGATGTCGATCCTGCAATCACCGGCGGGTGGTCTTGGGCGGAGACGATCGACATGGCGAGCGATTGCCTGGGCGTCGCACTTGGCTTCTACGTCACCGACGATGCAGACCTGCCGGTACCCAGTTCTCCGGTGGGCGCGGAAGTGATGATCTCCGTCGCGCCGCTCGTCGCCGCCAAGTTGGCGGTGTACTGCGCCATGCGTGAACAGGGCATGTCGCGCGCTCTTTTGGCGGAGAAGCTGGACATGGACGGGGAGCAGGTGCGCCGGCTGCTCGATCCCCGTTACCGCACCCACATGACCACCGTGCAACGCGCGCTCTCCGCGCTCGGCCGCTCCCTGGTCGTTGAGGACTGCGCCGTGGCGTCGCCACCGGACGCACTTGCGACCATCTCGCGAACGCCCTAGCGATTCAGACTCCTAGTCGATAAAGGAAGTCCAAAGGCAAGAAGGGACGGCCGTCTAGAAACGGCTCGACTGAGTTGTAGTCCGAGACACTAGCAACAACTAGTGCTTCAGCGTGCCGTACTTCGAGACGAACTGGACATCGCCACTCCCTCTCGTGGGTGTAGTCTTGTGTTGTGCCGCCCGATTGCCGAGGTGGGTTTAGGTTGTTCAAGAACAGATTGTACGAAGCCAGATCCGAAGTCCTGTTCAATTCGACTGCTATCTTTGGTCTAGCTTCGCTGTCAACGTATGCAACCGGTCGCCCTCCGAGCCTGTACACAAGGTCCTTTCGGAAAACTAAACCATACCGCCCGTATCGTTCCGAATGGCTTAGAACTCCGGCTAAGGTACATTCAGTCAGACAGACCGCCGGCTTGTAGTCGCCACTTGGGTCGAATTGTCTAGGTGCGATGGCCTTGCTTCTGAGAATCTCAATGAGACGATCTCTTGATTCTCTATCGGCTCTCGTGAGCCTGTTGCGCAGTGAGGACAAGGATGATCCACGTTTGGAGGGCTGCTTTAGGTCGTCTACAAACTCTCGGATTGGCTCCATCGCGCTGTAGCTAGTGAAGTGAATCAGATACGGGCTAAAGTCGCGCTGACGGTGTTGGATGGCATCAACTCCACCGTATCGCGCAAGAGATTCGAGGTCGAAAATGAGCGCCATCGGATCGTCCTTATCCTGTCCCGGGCTGAATGATCCAGCCTTAGTGTGCAAAGAGCTCGGAATCGCGCTCAACCTAGAGGTGATCTCTGGATTAGTCAACGCCGTTCGCTTGTCTCGAGTCGAAGGTCGCTGTATGCGCGTAAACTGCTCCTGACGCAGGAACAGGAGCAGGTCATGGGACTCAGAGGCGAAGCAGCGATCGTCGGCATCGCCGAGTGGAAGCCGGAACGCCGACCGACATCTCCTCCAATCTTCACCCTGGAGCAATGGGCCCAGCTCACCCGCGAGGCCCTGGACGACGCCGGCATCGACCCGTCCGAGGTCGACGGCATCTGCTGCACGAACATTCGCGAGTCGGACTCATTCGTCCCCTCGACAATCGCCGAGTACATGGGCATGCAGGTCAACTTCGCCGAGGTCGTCGACCTCGGAGGAGCATCCTGCGCCGCGATGGTCTGGCGGGCGGCGGCGGCCATCGAACTCGGACTCTGCAACGTCGTCGTCATCGGCGCGCCCTCCTGGCCCTCGCCGAGACCTCCCGATCCTCCGAGCGGACCGAGTAGCTGGCGTTACGGCGCATCCTCGGCCAACTACGGATCGCCCCAGGCGGAGTTCGACATCCCCTACGGCAACGTCGCCCAGAACTGCGGCTACGCCCAGATCGCGATGAAGTACGGCGCCGAGTACGGCTACGACGCTGAAGCTCTGGCAAAGATCGCCGTCGACCAGCGAGTCTCGGCCAATCACAACCCGGCCGCCGTCTTCCACAACGTGCCGATCACCGTCGAGGACGTGATCAACTCGCCGATGATCTCCGACCCCATCCACATGCTCGAGATCGTGATGCCCTGCGTAGGCGGCGCGGCGATCGTCGTCGCCGGCAAGGACATGGCCCGACGCTCGAAGCATCGCCCGGCCTGGATATCCGGCTTCGGCGAGCGCGTCCTGCACAAGACGCCTACCTACGCCGAAGATCTGCTCTCCACGGCCTTGATTCCCGCCGCCGACCAGGCCTTCAGCATGGCCGGGCGCAGCCGCGAGGAAGTCGACCTGATCTCCGTCTACGACTGCTACACGATCACCGTCCTGATGACGATCGAGGACGCCGGCTTCTGTCCGCGCGGCGAGGGCCAGCCGTTCGTTCGTGAGCACGACCTCTCGTTCAGAGGCGACTTCCCCTGCAATACGCACGGCGGACAGCTCGGCTTCGGCCAGGCCGGACTCGCCGGCGGGATGTCGCACGTCACCGAGGGCGCGCGGCAGGTTATGCGCCGAGGCGAGGACCATCAGGTCCCCGACGCCGATGTCGCCTTCATCACGGGCAACGGCGGACTGATGTCGGAGCAGGTCGCGCTGATCCTGGAGGGCGACTGATGGCCGCCGACAAGCCGCCACGACCCCTGCCGACACCGATCGATCGGACGCAACCGTTCTGGGACGCTCTACGTGAGCGGAAGGTCAAGATCCAATACTCGCCGTCGAGCGACAAGTGGGTATTCTACCCGCGTTCGCACGCGCCGCTAACCCTCGCCAACGACCTCGAATGGCGCGAAATCTCGGGCGAAGGCACGCTCTACACCTACACGATCGCCCGCCGCCCAACCGCGCCCGACTTCGCCGGCGACGAGCCGCAGATCATCGCCGTCGTGGAGTTGGACGAAGGACCTCGGCTGACGTCGACCCTCGTCAATGTTGCGGAGGATCAAATCGTGGTCGGGATGAGAGTGCGGCCGGTGTTCGAGGACGTTCCCGACACGGAGACGACGCTGCTGCGCTATGAACCGGCTTCGTAGCGCCGAACGGAGGGGCCTGCCCCGCACCCGATGCGGGGACGGAGGGGGGCTCCCCTTCCTCTGCGCCTTCGCCATAGCAGCCGCCTTGCTCATCACCGCCTGCGCCACCGACGACCCCGCCTCCACGCCGATCCAACAGGACGAACCGCAAACTCCCGAGCAACCGCCGGCCCAACCGCAACAAGATCAACAGGACGCCCCGGTCCAACAGAGCCGTCAGCAAGAAACACCCCAGCCCGCCGCCGCGCAAGAAGAAGAGCAAACCCGGCAAGAACAAGCCCGGCAGCAAGCCCAACCCGCGGCCACCCAGCAGCAGGTCGTCGAACAGCCAGCCCAATCGCTGCCCACCCTCCAGCCGATCCTCGGCGGTCATCAGTTTCATCAGCCGATCGAATTGCTGGAGCTGCCGGATGGCTCCCTGCTCGTCGCCGAGCAGCGCGGCTACATCACCCGCTTCGACGACGACAACGGCGAAGTCAAGCAGTTCGGCATCCTCGACCTGACCGAGTCGATTGAGTTCCGCGGTGAACAGGGGCTGCTCAGCATGGCTCTCGATCCAAACCTGGAACGCGAGCCGTTCCTCTACGTCTACTACTCGCCGAGGGGAGAGAGCATCACCCGGCTCTCGCGCTTCCGATTCGTCCAGGGGCTCGCCCTGCCGGCTTCGGAGTTGGTGATCATTGAGATTCCGCAGCCGTACTCCAACCACAATGGGGGCGCGATTCGCTTCGGACCCGACGGCATGCTCTACCTCGGAGTCGGCGACGGCGGTGCAGCCAACGACCCGCAGGGTCACGGACAGAATCGCGAGACCCTGCTCGGCACGATCATCCGCATCGACGTGAACGACATCGACACCTCAACGCCCTACCGGATCCCGACCGACAACCCGTTCCTCGGCGTTGGTGGCGTGCGGCCCGAGATCTGGGCCTGGGGACTGCGTAATCCCTGGCGCATGGCGTTCGACCCCGCAAGCGGCGTGCTCTGGGTCGGCGACGTGGGCCAGGACCGGGTCGAAGAGATCGCGATCGTCCAGGCGGGCGAGAACCACGGCTGGAATGTCTTCGAAGGCGACGAGTGCTTCCGCGGCGATGACCAATGCAGCGAGTTGTCCGACGCCGTCCCACCGGTCGCCACATACGGCCACGACGAGGGCTGTTCGGTCACCGGCGGGATGGTCTATCGCGGCGAGGCGTTGCCGCATCTGAGCGGCGTCTACATCTTCGGAGACTTCTGCTCCGGAACGATCTGGGGCCTCTGGCCGGACGACAGCGAGGAGACGGGATGGGCGCGAGCAGTGATCCTGGAAACGGACTCGCGGATCGCCTCGTTCGCGGTCGACAACGACGGCGAAATCTACGTCCTCGTCTTCGGCGGCCCCATCCTCAAACTCACCCCCGAAAGCCCCTAGCCCTCTCCGATCCCCTCTCCTCCTGGGAGAGGGCTAGAGCCTGCCCCTGCGTAGGCGGGGGGTGAGGGTCCACCGCTCGGCGGCGGAGGTGATCGGACAGGCCCTAGCCTGAGGCGACACGAAACGAGATTTGCATGACCACTTCACGCGCTTTTGGCAAGACCCCGGCTCCCGACGTTCCCGGCGGCATGACGTGGCTCAACTCGGGGCGCGAATTGTCGCTGGACGACTTCAAGGGTCGGCTGCTGATTCTGCACTTCTGGACCTACGCTTGAATCAACTGCCTGCATGTGCTCCCGCAGTTGCGGAAGCTCGAACGACGCTACGCCGACACGCTGCAGATCGTCTCGGTGCACTCCCCCAAGTTCCCCACCGAACGCGAGACCGAGAATCTGCGCCAGGCCATTCTCCGCCTGCGGATTGAGCACCCGGTCCTCAACGACGCCGACTTTGCCTACTGGCAAACGTTTGGCGCGCGCGCCTGGCCGACGCTCTACTTCATCGACCCGCGCGGCAATGTGATCGGGATCCACGAGGGCGAGTTGACCGAGGACATGGTCGCGCCCCTGATCGACGGCTGGCTGACCGAGTACGACGCCGAGCAATTGCTGACGCGCCGCGATCTCGGCCTGGTGCGCGAGACCGGCCGCGACAGCGCGCTCTCCTTCCCGGGCAAGCTCGCCTGGGACGACGCGTCCGGCCGGCTGGTGGTTTCCGACAGCAACAACGACCGGATCATCGTGTCCGACATCGACGGCACCGTCTCGCACGTGATCGGCGGGTCCGAGGCGGGATTCACCGATGGGTCGGCGTCGGAGGCGCAGTTCAACCAGCCACAGGGCGTCGAGGTCTATGGCGACTACGTCTTCGTTGCCGACAACGAGAACCATGCCATTCGTCGAATCGATCTCAACGATGGCAGTGTGACGACGATCGCCGGCACCGGCGAACAGGCGCGGATGATGCCCTCAGGCGATCCGGCGAATCGGACGGCGCTCAGTTCGCCCTGGGATGTCTCCGTGCATGATGGCGACCTGTACATCGCGATGGCCGGAATCCACCAGATCTGGCGGCTTCCTCTGGGCGATAACGCCGGAGACGGCTCGTACGTCGGTCCCTGGGGCGGCTCCGGCCGCGAGGGCATCGTCGACGGACCGCGTATGCAATCCGAACTGGCACAGGTCTCCGGACTCGCCCCTGGTCCGAGCGGTCTGGCGTTCGCCGACTCCGAGTCCAGCGGCGTGCGCGAGATCAGTTGGGATCCCGACGGCCGTACGATCACGTTCATCGGCAAGACCGGACAGGGCGGTCTCTTCCACTTCGGCGACGCCGACGGCGGGCGCTCAGTTGCGAAGCTCCAGCATCCGCTGGACGTCGCGCGCGTTGGCGACGAGCTCTACGTGGCCGACACCTTCAACCACAAGATCAAGCAGGTCTACCCCGTGACCGAGAACGTGAACACCCTCGTCGGAGGACACGGCGACGCGCTGGGTAGCTTCAGCGAGCTGCAACTCGACGAGCCGGGCGGCCTCACCAACGGCCCCGGTCGCACCCTCCTCGTCGCCGACACCAACAACCACCGCATCGTGCATCTTGACCTGGACGCACGTCAGGGCCGGGAGATCGTGTTGAAGCTGTAGGGCGGCCGGCCCTCACCCCAACCCTCTCCTTCAGGGAGCGGGGGCAACTGGAAGCGGGAGTCCTGGTCCCCTCTCCCTCTGGGAGAGGGTTAGGGTGAGGGTCCCCCAACGACCACATCGCCGCCCTGCATCACGAACACCGGCTGATCGAGGTCGCGGATGTTGGCGGCGGGATCACCGGAGAAGGCCGCGAGATCGGCCTCGCGACCGGCCTTGATACGGCCAACCTGATCGCCGACGCCGATTGCGTCCGCCGTGTCGCAGGTCATGATTCTGAGGGCGTGCCACTCGGAGAGGCCGATGTCCTGGACGAAGGCCCATGCTTCTGCCGGAGCCCGGTTGAAGTCGGCGTATGCCATGCCCATGTCGAGTCCCGACGTGAAGCGGGCGCCCCGATCGCGCATGTCGCGCAGAATCTCCAGCCCCTGCTCGCGCGGCGACGGACCTTGCAGGTTGGGATTGCGCCGCGGCGCGGCGTCGCCGCGCTCGCGTGCTTCAGAGGCCAGCAGCCCGAGTCCAATCGTCGGGTTGACCCAGATGCCCTCGTCCGCGATTCGCTGTGCGAGCTCCGGGTCGTAGCGGAATCCCTCTTCGGGATTCGCCGACAGCCAGCGGCAATGGATCAGGTGCCGCACCCCGCCTTCGACGGCCGCCCGGATCCCCTCCGCCGCATGCGTGTGCGCCGCAACCTCGATGCCCACCGTGCGGCCCGTCTCGACAATCTCGCGGATCGTCTCGGGCGGATACTGCCGGTCGCGCGGGTTCGAGGTCGGCGTGAAGTTGCCGCCCGACGCCATCACCTTCAGCACGTCGGCGCCGTCGTCGACGGTCACTTGCGCCTGCGCGCGCACCGCCTCGGGGGTGTCGGCCTCGCCGCCCCAGAACCAGCAGTGGTCCATCGTCCTCGTGATCGGCGCACCCGCCGCCAGCAGTCGCGGTCCCGGTATCACGCCCGAGTCGATCGCGTCGCGCACGGCGAAGACGACCTCATTCTTCGATCCCAGATCGCGCATCGTCGTAATCCCGCTGCGCAGCGCCAGGCCGACGGCGTGCGCCGCCCGCATCAGCGCCGGCGCGTTCTCCTCCTGCGAGATGATGTCGAACGCGTCGACCCGAGGCGGACAGGGGATGTGCGTGTGTCCCTCGACAAGGCCGGGCATAAGCGAGACGTCGCCCAGATCGACGGTCTCGCCCGCAGGCGCGTCGGCGGCCGGAAGCACGTCGATGATCTTGCCGTTGGCGACGCCCACCGCATGGTCCGGCAGCCAACCGTCCATCGCCGAGTTGGCGAGCCGCGCCGCGCGGTAGAAGCGACGCTCCACGTCCGCCATCAGTGAGCGCCCCAGCTTGGCGGACGCTTCTCGCGGAAGGCTTGCGGACCCTCACTGGCGTCGGCGGTCTGCCGGGCGACGCGGCGCATGGTCTCGCCGAAGCGGATCGCCTGGACGAAGGGCAGTTCCTGGCCCCGGTGCGCGACCTCCTTGGTCGCTCGAACTGCGAGCGGCGCGCCCTTGCACAGCCGCTCCGCAAGGTTGCGGGCGGCGGGCATCAGGTCGTCATGGGGCACGATCTCCCAGACCAGGCCCATCTCCTTGGCCCGCCAGGCGTCGACGCGGTCGCCGATCAGCAGCAGTTCCATCGCGTAGTGCCAGGCAACTCGCTTCGGCATCCGAGTCGCGCCCTGGATCGTGGGCACGCCGATCTGCACTTCCGGGAAGCCGAACTGGGCGCGGTCGGAGGCGATCACGAAGTCGCAGGCGGCGACCATCGTCAGGCCGAAGCCGAGCGCGTAGCCGTTGACGGCCGCAATCGTCGGCTTCCAGACCTCCATGCCCGACTCGAGCGAGGTCAGCGAGGGCACTTCCCAGAACGTGTGTTCCTCGGGCGGCGCCGGCGAGCGCAGGTCGGCGCCAGCGGAAAACGCGCGTCCGGCGCCCGTCACGATCCCGACCCACGCCTCATCGTCGTTGCGGAACGCTTCCCAGGCCGCGTTGAGGTCCTGCCGGAGCTCATGGTTGATCGCGTTCAACGCCTCGGGTCGGTTGTAGGTGATCGTCCCAATCCGGCCGCTGCGCTCATAGGTCACGGTGTCGCCCATTGGGTGCCTCCTCTCTTGCTGCGCATGTCAGGTTACTGGCGGTCGCGGCTAGAACGGCTGCCCACCTCGGCTGAGGATGCTCACGTAAGCGTCATAGGCGAAGATGCGATTGCGGCGCTGGCCAGTCCGCTCGGCGACAATGCCAAGTCCAATGAGCTGGTCCGTCGCCGAGGCGGCTGCATTCAGCGATAGGGCAGTTTCATTCGACAGCTCTCGCAGGTTGAGCATGGGACGCCTGGCAAACGCTTCGTGCGCCCTGAGCGCCGAGATCGCACGTCGTCCTTGTTGGTGGATCACTCGCTGATCATCGTCAAACCGCTCACTCAACTCCTCCGTTACGGCGATGCAATCCTCGGCGGTCCAGACCACACCGTCGACGAAGTAGCGCAGCCAGAGTTCCCAATCGCCGTTGTCGCGAAGCTGCCCGAGCAACGAGTAGTACTCGGGTCGGCGCTGCTTGAAGAACAGGCTGAGGTACAGCGCCGGCTCGCTGAGCGTCTCCGACGCTTCAAGCATCAGCGCGATCAGTAATCGCCCAGTGCGGCCATTGCCGTCCAGGAAGGGGTGCACGGTCTCGAACTGAGCGTGGGCGAGCCCCGCCTTGATCACGGTTGGCAAGGTTGAGCGCTCATCATGGATGAACTGCTCGAGCTGCGACATGCAATCGATGACATCGCTTGGTGGCGGCGGCACGTAGACCGCGGTGGCTGGCGACGAACCTCCGATCCAGTTCTGGGAACGACGAAACTCTCCTGGCATGAGATGTCGACGCGCTTCTCCCTGCATCAGAATCTCGTGGACCTCTCGAATCAGCCTGTTGCTGATCGGAAATCCGCCGCGTACGCGGTTGATGCCATGCTGCAGCGCCGACACGTAGTTTGAGACTTCGGCGGCGTCATCGGGTGAGGATGATGGCACACCACCCAACTCAAAGGTCAGTAGGTCCTCGAACGTGGACTTCGTCCCCTCGATCTGGGACGACGCGATCGCTTCGCGGCGGACGTATGAGAACAGCAGCGGTTCGATCGACGGCAGCCGCGCCACCATCGCGTCGAGGTAGCCGAGTGCCAGGTGCGCGGACTCCAGACCTTGGTGGAACTGGTCCATGTCAAGCGGTGGGATCGGCGGCAGGGGATTGGGAATGAAGGCGCTGAAATCCACGTCTCGCATCTGCGATCGCTCGTATACACCGTTGCGTGATCGATACATGAGGTTTCCTGGAGTTAGGTGCTGTGATATCACTGTATCGCAAGTTAGAGTCGAATGTGAGATAACAGATGTTCAAGCATCCCGATCAGGGACCGATATCGGCGAAGTTGACATTAGAGAATCCCTGAGCGCGAGTTAGACACTAACTCGCGATAACTGGATTCAGGCTATCCGGCTTGCAGGGCCTGCAGATGTCGGGCGGCGAACTCGGCCAGGACGGATTCAGCGTCGGCGGCGGGATGCAGGTTGGCGATCGCCTGATCGAACCCTCGTGACTTCATCTCATGCAGCGTCTCGGCAGCTTCGTCAATCGTGTCCTCCGACAACACCGTGATCCGGTTGATCATGAGTTGCATCGCCGACGAGTCGCGGCCGTGGGACTCGGCTTCCGACTTGACCAGGTCCCAATCCGCATCCAGCGTGTCGAGCATGGCCGGGTTGGCGAGGTAGCCGTCGGCGAACCGTCCGGCTCGGCGGAGCTGTCGCGGATTGTTGCCGCCCAGCAGGATCGGGACCCGCCGCGGAGGCCGCGGTCGGCAATACCAACCCTTCGTGTTGTAGAACTCGCCCTCGAACGTGCCGATCTCGTTCTCCCAGAGGTCGCGCAGCACCTGCAGGTACTCGTCCATCCGCGCGCCGCGCCGGTCGAACGGCATCGAGAGCGCCTCGAACTCCTCCTTCCACCAGCCCACGCCGGCGCCGAGAACCAGGCGGCCGCCGGCGAGGTGATCCAGCGTGGCCATGATCTTGGCGTGCAGCACGGGGGCGCGCATCGGCGCGACCAGCACGGCGGTGCCCAGTTCGACCCGCTCGGTGACCGCGGCGGCGTAGGTCATCAACGTGAGCGGCTCAAGGAACGCCGTCTCCGCCGGGATCAGGAAGCGGCCGTCCTCGGAGTAGGGATAGTCCGAGCCCTGGTCGGGCCGCAGGACCACGTGATCGAAGGTCCAGAGCGAGTCGTAGCCGTTGGCTTCGACGGCCCGGGCGACACGAGTGATGTTCTCGGGACTGGCCACGCCGCCGACCTGTGGCAGGTAGATGCCGACCTTCATGTTGCGCTCCCGTCGATTCCACCCGGGGCGATACCCTCGGCAGATATGCCCCAACCGATTGCCCGTTCGTCGAATAGTATGCCCGACGCGGTGTCGAAGCGGCCTGATTCATGAGTCAGCGCCCGGCGTTCGCCCGGCCGCCGTTGCGCAGCCTCTTCCGGATCCGTGACTACCGCGTGCTCTGGGTCGCGGCGCTGTGCATGATCATCGCGCAGCAGATTCGCTTCATCGCGATCCCGCAGTGGTTCCTCGACCAGACAGGCGCGGAGTCGTTCACAGAAGTCGCGATCATCGGGGCGGTTCAGCTGCCGATTCAGGCGTTCGGCGTGCTCTACGGCGGTGTGCTCGCCGATCGATTCGATCGTCGCTGGTTGATGGCCGGCGCGAACCTGACCGTGCTGGCGATCCTCGTGGCGGTCGCGACGGCGGCGACGGTCGACGTGCTCGAATTCTGGATGGCCTGGGTCGCGCTCGGAGCGCTGGGCGGACTGGCGACCTTCGTCGCCCCCGCACGTGCGACGATCACGCCGCGGGTCGTACCGCCCCGCTACCTCAGCGCCGCCGTCACGCTTGACACCAGCACGCAGATGAGCGGCTGGATCCTGGGCGGTCTGATCGTGACCGCGCTCGCGATCGGGCTCGACGCGGTGGGCATGCTCTGGGTCGCAGCCGGCTTTGCCGCGGTGTCGGCGGTCATGCCGACGCTGATTCGGACCTCGGCTCGCGCAGTGTCGGAGCGTCAGTCCACGTTGCGGATGGTGATCGAGGGGACGCGCTACGTCGTCAGCCATCCGATCCTGCCCGGCCTGTTCATTCTCGACTGGGGAATCACGGTGATCTCGTACTACCGCGAGATTTTGCCGCTGCTCGCGACCGGGCTGTTCATGGCCGGCGTCGGCGCAGCGGGCGCGCTGGGCACGGTCAATGCCGTGGGTTCGGCCTGTGGGATGATGCTGGCGCTGTTCCTGGTCAACTACCGAGCCAAGGGGATCATGGTCCTGGCCGCCTCGGCGTTCTACGCCGCGTTGCTCTTCGCGCTCGGCGCGGCGCCGTGGCTCTGGGTCGGCATGATCGTGATCGCCATGCTCGGCGCCGCCGACGCGGTAACCGTCGCCGTCAGGCAGGTGACGGTGCACCTGACCACGCCGGACGAGATGCGCGGCCGTGCGTTCTCGGTCATGGTCCTGATGGCGCAGACCGCCAACAACCTGGGCATCATCTGGGTCGGATTCTGGGGCGACGAGATCGGCGTCGACAACACGTACTTCCTCGGCGGCGCGATCGGGTTGGGCGCAACCTTGCTGATCGGCTTGCTCTGGCGGTCGATCAGCCGCTACCGCGCCCCCGATCACGCGCCCGATACCCTCGTGACCTGAGAGGGCAGTTCGCAAGGAGGATGCCATGGCGTTCAGCGAGGAACTGATCGATTTCCTGGTCGGACTCTCGGCCAACAACAGCCGCGACTGGTTCAATGAGCGCAAGGACGTGTACGAATCGGTCCTGCGTGAACCGGCGCTCGACTACATCCGCGAGGTCGGCGGGCCGCTGGCCGACATCTCGCCGCATATCCGCGCTTCGGACCGAAAGCAGGGCGGCTCGCTCATGCGGATCTACCGCGACGTGCGCTTTTCGCGGGACAAGTCGCCCTACAAGACCAACGTCGGCATCCAGTTCCGTCACGAGTCGGGCAAGGACGTGCACGCGCCCGGCTACTACGTGCACATTTCGATCGACGAGTGCTTCATCGGCGCGGGAAGCTGGATGCCCGATCGCGACGCGCTGCTCGCCTACCGTCGCGCGGTCTCCGAGCATCCCGGCGAATGGACGGCGCTCAAGGAACTGGCGAACTCGGACGAGTGGAGCATCGACGGGCATCACGACATGCTCAAGCGTCCGCCGAGAGGCTTCTCCGCCGACGATCCGATGATCGAGGACATCAAGCGCAAGCACTTCATCATCACCCACCGGATGGACATCGAAGATGTGACCGCACCCGATTTCGCCGACTACACGGTCGACCGGTTCAAAGAATCGAAGGACTGGATGGCGTTCCTGACGAGAGCGATCGGGCTGCCGTTCTAGAAAGACCTCCCCCTCTAGGGAATCTGTTCAGTCCCTGTTTATCCTGCGATTCATTCGCAATGAGCAATCACCCACCGAGGAGGCCCCGATGACCCAACAGCCGCCTGAACGGAACATGCCGCCCGTGGCTCCGGCCCTGGAGGGGGATCCGGTCGCCCCTCCGGAAGACTCGCGATTCATCATCAAGCCGACCTCCGAGACTCCGGTCAGTGTCGGGCGCAACATCCACTCCCGGCGCATGTTCACGACGGCCGAGGGTCGGTTCGAGAGCTCGTTCCAGTTTGTCCTCTACAACGTGCTGCCGGTCGGAGAGACCAACGTGCGGCACATCCACGAGGACATCGAGAAGGTCTACTACTTCCTCAAGGGCAACGCCGAGATCGACTGCGGACCCTGGCGCACGACGGCGACGGCCGGGGATTTCCTCTTCTTCCCGGCCGACATCGCGCACCAGATCTACAGCAAGGGTCCCGACGACCTGGAGTTCATCGTCTGCGCCGCTCAGACTCGGAGTGAAGCGCGTGGCATGTCCGACGGCGGGCTGCTGGATTCCAGCGATGAGGACAATGACTGATGGCCGACCAGGATGCGATCGAGATCGTCCCGCTCGAACCGCTGCGCGAGTTCGGGACGAAGGTCTACGAGGCCTGCGGCGTGCCTTCCGAGGACGCCGCGTTCACCGTCGAGATTCAACTCACCGCCGACCTGCGCGGGGTCGACACGCACGGCTTCCAGCGCCTCGGCTGGTACGCGGGACATCTGCAGGCGGGTCGCTACAACCCGACGCCGAGCCTTGAGGTGCTGAAGGAGACGCCGGTCTCGCACGTGGTCGACGGCGACGGCGGGATTGGCCAGCTCGTCGTCGCGCGGACGATGGAGCGGACGATCGCCAAGGCGAGGGAAACCGGTCTGGCGCTGGGCACGCTGCGCAACAGCAACGACTGGGGCATGGGCGCCTTCTATCCGATGATGGCCGCGGCCGAGGGCTTCGTCTCGTTCTGCACGACGACCAGCGTGCCGAACATCGCCCCGTTCGGCTCGCGGACCCGCATGAGCGGTAACAATCCGATGGCCTTCGCCGCCCCGCGAGCGTCGGGACCGCCGGTGGTGCTCGACATGGCCTTGACGCCGGTCGCACTGGGCAAGGTGATGCGCGCCAGGGCGGAGGGCCGGGAGATCCCCGAGGAATGGGGCTTCCTCGACATCGAAGGGTTGCCGACGACCGATCCGGAAACGGCGCTGTCGGGCATCATCCCGGCGCTCGGAGCGGTCGCGGCGTACAAGGGTGTGGGCCTGAGCATGTTCATGAACCTGCTCGCCGGCGCGCTACCGGGCGGATATCACTCCGGAGACGTGAACATCGGCAAGCGTGGCCAGTTCCTGCTCGTAATCGATCCCGAAATCTTCGGCGACGCCGACGAGTTCGCCGGGAAGGTGGATTCGATGGTCGAGCAAATCAAGGCGGCCGACCCGCTGCCGGGCGTGGACGAGGTCTTTGCGCCGGGCGAGATCGAACAGCGAGCCTACGAGGAGCGGATCGCGGCGGGCCATGTCGTGTATCCGTCGTCGACACTCCAGGATCTGAGGGATCTGTCGTCGGAGATGAGCATTCCGCTGGAGGTCTAGCAGCGTTCACTCCTCACAAACGACACCATCGCTGTCTCCGTCCCTCGCCGACGGGACGGTCTCTTTGGGGAACCCTCGACCGCCTCCTTTGGAGCCAAGCCGTCGCTCGACGCCGGCGGCTTCGGCCTCGTCGCAGCTTGCGTATGCGCCGTCCGGCGTGTCGGCGCTGTCCGACGACGGATCCGCTTGCTCTGCCTGATCCGCTTGTTCTTGCCGTTCTTCGATCTGAACCACGGTCGGCTGTCGGTCCGGATGCTCCGGCGGACGCTCGTAGTCGGCGGGGCACGTGTTGAGCATCACGCGCAGCGCATCGACTTCTGCACGGTCGGCGGTGAGAGACCATTTCACCTTCACCGCAATCCAGTCGTGAGCGTATTGGCACCAGGCGCTTCTCAGCGCCGGCTTCCATTCGGCGGGATCGTCGGCGCTCTTGGTTCGGTTGCTCAAGGCGGAGACGGCGGTCAGGGCGGCCGGCAGGTCGAGATCGTTGGCGTAGGCGGACTTGCGCTCAGCCGACCATGATGCGCCGCCGGAATCGTGCGCTTCGGCCAGCGGAACCATGTGGTCGATATCGAGCTCAGAGGGATTGCCGAAGACGTCGTCGTCGTACCACGAGCGCCAGATGCCGTCGAGCGGTCGACAGTCCTGATTGACCTCCGAGATCGAAACCGCCTCCGCGATCAGGACAAGTTCGCGTACGTTGCAGCGCGGACGATCGGTCAGCAGCCAACCGTCGGGCATGTAGTCGTCGCGGTCGTAGTCGATCCCGCCGTCCGACTCCGGGGCGATGGTCAGTTGGGCGAGAAGTGCTTCGTGCGGATCCGGCTCTGGTTGAGGCTGCTCATCGGCCTGGACCCGTTGCTCGGGCTGTCCCCGTTGCCGTTGCTCTTGCTGCGAAGCCTGTGGCTCCGACACCGCCGGCTGAGCGGCCGCCTGCTGTTGGAGGCTCTGCTGTTGTTGCGGCGGCTCCGCTTCGTCGCCGCTGAAGATTGTGGCGATGATGATGACCACGACCAGCGCGGCCAGGCCAATACCGATGTTGCGCCGATTCGTGCGCCCAGTCATGCGCTCCTCGCTCAACCGACCGGTCCCGGCTCACACGTCAGCCTAGTCCGCGCTCTATCCTGATTTGGAAGACGAGAGGACGAATGTCATGGTCAGCGAGATTGTCTATTCCTGCGACTCCCACGTGGTTGAGGGGCCGGAGGTCTTCGACGGACTGGTGGAGAAATACGGCGACCGCGCGCCGCGCGTGGTTGACGGCTGGAAGGGTCGCCAGGGCGTCTACCTGGCCTGGCCCACGATTGACTTCGCCATGCTGGTCGGCCGGCTGGGCATCGCCGGCGCGAACTTGAATCTGCCCGAGACCAAGGAGAAGATGCAGCGCGGCTGGGACCTGATTAACCCGGGCGTCAAGGACCCGGTGGCGCGCCTCAACGAACAGGCGACCGACGGCGTCGCCGGAGAGGTGATGTACCCCTCGATCAACATGCTCACCTATATGGTCGATGACGTCGAGGTCGTCAACGCCGTCTTCCAACGCCACAACGACTGGATCCGCGACTACTGCTCGCACAGCCCGGAGCGGCTAATCGGCGTTGGCTGCCTGACCCTGCGCGACGTGGAAGTCGGCATCGCCGAACTCGAGCGTTGCGCCAACATGGGCATCAAGGGCGTCGCCATCCCCTGTACCGCGCCCAAGGACAAGCCATACTCGGACCCCTACTACGAGCCGTTCTGGACCGCGGCCGAGGAGATGGGACTGCCGCTGACGATGCACATCTTCTGCGGCGCCGAGCCCGGCATGGGTTTGCCCAAGGAGTGGGACGAGGTCGTCAGCTACACCCTCGCCCACTCGGCCGCCTGGAACACGATCTCCAACCTCGTCACCTCGGGCGTCTGCGAGCGCCACCCGAACCTCAAGTTCGTGATGGCCGAGTGGGAGACCGGCTGGATCGCGCACACGCTCGAACGCTGGGACCACGCCTACTACCGCGCCCGCGCGGTCGACCGCACGCCCGAGTTGGAGATGCTGCCCTCGGAGTACTTCCACCGCAACTTCATGGTCACCTTCGAGGACGACGCCATTGGCGTGCAGACCCGCGAGGGCATCGGCGTCGACAACCTGCTCTGGGGCAACGACTACCCCCACCACGACGCGATCTGGCCGAACTCCCGTCGAATCCTCGACGAGATCATGGAAGACGTCCCCCAGGAGGACGTCGACAAGATGGTCTGGGGCAACGTCCAGAACCTCTACAACATCGACGTCAACGCGCTGCCGGTGTAGACGTGTCAGAGTCAACGAAATTGACTTCAAACTGACACTTGCCACTTGGCTGCTGGGCGACTCGGCGGACTTCGGTTTGCTATCGGAACGATGGGAACCGATAACCAACCGATAACCGCTCGCTTTCGGTCCAAACGGGTCGCGTCCTATTGGTTTCACAGAAACCGTGAGCAAATCAACAGAACGATGAGGTTTGCGCTGCGCATTAGCCAGGCTCCTCCCTACTATTGGTTTCACAGAAACCGTGAGCAAACCGACAGTTGGTAGAGGGCGGTCGCATGTCTCTTCCTCAGACCGCGCCGGCGCAAACTGCGCTCACGTCCGAATTTGTCGCGCTCGACGCTGAGCGGCAAGTTGCCCTGATCACCGATGCCAGCCCGCTCGACGACAAGGGCCGCTACCTTCCCTGGGACCGGATCCGATACCGAGAGCCGCCGGCAGGGCTGACAGTCCGTCAGTACTGGTTTGCCATGACCATGGCTCGCCGCGCTTCGGCTCGTAGGCTGCCGCTGTTGGGGCGGGGCGGTCAACCGTTTTGGTACTCCAACGCCCCGCCGGTACTCGAGGCCCTTGATCGACTGGAGCGGGCTCAACGCCATCACGTGCTCCGCAACGAGACCTTGATGACCAACGCGGCCCGCAAACGCTGGCTGCAGCAGGGACTGATGGAGGAGTCGATTCAGTCGAGTCGGCTGGAGGGGGCCAATACAAGTCGCCAAGTAGCACGCGAGATGCTGCGCGACGGCCGGCCGCCGCGCGACAAGAGCGAACGCATGATTGCCAACAACTATGCCGCCATGCAGACGGTCGAACGTTGGGCGGCCAACGGAGAACCGGTTGACCTCGTTCACATCCTGCGCCTGCACCGCATCGTGACCGCCGGAACGATGCACAATGAGCGCGATGCGGGGCGCTTGCAGCAACCTGGCGAGGCTCGCATCTATGTGGTTTCCGGAAGCCACGAGATCGTGCATCGGCCGCCGCCCGCCGACGAGTTGCCCGAGCGCATGCAGCGGTTGTGCGAGTTTGCAGCCGATGGACCTGAGACCGAGTTCATCTCACCAATCATCCGTGCGATCCTGCTGCACTTCATGATCGGCTATGACCACCCCTTCGTGGATGGCAACGGTCGCACGGCGCGTGCGCTGTACTACTGGTCGTTGCTGCGATCCGGTTGGTGGCTGGCACCCTATCTGCCGCTCTCGCACTTCCTCCTGCGTGCGCCGGCCCAGTATTCCCGCGCCTATCAATATGTGACCGCCGACGACAACGATGTCACCCACTTCTTGTTGCATCAGCTCGACGTCATGCAGCAGGCCGTCGATCTGCTTGAACAGGATCTGCAGCAGCAGGCGGCGGCGATGCGCGATCTGGTTGAGCGGCTGGGTGAAAGCGGATTCAGCGAGCGCCAGCTCGCGATCCTCCATGGCGCGCTGGAACAGCCCAATCGCGTCTTCACGATCGCGCAGCAGCAGAACGAACACCGAGTCTCGTATTGGGCTGCGCGAGCCGATCTCCAGGATCTTGCCGAACGTGGGTATCTCTTGCGCGAGCGCTCTGGCAAGAAGTTCGTTTTCCGACCAGCCCCGGACCTGCAAGAGCGACTCGACGGGTAGTCTGCGGGAATGGAGGAGTGAGCGATGGCGTCCCGACGTGAAGAGGCCGGTTTGCCCACAGGTGCCGAGATGCGGGCCCTCGTGCTCGATTGCCTCAGACACATGGTGAACCCCGTAAACCGGAGGCAAATCGGCGACGCGGTTGCGAAACGGCGCAGTTTGACTCCAGAGCAATTGGCAGTGCGAGAACCTGCGAGCGGCGGTGGCGATAGCTCTCGTTCATTCGTGGATTGGTGGAGCGAGTGGACGTGCAACGACCTCAAGCACATCGGCGTGACCGAACAACCCGGACCCGGCTTGTATCAGTTGACGCAAGAGGGAAGGTCCATTTCGCTCGATGAGGTCGAACAACGGAATCGCGAACGGAATCGACGTTATCGGGAACAGCGCCAACAAACGCGCACAGTCAAGGACCAGGAACCGGCCGACGAGTTTGAGAGCGACGACTCCGAAGCTCCAGGCGATTGGCAACAGGATCTGCTTGATCGGCTCCTCGGCATGTCCCCCTCTGGCTTTGAGCACCTCTCTGGCGCCTTGCTGAGGGCTGCCGAATTTCACGACGTCACGGTCACCAGACAGTCGGGCGACGGCGGCATCGACGCGGTTGCGGTCTATCGACCGCAAGGATTAATCTCATTCCGCACCACGGTTCAGTGCAAGCGGTGGGCGGGCAGCGTCGGCCCGGATCGAGTACAGGCCTTTCAAGGTGCCAGCATGGGCAAGGCCGACCGAGGCATCCTCATCACGACCGGATACTTCACTGATGCGGCTAAGGCTCAGGCCAATGCGCCCGGGGCGTTCCCGATCGATCTCGTCGACGGCAATCAGCTGGCTGTTCTGCTCAAGCAGTACGAGTTAGGTGTTCGCACGGCAACCGTCGAGATCACAACGGTCGACCAAGCCTACTTCGACCAATTTGAGGTCTCCCAATGAACAACGTACGTGCTGTCCTCCTCGACGTTCTTGTCGCTCTGATCATCCTGATCGCCGGCGGCGCGATCTTTTCTCGAATTGCCGGCGTGCAGGAGGGGGAGGCGGCTCCGGGATGGGT
The DNA here is from genome assembly GCA_965204335.1 of Dehalococcoidia bacterium. Classification (GTDB taxonomy): domain Bacteria; phylum Chloroflexota; class Dehalococcoidia; order Bin125; family Bin125; genus Bin125. Next base: position 411,577 of record OZ241982.1, on the reverse strand, counting down.
TTCGATTGCCCCCCTGGTCCTGGCGATGATCTACCTCGGCTGGCGGACCCTGAGGCGCGGTCGGCAGCGGCGGGAGCAGGAGGCGCAGCAGGCCGAGCAAGGCGAGGAGCCTCGCGAGCGCGCCGGTTGGGGCGAGGTCGACGGGGTCGAGGATCCCCCGATGGACGATTACCAGTGGCGTTCGCGGCTGGAATCCTCGATCCGCAACCTGGGCCGCGACGCGTTCGAGCAATTCACGCTTCGCATCCTCAGTGCGCTTGGCGTGGTCGACGTCAAGGTGGTGCGGATCGCCTTCGACGGGGCGGTGGAATGCACGGGCGTGCGCGATGACGAGGAACGCGCCACGGTATACGCGGTCTGCCGGCGTTCGTTCGGGTCGTTGGGCGCCAACCAGGTGCGCGACCTGCGAGCGCTGATGGCGCGAGAGGAACACCAGGCGTCCGAAGGTCTGTTCATCACCAACGGCGAGTTTTCGTCGTCCGCGATCGATGACGCGGACGAGGGCGCGGAGCTGATGGACCTGGTCGACGGCGACGATCTGCTCGACTTGATGCACACCAACCGGCTGGGGCTGATCTTCGATGAGATCGGCCGGGTGACGGCGGTCGATGAGGCCTGGTTCCGCGGCCTGGAACGCGACCGCCTGATTCGGGACGGAGACTGAGGATGGCCGATTTGTCTGACGCGCAACCGACCGTCGGGGTCGTTCCCGGTGACGACGCGGCGCCCGAAGCGGTCCACGCCTCGATGGCCGTCCTGCAGGCGATGGAGCTGCCGATCTCGTTCACCGTCCTGCCCGACGGCGCGGAGCTCGCCCGCGAGATGCCGCGCGCCGAGGGCGAGAAACTCGTGATCGACACGGCCGAGCGCTGCGACACCGTGCTGTTCGGCTCGACCAACGGTCAGACGCCGGGCGTCGGCTACTTCCGCTGGGGCAAGCAGACCTACGCCAACGTGCGCCCGATCAAGTGGCGGCCCGGCTTTCGCTCTCCGATGGCGCAGCCCGAGGGGATCGACTACATCATCGTCCGCGAGAACCTCGAGGACCTCTACGCGGGCATCGAGGGCGACCTGTCCGAGGTCGCGGCGTCGGGCCTGGCCGAGCGGCCGCGATTCGGCGGCGTCTCGCGCACGCAGATTCCCGGCGGATTCGGGCACTTCGCCGAAGCCGAGGGCCGCTACGCGATCAAGTACTTCACCCGCGCCAACGTCGAGCGTGTCGCCCACTTCGCCTGCCGCCTGACCCAGCAGCGCAAAGCCGAGGGCTATGAGGGCAAGCTCACCTGCTCGGCCAAGACAAACGTGCTCTCCCGCACCGACGGCTGGTTCGTCGAGATCGCAGCCGAGGTCGCGTCCGGCTATCCCGACATCACATTCGAGTCGTTCATCGCCGACGATTTCGCCCGGCGGATCGTCGCCTCGCCGCACGACCTTGATGTCGTCCTGCTGCCCAACCTCTACGGCGACATCTTCTCCGACGAGGGCGCCGGGACGATCGGAGGGCTGGGACTCGCGCCGTCCGGCTGTTTCGGCGAGGACTGGGCCTACTTCGAGTCGGTCCATGGCACCGCCCCCGACATTGCCGGGATGCACCGGATTAATCCCACGGCAACGATGCTCTCCGCCGTCATGATGCTGCATCACCTGGGCCAGCACGAGCAGGCCGCGGCCCTGGAGTCGGCGATTGACACGGTCTACGAAGCCGGAGAGCAGTTGACGCCGGATCAAGGCGGCTCGGCGAGCACCGAGGACTTTGCCCAGGCCGTGATCGACGCGCTCTAGGCGGCTGCCTGGCGGGAGCGCATGGGAGTCGAACCCACCCGAGACGGCGCGGACCGCCCCGCATCAGTTTTGAAGACTGTGGAGGACACCGGTCCCCTTCCGCTCCCCTGCCAGTGAGGTTAGCGGAGGTCAGCCGACGTAGAGGTCGACCGACGCAGGTGCGACCTCCGACTCCAGCGCGCTGCGGAACTCTGCCCAGCGATCGTCGTAGCTGGAACGGCGGAAGTTGGCGTGCAGGCTGGCGGTTCCCGCATTCTGGGTCGTGGAGGCGATCTTGAAGCCGCGCAGGTTGGACTGGAGGAAGCCGAGCAGCGCGGCCTCGTGCTGCGTGTAGTCGGCGGATGGCATCGTGATGATCAGATCGCGGCTGCTCGCGCTCAGGCCCTGGAGACCCGTCGAGCCAAAGATGCGCTGGCCGATCAGCACCAGCGCCACGGCGGCAAAGAGGATGCCGATCAGTTCGTAGTTGTATGTCGCCGCGCCGATGGACGAGGCAATCACGACGAGCAGATACCCAATCTCGGCGGGATCCTTGATCGGCGTGCGGAAGCGGACGAAGGAGAGCGCCCCGAGCAGCCCGAGCGAGAGCGGCAGCGACCACTGGATGGCGATGAAGAGCAACGTGATCGCAGGACCGGCCAGCAGGAAAACGCGGTGAATGCCGGCGCCCCGCTGCCAGTCGCGGTAGAAGATCAGGTAGAGCGCATAGGTCGCGATCGAGGCGGCCAGCGAGACGATCATCGCGAGCAGGTACTCCTCGAAGGCGATCTCCGAGGTCGGTCCGAGCCAATCCGGCCACTGGATCAAGACGGTGGACATCGATTCACTCCAGAGTTGCAGGGAGACCTATCCCGCACGCGCGGATTCGCCGCCGTAGAGCGTCTCGACCGCGAGCGCATACTTTGAGTGCGCGGTCCGGCGCAGACCGAGCCGACCAAGATGCGCCATCTGCGGCGGCAAATCGCCGCTCGACTTGAGCTCGAGCACGTCGCCGCCTGGGACGGGCAGCCAGATTGGCGCGCCACGCGGATCGGACGTGCGGACATTGGTGTCGAGCGAAGCACGGACGGAGCCGTCGGTCGCTTGCCAGCGGATCCGTTCATAGCGGATGAGCACGGTGGGCTGCAGGGTCGGATCGAGCGGCGGCGCGCCGAGTTCGGTGAAGTCTGCGAGGCGGCGGGCGAGTTCGTCTCGCTCGGGGATGATCAATCCCAGTTGATTGGGAGCGCCGGCCGACGGGAAACGCACACGCTGCTTGACCGAGCGCGCGCCGTCACGCGACTTCAGCTCCAGCCAGACGCCGGCGTACGGGTCGACCGGGTCGCCGTACCAGCGCAGGCGCAGTTTCTGCTTGATGAACTCGCCGTCGGCCGATTCCTGGTACGAGTCGAGGTTGGATGTGTCGTAGTAGCAGCTCGTCACCACGCCGACCGAATACTGCGAATCTCGCGGCAGGCGCGCGTCGAGCCAGGCCGTCAGCAACGCAGCGCGAGCGGACGGCAAGGGGTACTTGCGCTCCTCGCGCCCGTCGGCGCGACCCGAATTGCTTGACGATCGCGGGCGGCGCAGGGTCAGAGCCATGCCGCTAGCGTAACCGCTTGTTAACTTGACTCTGGAGAGTGAGATTGCCGATGAATCTGCGGACCGGCACGGGACTCCTCCTGGCGGTGGCGTTGATCGTCGCCGCGGTCATCTTCGCGACGGCCGGCGAATCCACTGCGCCGCCGGTTCCGTCACGGGCCGCCGAAACCACGATCGGCGTCGATCAACAGCGCAGCGACCCGTTTGACATCGTCTTCGATCAGGCGACGGTACGCACCTACAACATCGTGATCAGCGACGAGGAATTCGCCAGCCTGAGCGCGGATCCGACGGCCGAGGTCTACGTGCAGGCGGCCGTCGAAATCGATGGTCAGCGCTACGAGCCGGTCGGGATTCGCTACAAGGGGTTCTTCGGCATGCTGCGCTTCTGCTTCCAGGAGGGCCGACAGGTCTGCGACAAGCTGTCCTGGAAGCTGAAGTTCAACCACTACGACCCGGCGCTGCGCTTCCACGGACTCAAGCGGCTCAACTTCCACTCGATGAACAGCGACGAGACGCAGATGCGCGAGGTCCTGAGCTACGAGGTCTTCCGCGACGCGGGCGTGCCGGCGCCTCGCGCGGTCCACGCGCTGCTGGAATTGAACGGCGAGCCGCTGGGCCTGTTTGCCCTGGTCGAGGACATCGACGACCGATTCATCGCCGATCGCTTCCGCGATCGCGGTCGGGGCGTGCTCTACAAGGAGGTCTGGCCGGGCAACATCGAGTCGCTGTGGGTGTTCCAGGAGAATCTCGAGGATGCGATCGCCCGTGGTCCGCTCGACGCGTCCGGGATGGAGGCGTTCTCCGAGACCTTCGCCGCGGCCGAAACGAACGAGCAGCGATATCAAGTCCTCGTCGAGCGGATGCAGGAGTCCGACGATCTCTTCAACTACCTGGCGGCGGACCGGTTGTCCGACAACTGGGACGGGATCGTCGCCTGGTACTGCGTGCCCGAGTGCGGGAATCACAACTACTTCTGGTACCAGGACGGCTTGTCGGGGCGCTACACCCTGATCCCCTGGGACCTCGAACACACCTGGCGTTCGCCGAGTCCGATCCGGACATACTTTGACATGCCCGACTGGGATCATCTGCACCGCTCCTGCCGGCAGCGAGCCGTGTTCCTCGATATTCCGGCCAAGGCGCCCCACTGCGATCCGATGATCCACGCGATGGTCACGCTCGGCTGGGAGCGCTACATCGAGGCCTCGCGCCGTCTGATGCGGGAGACGCTCTCGCTTGAGCTGATGCGGGAACGGGTTGATCGGCTGAGGGGACTGCTCGAAGCGCACGTGCGAGCGGACTCGAACGGTCCCGGATACGCCACGTGGAGCGGCGCAGTGAATCGGTTGTACGGCGAGATTGAGGAACGCTGGGAGTACATTGACGCGAAAATCGAGTCCTGGGATGCCACCGCGAGCGTGCCGGGAGGAGACTGATCGATGGCTGATCTGATGCTCCGCGGCGGCAGCGTGGTAGACGGAACCGGCGCGCCGGCCTTCGACGCCGACGTGGCGGTCGACGAAGATCGAATCACGGCGGTCGGCGATCTGTCGGGCATGTCGGCGGATCGGGAGATCGATGCCTCGGGCCTGACGGTCGCGCCGGGCTTCATTGACACCCACGCCCACTCCGACGGGGTACTGCTCCGCGATCCGGTCCATGCACACGGACTGGTCCAGGGCGTGACGACCGAGTTCATCACCCAGGACGGGCTCTCCTACGCGCTGTTGTCGCAGGACAACCTCGACTCGTACGGCCGCTACATCGCCGGCCTGTACGGTCCGCCGCCGACGGATCTGGACATGTCGACGATGGCCGCCTTCCGCTCGCACTACGACGGCAAGGGCTGCAACGTCGCGGTGCAGGCGCCCCATGGTCCGGTTCGGCTCGAGAGCGTCGGATTTCGCGATGTCCCACTGGAAGGCGAAGGCCTGGCCGCGGCCGAGCGGATGGTCGCCGAGGCGATGGAACAGGGCGCGACCGGCTTCTCGACCGGGCTCTCCTACTACCCCAACTCATACTCCGACACCGACGAGCTCGTGGCGTTGAGCAAGGTCGTCGCCCGCTACGACGGCGTCTATGTGACCCACATCCGCAATCACAACGACGACCGCGCGCCCGACGGCTCGGGCATTGTCGAAGCGATGAATATCGGCCGGCGCAGCGGGGTCAAGGTGCATATCTCGCACTACCGCACGTTCCCGAGCAACGCCGGCGACATTGAGTCGATCATGTCCGAGGTCGACCAGGCCAAGGCCGACGGCGTCGACGTAACGCTCGAGTGCTACCCCTACGCCGCCGCCGCCACCGTGCCCGGTTACTTCCTGCGTGGGGAATGTCATGTGGGCGGGATCGATCGGCTGCTGGAGCGTCTGGACGATCCGGCCTGGCATGACCGGCTGGTCGATTCGCTTGAGAATCTGTTCCCCGGCCGCAGCGATGCGGCGACCTTCACCTGGATCGGGGCGGAGCGCCTGAAGCACCTGGAGGGTCTCTCCTTCGCCGACGCCGCCGCACGGATGAAGATGTCGGTGTCGGATGTCACGCTGACGGTGATGCGCGAGTCGGGCCTGCAATGCGGCTTCCGCGACGGCATGCCGGCCAGTCCGTCAGTCGTCCGTCAAGTCGAGGCCGACGTGATCGCCCTGCTCTCGCGCGACGATTACATGGTCGGTTCGGACGGGATTCCGTTTGATGAAGGCATGCCGCATCCTCGGGCCTATGGGACGTTCCCGAAGATCGTGGGGCGCCTGCGCCGCCGGACCGGAGTCTCGCTGGAACACCTGGTTCGCGGTATGACATCGCTGCCCGCCACGCGGTTCGGCCTCCCCGATCGCGGCGTCGTCGCAGAGGGCCGGTTCGCCGATCTGGTCCTGTTCGACGCCGAGACGGTGACGGATACCGCGGACTTCAACGACCCACGGACTCCGCCGGCAGGAATTCCCTACGTGCTGGTCAATGGTCAGCTCCCGGTTGATCGAGGCCGCCCGACTGGGGCACTGGCGGGGCGCTCGCTTCCCTGAGCTATTCGACGACGCCGTCCAGCATGAGCTGCCGGAACTCTTCCTCGCTGTAGCCGCACAGTTCGCGGTAGACGTACTCGGAGTCTTCCCCCAGGAGCGGCGAACGTCGCGGCATTGGCGGCGGCGTGTCGCTCAGGCGCCAGGCAGGACTCTCGTAGGACATCTCGCCGATGATCGGATGGTCGCTGGTCCACCAGTGGTGGCGATGCGCGAGCTGCGGATCTTCATGCGCATCGCGGACGTTTGAGGCTCGGTGGGTCGGGATTCCGACGGCCTGCAGAAGCTGTTCGACGTCAGCGACGGTCTGGGTCGATGTCCATCGACTCATCCCATCGTCAAGATCGTCTTGCGCGGCCAGACGTCCTGCTGCGTGGCAGAGTTCCTCCGATTCGAGCCAATCCTGGCGATCCATGATCAGGGCGAGTTTGCGCCACTGTTCGTCGGTCGTGACGGCGATCGCGATCCAGCGGTCGCCGCCGGTGTGATCGTCGGCGCATGGATAGACGCCGTGCGGTGCGTGGCGGAGGTCGCGATTGCCCAGCGGTTTCGCGACGCGACCCGTGTTGGCAGCGTCGATCACACCCGCATCGAGGACCAGCGTTGAGGCTTCAAGCTGCGAGAGATCGATGTACTGTCCCTCGCCGGTGCGCTTGCGGTGATCGAGCGCCGCGAGGATGCCGATGATCCCCAGATGGGTCGCCACCCAGTCGGTGTAGGCGACGCCGGTGCCGACGGGCGGTCGATCGGGCCAGCCGGTCACCCCCGTAATCCCGGCCGTGGCCTGAAGTGTGAGCCCGAAGCCTCTGAACTTCGCATGCGGACCGGTCTGGCCCTCCATCGACATCGAGCACATGATCACGTCCGGCCTGATCTTGCGGACTTCCTCGTAGCTCAGCCCGATGCGCTCCATGAACCCCGGCGCGAACGACTCCGTGACGATATCGGCCGTGGCGATCAGCCGCCTGGCGACCTCCGCGCCGCGCTCGTGGGCCAGATTGATCGCCACCGACCGCTTGCCGCGATTGAACTTGGCGAAGTAGGCCGAGGCATCCAGCGAGCCATCGCCTGCAGGTCGCGGCCCACCGGAACGGAAGGTGTCCGGTCGATGCGAGGACTCGACGCGGATCACCTCGGCCCCGTGGAAGGCCATCTGCATCGTCGCATTGGGTCCGACGCCGACCCAGGCGAAGTCGGCGATCCGGATGCCGTCAAACACAGAAGCGCCGGGAACGTCGTTGGTGGTCATCAGCGTCGCCAGACCTAGCGCCGCTGATACTGTGCGGGACGCTTCTCGACGAATGAGCGCGCGCCCTCTCGCGCGTCGAGCGAGTTGCGCAGCCAGGCCTGGTTGAGTTCCTCCAGTTGCGCCTGCTGGGTCGCGTCATTGTTGAGCGCGGCGTAGATCGCCCGCTTGGTCAGCGCCGAGGCCCAGGGCGCATTCTGCGCCAGGCGGTCGGCCAGCGCCATCGTTTCGGTCATCAAGTCGTCGTGCGGGATGACCCGATTGACGATGCCCAGTTCAAGCGCCCGGTCGGCGTCGATCGGGTCGGCGGTCCAGAAGGTTTCCAGCGCGCGCGAATGGCCGATCAGGCGGGTCAGCGTCCAGGACGCGGCCCAGTCGGGTCCCAGACCGATCCGGATGAACGCGGGATGGAAACGGGCGCGGTCCGACATCAGCCGAATGTCGGCGGCCAGCGCGATCGCAAAACCCGCGCCGGCGGCCGCACCGTTGACCGCGGCGATCACCGGGATCTCAAGCTGCTGCAGCTCGGCTGCAAATCCATAGCGCAGCTCGGTCGAGGTCAGGCCGGGTTCGCTCTCCGCTGCGACGCGCTCGTCGCGGTTGGAGAGGTCGGCGCCTGAGCAGAAGCCCCGGCCGGCTCCCGTGATCACGAGGGCCCGCACGTCCGGTTCGCCGCGCAGGTCGGCGGTCAGCTCGCGCAGGCCGTTGCGGATCCGGGGCGAAAGCGCATTGAGCACCTCGGGTCGGTTCAACGTGGCGACAACCACGCCGTTGTCGCGTCGGTCGATCAGCAGATGGTCATCGTTCATGGGTCATCTCCGTATGTGCTGCAAGTGTGGACGGGCGAGGATCTCGTCGTTGTGTTGGCCCGCCGTCGGCGCCGGACGGGTCCGCCACGGCGTTGCCGACATCTTGAGCGGGGCTCCGGGAACCCTGAGCTGTCCGAGCGCCGGGTCGTCGACTTCATCGAAGAACTCGCGCGCGTTGAGCTGGGGGCTGTCGACGATGTCCTGCATCGTGTTGACCGGGCAGATCATGACGTTGAAGTGCTGTCCCGATTCGTACAGCGCCTGGGCGCCGCGAGCGGCGAAGAACTGCTCAATCTCGGCCTCAAGATCGGCGACTTCCTCATCCGTGGGCAGTTCGTCCCCGGCGATGGCGATGCCGGCCCACCGCTCAGCGTCGAACCGCGGCTCAGCGCCCTCGGTCGACATCCAGCGGTGCAGACGCATGATCGACGCCGGAACCCGCACGAAGGCCACGTAGCCGTCGGCGCAGGGATAGATGATCCGCGTGGCGCGGTCGGCGAAGGCGCGCGCTCCGCCGGCGCGCTCGGTGACGATCCCGTCTTTTTCCCAGTAGAGCCGCGCGTTGCCCAGCGTGTTGGCCATCGCCGCCTGCATGGACACATCAACGTGCTGCCCGCGTCCCGTCAGGTGCCGGGCGTGGAGGGCGATCATCGCAGCCGAGCCGGCATTGAGGGCCGTGATGTTGTAGGCCTGTTCCACGGATGGCCGTAAGGGCGCGCGGTCGGGATCGCCGACCAATGAACTCAGACCACCGGAGACGTGGCCGATCAGGTCCGACGCGGCCCACATCGACTTCGGCCCGGACTGGCCGAATGGAGTGATCGACACGTAGATCAGTTGCGGCGCGCGCGTTCGAAGGTCGTCGTAGCCGAGTCCGCGCGACGCCATCGATCCGGGTGCGTCGGACTCGAAGAGGAAGTCGGCGGCCTGGGAAAGCGCCCTCAATTGCTCGCGGTCGCTCTCATCCTCCAGATCGAGCGTGATGGAGCGTTTGCCCGCGTTCATCTGGGCCCAGTACAACGAAGAATCGCTGTCCTCTCGCAACATCGGTCCGCGTTTGCGTGTCGGATGGCCGCCGGGTGGCTCGACGCGAATGACGTCGGCGCCAAGCCCCGCCAGGATCATCGTCGCCAGACCTCCGATTTCGGCCGTCAGATCGATGACTCGGTACGGACTGAGCGCAGCCTTCGTTGTTTGGGACATAGTCAATACAGTACGACAGGTGAAGCGGGCCGCATTCTGTGTATCTTCTTCTTTTCTGACCAACATGCGACCGACGTGTTCGCATGCGTGCCGCAGTTGAACGGAACAGGTTGTGAGCACCCAGGCCTCCGGATCGACAATCCGGGCAGCGATCATCAATGTGACGGGATACGTCGGAGCGGAGTTGGCGCGCCTGCTGGCGCAACACCCGCGTGTCGAGATCGTCTGCGTGACCGGCCGTTCCGAGGTGGGCAAGCGTCTGCCCGAGGTCTTCCCCCACCTGTGGTCGCTCGATCTGCCAATCGTGGCCGAGGTCGAGGACGACGTCGACGTGATCTTCTCCGGCCTGCCGCACGCGGCAGCCGCCGAGCGTCTGACGCCGTTCATCGAGCGCGGCACGCCGGTGATCGACGCATCGGCCGACTTCCGCCTCTACGACGAGCAAACCTACGAGCAGTGGTACGGCGAGCACCCGTCGCCGCATCTGCTGCCGGAATCGGTCTACGGCCTGCCGGAGCTGCACCGCGATGCCATCGTGGAGTCGCGCCTGGTCGGCGTGCCAGGCTGTTACCCCACCTCGGCGATCCTCGCACTCGCTCCGCTCGCCGCGAAGGGTTGGTTGGATGGCCGCACCGTGGTCGACGCGAAGTCGGGCGTTTCCGGAGCCGGCCGTGCGCTGAAGATCACCTCACACTTCTCCGAGGTTGACTCCAACTTTTCGGCCTATGGACTGTCGGGGCATCGTCATCAACCGGAGATGGTGCAGGAACTGTCGACGCTGCAGGACGGCGCCGCGAGCGATTCTGAACTGAGCGTGACGTTCGTTCCGCATCTGGTGCCGATGACGCGCGGCATCCTGGCGACCTGCTATCCGTCGATTGCCGAGGGATCGCTGCCGGAAAACTCCGAGGAACGCGCCGATGCGCTGCGCGACGTGTATGAGTCTTACTACGAGGACGAACCATTTGTGCATGTCGCGCCGAACGCGCCCTCGACCAAGCAGACGCTGGGGTCGAACGCCTGCATCGTCTATCCAACGGTCGACCCGACGACCGGCGAGGTCATGGTGATCAGCGCAATCGACAACCTGGTCAAAGGCACCGCCGGCGCGGCGGTACAGTGCTTCAACCTGATGTTCGGCCTGCCCGAAGAACTCGGCCTGAGCAAGATCGGCGTGTACCCATGAGCGGCAAACACAACGCATTGGGCGCCGACGCGAGCGCCGAGGGGGCGCTCACGCGGGCGCAGGGATTTGCGGCTTGCGGACACACCGCCGGGATCAAGGAATCGGGTCTGCCCGATCTGGCGTTGCTTGTTTCCGATCGCCCCGCGACGGCGGCGGCGGTCTACACGCAGAACCAGAGCACGGCGGCGCCGGTGCACATCAGCAAAGCGCACACGGCGAACGGCTCGCTGCGCGCGGCGGTTGTCAACTCGGGCAACGCCAACTGCGCGACCGGCGCTCAGGGCCTGGCCGACGCACAGGAAATGACCCAGCTGACGGCGCAGTTGCTCGGCTGCGAGGCCGAAGACGTGTTCGTCAACTCGACCGGAATCATTGGACACTATCTGCCGATGGCCCTGTTGCGTTCTGCGATTCCTCAGCTCGGCCCAACATCAGACGGCGGCGCCGATTTTGCCCGGTCGATCATGACGACCGATACGTTCCAGAAGGAAGCGGTCGCGACGTTCGAAGCGAACGGCATCAGCTACACCATTGGCGGCTGCGCCAAGGGCGCCGGCATGATCCATCCCGACATGGCGACGATGCTGGCCTTCTTCACGACCGACGCACCCGTCGCCGCCGACGCTCTGAGCTCATGTTTCCGCTTCGCCATGGACCGCTCGTTCAACATGGTCACGGTCGACGGCGATACTTCGACCAACGACTCGTCGGTGATCCTGGCGAACGGCGCAGCCGGAGGAGAGCCACTGAGCGGAGCGGCGCTTGAGACTTTCGGCTCGGCTCTGCTGGAGGCGTCGACGGCGCTGGCCAAAATGATGGCTCGCGACGGCGAGGGCGCGACCAAGCGAATCTCGATAACGGTTTCTGGCACGAAGTCCTGGGAGGACGCGCGGGATGTCGCGCGGACGATCGCGGTGTCGCCGCTGCTCAAGGCGGCGCTGAGCAAGTACGACCCCAACTGGGGCCGGATCCTGATGGCCGCCGGGCGAGCCGGCGTGCCTTACGACCTGGACCAGGTCCGCATCTGGATTTCCGACCTGTGCGTCTTTGACGGGACCGCCACCGGCGTGCCGGAGGAGGAGGCGTCGGCCAAGACGCAGGGCGATGAGGTCTTCCTGAGGATGGACCTTGGCCAGGGAGACGCGGAAGCGACCGCCTGGGGCTGCGACCTGACCGAGGAGTACGTCCGCTTCAACGCCGACTACGTGACGTAGGCGTGCCCTTCGACAATCTGTACGCTGTAATCGGAGGCATGCAGGAACTTCAGGAAGAACGGCCGTGGCACTGTACATCCCTGGCATACCGAAGTCCTCACTTCCACCCGTGCAGGTTGGAGACGACTTCTGGGACGTGAACTCGTGGAACGAGCTTCAGCGGAGGATCGCGCGCTACGAATCGGGCGAGGTCAAAGTCATAAGCGATGAAGAACTAGTCCTTGAGATAGGCAAGACCAGCGATCAACTGCTTCGCGAAACTGGCTTGAGTGACGACGAAATCGAGAAAGAGTTCGGCATGAGTCGCGAAGAGCTGGCCAACTCACTCGGCATGCCCCGTGATGACGAACGCATGACTGCCTGAACACCGTGCCGTTCAGTGTGGGATATGACGACCACATTCCGCAGGATTTCGACAACTTGCCGGCTATGCATCAAGTGATGTTTCGCATGCTCGTTGGCGGTTTCCGTCACGATCGCTGGCTAACTGGGCAACCGGTGTCAGGCCTCGATTCTGCGAGCACAAACCTGATGAAACTCCAAAACGGACCGATCTGTCTGATCTACGAACTCAATCGCGCCGAAGAGTCCGTCTTCATAACGGCGATTATCCGAGATTGATTCATCACTACAGCGTTACTGCAGCGGCAGCGGCGACTGCCACCAGGACGGCTTGTTGCTGACCTCGATCGACGTGACCCACTTGACCCAGTTGTAGCCGCGACGCCCTGGCGCGACCAGACGCACAGGAAAACCGTGCCCCGCGGAGAGCGGCTCGCCGGCGATATGCGTCGCGAGGAGCAGGCGATCGGCATCACCGATCGGGAATCGGCGGCTGAACCCGGTCTGCGATTCGATCACGACGCTCTCCGCCTGCTCTCCGACGGTAGTGAGTGCCAGAAGGTCCGACAGTCGCAACCCGCTCCAGTCCTGGACGGTGTACCAGCCGCCGGTGCAGTCAAGCGTGGCCGTCGTCCCATAGTTGGCGATCGCCCCGATCTCCTCGTGGCTGAACTGCATTGGCGCTTCGACCTGGCCGTGGATGCTCAGGCGCCACTCGTCCTGGTCGATTCTCTGGCGGCTGTCGAACAGCCATTGCGTGACGGGGTGGGCGTTTCCCTGACCGCTGCCTTCTTCTCGCGAGCCGGTGAACCTGGGAGTCTTGCCGGCAACCGGAGCCGCCGCCGATGCGCCTTGCCAGAGAATCAGCCCGCCGAGGCCGACCGCCATCAGCCGCAGCGCGGCGCGCCGGTTGGTGAAGTCGGTCCGCTTGACCCGACGCGGCCAGCGCATCGCCGCATGAACGATCAGCGGGATCGTCAGCGCCAGTCCCAGCGTGCTGTGGATGACCAGCAGTCGGGCATTGCCGTAGAACGGGATGTCGAGACTGCCGCGTCCGATGATCGCCCAGAGCGTGCCCGTGGTCAGGACGCCAACGAACAGCAGCACCAGGATGATTGAACCAACCGTTTCGGACGCGACGCCGCGCCGTCGAAATGAACGCAGCACGATGCGGTACTTCCAGATCACGAGTCCGACCAGAGAGAATCCGGCGATTCCGTGCAGCCAGAAGATCCATTCGCCGTTGGGTCTGCCGATCGTGAACGAGGTCAGGCCGGAAAGCAGCTCGACGCCGAGCAGGAACAAGATCGCGTGGTTGGTCGCGCGGGCGCTCATGTAGCGACGGTATCGGTTTTGAGCGCGGGATCGTGGGCTAGGCTTGCATCCATGGACGGCACGCAAAACGGCAACGGACCGGTCGTGATCAAGATCGGCGGCTCGACCCTCGGCGAGCATGACACGTCGTTGTCCGACTGCGCCGACCTGCACCGACAGGGCCGCCAGGTGGTGGTCGTCCACGGCGGCGGCGCGGCGGTCACCGACTGGCAGCGTCGGCTGGGCGCGGAGGCGGCTTGGGTCGACGGCCTGCGTTCGACGACGGCCGAGTCGCTGGAAGTCGTCGTGGCGGTGCTGGCCGGACTGATCAACAAGGAGCTGACCAGACAGTTTCAGTTGTTGGGCGCGCCGGCGGTCGGGTTGAGCGGCGTCGACGGCGGCACACTCTGTTCTCCGATCTCGGAACGGATCGGTCTCGTTGGTGAAACGCCCCGCTGCGACCCGCGCACGCTTCGGCGAGTACTGGACGCCGGGCTGCTTCCCGTGCTCGCGCCGGTCGGCCTGGCCAACGACCTCTCCACGACACTGAACATCAACGCCGACGCTGCCGCCGGAGCCGTGGCAGGCGCACTGGGCGCCTCGACACTGGTGTTTCTGACCGACGTGCCGCAGGTGCTCGATGGTGCAGGATCGGGAATCGCGTCGCTCGACCCCGATCAACAGCGCGAGCTGACCGACGCCGGCGTGATCGAAGGCGGCATGCTGCCCAAGCTGAGCGCCGGCCGGCATGCGTTTGGCTGTGGCGCGCAGGTCCGTATCGTTGACGGGAGACAGCCGCATGTCGTGCGACAGGCGGTTGACGGCGAAGCAGTAGGGACGGCCCTGTCGTGAGCTTCTTGAACATGAGCTGGTCAAGCTGGATGCACCGCACGCAGGGCGGTTGGCGCAACGGCAACGACGGCCCGCGCGACGTGCCGCCGTCCGATGAGGGCCGCTCGGGACAACTCGGACCGCCGCCGCCGGTGTTCCGCGAGGGTCTGGGCGGCGGAGGCGGAGTGGGCGACGATGAGCCGCCGCCGTACACGGCAGCCGAGGGTCAGCCCCCGAGCCGCGGTCGCACATGGCCCCGCGTCGTGGTGGCCGGCGTCGCACTGCTGGTCGCCCTGATCCTGCTCAACATCGGAATCGACATCTACGTCGACCGGCTCTGGTTCGACAACGTCGGCTACCGCGGTGTGTTCGATCTGCGGATCGTGACCCAGGTCTGGCTGTTCGCGGCCGGCGCGGGGATCTCACTGGTCGTCCTCGGTGCGATGTACGCCATCGCCTGGCGGATGCCGGTCGATGCGCTGGCTCCGGCGGTCGACGACCCGCGGCTGAATCGCGTGATTCACATCATTGCCGCCGTCGCGATGATCCTGTTGGCGATCATCTTCGGCTCCGTCGCGGCCGGCCAGTGGGAGCTGATCCTGCAGTTCCTGCACGCCAAGCCGTTCGGCCAGACCGACGAGCAGTTTGGCCGCGATCTCGGCTTCTACATCTTCGAACTCGAGGCGCTGCAGTTCATGAAGGGTTGGGCGACCGGTCTGGCGATCATGGCGATGCTGACCACCGCCGCCACCTACGGCGTGCGCCTGATGCTGCATCGCGGCAACGCCCGCTCGACGATTGGCGTGCGGTTGCATCTCGCGCTCACGATTGCGGCGGTCATGGCGCTCTTCGTCTGGAGCTACTGGTTGGCCCGCTTCGAGCTCGCGCTCAACCCGGGCGGCTTCGTCTTTGGCGCGACGTTCACCGACGACAACATCCGCTCGCCGGTCCAGATCGTGAAGATGATCGCCGGCGTTGTCGTCATCCTCGGCGTCCTCTCCTGGCCGTTTCATGAACGCCTGCGCTACGCCCTCACGCCGATCGCCCTGTTGATCCTGGTCTCGATCGCCGGCGGTGCGATCCTGCCGGCCGCGATCCAGCGCTTCACCGTCGAGCCGAACGAGCTTCAACGCGAGACTCCATACATCGAGCGCAACATCGCGGCGACCCGCGCGGCCTTTGCCCTGGACACGATCGAAGAGCGCGAGTTCCCGGCCGATGATGCTGTCGATGAGGATGATCTCACCCTCAACCCCGAGGCGCTGCTCAACGTGCGGCTCTGGGATCATCGCCCGCTCAACGACACCCTCAACACGATCCAGACGATTCGGCCGCTCTACCTCTATCCCGATGTCGATGTCGACCGTTACAACGTCGGAGGCGAGGATCACCAGGTGTTCCTGGCGGCTCGCGAGTTGTCGCAGGCCAACCTGCAGCCGACCCAGCAAGGCTGGGTCAACCGCCGATTGCAGTTCACGCACGGGTTCGGCGTGGTGATGACGCCGGTTGACGAGGTCTCGCCCTCCGGCGAGCCGGTCTTCTGGGTGTCCAACATTCCGCCCGAGGTGATCGACGAGACGTCGTCCGGCCCGCTCGATCTTGAGATCGTCGAGCCCCGCATCTACTACGGCGAGGTGACCGACGCCTACGTGATCGCCAACAGCGAGACGGAAGAGTTCGACTATCCGCTCAGCGGCGAGGAATCGGCAGGTGAGGCAGACCAGGCCACCACCCGATACTCGGGCGACGGCGGAATCGAGCTGGGCGGGTTCTTCCGGCGACTGGCGTTCGCCTGGTCGTTTGGCGACGCCAACATCCTGATCTCCGGTTCGGTCGACGGCGACAGCCGAATCCTCTTCCGCCGCCTGATCCAGGAGCGGGTCAACGAACTCGCCCCGTTCCTGCAACTCGATGCCGACCCGTACATCGTGGTCGGCGAGGACGGTCGTCTGTACTGGATCCAGGACGCCTACACCGTCACTGACCGGTACCCCTACTCACAGCCTCATGGCGTTGGCTACAACTACGTCCGTAACTCGGTCAAGGCCGTGATCGACGCCTACCACGGGTCGGTCGACCTCTACATCGTCGATGATGCCGATCCGATCATCCAGGTCTGGGAGGACATCTTCCCCGAGCTGTTCAAGCCGGCAGACGCATTCCCGGGCGACCTGCAGCAGCACTGGCGCTACCCGCAGGATTACTTCCAGGTTCAGGCGGACCAGTACCTGACCTATCACATCGAATCGGCGCGTGGCCTGTTCAACCGCGAGGATCTCTGGGCGATCCCGCAGGAGCTGTTGCGGCAGGCCGAAATCGCAGTGGAGCCCTACTACGTCACCCTGCGTCTGCCGGATCAGGAAGAGCCCGAGTTCCTGCTGATCCTGCCGTTCACACCGAGAAATCGGCTCAACTCGATTGCCTGGATGGCAGGCCGTTCCGACGGAGAGAACTACGGCAAGCTGTTTGCCTTCCGCTTCCCGGCGAACAAGAACGTGGACGGCCCCAAACAGATTGAGAACCGGATCGACCAGGATGTCGCCGTGTCGCGGCAATTCACGCTGCTCGGACAGCAGGGCTCGGAGGTGATTCGCGGCAACCTGCTCTTTATCCCGGTCGGCGATTCCTATGTGTACGTCGAGCCGATCTATCTACAGGCGGACACGGGGCGGTTCCCGCAGCTCAAGGGGGTGATCGTCGTCAACGGCGACACCATTGCCTTCGAGGACACCTTCGTCAACGCGGTGCAGGTCGCGCTGGGTAACCGCGCCGCACAGGGTCTGTCCTTCCTCGGCGATGTACCGGGAGAGATCGCGGCCGAAGACGTGTCCGCGCAAACGGAGCAGGAAGCGGCGCCCGAACCCGCGCGGCAGGAAGAGCCCGAAGAGCGCGTACCGCTCGTGCTTTCCGATGACGCGGCGGAACTCGCCGAACAGGCGCAGGAAGCGTTCGAGGATGCGCTGCAAAAGCAGCGCGAAGGCGACTGGGCCGGCTACGGCGAAGCGCTGGATCGCCTGGGCCAGATCCTCGAACGCCTGACGGAGGCATCTGAGTAGCGCGACGTTCTCCCGTTCGGTTCCCTCTCCCTCTGGGAGAGGGTTAGGGTGAGGGGCCGACCGCCATCGGCTGCATAGACGCGCGTGGAGCGCTCGCGTAATCTGAATCGGTTGAATGTCCTGTTGGCGTAGTCGGAGTGACGAACATGCCCACCACTGCTGAGCGCGAGTCCGCCGTATTCATGATGTCGGCGGGCCGCTTGCCCGTCACGCTGGTGCGCGGCGAGGGCTCCAGGGTCTGGGACGATGAGGGCAACGAGTACCTCGACTTCGTTGCCGGCATCGCCGCCGACAATCTTGGCCACTGCCATCCCCGGATCGTCGAGGCGATCAAGCAGCAGGCCGAGACGCTACTGCACGTCTCGAACTACTTCTACACGATTCCCCAGCTCGACCTGGCCGACATCATCCTTGAACAGTCCGGCATGAGTCGCATCTTCTTCTGCAACAGCGGCGCCGAAGCGACCGAGGGCGCGATCAAGATCGGACGCAAGTGGGGCCAGACGCGTCGCGACGGCGCGACCGAGATCATCGTGATGGACGAGGCCTTTCACGGGCGCACGTTGGCTTCGGTCAATGCCTCTGGCAACCCGAACTACCGCGAGCCGTTCGGTCCGCTCGACGGCTTCCGCCATGTGCCCTACAACGACGCCGACGCCGTGCGCGACGCGGTCGGCCCGCAGACCGCCGCGATCCTCGTCGAGCCGCTCCAGGGCGAGGGCGGCGTCAACGTCGCCGACGAGGGCTACCTCGTCGCTCTGCGGGACATCTGCGACGAGCACAACCTGCTCCTGATGCTGGACGAAGTCCAGACCGGCATCGGCCGCACCGGCAAACTCTTCGCCTGGCAGCACGAGGACGTCCAGCCCGACGTCATGGCTCTCGCCAAGGGACTCGGCAGCGGCGTGCCAATCGGCGCGATCGTCGCCAACGAACGCGGCGACATCCTCGAACCCGGCGACCACGGCACGACATTCGGGGGCCAGCCGTTCACCACCTCGGTCGCGCTGGAAACCCTGCGCGTGATCGTCGAGGAGGACATCCCGGCCCGCGCTCAAGAGGCCGGCGAGCGACTGATGTCCGGCATTCGGGCGCTGGAAGATCGGCATCCGCTGATCGACCATGTACGCGGCAAGGGATTGCTGGTCGCAGTCCAGCTCAGCGAGGACGTCGGACCGGCGCTGGTCACGGCGATCCGCGACCGCGGATTGATCTGCAACGTGGTCAAGCCGAACGTGCTTCGGCTGGTGCCGCCGCTGACGATCTCCGACGATGAGATCGACCAGGCAATTGGAATCATTGACGACGCGCTGGCGTCGATCGCTGACTAACGCTGCCGCAAACTGATTGAATCGAAACACGGTTGGGAGACCCGGGTGGCAAGACGAACTGACGACAAGCGGGTGGTACTGGCGTACTCGGGCGGGCTGGATACGTCGGTCGTGACACGCTGGCTGACCGAACGCGGCTGGGAAGTCATCTGCATGACCGCCGACATGGGCTACCTCGAGGCCGACGAGGAGCTGGAATCGCGCGCCTACGCCGCCGGCGCGATCGGGTTCGAGATGCTCGACCTGCGCGACGACTTCGCGCAAGCCTTCTGCTTCCCCGCGCTGATGGCCGGCGCACTCTACGAGGGCCGCTATCCGTTGGCCACGGCGCTGGCCAGGCCCTTGATCGCCAAGGCGTTGGTCGACGTCGCCCGCCGACACAACGCGACCGCCGTCGCGCATGGCTGCACCGGTAAGGGCAACGACCAGGTCAGGTTCGACGTCTCGGTACAGGCGCTGGCGCCCGACCTGCGCATCCTGGCGCCCGTCCGCGAGTGGGAGTTGACCACGCGAGAGTCGGAAATCGTCTACGCGCAGGCCCACAGCATCCCGATCACCGTCAGCGTCGACAAGCAGTACTCGACCGACGAAAACCTCTGGGGCCGCTCGATCGAGGCCGGCCCGCTGGAGGATCCCTGGACCGAACCGCCGGACAACGTGTGGGAGTGGACGGTCAATCCCGAGGACGCGCCCAACGATCCGACCTACATCGAGATCGGATTCGAGCACGGCCGTCCCGTCTCGCTCGACGGAGAAGACATCGATCCGGTCACCTTGATCAGTCGGGTCCACGATGCCGCGGGAGCCAACGGCGTCGGGCGGATCGACATGGTCGAAGACCGCCTCGTGGGCATCAAGTCGCGCGAGGTCTACGAGGCGCCCGCAGCGACGACCCTGCGCGTGGCGCATGAGGCGCTGGAAACCCTGACCCTCTCGAAGAGCCAGCTTCGAATCAAGCACCGGCTGATGCAGGACTACGCCGACCTGATCTACGACGGTCTCTGGTTCACCGGACTGCACCAGGATCTGGCGGCCTTGACCTCGTCCATGCAGCGCCACGTGTCCGGCACCGCTCGAATCAAGCTGTACAAGGGGCAGGCCGTCACGGTGGGCGTTGAGAGTCCCAACAGCCTGTATCAGTACTCCCTCGCCACCTATGACGAGGGCGACATCTACGACCAGACCTCGGCGGTCGGCTTCATCGACATCTTCGGCCTGCCCGTCCGGGTCCAGGCGGAGAAGCAATTGCTGCGCCAACCCGGAGGCGTCCTGGACGTATCATCAGGACGTAGCTCGTAGCTGAAAGTGAGCAGAGCGCCCGGCGTGGATCAGCGAGGACCCAGCGAGGACCCAGCGAGGACATGGCACGATGACCACTGACGCCTCCGACATCGAGATTGACATCGAGTACGAAGCGGCCGTGCCCACGGCGGGCGGACCCGACGCGGCGGACTTCCAGCTTCGCCGTCCCGGCCACGCGACCCTCGAAGTCGCTCTGTATCTCGCGCTGGACGCGAAACAGGCGTTTGAGGCGGCTTGCGGCCCGCTCTCCGATGATCAGATTCAGGCAATCCTGCGGGCGATCGCGAGCGGCCTCTATCCCGCGCTGTTTGCGGACGGCGTCGTGCCCCCCGCCATCATCACGATGCGCGCCAGGGACTTCGACGACGAACAGTTCGACAACACGATCAACTCGGCCGGCCTGTCCCGGCTGCCGATCGAAGAGTGACCCGAATCCCCTCTCCCCCCGCTCGGCGGGGGGAGATGCCGCAGGCAGAGTGGGGCGTCCCCGCAGAAACCGAGGGCCCGCAGCCGGAACAGTCGTGACTTCATCGAACGCCGACGGGAACCAGCGCCAGTGGGGCGGACGCTTCGAGGAAGCGCCCGACGCGCTCGTCCAGGCCTATACCTCCTCAATCCAGACTGACCTGCTCCTGTTCCGGCACGACATCGCCGGTTCCCGCGCGCACGCCCGCATGTTGGCCGCACAGGGAATCATCGACGCGGCCGACGCCGCGAAGATCCTCCAGGGACTCGAGCAGGTGGAGTCGGAGATCGAGTCCGGCGGCTTCGAGATCAACCACGAACTCGAGGACATTCACACCCACGTCGAGGCGCGCCTGAGCCAGATCATCGGGGCCGACGCGGCCGGTCGATTGCACACGGCGCGATCGCGCAACGACCAGGTCGCGCTCGATACGCGGATGTTCGTCCGCGACGCGATCGTCCAGGCCGTCGGCGCGGTGCGAGGGCTGCAGGCCTCCTTGGTCGAGCTGGCCGAGCGTTCGATCGACGTCTACCTGCCCGGCTACACGCATCTGCAGCGCGCCCAACCGGTGCTGCTCTCGCACCATCTGCTCGCCTACCTGGAGATGCTCGACCGCGATGCCGAGCGCCTGGTCGACTCGTTCGCCCGAGCCGACGTCATGCCGCTGGGCAGCGCCGCGCTCGCGGGCGCGGCGTATCCGCTCGATCGGCAGGCGGTCGCCGATGAGCTCGGATTTGAGCACATCTCGCGCAACAGCATGGACGCCGTCTCGTCGCGCGACTACATTGTCGAGTTCATGGCCAACGCGGCGATTTGCATGGTCAATATCTCTCGCCTGTGCGAGGACGTGATCCTCTGGAGCTCGGCCGAGTTTGGTGTGCTGCGATTCGGAGACGCCTTCACCACCGGGTCGTCGATCATGCCGCAGAAGCGCAATCCGGACATCGCCGAACTCGCCCGCGGCCGCAGCGGCAAGGTACTGGGACACCTGACCGGCCTGTTGACGACGCTCAAGGGTCTGCCGCTTGCCTACAACCGCGATCTGCAGGAGGACAAGTCGGGCCTGTTCGACACCGCCGAGACCCTGATCGGCACGCTGCACGTCCTCGCCCGGGCGCTGCTTACGGCCAGCGTCGACGGCGCCCGGGCGCGAGCCATGGTCGACAACGATCCCTTCATCCTCGCCACCGACTACGCCGACTACATCACACGCAAGGGCGTTCCCTTCCGCGAAGCGCACGGCGTGGTTGGACGGCTGGTGCGCCTGTGCGAGCAGCGCGGCTGCGGGTTGTCCGAGCTGTCGCTCGAAGATCTGAAGACTGAACATTCGGCGTTCGAGGCCGACGCGGTCGGGATGACGGCGCAGTCTGCGTTGGAATCACGCGACCTGCCCGGCGGCACGGCTCCGAAGCAGGTCCGAGCCGCGCTCGAGGAGGCCAAGGAACACCTGCAGCTCAAGCCCGCCGGTCAGCCCTCGACTCAACCGGCGCTACCGGATGCCGAACCCGAGCTTGAAACCGGACTCAACCGGGCCCAACGTCGTGCGGCCGAGCGCGCCGCCGCAAAACAACAGGGACAGCAACAAGGACAGCAACGAGGACAGCAACAGGGGCGACGATGAGCTTGCCGGTCGCAATCGCCCCGTCGATCCTGAGCGCCGACTGGACGCGCCTGGCCGAACAGATCGGCGAAGCCGGGGCCGCCGGCGTCGACTGGATCTCGCTCGACGTCATGGACGGCAACTTCGTCCCGCCGATCACGTTCGGCGCGCAGATGGCCTCGGCCGTTCGCAGACTCACCTCGCTTCCGATCGAGGCCCACCTGATGGTCGAGCATCCCGAGGACCACATCGGCGATTTCATCGAGGCCGGCGTCGATTGCGTCACGATTCACATCGAGACGACCCGCCATCCGCACCGCTTGCTCCAGCAGATCTCCGAGGCCGGCGTCGAAGCCGGCATAACACTCAACCCCGGCACGCCGCTGAGCGAGATCGAACCCGTCGCATCGCTCTGCGACCGGATCCAGATCATGAGCGTCAATCCCGGTTGGGGCGGCCAGCGCTTCATCCCCGAGTCGCTGGCACGGATTCGCGAGGCTCGGTCGATGCTTGATGGATGCGGGCGAGCGGATGCGCATGTCGCCGTCGACGGCGGAGTCAACGAATCGACGATCGCCGAGATCGTCAACGCCGGCGCCGACTGGCTCGTGGCCGGCTCGGCCGTCTACAACGACCGAGAATCCGTCTCGGACGCGGTGGCCCGCCTGCGCCGCGCGCTGTCGGGCTGACGACGCTACAGCGGCTTCTCGTAGATCCGGTAGACCTTGTAGACCTCGGCGTCAGTGCGCTGCAGCGCATGGTTGAGCAGGTGGTTGTCCTCGAGCACCCAGCCGAGTTCGGCCCACTTGTAGCCTCGCGCCGCGCCGCGGACGTGAACCTCGGCCGTCAGCATCATGCCGAGCTGGGCAAACTCCCGGATCCGCCACTTCTGGCGCACGCCGAGCAGCATCACGCGGCCGCTCTCCGGGCCCCGCCTTAGCCGCCACAGCACCTTGGTCCAGCCGAATGGGAACAGCCGCCCGTCAATGTCGCGGGCGCACTCGTTCAGATTGGGAATCGAGATCACCATCGCGGCCGGATCACCATCGATCTCGACGAACGCGGTCAGGTCCGGATCGGCGAACTGGACCAGGTCGGCTGCCAAGCGGTCCGCTTCTTCCGGCGTGATCGGCACGGAGCCCCAGTTCTCGACCCAGGCCTCGTTGAAGATCTCGGCCGCGATGCGGACATCGCGCCGCAGGTTGCGCTTGTCGAACGGGCGCACCGAAACGCGGGGATGCTCGTGAATGCGTTTCCAGGCCCGCTCCCGTCGATCGCCCAGCGCCGCGTCCACGGGATAGTGATAGGCCCACAGATCCTTGGCCTTCTCGTAGCCGTTGGCCTCGATCAGCTCTGGAAACCAGCGCCGGCCGTGGGGCATGGCGACCATCGGCGGCGAGTCGAAGCCCTCGACCAGACAGCCCGACTCGTCGTTGATCGTGAAGCTGAATGGGCCGCGAGAGAACTCGGCGCCCCGCTCGCGCAGCCAGGACTCGGCCGCCGCGAACAGGGCAGCCGCGGCTTCCGGATCGTCAACGCAATCGAAATGGCCGAAGAATCCAGCCGACTCCTGCCACTTCTCGTCGTGCAGCGGATTGATCTGAGCCGAGATCCGGCCGATGTCGCGCCCGTCGCGCTCGGCGATGAACAGTTGCGCCTCGCCGTAGCGCAGGAACGGTGTCTTCTCAGGATCGAGACGCTCCGCCTGTGCACGGCGGAGCATCGGGATCCAGTTGGGATCGCCGTCGTAGACGGTCCAGAGCACGTCGATGAAGGGCGCAGCCTGACGTCCGAATCCGATTGCTCGGACTCGGACGTCCGATCTCATGGCGCCGGCCAATGCGGGGTCGCGGAGAGGCAGACGCTACCAGCGCCGGCCGCGGTCGGAGGAGTAGCTGTCGCGCGAGCCGCGGTCGTCGTAACGGGGCTCTCGGTAGCCACCGCCACCACCGCCGCCACCGCCACGGCTCTCACGGTAGCCGCCGCCACCGCCATCGCGGTAGCCGCCGCCGCGGTCGTCACGGTAGCCGCCGCCACCGCCGCCGCCTCGGTACCCGCCGCCGCCGCCACCACCGCCGCCACGCGGTCGCGCTTCGTTGACGCGCAGCTGGCGTCCGTCCATGTCGTAGCCGTCGAGCGCAGTGATCGCGTTGCGCGCTTCCTCGTCGTCCATGTCGACAAAGCCGAATCCTCGGGATCGACCGCTGTCTCGGTCGACCGGGATCACGCAGTCCTGGACTTCGCCGTGCTCGGCGAACAGGTCGCGCAGTTCTTCGGTGTTGGTTCGGAAGGGCAGGTTTCCAACGTAGATTCGCATATTCCTCGGTCTCGGTGTGGCGGCGCGGGTGCGCCGGCTTCGGGCTCGTACAGGTCGTCAGGTGCGGACGCTTCGTCCGCGGCTCTGGCTCTCAGGGCTGGGGTCATCCGATCCGGCTCGGGCTTGCTCGGTCATGGTCGATGAATCAGGCGGCGAGCCGCTTCATCATCGTTCGAAGGCATGCGGTGCAAACGTTAAGCCGTTGCGTTTTACCGTCAACGGTTACTTTGTGTCGGTGAACATTCGGCTTGAACGTACGAGATGTGCGGGGCGCCTTGCGCTTCCAGCGACCGGAGTGCTTGTGGCGAATGTTGCGGCCGAACGTGGTCTGCTTGGGGCACAGGTCGCATTTGCCGGCCATCGAACCGTCCTCAATCCCTCGCCCGCGCCCGCTGCATCGTCGATAGTCGTCGGCACGTGGCAGGTATCATATCAGCACACCCGCCCCGATCCGGGTCGGGTCAGGCGGCGACGTTGGCACTCTATACGGGAGGCTACAGATGGTCGAATCAGCAGCCCCTCGAGCGGGAGTTGCCGGTCTCAGCGGGGCGGATGTTCGGCGCATGATCCAGGGCGCCGCCGGCTGGGTCGCGCTGCACCGTGAGGCGCTCAACCTGATCAATGTGTTCCCCGTCCCCGACGGCGACACCGGCGCCAACCTGGGCCGCACGCTGGCCGCCGCCAGCGAGGCGCTCGACGGCATATCCGAAGAGGCGTCGGCACACGAGATCGCGGCCGAGGCCGCGTCGGCCGCGCTGCTCGGCGGGCGCGGCAGCTCCGGTGTGATCGGAGCCCAGTGGTTACGGGGATTCGCGGCCGGACTCTCAGGCAACGGCGATACCACCCTCAGTACAGCCTTCGCCAGCGCGGCCGAGGCCGCGCGCAATGCCGTCGCCGAGCCGCGTGACGGCACCATGATCTCGGTCGCCGCCGACACCGCGTCGGCGGTGGAATCGTTGACCGGGAGCCCGCTCTCACAGATGCAGCGCGCCGTCGAGGCGGCATACGAGTCCGTCGAATACACGCCGGAGCAGAATCCGGTGCTCAAGGACGCCGGCGTCGTCGATGCCGGCGCTCGCGGACTGGAGTTCATGCTGCGCGGCATGGCCGGCGCGTTGGCCGGTGAGCCGATTCCCGACGTGCCCGCCGAGCTGGGCGCGATCGATCCCGGCTGGCTGGCCCGTCGTCTGGATGACGGCGGCGAGTTCGACGGCTTCTGCACCGAACTCGTCGTGGCCAACGTCGCAGACATCGACAGCCTGCGTGAAGTGTTGTCCGGCGAAGACGAGACCGTGATGCTCGCTCCCGACGGCGACGACCTGCGCATCCACATCCATACGACCGAGCCGGCCGACACCTACGCCGCAGCCGATGCGGCGGGTCGCATTCGAGTCTTCCGCGCGGTCGACATGCGCATGCAGGCGGCCCGCACCCACGAATCGCAATCGGACGCCGCCGTCGTGGCCGTCGTCCAGGGCAGCGGCTTTGTCCGCGTCTTCACCGAACTCGGCGCGGCCGCCATCGTCTCCGGCGGCGCGGCCGACAATCCCTCGGTCGAAATGCTGTTCTCCGCGGCCGAGTCGGTCAAGGGCGAGGACGTGATCATCCTGCCCAACAACCACAACGTCACCCCGGCCGCCGAGCGCGCAGGCGAGCTCGCCGCCGAGGCCGACGAACCGCAGCGCGTCCACGTCATCCACAACGACAGCCAGGCCGAAGGCGTCGCGGCATTGGCCGCCGTCATCGGCGGCCTGCCCGCCGAGGACGTCGTCGCCGAGATGCAGGACGCGCTCGAAGCGGTGCGTATCGGTCGCGTCACCCACGCCGCGCGCACGCTCGAGGGCGATATCCCCATTCGCGAGGGTCAGCCGTTCGCCATGCTCGACGGCGAAATCGTCGGCGCAGGCGAATCGATCGATGAAGTCGCACTCGCTCTAGCCGGCTCGATGGCCGAATCGCTCTCGGGAGCGTCATTGTTCACGGCCTACGTCGGTGAGGACGTTGCCGAGCAAGACGCCGACGCCCTGGCGGAGGCGATCGAAGCATCTACCGGCATCGAGGTCGACCTGATCGAGGGAGGCCAGCCCCACTACCCCTGGCTGCTCGCGCTTGAATGAACCTGTCCCTTCCCTCCGGTCCCCTCTCCCTGAGGGAGAGGGTTAGGGTGAGGGCAACGCAGTCTCTGTTAGGATAGAACATATGTCCATCGCAGTCGTCACCGACTCCGCCTCCGACCTCGAACAGGACCAGATCGAGGGCATCACCGTCGTCCCGTTGCACCTGCACTTCGGCGACGAATTGTTCGAGGACGGCGTCACGCTCACCAAGCCGGGATTCTGGGAGCGGCTCGATCGCGTCGTCGTCGAGGGCGGCGTCCTGCCGACGACATCGCAACCGGCGCCGGGCGTCTTTCGCGACACCTACCAGCAACTGATCGACGACGGCGCGGAAGGGATCGTCTCTGTCCACTTGAGCGGCAAGCTCTCCGGCACCTTGAACTCGGCAAGACAGGGCGCCTCGCTGCTCGACAGTGCGCCGCCGATTGAGTTTGTCGACACCGAGTCGGCCTCGATGGCGGTGGGCTGGGCCTCCGAAGCGGCGTTGACCGCCATCCGGGACGGCGCCGGCGTCGCGGACGCAGCCGAAGCGGCGCGCGAGTTGGTCGCGCGCACGCGGACCATGCTGTTCGTCGAAACGCTCGACTACCTGTTGCGAGGCGGACGCATCGGCCGCGCGCGTCAACTGGCCGGCAAGCTGCTGCGCATGAGGCCGTTGCTGGAGCTGGTCGAAGGAGAGGTCGCCGATGTCGAGCGGCCGCGCACGCGCCGGAAGGCGCTCGACCGCCTCTACGCGCAGATCATGAGCCACGGTGAGCCGGAGCGCGTCGCCATCCTGCACGGCAACGCAGAAGCCGATGCGAACGCGCTGGCCGGCCGAGTCTCCGACGCGTGCGGCGAGATGGACGTGCCGCTCGTACTCAGTTCGCCGGTCCTCGGCGCGCACATCGGTCCGGGCACGGTGGGAGCCTCGGTCCTGCGGCGATCCTGATGACCACCCAACGCCGGCCCACGCAGACGCTCCAGTCGATGCTGGCGTTGGAGGAACAGCTCGGCTACGAGGATCGCGCCGTTGCCGGTGGACTGGACAAGTTCCTGCGCAACGTCCTGCGCGACGGCGATCAGGCGCAGTTCTTCAAGCGGATCGTCGCCGCACTGCCCCAGGACGGCTACGCCGCGCTCTCGCCCCGCGAGCGAGAGCGTTGGGCGTCGAGCGTGCGCGCCAGGCTGCGTCCCGGCGCTTCACCCGGAGCATCCGCAACGCCGAACAGGCCCGAACACACCCGAACAAGCCCGAACAACGAAACCCGGACGCACCCGGACAAACCGTCCCGAACTCCACAGAAATCGTCTCGAATTCAGGACGAATCATTCCGAAGTCTGGACAAATCTGGACAAAGCCGGACGCCAAAACGCACGAAGTCCAGTCGTAGACGCCCCGTCCCCGCGTTCGACGACGAAGATCCCCTCGCCCGAGACGTCTCCGTCCTCGGCCCCATCCCGCCGATCTCGCGCAAAGCCATGACGGCCATCGGCCTGAACACGGTCTACGACCTGCTCTGGCATCTCCCCCGCCGATACGAGGACTGGCGCAACGTACGCACGATCTCCGAGGCGTTGGAGGGCATCGAACTGACCATCGTCGCCGAGATCGCCAGCATCGGCGTCAAGCATCTGCGCGGCGGTCGCAAGGCGACCGAAGCCACCGTCCGCGACGGCACGGGCAGCCTCCGCGTCTGGTGGTGGAGCCAGCCTTATCTGGCTCGCACGTTGCAACCCGGAATGCGCGTCGGACTGTCCGGCAAGATCGAGATTCGCGGACGGCAACTGCAGATGGTCTCGCCCGAGTGGGAACGACTCGACGATCCCAACGACGACACGGTCCACGTGGGACGGTTGTCGCCGGTCTACCCGCGAACCCGGGGCCTGCCCAACCGCACCATCCGCCGCCTCGCTCACGCGGCCGTCCGCGACTACCTGCCGCTGCTGGCCGAGTCCTTGCCGCCGCGGCTCGTGGCCGAACAGGGATTCCCGTCCGAGGCCGAAGCTCTGGGCGTCATCCACTTCCCCGACCGCCTGGAAGATGTCGATGAGGCGAAGGAGCGAATCGCCTTCCAGGAGCTCCTCTCGATCCAGCTCGCCGTGCTGGCTCGCAAGCGGGAGGCCCGTCAACGCGCCGACGCCCCCCCGATCCCGATGCCGGGCGACTTCCTCGACCGCTTCATCGGCGCGTTGCCGTTCGAGCTGACGGGCGCGCAACAGCGGGTGCTGACCGAGATCCGCAACGACATGTTCCGCCGTGAGCCGATGGCCCGGCTCCTGCAGGGCGACGTCGGGTCCGGCAAGACCGTCGTGGCCGCCGCCGCGATGCTCGCCGCCGTTCGGGCCGGACATCAGACCGTGCTCATGGCGCCGACGGAGGTGCTCGCTTCGCAGCACTACGAGACCTTCCAGCGCCTGTTCGCCGGCAAGGATCTCTCGGGAGACGATCAGATCTGGCACAACTTCAGTCTCGCCCCGGCGCTCGGTCGGCCGGTCCACATGGCCCTGCTGACCGGCAGCATGCGCGCCGCCCGCAAGCGTCAGATTCACCAGGAAATGGAATCGGGCCTGCTCGACCTCGTCGTCGGGACGCACGCGCTGATCCAGGAGAGCGCCAACTTCAAGGACATCGGCCTGGCGGTCGTGGACGAACAGCACCGCTTCGGGGTGCTGCAACGAGACGCGCTGCGCAGCAAAGGTCGCAGCCCGCATCTGCTCGTCATGTCGGCGACGCCGATTCCGCGCACGCTGGCGCTGACCGTTTACGGAGAGCTCGACTCGTCGGTGATCGACGAGCTGCCGCCGGGACGTCAACGCGTGCGCACGCAGATCGTCGATCCCTCGCAGCGGGAAGAGATCGTGTACCCGCGCATTCGCGAAGAAGCGCGCAAGGGCCGGCAGATATTCGTCATCTGCCCCCTGGTCGAAGAGTCGGACAAGCTGGAGTCCGAGGCGGCAACGGAGCAGTACGAGTACCTGAAGTCCGGGCCGCTGCGCGAGCTGGCGCCGAGGATTCGACTGTTGCACGGACGGATGCCGTCGGAGGAGAAGCAGGCGGTGATGAACGACCTCGTCAACGGCGACGCCGACGTGCTGGTCTCGACGATCGTCGTCGAGGTCGGCGTCGACCTGCCGCGCGCCACGGTCATGGCGATTGAGGGAGCGGAGCGGTTCGGTCTGGCCCAACTCCACCAGCTGCGCGGTCGCGTGGGCCGCAGCGACATCGAGTCGGTCTGCTTCCTGATCTCGGACACCGGCATCGAGCAGAGTCAGCGCCGGCTCGACTTGATGGTGCAGACGTCCAACGGCTTCGATCTGGCCGAGGCCGACCTGGAAATGCGCGGTCCCGGCGAATACTTCGGCACGAGGCAGTCAGGACTGCCCGAGCTTCGAGTGGCGAAGCTGACCGATCACCGGACGCTCGATCTGGCCCGAAACTGGGCCAATCGCATCCTCGAAGAGGATCCGCACCTGCGCGCGCCGGAGCATCGCCTGTTGAGACTCCAGGCGCAGAACCTCAACGTCTCCGGCGCAACCGCCGTGCACTAGCCTCCCCTCCGCCCCCGCTCCGCAGCGCGAGCTGTCGCCCTTCCCTCTCCCTCCGCGGAGCAGCAGGAGCTGTCGCCTGTCCCTCCCTTCTCCCCCCGCTCTGCGGGGGGAGATGTCACGGAGTGACAGAGGGGGGCCTCCCCACCACCCAACCGCCCGATATCCTGATCCTTTGGCGGTCCGGCCTCTACAGTGGCGATCGCACACTCAAAGAAAGCAACGACGACATGGCGCGTGCGACGCGGGACCTGGTGGGTGAGTTGGTGCGCAACGCGCTCGAGTTGGCGCAGGCCGACGGCGCGCTGCCGCCGATTCCGCCGATCGAGATGCGGATTGAACGTCCCAAGGAGCGCGATCACGGCGACTACTCCTGCAACGTCGCCCTGCGGCTCGCCAGCGCCGTGCGGATGCCGCCGATGGACGTGGCCTCGGCGATCTCGCAGCGGATCATGCGCACCGAGCCGATCGCCGACGTCGACGTGGCCCGACCCGGATTCATCAATATCAAGCTGGATGCCGAGTGGCAGCGAGGCCAGTTGCTCTCGGTGATCGACGCCGGCGAGGAGTGGGGACGGATCGACATGGGCGCCGGACACCGGGTCCAGGTCGAGTTCGTTTCGGCCAATCCGACCGGACCGCTGCAGGTCGGCAACGGCCGCGGCGCGGTCCTCGGCGACGCCCTCGCCGCGGTGCTCGACGCCGCCGGCTTCGAGGTCGAGCGCGAGTACTACGTCAACGACGCCGGTGCGCAGATTCGACTGTTTGGCCGCACCCTGTTCGCCAGGTATCAGCAGCACTTCGGACGTGAGGTCCCGCTGCCCGACGGCGGCTATCAGGGCGCGTACATGATCGATCTCGCCGCTCGCATTAAGGGCGAATCGGGCGAGCGCTGGCTCGAGAGCGCCGACGATCCACCCGGCGAGCTGGCCGAGCGCGGCTTGCAACTGATGGTCGAACAGATCCGCGACGACCTGGGCTTGCTCCGCGTTGAGTTCGATAACTGGCAGCGTGAGTCCGCCCTCTACGACGGCGCGAACGGGACATCCACCTACGAAGTGGCGATGGGTCGGCTGCGCGACGGCTCGTATGTGATCGAGAAGGAAGGCGCGGTCTGGTTCCGCTCGGAAGATCTGGGCGAGGACAAGGACAATGTCCTGATCCGCTCCTCCGGCGAGCCGACCTACTTCGCCTCGGACGTGGCCTACCACTACGACAAGTTCCTCAGCCGAGGCTTCGACACCGTGATCGACGTCTGGGGCGCCGACCACCAGGGCCACGTCGCCCGGACCAAGGCGGCGGTCTCGGCCGTCGGCGGCGACGGCGAGGCGCTGGAGGTGCTGCTCTACCAACTCGTCCACCTGCGTCGCGGCGACGAGCGGGTCCGGATGTCGAAGCGGACGGGCGAGATCGTGACCCTGCGCGAGCTGATCGAGGAGGTTGGCGCAGACGCGGCGCGCTTCTTCATGCTCCAGCGCTCGGCCGACGCGCAGATGGACTTCGACCTCGCCGCCGCAGCCTCGGCCGATCCACGACAGAATCCGGCCTCATACGTCAAGTACGCGCACGCCAGGTGCGCGAGCGTGATGCGCAACGCGTCCGACGCCGGCCTGGCGGCTTCGTCGGATCATCTGCAACTGCTGGTCGAGGAGCAGGAGACAGTGCTGATCGGCGAGATCCTGCGTTTGCCGGAACTGGTCGCGGACATGGCCGCGCGACGAGAACCGCATCACCTGACCCACTACGCGCAGGGTCTGGCTCAGGCGTTCACCCAGTTCTACGACGCTCACCGGATCGTCGTCCCCGACGAACCGGAGCGCTCAGGAGCGCGTCTGACGCTCACCATGGCCGCGCAGGCGGCGCTCGCGGCAACGCTGCGCTTGATCGGTGTCGAAGCGCCCGACGAAATGTAGTGTTCGAGTAGAGACGGCCAACCAGAGCAGGAGACCACCATGCAGCAGGGGCAGGATCGCGTGTTCGCGGGCATCCGCGCGACCGGCCGACAGCACATCGGCAACTATCTCGGCGCGATCCAGAACTTCGTCGCGCTGCAGGACAGGTATGAGTGCGTCTACTCGATCGTCGATCTGCATTCGCTGACGACGCTGACAGACACCGAGGAGCTCCGTGACAACGTGCGCGAAACGGCGATTGATCTGCTCGCCGCCGGGATTCGTCCCGAAGAAACGATCCTCTATGCCCAGAGCCATGTCCCCGAGATCTCCGAATTGCACCTGTTGCTCTCGATGGTCACGCCGATCGGCCGCCTGATGAACGTGCCCACGTTCAAGGAGAAAGCCAAGTCACAGCCCGAGAACGTCAACTACGGCCTGGTCGGCTATCCCGTGCTGCAGACAGCCGACATCGTCCTTTACCGGGCCAACAAGGTGCCGGTCGGCGAGGATCAGTTGCCGCATCTCGAGCTGGCCCGCGAAATCGTGCGCCGTTTCAACAACATCTTCGGCGACACGTTCCCCGAACCGGAGGCTGAACTGACCAGCGCGCCGATGGTGCTGGGCTTCGACAACCGCAAGATGTCCAAGTCCTACGGCAACGCCGTCGACATGGCGGCAACGCCCGAGGAGACCTTCCAGGCCATCCGCACCGCGATCACCGACCCGCAGCGAGTCCGCCGCAACGACCCGGGCCGCCCTGAAGTCTGCAACGTCTACTCGCTGCATGGGTTCTTTGGACCGGAACAGCAGCCCGAGATCGCCTCAGCCTGCCGCAGCGCCGAGATCGGCTGCGTCGACTGCAAGAAGATGCTGTCCGAATCGGTCAACGATTACTTCGCGCCAATCCGGGCGCGTCGGGAAGAACTGTCTGCGGACCCCGCCGCCGTCGACGCGATCCTGATCGACGGGGCGAGACGAGCACGGGTCATCGCAGCCGAAGTCCTGGCCGACGTCAAGGACGCGATCGGCCTGCCGGCGTCGTTGCCCGAGGTGTCAAGGGTCTCGTAGCCACAGCCGTCGAGTCTTGACGGACGCGCAGCCCTACTTCCGCTCCAGCACGACGATCGGAATCTGCCGACCGGCGCCTCCGGCTCGGATGGCGTAGTCGAGGTAGGGCGCGAAGTCCTTGGCCATCAATGAGAACAGCTTGTCCCGCTCCGCGCCCTCGGCGGTCCGCGCCGTCGCCTCAAACTGTTCCGTGCCGACCATCAGCTGGACGTCGGGGTTGGCGTCGATGTTGAGATACCAGGCCGGATGGTTCTTGTGTCCGCCTTTACTGGCCACGATCACGTAGGCGTCGTCCGCCTCGCCGTAGATCAGCGGCAACGTGCGCCACTCGCCGGAGCGTCGGCCCTTGGCCGCCAGCAGCAGGCAGGGAATCGCGCCCGAGCCGTCGGGACGATCCCACATGTGGCCCTCCTCGCCGCCCGAGTTCAGGTACTGCTCGGTGTGCGAGCGAATCCAGTCGGGCAGGTTGGGGTCTACGGTGAAAATGTCTGACATGTCGGTTCAGCTCTCCAGTTTAGCTTCGGCATTCGCGATTGAGTCTAAGGCCGGACGCCCGCCTTCCCCTTGACGCCCAGATTCGCCGAGATCGTCTCGTAGGCGTGCTCGAGGAAGCGGTAGATGTAGGAGCGCGTTTGGCGTGGATCGATGATGTCCTCGATCCCGAACGCCTCAGCCGTGCGGAACGGGTTGCGGAACTGCAGCAGGTGGTCCTCGATCTCGCGCCGGCGCCGGTCAGGATCGGGTGCGCTCTCGATCTCGCGCCGGTACGCCGCGGCCACGCCGCCCTCGATCGGGATCGAGCCCCAGTCGCCCGAGGGCCAGCCGACCCGATAGTTGATCGTGCCGACGTTCGCCGTCGCCTGTCCGGCCATGCCGTAGTTCTTGCGCGTGATCACCGTGAAGACCGGCACCGTCGCCAGGTAGGTCGCCCAGTAGGCGCGCATCCCGTGACGCAGCGTGCCGGTCGCTTCGGCTTGCGGCCCGAGCATGAAGCCGGGCACGTCGGCGACGAACACGATCGGGATATGGAAGTGATCGCATAACTCAACGAAGTGGCCCTGCTTGTCGGCCGAATCGGCGGTCATCGCGCCGGCCAGCATGCTGGGGTTGTTGGCCACGATCCCGACGACATAGCCGCCCACCCGCGCGAACATCGTGTGCACGGTCGTGCCGAACTCCGGCTTGATCTCGAAAAAGATGCCGTCGTCGACCAGCAGCTCGACCAGCTTGAGCATGTTGTACGGCTTCGTCCGCTTGCGCGGGACGATGCTGAGCAACTCCTCCTCCTCGCGGTCGGGCGAGTCCTCGGTCGGCTTGAACGGCGGCTGCTGGTAGACGTTCTGCGGCATGTAGCTGAGGAACGCCTTCATCTGTTCGATCGCGTCGTATTCGTCCCTGGCGCGGTTGTCGATCGCGCCCGACTGGCCGACGTGGATGTCGGGACCGCCCAGCTGGTCCTTGGTCACCTCCTGTCCGAGCGCCCGCTTGACCAATGGCGGGCCGCCGGCGAAGAGCGCGCCCTGCGGCGTCATCACCGTGAAGTGACCGAGCATGGCACGCGCAGCGACCCCGCCTGCGGTCGCGCCCGCGACACCGAACACCAGCGGCACCTCCTGGCCCGCACGAATGTCGGGGCCGAAGACGTCGAAGCTGCTGGGCAGGTGGCCGTGACCGTCGCCTTCGGCGGCGACGTTGGCCCCGGCTCCCTCGTGGAAGACGAACAGCGGGATGCGGTACTCACGCGCCATGTCGGCCAGGAACAGGCTCTTGAAGCGTTCCTGCGTGCTGATATCGGCTGCGCCCCCGCCGACGGTGAAGTCCTCGCCGCCGACCACGACCGAGCGTCCGTCGATCTTGGCCAGACCGCCGATGTACGGCAGCGGCTTGAAGTCTTTGAACTCCCGGTCCTCGTAGTCGCCGTAACCGGCCAGTCCCCCGATCTCGTGGAAGCTGCCCGGGTCGACGAGCGCATCAATCCGGTCGCGGATCGTCAGCTTGCCCAACTCTCGCTGGCGGTTGACGCGCTCCTCTCCGCCCATCTTGAGCGCCAGCTTGCGGCGCAGATTGAGTTCATCTACTTCGAGCTGCCAGTTGGTCGGTTCGGACATCGCGCACTCCTGAGGCCTGCGCGATCAACCTAGCGGATGATGCCAATCACTTGTAAGTGATTTGGGCAGACCTCAGGCCGCAGCGGCGGCGCCCAGCCAACAGATCATCAGGATCGGCAGCGAGGGCACGATCAGCAATCGCTGCAACCGCAGTCGCACTTCGGTCACGCGGCGGATCAGCATGGCAATGCAGAAGAGTCCAACCAGGATGATGTACAGCAGCGGTCCCAGCAGCCAGGCGAGGTTGCCGCCCGAAAGATTGATCGAGGCCGCCGCCAGGGCGAGTCCCGCTGCAAGGATCGCCCACGACATGGGGATGGCGGTATCGATGCCCAGCCAATGCAGGACCGAACGAGAGCCGTCGACATCGTCGAGTTCGAAGTCGGGCAGCTTGTAGATCAGAAAGGTCGCGGCGCCTGTGAGCGCGCCCACGGGAATCACCCAGAGCAGGTGCGCGTCGGAAAAGCCGGCATCCGCCGTCTGGATCGCGCCGACCGGCAGCAGCACTCCGATCAGGCCGAACGACGCGAAGCCGAGGATCGAGCCTCGCCAGGCGTAGCTGTACAGGGTCGCGGAGCCGAGCATCGCCAGGCCGATGACGCCGACCCGCCAGTCGGTCAGGAAGCCCGCCACGCAGCCGAGCGCGAGAGGAATCAGGGCCAGCCTGAGCGCGTTGCGTGGCGACGCCTTGCCCGCCGGGATGGGACGCATCAGGCGGCTGTTCGAATCGATCTCGGCGTCCAGCGCGCCATTGATGAGCGAGGCCGCGTACGTGAACGCGACGATCATCGCTGCGTACTGGATCGGCAATCCCCAGAACAGCGAACCCTCGGCCGCCGCCACCACCATCAGCGCGGAGCTGAGCAGCATCCACGTGCCGGTCCAGGGACGGCACACCTCGGCCCAGGCGAAAAACCGGCTGCGGGCGAACCTGATCCGCCAGTCGGGCTGCTGCTCTGTCACAGGGGCAGCTTATGCGCCTCCGGGGTCCTGCGCCTCGATCGGTTCAAGGCGGTTACATTCACGTCAGGAGCAGCTACATATACCCGCAACCACAATCCGGCTGCCGCCAATCGAGAACAAGGGGAACACGACATGGCGATTATCAACATGGTCCGCGACTACGAACGGATCGCCAAGTTCCAGCTTGGCCGTTACGTGGGCATGAAGGGACCCGGACTGGTCTGGGTCATCCCGATCATCCAGGCCGGCACCAAGGTCGACATGCGTGAGCAGTATTTCGATGTCCCGCCGCAGCGCAACATCACCCGCGACAACGCCGGTGTCGATGTCGACTTCGTCGTCTACCTGCGCGTCATGGACCCCGAGCGCACGGTGCTTGAGGTGCGCGATTACCTCGGCGCGGCGCGGCAGCTCGCCACGACAACCCTGCGCGCCGTCGTCGGTGAGATGGCGCTCGACGAAGTGCTGTCTCGGCGCGACGACATCAACGATCAGATGCAGGTCAAGCTCGACGAAGTGACCAACCGCTGGGGTGTGAAGGTCACAGCGGTCGAGATCCGCGAGATCGAGCCGCCGCCCGCGATCGCCGAGGCGATGACCCGTCAGATGTCGGCGGAACGAACGCGTCGAGCGCAGATCACCGAGTCCGAAGGCTCACGTGACGCGCAGATCAACGTCGCGGAAGGCGAGCGGCAGGCCGCCATCCTCGAGGCCGAGGGCGAGAAGCAGGCCCAGATCCTGCGAGCCGAAGGTCACAGGGAGGCGCAGATCCTTGAGGCGCAGGGCTACGCCGACGCGTTGAACTCGATCAACTCTGCCGCACAGGTAGCGCACGGCAACACCATGGGTTTGCAGTACCTCGAAACCCTGCGCAACCTGGCCAACAGCGACAGCACCAAGTGGATCATCCCCATGGAACTGACCAACGCGGCGCGCACGATTGCCGAACGTCTGGGCGTGGGAGTCGCGTCGGGCAACGGCAACAACAACGACCAGGGCTAGGGCCCGCTGCCGCTACATCGGGCCGGCGTGCTGATGCACAAACTGGTGCATCTCTGACATCACGGTCTCGGGGTCCTCGGCGAGTCCGTGGCCTCCGTCGGGGACCAGGACCAGCTTCTTTGGTTCGTTGGCTCGCTCGTAGATGTCCTCCGACGCCATGTGATGCAGGATTGCGTCGGCGGTTCCGTGGATCAGCAGCAGCGGCTTGGCCATCTCGTCGACCTGCCTGGTCCCAAAGAGCTGCGGCGAGAGCGAGATCACGCCGGCCACCTGGGGCATGATCTGGGCGGTCTTGATCACGACCGCGCCGCCGAATGAGTGGCCGGCAAGGATGATCCGCTCCGCGCCGACGCCGCTCAGGAACGAGCATGCGCCGAGCAGGTCGAGCACGCACTCCTCGAATTCACCGGCGATCCGGTAGTGGATTCTCAACGTCGAGATACCCTCACCGGGT
This sequence comes from Dehalococcoidia bacterium, assembly GCA_965204335.1. Taxonomy (GTDB): domain Bacteria; phylum Chloroflexota; class Dehalococcoidia; order Bin125; family Bin125; genus Bin125. Next base: position 373,839 of record OZ241982.1, on the reverse strand, counting down.
AACCGCTCGGCGAGGCCTTGGTAGACGCTGTCGGCCGGGCCGCGAACCTCGTGCTCGCCGCCCATCGCGCCCGAGCAGGTGACCAACGCGCCGGTCTGCCCTTCGCTGACGTCGAGCAGCGCGCTGATCTCGCCGCGGGTCGTGCCCAGACGGAGCTCCAACCGCGAGGGGTCGGGTTCGCCCTCCTCCACTTCCCGGGGACGCGCCTGAACGCCGGTGATTCTGAGCGTCAGATCTTCGGGTTCGGGTTGATCGGGTGCCGGGTTGAGGCGGAAGGTCATGGCCGCAGGCTAGCGCCTGGCGGCCCATCCCATGTGCGTTTACTTCGCCATTGGAGCGCGTTGCAGAAACCGGCGGATGCGCCGCAGCGCCTCCTCGATGTCCTCGTAGCTGGTCGCGTAACAGGCGCGTACATGACCCGCGCCGGCCTGTCCGAAGGCCGAGCCTGGCACGACCGCAACCTGCTCGCGCAGCAGCAACTGCTCGGCGAAGGTCTCGTCGTCGTAACCGGTCTGCGCGACCGACGGGAACGCGTAGAACGCGCCGCGCGGCTCGGAGCAGGCAAGTCCGAGGTCGTTGAAGCCGCGCCACATGAGCTGGCGGCGGCGGTCGTACTCCTCGCGCATCGAGACGACGTATTCCTCGCCCGCGCGGACCGCTTCGAGCGCGGCGTACTGGGCAACCGTGGGCGCGGACATCATCGCGTACTGGTGAATCTTGAGCATCCCGCCGAACAGGTCGCGTGGCGCTGCGGCCCAGCCGACGCGCCAACCGGTCATGGCGTGCGACTTGGAGAATCCGCCGAGGGTGATCGTGCGGTCCTTCATCCCGGGCAGGGAAGCGATCGGCGTATGCGCGGCGCCGCCGTAGACGAGGCGGTCGTAGATTTCGTCGGAGATGACCAGCAGGTCATGCCGGCGGGCGATCTCGGCCAAGGACTCCAACGTGGCCCGGTCCAGCACCGCTCCGGTCGGGTTTGAGGGATAGGCGATCAACAGCGCCTTGCTTCGCGGGTTGATTGCCGCTTCGACATCCGCCGGATCGAGTACGAAGTTCCGCGCAGCCTCGGTTCTGATAGAAACGGGCACGCCTCCGGCCAGCACGATGGCCGGCGCATGAGCGGCATACGACGGATCGGCCACGATCACCTCGTCGCCGGGATTGATGATCGCACGGGCGGCGAGGTCGAGGCCCTCGGAGACGCCGGTCGTGATCAGCATCTCTTCCCGCGGATCCCATTCAACGCCGTAACGGCGTTCGAGGTCTCTCGCGATCGCTTCCCGCAGCTCCAGCAGGCCGAGGTTGGAGGTGTAGTGAGTATGTCCCTGCTCGATCGCCCGGATCCCGGCCTCGCTGATCGGCCAGGGAGTGACGAAATCAGGCTCGCCGACGCCCAGCGAGATCACGTGGTCCATTGAGGCGATGATGTCGAAGAAGCGCCGGATACCGGAGCCGGGCACAGCCTGCACCCGCTCGGCGATGCGAGCCGCTCCATCTGCCGATCCCGTTCCCTGCGCCGCAGCCGCCGATCCGGCACCCGCGGCGCCGGTACGCCGGGGATCGTCGTCGCTGGCAAATGGGCGGTCGTTAGACGCTATCGGCATGGCTGAACTCGCTTCGAACTCGTTCCTGCTGCTGCGTTGGGCGGGTCAGAACACGACCCTCTGGCGGTCGTTTTGCAGATCGGCGTCCAGGAAGACGCCGTCTTCCTTGTAGCGGCGCATGAGCACGCGAGTGGTCGTGCCCTTGACGCCCGACATCGTGGCCAGGCGATCGCCGACGAAGTCGGAGATGCCGCGCATGTTCTCGGCCTCGACCATGACCAGCAGGTCGTAGGCGCCGGAGACGAAGTAGACCGTTCGCACCTCGTCGAACCGCGCGATGCGTCGCGCGACGGCGTTGTAGCCGACGTTCTCCTGCGGTTCGACGGTGACTTCGACGACCGCGTACACGGTCGACAGGCCGAGCGTTTCCCAGTTGATCTTCGCGCCGCGTCCGAGGATGATGCTGCGCTCTTCGGCCTCCCGGATCGCCTCGGTCACGGCGGATTCCTCGACGCCGAGCGTGGCCGCGATGTCGCCTGCCGAGAGGCGGGCGTCGCGGGACAGTTCGCGGAGTACTGGTTCCAGAATTGAGTCCATCAGTGTTGAACGTTACGTGAAGAACCGGGCCCTGTCTGCGGAGATCGGTAACGGGCGTCGACTCGTTACGTTGAGCCAACATTTGACGGCGGAATCGTGCTCCAACCGGCCAGCCGCTCGTACGCGTTGGCGACGCCGAGCAGGGTCGCTTCATCCAGGCGCTGTCCGACGAACTGGAGTCCGACGGGCATCCCGCCGGCGCCGAATCCGCCGGGAATCGAAATCGCGGGCAGGCCCGCGATATTGGCCGGGATCGTATACACGTCGTTGAGGTACATCTGGTAGGGGTCGGTGATCGCGCCCTGCTTGAAGGCCACGGTCGGCGCAGTCGGCGCGACGATCACATCGTGCTCGGCGAAGACGCGATCGAACTCGCGGCGGATCAGGGTGCGCACTTTCTGCGCCTGGAGATAGTAGGCGTCGTAGTAGCCCGCCGAGAGCGCGTAGGCGCCCAGCAGAATCCGGCGCTTGACCTCCCGGCCGAAGCCGTGCTTGCGGGTCGCTTCCATGTCGGCCCACATCGACTCGCCGCCGCGCGCGCCGTATCCGTACTTGACGCCGTCGAAGCGGGCCAGGTTTGCGGAGCATTCGGAAGGAGCGAGGATGTAATACACGGGCAGCGCCATCGGCACCGACGGCATCGAGGGCGAACGGTCGATGATTGCGCCGTTGGCCGCGAGCAGGTCGAGCGCGGCCTCAATCGTGGATGCCACATCGTCGTCCATACCGTCCCTGAAGAACTCCTGCGGCGCGGCGACGCGCAGGCCGTCGAGGCCGCGCTCCAGGTCGCTGCCGAAGTCGGGTACCGGTTCGTCGTAGCAGGTCGAGTCGAACGGGTCGGGTCCGGCGATCGCCTGCAGGAGCATGGCCGCGTCCTCGACCGCCCGCGTGAACGGGCCGATCTGGTCAAGTGAGCTGGCGAAAGCGATCAGACCGTAGCGGGATACCCGGCCGTAGGTCGGCTTGAGTCCAACCACGCCGCAGAATGACGCGGGCTGCCGGATGGAGCCGCCCGTGTCGGAGCCGAGCGTGGCGATGCATTGCTGCGCCGCCACCGCTGCGGCCGAACCGCCCGAAGAGCCACCCGGCACCCGTTCGAGGTCCCAGGGGTTGGCCGTCGGGAACCAGGCGGAGTGCTCCGTCGAGGAGCCCATCGCGAACTCGTCCATGTTCAGCTTGCCCAGCGAGATCGCCCCGGCCTCACGCAACCTGGCGACCACCGTCGCGTCGTAGGGAGGAATCAGCGTGTCCAGCATGCGCGAGCCCGCCGTGGTCCGCACGCCCCTGGTCATCAGCACGTCCTTGAGCCCGATCGGCAGTCCGGTCAGCGGCGCAACGGCGTCGCCGGCGGCGAGCAGATCGTCGGCTTGTTCGGCCTCGGCCATGGCCGCCTGTTCGGTCACCGTGACGAAGGCGCGCACCCGATCGTCAGTCGCTGCGATCCGATCAAGAAACACGCGCGTCAGCTCTCGAGACGTGACCTCGCCGGAACGTAGACGCCTGGCGCCGTCGGCGAGCGTGATGGTCAGCAGATCGCTGTCGCTGTGCGTGCTCATGACTGATCGAGCACCGCATGGACTCGGAAGTAATCGTCTTCTCGCTGCGGCGCATTGGCCAGGGCCGCTTCACGCGGCATCGCCGGTTGGGAGGCGTCGGAATCCTGCACGTTGAGCAGGTCGGCCCCGTTGTTCGTGGGCGGCACCCCGTCGGTGTCGATCTCGGAGAGAGCGTCGATGTGCGACAGGATGCTGGCGAGTTCGCTGCGGAACTCTTCGACTTCCGATTCCGTCAATTCGATACGGACCAGCGACGCCAGGTGCCGAACCTGCTCGCTCGTGAACTGCGTGTCGTCCGCTTCGGGCATCTTGATCGGGTTGCTGCGACGTGTTCGTTATCGGTGCGTGAAACGCAGCCTATCGCGCATCAAGGCTGAGCGGGACAAGACGTAATGTGGAGACGGAGACGGAGTGTGGGCGTTGCCACTCGAACGTAACGCGGGACTCAGCCGCCGCCTGAGCCTCGCTACACGCCTGGCGATCCGCTCGCGCCGGCGCAAGCGCGGCGAGCGGGTCGAGCCTGTGCGAATGCGCGGCTGGATGATCGCGCTCGTGCTCCTGCTCGGCCTGCCCATGGTCATGCTCGGCGCAGCGGCCGGCGCAGCCTACCTGATCTACTCCGATTTCGCCAACGACCTCGAGCCGCCCGACCGGATCGAAGAAACCCAGCGACTCCTGGGCAGCAGTCGAATATTCGACCGCAACGGCGAGGACGGCGTGCTGCTGTTCGAGTACTCCCGCCCGTCCGACGGGCTGCGTGCGCCGGTGCGGCTGCACCGCGTGTCGCAGCACATCATCGACGCCACGGTCGCGACCGAGGATTCCTCGTTCTGGACCAACCAGGGGATCAACTTCCGCGGCCTGCTGCGGGCGGCCTGGGAGAACTTCGGCGTTGGCAGCTCGGAGTTCCTCGGTGGCTCGGGCGGTTCCTCGATCACACAGCAACTGGTCAAGAACGTCCTGATTCCTCCCGAGGAGCGCACCGGCCGCACGATGAACCGGATTCGCGGCAAGCTCAAGGAGACGATCCTCGCCGTCGAGTTGACCGACGAGTACAGCAAGGAGCAGATCCTGGAGTGGTACCTGAACTCGATTTACTACGGGAACTTCTCTTACGGAATCGGCGCGGCGAGCCAGCGTTACTTCGGCAAGTCGCCTGCACACCTGACACTGGCCGAGTCGGCCATGCTGGCCGGTCTGCCCCAGGCGCCGTCACTCTTCAACCCGCTCGAGAATCTTGAAGGCGCAAAGCAGCGGCAACGCCAGGTACTGGACCTGATGGTCCGCCAGGGCTACGTCAGCCGCGTCGAGGCCGATGCCGCCTGGGCGACCGAGCTCGACTTCGAAACGGCCGAGTTCGACATCGCCGCTCCCCATTACGTGATCTACATCCGCGACCAGGTCGAGCAACTCTGCCGGCTGGAGCGATTTGTGCCGCCCTCGGGCGCGGGCGGCTGCGACAACCTGATGGACAACGGTGGTCTGCGGATTCGCACATCGCTCGATTTCGCCCTCCAGGAGCGCGCGGAGGTAGAGCTGCGCTCGGCGATCGCCGGATTCGAAGCGTCCACCGGCGCACATAACGGGGCGCTGGTCGCCATCGATCCTCGAACAGGCCAGATTCTTGCCCTGGTTGGCAGCCGTGACTTCTTCGACGAAGCGATCGACGGACAGGTCAATCTCGCCACCGCGACGCACTCTCCCGGTTCGGCGCTCAAGCCGCTGACCTACCTCGCCGCGTTCCAGATTGATCCGCGCACCTGGCATCCGGCGACCGTGATGTGGGATGTGCCAACGACCTACGTCGAAGCCCACGGGACTGAGTTCCGACCGGTCAACTTCGACGGGATCTTCCGCGGCCCGGTCACCGTGCGCAGCGCGCTGGCCAACTCGATGAACGTGCCGGCGTTCAAGCTGGCCGACCGGCTCGGGAGCGCGGCCCTGCTCGACACCATGCATCAGCTCGGAATCACGACGATGCACGATCCGGGCGCTTACGGACCTTCGATCACGCTGGGCGGCGGCGAGGTCTCGCTGCTCGACATGACCTATGCCTACGCGGCGCTCGCCACCGGCGGCGAGATGAACGGTCATCCCACCGTTCTCACGCTGCCCGACGGATTCCGCAAGCTCGATCCGGTGTCGGTGCTGGAGATTCGCGACGCCGACGGCCGACTGCTCTACGAGTGGTCGCCGACGGGCGAGCCGGAGGTCCGCGCCGTGGCAAACCCGGCTCAGGTCTTCCAGATCACCGACATCCTGTCCGACAACCAGGCGCGGTCGCTGCTGTACGGGACCAACAGTCCGCTCGTACTCGATCGGCCGGCAGCGGCCAAGACCGGCACCGCCGGCGATCCGGAGATGGACGACGTGCGGCGCGACTACTGGACCATGGGCTACACGCCGCAACTGGCGGTCGGTGTGTGGGTCGGCAACGCCGACGAGTCACCGATGACCGGCGGATCGTCGGTCCAGACCGCCGGCCTAATCTGGAGCCGGTTCATGCGCGCGGCGCACGAAGCCCTGAAGGCGGAGGAGTTCCTTGAACCGGAGGGCATCCACCGGGCGATGGTCTACGCGCCTCAGGTCCCCCCGCTCTGGTCCGCCGCGGACGGCGGCGCAGCGTTGAGGAATCCCTGCACTTCGCCTCGCGAGGAGGTGTTCGTCTCCATTCGTGTCGCACCGCCGGTCGACAACCACATCTGCTACGAGGTCGAGATCGACCGCCGAACGCTGCAGCGGGCGACCGTCGGCACTCCTGAGAGTTTCCTGCAGCAAGGTGTCTGGATCGAACCTCCGACCGTCGCCCGAGGCGGAGCGGCGGCTCTCGATCCCGTCGTGGTTGATTGGCTGAGGCGAAATCGGGTCGCGTACCTCCAGCCCGGGACCGTCGACGAAGCGCTGGCGCCGGTTCGCCTCGACTCGCCCGACGATGGAGCGGTCATTCGCCGGGGGACGCTGGTGATCACCGGTCGCGCCGACAGCCGGGATCTGTTGAGCTGGTCGCTGATCGCCACCCGGCTGGGCAGCGACGAGGAAGTCGTCCTCGCCATGGGCGACAGCGCGGTCGAAGACGGCGTCCTGGGTCGCTGGAACAGCAGCGAGGTTCCCGGCGGCGTCTACCATCTGCGCCTCGAAGTCGACGACAGTTACCTGGGCACGATCTCTCACCAGATCGTGGTGGCGCTGCCCGATGATCCAAGCGTGGCCGAACTGGAGGAGGAGCTCGAGGACGCCAATCGGTGATTTCGACTACGGCGGTAACAGCGCGTCGGCCTCGGCGGGCGAGCCGATCTCGCGCACCAGGGAGAGAAACTCGGGCAAGGACTCGGTCGAGGAGCGCAGCGCCAGGAGCCGATCTCCCCATGGGCTGGGTGAGGCGGGGCTCGTCCCGTAGCCGCCGCGAAACGCGAGGAAGGCCTGGTTGATCCGCCGGAACGGCCGGTCGAGATCGATCAACCGCCGGCGAACGTCGTCCATCAACCGTTCCGCCTCATCAACGCGACCATCGGACAGCAGCGAGTCCACGTCGAGCCGGAGTTGCCGCAGGATCGGGTCCGTGACCGCTCGAATCTCGGTGCGCCGCTCATCCTCGTCATCATCTGCGGGGGCGATGAAGCCGGGAATCCGCGCTGCGGCTTCGCCCAGCTCGTCGCCGACGATGTCGGCCACGGTCTCGTTGATCGTGCGCATGTCCGAACCACGCCCGTAGGCCAGGCCCAGCGGATAGAAGCCGAGATAGTGGTGCGTCCACTCATGGGCCATGATCTGCAACGTGCCGAGATAGTCCCGCGACGACACGACCGAGGCCGGATACAGGGCCACCCCGCCGATGCGTCCCACCCAGGCCGACCAGCGCCCGTCCGCCTCAACCAACGACTCAACCCGTTTGTAGTCCTCCCGCTGCAGGTCAGGGGTCAGCAACAGCGAACGAACCAGACGAACTTCGTCTCGTGGCGAGACCACGAGCACGTGCAACCGTTCTGTCAGGTCCACGTCGACCGGAGGCCAGACGACGCGCACCCTGCCGAAGAGCGGCAACGGCGAATCCAGTTCCAGTTCGGAGACGGCCCGGCTGAGCCGTCGCTCAAGCAGCAACTCAGCCGCTTTGCGGTCGCCCTCGTCTGCGCCACCGAACCAGCGCTGGAGAATCGTGTCCTCATCCAGGTCCGGTTCATCGATCCATCCGGCCACATTCGTCAGCCACCTGTTGGGGAGATGCGTGAGTTCGTAGGTCAGCAACGAGAAGCGATGCGTTTCCGTCGCGTCGGCAACCACCTCGCTGAGACCGGGGTCCGACTGCGCCCTGAGCGCCGAGGCGGCGAACAGGCCGACGACCACACCCAGCCCCACGGTCAGCGACAGAAGCGCCAATGCCACGAGAGCGCGCCGAATGATCATGGATTCGATGCTACGCTCAACCGCGTTGATGCCCCGCCCAACGTCCGAGTCCCTGCATATCCCGATCGTTCGCCGAGAGGCGCGCGCGGTCGCCGCGGCGATCGACTTCGTGGTGATCGGGCTGTTCAGCGCGCTCTGCGGAGCGTTCGCGATCCTCGCCATGCTGCTTCAGGTCGACCCGTTCGAGCGTGATCCGACCGCCGGGGAGTGGGGGGTCGGCTACGGAATCGCGCTCCTCTGGTTTCTGTTGTCTTCGTTGTACGCGGGGTTGGGCGCGCGCACGCTCGGCGCTCGCGCGCTGGGACTTCGGGAACTGCGAGGCGGCAAGCGGACGTTCATAATCCGCGGCCTGCTCTGGTGGCCGTCCGTCCTGCTGCTGGGCATCGGCTTGTGGTGGCCCTGGGTCGACCGACAGGGACGCAGCCTCCCCGACATGCTCTCCGGCTCGCTGCTGATCGAGACCGTCTCACCATGAGAACGCCGTGATCACTCGCCCGACGCTCTACCAGTCGCGTGCTGACTCGGGCTGGCGTCGCTGGGCCCTGATCATCACGATCATGCTCACGGCGCTGGTGTCCGCCGTCGCCGTGTTGTTCATCACGACCGCCCAACTCACCAGCCGGACGACCGCGCAGCGGTACCTCGCGCGTGCCGTCGACTCCCTGTTGGAGGTCGATCAGTTCGTCGCCCATGCCTGGCCGACCCTGCAGGCCGCGGCAGCGGAAGGCGATCCGATTCCGCTCAGGGGATACCCGATTTCGTTGCAACTCGACCCGAGCGGTGTGGCTGAGGGGCCTGAGGCCGTCTCCGACGCGATCGCTGCCGCCACGGCCTCCTTGATCTACGACGACGGCTTCGAAGTCCTGGCCGATTCGCCGCAGGCGTTCAGGCTCGTCTCCCGCGGCGGCGCGTTCGACGGAACGATCGGGCGCTTGACCGGAGGCGGCCATGACGTCGCAACCGTGGGGCTGATGGTCAGCGGGTCGTTCGCCATCCTCCTCGCGATGGCGACCGCAGCCCAGGTTCGCGGCCTCGCTCGAATCGGTGCACCGGGGTTCGCCATCGGCGTGGGCGCCGCGTTGCTCTGGCTCGCTGCCACGCTGGTTCGGTCATCGCTCGAAGGTCGGGCGGACACGACCACCGATCCATTTGCGGCCGACCTCTGGCTGATCGCAGCCGATGCTTCCTCGCTGCTCGTGCGGAACGCCGCCATCGTGGGGCTGGCCGGAGGAATCGTGGCCGCATCGTCGCTCGCCGCGGGCGGATTCCTGGGCGTCATCGACACCCGCGCGCAGCGCGACCACGGCGGCCCGCCCTGAGGTATCGCGATGCATAGCGCTCGGTGTCCCAACGGCGTGTACGATGCAACAAAACCGACTCGCAGGCGTCCGATCCACCTGCGGGCGCTGCGGGAGTAGCTCAGTGGTAGAGCATCTGCTTCCCAAGCAGAGGGTCGCGGGTTCGAATCCCGTCTCCCGCTCCAAGAGGTCCAGGCACCCACAGACAACGGGTTAGTGAGGTACGACAGATGGAACTGCGATTCTCCGAGACCGAGGAAGCCCTGCGCGGCGAGGTCCGCCAATTCCTGCTCGACAACATTCCCGAGCCGGCCTCCAGCGAGGGTCCCGGCGGGGCGCGAGAGAACGAAGAAGACTTCAACAACGCCGTCGACTTCAACCGCAAGCTCGCCGACCGAGGCTGGATCGCCCCGGCCTGGCCGAAGGAGTACGGAGGTCTGGGCGCCTCGATCTACGAGCAGATCGTGTTCAACGAGGAGTTCGGCTACCACGGCGCGCCCGACACCGGCACGCGAGGTTTCGGCGTCGGCATGATCGGCCCGACTCTGATCATCCACGGCTCCGACGAGCAGAAGGCCGAGTACCTGCCCAGGATCACCTCGGGCGAGCACATCTGGTGCCAGGGGTACTCCGAGCCCGGCTCCGGTTCCGACCTCGCCTCGCTGCAGACCCGCGCCGTCCGCGACGGCGACGACTACATCATCAACGGACAGAAGATCTGGACCTCAGGCGGTCACCGCGCCAACCAGATGTTCTGCCTGGTCCGCACCGATCCCGACGCGCCCAAGCATCGCGGCATCTCCTTCCTCCTGATCGACGACATCAAGAACACGCCCGGACTCTCCGTGCGCCCGCTGATCAACATGGCCGGACGCCACCACTTCAACGAGGTGTTCTTCGAGGACGTTCGCGTGCCGGCCAAGAACCGGATCGGCGAGGAAAACCGCGGCTGGTACGTCGGCATGACCCTGCTCGACTTCGAGCGCTCCGGCATCGGCACCACCGCCGGCCAGCGCAAGACGCTCGAGGGCATGACCGAGGAGTTGCAGAACGGCTCGGCCGACGAGCGTGACCGCTATCGGCTCGGACTCTCGGACTTGGTCATCTCCAACAACGTCGCCAAGTACCTCGGCTACCGCATCGGTCACATCCAGGCGACCGGCAACGTGCCCAACTACGAGGCATCGGTGATCAAGATCTTCCAGTCCGAGCTGGGCCAGAAGATCTACAACTACGGGATCAAGATGTTCGGCCTCAGCGGCCAGCTGATCCCCGAAGAACCGACCGCCCCCTGGGCCGGAGACATGCCCGAGCAGTACCTGCTCGCCGTGCCCAGCACCATCTACTCCGGCACCAACGAAATCCAGCGAAACATCATCGCCACCCGAGGTCTGGGCCTGCCGCGCTCGTAGCCACTCTCGACCTGAAGTCAACAACGCTGCGGCGCGTCCTGGACGCGCCGCAGTTGTCTTAGAGGCCGCAAAGCGAGCGGAAGATCGGTGGGTTTCGCTCAAGCTGGTCTGGGTCAACTTCAATCCGTTGCCCGCTCAGCGTGGAGTCCCGGCTGGCGTAGATCACTTGCATCGTCCCGTCCCGTTCGGATTCGATTGGAGCGTTGGCCGCGACCGCGATGCTTCCCACGCTGGCCTGGTTCAACGCGTCGTCTGACAGTGCCCAGGTGGCGGTGACGGAGGCGTCGCCCGCCGATCCGGCCTCGGGCCAAACCAGAATGGGTCGGCCGCCGAGTTCGTGCTCGACCAGGGCCAACACCCAGGGATGCACGACCGCTTCTTCCCAGAGCCGGCCGCAGCCTCCGGCCGCTCGCAGTTCGTCGGCCATCTTCTCCGTGAATGCGGCATCGAGGATCGTGTGGCCCTGATTGGCAAGTGCGTCGGAGTTGTTGCCCAGGCCATACTGCTCGATCCGGTGCTCGATGTCGGGATTGTTGATCGTCCGGCGGGCCATGTGGTCGTGCAGGCCGCCGAGGAACGGCAGCAACGGCGGATGGGAGGGGAACTGGCCCTTCATCCGGACCGGCGTGTGGCGGGAGAGGTGGCCGTACTCTCGCTGGGCACGCGCCTGGACCTCGGCATCGCCGCCGTAGATCGTCCAGCCGATCGGCAGGATGGCGTTGTAATCGCCGTCGATCTCGGTCTCGGCTTCGGGCGCCGGTCCGGCTCCGACCTCGATCCTGCCGCCCGAAATGGTGAACCAGAAGCCGGCCACGTTGTCGCTAAATCCGAGGTGCGGCGGCGCGTTCTGCCAGCGCTCGGTGACCGACCACTCGACGCCGTCCAGCGCCTCGGGATGTAGAACAGCCTGTTCCTGCAGGTATCGGTTCGCCTCTTCACACCACTCCCGTGAGGCAAACTCGACCCACTCGTCCCGTGGAATCGGCAGGTCTGTTCGGTTGGACATCGCAGTCTCCTCGCCCTACTCGGCGAAGATAACGAACCGAACGACGTGGAAATCAGCCCTCCCAGAGTTGGCCGTTGTCGGTCTGGTTGGTGATCGCGAACCAGTAGGCGTTGTGTCCGCCCACTCGCGGCAGTACTTCTCCGTCAGGGCCGAGCAGACTGGCTTCCCGGATCATCCAGACGCCTCCGTCGGCGTCGGTCAGCGTGCCCGCCATCGGGTCCGCGGAACGGAACTCGACGCCGCCCGACTCATACGAGCGGCCGCCCTCCCCGTCGGCAGTAGCGACCACGACGATCGGCAACCCGCCGACTTCGTCCAACGCGAACATGCGCTCGGCAAGCAAGCCGATCGGGTACGCCGTCAGCGCCTCGCCCACGCGCACCGCGTAGACATTGTCCTTCTGGGCCAGGCGATCGTCCTCGACAGGAACGTTGAACCAGGTGAGCGGGCTGTTGAAGTACTCGTTGTAGGCGACGCCGGGACCGTAGTTGCGAACGAATCCGGTCTCGATGCTCAGCACGGTCGTATCGGGATGGCGCGCGTACCAGTCGCCCCAGGTCGTGACCACGACCGGCAGGACCGTCAGCCGGATGTCTTCGCCAACCAGCGGTCCCCAGGCGGGCCTGCCGCTGAACTGATTCCAGAGCGTGCGCGTATTGCGGTCGTACATCAGCTTGTTCGAGCGGTAGAGCAGGCCGCTGGTGCCGAATCGGTAGACCTCGCTGCCGACCCGGCCGTCGAACAGGATCGGCGACCCGCACAGGGTGCAGTAGGCCAGCGACACAGGTACGCCGCCGATCGTGTCGTTGACCATCTCGTGCCAGGCGATGATCCGGATCGGGTACGCGCGGGCATCGCCGTCAATCTCCACGCCGACTACGACATCGCTGTCGTTGATCCACTCGGCCGCCTCCTCGGGGAAGATCTGGGGCGGAAACTCGAGCGGAGGGATTCCGTCAACGCGGACGCCGCCCCAGAAGATTTCGCGCGCATCGATGACGATCTTCGCGTCGGGATTCATCATCTCGGCCATGTCCTCGAACTGGCTGCCGAACAGCGCGTGCTTGAAGCGCAGGTAGGCCGGCGTCGCCGAATCGTCGGGGTCGAACTCGAATATCTCGCGAAACTCGTACACGGATCGGTGCTCCGCGTCGAAGCGTGTCCTCAGGTAATCGAAGATCTGGTCCCAGTAGGGATTGGGAAACGCGGCCAGGTCGATGATGTACTTGTCTATCGCCGGCGAGTCGGACGCGAGCAATCGACCGAGCAGTTCCTGTCCCGCCGCTGGGATCGGCAGGTATCGCCCGAAGAAGCTGTCCAGCGGACCCCAGAAGATCAACTGCGACATGTCGACGGCGTCGGGGTCGAACGGTCCCTCATCGGGCGCCGATGCCTGCGGCTGCGTCGCCTCGGACTCCTGTTGCTCGACCGGCTGCATGGCGGTCTGTTCGCCCTGCGCGTCGGGCTGAGCGGTTGATTCGTCAGCAGCGTCGCCGGTTTGCGGCTGTGCCGGTTGCGTCTGCTCCCGCTGCGACTGGACCTCGGTGACTGCCTGTTGCTGATCCTGCCGCTGAGCCTGCTCGGCCTCGTGAGGTGTTGGCGCGTCGTCTGATCCGCTGCAGGCAGAGCCCAACAAGACGCAAGCGAGAACGAGCAGTAGCCAGCGCATGTCGCCGCCCCTCACCTCCACGCTGTACAGCGTACGGCCCGTGCACGCGCCCGGGTCGCGTGGAGACGAGCGCAAACGGCGTTGCCCGTATCTTCTCAGTACACCGCCGCGCCCCCGCTGACTGGAACTCGCCATGGCTGAACCACCTCTGTTGTTTGAACCCGACCGCGCTAACCGTCGAGCACTGATGACGTTCAACCGTCCCGAGCGCATGAACGCGATGAGCCCGGAACTGCAGGCGCTTCAGCGCGAGGCGATCGAGGAGTTTAAGAACGATCCCGATCTCTGGGTGCTGATTGTGACCGGCGCCGGCGATCGCGCCTTTTCGGCCGGGGCAGATCTGAGCAGCACGATCCCGAACGCAACCCAGGCGAGCCGCGAGGAGCCGCTCAAGGTCAACGAGACTCGCGGCCTGCACGACGTGCACAAGCCGGTCATCGCCGCCGTCAACGGCTACTGCATCGCCGGCGGGCTCGAGTTCATGCTGGGAACGGACATCCGCGTCGCCGCCGAACATGCGGAGTTCGGCCTGCAGGAAGTGCGCTGGGGGATCATTCCTATCGGCGGATCGCACATCCGCCTGCCACGCCAGATTCCCTGGTGCTGGGCGATGGAGATCCTGCTCACCGGACGCCGCCTCTCGGCGCATGAAGCGCTCCAGTGCGGCTTGATCAACCGCGTGGTTCCGGCCGACCGGTTGATGGAGACGGCCAACGGGATCGCCGACCTCATTTGCCGCAACGGTCCGTTGGCGGTGCGGACGGCCAAAGAGATCGCCGTGCGCGGAGCGATGGGCATGTCATGGGAGCAGGCCTGGAGCATGGAGTCGTTACTCGGCGCACGCGCATTCGGCAGCGACGATGCGATTGAGGGTCCCAGGGCCTTCATGGAGAAGCGAGATCCTGTCTTCACAGGTCGATAGGCCCATAGGCTCTGATCAAAGTCAAGGAGAGGATTCATGTCCGACCTTCCGCTGATCTATGAGAAAGACCCGGCCAACAAGCGTTGCGTGATCACGTTCAACCGCCCTGAGCGGATGAACGCGATGTCGCTCGAGTTGCTGTCCCTGTTGCGGGATGCAACGGAGGACTTCAATAGCGATCCCGATCTGTGGGTCGCGATCATCACCGGAGCGGGCGAGCGCGCCTTCTGCGCCGGCGCCGACCTGAGCAGCACGATTCCGGCCAAGGCCGGCGGCGCTCGCAATGAGCCGCTGAAGGTGAACGAGACGCGCAACCTGCATCGAGTGTTCAAGCCCGTGCTATCGGCGATCAACGGCTACTGCATTGCGGGCGGGTTGGAATACATGCTGGGAACCGACATCCGGGTCGCGGCCGAGCACGCCGAGTTCGGTCTGCAGGAAGTCCGCTGGGGCATCGTTCCCGATGCGGGGGCGCACATTCGCCTGCCCCGCCAGATTCCCTGGGCCTGGGCAATGGAGATCCTGTTGACCGGCCGCCGACTGAGCGCGCAGGAGGCTCTGCATTGCGGGCTGATCAACCGGGTTGTGCCGCTCGAGGACCTGATGCCGACGACGCACGCCATCGCCGATCTGATCTGCGCCAACGGCCCGCTCGCCGTGCGAACGGCCAAAGAGATCGTCGTCCGCGGATCGATGGGGATGTCCTGGGAGCAGGCCTGGAGCATGGAATCGTTGCTGGGCGCGAGAGCGTTCGGCAGCGAGGACGCGATCGAGGGGCCGAAGGCGTTCATGGAGAAGCGAACGCCTCAATTCAAGGGGCGCTAGTCCAGCGTTGCCGGCGCCGGAAGTGCGCCGCGCGGGTCGACCTGGTCGTCGTCCGGATCGAGTGTGCCGATCGAGGCTTCGATGCCGTCCGAGACACGGGTCACGGCTGCTTCCGAAGTCATGCCCGGACTCGCCGTCGGCGGCAATGGAGTGTCGAACTGGTAGCTCGGTTCGGCCTGTTGACGCCGCCACGCGTGGCGCATTTCGCGCCATGCGCTGATCAGCGATCTGGGTTCGGGCAAGTCGGCGGAGATCTCGCGACTCAGGGCCTTGAGGTTGTAGCAGGGCACACCGGCGAACATGTGATGCTCGATGTGTCGCTCCATGTGCCAGTAGAGGAACGACGAGACCGGGTCGAGCTTGATCGTGCGGGTGCACAGGCGGAAGTCGGGCACGTTGTCGCGCAGGCCGGCGTGCTGGGTCGTACCGATGAAGTACTTCCACCACGAACCGATCAAGATGGCTCCGCTGACGACGATCATTAACCACCACAGCTGAAACACGATCGAGAGCACAATGATCGTGCCGTGGAAGGCCAACAGGAATCTGGCCCAATGAACCGCGGCTCGATACGTCCTGGGATGCACCTCGGACAGCGCCCAGGTCCACGCGGTCGCGCCGGCCCCGCCGACGCTGGAGGGCGTGTCCATGTCGAACCTGCCCATCGCCATCCGCACGGTCGCGCTGAGCAGCCGTAGCGCCCCGCGCAGGTTGACGGTGAACATCTCCAGCAGGACGAGGGGATGCAGCGACGGCTCTTTGGGCAGCAGGACCTCGCGGTCGCCGTCGGGGAAGAGCGTGTAGCGGTGATGGAACGTGTGGCTCATCCGGTACTCGTTGTAGTTGAACCAGCCGAAGAGCGAGAACAGCCTGAGGAAGACGCGGTTGAGCCGGTTGGTGCGAAACACGGTGCCGTGTACGAGCTCGTGACAGGCCAGACCGGGGATGAAGGTGGAGACGGTGCCCAGCAGCCAGAGCGAGATGGCGAACGCGATCCACCAGCCGGACTCGAATGAGACCGCCACGACGGCTGCGAGACCGACGATCAGGGCCAGATGACCGAGCGATTGCTGGAAGCCTCTGCGGTTCGAGCGCTCCATCAGCCGCCAGAGCGTGGGTTTGTCGATCGGCGAGCGATACCAGCGGACCCGCATCGACCGGCGCACCTCGGTCAGCGGCGGCCATTGCGCGGGCTTGGTCTCTCGAGTTTCGGTCATCGTCGCCACTGGGATCGTTCCTTCGGGCTGTCGGCTCAGGCTAGCGTCGGCTTATCCTTCGTGCGGTCAGACGACGGGAGGAACGAAGATGACAGATTCGATTGGCTACGGCGTGGAGACGCTGGACCCGAGTATTCGCTCGCGGTTCGTTGCGGGAGTCAATGGTCTGGTGATGCACGTCCTCGAAGCGGGATGGGAGGGCGAAGATCGCCCTCGATTGCTGTTGCTGCACGGCTTTCCCGAGATCGCCTACTCGTGGCGCAAGGTGATGCCGTTGCTCGCCGAAGCGGGGTTTCACGTGATCGCGCCCGACCAGCGCGGCTACGGCCGGACGACCGGCTGGACGGCGAACTATGACGACAGCCTGATTCCCTATGGGATGCTGAATCTGACGCGCGACGCGGTCGGGTTGGTCAGCGCGCTGGGCTGGGACACGGTCGACGGTGTGTTCGGGCACGATTTCGGCTCGCCGGTGGCGGCCTACTGCGCCCTGATCCGGCCCGACATCTTTCAGTCGGTCGTGACGATGAGCGGGCCGTTCGGCGGACCACCTGGTCTGGCGTCGGGCGAGGCTCGCGGATCGGGCGCGGCGGGGTCGGCGAGCATCGCCGACGACCTGGCGGCGTTGGATCGTCCGCGCAAGCACTACCAGCTCTACTACTGCACTCGTCCCGCCGACGCCGACATGACCAATGCGCCGCAGGGCGTGCATGATTTCCTCCGCGCCTACTACCACCACAAGAGCGCTGACTGGATGCAGAATCGCCCGCATCCGCTGGAGGCGTGGACGGCGACGGAACTGGCCAAGCTGCCCACCTACTACGTGATGGACCTGGACGAGGATATGCCGACGACGGTGGCGCACGAGATGCCGTCGGCTGAGGAGATTGCTAACTGCTCCTGGCTGCCCGAGGCGGAGGTGGCGGTCTATGCCGGCGAGTACGAGCGCAACGGGTTCCAGGGCGGGCTGAACTGGTATCGAGCGACGCGGGATCCCGATTGCGTGGCGCAGTTGCAACTGTTTCACGGCCGCACGATCGACGTCCCGGCGGCGTTCATCGGCGGGGCGTCGGACTGGGGCGTGTACCAGTCGCCGGGCGGTTGGGATCGGATGGCGGCCGCCTGCACGAAGTTGCAGGGAATGCATCTCGTTGAGGGCGGCGGTCACTGGGTGCAGCAGGAGCAGCCCGCGGCAGTGGCGGAGCTGCTGTTGCGGTTCCTCGATCAGGCGGCGTCCGCCTGATCATCAGCGCCGGAGTTGCGGCGCGACTTCGTTGATGAAGCGTTCGCTGCACTCTGAGTTGGGGTGGCTGGGATCGAGGGTCGTGCCGGCGACGTAGAAGCGGGTAACTCCCAGTTCGATCAGTTCTCCGAGGCGCTGGACGCAATAGTCGGGCGGGCCGAAGACGCCGAAGCTGCCCGCGAACTCCTGGGTGACCTGGGCTGACTGAGGGCTGCCCTCCCGCGCGTGTCCGTGCATGTCGTAGCTGTCGTGGATCTTCGTCAGGACATCGCGCTGGGTGTCGGTGACCGGACCAACGATGTTGCCGTACATGTTGGAGAAGCGGGCGAACAGGGAGAGTCCGGCGGAGCCGATTCCCAGTGCGACCTCGGGATCGTCGTGGACGACCGTAGGAATGTATGCGCCGAAGGCGATGTCCGGATCGAGCCCGGCCTCGGATCGCGCTTCGCGGGCGACCTGCATGCCCCACTTGATCCGCTCCGGATCTCCGCCGACGGCGAGGCTGACCTGATCGACGTGGCGCGCTGCCGCGGCGATCACGCGCGGTCCGGTGGCAGCGACGTCGACCGGCACCTTGGCGTAGGACGGGTTGAGCCACTCGATCCGGCTGGCCTCCGGGGTATCGGCCAGGCCCAGAACGTGAACGTCGGTCTCACCGAAGGGCACGTCCTCGCCGCGCAGGTATCCCTGGAGCGCTTCGAGGTAGCGCTCGAACTTGGGAACGGCGTGCGGCGCGAGGCCGAGATGGGCCAGAGCCGAGTCGCCGCGGCCGATGCCGAGATAGGCCCGGCCGCCGCTCTCGGCCTGGATCGCGGCGATCGCCGAGGCGGTGACGGCCGGGTGTCGCGTGTATGAGTTGGTCACGCCGGTACCGAGCTTGAGCCTCGTGGTCGAATGCGCGGCGACGGTCAGCGCCACGTAACAGTCGCTGGCCCGATTCTGACTGTCGACGAATGTGATGCCGTCGAAGCCCAGCTCCTCGGCGCGCTGCGCCTGTCTGGCGGAGGTGAAGGCGGACGGATCTCCGCTCGACGCGAGACCGCGACCCGATGTCCAGAATTCGACCGGCATGATGGCTAGCCCTTCAGCTGCGGGATGACTTCCTGGGTGAAGCGCACGCTTGACTCGGTGTCGGGATCGTTCGGATCGAGCGGGGAACCGCGGAATATGAAGCGGTCGATGCCGATCTCGATCAGTTCGCCGAGGCGCTGGACGCAGTAGTCGGGCGGCCCGAAGACGCCGAACGAGCGCTCGAACTCGGTGGGGATCACGTCGGCCTGGGCGCTGCCCGGTCGGCCGTGGCCGTGCATGTCGTAGTTGTCGTGGATGTCGGTCAATACCTTCGCTTGCTGCTCGGTCGTCGGTCCGACGATCTGGCCGTACATGTTGGAGAACCGGGCGAAGAGTGAGACCTGTCCCGCGCCGATTTGCATGGCCTGCTCCGGGTCGTCGTGGACGGCAAGCGGAATGTAGGCGGCGAAGGGAATCTCGGGATCGAGTCCGGCTTCGGCTCGCGCCTCGCGTGCGACTTCCATACCCCAGAGGGTGCGATCGACGTCGGCGCCGACGTTGAAGCTGATCCGATCGGCATGGCGGGCTGCGGCCTGGATCACGCGCGGTCCGGTCGCCGCGACATCGAGCGGCACCTTTGGTCCCATGCTGTTGATGTAGCGAATGTTGCTGGCTTCGGGCGTGTCCGCGAGGCCGAGCGCGTCGACGTCGCTATCGCCGAACTCAACGCTGTCGCCGCGCAGATAGGCCTGTAGCTCCTTGAGATAGCGCTCGAACGGGTCGACGGCGTGGGGCGCGAGTCCCAGGTGGGCGAGGGCCGAGTCGCCCCGGCCGATGCCCATGTGCGCGCGTCCCTGACTCTCCGCCTGAACGGTGGCGATGCAGGAGGCCGTGATCGCCGCGTGGCGGGTGTAGGAGTTGGTGACGCCGGTGCCAAGCTGGATCCGGGACGTTGCGTGAGCGGCCAGCGCCATCGAGATGTAGCAGTCGGGGGCCAGGTTCTGGCTGTCGACCCAGACGATCCCGTCGTAGCCCATCCGCTCGGCCTCTACGGCCATCTGCACGCCGTCGATGGAGCGCGCAATGAAATCGCTTCCCGGAGCAGTTCGGGTCGGCACACCAGCGCCCATCGTCCAGAATTCGACTGCCATCAGAATCCTCCATCACTCGTCGCTTGCGTGGGATTGCGTGGAGGGTAATGCCCACTGCGCTCACTGGCTGCGCATGAGGTCTTCGATGAGGGTCTGGGGATCTTCGATCTCGCGACCGGCGGAGTCGATGGTGACGTCCAGGAGCCGGCCCGCGAACTCGAACGGCGATTCGTACAGGTCGTCGACGGGGGTCTGGCCGTCGCGGCCGACCTCGAGTGGTTCATTGACGTAGTTGCGATCTTCGAAGTGGACGAGGCGTCCGTCTCCGGCCGGTTCGCCGTTGATGAACATCCTCACCGAGGCCTCGCCGTTGGCGAGGCGGATCACGTCGGCTCGCAAGGTCACCGGCCCGACGGGGATGGCGGAGTCGGAGATGACTCGGCTGCGCTCGCCGAAGGCGTTGGTCGTGTAGCAGAGGCGGTTGTGCTGGACGTAGAGGGCGACGCCTCCGAAGCGGCCGCCGTCGGCGAGGATGACGCCGCCCTGCGCCGGGCTGCTGCGCTCGATCTTCGCTTCGATCCGGTGCGAGCTGCCGAGCAGGAACGGCCCCTGGCGGAAAAAGTGGGGCAGGACGGCGCCCTGCTGGAAGACCCAGCGCCCGGAGCCCGGGCGCTGCAGCCGGAGCTGGTGGCCGCCGGTCAGGTCGTCGAGCGGCAGCACGCCGTAGCGTTCGGCTTCCCGCCACCAGAGGTCGATCATGGCACTCAGCCGGTCCGGCTCGGCGTCTGCCAGGTCGTTCAGTTCGGCGATGTCCTGCTCGACGTGGTAGAGCTCCCACGGCTCGGCGTCGTAGTCGGCGCCGGGCTCGTGGAACGTGACCGCCTTCCAGCCCTCGTGCCAGATGGCGCGGTTGCCGACCATCTCGAAGTACTGCGTCGTCCTGGGCGAGGGCGCGTTCTCGTCTGCGAGCGTCGACTGGAGCGACACGCCGTGCATCGGGATCTGGTCGATTCCGTTGATCGATCCAGGCATTTCGATGCCCGCGAGATCGAGGATTGTCGGGGCGAGGTCGACGACATGGCAGAACTGTCGGCGAGTTTCGCCGCGGGCGGCGATTCCCTTTGGCCAGGAGATCACGAGCGGCGCACGGACTCCGCCGGCATGTGTGTGCGACTTGTAGCGTTTGAACGGCGTGTTGCCGGCCATGGCCCAGCCGCGCGGGTAGTGGTTCATGACCAGCGGACCGCCCAGGTCGTCGAGCCGCGGCATGATCTCGTCGAGCGTGTCGCCGACGGCGTTGCGGCGGCGGGTGTGGTCGACCGTGCCGCTGGCGCCGCCTTCGGCCGATGCGCCGTTGTCTGAGATTGCGATCACCAGCGTGTCGTCGAGTTTGCCCAGCCGTTCCAGCTCGTCCAGCAGGCGGCCGATCTGGGTGTCGGCATGGTCGAGGAAGCCGGCGAAGACTTCCTGCATCCGGGCGTAGACTTGCCGCTCGTCGTCCTCGAGTTCGTCCCAGGGACGCACGTTGGGATTCCTCGGCGCAAGTCGCTGATCGCCGGACATCAGCCCGGACGCGCGCTGTCGGGCGAGGATCCGTTCGCGCTCGACATCCCAACCGTCGTCGAAGCGGCCGCGGTACTTGTCGGCGTGTGCGGCGGGCACATGATGCGGCGAGTGAGCGGCCGCGAACGCGACGTAGAGGAAGAACGGCGCGTCGTCGTTGGATGACACGAGCTGTCGCAGCCAGAGGTTTGCGCGGTCGACGATCGCCTCGGAGAGGTGGTAGTCGTCGCCGGAATCGACGGTGGGCGGGGCGTCGATTCGCTCGTTACCGAGGAATAGCTCGGGGTTCCACTGGCTGGTCTCTCCGAAGAGGAAGCCGTAGTAGCGGTCGAAGCCGCGCTGCAGCGGCCAGTGATCGTAGGGTCCGGCGGGCGTCTGCATGGTGCTGACGACGAGATGCCACTTGCCCACGCACAGCGTCCGATAGCCGCTCGGTCGGAGCATCTCGGCCAGCGTGCCGGCCTCGCGCGAGATGAAGCCGGCCGTGTTGGGGAAGCCGTTGTCCATCTCGGTGACGCGTCCGACGCCGACGGCGTGGTGATTGCGGCCGGTGAGCAGGCACGCTCTCGTGGGTGAGCAGAGCGGAGTGACGTGGAAGTTCGAGTAGCGCAGGCCCTGTTCGGCGATGCGGTCGAGGGCGGGCGTGTCGATGCTGGAGCCGTAGCAGCCGAGCTGGGAGTAGCCGACATCGTCGAGCACGATTACGACGATGTTGGGCCCCTTCCGCCCTGGCTCGTTGCTCCAGGAGGCTTCGGACTCGGCGATCGTTCGTCGAATCGTTCCGCGGAAGCCGCGTTCGTGTTCCAGTTCCGCCATCCGATTGCTCCATCCCGTTCGATGCTCCGCTGATGCTGGTCGGGCGGTAGGCAACAGTCCCGCAATTCCCTATCTTTCGCGCAAGCGTAAATTCCCAGAGAGCGAAAGGCGAACGTTATGACGCGACACTGGACCCAACTACGGCGCGCAAGGCTGAGCCGGCGGTCGCTGCTGCGAGCCTCGGCCCGCGCGGGCGTCGGCGCGGCCGGACTGGCGCTGGTCGGCTGCGGCGGCGACGACGATGATGACGACCAGCCGCAGGCGGTCGCACAGGTCCAGCAAGAGCAGGACCAGCAGCAGCAGGCCATGCAGCAGCAACAGCAACAGCAGGCCATGCAAGAGCAACAGGCTCAGCAGCAGGCCATGCAGCAGCAACAGGAGCAGCAGGCCGAACAACAGGCGCAGCAGGTCGAGCAGCAAGAGCAGGCTCAGCAAGAGGAAGAGCTTGATCGCTCGACGGCCCAGGAAGAGGCGGAAGTCTCGGAAGTCGACCTCGACGCCGAACTCATTGTCGGTTACGGCTCCTTCCCGCCGACGCTGGACATCACCACCGCCGGCGGTGGCGGTGGACAGGGCGCGAGCAACAACCTGCACTTCGCAGCGCTGGCGGCGTACAACTCGGGTCGCGTGATCCAATCCGAGGGCGGGTTCGGCGATTGGGAGTTCTCGGAAGACCTGTCCAGCTTCATCTGGCGGATCAAGCCGGGCGTCACCTTCCATAACGGCGAGCCGCTGAACGCCGAGTCGGTGCAGTTCTACTACGAGCGCATTCTGGGCCGGGCCGAGTACAACCCCGACTTCGAGTCGCAGCTCCGCGCCCGCGCCGGTTGGATGGGCGACATTACGGTCGTTGACGAGTACACAGTCAGCATTGCCATGGACACGCCGTTCGTGGATGCGCCCGAGCAGTCGGGCGGGATCAACTTCGGTCTGCTGCCCAAGCAGTACATCATCGACAACGGCGACGACCACTTCGCCAACAACCCGATCGGCTGTGGGGCGTACCAGTTCATGTCCTGGATCCCGGATCAGGAGATTCGCAGCGAGCGCTTTGAGAACTTCGCCTTCGATCACGACGCGCCGTTCCAGTACAAGGCCGGCTGGGCCAAGTACATCACCGGACGCTACTTCCCCGAGGAACAGGCGCGCGCGGCGGCCCTGGAGGCGGGCGAGGTCGACATCGCCTACCGGATCAGCCCCGACGTGGCCAAGCAGTTCGAGGATCGCGACGACTTCAAGGTGATCGCGCTGCCCGACGTCCGCGTGATGGCGCTGGAACTGCCGGTCAACCAGTCGCTCGACCCGATCACGGGCGAAGAGAATCCGTGGCGCGACGTGCGTGTGCGGCAGGCCGCGAACTACGCGATCGACGCCGACGCGATCATCGACAACCTGCTGACCGGTACCGAGGAACGCGCCTATTCGCCGTTCCCGGCCGGCTACGACCCGCCGATCGGCAACCTGCCGGGGCAGTACAACTACGACCCGGACAAGGCGCGTGCATTGCTTGAGGAGGCCGGCCAGATCGGCTTCGCCTTCACGATCACGCTGCCGACCGGCCTCTGGACTGCCGACCGGATCTGGATGCCGGCGGTGCAGCAGATGCTGAACGACGTCGGCTTCCAGGTCGAGATTGACTACGCCGACTTCGGCAACGCGCTGGCGCTGATCCGCAACAACGAGCTGCCGCACCCGTTCGTCTTCAACCAGGCCGGCGTGTCCAGCGGCGCGCCATTGGGTCCGGCGTTCGCCTACCGACTGGTCACGACCGTTGGTGCTCCGTACTCGCACGCCCAGGAGAGCGACGACTTCCTGCCTGAGTTCTCGGAGTTCCAGGCCTTGATCGAGGAAGCCAACGCCGAGTTCGATCAACAGCGCGCCAACGATCTCTACTACCAGGCTGCGGTGATTTCGTACGAGAACGCGTTCCAGGTACCGCTGTTCGGTCTGCCGCACCTCTACGCGGTCACGCCGCAGATTCTCTACAACGAGTACTACGACACCTCGACCGGTCTGAACGCGATCTACGCGCAGAAGCTCAAGGCCTAGAGGAAGTTCGTCGGCGCGATCGCCCGATCACAAGCTCCCCCCGCGAGGGGGGAGCTTGTTCAAAGGAGTCTGATCGACGATGCGTAGCGAACTCGGAGCAACCGCCGTCGGACGGCTCCTGCGCTCGATCGCGGTCGTCTTCGGTGTGGTCACCATCGTCTTCTTCATGAGCCGCGGCGCCGGCGACCCGGTCTCGCGGCTCGCGCCGATCGACGCCACGCAACAGGAGATTGAAGAGGCCAAGGAGCGCTACGGGCTCAACGACCCGATGATCGAACAGTACGGACGATTCCTCTGGGACATCGTCCGGCTGGAGTTTGGCCAGTCGTTCCGCGCAACGCGGCCGGCGACGGATGTCGTCGGCGAGCGACTGGTGGCAACGATCCAGCTCGGCGCAGCCGGTCTGCTCGTCGCGTTCCTGATTGGCATTCCGTTAGGGATCGTGGCCGCCGTGCGTCGCGGCGGCGCGACCGACATCCTCAGCAGGATCGGCGCGCTATTCGGTCAGGCGGTGCCCAACTTCTGGCTCGGCCTGATGCTGATCCTCTTCGTCGCGCTGTACATCGACTGGATACCAACGGGAGGGCGCACGACGCCGCAGAGCATCATCCTGCCCGCGATCACGCTGGGCTCGTTCCCTGCCGCGGCCGTGATGCGATTTACCCGCTCGGCGATGCTCGACACGCTGCAGCAGGACTACATTCGCACCGCCCGGGCCAAGGGGCTCAGCGAACGCGCCGTGCTGTTCAAGCACGCGCTGCGCAATTCGATGCTCGCCGTGATCACCCTGCTGGGGTTGCAGGTCGGCAATATCCTCTCCGGCGCGATCATCGTCGAGACCGTCTTCGCCTGGCCCGGTCTCGGTCAGTTGATCATCCAGTCAATCGTCGCCACCGACTACCCGGTGGTGCAGGCATCGGTGCTGCTCACCTCGGTCTGGATCGTGTTCATCAACTTGATCGTTGATGTGTCGTACACGTTCATCGATCCACGAATTCGGACGGGAGCGATCTGACCCGTGGCCGAGTCTCCAGCTCCTGCTCAGGCAGTTGAGGATCCGTTCGCCGGACAGCGGCGCAACTGGCGGGTTCGTTCGCCGAAAACGCTGGTGGCCACCTTTTCGGTTCTCTTGCTGTTCGTCGTGCTGGGCATCTTCGGATCGCAGATCGCGCCCGAGGATCCGTTCAAGCTCAACCTGGTCGGCAGGCTGCAACCCCCCTTCTTCGAGGCGGAGGGCAGCCTCGATCATCCGCTCGGCACCGATGACCTGGGACGAGACACGCTGAGCCGGCTGATCTACGGGGCCCGGATCTCATTGCTGGCGATCGTGATGGTGATCCCGCTGGCGACCGTGATCGGTTCCATCCTCGGCATCCTGGCGGGCTGGTTTGGCGGTTGGACGAGCCGCTTCATCATGGCGCTCGTCGACCTCCAGTTGGCGATGCCCGCCATCCTGATCGCGGTGTTTCTGCGTGCGATCTGGGAACCGAGCCTGAGCAACGTGGTGATCGTGCTGGTCTTCGCCTTGTGGGCGACCTTCGCCCGCCTCGTGCGAGGCGAGACGTTGGGCCTGAAAGAGCGTGAGTTTGTCATAGCGGCGAGAACGATCGGCGCCAATGACCTGCGGATCATGGTCCGCCATGTCTTGCCCAGCCTGGTCAACTCGATCGTCATCCTGGCCACGCTCAATGTTGCCACGGTGGTGATCGCCGAAGCCGGACTGAGCTTCCTCGGTGTCGGGATTGCACAGGACTCTATCTCTTGGGGCATCATGATCTCGCAGGGGCGCGGGGTGATCGTGACCGCGTGGTGGCTGGTCACGGTGCCCGGGATCGCGATTATCGTTGTCTCGCTGGTCGTCAACCTGTTCGGCGACTGGTTGCGAGACTTCTTGGACCCGCAACTCCGCAACATCCAGAGATAGGCGCGGGCCGACACAGTCACACGTCGACATGAGGGGGAGCCGCCGATGAGCTGGCAGTCCGAACTGGACGAGATGGAACGGCGGGCGGAACTCGCCCGTCAGATGGGCGGGCCCGACAGCGTCGCCTTTCACCACGGACGGGGCAAACTCACGGTTCGCGAGCGAATCGACCTGCTGATCGACCCGGGCGAGTTCGAGGAGACCGGCGTGCTCGCCGGCAATCCGCAGTGGGACGGCAATGAACTGACCGGTTTGATGCCGGCCAACTCGGTCGTCGGCGTGGCCAGAATCAACGGGCGCAAGGTGGCGGTCCAGGGCGACGATTTCACGATCCGCGGCGGCTCCGCGGACGGCATGATCGGGACCAAGGGAGGCTGGGCGCAGCGCCACGCTTACATGAACCGGATCCCGTACGTGCGCCTGCTCGACGCCACCGGCGGCAGCGTCAAGCACTTCGAGCAACTCGGCCGCACCTACGTGGTTGGTCCCGAGGTCGGCGGCGGCACCGGCGTCGACGACCTGCTCTGGTACATGCCGGTCGTCAACGTCGTGCTCGGCTCGGTCGCCGGCGCGCCGGCGGTGATCGCCGCCGACGGGCACTTCAACGTGATGGTTCGGGGCACCAGCCAACTCTTCGTCGGTGGACCGCCCGTGGTCAAGGCGAGCCGCGGGCTGGAAATCTCGAAGGAGGAGCTGGGCGGCGAGGATGTCCACGTCTATGGCAACGGCGTCGTGCAAAACCTCGCCGAGACCGAGGCGGACGCGATGCAGCAGGCCCGCCGATTCCTCAGCTATCTGCCTCAAAACGTGTGGGAGATGCCGCCGCGCACTGAACCGACCGACGACCCGGATCGTCGGGAAGAGCGCCTACTGTCAATCATCCCGCGCAACATCAGGCGCATCTACAACGCACGCAGGATCCTCGACTGGGTGCTGGACAAGGACTCCTTCTTCGAGATCCAGCCGCACTGGGGCAAGTCGCGGATTACGGGACTGGCCCGGGTCGACGGATATCCGGTCGGCGTGATGATCAACAACCCGCGCGAGAACGGCGGTTCTCCCAACAAGGCGACCTCCGAGAAGATCATGCGCATGATCTCGCTCTGCGACACCTTCCACCTGCCGTTGGTTTACTTCTGCGACGAGCCCGGCTTCTCCGTCGGGCCGGCCGACGAGCAATCGGGAATCATCCGTACCGGAGCGCGGCTGATGCTGACCAGCCGGCTCTCGCAGATGCCGTACCTCGTCTTCATTGTTCGGCAGGCCTACGGAGTCGCCGGCGGACTGCAATACCGGCGCGGCAACGCGCTCTATCGCCGCTACGCCTGGCCGTCGGCGCACTGGGGATCGATGCACATCGAGGGCGGCGTGACCGCCGCCTATCGGCGCGAGATCCGCGAGGCGGACGACCCCGAGGCGAAGCGCCTGGAAATCGAAGCGCGGCTCAACGAGATCCGCTCGCCGCTGCGGACGGCCCACGCCTTCGGGATCGAGGACATGATCGATCCGCGCGACACTCGCCGCCTGATGGTCGAGTTCGTTCGCGACGCGCAGTCCTACATCGAGCAGAATCTCGGCCCGACCGCGCGCATTCCCTATCTGCCCTGACCATCTCAGTCCCCGACTTGTTCGGGGACCCGCTCGCCTCCTTGCCGCCACCACCCAAGGCAGGCCCCTGAACAAGTAGGGGCTGGAATGCTCCGGGATATCGCTCAGAACGGCGGGGCCTTGTGTGACTCGACCTCCGCGATTGCGGCCTTGTCGTAGCCGAGTTCCGTCATCAGTTCAGCCGTGTGCTCTCCGAGCTCCGAGAACATGTTCTTGGCCGTTCCCGGAGTCCGGCTCAGTCGAGTTGGGATGCCGGCGACCCGGCGCCGGCCGACATGGGGGATGTCCTTCTCCACCACGTAGCCGTTGACCAGGGCCTGCTCGTCGTCCAGGACTTCCTCGTAGCTGAGGACCCGCTGAGCCGTAGCACCGTCGGGGTGGATGTCGAAGAACTCTTGCCATTCGTCGCTGGTGCGCGTCTTCATCATCTCCGCGACGTGGGGACGGACATCGACGACCCGGTTCATCGCCTCCTGGTCGCGAAACGGATCGCGGCCCTCTCGGTGATTCCAGCGCGGATCGTCGGCCAGCTCCGGGTTGCCGCCGAACTCGCAGAACTCGCGCCAGGTCTCATCGTCGCGGATACCCATGCAGAAGGCGACGCCGTCGGACGCCTCGTAGATGCCGGTCATCGCCGAAACGATGGGATGAAACGCGCCGTCCCTAGTGGGCAGGTGGCCGGTCGCCGAGGTGTGATTGATTTCCCAGGCCTGCATCCAGATCATCGCGCCGTATGAGGAGGTCTGGACCTTCTGGCCGAGACCGTCGCGCTGACGGGCGACCAGCGCGGTGAGGATGCCCATCGCGAGCGCCATCGCCCCGCCGGTGTCGGCGATGATCGCGCCGGGAATCAACTGCGGGTCTCCGGGCGTGCCGGTCACGCCGGCGATCCCGCTCCTTGCTTGCGAGTACTGATCGCTCATCCGGTTCTCGCGCGCCGGTCCGTCGGGTCCGAAGCCGTTGGCTGTGGCGTAGACCAGTCCCGGGTTGCGCTTCGAGAGCCGTTCGTACCCCATCCCGATCCGCTCAAGGGCTGGCTCGCGGTAGTTGCTCAGGAACACGTCGGCGGTGTCGACCAGTTTGTCGACCAGCTCCAGGCCGATCTCCGTGTGGATGTCGACGCAGACCGAGCGTTTCCCGTGCGATGCGCCGATGAACTGGGTTCCGACCGACTCCGGCGGCAGCTCGTTGTGGTTGCCCCGATACCAGCGATTGGCGTCGCCCATCGGCGGTTCGACCTTGATCACGTCGGCGCCCATATCGGACAGGTAGCCGCCCGCAGCCGGACCCTGCACCGCAATCGACAACTCCACGACTCGGATTCCCTCGAGTGCTTCCATGGCGATCTCCTTCCGCGACGCGACCTGAGCAATCGCTAGTATGGCAAAGCCCGCCGGAGCGGTCGGGTAGTTGCAGTGGCCAGACGGGTGACGCAGATGACGCTTCCACTCGACGGTGTGCGAGTTCTCGACCTCTCAGACCACCGCGCCGCGCTTGGCAGCCGGATGCTGGCCGACCTCGGCGCGGAGGTGACGATGGTCGAGCCGCCGGGCGGGAGTTCGATTCGGCATCTGGCGCCATTCGTGGGCGACGCGCCGTCTCCCGACGGTAGCTACCAGCATCTCTACTTCAATGTGAACAAGCGATCGATCGTGCTGGACTGGCGCACCGACAAGGGCCTGGAGCGACTGCTCGAACTGGCTCAGTCGGCCGACATCCTGATCGAATCCAACCAGCCGGGCGAGTTCGCGGTCGACGAGGTTCGCACGGCCAATCCGCACCTGATCGTCGTCTCGGCGACGCCGTACGGGCAGCGCGGTCCGAAGTCGAGCTGGCGCGCCACCGATCTGACGTCAACGGCGGCCGGCGGACTGCTGCAGATCAGCGGGGAGCGCGACGACCCGCCGGTGCATGGCGCGGCATTCCCTGCTCACACGATGACCGGGCTGACCATCGCCTCATCGGCGATGACGGCGCTGCACGGACGCGAACGGACCCCGGGTTGCCCCGGCTGCCAGATCGATATCTCGATGCAGGAAGCCACATCGTTCCAGGTTGTGCAGACGTCAAACCCCAACATCTGGCGCTGGCGAGGCGAAGCGCCCTATCGACCGGCGCTCTCCCAGGTGATCAGATGCGCCGACGACCGCTGGATGGCCTGCAACATCTCGCCCAACAAGCTGCCCGAGTTCATCGCCATGCTGGACGAAGCCGGCGTCGAACACCACCTCGATCCCGACAACTGGGAAGTGATCCACCGCGGCGACCGGGCCGCCTGGCAGTACCTGGAGAACCCGCTTCAGGACCTGGCGAAAGACCTGGCGGCCGTTTGGCCGCGCCAGAAGCTGCTTGAGCGTCTGTGGGAGGCCGGGATGCCGGCCATGCCGACGCTGCGCTTCAGCGAGTTCGCCGAGACCGAGCACTATCCAGGCTCGGGTCAGTTCATCGACCTCGAAACCCCGGCGACCGGCAAGACCCTGAGCTATTCCCGCAGCCCGCTCGATCCGGTGCAATCGCCTCTCCCTTTGAGACCCTCACCGAGTTTGGGCGAACACACTGAATCCTCTCTCCCCGCGCCTTCGGGGGGAGACGCTGCTGGTGGAGACGGGTCCGGCTCATTCCCCGACATGCCGTTGGACGGCATTCGTGTACTCGACCTGACCTGGGTCGCGGCCGGTCCGCTGACCACCCGGCTGATGGCCAACTTCGGCGCCGAGGTGATCAAGGTCGAGTCCAGCGGCGAGCGCATGGACCCGCTGCGGGTGCAGCCGGTCAGAGGCGAGTTCAACGTTGACCTCCCCGACCTCTACAACGAGGCCAACACGGGCAAGAAATCGCTCACGCTGAACCTCGCCGACGAGCGGGGCAAGGCAGTGCTTCGGGAACTTGTCGCCGAGTGCGACGTCATGGTCAACAACTACTCGGGCGGCTCACTGGCGCGGATGGGATTCCCCTGGGAGGAACTGCGGCAAATCAATCCCCGATTAATTCTGGTCCATCTGCCCGGCGTCGGCGGCGACAGTCCCTGGCGTCCGCTGCGCACGCTGGGCAACCTGCTCAAAGCGGCGGCAGGCATGAACTTTCAGATGGGCTTCCCGCATCAGCCGCCCCGAGGGATGGGCGTTGCCTATCCCGACTTCACCTCTCCGCACGTCGGCGTGACCGCGATCCTGGCCGCGCTCCGGGCGCGAGCAGAGACAGGCGAGGGCCGCGAGATCGAGCTCAGCCAGCTCAGCGCCACTGTCGCTCTGCTCGGAGCGCAGTGGATGCAGTTCGATCAGGTCGGCCAGGATTTGCCGCGCATCGGCAACCGCGACTACAACATGTGCCCGCACGGCGTGTTCCCCTCGACCGGAGATGACCAGTGGGTCGCCATTGCCATGGAGTCCGATGATCAGTGGCCCGCATTGGCGATGCTGATCGGGCGCGAGGATTGGTCGCGGCAAGAAGAACTGCAATCGTTGGCAGGCCGCAAGTCCTGCGAGGATGAGATTGACGCTGCGATCGCTGAGTGGACTGGTGAGCTCAGTAAGTGGGAGGCCGCCGAGCAGATGCAGGCGGCCGGCATCGCCGCGAACGCGGTCGAGGACCTGCGCGACATGATGGACATCGACGAGCACTTCCGCGACCACTACCAGCGCGTTCAACAGCCGTCGCATCCCGGCTTCGGCATCTGGATCGATGGCGCGCCGTGGGAGTTTGCCCATCTCGAGCCGCGCACGCTGGAGCGGTCGCCGATGTTGGGCGAGCACAACGAAGAAGTCCTGCAGGGCTTGCTCGGCAAAAGCCGGGAGGAGATTGCCGAACTCGTCGCCGCCGGCGCGATCGGTTGAGCGTCAACTGGAAGGCTTGAGGAGCGGACATGCCGAAGTACGTGATGCTGCCGCCGATTGACGACGACATCCGTGAGTGGGCACGGAGGATGAGCGAAGAGATCCCCGGTCTCGACGTGGTCATCGTCGAAGATGAGGCGGATGCGCCACAGGAGCTGACCGATGCCGACGGCGCCTACGGCTGGGTTTCGCCCGAGGTGCTGCCCAACGTGGAGCGGTTGAGGCTCTTGCAGAATCCGATGGCCGGACCGCCGGTCGGCTGGTACTACCCGGAGCTGGCCGAGCATTCGGTTGTGGTCAGCAATCCGCGAGGCATCTATTCCGACCACATCGCGCAGCACATCATGATGTACATGCTCGCGCTCGCGCGGGGCCTGCCCTACTACTCGGCGGCGCAGGCCGAGGGTCGTTGGGATACCGGCGCGCGGCAGCGCGGCTATGTGGAACTGAGCGACGCCACCGTGCTGGTCAACGGCGTCGGCGGGATCGGCGCCGAGGCCGCGCGATTGTGCGCCGCCTTCGGCTGCCATGTGATCGGCGTCGACCCTGGCCCGTACGGCGATTTCGACGGCGATCTGGTGACGCCCGCGGAACTGGATGCGCGCCTGCCGGAGGCGGACTTCGTCGTCACCACCGTTCCCCACACGCCCGAGACCGAGTTCATGTGGAACGCCGATCGTTTCGCCGCAATGAAGGACACGGCCTACTTCATCAACATCGGACGCGGCATGACCTGCAGACTCGACGACCTGGTTGATGCGCTCGACAACGGCGAGATCGCCGGCGCCGGACTCGACGTCTACGAGATCGAGCCGCTGCCGGAGGGCCATCCGCTCTGGCAGATGGAGAACACGATCCTCACGCCGCACATCGCCGTGGCCGATGCGGAGAACATTCCCGAGCGGCGGTTTGAGTTGATCCTGGAGAACGCGCGCCGTCTCGTTGAGGGGCGCGATTTCGTTAACGTCGTCGACAAGGAGAAGTGGTACTAGAGCCACTGGCTGGATCGTTGGAGAACGGGGACCGTCATGAAGATCGTGGAGATGTACGGCGATTCGCGGGTGGGAGTGGTCGACATCCCTGAACCCGAACCGCGCGACAACTGGGTCGTGGTCAAGGTCATTGCGAGCACAATCTGCGGTACCGAAGCGCGCTCGTATCAGCACGGCGATCGCTCGTTCAATTCGCACGGTTACAACTCGGGACACGAGGCGGCGGGGATCGTCTGGCAGGCCGGGCCGGCGGCCAAGGTGGCTGTGGGCACGCGAGTCGCCGTGATTGCGCACATGGGCGAGCAATGCGACCAGTGCTTCTATTGCTACCAGGGTCTCTGGCTGCTCTGTACGAACCTGACCGAGGGCGGCGAGGAGTATCTCGGCACCCACGCCCAGTACATCACGCGGCCCGACACACACTGCATCCCGATGCCCGACGACGTCCCGTTTGAGATCGGCTCGATCCTGGTCGACGCCGTCGGTACACCCTACCGCGCGATTCGGCGGTTGGGCGTGAACGGATTCGACACGGTGCTGATCACCGGTCTGGGTCCGCTCGGCGCGTCGGCGGCGATCATCTGCGAGAAGCTCGGCGCCCGCGTCATTGCCAGCGAACCTGCCGAGTATCGCCGCAGCCTGGCTCGCGAGTACGGGGTCGATGTCGCGATTGATCCCGTCTCGGAAGACGCGCTGGAACGAGTGATGGAGCTCACGGATGGTCGCGGGCCCGACGTCGCGCTGGACTTCACCGGCTACACCGAGCCGCAGATGCTCTGCGTCGATTCGGTCAGGGTCGGCGGGCGGGTCGGCTTCATCGGTCTCAAGTACGACGAGACGCCGGACGGGCCGGTTCCACGCCCCACGCCGGTGACCGTCGCCGGTCACCTGCTGCCCAAGGAACTGACGCTGATCGGTAGTTGGAGCGTCGCGCCGCACGAGATGATGGAGTTGTACGAACTGGTCCAGAAGGGTCTGCCTGTTGAGAAGCTGATCACGCACCGGTTCAGCATCGACGACTCGCAAGAGGCCTACGAGACGGCGTTCAACCAGCGCGGCTGCAAGGTGATCATCGATCCGTGGGCCTAGCGGATCACCTCGTCGACGAGTAGTTGCGTGAACTCTTGCTCGCTCAGGCCGAGTTCGTTGCGGTAGACCTGTTCATTGTGCTCGCCGAAGAACGGCGCTCGTCGGATTGGCAGGCGTTCGCCGTTCCAGAGGAAGGGCTGGTTCTGGGCCATGAACCTGATCCCGACCGGGTGATCGAACTCGTGGAAGAACCCGGTCATTGAGGGGTCGTGCTCCACGAGATCTTCGATGTCCTCGTTCGGGCCGGCGGGGACGCCGGCTGCTTCGAAGGCGGCGGTCGCCTGCCAGACGTCCTGCCGGCAGGTCCATTCGGTGATCGCCGCCTCGAGCTCGTCTTCGGCCGCCTGGCGGCCGGCCAGTGTTCGGAGGTCGTCGCGCTCGGCGAGGTCCCGGCGACCGATGATCCGGCAGATTTCGAGCCAATCGACCGTGTCCCGCGCGCTGAGCGCCAGCCAGCGATCGTCCCCTGCGCAGCGGAAGAGGCCGTGCGGGGCCATCTCGGGCGAGCGGTTGCCTCGTCTTGGTGACAGTTCGCCGTTGGCGAGCTGTTCGATTAACTCGGTGTCGAGCAGGTGGATGCCGGCCTCGTACTGGGGGATTTCGATCTCCTGCCCGACGCCGGTGCGGTCGCGCTGGATCAGGGCGGAGAGGATCGCCGTGGCGGCCAGCGGTCCGAGTGTGAAGTCGGTGTGCAGGAGGACGCCGGTCGGCTTGCGGTCGGGAGCGCCGGTGTGCGCGGCCAGGCCGCACAGCGCGACGACGCTGTTGCCGATCCCCTTCCACGACGCCTTCGGACCCCAGGTGCCCATCACGGGCAGGCTGCAGACGACGATGCGCGGATTGATCTTCTTCAGGTCGTCGAACCCCAGACCGAGCCGTTTCATCACGCCGCCGGTGAAGTTGTCGGTGACGACGTCCGCTTCGCGGATCAGGTCATAGGCGACGCGCAAGCCATCGGGCGCGCCGAGGTTGAGATTGATGCTCCGCTTGTCGGTGTTGCAGTCCTGGAAGAAGGCGCCGGTCTCGATGGTCGGCGGATCGTAGGCGGGCAGGGCGACGCGAAGCGTGTCGATCCGGGCGTCCGTTTCAATCTTGATCACGTCTGCGCCGAGGTTGGCCATGAGCTCGGTGGTCAGCGGTCCGGCGGCCTGCCAGCAGAAGTCGATGACTCGGATCCCCCTGAGGGGGAGGTGTTCTTTGTGGGTGGACTCGGGCGGCCCCCCTCTTCCTTCGGCATCTCCCCCCGCGGAGCGGGGGGAGAGCAGAACGCGTGATCCAGAACGGTGATTTGGCCCGGAAACCAACCCGCTGGCAACCAGCTCGTCATAATCCCCCGAGTCCACATCGAGCAGCGCAGCCAGCACATCGGCTGAGTCGGCGCCGAGCGTCGGGGCCGGGCGGCCGACCGGCTCGTAGCCGCTCGAGTGGATTGGCAATCGCGGCAGGTCGATGTTGCGGTCGAACTGTGGATGCTCGACGGAGAGGAACGCGCCGCGCTCGTGCAGATGCGGATCTTCGACGATGTCGCGGGCGGTGTTGACCGGCACGGCGAGGAAGCCGCGCGATTGCCCCTCCTCGCACAGCTCATCCCGGTCCAGCGACGCACAGGCGCGCTGGAACGCCCGGTGGTCGTCGCTGCCCCACTCGGGAATGTAGATGTCGCCGGGGTACTCGGCGCCGATCATGCCGTCGTAACCGGACCGCTCGTAGACCCATTGGCCGAACGCGGCCCAGCGTTGGGGAGTGTTCGGTGTGATTCCGAAGGTGAGCCAGCGTCCGTCGTTGGCCTGCATGAGGGATGAGATGTCGCCACCGGGGCGGAAGGCCTTTTCGCCCATCTGCCGCCAGAGGTTCTCGTTGGCGAAGTGGATCGTGGTGGAGAGGATCGCCTCCTGCAGGGAGATGTACGCGTGGCTGGAGCGGACGCCGTTGCGGCGGTCGTAGAGCATAGCGGTCGCGGTTGCCGCGGCGACCTGACTGGCCTGCTTGTAGGCCAGCTTGCCGGCCGGATAGTCGGGCGCGACATGCGGGAATCCCAGGCCCTCCATCAAGCCGCCGGCGGCGACGCCGACGATGTCCGATGCCGGCAGACCCTCGCCGCCGCGCCGCGTGACCACGTCGACGACGCCCAGGTGCGGATGCACGCGCTGCATTCGTTCGCGGTCGAAGAAGCGGCGGGCCTCGATCGACTTGTCGAGCGGGGCCAGGACGATGTCGGCCTCAGCGAGCAGGCGGTCGAGCAGGTCCCAGGCAGCGGGGGCGTCGAAGTTGAGCGCCAGGCTGCGCTTGCCGGCGTTGTAGAGCAGGTGGCGCAGGCCGCTTTCGAGATCGCTGCCGTCGTCAAGATGGGGTCCGTTGATTCGCAGCGCGTCGCCCGAGGCCGATTCGACTCGGATCACGTCTGCGCCGAAGTCGGACAGCCAGCGCGCCCCGAGCGCGAGGCACTCGTCGCCCAGGTCGATGACGACCGAGCCGGAGAGCGGTAGGCCGGAGAACGCCATCAGTCGAGATTAGGCTCGTACGGGTGTTGGCGATACAGGTCGCTCATCCGGTGCGTGATCAGCTGCATGCGCAGATCGTCGTCGAGGTGCGGCCAGAGCGAACGGTTGATCGACTCCTTGACCACGCCCAGGTAGCCGTGACGCTCCCGGCCCATGACCGCGAGCCGGTTGGCCAACGCGTCCACTTCCTCGCGCAGCTTGCCCGGCTCGGCCACTTTCGTCACCAGCCCGAGTTCGGCGGCTTCGACGCCTGAGATGAACTGGTCGTCGAGGATCAGCCGCGTCGCCTGCTTGAGTCCGACGTACTTGGGCAGGAATGCGGTCGCTGGGATGACGAAGCGCAGCTTCGCGTCGGGATCGGCGATGGCGTAATCGGAGGCGAGCATGAGGTCGAAGCCTGAGCCCATGCAGTAGCCCTGGACCTGTGCGATCACCATCTGCGGGATGCGCCGCAACAGCGATTGAAGTCGGAAGTACGGGTGGCGCTCCAGATTGAACGCCGCGATATGAGCCGCGTGGTAGGGATTCTTCCAGGGGTAGTCGGGAATTGAGCCGTCGCCGCCTTCGCTGACGTCGTCGCCGGAGCAGAACGAGCGCCCCTCGCCGGCGAGGACGAGGACCTGCACGGACGGGTCCCGTCCGACGCGGTTGACGATCTCGACCATGGCGTCGCCGACCTCGGTGTTGATCGCGTTGTGTCGTTCGGGACGGTTGATCGTCAGCCGGGTGACCGGGCCGTCCTCGACGATGAGTTCGCTGTGTGTTCCGTGTTCGGGGGCCATGTTGGATCTCCAGTACCTGACGCGAAGGCTAGAACACCTGGATCCGGGTCGCCGGCGGGCACGGCGGGGCTGGGGACGGGTGATCCGCTGAGAAAAAATAAAACGGGCGGGGAGATGGGGCGAGGTGGGCGGCTACAAGGGGCTACAAGGGGTCGTCGTCTTCTTCGGGTGGTTCTTGGCCCTGGAGGGAGCCCCCCTCTGTCTCTACGAGACATCTCCCCCCGCCGCAGGCGGGGGGAGAGGGGGGAGGGTCGGCGTGGTCGTGCAGGTGGCGGAGCTTGTGGCGGGCGACGTCGTAGGGGTCGGTGGCGAGGTACATTTCGAGGTTTTGGCGGGCCTTGTCGGTGGGTCGGTAGAGTTCTCGGGCGACGGTGTCGAGGGCCTTGAGCTGGATGTAGGCGGGTCGGGAGCTGTTGGCTGTTCGCCAGAGTCGGTCGATGCGGGCTCGGAAGTGATAGGGGTTGGGCATGAGGATGCTCCGTTGGGGTTGGGATAGTACTGGTGTTCTGAGTGTAAGGGGGATGGGCGTTTGGGGAGCCCCCCTCTGTCACTCCGTGACATCCCCGCATCAAGTGCGGGGCAGGCTCCCCCCGCTTCCAGCGGGGGGAGAGGGGAGAGGGCGGAAGGCTGGGGGCGGAGATCGCTGGTAGCTTCAGGCTCAACGACATTGCGACCGAGGAGCAGCGACTATGGGCGAGCGATTGAACCGTGTGATTGAACTGATCGAGTCGGGCACACCGGCGTTCGGACCGTTCCTGCCCGCCGGATCGATTCCCGACGCGACCTGGATTGCCTCGTCGAGCTACGACTTCGTGGTCTACGAGCTCGAGCACAACGCGTTCAACCTGAGCGACCTGAGCCTGTCGCTGCAGTACATGCTCAATCGACGGCAGATCCTGGAATCCGGTTCGCTTGCGCCGGCGGTGACGCCGATGGTGAGGATTCCGGTCAACGGGCGCGAGCAGAGCCAGTGGATCGTGAAGCAGGTGCTCGACATCGGCGTCTACGGGATCGTCTTCCCGATGATCAATACACCGGAGGACGCCGTCGCCGCCTTGCAGGCAGCCCGCTACATCCAGGCCGAGGACGCGTCCGACCAGGAGCCGGTCGGACGTCGGGGCCATGCGCCGGGCAACGCGCTGCGCTACTGGGGACTGGACCAGCCGGAATACTTCGATCGCGCCGACGTCTGGCCGCTCGACCCGGATGGCGAGATTCTGCCCATCCTCCAATGCGAAACAATCGAGGGCGTGAACAATCTGCCGGCGATCCTCGACGCCGTGCCGAAACCGGGGCTAATCCTGATCAGCGAGAGCGATCTGTCCGTCTCGCTGGGTCAGAAGGGCGCGCCGGGACCACTCGTGGACGATGCGGTCAGGCGAGCGCGCGAGGTGTGCCAGGAGCGCGGCGTGCCGTTCGGCTCGCCGCAGGTTGATACGTCGAACGTTGAGCAGCGAATAGAAGAGGGCTTCTCGTTCCTGATGCCCGGCGCGGCTCGGGTGTCGGAGGCGCTCAGTCGGGGTCGGGAGCTGGCGGGTCGGTGAGGGGCGACTGAGGGGTGACTTAAGGCGGCGCCCCCCTCTGCCTTCGGCATCTCCCCCCGCGGAGCGGGGGGAGAGGGGAACCGGAGGGTTGCCCGGTCCAGTGACTGCGGTTGCGTTGGAAATTGTGTAGCTTGTGTTACGGAGCGCCACGCGGTGAGTGGGGCTTCATTCTGGTAGGGAATCTGAGGCAAGACATGTCGGAAACGCAAGAGATCGCCCAGATGGCGCACCTGATGCGCCGGGCTGGGTTTGGCGCGTCGCGCGATGAGCTGGAACGGCTCGTCGAGCAGGGCTACGAGGAGACGGTCGAGCAGTTGGTCGATCCGCCCGCGGACATCCCGCGCGCGGATTTGCACCTGCTGTTCCGCTACATGCCGTCGCTGGAGACCGGCGGTCCGGTGACCGTTCCCGGCGCGGCCAACTGGCTGTACCACCTGGTCAACACGCAGCGGCCGCTGGAAGAGAAGATGGCGTTGTTCTGGCACGGCATCTTCGCCGTCGGCAACTCCAAGGTCGACAACGACAATCACCTGACCGCGATGGTCGACATGTTCCGCGATCATGGGACGGGTAACTACCGCGACCTGTTGATCATGCTGGCCCAGAGTCCGGCCATGATCTACTGGCTCGACAACCACGAGAACCACAAGCGCTCGCCCAACGAGAACTGGGGCCGCGAGTTGCTTGAGCTGTTCTCGATGGGCGTCGGCAACTACACGGAGAAGGACGTCTTCGAGTGCGCCCGCGCCTTTACCGGCTGGACGCTGGGCCCGAAGATCCCGCGCGTGCCGAACCACCGCTTCTTCTTCCAGTTCGAGTACCGCCCCGAAGAGCACGACTTCGGCGAGAAGGAGTTCCTCGGACGCACGGGCAACTTCGACGGACTCGACATCATCGACATCATCCTCGAGGAAGACGCCTGCCCGCGCTTCATCGCCCGACACCTGT
Source organism: Dehalococcoidia bacterium (assembly GCA_965204335.1). Classification (GTDB taxonomy): domain Bacteria; phylum Chloroflexota; class Dehalococcoidia; order Bin125; family Bin125; genus Bin125. The sequence continues at coordinate 334,398 of OZ241982.1, read as the reverse complement.
ACACCTTCTTCGTGGCGGACGAGCCGCAGGTCCCGGCCTGGGACATCGAGCCGCCCAGGGATCCGGAGGCGATCGACTATCTCGCCGGCGTGTTGAAGGACTCGAACTTCGAGATCAAGCCGGTCCTGCGCGCGCTGTTCAACTCCGACTTCTTCAAGGAGGCGACGTTCCAGAAGGTCAAGAGCCCGGTCGAGACCGTGGTCTCGACGCTGCGCCTGACCGAGGACATGTTCGGCCCGCAGCCTGCCCTGATCGAGCTTGGTCAGGAATCCGCGCACATGGGCCAGAGCCTGCACAATCCGCCCTCGGTCGAGGGCTGGTCGACGGGCCCCAACTGGATCAACTCCGGGGCGGTCGTGGGACGGATCAACTTCGTCGCGGACCGCGTGAGCAACACCGAGCTGCCGGGCGTGCAGAAGATCTGCCAGCGCGTCGCCGCTTCGAACGGCGCCAACATGCGACCGGACGAGATGGTCGACCAGTGTCTCGACCTGTTCGGGCCGCTCGACGTCGGCGAGGCCACGCGGCTGGAACTGATCGAGCACGCCACGGAGGGCGGCAACCTTTCGTGGAGTGAGGATTACGACGGCTCTTCTGAGCGCGTCGGCGAGATGCTCGCGCTGATCGCGGCAACAACGGAGTACCAGTTCGGCTAACAGACAACCAACGAGCACACAGGAGCAGCACAGAGAGACCCCAGCCATGACCACCGCGACCACGAGCAAAGACCCGGTCGTCGTCATCATCCAGTTGACCGGCGGCAACGACTACATGAACAGCGTGGTGCCCTACGCCGACGGGTACTACAACGACGCCCGCAACGGCGAGCTCTGCATCGGCGAGGACCAGGTCCTCAAGATCGACGACCACTTCGGCCTGCATCCGACGATGGCGCCGCTCAAGGAGCTCTACGACGACGGCGAGATGGCGTTAATCCACGGCGTGGGTTATCCCAACTCGCCGCGCTCTCACTTCCGCTCGATGGACATCTGGCACACCTGTGAGCCCAACAAGGTCGGCACCGAGGGCTGGGTCGGCCGCGCGATCCGCGATCTCGACCCGACCGGCGAGAATCCCGTCACCGGCGTCCACATCGGTCAGGGCCTGCCTCGTGCGCTAGTCGTGCCGGGTGTGACCGTGGCGTCCGTCGCCGACCTGTCGACCTACGGTCTGTTGACCGGGATCGAGCAGCAGCGGCAGCGCGAGAAGATGCTTGAGCGGTTCGTCAACATGTACGGCCGCGCGATCGGCACCGGCTACGTCCAGGAGTACCTGGGCCGCACCGGGCTGGACGCGCTCAAGGGCGCGGACATCCTCAAGGAGGGCCTGGGTCGCTACGAGACCTCCGTTGAGTGGGGCACCGAGCAGATTTCGCGCAGCCTCAAGGACATGGCCACGATTCACTGCGCCGATCTCGGCACGCGGGTGTTCTACACGCAGCTGATCGGGTTCGACACGCATGCAAACCAGAAGCCGGTCTTCGAGAAGCTCTGGACCGACCTGTCGCGGGCGATCTCGGACTTCTGGGACGACGTCAAGGCCCACGACCGCGCCGATAACGTGATCATGTTCCTGTTCACCGAGTTCGGCCGGCGGGTGCGTGACAACGGCTCCGGCTCCGACCACGGCGCCGGCGGCGGTTGCTTCGTGATCGGCCCGCATGCCGTTGGCGGCATGCACGGCGAGTTCCCGAGCATCAACCCCAAGGACCTTGAGCAGGGCGACCTGGTTCCCAACCACGACTTCCGCGGCGTCTACTCGACGTTGCTGGAGGACTGGATGGGTCTCGACGCCAAGCCAATCGTCGACGGTGAGTTCGAGAAGCTCAGCTTCATCGAGCCGGTTCTGGCGACCGCCTAGCTGGATTGAAGAGCTCCCCCACTCGGGGCAGGTCTTTCGGGGAGGAACCTCCATGCTGACTACAACAGTCGCCGGGCGCACCTGGCACTTCGACCACTCGATCGGGCATTTCGTGGGCCCGCAGGGCTATACCTACCCGACTCCGATCGCGATGACGCCCGCCGGCACGATGTATGTCGCCGACATCGGTCTGGCCGAGTACTCGGGCGCGGGCGGCCTCGGCTCGAAAATCTACAAGCATCGGATCGAGGACGAGTTCCTCGGCGAGATGGGCGCCGGCGACCTGAAGTGGCCGGAGGGCCTGGCGCTCGCCGGCGACGGCTCGGTCTGGTGCGCCGACGCCTTCCACCACCGCATTTTCGGCTACGACGCCGAGGGCTCGCCGATTGGCGATTGGGGTGAGTTCGGCGACGGCGACGGGCAGTTCAACCGGCCATCCGGGATCGCGTTCGACGCCGACGACAACCTGCACGTCGTCGACAGCCTCAACCACCGCGTGCAGCAGTTCACCAAGGGCGGCGAGTTCCTCGGCTCGTGGGGCACTCAAGGCTCGGACGAGGGCCAGCTCAACCATCCCTGGGGCATCTCGTTCGACAATGACGGCGCGCTCTATCTCGCCGACTGGGGCAACGATCGGGTGCAGAAGTTCGCACCGGACGGTGAGTTCCTGGTCCGCTTCGGTTCCCGCTACGACGACATCGGCGTTGACGACGGCGGCAGCCTCACGCGGCCCGCCGACGTCGCGGTCGACAGCGTTGGCGACGTCTACGTCTGCGACTGGGGCAACCGCCGGGTCCAGATCTATTACCCGGACGGCGACATCATCTGCAGCCTGCAGGGCGACGCGCATGAGTTCTCCAATGCAGCGGCGAAAGTCATGGAAGTCAACATGGAGTACGCGCAGGCCTTCCGACGCGTCAATCCGGTCGAGCTGATCAAGTTCGGCATCTTCGACCGTCCCCGCGGCATCGCGATCGACGGCCAGGACCGGATTGCGATCAGCGACGGCGGTCGCGGCCGCGTGCAGGTCTATCACAAGGATCACGACTACCTGGTCCCGCAGTTCAACGCGTAGTGTCGCTCCGTCTGGGACTGCTCGGAGCCGCGGCAATCGCGCCGCGCGCGATCATCAAGCCGGTCCAGGTGTTCGACGATGTCGAGATCGTCAGCATGGCCGCGCGCGATCGTGAACGGGCTGAGGTGTTCGCGGCGCGCGCCAGTATCGCCACCGTCCACGACAGCTACGACGAGGTGGTGACGGACCTGAACGTTGACGCCGTGTACAATCCGCTGGCGATCAGCGGCCACCACGAGTGGACGATCAAGGCGCTCAACGCGGGCAAACACGTGCTCTGCGAGAAGCCGTTGGCGATGAACGAGGCTGAAGCACGAGAGATGGCGGACTGCGCCCGCGAGAACGGGCTCGTCTGCGCCGAGGCGTTCCACTACTACTACCATCCAGTCTCCCGCAGGATGCGCGAGATCGTCCGGAGCGGCGTCCTCGGAGAGATTCGCTTCGCCGACGCCCACTTCCAGAACCTGGTCGAAGAAACTCCCGAGCAGATTCGCTACCGGATCGAACTCGGCGGCGGCTCGACCATGGATCTGGGCTGCTATCCGTTGCATTTTCTGCGTCACAGCTTCGGCGCGGAGCCGGAGGTCGTCTCTGCGAAGGCCGGCACTGTGTATGAGCACATCGACCTTGAGATGGAGGCCGAACTGCTCTTCCCCGGCGGCATTCCGGCCCGCATCTGGTCGCGGATGAACACGACCGCCGGCTGGTCCTCCGTGGTCAACGTGTTCGGCGACCGGGGACGCCTGAAGGTGGTCAATCCACTCGTGCCCCACCGCGAACCGCATGTGATCGAACTTGTCACAACGTGGGGCACGCGCCGCGAGACGCTGACCAAACGCTCAACCTTCGAGTTCCAGCTCCAGGCGTTCGTCGACGCCATCAAGGGCGTGAGGCCGATGCCAACGGACGCCGAGGATGGCGTCGTCAGCATGCGCGTGATCGACAATGTCTACCGTGCAGCGGGCATGAGTCCTCGGGGCCAGATTGAGACTTCATCTGACGTAAAGCTGTCATGACCGACCGCATCCGCGCCATCGACTCGCTGATCAACTCCTCGTTCCTCGATCCGTCCGGGGACAACGCGCTGAGCTATCTGTTCAAAGACATCGAAGGCCGAGGCGCCATCGAGACGCCTGAACGGCTGCTGGAGGTGCTCGACCGGTCGGACATCGGGGCTGCTGTCATCTCGATCATGGAGCCCGAGCATGCGGAGTGGGTCGGAGCGGCGCACCGGCAGTTCCCGGACAAGATCCTGCCCGCGATGATCGTCAATCCGCTCAAGGGCTACGACGAGGTTCGCAAGGTCGTCGATTACCACGAGCGTTACGGGGTGCGGTGCCTGCGGATCCCGCCGTTCCGGTACGAGTTGCCGCCGACGGATCGGGTCTACTGGCCCTTCTACGTCAAGGCGCTGGAGCTCGACATCGCCGTGTCGATGAATGCCGGCATGCCCGGTCCGCGACGACCGGGGTGGGTGCAGAATCCGACCCACTACGACGAGGTCGCGTATCACTTCCCGGAGCTGCGGTTGATCATGACGCACTGTGGCCAGCCGTGGATCGAGGAGGCGATCTCGACGATTGCGCACTGGGATCACGTCTACATGTCCTGCACCTCGGTGGCGCCGAAGTACTGGCCGCCCGGCTTCGTCCAGTTCATCAACACGCGGGGTCGGCGGAAGATGATGTTTGGCACCGAGTACCCGACGATCCCCTGGCCGCGAGCGAGAGACGAGATCGAGGCGCTCGGGCTGCGGGAGACTGTGGTGGCGGATTTCTTCGTGGAGAACGCGCGTCGGGCATATCGGTGGGAGGCGGATCCGAGCTGAGCGCTCCGGCTAATCCGGCCAGTGAGCGTTCATGACCTGGACCCAGGTGTGGCGAGTCAGGGCGTGGCGTTCGCGGACGCTTTCCTGGAAGAGTTGGAGGACGTCTGGCGATACTCCGGAGTCGGCCGCTTGCGGGGTGCGGGTCTGGTGCCAGTGACCGACTGAGTTGTAGCCGGCGAGGTTGGTGACTTCCATGTCGTCGCTGAGGACGGCGTCGTAGAAGTTGCCGAGGACGCGGTGGCCCATGGCGTCCATGGCCGGCCAGACTCCGAACTCGGTGAGGTGGGCGAAGCGCTCCCAGGTGGCCGGGTCGATGGTCCAGCGGCGCAGTCCGTAGACCGCGCGGCGGTCGCAATCGGGGGTTTCGGCCAGGGGTCGGCCTGAGTAGGGAATCTTCGGACGGGCGGTCTCGCTGACGATCATGTCTCGTCGTGCGCTGCGGTAGGCGTCATCTCCCATTCCGACGAGGATCTCCTGTCCCCGCCGCCACTCGTCCCAGGACGGCGAACCGATGAAGGTGTGGACTTCCTCGGGTGTGCCGCCGATGGTCGGGTTGAGCAGGCAGAGCGGGCGGAAGCCTGCCTCGGTGAGGCGGGGCCAGGTCTCCTGGACGAAGAGGTCGCGGTACTCGGGGAAGCGTTTGGGTTCGACCATCGTCACGCGGTGTTCATAGAGATCCATTGCTCGCCCTCTCTGCTCGGCTGACACCAATTTGCGTGCAGGGTAGGCTCAGCGGCAGGGAGCGGGCATGCCGGAAACGCGCGACATCGTCGTCATCGGAGGCGGGCCGGGCGGATCAGCCTGCGCGACGTTGCTTGCCGACCGGGGTTACCGCGTGGTCCTGCTGGAGCGGGCCAGGTTCCCTCGCGAGCACGTCGGCGAGTCGTTGTTGCCCGCCAGCATCCCCGTGCTCGAACAGATCGGCGCGATGCCCGCGATTGAAGCCGCCGGCTTCGTCGTCAAGCGTGGCGCCACCCTCGTCTGGGGCAAGGATCCCGAGCCCTGGAGTTGGTATTTCGCCGACGATCCGGGCCAGCGCCCGACCTCGTTCCAGGTCGTCCGCTCCGAATTCGATCACATCCTGCTCAAGAATGCCGCTGAGCACGGCGTCGAGGTGCGCGAAGAGCACCAGGTGCTCGATGTGCATGTCGAAGACGGCCGGGCGACCGCCGTGTCGTTTCTGCACGACGGTACGCAGGGTCATATCAATTGCCGATTCATCGTTGACGCCAGCGGCCAGGCCGCGCTGCTCAGCCGCAAGCTGGACCTGCACCAGTGGGACGAGCATTTCAAGAATCTCGCCGTCTACGGCTACTACGAGAACGCCGCGCACCTTGAGCCACCCAACAACGGCAACATCTTCATCGAGTCCTATGAGCACGGTTGGCTCTGGAAGATCCCGCTGCACACCGGCGTCACCAGCGTCGGCGCCGTGGTCGACAAGGAGACCGGCCGGCAGGGGCTTCGAGAATTGGGCCCGACCGGATTTCTCGAAGCCCAGGTCGCGTTGGCGCCTCACACGAAGGAGTTGCTCAGGACTGCGACGCTGGTAGACGAACCCAACGTCGAGCGCGACTGGTCCTACACCTCGAAGCAGTTCGCCGGGAACGGTTACGTGCTCGTCGGCGACGCGGCCTGCTTTGTCGATCCGCTGTTCTCGTCGGGCGTGCATCTCGCGCTGGGCAGCGCAACGCTGGCGGCCAACTACGTGAAGTCGGCGCTGGAACAGCCGAACACCAGGCGACAGGCGGCCGAACTCTACGAGTCCCTCTATCGCAAGCAGTACGACTACTTCCATCTGACCGCGCAGCTCTTTTACGGGACGAATCGCAGCGCCGACTCCTATTTCTGGGAAGCGCGCCGGATCCTCGGCGAAGACGGCACGACTCCGCGGGAAGCGTTCGTGCGGGTCGTCAGCGGACAACCGCCGCAGGGCTACGAACGGGCCGTCATCGAGCACGGCGAACTGCCCCCCGAGATCGAGGCGGAGGTGCGCCGCCGCGACGATCGCGCCGAACGCCGCCGTCGCGCGACGGAGGCGATCACCGCAGAGGCCGGGGCACTGTTGCGTTCCGTCCCCTCGCTGCCGGGACATGTGAAGCTGGAGCAACGACGCGCCCTGGCCGGGGCGAGCTTCCAACAGGCATTTCAACTCGTCGTCGATTCAGGGGAGCAACGCTCGGAGCCGTACCCGATTACCGCCGTGATGGCGGCCTGCATCGGTCAGATGAATGGCCGTGCTTCGCTGGGCGCCATCGTCGCGAAGGTCAACCGGCAGCACAATCTACGCAGCGAGCAAGGTCTGAGGAAGATCATGGAGCGCGACCTGCCGCCACTGATCAACGCCGGATTGATCGATCTGAAGCCTCGCGCGGTCTGACGACACGACCCCTGTCCCTGCGGCTCAGGGATGAATCACAAGCGCTGTCGCGGCCGCCGAGCAAGCACGCCAACTTCGCGGTCCGGCTCAGATTTCAATCGTTCCTCCCGCGTGCCAGTGACGGTTTCTATCGGTGCGAGTCATGAAAAATTTCACATTGCCGAAGAGTGCCTTCGCGGGTAATCTCAGATCAATGCGCGGGACTGCGGAGTCTGGTGCCGCGTAGAGCGAGAACAGAAGGAGACGCATGGAACGCAACTATTGGTCACGGATGAAACGGTCGCGGATGAGCCGTCGATCCCTGCTGCGGGCGAGCGCCCGCGCCGGCGTCGGCGCAGCCGGTCTGGCGCTGGTCGGCTGTGGCGACGATGACGATGACGCCCAACCGGCCGCGGCCCAGACCCAGCAGCAACAGCAGCAGGCGATGGAGCAGCAGGCCGAACAACAGGCCATGCAGCAGGAGCAGCAGGAAGAGCCCGCCGCTCAGCAGCAACAACAGCAGCAACAGGCGGCCGTCGCTCAGGCGCAAGACCAGGCGATGGTCGACAGCCAGGGCAATGCGATCGAGACCGGCGGCGTGTTCAAGCGCGCGGCGGCGTCGCAGCTCACGCTGATCCGCTTCCCCTGGAACTCGGCCGGCAACAACGGCACGATCGACCCGACCGGCTACATGTACAACTGCCTGACCCAGTACGGCGGGGTGCAGCTCGACGAGACCGCCAACCGGTTCTGGGAGTACGCCAACCCCGACTGGGAGATCAAGCCCGACGTCGCGGCCGGTTGGGAGACGCCGGACAATCTGACCTGGATCTTCGACATCAAGCCGAACGTCGTGTTCCACGACGGCCGCGCGTTCACCGCCGACGACGCGGCGCACAGCTATGAAGCGATCCGCGACCAGGGCGTCTCCGGCGGCGGCTCGCCGGCTTACAACCTGGGCAAGGTGATCGCCGGCACCGAGGCGATCGACGCCTCGACGATGAAGCTGAACCTGGGCGAGCCGCGCGGTTTCACCGGCGCGCTGACCGCCTACGTGCGCATGGGCCACCCCGAGACCGCCGGCTCCGCGACCGCGCCGGCGCTCGACATGGCGCGCAATGAAGAGGCCGTCCTGATCGGCACCGGCCCTTGGCGCTTCGACACCGACAGCTACGACCCGAACACCGGCTGGCGCCTGGTTCCGTTCGCCGAGAGTCACATGGGCGCGCCGAACATGGACGAGATCACCTACACGATCTTCTCCGACGCGGACGCCATCGGCATCGCCCTCGAAGCGGGCGACATCGACTCCCACAACGGGATCCCCTTCAACAACCCCGAGACGATCGACCGCCTGATCGCCAGCGACGACCACTGGGGTTGGGCCGGGACGAGCCTCGGCGGCCAGATCTTCCGCTTCGCGATCGACGTCGAGCCGACGACCGACCCTCGGGCGCGACACGGCGTGTGGCGGATGGTCGACCAGGAGCGCGTCGTGCGCGACTACTTCGGTCCCTATGACGACGCCGGGCGGTTGTTCTTCCAGCGCGGCTCGCAGGGTTACATCGAAGATCAGGACCGACCCAACTACGACCCGGCCGAGGGCGCCAAGCTGCTCGACGCCGCAGGCGTCGGCGAGGGCAGCGTGCTGACGGCCAGCACTCTGCCGATTCGCCCCTACGCGCCGGCCCTGGCGCAGTTGCTGCAGGCCGAGCTCTCGACGCTCGACATCGAACTTGAACTCGACCCGACCGAGTACAACGTCATGATCGAGAAGCAGCAGGCCGGCGACTTCGGCAACTTCCTGATCGGTTTCGGCAACTGGATCCGGCCCGAGAGTGCGGCGCTGGCCATGGTCATGCAGGACGCCCTGCACGGCGAAGGCAACGCCAAGCGCGGCGGCGACGCCAGCAACCCGATCCCGGTTCGGGAACGTCCGTACATGGACAACTACTTCCACTGGCTGGACATGATCATCGACGTCCAGACCGGGAACCACGAGGACACCGAGGAGTACTGGCGCTCGTTCAACGAGACCTTCCACGAGGTCATGTTTGCCCAGGCCATCGCGCGTCAGCGCGGAGCGGAGTTCTATACCAACAGGGTCCACGTGCCCGATCCCGGGCCCACGACCCCGAACCCGCAGACGATCTGGCTGGAACAGACGTAGCGATCGAATCAAGCACTCCGCTCTTCCCCTCCGCGGGGGAGAGCGGGAGTTGCTTTCAATCTTCCTCACGGGGGAGATGCTCAACAAATCTCTCGCTCTGCCCCCGCGCGGCGGAGGGAGATGCCGAAAGCCTGCCCCGGGCTGTGACCCGGGGGCAGAGGGGGCACTCCGCTCACGGAGCCGCCTCCGCTGAGTCAGTAGCGGGCGTCCGATGACCTACGTACTCCGTCGGCTCATCACGCAGATGATCCCCGTCCTGTTCGTCGCGTCGATCCTGATCTTCGCATCGGTCCGACTGATCCCGGGCGACCCCGTCGCCGGCGCGATCGGCGACGCGATGGGCAACACCGACCCCGAGGTCTACGAACAGCTCAAGGAAGAACTCGGCCTCAACAAGCCGATGTACGAGCAGTACTGGATCTGGCTGGGCCGGATCTTCACTGGCGACTTTGGCCAGTCGCTGACCGGTTTGCCGGTCACCGAAATCCTCGGTAACGCGATACCGGCATCGGTCGAGCTCGCCGGCCTGGCGATCATCATCGGATTCACGCTCGGCCTCACGCTCGGCGTGCTCGCGGCGATCAACCGAGGCGGTTTCTTCGACTGGTTCGCGGCGCTCTGGACGGGCTGGAACATCGGCGTGCCGTCGTTCGTCGCCGGGCTGGTCTATCTGATCGTCTTCTCGGTCTGGTTTGATCTGACTCCTGTCTCGGGCCGGGTGCCATTGACCGAGGATCCGCTCAAAGCGCTCGAGCACCTCGCCTTGCCCTCGCTGGCGCTGGGCGGCATCGTCGCCGCCAACATCAGCCGCTTCACCCGACAATCGCTGCTCGACACCATGACCGAGGACTACATCCGTACCGCCCGGTCCAAGGGTCTGACCAACCGGGTCGTGATCGTCCGCCATGCGCTGCGCCCCAGCCTGATTCCCGTGGTCACGATCATGGGCCTCGAGTTGGCCGGCATCCTCAGCGGCACGTTGGTGATTGAGACCGTGTTTACCTGGCCCGGACTTGGACGCGCGCTGATCAACGCCGTCAATAACCGCGACTACACGGTCATCCAGGCGACGACGATCCTCCTCGTCTTCGTGTTCGTCGTCGTCAATCTGATCGTCGATCTCGTCTACGTCGGACTCGATCCGCGTATCCGCATTGGTCAGAGCGCGGAGGCCTAGCGATGTCGGGCAGAGCGGCAGACATCCCCTTCGAGGAGGAAAGCGATCGCTTCCACTTCCTGCGCAGCGTCGGTACCGAACTGCGCGCCGTCATGCGAGAGCCGCGCGGCGCATTGGCCGTCACTGTCCTCGTCGTGCTGCTCTTCTTCGCGTTCATATTCCCGGTGCTCGACCCGACGGACCCGAACAAGCCGGGCGACACCCCGAAGAACGGCGGCATCACCTGGGACGCGCCGATGGGCACCGACCACATTTCCCGCGATCTGCTGGCGCGCAACTCGATCGGCCTCGGCCGGACGATCAAGCACGGATTCATCGCCGTGTTCGTCGGCTGGCTGGTCGGGATCACCATCGGCTACACCGCCGGCTGGCGCGGAGGACGCACCGACACCCTGATCATGAGAGGAGTGGACGTCCTCCTGGCGTTCCCCGGGATCGTCTTCGCGATCCTGCTGATCACGATCATCGGCTCCGGCATCTTCAGCGTCGCCGTGGCGATCGCGTTCTTCAATATCCCCGGCTCGGCCCGACTGGCGCGGGCCGGCGTGCTCAGGGAGCGTGAACGGGACTATGTCCTCGCCGGGCGCTGCCTCGGCCTCTCCGGCCGGCGCATCCTCTTCCGACACGTCGCGCCCAACACCTTCGGCGCGTTCACCGTCCAGGTCCCCCTCGCGATCGTCGCTTCGGTGCTGATCATGGCCGCGCTCAACTTCCTCGGCCTGGGCGCCGAACTGCCCGACCCGACGCTCGGCGCGATCATGCAGGAGGGCCGGCCGTTCATGCGCGACGCCCCGCACTTCGTCCTCGGACCGGTCCTCATCCTCGCCTTGATGCTGACCGCCCTCAACTTTCTCAGCGACGTGCTCACCGAGCGTCTCGACCCCGTCCGCCGCCGCCGCGTTTGATCTCCTGGTTGCGGGCACGTTCGGCGACCGGACCGTTGGCGACGGCTCTACCCTGTTCCCCGAACCACGACCGAATCTCAACCAAGGAGACGACCTATGGCTGTGCTAGCCAACACCTTCCGCGAAAAGCTCGACGCCGGCGAATCGACGATCGGCACGCACTTCCTCTTCAACGATCCCGATATCGCCGAACTGATCGGCGACACCGGGCAATTCGACTACGCGGAATACGTCGCCGAGTATTCGACCTTCGACATGAAGCAGCTCTACCACATCGCGCGAGCCGCGCAATGCGGCAATCTGCCGCTGATGATCAAGCTCGACCAGGCCAACCAGATGTTCTGGGCCCAGGCCGCGTTGGGGGCCGGTTTCAAGGCCATGCTCTACACCGATATCCGCACGCCCGAGGACGTCGACCTGGCCATGCAGGCCATCCGCCCCGACCGGCCCGGAACGGCCGGCGAGTTGGGCGGCGTCATGGGCGTCAAAACGAGGCGTCCCGGCTTGGCCGGTTACGACGCCGACAACTACGGCACCGATCTCGACGGCATCGTGACCGTCATCATGATCGAAAAGCGTGTCGCGCTGGACGACATTGACGCCATCCTCGAGCGAGCAGCCGAACTCGGCGTGGATATGACCCAGTGGGGTCCCGCCGACTATGCCTTCTCATTCGATCAGCGCCCGAATCCCGAGGAGATTCGGGAAGCCGAGGAGAAGACGATCGCGAAGTCGCTCGAATACGGCGTCGCTCCGCGCATCGAGATCGGCGCGGTCGAGCAGGCGCAGCGCTATCTTGACCTCGGCGTGCGGCACTTCTGCATCGGCTGGGATCGCTTCCTCCTCAATCAGGGTTTCACCGAGCTCGGCAGCGGACTGCGCGAGCTCCTGGACAAATCGTAGGAATACAACGATGGTTACGAACAACTTCGGCTGGCTGGCCACCAACCAGGAGCCGGCATTCGATCCCGATCAGAAGATCATCGACCCGCATCACCATCTCTGGGACGCACGGCCCGACGGGCCGCCTCTGCGCTACTTCCTTGACGAGCTGCTCGAGGACACCGCCGACCTGAACGTCCGCCAGACCGTCTTCATCGAATGCGGAGCGATGTACAACGCCGACGCGTCTGAAGCGATGGCGCCCGTCGGTGAAACCGAATACGTCGCCGGTGTCTCCGCCCAGAGCGCCAGCGGTCTCTACGGCGACCTGCGCGCTTGTACCGGGATCGTCTCGCATGCCGACTTGCTGCTCGGCGCGGCTGTCGGTGAAGTGCTCGATGCTCACATGGAGATCAGTTCCCGATTCCGCGGCATCCGCCATCACGCCAGCTGGGATCCGTCCCCCGACGTCCCCAACTCGCGGATCGTGCACCAGGGGCATCTCTACCTCAACGAGACTTATCGCGAGGGTTTCGCCGAGCTGGGCAAGCGGAACCTCAGCTTCGAGGCCTGGCTCTACCACCCGCAGATTCCGGAGCTGACCGATCTCGCCCGCGCGTACCCCGACACGACGATCATCCTCAACCACCTCGGTGGCCCGCTGGGCGTGGGTCCGTACGCCGGCAAACACGACGAGTACTTCCCCGACTGGTGCGACTCGATCTCCGAGTTGGCCACCTGCGAGAACGTCGTCGCCAAGGTTGGCGGAATCCAGATGGTGGTCAACGGCTTCGGCTGGGAACAGATGGAGCGTGCGCCGTCGTCGGACGAGCTGCTCGCGGTCAACCGCCGCTGGTACGAGCACATGATCCAGTCGTTCGGCCCCGACCGTTGCATGTTCGAGAGCAACTTCCCGGTCGACAAGGTCTGCTGCAGCTACACGAACATGTACAACCAGTTCTTCAAGCTGGTCGCCGATTATCCGCAGGACGAGAAGGACCAGATGTTCCACGACACCGCGCAGCGCGTGTATCGGCTGGAATCACACTAAGAGAGCGGCCCTCACCCCAACCCTCTCCCTCGGGGGAGAGGGAGTATCCGGTCCCCTCTCCCCGAGGGAGAGGGCTAGGGTGAGGGTTCCCCCTGTCCTACCATTCACCCAGCCAACGTCAACCGAAAGACCCCAATCATGCCGACCATCGTCCAGGCCGTACCGATTGAAGACGAACTCCATGACATGCTCGCCGAAGCCGGCGACGTCCGCGTCGTTGATGGCCGCGACCGCGGCGCGTTCCTGGAGGCGGTCAAAGATGCAGACGGCGTGCTGGGCAACCCGCTGATTGTGATCGACCAGCAGGTGGTCGATCTGGCGCCCAACCTGAAAGTCATGGCCACGACGTCGGTCGGGTTCGACGCGTTCGATGTGCCCTTCCTGACCAGTAACGGGATCGCGCTGTGCAACACGCCGGGCGTGCTCAGCGCCGCCGTCGCCGACCTGACCATGGCGTTCCTGCTGATGCTGTCGCGTCACCTGATGGAGTTCGAGGCATACAACCGCTCGGGTGGCTGGGGACGGCGAGAGCCGTATCCCGGGCTGGCCAACGACCCGTTCGGCAAGACGATCGGGATTGTCGGCTTCGGCCGGATCGGGCAGGAAGTTGCGCGTCGGGCCGTCTTCGCCGGGATGAAGGTGCTCTGGTACGACATCTACGACAACCCGCCGGCCGACGCGCCGCCGGCGGAGAAGCGGACGCTCGACGAACTCCTCGCCGAGTCGGATTTCGTCAGCGTGCACACCGACCTCAACCAGTCCTCGCGGCACATGATCGGCGCCCGCGAGATCGCGCTGATGAAGCCGACCGCCTACCTGATCAATACGTCGAGAGGCCCCGCCGTCGACCAGAAGGCGCTCCACGACGCGCTGGTCGCCAATCAGATTGCCGGCGCCGGGCTCGATGTCCTCGAAGATGAGCCGCCCGACCCGGACGAGCCAATCGTCAAGTTGCCCAACGTGATCACGTTCCCGCATATCGGCACGGCGACGGAGGAAACTCGCTACGCGATGCGGGCGTTGGCGACGCGGAACGTGGTCAACGTGGTGAGCGGGAAGAGGCCCGAGGCGATCGTCAATCCCGAGGTGCTAGGTTGAGCCCGATGGAACACCGATCTGAACTGGTTGGTACGGTGAGCTTCTCGAGCGATCGTGAGGAGACCGTCGGTACTGTGACGGAAGAAGAGATCCTCGAGGAGCTGGCGGAGAACGGATTCGATCTAGAGCGCCTTGAGCGCGGCTTCGTCAATGCCGAGCGAAACGACGAGTATTTCCGTGTGCATCAGTGGGAGCTATTCGAGCGCTATCCCGACCAGATCTTGCTGATTCATAGCGGTGGCGTCGTGGAGCCGTTCGACGACATTCACAAGATGGCCGACCGCTGGCGGGAACTCGATGAACCCATTCGGGACGCCGCGATTACGCGCCAGCAGCAACAGGGCATTCTGATCCTGTGAGCAGGATGATCACGGGAAGCTATCGGCAGGCGTTCCCCGACCAGCCGCCAGCGCCGCGCGTCACCGGCGAGCTTGTATACGGAAACTTGCAGCTGACGACCGAGTTTCTGCTAGACACTGGCGCCGATTGGACGGTGCTCTCAGCCGGCGACGCACGCCGCCTGTTCGGCCGTGAAGGTCATCGCCGTCTGAGGCAGCTGTTCCCCGACAATCGCGTCTCGATCACCGGTGTCGGTACCAGCGGAGCTGTCGAGGTGCCGCTGACTCTTGCCTTCCGCATCCCCGGCGAGCGCCCAGTCATCTTTCGACAACTTGTGCTGGTCCTCACGCAACTGCAGTACGGAGCGAGTGTTCGGCTGCCTTCCCTGCTCGGCCGCGACATCCTCAACCGCTTCACCCTGTTCCTCAATCCGGCGACCGAGACGGTCGAACTGACCGAGCTGGATCTGACGCCTGCCGGATAACCGTGTGGCGTCTGTGACACCGCTATCCTCAGAGCTGTACGACTCTGTAACCGATAGAACGGACGACGCACCATGTCCTGGCGACCGAAGCGCATGAAATTCGGCCTCTTCCTGGCTCCATTCCACCGGGTGGGCGAGCATCCGACGCTGGCGCTCCAGCGCGACCTTGAGCTGATCGAAACCCTCGATGATCTGGGCTACGACGAAGTCTGGGTCGGGGAGCACCACTCCTTCGGCCGCGAGCTGATCTCGAATCCGATGATCTTCCTCGCCGCCGCCGCCGAGCGAACCAAGCACATCAAGCTCGGCACGGGCGTCGTCTCGCTGCCCTATCACAATCCGTTGATGGTGGCCGACGACCTGCTCCAGCTCGACCACATGACTCGCGGCCGCGTCGCGCTGGGAGTCGGTCCCGGCGCGCTGACCTCCGACGCCGTCCAGATGGGCATCCCGCCCGAGACGCAGCGCCGCCGCATGGCGGAATCGCTGGACGCGATCATGCAGATGGCGCGAAGCGAAGAGCCCGTCACCATGGAAACCGACTGGTTCTCGCTGACCGAGGCACGTCTGCAGATGGCGTGGTACTCCGATCCGCATCCCGAGGTCGCCGTCGCCGTCATTCTCACGCCTGCCGGGCCGCAACTCGCCGGCAAGCACGGCGTCAGCATGCTGTCCCTGGGCGGCGCCGATTCCGACGGCATGAAGAGCGTCTGGGACTGGTACGAAGAGGCCGCCCACGACAACGGACACGAGGTCTCGCGCAAGAACTGGCGAGTCGTGACCGCGATCCACGTCGCCGAGACGCGCGCACAGGCGATCGAGGATGTCCGCGCGGGATATCTGCGCCGCGTCTACGTCGGCGATGTCCGCGATCAGGGCCGCAAAGGCGGCATCGTCCTGTTTGCCGCCGACACGATCGAGGAAGCAATCGACGCCAACCAGGTGATCGTCGGTTCGCCCGATGACGTGATCGAACAGATCGAGGGCATCCACGACCGCTCGGGCGGCGTCGGCGGCGTGCTCGGCATGCACCACGAGTGGGCATCGAGCGATGCGACAAAGCGCAGCTACGAGCTCTTCATGCGCTATGTCGCGCCGCGCTACCAGGGCCAGCTCGACCGGATCGTCGCCTCACGCGACTTCGTCGAAGACCGCCAACTCGATATCTTCGGCGCGGGCAACAAGGCGATGGCCAAGGCCTTCGCCGACGCCGGCAAGGAGTTGCCCGAGGCCTTCCGTCAGGGTCTGGAAGCCGCAGAGGCTTCAAGCAACGGCGCCGAGGCTCCGGCCGAAGCCGAAGCCGAGCCCGTCGCCGACTAGGCGGCCCTCGCCCGACGCTGGATGAATTGCGCGCGGGCCTCCTGGGGGAGAGGGGACCGGGAACGGGTGCTAGTGCGGGTTACGCGGTTGTTCGCAGCGTTGGATGAAGGCAACGGTTTCCGTTGCGAACTGCTCGGCTTCGGTGACGAGGGGGGCGTGGCCGGACTGCTCGAAGGTTCTGAGGGTGGCGTTGGGGATTTCGCGGGCCATGAACTCGGCGGCGGGGTGCGGACAGATGGGGTCGTGGCGGCCGGGGAAGATCGCGACGGGGATGTTGATGCGTGGCAACGAGGCCTCGAGGTCGCAGGTGGCTCGTGAGTGCTGCGAGCCTTCCCAGCAGGCCTCGGTCGAGGCTCGGAACTGTTGACCCCAGATCTCGCGCGGTGGCGCGTCCTGGTTGGGCGGAGTCAGCGGTTGGCCGCCGAAGTTGGGCGAGGGCGGCCCGGCGACGAGGATGGCTTGGCCGACTCGGTCCGATCCGTGCCGATCCAGGTAGGAGAGCACGGTGCGCACGCCCAGCGACCAACCGATCATCGTGATGTTGCTGTATCCGCGCTGCTCGATGAAGGCGGCCTGATCGTCGGCGAACTGCTCGATGCTGTAGAGCGAGGGATCGTCGGGCGACTCCGACGGCGGCCGACCGCGATGGTTGAGCGCCGCGCAGCGGAATCGGTCGGAGAGCACATCGATGAGATCGGCCCAGAGCGAGGCATTGCCCTGGGTGCCGTGGACGAAGACGACGGTTGAGGCGTCGGGATCGTCGGGTCCCTGTTCGTGATAGAAGAGTTGCAGGCCATTAATCTCAGCAAAGGGCATCGGTCGGCATTTCGTCCGGATTCCGGTGTCGTCGGTCAGGAGCATGCTATGACTTACGTCCTGGAGTTGGACACGCCGGCGCTGCTGGTCGACCTTGACGCGCTGGAACACAATGCTCGGCTGATGGCTCAGCGCTGCGCCGAGGCCGGGATCGACTGGCGGCCGCACGTGAAGGCCTGCAAAGCGCCCGCCATGGCGCTGCGGCTGCTCGAAGCCGGGGCGGTCGGCATTACCTGCGCGAAGGCGTCGGAGGCGTTGGCGATGGCGCAGGGCGGCGTGACCGACATCCTGATCGCGAACGAAGTCGTCGGCGAGCGGAAGGCGGCGCGGCTGGTGGAGGTCGCCAGGCTGGCCACGGTCTGCGTGGCGGTCGACGATGCAGACAACATCCGCGAGATTTCCGCCGCCGCCGACTCTGCGGGCGTGACGATCGATTTGCTGGTCGACATCGACGTCAATCTGCATCGCTGCGGCGTGACACCCGAAGAAGCGCCGGCGCTCTGCGCACTGATCTCGGATCTGCCGGCGGTCCGACTGCGAGGCTTGATGGGCTACGAGGGCCACGTGATGGGGCTGCCGGACGACGAGAAGGAACGGGAGACCGCGGTCTCGTCTGCGATCCTCTCCAGGGCGGATGAGCTCTGCCGGGCGGACGGTTACGAGATCGGCGTGCTCTCGGGCGGCGGCAGCGGCAACTATCGATATGTGCTGAAGCAGGGCGTGCTGAACGAGCTACAGGCCGGCGGGGCCGCGCTGATGGACCTGACCTATGAACTCATGGGCGTGGACGGTCATCGTCGAGCGCTGAGCCTGATCTGCCAGGTCGTCTCGGCGGCCAATGCGGAGCGGGCAGCCGGAGATGCCGGCTGGAAGGCGACGGGTCGGCACACCGGCCTGCCGTCGGTGGTCGAGCCTGATGGCTGGCGCTGCGTCGGACTGAGCGCGGAGCATACGCACTTCTCACGGGAAGGCGGCCAGCCGGTGGGGATCGGCGACCGCGTCGAGATGATCCCGCATTACTCCGACAGCACGGTCCTGCTGCATCGCACGCTGTACGCGCATCGAGCCGGAGTGGTTGAGGACGAGTGGGAGATCAGCGGTTCTGGCGCGCTGCAGTAAGGGTCAGGAGTATCGGCGAAGAAGCGGCGTGAATCCGGCGAGGGCGAACTCCTGGTCGGCGGTCAAGATCTCGGTAATGCCGAGGTCGCGCATGATTTGAATCGAGACGCAATCCTGATGACTGAGACGGGTGTGGCGAAACTCGCCGTCGTAGAGATCGAGAGCCTTCTCCACCAATGTTTGCGCGTGTGTGACTACGAAGACGGATTCGTCTCGCTGCATGCTTCGAACGCTCGCGACGGCTTCGGCTCGCGCGCGCTCTCCGTTGCGCGACACGTGAGCGAGAAACTCCTGGAACACGCCGTGGCTGGTGAATCTGCGTCGTTCTCCGACGCCAGCGTCAGCGGCGATCGCCGCTTGATGCCACTGGTCATCGACAAGAAAGAGCCCGAGCAGGTGAACGGTGTCGACAAACACCGGCTCCTGAGGCGTCATTCGGCCTCGGCTTTATCGCGAGGAATCAGGAATTGGTCCATGTACGCGACCAACTCGTCGTAGCCCGGATCGCCTGGTCGGATCCCTCTGCCTCGGAAGTGCCTCTCAAAGAACGGTTCCTTTGGATCAACCTCGCGGCACATCTCGTAGATCTCGCCCCGGTACTCCATCTTCTGGCACAGATAGGTCCGACCGTCCCTGACCACCTCGTACTCGTCGGTCAGATACGTCGGCGGAGAGGTTTGATAGGTGGGTTCGGTCGTCGTCATCGTCTGCTCCGAACACATCGTAGCGAGCCGGCGTCGTGTCCTCTCGGCCTACGATACCCTGCAATCGCTGAGTGGGAGGAGGTCGATCGATGTTGCTGACGCCCTATCGCGTATTGGATTTGACCGATCAGCGAGGCATGTTGGCCGGCCAGATCCTGGCCGATCTTGGCGCGGATGTGATCTGTGTCGAGCCTCCCGGCGGGTCATCGGCTCGTTCGGTCGGACCCTTTGCCGGCGACGAGCCGGGGCCGGATCGTTCGCTGTTCTGGTGGGCCTATGCGCGTAACAAGCGGGGGATTACCTGCAATCTCGACCATCCGGACGGACAGGCCCTGGTCAGACAACTTGCCGCCGGCGCCGACTTCATCCTCGAGTCCGATGACCCGGGCGCGATGCCAGGCCGAGGTCTGGGCTATGACGACCTGTCAGATGACCATTCCGACCTGATCTACACCTCGATCTCAGCCTTCGGACAGACCGGGCCCAAGGCCGCGTACGAAGCGACCGACCTGATCCTGATGGCCGCCGGCGGGCCGTTGATTCTCTCGGGCGGCGCCGGCGAAGCTCCAGTCCGCGTGTCGGTACCTCAGGCCTGGAGTCATGCCTGCGGCGAGGCGGCGATCGCGACGATGGTCGCTCTGCGCGCGCGCAGCCGGATCGGCCGCGGACAATACGTCGATATCTCCGCCCAGCAATCCGTGGCCGCCGCCACGATGTCGGCCAATCTGGCCGCGTCGATCGGGGCAGCCGAAACGGCGCGGGTCGCCGGGGGGATGGCCGTCGGACCGTTCACCGGCAAGTTGATCTGGGAGGTCGCTGACGGCCACATTTCCTTGACCTTCCTCTTCGGCTCCGGCATCGGCCCATTCTCCCAGCGCCTGTTCAACTGGATGTACGACGAAGGCGAGTGCTCGCTCGAAGACCGCGACCTCGACTGGATCGGGCTTGGCGCGGAGTTCATCTCCGGCGCCCGACCGCTCTCCGACTGGGCCCGGTTGATGGAGGTGGTGGGGGCGTTCCTGAAGAAGCGCACCCGAGCCGAACTGTTTGACGAGGCGCAGTCGCGCTCCCTGCTGATCGTTCCGGTGACGACGGTCGACGAAGTGGCCAACTCCGAGCAGTTCGAGGCGCGCGAGTTCTGGCGCGAACACGAGATGCCGGGCTGGCCGGAGCCCGTGCGATTCCCGGGACCGTTCGTCAAGCTCTCCGAGAATCAGATCGAATATCGACGCCGGGCGCCGACACTCGGCGAACACAATGCCGAGATCTACGCAGAGCTCGGTCTCGACGAAGACGCGCTCAACGACCTGCGGGAACGTGGGGTGATCTGAATGACAACGCTCAGCAACGCTCCGGGCATTCCGGCTGAGGGGGCGCTCGCCGGACTCAAGGTGCTTGACCTGATGTGGGTCGTGGCCGGCCCGACCGCGACTCGCGCGATGGCCGACTTCGGCGCCACCGTGGTCCGCGTCGAGTCCGCCAACCGAATTGAGACCGCACGCGGCATCGGTCCGTACCACAACAACGGACAGGGTCCCGACCACTCCGGCCTCTTCGGCAACATGAATATCAACAAGCTCGGACTCTCGCTGAACCTGGGGACGGCCGAAGGCCGCGAGGTGCTGCTCGACCTGATCAAGTGGTGCGATGTCCTCACCGAGTCGTTCTCTCCGCGCGCCATGCGCGCCTGGGGCATGGATTACGACTCGCTGCACCAGATCAAACCGGAACTGATCATGCTCTCGACCTGCCTCTTCGGACAGGAAGGGCCGCTCTCCCGCGTGGCCGGATTCGGGACGATGGGCGCGGCGATTGGCGGCTATATCGCCCTGGCCGGCAATCCAGGCGGCTCGCCGATCGGTCCCTACTCGGCCTACACCGACTACCTATCGCCGCGATTTGCGCTACCCACGATTCTGGCCGCGCTAGACCACCGCGACCGCACCGGTGAAGGCATCTACATCGATCAGGCCCAGGCCGAATCGTCGTTGCATTTCATGAGCACGGCGCTGCTCGACTATCACGTCAACGGCCGCGTGCCGCAACTCGTGGGCAACGCCGATCCCGACATGGCGCCGCACGGCTGCTATGCCGCAGCCGGAGAGGACGACTGGGTCGCCATTACCGTCCGCACCGACGCCGACTGGGCCAACCTTTGCGCCGCCATGGGCCAGGGCGAGTTGACCTGCGACGACCGCTTCGCCGATCTCGCCGCCCGCAAGTCGAACGAAGACGAACTGAACACCATCGTCTCCGCCTGGACCTCCGGCCATGGCGCGATCGAAATCGAGTACATGCTCCAGGCCTTCGGCGTTCCGGCGCACGCCGTCTCCAACAGCTCTGCCGCCGCTCAGGATCCGCAGTTCCAACACCGAGGCCATTTCATTGAAATGGAACACCCGGAGCACGGCACGACCACCTTCGAAGCCGCCAAGGGCCAGTTGGCTGAAACACCCCCGACATACCGCTCTGTCGCCCCATCCATCGGACGGGACAACGACCTCGTCCTGCGCGACATCCTCGGCTACGACGACGAGAAAATCGCGGAGCTCGCGATCGCCGACGCCCTGACGTAACCAACGTCGGGTCGGCCGCGCTGACATCACAGTTCCGCAAGCTCTACCCTCCCTACGATGCGCGGCGCGGGCCGTGCAACCCGTGTCGTGTCGTTGAGGAGGGTTCAGATGGCCGGATTGCTGGATGGCAAGGTCGCCGTGATCACCGGCGCAGGCTCCGGGATGGGACGGGCGACGGCCGAGTTGTTCGCCGAAGAGGGCGCCCGCGTGCTGGTCATGGATCGCTTTGAGGAGCGTGCCCAGGACGCCGCGGCCACAATCGGCGAGGCCGCCGTCGCGTTCACCGGCGACGTCTCTCAGGGCGAAGACGTTCAGGCGATGTACACCGCCGCCGTTGAGGCATTCGGCGGGATCAACATCATCTACAACAACGCCGGCATCGGCGGCCGCGAGGAGAATGTTCGCGACTGTCCCGAGGAGGTGTTCGACGAGATCATGGCGATCAATCTCAAGGGGGTCTGGCTGGGGATGAAGTACGGGATTCCGCACCTGCAGCGCGCCGGCGGCGGTTCGATCATCTCCACGGCTTCGGTGGCGGGACTCTCCGGATTGTCCGGGATCGCCGCCTACTGCGCGTCCAAGGGCGGCGTCATCTCCCTGACCCGCACCGTCGCCGGCGAATTCGCCTCGTCGGGCATCCGTGTCAACTGCATCTGCCCCGGCGCGATCGCCACCCGGATCGGCGACCACTCGCGCGGTCCCGAGGACCCCGATCGCATGGCCCGCCGACGTGAGCGGAACGCCACGGCGCACCCGCTCGGCCGCTCCGGCGAGGGCAGCGACATCGCCCAGGCGGCGCTCTACCTGGCCTCCGACGAGTCGTCATTCATGACCGGGCAGGCGATCGTAGTTGATGGCGGCTGGACCGCCATCGACGGGCGCTGGTCCGACTTCGCCGGCGTGGACTTTTCCTAGACCACGTTCGACGCTCAGGAAAGGAACAGGCCATGGCGGATCGGCTGGCAGGCAAGGTCGCAGTCATCACCGGTGGCGCGTCGGGACTCGGCGAAGCCAGCGCCCGGCTCTTCGCCGCCGAGGGCGCCCGAGTCGTCATTGCAGACCGGAATACGTCTCGCGGGCCGGAGGTGGTTTCGGAGATCGGCGATGCAGCACGCTTCGTTGAGGCCGATGTCCGCTCCGGCGAGGACGTGCAGGGAATGTTCGCGACGGCTGTGGAGGCCTGGGGCCGCGTCGACGTGATCTACAACAACGCCGGCGTGGGCGGACCCGAAGGCAAAGTGACCGAATGCTCCGAGGAGCGCTACGACCTGATCTCGGACGTCAACATTCGCGGCGTCTGGCTCGGCATGAAGTACGGGATCCCGCACCTGGAACGGTCGGGCGGCGGGTCGATCATCGTCACCGCCTCGATCGCGGCCATCACCGGAGTCGCGGGAGTGTCGGCCTACTGCGCCTCCAAGGGCGCGGTCGTCGCGCTGGTGCAGGCGGCGGCTGGCGAGTGGGCCTCGAAGAACATTCGCATCAACTGCATTCTGCCGGGCAATATCGCGACCGGTCAGGGTTCGCGGAGCGAGGATCAAATCGACCAGTCGCGTGAGTTCATGGCGCAGTACAACCCGGTGCGGCGCTCGGGCGAGGCCATCGACATCGCCAATGCGGCGCTCTTCCTTGCGTCCGATGCCTCCTCGTTAGTCACGGGCCAGAAGCTGGTCGTCGACGGCGGCTGGACCAGCCTCGACGATCGCTATGTCCAGGTCATGGGACCGCAGTACTCGCAGGCGTAGAGAGGGACGAATCATGGCCGGCCGCACATCCGAACGTCTCGCTGGAAAGGTTGCCGTCATCACCGGTGGCGCCTCCGGCATCGGCGAAGCGACCGCTCGGCTCTTCGCATCCGAAGGCGCGCGAGTCCTGATCGCCGACCGCAACGCAGAGCGCGGACCCGAGGTTGCCTCGGACATCGGAGACTCCGCACTGTTCGTCGAGACCGACGTCCGCCACGGCGAAGACGTCCAGGGCATGTTCGCGGCCGCCGATGACGCCTGGGGCCGGATCGACGTGATTTACAACAACGCCGGCGTCGGGCCACCCGAGGGCAATGTTCGCGACTGCCCGGAGCAGACCTACGACCTGGTCACGGGCGTCAACATCCGCGGAGTCTGGCTGGGCATGAAGTACGGCATCCCCCACCTGGAGCGCGCCGGAGGCGGCTCGATCATCGCCACCGCGTCGGTCGCGGGGCTGGTCGGTCTGGCCGGCATGGCGGCCTACTGCGCCACCAAGGGCGCCGTGATTGCCATGGTCCAGGCGGCCGCCGGCGAGTGGGCCTCCAAGGGCATCCGGATCAACTGCATCTGCCCCGGCGGCATCGCCACGGGCCAGGGCTGGCTCAGCGAAGAGCGGGTCGAACAGTCGAGACAGAACTGGGCCACGCTCCACCCGCTTGGTCGCTCCGGCGAGGCGATCGACATCGCCAACGCCGCCCTCTTCCTGGCCTCGGACGCATCGGCGTTGATCACCGGCCAGAAGCTGGTCGTCGACGGCGGCTGGACGGGCCCCGACCGGCGCTACGACGAACTCAGGGGAAGCGACTGGAGCCAGGTGTAGCAATCATCTGGGTATGCTGAATCTCGAAGCCGCGGAGGAATGAACTCAGCATGGTGCTGAAGAAGCAACAGCCCACACTCGAAGAGATCCAGGCCGAATGGATGGACGCCCTCGATCGCGCGCTCGACGGTAGTGCTGAAGAATGGGCGCAATTCATGAATCTCACGCATCCGCCTCCCGAGTTCACCCCGGAAGAGGATGCTGAGGACATCGCCTTTGTCCAAGAGTATGAGACCAAACGCGCCCGCGGAGAGATCACGCTTGTCGAGGTCCCCGATCCCGAAGACAATCCCGACGATCCTGACCACGAGTTCTTCGTCCGCCTGGCAACGGAGTTTCCGGAGCACATGGATATGTGGATGGACCGCAAATTGCCGACGGTCGAGGGTCAGGCGTTCGTGAGGCGCGTGCGGAGCACGTTTCCCGAGGCGCTGTTTCTCTTTGTCCCGCAGTTGGCGAGCGACGACTAGGCAGGTGCGGTACCGAGTCCGGTACAGCCCTGAGGCGGACCTGGAGCGATCTCGGTTAGCGCCCGAACCGCGAGTCGTTGCCAATAGATACAAGAAATTGCTTGCTGGCGGGCCTCACATGCCTGAGTCGCTGCAACTCGACCTGGCGGATCGCGACGACATGTGGCGCATTCGCCTTCCGATCAGCGATTGGCGGATGATTTTCAGAGTCGATAGCGTCAATCGTGAGATCGAGATCGTCCGCGTCCGCCGTCGGAGCAGCAAAGACGTCTACGAAGGCCTTGAACAGTCATGACGCCGACCAACGAGTGACACGTTCGGGCGTCAGCTTGAGCAGCGGGCGCTCCTCCAGCCCCATCGACTCGTATTGCGGATACTTGGCCCGCAGCGCGTCGATCACCGTTGCCGCCTCCTCGGCGTCCCATGCCGACGGCCAGAGCACCTCCGCCGGGCCGCGTAGGAGAATCCACCAGAGTTGGTCCCAGTCGTCGTCGTAGTGGTCCACGAGCAGGGCGAATCTCGGATTGGATTCGATGTTGGTCAGCCGGCGCAGCCGCAGCGTCGTCTTGGGCTTCTCGTCGATTGCGATGTAGATCGAGGC
Source organism: Dehalococcoidia bacterium (assembly GCA_965204335.1). GTDB lineage: Bacteria > Chloroflexota > Dehalococcoidia > Bin125 > Bin125 > Bin125. The sequence goes on along the minus strand of OZ241982.1, from coordinate 308,996 downwards.
TTCGACGACCTGAAACACCACCGGCTGCAAATGCGGGTCGCCCTCTGCCGATGCGGTCGACAGATACCCGTGACGAGCAACTTCGAGTGCGGCGCGGACATCATCGAGAGACGGCATGGGATTCCTATACTCGCGGCACGTTCGTTTGGGAGTTCATCGGGAGGTTGTCATGCCGGAGCGACGCAAGCTGGATGATTCCGAGATTAGCGGTCGGCTCTCCGAGATATCGGGCTGGGGATACGCAGACGGCTCGCTGACCCGCGAGTTCCAGTTCGATAACTTCGTGGCGGCCTTCGGCTTCATGTCGTCGGTCGCGCTGCTGGCCGAGAAGCTCGACCACCATCCCAACTGGTCGAATGTCTACAACACGGTCTCAATCGCGCTCAACACCCACGACGCGGGCGGCGTCACCGACTTCGACTTCGTGCTGGCCGGTCAGATCAACGACGTGGCCGGCTAATCCTGCAGCCAATCGAGCAGTTGACTCCGGGTCGCGTTGGCGCCGCTAATCACGAGCACGACCCGCTTTCCGACCAGGCGCTCACGTTCTTGCTCGGCCGCCGCGACCGCGACTGCTCCAGACGGTTCGGCCATCACGTGCTGCATGTTCCAGAGCAGCCGGGTTGCATCGAGGATTCGCTCGTCGTCAACCAGGATGAAGTCGTTCAGACGGTGTTTCAGGATTTCGAGGGCGAAGGGGAACGGAGTTCCAGTCGCGAGACCTTCGGCAATGCTCCTGTTCGGCCGATCTTCGATCCGGCCGGAGCGCCAGGCGTCGTAGGCGGCCGGCGACTGGGCGGATTGCGAAGCCCAGATCTCGGCGGGATGGCCGAGACCGTCACGAACCGTGACCCAGCCGCTTGAGCCTGTACCTCCGCCAAGCGGCAACAGCACCAGTTCAGTCTCGGGCTGCTGGTCTTCCAGCACTTCGAGCGCCGCCGTGCCCACTCCCGCGATCAGGCGTGGTTCCTCGACCGGTTCCACATAGCGAGCTCCGCGCTCTGCGGCGTACTCTTCCGCCTTGCGCCGCGACTCATCGAAGCGTTCACCGACGAGCTCGACACGACCGCCCAACCGCTCGATCGCCGCGATCTTGTCGGGATTCGCGTCGGTCGGCATGAAGATCGTGGCCGCTACGCCGATCGAGGCCGCACCGAAGGCGATCGACTGTCCGTGATTGCCCGTGGAAGAGGTGATCAGCCCGCGCTCAAGTTCATCAGGGGAAAGCTGCGAGGCGAAGTACACCCCGCCGCGAACTTTGAAAGCTGAAGTCGGGGTCATGCACTCGAGCTTGAGCGAGACATGCGCGTCCCAGCGCTGCGACAGCCCCGGACTCTGAACCAGTGGCGTCGGCAGCGAGAGCGTGTTCCGGATGATCTCTCGCGCTCGGCGCACATCCTCCAGAGTCGGAGGGATCAGGTCGGCGCTCACGAGCGGTACTTCGCGATCTGCTCGGGCTGGCGCTCGGCGATGGTCTCCGCCGAGCGGAAGTAAATGTCGGGCGGATCCCAGCCGTTGAGCCCGGCGTAGGTGTCGATCTGCGAGCGGTGGTGGATGTCGTGCTCCATCATCATGAGCAGCAGGCGCCAGCCGCTCAGCGTGGCTCCGGGCGTGTCGATCATCTCAATCTGCCGTGTCAGGCCCTCGTCGCCTACCTCGGTCACGAGTCGGCTGAATTCCTCGAAGCTGGCATCCAGGGCCCGCGCCCAGAGCTCTGGACTGCTGACGTCGGGTGGCTCCGGCGAGATCCAGCCTTGCCGTCGATACGCGCTGGCGAAGTAGAGTCGCGAGCCGCACATGTGGCCGATCAGCTTGTTGATTGACCAGGCGTTCTCGCCTTCCCCTCCGATGGGTGTCCAGCCGTCCGCCTCGGGCGGTAACGCGGTCACATCGCGCACGGCGCGGCGGTTGACGGAGCGAAAGTAGCGGAGGAAGCCGTCGATATCGGTGAACATGCTGGATCCTTTGCGTTAGCCAAGATCGAGAGAAGGCTGTTCTTCGACCTCGAGCAGGGTCGGGTCGTCGTGCTTGACCGCGTTCACGCGGCTCGAGACGGGCATGGTGATGAATGAATCGTCGGCGGGCAGTTCCAGCAACGCCAGCACCGAGTCCTTCTCCTGGTTACCAGAGTCGAGCCAGGCCTCCTGGCGGTCGGGCGGCAGGACCACGGGCATCCGCGGGTAGATGCTCGCCAGCGCTTCGGTCGCTTCCCTGGTCAAGATGGTGAAGGTCGCTGCCGGCCGATCCGGCTCGGGATGCCAGACGTCGTAGAGGCCGGCGAAGACGAACGGCTCGCGGTCGGCGCGGTGGATCCAGTGCGGTTGGCGCTGGCTCTTCGGTCCGCTCCATTCGTACCAGCCGTCGGCCGGGACGAGGCAGCGCTGTCGTTTGAAGGGTCGCGCGTACGCTCGCGAATCCGCCACCGTCTCCGAACGGGCATTGATCTGCCGAGCTGCGCGTTTGGCGTCCCTGGCCCACGAGTTGATCAGGCCCCAACGCGCGGGCTGAGCGGCAAACTCCTCGCCGTCGGCGAGCAGGATTGGGTGGAGCTGCGTCGGCGCGATATTGAAGCGCGGCTTGAAGTCCCCGCCGCCGAACAGCTTCACGTTGAGCCGCTGCACAGCCTCGATGAATTCGAGCGAGTCCACCGTCAGGGTGAAGCGTCCGCACATGAGGTCAGTGTACGCAGGTGTGGCCTTAGCATTGAGAGGCTTGCTTCGTCTCGCGGAGCCGCAGGCCCAGCTTCCCGACCACTTGATGAAAGGCGCGATACATGTCTGAATCCACCGGCGACCCGACGGTCATCCTCGACAAGCGCGACGACGGCGTCGCCCTGATCACGCTGAATCGTCCGGAACGCCTGAACGCGTTCGGGGACGATCTGCTTCAGCGATTGACCGAAGCGCTGATCGACTGCGAAGACGACCCGCAGGTCCGCTGCGTGGCCGTGACCGGGGCCGGACGCGGGTTCTCGGCCGGAGCCGACATCAACAACATGGGCCGGCGCTCGGATGGGCCGCCCCCCGGACCCGGCGTGGTCAATCGCCGCAGTCACCGCAGCCAGCAGCAAACATCGGGGATGCTGCATGAGATGGGCACGCCGACCGTGTCGCTGGTCAACGGACCGGCCGCCGGCGGCGGGCTGGGCCTCTGCCTGGCGACCGACTTCCGCATTGCTTCCGACCGCGCACGGTTTGTGACCGCGTTTCGCAACATCGGGGTATCGGGCGACTACGGCGTCGCCTGGTTCCTCAACCAGATGGTCGGCATCACCCGCGCACGCGAGTTGCTGATGCTGGACCGTCGGATCAATGCCGACGAGGCAGAAGCGCTGGGCATCGTGACGAAGGTGGTGCCGCACGACGAGTTGTTGTCGGAAGGTCTGGCATTCTGCCGCGAACTGGCGCAGGGGCCAACCGCGGTGCTGTCGATGATGAAGTGGACGCTCAACTACGCGGCGACGTCGAGCCTGAGCGATTCGCTCTACCAGGAGGGCTCGCACGTGATGCTGTCGTTCACGGGCGAGGACAACAAGGAGGCGGCTCGCGCATTCCTCGAGAAGCGCCAGCCCAACTTTGTGGGTCGATAGGATCGAGAGATCGAGCAGATAAACCGAACCCCCGGACGTGATGTCCGGGGGTCGGCCAGGAAGGACGGGGCCGGGCGAGCGAGAAACCCGTGCCCCTGAGTGCGCCAGGCGGTCGCTCCCGGCGTTACTCCTACGTTCGCGGCCGATCACTGCGTGCGCAGTGGGGCGAACCGGTGGAGCCGTGCTCAAGTCACGGGTTCAAAGCTCGTGCATTGGAGCAACAACTCCGACGCACGTCTCCCTCGGTCGCCTACGGGGTTAGCTGACGGGTTCGGCGCGAAGGAGTGCGCCGTGCGGTTTCCGACAATCCAGTTACCGCATTCACCCCAAGTGTTGGGTCCCCCGCTCCCTACTCGGCTTGTGGGCTCTGCAGGGATTCGGCCCGACTATTCAGTTGTGTTTCCAAGCGTAGCCAGTTGGGAGCGAAATTGCCAGATGCGCTTGCGGAGTGTAAACGGGGTGTGAATCGTCTCTGAGAGATCGGACGGAGCCCCCCTCTGTCCCGACGGGACATCTCCCCCCGCAGAGCTGGGGGAGAGAACACGCGTAAGGCCGGGTTATGGCTTGCAGCCCATCGCGAGCAGTTCTTTGCGCAGGTCGTTGATCTGGTCGTAGATGCGGCGCAGCTCCGGGTTCGGGCGCCCGAGCGGACCCTCGCCCGGCTTCGGCGGCAGCTTGCCCGGCATGTCGTCGGCGAGCCTGTTCAACCGAGCGCGCTCAACACGGATCTCTTCACAGCGTGCGTTGTCGGCCATGGGCGGGACTCCTACCTGCTTCGTTCTCGGTGGGCGCTGTCCAGCGCTTCCGCCTCGGTGCGAGTCAATGCTACGCGCGACGACAGGTTGAGGCCCAACTCCGATGCCTCGCGGCCGACGCGAAACAGGGACAGATCGTCGGGCGTCTCGATGGTCAACGACAACTCGCCGTCCACCTGGAGCACCTGCACAACCTGGCCGCCGGTGCGCTGGACGATCTCCTCCAGCGACTCAAGCACCTGATGCAACGGCAGCGCAGCGTCCCATGTGGCTTCCGAGAGATACAGCGGCATGGGTCGTATCGTAGTCGCATTGCAGAGATCTGAAGGGGTTGGCCATGGAGCGCATCGGATTTATCGGGCTGGGCATCATGGGTGTGCCGATGGTGGGAAATCTGATCAAGGCCGGCTTCGCGCCGACGGTCTGGAACCGCTCGCAACCCGGGATCGACGCCTGCGTCGAACTTGGCGCATCGTCGGCCGATTCACCGCAAGCGGCGGCGGAGGTGAGCGACATCCTGATCACGATCGTGACCGACTCGCCGGATGTGGAATCGGTGCTGGTCGGACGCGACGACGCAGCCATCCACGGCCTCGCACCCGGCTCCGTCGCGATCGATATGTCCACCATTTCACCGGCGGTGACGCGAGACGTCGCCTCGCAGTTGGCCGAGCGCGGCGTGTCCATGCTGGATGCCCCGGTCTCGGGCGGCGACACCGGGGCCAAGGCAGGAACGCTCTCGATCATGGTCGGCGGCGATGCCGAGGTGCTCGAACGGTGCATGCCGGTCCTGGAGGCGATGGGCGCGACGATCACGCATTGCGGACCGACCGGCGCGGGACAGACGGTCAAGCTCTGCAACCAGGTGGCGATCGCCGGCACGTTGCTGGGCGTCTGCGAGGCGCTCTCGCTGGCCGACAAGTCGGGCGTTGATCAAGAGCGGATGCTGGCCGCGATTTCGGCTGGTGCGGCGGGAAGCTGGCAACTGACGAACCTGGGACCAAAGATCGCCGTTGAGGACTACGCGCCGGGGTTCATGGTGAACCTGATGCAGAAGGACCTGCGGCTCGCGCTCGAGGCCGGCGGCGATGTCCTGCAGCCCTTGCCCAACACGTCACTCGTCCACCAGCTGTACTACCAGTTGCAGACATCCGGGCTCGGAGACGAAGGAACCCAGGCGCTCGCCCGGGTCGTTTCAGGACTGGGACGCGGAGTTACCGAGTAACCGCCTCGACAGCGTCCTAGTGGGAGTGCATCTCGCCGATCGTCTCGTCGGCGTGGGCGAGTCGTTCGGCCACGTGCTGGAGCATTGACCAGAGGACCGGGGCGGTCGCACCCTCGGCGAACGCGTTGCGCAGGATCTGCAGGCACTCGGTCTCTTCCTTGGCGACCACGGTGGCGGAGCGCGGGCGTCCGAGCAGCAACGCCATCTCGCCGAAGAAGTCGCCCTCACCGAACGAGGCGAGGAGCGTCTGGTCATCGGAGCCGTAGCCCTGGTACACGTCGACGGAGCCGGAGCGAATGATGTGCAGCGTGGTTCCCAGGTCGCCCTCGCGGTCGATCACCTGGCCGGGCTTGTAGTCCTGGACTTGCACCCAACCAGCGATCTCGTGCAGTTCGTCGCGGTCCACGCGGGAGAACAGCGAGGTATTGGCGAGCATGTCTTCAATTGAAACCGGCATGTGAACCTCCGAAGCTGTTCCCTGGCGTTCTGGCGCAGGTTGAGCGCTTCCTCATGGGCAAGATAGCGCGAAACGCATTGAACGCCATCGCGAATCGGTTTGTGGATCGCGGCCTGTGAATCAGGTTGCGAAGCGAGCGGCTCGCCCTTTACGCCAACTCATCGCGAAAGTCGGGATGTGCGATCTCGCGCAGCGCGTCCGCTCTCGCGCCCAGTGTGCGTCCTTGCAGTTCCGCCTGTCCGTACTCGGTCACGATGCGGTCGGCCAGCGTCCTCGGTGTCGTCACAACGGCGGCGGAATCGATCCGCTTGACGATCCGCGAGACCCTGCCGCGCGCCGCGGTCGAGGGCATCGCCACGACCGAAACGCCAGCGTTCAGCATGGCGCCGGCGGCGAAGTCGGGCTGTCCACCTGGGCCGGAGATCTGCCGCGCGCCCAGCGACTCGGCGTTGATCGTGCCGTCCAGCGCGACCTGCACGGCGGAGTTGATGCCGACAAAGTTTCGTTGTTGCGCCAGAATCTGGAGCGAGTGCGTGTATCCAGCGGGCGCCATGCAGACCGCCGGATTGCGGTGAATCCACTCGAAGAACGCGGCGCTGCCGGCTGCCTCGGTGGTGACGATCATCTCCGGCGCGGTCGCCTTCTGCGCGCCGGTCAATGCGCCGCTCTCGACCATGCCCATGACGCCGTCGGAGATCAGGCCGGAGTGCACGCCGAGATCCCGGCGATCTCCAAGCATGGCCATGATCGCTTCGGGCACGCCGCCGATTCCGAACTGCAGCGTGGCGCCGTCGGTGACCAGTTCGGCGACGGCGGCTGCAATCCGACGCTCGGTCTCACCCGGTTCGGCGCGCTGCAGTTCGAGCACGGGACTCTCGAGCCGGACCAGCCAATCGAACTCCTCGCGTCGGAGCTCGGCAGCTCCGAACGTGTACGGCAGATTGGGGTTGACCTGTGCGATCACCAGCGGCGCCGTTCGCACCACATCGACGATCCCGCCAACCGACGTACCGAGCGAGTACAGTCCTTCCGGCCCCGGCTCGGAGACCTGGACCAGGATCGCATCGGCCGGCAGCGGACCGTCCTGGCGGAACAACGACGGCACCTGCGCATAGGTCGCCGGGATGTGCTCCAGCGCGCCGGCCGCTTCGACGTCGCGCATTGGGCCGCTGGTCTGGTAGGTGGAAAAGCGGAACGGCTGGTTCGGGTGGTCTAGCGGGGGCACGTGAGTGAAGAGATTGCCGGTCGCGATTTCGATGTCGGTCCAGCCGCCGCGCAGGTCGTCGAGGGCATGCAGCAGACCGACCGGCGTCGCAGACATGGGCGGGACGACGACGCGCCCGCCGTCGGGGATTTCGCGCAGGGCCTGTTCGGCTGAGCCCTCGCGCGTCGTGCGCGGCGCGGATCGCGGCGGAAGATAGGCGTCGAAGTTGATGGTTGTCATTGGTGATACGCAAACGCGCCGCCCGTTGGTCGGACGGCGCGTTGCTCTGTGACTGGTGGCGGGCTACGGCTGCGAGATGTCGAGCACGCCTCGGGCGACTTCACCGGCTTGCATGGCGCGGAACGCCTCGTTGATCTCGCTCAACTCGAAGCGCTTGCTGACCAGGCCGGTCAGGTCGAGCTTGCCCTGGCGGTAGAGGTCGAGCAGCTTCGGCATGTGCTCGCGGAAGCGAGTCGAGCCGTACATGCAGCCGATCGCCTTCTTTTCCTGCAGGAACTCGGGACCGGGCAGGTTGACCTCGGAGCCGAGCGGCATCATGCCGACGATGCAGGCGGTACCGCCTGGGCGGACCATGTCCCACGCCTGGCGGGCGGCGTTGACGTTGCCAATCGCCTCGAACGCGATCTCGACGCCCATGCCCTCGGTCAAGTCCTTGACGGCCTCGACTGCGTCGACCTCGGTCGCGTTGACCCGGTCGGTCGCGCCGAACTGTTCGGCGAAGTCGAGCTTGTTGTCGAGGATGTCGACCGCGATGATCCGGCTCGCGCCGGCGATCCGGCAACCCTGGATCACATTGAGGCCCACGCCGCCGCAGCCGATCACGGCCACGATTGAGCCGCCCGGCACCTTGGCGGTGTAGAGCGCCGCGCCGACGCCGGTCATCACGCCGCAGCCGACCAGCGCCGCTTCGGCGGGCGGAACGTCCTCAGGGATCTTGAGCACACCCGACTGCGTGGTGAGCATGTACTCGCCAAAGGAGCCGACCGAGGCCATCTGCATGACCGGGCGGCCGTCCCAGCTCAGGCGGCTCATCGACAGTTGCGTGTCGGCCGGCGCCGGACACAGGTTCGGCTCGCCGCGCCAACACCAGTAGCAGTCGCCGCAGAAGGGACGGAACGACATGATCACGTGGTCGCCCGGCGCGACGTAGGTGACGTCCGAGCCGACCTCTTCGACGACACCGGCCGCCTCGTGGCCGAGGATCGTGGGCCGGCCGCCGAACGCCGCGCCCCACTTGCCGTCAATGAAGTGCAGGTCGGAGTGGCAGACGCCGCTGGTTGTGGTCCGGACCAGCACTTCGGTCGGCTGCGGGTCGCGCACCTGGATGTCATGGACTTCCAGGACATCTCGATCGCCGTCCTTGGCCTGTGCTCCCGGTTCCCAGATGGCAGCTTTCATCGCATTTCCCTTCCTAGGTTGTTCAGATCCAACACGCCGCGCACCGATGTTGTTGGGCGCGACTGGCGATCATGCTACGTGAGCGTCATTGCCGATACAACAATCGGAGGTCGAGGGCTACGCGGGCGGCAGCAGGCCAAAGAGTCGGCGCTTCTTCGGCGGAGGATTGCGTCGCTCCTGCACACGCTGGGCGGCGAGCTGGACGAGTTCCAGGATGCCTCGCGCCGACCAGCGATCCTCCTCCAGCCAGGCGGCGAGTCTGGCGTCTGCCGTGGCGACGGTGCCTGCAATTCGGCGTTCGTGAAATCGTTCCAGTCGGCGCACGATCCGGTAGGCGAGCAGTGAGAGCTTGGTCACCGCGACGAGGAACGTAAGCGCCACGACGCAGGCGCCAATCCCGGCGAGAATCAGCACGGCGTCGCGCAACTCCCCGAGGTCCTCAAAGACCGCCAGTTCGAGCATCGATTACCCTGTCCATCGGAGGTTGACCATGCCAAAGCGAGGCCCCGCCGAGAGTCTGATTCTATTCCAGCTCCTGCTCGGAGCCGGCTTCCTGGCCATGGTCGTCTGGACGATCCTGGCGTGGGCGGGGGCGTTCTAGCGCGTTCGGGACCTCGATCAGGCGAAGTAGCGATTCTGGATGTTTCGCGCGATCACCATGCGCTGAATCTGGTTGGCGCCTTCGAAGATCTGGAAGATCTTGGCGTCTCGCATCCACTTCTCCAGGGGCAGCTCCCGCATGAAACCGACGCCTCCGCAGACCTGGACGGCGTCGGTCGTGACTTTCATCGCCATGTCGGAGGCGAAGGTCTTGGCCTTGCTCGCTTCTTCGAGGTCAAAGGGCTGGTTGCTCGAGGCCATCTCACCGGCACGCCAGGTGAGCAGGCGGGCGGCGTCGATCGCGATGTCCATATCGGCGAGCATGAAGCCGACGCCCTGGTGCTCGATCAAGGGCCGCTTCATCGTCTTGCGCTCGCGCGCGTAGTCGGCGGCGTACTCGAAGGAGGCGCGCGCCAGTCCGACGGCGAAGGCGCCGATCCACGGTCGCGTGGCGGCCAGGGTGCCCAGCGCGCCGCGCCCGCCGGAGCGGAAGTCGGGATCCGGGTCGCCGAGGCGGTTCTCAAGCGGGATACGCACATCGTCAAAGGCCAGGTCCGCGGTGTGCGAAGCGCGGATACCCATCTTGTCCCACATCTTGATCTGCGAGAAGCCCTCCGCGTCTTTGGGCACGACGAAGGCTGAGACGTCGCGCCAGCCCTCGGACTCCGATTCGCGGGCAAAGACAACGGTGATATCGGCGATGCCGCCGCCGGTGATGAACCGCTTGGTGCCGTTGAGCACGTACTCGTCGCCGTCGCGGACGGCGCGCGTCTTGATCATGCCGGCGTCCGAGCCGGCGTCGGGCTCGGTCAGCGCGAGCGCGCCGAGGCGCAGCTGGCCGTCGTCCGAGGTGCACTCGGGAATCCAGCGCTCGTTTTGCTCAGGCGTGCCGATCACTGAGATCGCGGTCGCCGCGAGGCCGGAGACCTGCGTGCCGAGCGCGATCCCGGCGCAGCCCCAGCTCAGCTCCTCGGCGGTGATCATGGCCGTGATGCCGGGCTCGGCGGAGAGTCCGCCGAGGGGGACGCCGGTCAAGCCGATCTCGGCCGCCTTCGAGGCGACATCCCAGGCGAACTCGTTGCGCTCGTCGTACTCCATGGCGACGGGTCGGACCTCTTTGGCGGCAAAGTCATGGGCGGTCTGCTGAACCATGCGGTCGGCTTCGGAGAGCTGGAAGGTGGTCATCTCTTGATCTCCTCGGGCTGAGCTTGACGTCGGGGTTGCTGCAAGGGTGGCAGCGCCTGGAGCAACTGAGCGGCGACGACGCTGATCTCGTCAATGGCGTTCTGGAAGGCGTCCTCGGTTCTTGAGGAAGGGTGTTGGATGCCGGAGATTTTGCGGACGAACTGGCGAGCGGCCTGCTCGATTTCGTCCCGCGTGGGGTCGATTCCGGCGGGTTGGCGCAGGCGTTTGATTGAGCGGCACATCGGGGAGCCCCCCTCTGCCTTCGGCATCTCCCCCCGCGAAGCGGGGGGAGAGTGGAACGAGGTCTTAGAAGCCGGTGAACTTTGGTTCGCGGCGTTCTCGGAATGATTGGCCGCCTTCGATTCGGTCGAAGGAACCGGTGACGAGCGGGAGGACTCCACCGGAGAGTTCGAGGGCCGATTCGTAGTCGAGGGTCGCGGTTCGGTAAGCCATGAGTTTGCCCACCTTCTGGCCGATCGGCGGCCCGTTCTCGACCTCCTGGGCGAATTCGAGCAGTTTCTCGCGGAACTCGTCGGGCTCGAACAGGTAGTTGCTCAGGCCCGCCTCATGTCCTTCCTGCGCCGACATGAACCGGCCGGTGAACATCATCTCCATCGCCTTGCGCCAGCCGATGATCTTCGGGATCGCCCAGAAGCCGCCGAGGTCGGCGTAGAGGCCGCGCTTGACGTAAGCGACCTGATATCGGGCATTGGTCGATGCGACCAGCAGATCGCAGAGGCAGGCCATGTCGAACCCGGCCCCGACGCAGGGGCCGTTGACGCCGGCGATCACGGGAATGTCGAGGCGGCGCAGTTCGGCGAAGGTCTTGGTTTCGTAGCGGAAGTTGAGCCGCTGGCCCTCGTTGTCGGTGTAGCTGTCGGACTGGGGCGCACCCAGCAGCGGATCCGGGTTGTCGTCCCAGAATTCGGTGCCGCGTCCGTCGCCGCCACCGCCGGCATCCATGCCGGCGCAGAATCCGCGGCCCTTGCCCGTGATCACGAGCACGCGAGCGGTGCGGTCCATGCGGATCCGGGTCAGCGCGTCGTACATCTCGGCCAGCAATGGGAAGGTCAGCGCGTTCAGCTTTTCGGGACGGTTGAGTTCCAACCAGATGATGCCCTCTTGCTCGCCGGTGCGCTCAACGGTGATGAGTTCGTAGGTCATGGGTCGGTTCTCTTTCCGCGCCAGGTGGGCTACTGGTGAGTTACTGGTGGATTACTGGAAGTGGGGCATCACGTCGTTGGTGAAGCGCAGGAAGGAATCGTGCGAAAACGGCGAGGCGATCAGGTAATCGAGGTCGATCGTTTCGCGAAGTTCCTCAAGCTGGTCGATCACCCTGGGCGCGCTCCCGTGGATCACGACCTGGTTCGCGTAGCGCTCGATCCGCTGCTCGTCGGACAGCAAGCGCGACGGGTTCGAGTTGCCGCTGGTCTTGTCGTTGGCGTACGAGCCGATCGTCCACTGCGCGCCGTTGCGCGCGATTTGCTCGGCCTCTTCGTCGGTCTCGGCGACGGCGATTAGGCGGGCCATTGGAATTTGGCGGCCCTCCGTCGCGTGACCGTGCTTGTCCAACGCCTTGAAGTAGCTACGCCGCTTGTCACCGAGTTCTTTGTGCGTGGCATGCGGGTCCATCAGGATCGAGTAGCCCTGCTTCGCGGACCACTCGATCGCGTCCGGCCCGCCGGCGGCGACCCAGAATGGCGGTGTCGGCTGTTGATGCGGCTTGGGCAAGACTTCGATCTCGTCAAAATCGAAGTAATCGCCATGCCAGGTGATCCGGTCGTTGCGCCACGCCTCGAGGACGACCTGCACCGACTCGCGGAAGCGAGGGTAGGACTCCTCGATCTCGACTCCGAAGACGCGGAACTCGGTCCGGTCGAAGCCGCGGCCCGCGCCCCAGTTGACTCGGCCTCCCGAGAGGATGTCGAGCAGCGCCACTTCTTCGGCAATGCGCAACGGGTGATAGAACGAGGCCAGCGTGACGGCGGTACCGATGCGGATGTTCCTCGTCCGACCGGCGACGTGCATGCCCATCAGGTGAACGGACGGGCAGACCGAGTAGGTCGAGAAATGATGCTCGGCCAGCCAGACGCAGTCGTAGCCGGTCTCGTCCATGATGTCGATCCGGTTGAGTGCGCGGTCGTAGACAGTCGGCAGGGGCACACGTCGTCCGGGCCAGCTGAAGAACTGCAGCACGCCGAACTTCATCTGTCCGTCCGCGGTGGTCATGGCAACAGAGTAGCCGCCGAGATCGTACGTTCAGGCTTCGCGCCAGATCTTCGAGCAGTCCAACTCGAAGCCGTTCAACACGTCCTCCCCGGAAAGGGTCGGCGGCCGATCCAACTCTTCGGGTTGTTCCTGGCCGGCGCGGTAAATCCAGGCCTTGTCTCGCTTGCGGTCGATCAGCCAACCGAGTTGCACGCCGTAGCTCATCCACTCGACCATCTTGCGCTTCTGTGGAGCGACGGACTGCTGTGCGGAAATGAGTTCAACGACGAACGGCGGGCAGGGCACCACCGAGCGCTCCTCATACTCCTCCTCATCTACTTCGTCGAGCACATCCTGTGGGATCCAGGAGACGTCCGGCTCGCGCATGGGCTGTTTTTCCTCCGACTCGGGTGGGGGAGCTTCACCCAGCTTGTAGCCGGCGCTGGCGTCTCGCACCTCTCCGCCTCCACCAGATTTCGTCCAAGTCACGAGCTGGTAGATGATTTCTGCGCCCATTGCCGGGCTTGGGCCAGTTGGTGAGGGGACGATGACGAGGTCTCCTTCCGCCGTTCGCTCGAATGTCAGCGCTTCGTTCAGCTCATAGATGTCGAGGAGCGCCTGGTCGGTTAGCCGCCATTGCGACGGCAGTCGCAGCAGCAGGGGATCGCCCGGTAACCGCCCCGAGTCCGCATCGCTCATCTGCGGCTGCCGCTCGTCCGATTCGACCTTCGCGGTCTGTTCGGCTGGACGTGACGTCGTGACCATGTCGGCTCCTTTACACCCTTCGCAGGATATCTGATGAATAGGTCATGCGTTCTCTATAGAGAACGCGATGGCTGTCGAATCTGATTCGTCCTGGCAGTTCAATCTGCGTCAGTCTGTTTCCGCCGCACGGTGACGCCGGACAGCGTCTCCAGCACGACTCGATTGGCGAGGAGGGCCGTGACGTCGGACGTGTCATACGGCGGGGCGACCTCGACGACGTCCATGCCCAACAGGTTCGACTCGGTTCCGATCCGGCGAACGGCATCGAGCAACTGCCGCGACGTGAGCCCGCCCGACTCCGGTGTTCCGGTGCCGGGCGCCATGCCGGGGTCGACCACGTCGACATCAACGGAAAGGAAGACGCCGTCACAGTCGTCGTCGGCGACGTCCAGCGCCTCGTCGAGGCAGGCGTCGAGGCCGCGCTGGACGACCTCGGTCATCTCGAACCAGCGCATCCGCTGGTCAGCCATCCATTCGAGGATTGGCGGGTCGGGCCAATAGCCGCGCAGTCCGATCTGGAGGAAGCGGTCGCCGCGCACGGCGCCGCTCAGGATCAGCCGGCGCATCGGAGTGCCGTGACCCCAGAGGCCGCCCTCGGAATCGCCGGTGTCGGCGTGAGCGTCGAAGTGGATCAGCGCAACGCGGCCGAATCCGTGGTGTTTGGCGACGCCCTGCGCCGTGGCGTAGGTGATCGTGTGGTCGCCGCCGAGCACGACGGGGATCGCACCGGCGGAGGCGACCTGTCGGCAGGCCTCCATCAGCCGCTGCAGGCTGGGCTCGCTATCAAGCTGCTGCATGTTGACGTCGCCCGCATCGACGACTCCCAGTTCGCCCAACGGATCGACGCCCAGTGCCAGGTGCGGGCGGTATCCGGAGTGGGGAATGTAGTCGGCCGCGCGGATCGCCTGCGGTCCGAAGCGGGCGCCCGGGCGATAGCTGGTCCCGGCATCGAAGGGCGCGCCCAGAATGACCGCGCCGGCGCTCTCGATGGTCTCTGGCCGGCGCAGGTTGGCTCGGGGCACGCCCAGGAATGTGAACGAGGGACCGTAACGATTCGCCGGTCGCGCCTTGACATGCGCCTCTTCGTAGGATTGTGGCAGGTTCGCTTCCTCGGTCATCGCCGCTCCTTGCCACCCTGGAGGCATCCGAAGTGGTATCTAGAATGGTATCCAGCAGGACTCGTGTGGCGACCCAAGGGTCAGAGGGGCGGCTTCGACGTGACAACCGAAACGGCCACCGAGTTATTGCTCGGCGAGCTCCAGCAAGCCCTCGCGGTGCTGCCCAGGCAGCGGATACAGGCCCTGCCGGCGCTGCATGTCGTCGATGAGGTGTACGGCTACCTCGAACACGCGGCGCTGGAAGAGGTCGCGCGCTGGGTACACATGCCGCGGGCGGAACTGTTCGCCGTCGCAACCAGTTACACCGAGTTCCGCTGGAGTCCACTGAGTAGCGATGCGGTGCGCGTCTGCCGCGGCTTGCCGTGTCAGATCGCGGCGGGAGATGCCCCTGTCGACGGTGAGGCCCACGAGTGCATGTTCCTCTGCGCCGCCGCCGCCGACCGTCCCCTCGCGGTTGCCGGACCGGGGCGGCTCGAATCGTCCCTGGATGAAACGGTCTTCGATGCCGCGCGGGCGACGGTGCCCGGCGGGCTGGCTCGAGTCTCCGTCATGCGAACGGCCGACCCTCCGGATTGGCGCGGCTGGCGGGCGGCGTCGCTGCTGAGCCCGTCCGAGGCGTTGACACTTGTGGAGACGGCAGGATTGCTCGGACGGGGCGGCGCCTATTTTCCGGTGCATCTCAAGTGGGGCGGCGCCGTCGATGCGTCCTCAAGAAACGGTCAACCGATCCTCGTCGCCAACGGCGAAGAGGGCGAGCCGGGTACGTTCAAGGACCGCTGGCTGATGGAGTCCGATCCGCAGCGCATTCTCGAGGGCATCCGAATCGCCTGCTACGCGCTCGGCGCTTCGCAGGCGTTCTGGTACATCAACGGCATGGCCGACCGCTCGGCGGCGGCCGCCGCCGGGGCGATCAGCGCAGCGCGGGCGTCAGGTCTGCTGGACGGACTGACTGTCGAGATTCGGCGAGGCGCGGGTGGCTACGTCTGCGGCGAAGAATCGGTGATCCTCGAATCGATCGAGGGTCGCCGCGCCGTGCCTCGACTGAAGCCGCCTTATCCCACGGAGCGCGGACTCTGGGGCCGGCCGACCGCGATCAATAGCGTCGAGACGCTGGCCAATGTGCCCGACATCTTCGAGTTTGGTCCGGACTGGTTTCGCGAGGTCGGCGCCGAGCGCATGCCCGGCACGAAACTGATCCAGCTCAGCGGAGCCTTCCGCAATCGCGGAGTGATCGAGCTGCCGCTGGGGACGCCGGTCTCGGAGATCGTCGAACTGGGAGAGCCCACGGAGTCGTTGGCCGGCGTGACGATGGGCGGACCGTCGGGTGGATTCCTCGCTCCGGAGAATTTCGATACGCCGATCGCGCCCGGACAGATGGACGGCCATGGCGCGCTCCTCGGCGCGGGTGGAATCATCGCCATCCCGCGGTCGTTCGGTATCGAGCGCGCGCTCGCCGTCTGGGCCGAGTACAACGCCAACGAATCGTGCGGCAAGTGCACACCGTGCCGCGAGGGCTCGGGTCGAATGGCCGAAGCGCTGGCCGAGGGCAACTGGGCCGATATCGAGGCATTGATCCCGCTGATCAGCGCCGGATCGCTCTGCGGCCTGGGCCAGATGGCGCCAAATCCGATCACATCGGCAAGACACCAGTTTGGCGGGAGCGTCCAATGACGACCGACTCCATGGCCGATCCGTCCACGACAAGGATCAACGTCACCATCGACGGACAGTCCTGCGAGGCGCCGGAGGGCGCAACCATTCTCGACGCCGTTCTGGCTGCCGGAATCGATCTCCCGCATCTGTGCAAGGACCTCGACGGACCGGCGCTCGGGGCCTGCCGCACCTGCCTGGTCGAGATCGACGGGCAACGCGGACTGCCCGCTGCCTGCCATACCCCGGCCGCCGACGGCCAGACCATCCTCACCAACTCGGACACTGCGGTGGCGGCGCGCAAGGGCATCATCGAGCTCACCCTCGCGATGACGGACAACGCAGCCCACTCGAACGGCGGCGCCACGACCGAACTGCGGCATCATGCCGCATCACACGACGCTGACCGGTCTCGCTGGAGTCCCCGCGCCAACGAGCACGCGGATGAGACCAACCACTTCTACAAGTTCGATGCGACCGACTGCATTCTTTGCGGACGCTGCGTGTCGGCCTGCTCTGATCGGCAGCACATCGGCGCGATCGGCATCGCCGGGGCCGGCAAGGCCGCCCGGATCGCTTCGTTTGGCGACGAGCCGCTGGGCGAGTCAACCTGCACGTCCTGCGGATCATGCGTAGCCGCCTGCCCGACCGAGGCGCTGATGCCCAAGCGGGCCGCCACGGGCGTCAGGACTGTCTCGACCGTCTGCCCGTATTGTGGCGTCGGCTGCGGCATCAAGATCACGGCCGAAGACGGGATCCTCACGCATGTCGACGACGATCCGAGCAACCTCTCCTCGAAGGGGCTGCTGTGCGTCAAGGGGCGGTTCGGCACAGCGTTCGTCAACCACTCGGACCGGCTGACGACTCCGTTGATTCGCGGACCGGAGGGGTTGCAGCCGGCGACCTGGGATGAAGCGCTGGACCTCGTCGCGGAGAAGTTTGCCGAGCACCGAGGCGCCTTCGGCGCATTCTCGTCGGCCAAAGCCACGAACGAAGACAACTACATGCTGCAGAAGTTCGTGCGCGCCGTCATGGGCACGAACAACATCGACCACTGCACGCGGCTCTGCCACTCACCGTCGGTCGAGGCGATGCTGGCCCAGCTTGGCTCGGGCGCGACTTCGAACAGCTACAGCGACTACGAGGCCGCCGATTGCCTGTTCGTGGTCGGGGCGGATCCGTCCTCGAATCACCCGGTTGCCGCGTCAAGAATGCGCACGGCCGTCGACCGCGGCGCTGCCCTGATCGTGCTCAATCCGAAGCGGATCGAGCTGTGCGACCACACCGACCTCTGGCTCAGGCAGTACCCGGGGACCGACGTCGCCGTGCTCAACGGCATGGCCAGGGTGATCCTTAACGAGGGGCTGGCGGATGTCGACTTCATCGAATCCCGCACTGAGGGATACACGGATTGGCTGGCCGATCTCGAGGAGTACACCCCGGAGGCGGTCGAGGAGATGTCCGGTGTCCCGGCCGACCTGCTGATCCGTGCCGCGCGGACGTATGCGCAACCGAATCCGAACGGGGACGACCCGGGCGGCTCCTGCCTGATCTGGGGCATGGGGGTGACCCAACACACCAACGGCACGGCCAATGCGACGGCGCTGCTCAACCTGGCGCTGTTGACCGGCCAGGTCGGACGCGTCGGCAACGGCGTTTCGCCGCTGCGCGGTCAGAACAACGTGCAGGGCGCCGGCGACGCCGGCTGCATTCCCGATGCGCTGCCCGGCTATCAGCGATACACCCCCGACGTGTTGGACAGGTTCAGCAGCATCTGGGAGGCGGATCTGCCTGCGGCCGAGGGCCTGCGCGCGACCGACATGGTTGAGAGCATGCTCTCGGGCGACGGCGTCCGGTGCATGTACATCGTCGGCGAGAACCCGCTGCTGACCGAACCCAATCTGGCCCATGCCCGCGAGGCGATCACGAAGCTCGACTTCCTCGTGGTGCAGGACATCTTCATGCACGAGACGGCCGAGCTGGCCGATGTCGTCCTGCCGGCCGCCTCGTTCGCCGAGAAGGAAGGCACATTCACCAACTCGGAGCGCCGGGTGCAGCGGGTGCGGCAGGTCATTGCGCCCGTCGGTCAGTCGCGAGCCGACTGGGAGATCGTGCAGGACGTCGCCCGACGCACGGCACGGAAGCTCGGCGTCTCGTCGACCGCGTTTGAACACGGCTCTGCGGCATCGGTCTTCGATGAACTCGCGTCGCTGACGCCGATCATGGCCGGGCTCTCGCATCGCCGCCTGGACGAACAGGGCGGGATCCAGTGGCCCTGTCCGAGCGAGGATCATCCTGGCACCGAGCGTCTCTACGACGAGTCGTTCCCCCGAGGACTGGGCAGGTTCATCCCGGTCAAGCAGCTCCCGCCGTCGGAGGAAGCGCCCGATGAGCGCTACCCGCTGATCCTCAACACCGGCCGCGTGCTCTATCACTGGCATGGCGGGACGATCACGCGCCGGGTTGACGGTCTCGTCGACTCCTGGCCCGAGCTGAGAGTCGCGATCCATCCCAACGACGCCGCGCGGCAGGAGATCGTCGATGGCGAGGCGGTCTGGGTCGCATCCAGACGCGGAAGGCTGGAAGGCGTCAGTTTCGTCACGGAGGACGTCGCCGAGGGCTCGATCTTCGTGCCGTTCGTCCGACTGGCCGACTCGGCCGCCAACTGGCTGACCAACAACGTCTACGACGAAGTCGCCAGGATTCCCGAGTACAAGGTCTGCGCGGTCGCGGTCGAGCGAGCGGCCGAGCCGTCCGAATGGCGTCACAGCGGTCCGGGCAAACGGGGCGGCAAACAGGGCAAGAGGGGTAAGCGTCGGCAGTACTGGTAGACCGAAACGCCGCCTACGCGTCGGGCGCGGCCACGGCGTTGAGCAGGGCGACGACGACAATTCGCTCTTCGTAGCTGTGCGTTTCCTCGTCGAAATCTCCCGAGCAGGTGATCAGCGTGACGACCGACTCCCTGGTCTGACTGAGGTACTTCACCGCGTCCCTGGAATCGGGTCGGATCGTGGCGATGTCGACGATGTCGTAGACGTAGTAGCGGTCGGTTGACTGGTCGAACATGAGCAGATGGTCGCCGACGCGGGCCTCGTCCAGCTTCCAACAGACGCCGACGTCGGTCTTGCCGTCGCGGTCCTGGTAATCGCGGTGGCCGCCCAACAGGGCGTTGCCGAGCTGGCCGGGAACGGCTGAGCGGTTGTACCAGCCCACGACGAACGGATTGTCCGGCGAGCCCATCGCGCCATCGAGCGTCAGGCCGACCTGGACGACGGCGGCGCGGATGCCCGCCGACGGCAGGATCAGTTCCCAACTGGTATCGAAGCGCGGTCCGCTGGACGGCACCACGCCGTTGTCGAGCGGAAGGATGCTGCCTTCCGAACCGTCTGAGCCGTAGATCAACTTCGACTCGTCGAGGCGCTCGTCGAGCACATCCGAGAGTTTTCTCAGGATGACCCGCGGCTCTGACGCGTCGGCCGGGAGCGCTTCCGAGTGCTGCGTCTCCCCGGGCCGGGGCTGCGCCACGCCGTTGTAGGCGACGTAGCGGACGCCGTGTTCCGATTCCTGCTGCACGCCGTCCCGATTGGGCCACTCGGCGCCCGCCGGGAGCGGCGCGCCGCTCCCGCTCGACGCCAGTACGAGAACGGGGACGACCACGAACAGGGCCAGCAACAGACCGACGAGCGATGCGAAGACCCTCGGCTGTTGGTAGCGCAGATCAGAGAGATACCAGAGCAGGTCGTAGCACCATGCGGAAACGCCGCAGCGGGACAGCCGCATGGATTGGCCTCGTCATCCTAGGCGTCGGGCGACGCCACGGCGGCGAGCACGCCGACGACCACCAGGCGATGCGAGTACTGATGCGTGTCGGCGTTGAACGAACCGGTGCACGTGATCAGCGTGATGACCGGCTCCTCGGTGTCCCGGAGATAGCGAGCGGCGTCGCGATTCTTCGGATCGACGGTCGCGGTCTCGGTCACCCGGTAGACGTAGTAGATGCCCTGCTCGTTGTCTCGAACCAGCACATGATCGCCGGGCTCGGTGCTGACCAGCTCCCAACACACACCGGTGCCGATGTTGCCCGAGATGTCCTCGAAATCGCGATGGCCCGCGAGCAGGGCGTTGCCCGCTTCACCGGGCGCGGCGCTGGAATCGAGCCAGCCGATCACATACGGGTTGTCGGGCGCGCCCATCGCGCCCGAGGGCGTGCGACCGACGCGAACGATGGCGCTCTTGAGTGAGGCCGAGGGAACGATCAGTTCCCATCTGGTCTGATCCTCCGGTCGGCTCGAGACGACGACGCCGTTGTCGATCGGCAGAATGCCGCCTTCGGAACCGTCGGTCCCGTGCTTCAACGACTCTTCATCGACTCCGCCGTCGATCACCGAGCTGAGCGGGACGACCGGCATGCCGCCGACCTCGGTCGGCGGTTGCGGCGCTGCATCCTGCTCGTCCGACGCGTCCGCGTCCGACACGGCGGACGCCTGTTCGTCGGTCTGCGCGGTCTGGGCCGGCTCGTCCTGGCTGGTCTCGGCGTCGGAAGGCTGTTCGGAGCCCGGATCCTCCGCGGCGCTTGCCTCGTCCTGGGCCTGCTGGGACTGATCGCCGGTCTTGACCTCGATCTCGACTACGTTGGCCTGTCGGACCGCCGTGGTCTGCTGCTGTTCTTCGCTGGTCGGTTGAGCCTCGAGCTCGGCGACCTGCTGCTGGGAGGGCGCATCGTCGCCGCTACCGACGACCAGGAACAGGATCAGCAGGGTGATCACGAAGGCGATCGGCGCGATCACCGATGCCGCGACCAGCGCCGGCCGTTCCTCCCATAGACTCCGGAGTCGGTCAAGCATGGCCGTACACCCTTTGCGCCACCCGCGACGCCAGTGCTGGTCAATGTACGCAGCGACTGCGGACGGCGACAAACGCAATGCGCAATCTCAGTTAGCTCAGCGTAAAGCGCCGACTCCCCGGTCGGGGTCGATCTCGGGGCTCATCGGCCGAATTCGATATCAGGTCGCTCCCATAGGCGCTGGACGGACATCCGGGCAGTGGCGCCAGCCCCAAGGCGGGCGTAGGCTGGTGATCCGCGCCGCAGGGCGCATTGAGTGGGGCTGTAGCTCAGTTGGGAGAGCGTTTGACTGGCAGTCAAAAGGCCGGGGGTTCGAGTCCCCCCAGCTCCACCATCACGTACCGGATTGCGAACTTCTTGGCGGCCTGGACGCGCGCGACCCGGGGTGAGGGCGCCCGGCGGGAACGGTCGAGATTCATGCTCAGAGCTGTGGTGCAGCGGGATTTGAATGCGATCCCGGCGGCGGCGCTGATGGCGTTCATCGTGATCGCCGTGTTTGCCTGGACCGAGCGGACCGTGGTGGCCGACCCCGACGGGCTGTCGGTCCCGCACTGGCCCTGGAAGCTGTGGCAGCTCGGCGCGCTGCTGATCGCGATCGGCGGGGCCTGGTGGGCCTGGTTCGGCAGCGAGCGGGTCGGCTTGCTGCGCAGCCTGGCCGCGGCGTTGCTGGCGGCCGCGATCTTCGCCAACGCCTACACCGGGCTGTTCGGCGATCATGTGGGCAACGTCTGGCGAACCGTGAACCCGCTGTTCATCGGCGGGGCGAGCGTGGCCGTCGCGGCGTGCTGGCGGGCGGGCGGCCCGGCTGCGTGGGGAGCGGCGGTGCTGTCGGCGGGGATGGGGGCGCTCGTCTTCGCCAACGCCTACTTCATCGATGAGGGCGTGATCTGGCAGATCCTGAACCCGGCGATGATGCTGACCGCGGTGAGCTGGGCGGGGCTTGCGGCGGGGCGCGGGATTGTTGGGAGCGGGACCTGACCCTCTCCCTCGGGCAGAGGGGACCGGAACTGCTGCCTCTCCTGCCGGGAGAGGGCTAGGGTGAAGGCATGCAAGCCGTCGTCGCCCTCGCCGGTGAAATCCACGACTCACCCCTCGTCCGCAGCGCGCTCAACGGCGCAGAGCTGATCGTCGCCGCCGACAGCGGCGCCAACCGACTCCGACGGCTGGGCATCCTGCCGCACGTCGTCATCGGCGATCTCGATTCGCTCCAGGGAGACGACCTCTTCAATCTCAAGGCCGTCGGCGTCGAGTTCGAACCCCATCCCGATCCCGAGCAGCGCACAGACGGCGACGTCGCCATCGAGTACGCCCTCAAGCGCGGCGCCGGTAGCGTCATCATCGTCGGACTCTTCGGCGGACCACGCTACGACCACGCCGTCGCTAACCTCTACCTGCTCACGCACCCCGGTCTCCGTCAGATCCCAACCTGGACCGTCGACGGCTGGACCGCCATCACCGTCCTCAACGGCGACGGCGTCTCCCAGGCTCACTTCCACGGCCAGATCGGCGACTACGTCAGCATCACCGCCGTCAGCGAAATTGTGGAAGGCATCACCACGGTCGGACTCAAGTGGCCGCTCTCGAACGCCACGTTCACCCGAGGCCTGAACCAGGGAACCTCAAACGAACTGATCAACGACCGAGCGATGATCCAGGTCGAACAAGGAACCGCCTTCGCCTCCCATCACTTCCGCTCTGAGCGCCTGCCCTGATTGCGCCCTGATTGCGTCAGGGATTGAACACGTCCCGCTTGCCGTGCCGACTCGACGACGCCGCAAACGAGAAAATCCCCCGCGCCATTGAGGAATCCTGCTCGGCCGCTCGAGCTTCGTAGATTTCGGCCCGCAGCTCATGCACCTCAGGACTGTTCGGCGCCGCCAGCGCCGCCCCCTCGATCAAGTGGCACGCCAATTGCAGATTTCCGTTCTCCATCTGCGCCCGAGCCCGATCGAGGACCGGCTCCAGGCCCCCGGCCAGCGTCACCCACTCCGCCGCCTCCGCCGACCTCGGCGCAGGCAGCAGCCGATCCGGCTCGCCCTCGTACCAGCCGCCGAAGTACCGCCAGACGCTGCGCACGATGAACTCGGGATGGTCGTACGCCGAGGACAGCCAGGGCTTCTCCAGCAGCCGCTGCGGCATCTCAATCTCGTGCAGGATGCGGTCCAGCGTGTAGCCCAGGTTCATCATCGCCAGGGTCTGATTCTCGATCTCATCCAGTAAGTCGGCCGTGTCGTTCAGCGCCTCGGCAATCCGGTCCGCTCCGAAGATGGGGAGGCCGTGTCCCGGACTCATCAACTCCGCCCCCTTGCCGGCCATCTGACGCAGGCCGGCCGCCCACTCGCCGGCCCAGCGTTGGACCTTCTGTGGATTGCCCGCATTCGGCACCGCCCAGATGAAGAGGTCGCCCGGGAACAGCCACTTGCGCTCGGGCACCCATGTCCACGCCGCATCCTCCGTTTCGCCCCGCGTGTGCGTGACCTCGAAGGTCAGGTCGCCGACCGAGAAGCGCACAGCGTCATCGAACGTGACATCCGGATAGCGAAACTCCTCCGGCCAGGGCAGGCGCACCTGCATCGCGTCCATGCCCGGCCGGATGAACTGTCGCGAGTTGATCGCCGTGTTGTAGCCGACGGTCCGCTTGTAACGGTCGAAATGCGCCGGGATGTGGCGCTGGCCGTAGACGATCGGCCGCGCCCGGCCTTGCCCCTCGGCCTCCTCGTCGAACTTGCCGACGCCGAAGATGTGGTCGACGTGATGGTGCGAAAACACGGCGGCCCGCAGCGGCGTGTCCGGTCGCCAGGCGCGCACGCCGTTGTATAGCCCTTCCGAGTCGCGAGCCGTGCCCGTATCCAGCATCACCAGGCCGTCGCCCGTGTCGAGCGTGTTCATCGACGCTGCCGACTTGATGTACAAGAACCCGTCGTCCAGTTCCTCCGGCTCGCGGTTGTTCCAGGTCGAGGTCACCGGATGCGCCTCGTGGACCACATCAACCTCGCCCCGCCACAGTCGATCGCAGTAATCTCGGATATCGGGCATGGAACAGCTCCTCTGATTGCTTCTCCGCACCAGTGCGTCTCAACAGCGGTTGGTTGCCGGTCTCAGTCGTAAGATATGACTCAACACCGTTGACGCGTTCATGTCCTCACGGGAGGAGACACCTGATGCCCATGTACGAGTACAAGTGCCCCAAGTGCACGCACGTCTTCGACGTGCTCGCCAAAATGGGGCAGGCCCCGGAATCGGCTGATTGCGACGCCTGCGAAGGCGGCAAGGGAGTTCGCGTCTTCGGCGCTGGCGTCGCCATCCACACCGGCTCCTCGTCCTCGTCCTTCGACGACTTCGACATGGGCGACATGGGCATGCCCGACATGGGCATGGGCGGACACGGTCACGACCACGGACACAGCCACGGCCACGACGACTTCGGCATGGACGATTTCGGAATGGACGACTTCTAGCCCAGCCCCGATTGCCGCCCCAGTCCCCGATTCATTCGGGGACCCGTTCCCTCCGCTCCCCTCTCCCCGAGGGAGAGGGCCAGGGTGAGGGCCAGGGTGAGGGCCCCGAGGCCTCGCCACATGCTCTACTTCCTCCGAGTCCAGGGCGACTCCATGTCCCCAACCCTCCGCGACGGCGACACTCTGCTCGCGCTGTCGAAGGATTGGCTCCCCGTCAAGCCCGGTCGAGTCATCGCCTTCCGCCGGGCCGACGACCTCTACATCAAGCGCGCCCTCAACCGCGAAGGAGACGGTTGGTACGTCGTTGGCGACAACCCGGCCCGCAGCACCGACAGCCGACGCTTCGGCCCCGTTCCTCAGAGCGACATCCGAGCCACCGCCCTCTGCCGCCTCCTCCCGCCCCGCTGGCTGCTGAGCTGACTCTTGTCCCCTCTCCCCCCGCGGAGCGGGGTGAGATGTCACGGAGTGACAGAGGGGGGCAGCGTCCTGTTGCCGACTTAACAGCCCCTCGCCAAAGCACACAGCCAGCGAAACGATAACGAGGCCGACCCTTGCGCTGTGCTCAAAATTTCGACACAATACACGCGTTGGCACTCTCAGGCTTTGAGTGCTAGAACCAGCAAGCAAATCGCCAGACTCCAGCAAGAAGGAGAATCCAGAACATGGCCAAGGCACTTCTCTTCGACGAGGACGCTCGCCAGGCGCTCCGCGACGGCATTGACGCCCTCGCCGATGCCGTCAAGATCACCCTCGGCCCCAAGGGCCGCAACGTCGTCCTCGCCAAGACCTTCGGCGCGCCGACGATCACCAATGACGGCGTCACCATCGCCCGCGACATCGACCTCGAAGACCCCTTCCACAACATCGGCGCGCAGCTCGCCAAGGAAGTGGCCTCGAAGACCAACGACATCGCCGGCGACGGAACCACGACCGCGACGGTCCTCGCCCAGGCGATCGTCAACGAGGGCATGCGCAACGTCGCCGCCGGGGCCAACCCGATGGCGCTCAAGCGCGGCCTCGAATCGGGCGTCGAGGTCCTCTCCGACGCCATCCGCGAAAACGCTGTCCGCGTCACCACCCGCGAGCAGATGTCGCAGATCGCCGGCATCTCCGCCGCCGACCCGGCCATCGGCGAATTGATCGGCGAGGTCATGGAGAAGGTCGGCAAGGACGGCGTCATCACCGTCGAAGAGGGCAAGGGCATCCGCTCCGAGGTCGAGTACGTCGACGGCATGCAGTTCGACCGCGGCTACATCTCGCCTTACTTCGTCACCAACCCCGACCGCATGGAAGCCGAAATCGAGGACCCCTACATCCTCGTCACCGACAAGAAGATCTCGGCCGTCCAGGACATCCTCCCGCTGCTCGAGCGGATCCTCAAGGTCACCAAGAACCTCGTGATCATCGCCTCCGACGTCGACGGTGAAGCCCTGGCCACGCTGGCCGTCAACAAGCTGCGCGGCACGATCAACGTGATCGCCGTCAAGGCCCCCGGCTTCGGCGACCGCCAGAAGGACAACCTCGGTGACATCGCCACCCTGACCGGCGGCGAGGTCATCTCCGAGCAGCTCGGCGGCCAGCTCGACGCCGCGGAAATCGCGCAACTCGGTCGCGCCCGCCGCTTCATCGCCTCCAAGGAAGCCTCGACCATCATCGAGGGCAACGGAGAAGCGACGGCGATCGACGACCGCGTCAACCAGATCCGCCACGTCTACGAAGCCGCCAAGAGCGACTGGGACCGCGAGAAGGCGCAGGAGCGCCTCGGCAAACTGTCCAACTCCGTCGCCGTGATCAAGGTCGGCGCAGCCACCGAGGTCGAGCTCAAGGAGCGCAAGCACCGCGTCGAGGACGCCCTGTCCGCGACTCGCGCAGCCGTCGAAGAAGGCATGGTCCCCGGCGGCGGCGTCGCGCTGATCAACGTCATCCCCTCGCTCGGCGACGTCGAGCTCGATGGCGACGAAGCGACCGGCGTCGGCATCCTCAACCGTGCGCTGGAAGAGCCGATGCGCCGCATCGCCATCAACGCCGGCCAGGACGGCTCCGTCATCGTCCAGTCCGTCAAGGACGCCGAAACCGCGAACTACGGCTACAACGCCGCCACCAGTGAGTACGGCGACATGATCGACATGGGCATCGCCGACCCGGCCATGGTCACCCGAGCCGCCCTCGAGAACGCCGTCTCGATCGCCGGCATGGTCCTGACTACCAACTGCCTGGTCACCGAGAAGCCGGACGAGAGCGCCGTCGCGGCCCCGCCCGCCCCGGCCTACTAAGCGAACCAAACGGCAACACCAAACGGGCCGCCCCCAGGGGCGGCCCGTTTCGCATCTGCGCCTCACCCAACATCGCTGCATCTCTTGCGGTCGCTGCCCCGACATGCGGGCTGCCTCGCTTACACCCCGACAACGACCTGTGGCCGCGCCAGACATAGACTGAATCGATAGCGTGCAGACGAACCATGAACCGACGACGCCGCGCCAAGATCGTCGCCACGCTCGGACCCGCTTCGAGCGATCCTGAATCCGTTCTCGGACTGGTCAACGCCGGGCTCGACGTCGCTCGCATCAACTTCTCCCACGGCGACGAAACCTCCTGGTCCCAGGCGGTCGAGTCGGTCCGCCGCGCGCAGGGCATCACAGGAAAACCCGTCGCCATCCTCGGTGATCTGCAGGGCCCGAAGATCCGCATCGGCGCCGTCGCCGACGGCACCGAAATCTCGCGCGGCGAGCGGATCGACATCGTCGTCGGCAGCGAGGCTGACGCCGCATACGAAGACGATTGCCTGACCCTGAGCTGTAACTACGCCGCACTGGTTGACGAGGTCGAGATCGGCGGCCGCGTCTATCTGCGCGACGGCGAACTCGACCTGCTGGTCGAGCAAATCGACGGCGATCGGATCAGCACCACCGTACGCGGCGGCGGGCTGCTCACCGCGCGCGCCGGACTGCACGCGCCCGGCGCCGGCCAGCGCTTGCCCGCCGTGACCGCTCAGGATCGCGAGCACATCGGCTTCGCCGTCCGCAACGGCTTCGACTTCCTCGCCCTCTCATTCGTCCGCAGCGCCGGCGATCTCGCGGAAGCCGCGGCCGCCGTTCATGCCGCAGGCGGCGAGATTCCGTTCATCGCCAAGATCGAAACGCTCCCCGCCATCCACGAGCTGCAGGAGATCATCGCCGTCTCCGACGGCGTCATGGTCGCCCGCGGCGACCTCGGCGTCGAAGTAGGGCCGGCTGAAGTTCCCGTCCTCCAGCGCCAGATCATCGAGGCCGCCGGACGCGCCCTGTTGCCGGTCATCATCGCCACCCAGATGCTTGAGTCGATGGTCCAGCGCCAACGGCCGACCCGCGCCGAGGCCTCCGACGTCGCCAATGCCGTCTGGGACGGCGCCGACGCCCTCATGCTCTCCGCCGAAACCGCCGTCGGCCGTCACCCGGTTGAAGCAGTCGCCATGATGGACGACATCATCCGCCGCGCCGAATCCGGCGATGCCGGACGCGCCGCTGTCGCCCGTCCGATCGAACTCAAGGCCGACACGGCTCGAACCGTCGCCGCCGCCGTCGCCGCCGCCGTCGAGCAGCACCCGCAGGTCCGCGCCGTGATCGTCTTCACGATCAGCGGACGCTCCGGCCGCCTGATCTCCCACGTCCGCCTGCCCGTGCCGGTGCTCGTCCTCGCGCCGGATGACAGAACCTTGCAGCGCCTCGCGCTCATGTGGGGGGTACAGCCCCGCCACTGCCCGCCACCGACCGACATCGACCGAATGCTCCGGGAAGTCGAACGAGCCGCAGTCGACGCCATCGATCTCGCCCCCGGCGACCAGATCGTCCTCACCGGGGGCTTCCCGCTCGGCCAGGGAGAACCCACCAACTTCCTCAAACTGCACCAGATCCCTACCCCCTCTCCCTCTGGGAGAGGGCTGGGGTGAGGGTCCACCCCGACCAGCCATAATGTCCGCAAGACGCGAGGAGCTCATATGACCGACCACACTCCGGAACTCGACGTACAAATCGGCGACGCCTGCGAAATCGACCCGTCCGCCGGACCGATCGAAGCGACGGACAACATCGGCGAATCCGACCGCGATGTGTTGCTCTACGTCAACGCCTGGTGCGGCGACTGCCGCCGCGCGATCCGCTTCCTCGACGAACACGAGATCCCCTACCGAACGATCGACCTCGACGACCACCCCGAAGCGGCCGACATCGTCACGGCCATCAACCGAGGCAGCCGCTCGGTCCCCACGATCCTGGTCGACGGCGAACACGTCGCCACCGAACCAAGCCGAGCCGAACTGGCGGCCATCTTCGGAGTCGAAGAGGCTCCCTCATCCGGAGGAGTCCTCGGCCGCTTCCGCCGCTCCTAGTCCGAGTCCTCGATCACATGGACGTCGGCCGGCGAAATCTTCGCGACGACCTCGTCACCCGCCGACAGCCCGAGTTCGTCCCAGACGGCCACCGGGACATCTGCGGTCAACGGCAATCGCGCGCTCGTCAGTTCCGCCCGCACGACCGGACCTCGAGGCCTGACGGTACGCACGACGGCTCGCAGTTGATTCCCGTCCGATTCCGCCTCGCGCGAGAGCACGATCCGCTCCGGTCGAACACAGAGCAACGCCGGCGCGCCCAGCGCAACCGACTTCGCCGTTGACGCGAACCGAACGCCACCAGCGCGATACATCCCCGACTCCGACCGCTGCCCCGGCCACACATTCTCCATCCCCACAAACTCCGCGACCGCGCGATCGGCCGGTCGATCAAAGACATCGGCCGGCGGACCAGCCTGCCGCAGGCTGCCGCCGATCAGCAACGCCGCAAGGTCGCCCAGCCGCAACGCCTCGTCCCGATCGTGTGTGACCAGCACCGTCGTCGGACGGGTCTCCGAGAGAATCTCGGCAAAGTCCTCAATCAACCCCTCACGCGTCGGCGCATCGACCCCCGCAAACGGCTCGTCCAGCAGCATCACTTCCGGCTGCGAAGCAAAGGCCCGCGCCAGGCTCACTCGCTGCGCCTCGCCACCCGACAACTGCCGCGCATGCCGCTTCGACAGGTTCGAGATTCCGAATCGATTCAGCCAGTGCTCGGCCAGCTCGTGCCGCCGCCGCCGATCCACGCCGCGCAGCCGCAACGGCAGCTCCACGTTCGAGCGCACCGACATGCTCAGCAGCAGCGGCTCCTGGAACGCCGCCGACATCCGTCGCCGGGTCTTCACCGGATCGGCGTCCATCCGCTCCCCATCGAGCGTGAGCGTCCCGCGCGTCGGATGCAGCACCAGTTGTAATGCGCCAAGCAGCGTCGATTTCCCTGATCCGTTCGGCCCAATCAAGACGGTCACCAGACCGCGCGGGATGTCCAGCGCGTCGATCTGCAGCACGTTCACACCGCCGCGCTGAACGACAAGGTCGCGAACCTGCAGGTGGGCGTCGCCTGCGGAGGTCATGCAACGGGCCGACGCTGCTGAACGCCTGTCAGGACGAGATTGACGAGGAAGGCCAGCACGACCAGGACGAGCGATAGCGCGATGGCGACTTCAAAGTTGCCGCGTCCGGTCTCCAGCACCGTCGCCGTTGTCAGCACGCGCGTCTCGCCGGCGAGGTTCCCGCCGACCTGCATGGAGGCGCCCACCTCTGAAATCGCCGCTCCGAATCCCGCCATCACCGCCGCCAGCAGCCCCAGCCGAGTCTCACGGACCAGCAGCCAGAGGACCTGCAAGCGATTCGCTCCCATCGCCCACATCTGCCCGATCAGCCGAGGATTCACCGACTGGATCGAAGCGAGCGAGAATCCCACGACCAGCGGCAGGCTCAGCAGCAGCTGCGCGACGACCATCGCCGTCGGTGTATAGATCAGGTTGAGGTCGCCCAGCGGCCCCGTCCGCCAGAGAATCAGGGCCACCAGCAGTCCGACCACCACCGGC
Source organism: Dehalococcoidia bacterium (assembly GCA_965204335.1). Lineage (GTDB taxonomy): Bacteria > Chloroflexota > Dehalococcoidia > Bin125 > Bin125 > Bin125. The sequence goes on along the minus strand of OZ241982.1, from coordinate 278,607 downwards.
GGCATCCCCATCCCCGTGTTGACCGCGGCGACGATTAGCCCGCGACCCCAGAATCGGCGCAAGGCAAGCACCGCTCCCAGGGGAATCCCGATCAACAGGGCAATCGCCGTCGCCGCCGACGAGATGGCCAGCGTCCGCAGCGTGATTTCGATGATCTCGGCATCGCCGGCCCACCAGAGCCGCGCAGCCTCGCGAATCCCGTCCCAGATCAGGTCCATGCCGCCACTTTAACCGCGCCATCTACCGGAGATGATCCACCTCAGTCCACCGAGCGGCCCCTCGCGGAGATCGCCTCTTCTGAACTGCCGGCCGCAGGAATGAACAGGGGCCGACCGTACTCCGCCTGTAGAAACTCGCCGATCATCGCCTGGGTGTCTTCGCGCGTCAGGAACTCGGCAAACGCCCGCGCCGCCTCGGTGTTGATACGTCCCTTGCCGCCGTCGACCTCCATGACGCTGTAGAAGTTCAGCAATCGCGGGTCACCCTCGACCAGGATGACGAGCTCGGGGATGTCTTCGAGGAGCGAGAGATACGTGCCGCGGTCGGTCAAGGTGTAGGCGCCGCGCTGGTTGGCGACGGTCAGTGTCGCTGACATGCCCTGCCCGACTTCGAGATACCAGTCGCCGCCCGAGATCGACGGATCGATGTCTACGGCGTTCCACAGGTCCAGTTCCTTCTTGTGGGTGCCACTGTCGTCGCCGCGTGAGGCGAACTCGCAGGGGCCGCCGACGCAAAACGCGAAGATGTTTGCCAGCGCGATCGCGGCATCGGGCATCCCGGCGACTCTCGCCGGATCGTCTGTCGGCCCGACGATCACGAAGTCGTTGTAGGCGATCAGCGTGCGACTGGTCACATCGCCCGCGTCGACCAATTCCTGTTCGGCGTCCGGCGCATGGGTCAGGAGCACGTCGGCGTTGCCGTCGACGCCCATGCGCAGCGCCGCGCCCGTCCCCACGGCGATGATCTTGACCCTGACGCCCTCCTCCGCTTCGAAGATTGGCGCCAATTCGTCGAGCAGGCCGGAGTCGTTGAGCGACGTCGTGGTCGCCAGGATGAGTTCATCCTGGTTGTATCCGGGATCGCCGCCGCAAGCGGCAGCCAGAACCGACGCCAGGAAGCCGGCCAGCATCAGCCAGCCCGGCAAGCGCGCTCGGCTCATGCTCACTCCCTGGAACTGCTCAATCGCCCGACGTGATCATCCCGGCGCCGACGGTGGCCGAGGTCGCTTCATCGATCAGGATGAACGCTCCCGTTTCCCGCGACTCATCGTATGGGTCGACCGACAAAGGCGCCATCAGGCGAAGTCGCACGCGGCCGATCTCGTTCAACGAGAGCTGCGATGCGGTCAGGTCGTACTCCAGCGTGTTCACGTCGAGCCGTGCGCCCACCTCTTCAACCAGGGCGCGAGTTGTTTGCGTGGTGTGCTTGACCACCAGCCGGTCCCGTCCGCGCAACGGAGCCCGTTCGCTCATCCAGCAGACGTGCGCGTCGATCGAGGTTGCGGCGATGGGGGGATCGTCGGCCGACACGATCATCGAGCCGCGCCGGACGTCGAGCTGGTCGGCCAGCCGGACCGTCACCGTCATGGGCGGCGTCGCCTCGTTGATTGGCTGATCGAATGCATCGATGGCCGCCACGGTGGTCTCGGCTCCGGTAGGCATGACCTTGACTCGATCGCCAACCCGCAAGACGCCCGAGGCCATCGTCCCGGCGTATCCGCGGTAATCGTGATACTGGTCGCGCAGTGGGCGAATGACGTACTGCACCGGCAGTCGCGACGCGTGATGCTGCGGCGGCTCAGAGGCTTCCAGCGTCTCCAGGAGTTCCAGCAGCGGCGGACCGTCATACCAGGACATCCGCTTCGACGGTTCAACGACCCAGTCCCCGAACTTCGCCGAGATCGGGATCGCCCGCACGTCGGTCACGCCCATGCGACCGGCGAATCGGGTCAGTTCCTCGGCGATGCCTTCAAAGACCGACCGCTCCCAGCCGACCAGGTCCATCTTGTTGACGCAGAGCACGAAGTGGCGAATCCCCAGCAGGTTGGACAGGTAGGCATGCCGCCGCGTCTGCTCCAGCACCCCGCGCCGAGCGTCCACGAGCAGCAAGGCGGCATCGGCGGTCGATGCGCCCGTCACCATGTTGCGCGTGTACTGCACGTGCCCCGGCGTGTCGGCCAGGATGAACTTGCGTCGCGGCGTCGAGAAGTAGCGGTAGGCCACATCGATCGTGATGCCCTGCTCGCGCTCGGAGCGCAAGCCGTCGGTCAGGTAGGCGAGATTGACATCCTCCTCGCCGCGGGTGCGAGAGGTCCGTTCAATCGCCTCCATCTGGTCGATGAAGGTCTGCTTGGAGTCGAACAGCAAGCGGCCAATCAGCGTCGACTTGCCATCGTCCACCGAACCCGCCGTGGCCAGCCGCAGCAGCGTGCGCTGATCAGGACCGAGCGGATCCAGGGGGTCCGCCAGTGGATTGGCCATCTGTTCGGCGACCATCAGAAGTACCCCTCGCGCTTGCGATCTTCCATCGCCGCCTCCGAAAAGCGATCGTCGGCGCGCGTCTCGCCGCGTTCGGTGATCCGCGTCGCCGCGATCTCCGCCACCACGGACTCGAGCGTGTCCGCCTCGGAGAGCACGCCGGCCGTGCAGGTCATATCGCCGACGGTGCGGAAGCGGACCCGGGCGTCGAACGGATCCTCGCCGGGCAAACGCGGAACGAAGCTCGAGGCCGGGAACAGCATGCCGTCGCGCTTGAACATCGATCGTTCGTGGGCAAAGTAGATGGACGGAATCTCCAGCCGTTCGCGCTTGATGTACTGCCAGACGTCCAGCTCGGTCCAGTTGGAGAGCGGGAACGCGCGGATGTGTTCGCCGCGCGTCAGGCGGCCGTTGTACAGGTTCCAGAGCTCGGGTCGTTGGTTGGACGGATCCCACTGGCCAAAGGCATCGCGGAATGAGAAGATGCGCTCCTTGGCGCGAGCTTTCTCCTCGTCCCGCCGCGCTCCGCCGAACAGCGCATCGAAATTGTGCGCTGCGACCGCATCGAGCAGGGTGACGGTCTGTAGTCGGTTCCGCGAGGCTCGCGGCCCGACCTCCTCGACCACGCGTCCCTGGTCGATTGACTCCTGCACGGACGCCACGATCAGCTCGACCTCGAGCTCGGCAACGCGACGGTCGCGGAAGTCAATCGCCTCCGGAAAGTTGTGGCCCGTGTCGACATGCATCACGGGAAACGGGATCCGCGCCGGCCAGAATGCCTTCTCCGCCAGTCTCAGCATCACGATTGAGTCCTTGCCCCCCGAGAACAGCAGGCAGGGACGCTCCAACTCGGCCGCAACCTCGCGGATGATGTGAATGCCCTCGGCTTCGAGCCAGGACAAGGTGTCCAGGGATGCGGGTCGGCTCGCCGTCGTGGTCATGGACTCCTCGCCGCGTGTCAGCTTCAATCATGACAAACATTACTGGATCACTCATATATGAGGCATTGAGTACCCTGCCCGCCAGTGCAAGAGAACACACAGGTAGCCAATCCTGAACACGAGAGGGGTTGCCAATGTCCGTGGGAACCGTGAGCCAGCTCTGGCGCTACCCGGTCAAATCGATGGGCGGCGAACAGATCGAGTCGGCCGCCATTGATCAGAATGGCGTCGCCGGAGACCGCGGCTGGGTCATCCGCGAGGGCGGAGAAAACCGAACCGCGCGTCAGGTCCCGAGACTGCTGCACTGCGCAGCTCGCTACGTGGAGGCGCCTTCGGCCGAACGGCGCTCGCCTCAGTTTGAGGTCACGCTGCCTGACGACGGGGTCCTCGACAGCGCCGCCGAAGACTTTGATCGACGCCTGTCCGAGGTGCTGGGGCGGGACATCGCCGTCCTGCCGTTACATCCGGCCGAGGATCTCGACCACTATCGCCGCCCGCCGGCCGACCCGAATGCCGACCAGATGGCGTCAATGCGCGAAGTCTTCGGGCTCGAGGAAGGCGATCCGTTTCCCGACCTCGGCGACATCCCCCTGGATATCCTCGCCCAGTTTTCAAGCCCTCCGGGGACCTACTTCGACGCCTTTCCGATTCACATCCTGACGACCGCTTCGCTGAACACCCTGGCCTCGGTCGGGGCTGGGGACGACGCCGATGTGCGCCGCTTCCGGCCCAACGTCCTGATCGACACGGGCGATGCGGAGGGGCTGCTCGAGGTGGACTGGACTGGGAAGCGGCTTCGCCTCGGCGAGGTGGTCATCGAGATGAGGACGACCACTGTGCGATGCTCCATTCCCGCTCACGCCCAGCGAGACTTCGGATCGAGCCGAGCCGTCGGCCGCGCGTTGATCGAACAGACGAAGCAGCACCTGGGCAGCTATTGCCACGTGCTGGAGTCCGGCACGGTCAACGTGGGCGACGCGGTCGAACTGATCGACTAACCCCGATCGGCGTCTGCGCCGGACGGAACCAACGAGACCACCTCGGTCTCGGGGTGGAACGCCTGCCAGGCGAACCAGAAGTGGTCGGAGTGAATGACGCGGGTCAGCTCTAAGCCCGCCAGTTCGCCTTCGATCGCCCGGCCGAAGATGTCCCAGACCGAGCCCGTCTGCTCGTCGATGAAGGTCCGACCCTCGTCCGCGGAATTCGGTGCGAAGCTGAGCGTCCGGCCGTCCAATGCCGTCTCAAACACGGCGGTCGTGCCGACGTCTCGCGCCCGCGCGATGATCCCGGTGTCCAGAATCGAGTGCACTCCCGGAGTCCAGAAGACGACCAGCTCAATGCCGTCGAATGCGTCATGCAGGACGCCGACGCTCGACAGCGTTGTCCACGCGTATGCGATGGCCGCGCCGGACGGACCCTCGATACTGACGACTCGCTCCGCCGGCGGCAGGCGCTCGTCGATGCTGTCGCGGTCGAAGAAGAAGCCGTACGGCCCGCCCCGCTCCGGGTTGTCATATCCCCGATACGGGTTCTGACCGTACTCGCGGAACCAGCCGGTATCTCGCGACATCACGATCGCATCGGGATAGGCCTTGCTCAACTGACCCAACGAGACGACCGGCGCGGGCAGGTACTTCAGTCTCGCGCCCACCATGGCGCCCACGATCGCCCGGCCCGACGACTGCTGCCAGAGCGACTCGGTGTTGCGGTCGTACATCACGAGATCCGAGTTGCGCAGCAGACCGGATACGCCAAACTTGAGGATTTCTTCGCCAATCTGCGACTCGAACGCGATAGCGGTGTTGCACAGCGGGCAGAACGTCACCGTGACGGGAATGCCGCCGATGGTGTCGTTGACGATCTCGTGCCAGGTCATGATCTCCAGTGGAAAGCCGCGGACGTCGCCGTTGACGTTCACCTGGACCAGCGGCACATCATCCGAGTAGACCTGCGCCGCTTCCTCCAGGGTCCAGTACCGAGGCCCGGAGATGGCCGGGATGGCGTCACGGGCCGCGCCCTGCGACAGTTCGTCGAGATCGATCAGGCGAATACCCCAGACGGTGCTCCAGTCGAGGCCGAAGTACTGCGGCCGTTCGCCGTCGCGGATGATCGGAATCCCCTCGGCGGTCTCCGTCGCGTCGAGCGGCAGGAACGTCACCGTGCCCAGCGGCAGCGAGAACTCCTGGTCCTGCTGTTCCTCCGGCGTCTCTTCGACGGCCGACGCCGGCTGAGTCGACCCTGCTTGCTCCGCTTGCTCGCGTTGTGCGGCCTGCGACTCACTCGATTCATCGGCTTGGGCGGCGGATTCCACCGCCTGCTGTTCGCTCGCGGCGGACTGCCCCTGCGCAGACGACGGGTCGCTCGCCGGCTGTTGGATTGTCTGTTGCTCCTGCTGTCCCGTCGCGGCGGCCGAACGTTCGCGGGCCGATTGCTCGTCGTCCCCGCTGCAGGAGATCAGCACAACTGCCGATATGGAGATCGCCACCGCGGCAACAGCGCCCGTTCGCGCCAGGTTTCGTATGATCCTCATGATCCTGAGCATACGTGGGAGTGTGACGGATTCGGAGCCTGAGCATGGTCGGCGACGAGGAATCCAGCCGCGATCCGATTGAGGATCGACGCGCCGTACTCGAAGCGAATCGCGCCTTCTACGAGGCGTTCAACGCCCGCGACATCGAGGCGATGGCCGACCTCTGGCAACGGACCGACGACGTCACCTGCATCCATCCGCATCGCAATGTGACCACGGGCCATGCCGATGTGCAGCGCACCTGGCGCGCGATTCTGACCAATCCGGACCAGCCGAAGATCGTCTTCGCCGCAGAAGAGGCGCGAGTGGTCGGCGACATCGGGATTATCGCCGGGCGGGAAGTGGTGGCGGGTGTGCCGATCGTGGCGACGAACATTTACCGGCGCTCGCAGAGCGCCGACCTGACCGACAATGCCGACACGCCGGCCAACACCTGGCTCCTCATCCATCACCACGGCAGCCCGGTGCTCCACACCGAGTAGGCGCACCGAGCAGAACAGTCGAAAGCGAAGAACATGCCCGTCACCCTCGCCAAAGGCGATCAGGCCCCCGACTTCCAACTCGCCGACCAGGAAGGCAACCTGCACCGGCTCGCCGACTACGCCGGACAGACGGTCGTGCTCTACTTCTACCCGCGCGACAACACGCCGGGCTGCACGAAACAAGCCTGCTCGCTGCGCGACGACATGGGCGAGATTGAGGCGGAAGGCGCGGTCGTGCTCGGCGTGTCGACGGACGACGCGGAGTCGCACCGGAGATTCATCGACGAGTACGCGCTCAATTTCCCGCTGCTGGTCGACACCGACGCGGAGGTCGCGACGCGTTACGGCGCCTGGGGCGAGAAAACCCTGTACGGGCGAACGAGCATTGGCATGACGCGTGCTACCTTCGTGATCGGACCGGATGGTGTGCTCTCCAAGGTCTGGAAGCGCGCCAGGGCAGCCGATCATGGCCAGGCGGTCCTGAAGGCCCTGCGGACAGGCCGCTGACAGCACATACGGTCCGCCTAGATCGATTGCTTGATGTCCCGGTTCTTCAGGTTGGCGCTCGGCGCCGTGATTGCGCTGTCCCTGGCCGCGGCGCTCATTGCTGGCTGCTCCGACGACGATCAGTCCCAGCAGCAACAGCAAACGACGGCGGAGCAGCAGGATCGGCAGGATCAGCAGGTCCAGCAACAGCAGGGCCGGTCAACCTCCGCGGCACGGTCGAGCAGCGCGCAAGAGCAGCAGGAACAGCAAGCTCAGCAGTCTCAGGAAGCTCAGCAGACTCAGCGACAGGCGCCGTCGGCCGAGCCGCTGAGTATCGTCGTCTCCACCCAGGTGATCGCCGACTGGGTTCGGCAGGTCGCCGGAGACCGCGCCATGGTCAGAGCGTTGGTGCCCGCCGGCGCCGACGCGCACACGCTGGAGTTGAGCGTCGCCGATATCCGCGCAATCGTCGACGCCGACCTGGTCATCATCAATGGCGCCGGTCTGGAAGCGGCCTACCAGGACGCGATCCTGGAGAACGCCGAGCACATTCTCGACCTCGCCGAGGCGATCGAGAGCGCCGGCTTCGAGTTGGCGCCGTTCAGCGCGATGGCACTCGAGCACGGGGACGAACGCGAAGCCGCGCCAGCCGGCCGCCTGCTGGTCGCGGACGGAGCCGAGGCCGTCATCTCAGTCGTCGACCTGATGACCGAAAAGGTGGACTTCGGCCCATTCGCCGTCGCAGCCGCCAACGCAACCGTGCATCCCAGTCCCACTCACCGATACGCCATCGTCCTCGCCCGCGGACCGCGGAGCGGCGATGACCGGATTCACATCTTCGACGGCGGAGTCTTCCTCGTCGAGCACGGCGATCACGACGATCTGTTCACGGAGCCGGTATCCCGCCATTCATTGGCGATCGCTGAAGAAGCGCCCGTCCACTACGTCAACAGCCACGGCTGGACGGCCATCTTCGCGGACGCCAGCGGTCGCGTGATGTTGATCAATGAAGAGGCGCTCTCGAACGCTCGAGGCGACTACGAACCGATTGTGCTCGAGGCCGGGCCACAGCACGGAGCGGCGCTGGTGGTCGGCGATGACCACGTTGTCGTCACCACCAGGAATCCCGACGACCCGAACGACGCTCTGCCGGTGGGCGTCGAGGTCTGGGACTTCGACGGGAACGTCGTCTACGACGCCAGCAACGGTAGCTGCCCGGGCATGCACGGCGAGTCGCACAACGCTGACGGGGCGGCGTTTGGCTGCGTCGGCGGCGTGCTCTTCCTGCGCGCCCACGACGGCGAGTACGAGCACGAGTGGATCCCGAATTCGCCCGAGATGCACGAAGCCGCGCGCATCGGTTCGGTCTACGGACACGACCATCTCGACCATTTCTTCGGCAGCGCCTCCTACCGCGGCCAGGGCGGCTGGCAGTCCGATGGCATCTGGCTAATTGACGTCGCCGGGGGCTCGATGGAGCGCGTGTTCGAGGACGAGACGTTGGCCGCCGTCATTGGCAACCACGGCGAGACGCTCTACCTGCTCGGCGCAGACGCCGTGCTCTACGCCCTCGACGCCCACGATGGCGAGATGCTGGACAGCGCCGAGATGGTTGGAGCCAGCGAGGCCGGTTCGCCGCGCATGATCGCCCTCGGCGAACACCTCTTCATCACCGATCCGTCCGACGGCCACGTACTGATGATCGACGGCCACTCGCTCGAGGTCGTCGAGGAGTGGCACGTCGGTGGCGCGCCGACGTCGCTGGCTTTCGTCGGCATCGTTGACGCCGAGGGTGCGCCTCACGCCGGCCACGACGAGGAAATGCACGATGGGGAAGACGATCACGGTCACCACGGCCATGCCCACGGCTCGGAAGACCCGCACTACTGGTTCGACACCGACATGGCCTCGGCAGCCATCTCGGCGATCGCTGAGGAGCTTTCCCACCTGATGCCCGACGCAGCCGACGTCTTCACCGACCGTCTCGACCTCTACCTCGCTGAGATCGACGCGGCCGACGCCGAGATTCGTGAGCTGCTTGCGGACCTGCCCGAGGAGCACCGGTTGCTGGTCACCTTCCACGATGCGTTCGGCTACTTCGCCCGCCGCTACGGACTCGAAATCGCCGGCTTCGTCGTCGAGGGGCCGGAGCAGGGCATCAGCGCCGGCGCGTTGACCGACCTGATCGAACTGGTCGAGCACGAAGGCGTAGAGACGATCTTCCACGAGCCGCAGTTCGATTCCTCACTGCTCGACACCGTCGCTTCGGAGACCGGCGCCGAACGGGGCATCATCTGGTCGCAGCCGACCGAGGACAACCCGACCTATCTCGGCATCCTGCTCGGCACGGCACGGGCCATCGCCGACCAGTAGCCGTCCCAGACCCCGTTTCTTCCCACCCCCGCTCGATGGGGCGGGTGTCACAACGCAGCCCGCCCCGTACTCCATACGGGGACGGATGGGGCGACGGGTAGGCTGAGTTCATGTCGCCAACGCCGTCGAAGGACAACCTGGTCTGGATCGACCTCGAAATGACCGGGCTCGATCCCGCCCGTGACGTGATCATTGAAGCCGCGGTGCTGATCACGGACGGCGAACTGAATATCATCGCCGATGGCCCGGACTTCGCCATACACCGGACGGACGCAGAGCTGAGCGTGATGAACGCCTGGAATCGGCAAACCCATCACGGCTCAGGCTTGATCAAGCGGGTCAAGGCATCGGACGTGACGATTGGACAGGCGGAGGAACAGATCCTCGAGTTCGTCCGGGACTGGACCGTCGAGGGGAAGTCGCCGCTGTGCGGCAACTCCGTCCACCAGGACCGACGGTTCCTCTACGGCGAGATGCCCCGGCTGATCGAGTGGCTCAGCTACCGAATCGTCGATGTCTCGACGATCAAGGAGCTGGCGCTGCGCTGGTATCCCGAGATGGAGCCGTTCGTCAAGCAGGAACGACATCGGGCGCTTGACGACATCCGCGAGTCGATCGAAGAACTGCGCTGGTACAGGCAGCAGCTGTTCAAGCCCGCCCTCTAGCCGGCCCGCCCGCGCAGCGAGAGGCGCGATCCAACCCGGCAACACGCGCCCCAGCAGACGTCGCCAACTCTGCAACACGCGCCCCAGGACGCGTCGCCGACATGGCAGCATGCGCCCCAGCACACCCTGGCCGTTCTTCGCCAACCGGTCTGCGGATACCCGCCGGCCTCGTCGACCGCTCCCGCGAAGCTGGGCAGCACCTCTCGCAAGCCTCGAGGACTCAGGACGAACGAGAGCCCCATCAGAATCACGGCGGTGAGCACGATCGACGGCCCGGCCGCAAGGTCGAGGTGAAACGAGGAGTACAGCCCGACCACGGTGGACACGATCCCGACCAGCATGGCCATGATCATCATCATCGATAACCGGCGCGTGAGCAGGACGGAGGCTGCCGCGGGCGTGACCAGCATCGCCACCGCGAGGATGACGCCGACCAGGCGAAATGCTACCACGGTCGCCATCGCGATCAGGACCAGCAAGCCGACCTGCATGACGTTGACCGGAACACCGGAAACGGAAGCCACCTCCGGGTCATAGGCGGAAAATCGGAGCTCGGGCAGGAACGCCAGGACCAGGGCCACGACCACAACCGTCAACACGGCCATCACTAGCAGGTCGGTCCACGAAGCACCCAGGATGTGACCGACCAACAGCGAGCCCAGGTCGATCGCGAACGTGCGCTGACGCGAGATCAGCAATACGCCGAGAGCGAAGAACCCGGCGAACATGATCCCAATCGCCGTGTCCTCGCGCAGGCGTCCGCGCAGGGTCAGGAGCGCCACGCCGAGCGCCGTCAGTACTGCCGCCACCCCTGCGCCGAGCGTGATGAACACGGCGCTGCCGCCGAGCACCAGCGCCACCGCCGCTCCGGCGAGCTGCGTATGCGCCACGGCGTCCCCCAGGAACGCCAGGCCGCGCAGGACCACGAACACGCCAACCATGCCCGCGGCGATTGACACGATCACCCCGGCCAGGAGCGCGCGCTGCATGAACTCGAAGTGCCAGGGGTCCGTCAGCCAGTCCACTCAGGTTCTTGCTAGACCCCTGCCTGCAGCACGCCACTAGCATCTGCGAAGACGGCGATCCGCAAGGCGGAGGTAGGACCATGGTACTTGAGCGGCAGGTCACACTGATCACGGGCGCATCGCGAGGCTTCGGACTCGCCGCCGCCGAGGAACTGACGATGCGCGGCCATCCGGTGATCGCCACGATGCGCAACCCCGACCGTGACGGCCCCAACCTCGCCGGCATCGATTCGGACCTGGTCGAGATTAGCCGCTGCGACGTCACCGACCGCAACTCGATCGAGGAGGCGGTCGAGGCGGGGATCAAGCGCTTCGGGCGCGTAGACGCGTTGTTCAACAACGCCGGGTACGGGCTCTACGGGCCGGTTGAGGACATGTCGGACGAAGAAGTCATGCGGCAGATGGACACGAACTTCCTTGGACAGATCCGGATGGCCCAGGCGGTGTTGCCGTCGATGCGCGAGCAACGGCACGGCAAGGTCGTCAACGTCTCGTCGCTGGCCGGACGAATCGTCGCGCCGTTGATGGGACTCTACGCGGCGTCCAAGTGGGCGGTCGAGGCGATGTCGGAAGCCTTGCGCTACGAGGTCTCCCGCTGGAACATCGACGTCACCATCCTCGAGCCGGGCATGTACGCGTCAGACTGGCAGACCACCAACCTGGATGTCGCCGCCGCCGTGCGAGAAGGCCGCTCGCCCTACCAGGAGTCGGCCGACCACGCGCTGAAGGCATTCCGCACGCGCGCCGCGACGAGACCCGGATCGCGCTCCGTCGCGACGGCCGTCGCCGACATCGTCGAGCTCGAGCAGCGTCTGCCCATGCGCTGGCCGATCGGAGAGGACACGATCCAGACGATCCGGCTGCGCGAAGCGATGACCGATCAGGAGTGGGAAGAGCGCGTCCGCGGCGACACGAAAATCTATCGCGGCGCGTTCTTCCGCGGGGTCGACAACCCGCTTGAGGACAAGCCCCGCTAGCGAAGTTCGATTCAGCCGTGCTTGCCGACGGTCCAGCCGGCCTGGGCCAGGTGAGCGTCCGAGAACTGGACGGCGTCGGGTTCCAATTCATTGGCGAGCGTGTCGTTGAAGCGGTTGAGGAACCCGAACATCGAGATCACGCTGACGATTTCAACGATCTCGGACTCGGACCAGTACCGCTTCAGTTCGTCGAAGTGCTCATCCGTGGCCGAGTTGGGCTGGATCCCCGAGTCGCGCGCGAGGCGCAGGGCGGCGCGCTCGGCGTCGCTGAACAGCTCGGAGGTCTCGAAGGCCCAGACCGCCTCGACCCGATCAAAGGTCTCTCCGGCCAGCGTGTGAGCGAAGTGTCCGGTGTGGGCTTGGCAGTAGAGACAGCCCGCCGAGCGCGAAACCACGTGGGCGATCAGTTGCTTGAGCCCGTCGGGCACGCCGCCGTCGGTCATGATCGAGTTGAAGAAGGGGCCGAAGGCGTTGAGGACCGCCGGTCGCCGGGCGAGTACGTGCAGCGACGTCGGAATCGTGCCGCCGCGGTCAATCAGCGCCTGCAGGTGCGGGGCGACTTCCAGCACTTCCGGTGTCTCGAGGGGTGTGACCCTGTTCATGATGTCCTCCAGCGAATCAGCAGTTGACTTGGTTGATCGGGCAGCGTCCATCCGCCGTCCCGTTCGATCAGAAGCTCAGCCACCGCCTCGCGTAAGAGCGGCAGCCGTGCCGAGTTCTCCGCTAACCATAATCGTCTGCGCGCCCACTCGATGGCCGCCTCAGGCGCGTCGAAGACGAATCGCTGTCGGTCGCCGCGCGGTTGAATGACGGACGCCTCCACGCTCGCGCCGCGAGCCTTGAGCAATGCGACGAACTCGTTGCCTCCCGGAAGCTGGACCTGTTCCTCGCCGTGGATTGCGGGCCAGACCTGCCAGAACATCGCACTGGGCGAATGGTCGAACAGGATCGCGACGCACTCGCGCCGCGCCGAGCGCTCCAGCGTGTCGAGGAAGCCGCCAATCGGCTCGATGTCGTAAGCCACGTGCGAGATCAACGCCACGTCCCCGATGTCCGTGATGACGGGATCGTCCGTCGGCCAACGGCCATCGCGCAGGTCGATGTTGGTGATGCCGTGCTCGATCTGCAGGTTGGCGAACTCTGCCCGCATCGCGCCCGACGGCTCGATGGCGACCACCGACTCTACATACAGCGCCAGCGGCAGCGAGAAGCGCCCCGCGCCGGCGCCCACGTCGATCCAGGTGTCCGAAGACCTGGCGATTGCCAGCAGCGCATCCAGCACGTCGTCGTCGGTGCGGTGGGGGTCGGCTCGGAACATCGACGCCAGTGGGCGGTAGTGATCGCCGCCCCCGCTCTCCTCTCGCAATCGCTCTGCCTGTTCCCGGTTGGCCGCGACCCGTGCGGCCCAGGCCTGTGTCAGTTCCGCTGCCGTCGAGCGACCGGCGCTGGAGTAAACTTCGTCCATGACCACCTCACCTGACCTCAATATCGAAGAACTGCCCAATCTCACCGACCCGGTGCTGATCGTCGCCTGGGAAGGCTGGAACGACGCCGGAGAATCGGCGTCCACCGCCGCGCAGTACCTGATCCAGCAGTTGGGCGCGAAGCCCTTCGCGACGATCGACCCCGAGGAATTCTACGACTTCACGGAGGCTCGCCCGATGGCCCGCTATCGCGAGGGCGAGCGCTTCATCGCCTGGCCGGCGACCGAGTTCGTCCACCTGCGTCCCTCATCCAGCGGACGCGACATCGTGGTCGGAATCGGGATCGAGCCGCATTACCGCTGGAAGCGGTACATGGCGGCGCTCTCCGAGTTGGTCGACGAGATCGGCGCGAAGCTGATCCTCTCGCTCGGCGCGGTGGCGGCCGGTACTCCGCACACGCAGCCGGTCCATGTCCGCGGCTCGGCGAACAACTCCGAGCTCGCCCAGCGCTACAACATGCACCCGTCCCGCTTCGAGGGACCGTCGGGCATCGTGGGCGTGTTCCACGACCACTGCCGCCGGCGAGGCGTGGCCGGCGTCTCGCTCTGGGCATCGGTGCCTCACTACCTGCCGGGAATCACCAATCCGGTCGGCGCGCAGGCCCTGCTGCGGGTCGTCAGCGACATGACCGGCCTGAGCTTCGACCTCGATCCGCTCGAGCGCGGCATCCATCGCTTCCACACGCAACTCGAGGAAGCGCTGCGCGACAACGATGAATTGCGCGACTACGTCGCTCGGCTCGAAGAGGCGAGTCCCTCGCCGCAGCCGGAAGCCCGGCCGGAAGGCGAATTGCCCAGCGCCGACGCGCTGATCGCCGACCTCGAGGACTTCTTTCGACAAGGCGGCGACAACGCCAACAACTAGGCCGAGTCGAGCGCCGAGCGCAGCGCGTACAGTGGATCCGACGGCGCAAGTCAGACATGTTTAGAGCGGTGGTGAGCGATGGCGGATGTTGACCACGTCAGCGACGACGATCGCCAGCAGGCCTCGGAAAAAAACCTCAACAAGATGTGGAAGTTCGCCCGCAACTTCGCTGAGAAGAGCGGATCGTACCTCCATCCGCAGGAAGACATCACCGAGTTCCTGGTGATCGGCCTGGCCAAGCACATCGACGACTATGGCCGCCCGCTCTGTCCCTGCAATTTCTACGAAGACAAGGCCGAGGAGGTCAAGGAATCGACCTGGATCTGCCCCTGCGAGGAGATGCAGCGCTGGAAATACTGCCATTGACTGCTCTTCTGCGATGAGGAAGGTCTTCCCATCACCGAGTATCTCCCCGAAGGACACGAGGGCATCACGATCTACGGCGAACGCAAGGATCCGCACCCCGACAAGGGCCGAGCCCTCGGCCGCCTCGAAGAACAGAGCGGACGCAAGATCAACAAACGCAAGCGCCGCGACTAGCCCCAGCCGTCAAATTGCCACTACGCTCATAGAGTCAACCTGAAGACCCAACCACTGGACTCAACCACTGGACAACGCATGGCCCGAACCTCGAACGTTCACCGCGACCTCAAGCGCCGCAAGATGCACGCCAAGTACCAGAACCGCCGCGCGGCGCTCAAGCAGCAGCTCAAAGAGTCCAACAACCCTCGCGAGAAGCAGAACATCCAGTTCCAGCTTCAGGCGCTGCCCCGCAACAGCTCGCCGACGCGAATCAAGAACCGCTGCGCCGTAACCGGTCGCCCTCGCGCCTACATGCGCAAGTTCGGGCTCAGCCGAATCACCTTCCGCGAGATGGCCTCGCTGGGACTGCTCCCCGGGGTCCGCAAGAGTTCCTGGTAGCCCTCAACCATCCGGTTCTCTCCTATTCGATAAGTTGCAGTTAGTGCAACTTTGACCAATCATCGCTGTGTCGATGATTGGTCATGCTGATCCGGGCCGATCGGAGAGGAAGCCGCTGCCGATGTCTGACGTTCGCGCCGGGTTCGTGATTCCGTTCTGGCTCGCGCTGATCGCACTGACGTCCATCGCGGCGGTCGCCTGCGCCTCGGATGAGCTGGAGCAGCCCTCCTCGACACAGTCGGCGAACGGCGAGTTGACGATTTACTCGGGCCGCGGCGAGTCGCTGGCCGGCCCGCTGATCGAACGATTTGAAGAGGTCAGCGGCATCAACGTTCGAATCCGCTACGCCGGCACCGCCGAACTCGCCTCGGCGATCCTCGAAGAAGGCGACCGCTCGCGGGCGGATGTCTTCTACTCGCAGGACGCCGGCGCCCTCGCCGCGCTCGCAGAGGGCGACGTGTTGAGCCGACTGCCCGACGACATCGTGGCCGGCGTTCCGGAAGAGCTGGCCGACGGTTCCGGTTACTGGGTAGCCACCTCGGGACGAGCGCGCGTCTTGATCGTCTCGAAGGATCGGGTGCCCAATCCACCGGACAGCGTGTTCGATCTCGTTGACGAGGAATGGCGCGGCCGCGTCGGATGGGCGCCGACCAACGCCAGCTTCCAGGCGTTCATCACGGCCATGCGTCAGATCCACGGCGACGATGCCACCGAGCAGTGGCTCCGCAGCATGCTGGCCAACGATATCGTCGAGTTTCCGAGGAACTCGCCGATCGTCCAGGCCGTCGGGGCCGGAGAGATCGACATCGGCCTCGTCAACCACTACTACCTGTTCCGCTTCCTCGCGGATGATCCCGAGTTTCCGGCGGTCAATCACTTCACGGATCCCGGCGCAGCCGGCGGCCTGGTCAACGTGGCAGGTGTCGCGGTGCTCAAGTCGTCGCGCAACGCCGAGAACGCGCTGAAGTTCGTTCGCTTCCTGTTGAGCGAAGAGGGCCAAACCTACTTCCGCGATCAGACCAGCGAGTACCCGGTCGCGTCGGGCGTCGAGCCCAGACGGGAACTGATCCCGCTGTCGGAGCTCGATCCTCCCTCCCTTGCACTGACGTCGCTGTCGGACCTGGCAGGCACGCTCGAGCTGCTGCAACACGCGGGCGTCATTCCCTGACCCGGCCTCATCGATCTCCGTTGACCGTCCCGGCCGGCCGGAAGATCGAGGAATGGCCGGATCGTTGTTCACCTTCCTTGCATATTTTGCAATCTTGTGTATAAACTACGCGAGTGCCCGGAAACAGCGTCCGTGAGCACACAGAGGATTGATTCCGGGAAAGAGAGTGATTGATGCCAAGATCCCAGCCAGGGGCGGACAAGCTCCGCCTGCCCCGGTACATGGTCGCGCTGCTGACTATCGCGGCGTTACTTGCCGGTGTGTTCGCCGCCATTGGAACGACAAGTGCACAAGATGCGCCCAGCATTGACGTTCGTGTTCGAGCCCAACTGCATGAGGACGGTCGAATCGAGTTTGCAATCCGAGCGGACGGCGAAGTCCTGACACCAACGCGCCGATTCTTCCCGGTCGATGCAGCGGTTGGACGTCTGCTCGTCAGCTCGGTCGTCGAGAAGCTCGGCGTTCAACTGCAGGTGACCGCGCGCCGCCAGGCCGACGGCGACACCGAATTCGGCGTCCGCGCCAACGGCGTTGACGTCCTGAGCGGGCAGATCTTCCCGGCCAGTACCGCAGTCGATCGCTGGCTCCAGTCGAGGGTGGCGGCGGTTGCCATTCCCGACGATCCCGGTGACCTGGTCATCTACTCCGGCCGGGGCGAGTCGCTGGTGGGCGCCCTGATCGATCGGTTCGAGGAGCAGACGGGGATCGACGTCAAGGTTCGCTACGGCAACACGGCCGCAATGGCGATCGCGATCTCCGAGGAAGGCGCCCGCTCGCCGGCGGACATCTACTACGGCCAGGATGCCGGCGCCCTTTCATTCCTCTCCGAAGAGGGGCTTGCCGCCCAACTGCCCGCTGACATCACCGCGATGGTCGACGAGAAGTTTCAGGATGATGACGGTCGCTGGATCGCCACTTCCGGCCGAGCCCGCGTCCTGATCATCTCGCCGGAGCGCGTGCCCAATCCGCCCGACTCGGTCTTCGACCTGGTCAATCCCGAATGGAAGGGTCGAATCGGCTGGGCCCCGACCAACGGCAGCTTCCAGGCCTTTGTCACCGCCATGCGCCAGATCCACGGCGAAGCGAGGACCGAGGAATGGCTCCGCGGGATGATCGCCAATGAAGTCGAGGTCTACCCCAAGAACACTCCGCAGGTTCAGGCGGTTGGGGACGGCGAGCTCGACATCGGGCTGGTCAACCACTACTACCTGTTCCGCTTCGACGCCGACTGGCCGGCGGCCAACCACTTCACCGACGCCGGTGAAGCGGGCGCGCTGGTCAACGTCGCCGGTGTGGCGATGCTGGAGGGCGCGAACAACCGGGTCAACGCGCTGCGCTTCATTCGTTTCCTGCTCTCGGAGGAAGGTCAGACCTACTTCCGCGATCAGACCAACGAGTATCCCGTCGCCTCAGGCATCGAGGCGAATCCGCGGCTGCGTCCGCTCGACGAGCTCAGCCCACCGTCGCTCGCGCTGACGACCCTGTCGGACCTCGAGGGCACCCTTGAGCTGTTGCGGAAGGTTGGCGCACTCAGATAGCCCGCGCCGGCAGGCGCAGCCATCATGCCCATCCCCGCTCTGGATGGCATGGCCGCTGTCGCCGCTTCGCCATGGGAGCGGCGGCAGCGGTCCATCCAAACGGTCTTCGTGGCAAGTACGCCACAACAATCGTTCCCGGACGCTCGCAAGCGTCCGGGAACGTCATGTCTGGAGCATCGCGCAACGGCTCAATTGATGCGGGCGGAGGTACTCGATCAGAGATTCTTGGTTTTGCTGATGAAATACTCCGATAACCTCCGAACATGACGCTTCTCGGCGGCGCCGGTGCAGTTCCGGCTCGACTTCGGGTCAATATCCCGGCGATCTGGATCCTCGCCCTGGCCGGCGCGGCGGCCGCCTGCATTCCCCTGGTTTACCTGGTCGTTCGAGCGGCCGACGCCGATGCAGAGACCTGGTCGAAGGTCCTCACCGACGGAACAGCCCGGCTGTTGCTGAACACGGCTGCGCTGACGGTCGCCGTGACCGCCGCTTCAGCCGCACTCGCCTTGCCGATCGCGTATCTCACCGAACGGACCGATCTGCCGTTCGCGCGGCTCTGGCGAACAGTCACGATCATCCCGCTGGCGATTCCTTCCTACGTGGGCGCCTTCGCGTTCATCATTGCGCTCGGCCCACACGGGTCACTGCAGGACCTGCTGGGTCCGCTGGGCGTCGAGAGCATTCCCGAGATCTACGGATTCTTCGGCGCCTGGCTCACGCTGACGCTGTTCACGTTTCCTTATCTGCTGATCGTCATCCGGGCCGGCCTCAGAGACCTGGATCCCGGGATCGAGGAGGCCGCCAGGTCCCTGGGCCAGACTGCCTGGGGTGCATTCTGGCGCGTCACGGTGCCCCAGCTCCGGATCCCGCTCGCCACCGGCAGCCTGTTGGTGGCGCTGTATGTGATCTCCGACTTTGGCGCCGTCTCGATGATGCGCTTCGACACGTTCACGCGCGCCATCTACGTCAGGATTGGAACGTCATTCGACCGCTCGAGCATTGCCGTGCTGTGTCTGATACTCGTCGCCCTCGTGGCCGTCGTCCTGCTCATCGATTGGTCTCAGCGTCGCAATGCCCGCTACCACCGACTCGGCAGCGGCGCCGCGCGCATGCCAAGACTCGTCAGTCTGCGTCGCTATCGCTGGCCCGCATTGATCGGACTGAGCGTTGTCTGCGGCGTCGCTCTATTCGTGCCGGTCGCGGTGCTGTTTCACTGGCTGTCGGTCGGACTACAGGGCGGAGAGACCTTCCCCGATATCTGGAGCGAAGCGCTCAATTCCGTCTACGCCTCTGCGTTGGCCGGAGCCGCGACCGTCGCCATCTCGATCCCGATTGCGATTGTCGTGGTTCGCCGCCCGGGGATCCTGGCGCGCATCATCGATCGCGCTTCGTACGTCGGTTACGCCCTGCCCGGCGTCGTGGTCGCGTTCGCGCTGATCTTCTTCACGCTGCGGGTGACGCCCGGCATGTACCAGACGATCATCACGCTGGTCTTCGCCTACGCGGTGTTGTTCTTACCCCAGGCAATCTCCGGGCTGCGGACGTCGCTGGTCCGAGTCCAGCCGGGGCTGGAAGAGGCGTCTCGCTCCCTGAACCGTTC
Source organism: Dehalococcoidia bacterium (assembly GCA_965204335.1). GTDB lineage: Bacteria > Chloroflexota > Dehalococcoidia > Bin125 > Bin125 > Bin125. The sequence goes on along the minus strand of OZ241982.1, from coordinate 259,076 downwards.
GCCCTGGCAGACCTTCTGCAGCGTGACCTTGCCGCTGATCGCGCCCGGCGTCATGGCTGGATTTGCGCTGGTCTTCCTGACCACTATGAAGGAGTTGCCGGCCACGCTCTTGCTTGCACCGATAGAGTTCGACACGCTGGCAACCAGCCTCTGGGGGCATCAGGAGGACGTCTTCTTCGCTCGCGCCGCGGCGAATGGACTGCTGCTTCTCGGTTGCGCCGCCCTGCCGATGATCATCCTGTTTGGAAATGACCGTGGCCTCCGCAGTTGAACGCTCCAGCAACACGCCGGCGCTGATTGCGCAGAGCGTCTCCAAGACGTTCGGCGACACCGTCGCCGTCCGTGAGGCGTCGTTCGAGGTCGCCCGCGGAGAGATCGTGGCGCTGCTCGGTCCCAGCGGCTGCGGCAAGTCGACCACGCTGCGCCTGCTCGCCGGATTCGAACATCCCGACAGCGGGGCCGTGCGGATCAATGGTGAACTGGTCGTTGATGACGCCACTTGGAGACCGCCCGAGCGTCGTCGGATCGGCATGGTGCCGCAGGACTTCGCGCTGTTTCCACACCTCAGCGTCGGCGAGAACATTGCGTTCGGTCTGCCCGATGGGCACCGCGCATGGTGGACGAGGCAGTTGCGCCGGTTGCGGCACGTTGAGGCGCCGGCGCGCGTCCGCGAGATGCTCGAACTGGTTGGCCTGGACGGCTTCGCCGACCGCTTCCCGCACGAGCTCTCCGGGGGCGAGGCGCAGCGCGTCGCGCTCGCGCGCGCGCTGGCGCCGGAGCCAGCCGCCGTCTTGCTTGACGAGCCGTTCAGCAACCTCGACCAGAACCTCCGCGCCAGCCTGCGACTGGCGATGCGCAACATCCTCAAGGCCGCCGACACCGCCGCCGTATTCGTCACCCACGACCGCGAAGAAGCGCTCTCCCTCGCCGACCGCGTCGCCGTCATGCGCGACGGCCGGATCGAGCAGATCGGTGCGCCGGACGACATCTACTATCGGCCCGAAACGCGCTTCATCGGCACGTTCGTCGGCGACGCCAACATCCTGCCCGGCCGCCGGGCGCGGGGAGGGGCGGAGACCGAACTGGGTTACGTCGTTCTCGCCAATCCATTGGCCGAGCGCGACGGCGACTCGTTTGACATCCTGCTCAGACCCGAGCAACTCGCCCTGAAGCCCACCGAACCGGACGATCCGGCGCGTGCAACCGTGATCAGCAGCGAGTACTACGGCCATGACCAGGTCGTGCGAGTGCGCCTGACGTCTGGCGCCGAGGTCGAAACCAGGCTGCGCACTGAAGTCGTCTGGCACCCGGACGATCCCGTCACGGTCGTTGTGCTCGACGACGGCATCGCCCTGCCCCGCTGATCCGGACGGCAGGAGCCGGTTCAGCCCTACCATGCCACCACGGGCGTCGCGCTGACCGGCGCGACGAGAGGAGATCGTATGCGCGTCGGACTCATGGTCGAGGGACAGAATGGACTGACCTGGGAGCGCTGGCGGCATATCCTCCAACTCGCCGACCGGCTCAACTTCCCTTCGCTCTTTCGCAGCGACCACTACTTCACCGGACCGATCGACGGCAGCCAGCAGGACAGTCTGGAGTGCTTTCTCAGCTTTGTCTTGGCAGCCGAAGAGACGTCCGACCTGCGCTTCGGTCCGATGGTCACGCCGGTCACCTTCCGCCGACCGGTCGATGTCGGCCGCATGGCCGCGCAGATCGACCAGCTCTCCGGCGGTCGCTTCGTGATGGGTCTCGGCGCCGGCTGGAATCAATCTGAGCACGACGCCTACGGACTGCCGTTTCCTCCGACCCGCGAACGCTTCGACCGGCTTGAGGACGCGATCAACATGATGAAAGCGCTCTGGAGCCCGGGACAGTCCAGTTATGAGGGCCGGTACTACCGGCTCGATCGAGCAGACTGCCTGCCGAATCCAGAAGCGGGACGGCCGCCGATCCTGATTGGCGGCGGCGGTGAGAAGCGCACGATTCCGATGGCGGCCAGATACGCCTCGGAGTGGAACTGCGTGTCGCTCACGCCGGAGGCGTACGGACACAAGCGTGACGTGATGGCCAAGGCCTGTGAAGCGATCGACCGCGATCCCGATGAGGTCGAACACTCGATGATGATGTTCCATGCCGTCGGCACGCCGGAACTGGTCGAAGCAGGCGGCGAGTTTGCGCAGGGAATGTTCGGCCGATCGGGACAACCGCTCGATGAGTTCTTGACCGAGTTCAACTCGATGGGCCGCCTGGTCGGCGGCGCCGATCAAACGGTCGACGCACTCGGACGGCTGGCCGAAGCGGGCGTTGCCGAGGTGCAGTTCCAGCACTTCATGTTCGACCGGGACGATGTACCCGAGTTCCTCGCCCGAGACGTCGCGCCGCAGGTCGCCGACATCGCCATTGGCAGCCACACGTAGGGAGCCTTGTCATGAAGATCAGCGACAACGTGCGTATGGTCCCGGTCCCCGAGGACCAGCCGATGCGCCCCACCTCGACCAACATCTACATCATCGGTCAGCGCGGCGGGCAGACGCTGACGATCGACTCGGGCGAGGCGATCGACAAGTTCCGCTGGATGCTGCGTGGCTACCTCGCGGCGATCGACCACTCCGAGATTGGTGTCGCCGCAATCACGCACCACCACTTTGACCACTCCGGCAACCTCAAGCACGTGCGCGAGCATCTCAAGGCGGAGATTGCAGTACCCGAGAACGGCGTCAAGCTGCTCAAGCGTCAGCTGCCCAGGGACAACGAGGGCGTCAAGACCTACACGGACGGCGACACCATCGACCTCGACGGCGGAGTCCGGGTCCAGGTGATGACCAGCCCCGGACACTCCGTCGATTCGCTCTGCTACTACATCGAGGAGGAGGGCATCCTCTTCACCGGCGACACGATCCTGGGCAACACGACCTCGGTTGTCGGCGACGTCAACTCCTACATGGCCTCGCTCCGCCGGCTGCTGGAGCTGCCCAACGTCAAAGTGCTCTGCCCCGGCCACGGACCGCTGATCACCGACACCGAAGATGTCAGGGCGCGCGACCGGCTGGAGATGTATGTCGCCCATCGTCAGATGCGCGAGGACCAGATTCTCGAGCAACTGCAGGACGGCGAACCGAAGACGTCGTGGCAAATCATGGAGAACATCTACGGCGACAGCATCGACAAGCGTCTCCGTCGAGCCGCCGACGGCAACGTCCAGGCCCATCTCAAGAGTCTGCAGAAGTCGGGCATCGTCAAGGCCTCACGCGGCCAGAAGAAGCGGCCCAACCCGGCGACCGTCGCCCGCGACAAGGCCAGGGAGAAGGCCAACCGCAAGATCATCCAGCAGGGCAAGCGGCTGGACAAAGCTCAGCGAGCGAAAATCCTGGCGCAGCAGGAGAACCCGCCAACCGACCTCTGGAAGAAGCCACCGACGTACCAACTGCGCTAAGCAGGGAAAGGACCTCTCCATGCACTACGGAATCGGAATCCCAAGCTGGATCAACGCCTGGCAGGAGGTCCAACGGGCGGAGGCCGCCGGATTCACCCACGCATGGTTCTATGACTCCCAGTTGATCTACTCGGATGTCTACGCGGCGATGGCGCTGGCGGCGCACCACACGTCGACGATCAAGCTGGGCACGCTGGTCGCGATTCCGTCGAACCGGATCGCGCCGGTGACTGCGTCCGCCGTTGCTTCGCTGAACAAGCTCGCGCCAGGACGGATCATTCTCGGGATCGGCACCGGCTACACCGGTCGCAACACGATGGGTCTGCCCGCATATCCGATTGCGCGCTACCGCGAGTATGCCCAACAGGTGCGCGGACTGCTCAACGGTGAGGATGTGCTCTACACCGACGACGTCACCGGCCAGGAACGCTGGATCCGGCTGATCCACGGCCAGCACTCCGAATTCCTCAACCTCGACGACTTCATCCCGATTTACGTCGCAGCCAACGGACCGCGTGCGCTGGAAGTCGCCGGACAGGTCGGCGACGGCTGGGTCACGACCGGAATGGGACTCAACGCGCAACAGAGCTTCCCGGTGATCGCCGCCGCAGCAGAAGCGGCCGGCCGATCGACCGAGAAGCCTTACACCGTCGGACTCACCACCGGACTCGTCCTGCACGACGGCGAGGGCCTGGATTCCGAACGCATCATGCGGATCCTCGGCCCCGGCATGGTGCCCGGCGTCCACGCGATGTGGGAGGCGGCCTACGGCCCCGGCGCGAATCTGGGCATGGACAATCCCGACCTCGCGGGCGAGTACCACAACTACATCCGCGAGTATTCGGCCGCCAGGGGCACGCCCGACGACCGGCTCTACCTCGACGTCCACGAGGGTCACATGGTCTATCTCAAGCCCGGCGAGGAACGCTTCGTCTTCCCGCAGGTGCTGGAACGCAGCCTGGTCGGGTCGGGACCTCAGATCATCGAGAAAATCGAGCACCTCGAATCAATCGGCGTCGACAACATCGCCCTCACCGCCAACGATCCTGACGGCGCACGGGAGATCATCGACGACTTCGCACGCGAAGTCATCCACAAGCGCGGCTAGCAACTAGCGAGGATTCAGTCATGGACTACGGACTGGTCGTTCCGACCTATATCGATATGTGGAAGGAAGTCGTGCGCGCCGAGGAGGCGGGCTTCACCCACGCCTGGTTCCCCGACTCGCAGCTGATCTGGTCGGACTGCTACGCGGCGATGGCGCTGGCCGCCGAGCGCACGTCCACGATCAAGCTCGGCACGCACGTCTCGATTCCCTCCAACCGGATCGCGCCGGTCACGGCCTCGGCGATCGCGACGATCAACAAGCTCGCCCCAGGCCGCACGATCCTGGCATTGGGCACGGGTTACACCGGCCGCAACACGATGGGTCTGCCGTCGTACCCGGTGAGGAAGTTCCGCGAGTACGCGCAGCAGGTGCGCGACTTGCTGGACGGCAAGGACACTTTGCACACCGACGACGTCACCGGGCGCGAGACCTGGATCCGGCTGATCCATCCCGACCATCCGGACTTCTACAACATCAAGGACCACATCCCGATCTACATCGCCGCCAACGGCCCGCGAGCGACGGCGGTGGTGGGAGAGGTCGGCGACGGATTCGTCACTGCGGGGACGGGGCCGTGGCTGGATTCCGCCTTCCCGATCATTGAGGACGCGGCCCGATCGGCGGGTCGCTCGGCGGAGAAGCCGTACACGGTCGGGCTGGTCGGCGCGTGCGTGCTGGAGGACGGCGAGGACATCATCTCCGAGCGTGTGATCCATCGGACCGGCGCCGTGGCCGCGGTCTACAACCACACCGTGTGGGAGTCCGAGTACGGCGGATGGGGCGGCAATCTCAAGGGCATGGACCCCGACGGCGCGGCCCAGTACCACCAGTACATCACGGCCTACGCCGAGCAGCGCGGACATCCCACCGACCGGCTCTACCTCGACGTACACGAGGGTCACTACAGCTACCTCAAGGAGGGCGAGGCCGAGTTCATCACGCGCGACCGCCTGGAAGACATGATCATCGGCACTCCGGACCAGATCATCGAGAAAGCGGAACAGGCAGAGGCCAGAGGCGTTGACCACCTCGCCATGCACGCGCTCGGTCCGGCCGCGGCGAACGACCTGATCGACGAGATGGCCCCAATCATCGCCCGGACCAGTTAGGAACAGTATGAAATCTCTCCCCCCGCTCGGCGGGGGGAGATGTCCCGTAGGGACAGAGGGGGGCACCCATCGAGACACCGCTGGTCTGGAATCTGCCCGCGTCGCCGCCTGCGCCGACGCTGCTGCTGACCCACGGCGCAGGGGCGTCGTCGACCCATCCCAACACCACGGCGCTGGCCGAGATGATCGCCGAGCGCGGCGTCCGCGTGGCGCGCTTCGACTTCCCCTACATGCGGCGGGCAATGGAGACCGGCAAGCGTCCCTGGCCGCCCGATCCGGAGGACGTGCTCGCGGCGGCCTGGGTGCAGGTTGTCCAGCAGCTTGCAGGGCAGGGCGTGCCGCCGAACAAGCTGTTCATCGGCGGCCTCAGCATGGGCGGTCGGATCGCCAGTTATATCGCCGACGCGGTCGAGCCCGCGGGGATGGTCTGCATCAGTTATCCGTTCCACGCTCCAAACAACCCGTCGTCCGCAATCACGATCCATCTGCAGCAGATGGCCACGCCGACCTTGATCGTCCAGGGCGAGCGGGACGAGTACGGGACCAGGGAAGAGGTCGAGGCGTACGACCTGTCGCCCGCCATCCAACTCAGCTGGATCCCGGATGGGAATCACGGCCTCGTCCCAAGGAAGCGATCCGGGCACACGGAAGCGGGCAACCGCGAACTCGCTGCCGAGGCGATCGCCGAGTTCATTCTCTCCCGGCAGTAAGCGCTGCTATCCGCGCCAGATGACCTCGGCCGGCCGACGCTCGGCCGGCATCTCGCGCATCTCGTCGGGCGCGTAGCCGAGGTAGAGATACGCAACGATCCGGTCCTGCTCGCCGATTCCCAGCCAGCGCTTGGCCGCAGGGTTCTCGGCCAGGGCGCCCGTGCTCCACTTCGAGGCCAGACCCCGAGCCGTCGCGGCCAGCATCATGTTCTGAACGGCGCAGCAGACGGCGGCGTAGTCTTCCTGGTCGCGGATCGGATCGTCCAGCACGGCCCGCTGCGTCACCGCGATGAAGAGCGGCGAACGCATCAGCTTGCCCCGCGGATCCTTGGCGAACTCGCCGCCGCCGGCGAGGATGGCCTCGCACATTTCTTCACGGGCCTTGCCCGAGACGACGTGGAACCGCCAGGGTTCGGTGTGCTTGTGATTAGGCGCCCAGCGAGCCGCCTCAATCAGCTCTTCTATCGCGCCCTGCGCCACCGGGCGGTCTGAAAACACGCCGATCGTCCGGCGCTCCTTGATAGCCGTGTCAACGTCCATGCCACTCATCCCTATTGATTCCAGCTTCTGACGTAAACCTGTCCACATCATACGATCACGGGACATGATTCGCTCGGGCATCGGTCAGACGTTTGAAGCCTTCGGCGTCGGTCTCTTCCGCCTGCACTGGCTGCTGACCGTGATGGCCTTCATGTCCTTCTCGATGAACTTCACGGTCCTGCCGATCGTCGCATTCGACCTCGGTGGCACCAACTCATCCGTGGCACTCGCGATGGCCGGCAACGGGATCGCCTGGTTCTTCATCGGCCCGTTCGCCGGCGCGTTGACCGACCGGCTGTCGAAGCGCCGCCTGATCGTGCTGGCGCAGACGGCAATCGCGATCAACTACGCGCTAATCGGATTTCTCATCGTGATCGGCCGGATCGAAGTGATCTGGCTGACGGTCAGCACGCTGTTCCTGGGCGCCTGTTTCGCGTTCACCGGCCCGTCGCGACGGGCGTACGTTGCCGACATCGTGCCGCCGCGCCTGGTCGGCAACGGCGTCGCGCTGCTCCAGACCGGCCTCACGTTCCCGCAGTCGGTCGGTCCCGTGCTTGGTTCGTTGCTGCTGTTCGCGCCGTTCATCGGCGCCGACGGCGCGTACTTCATCATGGCCGGGATCCTGGTCGTGACGATCGTCTCGCTCTACCTGATGCCGCCCGGCAGCCCTCGCAACGTGCCTCGCGGCTCGGTGACCCGCGAGTTGCTGCTTGGCCTGCGGTACGCCTGGCAACAGCCCCGACTGCGGGTGCTGTTGGCGTCGTTGTTGTTGGTCTCCGCAACCGCCGGTCCCTACCAGAACGTGCTCCCCGGTCTGCTTGAGAACGTGTTCGGCATCGAGTCGCGCTATCTCGGACTGACGACCTGGCCGATGGGCGTGGGGTCGTTCATCGTCGGACTGTCGGTCGCGGGCGTGGTGGGGACTCGATGGTCGGCGGGCGTCCTGCTGGTCATGAGTTGCGCCTTCGGGCTCGGGGTGGCGCTGCTCGGTGTGGCTCCGAACGCGTTGTTGATGCTGCCGGTAATCTTCCTGGTCGGCTCGGGATTCTCCGCCTTCCAGACGCTCAATACGGCCGAAGTGATTCGCCAGTCGGAACGCGAGTACCACGGTCGGGTCACGGCGCTGACGTTCCTGCCGTTCGGCGTCCAGTCGTTTACCGGGCTGGGTTTCGGATACGTGGCCGACATCATCGGGGAGCAGGACGTCTTCATCCTGATGGGCCTGTCGTCGATCGCGATCAGCATCATTCTCGGCACGGTGTATCTGCGCATGAGACCGCCAACGATCCAGGTCCAGATCGCGGCGCAGCGCGTGATTCGACGCACCCTGCGCCCCGTCGCGGCCATCATGCGACCGCAGAAGTGACTGCGTACATCACTTCAGGAAACGATCGAACCAGGCCACCATGCGCTCGTAGTATTCCCTGACCAGCGCCGGATCGCCCACGCGGAACATGAGATGGGAGCAGCCGGGGAAGCGGACCATCTCCGCCTTCTTGCCGCGATAGCGGAGTCCGGCGAAGTACTCCTCGCCCTGCGAGATCGGGACGCGCCAGTCGTGTTCGCCGTGCAGGATGAGGACGGGGCATTGGACGTTGTCGACGTAGGTGATGGGCGACCGTTCGCGGTACCAGTCGAAGTTGTGGTCGGGCATGTCGCCCCATTGGTACGAGCCCCAGGACGGTCCGATGTCGGAGACGCCCCACATCGACCAGAGGTTGACGACCGGCGCGCCGGCGATGGCGGCCTTGAATCGATTCACGTGGCCGATCAGCCAGGTCGTCATGTATCCGCCGTAGGAGTATCCGTGGACTCCCAGGCGATTCGCGTCCACATAGGGTCGTTCGCAGACGACATCGAGGGCGTGGAGCAGGTCGAGCGAGTCCTCGCCGCCCCAGTCGACGGTGACCGCGTCGGTGAACTTCGCTCCGTAGGTCGACGATCCGCGCGGATTGACAAACAGGACGAGATAGCCCGCCCCGGCGATCACCTGGTGGAGCACGTTGAAACCCTCCCCGAAGAAGCCGTTCGGTCCGCCGTGAATCTCCATGACCAGCGGGTACGACTGGTCCGGATCAAAGCCCGGCGGATACATCAGTCCGCAGGGGATCTCCCAGCCGTTGCGCTCGACCGTGAAGAACTCGACGTCGCCGATCTCGTGTGATTCGACATAATCCTCGGCGCCGTTGGTCAGGACGGCCTGAGAGCCATCTCCAAGCGCAACGACTTCGCCGGGGGCGTCCGGCGTCGTCGAGACGATCGCCATCGCCCGACCGTCTGCCGACACGTCGAACCCGTTGATCAACTCGGCTTCAGCCCGCAGCATCTCCGGTTCGGACAAACCATCGGCAGCTACCCGACAGATCGCCGAGCGACCACGGATGTCGGCGGCGAACGTGATGCTGTCATCCGACCACGCCATCGTTGGCGGCCCGGCGATGGGGAAGAAGCCCGACTGCGGATTGACGCGGTCGTCCGTCAATCGCGTCCGCTTGCCGCTGTAGCGCTCGATCCGCTCGAGATAGGCCTGGTGGCGCTGCGACATGTCGGTCACGGACACCGCCAGCGCCGAGCCGTCCGGCGACCAGCAGGGCTTCCCGGCCGACATGATGCCGGGCGTTAGCCGCTCGACGTGACCTCCCCTGGTCGACATCAGGCACAGCTCCGAGCCGAACGGCCGCCGCTTCTCACGGTCAACGGTGCGGTCGGCGGTGAAGGCCACCCAGCGACCGTCCGGCGACACCACTGGATGCGCGTGGTTGTAGGTTCCGCCGGTCAACTGGGTCGCCTCACCCTTCGAGGCGTCGATCCGGAACAACTGGTGCCAGGCTTCCTCCCGATAACCGAGCGCGTCGCCGCGGTAGTAGGTCTCACGTACGACGGTGGTCTTCGAGCCGTCGCGCTGACCGCGATGGGGGTCGATGTCAACGGTGGCGATAACTGCGGAGGCGTCGGGCAGCCAATCGAAGCCGGAGACCGTGTGGGTCAGATCGGTCAGCCGCCTCGCTTCGCCGCCGTCCGTCGGTAGCAGCCAGATCTGACGCGGCGCGCCGGGCTCGGCCGACGCCGGCCTCAGAAAGGCGAGCACTGAACCATCGGGCGACCAGGACGGCGCCGAGTCGGAGTCGCCGGCAGTCAACCGCCGAGATTCGCCACCCTCGAACGGCGCGCATTCGAGCCATGAGGTCCGGGTTCCGTCCACCACCTGGGCTCGGGCATATGCAACGACGGAACCATCCGGCGAAATCGCCGGAGAGCCAACCCCGCCCAACTCGAAGACAATCTCCGGCCCAATCGGAGTCTTCATCTCGCCCCTCCGTCTCATTCCAGGTAGTCGGCAATTCGACCCCTATCCTACCCAGCGACAACCATTCCCCGACCACTCCACCGGAGATCCTTCATGGCGAACATTGAACGAGACGGCGTCAGCATCTTCTACGAGGCGCACGGCGAGGGACCGGCGATCATTCTCTCGCACGGATACGGCGCCACCTCGCAAATGTGGGCCGGACAGCTCGAGCTGCTCTCGCAGGACCACCGGCTGATCGTCTGGGACATGCGTGGGCACGGACGGACCGACTCGCCAGAGGATCCGTCCTGCTACAGCGAAGCGGAGACCGTCGACGACATCGCCGCCATCCTCGACGCCGAGAACATCGACAGCGCCATCATCGGCGGGCTGTCGCTGGGCGGCTACATGTCGCTGGCGTTCAACGTGGCCTATCCGGGCCGGACGCGGGCGCTGATGCTGTTCGACACCGGGCCCGGCTACAACAATCCCAAGGCTCGCGAGGGTTGGAACACGGGCATGGCGATTCCGCGGGCTGAGGCGCTCGAACGCGACGGTCTGGCGGCGCTGGGCGGATCGGAGGAGGTTCGGGTCTCGACGCACCGCTCGGCGGCCGGTCTGGCCAGGGCGGCGCGGGGGATGCTGGCGCAGTTCGACAACCGAATCATCCAGTCGCTGACCAGCATCGACAAGCCGACGCTCGTGCTGGTCGGTGAGAAGGACGAGCCGTTCCTCGCCGGCACGGACTACATGGCCAACAAGATTCCCGGCAGCACCAAGGCGGTCATCCCGAATGCGGGACACGCCGCCAACATCGACAATCCCACGGATTTCAACGACGCCGTGTCGTCGTTTCTCTCCTCAATTCCCTCTCCCTGAGGGAGAGGGTTAGGGTGAGGGCCATTCGGCGTTGGAACGTGGGACCCTCACCCCCACCCTCTCCCAGGGGGAGAGGGAGTCAGAGTCGATCCCTTCTCCCAGAGCGAGAAGGGGCCAGCGTTTGGAGCCATCATGCAGGTCAGTCTGTTCTTCCTTCCTTCGGTCGGCACGCGCGAGGACATTGAAGCCGGCATGGCCGGCAACCGTCCCGAGCTGTACCAGGACATGCTTGAGGACCTCTCGGCGTTCGCCAAGGCCGGCGACGCGCTGGGCTACGACTCGATCGGGTTTACCGAGCACCATTTCCACATCGAGGGCTTCGAGGTCTCGCCCAATCCAATCATGCTCGACCTCTACCTGGCGATGCAGACGGAGCGGATTCGCGTCGGACAGCTCGGTCTGGTGCTGCCGGCGCAGAATCCGATCCGAGTGGCCGAGGACATTGCGATGCTCGACCACATGACCGGCGGCCGGGCGCTGGCCGGGTTCGCCCGCGGCTATCAGCGCCGCTGGGTCGACACGCTGGCGCAGCAGATCCACGGTGTCCACGCGGCGCACCCGGGCAATCACGACGCGATCGACGCGGCCAACCGGGCCGCGTTCGAGGAGCACTTCAACATCATCCGCAAGTGCTGGACCGAGGAGATGGTCGAGTACAAGGGCCAGGCCTGGCAGATTCCGCCTGACGGCACGCCCTGGGACATCGAAGCGACCAGGATGTACGGGAAAGGCGTCGACGAGAACAACATCGTCCGCCAGATCGGCGTCGTCCCGAAGCCGCTGCAGAAGCCGCATCCGCCGCTGTTCCAGCCGTTCGCGTCGTCGGAGCGGACGATCCGCTGGTGCGCGCGCGAGGGAATTACGGCGATCCTGCCGCCGATGTACCCGGAGCTGCAGAATCGGCTCTACGAGGTCTACCAGGAGGAGGCAGCCTCAGTCGGCCGGGATCTGAAGCCCGGCGAGGGTCTGGGCGTGCTCAGGGACGTGATCATCACCGACACGGACGAGGAAGCGATGGAGCTCTGGCGTCACTCAGCCGCATTCGCCGGAGGCGCCTGGTTCGCCCCGTTCGGCTTCGCCGAGGCGCTGCGTCCACCCAACGGAGAGATCATGACGCCCGAGCAGCAGCTCGAGAACGGCCTACTGTTCGCGGGCACCCTGGACTCGGTCAAGCGTCAGGTGCAGGCGATGATGGACGTGACGCCGGTGTCGTGGATCTTCATGTGGCAATACAACGGCCTACTCAGCCAGGGCCAAATCCTGAGGACCATCGAGGATTTCTCAGAGAAAGTCCTCCCAGAGTTCGGCGGCTTGGGGAACGGCGCCTAGCGACTGACCCTGCGGCATTCAATAGAGGTCAGTCGGGCCCGACGAGCTCCATGATCCGACCGATATTCGCCGGGTCTGACCGCAGTTCTCCAACCGGGAACGACCTGACCACCTCCGAGACCGCCTCGTTGATTGGGGTGGCCACCTCGACGGCTTTGCCTTGCTCGACGACCCAGCCGTTGAGGGCGTCGATTTCGACTCGGCGGCCCCGGATGACGTCCTGGAGGAAGCTGGGGCGGCCCGCGCCGAGGGCCTGGGCTCCGGCGATCAGTTCGACGTCGAGCTCGGTGGAGTCCGCGCCGTTGGCGACGTCGACGAACTTCTGCGCGTCAATGCCCCAGACGCCGTCGATGTTGTGGCCGTAGGCTCGGCCGACCTGGATCACCTCGGCGGCGATCCTGGTGCAGAGCCAGCGGGTGTCGTCGCGGGCGCGGACTTCGCCTGAGCCGTAGCCCGAGAGACCGGCGATCGGATTCGCCATGCAGTTAACGGCCAGCTTGCCCCAGCGCTCGCCCCAGAGGTTGGTGGTCGACTCGGCGCCGGCGACATGGTTGATGATCGCCGCGATGTCGCGGGCGCGGTCGGAGTCGGAGCCGTCCAGTTCGCCGACCTTGAAGCCCAGGGTCCTCGTGTCGGTGCGGATGCAGTGGCCCGGGTCGTACATCCCGCAGCCGATCGTGATCACGCAGCCCAGCGTGCGCTCGCGTCCGACGACGGCGGCGACGCGCTCGTCGTTGATGCCGTTCTGGAAGTCGACGATCGCGCCGTCTTCCTTGACCAATGGCGAGATGAAGGCGGAGGCCCACTCGGTGTCGTAGCTCTTGACCGCGACGATGCCGATGTCGAACGGCTCCGAGATCTCCTGCGCCTCATACAGATGCTTCGCCTGGACCGGCACGCGGATGTCGCCGATCAGCGGGCCGCTGAGCCGGAGTCCGCTGCGCTTCATCTCGTCGATGTGCTCAACCCAGTGGTCGAACAGGGTGACGTCGTAGCCGGCGCGGGTGAGCATTCCGCCGACCACACCGCCGATGGCGCCGGCTCCGATGATGCCGATTCGGGTCATGTCTGTGTCCTTGGAATTGGTCGTCGACTACATGCGACTCTACGTGCGACGCGGCAGACGTACGGTCGCCCAGCCTGGCGTGGTCACGCCGAGCCGGTCGTTCTCCAGCCAGACTTCGAGCTCGACCAGGCCGTGCGCGTCGTCGAGATCGGACTTGCCGACCACCTTGCCGCGGGCGTGGACTTCGTCGTCGGGGATGTTCATCCGGCGCATCTCGAAACGGAACTTCGACATCCAGCCGGCCGGACCGGCCCAGTCGGTGACGACGCGGCAGAGCGCGGCCTGGGTCCAGCCGGTGTTGTAGAAGATCGCCGGGTGGCCGGCCTCGGCTGCGAACTCGGGGTCGTGATGAACCGGGTAGAAGTCCTGCGAGCCCGAGACCTGCTCGACCATCTTGGTCCAGTCGAGCGTCAGGTCGTAGCCCTCGATTAGGTCGCCGGCGCGAACGTCGTCCCAGAACGTCTGCTCAGTGGAGATGCTGTTCGGGGCACTCTTGGTCGTCATAGCGGGCGCTCGCCTTCTTCTGCTTCGACTTGTTCGGGAGTCCGGTGGGTGCAGAGGGTGTTGGTGCCGACGGCGACCAGTTCGCCGTCCTGGTTGGTGATTCGGGTTTCGGTCACGATCCAGACGGAGCGTGGATCGAGCTTGATCGACTTCTCGTAGATGTCGGTGACTTCGGTCTGCGAGGCGAGATGGTCGCCCACTTTCGCCGGCAGGAGGTACTCCCACTCGGTGTTGAGATTGATGTTTCGCTCTCCGCGAGTCGGGACCGAGAGGAGCAAACTGACCTGGTTATCGGAAGAGGGCGGCCAGACGCCGGCGCCGGCGAAGTAGCGGGTCATCACCGGCGGTGCGATCACCGCGCCATGCTCGGATGAGCGGCCGTACTCGGGATCGAGGAAGAGCGGGTTGGTGTCCTCGACCATGTGGCAGTGCCGGCGGATGCTGTCGTACTCGACCGGATATCGGCCGGGGACGACATCGGTCTGGCGGCCGATCCATTCTTGCCGGACGGCGTTGATGTCGTACGGTCCTTCAACTCGAGCCATGCCTGCTCCTGCCAAAGCTCCGTGACCGGTACGATTGAGCGAGAGTAGCAGACGTTGAGTAGCGCACCGTGCTGGGAGGAGTGCAGGAGCGATGTCTTTGATGACCCCGATCCTGCGAATACGCAAGGTGCTTCGTTCCATCGGTGCGAACGACGAGCAGGCCGATGAATTCGCCGATGCAATGGGTGGCTATCCCACGCGACTGGAGTTCGATCAGCGCCTAGAGGCGATGTTTGCCCGTCAAACGAACCAACTGATCTTCGCCATCATCGTCATCGTTGGCCTCGCTGTTGCCATCATCGTTGCATTGGACTAGCCGCTGCGGGGGCCGAACGGCTCGGGGATGAATGGTTCATCGCGGGCCCGCAGGAACGCGCCGAACCCACCGGCCTCTCGGGCAGCGTCGAGATGCGCCACCTCGGGCCCGTCGGCCGAGGCTTCGACCATCGTGGAGAGCATCGAGCCGACGTTGAGCGCGTTGCGCAGGCCCATCGCCTCGAGTCCGCGGGCCGTGATCAGCTTGTTGTAGCGAATCGAGTGTGACGGGACCTGGGCCAGCCGTCGAGCCAGCGCGTCGGCCTTCTCCATCAGCTCCTCGGTCGGCACGACCTCATTGATCACACCGATGCGCAGCGCCTCCTGCGCGTCGAAGTGGTCTCCGGTGAGCGCATAGCGATGCGCCGTCTTCCATCCCGCCAGCGCGGCGAAGAGCACGGAGCTATTCGAGATCATCCGTACTTCGGGCTGTGCAAACACGGCGCGTTCGGAGGCAATCGTGATGTCTGCGGCCAGCGAGTACCAGAATCCGCCGCCGATGCACCAGCCGTTCACCGCGGCGATGATCGGCGTGTCCAGCGTCATCAGATGCATCATCATGTCGGGGTTCTTGGAAGAGAATCTGAACCAGCGCTCCAGGTGCTCTGAAACCGGCTGGGTCGGACCGCCGACCTCGCTGTCGATCCCGCCGGCGATGTTGTAGCCGGAGGAGAACGCTCGACCGGCGCCGGTGAAAATGATCGCGCGCGCCGACGGATCCGTGTTGGCAACGTCCAGCGCGTCGTGGAACTCGCGCTCCAGCGCCGGGGTGATCGCGTTCAGGGTCTCCGGGTTGTTCCAGGTGATCGTGACGACCGGTCCGTCCTGTTCGTACAGGATGTTCTCGTAGTCGGGCATCGTCGTGCTCTTTTCGCAAGGTTCGGTTCCATCTGAGTCTACGTGCCGTCCTGACGTAACCTGCGCCAGTGAGGAGGCGTGCATGCCGGGACCGCTCGACGGGATCAAGGTGCTCGAACTCACGCAGATCATCGCCGGCCCGTACTGCGGCGTCGCGCTCGCCGACCTGGGCGCTGAGGTGGTCAAGCTGGAATCGCCGGACGGCGACGCTTCGCGAAAGATCGGCCAGTTCGCTCCCGGTGAGAGCAAGGCCTTCCACGGGCTGAATCGCGGCAAACGCGGACTCGTGATCGACCTGGCCAGGGCCGAAGGCCGGGCGGTCGCCCACCGTCTGATCCGCCGGTTCGACGTGTTCGTGACCAACGTCCGACCCGGCGTCGCGGAACGAATCGGCGTGGACTACGAGACGCTGCGGCAGTGTCGCGCCGACCTGATCTACTTCGACGTGACCGGCTTTGGCGACCGCGGTCCCGGCGCTCACCGCGCCGGGTCCGACGCGATGGTCCAGGCCTATTCCGGGCTGGTGGCTGGCGACCTGAAAATCGGACCGAACGGTGCGCCCGAGCAGATCACGGCGACCGCGCCCTCCGATTACATCGCGGCCTTGGGTGGGGCGATGGGCGTCTGCGCCGCGTTGTATCACCGCGAGCGGACGGGCGAGGGACAGCGCATATCGACAACCTTGCTGGGCGCGGGTCTGGCGCTGCAAACGCCATGGGCCGCCGACGTACCGGTCTCGGACTCGATCCTGATCGACCCGCTGCGCCGGATGATGTCGGAGATGCAACATGCAGGCGCATCGTATGCCGAGATGATCGAGGCTCGGCGCAGCCGCCCCAACCAGGGCAAGGCCTTCCGCATCTACTACTCCGGCTATCCGGTCAAGGACGGCGCGATCATTCTCGGCGCGCTCACGCCTCAGAATCGCGACCAGATCCGCGCCGCCCTGGGGATCACCGACGACCCGATCGACAACGAGGACTTCAACGCGGTCGGTCCGGAGGCCGACGCGATCGCAACGCGGGTCGAAGAGCAGATCAGGTCGAGGCTGGCCGGCGCGACGGTCGCCGAGTGGATGGAGCGGCTCGACGCCGCCGGAGCGCCCGCATCGCCGGTCAACTGGCTCGAAAACATGGCCGACGACCCTCAGGTTGTCGCGATGAACCTGATGCCTTCGATAGAGCATCCTCTGACCGGACCGGAGCGTCATGTCGGGCCGCTGATCGCCATGTCTACGACGGAGACAGGCGCCAATCGCTCTGCGCCGCCGCTCGACGCCGAGACCGACGACATCCTGCGCGAACACGGATTCACCCAAGAAGAGATCGCCGGGCTCAGGCAATCCGGCGCGATTGGCATATCCGCGGACGAGTAGTTGCCTATCCTCGTCCAAGTCGACTGAACGCCAGTGAGGAGGTTCCGATGCCCGGTGCGCTTGATGGAATCAAGGTTCTCGAGGTGACGCAGATCATCGCCGGACCGATGTGCGGTGTGATGCTCTCCGACATGGGCGCGGACGTGATCAAGATCGAATCGGCGGTCGGCGACGGCATGCGCCTGCTCGGTCAGATCGCGCCGGGCGAGAGCAAGGGCTTCCACGTCTTCAATCGCGGCAAGCGCGGAATGGTCCTCAACCTGCAGGACCCCGATGGACAGGCCGTGGTGCAGCGCCTGATTTCGGAGATGGATGTCTTCCTGATCAACGCCCGCCCGGGCGTGCCTGAGCGACTCGGCATCGACTACGACAGCCTGCGGGCGCACAAACCGGACCTGATCTACCTCGAGAACACCGCCTACGGCCCCACCGGGCCGTCCGCCCACCGGGCCGGCGCAGACATCATTGCCCAGGCCTACTCGGGGCTGATGGCAGGCGACGAGAAGGTCGACGAGCACGGTGGCCCGGATCTGATCACCGCCACGACGCCGGCCGACTTCGTCGCAGCGTTCACCAGCACGATCGCGGTGTGCGCGGCGCTGTTCCACCGGGAGCGGACCGGGGAAGGCCAGAAGATCGACACGTCGCTGCTCGCCGGCGCCATGGTGCTGCAAAACGCGTTCGCTTCGCGGATGCCGGTCTCCGACGCGGTCCTGCTCGATCCGATCCTGAGCGGCCTGGCCGCCGTGCGAGAGCGCGGCGGCACCTACCGGGACCTGCTGGGCGCGCGCGGCGGGCTCCGCGCCCTGGTCGGTGGAGCATTCTTCCTCTACTACGGCGGCTACCAGACCTCCGACGGCGCGATCATGCTCGGCTGCGTGACGCCGCCCAACCGCCAACAGGTCCGCAATGCGCTCGGGCTGGAATCCGGCGACGATCCGACCGACAACGGGGACTTCAATCCACTGGCCGACGGGTCGGAAGAGATCGTGGCAAGAGTCCGCGCGCTCATTTCGGAGCGGTTCGCCTCCGATACCACCGAGAATTGGATTGCCAGGCTTGACGCCGCGGGGGCTCCCGCATCGCAGGTCAACATCCCCGAGGAGATGATCGACGATCCCCAGGTCCAGGCGCTGGGCATCATGGTCGACCTCGATCACCGGTTGACCGGTCCGGAGACGATGGTCGGGCCGCCGTTCAACATGTCGCTCACTCCGCCCGAGGCTGAGGGAGCATCGCCGCCGCTCGACGGCGACACCGACGAAGTGCTGATCGAGTACGGCTACACGGAAGAGGAAGTCGCTGCCCTGCGCTCGTCAGGCGCGGTCGGCCTCCCGTCCGAGGACTAGGAGCGCCAATGCCCGGACCACTGGACGGGATCAAGGTTCTCGAACTGACGCAGATCGTCGCCGGACCAATGTGCGGCGTGATGCTCTCCGACCTCGGTGCCGAGGTGGTCAAGATCGAATCGCCGCAAGGCGACGCCACGCGCGACGTGGGACAGTTCCTGCCCAATGAGTCGAAGGCCTTCCACGTCTTCAACCGAGGCAAGCGCGGCATCGTCCTGAATCTGCAGACGCCGGAAGCTCGCGCGGTCGTCGAGCGCCTGATTCGGGGCTTCGATGTCTTCCTGATCAACGCGCGGCCCGGAGTCGCGGAGCGGCTGCAAGTCGACTACGAGAGCCTCAGTGAACGGAATCCGCGACTGATCTACCTCGATAACACGGCCTTCGGATCTGAAGGCCCTTCGGCCGGTCGAGCGGGGGCGGACATCATTGCGCAGGCCTACTCGGGTCTGATGGCGGCTGAGGAGAAGGTCAACGAACACGGTGGACCGGTGCAGATCACGGCGACCACGCCGGCCGACTACGGCGCCGCCTGGACGAGCGCGATGGCGATTTGCGCCGCGCTGTTTCATCGCGAACGGACGGGCCGCGGACAGCGGATCGAGACGTCATTGCTGGGCGCCGCGCTGCAGCTGCAGAACTTCGCCGTCGCCCGGTTGCCGGTCAGCGACGCGACGTTTCTCCAACCTTCACTCGACGAAGTGCGCACGGTTCGCGAACGAGGCGGCACCTACCGCGAGATCCTCGACGCGCGCACCGGCGTGCGCTCGATGATCGGCGCAGCCTTCACGCTCTACTACGGCGGCTACCAGACCGCCGACGGCGCGATCATGCTCGGCTGCCTGACTCCGCTCAACCGGCAACAGGTCCGCCGGGCCATTGAGCTGCCCGAGCAGGATGACACCACGGACTCGGAGAGTTTCAATCCGCTTGATCCGGCCTCGCTTGACATCGTCGAACGGGCGCGAGAGAACATCGCCGCGCGATTCCGCAGCGACACAACCGCGAACTGGATCGTCAGACTTGACGCCACGGGCGCGCCCGCCTCCCAGGTCAACCTCCCCGAAGATATGATCGACGATCCGCAGGTCCAGGCAATCGGCGCGATCGCGGAGATCGAGCATCCGCTCACCGGTCCGGAGCAGATGGTGGGCCCCGTCTTCAGCATGTCCGACTCGCCGCCTGAGGCCAGCGGTCCGTCGCCGGTCTTTGACGGCGACACCGACGACTTCCTGCGCGAGCACGGACTCAGCGAAGACGAGATCGCGATGCTTCGCGAATCCGGCGCAGTCGGCGCCGGCCGGAGCGATTGAGCCGATCAGCCGCCGGTCACGGGATATGGATCCGTTTCGCTCAGCTCCCGCTGAGATTCGACGATCGAGAATCCGTCAATCTCCTTGCCCTCCCACAACGTCTTCACGAACTCCAATACGGCGATGATCTCCTCGCGCGTCAGTTGTTCCTTGAAGGCGGGCATGTTGCTGCCGAAGCCGATGCCCGCGCCGCCCTCGCTGACGATGCCGTAGAGCACGCCGTCGGAGTGGTGCCAGGTGTGGCCGTCTCCGTTGAGCGGCGGGGGCGGCAGGCGGCCGTCGTCGTCTCGGACCTTCCAGTTCTCTACGCCTTCGCCGCCCGCTCCGTGACAGGAAGCGCAGGTGGCGGCGAATAGCTGCTCTCCGCTTCGGGGCCCACCCTCTGACCGGACGACGGATGGCTGGGCCGGTGCCGACTGCGGGTCAGGGGTGGAAGACGAACAAGCCGTCAGCGATGCGGCGACGACGCTGAGGACAGCGAGGAGAAGCAGGCGTCTCATCGATCTCCGCCCGGCTAGCGGCGCAGCGGTTGCGCCCTCCGATACGTGCAGACCCGCCACAGCCACTCGAAGGGTCCATAGCGGAAGCGCGACAACCACCACGGCGACCAGGCCAGCTGCAACAGCCAGACGCCGAGGACGAACAGCAGGACCCAGCTGCGATTCAAGTCGCCCGGATCGAACAGCGTGCGCAGAATGATCACGCCGAGGATCGTCTGGGTCAGATAGTTCGTCAGCGCCATCCGTCCCACGGCATGAATGCGTCGCCGCGAGACCGATTCACCGCGCATGTTCCAGAGGATGATCAACGCGCAGATGCCCAGCGTTGCCGGGATCGTGCCCACGGTATTGGGGATCATCGAGAGCAGGGCGGTGCCGGGCGCGAAGTCGTCGAGCGCGGCGATGCCGACCCCGATCGCGGCCAACGGCAGTCCCACGCCCAATCCGATCGCGGCCATACGGCGGTAGTACTCGCGTGGACGCTCACCGCTCAGCACACCGGAGCGGAACAGCGCGACTCCGATCATCATCATCCCCAGGGCGCGCATGAAGAACGTCAGGAGAAACAGCGAGCCGAGCGTCTCGTCTGGTTCGCCGGCGTGGAACCAGAGGTCGCCCAACTGGCGGCCATCGGCGTCGACGCCGACCTGAAGCGCCGCGAAGACCACCACTGAACCCAGCACCAGCGCCGTCCCCAGCGCCAGCAGCGACCCGTTCGGCAGCCGCCGCGCCAGGAGCAGGAACGGCGACGCAATCGCGTAGGCGACCAGGATGTCGCCCTCCCAGAGCCACATGTGCAGGAGTCCGATGCCCAACAGCAGCAGGTTGCGCCACAGGCTCAGCCACGTGCCGTGGTTACCCCGGGCATCGGCGCGGTCGGCGAACAGCACGATGCCCGCGCCGAAGAGCAGCGAGAACACGCCCATGAAGCGCTGGTCGACGAAGACCTCGCCGAAGACGCCGATGACCCAGTCGAGCGGCGTGTCGTTGGCGAGGCTGACGTTGAAGTATGCCGCCGGCTCAAGCCCGTAGGAGACCGCGTTCATCAGCAGAATGCCGAACACGGCGATGCCGCGCAGGGCGTCGAGATTGGTGATGCGCCCGGTCTCCTCGAGCGGGCCCGGCGGGGCCGATGCCGCCATGAGCAGCTCCCTGCGTATGATGCATGGGATGGTTGAACGGCAGGGTAGACCCGATCGGAGGTTGACCATGGTGCTCCCGACCGAAGCCGCGCAGAACCTCGGTACGGAGACTGCGTTCGAGGTGCTGGCGCGGGCGAACAGGCTCGCTGCCGAGGGACGCTCGATCATCAATCTCGGCATCGGACAGCCCGACTTCGCCACACCGGACAATATTGTCGACGCCGGCTCCCGAGCTCTCGCGGAAGGCAAGCACGGCTACACGCCCGGCGCCGGCATCCCCGAGCTGCGCGAGGCGGTCGCCCGCGATCTGCAGCGTCGCCACGGGGCCGAGGTCGATCCGGAATCGGTGCTGATCACGCCCGGCGCGAAGCCGGTCATGTTCTTCGCCGCGCTGCTGATGGGCGAGCCCGGCGCGGAGGTCATGTACCCGAATCCCGGGTTTCCGATCTATGAATCGGTGATCCGCTTCTCCGGCGCGACGCCGGTGCCGATTGAACTGCACGAATCGAGCGGATTCACCTTCGACCCCGACCAGGTTCTCAGCCAGATCAACGAACGCACCCGCCTGATCATCCTCAACAGCCCGGCCAACCCGACCGGCGGCGTCTACACGCGCGAACAGGTCGAGCGATTGGTCGAGGGTCTGGAGCAATGGCCCAACCTTGTGATCCTGAGCGACGAGATCTACTCGCGGATCCTCTATGAAGGCCTCGAACACACCTCGTGGCTCAACTACCCGCAACTCCGCGACCGCCTGATCGTGCTCGACGGCTGGAGCAAGACCTACGCCATGACCGGCTGGCGGCTGGGCTTCGGCGTCTTCCCGCCTGACCTGTTCCCGTTCGCCGAGCGGCTCGCGATCAACAGCTATTCCTGTCCCAACGCCGCCACGCAGTACGCCGCGATCGAGGCGCTCGACGGGCCGCAGGAGGCGGTCGACATCATGACGACGGCGTTCGACGAACGCCGACAGGTGATCGTCAGGGAACTCAACGACGTGCCCGGCGTGAGTTGCGTCAACCCGCTCGGCGCGTTCTACGCCTTCCCCAACATCTCCGAGACCGGCATCGACGCCCGCACGCTGCAGGAGCGGCTGCTCGAGGAGGCCGGTCTCGCGGTGATCGCGGGCACCAGCTTCGGACACCTCGGCGAAGGCTACTTGCGCTTCAGCTACGCCGCGTCGCTCGAAGAGATCGTCGAAGGCGTCGACAGAATGCGTACCCTGTTGGCCAACAGCTAACCCAACCAAGTCGTCCCCGCGCAGGCGGGGACCCCCGCGCAGGCGGGGACCGTTCGCTGCAATGGAGGAGCAGATGCCCCGCTTCGAGTACATCTCACGCAACAAGCTCGAACTCAAGGACGGGTTCCGTCACGCGACCCTCGGCGACGTGCCCGAGCAGGTCGTCTACGGCGTCCAGGGCAAACTGAAGGAACACTACGGCGTGCCCGAGGATGCGCCGCCGATGACGGCGACCCTGGACCACATCGTCGCCGCGGTCGGCGGTTGAATGTACGGCACGCTGGCGCGGGCCATGTCCGCGCGCAAGGTCGAGTTCGACCCCAACACCTACAAGGCCGACGTCCTGGGTACGATCGAGGGCGAAGACAACCAGACGATCCGGATCACGAAGATCCACGTCATCTTCCAGATCCCGGGCATCCCAGAGGATCAGCGAGCCGCCGCTGAACGAGCGGTGAAGTTCCACGCGCCCGGCTGCCCGGCCCATGAGAGCGTCAAGGACGCGATCGAGATCACCTGGGAAGCCGACTACGGAGACAACTAGTCTTCAACCGGACGCCGAGCGTTCCAGACCACCTGCTTTGGCAGCGGCCCAGGCTGCGGTTGCGGCTCGACCACCGGGCGATTGGCGACATCTCCGGTCGTGATGTCGATGAAGTCGTCGAGCACCACGGGCTTGCCGCTAATCGTGAATCGCGCCATCTCCGAGATCGGGAAATTGCGATCGGGCTCTTCCGAATCCTCGTCCTCAATCTCGGGGTCGTCGCGTTCCTGGTCCGACATGCCCGCAACCTAGCATGAGCTCATGACTCAACTGGATCGGGCCGAGATCGACTACACCCGGCTCAGCTTTCCCGATGCGCCGCCGAACCGGCCGTTCGTCGCGATCAACATGGTCATGTCCGCCGACGGCCGCACCGTCGTCGGCGGCACCGAACGAGGTCTCGGTTCGGAGCTCGATCAACGCCTGATGCGAGAGCTGCGCGTCCACTTCGACGTCGTGATGAATGGCGGAGCAACGTTCCGCGCCTCGGGCACGTCAGCACGACTCAACGATCCGGGATTGGAACGATGGCGACTTGAGCGAGGCATGTCCCCGTCCCCGATCGCCGCCGTCCTCACCCGCAGCGGCGACCTCCCACCCGAGCGGCGCTTCTTTTCCGACCGGAGCTTCGAGGCCGTCATCTACCTCTCCAGCGCCGCGCCGGACGAGGTGCGCCGAGAACTTGAGGTGAGAGGCCGAGCGGTTGTGGTCGTTCCCGATGGAGGCGAGGCTGCCGCCGCGCTTGAGCACATGCGCTCCGAACTCGGCGCACAGAGGGTCCTCGTTGAAGGAGGCGCAACGCTCAACGGCGAACTCATCCGCCTCGGCCTGGTCGACGAGTACTTCCTCACGCTCGCCCCCAAAATCACCGGCGGAGCCACCGCCCACCCCGCCGTCCAGTGGCCCGGCGACCCGACGGCGTCAGGGATCAAACGGCTTAGACTCGTTCACGCGATGCCTGCCGAGACCGGCGAGGTCTTCCTGCGCTACCGGGTCCAACAGGCCGGCGACTAGCGCTCCCGCACCAGCTTGCTGAGGGAGTGCAGCTCGACGCCGAGCGCCTTGCCGCGGATCGTGTTGCAGACCTCTCCGACGTAGACGTCGCCCGTTGAGTCCACCGCGATTCCGTGGGGAGCGATGAACTTGCCCGCTTCGTCGCCCTCGTCCGGGTGACCAACCACGGCGAGCCGGTTGCCCGAGCGGTCGTAGATGCTGACTCGGTGGCCCAGTCCGGGCGCGCCTTCCATGCCGCCCATTTCGTTGAGCTCGCCGATGTAGATGTTGCCGTCCGGCGCCAGCGTGAGTCCGTCCGGCCGGTGGATGTTGTTCCACATCGTCACGAACTGGCCCGACTCCGAGAAGATCTGCACGCGGTGACATTCGCGGTCGGCGATGTAGAGCAGCCCGTCCTCGTCAATCGCGATGTTGTGCGGCCGGATGAACTGGCCCGGGTCGATCCCGGGCGTGCCCCAGGTCTGCTTGTGCTTGCCATCGGCGTCGAAGCGGTGGACGCAGGAGTTGCCGTAGCCGTCGGTGACGAAAATGTCGCCCGACTTCGGGCTGACCGCCGCGTGCGTGGGCCGGTTGAACGGCTGGCCGCCCCAGGCCGGCGCCGGATTGAACGGATCGCCCAGCGTCTGCAGCAGTTCGCCATCCGGCGACCAGCGCGTGATCGTGTGGGTTCCGTCGTCCGCGCCCCAGACATCGCCCTCGGGCCCGACCCAGATGCCGTGCGACCGTTCCGTAAAGTTGCCCTGGCCCCAGCTGCCGCGCCACTTGCCGTCGGAGTCGAACACCATAACCGGATGCTCGGTGTTACGGGTCAAGACATAGACGGTGTCATTCGCATCAACGGCGACCCCCGGACACTCGACGAGCGTGACGCCGTCCGGCATCTGCTCCCATATGTCGAGTGCGCTGTAGGAAAAGTTCCCGTCAGAAAGCTGTGCTGGCATCGTTATGCTCCGCTCTTCCCAGGTGGTTTACGCGATTCTCTATCGGTCGCCTGCGGACGAGTCTAACCCCGCAATAATCTGGCGACATGATGCGGTAGCGGTGCGTTCTCCGGGGTATCGGATGACTGACAGCGGCGGATCAAACGAGCTTTCCGTTCAGGTGGAGGCCTCAGCGCCGATTCAATCGGTCGTCGATACCGGCTCACAGGAGTTCCGGGAGAACGCCGCCTGGATGCGAGGCCTGGTCGAGGAGCTGAGAGAGCAGGAATCCGTCGTTCGAGCCGGCGGCGGACCGCGCAGCGTCGACCGACACCATTCACGCGGCAAGCTGCTCGCCCGGGAGCGAATCGAGCGCATGCTCGACCCGGACTCGCCCTTCCTCGAACTCTCGCCGCTGGCCGCGAACGGCATGTATGGAGACGAAGCGCCGGGCGCCGGCATCGTCACCGGGATCGGCCGCGTGTCGGGCCGCGAGATTATGGTCGTCGCCAACGACGCAACCGTGAAGGGCGGCAGCTACTACCCGGTCACCGTCAAGAAGCACCTGCGCGCCCAGGAGATTGCGGCGCAGAATCGGCTGCCCTGCATCTACCTGGTCGATTCGGGCGGGGCATTCCTGCCGATGCAGGCCGATGTCTTCCCCGACCGCGAACACTTCGGTCGAATCTTCTACAACCAGGCCACGATGTCGGCGGCTGGCATCCCGCAGATCGCCGCCGTGATGGGCTCATGCACCGCCGGCGGCGCGTACGTCCCGGCGATGTCCGACGAGGCGATCATCGTCGACGGCGTCGGCACTATCTTTCTTGGCGGTCCGCCGCTGGTCCGCGCCGCGACCGGTGAAGAAATCTCGGCCGAGGATCTTGGCGGTGGATTGGTCCATACGCAGATATCCGGCGTCGCCGACCACCTGGCCGAGGACGATGAGCACGCGCTCGAACTCGTCCGCGCCGCCGTCGCCAATCTCGGCAGCGAAGCCGCCGCCGATTGGCCGGTGACGCCGCCCGACCAGATCGAGCCGCCGTTGTACGACCCCGCCGAGATCTACGGCATCGTTCCACAATCGACCCGCAAGTCGTACGACATCCGCGAGATCATTGCCCGAATTGTGGACGGTTCGAGATTCCACGAGTTCAAACCGTCGTACGGAAGTACTCTCGTCTGCGGCTTTGCGCGTGTAATGGGACATCCGATCGGCATCGTGGCCAACAACGGCATCCTCTTTTCCGAGTCGGCGCTCAAGGGCGCGCATTTCATTCAGCTCTGCGCCAAACGTGGAACGCCGCTGCTCTTCCTGCAGAACATCACGGGATTCATGGTCGGACGCCGATATGAGCATGAGGGCATCGCCAAACACGGCGCCAAGATGGTCACGGCCGTCGCCTGCGCGGAGGTACCCAAGTTCTCGATCGTCCTCGGCGGCTCATTCGGCGCCGGCAACTACGCGATGTGCGGCCGAGCCTATTCGCCGCGCCTGCTCTGGACGTGGCCCAACGCCCGCGTCTCCGTGATGGGCGGAGAGCAGGCCGCCAATGTGCTGCTCACGATCCGCCAGGATGCGCTCGCACGCCAGGGACAGGAAATGTCATCCGAGGAGCAGCGCGAGTTCATGGCGCCCACGCTGGAAAAGTACGAGGAAGAAGGAGCCGCCTACTACGGCTCGGCGCGCATCTGGGACGACGGCATCCTCGACCCGGTTGACACACGACAGGCCCTCGCGGTTGGTCTCGCCGCGGCGCGCAATGCGCCGGTTCCCGAGTCCAACTTCGGGGTCTTCCGGATGTGACGATCCATGCAGGCGCCCAGGAACATCCATGAGGCTGACCCGACAGGCGGCGCCCGAGGTCTTCCACACCTGAGCGGCCTCGATGGTATCCGCGGCCTTGCGGCCCTGGCGGTTGTCCTGTTCCATGCTGGCGTCTGGTGGTTGCCGGCCGGCTTCCTCGGCGTCGACGTCTTCTTCGTCGTTTCGGGATTCCTGATCACGTCGCTGCTGATTGCCGAGCGTGAACGCAGCGGCGACACCGACCTTGCACAATTCTGGATTCGACGTGCGCGCCGTCTGTTGCCCGTCCTGGCCCTGGTCCTGATCGTGACCACGGTCTACGCCGTGCTGGTCCTCCAGGAGACACTCTCCCAGCACCTCCACGAGGTGCTGATGGCTGCCATCTACGTGACCAACTGGGACCAGATCATCCGCGGCGTCTCGTACTTCGAGATGTTCGAGCGTCCTTCCCAGCTCCGGCACCTCTGGTCGCTGGCGGTTGAGGAGCAGTTCTACATCATCTGGCCGGTCGTCTTCACGGTTGTCCTGCGATTGCTGAACCTGCGTTGGCTCTGGTGCATCGTCGCCGCCGCCGCCGTGCTCTCGGTGATCTGGATGGTCATGCTGTTCAGCCCGGGCGACGAACCGTCGCGCGTCTACTTCGGCAGCGACGCTCGCGCCTTCACCATCCTGATCGGCGTGGCGGTCGGCCTGTACTGGAAGCCGTGGCGCCGACGCTGGAGCCGGTCAGCCGGCTACCTCATGGATCTCTTCGCATTCGCCGGGTTGGTCGGGATCGGCGCAATCATGGTCGTCGCACGGCACTGGCACGACTGGATGTACCCTTGGGGGCTGCTGCTCACGTCGCTGGCGGCGATCGTGCTGGTGGCGTTCGTTGTTCGGCCGGGGTCGCTCATGGGGCGCGCGCTCGATCTGCGACCGTTCCGCTGGCTCGGGCAACGCAGCTACAGCATCTATCTCTGGCACTGGCCGGTGCTGCTGGCGCTCCAGTGGGAGTTCGGCTTCGTGCCCAACACCATCGCCATCGTGGTTGCAGGTCTGGCGGCGACGCTGATCCTCTCCGAGTTGAGCTACCACCTGGTGGAAGCGCCGATGCGCAGGCCCCGGTTCTGGAATCCGCGGCGCTACCGCAACCGAATCGCCAACCCGCGTGGGGTCGCGATGGTTGCCGCATCGATCTCTGTCGCCGTCCTGCTGGCGCTGTTGATTGGCTTTACGGTCATGCCCGGGCGCTCCCCCTCTCAGTTGCTGTTCTCCGCCTCCGCGGAGCAGGCGGGTCTGAGCGAATCCGTCGCGGACGAGACCGAGGCAGAACCGCCGCCGTTGCGGACCGCGCCGGATCGGAACCCCGGCTCATCGACATCCGTCACGGCTCCTGAGTCCCAGGTACTGACCGATGCCGACGCCGATCAGGCATCAGGGGTCAACGCGACCATCACCAGGCGGTCGCCTGAAGGGCCGGCGGTCACTGAGGTTCGACCCACTCCCGATTTCGACGACCCTGAGTCCGAGCCCGCCGCGAGGGACGCCGAGCCTGAGCCGCTGATCACGTATCCGCCGGGCGACTACTTCGCCAGTTACACCGTGCTCGCCGGCGATTCGCCCTACGGCCTGATGCGTCGGTTCGACGTGACCAGGGAACAACTCGCCGAGTTGAACGGCGAGCGGGTCCTGAAGATCATCCATCCCGGCGATGTCCTGACCTTGCCCTGTCCCGGGTCCGCACCCTGCGCGTTTGTCCAGCTACTCCCGGTCGGAGACGGCTGCGTGAACTGGGAAACCAACAGCGATCTGGGCCGCATCTGCAAGTCGGCAACGATGTTGGCCGAACTCCCGATCCGCTTCACCGCAGAGCCGGGCGGCCCGCTCGATGACTTGCCGACGTGGGTCTGGAACGGCGCCGACGCCGAGCGCCTGGAGTTCGTCCTGCTGCTCGAGCACCTCGATGAAACCAGGGGCGAGCCGTCGACGCTTGAACTGCGGTTCGGTCTGCCGCCGCTGGCGATCGGCGACTCGGTCATGGTTGGCGCGCGCGGCAGACTTCAGAAACTCGGCATCGAGGTCGATGCCGAAGTAGGACGACTGGCCCACACGAGCATCGCCATCCTCGAAGACCAGATCCGGCGACACGGCGCTCGCGACACGGTCATCTTCCACGCCGTTGGAACGGGATTCCTCGACGCCCGGGGATTCCAGAAGCTGCTCGACGCGGCCGACGGCGTCCGACACCTGATCGTGCTGACACGACAGTTCCCACCGCGCGAGCCGCTCTTGAGCTACGAGCGGGACACGAACAAGATGCTGCGCGAAGAGGCGGCCAAGCACGAGTGGGTCACGCTCGTGGACTGGAATGAAATCACCAACGGCCGCGAGGACGAAATCACTTGGGACGGCACGCATCTCAACGCGCTGGGTCGGCAGCTCTATACCGACGAAATCCTCGCCGCGGTGATGAGCCGACCGCCCGCTCAGTTCGAGCAGCAGATCCGGGTCGAGCAGGGCGAACAGGTCGGCCAACTCAGCGGCAGATGACCGAACCGCTCGCTATTCGGGCAGCGACTGTTGATAGCCGGTGACCGACACGACATCACGCCGCTTGAACAGCCACTCACCGTCCACCTTGACCACGATGTCCTCGTAGCCCAGCAGCACCGACGCAACGGAGCCGTCCGGCGACGGCACCTTGAAGTCGAGGAAGCACTTGTGCCGGCAAGTGTCTCCGTCGACCTCAAAGAGGTGGTTGTCGGTGAAGTGCATCCCACCAGGAAACGCCTCGGCCAACTGACCACAGAACGCGACCAACGCCTCGCGACCCTCAGCCTGTCCGGCCGGTCCGTTGAATATGCCGTCCTCGGTGAACGTGGCCGCCCAACCTTCACCGTCAGCCTGATCGACCGTGTAGTTGTACACCGAACAGAGGTCGATGATCGCAAACCGATCGTCGAGCGAAATCTTGCCCATTGTTCTCTCCTGTTCCTTCCCGATCGCGTTTTCTGTCTCCCCCCGGCTCAGCGGGGGAGACGCCGAGGGCAGGGGGGCGCCAGACCTCGAAGCGTTAGTCCAACACCGCGATCGCCTCGACCTCGATCATCAGTTCCGGCGTGGCCAGTGCCTGCACGCTGATCAGTGTGGTCGCAGGCGCCGTCACGCCTTCGAAGATGGTCCTGCGCCCGTTGTTCCAGTCTCGTGCCATCGAGGGATCGTAGTTGACGATGTAGACGTTGGTCTTGGCCACATCCGCCGGCCTCGCGCCGGCCGCCTCAAGCGCCACGCCGAGATTCTGGTACGCGCGCTTCGCCTGGGCGGCGAAGTCGCCGGCTCCCACAGTTTCGCCATTGTTGTCCCAGGCAACCTGACCCGAGATGTAGATCGTCTTGCTCCCGCTAGCCGCCACGACCTGCGTGTACGTCCGCAAGTTGAGCAGCCCCTCGGGATGGATGTGTTCAAGGGCCATTGATCGCTCCAGTCCTGTTCAGTGCGCTTGTCGGTCCCATCGGAGGCTTACGATAGCGTCGAACACGGCCATCCGCCGACTCGATCAGAGAGGATCCCGCTCATGCCCCGCTACGGACGACTCGGCCTCCCGCTCTATGAAGCGATCTACTCGATGCGCGCGATCCGGCGCATCCGTCCCGACCCGATCTCGGATGAAGACCTGGAAATCATCCTCGACGCTGCGCGTCAGGCGCCAAATGGCGGCAACGCGCAGCCCTGGCACTTCCTCATCGTGCGAGACCCGGCGAAGAAGGCCGAACTGGGCACGCTCTACCACGAAGCCTGGTGGGCCAAGCGCGCCGACGAGGGCATCGAAAGTCCCGACCACCCCGCCTTCGAGAACCCGGTGCGCCGCTCCGCCATGCGCCTCGCCGACGAGATCGGCGACGCGCCGGTCATGATCCTGCTCTGCGCGACCGCGCCGGGCGCGGGCACGGCCCAGTCCGTGATTCCCTCTGTCCAGAACATGCTGCTCGCCGCCCGAGGCCTCGGCATCGGTGGAACGATCACCACGCTGCACCCAGTCGTCGATGAACGGGCCAAGGCGCTCTTCGGAATCCCGGATGAGGCCCAGATCGTGTACTGCATCCCGCTCGGCTATCCCCGAGGCCGCTTCGGCCCGCTCAACCGAAAACCCCTGCGGGATATCGTCTCCGAGGACGCCTGGGGCGCCACCCCGGACTGGATCGACTGACCGCTACGGCACCAGCATCGAACGCGATACGTTGGTCTCCCGCTCGTGCCATTCGCTGTCCTCGAAGGCCTGGTTGACGTCGGCCAGCGGATACGTGTGCGAGACGATCTTGTCGTATGGGATATCCCGCTGGTTCTTGAGCAGCATGTCCATCATCAAGGGCAGCAGATGCGGCCGGTACATGACCGAGCCCATGATCTTCTTGCCGCTCAGGATCGTGCTCGGATCGATCTCCACCGTGCGACCGCGCACGATGTCGCCAATCTCGATGAACGTGCCGCCGTTGGCCAGATAGGTCAGGCCCTCGGCCAGTAGCTCGGCCCGGCCGACCAACTCCATCACGATGTTCGCGCCGCGACCCTCGGTCAGGTCCCAGACGGCGCGGCGTCGCGTCTCCGGAGTGTTGAACTCCTCGATGTTGATCGTGTGGTCGGCGCCGAACTCCTCCGCCAGCGCCAGACGCTGCGGCAAGCGGTCGAGCACGATCACCTTGTGCGCGCCCATGTCCTTGGCCATCGCCGTCGCATTGAGACCGAGCCCGCCGGCGCCCTGGATCACGACGAAGTCGTTCTCCTTGCAACCCGCGCGCATCAGACCCTCGGTCGTCGTGCCCATCGCGCAGTTGACGAAACCGAGCACTTCGTCGGGCAGCTCGTCCGGCACCTTGAACACCGGGTGATTCGGTTTCAGGTAGTAGTAGTCGGCATAGGTGCCGGTGAAGTACGGTTCGACGCCCGCCTCACGAGACCAGGCGCCGCGGTCCGAGCACCAGTTGGGCTCGCCCCGCGAGCACTGGTAACACCGATTGCAGGGAGTGATCGCCGAGTACATCAACCGGTCGCCGACCTCGATGTCCCGTCCCAACGAGTCGGTCGAGACACCGTCGCCCAGCGCATGCACCACGCCGGTGCCCTCGTGACCCATGACGCGACCGTTCGACGGCAGCGGCGTCTCGATCATGTCCCCGCGCCACGTGTGCAGGTCCGACCCGCAGACGCCCGCCTGCGTAATCCGAAGCACGATCGCGCCCGGCTCGGGCTCGGGAACCGGATACTCCTCAATCACAAATGGCTGCTGGTACTCCTTGACAACGACAACTCGTCCGGTCGCCATGATCGCGCTCCTTTCCAGACTTCGCGTGCTGGAAGTCTAGGAATTTCGAAGCGGGTGGATCGCTGGGACGGGGCGACGCTCAAGCCCCGCGCAGTCGAGGATCAAATGCATCTCTGAGCGCGTCGCCGATGATGTTGAACGAGAACACCGTGAGGAAGATCGCCAGGCCCGGCCAGACCGAGAGCCAGGGTTGCTCGATCATGTGAATCCGCGCCTCGGCCCCGAGCATGAATCCCCACGACGCCGCCGGCGGTTGAATCCCGTAGCCCAGGAACGAGACCGACGCCTCGATCAGGATGGCCACTCCCAGGTACGCCGTCGCGATCACCATGATCGGCGGCAGCGCATTGGGCAGGATGTGACGCACGATGATCCTCGGCGTGGTCGCGCCGATTGTTCTGGCCGCCTCGATGTAGGGTTGCGAGCCGACCTGGATCGCCGCCGCCCGCGAAATGCGGATCCCGCCGCCCAGCAGCGCGATCGCGATCACGACCACCAGCAGCGAGACGCTCGTGCCGAAGAATGCGGTCAGGGAAATCACGATGATCAGGCCCGGAAACGCCATCAGCATGTCCACGATGCGCTGCACCAGCACGTCGGACCAGCCGCCCAGCGTCCCGCTGACGAGGCCGACCGCGGTCGCGACCACTACCCCCAGCGCGACCGAGGAAATGCTCACGCCCAGCGACGCCCGCCCGCCATAGAGGACTCGGGTGAACACGTCCCGGCCGAGCGCGTCCGTGCCCATCCAATAGGTCGAGTTGGGACCCTGCAGGCGGTCGATCGGATTGATCGCATTGGGGTCATACGGGGCGATGAAGTCGGCCAGACCCGATCCGGCCCCGATCAGCAGGAGCACCAACGTAATCAGGCATGGGAACGGATAGCGCCGCACGATACGCACGAGCGCACCGCCGGCCCGCCGCGCGCTCAGGGCAGGCGATTCAGCTACTGATGCGGATGCGTGGGTCGAGGAAGCCATATGACACGTCCACGATCAGATTCGTCAGGATCACCGCAGCGGCGATCCAGACGTTCACGGCCTGCACCACGATGTAATCGCGATTCGCGATCCCGTCGAGCAGGTACGTCCCAATGCCCGGCAAGCTGAAGATCAGCTCAAACACGACCGAGCCGCCGAGCACCACCGGAAACTGCACTCCAATCACGGTCACGAACGGGATCAGCGAATTGCGCAGCGCGTGGCGGCGAAGCAGCAAGACTCGCGAGAGTCCCTTCGCCCGCGCCGTCAGCATGTAGTCCTGGCGAAGCACGTCGAGCAGCGCCGTGCGCAGGATGCGCGTCTGCACGCCGGCGAGGATCAGGCCGAACAGCAGCGCCGGCAGCCACATCTGCTGCAGATTGGTCAGCGGCGCCTCCCAGATCGGCTGATAGCCAAGCGGCGGCGACCAGGTAAACCATTTCGCGCCAAAGACAATTGCCAGCGTGGCCAACCAGAATCCGGGAATCGCCAGCGCGAACACGGCGATGCTGCGAGCGGCATAGTCCGGCCATTGGCTGCGCCGCAGCGCCGCCACGATGCCCAGCGGGACCGAGATCAACGTCGCGATCAGGATCCCGAGGATCGCCAGCTCAATCGTCACGTCGATCCGGTTGACCAGGTCATCCTTGACGTTCCGTTGCGTCCGCAGCGCCTTGCCGAAGTCGCCCTGCACCGCGTCGCCGAGCCACTTGCCGAAGTAGACGAAGAATGGATCCTCCAGCCCCAGCTCCGTGCGCAGCCGTTCCTTCTCCTTGTCGTCGTAGAAGGCCTCGGCGGCCAGCACATCAACGACGTCGCCGGGCAATGTCCGCATCACACCGGCCACGATCACGCTGATCCCGAACAGCGTCAGAATCGCGAGCAGCAAGCGGCGGAAGAGGTAGCCGCGCATCTCGCCGCCTCCCCTTCTGCCGATTCGGAGCCCAGAGTCTCTTGTCTACCGCTCGCTTACAGGTTGTTGAACCACATGTCCTCCAACGACGGCGCCGGAGCGAACGTCTGGATGAACTGCACCCCCGAGAGCTCCGGCCGCGCGATCTGCGAGATCGGCGGGTTCACCCACGGCACCGAGTACATCTGTTCGGCGATATGCAGCTGTAGCTCGTAGAGCTGCTGGCGACGCGCCTCGACATCCGACTCGGTGCGTTGCTGGTTGAGCAGATCCAGCATGACCTGGTCTTCGCCCATGAGCTCGCCATTGGGAATCGGAGAACGCGGACTGTCCGGGATAAAGACGTTGCGCAACGCCTCGTCCGGCTCGATCGCCGCGACCGACAACGTGTGACCGATCACGCCGGTCGTGCTGCCGTTGAAGATCGTCGAGTAGTGCACCGTCGGTTCGTTGACCACCAGGTCGACGCCGATTCCGACCTGCAGCAGGTTGGCCTGCACGACCTGCGACTGCTCCGCGAAGATCGGACCGTACGCGGTCGTCGTATGGAACGGCACGCCGCTCAGTTCGTCGATCCCGGCGGCGTCGAGCAACTGCTTGGCTTTCTCCGGGTTGTATCGGTAGAACTCGCCGAGCGCGTCGTCCTCCTTCGGGTCGACCCACCAGCCGGCGAGCGGCGGCAAGGCTGTTGACCACTGCCCGCGTTCGAGCGCGCCTCCGACGGTCAGGATCGAGTCGCGGTCAATCGCCACCGACATCGCCTGCCGCACCCGGGGATCGTTGAACGGCTCAAGGCCGAGGTCCGGGAAGACGCCGCCGATCACGAGACTGGGCTGGAATTCCCAGGTCGCACCGGGAATGCCGTTCTCCAGCTCCTCGACGATCGGCGGAGCGACGCCAAACCAGGTCGTGTTCAGCTCGCCGCTCAGGAACGCCGCCGCGATCGCCGAGTTGTCGCTGATGAAGTTGATCACCAGCTTGTCGGCATACGGCTTCGGCGCGTCGAAATAGTTCGGGTTGCGCGTGTAGATCACCCGCGAACCCGGCTCGTATTCGTCCAACAGGAACGGTCCGGCGCTGATCATCGTCTGCCGCGACATCTCGTCGACCAGCAGTTCCGGCGGCATCACGTATGGCCCGGCGTGGTGTCCCAGGTAGAGCAGGAATGGCGCCAGCGGACCATTCAGGTCGAACCGCACCGTGCGATCGTCCGTCGCATCCACGCCGACCAGGCTCGGCTGGATCGCGCCCCGGTTGGGATAGCCGGCGTAGCGGTCGCCCTCGAACGAGAACGCCACATCCTCCGCCGTCACGTTCCGGCCATTGACCGGTGCGCGATCCTCCCAGACCGCGTTCTCCTTGATCGTGAACAGCCAGGTCGAGTCGTCGGGCTGCTCATAGGACTCCGCCAGCCAGAGCTCAGGCTGGAAGTCGATCGACGACTGACCTGGATCATTCGAGAACTGCGTCAGCATCGGATAGCAGTTGTGGCCGTGCAGGAACGCCTTGTAGCCGAACGTCAGGAAGCCGTCGAACGAGGCCAGGTCGGCCCCGTCCGAGATGCGCAACTCGCCGCCCATCGGCGGCGTGTCGTCGGCCTGCTGAGCCTGCGCGACAGCGGCTTGCTCCTGCTGCTGCTGTTGCATCGCCTGCTCTTGCTGCTCAGCCTGCTGAGCCGCCGCTTGCGCTTGCTGTTCCTGCTGCTGTTGAGCGGCCGCTTGCGGCTGGTCCTGCTGCTGTGGCTGCTCAGCGACGATCTGCTGCGCGTCATCGTCGTCGTCGCCGCAGCCGACCAGGGCAATGCCGGCGGCGCCCACGCCCGCGGTCGCCGCCGATCGCAGCACCGCCCGACGCGACAGTCGCCGGCTCCGCATTCGCGTCCAGTAGTTCGATTGAGTCATCAGGGTCCTCCGTCCCAAGTGAACGGAGGCTACCGAATTCGCAAAGCACAGATCGTCTCACCAGTCAAGAGACAATTCGCCTCACGGGACTATCCAACCCAAGCGAACAGACGCCGCACTCACCCCACGCGCTGGCTCTCCCCGCAGAGCGGGGGGGAGATGTCCCGTAGGGACAGAGGGGGCTGACGAACGCGGCCGAGCCGAAGGCTGCTAGCCCTTCCGATCCTCGTACGTGTCGAAGAACCGATTCTTGACCGTCTTCTGGTTCTCGTAGATCGAGCCCTGCTTCGGCGAGGCGGGCAGCGGCAGGTAGGCCGGGACCTCGGTCTGACGCGGCTGCTCGACGTGCTCGCCGGCGCACATGAAGCCCTTGTAGTCGTCCAGGCTCATCTTGCCCAGACCCATGATCGGCCAGGCGTCCGCCGCCGCGTAGCCGAACAGCAGCAGACGGCGCGGGTTCTCCGAGCGGTTCAGCGCCGAGCCGTGCATCGTCCGCACGTGGTGGAACGACACCGAACCCGCCGGACCCTCCAGCGCGACCAGGTCCTTCTCCATGTCCCAGTCGAACTCTTCCGGCTCCACCGCGCCGGTGAAGTAGCGGCCCTCCGGGTGATGATGGTCGTAGATCCGCCGTTGGTGCGAGCCCGGCACGACCAGCAGCGGACCGTTGATCGCGTAGCAGTCGTCGAGCAGGATCCCCGCCGCCACAAGATCGTCGTTCGTGTGCGGGTAGAACGGCCAGTCCTGGTGCCACTCGACCGGCGCGCCGTACTCGGCCGCCTTCATGTTCAGCTTGTCGTTCTGCAACCGGACGTTCGGGCCGATCAGCGCCGTCACGACCTCCATCAGCACCGGATGCTGGGCCAGCTCGCGGAAGAACGGCCAGTGCCACGACGGCGACTTCAGCCGCCGCACGCGAGGCTCCTCAGGCGTGTGTGAGTCCTCGAGGTCGTACTTCTCGTTGTGATCGGTCAGCCCGGCCGCCTCGGCGACGATCCGGTCCGTCTCGTCGCGCAGCGCCTGCAGCACGTCGTCGGGCAGCAGCTTGGGCATCAGCAGGAAGCCGTTCTCGTGATAGAAATCAACCTGCTCCTGGGTGATCGAAGGTGCGGCAGCGGTGGTCATGCGAACTCCTCGCGTGGTCGCGCAGATAGGAATATTCGCTTGCCAGTTTAGGTGATGCCTACACTGGTCCGCATGACCGACCTACCCACGCACCCCTTCCGCTTCGAATCCCGACGCTCACCCGTGCTCTCCACCAGGGGCATCGTCGCGACCAGCCAGCCGCTCGCCTCGATGGCCGGCCTGCGCATCCTCAGCGACGGCGGCAACGCCGCCGACGCCGCCGTCGCCGCCGCCGCGACCCTCGCCGTCGTCGAACCCACCTCGACCGGCATCGGCGGCGACTGCTTCGCCCTCTTCTACAACGCCGGAGATCAGTCGGTCTCCGCACTCAACGGCAGCGGACGAGCCCCGGCCGCGCTCGACCTCGACGTCGTCGAGCGTTGCGGCGGATGGGAGCGCCAGGGTCCGCACGCCGTCACTGTGCCCGGCTCGATCATGGGCTGGCACGACACCGTCGCCCGCTTCGGCCGCATGACCCTCGCCGACGTCCTCCAACCCGCAATCGAACACGCCGATCACGGCTTCGCCATGACGCCCGCCATCGCCCGAGGCTGGGACTTCCAGGCCGAGCTGCTGGCCGACACCGGACCCGCCGGACACGACCTGCTCCTCAACGGCGCCGCGCCCCGAGCCGGCGAAGTCTGGACCAACCCACACATCGCGCGAGTCATGCGCGAAGTCGCCGACGGCGGTCCCGACGCCTTTTACCGCGGACGACCCGCCCAACGCATCGTCGAGGCCCTCGCCGAGCACGGCGGCGTCATGTCGCCCGACGACCTCGCCAACCACTGCTCCACCTTCGACGACGCCATCTCCACCACCTACCGACGCCACCGCGTCTGGGAGTGCCCGCCCAACGGACAGGGCATCACCACCCTGATGGCGCTCAACATCCTCGAAGGCTTCGAGATCGCCGACTACGACGCCCGCTCCCCCGAGGTCCTGCACATCATCATTGAGGCCCTCCGACTCGCCTTCGCCGACGCCCGCGCCCTCGTCGCCGACCCCGCCAAATCCGACGTGCCCGTCGACGACATGCTCAGCAAGGCCTACGCCGCCAAGCGACGCCAACTCATCTGCGACGACCACGCCATCGAACTCGCCTCATCCGGATTCCTGCCCGGACGCTCCGACACCGTCTACCTCTCCGCCGCCGACGCCGACGGCAACGCCTGCTCCTTCATCAACTCCAACTACGAGGGCTTCGGCAGCGGCATCGTCCCCCGCGAGTCCGGCTTCAGCCTGCAGAATCGCGGCGCCGGATTCGTCGTCGACGACCCCGCGCATCCCAACGCCCTCGCCGGCGGCAAGCGACCCTACCACACCATCATGCCCTCCATGATCACCCGCCACGACGGCAGCCTCTTCGCCAGCTACGGCGTCATGGGCGGCTGGAACCAGCCCCAGGGACAGACCCAGGTCGTGCTCAACCTCATCGACCGCGGCATGGACGCCCAGACCGCCATCGACGCCCCGCGCGTCTCCATGTACGACGAGCCGCCTAACGGACCCATCTACGTCGAGGACACCTTCGGCATCGACACCCTCTCCGCCCTCGCCCTGCTCGGCCATCCCGTCGTCCCCGCCACCGGCCCCATGCGCACCGGCGTCGTCGGCAAGGGCCAGATCATCGTCCGTGACCCCCAACGAGGAGTCCTCTGGGGAGGCTCCGACCCCCGCGCCGACGGCTGCGCCATCCCCCTCTAATCCCCTCCGCTCCCCTCTCCCCTCCGGTCCCCTCTCGCCGAGGGAGAGGGCTAGAGCCTGTCCCCGCGTAGGCGGGGAGTGAGGGCCCGCCCCCACTCGCGCACCCGCTCCCATCCCCTCTCCCCCCGCCGTCAGGCGGGGGGAGATGTCCCGTAGGGACAGAGGGGGGCACTCCCCGCACCCCGTCCACACACCAACCCCCAATTCCCAGTCCCCGACCCCGTTCGGGGACCTGCTCCCTTTCCCGTTTGGGCAGCAAGTGCCCGTGTATGTGACAACGGGTGATCATCTAGGCATCTTGTCGCTATAATCCTTGAGATTATGGACTGATAGGTGAAGTCAGGGCGATTCACCAGCTCTTGTACGTGCCCAAAAGAATGCCTCTTACCAACCCAATCCTCAACACGCCGACCCAACCATGACAACGCAAACGCCCGAACAAATCATCGCCAACAGCCTCGCGACCGCTGACAAGCTCGCCCAACAGGAAACCGACGGCAAGTGGCTCGAAGGCGTCACCGCCGTCGTCGGCGAACACATCCGCGAGTGGGACCTGACCGATTGCGAACTCTGGGATGAATGGGAGGACCGCGAAGTTTTCTTCCCTGGACTGAACAGGCAAGACGTCGGCATTGACGCCGTAGGTCGTCGCCGCAGCGACGGCCGCGCAGTCGCCATTCAGTGCAAGTCGCGCAAGCTGGACGCGCGAGGCGTGGGCGGCGCGATCCCGAAGGCCGAGATAGACAAGTTTGTCAACCCGTCGTCGATCGATCACTTTGCCGAGCGGTGGATCGTGACCAACGGCGCAAATCCCGCCACTGAAAACGCCATCGCTATCCACGAGCACAGCGACAAACCAATCAAGCTCGTCAACATCGTCAGCGATATGCGCAGCCAACAGGCTGCCGTAGCGCAGGAAGATTCCCCCCGCCTCGACGAGCCCGACGCCAAACAATCCAAGTCCGCCATGCAGGATGAGGCGGTCGAAACCTCCGTCCGCATCCTGCAGGAACACGTCGACTCAGACTCCGGCGGCCTGCCCGTAGGCCAGGCGCGCGGACGAATCGTGCTGCCCTGCGGCACCGGCAAAACGCGCATCTCTCTGCGCATCGTCGAACGACTTACCGACCCGGGCGAACTCTCAGTCGTGCTCTGCCCCTCAATCGCGCTCGTCGCCCAGATCCGACGCGAATATCTGCAACACGCCGAAGTGCCGCTTCGAGTGCTCGCCGTCTGCTCCGACCAGACCGCCGGCTACAACGCCAGGCAGGAAGACAGGAACATCGGCTCAGACGATCCCACCCTCGACAAAGGCAACGTCCGCGCCTCCGCCGTCAAAGGCATGGTCACGACCGATCCCGACGTAATCGCCGATTGGATTCAGTCGGAACACGGCGACGAGCAGATCAACGTCATCTTCGGCACCTACCAAAGCGGCAGCAAAGTCGCCGAGGCGCTCAAGAGCTCCCACGTCACGGCCAAAGTGCTGATCGCCGACGAAGCCCACCGCACCGCCGGCCTGCGACGCAAATCCAAGCCCAAGACCGACGAAGAACAGCGCCTGCGCGACTTCACCCTCTGTCACGACAACGACGAGTTCCCCGCGGTCTACCGCGTCTACCAGACCGCTACGCCGCGCATCTACGACGTCAAGCCGCAGCGCAACCTCGACAAGCCGTCTGACTGGATCGTGCGCAGCATGGACGACGAACAGGTCTTCGGCGTTGAGCTCTACCGCAAGAGCTACGTCGAAGCGGTCAACAATGAGTGGCTCTCCGACTACAGGATCATCGCGCTTGGCATCAACGACCCTGACTCCTTCGCACTCGTCAATCAGCTCGCCCAGAACACAAAAAGCAAGGGGCAACGCAAACTCACGGCATCCGACTATCTGCGCGGCCTCGCCTTCACCCTTGCCATGGGTGGGGCAACGTTCACGAAAGACGAAGACGGCAGGGAGACGGTCGTCCCCGTGCAGTCCTGCATCGCCTTCATGAACACCGTCGACAAGTCAAAGAACATGGCCTTAGACCTGCAGTCGAAGCCCGTCAAGGAGTGGCTCCAGAGGTGGCTGCAAGAGAATCGCGACGGACGCGACGCAGCCGACTACCAGTTGCAACATCTCGACGCCACGAGTGACGTGGCCACTCGGGATAACGCGAAAGACAACCTCGCCAAGGGCACCACCTCTGAACCGCACGGCATTTTCAACGTCGGCATCTTCGGTGAAGGCACCGACTCGCCCTCGCTCAGCGCCGTCGCCTTCCTTGAGGCACGCAAAAGCCCAATCGACGTCATCCAGGCCGTTGGCCGCGCCATGCGCACCTCCCCGGGCAAGCAACTCGGATACATCATTTGCCCGATCCTCATCCCGCCTCACGTGGACCCTGAAACCTGGCTATCGACCAGCGGACCCGAAGAAGGCTGGCAGGAACTCGGCCAGATCCTTCGCGCCCTTCGCGCCCACGACAGCCGCATCGAGGACGAACTGGTTGACCTCATTCAGATACAGATTCCGCCTACTCCCGAAGAAGTGCGCACGATCGTCGCCATTGGCGACTACGACAAGAAGCGCGTCGAGTACCGGGAGCACATCGGACCTGTTGGTGAGGCCGAGTTCGCATTGCAGCAAGTGGTCGAGGGCAAGTCCACACTTAGCCGGGAGTTCAAGTCCATTGCGGATCCGCCGGAGCAGAGCGTTGGCGACCCAAAGACCAACAGCTACGACGATGGCGCGCCGCCCGAACCGACGCAAGTCATCGCCGCCAAGCGACACGAAGACGGCAGCATCGAAATGCGCCGCGACACGCCCGCACGAGCCAACGCCAAGGCTGGCGAACCACGTGGCAAGGTCGATTATGAGAAGACCAAGACCAAAGCGAAGAAGATGATCAACGCGGGTGCCGGCGTACGCGTCAAGACGCCAGTTGCGAACCCCAAGCAGAAACGCACGCGTCGATCACCCCAGGAAGCCGCCGAACAGTCCGTCATGCGCATGCTCGACCTGACCGGGCTCGGCGAGCACGGCAACGCGATTCGCATGAACCTGCTCGCCAAGTCCGGCCTCACCGACAACCGCGTCGTCCGCGACCTCAACATCCTTGAAAGCAGCGTCAAAGAGGCCGCCTTCCACCTGCGTTCTGACGAACTTGGCCCCACGCTCGACCGGCTGTATGGGTTGCACAACCTCAAGCAGGACGACGCCAAGAAGCAGGCCGACGGCTGCACCATCGCTGCCCTGCTGATGATGAACGCGGCCATGTTGCACCAGCGCATCGCGCACGGACGCTGGCTCCAGGGCGTCAGCGATCTTGAGGCGGTCAAGAACGACGTCAACGTTGTCAGGCGTGTCGAGCGCGAGTGGAACCGCATCATGCGGCACGATTTCCGCCCGGTGCTCGAACCGGCCGTCGCGGTGATCGAGGCAGTCGATACGCAGGGCAAGCTCTCAGGACTCGAACGCGCCCTGCGCCACATCGCGGCGGAGGCCGAGCGCATCGCGGAGACCTACGCCGACATGGGCGCCGACCACGCCGGG
Source organism: Dehalococcoidia bacterium (assembly GCA_965204335.1). Classification (GTDB taxonomy): domain Bacteria; phylum Chloroflexota; class Dehalococcoidia; order Bin125; family Bin125; genus Bin125. Next base: position 216,719 of record OZ241982.1, on the reverse strand, counting down.
CCGCTGTTCAACAAGGTGATGGGCAACCAGGCCTCCGACGGCGCGTACTTCACCCGACCGACTGCCGCATCCCTGGCAGCTCGGCTCACGCTCGACGCCTGCGGCGACGTCGACTGGACCGACCCGCAGATCTGGCGCGAGCACAAGACGGTCGACCTCGCCTGCGGCTCAGGCACGCTGCTTGCTGCGATGCTGACCGAGATGAAGCGTCGCGCCGCCGAACAGGGCGCAACCGAGGACGAGTTGGTCGACCTGCAGAAACTGGCGGTCGAGGAGACGCTCAAGGGACTCGACATCAATCCCGTCTCGCTCCAGTTGGCCGCGTCGCAACTCACAGCGGGCAATCGCGAAATCCGCTATCGCCAGATGGGTCTGCACCTGATGCCCTATGGACCCTCGTCCGACAACCCTGCCCTTGTCCAGGCCGGCACGCTGGAGTTATTGGGCCAGAAGGCTATCGTCCCCCGCAAGGCGGAGCTCGATTTCGCGGACCGAGGCATCTCATCGCAGCTCGTCTGGGACCAGCCCGACGACGCGGAGCTGGAGGACGCGGTCGACGCGGTCAAGCATGCGCGCATAGTCATCATGAATGCACCATTCACCAATCGCGCCAACATGGGAGAGAAGTTCCCTTCGCAGACCCAGCAAGCCCTGCGCGCGCGCACTGACAGCCTTGAAGCGATGCTCGTACGCAATGATGCCGATCTTTCTCGATTCGTTGACAAGAATGCCATTAGGCCTCTGTTCGTCGGCCTCGCGGACCGATGTTTAGATATCTCAGATGCATCGTTAGCAGTGATTACGCCTACGATTAGCCTCACGGCTCCGTCGGGTATCCGGGAGCGGCAAGTGCTGGCCGAGCGCTATCACATCCACACCATCGTGACCTCTCATAAGCCTGGTCAGATCAACATGAGCCAGAACACTAGCATCAACGAGAGCATCGTTGTGCTCAATCGGCACGTCGGCCCAAAACCGCCAACGAGGATCATCAACCTCGACCGCTTCCCTACCGACTCTGAGGAGGTGGCACGTTTGCACGAGTTCCTCTCACAAGGGGGGATTGGTGACATCGAGGACGGTTGGGGCGAGGTCTCCGAGTGGTCGGCAGAACGCATCGCGGAGGGCGACTGGACCGCTGCGATCTGGCGCTCCCCCGACTTGGCGTTGGCATCGGCACAGTACTCGATCGACCAGTCTATGCCAACCGTCGATGGAGCTGGAATGTCTCCCTCACAAACGGGTCGTTCGTTAAGCGGAGCATCTTCGTCCGTAGAAAAAGGGACGCAAGGCAGCTACCCCATAATAAGGTCGAAGGCCGCAGACTCTCAGACCGCTGTTCAGGGTAATCCGGACGATTACATTGTTTTCGATGATCCTGCCAAGGCTCGAGGTGTACTCGAGAAGGCTAGTCATTTGCTGGTGACTGCGGGACAGCGAAACAATACGGCGCGTGTTACGGCAGTAGCAACCGAGCAGAAACACATCGGCGGGGATGGTTGGTTACCCGTCGCTGGCGTTACATTTGCGCAAGCTAAAGCGATAGCCATCTACATGAACTCCACTGTTGGGCGTTCGCAGCTACTACGCCACATGGGACAAACTCTTGAGTTTCCGATCTATCGACCAGCCGGAGTCAGGCAACTCAGAATCCCAGATGCCCGCGACGACCGGATTCGCGGCATCCTTGCTGATTGTTGGGAGCTGACCAAGGACGAAGTCGTCCCGCAGTTCCGCGACGGCGAGTGCGAAGTCCGCCAACTGTGGGACGACGCCGTAGCCGAGGCGATGGGCTGGGACCCCGAAGAGCTCACGCACCTCCGCTTGCTGCTCCACCGCGAGCCGCACGTCCGCGGTCTCGGCTACAACCAGTATGCCGACGAGGAGTAGCAGGCCGCGAGGCCGAGTAGGAGCGACCGGCAGGCGTCGGCTGACAGCCTCCTACACCCGTAGCAGCGGCCGATCTGGTGACTCCGGCCTTGGGCCCAGCGTCTGATTCACCGGGTCCGGGACCAGGTCCAGCCGCTCCATGACCAGCACGCCGACCAGCGCATCCGCGCCCTCCGGCACCACGATGCACTCCGTCGCCATCCGCCGGTCCCCAATCCGAATCGACAGCGCATCGCTGACCGGCAGTTCCCCCTGCCGACCGTCCGCGTACGTGGTGGTGATCGAGTCCACCACGGGGACGCCCAGCCGCTCGACCACATCCTCCGGCAGCGCCAGCATCATTGCTCCCGTATCCGCCACCGCCTGAATCGTCACCCGCCGAATATCCGCCTCGGCGATGACCCCCCGGCGCGCGTCCGAACGATCATCAATGTTCTCCAGCTCGATCTCCACGAAAATCTCACCCATACCGACCTCCCGATGCCTTGTGCTCACCTCCCGATCTTACACCCGCAGCCACCGTTCCTCCGCCCTCTACGGCCGGAACGTTGGGCCTGAGCCGGGGCCAAGCTGCGTCTTGATTACGCCCTGGGCCAGCTCGACGAAGTCGCACAGCCGCGCCCGCGTCTCGCGAGGGTCGATCAGGTCGAGCCCGCTCGCCTCGGCCGTGCGGAACGGCGAGGAAATCCGCTGGAACGTCTCCTCCAGCTCCTGCCGCTTCGCCTCCGGGTCCGGCGACGACTCGATGATCCGCCGGAACGCCGCGCTCGTCCCGCCCTCGATGTGCATCGACCCCCAGTGTCCCGACACCCAGGCGAACCGTCGGTACAGGTGCGGCCCCGGCCGGTACTGCAGACTCCCGGCCAGCCCGAACGACTGCCGGCAGATGAACGAAATCCACGGCATCCTGCTGTGCACGATCGCGTGAACCAACCGAGACCCCGCCCGCTCGATCCCCTGCTCCTCCGACGCGGGGCCAACGAGGAATCCGGGATCGTCCATCAGCACCACCATCGGAATGTGGAACGTGTCGCACAACTGGACCAGCCGCGTCGACTTCTCCGCCGCCGCCACGTCCATCGACCCGCCGCGCTGGTACGGATTGTTGGTCATCACGCCAACCGGATAGCCGTGCGCCCGTCCCAGCCCGACGATCCGGGACGTGCCGTAGTCCGGCGCAATCTCGAAGAACGAGTCCGTGTCCAGCACCCCATCCAGGATCACGCGAGCGTCGTAGGGTCGGCGCTTGTTGCGCGGAATCAGGCTGAGCAGCCGTTCGTCGCGCCGTTCGGGGTCGTCCGACGTGTCGCCGCGCGGCGGCATCTCCCAGACGTTGTCGGGCAGGTAGCTGAGGAACTGCTTGACCTGTTCGATGGCGGCCGCTTCGTCCTCGGCCACGTTGTCGACGACCCCGCTGATCCGCGTATGGATCGCGTGCCCGCCGAGGTCCTCCTTGTCGATGTCCAGTCCAAGCGCCGCCTTGACCACCGGCGGTCCGCCGGGAAACACCTGGCCCGTGCCCCTGGCAATCACGCTGAAGTGGCTCAGGCAGGGAATCGGCGCAAGCCCCCCGGCCGCCGGTCCCAGTACCGCCGAGACCACCGGCGAGATATTGAGGATCTTGCAATAGTCCTCGAACTGGCCGCCGTCCGGGATGTAGGTCCGGCCGAGGTCGGAGAACTCGGTCACGCTGCCGCCGGCGCCGTCGATCAGGTTGACCAGCGGAAGCTGCAACTCCAGCGCGTCGGGATGTCCGTGACCGATGTCGACGCCGCCGTCGTCGGTGCGGGCCGAGCCGCCGCGAATCGTGAAGTCCTGGCCGCGCACGAAGACGCGGCGTCCATTGACCTTCGCCAGTCCCCGCACGCTGCTGACCGGTGTGAACGAGACCTGTTCGCCGCGCTCGTCGTAGGTCGAGGTGCCCTGTAGCTTGCCCATTTCGTCGAAGCTGCCCGGATCGGCCAGCAGCGCAATGCGCTCACGCACGGTGAGCTTGCCTTGCGAGTGCTGGCGTTCGATGCCGCTCGGACCGCCCATCGCCTCTTTCAGCGCGTGCCGACGCGCCAGTTCCTCGATCTCTTGCTTCCAACTCATGGACGACTCCCTCGGTGCGCGCCCAGCGGCGCCGGTTCAACCACCACCGACAGACTAGGCGCGAAGTTGCCGTCGAGTACCGGCGCACAGACCAACTTCGATGCACGGCGAGCGCTGCGGTACCCTTTGGCCCGATAGGGGTGGCCCATGACGAGCGATCTCTTGCAGGGCTACCAGGCCGTGGGCAAGTCGGACGACGAGATGTTCGACGAGAGCGGAGGCTTCCGAGACGATTACCGCGAACTCGGCGAGACGCTCCAGGCCTGGTCGCTGGAGGAGCACCTGCAACGTGAGGAACGCGCCGACCTCGCGCTGCTCAGCGCCGGGATCACGTTCAACGTCTACTCCGAGGAGGAGGGCGCCGAGCGCATCTTTCCCTTCTCGCTGATCCCCAGGGTCATCGGAGCGCGGGAGTGGTCGAACGTCGAAGCCGGGCTGAAGCAACGCCTGCAGGCGCTGAACCTGTTCCTGCTGGACATCTACGGCGAGCAGCGAATCATCAAGGAGCAGGTCGTACCGCAAGAGATCGTTCTGAGCTCTCCCGGCTACAAGCCAGAGATGGCTGGATTCCAGCCCCCGCTCGGCGTCTACGCGCACATCGCCGGCTGCGACCTCGTCCGCGACAGCCAGCGCGGCATCGTCGTGTTGGAAGACAACCTCAGAACACCGTCCGGCGTGTCGTACGTGCTCGAAAACCGTACGGTCATGCTCAGGGTCGTGCCCGACCTCTTCCCTCGCTGGGGCGTTCGGGCCGTGGCCGACTACCCCAATCAGCTACTGGCCATGTTGCTCTCCGTGCGTCCGCCCGACAGCGGCGATCCGCCGCGCGCCGTGCTGCTCACGCCCGGGATCTACAACTCGGCCTACTTCGAGCACTCGTTTCTCAGCAACCAGATGGGCATCCCGCTCGTCGAAGGAACCGACCTGACCGTCGGGGACGACGACCATGTCTATCTGCGCTCCACCACGGGGCTTGAGCGCATCGATGTCGTCTATCGGCGGATCGACGACGACTTCCTCGACCCGACGGTCTACCGCAAGGACTCGCTGTTGGGCGTACCGGGACTGATGCGCGCCTACCTCAACGGCCACGTAACGCTCGTCAACGCCCCCGGAGCAGGCGTCGCCGACGACAAGGTCGTGTATCGCTGGGTGCCCGAGATCATCCGCTTCTACCTCGACGAAGATCCGATCCTGGCCAATGTCGAGACCTACTCGCCCCTGGTCCCCAGCGAGCTGGACCACATCCGCACGCGAGCGCGGGAGCTGGTACTCAAGCCGGCTAACGCCTCAGGCGGCTACGGCGTGCTGATCGGCGAGCAGGCCTCGAGCATGGAACTCGAGGAAACGCTGGCCCAGGTCGAAGCCGAGCCGCGCAACTGGATCGCCCAGCCATTGCTCGAGTTCAGCACGATTCCCACCTTCGACGGCGACGAACTCAAGGCCCGTCGCGCGGACCTGCGTCCGTTCATCCTCTCCGGCGACGAGACCTGGGTGATCCCCGGCGGCCTGACCCGCGTCGCCTTGCGACAGGGCTCGTACATCGTCAACTCGTCCCAGGGCGGAGGCAGCAAGGACACCTGGGTGCTGAACGAGGAGCCGGACTGATGCTCAGTCGTGTGGCTGACAACCTGTACTGGCTCGGACGCTACCTGGAACGCGCCGAGAACATCGCCCGCATGGCCCGCGTTGAGCACGAGGTCATGCTTGAGAGCGGTCAGGAGATCTGGCACAGCCTCGTGAGCACCACCGCTTCCAATCAGCTCTTCTGGGACACGCTCGTCGACTCGCCCGAGCTGACCCATTCGGAGTTTCTGATCTACTCGACTCAAAATCCGGCCTCGCTGCGATCGACGCTGGTTCGGGCCCGGGAGCTGGCGCGCGGCCTGCGCGAACACATCTCCCGGGAAGTCTGGGAAGAGATCAACGCGCTCTACCTGTTGCTCGCGCTGCGCAAGCAGTATTTCGCCGCGGACATTCACGAATTCTGCACGGAGACCCAGCGCCGAACGCAGACGATCCTCGGCCTGTACGACAACACGGTGCTCAGGGATGAAGGTCGGGAGTGGTTCCGCTGCGGCATGTATCTCGAGCGGGCCGACATGACCAGCCGAATCATCGACGCCAAGTACCACATCCTGCTTCCGGGCGAAGATTCCGTCGGCGGTGCCTTCGACCGTTTCCAGTGGACGGCCGTCCTGCGCTCAGCCTCGGCCCGGGAGGCATACCGTCGAATGGGCAACAGCGAGGTTGACGGCGTGCGCGTCTCGCAGTTGTTGATCTTCTCTCAGGAGTTTCCTCGCAGTCTCAGCTTCTGCGTGCAGGCGCTCCAGCGTCACTTCCAGCAGGCCACAGCCGAGACGCCCAACCGCCGACGCGCCGCAGCCGAGCGAGGCATCACCCTGCTGCAACTGGACATCGGCGTCAAGGACATGGAGCAACTGATCGAGGAAGGCCTGCATGAGTTCCTCGACTTCTTCCAGACGCGATTGATTGATATCGACCAGGCCATCACCGACGATATCTTCCGCGCAGGGCCCGACGCCGGCCAGACGCAACGACAAGAAACGATGGAACAGCGCTGACATGACGTTCTGCCTGGGCATCAAGTGCCGGGATGGCCTCGTCGCGATCGCCGACACGCGGATCACCAGCGGCTCGGAGGTCTCGACGGCCAAGAAGATTGCCGTGCACCAGGGCGAACGGCACTCGATGTTCGTGCTCTCCAGCGGTCTGCGCTCGGTTCGCGACAAGGCGATCACCTACTTCGAAGAGCGTTTACGACAGAACGGCAGCCACCTCTCCCGCTCCTACCAGGCGGTCAACGCCCTGGCTGAGGAGATGCGCCGGGTCTACAACGAGGACAATGACTGGCTGATCAAGGCCGGACTCCACTTCGACCTGCATTGCATCGTCGGCAGCCAGTTGACCGAGGACGAGTCGCCGCATCTGTATCTGCTCTACCCGCAGGGCAACTGGGTCGAGGTATCGCGCGGGACGCCGTACTTGATCATCGGCGAGACCCGCTTCGGCAAGCCGATCCTCGATCGGGCGTTGCGCTACGAAGCCACATTGGAAGAGTCGCTCCGACTGGGCATGCTCTCCTTCCACTCCACCGAGTCCAGCTCCGCCGACGTCGGCCCGCCGGTGGACGCGGTGGTCTATCCCTCCGACTCGTTCGCGATCCGAGAAGGTCGTTTCGAGGCCGAGGAGCTCGAACCGGTCGCGCAGTCCTGGCAACGAGCGATTGAGCACGCGGTCGAGCAAGCTGCCGTCCCCGTCGCCTCGCTGGCCCGGACGCTCGGAATCGACGGCGACAACTAGGCGCCTGACCGACAACGAAGCCGACTAGGAAGCCGACCAGGAAGCCGACTACGAAGCCGACAAGGAACCAGTCGGACACGCCTCCGGCACGACACAACCGGCGCTCACGGCTGAGGTTCGGGCGAGCGACCAGGTCCTTCACTACCTTGAAGACTCCGAATCACAGACGCACAGGGCTGAGGGAAGATGTGACGGCGATGTACGACGACATTGTGATCGGAGCCGGATCTGCCGCTGCATCGGGCTTTCTACGACGCGTGTCGCGAGCGCGGCTTCGACGACGTCTGGGATCACAATCTGCCCGATGCGATCCGGGTGACCTGCTCCTCCGCATCGATTCGGTTGCGCAGGACTGGCGTGCCCGGCAGGCGAGATCGGTTAGCTTCGAGTGACGGACCGCGGGCGCACCGCCGACCCAGACAGCAGGCGCACCCGTGCAGGGACGAAGGAGGCTTTCATGAAAACACTGATCATGGAGATCATCACGATGGTGGTGTTCTGGCCGCTGCGAATCGTCTCTCGACTGTTCGGCCGGCGGGCGAACGCCAGGGTGCGCCAGTGGCAGGACAACACCTGGACCTGGTGGCTGGGCGCCGCTGCGGTCGGATACATGGTCGGCGACCAACACCTGGGAGGCGACCAGGGACACGGCGCGGCCGGCTACGACGGCGGGCACTACGACGGCGGCCACCACGGCGGTGGCCACGATGTCGGCGGCGGCTTCGACGGAGGCGGATTCGGCGGCGACATCGGCAGCTTCTAGTACTCCGACCGGCTCGAATGCCCTGCGCCGCTCCGGCGGCATAGCCCCGTTCGCACGTTCTTCACCGGACCTCGTACCCATTCCACCGACGCAAGCCGGTCAAACCGAACGACGCGTTTGCTCCCGTGACAGTGTGCCGTTGTATCATTGTCCTGCGTATGTGTCACATTGGTATTCACCCGTTAGACACTGACACGTCACTTCGGTATAGCGCGTGAGCGTCACGGGTCATCGAAGGCGAAGGATGCAGCAGTCTGACCTCCGCGAACGCGAGATCCAGTCTCTTCGGGACCGCCTGTCCAGGCTCAGCGAGGCCAGCCTGCGAATCAGCGAGAGCCTCGATGTGGAAACGGTGCTGCAGGAAGTTCTGGACAATGCCCGCTCACTGACCGGCGCGCGGTACGCCGTGATCGTCACCTTCGATGCGTCCGACGCGGTGCAGACCGTGATGGCCTCAGGCTTGACCGATGAAGAGAGCGCGACCCTCGATCATCTGCCCGGCGGGCACCGATTCCTCGACCACTTCCGCGAGCTGACAGAACCCCTGCACGTCGAGGACTTCGCCGGCTATGTCGAAACCGCCGGTCTCACCGATTTCCGCCCGCCGAGTCGGATCCAGTCCCTGCTGGTCGCTCCGATCCGGCGCCACGGCCACTGCACCGGCGCCATCTATCTGTCCAAGACCGAGGCCGACGGCGACTTCCATCAGGACGACCTGGAGATGCTGGGCATGTTCTGCTCGCAGGCTGCCCTGGTCATCGCCAATGCCCACCATCACGAACAGGAAACGTACGTCCGGTCCAACCTCGAGACCCTGATCGATACTTCGCCGATCGGCGTGGCCGTCGTCGACGCCGGGACCGGCATGCCGGTGTTGCTTAACCGCGAGACCAGGCGGATTCTGGGCCTGCTCCGCGTGCCGGCGTCCGAAATCGATCCGCAGTACGGCGTTCCTCGACTCGATCTACTCACATTCCGGCGAGCCGACGGGCGAGAGTTCTCCGTCGAGGAGAACCCGCTGATCGAGGAACTGAGGACCGGCGAAACGGTGCGCGCCGAAGAAATCCTGATCGAGTCCGAGGGCGGGAGGAGCGTCTCCGCGCTGGTCAACGGCACGCCGAACCGCTCCGAGTCGGGCGAGGTCGAGACGGTCATCTTCACCCTGCAGGACATGGCGCCGATCAGGGAGCTCGAACGCCTGCGGGTCGAGCTGCTGGGCACCGTCAGCCACGAACTGCGCGGTCCGCTGACCTCGATCAAGGGAGCCGTCGTCAGCCTGCGCGAGTCGATCGACTCGCTGAGCACGGCCGAGACGCTCCAGTTCATCAGCATCATCGAATCGCAGTCCGATCAGATGAGAGAACTGATCGGCGAACTGCTCGACGTGGCCCGCATCGAGACCGGCACGTTGTCCGTCAAGCTCGGCCCGACGGAGATCACGTCCGTGGTCGAAGAAGCTCAGGTCTCCTTCCTGAACGCATTCGCCGGCCGAGACCTCACGATCGACATGGAGCCGGACCTGCCCTTCGTGATGGCCGACCATCGCCGCGTCGTGCAGGTCATCGGCAACCTGCTGACCAACGCCGCCCAGCACTCGGAGCAGGCCTCCCCCATCCGCCTGAGCTGCACGCGAGAAGACGGCTACGTGGCGATCTCGGTGAGGGACGAGGGCCAGGGCCTGGAGTCGGACAAGCTGAACTCCCTCTTCCAACGGTTCTCCCACCTGCACGACGAGCCCCGCAGGAGCGAGACGAACGGGGCGGGGCTCGGCCTCTGGATCAGCAAGGGCATCGTCGAAGCGCACGGCGGACGCATCTGGGCGGAGAGCAGAGGCCTGGGCTTCGGCAGCACGTTCACCTTCCTCCTGCCCGAGGCCGAAGTCGTCGGCCGCCCCGGCCGGGTCCGCGCCGGCAAGCGCCGCCTGGATACGATCACGCAGGAACGCATCCTCGTCGTGGACGACGACCCGATGACGCTTCGATACGTCCGCGACATCCTGACCAAGGCCAGGTACAAGACCCTGGCGACCAACGACCCGGACGAGGCCCTCAAGCTGTTCCGGTCCGAACGACCCCAACTGGCGCTGCTCGACCTGACGCTGCCCGGTACCGACGGGATCAACCTGATGGAGCGCATGCTGCGGATCGAACAGGTGCCCGTGGTCCTGATCAGCTCATACGACCGCGACGAGATGGTCGTCAAGGCCCTCGAGGCCGGAGCCATCGACTACATCACGAAGCCCTTCTCATCCTCCGAGCTGATCGCCCGGATCCGCGCGTCCATGCTCCGGCGGTTGCCGGTCTACCCGCACAAGCCCACGGAGCCGTTCGTGCTGGGGGAACTGGCGCTGAACTACGCCACGCGCACGGTCACCCTGGCCGACACTCCGCTGGATATGACGCCGACCGAGTACGAACTGCTGCGCGAGTTCTCGCTGAACGTCGGGCGGGTGCTGACCTTCGACTACCTGCTCGACCGCGTCTGGGGGCAGAAGCGGCACGGCAACAAGGGCAACGTCCGCACCTACGTGAAGCGCCTGCGACGCAAGCTGGGCGAACCGGCCGACCGGCCCCGCTACATCTTCGCCCAACCCGGCGTCGGCTACCGCCTCGGCGATCCCGAGCTCGCCGACACGTAACCCGCCTAGCGGACGACGATAACGAGCGTGTAGCTGCCGCCCTGCGAGTCGAAGCCGCGGACCTGGACGTAGTAGGTTCCCGAACTCGGCGCCGTCCACTCGATCCGCGAGGCCAACGTGTCTCCGTGGTCGTCGTTGTACTCCAGCGACGACCCGGCCTCGTCGAACAACTCGATCACCGAGTCCGCCAGCGTGCCCAGCATGACCTCGATCTCGTATGTGCGGCCCGACTCGGCCTCGAATGCGAAGTAGTCGGTTTCGTTGCCGTATTCGAGCACGCCCGACGTGGATTCACCAACCTCGACGGCGGTCGCGCCGGCCGCCGAGTCGGCGTGGTCGTCGGGCAGATCGGAGCGCGTCACCATCACGGCGTACGTGCCCGTGCCGTGGCTGCCGACCGCGACGTAGTACGTCGCCGACTCCGGCGCTCGCCAGATGACCTGCATGTCCGGCGAGTCCGACTGGTCGTTGTCGTAGGCGAGCTCCCATTCCGCTGCGTCGTACAGCGAGAGCCGCGAGCTGAGCAGCGTCCGTCCCTCGACATCGATCTGGTAGAGCTGCCCCGCTTCGGTCTCGAAGGCGAACAGGTCCACGTCGCCCTCGTAATCGACCGTGCCCGCGACCGGATGGCCGACCACGATGCGCGTGGCCTCGGCCACCGAGCCGCCGTGGTCGTCGGCGATATCGGAGGCCGTCACGGTCATCGTGTACGAGCCCGCGCCCTCGGCGAAGCCCGAGACCTCGACGTAGAACGGACCCGCGTCGGTGGCCGTCCAGTAGATCCGCGACCCCTTCGAGCCCGAGGCGTCGTCGTTGTAGGCGAGCTGGAAACCCTCGCCGTCCAGCAGACGCAGCACCGAATCGTGCAGCGAGTCCAGCGCCACGTCGATCTCGTAGAGTTGCCCCGCGTCGGCTGAGAACTTGAACACGTCGACGTCGCCGCCGTAGTCGAGCGCGCCGGACACGCGCTCGCCGACCCTGGCCGCGGCGGCGTCGGCCGTCGAATCGCCGTGGTCGTCCACGATCTCCGACTCGACCACGCTCAGCGTGTAGGAACCGGCGCCGTAGCCCGAGATCTTCACGTAATGGCGGCGCGAATCCTGCGCCCGCCAGAAGACCTGCGAGGCCAGCGTGCCGGCGTGGTCGTCGTTGTAGGCCACCTGCCACTCGTCCGCGTCGTAGAGCGTCAGCACCGAGTCGTCCAGCGTGCCGAGGGTCACATCGATCCGGTAGAGCCGGTCGCCTTCGGCCTCGAACGCGAACACGCCGATATCGTTCCGGTCCTCAAGCGCGCCCTCGACCGACTCGCCGACCGCCAGCGGCAGCGCCGCGCCGAAGTCCGGTTCCGTCGGCGGGGCGTCGACCGCCGAGTCGTCCCGCAGCACGTCGGACAGCACCAGCTCGGGGATGCAGCCGAAAATGCCGCCGATGGCCGCCAGGAACGCGGCCGGTTCTTCGCTGTCCGACGCGCCGAGCAGCAGCGCCCAGTCGATCTCGGCCGCCCACTCGCGCAGGCAGGCCGTCTCCTCCTCGCTCAGGTCCTCCATCGACACGCCCAGCTCCTCGACCAGCCCGCTAATGAACAGGTCGGGGATGCACGCCACCACGGAGGAAAAAAACTCGACCGCCGCGGCCGAGTCGCCGGACTCGTCCGTCATCGCGATGATCGTGTCGGCCGGATCGAGCTCCGCGATCGTCTCGCGCAGGCAGGCCTGCTCGGACTCGCTGAACTCGAACTCCTCGTCCTCGGCGAGTTCGGCCATGAAGGCGGCGGCGAACACCGCGCTGGCCCGCTCCGGCTCCAGGCAGCGGTAGACCGTCGCCATCCACGCCTCCGGATCGCCCTCGAAGATGATCGGCAGGTCGAGCACCTCCTGCAGCCGCTCCTCGCCCAGCTCCTCGCGCAGACACGACTGCTCGGCTTGGCCCAGCGTCTCGTACAGCTCGCGCCAGGCGGTACCGCCGTCGATCGCGAACCCGACCTCTGCCGCCTCGGACGCTGGCTCCGCCTGCGCGTCCCCATCCTGCTCGGAGGCTTGCTCCGAGGTCTGCTCGGCGCTCTGTTCGGCGCTCTGCTGACGTGACGTTGCGGTCGCCGACGTCTGCGCTTGTTCAGCCTGTTCCGCCTGCTGGGCGGACTGCTGGTCGACCGGCTCCTCCGCCTCCGGCGGATCGTCGCCGCAGGCGGACAGGACCAGCGCCGCCAGCAACAGACCGCAGACGACCAACCACATTCCACGCCACTGAGCATTCACCACAAGCCACCTCCCGGGGAACCGGCGGCTGAGCCGCCGGGGTTCACGATCTGCTCGACAACTCGATCACCCACGCCGATCCGCATGTCACGCAATCGGCACTCGATCTGACTGTTATCTTACTCAAGAAGTGACAGGACGGGAGCGCTCCGTGAACGGCGCGGCGGCATGACCGCCGCGCGCGGCGCCGGCGCGGGAGGCTGACATGCGCAGACGGGCGACCAGGGCCTGGTACGGCGTCCGGGCGCTGGTCCTGATCCCGGCGATGATCGTCCTCGGGTTGGCCCTCTACGTGTACGACCGGCTGGCTCGCCGGCGCAAGCCCGAGCGCGCGCGCAACGGGACCGAGCGGTCCTGATTCAACCTGTTCAGCGAAAGATGCGGCCGCGCGGCCGCGCAGCGGCCCCGGCGTGGGATCGACCTGCGGGTATTGCTGCTCAGTTGGGGCGCCGCGCGGGTGACGCTTATGAGCCGTCCCCGCGCCGGGGCCAGTGGGCGCCGCTACGACCTGCGCCCGCCGGCCTGCCCTCTCGGCATGTGAGAGCCACCCAATGTGTGGGCGCTTCACACACCACGTTCAGCATACGCCGACAGCCGCAGACATGTAGAAGCCCTGACCCCACCCGTTCACCCACGATACGGACCAACGCAACAACCCCCGTCACGCGACGGGGGTTGTCGGTTCAGGCGGAAGACTGCCCATCGTGCAGCCAGTGGTTGGGCCGCAACTATGGAGATGGACGATTGTTGCGATCGAAAAATTCTCCGCTCTTGAGTTTGGCGCATCTCTCCCGCTGAGCTGCCTGATCCGCTACTTTGGTGCTGACTGCGCGGTTGCATTGCTTGATCTTAGAAAGCAGCTCGTTGGCTCTCTTCTCGCTGAGGTCAACGACGTATCCGAGGCTGTCAGGGTGAGGATCCCTGATCCAACACACCACCCCATCATGGGAATGGTTGCGCCGATTGTAATGAGGGTGACCCCGGTAGTGGGAATGGTCGATACCCCACTCGCACAACTGGATCACATGTCTGCTCTTGGAGGACACAACCGGCCAATCCTTTCTCTCCAGCCTCAGATTAACCTTCATCCCGTCGTACCACCAGATGTTTGGGCCGTACGACAACTCGATGGCGCCGGGGACGCTTGAAGCCTCGAAGTCCCTGATGTTCAGCGCCTTGCCCTCCAGGTAGCTACTGTTGGTCGGGTGGCCTTCCGCGTACAGCGTCAGATGACGGAGGGCTCCCTTGGCCTTCAAGGCCCCAGCCGCGGTGTTATGAGGTGGTACGAAGCCGACTACGAGTTTGGCTCCATCTTTATCCCAATATATCGTTCGGAACCGATAGGTGGTCCCTTCGTAGGTGAATTCATCCTCCGACAGGACGCTCAGGTTTGAACAGTTGTCTAGTTGAAGATCTCCATCGCCGCTGCAACCGTTGATGTGATTCGTGCCGGTGGTCGTGCGGTCCACCGTCAACACGGCACGCCAGACGATCTTGGAGCTGTAGACCGAAACCGGTCCCGAGACGGGTGCCTGCGTCGCCGGCTGGCCATCAGGCTGGTTCTGCTGCACTGCCGGCGTCGGATCGCCCGCGTCGACCGCGACGCTGACGGTGATTGACGCCGTGTTGCTGCGGTCGTTCTTGTGACGGGCGGTGATGGTCAGATCGACCGAGGACGCATCGATCGCGCTGCCGTCGTAGGAGACCTCCGCCTTCGAGCGGTGAATCGAGAACGCGTCGTGCCCGCTGATCGAGTAGCGCACCAGCCGCTTGTTGACGCCCTTCGCCCGGATCGTGCCGACGTCCGAGGCCGTTCCCGGCGTAACCGTCCAGCCGGTCGGCGCCTCATCGAAGCGAAGCTCCTTCGACTGCGCCGAGGCCGGAGCGTCGAGCGCCACCGCCACCATCACCAGGGCGATCGCCAGGGCCGAGGTTGCCAGGAGGCGCATCACTCTGCCCCCCCCCCCCCCCCCCCCCCCCCGCAGGGTTCAGTGAACATAACGCGGGGGCGCGCCATGCTCGCCGCAATCCGTCGAATCGTCATCTCAATCCTCCCTTGCGTGTCCGTCGCGGTGACTGATGCCGGGTCGTTGCCCGCGGAGTCCGGCCGAAATCCCCGATCCATGCGGTGAATCCCGCACGAACCAGATTCCATGACAACGACAACCTGTTCGCGTAGATTACCTCATTGTGGTGATCTTGGAGTGATATCAGTGTGACTACTCGATCATTTTCGTGGTGATGATGCGAGTGAAAATGAACCTGATTTGGCGTGAACGCCTGCTAAACTGAGCCTCAACTTGCAATAATTCAGTAGTTCCCGGCGAGGTTTGCTCGTGAGCGACGCAGATCAAGGCACCCACGACCGCACCTCCGAGTTGATCCAAGCCAGCGCGCGGATCACCGAGAGTCTCGACCTCGAGACCGTGCTCCAGGGCGTCGTCGACGGCGCGCGCACCATGATCGACGCGCATCGCGCCGTCGTCACCGTCTACGACGACGGCATCCAGGGATCGACGTTCGTCACCTCGGGATACACGCCCGACGAGCAGCAACTCATGGACCAGCACCCGGGCGGTCGCGAGGTCGGCGCGCACCTGAGCAGCCTCGAAGAGCCCCTGCGGGCCGCCGACTTCTCCCGGTATCTGCGCGAGTCGGGCCTGCCCGACATCGGACCGCCGCTGGAGCCGGCCGGCGCCATCCTGGCCACGCCGATCCAGCACCTGGGCCGGCGCGTCGGCAATCTCTACCTCAGGCGCGACGTCGAGTTCACCCAGGAGGACGAAGGGCTGCTGACGCCGTTCGTCGTGCAGGCCGCGCTCGCGATCGCCAACGCCCAGCGCTACCGCGAGGAACAGCAGGCCCGCGCCAACCTGGAGACGCTGGTCGAGACCTCGCCGATCGGCGTGGTCGTGCTCGACGCCGCCAGCGGCGCGCTGACCTCGATCAACCGCGAGGCGCTGCGCATCGTCGACACGCTGCGCGACCCGGATCAGACGCTCGAGCAACTGCTCGACGCGCTCACCTACTGGCGCGCCGACGGACGCGAGGTCACGCTCGACGGCTCGCTGCTGGTCGAGGGCCTCAACTCGGGCGTCAGCGTGCGCGCCGAGGAGATCGCGATCCAGGTGCCCGACGGCCGCCGCGTCCACACGATCGTCAACGCCACCCCGATTACTTCGCCCGAGGGCGGCGTCGATTCGGTCGTGGTCACGATGCAGGACCTCGCCCCGATTAAGGAAGCCAACCGCCAGCGGGCCGAGTTCCTCGGCCTCGTCAGCCAGGAGCTGCTCGCCCCCCTGACCTCGATCAAGGGCTCGGCCGCCGCCGTCCAGCAGGACCTCGCGCGGCTCGACCTGAGCCGCGTGCAGCAGTTCTTCAGCATCATCGAGTGGCAGGCCGACCGCATGCGCCGCCAGATCGCCGACCTCGTCGAGGTCGCCCGGATCGAGGCCGGCACGCTCTTCCTGACCCCCGAACCGACCGACCTGCCCTCGCTGGTCGAGCAGGCCCGCGCCGCCTTCCAGGACGCCGAGACCGAGCATCCGCTGGAGCTGGACCTCGACGACAACCTGCCCCGCGTCTCGGCCGACCGCCAGCGCGCCGTGCAGGTGCTCGACCATCTGCTCGCCAACGCGGCGGGCTACTCGCCCGAGGGCACGACGATCACCGTCCGCGCCCGCCGCTCGGGCCCGCACGTCGAGGTCTGCGTCGCCGACCAGGGCCGCGGGATCGCCGCGCAGCCCTTGCCGCTGCTCTTCCGCCGGCTTTCGCGCCGCGAAGCCCGCGCGCCCGAGCACAGCAGCGGCGATTCGCTCGGCCTCGCCGTCTGCCAGGGCATCGTCGAGGCGCACGGCGGCCGCATGTGGGTCGAGAGCGACGGACCCGGCCTCGGCTCGCGCTTCCTCTTCACCCTGCCGGTCGCCGAGGACGCCGCCCCGCGTCGCGGCGACGAGCCGCGCCGTCCCGGACGCCCGGCCTCGGGCGGACTGGGCCGCATCCTGGTCGTCGACGACGACCCGCAGGCGGTCTGGCACATCCGCCACACGCTCTCCGAGGCCGGCTACAGCCCGACGGTCGGCTGGGACGAGGACGAGCTCGAGCGCCTGGTCGCGCTCGAGCGACCGCACCTGATCCTGCTCGGCGGCGTCCCCGCCGGCAGCGACCGGCTCGACCTGATCCGCCGCATGCTGACCCTGACCGACGTGCCGATCGTCCTGCTCTCCGGGCCCGGCGCGAACCACGACCGCGAGCTCACCCAGGCCTTCGAGGCCGGCGCCGACGACTACATCGTCACCCCCTTCTCGCCCAGCGAGCTGGTCGCCCGCGTCGGCGCGGCCCTGCGCCGCCGCGACGCGCCGACGCGCCCGCCGCACCGGGCCTCGTTCGAGCACGACGGCCTCGCGATCGACTACTCGCAGCGCCGCGTCTCGCTGGACGGCCGCGCGCTGGCCCTGACCCGCACCGAGTACCGCCTGCTCTGCGAGCTCACGCTCTACGCCGGCCAGGTGCTGAGCCGCGAGCACCTCATGCGCCGCGTCTGGTCGACCCGCGACACCGACGACTCGCGGGTCGTGCGCGCCTACGTCAAGCGCCTGCGCCGCAAGCTCGGCGACAGCGCCACCGACCCGCGTTTCATCTTCAACGAACCCCGCGTCGGCTACCGCCTCGGCCCACCCCCCGCCCCCGACACCGACTGAGTCGCCGGACCCTCACCCCGGCCCTCTCCCAGAGGGAGAGGGAGTAGATCCGATCCCCTCTCCCCGAGGGAGAGGGTTAGGGTGAGGGTTCTCCCCTTCCCCCAAGCCAAATCCGATCCCCCGCGCTTGACGCGGGGGCCAGAGCAACCAGGCCGCCGCTCGGCAGAAGAGCCCGCCGCGACGTCTGAGTTGGGAAAGACCTATGCGCTGGCCTCAACGCCGGAGGTCTGGGCCCCGCATCAAGTGCGGGGCATCGGAGGGAAAAGGGAGCAGGCCCCTGAATAAATCAGGGGCTGGGAGATTCCGGTCCACTCTCCCCCCGCGCCAGCGGGGGGAGATGTCCCGTAGGGACAGAGGGGGGCACTCCGCGCCGGACCCTCAGCGGCTCACCGCGACGATGTTGAACGTCAGCGTGTTCGACTCCGCATTGAGGCGTCTCGACTCCTTGCTCCGCGCGACCTCCGCCGGCACCTTCACCTCCAGCATGCCGACTCCGTCCGGAGTGATTTCGACCAGGAGCTCGGTCGGTTCGCCCTTCTCCGAGATCGGGAAGGACATGGTGATGCTGCCGCCCGAGACCTCCATCTCGCTCGCGGCTTTGAACCCGACCATCTCATCCGAGAAGCTGA
Source organism: Dehalococcoidia bacterium (assembly GCA_965204335.1). Lineage (GTDB taxonomy): Bacteria > Chloroflexota > Dehalococcoidia > Bin125 > Bin125 > Bin125. The sequence continues at coordinate 198,426 of OZ241982.1, read as the reverse complement.
CCTTGATGTTGAAGGGATGGTTGACCCGCTCCGCTACCTCGTTCGGATCCTCCGCATCGGAGGCCCGCAGGGCCACGGTCGGCCCCGTGGCAACCACGGTGTACCGCAGCGTGTTCGACTCGTGGTTCAGGTCCCGTGTGGTCTTGCTGCGGGCCACCTCGGCGGGCACCTTGATCGACACCCGGCCCGGCCCGTCGGGGTCGATCGTCACGCTGAACACGTCGGGCTCGGAGGTCGCCGAGACCCGCTTCGACGCGGTGACCGTCCCGCCGCTGACCTCCAACTCCTTCTTGGCGTCGAACCCCACCACGTCCTCAGAGAAGCTGACGGTCACCTTGAAGGGCTCGTCGGGCTGACTCCGCCGCTCGCCCAACGGAGCGCCCTCGACGGTCACCGTCGGCCCGTCGGTGCGCAGCACCTGGGTCCGCCCGATGGGCTCGCTGTTGACGTTGCCCGCCTGGTCCTCCACCGTGCCGCGCGGGAACCAGATCACGATCGGCGAGCCCACCTTCGGGTGGCCCTTGTCGGGCGCCACGGTGGCGATGTAGATGGCGCCCCAGCTCACGGGGTACTCCGTGAGCGACTCGAACAGATCTCCCGACGACGTCGACAGCCAGGTGGTGGTGTACCTGGTCTGCCTGACGACGGGGAACTGGCGCTCCATCGAGGTCACCCTGCCGTTCCTGACCCTGAAATCCCTCGTGCTCAGGCGGCCATAGACCTCCTGCCAGACATCCCCCGTCTCGGGCTTCTTGACCGGCTCGGAGAACTCGATGTCGACGGTGAAGTAGCCGTGGCTGTCCACCTCGTCGAGACTCCTCACGGTGATCGTCGCGGTGGGCGGCACCAGGTCGATCTCGGTGGTGAACACGAAATCCTGCGCAGTGGCGTTGCCGGCCCAGTCCGACCACACGCCGGTGGGCACGGTCACGGTGATCTTCTCGCCGTGGGTGAGGCCCTCATCGGGCGTGATCAGCACCTCATAGGAGCGCTGGGAGCGGAACCGGCGCGGGCCGAAGTCGCTGGCGGTGCCGTTCACCACCACCAGGTCGTCGACCGTGTACGGGACCTCGTGGTCGAGGAGGTTTTCGGAGGGGTCGATGGTCAGGTAGAACGTCTCGGCCCGGGTGAACGGGCCGGGCGAGTCTTGGAACGTGATGGTGGGCGGCGTGATGTCGTAGTTGAAGCCCGCCACCGGGTACAGGGCCGTGCTCGTGTTGTTGAACATGTCGGTGGCCGCGTTCTCGTCGATGCCGATGTAGACCCCGCCTTCGGCCGTCGGCGTGATGGTGGCGGTGTAGTTGAGCCCCGAGCGGGCCCAGTTGCTGAGGGTCGCGTTGGTGAGGTCCACGTCGCTCTGGTCGAAGCCGATCACCTCCTCCATCCAGTTGATCGTGATGTCGAACGGGGCGTTCACGTTGGCCTTCTCGTAGCTCAGCCACACTTCGGGGCGGAGCTGGTCGGGGTTCACCGGGGCGCCCGGGTAACCGTGGACGACCTTGCCGGCGCCGTGAACGTCGGTATAGGTGGCGGTGGCCCGCAGCCACTTGTTGGCGTCGGCGTGCTGGGGCGTGTAGATGTTGGTGTCGGCGCCGTTGCCGCTGAGCGCGGTCCACGGGCCGGCCTGGCTCACCGACGGCCCCAGCTCCAGGTCTCGGAACTGGTTCCAACCCGAGGCGGCGCTGTACCACTGCCACGACACCTCGCCGACGCCCGAGTCGGGGTCGCTGAGGGTGGCGGTGACCGGGGTGGCGGTCCATATCTGGATCACGTCGCGGAACGGCCGCTTCCACTCGTCGTAGTAGGGCTTGAACACGTCGAGGCCGACCGTTCCGGCCTCGTCGACGTCGGTGATGGTGACGGACACGGGGACGGTGTCGACAATCGACTCCTGCGAGAACATCTGGCCGCGGGTCTCGTCGTGGGAGGACAGCGTGAACTCGTAGGTCTGCTTGGTCTCGTAGTCCATGTTGGTGGACAGGATGATCTTCAAGGCCGTGGCGCGCAGGCGGTTCAGGTACGAGTAAGCGCCCCAGTGCCGGGAGTAGTAGAAACTCTCGGCGTCTGCGCCGGCCAGGGTGTACCCGAACCGGTCGTCGTCATGGTCGCGGGCGGTGATCTCTGCGCTGATGTGGGCGCCGATGGGCGTGTTCTCCGGAATGGTGAAGGTGTAGCTGCGCTGGGGGAAGCACCCGGACCGCTCTGCCGCGCCGTTCACCCGGTGGCCGTCCTGGTCGGACAGCGCCGGGGCGCTCAGATCGGCGGCGTTGCCGTCGACGTCCACAATGGCGCCGCCGTTGAGCTTCAGTGCGTCCGCGTCGATGCTGACGCCGTCGTCGTCGTGGTCCACGGCCTTGGCCGTGTAGGCGAAGGTCAGCGTCGCGCCGTTTGTGGAGGAATAATTGGCCCATCGGTTGCGCTCTCCCACGGAGAGGCGCAGCTGGGGTTCGCCGGTGACGGTCACCGGCTCGCTGAAGGTGATCGAGACGTCGATGGTCTCCTTGGGGCCGTAGGAGTTGCAGACCGGGTGGGCAGGGCTGACGATCGCCGGCCCTGCGACGACTCTCGGCCACGCGGTAACCTCCGGTGCCTGGGCGGGCACCGGCTCGGCTACCGTGAACACCGGCGAGAGAGCGTAGAGCGGGTAGGTTGCGGACGAGGTCACCACCTGGTCGGACGACAGCTCCTCGCCCGCCTCGGTCAGGTCGCCCAGTTGGACCGTGGCTGCACCGGCGTGGTGCTGCTCCGACTTCCGGCCGTCCTGGCTGCTTCCGGTCCAGACCAGTCCCGGGTATCTGGCGCCGGACACCGAGTCCCAGGACCCGTCGTAGAAGTCGGCGTAGTCGTCGGCGACCTTCTCTGCGGCCCGCCAGTCCCACATATGGCCCAGCCAGTAGATGGGAACGCCCGCGCCGGTGGTGGCGGTGTTGTCTCTGACGTCCACGCCGGCGGTGGAAATCAGCGCGGTGAACCCGTCCTTGTAGGGCTTGAGGTAGACGTGGGCGTCCGCCGCGCGCTGCGCGTGGGCGTTGTAGTCGGCGATGTTCGAGGAGGAGGCGTCGGTCCTCTCGCGGGTCACTGAGAGCAGGCGGAAGCTGTCGCCTGGTTCGATGCCGTCGGGGATGAGGGGCCAGTCTGCCGGGACGGTTTGCGTCGCGGGGGCTTGCGGTGACTCAGCGCTGTCCTCCTGGAGAGGGTCCGTATCCACAACAAGAGACTCCGCCTCAGGCTGGGCCACGGTGATGACCGGCGAGACGGCATAGAGCGGGTACTGCTCGGTTGCGGCCTTGGCCGCGGGCGACGACAGCGCCAGCGTGAGGTCGCTGAGGTCGCCCACGCGCACCTCTGCCGCCCCGGCGTGGCGCAGACCCGATTTGAGCCCGGCCTTGTTGCCGCCGGTCCAGGCCAGGCCGGTGTAGCTGCCGCCGGCCTCGGTCCGGCCGCTGACGGAGTCCCAGGTCCCGTCGTAGAGGTCGGCGTAGTCGTCGGCCGCCTTGCCGCCGCCCAGCCAGTGGACGGACACGCCGGTCCCGGTCGTGGCGGTGTTGTCCCGGGCGTCGACGCTCGAGGTCGAGATCAGGGCGCGGAACTGGCTGCTGAAGCCGGCCAGGTTGCTGTTCCCCGCGGCCGCGCTCTGCGCGTGCGAGTTGTAGTCGGAGATGTTGGTGGAAGATGCGTCGCGGGTGGTCGAAGTGACGAAGATCAGGCGGAAGCTGTCGCCCGGTTCGATGCCGTCGGGGATCAATGCCCAGTCCGAGGGCACACTCTGCGCCGCCGGCGACTGAGCCTGCGCCGGGTCAGCCGAGGACGGTCCAATCAGCGCGGCGCCGACCGCCGCACCCAGGGCCAGCAGAACCAGCAGCGGCAGGCGGCCCGAGCGCCGGAATCGCAGCCGCCGCAGCGTCGGCCCCAGCCGCTTCCGGAGCCGTGTGTCTGTGCGGGTGTCTGCGCGGGAGAACAGGTCGGTTGGAGCAGCGCGTCGGTTCATCGGTCTTCAATTTCCAGGAACGTCATCCGCGGGCCGGTTTCAAGCGACTCGTTCTGGGTGACAATCCATACCAGACGTAGAGAGGATACCGATTAGGTGACAAGATTGCAGAACATGGTGCTCTGACTGTGATCTGAGAGTGATGCTGGTACCAAATTCCCGAGAGAGAGGCCTGACCCGTGCTTGGCACGGGGGACTGGAGCCTGCACTCGCGCAGGCTGCCTCTGGTTTGAGGGTGGGCGGTGGAGGGATGGCCCTCCCCGCGCCCTTAGTCCGCGTGCATCGAGTCGAGCAAGGCCTGCATGTAGTCCGCGTCGGCGATTTGCGGGCGGATCAGCAGCGACATCCCGTCGAAGTAGGCGACCGGGTCGAGCCGCCAGCGCTCGGCGATCACCGAGGCGACGGCGGACAGGTAGGCCTGCATCTCGGGATGGTCGAGGATGCTGAACATCACCGACCCATCAATCACCGAGCGGGCCAGGCCGACGCTGAAGCCGAAGGCGGCAATCTCAACGTCGATCCCGTGAATGATGCGCGTAATCCGGGCCTCCCAGGCGCTCTGAACGGAGAGCGTCAGCACGGCGCTGACGTCGCCGGCGCCGAGCCGGGCCGCGAGCTCGGCCCGCACGGCCGTCGGATCCTCCGCCGACCAGCGCTCGGCCGAGCCGTCGTAGACCTCCTCGAAGCCCTTGCAGCGATCCTGCAGGCCGACGTTATTCGGCTCGTGGATGATGCAGAGCACCGTGCCCTCGACCTCGCGGCGGTTGAACTCTTCACCCGCGATGCGGCCCGCCCCGTGGTCGTCGAGCGCGATGTGTAGCGCGGTGCCGACCTTGCCGGCGACATCTGCGCCGGAGTTGAACGAGACGACCGGGATGTCGGCCGCCAGCGCCTCGTCGATCGCCGGCGAGAGCACGTCGGGCTCGACCAGCGTCGTGGCGATCACCGAGGCGCCGTCGCTGACGCACTCGCGAATCGCCGCCGCCTGGTCGGCGGCGTCGCTGTGCGCGCTGACCTCGACGTTGACGCCGAGCTGCGCCGCCGCAGCGGTGCTGACTTCGGCCGAGAGCCCCCAGAACAGATCCTGCTCGTCCTCGATCGCGCGCCCGCTGTGCGAGATCTGGCAGAACAGCGGCTCGTCCGAGGCCAGGTGTTGGTCGAGCAGCTCGATCCAGTAGACCAGCGGCGGTCGCCGGCCGACCGAATCCTCCACCTCCAGCGCGAGGACGGTGGTCGGCACGCTGGTCGTGACCAGCGCGACCGCCGCCTCCTCCGACTCGTCGGCGAAGCGTCGCTCAAGCTCTGCGCGCAGTTCGTCCCAATCCGAGAGCGCGATGCGTTCGACCGTGCCCCGGTACTCCGACTCGACGCCCTCGCAGATGGCGTCGATGCCGGCGTCGTTCGTGTCGATCACGCAGAGCAGCAGGCCGAGTGCGCGCTCGGGATTCTCGGGGTCGGACAGGTGCGTATTGAAGATCCCGGCGATCTCGCGGCCCGATTCGCGCAGATAGGCGTGGTACGCGCGCTCGACCCGCTCATCCCTCGTTTCGACTGAGACCGGAATTGCCTCGCTGTAGAGCGGCTGACCGACTGCGGCGTCGGAAGCGAGGAAGCGGTGCCGGGGCCGGTGGGTTTCGGCCCAGGCGCCGTCGTCGCCCCGCTGCTGCAGCCCGACCTCAACCCGGCCGTCCTCCAGCCGTTCGACGGCAATGCGGACTTCCGTCCCGCCGTCTCCCTGTGCCGCCCAGATCGCGCCCAGCGCGGCGGTTCCGATCAGCATCCCGAGCGCAATCAGAGTCAGTGAACGCATGCCGATCCTCTTTCGCTGTCCCAGCCGACGTCGTCGGCCCTCGCGTGTCTGTGACGTCAGGGCATCTGTACGCGTGACAACTCGCAGATGATCGGAGAGTTTAGAGCATGATCGCCGAATCTCAGGTTCGGCTCGTGACGACCGGATAGGTCGCGTGTGACGACGCAGGCGATCAGTCGGCGAGCAGGCTCACCGCTGCCGCATCGACCGGAACGGTCGCGCGAGACTCAGCAGGCCGATCAGCGCGACCGCGAGCGTGCCCAGCACCGACGGCCACGCCGACGCCTTCTCCAACCCGCCGGTGCCCGTGTGCGGGACGCGCGGCTGGACGGCGGGCTCCGCTTCCTCTTCCATCTCCTCCAGCTCGTCCGCCTCGTCCATCTCATCGGTCTCGACCGTCTCCTCCGCCGTCACCTCGACCGTGATCGTCGACGTCTCCTCATCCTCTTCGACCTCCAGCTCGTCATCGCCGGCAACCTCGACGTCCTCCTCCTCTTCGAGCAGATCGTCCGACGTGTCCGCGGGCTCATCCGAGCCGTCGCCGCCCGTCTCGAGCAGCACGTCCACCTGGCAGTTGACCGTCTGCTTGCCCGCCGGCTCGCCCGCCACGTGGAAGACCGCCTCGCAGACCCCCGTGCGCAGGTGCCAGGCGCCGATCTCCATCGACCAGCGCCCGTCGCCGCCCTCCACCGTCGTCGTCCCGACCAGCCGGTTGCCGACCGTCGCCGAGATGATCGTGCCCTTCGGCGCCGGCTCCCCGCCGATCAGCGCCTGGCCCGAGAATCGGTACGTGATCTCCGGGTCGTCCGCCTGCGTGACAGCAAGCGTGGCCAGAAGCATGACGCCCAGCGTGACGGCGAGCGCAATCAGAGTCCGCATGGCTCGACTCTATGCCGAACCCGCTCGAGCGCTCGCCGCCCGCCGTCAACCGATAACCGACTTTACCCCTCGCCAACGTTCGCCGCCGCCGAAGCAGGTCGCGAACACTACGGCGGCGACAACAGTTTCAGAGTCACCTCAACGCCGTCGGTCCAGTCCGAGATTGGTTCGTACGGCCAGAAGAGGCTCGTCCGATCGGGGTACTCTCTCGAGCTGCTCACAGCGAGCTCGGTAGTACCGTTCAAAGTCAATACCAGCCCGGCCAGGGCGGTTCGGACTGCGTCGTACGACAGCGCCGTACCAGAACCGTCGGTGAACGAGATGACGAATTCGTTCCTTGAGGAATCCCAGTAGGCGCTCCGGACCTTGTAGGTCTTGTTTCCATGGGTGAACTCATCGCCGGTGTCCGAAAGCACACCCGACTTTGAGCAGTCGTCCTGTTCCTTGAAACGATTGTCGCAGCCGAAGTAGGTCTGGTCGGCATCCACGGTCATCGTGGCCTTCCAGACTTCAGTGGTTGACCTACCGTCCACCTTGTGACCACTTTCCGCGGCCAGACCCGTGGAGGTCAGCACAACCGGTTCCCGGCTCCAGGTGTTGTAGATCCGGTCGGCCTCGCTCGTGACGAACGGGTTAGCCGGAATCGAAATGCCGTCTTGGTCGATGTCGTCCGTGCGAACGGTGTAGGTAAAGAGGATCCACGTCTTCGCGTAGAGCGGCAGCTCCCGTGGCTCGTACCACGTCGGCGCCAGGCGCGCGACCTCCATCAGCCGGATCTCGGTCTCGGAGCCCACCTGAAGCTTCAGCTTCGGCCAGCCTTCGAGCGCCATGGTGTTGTTTTCACTGAACAACGCTCGGATCCGGATTTCCTCACCCAATGCGTAGGTTTTGTTCGAGGCTGGCGCGGACTCAATCCTGAAACCCGTCAGCGCCGGCGTCGCCAGCTCCGGATCGTTCCTGAGATCCTGCTCCTCCTCCTCGCTGAAGCCCAGGCCGAGCAGCCCGTTCACCTTGTGGGCTGAGTCGTAGGTCATAGACGTATAGGCCGGATTGACATCCGTATCGCTGTCACGATCGTAGATCCGGTCCACCGGATTGAGAGCGTTCTCCGGGAACGAGATACCGTCGTCGTCCCGATCGCCGAAGAGCGGCAGGTACTCGAACAGCGCTGTGTTGTCGCTGGTCAGGTGCATGAAGCGTGCGTAGCGCACGATCGGCTCCGTAGCCGTGCCGCTGACATGGAGCGCCAGCGTCGGCCGACCCTCAACCGCGATCCGCGCGGGAATTGGATTGTTGTTGTTGTCCTTGCCCTTGCTGAACGTCACCTCGATCCGGATGGGTTCCAGCGCCGCGTAGGTATCGCCCGCCGTCGTGGGACAATTGCCGTCCTCCAGACGGGGCTCCCGCGCTGGACAAGAGACGATCTTCACGCCGGTGACGGTAGGTACCACCGTGCCGGTTGTCGCCGCCGCCCTCACCGAGGCTCTGGCCGGGGCCGACGGATCGCTCTCCTCTCTCACGTTGTTTGCGGTCTTCACTGCCCGGATGCGGAACGCGTAGATCGTTCCATCGGTCAGGCCCATGACGGTATACGAGAACGCGTTCATCTCCATCGGCGCGCTGTCATCGATCCCCGTCCAGGCGCCCCAGGGGCCAGTCCCCGCCCGCTGCTGGTACTCGTAGCCGGTGATGGTGGAATCGCCAGGATTGATCCAGCTCAGCGTCGCCTGGCCCGAACTGCCGGTCGCCGCCAGTCCCTGCGGCCGCTTCAGCGAGATCGGCGTGACCGGCCCGACTTCGGAGGATGGCGGGCTGTTCTCGCTGTGGTCCATCGCGCGGATCCGGAAGCTATATTCGGTACCGTTCGTCAGCATGGTCACCGTGTGGGACCTCGTGGTCGCCCCGCTGCCCGACATGTCGGTCCAGGTCGTCGGCCAGTCAGCCTTCCCCGCCCTCTGCTGGTACTGGTACCCACTGATGCCGAAGTCCGCGGGGTTCTTCCACCAGGAGAGTTCGACCTGTCCACTGTCGCCCCGTTTCGCCTGCAGGCCTTTGGGCCGCGAGGGCACCGGCCCCACGTCGCTGGACTGCGGGCCGCTCTCCCCCGCCACGGCGCGGATGCGGAAGCGGTACGCCGTCGTGTTCGTCAGGCCGGTCACCGTGTAAGAGACCCTGTCAGAAGTGGTGATCAGATCGCTCCCCGACATGTCGGTCCAGGTGGTGGGCCAGGCGAGGGTTCCCGTCTTCTGCTGGTACTGGTACTTGGTGATCCCGCGGTCCTTGGGGTTGGCCCAGGACAACGTGGCCTTCCCGTCCCCCCGCTTCGCCGACAGCCCCGCCGGCTTCCCCGGCGGGCTGATCCCCTGCGGGGCGATCAGGCTCACCGAGACCTCCTGACTGTTGCTCCAGCGCGAGCCGCTCGCATCCCAGAGTATGTTGCGTGCGTTGACCACGATGCCGGCGTTGACGAACGCATACGTCTTCTGCACGGGGGTGGACCCGCTTGTCCAACTCAGCTTCAGCGTCACCCCGCCGAGAGCGGACTTGGTGGCGGCGGCTGCCTTATTGCTGAATCGCAGGCGCACTTTCTCGCCCACAATGTTTCCCACCGCGGCGGCGTACACGAGCGACTCAATGGTGTAGCTGGTGCCCTTGTACGTGAAGGTGGCGTCCCCGAGGCGACGCGAGCAGGCGCCGTTACTCAAAGTGGGGTCGCAACCGCTGATGCTTCCGCCGCTCACCGCCGTCAGCGTCGTGGACCAGACGGTGGACTGGACGGGGTGGGCGTCGGTGGTCTGCGACCTAAGCCCCGACGTGTCGACCGCCGCTCCGACCACCGGGCTGTCCGTCGTGCCGGCGGCCGACTTGCCCGGGCCGTGGTTGTCCGTGTAGGACGCCGTGACTCGGAGATACTGACCCGCGTCGTCCGTCGTCGGCGTGTACTCCGCCCCGGTCGCGCCGAGAATCGTCACCCAGGCGGTCCGGTCGGCCGAGCGTTGCCACTGCCAGGTCAGATCAGCGACGCCGCCGTCCGGATCCAGCAGGAGCGCCGTGATCGGCGTTCCCACTTCGGGTCCCGTCACCATCTGCAGCGAGACCACGCCCGGCCGGTCGGGGTCGTCCGCCGGCGTCGGAGCGCCGTGCACCCGGTGGCCCGACTGGTCGGCCAGCGCCGGATGCTCCAGCACGGCGGCGTTGCCGTCCGCATCCGCGATCGTCCCGCCGTTCAGCGCCAGCCGGTTCGCGCCAATGCTCACGCCGTCCGCGTCGCGGTCGTTGCCCCTGACCGTGTAGGCAAAGGTCAACGTCGCGCCGTCCGCCGCCGAGTAGCGAGCAAACCGCTTGCGCTCGCCCATTTCGATCCGCAGCCGCGGCTCGCCGGTCACGGTGACCGCTTCGCTGAAGGTGATCGAGACCGAAATCGTCTCGCCCTTGCCGTAGCTCTCGCCGCTCGCGGGCGTGCTCGTGATCGTCGGCCCGGCCGTAATCGTCGGGTCCGACTCCGGCTCCGCCACCAGGATCACGGGCGAGATCGCGTAGACGGGGTACGCATCGCTCGACGCCCCGGAGCTGGGCGATGACAGGGCCAGCGCCGCATCGCTCAGGTCGCCCAGCCGCACCTCCGCCGCCCCCGCATGCCGCTGCCCCGACTTCAGCCCGGCCTTGTTCCCGCCCGTCCAGACCAGCCCCGTGTAGTCGCTCCCGCCCTCCGTCTTCCCGCTCACCGAGTCCCAGTCGCCGTCATACAGATCCGAGTAGTCGTCCGCCACCTTCGCCCCACCGAGCCAGTGGACGGGCACGCCGGTGCCGGTGGTGGCGGTGTTGTCGCGCGCATCCACGGCGGATGTCGAGATCAGGGCCCGGAACTGCCCGCTGAAACTTGAGAGATTGCTGTTGCTGGCCGCCGCGCTCTGGGCGTGCGCGTTGTAGTCAGCAATATCCGTCGAAGACGCATCCCGGGTGGTCGAGGTGACGAAGATCAGGCGGAAACTGTCGCCCGGTTCGAGTCCCTCGGGGATCAGCGCCCAGTCCGACGGCACGCTCTGCGCCGCCGGCGACTGAGCCCAGGCCGGGTCAGCCGAGGGCGCTCCAATCAGCGCCGCGCCGACCACCAGCAGCAGGAGTAACGGCAGCCGCCCAACGCCCAGTGATCGAGCCCGCCGCATCACAGGCTCCAGCCGCTTCGGCCGCGCAGTCTGTGCGGGGGGGGGGGGGGGGGGTAGGTTCGGTCAGAGCAGCGCGTCGGTTCATCAGCCATCAACCTCCCGAAACTGGACCTCGTTCGCCAGGCCGCCCCACCCCCGCCCCATCCATGTGACGAACGTGAGACCGCATCGACATGATACACATAATGGTGATCTACCGTGGAGACAGAAGTGATGTGTGGAGTGAGATCACATGAAGATCATCTACTCCTCTCTCCCCCGCCGTCAGGCGGGGGGAGATGTCCCGTAGGGACAGAGGGGGGCACGCCGAGGTCCGCAGTGGCGCTGAGGGAGCCCCCCTCTGCCTGCGGCATCTCCCCCCACCTGGCGGCGAGGGGAGAGGGTTCCTCCGATCCCCTCTCCCCGAGGGAGAGGGTTAGGGTGAGGGCCCTCCCCAGTCCCCGATTTATTCGGGGACCCGCTCGGCTTCGGCGCCGCCAAATCCGATCCCCCGCGCTCAAATCCGATCCCCCGCGCTTGACGCGGGGGCCAGAGCACCCACGCCGCGCTCGACACAGGAGGTCTGGGCCCCGCATCAAGTGCGGGGCATCGGAGGGGGACGGGAGCAGGCCCAATCCCCTCTCCCCCCGCCGCAGGCGGGGGGAGATGTCCCGTAGGGACAGAGGGGGGCACGCCGAGGTCCGCAGTGGCGCTGAGGGAGCCCCCCTCTGCCTGCGGCATCTCCCCCCGCCGCCAGGTGGGGGGAGAGGGTTCCTCCGATCCCCTCTCCCCGAGGGAGAGGGTGAGGGTGAGGGCCCTTCCCCCCAGTTATCCCCTAAACAGAACGCCCGACCGAGGCCCCGGCCCGCAGGCCCCAACCGCGCTTGATCGCGCTTGTGTGACAGTGCGCGGTGATACGCTCAAGCCATCGTGAATCCAGAGCAAGGAAGCCGTCAGCGCCGCTCAATTGTGTGAGCCGAAGCGGAGTTCGGCGCTCGGCGAGGCGCGTCCGCGCGCCCCTGAAAGGGACCGACGAAGTGACCACGAACGCGCACTGGTGGCCCGATCAACTGAGCCTCAACGCGCTGCGCCGCAACACTCACGCCTCCGATCCGATGGGCGCAGGATTCGACTACGCCGAGGCCGTCAAATCGCTCGACGTCGATGCGCTGAAGCAGGACATCGAAGCGGTGATGACCACCTCGCAGGACTGGTGGCCCGCCGACTACGGCCACTACGGCCCGCTCTTCATCCGCATGACCTGGCACGCCGCCGGCACCTACCGGATCTCCGACGGCCGCGGCGGCGGCGGCGCCGGACAGCAGCGCTTCGCCCCGCTCAACAGTTGGCCCGACAACGCCAACCTCGACAAGGCCCGCCGCCTGCTCTGGCCGATCAAGCAGAAATACGGCAGCGCGCTCTCCTGGGCCGACCTGCTGATCTTCACCGGCAACTGCGCGCTCGAGTCGATGGGCTTCAAGACCTTCGGCTTCGCCTTCGGCCGGCCCGATTCATGGGAGGCCGACGAAACCGACTGGGGCGCTGAGGACGAGTGGCTCGGAGACGAGCGGCACGACGGCGAGGGCGTCCTCGACGAGCAGTTCGGCGCCGACCACATGGGCCTGATCTACGTCAATCCGGAAGGCCCAGGCGGCGAGCCCAACCCGAGCATGGCCGCCGAGTACATCCGCCGCACCTTCAAGCGCATGGCCATGAACGATGAAGAGACGGTCGCGCTGATCGTCGGCGGACACACGTTCGGCAAGGCCCACGGCGCGGCACCGGAGTCTCACGTCGGCGCGGACCCCGAGGGCGCACACATGGCGCGCCAGGGCATCGGCTGGGACAGCAGTCACGGCTCGGGCATGGCCTCCGACACGATCACCAGCGGGATCGAAGGCGCCTGGACCGACACGCCGACGACCTGGGACCACGGCTTCCTCGAGAACCTCTACAACCACGAGTGGGAGCTAATCGAGAGCCCGGCCGGCAAGCACCAGTTCGCTCCCAAAGACGCAGCCGCGGTCGCCACCGTGCCGGACGCCCACGACCCGGACATCCGCCACGCCCCGATGATGCTGACCACCGACCTCGCCATGCGCGAGGACCCGGCCTACGCAGAGATCACGAAACGATTCCTGCAGAACCCCGCCGAGCTCGAAGACGCCTTCGCCCGCGCCTGGTTCAAACTGATCCACCGCGACATGGGCCCGCGCAGCCGCTATCTCGGACCGCTGACCCCGAACGAGCCGCTGCTCTGGCAGGACCCCGTCCCCGACGTCGACCACGAGCTGATCGGCGACGCCGAAATCGCATCGCTCAAGGCCGACCTGCTCGCCTCCGGCCTGTCCCGTTCGCAACTCGTCGGCACCGCCTGGGGCGCGGCGGCGTCCTTCCGCGGCACCGACAAGCGCGGCGGCGCCAACGGCGCGCGCATCCGCCTCGAGCCCCAGCGAAGCTGGCAGGTGAACGACCCGGCCGAGCTCGGCGGCGTGTTGGACACGCTGGAGCGCATCCAGAACGCATTCAACGCCTCGCGCAGCGACGGCAAGCGCGTCTCGCTGGCCGACCTGATCGTCCTGGCCGGTTGCGCCGCCGTCGAGCAGGCCGCCAACGACGCCGGTTACGACGTCTCGGTCCCCTTCGCGCCGGGTCGCACCGACGCATCCGACGAGTGGACCGACGCGGAATCGTTCGCCGTGCTCGAGCCGAAGGCCGACGGATTCCGCAACTACCTGCGCCAGGACCTCCAGACCTGGCGTCGCGGCCGAGCCGAGGAACTCCTGATCGAGCGAGCCGAGATGCTCACCCTCAACGCGCCGGAAATGACGGCGCTGATCGGCGGGATGCGCGTGCTCGACGCCAACAGCGGGAACTCGTCCCACGGCGTACTCACCGACCGCCCCGGCACGCTCAGCAACGACTTCTTCGTCAACCTGCTCGATCCGAACACCGAATGGCGGTCGGTCGCTGCCGACGATGAGCTGTTCGAAGGCTGCGACCGCGGAAGCGGCACGTCGAAGTGGACCGCGACCAGGGTCGACCTGATCTTCGGCTCACACTCCGAGCTCAGAGCCCTCGCCGAGGTCTACGGCGCCAGCGACGCGGAAGCCAAGTTCGTCAACGACTTCGTCGCCGCCTGGGACAAGGTCATGAACCTTGACCGCTTCGATCTGGACTGATCCCGGCTCAGTCCACCACCAGCGGCAGCGACTCGTCGGCGGCGTACTCCGACATCGATGCGTCGTAGACCGCGACGTTCCGGTAGCCCAGCAGGCTCAGCACCAGCGCGTCGTTGGACGCGGCGATCCCGCCGCCGCAATAGGTCACGACGCGTTGCGACTTGTCCGGCGCGACCTCCGAGAACATCTCGGCCAGTTCGTCCGACGGGCGATACAGACCGGTGTCGGGGTCGATCAGCTCCATCGCCGGCACGTTGGTCGATCCGGGGATGTGCCCCGCTCGACCGTAGGTCCGGCCGCCGTCCGCGCCCGAATGCTGGTCGCGTCCGAGCGCATTGATCAGGCAACTGCCGCCCGACTCGACGAACGCGTTGACCTCCGCGAGGTCGGCAAAGCGGTCAAGGTCGGCCGTCGGCGTGAATCTCGCCGGCGCATAGCTCGCCTCCTCAGTTGAGACGGCGCGGCCCTCGTCGGACCAGCGACGCCAGCCGCCGTCCAGCACCGCCGCGCCGCTGCAACCCATCGACCGGAACATCCACCACAGCCGCGCCGCCCACATCGAGCCGAGGCGGTCGTACAGGATCAGCTTCGAGTCCTCCGAGATCCCGTGCCGGCCGGCAGCCTCGGCGAACGCCTCGGCCGAGGGCATCATGAAGCGCAGCCGCTGGCTGTTGTCGGAGAAGTCGGCCTGCAGGTCGAGGTATCCCGCGCCGGGGATATGTCCCGACTCGTACTCCGCCCGGCCCGACTCAACGCGGTAGCCGCCGCCGTCGCGCGGCCGCAGGAAGACCGTCGACTCAAAGACGCGAACCTCCGGATCCTCCAGGTGTTCCGCCAACCACTCGGTCGAGACCAGGTATTCGGGATGAGCAAACGCCATGATCGATAGTCCTTGTCCGTATTGTTCGTGTCCGTACTGTTCTTGTCCGTGTCGTTCGGGCTCACGGCTAGGTTAGCCACCCCCCGCGATAGACTGCGTCCGTACCGCCCGCACAGCCCGAGAAATCCTGCCCGTGCCCTACCTCAACACCTTTGCTCCGACCGCCGACGCCGTTGATCTCACCGAATCCGATGAGTTCGCTTCGCTCTGCGAATCCGCCGTCGACCTCGGCATTTCGCACGCCGACCGGATTCGCTACGTCTCCCGCAACCGGGTGATCAACCATCTGCGCCTGCACCTGCTCGAGTGGGGCGACCCGGCCAACCCGACCATCGTGCTGCTGCACGGCGGCAACCAGTCGGCCCATAGCTGGGACCTGGTCGCATTGCACCTGGCCGACCGCTTTCACATCATCGCCCCCGATCAGCGCGGCCACGGCGACTCCGAATGGGCCCGCGACGCCGACTACGGCCCCGACCAGATGGCCTCCGACGCCCTGCAGTTGATCCACGAAGACGGCATCGAGCGGCCGATCGTGATGGGCCACTCGATGGGCGGCATGGTCACCATGCGTCTGACCGCGCGCGAACCCTCGCTGCCGCGGGCGGTCGTGCTGGTTGACGTCGGCCCCGAGGTCTCGCAACGCGGCGCGCAGGCGATCCGCAACTTCGTCGTCCGCAACGTCGAGTTCGACCATCTCGACGAGTTCATCGACCGCGTCGCCGCCTACGACCCGTTCCGCTCACGCGAGCACATGGAACGCACCGCGCGTTACAACCTCGTCCACCGCTCCGACGGCAAGTATGTCTCCAAGTCCGACCGCATCCTGCACGACCCCGGCTTCCGCCGTCCCGCCGCCGACCGCCGCGATGTCGCCGACGGATTTCACCGGTTCAACGGCCCAACCCTGCTGGTGCGAGGCGAGTCCAGCAACATCCTCGAGGCCGATGCAGCCGAGCGTTTCGTCGACGATCTGCCCAACGCCCGACTCGTCGAAGTGCCGGATTGTGGACACAACGTGCACTCGCAGAACACACCAGGCTTCATTGAGGCAGTCTCCGACTTCCTGACGACGGCGGCCCAGGTCCGACAGGCGTAACATCGAATCATGGCCGAGCAATACGTCGCCAGGGACAAGAACACGGGCTTTGAAGTCTCCGTCACCGGCGATTTCCCGGAGCACCCCGACGACCGAATGCGGATCGCCAGGACAACGACGCTCTTCACTCGCCTGATGTCGACCCTGCTGCAGCGCGACGAAGCGCAGCGCCGGATCGGCTTTCGCGCCATCGAAACACAGCTCGAACTCGCCGACGCGTTGATCCGTCAGGACCACGCCGAGGTCCAGCGCCTCGTCCGCGAGACGCTGACCTCGATGGGCGTCAGCGAGGATCAGCTTCGCGAGCTCGCCCAGCGACTGGCCGAAGCCGGCGGGCTCGATCCACGCGTCGCGCAAGAGCTGTCGAGAGCGTTCGGGTTTGAGGCCGACGCGCTTGAAATGGAAGCCGAGCCCGCCGACGAGCCGTCGGACGACGACGGTCCGGCGCTCGACCCGAAAATCATGCAACAGCTGGAAGACCTGCTCTCCGATTCCGACGCGCCGGAGACCGACGCCGGCCGCCAGGACGATGACTCCGAAGAACCTCCGAAGGGACCGACGACATGAGCACTTCAGCCGTTGGCTACATCAAGGACATGCTCAGCTTCATTCACGGCGGCTTCCGCGACGCTCGCAGCGGGCAGACCGAGGAGCAGTTGCACTTCGTCCCGGACGGAGAGTCGCATTCCGTCGCCTGGGTGCTCTGGCACGCGGCGCGGGTCGAGGACCTGCTCGTCCAGGGGGCCTGGCAGGGCAAACAGGAAATCTGGCGCGAGGGCAACTGGGCCGAGAAGACCGGTCTGCCCGAGCGCGGCTTCGGTACCGGCCAGTCGACCGAGGAAGCCTCCGCCGTCGCCATCGGCGACATGGACGCCTTCTGGCAGTATCAGGACGCCGTCAACGAATCGACCCACGCCTTCCTCGACTCGCTCAGCGACGACGACCTGGCGCGCGAGGTGAAGCTGGGCGAAGCGACCGAGACGCTTGGACAGTCGATCACCCTGCACCTCTGTACGCACCTCAACGGTCACCGGGGCGAAATCAATCTGATTCGCGGCATGCACGGGCTCGATCCCGTACGGCCAAACATGGGCGGCTAGAGCGATATCGCAATGTCTCCCCTCGCCACGCGGGGGGAGATGTCGCGGAGTGACAGAGGGGGTCCCCGGATCAGAAGTCGGAGACCCACGAAGCGGTCACAAGGAGGCTCATGATGCACGTGGTCATCACCGGCGCGAGCGGCCTGGTCGGCGGGGCGCTCATCAGCCAGCTTCGACAGCGCGGAATCGGCGTGACGGCGGTCTCGCGCGACCCTCGAGCCCACACCGCGCTCTCCGGCGTCAACTGGACCGGCTGGGACGGCCTGACCGACGCCGTCTCGGGCGCGGCCGGCGTCGTCCACCTGGCCGGCGAGGGCATCGTCGACCGGCGCTGGTCGAGCGCGCGCAAAGCCGCCTTGCGGGACAGCCGGATCGACACGACCCGTCAGGTCGTACAGGCGATCCAGGAATCCGGCGAGAAACCGGGAGTGCTGATCAGCGCCTCGGCGATCGGCTACTACGGCAATCAAGTCGAACGCGAATCGACCGAGTCCGCTGCGTCCGGCAACGATTTCCTTGCACAACTCTGCGTCGATTGGGAAGCGGAATCGCAGGGCGCCGGCGTGCGCACCGTCAACGCCCGCTTCGGCATCGTGATGGCCACCGAGGGCGGCGCGCTGCCGCGACTGCTGATGCCCTTCAAGCTCGGGCTCGGCGGCCCGATCGGTCTCGGTCGGGCCTGGTGGAGCTGGATTCACATCGACGACGCCGTCGGCGCCATGCTCTATGCGCTGGAGAATGCTCAGGTCGAGGGCGCCATCAACCTCACCGCGCCAAAGCCGGTCCGCAACAGCCAGTTCTCCGCAGCGCTTGGCCGAGCCCTCGGACGACCTGCGCTCTTCCCCGTCCCGCCGTTGGCCCTGAAGCTCGCGCTCGGCGAGGGCGCAAGCGTGTTGCTCGCCTCACAGCGCATTCTGCCCACGCGGACACTCGATCTCGGTTATCGGTTCAAGTTCACCGACATCGATGCCGCGCTTGAAGATCTGGTCGCCTGACTCCGATGCCCGACCAGATCGCGCTGCGCTACGGCATCAATCCGCATCAGACCCCGGCATCCGCATCGGCAATCGCCGAGTGGCCGTTCGAGGTCCTCAACGGACAGCCGGGCTACATCAACCTGCTCGACGCGCTCAGTTCATGGAACCTCGTTCGCGAGCTTCGCGCCGCCCTGGACCATCCGGCCGCTGCGTCCTTCAAGCACGTGTCTCCCGCCGGGGCGGCGATCGGACTGCCCATCCCTGAACGGCTGGCTCGCGCCTATGAGGTGGAGAAACTCGAACTCTCCCCGGTCGCATCCGCCTACGTCCGGGCGCGAGGCGGCGACCTCGTCAGCGCCTACGGCGACTTCGCCGCCGTCTCGGATGTTGTAGATGAACCACTCGCCCGTTTCCTCCGCCGAGAAGTATCGGACGGGATCATTGCGCCCGGCTACGAGCCGGAAGCGCTCGCGATCCTGCAGAAGAAGAAGGGCGGGCGCTACCTCATCCTGCAGGCAGACCCCGATCTGCCGACGCCGGCCGTCGAGACCCGCGACCACTTCGGCATCCGGCTGCAACAGCCGCTCGACGACCGGACGATTGACGAATCGATCTTCAGCAATCCCGTCACCGAGCTGGCCGAGTTCCCCGACGAGGTTCGGCGCGATCTGATCGTGGCCACGATCGCATTGCGCTACACGCAGTCCAACTCGGTCTGCGTCGCCGCTGACGGACAGGTCATCGGTCTCGGCGCCGGCCAACAGTCGAGAATCCACTGCACCCGCCTGGCCTGCGGCAAGGCCGATCGCTGGATGCTGCAACAACACGACCGCGTGCTCGGATTGCAGTTCGACGCATCGCTCAAGCGGCCGGATCGATTCGCCGGCCGCGAACAGTACATCGCCTGGAGCGAACTCTCGCAACCCGAGCGCGCACGCCTGCAGTCGCAGATCACGAACTGGCCCGGGCCGCTCCCCGACGAGGACCGCCGCGACTGGATCGGCCGGTTCCGCACGGTCCTCAGCCACGACGCGTTCATGCCCTTCCGCGACAACGTCGACCGCGCCCAGGCCTCGGCGGTCACCCACATCCTGCAACCCGGCGGCTCCATCGCCGACGCCGACACCACCGACGCCTGCAATCAGTACGGCATCGTCATGGCGCTCACGGGGCAACGCCTGTTCCGCCATTGACATCAGCGTTGCCGATCAGTTGTAACCTCAATCCATGTCCACCTTTGACGACTCACCCATCGCGCTCTACGACACCCTGCTCCGCGACGGATCGCAGATGGAGGGCATCGCCTTCTCGCTGCAGGACAAGATCACCGTCGCGCGGCGGTTGGATTCGCTCGGCATGCACTACGTCGAGGGCGGATTTCCCGGCTCCAACGAGAAAGACCAGGCATTCTTCGAGCGGATGAAGGCGCAGCCGCTCGAACGCGCGAAACTGGTCGCCTTCGGAGGCACGCGCAAGCCCGGCTCCGACGTTGAGTCCGACTTCAACATCGTCGCCCTGCGTGAGGCCGAGACGCCCGTCGTCACCTTCGTCGGCAAGGCCATCGCTTCGCAGGTCAAGACGGTGCTCAATACCTCACGCGAGGAAAACCTCTCCATGGTGCGCGAGTCGGTCGAGTACATGGCCTCGATCGGCCGAGAGGTCCACTTCGACGCCGAGCACTTCTTCGACGGCTTCAAGCAGGATCCGGACTACACGCTCAACGTCGTCGGCGCCGCATACCGCTCCGGCGCGCAATACCTGATCCTCTGCGACACCAACGGCGGGGCCATGACCGAGGAAGTCATCGCGGCGGTCAGGGCCGTGCGCGAGATGCTGCCCGAAGCCAGCTTGGGCATCCACACGCACAACGACTGCGATCTCGCCGTCGCGAACTCGCTGGCCGCCGTCCAGGCCGGCGTCACCCAGGTGCAGGGCTGCCTCAACGGCTACGGCGAGCGCTGCGGCAACGCCAATCTCTCGTCGATCATCCCCAACCTGCAACTCAAGATGGGTCTGAGGGTGGTCGAAGATCACCAGTTGCAAGAGATCACGACCGCCTCGCGGTTCATCGCCGAGCTGGCCAACTTGCCGCTCAATGGGCTCTCCCCCTACGTCGGAGCCTCCGCCTTCGCCCACAAGGCCGGTTACCACGTCGCCGCCGTGGTCAAGGACCCGATGCACTACCAGCACATCGAACCGGCCGACGTCGGCAACGACCGCCGCGTCCTGGTCTCCGAGCTCTCGGGCCGGCGCAACATCAAGTTCAAGCTGGAAGAGCGCGGTCACGACCTGCCCCTCACGCCCGAGGAGACGACCGCGCTGCTCGGCCAGGTCAAGCAGATGGAATCGCGAGGCTTCCAGTACGAAGCCGCCGACGCGTCCTTCGAGTTGCTCGCCCTGCGCTCGCGACCCGACTATCGGGCGCCGTTCGAGCTGGACGATTTCCTCGTGATCGAACGCCGGCGCCCCGGTTCGGCCAAGCCCGCCAACGGCGGCGGCGACGAGTCGCTGATGATGGCGGAAGCAACCACCAAGATCCGCGTCGGCGACGACCTTTTCCACACGACCGCCGACGGCAACGGTCCGGTTAACGCGCTCGACAGCGCCGCCCGCAAGGGCCTGGAACTCGCCTATCCCGAACTCAACGTCGTCTCCCTGCTCGACTACAAGGTCCGCATCATCGACACCGACTCCGGCACGGAAGCGCACACCCGGGCACTCATCGAATCGACCGACGGCACCCGCACGTGGTCGACCGTCGGCGCCTCCACGGACGTGATCGAAGCATCCTGGCTCGCGCTCGCCGACGCCTACGAGTACTACCTGCTGCACCGGGAACAATGGCAGTCGGACGAGAAAGACTCGACTGACTAGATAGCCTCGGTCGCCGTAGTCACGTTCCCCGCTCGGCAGCCGCTACCATACGCACTGGACATCGTGGGCCGCTGCTGAGCGGGACTGTGCTGTGGATGCCGGTGAGCGGGCGCGGCCCAAGGGAGATGCGGGGCGATGGCGAACGACGATCTCGGCGTGTTGCAAACTGGATTCCCGAGGTGCGCGCAATGCGAGGGCGGGGTCCTGGTGCCGCTCTCCGACTTCGGCGGTCAGGGAGCCGCCGTTCATTTCAAGGCCTGGGTCTGTACCGATCCCAAGTGCCTGTTCAACCTCAAGATCCGCAACGGCGACGTCTACCTCAACGAGCCGATCTACGACGGCCGCGACGACCGGCGCTAGGTCGGTCGTCGCCCGCTAGCGGGCTCCTCCAGGTCGAACCACTTCTCCCTCTGGAAGGGGAACGGTGCGAGGGTTCCCCGCGCAACAAGTTCCCTTCCAAGTCCGTAGTACGCTGATCCTGTCGGGGAGTGGCGCAGCCTGGCAGCGCGCTTCGTTCGGGACGAAGAGGTCGGAGGTTCAAATCCTCTCTCCCCGACCATTTGTTCCATTTGTCCGTCTGTAACTTCCTCTACTGAAGCCTCAGTCCGAGCAAGCTGACCTACCTGTCTTGGCAAGGATATGGCCCAGTCGCATTCGCTGACCTGGACCGTGAGGCAGAGGATGAACCCATCATGTTTGAGCTGGTTCGCTCGCTCTTTGCCCACCCAATGACCACGTGGGCGCGATCAGAGCGCGCAAGACATGCTTGTTGCGAGCCGATTCGCGCGATGGGAGTGATCATCGTCTGCATCTTCGCACTCTACCCGAGCATGACATCGATTTACGGTGTCAGCGTCGGTATCGCGGTCCTCATGATCGCCGCAATCATCAAATCGACGAGAATCAACTGGCTCGTCGTCTTCGTAGCCGGAGGTGTCGGATACTGGCACCTGTGGTTGGAACTGATTGACTCTTTGGGATCGAGATAGCCGGTGTTGCGCCCGAAGTTGCTGTCATTGGGCCGACGCCTGCATCGCTTGCGGAACAGAAACAGGCCGGCACCGAGCCTGAATCGGTCGGGGAGTGGCGCAGCCTGGCAGCGCGCTTCGTTCGGGACGAAGAGGTCGGAGGTTCAAATCCTCTCTCCCCGACCACATTCAGCCCCCCCGTTCACGCTCCGCTAACAGTCCTTACACCCTCGTCGAACACCAATTCTCCGTCCTGCGTACCCTCGAAATCGAACAGGGAAACGTAACGACGCGACAGAATCGGTGGACAGCATGAACTCCCGACCTGCCAGCATCCTGCCCGACGCGCTCTTCCTGACGGTCGCCGTCATCGCCCTGGTGATTCTGATCGTCGCCTGACCTCCCTACATGGGTCGGTACGGCTGCGGCAGGCGACTCGCCACCAGGAACACGAGGCTGCCGGCTGCGACGCAGACCGCGTAGATGATCAGCACCAGGTCGTAGTTCCCGTCGCGGTCGTAGATGCCGCCCGCGATGATCGGTGAAAACACGATCGCAATCGTCTGGAACATGAATGCCGTGCCCATGATCGTGGCGAAGTTGCGCAGTCCGAACGCGCGCGACAGCATCAGCGCCTCCAGCGGCGGCGCCGCCGCGAAGCCGATCACGTAGAGCACGACCGCCGCGCCGACCCCTGCCGTCGAGCCGCCCGTGAAGTACAACGCGAGCAGCGACGCACAGACGAACAGCGCGCCCACCGCAGCGACTCGCTCGGGTCGGCGAAACCGTTCCAGCTGCGAACCGGCCATCAGCAGCCAGACCACCGCACCGCCCGCCGTCAGCGAGACAATCTGCGCCGCCCAGAAGTCGGAGAATCCAACCGACTGGTAGTAGGGCACGCCCTGAGACAGCCAGCCGAAGACGACGAAATAGAGCAGCATCAAGCCGAGCACGAGCGCCCAGAACAGCGGCGTGCGCATCGTCTGTCCCAGCGTCATCCCGCTCAGCGCGACCGGTTCCGCGGAGACCGGGGCCTCGGGGGCAAGCGCCGGTGTATCGGATTCGTTCGCCCGGGGACGATCGCGCACGAAGATGAAGGCCACGATGTACGCGCCCACGACCAGCATGCCCGAATAGATGAAGGCGTCTTCCCAGCCCAGCCTCGAAATGATCACCTGCACGAGCGGCAGCATCGTCAGTTGACCCATCCACACGGATGCGCCGATCAGGCTCAGCGCCGTCGCCCGACGCCGGTCGAACCAGCGAACCGCCAGCGCCTGCGCCGGGATGTAGGCGATCAGGCCCAGGGCCAGCGAGGAGATGCCCAGGTAGACGTACCACTGCCAGAGCTGAGTCATGAACGCGAGCAGCACGAATGCCGCGGCGCAGAGCGGCGCACCGATCAACATCAGCCGTCGCGGTCCGACCACATCGATCAGACGGCCGATGAAGGGAGCGAACAGTCCGATCGTCCCGACCGTGACCGAGAAGCCCATCGAGACCTCTCGCCGAGACCAGCCGAAGCGGTTCTCCAGCGGCTCGGTGTAGGCGCTCAGCGAACCGATCGTCACGCCCTCCGCGACGATCAGCGCCACCACCATGCCGAACAGCACGTACCAGCCGTAGTAAACCCGAGAAATCCGCCAACGCCGCTTCCCCCGCGGCTCATACGTCGTCGCCTCAACAGCCATAGCCCGCAGGCTACCGCCACACCACACCTCCCCCTCTCCGATCCCTTCTCCCCCTGCTTTGCGTGGGGAAATGCCGCACCACCCTTTCACTCTCCCCCCGCTCTGCGGGGGGAGATGCCGCAGCCTGCCCCTGGCTTGAACAGGGGGCAGAGGGGGGCTGTCCCGCCAATCGCCTACGGGTTATCTTGCAGTGGAGTCCCGCACCTCGACGAAAGACACCCCATGACCACCACCCTGAGCAGCATCAGCACGACCCCTCTGCCCTGGCCGAATCAGCGTGAACTGCCCGAGACCACGCGCCCGCTGCCGGCCGGTACGACCGTGATCTCCGCCGACAGCCACTGGCTCGAGACCGGCGAGTTCATCGACCGCATGCCGGCCAGGTACCGCGACCGCGCCCCGCGCGGCGTCTTCAACGAGCGCGGCTTCCACATGGAGATCGACGGCGAGACGACCGACAATCCGGCCATGCCCAGCGAGATGATCGAAGGCCGCGCCGGGATGTGGGACGCCGGCATCCGCGTCGAGGATATCTCGCGCGAAGGCGTCGACCAGGAAATCCTCTTCCCCCAGCGCATGCTCGGCGTCATCCGCAACAAGGACTTCGACTACATCCAGGCCTGCATGGACGCCTACAACGAGATGCTGGCCGAGTTCTGCGCCGAGTACCCCGACAAGCTGCACGGTCTGGCGTTGCTCAACTACTGGGATCCCGAGCGGACCGAGGACGAACTGCAGAAGATCAAGGCGCTCGGCTTCAAGGGCATCCTGATGCCCTCGCTGCCGCCGCCGCACGCCAAGGTCTACTACAACGCCCGCGCCCTCGAGCCCATGTGGAAGGCGATCGGCGAAGCCGGCTTGCCGCTCAGCTTCCACGTCGGCGAGACCTTCGACGCCCGCGGCCAGGGCGGCCTCGCGACCACCATCGTCGTCGCCTTCCAGCCGTTCCGACGCCTCTTCGCGCTGCTCGCCTTCGCCGGCATCTTCGAGCGCAACCCCGGCATCAGGGTCGTCTTCACTGAGGGCGGCATCTCCTGGGTGCCCAGCGCGCTCTTCGACTGCGACAAGGTCTATGCCTCCTTCGAGAGCGAGATGACCCCCAAGCTGGCCAAGCCGCCCAGCCACTACTGGTTCGAGAACTGCTACGCCACCTTCATCGAGGACCCCTCCGGCCTGCGCCAGCTCGACCTGATCGGCGTCGACAAGGTCCTCTGGGGCTCCGACTATCCCCACCCCGAGAGCGCCGTCGGCTACACCCAGCAAAGCATCTGGGACGTCTTCGACGCCACCGACTCGATCGAAGACGCCCAAAAGATCGTCGGAGGCAACGCCCAAAAGGTCTGGGGCCTCGCCTGAGACGAACTGCCTGAGCCGAACTGCCTGAGACGAACTCTCACTGCTGTTGAGGATTCCTCTGTTTCCTGCGTGCCCCCTCGAAGGGGGCGCAGGTGCGCAGCGCTGTCCCTGGAGGCAGCAGGCCGTAGCCTGCGTGGGATAGGAAACGAGGCACGACCATGTCCGTCGAACGAATCGAAATCACTCACCAGGGCCCCTACGCCGACGGCGAATCCTTCGGCGACGCCGGGCCATTCGAGCTAATCCGCGCCCGGCTGCGCTATGCCGTCAACCCGATGCTGGAAGACCACCAGCGCATCACCGACCTTGAGTGCGCGCCGCGCGGCGCCGACGGCTGCGTCCGATTCAGCGGCGACCTCGTGCTCATGCGGCCCCAGGATCCGTCCGCCGGCAATGGCGCGCTCGTCATCGACGTCCCCAACCGCGGTCGCAGCCTGCTGCCCGGAGCGCTGAACCGGACCCCTCCCGAGTTCTCGCTGACCGACCCGCTGCACCCCGGCGACGGCTTCCTCTTCCGCCAGGGACTCAGCGTCGCTTCCGTCGCCTGGCAGTGGAACACGCCGGACATGGACACGCTGCTCGACTTCAAGGCGCCGGAAGCCCTCGGCCTCGACGACAAACCAATCTCCGGCGAGGCGATCACCGACCTGCGGCCCAGCGAGCCCCTGGCCTCCATGCCGATCGAGCACCTGGGCCAGCCGGGCTATCCGGTCTCCGAGCGTGAAGACGGTCGCGCCCGGCTCTACGTCCGCGATTTCGAAGACGACGAACCGCGCGAGATTCCCCGCGAGAACTGGCGATTCGCCCGCGAGACCGCCGACGGCGTCGTTCCGAGCTCCCGAGACCTCTGGCTCAAGCACGGGTTCACGCCCGGCAAGATCTACGAGGTCGTCTATCCGACCGACCGCTCGCCGGTCGTGGGCAGCGGACTGCTCGCCTTCCGCGACGCAGCATTGTTCCTGCGCAACTGGCAGCGGTCGTATGAGCGCGTCCACGGCTTCGGCATCTCACAGAGCGGACGTTTCCTCCGACACCTGCTCTATCTCGGCCTCAACCGAAATCCCGACGACCTCTCGCAGAAGGCCTTCGACGGCATGCACATCCACGTCGCCGGCGGCATTCGCGGCGAGTTCAACCGCCGCTACGGGCAGCCGTCGCAACTCTTCCTGGCCGGGCCAATCCACGAGTTCCCCTTCGCCGACGTGACGCGCGACGACTCGTTGACGGACGCCACCGACGGGTTGCTCAAGCGCTCCGATGAACAGGGAGTCACGCCAAAGATCGTCAAGACCAACACCAGCTGGGAGTACTGGCGCGGCGACGCATCGTTGATTGACATCGACCCCGCCAGCGGCGAGGACATCCCACAGCACCCGAACTCGCGTCACTACCTGCTCGCCTGCACCCAGCACGGCGCCGGACAGGCGGAGCCGATGGACAGCTTCTATCTCACCGCCGACCGCAGCATGTACCGCCACAACGCCGTCGACCAGTCGCCGCTGATGCGCGCCGCGCTCGTCAATCTCGATCGCTGGGCGGCCGGCAAGTCCGAACCGCCGCCATCGACTGTGCCCAGCCTCGCCGACGGCACGGCCGCCACCAGGCACGATGTGCTGGCGCAGCTCAGGGATCGAGTCACCATTCCCGACCCGGATCGCCTCTCGCGAGTCAGAACCGTCGACTGGTCAACCCTGCCGCCCGAGGAAGGCGCCGAGTATCAGGGCTACGTCTCAGCTCTGGACGACGACGGGAACGAAGTCGCCGGCCTCCGCCTGCCCGACCTCACCCAACCTCTCGGCATCCACACCGGCTGGAACCCGCGCCATCCCGACACCGGAGGCGAAGACCTCACCAGTCACTTCGTCGGCCTGACCCAGTGGTTCAGCCGCGACGAGATCCTCGCCCGCTACGGTGACAAGCAGTCCTATCTCGCCCGAGTCAGAACCGACGCCGAGAACCTGGCGGCGGCAAGCCTGATCCTGCCGGACGACATCGACCTCGTCGTCGAAAACTGCGCCGAGCGCTGGGACGTGGCTCTGCGTTGACCGGCCCCCGCCGCAAACTCACGCAGTCGATACGACCCCGGACCCCACCAGCGCTTCCAGTTCCGACGCGCCAAGCCCCAGCTCCTCGGCCAGTACCTCAGCCGTGTGCTCGCCGAGCAGCGGCGCTCGACGATGCACGGCCGGACTCTCGCTCAGCCGGATCGGGCAGCCGAGCAGCGTCATCGGACCACGGGTCGGGTGCTCGATGTCGACCAGCATCCCTCGCTCGCGCAGGTGCTCGTTGGTAAAGATCTCGCCCGAGTCCAGCACCGGTCCCGACGGCACGCCGACTTCGCGCATCTTGTCCATCACCTCGTACTTGGTGCGCTGACTGGTCCAGGCTTCGATCGCCTGACGCACGTCGTCACCTTCGTCCCGCGTGATGGTTCGCGTCGCGTCCTCCTTGATCAGGTCGGGACGGCCGATGGTCTCCATCAACGCCTGGCGCATCCGCCCCCCGGCGACCACCACCCAGACCCAATCGGAGCGGCCGCCCGGCTTGCATGGGAAGAGACCCGTCGGCGCGGTCAGACCGTCGCCGTAGGGCGGCGCCGGATCGCCGGAAATCTCGCGGCGAGTCATCGGCACACGCGTGTAGTTGGTCACGGCCTCCATCATCGACAACTCAACCTTCTGGCCCACGCCGTCGCGTTCGCGCTGCCAGAGCGCGGCCAGCATGCCGATCGCCGCCTGCACACCGGTGCCGGTATCGCCGATCGTCGGGCCGGGCTTGAGCGGCATTCCGTCCGCCAGACCGGTGACAGCCATCGCGCCGCCGGCCGCCTGTGCGACCATGTCAAACGACTTCGTCGGCGCCCAGGGACCGGTTGTGCCGAAGCCCTTGACCGTGCAGTAAATCAGCTGTGGATGGAGCTCCTTGAGCGTGTCGTAGCCAATCCCCAGCCGCTCCATCGTGCCCAGCGTGAAGTTCTCGACCACAATGTCGAACTTCGGCACAAGCTGCAGGAAGATCTCGCGTCCCTCGTCCGACTTCAGGTCGAGCGTCAACGAGCGCTTGTTGTTGTTCAGCGTGATGAAGTAGGTCGAATCGACGGAGTTGCCCGCTCCCAATCGCCGTCCCGGCTCGCCTCGTCCCGGCGGCTCAACCTTGACGATCTGAGCCCCCAACCAGCCCAATGCCTGGGTCGAGGAGGTCCCCGCCTCATACTGGGTCAAATCCAGAATCCGAACATCCGACAGCGCCAAGGCCATGTTCAGCCCCTCTCAAACCTGGGCTGAGGATAGCCACTCGGTCTTGTACAGCGGTCAGCGGCGGAGGCCCTTGAGCCGCACGGCGGGTAGACGCTCCAGGCGCTGATTGACGGGGTCAACTTCGATACCAACGGATTCGAGCGCGGTCACGCCAAGCAGCGGCTCGGCGTCATCGTCTCCGAACATGACGACGCCGGCAGTGAAATCGCCCATGAACTCGATTTCGGCTGAGCCGATATCCAGGCGTAGATCGCTGCCATCTGCCAGTTCGTAGACTCGGAATCCTCGCGGCTCGATCCCAATCTCTTCAAGATGCTTACGCGGGACCAAACTGTCGGTCGCGCCTGTATCGACCAGAAACAGCCCGCTCCACTCTCGCTCGCGGTCGGCCGGATTGCGGATCGTCACGGTGACTTGCACAGCCCCCATTGGTGGCCTCCTGTCGACTGGCTTCTCCTTTGAGGGTATGCGCTTGATCGTCATGATCCCAAGACTCCTGCTTCTGCCAATGCTACCGAGCGCTCGCCCAGCACATCCGAAGCTGCCGAGCCCGGCGCCATCGCTGGACGGCCGATCGTCGCCGCGGTCCGACCCATCTGGATCGACGGCCCGTTGGTTCTGACTCGGCCTCGCCCCTCGTGCTCTCGCGTGACGGACATGCCGTTGGCGACCGCTCGCTCGGAAGTCATCGCGTCCTCCACCGAGCCAACCGCGCTGGCGCCGATGTCCTGCGACCTAAGTTCCTTGACCCAGTGCTCGACCGTGTTGGTCTTGAACTCCTCCTCGGTGGGAATCTCGTCGGCTTGGTCGGGTCGTGCGCCGACGAACAGCCAACCGTTGGAAGCTTCGTAGATGCGGTGCAACGAGCTCTCTCCGACAGCGTCCTGGCCACCCGGCTCGTCCCAGTGCTTGCCTTCGTAGCCGTGCAGCATGCTCGATTGCAGTGTGCAGGCCGTCCTGGCCAGCGCCGTGAAGACCTGCTGACCCTCTCCGCTGCGCAGCCGGTGGTAGAGCGCCATGCCCACACCGAACGCGCCGTTGATGCCGGTGCCATAGTCATTGATCGCGAACGGTTGCAGCGTCGGTTCGGTGTCGCCGTAGCGCGTTTGCATCCCGGTTGCGGCCTGCGCGAGCTGCTCCCAGCCCGCCCGCTCGGCCCAGGGTCCGATCTCGCCGAACGCATTGAGCGAGGCATAGACAACGTCGGGATTCACGCGCCGCACCGACTCGTAGTCCACGCCCAGTCCGCCGACTTTCCCCTGTCGGTAGTTCTGCACGACCACGTCGACCTCGGCGGCCAGTTCCATGAACACCTCGCGCCCGGCGTCTCGCTTCAGGTCGAGCAGAACGGAGCGTTTGCCGCGGTTGATGTCCTCATGCAGCATGATCCCGTTCTCGCGGGATGGATTGTCGATCTTGACCACGTCGGCGCCGTATTCGGCCAGCGTCCGTCCGCAGGTCGGACCGGCCAGGATGATGCACAGGTCGAGCGCCGTCATCCCTTCAAGCGCCTGAGACAGCCGATCGCCCGGTGCGCGTATGGCTGACGGAACGGAGGTCGCGAGCTCGGAGAGGATGTCCTGCCGGTCGGCATCGAGATCCTGCCTCGGACCTCGAATCTCGCCCGGTGTTCCGCCCATCCGCACCTGGATGCCGGGCTGCAGCATCGGGCCGAGCTCGGGATCGTCCAGTTCGACGACGATCTCCGCCTCGCGTGCGTGCGGCTCATGCAGCCACTCGGAGGAGTCGAGGCAGCGCACGGTCGGCGGACCGGCGCCGCCGTCGTTGATCAGGTCCTCCCACTCCTGCGCCGTCCGGGTCAGGAAGATGTTGGTCAGATGCGCCCGCGCAGTGTCGGCCAGCGAGAAGTCCTTGAGAATCTCCGAGGCCTTCGACCACGGCTCGTCGAGCCACTGCGGCACGCCGGCCGTGACGCAGAACTGGCGGATGAAATGCGAGTAGGCGGCGTGGAAGAAGACCCAGCGGCCGTCTGAGCATTCGTACGGACCGACCCAGGGCACCGGCGGACGTGGCGCTTCGCGGTCGAGATAGCGCAGCCCGCGAATCCCGATCGCCTGGTAAAGGGCGTCGTGCAGCGAGGCCTCGATCCGCTGGCCGAATCCGTCGCGCTCCCGCGCGACCAGCGCCATGGCGATCCCTGCGCAGCCCGTGAACGCCGCGTAGGACGATGCAATCGGCACCGCCGTGTATACCGGCTTGGGCGCGTCGGCGAGCAACGATCCGCTGTACGTGCCCACCCCGGCCGAGACCACGCCCTCCCATCCCGGCACGGAGGCGCGGTCGTCGTCGGAGGAGAACCCGGGCAGCGAGAGATAGATCAGGCGATCGTTGTTGGCGGTCGATTCTTCGGCCCCCAGGCCGAGCCGGTCCATCACGCCGGGGCGGAAGTTCTCGATGACGACGTCTGCGCCGGCGATGAGGCCCTGCGCGGTGCGCCGCCCGGCGGCGGTCTTGAGATCAAGAGAGATCCGCCGCTTGCCCCGGTTCCAGACGGCATTCGCCGGCGTGTCCCAGAACGGACCGGCCGGCGGGTCGACGCGAATCACATCCGCCCCCTGGTCGGCGAGCATCATCCCCGCCAGCGGTCCGGCCATGTACTGCCCGAAATCGATCACCCGCAGTCCGTCGAGCGCGCCCATATCCGCCTCCATCGATTGTGAATCCAGTGCGACTAGAGGCTAATGGCTGACCTGCTGGCTCAGCGCCTCCCCCACGGCGACATCGATCGCCGCCTGGAAGTCCGCGACCGATCCATCGTTGTGCAGGACGAGATCAGCCCTGGACGCCCGTTCCCTCCAGGGCGTCGCAGAGGCCATCCGTTGCTCGGCTTCCTCGCGGGTCAGAACGTTGCGTGCCATCAACCGATCGATCGCACGTTCGTCCTCGCAGGCAATCAGCCAACCCGCGTCGCAGATCTCCATGTAAGGACCCTCGAACAGCCGCACGGCTTCGAAGACGGCGATTGGAGCCGGATCGTCCTTCAACTCACGAAGCAGCCGCACAAACTCGCCCTCGATGTCGCCGATCGCCGTGCGCAGGGCGGCCAGCAGATCGGGCTGGCCAAAGACGATGTCGCCCAGCACCTTGCGGTCGATGTAGCCGTCCGCGCCCACCACGTGGTCGCCAAACTGAGCCACGATCCTGTCGAATGCCGGCTTGCCCGGTTCGTACATCGTGTGGACATGGCGGTCGGCGTCGATGTGCCTGGCGCCGTGAAAATTGACCAGGTGCCGGCAGAGCACCGACTTGCCCGAGGCAATCGATCCGGTCACGCCGAGCACAAACGCCATGCAGATAGGCTACTCGTGGTTTGCGAGTTGGAGACTGGCAAGCAATGGCTGATGACAATGAGCCAGGTGGCGGTCTACCTGCGATGCAGGCAGCCTCCGCATATCTCACCGAGCTCCTCAGCACGATCAATGCCGTCAGTACGACGGCCATGTTCCTCGTTGGTGTCAATATCGCCAGCAGTAGTCTGTTCGTCGCCGTTATGGCGTCTTTGAACCAGCCCTGGGAGCCAGTGATCGTACCTGTTGGCATCACCTTGCTGACCGCAGGAGGCGGTCTCTGGACTCTGTGGTTGAATAGACTCCCGCAGTTCCCGGATCCAAGAGTGCTAGCTCGAGGCAAGGCGCTCAACCTCAGCGAAGATCTTGTCGCTTGGGAGATAGTTGAGGCAATTGCCGGAGCGAGCCAGGTCGTTCAAGCGGAACTGACACGGATATCAAAGATCTCAAGAAGGCTGCTCATCTTGACCGCCCTGCAGCTCCTGAGTGAATGCGCCATCGGGCTGTGGCTAGTCGTCTAAAGTCCCTTTATCGTCCACCCGGGCTTGACCTTGAACTCCGAACTCTCTTCGCCGTCGTCAACTTCCTCGACCTCAATTCGACCGCCCCTGATCAGGAACCGATCCAACCGCCGCCACAGGGGTTGCCGCTTCGTCCGGTCGTCCGATTCAGCTCTTGTCGCCATCGATATCCCCGCATTCGGTTCCGAGTAGGCTATGCGTGCCATTGTACCGAGCGCCAATGGGTTTGTGACAATGCCAGAACGCTGCCGGTGGCCTGGTGACGACCCCGACGAAATCGCCTACCACGATCTTGAATGGGGCGTGCCCACGCGCGACGAGTCCGCGCTGTTTGAGGCCTTGACGCTCGAAGGGGCGCAAGCCGGTCTCTCCTGGCACACGATCCTGCTGCGACGCGACGGTTATCGGCGTGCGTTCCTCGAATGGAACGTTGACGCCATCGCCGGGATCAACGAAGCCGGCGTCGAGGTCCTGGTCCACGACACGGGCATCATTCGCCACCGAGGCAAGATCGAGTCCACCATTGCCAATGCACACGCAACGCTGCTGCTGCGGAAGCAAGGACTATCGTTGGCCGAGATCGTCTGGGCCTACGCCGACCCCTCCAACGAGCCACGCACCGACATCCAACCGCAGACCGCCGAGTCGAGAGCGATGTCGCGCGAACTCAAGCGGCGTGGATTCCGCTTCGTCGGTCCCACGACCTGCTATGCCTTCATGCAGGCCGTCGGGATTGTCAATGACCACGCTGCTGACTGCTTCCGCTTTCCTGAGGTCGCGCGACTGCGCGATACCCTGCTGAACGAACGGAGCGAACCATGACATTCCAGCATCTGCGCCTTGAGATCTCCGACCAGATCGGGACGATCACACTCGACCGACCGGAGAAGCTGAACGCTCTCTCCGTCGATTTGCACCTCGAGATGGTCGCCGCGGCGAACCAGCTCCAGGCCGACGACGATGTGCGGGTGGTGATTGTGACCGGCGCGGGTCGCGGTTTCTGCTCGGGCGCCGACCTCACCGCCCGCCCCGGGGACACGCCCCGCGAGACCCAGAATCAGCGCATGGACGAGTACGGCTGGGTCGGGCGCCAGGCGCTCGCGTTTGGCCATCTCGACAAGCCGACCATCGCCGCCGTGAACGGCGTCGCGGCCGGCGCCGGCATGAGCCTGGCGCTCTCCTGCGATCTCCGCGTCGGCTCCGAGAAGTCGCGATTCAAGGTCGTGTTCCTCGAGCGCTCGCTCAGCCCCGACGCCGGGATGACCTGGTTCCTGCCGAGGGTGGTCGGCTATCCGAAGGCCGTCGAACTGGTTCAGACCAGCCGCTTCGTGGAGTCCGACGAGGCGCTGCAGATCGGCCTGCTCAATCAGCGCGTGCCGCACGAGGACCTGATCAACAGCGCCCGAGCCATGGCTGCCGAGATCGCCTTCTGGCCGCCGCTTGCCTCGCGAGCCGCCAAGCGGGTCATGCAGCGCAACCTCAACGCCACCCTCGACGAGGCCCTGCGCAACGAGATCACCGCCATCTCCCACGCGACCCGCTCCGAGCACGACGTGCGCGAAGCGCAGGCCTCCTTCATCGAGAAGCGGCCGCCGGCCTTCACCGGCGAATAGTTGGGTCCGACATGTCCGATGTCATCGTCCGCGAGGCCGTCCCCAACGACGCACAGACGATCCTCGACTTCATCATCGGCCTGGCCGAGTTTGAGAACGAACCCCGTTCGATCGTCGAGGCCACTGTTGAGAGCATTCGACGCGATGGATTCGGGGAAGCGCGCCGCTTCGAGACGTTGATCGCCGAGCGTGCGGGCGAGCCCGTCGGCATGGCCCTGTTCTTTCCGCACTACTCGACCTGGACCGGCACGCCGGCGCTCTACCTCGAAGACCTCTTCGTCACGGAGGAGGCGCGGGGCGCCGGCGCCGGCTTCTCGCTGATGCAGGCGCTCGCCGAGATCGCCGACGAGCGGGGATGGAAGCGGCTCGACCTCTCCGTCCTGGACTGGAATCCGGCCCGCGAGTTCTACCGCCAACTGGGCATGGAGCACGAGTCCGAGTGGTTGCTCTACCGGCTCGACGAAGCGGGAATCTCCCGTCTGGCCCGGACGAATCGGGATGGCTGAGCTCAAGGTCTACGGCGCGCCCTGGTGTCCCGACTGCCGGCGCTCCAAGCTGTTTCTCAGCGAGCATCGAATTGACTACGACTGGATCGACATCGATCAGCAGCCGGACGCCCTCGCCTACGTCGAGGAGCTGCAGAACGGTGGCCGCTCGATCCCGACGCTGATCCTGCCCGACGGCGGAATGCTGATCGAACCGAGCGATGAGGAGTTGGCCCGGGCGCTGGGCATCCAGGTGCGGCCGCAGCGACAGTTCTACGACCTCGCCATCGTCGGCGGCGGACCGGCCGGGTTGGCTGCGTCGATCTACGCCGCCAGGGAAGGCATCGACACCGTCGTGATCGAGCGCTCCGCTCTCGGAGGACAGGCCGGACTGACCAACCGGATCGACAACTACCCCGGTTTTCCCGATGGAGTGGATGGCGACGAGCTCATGGCCCGATTCGTTGCACAGGCTCGGAGATTTGGCGTGGAACTGCTCTCCGCCGTCGGAGTCAACAAGATCGCATCACCGTCGGACGTGGAGATTGCCCTCTCAAGCGGAGACCAACTCGCCGCGCACGCCGCCATCCTGACGCCGGGAACCACCTACCGACGACTCGGCGTCCCGGGCGAGGACGAGCTGATCGGCGCATCCGTTCACTTCTGTTCCACCTGCGACGGACCGTTCTACGCCGGCGCGCGCCAGTTGGCCGTCATCGGCGGCGGCAACTCGGCGCTGGAGGAGGGACTGTACCTGACGCAGTTCGCCGAACAGGTCCACATCATTCAGCGCGGCGACGCACTCACCGGTTCTGCCGTGCTCCAGGACAAGGTCAGATCGCATCCGCAAATCGAGCTGTCGCTCAACACGTCGGTCAGGTCTCTGGAAGGCGAAGGGAAGATCTCAACCCTCACCTTGCAATCGAACGGTGAGACCCTGCACACCACTCCCGACGGCGTCTTCGTCTTCATCGGTCTCCGGCCCAATACCGACTTCCTGCGCGGCGTCGTCGAGCTCGACGAGCGAGGGTTCATCCTGACCGATCAGCGGTTCCAGACCAACGTGGATTCGATCTACGCCGCCGGCGACGCCCGCGCGGGGTCGACGAAGCAACTCGGCGCAGCAGCAGGCGAAGGCATCACCGCGCTGATGATGGCCCGCGAGTACCTCCGCAGCCATCAACACATCCGAACCCCGTCGACGGACGAATAGCTGCTATCGCCGGCTGCCGATCGGCGGGGTGTCGACCAGCGTCCCGTCCGCGACGAACCTGTCAATCTCCGAATCTGCGAATCCCAGCTCCCGGCAGATCCGGCGGTTGTCCCCGCCGAGCTTCGGCGCCGGCCGCATCTCGGCCGGTCCCCATTCGCTGAAGTGAATCGGTGAGCCGCCGTACTCGTAGACGCCGACGCCCGGCTGGTCCCACTCGACGATGAATCCCCGCTCTCGCAGGTGTTCCGACTGGACCAGGTCGCCGTTGGTCATCACCGGCAACGCCGTGATCCCGGCCGCCTGCAGACGCTCCGCCAGTTCGAATCGATCCTGATCGCTCGTCCATTCGCTGATCATCGCGTCGAGTTCGTCGTGGTGCTCGAAGCGGCCGGATTTGCTGCCGAAACGAGAGTCGCCGAGTCTGGCATCGCGGACGAGCCCCGTGATCCGCTCCCAGGCTTCGTCGTCCTCAATCGTGATCGCGATCCACATGTCCATCGACTCGCGTGCGTCCGGGCGCTCGTCACGGCAGCGATAGACGCCCTGGAGTGCGCCGTCCCGCGATCGATTCCCGCGTGTCGGTGGCTGGCCCTGCACCGACGTCTCGAGGACATAGTCGCCCGTGACCGCCGTATAGGTCTGGAGCTGCGACAGGTCGACGAAGCAGCCCCGGCCGGTCTCTTCACGCTCCCAGAGCGCGGCGAGCACGGCGAACGCTCCGTGCAGTCCACCGATCGGGTCGGGAAACGCGTGGCCCATCTTCATCGGTCCGCCTTCGGCGTAGCCCGTGACCGATGTCGCGCCGGAGTGCGCTTCGAGCACCGGCCCGTACGAGACCCGCTGGCGGAACGGTCCGCTGTGTCCGTAGCCCGTGCAGGAGACGGAGATGATGAGCGGGTTCCACTGCCGGACGGTCTCGTAGTCGATGCCCAGGCTCTTCGAGCCGCGCGGGCTGAAGTTGTCGACGATCACGTCGGACTGCTCGACCAGTCTCCTCCAGATGCGCCTGCCCGACTCCGACTTGAGGTCGGCGCAGAGGCTGCGCTTGTTGCGGTTGTGCTTGTTGTAGATCCCCGAACGGTTCCAGGGCTCGGTACCGGGCTGGCCTTCCGGATACACGGATGCGCGCAGCGTCGGTTCGACCTGCTCGCCGCGCCGCCAGTCGTCGAGCGCCGCCCGCAGCACCGGATCGTCCGGCACATGGCCGCCGCGCGCGTTGTTCTGCTCCACCTTGATCACGTCGGCCCCGAGATCGCCCATCGTCCGACCGACCAGCGGGCCCGCCCAGGCATAGCCGAACTCCACAACGCGCACCCCGGACAGCATGCCCTCAGCCACGATCCATCTCCCCGCCTCCTGCCATCCGGATCGCTCCCGACGCCGCCAGGGACCAGATTTGACTCGCGGACATCCCTGCCTCACCGAGCGCAGCGGCCGTGTCCGCGCCAATCTCGGGCGCCGCCCGAAACTCCGACGGGGACGACGGCAGCACGAACGGTAGCCCCGGCATCCTCGCTCCGTCGCCCAGGTGCTCGGGATAGGCCCAGAACGCCCGGGCCTGGAGTTGTTCGTCGTCCTGCACTTCATCCATCGACAGCACGGCGCTTGCCGGGACGTGGTGGTCCTGCAGCAGTTCGACCACGTCGCTGCGCGACCTCGCCGTCAGGAACGGAGCGAATCGCGCGTCGATCTCCTCCGCCGCGTCGAATCTCAGCCCGGATGTGGCGTAGCGCGGATCATCGGCCATGTCGGGCAGCTCAAGCGCGATGCAGAGGTTGGTCCATTGCGCCGCTGAGGGCGCGCCAATGCAGACCCAGCCGTCATTGACCTGCATCAAGCTGACCGGATGATGCGCTTCGGCGTGTCGGTTGTTCGCGCGGTGCTTGATCCGTCCCTGGTGTGACCACATCACCAGGCTCCACTGGTGCGACGACGCCATCGCCTCCATGGTCCCCACGTCGACGAGTTGGCCGCGACCGCTGGTGCGCCGGGCGTGCAGCGCAGCCATCGCTCCGACCGCTGCCGTGATGCCGGCCACATAGGACGTCCACGGTCCGGCCCCCTGCAACGGCTCGCGCAGCGGATCGCCGGTGATGTAGAGATAACCGCCCGAAGCCCAGTCGGTCAGATCGGACGAGCGCCAGCCCGCCCACGGACCCGTCAGCCCGTACGGAGTCGCCGACACGTGAACCAGTGAGGGACGTTCGGAACGAATCCGGCCGTCGAAGGCCAGCGCTTCCGACGGGTTCATCGAGCTGATCACGACGTCGGTCCGCTCAAGCAACTGCTCCAGGGCGTCGAAGCCCTCCTCCGAGGTCCAGTCCAGCGCGACGCCGCGTTTCCAGGCTGAGAGGTACTCGAACGCGGCGCTGCGCGTTGGTTCTGCTGCGGTGAGCAGCGGGGGCTTCGAACGCAGCCTGGAGCCTGCCGTCGGCTCGACCAACGTCACCGCTGCCCCGGCCGTCGCCAGCAGGCGCGCGCAGTACGCGCCGGCGACCCGATCACTCAGGTCGAGCACGCGCAGGCCCGACATCCCTCGGTCCGCCATCCGCTTAGACCTTCGCCACGGGGACGACGCCCTCGTAGATGCCGGGAATCCACTCGCCCTGCTGATCCAGCGCCTGGTCGATCATCACCGGCGCCAGCTCCTTCGCTTCGCCGTAGAGCTTGTTGACGTCGTGGAACGACCCGAACGACTCGGCGCGCAGGCCGGGCCGCCAGATCACGGTCGGCACGATCGATCCGAACTGGTCGATCTCGGCCTTGGTCCGTTCCTGCACGGCAATCTCCATCGAGCGGGCCAGCAAGTCAACCAGACCGCGCGGTTGATAGGGAGACGGTTGCACACCCAAATCCACGGCGATCGTATGCGTGGCCCCCTGCAGGACCGCCGTCTCCAGATCGAGACCGGACGACAGTCCGCCGTCCACGCACCAGTCGCCGTCGAAGCGAACCGGCGGGAACAGTCCCGGCAGCGCGATGGAAGCCATCACCGAGGACAGTAGCTGTCCCTTGCTGATGACTCGCTTTTGGCCGCTGGAGAGGCTGGTCGTGACGATGTGCAACGGGATTTCGGCCGCCGCGATCTCGTCGATCGTGACGTGCCGTTTGAACAGTTCGCGAAGGAACCGGTTTGAGTAGACCGACGTACCCCTGGTCAGCAGATTTCTCGTGATTCGCAGGACGTTGCGGTGCCAGAGACGGGTGTTTCGCAGCGCGATCCAGAGATCGGCGAGACCCTCGATGTTGTTCGGGTGAAAGGCGAGAAACGCGCCGTTCACCGCTCCGACCGACGATCCCACGATCAGATCCGGTTGGATGTCGCGCCGGACCAGCTCTTCCAGGAACGGCACCTGGACGATCCCCGAAGCGCCGCCGCCGCTCAGCACCAGCGCGAGTCGCCGCTCTTCGAACCCTCTGAGGCTGGCCATCCGGCACGCTCGACTACGCTTGCGGCCTTCGATCCGGCACGATCTCGGTCAGAATCCCGCCCGCCGTCTTGGGGTGGAAGAACGAGGCCGTGATCTCCTCGATCGGACCGCCGAAGTCGATGTAGCTCAGCCCGCGCTCCATGAACAGCTTCGTGTCGCCGACCACATCCGTTGACCCGTAGCCAAGGTGGTGCAATCCGGGTCCGCGACGTTCGAGGAACTTGCCGATCCCGCTGACGTTGTCCTCGGGCAGCAGGATCTCGATCCGCGTCTCGCCGAGATTCACCTTGACGAAAAAGATCTTCGTGCGCTCGGGAGCGAAGTAGCCGCCCTCGGGATACGGCGTGCGCTCGGTGTCGCGCAGCAGGCCGAGCTGGTCGACCAGCACCGAGGTCGCCTCTTCGATCGAATGCGCCACGATGCCTACGTGATCCAGATATGTGATCATGTCTGTCCCTCTCTCGGTCCGCTGCTCGACCGCCACTCGCTGGCGCAAAGATAATCGAAGCTCGACGGGTCAACCCTCACTATTGCAGACGGCGCAGCGTCGGCGAGAAGCTGCCGAACAGCACCAGCATGCCCAGCAGCGCGGCGGCAACGACGAACACCGCCAGTCGCACGCCGACCAGCTCGGCCGCGATGCCCAGCACGAAGACGCCGCCCTGCATCAGGGCAAACTGCATCATCAAGACCGACATCGCGCGTCCGCGATAGGCCGGTTCCGCCTGCTCCTGGATCAGCGCCGAGGCCATCGTCATCCGTCCCGACTGGCCGATGCCCATCAGGATCATGATCGGCAGACTGAGCCAGATCCAGGGCGAGATCGCGATGCCCAACGTGGCTCCGCCGACGAACACGCCCATCAGAATCAACAGCTTGCCTCGGCCGCTGCGCCTGAGCGAGGCGATGATCAGCGCCGCCAGGAACGCGCCGACCGCCGAGAACGTCATGAACAGCGCGGCCAGCGCAGGGCCGGCCTCGAACGCGTCCTGCACGAATCCCGGCAACAGTCCCTGGAACGGCGTGCCCAGCAGCGAGACCACGAACGAGAGCAGCAGGATCATCCGCAGCACGCGATGACCGGCGATGTAGCGGAAGCCGTCGACGATGTCGGCCATCGCCTCGCGCAGTCCGCCGCCGCCGCGACCGGCCTGGGCCGCCACGGTCGGGATCGGCGCCATGGTGACCATCGCCAGCGCGTAGCAGCCGGCCATCACGTAGAAGGTCACTCCGGCGCCGGCGGTTGCGAGCAGCGCGCCGCCGATCAACGGCGCGGCGAACTGCATGATGTTCATCGCCGCCGTGTTCAGGGCGACACCGTTCATGATCCGATCCTGCGACACGATCTCCGAGACCATCGCCTGACGCGCCGGGACCATCAGCGCGACGAGGATGCCCTGCGAGACCGCGGAGATCACCAGGTGCCAGAACTCGAGGATGCCAAGGATCGCCAGCGTGCCGATCACGAACGCGTTGAGGAAGCCGACGAACTGGAAGATCTGGGTCACCGACTTCTTCGGGAACCGGTCCGCCAGCACCCCGCCGTACGGTCCGAGCAGGAACTGCACCGCTCCGCCGACCAGCGCCACCAGTCCCATCGCCGCGTAGGAATCGGTCAACTCATAGACGAGAAACGAGCGGACAAACATCTGCCCGATCGCCGAATACATCTGTCCCAGGGTCGAGACAAAGAACCAGCGGAAGGCCGGTTCGCGAAACGACTCGAACGTCCGAACCCGACGCCCGAACACCCGCATCGGCGGCGCGTCGGAGGGCGCACCCACTGCTTTCTCTCCCCCCGCTCCGCGGGCGGAGATGTCACAGAGTGACGGAGGGGGGCTCCCCGCCGGTCGACGCCGTGAACCGACGGGGCCGTTCTGCCTGGCGTCCGTTGGGTCGTGTTGGTGCTGTCCGGCCCGCCGCGCAACGACTGACTCGGACGGCGGCCTAGCCGCCATAGTGCCAGCCGGTGTACAGCGAGGTCAACGGACCTTCGTCGATCGGCAACGCGTCGCCGTCGAACACGCGGCAGAGGGCGAGGATGTGCTCGCCGACCGGGATGAACTGCTGCGCCTCGGCCGCGATCCAGGCCAGCGAGTCCTCCAGCACGGGCGCGCCGTCTCCCAGCTCGGGATGCTCCAGTTGCACGTATCCGACGCCGCGCATCTTGTCCGGCGCCGCGAACTTCGCCGAACGGCCCTCGATTTTGGACGGATCGCTCGGTTGCAGGAATCGCGCCGCCAGGTCCATGCCCGACTCCGGCAGCAGACTGACGGTCAGTTGCCGCGTCTCGCGCAGGTTGCGCAGCGAGGCCGCGTCGCGCTCGAACGAGATGCAGACGATTCGCGGCTTGAACGACACCTGCATCACCCAGTCGGCGACCATCGCGTTGGCCTTGCCCTCCGGCGTCACGGTGCCGACCACGTAGATGCCGTAAGGCAAATGCTGCAACGCCGAGCGAATCCGCGCATCGCGCCGACGCTCGCGCGTCGTCAACGCGCGATCGTTCCGTGGCGTTTCGTCGATTCCCACATCGATCGTCGGAGTATCGGAGCCCAGCAACAGATCGACCGCCGCGTTCAGCTCCAGCATTCGTGTCCCGGCCGCGTCGTCGTCCGGGTTGGCGTCGGGATGGTAAATCCGGGCCAGGCGCCGGTATCGGTCGCGGATCGTGTCGCGGTCCGCCGTCAGCCCCACGCCCAGGAGCGCCGCTGCATCGGCCGGTGTGCTGGGGATCGGCATCTTCTCTCCTACCCGCTCGTCTGCAGATGGCGCTCGAAGTAGCGAGCGACACGGCGCTCCTGATACTCAAGCCCGGCCTGATCTCGCGGCATGTGACGCTCCTCCGGGAACATCAGCAGATCGTAGTCGCGGTCGGCGGCGGTCAGCGCCGTAATCAATCTTGCCGTGTGTCGGAAGTGAACGTTCTCATCGACGCCCCCGTGAATGAGCAGCAGTTGACCTTCCAGCTTGTCCGCGTGCGTCAGCAGCGAGCCTTCGCGGTAACCCTCGGCATTGTTCTGAGGCGTGCCCATGTAACGCTCGGTGTAGCCCGTGTCGTAGCCGTCCCAGTCGGAGACCGGCGCGCCCGAGACGCCGACCTTGAAGATGTCCGGCCGGCGCAGCATCGACATCACCGTCATGTAGCCCCCGTACGACCAGCCGTAGACGCCCACTCGCTCCGCGTCGGTCAATCCTTCCGCGACCAACTGCTCGACCGCCGACGCCTGGTCGTCGACCTCGATCGTTCCCATCTGCCGATGCAGGTGAGCCTCGAACTCGAGGCCGCGCCCCGCCATCCCGCGATTGTCCAGCTTGAGCACGAGAAAGCCCTGTTGAGCGAGGTACTGAGCCCGCAGATCGACGGTCAGTCCCCAGGCGTCGACGACCGTTTGCGCATGCGGCCCGCCATAGACGGCGGCCAGCAGCGGATGCGGACCGTCGTCCTCGGGTCGGTACAGCGCTCCGTACAGGGTCGTGCCGTCGGCGGCGGAAAATGTGCGGAGTTCGGGGGGAGCCAGACCCAGCCCGGCTGCGGACGCCTCGGATTGATACAGCGTCCGGCGCTCCGAACCGTCGGTGGCCACGATGGAGATTGACGGTGGCGAGCTCAGCGAGGAACTGATCATCGCCAACCATCTGCCGTCCCTCGACAGCGACGCCCCATGCAGCCCGCCGGGCTCGGACAGCGTCTCGATCTCGCCGCCCGCAAGCGAGACTCGCTCAACCCGACGCTCAAGCGGTGACCCGCGGGTGCTGTTGAAGTACACCCAGCCGGCATCCTCATCGACGCCGGTGACGCCATCCACCATCCACTCGCCGCCGGTCAGCGCGCGCGCCAGTGTACCGTCGGTGCCATGCAGCGAAAGATGGCGGAATCCCGACGCCTCTGATGACCAGAGGAACGATCCGTCCTCAAGGCCGCGCGCGTCGTCGGCCACGTTGATCCACGGCTCCTGCAGTTCATCGATCAGCGTCTCGCTTGCCTCGCCGTCATACGCGAGCAGTTGCAGGCGCTGCTGATCCCGGTCGACCCACTGCGCCACCAGCCGCTGTCCGCCGTTGCCGGTCGCCCACCAGGCCACGCGGACGAGGTATCCGTCCTCATCGGGCAAGGGCAGCGCCACGTCTGTGCCGCGTTGTAGATCAATCAGGCGCAGAGACACGCGCGGATTCTCATCGCCGGCGAACGGGTACCGATGCGTCTCCACGTCGACGCCTTCTGCGCCCTGGTGCACGATCGGATACGGCGCGATGTGTCGTTCGTCTGCGACCAGGTAGGCGATCCGCCCGTCCTTCGACCACCAGTGACCGCGAAGTTGACCGAACTCTTCCTGCGCAATGTAGTCGGCCAATCCATGCGTCAGGCCGTCTTCCGCCCCCGACGTCAACTGCCGCGCCTCGGACGATCCGTCGACGGACATGACGAACAACTCGCCGCCTCTGACGAAGGAGAGTTGGGCGCCGTCCGGACTCAACGTCGGCGTCAACGCGCCCTCGCTGCCCGGCAACTCCCTGAGCGGCTCATCGTCGACCGAAACTCGGACCGTCGGCCCGGGAATCATCAACACCGGCACGTCGGAGTCGCGAGCCCAGGAGTAGGCCGACACCCCGAGCTCGCGCGTCCGGGTGCGCTCGCGCAGCAGCTCCTCCTCGCGCGACATCGGCGCATCAGCGCCCGGCCCGGCCACCACCGAGCGCTCCCCCGTTTCCACGTCGATCCGCCACAGCGAGCGCACCAGGCCACCGTCCTCGGCGTGCAGCCAGTTGACCGCCGTGCTGTCGGGCGTGAAGCCGACCATGCCCGGCGCGTCCATCCCCGGACGCGGGTACGTCGCGACATCCGAAATCGTCAGCCGATCAGCCATGCAGTCCGCCCAGTGCGTCTCGCCGAATCGCCTCAATCTCCTCCGCCGTCTTCGGCAAGGCCGCGCTCATCACCTCGCAGCCGTCGGGCATAATCAGGACGTCGTCCTCGATCCGAATCCCGCCGAAGTCCAGCAGACCGTCCACCACATCCCAGTCGACCATCTGCGCATATCGCTCTCGACGCGCCGCATCGGTCAACAACGCGGGAACGAAGTAGATGCCCGGCTCAATCGTCACGACATAACCCGGCGCCAGCGGCAGGTCGGTCCGCAGATACGCCAGTCCGAACCGATCCTCCGGCACACGGCCTTCCAGGTAGCCGGCGCAGTCGTGCGTCGACAGACCCAGCATGTGCCCGAGCCCGTGCGGGAAGAACAGCGCGTGTGCATCGGCCGCGACGAGATCGTCCGACGATCCACGCAGGATCCCCGCATCGACGAGCCCCTCCGCGATCGTCGCCGAGGCTTGCATGTGCAGCGACTTGTACTCCACGCCCGGCCCTGCGCCTGCGATCGCCTCCCGCTGCGCCGCGAGCACCACGTTGTAGAGGTCGCGCTGGATGCCGGTGAACTGCGCCGCCACCGGGAAGGTCCGTGTCAGATCCGAGGCATAGCCCTCGATCTCCGCGCCCGCGTCGATCAGCACCAGTTCGCCGTCCGACATCACGCGCTCGCCCGGCGTCCCGTGCAGGATCGCCGAGTTCGGTCCCGAGCCGACGATCGACCCGTAGGCCGTGCGCGCCCCGCCCCGGCGGAAGAACTCGGCTTCCATTTCGATCTGCAAGGCGCGCTCACTCAGACCGTGCCGGGTCAGCCGCTGCGCGGCGAGGTGTCCGTGAACCGCCGCGTCGACCGCGCGAGTCATCCGATCCAGTTCGGCCGCGTCCTTGGCCCGCCGCAGCTCGGCCAGCGCCTTGCCCAGACGCTCGGTGGCGTCCTCGTCGACGACCGCCTCCAGCGACGACCACGACTCCACGCCGTACTCCGTCGCGCGCAGTTCAACATCCCGCGAGCCCAGCAGCGCCATGCCTCGACCGCGCCGCGACTCCAACCAGCCGGTCAACTCCGATCGGTCGACCGAGCGTGTCACACCGGTCTCGGCGGCCAGCGCCTCAGGCGACGGCGGAGCCGACATCCAGACCAGATCCTCAACCGACAACGACGGCGCGAACAGCGTCCAGCCGTCCTTCGGCTCCCAGGCCAGCGCCGCGCCCGGCTCGGCGACGCCGGTCAGGTACTGAAACTCGGGATGCGCGTGAAACTCGTGAAACTGGTCGGTGCCGTCAATCGGAATCGGCAGGCTGGCCGGGATCAAGACGGGGCCATCGAAGTCGACCTCCGACCAT
This sequence comes from Dehalococcoidia bacterium, assembly GCA_965204335.1. Classification (GTDB taxonomy): domain Bacteria; phylum Chloroflexota; class Dehalococcoidia; order Bin125; family Bin125; genus Bin125. The sequence continues at coordinate 153,435 of OZ241982.1, read as the reverse complement.
TCCGCCTCGACGCGTTGCCGACGTTCACGCAAGACGTCCGCGTTACTCATTCGGGTGCTCCCAACTCGATCAACACGGTGTCTTCGTCGACCGACGCACCGGCTGATGTGTGAATCGCCGAGACGACGCCGGCATTGGGCGCCGTCAGCAAATGCTCCATTTTCATCGCCTCCATCACCGCGAGCGTCTGGCCTGCCTCGACCTCGTCGCCGATCGCGACCAGGATTTCGATCATCGTGCCCGGCATCGGAGCGCGAACCACGTTCGCGCCCGCCGCCCGGCTCCGCCCCGCCCCGATCCGGCTTCGACGTTCTCGCAGGAAGACCCAGCGCCGATCACCATGACTGACGACCACGCCCTTGCCCGATACTTCGGCCGACCAGTTGCGCCCCCCGGGAACCTGTTGAGCTGCTTCGCCGTCCACGGAGGCCGACCAGCCGTCGGACGAGCGCCGCAGCCGAACCTCGTGCGACTTCCCATGCAGCAGGTACTTGCGCACCAGTTCACCGGATGACCGCCACGCGCCGTTGGACGCCTCAGCGAGCGCCGCAGCGCTCAACGCATCTGAGGGAGCAGTTCGCCCCGGCAGATCGACTCGATCCAGCCAACCGATGTCCACCGACCCGCTGCCGAAATCTTCCGAAGCCAACACCGCCGACAGCTGGCCCAGGTTGGTCGTCAGCCCATCAATCGCCCAGGCGTCCAGCGCCTCCGACGATCGCGCAAGCGCTTCCCGGCGCGTCGGGGCGTGGACAATCGTCTTGGCCAGCATGGGGTCGTAGTACGGCGTCACGATGTCGCCGGAGACCGGTCCCGAGTCGTGCCGCGCTCGAGCGTCGAGCGGTTCGAACCAGCGCAATCGTCCGGTCGACGGCACATATCCGCGCGTTGGATCCTCGGCGTAAATCCGGGTCTCGATCGCATGTCCGGAGAAGCTGACCTCGTCCTGGGAAATCGGCAGCGACTCGCCTCCGGCGACGAGGAGCTGCAACTCGACCAGATCGAGTCCGGTCAGCAACTCCGTCACCGGATGCTCGACCTGGATGCGCGCATTGACTTCCAGGAACATGAACTCGCCGTTGGGCATCAGCATGAACTCGACCGTGCCCGCGCCGACATATTCGGCCGCCCGGCACACCCGCAACGCCGCCGCACCGAGCCGCGCTCGCAGCTCACCGTCCACCACCGGCGACGGCGCCTCTTCGATCACTTTCTGCCGCCGACGCTGCACCGAGCAGTCGCGCTCACCCAGGTGGATGCCGTTGCCGTGCGCGTCGAAGATCACCTGGACTTCGACATGCCGACCCTCCGACAGCGCGCGCTCGACCAGCAGCCGGCCGTCGCCGAATGCCGACTCCGCCTCGCGCCGAGCTCCGGCCACCGCCGCTTCGAGGCCGTCGGGCGCGTCTGCTTCGCCGCGAATCAACCGCATCCCGCGTCCGCCGCCGCCCGCGGCGGCCTTGATCATCACCGGCAGGCCCATCGACTCAATCGCCGAAGCGAGCGCCGAATCGCCGGCGTCCTCTTCCACCCCCTCGGCAACCGGCACGCCGGCGCCGACGGCGAGCCGCCGGGCCGACACCTTGTCGCCCAGGGCATCGATCACCGTGGGAGGCGGGCCGATCCAGGTCAATCCGGCTTCCACCACCGCCTCTGCGAAATCGGCCCGTTCCGACAGGAATCCATAGCCCGGATGCACCGCTTCAACGCTCGACGACCTGGCCGCATCGGTGAGCGCCGCGATGTTCAGGTAGCTCTCGCCAGCCGGCGATCGGCCGATCCGCACGGCGTCGTCGGCAGCCGATACATAAGGCGCGGAGCGGTCTGCGTCGGAGTAAACGGCGACCGTTCTCACGCCCAGTCTGCGGCAGGTGCGAATGATCCGCGAAGCGATCTCGCCTCGATTGGCAATCAGGACACTCGCCGGCAGCGGTGCAGCCTCGGTCATGCCCTGAGTCTATCCCTGACTCACGTCGCGAAAGATACTCTGGAATCATGACGACTCAGATCGAAGAATTGCACGTCTTCGCCGAGCAGAACTTCGGCCGCCACTTGTTGGCCAACAGTTATCCCGGCCGCGGCATCGTCGTCGGGCGGCTCAAGGACGACGCGGACGAGGACGTCTGGGTTCAGATCTACTGGATCATGGGGCGCAGCGAGAACAGCAGAAATCGACGTTTCGTGGTCGGTGGCAAGGACGACGCCGAGCTCCGCACCGAAGCGCGCGATCCGGCATTGGTCAGCGACCCGACCAACATCATCTACGACGCGATGCTGGAATCTCCGGACCTCTACTACGTCTCCAACGGCGACCACACGCACACGATCAAAGACACCATCGAGCGTTCGGCCCGCCTTGAAGATGCGCTCGCGGTCCGTGACCGAGAAGACGACGCGCCCAACTACACGCCGCGCATCGCCGCGATGCTCGACCTGCGCGGCCATGGTGAACTGAGTTTCGCCATCCTCCGCGCCAACGCCGCCGATCACGGCGAGACCGACCGCATCGTCTGGCGCTTCCCGTTTCCGCCGAAGGGGCTCGGCTACGGAATCACAACCTACCGCCACGACGGCAATCCGCTCCCGCCGTTCGCCGGCGATCCGCTCTGGCTGCCGCTGTCGGGCGAACTGGAACGGGTCGCCGATACCTACTGGAACGCCCTCGACGAAGACAACAAGATCGCCCTCGCGGTCAAGGTCATCCGATCCGGCGCGTCCCGGATCATCCTCCGCCAGCCCTAGCGGCTGACTGTCGGCGGCTGCATCAGCACCGTGATGCCGGCCAGCGTGAACTCGCGATCAGCGGTGAGCGCTTCCGTGATTCCGCGTTGCCGCATGACCAGGATCGAGATGCAGTCCTGGAGGCTCAACCGGGTGTAGCGGAACTCGTTGGCGTACGCGTTGATGGCCGCGTTGACCAACTCAGAAGTCTGTTCGGCCACTTCGACTCGATCATCGGTCTTCAATTGTTGCGCAAACACGGACGCGCGAAGCCTCACTTCGTGGTCGTATCGCGAGCAATGTGCCAGAAACTCGCTCAAGATGCCGTCGGTTGTTACGAGCGGTCGAGTCTCGTACTCATCGTCAAGCGAAGCTGCCGCAGGACCCCACTGGTCGTCTGGGTCGAAGGCGGCGATCAAGTAGACGGTGTCAACAAAGAGTGGTGGTCGCTGCCTCACTTCGACGCCGGATCGGGCGGACGACTCGGTTCACGCCCTGCGACCTCATCCAGCCATGCGACCATCTCCGCTCTGGCTGCCTTGCGTTGCTCTTCAGGAATCAGGGCAGCAAGCCGCCCACCCAACTCCGTGACATAGACGAGCGGCTTGTCTCTCAGGTGTTCCAAGTCGTCCAGGATGGCTTGCACTTCGGGGTCGAGCGGACTTGGTTTCGTCGCCATGGTTGACTCCTCAGCTTGGATTCAGCCTAGTGCGATCGTCAGTCGTCCGACGAACTCAGACCGCTCCGAGCAATCAGCACCGGCGCCGTTGGTGCATCCGAGGTGATCTCCAGCGCGTACAGCTCCGCGATCTGTTCGTCGTCGTAGCCCAACTCCGACAGCACCTCCTGGTTGTGCTCGGCGAACCTCGGCGCCGCGCGGCGGATCGCAGGCTCGGTTCGGCTGAAACGCCAGGGCCAGCTGGGATAGGGATAGACGCCGACCACCGAGTGCTCGACCCACCGATAGAAGCCGCTCGCGTGGATGTGCGGGTCGTGCAGCACCTGCCAATTGGCCAGAACCGGCGCGGCCGAGATGCCGGCGCGCTGCAACTCCCACGCGCCTTCGTACTGTTCGCGTTCGCTGGTCCAGGCTTCAATAGCCGAGTCGAGTTCGTCATGCCGGGAGTGCCGACCCGGCAGCGTCGAGAGCTCCCGATCGGCGAGCAGGTCCTCGCGCCCGATTGCATGGCACAACGTCTGCCATTCCTCGTCGTTCTGGACCGAAACGGCAATCCAGCAGTCCTCGCCCGCCGCCCGATACGCGCCCTGCGGCGCAAAACGCCGATCGCGGTTGCCGTCCGGACGCCGAATCTCGCGGGTCGTCTGATACTCCATCAATGCTTCGAAGAAGTACGCCGCGCCCGCTTCGTTCAGCGCCACGTCGATGTACTGTCCCTCGCCGGAGCGATCACGGTGCTCCAGCGCGGCAAGGATCGCGACCGTCGCATGGTTGCCCGAGACCGGATCGGCATAGAAGAGCGGCGTGCGGCGCACCTGGTCGGCCTGGTAGCCGGTCACCGACGCCAGTCCCGACGACGCCTCAATGTTCGAGCCGTACGCCGACCAGTCACGCCAGGGACCGGTCGCGCCGAAGCCCGACATCGAGGCGTAGATCAGCCCTGAGTTCTCTTGACGGACCGTCTGGTAGTCCAAACCGAGATTGGGCATTACCCGCGCAGAGTTGTTCTCGACAAACACATCCGCTTCCCGCATCAGCTCGAGGAAGATCTGCTTGCCCTCATCGGTCGACAGGTCGACCACGAGGTCTCGCTTGTTGCGATTGAGCAGATTGAAGTACATCGCGCGGTCGTAGGGGTACCTCTGCGGATCCTGCGTCGGACCCGGCATGAACAACGCCCGAGTCGCCGGCCGGGCCGCCCACTCCAACTTGATCACATCCGCCCCGAGATCGCCCAGGTGCCGCCCGACGATCGGCCCGGCCCAGTTGCCGGTCAACTCCACCACCTTGAGCCCCGCCAGCGGCAGATCGGAGGTCGCCATCGCAGCGGGCGGTTTCGGCGCCGGCGTCGTCGCGAACTCCTCGGTCAGCATCGAAGTGTGCTCACCCAGCCTCGGCGCTTCGCCCTGCCGCTCCGCCGGTGTCGCCGACATCACGTACGCCGGACCGGGGTAACGCAGATCGTCCCACTCGGCGTCGTTGCCGTACTCCCACCATCCCCGAGTCGCCAACTGGATGTTGTTTGACAACCCGCGCGCGTCGAGCACCGGCGTGCAGGCGATCCGCAGTTCCTGCGCTTTCGTCGCCACTTCTTCCGAGTCGTAGTCCTGCGCCCAGGCCTCGACGTCCTCATAGAGCTGGCCCAACTGCTTGCGCCAGTCGTCGATGTCGTTGATCTCGACCGATTCCATCCGCTCGGGTTGATCAATCAGCAGGAACACGTTCGGATTCGGCACGGCTCGCATGAACAGCGCCCAGCCGTCGCGGGTCTTCGTGAAGTCGTGCGGCGTCCGGTTCATGGCTGAACCACTAGCGATCCACGATGAGATCAGCCAGGCATGGGCCGACAGGTTGGATTCCAACGCCGAGATTTCGATGGTCTGCCCGTGCCCCGAGCGCCGTCGCTCCCTGACCGCCGTCAGGACCGCGATCGCCGCATGAACTCCGGCATGCAACTCCGACTGTCCGCCGGGGATCATCAGCGGCGAACCCTCGGGGTCGCCGGTGAAGTTCATGTAGCCGCCCATCGCCCAGGTCGCGATCTCCGAGCCGCGCCAGCCCGCGTACGGGCCGTCGGAACCCCAGGGGGAGAGCGCAATCCGGATCAGCCGGTCGGGCAGCAGCCCGGGCAAGCACGAGCGCCAGTGGGAACCGTCGTCGAGAATCAACACGTCCGCCGCCCGGCAGAGACCCTCCAACAACCGCCGCGCCGATTCCGCGTCGGAAGGCGCCGCCGACTCCTTGCCGCCGCTCAGATGCGCCCAGGGTCCACCCCAGGCTCGGTCCTTCGCTCCCCACGCGCGAAGTTCGGATCCGTCCGGCGGCTCGACGAGAATCACCCGCGCGCCGAGATCGGCGAGGAGCTTTGAACAGTAGGCGCCGCCCAGGCCCGAGCTCAGGTCAACGACGAGCAATCCGTCCAATGCTCGATCGCTCATCTTGGCACTCCCCTCAGACCAGCGGCCACGGATACGCCCGACGCCCCGGCGGAGGCGCGGGCAGGCGGCCCTCCTCGAGCACTCGTGCCGCCCGTCGGCGCAACAGGTCAATCTCGCCTTCGCTCAGGAAGCCGTCGAGTGACGCCGCCGCCTGGCCGCCGCCGTCGAGACCGGGAATCAACGCCTCAACATCCGCGATCAACGAGGGCGCGATCGGCTCACCCGCGTAATCCCAGATCACGGTTCGCAGCTTCTCGTCCTGGTGAAACGAGAGTCCGTTATCGATACCCCACAACTGATCGCCGATGCCCTTGAGGATGTGCCCGCCCTTGCGATCGGCGTTGTTCGCCATCCAGTCGAACAGCGCGAACCGACGCATGTCGTCGGCGTACTGCTCGCGCAACTCAAAGAAGGTGCAGCTGTAATCGGTAGGGATGTAAGCCTGCAGCGAACCGATCCCGTACTCCAGTCCTTCCTCTCGCTCGACGGTCGGCGGGATCAAGTCCCAGCCCAGCGCCGCCGAGAAGCGGTAGGCGGCCACTTCCCGCCTGTAGAGATTGGGCGGAAAGTCCCAGAGCGGATTTTCGCCCTTGCCCGGCTTGTACACGGCATAACCCGGCGACGGCGCATCATCATGCTGCAGCTCAAGCAGGAAGACATAGTTGGAGGCGTAGGGAATCCGTGCGCCGTCGGTCACCGTGGCGGTCGAAAGCCAGGACGGCACCCGCTCGTCGAGTGGATCCCACGACTGCTCAGGAAAGCGCTCCATCCCCGAATCTTAGGGCCTCCGCTCCCCTCTCCCCGAGGGAGAGGGTGAAGGTGAGGGCCCTATCCAGCCACCAACATCGCGTCCCCCACGCGAACCTCGCCGCCGACGATCACGTTCGCCTCGACACCGAAATCGAGGTGCCCGTACTCGGCATTCAGCACCTTCATCAAGTCCATGTCCCGACCCTCACCCGTTGGCGACGCATTGACCGCGTTGCATCGCTGGATCGGCGCCGTCACGTCAATCTCGACCGACTCGCCGATCTTGATCCGCTTGCCGACCCAATCGAACTCGCCCCACTCGTCAAGGCCGTCGACCGAGAAGTTGAGCCGGAAGCGGCGCATGTCGACATCGACGCCGGCCTTTGCGGACAGGTCGCCCAGCGACGCCAACCCGCCCAGCGAGATCTGCGTCGGTCCCCGGTCGGTGAAGCGCGCTTCGCCGTCGCCCAGCAGACGCAGCGGCTCGCGCTCCGGCCGCCCGCGCAGCGGATTTTCGGGCAGCCCGAGCACCACGTCGGTCATCCATTCGGACAGCTCGAGGCGCGCCACGGCATCGTCCACGTTGGCCGACTTCGTCTGTCCCTTGACCGTGACCGAGAGCACGCGCGCCTCAGGGTCCCAGCCGGATTCGATCCAGGCCAGGTAGGGCGTGTTCAGCATCGTCACCGAATGCCGCTTGGACACCCAGCCAACCGAACCCGATGGCTCCGCATTGCCAAACGCAAAGATGAACGCCCGATCGCCCACCACCGACTCCCCCGGCCGCAACTCCAGCGAAGCCATCGAGTGCGTCGTCATCCCCTTGACCGGATACGTGTAACAGGCAGCAATCTGCATGACTAACTCCTCGCCTGCGACGCCGCAAACTCCCGGCACGCTCGGGCCCGCTTGGCCTCGTCCAGCGCCTCGCGCAACGGACGCGAGAGTACGACCAGCTCGTCGCCCAACTCCTCCAGCAAGGCCTCCGACCGATCGATCACCTGATCCGACGGCGCCATCTGACCGGGATACATCGCGCCGAAGAATCGCGATGCGTATTCCTTGTCGCGCCTGTCGAAGACCGACCGCACCTCGTCGAAGAAGCGGTCGACGTAACCATCGAGCAGCTCCGCCTGCGGCTTCCACCAGAAACCGTGCATCGACGCCGTCAGCATCTGCAGCGACGCCTCGGTGTCCTCCTGGTAGCGAGTCCACGCTTCGGCCTTCACTTCGGCGTCGGCTCGCGACGTGCGAATCTGCTCCGCCGCCCGCCGGCCGCGATCCGACCCGTCGCGCTCCAGTTCCGCGTCCAGCCGTTCGTACCCGCCCTCGACGCCGTACGCCGTCGCCTTCGTTACCAGCGACCAGCGCATGTCCTGATCAAGCTCAAATCCGTCAATCCCCGTGCCATCGTCGACCAGCGACAGCGCCTCGCCGATGTGCTCGACGCTCTGCGCCGCGCCGATCATTACCCGCGACCACATGATCCGGAAATCCTGCTCCGTCGCCGACAACAGTTGTTCCCGAGCGAATTGGTACAGGCCGGACGCGCTTTCCAGCCGCAACTCGTCCGGCAGATACGAACCCACCGCCTGCAGCGCGTTGTAGGCCACCGTCTGCGCAATCTCCAGCGTGCGCTCCGAGGCCAGCTTGTCCGTCGCCAGCGCCGCATAGTCCGCCGCCGAGAACTGCTGATCGCGGACCATGTCCCAGAGCGTGTGCCAGAGCAAGAGTCGCTGGAAGCCGTCTGGGAACCGATCCAGCTCCTCCTGTACGAACGCCAGCGTGCGCTCGTCTAACGCGATCTTGGCGAACGCGTGATCGTCGTGATTGGGGAACACCGCGGCCGGCGCCGCCGCGCCCGACAGTTCCTCAATCACCGTCGAGGCGCCGTCGATATCAACCGGCTGCGCGTCGCGCAACTGCGGTCCGTCGTCGGAGCGGTCGTAGACCGCGATCTCGGTCCGGTGCGGACGCAGTGTCGGGTGCTCGGCGATGGCGGTTTGCTGGATCGTGAAGGAGTTGATCGTGCCCTCCGCCACGTCCCACTGCGGCGCCAGCGTGTTCACGCCCGACGTCTCAAGCCAGGCCTCGGACCACGCGCCCAGTTCCCGTCCAGAACCCCGCTCGAGCGCCGCGAGGAAGTCTTCCAGCGTCGTATTGCCCCACGCGTGAGTGCGGAAGTAGTCGCGCATCCCGTCTCGGAATCCGTCCGCGCCCAGGAACGCGACGAGCTGCTTCAGCACCGCCGCGCCCTTGCCGTATGTAATCCCGTCGAAGTTGAGGAACGTCGCATCGGTATCCGGCACGTCGCCGGCAATCGGGTGAGTGGTCGGCAACTGATCCTGCTCATACGCCCACGCCTTCATCCGCGCATGGAACGCCGACCAGGCGCTTTCCGACCAGCGCGTCGCGTGCGCCATCGCGAGATACGACATGTACGTGGCGAACGACTCGTTCAACCACAGGTCGTTCCACCAGCGCATCGTGACCAGGTCGCCGAACCACATATGAGCCATCTCGTGCAGCACCACCTCGGCGCGGTTCAGCCGCTGGATCTCGGTCGGCGGGTCGCGGAAGATCATCCGCTCCGAGAACGTGATGCAGCCCACGTTCTCCATCGCGCCCATATTGAACTCGGGCACAAACACCTGGTCGTACTTGTCGAATGGATAGCGGTAGTCGAAGAACTCCGAGAAAAACGTCAACCCGTCCCGCGTGACCTGGAAAAACTCGTCCGGGTCGAAGAACGGCGCGATCGACTCGCGGCAGAGCACGCCCAGGGACGTTTCCCCCGCCGCATCCGACCACGTGTCTTCGTACCGCTGGTACGGCCCGGCGATGAACGCATACAGATAGGTCGAAATCCGCGGCGTCTCCGTGAACACATGCGTCGTCCGACCGTCGCCCGCGTCCGACGACGAGACCACCGGGTAGTTCGCCGCTACTTCCCACTCCGACGGCGCCGTCACCGTCAAGTCCAGCGACGCCTTGATGTCCGGCTGATCAAAGCAGGGCAGCAACCGGTGAGCGTCGTACGGCTCGAAATGCGTGTACAGATACTCCTCGCCGTCCTCCGGATCGACGAACTGGTGCAGCCCCGCGCCGATGTGGTCGTACTCGTTCGTGTAGGAGATCTCGACGACGTTCTCAGCGGACAGGTCCCCGCCATCGAGATACAGCCGATTGCGCTCATGTTTAACCTCGACCGAGGCACCGTTGACCGTGAGCGAGTCGATCGACTTCGAGGTGCAGTCGAGGAACGTGCCCGCCTCCGGTTCGGCCAGACTGAACCTGACCGTCAGCGCGCCCTCATACGTCGCCGAGCTCTTGGCCAGGCTCAACTCCAGCGTGTAGCCCACCTCCGACACCCGCCCCGCCCGCTCCTGAGCCTCAACCTCAGTCAGCACATTCAGCGTGTCGATGGTCGTGTCTGGCATGTCAAAACCTCAGTTGCTGACCCCCTCTCCCTGAGGGAGAGGGCTGGGGTGAGGGCCTTACTGCTCTCCTGGCCCGAGAGTACCAGCGAGCCTGCCTTACCATGCCGCACGACAACCCAATTCCCTGATCGACGACCGAGAGAGGCCCAGACCATGTCCGACGGCTACACCGAGTCCACCATCGAGGTTGCCGGCCTCCCGATCCAGGTCCTCCGCGGCGGTGACGGACCCAGCCTCCTCGTGATCCACCACGAGACCGGCAATCCCGGCTGGCTCGAGTTCCACAACGCCCTCTCCGGCAGCCGCGACGTCATCCTGCCAACCCTCCCCGGCTGGGACGGCACCGAGCGCGGCGACTGGATGCGCAGCGTTCGCGACATCGCCGCCGTCTGCTCGCTGCTCCTGGATGAACTTGGCGTCGACGATGTCACCGTCGTCGGACTCGGCTTCGGCGGCTACATCGCCGCCGAGATGGCCACCGCCAACCAGTCCCGCCTGAGTGAGCTCGTCCTCGTCAACGCCGTGGGCCTGCAGCCCGAGGAGGGCGAAATCCGCGACCAGTTCCTCGAAGCCCACGCCGACTACGTCAAGTCCTGTTTCGCCGATCCCGCCAACTTCACCGACCTCTACGGCGAGGAAGTCTCCACCGAGCAGCTCATCGCCTGGGACGCCAACCGCGAAATGACCGCCCGCACCGCCTGGAAACCGTTCCTCTACAGCCAGACCCTCCCCCACCTGCTAAAGAACGTCAGCGTCAAGACCAGGGTCATCCGGGGAACGGGCGACACCGTCGTCCCCGCCGCCGTCGCCGGTCAGTACGTCAACCTCCTCGGAGACGCCCAACTCATCGAACTCCCCGGAGGCCACAACCTCGAATCCGACGCCCCCGAAGCCCTCGCCGAGGCGATTGTCGGCTAATCCGTACACTGAGGTCAGGAACGGAGAGCGCCCGCGCCCATGACCACCACGCTCGCAGCCCCGCAGACACAGCAGACACAATCTGCGCCCGAACACTGGGGCGTCCTCGCGCTGCGCCTGCCGGAAGACTGGCCCCTGACCGACGATGTGCTGGAACACCTGGGCCAACTCAACCCCGAATGGAAGCTCGAACGCGGTCACTACGGCGAACTGGTGGTGAACATGGGATCCGGTGGACCAAGTTTCTGGATCACGGCAGATTTGCTTCTCGCGATCGGTGTATGGGCCAAGAGTGTCGCCGCCAGGGCCTTCGGCGCCGACTCCAGCTTCAACGTCGTCGATCCCGACGGCGGCGAGCCGATGCGCAATCCGGACGTGTCCTTCTTGTCCGCGCAGCAACTGGAGGCGATGGGCGGTCTCCCGCCGCTGAGCGGTTTCTGGCCCGTCTGCCCGGCGTTCGTCGTTGAGGTCCGCTCCCCACGCGACAGCCTGCGAAGCCAGCAGGGACGCATGGGCGATTGGCTCCGCTTCGGTGCGCAACTCGGCTGGCTCGTCGATCCGCACAACCACGACCTCTGGATCTACCGACCCGGCCAGGAACCCGAGCAGCTCAACCGCCCCGCCGCCGTCCCAGGCGAAGCCCCCATCGACGGCTTCAGCTTCGACTTCACTCCAATCTGGGATCTCCTCGACCAGGCCGAAGCGGCCGAAGCCGCCGATCAGGTAGCTGGGGCGTGAATCGAGCCCTGTTGCCGCGATCCCCACTCGTCTGGATCGCGCTGACGATCACGCTGGCCATTGCCAGCTTCTTTCTGTTGCCAGAGCAGGGTGCCGCTCAGTCGCCACCTTCGGGCGCCGAGATTCGCCTGGGCGCGCGCCTCAACGATGACGGCACCATGAGTGTCGGACTGCAATGGCGGCAAGATGGCAGTTGGCGAGGTATCACGCCGCGATTGTCAGTGTTGCCCGCCGAGGCGGAGACCGGAAAGTGGTATGTGTCATCCTCCGTGCCCGTGCCTGTTCGTCGAGTCGAAGCACAGATTCGAGTCGCTGACCTAGATTGGAGCAGAGCAGATCTCGCCGGTGGGCTAATCGTCACTGCGGGCGATCGGGAGTGGCGAGCCGAGTGTGGATGGCTTCAGATCCAGCTCAGCGAAAGTGATCTGACGCTGGACAAATGGAAAGATTGTGGGAAGTGGGAATGGAGTCCGCTGGCGAGCGACATCGGAGGATATCCGAGTGGAGAAGGCGATCAGTTGATTCGCGTGTTGGGCCGTCCCGTATCAGATAGTGTCATTGAACTGAGCCTGCAGCGCTTCGTCTCGGGAGAGTGGCAGCCGCTCGATCAACCGCCACAACTATTGTTGACATTGACGAGTGGCAATCGCTGGGCGTTCACAGAGTCATTCGCTCTCCCCCTCTTGCCGCCGATCGTGCAGGGCGAGCTCCGTCCGGGCGCCTCGATTTCAACCCGGGACGGACGCATGTGGGTGCAGGTTGATGGAGAAGTGAAGGCCGCACATTGTGGAAAGTTGTGGATCGGCGACGAGAAGATTACGATGTCCGTTGCGACGATGTCAGCGGACTGTCTCTACAATGAGATTCTGTTTTCTCTCTGTGGGAAGAGTGTGGACCAGAGTCTCTGCGATGTTCAGCAACGTCAGGTCTACAATTGGGAAACCTGGCATGACGAGTCTGCGAACATCGAGGTTGGCTTGGCTGATATCGTTCGCATCGTTAAGGCTGTGTATTCCGATTACGTCCCTAATCGCACTCCGCCTTTGGCCGTAGTGACAGACTTCAACTATTCTAGCTGGAACGCGGGTGACCATCGTGTGTATATCTCCAGAGACAATCGTCATCTGGATACTGTGTTGCATGAAACTGCTCATGCCATAGTTGACGGGGTCGGCCTTGAGGATGCGGGGCACGGCGCCAACTATGCAGCGACCATTCTAGAAGTGTTCGGTCGCTATGCGCCATTGGTTGATACCAGAGTCATGCGCGAGAACGCATCACGGATGGGCGTGAGTGTGGCTTCACGGGGACCTCGAGCGGTTTCGGATGACGGCATTGACGTGGTCCGAGATATCATCTGCGGGCTTGGAGCACCTGGCCAGGAGATGTGCGACGCATTCGGCGCCCAGGCGGCTGAAATCTCCGACCACAGCGTGTTGGGACGATTCATTGGTGGTGGAAGGGTTGGAGGTCTCTCCTGGAACAGTTCTGTGCAAGATGACGGGTCGCTTTGGGCTTCAGTGACGGCGAGGGCGGGCGTCGAAGGACAGCCTGAAACGGAAGCCTGGCTGGAACTCGCATGCAGCAGAAGCAGTGAGCTGCTGGTGAGATTCTGGTGGCCCGTCGCGTCGACGCTGTCACCGGATGTGGACTACCAGAGCGGATCATTCGGATGGGTGGGCGATCGTTGGACCGTCCGAGAAGCTCCGTGGAGAGACGATTTTCATCAGTTCTTACGCGCGACAAATGCATCCGAGGTCATAGAAGGCTTGATGTGGGCTTCTAGTGCAGGATATCCATGGTCCATTCGCATCAACGACCAAGAGCGCCAGTACGAAGTCACATTCGATCTTGCTGGACTATTCGACACTCTGGCACAGGCGAACCTGGCCATATGCGGGCTGGATCGTGAGCAGGCAAGCGCCGACCGATTCGTCGGCCACGGAAGGTTGCCCAATGGGTGGTACGGCGCTGGTGACGACGATGACGGACTGTTCCGTTCCTACCTGTACCTGGAGTCGGAGGAGCGGAGTGGCGGCGAGTCACGCTCACGGCTTTCGATGCACTGTACCACCGACAATGAGTTGAATGCACATGTCTCGTGGCGTGCCGTTGAAGCGGTTCCGCCCGCGCTCTCGTACCGCGTCGGCGACGGGGCGTGGCGCACAGAGCAATGGCAAACGTCAAGCGACACGCGGAGTGAGGTCAAGCGCGCGTTTCACACGCCCCTTGACCCAGTTGTGTTCCTTCACCGGCTGATCTGGTTGGCGGACGATTCGAGCACGCTGGTCGTTCAGTATGAGAAGGACGGCACTGCCTATAGCGCCAGCTTTGATCTGACAGGCGCGTTTGACACGCCGGTGCAGCGAAATCTCGCACAGTGCGGAACGCGCAGCGAAATGCAGGAACCAGGTTCACCCGTGATCGACTGGGGGAGATTCGGTGAGGGCTTTTGGTGGGGTGTGGTCGTGGCGGACGAAGATGACCCACGACATGAATCTCATGAAACTGGGACAGTCCTGGAGACACATATCGTGCTTCAAACCCCCCTCATTGGTGCCGACGAGGCGATTGCAAGGCTAATGATCCGTTGCCACCAGGACGTGCCAAGAGTGGGCACCTACTGGCAGGTTGGTCCCGCTGTTGACCGCACTGTCAGGATCGGCGTGGACGACGACCAGATGGAGTCCCAGGAGTGGAGTGCCGGGACCAGCAACTGGGGCGATTACCGATTCCAGCGCAATGGTCTCGAAGGATCTGATGCTCTTGACTTTTGGGCCGCTCTGTACTGGGCGGCGCAGCGAGGCACCCTGCTGACCGTAGAGGCGCATGAGCGCAACAACCCGAACCGGCGCTACACCGCCACCTTCGACCTCGACGGTCTCTTCGACACCCCCGTCCAACCCAACCTCGCCCGTTGCGGTCGCTAGCCGAATGCGGCCCAGGCCGGCATTGCGGCGATGACCAGTGCGGTGGCGAAACCGATGGCTCTGTAGATTCTGACCTCCATCTGCGCCATCTTCCTGTCCATCCGCCCTTCGAGGGACCGCATTTGCTGCTCAAGCACGTCGAACCGCGCATCCATCCGAGCCATCATCGCCTCGAAGCGCGCATCTGTCTTGGTGTCCAACGCTTCGATCTGTGTGGCGGCTTCTTCCTCGGTGACAGCCGGAGCCACAGTCTCCGAAATCGATTCAGCGAAGTCTTCCGCCTGTTCGCGCGGTACATTGCCGCGAACCAAGATGTTCGCAATCTTGAGCTTGTCCACGAACAACGCCACGTCCGACTCCTTCGACGCCAGACTACCACCGCGCTGTTCCCATTAGACTGGCTCCCGAAACCTCGACTCCTGAGAAGGGTCCGCCATGCACCTGATGTACTTCACCGAGCAGCCGATGTCCGCCTACGACGAGCACGCCGCCGAGGAGGGCGTCACCGCCCTGCTCTTCTCCAACTCCAACTTCGACCCTGTCGCCGGCTCGGAACTCTACAACCATCGACTGACCGAGTACAAGCTGGCCGAAGAAGTCGGCGTCGACGGGATCATGCTCAACGAGCACCACAACGCCCCCTTCTGCATGCAGGCCAAGTGCAACATCTGGGCCTCCGTCCTCGCCGGCGCCACCGAGCGCGTCAAGATCGTCCTGCTCGGCAACCCGCTGCCACTGGCCGACAACCCGATCCGCCTGGCCGAAGAGCTCGCCATGATCGACATGATCTCCGGCGGTCGGCTGGTCTCCGGCTTCGTCCGCGGCGGCGGCACCGAGCAGCTCGCCACCGGCGTCAACCCGGCCTACAACCGCGAGCGCTTCGAAGAGGCCCACGACCTGATCGTCGAAGCCTGGACCCGCCCCGGACCCTTCCGCTGGGAGGGCCGCCACTACCAGCACCGGGTGGTCAACCCATGGGCCCTCCCGATGCAGCAGCCGCACCCGCGTATCTGGATCCCCGGCGTCCTCTCCCGTGAGACCGTGATCTGGGCGGCCAAGCACCGCTACCCCTACATCGCCCTCAACACCACGATCGAGGCGACCAAGCGCATCTGGAACACCTACGACGACGCCGCCCACGAGGTCGGCTACGACCCGGGCCCCGAGAACCGCGGCTACCTGCTCCGCGTCCACGTCGCCGACACGACCGAGAAGGCGATGGAGAACGCCTCGCAGTTCATGTGGATGCAGGGCGAGTTCACCGGACTCGCCCACCCCGTCTGGTCGAACCCGGCCGGCTACGCCTCGCCCCGCAACCGCGAGGCGCTGGTCGAAGTGATGAACGGACGCCGACCGCCGCCGCGCGCGCAGTCGTTCGACAACCAGATCGAGAATATGCAGATCATCGCCGGCACTCCCGACGAGTGCATCCGCAAGTTGCGCACCATCCTCGAAGAAACCCGTCCCGGCATCCTCGCCCTCTGGGGCAACGACGGCCGCGTCACGCACGAGGACTCGATGCGCTGCATCGAACTGCTCGGAACCGAGGTCATGCCCGCCCTCCGCGACATCGGAGCCGAGCTCGACCTCGACGGACCGTTCGACTCCGAACCCCCCGTCAGCATCAGCTACGACGAAGCCGCCAAAGCCCGCGTCGCATCGGCCGCGGCCGCGGGATCTGGCGGCTAGCTCCGTTCACTTTCTCTCCCCGCTCCGCGAAGGGAGATGACACACCATCCTTTTCTCCCCCCGCGCAGCGGGGGGAGATGCCGAAGGCAGAGGGGGCTCCCTTCTCTCAGCGATAGGCAAGAACCACGACCAACACCCGACCCAGCACGAGCCTAAGGACCTCCTAGAAATGGCAACCCTCGACATCCTCCTCCCGGGCTACTCGTTCGGGACCGACTCCGGCACCCCTGCCTTCTGCGCCGTCATCCTGGTCGAATCCGACGGACGCCGCATCCTCGTCGACACAGCCCACGTCGGCCGCCGCGTCCAGCTCCAGGAACAGCTCGCCGCCCGCGGGCTCGGCGTCTCCGACATCGACCTCGTCTTCATGACCCACGCCCACTGGGACCATGTCCAGAACTTCGACGCCTTCCCCGGCGTCCCGATGGCGATCCACCCGCACGAACGCCGGTACGCCTCCGAGCCCCACGTCAACGACTGGGCCACGCCGCAGTGGACCGGCGCCGCGATCGAGACGCATCCCATGTCAGAGGTCAGCGAAGGCGACGAGTTGGCCAAAGGGGTCAGAGTCGTCCACCTCCCCGGACACTCCCCGGGCAGCATCGGCCTGCTGGTCGAGACCGAAGCCGGGATCTGCGGGATCACCGGCGACGCGATGCACACCGCCGCCGTCGGCAAGGCCGGACGCAGCCCGCTCGTCTTCTACAACGAATCGCAGGCCAACGAGTCGATCGCCCGCGTGATGAGCATGTCCGACATCCTCTACCCCGGCCACGACCGACCGTTCCGCATGGTCGGCGGCGAGCCGGAGTACGTCGAGGAATACAAGCTCACCCTCAGCGGAGTGCAGCCCAACATGGAGGGACTGACCTTCGCCGACCCACCCGCCGAACTCGTCACCTGGGTCATGCCCGGTATCGAGGATCAGCCCCAGTACGACTGATCAAGTACGACGAGTGTGCGACTCGCACTGATCAACGGCCGCCGCGTCGCCTACGAAGCCTCAGGCGACCCAGACGGCCGGCCCATCCTGATCGTCCATGGCGCCTGGGGAGGCCCCTCCTCAACCCTTTGGAACGGCCCCCGCCTGCGTTGGCAGGTCCCCACCGACGGACTCAAGTTGATCTGGTACGACCGCCGCTGCGCCGGACTCTCTCAGTACGACGCCAGGCAGTTCACCCTCAAAGACCTCGCCAACGACGCAACCAACCTGCTCGATTACCTCGATATCGAACAGGCCGCAGTGATCGCCACCTCCGCTGGCGGCCCCATCGGCATCAGGCTGGCCCTCGACCACCCTGAGCGCGTCGAGTCGCTGGTCCTGCTCAACACCGGCGCTTCACTCATGTCGTTGACGCCGGCAGGGATCGATCTCAGCGATCCACTCGTCCTTGACCGTCTGGAAACTGTCGCCAAGCGGTTGGCCATTCTCGATCTGCTCGATGCCGAGGGCATCGAGGAAGCCGTCGCCGCATCGGAGGACGAGTGGCGCTCGCCTCCCCAGCCGCCGGAACCCGACCCGGCCCTGCAGTCACACAGAGACAACCGTCAGCGCGCACTGGACAACCTGTCCAACACCGAATTGCACCGCCTGACGCTCGGAGCCTTGCTCAACATGAACGCCCAGCGGAACGTAGACCTCAGCGGCGACCTCCATCGGATCGATTGCCCGACACTGGTCGTCCACGGAGACGCCGACACAACCGTCCCCATCGCATTCGGCCAGGCGCTGGCCGCCTCGACTCCGGGCGCCGACATCGTCCGGCTCCGCGGGGTCGGCCACGGGCTGATCGTCAATGCCGACGCTCAGTCGATCGCCGTTGAGTGGTTGCGCTCTGTATCATCAGGACATGGTCAGCACGGATCCCGCTTCTGAGCCGGCGACTGAGCCCAGCATCGAGGTGTGCCGCCGGACCGTGCGTGGCTTGCTGGACGTCATCACAGAGCCCGGCAACCTCCGCGCTCGAGTCACCATCGACGGCCAGCCGCCGCTGGAACTGCACTTGCCCGGCGAGACCCTCCAGCGTGCCCTCCTGTTCGATGGCGAGGACGCTCGGGTCTCCTACCTGGAGACCTCCGTTGAAGGTCGGACAATCGACTGCACCGTCAGTGTTGTCATCCGCGGCGAGCCGACAACCGGCGCGGAGTTAATCGCAGCACTCGACGCGATCACAGAAGACATGACCCAGGAGGAACGGGAAGCACTCGCTGATGCTCTTGACCCCAAGTGGCGGGACGACGGCGGACCTGAGTGGCGAACATCCGGCAATCTCGATTGACACCAACGTCCTGAGCGCCATCTTGGGAACCGGCGAACTTGGGAGTTTGTACCGCGAGTTTCTGAGCAACTACCGAGCGGTCGTTACTTACTTTGTGCGGGCAGAGATTCAGGTGATCCAATGGCGGCCGCAGGCATCGCAACTGCTGAGACCGTACATCGAAGGGGATAACGCGCTGGACCCGCCTGACGAGTCTGCAATCGCAGAGTTTGTGTCGCTTAAGAGGACCGCAATCGCTTTGGGCTTGCGTTACGGCGCCGAGAGAGAAGATCTCTGGATGCTGGCCCAGACACGAAGCGCCGATCTCCCAGTCATGACACACGACCGCAATGCGGCGCGGGTGGCGAGAGCTGCCGGGATGCGCGTGGTCACCGCCCTATCGGATATTGACGAAGACTACGCCCGCGACCGCCGGAGAATGGCCGGGTTGCGGTCCGGCTAACCCAGCTCCCCCAACACCTCGTCGGTGTGCTCGCCCAACAGCGGCGGACGACGCGTGATTGCCCAGCTTCCCTTCGTCAACTGATATGGCGCGCCCGGGTAGATCACGTCCCGATCCAACTCCGGATGCTCCACCTTGACCTGCATCCCGCGGTCGACGAAGTGTGGGTCTTCAAGCGCCTCCTCGGGACTGTGAATCACGCCGACCTGGAAGCCGAAGTTCTGCGCCTTGGTGAAGAACTCGTAGGCCGTCAGCTTCGAGGCCAGCAGATCGAACGCCTCCCGGCCGGCCCCGAAGATTGCCAGCAGCTCCTCGTTATCGCCTCGGAACACGTCCGCCAGCGAGAAGCTCTCCAGCTCCGCCCCGACCAGCAGCAGCGCCGCCTCGGGCAGCTGGTCCAGCAGACCCTCGTCCTCCAACCACTGGTAACAGAGGCCGAATTCGGCCGGACGTCGCGGCGGGATGCCTGTGTTTACGTAGCGACCGTCGGCGCACTGGATCTGCGACGGCATCGACGGCGCCACGCCGGCGTGGCGCCCGGTCTGGCGCTGCACCGTCGAGTGCGA
The DNA here is from genome assembly GCA_965204335.1 of Dehalococcoidia bacterium. GTDB lineage: Bacteria > Chloroflexota > Dehalococcoidia > Bin125 > Bin125 > Bin125. The sequence goes on along the minus strand of OZ241982.1, from coordinate 133,845 downwards.
AACCAGCCAGGAGTACGAGCCTGCCTCAGTGGTCACGTTGACGGAGGCGTTGATGTTGACATTGATGTGCTGACCCACGCCGGTGGCGTCGCGGTGCAGCAGCGCCGTCAGGATCGACATGAAGGCGTAGTTCGATCCCGTGTGATACGCCTGCTGACCGCCGCCGCGGACGGGCGGCAGCGAGTGATCGTCGTAGCCGTTCATCCAGGCGAAGCCGCCGTTGGCGGCCAGCGTCAGATCGGTGTGCGGCTCGTCGTCACGCACCGAGCCGAAGCCGAAGTTGGTGATCGTGCACCAGATCAGTCCCGGGTTGTCCGACATGATCTGGTGGTAATCGACTCCAAGTCGACCAACCGGATCGTACGTATTCGTGTCGAAGATGATGTCGGCCGATTCGACCAGCTTGAGGAACGCATCGGCGTTCGATCGGTCGTTGAAGTCCATCACCACGCTGCGCTTGGACGTGTTGTAGTACCAGAAGAACAGCGACCGCTCGTGGTGCGGCTCGTCGTCGACGAATGGCTCGTACTGGCGCGACGGATCGCCATCGGGCGGCTCGATCTTGATCACGTCGGCGCCCATGTCGGCCAGCAACTTGCCGCACCAGGCGCCTCGCTCGTCGCCGATCTCGAGTACGCGCAGGTCGTCGAGCGCCATCATCGCCAGGGGATTCGAGTTGGTGGTCATTAGATCACGCCCTCCTCGTACAGCCCGGCGATTTCGTCCTGGCTCAACCCCAGCAGCTCGCCGTAGACGTAATCGTTGTCCTCTCCCAGCGTCGCTGCGCCGCGAGTCATCGACCAGTCCGTCTTCGTGAAGTGGGCCGGAATCCCATCCACGCGCACGCGGCCCATCTCCGCCTGGCGAATCGTGGGCCAGAGCCGAGCCTCGGCCGAGTTCACGTCCTGGTCGATCCGCTGCTCCGGCGTCTGCACGGCGTTGGCCGGGACGCCGGCTTCACGCAGCAACTCCGCCGACTGGAACGGATCCCGGCGCAGGCACCACTCACCGATCTTCGAGTCCAGCTCGTCCTGGCCGGCCAGTCGGCCGGAAAGCTGGCCGTAACTGTCGTCAGCAGCCCAGTCGCACCCGTCCGTGGCCAGCACGTCGCGCATCGCATGCCAGTCTTCGTCGTTGCGGCAGGCGATTGCGATCCAGGCTTCGTCGAACGAACCGGGAATCGGCTTCGCTGCATAGATGTTGTGCGGCGCCATCGCGGGACTGACGGAATGGTTGGCGTCGGGAAAGCCCTCACGGCGCAGCGGACGACCATTCACCGTGTAGTCGAGCAACACCGGACCGTTCAGCGTCAGCGCCGCTTCAGTCGCGGCGACGTCGACGTACTGACCCTCGCCGGTGCGGTTGCGGTGGTGGATCGCCAGCATGATCGCCATCGCCATGAAGTACGCGCCGGTGTGGTCCATGTAGGAGTAGCCCCAGCCGGCCGGCGGCTGATCGGGGATCGCGCTGGACATCGTCAGGCCGCTGGTGGCCTGCACGATCGGGCCCCAGGTCTTGAACTTCTCGTACGGACCCGAGTGTCCGAAGCCGCAGTTCGAGACGTAGATGATGTCTTCCCTGATCTCCCTGAGCGCGTCGTAGTCGTAGCCCCAGGAGCGCATTACGCCCGAGGAGAAGTTCTCGGTCACGCAGTCGGAAATCGCGACCAGCCGCTCGAACAGCTCCCGTCCCTTCTCGGTCTTGATGTTCAGCGATATCCCCAGCTTGCCTACGTTGTGGTTGTTGAACGGCCCGCCCAGCTCGGGGCCGCGCCGATCGTCTACGTAGGGCGGCATCCCGCGCAGGATGTCCCAGCGGCCGTGGTTGGACGGATCCTCAATCCGGATCACCTCGGCGCCGAACGCGGCCATGAACTTGGTCGCGCCCGCGCCGGCCAGTTGGCCGGTGAAATCGCAAATCCGCAGATGCGAGAGAGCCTTGCTCTTGACGTGATGGGGCATCGTCCTACTCCTCCAGCGGAAGTCTATATGGCGGATATGCTGAACCCCGCAAGCAGCAAGTTCTCCATGAGGAGACTTGCGAGGAAGGCCCGCGCTGGTCCCCTCTCCCCGAGGGAGAGGGTCAGGGTGAGGGTCTTGCAAGGAGGATCATCATGGCCAAAGTCGCATTCATCACCGGCGCCAGCCGAGGCATCGGCAAGCAACTCGCGCAGGATTTCGCGATTGCCGGCTACGACATCGCCGCCGTCGCCCGCTCAACCGCCGACACGCCGACCAAGCTGCCCGGCACGGTCAACGAGACCGCCCAGCTCGTCGAAGAGGCGGGACAGCAGTGCCTGCCGATCGGCGCGAACCTGGCCAGGGTGGACGACCTCGACCGCGCCGTCGCCGAGACCTACGACCGGTTCGGCCGGATCGACGTGCTGATCAACAACGCGGCGATCGCGCCGCCGGGCAAGGCGCTCGAGTCGGGCCGAAACCTCTGGGGTCTCGCGGTCGAGATCAACGTCAATGCGCCGTTCTATCTGACCCACGCCGTCGCCCCGAAAATGGCCGAATCCGACGGCGGCGCGATCATCAACATCGGCTCCGGCGCAGCGGTCAGCCCCGACTTCGGACGCGCCAGCTACACCACGACCAAGCGCGCGCTCGAAGCGATGTCCGAATCGCTGGCCAGCGATCTCAAGGGCACCGGCGTCTCTGTCAACTGCCTCCGACTCGAACTCTCCGTCTGGAGCGAGGGCTACGCCTTCACGCTCGGGGAGCAGGCCAAGCAGATGGACTTCGAAGATCCGATCATCATGTCCGACGCCTGCCTCTGGATGGTCGCCCAGGGCCCCGAGTGGACCGGCCGCATCGTCACCATCGCCGACCTCCGCAAATACGGAGCCGTGCGCCCTCGAACTCGGAAGACGTTCGACGACTAGTCGGCTGTGTCGTTCAGGTCCCGGAGTTCGACTGAGCGGTATTGCCTGGTGTCGAGATTCAAGGGTTGAGGTTCGTCAATCTCATCACCTTCGCCTGCGCCGAGCTCGCGCATATCTCGAGCACCGCGAATCAGATTGCCCTGGATGGAGCTGATACCCTCGTCGTAGGCGCTAAACACGCGCTTCAGTTGTCTTCCCAGTTTCAAGTAGTCGGACGCGTGGTTGCGGACGCCGGAATACAACAGCGTTCCGGCTTCCTGGATCTGCAGTGCGTTCTTGTGTAGGCGTTCCGTTTGTTCCTCGTGCCGCAGAGCCGTCGCCACTCCGGTCAGCAGCGCGATCATCGTGACCGGCGTGGCCAGCAGCACTCGATGCCTGGTGAACGCTTCTTCAATCAAGTCCGGCATCACGCGCGTCGCACCTTCGAGGATGCTGTCGGTCGGAATCCACATCACGACCCAGTCCATCGCGCCGACGAACTCCGCCGGGTAGTCTCGCTGGCTCAAGTCTCGCGCAGTTCGCATGAGCGTCTGGGCGTGTGCGGCGAGCAGCTCCCGCTGTTCCGCTTCCTCGCTGGCCTCGATTGCCTGGCGATATTCGTCGAACGTCGCTTTCGAATCGATGATGATCCGGCCGGCTCCCGGCATCCGAACCACGAAGTCGGCGATCCCGCTGCCGCGTTCGCCCGACACCTGAGTCTCGAAGTCGGTTCCTCGCCGCATGCCCGCCAGTTCGAGGATGTTCTCCAGCGCGCGTTCGCCCCACTGTCCCCGATGTCGTGATGAACGCAAGATCTCTCGCAAGTCGCCGGTCTCGGAGCTCAGTCGTCCGACCTGCTGCTGCGTGACCTTGATCAACTCGCTGACGCCCTCGTAGGCGCCTTCACGCTGTTTCTCCAGATCCAGAATCTGCTTTCGCAACTCGTCAAGGCTCTTGCCGACCGGCTCGACGCGCTGCTTGAGTTCCTGTTCAGCCAGTTCGCGCTGACGTTTGAAGTCCTCGGCTGCCTGCTTGCGGAATTCCTCGTTGCTCGCCCTGGCGACATCGGCGGCAATGCCCTTGAACAGCGTGTCGACCTCCTGTTGCTTCTTGTTGAGTTCCTCGATCCTGGCCTCACGATCCGATGCCACCTGCTGGAGCTCTTCGCGAGCCGCTCCCAGGCTGTCGCGCAGGGTGGATGCTCGCTCGCGCTCTTCCGCCAGATCGAGGACCGCCTGTTCCAACTGCGACGAGCGTTCCTCAAGCCGCGCGCCGGCCTCCGTCCGCTCCTGTTCGACGCCCTGCAGCCTGCCACGCACCGTTTCCAGCTCCGCGCGCAGCGTCTCCGCGTCCATGCGCAATCCGGAGGCTTCCCGTCGAACGAGCCAGGCCAACGCTGCGCCCACTGCCAGCCCGATGACCAACCCGACGACAATCTCCATCGTGTCCCCCTCTGCTCTCGCGCCCGGTCGACCATTTCGATGCTATCTAATGGACGTGAGAAGGGAACCGGCATGCCCGCGATGGTGGTCTATCCGATATCGATCATGCTGCTCGCCGCCTCGGCCGTTGCAGTCGCCGCCTGCGGCCCCGACAACACCGTCAACGGCGAGGTCCGATTCCACCGCGACGTCGACCTGCCCGACGGCGCCACGGTCATCGTGACGCTGCTCGACACCTCGCTGGCCGACGGTCCCGGCCTCATTCTGGGCCGCGATGTGATTCTCGATGCCGAACGTCTGCCGGTTCGTTTCCGGATCGAATACGAGCCCGAGGGGTTCGACGCTCGCAACGAATACACGCTCAGCGCCCGCGTGGAGGCCGACGGCGAGCTGCTCTACATCAACGACACCGTCCATCCCGTCCTCACCAGAGGCAATCCTCGCAGCAGCGATGTTCGCGTGATCTCGGTCAGCGAGTTCGACCGCTGCGTCGAGCCCTTGCCCGGGCAGATCCACTCCAGCTTCTGGGAGGGCGATCTGCCCGATGACGCCGTGCTCGAGATCCGACTCTGGGACGTGTCTGAACCCGACGAGCGGTTCGTCGTCGTTGAGGCGGAGTTCCGGGACCTCGGCTCGTTCCCAATTCACTTCGAGTTGCCGCACGAAGGCGTCCAGATCAGCCGCCATCGTCGTTACGAACTCGAGGCCAACATCCGGTTCGACGGCGAGCTCCAGTTCCACATCCCCAACCCCGACTGGAAACGCACCGTCCTTCCCTACTGCCCCGACGGCGACGACCTGTCGATCGTCAACGACGTCTTCCCGGTCTCCGAGTTCCCGGCCGAGTAGAGCGCGGCTCGCCCTGACCTGAGTGCAATAATGTTCCCGAATCCGCGACGGTCGCGGCTGCCCCCTTCGCGCCCGACCTGACTGAGGGAGACGACGATGGAAGTTCCGCTGCTGGTCAACGATTTTCTGCGCCGCGCGTCGAAGCTCTACGGGCCGTCCGAGGCCGTCGTCGACGGCGACCAACGCTTCACCTGGGCCGAGTTCAATACCCGCGTCAACCAGCAGGCCCGCGCCCTGCTCGACGCCGGCGTCGGCAAGGGCGACCGGGTCGGGATCATCGCCCCGAACTCGCACCAGTTCCTGGAGACGTTCTACGCGACCGCCGCGATCGGCGCCGTCGTCGTGCCGATGAACTACCGCCTGATCCCCGCCGACTTCGAGTACATGCTGGAACACTCCGGCTCGAAGGTCGTCCTCGTCGACGCCGAGTTCACCCACCTCGTCGACGAGACTCGCGCCAACGTCAACACGGTCGAGCACTTCATTGCGATCCCCTACGGCGACGCGCCGATCAACCCCGGCTGGACCAACTACGAGGACTGGATCGCCGATCAGTCAACCTCGCAGCCTCCCGATCCGGGACTCGAAGAGACCGACCTGCTTTCGATCAACTACACCTCGGGCACGACGGCGCGTCCCAAGGGCGTGATGATCACGCATCGCAACGCCTACATCAACGCCTACAACTTCATCGCCCACCTGCGCATCTCGCACGACGACGCCGAGATGTGGACGCTGCCCATGTTCCACGCCAACGGTTGGGGCGGCCCGTATGCGATCACCGCGATGGGCGGCAAGCACGTCGTCCTCCGAGCGCCCGAGGCGGCCGACATCTACCAGGTGATCCAGGACGAAGACTGCACCTTCGCCTGCATGGCCCCGGCCGTGCTCGCCCGCATCCTCGAGTTCGAGCGCAAGGACGACTACGACATCAGCGTCCGACCGCGATTCACCGTCGCCGGCGCGCCCCCGCCGCAGGCCTTCATCGAGCGCCTGGAGAAGGAGCTCGGCTGGGAGTTCATCCAGATCTACGGCCTGACCGAGACCTCGCCGATCCTCACCGTGGCCGAGGTCAAGCCCTATCTCGGCGCCGACGAAGAGGCCTACTTCCGGACCAAGGTCCGCGCCGGACACGAGGTGATCGGCGTCGAGGTCAAGGTCGTCCGCGACTCGGGCAAGGAGGTCGCCTGGGACGACGCCGAGATCGGCGAAGTCGTCGCCCGCTCCAACGTCGTCCTGCGCGGCTACTGGCAGCAGCAGGAAGAGACCGACAAGGTCATCGTCGACGGCTGGTTCCACACCGGCGACATGGCCACGGTCAACCAGGACGGTTACATCAACATCGTCGACCGGGCCAAGGACGTGATCATTTCAGGCGGAGAGAACATCAGCAGCATCGAGGTCGAGGACGTGCTCTACGACCACCCGGCGGTGCTCGAAGCGGCGGTGATCGGAGTGCCCTCGGAGCAGTGGGGTGAGACGCCGCTGGCCCTGATCGTCCCAAGGGAAGGCCACGACGTGACGAGGGACGACATCGTCGCCCACTGCCGGGCCACGATGGCCGGCTTCAAGATCCCCCGCCGCGTGGAGTTCGTCGAGACCTTGCCTCGGACGGCAACGGGCAAGCTCAAGAAGTTCGAGCTCCGCGAGGCCTACTGGGAAGGCGTCGAAAAGCGGGTGAACTGAGCGTTCTCCCTACCCCAGGCACCCGCTCAGGAAGTTGTTGATCCGGTTCGTCGCATCCTGACCCGCTGGCGTCGGGAAACTGTCGAAGCCGTGCGGGGCTTCGGGGAACACGTGCAACTCAGCCTCATGGCCCGCCGCCTGCCAGCGGGCGGCCATGAACAGCGAATCGTCCAGCAACGGATCCAGCGTCCCGACCGTGAAGATCGCCGGCGGCATATCGGACAGATCCGCCAGCAGCGGCGTCACATCCGCCAGATCGCGCAGTTCCGGTTCCTCCGGCGTCACGTAGTGGTCGATGAACCACTCCATGATCGGCGAGGAAAGGATCAGCGTGCGCTCGCCCCAGAGCCGGGCCGAGGGCGAGTGGCGCAGGTCGAAGACGCCGTAGGTCAGCGCGGCCCCCTTGAATCCCGTGTAGCCGTGGTTGTCGCGCATCCGCAGCAGCGTGACCGCCGAGAGATGCCCGCCGGCCGACTCGCCGCCGATCGTGAAGACGTCGGTGCCGAACTCGGACTGACCGTTCTCGACCAGCCAGGCGGCGGCCGCCTCGCAGTCCTCGTTCGGCGCGGGATACGGGTGTTCCGGCGAGAGCCGGTAGCCCACCGAGACCACCGCCTGTTGCGTCGCCTGCGCGCGCGCCCAGAGCGCTTCGTCGGCGCCGTCGTGCGAGCCGATCACCCAGCCGCCGCCGTGGATGTGCAGGTACACGCCGCGAACGACGGGCGGGATGAACACGCGGATCGGGATCTCGCCGGCCGGACCGGGAATCGTCCGCTCCTGCGCGATATCGTCCAGCCGCGCCGGCGGCGGTCCCAGCGGTCCGCCCTGGGCCAGTTGGTCGCGCAGTTCCTGCGGTTCCATCTCGCTCCACGGCTTGCCCTGTGACTGCATCTCCTCGATCATCACGTTCAACGCCCGCGTCTGCGGATCGGGCTTCATATCGGTTCCCTCACTGGAATGGATGTGCTACGTTGGCTCAGCGCGGGATACACTTCAAGACGTCCGCGCGACCAATCGGAGTATACGAACTCGCTGGAGGACGACGATGCCGCTTTCCGGACCCGCCCAGCCCGCCTTTGACACCGCCTGCGAACTGTTGGAGCGGATCCTCGCCGCCGCCGATGGGCTGTCCGCGGAACAGCTCGACACCGCGCCCTGGGACGATTCGTCCGCGATGTTCGTCCTCGCGACGCACGCGATCTCGGCGACCGAGTGGAACTTCGTCGAAGTCCTCGCCGGCCAGGAGGTCGACCGCAGCCGCCAGGCCGAGTTCGACTCGCGCGCGGCCTCATTCGATGACCCGCAGGGCTTGCTGGCCGAGCGTTGGGCAGGCGCGAAGGCCGCGATTGAGGCGGCCGTCGCCGGACTCTCGGACGACGCCTGGGACGGTCCGCACTACCACATGTTCATGGACAAGAATCTCAGCGGACACGAACTCGTCGTCCGCGCCCTCGCCCACACCGCCGAACACGTCGGCCACGCCGAGATGACGCGCCAGTGGCTCGACGCCCGGGAGTAGTGCAGCGCCTATCCTGTGCGCGTCGCGCCGTGCGGCGCGCTGACCGTTGAGTGCAACACACCACACGAGGAGTGAACCATGCCCCCAACCCCAGAGACCCAGGGACTGCTCGCCATGTTGGAAGAGGCCGGCGGCCCGGATATCTCCGAACAGACCCCGGACGAAGCGCGCGCGATGATGGAGGGCTTCGCCCCCATGCAGGCGGGCGCGCCCGAGGCCGCACGGGTCGAGGACCGCACCGTGCCCGGTCCCGGCGGCGATATCCCGATTCGCATCTACGCATCCGCGGGCGACAATCTGCCGGTCGTGATGTACTACCACGGCGGCGGCTGGGTGCTCGGCAACATCGAGTCGCACGACGGCACCTGCAGGCAGTTGCTGGCCGAACTCGGCGAGGCTGCCGTGATCTCGGTCGACTACCGACTCGCGCCCGAGCACAAGTATCCGGCCGCAGCCGACGACTGCTACGCCGCGGCGGCCTGGGTCGCCGAGAACGGCGCCGAGATCGGCGTGGATGGCTCGCGCATGGCCGTGGCCGGAGACTCAGCCGGCGGCAACCTTTCAGCCGTGGTCTCGCAGATGGCGCGCGACAAGGGCGGCCCGGCGATCGCCGCGCAGGTCCTGCATGTGCCCGTCACCGACCACAACTACAGCTACCCGTCCTACAGCGAGAACGCCGAGGGCTACCTGCTGACCAGGGCGTCGATGGTCTGGTTCTGGGACCACTACCTGCCCGGCGCCGAGTCGGGCCATGAGGCGTACGCCTCGCCGCTTCAGGCCGGCGACCTGTCCGGTCTTGCACCGGCACTCATCCAGACGGCCGAGTTCGATCCGCTGCGCGACGAAGGCGAAGCCTACGGAGCGGCAATCGAGGCGGCCGGCGGGGAGGTCACCGTCCATCGCTACGACGGCGTGATCCACGACCCGTTCATGATGTTCGCCATCATCCCAACCGGGATCGAATGCCTCAAGGAAGCCGCCGCCTTCATCAACGAACGGATCTAGCGTCTGACTCCCTCGCCCTCCGGTTCCCTCTCCCCGAGGGAGAGGGTTAGGGTGAGGGCCGGCTTGTAGGGGAAGCTGCGGCCCGACCCTCACCCCAGCCCTCTCCCTCAGGGAGAGGGAGTCGAGACGGGGCTCCCCACGCCGACAGACCCAGGAAGGAACCACGTATGCCCGTCACCCCAGAAACCCAGGCCATCCTCGACATGCGCGCCGGCGCCGCGCCGTTCAACGAACTCTCCGTGCAGGAAGCGCGAGAAGCGATGGCCGCCCTGCGACCGCAGGGCGAGCCCGAGCCGGTCGCCCAGGTCCACGAGATGGTCATCCCCGGACCCGCCGGCGAGATTCCCGCCCGCGGCTACCTGCCCACCGATGACCCGCGCGACCTGCCAACCGTCGTCTACTTCCACGGCGGGGGCTGGGTGATTGGCGACCTCGATTCGCACGACGCCGTCTGCCGAGCGCTCGCCAACCGCGTTCCGACCAGCGTGCTCTCAGTGGACTATCGGCTCGCGCCTGAGGCGACGTACCCCGCAGCCGCCGACGACTGCTACGCCGCGCTCGAGTGGATTGCCGGCATGTACGCCCAGCAGGGCGGCCCCAGCGACCAGATCGCCGTCGCCGGCGACTCGGCCGGCGGCAACCTGGCCGCGGTCGTCTCGCAGATGGCCCGCGATCGGGGCGGTCCGCAAATCGCCGCCCAGATCCTGATCTACCCGGTCACCGACTTCAACTTCGAGACCGAGTCCTACAAGGTCAACGGCGGCGGCGAGTTCGGCCTCTCGGAAGCCGGCATGCGCTGGTTCTGGGACCTCTACCTCAACGACGAGGCGGACGGCGCACAGCCCTACGCATCGCCGCTGCAGGCCGAGGACCTCTCAAACTTGCCCAGAGCCCTGACGATCACGGCCGAGTACGACTCGCTCCGCGACGAGGGTGAAGCCTACGCCGCTGCGCTCTCATCCGCCGGCGTGCAGTCGAGTTGCACCCGCTACGACGGAGTGATCCACGGCTTCGTCAGCGCCTTCGAGGCCGTCCCCGAAGGCAACACCGCTCTCGATCAAATCGCGGCCGAACTCCGCGCCGCCTTCGGTCGAGCGTAGGACCCGCCTAACCGCCGGGGATCTGCTTCTGGAACGAGGCCATGTCGAAGTAGTCGCGCCAGCGCGCGATCTTGCCGTCGCGGATCTCGAAGACGCCCATGACCTGCACCGCCACCTCGGTGCCGCCCATGTCGAAGCGGTCGACCCGCTCGTTCAGCACCACGTTGCCGTTCGCGGCTGAGTGCAGCACCTCCCAGCCCTTGGACGTCATCTGCGACACGCCGGCCAGGGCCGCCTTGACCGCTTCGATCCCCTCGGCCGGCGCCATCGGCATGTTGTGGTAGACCGCGTCGTCGGTGAAGTACGACGCCAGCTGGTCCGCGTCGGGATGTTCGGCGTCGAACTCGGCCATGAAGGCGTTGACAATCGCTTCGGCGTCGGACATGAGGCGTTCCCTCCGATTCTTCCTGTGAGAGCCTCCGCAGTCTACGACCCTGCTCGGAGTACATTGACGGTGGTCTGCTCTGCGCCGGCAAGCTGAAGGAAGTGAACCGATGACGAATCGCACGGTCGTTTCGCACGAGGAATGGGTCGAGGCGCGTCGATCCCTGTTGCAGCGCGAGAAGGAGTTCACTCGCCTGCGCGACGAACTGGCCGCCGCCCGACAACAGCTCCCCTGGGAGCGGGTGGACCGCGAGTACACCTTCGATGGCCCGGATGGCCGGGAATCCCTCAGCGAACTCTTCGGCAACGCCGATCAGTTGATCGTCTACCACTTCATGTTCGATCCCGAGTGGGACGAGGGTTGTGTCGCCTGCTCATTCATGGCCGACCACTTCAATCCGGCGACGATTCACGTCGAACAACGCAACGCCGCCTTCGTCGCAATCTCGCGAGCGCCGCTCGACAAGGTGCAGGCCTACCGCGAGCGCATGGGTTGGGATTTCAAGTGGCTGTCGTCAAGCGACTGCACATTCAACTTCGACTTCCAGGTCTCCTACCCCTCGCAGAACGACCAGCCGGGGCCGCGTGAGCACAACTACACCACGATCGACTTCGAAGGCACCGAAGCCCCGGGCCTCTCGGTCTTCTACAAGGACGAGCAGGGCGGCATCTTCCACACGTACTCGATCTATGCCCGAGGGCTTGAGGATTTCCTCGGCACGTACCGATTCCTCGATGTGCTGCCCGACGGCCGCAACGAAGACGACCTGCCCTGGCCCATGGCCTGGCTCCAGCGCCACGACCAGTACGGCGCCGGCATGGTCGCCATCGACGGGATCGAGTAGCGCCTACGCGCCCGACGACTCCCTCGCTAGATCGGCCATCAACTCGACCGCCTCCGGCTGGTGCGTCCGCACCGTCAATCCCGTGATGTAGCTGTCGGCCCAGGCCTGGTAGCGCTCGCGGATCCTGTCCGGCGGACCGAGCAGCGCCTGCTCGTCGAGGAACTCCTCGGGAACCTCCTCAATCGCCTCCGCTTTGCGGCCGGCCAGGTAGAGTTCCTGGATGCGCTCGGCGGCGTCGCCGTAGCCGCGGCGAATCATCGACATCTTGTGGAAGTTGAGCGTCTTGTGACCCATCCCGCCGACGTAGAGTGCGACGTTCGGCTTCATCTTGCGGAAGGCGTCGCGCAGGTCGTCGGTGATCTCGACCTCGGCCGACGACTGCACTTCGAAGTCGGGCCACCACTTCGCTGAGCCCGTCCTGGCCTCGGAGCGCTTGAAGCCCTCCTCGACCCAGGGCTCGAACAGATCGGCGTTGTACGGCGTCAGTCCGAGCGGCAGCCAGCCGTCGGCGACCTCGGCCGTCATGCGCACGTTCATTTCGGTGCCCGTGCCCAGCCAGATCGGGATGTGCGGATTCATGTGCAGGATCGACTTGAGCGGCTTGCCCAGCCCCATGCTGCCGGGCCCGGTGTAGGGCAGCGCAATCTCCTTGCCGTCGTGCGTGACCGCCTCCTCGCGGGCCAGGATCTTGCGGATAATCGACACGTAGTCACGGATGCGCGTGTTGGGCTTGCCCCAGGGCTCGCCGTACCAGCCCTCGACAATCTGCGGCCCCGACACGCCAACGCCGAGGATCATGCGGTCGCCGCCGGCCAGCGCATCGATCGTCGCCGCGGTCATGGCCGCATTCGCCGGCGTGCGCGCGGCGAGCTGGATCACGCCCGTGCCGAGGCGAATCTTGTCGGTCACGGCGGCCAGGTAGGAGAGCGGCGAGAATGCGTCCGAGCCGTAGGCCTCAGCCGTCCAGACCGAGTCGTAGCCCAGTTCCTCCGCCTTGCGGACCAGGTCCACGGGCAGCGACATGTACGCCCCGGAGTAGCCAAGCGATAGTCCCAGTTTCATCGTTCATTCCTCCCTGTTGCGAGCTAGCGCAGTGTGATCGATCCATCCGGCCCCTCAATGACCGCGACCAGCGCCGGCGCGGGGCCCTGCATGAGTGGGAGTTCGACGCCCATGATCTCGTGCGCGCGGATGACGGCGTTGAGATCGGGATGTTCGCCGTGCCAATCGACGAGCACAGCGCCGCCGACCGCCGTGGAGGACGGATGGCGCGCGTCGCCCCAGTTGATCAGGAACGGGACGAGGCCGCCCAGCACCGGCGGCCAGATGGTGCGGGTCAGGTGCCAGTCGAGCCGCGTGCCATCGGCGAGCACGCGGCCGAGCGGCCGGACCTCGCCAATGTTGTAGCCGGCGTCGCGGGCGGCGGCGGCGCGCTCCTCGATCTGCGCTCCGGCCTTCCAGCACCAGTGGGGGATGTGAGCGCCGCGATCGCTCAGCGAGCCGTCGCGGAACCCGTCCATGCCGAAGGGCAGCGGACCGTCGGGATTGGGCTGGGCTGGATCGGGGCCGATGATCTCCAGGTACGCCTCGTTGCCGAGCGCGATCAGATGGTTGTAGACGCCGCGACCGGGGAAGTGCCCGCCCAGCTCGGCGCGGATACCCGTTGCGTCGGCGATCTGCTCAACCGACGCCTGTACGTCGGGTGTGGCGAGGACGATGTGATCGAGCACGCGGACTCCTCTACACCGACTTAGCGGTAGGTGATCGAGCCGTTGGGCCCCGAGAGGGTCATGACGAGCGCCGGCTCGGCCGCCTCGCGGAGTTCGAGCGAGATGCCCATCGCCTGATGCGCGCGGCGGACGGCGTCGAGGTCGGGATGCTCGCCGTGCCAGGAGGCGAGCGTTGCGCCCGCGACGGCGGTGGTCGACGGGTGCGGCGAGCGCCCCCAGTCGATCAGGAAGGGCACGAGTCCGCCCAGATGCGGCGGCCATGCGCCGATCGTGAGGCGCCAGTCAAGGCGTCCGCCGTCAGGTAGATCGCGGCCCAGCGGGCGGACTTCGCCGAGGTCGTAGCCGGCCGCTTTGGCGGCCGCGGCGCGCTCGTCGATCACGCCGTTTGCCTTGCAACACCAGTGCGGGATGTGCGCGCCGCGGTCGGAGCCGGGCTCCATGCCGAATGGCATGCCTCCTCCGCCTTCGGCCTCGGGGTCGGGGCCGATGATCTCGAGGTAGGCGTTGTCCTGTAGTGCGAGCAGATGGTTGTAGACGCCCATCTCGGTGAAGCGCCCGCCGACCGCTGCGCGCACACCGATAGCCTCTGCGATCTCGTCGACGGTGGCCTGGACATCGGGCGTGGCGAGGACGATGTGGTCGAGCATGAGAGTCTCCCAGGAGATTGCAGCGGTTACTCGCTGTGCGTCGCTTCGAAATCGGCGCGGGCGCGATCGCGCAGATCGGCGTCGGTCAGCCAGTCGAGACCAGCCTGAGCCATCGCCTTGGCCGCGACAAACGTCGCACTGTGAGCCGCCTTCGACGCCGCCGCCGAGGTGAAGCCCGGCGTGTGATTCCCAGCCTCGGTCGGGATCGCGTAGATCGGATGAATACTCGGCACGACGTGCGAAACGTTGCCCATATCGGTCGAGCCGAAGCCGCCGGTTGAGCGCTGCTCCAGGTCCGGCGCCGTCACGCCCAGATCGCGCCAGCGCTCGCCGAAGTTGAGCGCCAGCGGGTCGTTGTTGGCCATGTCGCTATAGCGCTCGCCCTCTTGCCAGGTCACCGACACCGTGCAGCCCGTCGCCTCCGCCGCGCCGCGGCAGCAGGCCTCGAGCCGCGCCGACATGTCGTCAACCGTCGCGTCGTTGCGGCCGCGCACGTAAAACTCGAGCACGGCGCGGTCCGGGATGATGTTCGGCTTCTCGCCGCCGTGATGCACCTTCGCGTGGATGCGCACGTCGGGCTTCGACTGCTGGCGCAGCAGGCCGACGGCCTGGTAGGCGAGCACGAGCGCGTCGAGCGCATTGCTGCCCTCCCATGGAGCCGCCGCCGCGTGCGCGTTGCGGCCGCGGAACTCGACGAAGCAGGTGTCAATCGCCAGCACGTTGGGACGCAGCATGTCCCCGGGAGCGGGATGCAGCATCATTGCCGCGCCCACATCGGAGAATGCGCCCGCGTCGATCATCCGGATCTTGCCGCCGCCGCCCTCTTCCGCCGGAGACCCAAGCACGCGGACGTTGGCCGCGATACCCAACGCATCGAGCTCGGCTGCGACGCCGATGCCGGCCGCCACGCCCGACACCGCAATCAGATTGTGTCCGCAGGCGTGACCAATGCCCGGCAGGGCGTCGTACTCACAGAGCACGGCGAGCGTCGGCGCGCCCTCCAGTTCCGCCTCACGGCGCGCCTCGAACGCGGTCTCCAGCCCGTACGCGCTCGGCGTGACCTTCCAGCCGTGCTCGCCGAGCCAGCCGGTCAGCGCGGCATGCGCATGGACCTCTTCATAGTTCTCCTCGGGATGCGCGTGGATGTCGAGCGAGAGCATCTGCAGCGACGCCGAGGCGGCGTCAATCGCCTCCAGTGCTCCGCCCCACTGACTCCTTCGCTGACTCATCGTGTTACTCCGTAAACCAGCCGCCGTCCGGATGGATGATCTCGCCCGTCACGTACGATGCCTCTTCCGAGGCCAGGAACAGGGCGACCTTGGCAATCTCCTCAGGCTGCCCGAAGCGGCGCATCGGCGTCAGGCTCAGCACCCACTGATTCAATTCCTCGTTGCCCGAGATCGCGGCGGTCATCGGCGTCTCGATAAAGCCCGGACCGATCGCGTTGACGCGGATACCGTCCCCGACCAGTTCCTGGGCCAGCACCTTGGTCAGCATCCAGACGCCGGCCTTGGAGACGCAGTAGTTGGCTGCTCCCGGCTGCGGGAACTTGGCCATGATCGATGCGATGTTGATGATCGAACCGCCGTTGCCGAGCTCGATCATCTTCCTCGCGCAGGAGCGGTCGGTCATCATCACGCCGGTCAGGTTGACCGACATGACCTTCTCCCAGTGCTCGACGTTCTGATTGGTGATGAAGGACGCCGTTCGATCGTCGCCGAGGTCCGTCGTTTCGCCCGAGACGTATTCGGCATTCGAAATGCCGGCGGCCGCAACGACCACATCGAGCCGGCCGAACTCGTCGACGCACGCTTGCGCCGCGGCGTCGTTGGCGGCCTCGGTCGACGTGTCGCATTCGACCACCACCGCGCGCCGGCCGAGTTGCTCAACCGCCGCAACCGTGTCCGCCGCGCGATCAGGCAACAGGTCGGCCAGCAGGACGTCGGCGCCCTCCTGGGCAAAACGGACGGCGCAGGCCGCGCCGATCCCGCTCGCGCCACCGGTGATCAAGGCCGCCTGGCCCGCCAGTGCTCCTGCCATGTCATCCGCCTCTCAGTGCAACGACTCTCCGGTCTGCGATTCTATGCCGTCTCCATGCCGTCAATCCGCCGACGGCAGGATAGGCGTTCGCCGCCATGCAGTCCGACCCGGAGCCTGCCCGGCGCCAGGTGGAACGATCGCAGGTGAGCGAGACCGTTTCCGTTCGCCCGTGTCCTCAGTACGATAGGCGTGCGCTTGATTACTCGACGTAACGAAAGGCAGTTCTTATGCGGTATCTCATGGTGCTGGCAGCAGGCATCGCAATCGGCACTGCGACCCTGGCCGCGGTCTGGGCAAACGTGGCCAACACCCCTGACGACCCCGTCGGCGCCGTCGACGTGCGGATCGTGCTCGAACGGCTTGCCGACGGCCGGGTGGAAGCGGGACTGCAGCAACGCGAGGTTGACGGCGCGTGGGGCGAAACTCTGAAGCCGACGCACCGATTCCTCGCGCCCGACGCCGAAGCGAATCATCCCCTGCATAGCTCGGTCATCGTCGTCGATACGGACAGCCGTTATGAGACCGTCGCGCAGAACTACGCCGACTATCTCTTCGCGTCGGGCCAGGAGATTGCGGATGGATTCCACAGGCGGTTCGGCGGGAGCGAAGACCCGCCCAACATGCTATGCATCGACGATCTGAACGATCCCGGGATCGAGAGCCTGTGCGACGGATTCGAGGCGACCTATGCCGGTCCGGTCGAGCGCATCGCAGTGACCGATTACGAGGACTTCCGCGTCGACCTGGAAACCAGGCTGCTCGAAGACCGCGAACTTCGCGGACTCTTCACGACCAGTGTTCCCACCGCCAACATCGTCGACGAAGCCAGGGAGGCCGCGCGTCGATTCATCCGCTGGACCTACTGGATTGAACTGATCGACCCGCACCTGCCGTCGCCGGACAATCTCTACTGCGTGATCAGCCACGGCAGCGACGAAGACCTGTTCTGGGGTCTGTCGGCCGAGACCTCGGTCGCGGCCGCAGGCATGCTTGGAATCAACGTGCGCAGCGAGGTCTACCTGACCGGCGCCGAGCAGGCTGAAGCCGTTCGACGCTGCGCCGCCGACGGCGCCGTCGCCATCGCGACGACGCTCGCCGAACCCGACGTGCTGAAGCCGGCGGTGCGGGAGGCGATCGATGCCGGCATCCCGGTGATCTCCTTCAATTCGGGCGCCGAGGATGCAGCCGAGGTTGGCACCGCACTGCACATTTCGCTCGATGACTATGAAGCAGGTCGCGTGGCCGGCAGCGAGTTCAACGAGCGGGGGATCGAAGGAAACGTGCTCTGCGTGATCCACGAGCCGCAAAACCAGGGCCTGCACGATCGTTGTGATGGCCTGGAGGAAGCCTTCAACGGCACGGTCGAGCGCTGGACCATGACCGACCGCGAAACCACGGTCGACGAACTCATTGAACGTCTTCGGGAAGACGACGTCAGCGCCGTGCTCGGTCTTTCCTCATCGATCGGCAGCCAGGTCCGCAGCGCGATCTTCCTGTCCCGGCGCGACGTGCAGGGCGCCACGTTCGGCTTCAGCCGCACCATCGCCGAGTACGTCGCCGACGGTCGTCTGATGTTCGCCATCTTCGACCATCCCGAGATTCAGTCCTACCTGGCTGCGGTTGGCGCATTGGTAGCCGAACGGTTGCGAATCGATCCGCTGGCCTACTTCAACAGCGCGCAAATGCTGGTCAAGCCGACGATCGTCGACGCCGAGGTCATGCAGGTCCTGTTGGACTCGCTGACCTCCGGCCGATAGCGAACGCCGGCTCGATCATGTGACCACCCGCAGGGATTCGAACGACACCCGCCAGCATGTCATGGCAGTCGACCGACTTCATGACGGAAGAGAGAGGCTCTACCACGATGCGCAGTTTGATGTTGCTTGTGCTTGGCGCGCTCATCGGCGCAGCCGCCCTGGGAGGCGTCTGGGCTGTGGGCCAGGGAGACGACGGAGACCAGGTGGAGGTTCGCGTCGCCGTTGAGCTGCTCGATGACGGCCGCGTCGAAATCGGCCTGCAGCAGCTCGGCGACGACGGCGAATGGGGGGAGACGCAGAAGCCTCGGCGCCGCTTCCTCGCTCCCGACGCCGACTCGGGCACGGTGAAGTTCAGTTCATCGGTTGCGTTCGACCTCGTCAGCCGAGCGGAGCGCATCGCGGACGAGTATCGGGCTGAATTGTTCGACAGCGGCCGGCGGGTGGGTTCCTACTTCGTCGCCCGATTCCACGACGGCGAGGACCCCGAAACACTGGCGCCCGTCCTCTGCCTGGTCGACCCCAATCAGGCCGCGCTGCGCTCCCTCTGCGATGGGATCGGTGAGACGTTCCCCACCGGCGTTGACACCATCGAGTCGGATGACTACAGCGCCGTCGCCGACGAGGTGGAACGCCGCCTCCTGGCCGGTGACGTCTCGCAGATCATGGCGACCTCGAATCAGCTGGTGGAGACCGCCGTCTTCGCGCGGGACCACATCCTGCTCAACAATCCCGAGCTCGGCTGGACCTGGGTCCATTACCGGTTCGAGCCGCTCGACCCGCAACTGCCCGACAACGACGACCTGTTCTGCGTGATCAGCCACGGCGGCCAGGACTTCTTCTGGGGCCGCGCCACCGACTCGGCGTCGATCGCCGCGGCAGCGCTCGGCATCAACCTGCGCGCTCAATCCTTGGGCGACGTCGCCGATCAGGCCGAAGCGATCCGTCAGTGCGTCGAAGACGGCGCCGTCTCGATCGCGACGACGTTGGTCTCGCCGGACGACCTCGCGCCCGCGATCGCCGAGGCCACGGCCGCCGGCGTGCCGGTCATGTCCTTCAACTCCGGCGCCCGGGCCGCCGCCGATGTCGGCACCAGCTTCCACATCGGCCTCGACGACCGCCGCGCGGGCGAAATCGCCGGCGAACAGTTCAACAAGGAAGGCACCGAGGGCACGATCCTCTGCCTGATCCACGAGCCGAACAACGTCGGCCTGCTCGATCGCTGCGAGGGACTCGCGGCGACCTACGCTAATGGCGAAGTCGAACACTGGAACTACGCGGGCAGGAATGCCGCCGACGCGGTGCTCGAGCGCTACGCGCAGGGCGACATCGCCGCCGTGATGGCCCTGTCCGATTCGGTCGGCGTCAGAATCCTCATCGCCCAGTGGCCCGACCCGAAAATTCCACTGGCCACCTTCGGCTTCAACCTCGGCTTCGCCAAGTGGGTCGAAGAGGGCAAGATCATGTTCGCCATCTATGACCACCCGCTGGTGCAGACCTACCTGGGCGTCATGGGCGCATTGCTGATCGACCGGATGACACTCGACCCGGTCACGCTCTTCAACGGCATGGCCATGCTGATCGAGCCCCAGATTGCGGACGCCGAGCAGATGCGGCGGGTCACCAATGCACTCATCCCGCAGGAAATCCAGGATCGCTATCTGAACAACGGCGATGATGCCGGCAGCGGCGATCCCGGGGATGACGGCGGAGGAGACGACGGCTCAGAGGACGGCGGCTGATCCGGATGACCGTTGACGCGCCCGCCGGACCATTCCTCGGCGGGCGCGTCGACGGTCGCGTCTGTCCGCGGGGCCGAACACAGGCGCGGTCGGTCGATCTTCCTCCGACGCGCGGTTTTCATTCGTCTTTACGAAACGACTTGCGGATAACGCGCCTTAGGGCGTAGCGTCCAAGACGACGGGGATGTACCGGGAGTTACTGAATGACCGGCCCGCGTGGCGCGAAGTCCCCAGGTTCCAACCGTGTGCACTCCGGTATTGCGTATCCTGCCCCGCACAGGTCTATTGTGCGCACGGGAGCGCTCTCCGGTGCCCACACGTGGAGGCTCCTTCCCCAGTAATCTGGCCGGTGCGCGCCATGCCCGCGCCGTCCGCGGAGGCCGTTGAGAGATGACCACCACTTCAACGCAGGCGAACGGATCCGGCAACACCAGCGCGCCGATTCAGGAACGCGACCGCGTCACCGTCCGCTTCGCGGGCGACTCCGGCGACGGCATGCAGCTCGCCGGCAATCGCTTTGCCGACGCCACCGCGATCTTCGGCAACGACTTCTCGACGCTGCCCGATTTCCCGGCCGAGATCCGCGCGCCGGCCGGATCCCTGGCCGGCGTCTCCAGCTTCCAGATCTCGTTCTCGAAGCACCAGATCTTCACCCCCGGCGACGAGCCCGACACCCTCGTGGCGATGAACCCGGCGGCGCTCAAGTCGCACCTTGCCGCGCTCGCCAAGGGCGGGCTGCTGGTCGTCAACGAGGACGCGTTCACCTCGGGAAATCTGAAGAAAGCCAACTACCCCAGCAACCCGTTGACCGACGGCTCACTCGAGAGCTACCGGATCATCAAGGCCCCGATCACGACCGCCGCCGTTGCCGCCGTCGATGACCTGGGCCTGTCCACCCAGAACGCCGAGCGGACCAAGAACTTCTTCGCGCTCGGGCTGGTCTACTGGCTCTACGACCGCGACCTCCAGCCGACGCTCGACTGGATCGAGGAGCGGTTCGGCCGTCTGCCCAACATCGCCGAGGCCAACCGCCGTGCGCTCTACGCCGGCCACTCGTACGGCGAAACGACGGAAATCGCCGACGCCCACGTCCGCGTCCCGCCGGCGGTCCTCCAGCCCGGCGAGTACCGCACGATCACCGGCAACCAGGCGATGGTCCTGGGCCTGATCACCGCCGCTCACCTGACCGACCTCGAGCTCTTCTACGGTTCCTACCCCATCACGCCCGCTTCCGACATCCTCGTCGAGCTGGCCGCACTGCGAGAGTTCGGCGTGCGCACGTTCCAGGCGGAGGACGAGATCTCTGCGGTCGGCACCGCGATCGGCGCGGCATACGGCGGAGCCCTGGGCGTGACCGGCACGTCCGGCCCGGGCATCGCCCTCAAGAGCGAGGCGATCAACCTCGCCGTGATGACCGAACTGCCGCTGATCGTGCTCGATGTGCAGCGCTCGGGCCCCTCAACCGGAATGCCGACCAAGACCGAGCAGACGGACCTGCTTCAGGTCATGTACGGACGCAACGGCGAATCGCCGCTGTGCGTGCTCGCCGCCAAGTCGCCCGGCGACTGCTTCTACATGGTGCTTGAGGCGGTGCGTCTCGCCTACCAGTTCGTCACACCGGTCGTCCTGCTGTCCGACACCTACCTGGCCAACACGGCCGAACCCTGGCCGGTGCCCGACCTCACGCAGCTTGATCAGATCGACGTCCCCTATCGGCGACTGGAGCACGTCGACCCCGAAGACTTCGAACCGTACAAGCGCGATCCGGACACGCTGGCGCGCATGTTCATTCCGCCCGGCCAACCCGACCTGCAGCATCGCATCGGCGGCCTGGAGAAGTCGGATATCTCCGGCGATGTCGCCTACTCGCCGGAAAATCACCAGCGCATGACCGACCTGCGCGCGGCGAAGATCGCCGGCATCGCCAACTTCATCCCCGAGCTGGAGATCGACGGACCAGAATCCGGCGACCTGCTCGTCCTCAGTTGGGGGTCGACCTATGGCGCCGTCTTCACCGCCGTCAACGACGCGCGCGAGGCGGGCCACGAAGTCGCCCACGCCCATCTGCAATACCTCAACCCCTTCCCGCGCAACCTCGGCGACGTGGTCTCGCGCTACAGGAAGGTGCTGATCCCCGAGGCCAACACCGGCCAGCTCCGCATGCTGGTCCGGGCCAACTTCCTGGTTGACGCCAAGGGCTACAACGAGGTCACCGGCCAGCCGCTGTCGGCTCGCCTGTTAACCGAGGCGATCAACCGGATGGCCGCCGAGTAACGACGAGTTTGCCGTAGGATCGAGTTAAGAGAGCCACAGGAGACACGACATGGTACTCCAGACGCCGCATGCTCCAGAACCCGTCGAGACCATCATCCCGCTCGCGAGCGAAAACCTCACGCGCAAGGATTATGCGTCCGACGTCGACACGCGATGGTGCCCGGGCTGCGGCGATTACTCGATCCTCGCCCAGATGCAGCGCGGCCTGTCCAACCTCAACGTCGCGCCCGAGAAGATGGTCTTCGTCTCCGGCATCGGCTGCTCGTCCCGCTTCCCCTACTACATGAACACCTACGGGATGCACTCGATTCACGGCCGCGCGCCGACGATCGCCTCCGGCCTCAAGCTGGCCCGCCCGGACCTGATGGTCTTCGTGATCACCGGCGACGGCGACGCGCTCTCGATCGGCGGCAACCATCTGCTGCACGTCCTGCGCCGCAACATGGACGTCAAGATCTTCCTCTTCAATAACCGCATCTACGGCCTGACCAAGGGTCAGTACTCGCCGACCTCCGAGCTCGGCAAGGTGACCAAGTCCTCACCGATCGGCACCACCGAGCGCCCGCTCAACCCGCTCTCCGTTGCTCTGGCGTCGGAGGCGACCTTCGTCGCCCGCACCTTCGACACCGACCCCCAGCACCTGACCACCACGATCGAGCAGGCGGCCAGGCACCACGGCGCCGCCTTCGTCGAGATCCTGCAGAACTGCAACATCTTCAATGACCGCGCCTTCGCCGAGTACACCGACCGCAACGTCCGCAGCGAGCGCCTGCTCTACCTCGAACATGGGCAGCCGATGCTCTTCGGCGAGAACGAGGACAAGGGCCTCGCGGTCTCAGCGACCGGACTGCGCGTGGTCGACGCCGACGGACCGGACGCCGGTCTGATTCTCAGCCACGACGCCACCCGCCCCGCGCCCGACGTACACCAACTCCTCGCCCGTTGCGCCTACCCGGAGATGCCCGTCCCGATGGGTGTGATCCGCCGCGTCAACGCGCCAACCTACGGCGACTACCTCGACAGCCAGATCGAGGTCGCCAAGTTCAAGAACCGCCAGGACGTCACCCAACTCCTCCGAGGCCGCTCCACCTGGCAGGTGGAATAGCGGTGAAGTGGGGCCCAAAGCAGACTTGACGTGCCGTTCGAGATTCACTCGACCTCTGGAACCGTCGCGGCCAGCGGAGAGATCAAAGACTCCCAATCCATTCGACAGTTCAGTGATGCGCTGCATCAAGCTGTTCGAATCGGCGGATCGCGCGAGGTCACACTTGACTTCACCGGCTGCGAGGACATCACACAGGCGGTGATGCTGCCCGTTTTGCCGCAGATCGTCCACTATCGCGAGCAACAGGACATTTCGTTTCGATTGCTCTTGCCGGACCAAAGTGCGACGTTGTTTCAGTCGTCCTTGCGCAGCTTGTTTGTCAGCACGAACTGGGCGCACTTCATTAGTCCGGATGACTTCCCATCCGTGTCGGTGTCTGGAGAGCGTGTTCCTGTTCGTCGATTTGTAAACGAGTCAGAGATGGCTGGCACAATCAATGAGTTGCTTCGTTTTCTGCTTCGTAGTCGGGAAATCAACCGAGATACCTTGCAAGCCCTTGAGTGGTCGATCAATGAAATCACCGACAACGTGATCAGCCACGCCGAGTCGCCTGTCGGTGGATTTGTCCAGGCCACGCAATACTCATCAATGATCGAGTTCATTGTCGCAGATGCCGGCATCGGGATTCCTAGCAGTCTTCAGATCGAGGATCCACAAATGGCACTCCGCCAAGCCGTTTCCGAAGGTGCAACTCGTGATCGCAGCTCCAATGCCGGAAACGGGCTGTTTGGTAGCTATCGAATCGCCGCGGTGTCGTCCGGCGAGTTTGAACTGCATTCGCAGGAAGGAGTCCTCTTCTACGACGCCAACCGGGAGGAGGCGCAGACAAGTAGAGAAGCAGTTGCGTTGCCGGGAACATCGGTCCGCTGCGCCATTGGTAGATTCCACGGCCAGTTGCTGAATGAGGCCCTGATGTTCGACGGAAACAGACACACTCCGGCGAGCGACTACGTGGAACGAACCTATGAGACTGGAAGTGGGGGCGTTCTCTATGCCGTGTCAAGCCACGCCCAGTTCGACCTGGGCTCACGTCGTGGAGGGACGAGGGTTCGGCAGGAGCTCAGGAATCTTCTTCAGGGTCACGAACAGGTAGTCGTGGATTTTTCGGATGTCCGCGTAATCTCCAGCAGTTTCGCCGACGAGGTGTTCGGCCGACTTTTCGTTGATCTCGGACCTCGGGCGTTCATGTCCCGCCTGGTTCTGCGCAACGTCGACCCCACTATCGACGGCTTGATCGACCGGGCGATCGTCCAAAGGACCAGGCTGAGCGAGCAACGCGAGAGCTAGCGACCCCGATTGCCGCCGCCGTCGATGGTGTGCATTGCTCCGTTGACGTAGCGGGAGTCGTCCGAGCAGAGCCAGGTGACGAGCGCGGCGACCTCTTCGGGCTCGCCATAACGGCCGAGCGGGTTGGCCGAGGCGAACGCGTCATGCACCGCCTCGGGGTTGTCGGGGTCGAACTGTCGCTCGAGGCTGCGCATCATCCTGGTCTCGATCGGGCCCGGGCAGACCGCATTGACTCGCACCGTCGGCGCGAGCTCCTGCGCGGCCGACTTCGTCATCCCGACGACCGCATGCTTCGACGCGCCGTAGGCGATGATCCCCGGGGTCGGCGAGAGACCGGCGACGGACGCAGTGTTGACGATCGCGCCGCCGCCGGACTCCACCATCGCCGGGGCGACGTGCTTCATGCCCAGCCAGACGCCCTTGAGGTTGACCGCGATCACGCGGTCGAAGTCGTCTTCATCGAGATCGGTCAGCGCCGAGCGAACGCCTTCGATGCCGGCGTTGTTGAAGAATGCGTCGACGCGGCCGTAGGCCGAGACGGCCTGGGCGACGTAGTTGGCGACGTCGGCTTCCTGGGTCACGTCCGCCTCGACCGTGATGCACTCGCCGCCGGCGTTGGCGACGGCGGCGACGGTCTCGTCGAGGTCCGAGCCGGCCAGGTCGACCGCGACCACCCTGGCGCCGTCCTCGGCGAAGCGCACACAGGCCGCGCGGCCGATGCCGCCGGCCGCGCCGGTCACGATTGCCACCATGCCTTCAAATCGATCGCTCATCGTCAGCCGTCCTCTCACAGGAGTTGTCGTTCGGGTTCCAGCGGAGGATAGACGGTCAAATCCCGATGATCGGGTCGTACCAGCGCGGAGCGGCGACGTAGAGGGCGAGGTAGACGCAGAGCACGCCGAGGCCCACCACCGCGAGCTCCGGCAGCGGACGCAGGATCTTGACTCGCGTCGCGGCCCTGATGAATGCCGACCAGTTGGGGAAGCTCCAGAGGATGCCGGCCGCGATTGCGCCGACGATCATCCCGCCCAGGTGTCCGCCGATGCTGATCCTGGGCACGAGCAGCGAGAACACGATGTTGATGATCAGGAACATCAGGATGCCGGAGTCCTGCCAGCGGCGGCCCGAGGCGCGCTCGGCGATCACGACCGCGCCGGCCATCCCGAAGACCGCGCCGGAGGCGCCGGCGGTGAACGCGTTCGGCTCGACCAGCAGCGCGCCCAGCGCGCCGCCGGTCAGCGAGACGCCGTAGAGCAGCAGCATCCGCCACCAGCCGATCGCCGGCTCCAGCATGCGGCCCAGGAAGACCAGGATCAGCACGTTCATGCCCATGTGAATCAAGCCGTAGTGCAGGAACGCGGAGGTGACCAGCCGCCACCACTCGCCGTCGTAGACCAGCGCGCCGTGCAGGGCGAAGTCGGCATGGATCTCGGTGATGCCGCCGCCCCAGAACGCCAGCGACCCGGTGTAGATCGAGACGAAGATCCAGATCAGCGCATTCGCCCCGGCCAGCGCCTGCGTCACGCGAATCGGTGAGACGGTCTTCCACTCGCGCATCCGCTTGCGCCCCTCCTGGACGCACTCGGGACACTGAAAGCCGACCGGCGCCGCAATCATGCACTGGGTGCAGATCGGCCGCGAGCAGCGCTGGCAGAGCACCCCGGCCCAGGTGTCGGTGTGTCGATAACAGGTCGCGTCGCGGGAACTCATGCGCTCAGTGTATGAGGGGGATCGCCCTCCCTCCCGACCCGGTTTTCAGGTTTCTTCGGTCGTCTTTCAGGTGAGTCAGCCGGATTCGAAAGGGTCCTCTCCGCGCCTGCGGCGCACGTCCCCCAGAGAGGGAGGTCTGATCGAGTGCGGCCCATGGCACATGAACGGATGTGCGGTATGGAGATTGGTGGTGTTGTGCGGCACAGAGGCGGATCGGCGCAGTGAGCGCGTGGGATGCGGTCATGTCCGACCCAGAGACGTGTGCGCAGTACGCGAGGCTGATTCTCGACCGGCACGTCCAGGCCGGGGTCAAGGAGGCGGAGATCGGCGTCGCGGTCTGCGGCTTCCTGGTCGAGGCAGGGCTGGCCAGGCGCGAAGAGATCGGCATGGAGCAGTCGCCGGCGACACGTTGGTCGGGACGGGAGGACTTGCCAACCCGCTGCACACCGAGCTGGCCGAGGCCGGTGAGGCGGCGGCCATCGGCGCGGGGGCGCTCCGGGACGAGGTTCGGGTTGAGCGGGAGGGCAGGGGTCAGTTGACGTCGGTGACGGTCGCACGTCGGGAGATACGGGACTGGCTGTCGGGGTCGGAGGAGGGGTTCAGGGTGGAGGAGTTGGTGTCGAGGTTGTTGGGTGTCTAGAGGTCGCGGTAGGTGCGTTCGTTGCGGCGGAGGACATCGGTGATGGTGACGACTTTCTGTTGGTCGTCAACGATGTAGAAGATTCGCCAGTTGCCGACTGGAACGCGGTAGAGATCGCGGCGCAGCATCAGCGCCTTTGGCGGTCTTGGGTTCTGCTTGAGGACGTCGAACTGCTCGTCGATACGTCTTCGGTATGTGCCTCGGATTCGTCTCAACTGCCGTCGCGCATGTGGATCGAACTCAAGCCGAAAGGGCTCAGGAGCATCCGGCATCAATCGCTAGATTCTTTGGCTGTCCAGTCGGCGATCACGTCTTCGTAGGAAACTGTCTTCATGTTCCCGCTCTGGTAGCGTTCCAACGCCGCATCCGCGATGGCGAGGTCCTCGGCTTCCTCTTCGGCCGTGTACTCGCTGAGACGTCGCAGGAATCCGCGCCGGCAGAGGCTGACGACCGCAACAGCGATTGAGACGGCGTCTTGCGCTTCTTCCAAGGTGTTCTCCAAGTACTCTGACTTGCCATGGCGCACCTGGGTCTTCCATACCTCGTCCAACATTGCAGTGAGGGCCTCAACCGTCGGAACACCTCGGAACCGGGTATCCCACTTCTCCGGCTTGTCCCGGAGGGCCGCGATGATCTTGCCCACAGTGGGCGTCGGATCGGTAGGAGTAACGATTGGCGTCAGGATGCTCTCAATCGCCTTGACAGCGCGATCGAAGGCCTCCAAAGCGCTCGGATCCTCACGCCTCCACGCCGCAGTCCAGGCCTCCCGCAGGTGTGTTGAAGTGGCATCGTCAGGCCCAATAGCGATTTGCAGACTCTCCTCTTCTTCTGGCGGCATTCGACGTCGCAGGGTTCGGGCTTCTTGATCAGCCGTCCATGCTGAACCGGCGTCGGACAGCATTTGGTCTAAGGACTCAATGACGTCCAGCGGCAGATCAGCCTCAGTGAGATACCACTGGGCAATGTTGAGCAGCCTGTCGGGCTGCCCTTCAGTGAGTTGCTCCAACTCGGCGAGACGCCGGCTCCCAAGCTGTAGGCGCATCTGCAGGATCATTCGCGTGAATCGATTTTGGTCGATCTCGAGGCGCCGACGACACCATTGCCAAAGGTAAGGGGCCAGATGTGGCGTCACGTGCTCATCGAGAGCCGGAATCTCGTAAGACTCAAGCCCCTGCTGGGCGGTAAACGGGACGTACGGCTTGGGTTCCGTTGTCATGTCTTCAACGTTCCTCCAAGAGAGGGAAGGGACCAATTCAATGTGTGAAGTCTAGGACATGTGTGCGCAAGCGCCAGTCTCACGCATTTGGCGAGCCCAGCAACTCAGCGGCCGTCGCCTCGACGGGGTGCTCAATCGTCATTGCCAGCTCCCTTCCTCCGAGTAGCCGCTCAATCTATCACGCGGGCGCCGCTTCGGTCAGGGTGACCGTGGGTGGGTTGTAGGAGAGGGCGAGGTCGAAGCGTTCGAGGATGTCTCGCCCGAGGAGGGAGGGCATCGTCCAGTTGCCGCCTTGTCCAGGCTCTGCAGGTGATGGCCTGGTGATCGCCACATTCAACAACACCGGAAACTCGATTCCGTCCGTGTCGCGCAGCCACAGCTCTATCGGACTGACCAGTGCAGCGCCGTCGCCTTCGCCAAAGCCCCGCACCGCGACCACGCCCGGCCCGCGATCGAAGTCCATCCGAAGGTATTCGCGACCCAGGAGGGCAAGCGCATCTCGAGGCCCAAGGGCTGTGGTGTCGGCGCCGGTGTCGACCAACATGGCAATCGTCTGAGCGGAGCTCCCGGTACCGAAGCGCGCGAGAACGTACGGCGCCAGCGAGCGTGGCGACTCATCGCCGCTGACTCCTGCGTCGAAAAAGCCGGCGACTCTGCGAGTCACAGAATCCAGATCCCTGGACGCGGAGGATGCCCAATCCAGACAGTGGACCGCGCGTCTTCGTCCATGGCATCACGCCGGTCGATGCAGTCCAACGGATCCTCGAACGCCTCGACGACCTGGTCGCCGTGAATCAGCAGCCAGTGATTTGGATAGCGGTCAAACAGATCCCACTTATGGGTCAGAAAGAACTGGTGATTGCGTTCGCGCGCTTCGTAGGCCAGGCGTTCCTGCGGCGTCGGCGTGCGAGATGGTCCAGGTCCAAGCTTGCGGGTCGGCTCGATGGTCGTCATCTTGTCGTCGTCTCCCGTGGACATGGTATCAAGACGAGGTGCCGGGATGATGCAGGCCTCCACCGTCTACACTGACCCCACAGACCCCTCAGCGCCCTCCGACAAGGAGATTTCGATGAAGTTTCACTGGTTCAACCTGATGCCCTGGCCCCACCTTCCGGAGGACTTCCGGGAGACGAATCGGTCGGTCTGGGTCGACGTGGATTCGCGGCTCTACGACCCCGTCGAGGGCCACCGGGTCTACAACGAGTACCTCGACCAGCTCGAGTTTGCGGCCGACCTCGGCTTCGACGGGATCGGCGTCAACGAGCATCACCAGAACGCCTACGGGATGATGCCCTCGCCGCAGATCATGGCGGCGTCGCTGGCTCGGCGGACCAAGGACGTGACCCTGCTGCTGCTGGGCCAGTCGATCGCGCTCTACAACCCGCCGACCCGCGTGGCCGAGGAGATGGCGATGCTCGACGTGATGTCGGGCGGGCGGCTGGTCGCGGGCTTCCCGGTCGGGACGTCGATGGACGACAACTTCTGCTTCGGCTCGAACCCGGCCACGCTGCGCGACAAGTACAAGGAGAATCACGACCTGATCCGTCGCGCCTGGGAGGACCCCGAGGTCTTCTCCTGGAACGGCGAATACAACAAGATTCGCTACGTCAACCTCTGGCCGCGCCCGATTCAGAAGCCGCACCCGCCGATCTGGATCCCCGGCGGCGGCTCGATTGAGACCTGGGACTTCTGCGCCGAGATGGGCTACAACTACAGCTACCTCTCGTTCAACGGCTACGTCCGCGGCGAGGCCCTGATGCAGGGCTTCTGGAACCGCCTGGGTGAGATGGGCGTCGAGTTCAACCCGTTCCAGGGCGCATTCGCGCAGCAGGTCGTGGTCGCCGAGACCGACGACCAGGCCGAGCAGATGTACACCGAGCATCTGCAGTACTTCTTCGACAAGTGTCTGCACGTCTACCCGGGCTTCGCCGACGCGCCGGGTTACCGGACCGAGAACACGATCCGCGCAGGGCTGCGAGCCGGCGGCGCGCAGGGTCTGGGTATCGCCCACACGCTCGAATGGAAGGACTGGGTGCGCGAGGGCTACATCGTGGCCGGCTCGCCGGACTCGGTCACCGAGCAGATCGAGGCGCTGGCGACCAAGCTGCAGGTCGGCCACCTGGTCACCCTGCTGCATTGCGGCGACATGCCCGACGACAAGGCGCGAGCCTCAACCAAGCTTTTCGCCGAGCAGGTCATGCCCCGGGTCAAGCACATCTGGGAAGACTACGAAGACCACTGGTCGCCGAAGCCGATCGGCTCCGAGCACGTCGCGACGCCGGCCCCGGTGCTCACGGGCGCCAACTAGTCCGACATGCCGTCACCAACGAGCTCGAGTCCCCGCATCAAGCGGGGACTCGGACGCCGTCCGCGAACGTATGCACGTCTCGGTCGTGGAGTGAGCCCGTGAAGTTCCACTGGTTTCACGGAATGCCGTGGCCATACCTGCCCGACGACTTCCGCGAGCACAATCGGTCCGTGTGGGTTGATGCCGACTCCCGGCTGTTCGATCCGCTGCGCGGACATCGCCTGTACCACGAGTACCTCGACCAAATGGAGTTCGCCGAGGCCGTTGGCTTCGACGGTCTGGTCGTGAACGAGCACCACCAGAACGTCCTGGGCCTGATGCCATCGCCGCAGATCATGGCTGCGGCCCTCGCGCGTCGGACGAGTCGGGCCGCGATCATCATGCTGGGCATGTCGATTGCCCTCTATCGTCCGGCGACCCGCGCGGCTGAAGAGATTGCGATGCTGGACGTGATCTCAGGCGGCCGGATCGTCGCCGGATTCCCGCTCGGCACGCCGATGGACACTAACTTCGCGTACGGCGCGAACCCCGCCGATTTCCGCACCGTCTACCGCGAACACCACGACCTGATCCTCCGAGCCTGGCAGGATCCGGACGTGTTTAGCTGGAACGGCGACTCGGCCAGGTTGCGCTACGTCAACATCTGGCCGCGACCGGTCCAGCGGCCGCACCCGCCGATCTGGATTCCGGCCGACGGGATCTCCAGCGAGACCTGGGATTTCTGCGCCGAGCAGGGCTACAACTACGTCTGTCTGGCCAGCCGTGGGATCGCTCCGGCGCAGGCGGCGATGAACGGGTTCCGGGGTCGGGTTGAGGCGCTCGGTTTGCCGTTCAATCCCTATCAGGGAGCGGTCTCGCAGACGATCGTGGTGGCGGAGACGGACGACCAGGCGCAACAGCTCTACCAGGAACATCTCGATTACACGAGCCGGCACACGCTTGACGACTATCCAGGCTGGACTGAGGCGCCGGGCTGGCGGACGGAGCGTGGGATCCGCGAGCGAGCGGCCGCGCTGCAAGATCAGCGCTCGGGAGATCGGGCGCCCTCACGCGTGCCCACGTGGCAGGAGCGGATCGACAGCGGCTCGCTGGCGGCCGGTTCGCCCGAGACGGTCGTCGAGCAACTGGAGCATCTCGTCAAGACGCTGCGCGCGGGTCATCTGATCGGTGTGTTCCAGTTCGGAGATATGCCTCACGACCTGACTCTGCGCTCGACGCGCCTGTTTGCGCAGCAGGCAATCCCGCGTCTGCGACATCTGTGGGACGATTACACCGATCATTGGTCGCCGACTCCGATCGCGGCCAATCAACCGATAGCAACGACCGAACCTCAACTCGCAGGAGTGCACTGATGGCTGAACTGAAGACCCTCGACCTTCGCCCCGGCGGCCAGACCGCCCACGTCTGGGAAGGCGGCGACGCCGGCTCACCGGCGTTGCTCTTCCTCCACCCGATCACCGGTATCCCGCGCTGGGGCGACGCGCTCGAGGCGCTGGCCGGGGACTTCCACGTGATCGCCCCCTATCAGCCGGGTTGGGGCCCGGCCAAGGACGACCTGCCCGGCGTCCGCGACGGCCTCGACCTGGTGCTCTTCAATGTCGATCTGCTCAATACGCTCGGCGTTGGCTCGGCGCACATCGTCGGCGTCAGCATCGGCGCCTGGATCGGCGCGGAAATCGCAGCGATCCGGCCCGACGCGGTGCAATCGCTGACCCTGGTCAATCCGCTCGGGCTGTGGTCGGAAGAGCACCCGGGAGAGGACGCCTTCGCCCAGCACCCCGGCTTCCCCACCGCCGTCCTGTTCAGTAATCCGGACAAGCGCACCGAACTGCTGATGGCCGACCGCGATCCGATGGACGCCTACGTCGGCGAGCTGCTCGACCTGCGCGCCTCGGCCAAGTTCCTCTGGCCGATCCCCGACACCGGCGTCGGCCGACGCCTGGTGCGGATCGACACCCGAACCCTGATCGCCACCTCCGAGCACGACAACATCGTCGCCAGCGAGATGGGCGACATCTGGCGAGCCGCTATCCCGGGCGCCCAATCGGTCGAAATCGCCGATTCCGGCCACATCGCCGACCTCGAAGCCCCAGAGGCCCTCGCCACCATGGTCCGGGACTTCGCCCTCGAAGGTGTGACGGCGTGACCAACTTCGGACTGACCCTCACCAACCGCGGCGTGGTGACCGGCGACTCCTCACTGGAGGAGATGTATGACCTGACTGCGCGGGTTGACGCGGACGAGCGCTGGACGTCGGTCTGGGTTGGCGACTCGATTACGGCCAAGCCTCGCCTGGATGCGCTGTCGCTGATGAGCGCGCTGGCGGCTCGGACCGAGCGGGTTCGGATTGGGCCCGGCTGCTTCGCCACGACGCCGGTGCGGCCGCCGATCCTGCTGGCTTACCAGCTCGCCGCGATTGACGTCATCTCCGACGGCCGGCTCACCTTCGCCGCCTGCATGGGCGCCGCCGACGCCTCCGAGTTCGAACACTTCTGCGTCCCGGCGATCACGCGGTCAGGACGGATGGAGGAGGCGGTCGAGATCATTCGGTTGCTGACCTCCGAGGACAACGCCTCCTACCACGGCAAGTACAACGACTTCGACAACCTGAGCATCGAGCCGCACTCGATCCAACGGCCGATTCCGATCCTGATCGTCTCCAATCCGAATCCCAACGATGCCCGCAACCGCGAGCGCGGACTGAGCCGCGTGGCTCGATTGGGCGACGGCTGGATGTCGACGACGCTGACGCCGGAGTTGCTGGGCGAGTACCTCGCCGACATCCGCCGCTACGCCGCCGACGCGGGCCGCGAGCTGCCCGACGACTTCGATGTGGTCGCATTCCACTCGGTCATGATCGACGACGATCGAGACGCCGCCTTCGCCGAAGCGAAGCGCTTCCTCGACGACTACTACTTCCTCGACCACTCCGAGCCCATGGTCCGCCGCTGGTGTTCCTACGGTCCGGCTGAGCAGGCCGTCGAGGATATCCAGCGCTACATCGACGCCGGCGCGACGACCGTCCTGCTGCGCATCTGCAGCAGCGATCAGACGACGCAGTATCAGCGGATCTCCGACGAGGTCCTGCCCGCGTTCGTCTGAGCGCACACGCCCCCATGTGTTCCCTACCCTGACCTCGCACGAGGAGGGTTCTGCCATGGTCAACTTCGGACTCACGCTCTCGAACCGCGGCGTGGTCACCGGTGCGTCGACGCTCGATGACATGATCGCGCTGGCCCAACGCGCCGATGCCGAGGAGCGCTGGGACAGCATCTGGGTCGGCGACTCGATCCTGGCCAAGCCTCGGCTCGATGCGCTCACCCTGATGGGGGCGCTGGCCGTGGTCACCGAGCGAGTCAGGATTGGGCCTGCCTGCTTCGCCTCGACGCCGCTGCGCGACGGCTTGCTGCTCGCCTACCAGTGGGCCTCTCTCGATTTCATGTCCAACGGACGCACGATCTTCGCCGCCTGCATGGGTCAAGCCGCAGCGGGCGGCGGCGACATGCTGCACGAGTTCGACGCCTTCTGCGTCGCGCCGGAGTCGCGGATGAAGCGGATGGAGGAAGCGATCGAAGTGATGCGGCTGCTGACCTCGGAGGACAACGTCTCCTACCACGGCGAGTACAACGACTTCGACAACGTCACCATCGAGCCGCGCTCGGTCCAGCGTCCGGTGCCGATCTGGGTGACTTCGAACCCGCGGCCGAATCTCACGCGCAACCGCGAGGCCGGCCTGCGCCGCACCGCAAGGCTCGGCGACGGCTGGATGACAACCTTCCAGCCGCCCGCGATCGTCGAGGAGTACCTGGCCGACATCCACCGCTACGCCGAGGAGGAGGGCCGCGAGCTGCCGGACGACTTCGAGGTCTGCATCTACTACAACGTCAACGTCAACGACGACCGCCAGGCCGCACTGGCCGAATCGCGCCGCTACCTCGAGGCCTACTACAACACCGAGTACAGCGACGAGATGCTCGACCTCTGGGTCGCTATGGGCACGCCCGACCAGTGCATCGCCGACATCCAGTCCTACATCGACGCCGGCGCGACGACGATCACATTGCGCCTCGTCGGCTACGACCAGCAGTCGGCCTACGACCGAGTCGTGAACGAGGTCCTGCCGGCGTTCGACTGAGTCCTGCGCACGTCGAGTGCCTACTTCGAACGCATCCCGCGCTAGCCTGCGCGGGAGAGTGATCGGAGTGGTTGATGGAGACCCAACGCGTCGATTCCAATGGGATTCGGATCAATGTCCTGACCGATGGTCCGTCGGATGGACCTCCGGTCCTGCTGATCCATGGATTTCCCGAGACTTCCTATGAGTGGCGCAAGCAGATCCCGGCCCTGGTCGACGCCGGCTATCGGGTGATCGTCCCCGACACGCGCGGCTACGGCGACTCGGACAAGCCGCCGGGGCCAGTCTCGCGCCACACGCTGGCGGCCGACATGGTCGGTGTGCTCGACCACTTCGACATCGACGAGGTGGCGCTGGTCGGGCATGACTGGGGCGGAATCATCGGCTTCAAGGTCATAATCGATTGGCCAGAGCGAATCTCCAGCGTGGCGCTGATGGACACGCTCTGCACGGTCTGGACGCCGTTTGCCGTTCATGGCTTCTGGTTCAAGGCGCGCCCGCTGCCCGAGCACTTCTACGCCGAGTACCACGAGCAGTTCATCGAGACGATCTTCACCGGCGAGTCCGACCCCGAGCTGCCCGGCTGGCCCGAGTCGCCCTGGAACGTCAGCGGCCGGCGGCTGACGCCGAATCGCTGGGCGACGGACGAGGATGTCGAGGTCTACAAGCAAGCCTTCGCCGACCCCGACTCGCAGGCCGCCGCGATTTCGTACTATCGGCACGCGCTGCCCTTCCATCGGATGCACGCCGACGAGAATGTCGCCGGCGGATATCGCTGCGAGCGGCTGACCTCGGCGCAGGTCGGCGAGGTCTGGCGTCGCGGTTTGGACGACCATCCCTGGGGCCGCGAGTTCATGGAGTACGGACCCGAGGATCGGCACAAGCAATTCGAGAAGCCGGCGCTCTGGATGTACGGCAACGCGCGGCTCGCGCCCGACAGTGCGCCCAGCCGCGACACGCCGTCGGGCAACCCGTTCTTCGACCAGTTCCCGATGTACTTCCCCGACCTGACCACGGTCGGCGTGCCCGGGGCGGGTCATTTCTTCCCCGAGGAAGCTCCCGACGTCACTAACCAGACGCTGCTTGAATTCCTGGAGGGAGTCGGGGAGCGGCCCTCACCCTAGCCCTCTCCCTCGGGGAGAGGGGATCAGAGCAGGAGATCACGATGCCCACAAATGAATCGACCGAACTGGCGCTCAGACTGCTGCGCCAGCTCACCGACACGATTGAGCAACTGTCGGGCTTGTCGGACGACGATCTGTCGTTCCCGACCGAGCACGGCTGCGCGATGAACGGCGGGGTGCGGCGGCTGCTCGTGCACAACGCCGAGCATGACCGGATGCACGCCGGCGCGGTCTCGACGGCGC
The DNA here is from genome assembly GCA_965204335.1 of Dehalococcoidia bacterium. Classification (GTDB taxonomy): domain Bacteria; phylum Chloroflexota; class Dehalococcoidia; order Bin125; family Bin125; genus Bin125. The sequence goes on along the minus strand of OZ241982.1, from coordinate 98,194 downwards.
GCTACACGGCCAAGCAGATGCAGGAGTCGCCGCTGTCGCACCTGACCCGCGACCTGATCTTCCAGCGCGCGGAGTTGGTCGGGCAGCTCCTGCACATGGACGACGCGCTGCTCGACGCGAAAGCGCCGAACGACGAGTGGTCGATCCGCGAGCACGTCGAGCACGTCCTCTACTGGGAGAACAACTCGATGTCCCAGGTCGCGTCGGAGATGAAATCGCAGGCGGGCTCGGCGGCGGCGGGAGGTTCGGGATGACATCGAATCAGCGTTACGACGTCGCCATCGTCGGACTCGGAGCGATGGGCTCCGCCGCCGCCTGGCACCTGGCCCGGCGCGGACAGCGGGTGATCGGCTTTGACCGCTTCCATCCGCCGCACATGATGGGCTCGACCCATGGCGACACCCGCGGCATCCGCGAGGCCTACTACGAGGGCCCGTCCTACGTGCCCTTCGTGCGTCGCGCGTACGAGCTGTGGGATGAGCTGTCGGAGCTGGTCGGGCAACAACTCTTTCGGCGAACCGGCGCGCTCTCGCTTGGCGTCGAAGGCGCAGGGCTGGTTGAGGGCGTGCTGGCCAGCGCTCGCGAACATGACATCGCGGTCGATTACATGGACGCCGCCGAACTCAAGCGACGCTATCCCGGCGTCATGGCGACCGACGATCTGGTCGGTGTGCTGGAACAGCGTGGCGGGATGATCGAGATCGAGCCCGCGCTCAACGGACAGCTCGACCAGGCGGCCAGGCACGGGGCCGAGCTGCACTTCGACGAGCCGGTCGACAAGTGGCTGCCCCAGGGCATGGACGACGTCGAGTCGCCGATTGTGATCAACACGGCCAAGGGAACCTACGAGGCCGAGCGCATGGTCGTCACCGCCGGCGCCTGGAATGCGGGTCTGCTGGGCAAGCTCAACTTGCCGCTGAAGGTCACCCGACAGGTGATGTTCTGGTTCGAGCCGAAGCGCAATCCCGAGGCGTTCGAGGTCGGCGCGTTGCCCTTCTGGATGTGGGAGCGCGGACCGCAGGACTTCGCCTACGGCTTCCCCAACGTGGGCAAGGGCTTCAAGCTCGGACATCACCAGCCGCTGGACGAGGTCGAGCCCTCTGGCTACAACCGCGAGCTGACTCAACGGGACGAGGACAACGTCCGCTACTGGCTGGAGCGCACCTTCCCCGACGTCGGCGGCAAGCTGCTGCGCGCCGAGACCTGTCTCTACACGCACACGCCCGACGCGCATTTCCTGCTCGACATCCACCCCAAGCGGCCCAACATCGTGCTCGCCAGCCCGTGTTCGGGCCACGGTTTCAAGTTCGCCCCGGCGATCGGCGAGGCGCTGGCCGACCTCAGCATGCACGGCCAGACCGAGCACGACCTCGACCTGTTCCGCGTCGACCGCTTCGTCGCCCCGCTGACGGCCGCCGCCGACTAGCAATCACTCTCCCCCCGCGCAGCGGGGGGAGATGCCGAAGGCAGAGGGGGGCTCCGCTCGCTCATGCAACCGCAACGGATCGCCGTGATCGGCGCGGGCGCGATCGGCTGCTACTTCGGCATGCGGCTTGCCGAAACGGGACACGACGTCCGCTTTCTCATGCGCCGCGACTACGACGCCGTCAAGTCCGGCGGACTGCACCTGTCCAGCCACCTCGGCGACCTCTCGCTGGACGCGCCAACGATCGAGCGCTCGCCCGAGGCGCTCGCCGCGCACGGACCAGTCGACTGGGTCCTGATTGGACTCAAGGCGACCGCGATTCCCGACATCCCCGGGCTGGTCGGACCGCTGCTCTCCGACCACACCCGCGTGCTCGCGATCATGAACGGCCTCACCGTCGACGACGAGATCGCGGCCCAGTTGCCCGACGGCACGTCGCTGTTCGGCGGGCTCGGATTCATCGGCGTGATCCGCGGCGAGCCCGGCCGCATCCTGCACCAGGAGTTCGGCGCCGTCAACCTTGGACACCACGGCGACGACCCCGACGAGCTGCAACGCGGCGTCGACCTGTTCGCCGGCGGCAAGGTCGAAATCCGGCCCGAACCCAGCCTGCTCAAGGCGCGCTGGGAAAAGCTCTGCTGGAACATCCCCTTCAACGGCCTCTGCGTGATCGCCGGCGGCGTCGGCACCGACCAGGTGATCGAGGACCCGCCGCTCTACGACGCCGCCCACGAGATCATCCGCGAGGTCGTCGCCGCCGGCAACGCCGACCTCGAAGCCCACGGCGAAACCGCCCGAATCGACGGCCCGCGCATCGCCCATCTCTTCCTCACCCAGACCCTCGGCATGGGAGCCTATCGCCCCAGCACCGTGATCGACTACAACAACGGCCGCCCCCTCGAACTCGACGCCATCTTCCGCCAACCCGTCCAGAGAGCCAGCGAGCTAGGCGTCGGCGTTCCGATGATGTCGATGGTGGCCTCCCTGGTCGGAATCCTCGGCGGTGAACCGCAGTGAGCTGGCGTGACCCGCTGCATTGGCTCGAGAGTCTGTTGCGGGCCGGCTTGTGGGCTCTGGAGTCGCGCCTGGCGCTGGTCACGATCGCTGCGCTGGCGCTGTTAATCGCTGTTGCCGCGATCTGGTGGGACTCCTCCGAGGAGGTGCGCAACTTCGGCCTGATCGCCGCCGCCGTGATCGCGCTGCCGCTCGCGATCTGGCGCAGCCGGGTCAGCGAACGGCAGGCGGAAACCGGACAGCGAGCCTTGCTGGACGAGCGCTTCAGTCGGGCGGTCAGTTGGCTGACGAGCGAGGATGCTCGAGTACGCACGATGGCCATCGAGGTGCTGAGACAGTTGGCCAACGACTATCCTGAGCACTACAGGGACCAGGTATTGGTGTTGGTCACAGAAGCTGAGACCGTGCCAAATCTGAGGAGTCTGGAAGATGACGACGCAACGCCGACATAGGCCAGTCGATCCGATGCCTCCGGATGTTCAAGCAGTCGTTCGTATGCTCTCCGATCGCGAGCAAGTGCTACGACTAGATTGGGCTCCGATTAAGTTGTCGGGCAAGGACCTCAGGGGCGCGCGTGCAGAGGGCCGCTACTTCGCCGGCGCGATTCTGCGCCGATCCGACCTCTCCGGCGCCTGGCTTTCGGGCGCAGATTTCACCGACGCCGACCTGTCGCGAACAGTCTTGCACGGCACTGAGTTTTGGGCCGCCAACCTGACCGGGGCCAACTTCCTCGGCGCAGATATCAGCGGCGCGATCTTCTCCGACCGGCTCGAGGGCCCCGCCGTCGGCTTGACCCAAGCCCAGATCGATTCCGCCATGGCCGACCCGGACGACCCGCCGATCCTCGATGGCGTGCTCGATGCCGAGACGGGCGAGCCGCTCGTCTGGCGAGGCGGCGTGGGCCGCGAGTGATGGCGGGGTCGGCGGAACTGCGCGCGGCCGTCCGCGAGTATCTCCAGGCCATCTCAAGGGTCAGCGCGGTCGGCACGCCCGAGCTGTCCCACTACACCGCGCTCGACAACCTCTTCGACGCCATCGGCGAACAGCTCTCGCCCAGGGTCCGCGCCGTCGTCCACTACAGCGAATCGAGTTCCGGCCAGCCCGACCTCGGGTTTTTCTCCGCCGACAATCCCCAGCCCGATCGCGGCGTGGTCGAGGTCAAGGGTGCCGATGCCGATCTTGATCAACTGATCGCTTCCGAGCAGGTCAATGACTACTGGCAGATTCACAAGCTCGTGCTGGTCACCAACCTGCGCGAGTTCGCGCTGGTCGGACAAGATCACGCTGGCGCGAAGCACACGCTGGAGCGCTACAGCCTCGCCAATTCCACCGCGGCCTTCGACGAGTTGCTCAAGCATCCCGTCGCCGCGTCCAACCGGCACGGCGTGTCGCTGGGCGAGTACCTGCTTCGGGTGATGTCGCACCGCTCGACCATCTCCGAGCCGCGCGACCTCGCCCGGCTGCTGGCTTCCTACGCCCGCGACGCCCTGCAGCGCGTCGAGCAGGCGGCCGAGGAGGAGGAATCGCTGGCGACGATCCGCGAGGCGCTGGAGCAGGCGCTGGGCATGACCTTCGAGGACGAGCGCGGCGAGGGCTTCTTCCGCTCGACCCTGGTGCAGACGCTGTTCTACGGCGTGTTCGCCGCCTGGGTGCTCTGGGCGCGGGCCGGCAAGACCGGGCAGTTCCGCTGGAAGGACGCGGTTGACGAGCTGCGCGTGCCCTTCCTGCAGATGCTCTTCCACCAACTCACCGATCGCGGGTTGCTGAGACGGCTGAACCTGTTTGACGTGTTGGACTGGACCGAGGCGGCGCTGGAACGGGTCGACCGCGAGGCGTTCCTGAAGCGCTTCAGCGAGGGCGAGGCGGTCCAGTACTTCTACGAGCCCTTCCTCGAAGCGTTCGACCCCGAGCTGCGCAAGCAGTTGGGCGTCTGGTACACGCCGCGCGAGATCGTGCGCTACATGGTCGCGCGGGTCGACCGGGCGCTGCGCGACGACCTGGGCATTCCCAAAGGCCTGGCCGACGAGCGCGTGGTCGTGCTCGATCCCTGCTGCGGGACGGGCGCGTTCCTGGTCGAGACGCTGCGCCGGATCGCGGAGACGGAATCGGCCTCGGCCGGGGCGTTGACCGCCGCGGCGGTGCGCCAGGCGGCGACCGACCGCGTCTTCGGCTTCGAGATCATGCCCGCGCCGCTGGTCGTCGCCCACCTCGAGGTCGGGCTGGCGCTGGAACAGCTCGGCGCGGGCCTCGACGACACGCAGCGCGCCGGCGTCTACCTGACCAACGCGCTGACCGGCTGGGAACCGCAGACGATCAAGCCGCTGCCCTTCCCCGAGCTGGAACAGGAGCGCAAGGACGCCGCCGAGGTCAAACAGAAGCGCAAGATCCTGGTCGTGCTGGGCAATCCGCCCTACAACGGCTTCGCCGGCGTCGCCGTGGACGAGGAAGATGAGCTTCTGGATGTATATCGCGCTTCGAAGCAGGTTGCGTTGCCCGATACCAGGGCACTCCATGATCTCTATGCGCGCTTCTTCCGGATCGCCGAGTACCGGATCGCAGAAAAGACTGGAGCCGGCGTAATCAGCTTCATTTCGAACTACTCGTGGCTTGAGGGACGGTCTTTCGCGGGAATGCGCGAGCGATTTCTGGATGTCTTCGATGTCTTGAGGATTGACAACCTCAACGGCGACAGGTTCCGGACCGGCAAGCTGACGCCACAGGGCGGCCCTGACCCGAGCGTCTTCTCGACGAGGGACGATCCCATCGGAATCCAGGTTGGAACTGCAGTCACCACACTCGTCCGAAGAGAGCAACATCAGCCAACCGATACGGTGGGCTACCGCGAATTCTGGGGAGTCACCAAACTAAGCGCCCTTCTCGAATCTGCGGACGATGAGCCTTCTTCGGTCTACCTGGAGCTATCTCCTGAGATATCGCTTGGTCTTCCTTTCACACCTACAACAACTGGAATCGGATGGTCAGGTTGGCCTGAGCTACCTGACTTGTTCCCTGTGCAGTTCGGCGGCGTAAACACGAACCGCGATGGATTCGTGGTCGCCATTCAAAGCGACGATCTTCGATCCCGCATGGCCGACTACTTCGATCCAGAGAAGGACGATCGAGAGATCGAGCGGCTGTATCCGGTTGCGATGGGGACACGAGCGAGGTTCGACCCACAACGAGTGCGAAGACGCCTACTGGCGAGAGGCGGACCCACCGAATCGGGATTCATCCGCTACGCGTATCGTCCGTTCGATACTAGGTGGCTCTACTGGGAAGCGGACACCAAGCTGCTCAATGAGAAGCGCCCCGACTATCGCCCGCATGTGTTCGCGGGTAACCGCTGGTTTTCTGCTGCGCCTCAGATACGCAAAGGAGCAAACGACCCGCAAGCGTATGCAACTGGAGTGATGGCTTGTTTGCATCTGATCGAGCGCGGCGCCAACATGTTCCCCCTCTATCTCCGAGACGACCAGTTCGGCGAGGAAGTGAACGGGGTCAAGCGCACCGCCAACCTGAGCGAACTGGCGCTGACTTACATCGAGTCCATGAGCGCCGAGCCTGAGGACCTCTTCCACCACGTCCTCGCCACGCTGCACGACCCCGCCTACCGCGAGGCCAACGCCGGCGGCCTGCGCATGGGCTGGCCCCGCATCCCGCTGCCCACCGACGCCGCCGACTTCGCCGCCTCCGCCGAGCGGGGCCGCCTCCTCGCCCGCCTGCTCGACACCGAGTCCAACGTCGATGACTTGCTCGATCCCAGCATCGCCGTCCCGACCAAGATCGACGGAACCCAGATGCAACCCGCCGACTTCACCGTCACCGCCGGCTGGGGCCACTTCGGAGCCAACCAGGCAGTCATGCCCGGCCAGGGCAAAATCAACCGTCGCGGAGCCATGGTCGACGTCTACCTGAACGATCGGGCCTACTGGAAAGACGTCCCCATCAACGTCTGGCAATACCGCCTCGGCGGCTACCAGGTCCTCAAGAAGTGGCTCAGCTATCGAGAGTCAAAGGTGCTGGGCCGGGAGCTGACGGTGTCGGAGGTGTCCTGGTGGTCGGAGGTAGCGCGTCGGGTGGCGGGTACTCTCAATGTCACGGAGGCAGATGGATGAGATTCCAGTTTGATACCCGAGCCTTCATCGTAGTCGTCGCTCTGGTGTTGGCTCTTGGTGCGGCGTGTTCGGCGGTGTTCTGGGGAGACCTTTCGGCCACGGAGGATGGTAAGAGTGAGAGCCTAAGTACGACGGTTCGTAACGTAATGCTTATATTGGCCGCGCTCTTGGCACTGCCACTTGCGATATGGCGGGGGTGGGTGGCGGAGCGTCAGGTCGAGGCCACGCAAAGCAGCGTCAATGCCGCTCAAGAGGCGATTTCGAATCAGCGCTTCCAAGCGGCTGCCCAGATGCTGGACAACGACGTCAACGCCGTACGCTTGGGAGCACTGCATACATTGGTGGCTCTCGCCCGCGAGGATCCTAGGCAGTACTACGTGCAATCCGCAAGGCTTCTTGCTGGCTTCGTTCGGAAGCCGACAACCGGAGATAACGTTCAGGTCGTAAAGGAGGCTCGAGGCCAAGGTAAGCCCATTCGAGAAGATGTTAGCGTGGCGCTCGATTTCATAGGATCTCGATCGGCCCATGAGCTTCAGATCGAGCTCAGTCAGGATTTTACTATCAACCTCGAGGGTGTGCAGTTCCCCGCAATCGATCTACAGCACCTAAATCTCGCGCGGACGATCCTGAGTAATGCAAATCTCGCCAACGCGCATTGCGATCACACCGACTTCTCCGATTCCGATCTGTCATCCGCCTTGCTAAGCGGTACGGTGCTCGAAGGAGCGGTGTTTTGCGATGCGCGGCTCTCAGCAACAGACTTCAGCACAAAGGATCGCTCTAGAGACATCATGCGTCTTCCTAGCTCTGAGTACAATGACGTGCCAAGCCCTGCCTTGGGACTGACCCAGGAGCAACTCGATCAGGCTCAGGCGGATCCAGAGCACCCACCGACGTTAGAAGGAGTAGCAGACGCAGTGACCGGACGGCCACTGGTCTGGCGCGGCCGTGCTATTGGATAGTTCTCTGGCAGGACAGCTAAAGGACAAGATGGCACGCTCGATCCGCTCGATCTTGCAAACTGACCTGCGAGCATGCGCCAGGTCGTAGGCGTTCTGCGGGCGGAACCAGGTGTCGGCGGTACCGCCGTCCCCGACCGCAACCTCGGCCACACCATCCAACGCCCCGGCAGCACGCATGTGCTCTTACAATGGGTGGCGCTCAACGATGAGCGCCGACTCCGGCGGGCGTGCCATGAACCCTCAACCCCAGCACACAGCCCCGGCGACACACCTGGACCTTCCTGGATTCGCCCGGATCAACACTCCCAAAACCCAGAGAAATCTGGACGAGTCTGGACAGATCTGGACGAATCTGGACAAATCTGAACACCTGGACGCCCAATTCCCCGCCCACAGCGCCAGATCCGCCCAATCTCAGCGAAATTTCAGCGCCTCGCACCACTCCGACAAGGCCGCCGACCTCGACGCCTCGGTGTTCCAGTGGAGGGGGCGGGGGCTCGTGCTCGGCAGGGCGATGAGCTCCACCTCCAGGCCGGGGAAGGCGCGGCGAAACTCCCTGAGCCGGCGGCCGTTCAGCAGGATCGGAAACGGACCTCTCGACTCCAACAGTTCCACGACGCGGTTCGGCACGGCGTCGCGGATCTTGTCGTCGCCCGAGCCCTCGCGCCGCACCTGCTCATACAGGTCCCAGACCGCGATCCGGCGAGTTCGGACCTGCTCAATCCGCTCCGCATACGGCGCTCGCGCGTCGCCCACGACGCCGCAATGCGCCATCACCCGCCAGAACCAGTTCTGAGGATGCGCATAGTACTCCCGCCGCTCCAGCGACTGCACACTGGGAAACGATCCAAGGATCAGCGCCTTGACAGCGCCCTCAGGCAGGATCGGCGGGAGTCCCTGGAGGAGGTCGTCGGCAGCGCTGTCTCCCAGTCCCCGATTCATTCGGGGACCTGCTCGGTCTGCGAGAGGCAATCGGTTCGGTGGACCAAACAACTCGATGAGGAGCGGGTCCCCGAATAAATCGGGGACTGGAACTTCATCCCTACTTCGCCGGGTAGACCGGCTCCCCGCCGATGATCCCGGCGGCTTCCATCTCCTGGAGGTCTCCGGCGCTGAGGCCGAGGTCGTCCGAGAGGACCTGCGTGGTGTGCTCGCCGAGCAGCGGGGCGCGGACGATGGGGACGTCGCTCTTGGACATCCTCGGCGCCCAGCCGAGCAGGCGGATCTTGCCGTGCGCGGGATGGTCGAGGTCGTGGACGAAGCCGCGCTCCTCGAAGTGCGGGTTGTGGAACAGGTCGTAGGTGTCGAGCACGGCCGAGCAGGGCACGCCGGCCTCGCCGAGCTCCTCCATCACCTCCCACTTGGTGCGCTGCTTCGTCCACTTCGAGATCTCGGCGTACAGCTCGTCGCCGTTCTCGTTGCGCTTCCACATGTCCTCGAAGCGCGGGTCGAGCAGCAGCTCGGGCCGGTCGATCGTGGCGCAGAGGGTGTCCCACATGCGGCTGGTCACGACCATGATGTAGACCCACTCGTTGTTGCCGCCGCGCTCCTCGCTTCCTGGCGTCGACTTGCAGGGGTAGAGGTTGGTCGGCGCGCCGGCGGCGTTGCCATTGCGCGGCGCGACGCGCTCGCCCCATTGCGCATAGGCGATGCGGGTGCGCATGAAGTAGGTCATCGCCTCCTGCATCGTGATCTCGATGAACTGGCCCTCGCCGGTGCGCTGTCGCTGGACGAACGCCGCGGTGATCGCCAGCGCCAGTTCCGTGCCGGTGCCGGAGTCGCCGACGGTGGAGCCGGGCATCATCGGCGGGCCGTCTTTCTCTCCGGTCACCGAGAACGCGCCGGCGGCGGCCTGGGCGACCATGTCGTAGCACTTGAAGTCCTGCCAGGGGCCGGACAGACCAAAGCCCTTTAGGCGGCCGTAGATGATCGCCGGGTTGATCTCCTTCATCACCTCGTAGGTGAGGTTGAGCCGCTCCATCACGCCGGGGCCGTAGTTCTCGACGAAGACGTCGTAGTGGGGCAGCATCTCGAGCAGCAACTCGCGGCCCTTGGGGTCCTGCAGGTTGATCGTGACCGAGCGCTTGTTGGAGTTCCAGTTGATGAAGTAGGGCGAGTTGAGCGTGCCCGTTCGCACGCCGCGGCCGGGGTCGCCGACGCCGGGCTGCTCGACCTTGACCACATCCGCCCCAAGCCAGGCCAACGCCTGCGTGCAGGAAGTCCCCGCCTCGTACTGAGTCATGTCCAGGACGCGCATTCCATCAAGAGCCGGCATGGTGATGTTCTCCGCTAATGGCATTGTCGGCGGGCGCAGCCGGGCTTCGCCGCATGCACCGTTGGGTTACTTGCATACTAGACGGACACGCGCCGACCCCGCTCCGATTCCGCGAAGGTGCAGAACCGGAGCGGGGACTGATCGCATGAAGGCGGCGCGCCGAGGATCGCGCGTCGGCCAGACCCTACTCGTCGTCCGCGGCGGCTTCGGCCACGTACTGCAGGAGCCTCCCCGCGACCCTTCGAGCCGCCTCCGGGTCGGCTTGCAATCTGCTCGGATTGATGGCAAATGGGGTGGCCAGCCACAGTTGGGGACTGTCAATGAACTCGGGCGGCGTGTGGTGGTTGTGCACGAAGTGCATGGCGCTCACCACGAGGAAGCCCTGAGACTCGACGCTGTCGTTGAACGGCGACAGCAGGTGCCGCATCCGCCATTCCAGGGGTGTCCTGGCGAGCTGAACGTGAGTGCCGATCGGGACGACCTTGATCGTGTGGCCGCTGTCGGCATGGACCTGGCTGGCGGCGTCGAGCGCGCTGAACAGCGTGTTGGCGTTGAGGGTCAACGCCAGGACGAACGCCGGCGCGTCGGGAGCGGTCAGGCCGTCGACGAGTTCCTCGACGACTTGCGCGTCCGCTGCGCCCTCGGTCAGCTGCAGGCGGGTCACGCTCGCTCCGGCATAGGTCGCCTCAAGTCCCTCGCAGCGTTCTTCCAGGCCGACGTTGTTCGCTTCGTGGATGATGCAGACGATCGGGCCGGTGATGCCGAGTTCGTTGATCCGGCGTCCGGCCGCGACGCCCGCTTCGCGATCGTCCAGAGCGACGTGGATCTCGGAGCCGGCGGCCCCAGCGAAACTGCCTCCGGAGTTGAAGGTGACGATCCGCGCGCCCGCTGCCTTGGCAGCCAGCAGGGAGTCGGTCACCGCATTGGGATCGGCGAGCGTGGAGGCGATCACGGCCGCGCCGTCGGCGCTGCATTGGTCGATCGCCGCCGCCTGGTCTGCGCCGTCGAGATGTGCCTCGTAGCGCCAGTTGGTGTTGGTCACGTGCGCGGATACGTGCATGTAGGCGCGGGCGACCTGCCAGTACCGGTCCTGCTTGGCGCCATGCGTCACCACACAGAAGAGCGGCGCACCGTCGGCGACGCTGGGCAACGCAACCGCGGAGCTGGCCAACCAGTGGCCGTTCGGCGCATCTGCCGAGATGACCCGCTGCTGCGGCAGTTGGCGGCTGCCCCAGCGGCCGTCGGCCCCCAACGACTCAATCGCGAAGACCACCGACCCGTCATCCCGCTTGAGCGCCGCGACGCGGACCTCGACCCCAGCGGTCCTGGGCTCTGTTTCCATTGATTCTTCCAGCATCCGATCGAGCGAGGCGGAGATTGCTTCGAAGGCGTCGGGGTTCCCACGAGCCGATTGGTGGTCCAGGAGCGAGGGATCGGCCAGCCACAGCTGGGGCTGGGAAATGTAGGCGGCGTTGTGCAGGTTGTACGAGAGTTGTAGCGCGCCGGCGACGAAGTGGCCTTGAGCGTCGGAACTGTCGCTGATTAGGGCGTGCAGGTGTTGTTCGAGTATCGCCTCGGGGAACGCCGCAAGATCATCGAGGTTTACGCCCACCGAGGAGATGCGGAGACCGTCTGCCCTGGCGCCTAGCCGCTGGGCGGCGGTCAGCGCGCGAGACAAGGTGTCGCCGTTGAGCGTCAGCACGGCGGCGTAGCGCGGCCCGTCTTCGTCGGCGAGTGTATCGAGGAGATCGCGATCGTCACCCTCAAGATTGGGGAGTATCTCTTCGAGTCGAATCCGCGTCACTCCGGCGCCCTCGTAGGCGGCCTCAAGGCCGTCGCAGCGATGTTCGAGGCTGAGGTTGTCGCGCTCATGAATGAGGCAGCCGACCTGGCCGCTGATGCCGCGCTCGTTGAACTGTTGACCGGCCAGTTCCCCCGCCGCGCGGTCGTTCAGCGCGATGTGAATCTCCGAGCCCACGCTTTCGGCATGCTCGACTCCTGCGTTGAATGTGACGACGCGCGAACCAGCCTCCTTGGCCCGCTTGAGCGGTTCCCGAACGTCGTCCGGGCTCGCCAGGGTCGAAGCGATCACGGCCGCGCCGTCGGCGATGCAGCGCTCGATCGCGGCGGCTTGCGCGTCGCCCTCCAGGTGGGTCTCGAAGCGCAAGTTGGTGTCGCTCAGGTTGGCAGATTGGTAGAGGAAGGCGCGGAACTTCAGCCAGAAGCGGTCGTCGGCCGCACCATGCGCGACCACGCAGAACAGCGGCGCAAGTTCCCCGCCGCTGTCGATCGTGACCGGCGAACTGCGCATCCAGGTGTTGGTCGGGGAGGTGGTCGAGACGACGCGCCTGGTCGGGAGCAGACGCTCGCCCCACTGACCATCCGCTCCGAGCGCCTGCACGCTGACGCTCACCGACCCATCATCGCTCTTAAGCGCGGATACACGGACGTTCGCACCGTCGGACGCGGGATGAGCGTACGCGTCGTTCGAGAGCGACTGGCTGGCCAGCACCGTCAAGGCGATTGCACACACAAACGCCAGTGAGATGACTAGTCGTGGGGCTGTTGGTTGGACGAAGTCCCGCTGAAGCAGATGCACGGCAAGTTTCCAAAGTTAAACATGAAGCAAGTTTCGGCCCTCAAAAGTATGGGCCGTTCGCCATGCTAGCGGAGGTCAACAATCGGGTCGACGGTTCGGAGTGGGGGCAGGCTGGTTCGTCAATGAAAATCCCCGACGTGGCAACCTGAACCTGGGGACGAACGCGCCGTTGGCCTGGCGCTGCTGACGATCGAGCTATCCGGCAACCCGCCGGGCGACCGGCTGCGCGACGCGCTCGATCCTCGGCTCCGGAACCTGCCTGAGGCGACGGCTTAGCTAGCGGCTGCTGACGATTCCTTCGGCTTCGAGGCGGGCGAACTCTTCGCCCTCGATGCCGAGGTCGTCGCAGAGGACTTCGCGGGTGTGCTCGGCGAGCAGCGGGGCGGCTGTCATCGGAACGTTGCTCCTCGACATTTTCGGCGCCCAGCCCAGCAGGCGAATGGGGCCCCATTCGGGATGGTCGATGTCCTGGATGAAGTCTCGTTCCTCGAAGTGCGGGTTGTGGAAGAGGTCGTAGGTGCTGTGCGTGGCCGAGCAGGGCACGCCGGCCTCGCCGAGGATCTGCATGGCTTCCCACTTGGTGTGCCGGATGGTCCAGGCGCGGATCTCGGCCTTGAGCGCGTCGTTGTTGTCGATTCGCGCCTGCTCGTCGGCGAAGCGCGGGTCGACGACCATGTCGGGCCGATCCATGGCGGCGCAGAAGGTGTCCCACATGCGGGTCGTGAGCGCGATGATGTAGAGGTAGTCGTCCGCGCCGTCGGAGCCGGGCATGGGCTTGCAGGGGTAGAGGTCGGTGGGGCCGTTCCAGCCGTTGCCCCGGCGCTGGGCGGCGACGTCGCCCCAGCTCTGGGTGCCGGCGACCGGGGTGCGGACGTAGTAGGTCATCGCCTCCTGCATCGAGATCTCGATGTGCTGGCCCTCGCCGGTGCGCAACTTCTGCACGTAGGCCGAGGTGATCGCGAAGGCGAGCTGCATGCCCGTGCCGCTGTCGCCGACGCAGGCGCCGGGGCGCATCGGCGGACCGTCGGCCTCGCCGGTGACGGAGAACGCGCCGGCCGCGTTCTGGGCGACGGGGTCGAAGCTCTTGAAGTTGGCGAACGGACCGGAGAGGCCGAAGCCCTTGAGCCGGGCGTAGATGATGCTCGGGTGGACTTCCTTGAGCGCCTCGTAGGTCAGGCCCAGCTTTTCCATGACGCCCGGGCCGTAGTTCTCGACGAAGACGTCGTAGTGGGGCAGCATCTCGAAGAGCAGCGCCTTGCCGCGCTCGTCGCGCAGGTTGATCGTGACCGAGCGCTTGTTGGCGTTCCAGTTGATGAAGTAGTGCGAGTCGATCTCGTCGCCGCTGCCGACGCCGCGACCGGGGTCGCCGACGCCGGGCTGCTCGATCTTGACGACGTCGGCGCCGTGCCAGGCGAGCGCCTGTGTGCAGGATGTGCCCGCCTCGTACTGGGTCATGTCGAGGACGCGAAGTCCGTCGAGAGCTGGCATGATTGGTTCCTCCTGAGGGTCAGGTCGTGCAGCCCATGATAGGGAACGGCGGTCGGCGGGCGTCTCCCGGGCGGGCCGCTAGTCGTCGAAGTACTCTTCGCCGAGGGCGAGCCGCGCGAGCAGCCGCTCTAGCGTCGCCTGGCGCTCTTTGGGGCTGCCAGCGATCTGCTTGGTGTCAAAGACGAAGGGTGTGGCGCTCAAGATCGTGGGCCTGGCGATAAAGCTCGAGCCTCGAGGGGACGTGTACATCATCTGCAGGGCGGATGTCATCAGGTAACCCTGAATCTCGGTGGCCGCATCGATGATGAAGAGCTGATGCGGAACCCGCTCCGCGAGCGGGATCGTCGCCAGCGCGTTGTTCCCGCCGATACTGCCGATCTTCACGGTGTGTTCCACCTGTTCGGCAGTGGCGAGGATCGCCTTCAATGCAGCGAACATGGTGTCGCCGTTGAGCGCGAGCAGCGCAACGAGGGCGGGCTGTTCGGAGTCGACCAAGCGCGCTTCGACGGCGGCTTGGACGGCTGCGCTGTCGCCGCCCGCGGGGAGCTGGACGCGAATGGTCTCTCCGCCCTGGTAGGTCGCGGCAAGCTCGGCGCAGCGCGTGAGGAGGCCTGCGTTCTGGGTCTCGTGGAGGAGGCAGCCGATGTTGCCGGTGACGCCGAGCCGGTTGAACTCCGATCCGGCCAATCGGCCTGCGGCGGCGTCGTCCAGGCCGATGTGTATTTCCGAGCCGACGGACGTCGCGTCGGCTTCGCTTCCGGAGTTGAAGGTGAGGATTCTGGCGCCGGCGGTCCTGGCGGCCAGGAGCGCGTCGCGAACGGCATCGGGATCGGCGAGGGTTGAGGCGATGACGGCCGCGCCGTCTTCGCTGCAGCGGTTGATCTCCGCCGCCTGCGCTGCACCGTCGGCTGAGTGGGTGAAGCGGACGCTTAAACCGATGTCGTTGGCGGCCTGGCGGGAGAATCCGCGCAGCAGTCGCCAGAAGTAGTCGTCTCGCGTGCCGTGGGCGGCGATGCAGAACAGCGGGCCGTCTGCGGCGCTGGCGTCGGCCACCTGCAGTGGGGAGCTGTGGAGCCAGACGCCTGTCTGTGCCGATTCGCGGACCGTGTTCAGGTCGGGATGCAGACGTTCGCCCCAGGCGCCGCCGGACTCCTGTTGTTGCAGCGCAACGCGGACAGCGCCGCTCTCGGATTTGAGCGCGGAGATACGAACCGTCGCGCCGTCCGACTCCGGGTGCGCCGTCGCATCGTTGAATAGTGACTGGTTGGCCAGAGTGGTCACGACCGCGGTGAGGATCAGCGCCAGCGCAATCGCGACTCGGTTGCGGGTGAAACGGAATGTTCTGATCATGTGACCTCCTCTGAGTGAAACGGCCGCAGATTCGATGATCGGCCACGTTTAGCACAGTGTAGTCACACAACGTCTCATATCGTCACATGATCCTGAAGCGGTCACGTCAGATGGCACAGCGTATCGGCCAACCACGCTGTTTCTCGGCGGGCTCCCGGAGCGTCACCGGGTGGCGTCTCAACCGCCAACGTGGGCGCGAGCCCGAGCCGTCTCCCTGCTCATGAGCTGCATCGCCTGCACTCGCTTCATAAGGAGAACGGGCAGACGCGCACTAGTCGTCCTCCGGCTCATGGGCCAGTCGGACCAGCTCCTCGGCATTGCGCAGTAGCTCGGCAACACTCTCCGGGTTCGTGTAGAAGCCACTCCTGTTGTAGATGAACGGCGTGCCGATCAAAATGGTCGGATTGCTAATCAGGTCGGACGGAATCGAGAAGTCGTTGGCCATCACCATCGCCGCAGTGATCAGGTATCCCTGCGCCTCCATCAAGTTGTTCGTCGTGAACAGAAGATGCTGCCGGCGCGTCTCGATGGTGTATCGCTGTAGGGCCCGGCTGGCTCCGACGCTGCCGAGCTGGACAACGCGGTCAAGCTCGTCCGCGGTGCGTACAACGGCCTCAAAGGCGACCAGCAGAGTATTGGCGTTGAGCGTCAGAATCCCGCTGATCTCGGGACCGTCGGGGTCCGTGAGATGCTGCTCCAACCACCTGGTCAACGCTTCCGTATCGGTTGAGATGGGCATGCGGAGCCGGATGACGTCGCCCCCGGTGTAGGTTCGCTCCAGTGCGTCGCAGCGCGTTTCGAGGCCGACGTTGGCCTCCTCGTGGATCACGCAGGCGACCGTGCCGGTGACGCCTTTCTCATCGAAGGTTTCGCCTGAGAGCCGTCCTGCGTGATCGTCGTCCAGCGAAATGTGGAGCTCGGAACCAGCGGCCTGCGCGTGTTCCGGTCCCGAGTTGTACGTCACGATCCGGGCTCCGTTGGCCTTGGCCGCCAGCAGCGACGTGGTAACCGCGTCGGGATCGGCGAGCGTAGCGGCGATCACTCCGGCCTCGTCGGCGCTGCACCGTTGGATGGCTGCCGCTTGCTCGCGGCCATCGGGCGAGGCAACGTAACGTACGTCGACGTCAAAATCGCGCTCCGCCTTTCGCACATAGGCTTTGAGCACTTCCCAGAAGTAGTCGTTTTCGTGGCCGTGAGAGATCACGCAATAGAGCGTCCGGTCACCCGCATCCTCGGCGCCGGTCACTTGCAGTGGCGAGCTGTGGAGCCAGATGCCTGTCTGTGCCGATTCGCGGACCGTGTTCAGGTCGGGATGCAGACGTTCGCCCCAGGCGCCGCCGGACTCCTGTTGTTGCAACGCAACGCGGACAGCGCCGCTCTCCGATTTGAGCGCGGAGATACGAACCGTCGCGCCGTCCGCCTCCGGGTGCGCCGTCGCATCGTTGAATAGCGACTGGCTGGCCAGAGTGGCCAAGACCGCCAGAGTGGTCACAACGGCTGTGAAGATCAGCGCCAGTGCAGTCGAGACTCGGTGTCGGGTGAATCTGGACGTTCCGATCATGTGACCTCCTGCGAGAGAAACGGCCGTCGATTTGACGATCGGCCATGTTCAGCGCAGTGTAGTCACATAACGCCTCATAGAGTCACAGGGATATGACGCGGTCACGGTAGAGGGAACAGGGTGTGGGACCACCACGCTGTTTCTCGGTGGGCTCCGGCAACGGGGAACGGAGTTGCCACAGCCCCTGATTCATTCAGGGGCCTGCTCCCTTCCCCTTCGATGCCCCGCACTTGATGCGGGGCCCAGACCTTCGGCGTTGAGGCCAGCGCATGGGTTTTCCTCAACTCAGTCATCGCGGCGGGCCCTCTGGCCAAGACCAACCTCCGTGCCGAGCGCTGGCGTGGGTGGTCTGGCCCCCGCGTCAAGCGCGGGGGATCGGATTTGGGGGGCGAGTCGTGATGCAGACTTCGGCGTCAGGTGGGGGAGAGGGGACTGGGGAGAACCCTCACCCTAACCCTCTCCCTCGGGGAGAGGGGACCGGATCTACTCCCTCTCCCTCGGGGAGAGGGGATCGGATTTACTCCCTCTCCCTCTGGGAGAGGGCTGGGGTGCGGGTCCGGCGCCGGTGCTCGGTGTGAGTTAGCGGCCGTTGCGGGTGCTGACGATTCCTTCGGCTTCGAGGCGGTTGAACTCCTCGCCTTCGATGCCGAGGTCGTCACAGAGCACTTCGCGGGTGTGTTCGCCGAGCAGGGGGGCGGCCTTCATCGGGACCGTTGAGGCGGATAGCTTCGGGGCCCAGCCGAGCTGGCGGATATTGCCCCACTCGGGGTGCTCGAGGTGCTGGATGAAGCCGCGCTCTTCCAGGTGCGGGTTGTGGAAGAGGTCGTAGGTGTCGTGCGTCGCCGAGCAGGGCACGCCGGCCCTGGCCAGGATGTCCATCGCTTCCCACTTGCTGTGCTGCAGGGTCCAGGAGCGGATCTCGGCCTTGAGGGCCTCCTGGTGCTCGACCCGTCCCGCGTCTTCGGCGAAGCGCGGGTCGACTGTCAACTCCGGCCGGTCCATCGCCGTGCACAGGGTGTCCCACATGCGGGAGGTCGTGAGGATGATGTAGACGTAGTCGTTCGCTCCATTCGACCCGGGCACCGGCTTGCAGGGATAGAGGTCGGAGGCGCTGAAGCCGAACCCGTTGCCGTTGCGCGGCACGACGCTCTCGCCCCAGCCGTCGGTCTGGGAGACGTAGGTGCGCATGTAGTAGGTCATCGCCTCCTGCATCGAGATTTCGATCTGCTGACCCTCGCCGGTGCGCAGTTTCTGGATGTAGGCCGCGGCGATGGCGAAGGCGAGCTGCGTGCCCGTACCGGAGTCGCCGACGGCCGCCTTGGGCATCATCGGCGGACCGTCCGGGTCGCCGGTGGTCGAGAACGCGCCGGCGGCGTTCTGCGCGATCGGGTCGAAACACTTGAAATCGGCGTATGGGCCGGTCAGCCCGAATCCCTTGATCCGGGCGTAGATGATGCTCGGCTGGACCGCTTTGAGCGCGTCGTAGGTCAGGCCGAGCCGCTCCATCACGCCGGGGCCGTAGTTCTCGACGAAGACGTCGTAGTGCGGCGCCATCTCGAACAGCAGCTCGCGTCCGTGCTCGGAGCGCAGGTCGATCGCGACCGAGCGCTTGTTGGAGTTCCAGGCGATGAAGTAGGGCGAATCCAGTTGGTCGTCGCGCACGCCGCGACCGGGATCGCCCTGGCCGGGCTGTTCGATCTTGACCACGTCGGCGCCGAGCCAGGCCAGCGCCTGGGTGCAGGACGTGCCCGCCTCGTACTGGGTCATGTCGAGGATCCGCAGTCCGTCGAGGGCTGGCATGTTGAGTTCCTTTCCGCAGGCTCCGGCCTGGCTGGTCGTTCAGGCGAGGCTTGCCGGGCTGTGCTTGCCGGGCTAGTGATCGTGGTCATGACCGTCATCGTGACCGTCCGCCGTCGTCGGGCGTCCGTGTCCGCCCTTGGGCCCGCCGATGTGAACGTTGGGTTCGCCGTCGAAGATCATGGCGCCCTCGAAGAATCGGGCATTCGGGTGGTTGGAGTACATGTAGTGCAGGGCGGCGGCGGAGAGCAACGTTTCGAAGCGGGCCAGGTCCATCACCATGAACTTGATCAGGTCGCGCTTCTCAAACGAGCGGCCGAACTTGGAGAGCGGGTATTCGCCGATCGAGCCGAGCACCGGCTTGACGCCGGTGTCTTCCATCGCTTCGATGGCGTGAGGCAGCAGGTCGGCTTCCAGTACCAGTAGTCCGGCGGCCTCCGCATGGTCGTCAAGCAAGTCCTCGATCTGCTGCTCGGGATCCTCCTCGCTCAGCTGAACCGGTTCGACCATGCCCCCTGTGTACGAGTCCTCGACCGAGTCGCAGACTTCCAGGCGGCCTGCATGGGCGTCGTGCGGGGCAACGCAGAGCACGGTCCCGGTGGCCCCGAAGGAATTGAACTGTTCGGCGGCGCGGCGGCCGGCGGCCGATTCGTCCAGCGACACGTGAATCAGTGAACCGGCGCGGTCGGCGTGCTCCTCGCCCGCTCCGAAACTGGCGATCTTCACACCACGCTCAGCCGCTGCTTGCAAGGCCGGAATGACGGCGTCGGGATCCGCGAGCGTCGCGACGATCATCTTCGCACCCTGCTCGACGCATTCCTCGATCGCGGCGACGCGGTCAGCAGGATCCGTGTGGGTCGAATAGGTCAGGTCGACGCCAATCAGATCCGCCGCCCGCCCGGTGTGGAATTCGACGAACTCCCAGAAGAGCTTGTCCGGATCGCCGTTGCCGACCACACAGAGCGTCGGCATCGGCGGTGGGGCCGGCAGCGGCGTCTGGATTTCGATTCGGCCGCTGTTGCGCCACGAATCGACCGGGGAGTTGGCCGGGAACAGGCGAGGACTCGGCAGAATTCGCTCACCCCACTGACGGCCGTCCCACTGCTGCAGGGCGAACTCGACACGTCCATCGGCGAGCTGTTTGGCGCTAATCCGGACCTCGGTCGTGACTTGCCTGTGCGAGTCGGCCCCAGCCGATCCAAGCATGAATTGATTGACCAGCGTGGTTAAGGTGACCGCCGCAGCGATGGCGATAGCCAGCAACAGATGAGTGCGATACCGAACAAGCATGCGTCTTCCCCTCGAGCGCGCCACAGATTGCGCTTGATCGCCGACAGCATAGAGATCCTGAGGCCCCCGGCCCGCCCGGTCGGTCACCTCCTACCATGCCACTCAGGCCAATCAGAGCGCAGGGATGGAGTTGAAGTCATGACCACCGCCGCCGTTGGCGTCGCCGCAGACGCACCGCCGGAGCCGGACAGCTACGACTGGCCGGGAATCGTGGCCGGATTGCAGCGCTATCTGCGTCTGACCGCGACGCCGGTCGGGATGAAGATGTTCGAGACGGTCGAGGAGATGCAGGAGGTCGAGCGCATCCGCCGGCCGCAGTTCAAGCACGCCCTCGACCAGTTGGTGGCGCAGTCGCGCTGGCTCAACTTCACCCTGGGCGTGACGATGGACGACCTGATCGGGGCGCAGTGCGGCGCGCCCGTCGGTCTGCATCCGAACGAGGACGACGGCGAGTGGCGTTTGCGCACGACGATGACCAACGTCTGGTTCGAGACGGACGAAGACTCGATCCTGCATCAGCAGGCGATGGATGTGCTGCCGTCGGGCCGGTATCGCGCGCTGGCGCTGTCGCCGATCGCGACGGGCCGGCTCGATCCGCCCGATGTGGTCCTGCTCTACGGCACGCCGGGACAGATGATCATCCTGATCAACGGGCTGCAGTTCTCGGGCTTCAAGAAGTTCGAGTTCGCCTCGGTCGGCGAGTCGGCCTGCGCCGACAGCTGGGGTCGCGCGTTGCGCACGGGGGAGCCGTCGCTGAGCATTCCCTGTTACGCCGAACGCCGCTTCGGCGGGGTCCAGGACGACGAGCTGCTGATGGCGCTCCCGCCCCGGTATCTGCCCAAGCTGCTGGACGGCCTGGACAAGCTGTCCCGCAACGGGCTGCGCTACCCGATCCCGCCGCTGGGCATCCAGGCGGATCCGTCGGAGTCGCTGGCGAGGTCGTACCAGGACCGGTTCTAGCGGGTGGAGCTGCAGTTTCGGTCTCGGGCGCTGCGGCGGCTGCATGAGCGCGGCGACTTCAGCCGCGTGGACCCGCGGTATGCCAGGCGAATCGGCGCCATTCTGACACAAATGGGGAGCGCCCAAAACGTCGGAGAGCTCCGGATTTCGAGCTACCGGCTGCATCAGTTGTCCGGAGACCGCGCAGGCTGGTGGTCGATTCGGGTGAGCGCGAACTGGCGGATCATCTTCCGCATTGAAGGCGATACCCTGATCGACATTGACTATGTGGATTACCACTGAGGGCGAGAGCGCTGAGATCACCGATGACCGTGCGGTACCCATCCCATCCAGGCGCATTGCTTCAGGAAGTCTGTTTGCCGGGCACCGGCATGTCGATTGAGTCGGCCGCTGCACATCTGGGGCTGGATGCGGCCGATTTCGCCGACATCTGCCATGAACGCGCTCCGATCACGGCGGAGATCGCCCTCCGGGTGTCCATGGCGTTCGGCAGCACGCCCGAGATGTGGATGAGGATGCAGGTCAACTATGATCTCGCCGCTGCCAAGAAACTGCTGGGGGACGAGGAGATTACGCGCGTGCCGGAGTTGTCGGACGAAGAGATGGACGCGTGGGAGCGGGCGCAGGAAGGTGTGGCCGAGGTCGCCGACTGAGCGGGCGGCGGTATCCACTGCCGAGCGCGGCCCTCTGTAAACCGCTTGTTGACATCGGCTGAGCGGGCTGGCTAAGATTGCTTCTTGCACCCCGCTTTCCAGTGTCCCCGCAATGCGTCGGGGCGACCGACGGCGGGATGCGCCTTCACAAGGGACATAGTGATTGAGATGCGTCCACAGCATCCCCCCGGAAATCGGCGACGGCGCCGGATTCCATCGACATCAGGGGGGCTGCGGGAAACTCTCGCGTCGGCTGGTTGCTTGCGCAGCCGGACGAGCGCGGGAGGTACGTGTGTGGTTCTGACGACATGCAGAGATGACTGCGCTGGTCCTCGATTGCCTCGGGGACGACACAGCGCGGCGCGCGGCACGATTGGGGGCCTCGGGGTGTGCAACGACCCCGGGGACTGGCTCCCGGTCGCGAGTGCATGCGCGTGGCGTAGCGCAGGTCAAGTGACTACGGCGCACGGTGGATGCCTTGGCACTTCGAGCCGATGAAGGACGCGGTATGACTGCGATAAGCCAGGAGGAGCCGTCAAGCAGGCTGATCCCTGGATTTCCGAATGGGGCAACCCGGCGGCGGTGATGCGCCGTCACCCCAGACCGAACACATAGGTCTGGAGGAGGTAAGCGGGGGAAATGAAACATCTAAGTACCCCGAGGAGAAGAAACAATTCCGGTAGTAGCGGCGAGCGAACCCGGACTAGCCCAAACCGATTGAGCCTAATGGAGCCCTCTCCTCTGCTCAGTCGGTGTTGTAGGGCGTTGCGTTCGCACCGAGGGTGGTGCGACAGCAGTTACAAACTGCGCGGGTAGGCGAAGGTCCCTGGAACGGGCCGCCACAGACGGTGAGAGCCCGGTAGCCGACACCCGACGCAGCTGCTGGCAGCGTCCCTGAGTACCACGCGGCACGGTGAAAGCGCGTGGGAAACTGGGGAGCCCACTTCCCAAGGCTAAATACTCGAAGTGACCGATAGCGGACCAGTACCGTGAGGGAAAGGTGAAAAGAACCCCGGGAGGGGAGTGAAACAGTTCCTGAAACCGTGTGCTTTCAAGCAGTGAGAGGCGCTCCGGCGCTGATCGCGTGCCTATTGAAGAATGAACCGGTGAGTTACGTTTTGTGGCGAGGTTAAGGCATTCAGTGCCGAAGCCGGAGCGAAAGCGAGTCTGAACAGGGCGACGTGAGTCGCAAGACGTAGACCCGAAACCAGGTGAGCTACCCATGGGCAGGGTGAAGCGGAAGTAAAGCTCCGTGGAGGCCCGAACCTTCTTCAGTTGCAAATGGATTGGATGACCTGTGGGTAGAGGTGAAATGCCAAGCGAACCTGGCGATAGCTGGTTCTCCCCGAAATGCCTTTAGGGGCAGCGTTGCGGGAACCGACCGTGGAGGTAGGGCTCTGACTGGGTACGGGGGCGGACAGCCTACCAACCCCTATCAAACCGCGAATGCCACGGCCGAACCTGCGGCAGTGAGACTGTGGGGGATAAGCTTCATGGTCAAAAGGGAAACAGCCCAGACCGCCGGCTAAGGTCCCGAAATTTCCGCTCAGTGGGAAAGGAAGTCCAGTCGCGCAGACAACCAGGAGGTTGGCTTAGAAGCAGCCATCCTTGAAAGAGTGCGTAATAGCTCACTGGTCGAGTGATTGGGCGCCGACAATTCAACGGGGCTCAAGCGGAATACCGAAGCCGCGGATCTGGTCTCAGCTTGCTGGGGCCAGATGGTAGGGGAGCGTTCCGTTCAGCAGTGAAGCCGGACCCGTGAGGGCCGGTGGAGCGGACGGAAGTGAGAATGCCGGTATGAGTAGCGAAAGGCGTGTGAGAACCACGCCCACCGAATACCTCAGGGTTCCTACGGCAGGGCAATCCGCGTAGGGTTAGGCGGGCCTAAGCCGAGGCCGAAAGGCGTAGGCGATGGACAGACGGTTCATATTCCGTCCCCGCTGAGTGTGTGCCTGAGCGACAGGGGCGACCCGGGAAGATAGCGTGAGCGGGCCTATTGGACATGGTCCGTCGCGCCGCGTACGCGTCGAGCGGGGTTCAAAGACCGCTCGGTTAAGCAGAGGCGGCGCGGAAGCGGCGACGTCAGTCAAAGCGACTCGTGTGACACCCTCGGCCAGAAAACCCTCGGTCGCGAATACATTCAGCGCCCGTACCGCACACCGACACAGGTAGGTGAGGGTAAGTACCTCCAGGTGGACGAGTGATTCCTCGCTAAGGAACTCGGCAAAATAGTTCCGTAACTTCGGGAGAAGGAACGCCTCGCGGCTGGTCCCCGACATGCTCGGGCGAACGGCCGGAGGTCGCAGTGAGCAGGCCCAGGCGACTGTTTAACAAAAACACAGGTCTCTGCGAACGCGAAAGCGGACGTATAGGGGCTGACGCCTGCCCAGTGCTGGAAGGTTAAGGGGAGGGCTTCACGGCTCGAACCGAAGCCCCAGTGAACGGCGGCCGTAACTATAACGGTCCTAAGGTAGCGAAATTCCTTGTCGGGTAAGTTCCGACCCGCACGAATGGCGTAACGATCTGGGCACTGTCTCGGCGAGGAGCTCGGCGAAATTGAAGTGGCCGTGAAGATGCGGCCTCCCCGCAGATGGACAAAAAGACCCCGTGGAGCTTTACTACAGCTTGACATTGAAGGTCGCCTTATGATGCGTAGGATAGGTGGGAGCCGGCGAACCCAGGCTTGCGGGCCTGGGGGAGGCAACCTTGGAATACCACCCTTCATATGGTGTCCTTCTAACGCGTGAGCAAGCACGCGGACCGTGTCTGGTGGGTAGTTTGACTGGGGCGGTCGCCTCCCAAACAGTAACGGAGGCGCGCAACGGTTCCCTTAGGGTGGATGGAAATCACCTGTCACGTGTATTGGCATAAGGGAGCTTGACTGCGAGACTGACACGTCGAGCAGGGACGAAAGTCGGCCAAAGTGATCCTACGGTTCCGAGTGGTAGGGCCGTGGCTTATCGGATATAAGTTACCCCGGGGATAACAGGCTTATCTTGCCCGAGAGTTCACATCGCCGGCAAGGTTTGGCACCTCGATGTCGGCTCGTCGCATCCTGGGGCTGGAGTCGGTCCCAAGGGTTGGGCTGTTCGCCCATTAAAGCGGCACGCGAGCTGGGTTCAGAACGTCGTGAGACAGTTCGGTCTCTATCCTCTGTGGGCGTTGGAGCGTTGCGGGGAACTGCCCCTAGTACGAGAGGACCGGGGTGGACGGACCGCTGGTGTGTCAGTTGGAGGGCCGACCTCCACCGCTGGGTAGCCATGTCCGGACAGGAGAAGCGCTGAAAGCATCTAAGCGCGAAACCAACCTCAAGATGAGCGCTCCCGCCGCCAATGAGCGGATAAGGCCACGGGAAGACGACCCGTTTGATAGGCGACAGGTGGAAGCCCGGTAACGGGTGCAGCTGAGTCGTACTAATGGCCGAACGGCTTGACCTGCCCTGCGCCACGCGCAGCAATTTGCGCACGCGCCGGCACGGGCAGCTCTGGCAGCGTCAACTACATACGTACGCATCTCGTCACTATCTCCCCGCGTTGCGGGATAGAGCAGCGGTAGCTCGTCAGGCTCATAACCTGGAGGTCGTGGGTTCGAATCCCACTCCCGCTACCACTCCCATCGAAACGGCCGATGCCACGCGCATCGGCCGTTTGGCGTTTCTCCCCGTCTCGCCAATGCAGGGATTGCCCTACGTGTCGACCACTCGCCGCCGCTGCTCCTAGCGACGGCCGTCCAGCGGCTCGCCCAGTTGCTGATCCAGCGCTGAGAAGACGAACCGGTCTCCGACCTGGATCCCCTCGCTGGTCACCGGATTGATCATCACTTCGTCTCCGCGCACGACGGCGATCAGCCGTCGGTCGCCGGTCCGCTGCATGGCCCACTCGATCGTTTGACCAACCCATGTCGCGGGGATCGGAAACACCCCGATCCCGTAGTTCGGGGTCAGCGGCAGGAAGTCGCTGGCCGCCGCGACCTGGATGATGTGGGCGAACCGCTCCGCGCCGTCCCGTTCGGGGCGAATCACGCGCTTCGCGCCGAGCAGGCGCAGGATGCGCTGGTGTCGATCGGACGACGCCTTGGCGTAGACCACCTCGACATCGAGTTGTTTGAGGTTCATCATCGCCAGCACCGAGGCTTCCAGGTCGGCCGTGGCGACCACGGCGACATCGACCTCGCGCAGCGAGAGCGCGCGCAGGGCGTCGATGTCGGTGATGTCGGCGATCCGGGCGTCGGTCACCCTGGGCGCGAGTTCGTGGACGTTGGCCTCGTCGAGGTCAATCGCCAGGACCTCGTGTCCGAGGTCGTCCAACGCTTCGGCGAGGTGTGAACCGAAGCGTCCCAGTCCCAGTACGGCGACCTGCATGGTGGCTCCTAACCGATCCGCACCGCTTCGGTCGGAAAGCGGTAGTGCTCGCGCGGCCGATCGGGAATCAGGCTCGTGATCACCAACGGCCCCAGTCGTCCGACGAACATCATCAGGATCAGGATATTGGCCCCGGCCCCGGTCGCGGCCTGAGAGGCGCCCATCGTCCAGCCGCAGTTGGCCAGCGCCGACATCACGTCGAATGCTGCCGGCAGGATGTCGATGTGCGGGTCGACGGCGATGAAGAACAATAGCCCGAACACGTAGCCGCCCAGTGCGACCAGAACGAGCGCGTTCGCTCGAAGCACGACCGATGCGGGAATTTCCCGGCCGAAGGCGACCACCCGGGCCGATCCGATCAGTGCCGAGACAACCCCGAATGTGACCACCATGAACGAGCCGATCTTGATCCCCGACGCGGTGGAGGTCGAGGCGCCGCCGATGAACATCAGGATGATCATCGCCACCGAGGTGTCTCCGCTCGCCTCGCTCAGCGGCACCGATGTCATCCCGGTGGTGCGGTTGACGGAGAGGAACAACGAGTTGACCAGCTTGGAGCCCGCGCTCTGATCGGCGAACATTCGCGACCAGTCGGCGATCAGGAAGAACGCCATCCCGACCACCAGCAGCAGCGTCATGCCGGTCAGGACGAGCTTGGTGTCGAGCGTCCAACGCCGCCGCGGCTGGCGCAGGTTGAAGACGGTCAGGAAGGAAAGCGAACCGAGGAAGGCCGAGACGCCCATGACGAGCATCGGCCAGGCATCGTGCGCCTGTCCGATGAAGCTGTTGCTGCCGCCCATCAGGTCGAAGCCGGCGTTGTTGAAGGCCGAGATCGCGTGATATCCCGCCAGCCAGACCGCGCGGCCCTGAGAGATGTCGCCCGGCAATTCGATCATGAACCAGGGCAGCAGCAGGAGGAACGTCGAGAGCTCGACGATTGCGGTGTAGATCATCACCCGACGCAGCAACACCGACGCACCCGACCCGTCGGCGCTGGTGGTCATCAGCTCGAGTCCGAAGAAGGCGCGGCCGCGCATGCCCAGCCGCTGACCGGCCAGGACGATCAGGATGCCGGCGTACATCGTCACGCCCAGGCCGCCGACCTGGAACAGGGCCAGGGTGACGAACTCGCCGAAGTGCGAGAAGGTCTCGGCGGTGTCGAAGCGGGTCAGGCCGGTGACGCTGACCGCCGAGACGGAGGTGTACAGCGCATCGAGGAAGGGCACCGATTCGCCCGTTGCCGAGGACACGGGCAGGTGCAGGACGGCGCCACCGAGCACCATCACCATCGCGAAGAGCAGGACCACCATCCAGGCGCGCGGAGTGAATCGGAACCGGCGCACCGGTCCGGCCCGGATCACTTCGGTCTGCAACCGAGCGCGCCGGAGCACCACATCACCGGGCCGCCGACGGTACCCCCGCTGCTGGCTCATCCGCAGCCTCCAAGTCGGAGTGTATGCCTCTATCGGACGCCGCTGAGCAGCGAGTCATAACTGCTGAAGGCGACCATGCCCGCTGCTGTTCTAACGTTCACTCATGCCAGACCGACGATTCGGCATCCTGGTGATCTGCACCGGCAACCGGGCTCGGTCGCAGATGGCCCACGGTTGGCTGCGACAAATCGGCGGAGACCGCGTTGAGGTCTGCAGCGCGGGGACCGAGCCGAAGGGCGTGCATCCGATCGCGATCGAGGTGATGTCCGAGGTCGGCATCGACATTTCCTGCCATACCTCCGATCACGTCGACCGCTACCTGGACGATGACTTCGATCTCGTGCTCACGGTCTGCGACTCGGCGAAGGAGTCCTGTCCGGTCGTTCCGGGCGCCCGGCGGACCATCCACCGCTCGTTCGAGGATCCCGACTACCCGGAGTTGAGCCAGAGCGACCTGACCGACGTCTTCCGTCGGATCCGCGACGAGATCGGCGAGTACAGCCGCGAACTGCTGGACGAGGTGCTGGAGTAGCCTGCGGACGACACCGCGAGCGGCAACCTGGAGGATCGATGATGGCGATTGCGGCGGAGATTCAGCGGGCGATGGAGGACAGTTCCTGGATTCGGCGGATGTTCGAGTTGGGCATCCAGCTCCGACAGGAGCGCGGCGCGGAGAACGTCTTCGATCTCTCGCTGGGCAACCCGATCGCCGAGCCGCCGCCGCAGTTCTTCGACGAGCTACGCAGCTACGCCGCCGCCGACACGTCCGGTGTGCATCGCTACATGCCCAACTCCGGCTACGTCGAGACTCGCCAGGCGGTAGCGGATGCGCTGTCGGACGAGACCGGACTCGCATACGGCGCGGAACACATTGTGATGACCGTCGGGGCCGCGGCGGCGCTCAACGTTGTGGTCCACTCGCTTTGCGACCGCGACGACGAGGTCGTCACCCTCACGCCGTTCTTCGCCGAGTACCTGTTCTATGCGACCAATCACGGAGCCAGACCGGTCGTGGTTGGCTGCGACGGAGACTTCACCCCCGATCTCGAGGAGCTCGAGCGCAAGCTCTCGGCGCGGACCAAGCTGGTGATCGTCAACTCGCCCAACAATCCCTCGGGCGCCATGTATCCGTC
Organism: Dehalococcoidia bacterium; assembly: GCA_965204335.1. GTDB lineage: Bacteria > Chloroflexota > Dehalococcoidia > Bin125 > Bin125 > Bin125. Next base: position 69,778 of record OZ241982.1, on the reverse strand, counting down.
CTCCGTGATCGAGGCGCTCGCGAACTTGCTGCGCTCGAAGTCGGCCGAGTTCGGCACCGAGATCTGCCTGGTCAGCGACGAGCCGTACCGCAAGATCCTGTTCGACGAGCACTCCTACCCGTTCCCCCAGCTCGCCTATGAGCGCACGATCACGGTCACCTCGCACGCCAAGGACCTGGCGCTGCCCGGCGATCGCATTGGCTACATCGCGGTTCATCCCGAGTTCGACGACGGCGGTCTTCTGATGGATGCGCTGATCTTCTGCAACCGCGTGCTGGGCTTCGTCAATGCGCCGGCGATCATGCAGCACCTCGTCCGCAACCTGCAGACGGTGACGATCGACACGACGGATTACCAGCGGAAGCGGGACTATCTGTACGACGTCTTGACCGCGGCCGGCTACGACGTGCGCAAGCCTGAAGGCGCGTTCTACATGTTCCCGAAATCGCCGGTGGCCGATGAGATGGAGCTGGTCGCCGCGCTGCAGCGGCAGGGAGTGCTGGTCGTGCCCGGTCGAGGCTTCGGGATGGAGGGGTACTTCAGAATCTCCTACTGCGTCGAGCAGCGAGAGCTGGAGGGCGCGGCGCCGGGCTTCGCCGCGGCGATGTCGGAGTTGACAGGCGGCTAAGGGGGCGCGGTGAGGATCGACGGCCCGTGTAAGCTGAGAGCGGTCGGCCCCATCGTCTAGAGGCCTAGGACGCCAGCCTTTCAAGCTGGTAGCACGGGTTCGAATCCCGTTGGGGCCACTTTTCACGGCCTACGTGTACTGAACTGCGAACTTGATCGCCTCTGGGACGTCTGGCGCGGCTGCCAGCGGATGCAGTCGTTCCTGGGGCAGACGGTCAAGACCCTGCACGAAGCCAACCCGCATCCCTCGACCGAGGAGCACGAGCAGTACACGATCCTCGATGCGCTGCGGCTGCTCACGCACAAGGCGTTCCGCAGGGATGTGCTGAAGAAACTGCGCGGCCTCTACCTGCTCGAATGGTGGGCGCGGGACTTCGGCGGCTGGCGCACCGAGTACCAGGCCGAGGCGCTGGCCCCGGTCCAGACCCGGCTGACCTACTAAGCCTCCTCCAGGCGGGCCCGCGCGATCCTGGGCCAGCCCCGCTCGACCTTCGACCTGAGGCGGACCATCCTCGACGGCGGCATCCTCCTGGTCTCGACGGCCCAGGGGGCGGTCGGCCGCGACGTGGCCGCGCTGGTCGGCGCCTCGCTGCTCAACCTCGTCGCCACCGTGATCCGCGAGCAGGAGCGGCTGCCCCCGAGTTCGGCGACCCTGTGCTGGCTGGGGGGATTAGGAAGGAAGCGGCGGCGTACCTGACCTCGGCCGAGGACATCTCCGCGCAGCAGGCCGACGGCCAGCAGAAGATCGACGAACTCGCTACCGAGGCCGCGACGGCTCAGGGGCAGGTCGAAGTCCCCACCGCCCCGCCGCCGCAGCAGAGGGGGCCCCCTGAGCCAGACACCGGATCAGGGCCCTTGGACGCTGACCGAGGGCAGCATCAGCAGGCAGCTACTTAGTACGGCACAGTTCGCAAGACGGCGTATCAGTCATTGAGGTCCTGACACGTTCTTCGACTGCTTCGTGATCGATTCCGCAGGCTGTGGACCTGCCGTCCGGACAGCCTCGGTGCAGGACCGTTCCGTGCACTCCATCCGTCTCAGAGTTCTCGGGCCCGCCACGAGAGCCGATCCAGGCTTGGATGGCGCGATCGACGGTCGTGCGACGCAGCAACCCGGCTACCGCCGCAGCCAGAGCCGGCGGAAAGCGGCGCTACCTGGGCCGGGCCCGCAACAAGCTCTGGTTCGGACTTGCCACCGCCGCATGCAACTTCACCGGCCTGGCCAGTGTCGAGCCAGCCGCCGCATGGCCGAACCGAGCAGACGCGGCATCACACGCTGATATCGCGCCCAGCGGTCGCACCCTGCGACCTTCAGGACCAACTCTGCATCTGGCCCTCGAATGACTGCGGTCCGGCTTCAACTCTCCGCGGTTCAGCAGCCTGCAGTGACCAGGTCGCCCGTACTTTAGGCGTCTGACCTGGCGATGTCGGTTGCGGCGTGACCCGCTACCAATCGCTGGATCGCTCAGCGTAGACGTGGTCTGGCAAGCGGTAGTCAATTCGAGCATCCTTGTAGTTGGCAACGTCCAGCAGAAGTTTGAACTTGGCATAGTCGCGATTGCGGCCATGCTGGGGAATCGCGTGCTGGAGAAGCCGATCAAGGGTCTGAGTGAGCCGAAACAAGGGCAGCGCGAATTGAGCGCCGAGCCTGGACGAAGTGCTGGGAGGGAACTTCAGTTCCGCCGCCAGCTCGTTTCCGATCAACGCGCGCGATATGACATAGATGTAGTTGGAAAGTCGGGCCTGCTCTTGCTGGTCGCTCACGCCGGCAACAAGCGGCCCCGCATTGATGAGCGCGTGAGCCATCGCGACGGACTCAAAGCCCGGACGCGGCTCACACAGCATGCCGATCCGGAATATGTCGAGGGCTTCCGCTTCGCATCCGTACAGGATCGAATCGGGGATGCCCATCAGATATCCGCTGTACCGCCAGATTTGCATGAAGCTCTCGCGTTCCTCGCGTGTGGATCTGGCGCCGAGGCGATGCATATGTTTGAGCAGTCGGGCCGAGAATGCAGAGATGGCGAATCCGAGGTGGGCTGCGCTGAGCGGCGTGCCCCACCGGTCCGCATCCCAGTCGTCGGACTCGCTCAGCAGTCGCCGGATCCTGGCGTGGATCAAGCGAATACGAACCGACAGCTTCCATCCGTCACCCTGCCGACCGAGGCCGCCGGGGAGAAAGATCTCGATCATGTGTCGGTTGTTCCGCTGTAACCGGCGCACGCCTTCGCTCCGCAGCCGGCCCGTGATGAAGAACGACTTGCTGATGTTGGTCGCGAATCCCTCGACCAGCACACCGGCGATCATGGCGCCCAGAATCTGGTTCGAGTTGCGCTGAAACATCTGCACGCCTGGCGAAAACGCGTCGTGATCAACCCACGCGGGCGGCGTCTCCAAGTCGTGGAAGAAGTCCAAGATCCGAGGCGGCGCTCCGCTCAGTCCCTCGAAATCCCGATCTATGCCCGCCTGCAGAAAGCCGAACGCCTGTTGCGGTTCAATGCTCTCCAGTTCCTCCATCAGGGCGTCGACCGGCGGGTCGCCGATCGTGGTGTGCTCGATGTAGCGCTCGGCCATGGATCGGTTCACGACGCGGGCGCGTTCAAGTCCAGCGTGGTAGTCGTCAGGGATTTTCATGACAGATCAGGATTCATCGCCGACGTTGCAGCTGCGGTCCATGTCCTGATCCTCATTCCTAGCTCCCAACGAGGGCAGCGGAGCCACTGGTCGTTCTTCGGCCTCGATTCGCAAGTCGGGCAGCCAACTCAGCCACCACGGCAGGTACCAGTTTTTGCTGCCCAGCAGTTCCATGCTGGCGGGAACCAGTACCGAGCGAACGAGCGTCGCATCGAGCAGGATTGCCACCGCGAGTCCGAACCCCACCTGTTGATTAATGATCGTCTGACCCGACGCAAAGGCGCCGAAGACGACGACCATGATCAGCGCGGCGCCGGTAATCATCGAGGCGGTGGAACGCAGGCCGTAGGCGACCGCGCCAGCGTTGTCGCCCGTCTCGTCGTAGCGCTCCCGGATACGGCTGAGCAGGAACACGTGATAGTCCATCGAGAGCCCGAAGAGAATGGAGAAGAGGAACAACGGAATCCAGGCGTCGATCACTTCGGCTTCCTTGAAGCCCAGGATTCCGCCGCCCGTCTGGAAGACGAGTACCAGCAGGCCGTACGCCGCGCCGACCGAGAGAAGGTTCATGAAGATCGCTTTGAGCGGGATCACAATCGATCTGAACACCAGCATCAGGATCAGGAAACTGACTCCGAGCACGAAGGCGAACACGATCGGCGTGTAGGTATCGATCACGTTGAAGATGTCGATCGTGGTCGCCGTGCGTCCGCCGACGTACACGTCGGCATCCAGACCATCGAAGGCGGCAGGAATGTACACGTCCCGCAGCTCCGTCACGGCGTCAACCGCCTGGCGTCCGCTCGGCTCGCCGGCCGGCGCGACCGAGAGTGATCCCAGATCGCCGTGCGGGTTGACAATCAAGCCGGTGTCCCAGAACTGGAATCCCTGCGCCTCAAGTTCCGACAGATCGGCGGGATTGAGCACCTGCTGCGGCAGCAGCAGGGTCATTCTCGGGTCTGTCGCAATGCTGCCCGCCATCCGGGCGGCCGCGTCCTGCACCCGGGGGTCGGTCATGTCCCCGTCGATCACGACGTTGGCCGGTGTGACCAGTCCGAAGGAGAACTCCTGCTCCAGTACGAAGTAAGCCTCACGAGTCTGAGCCCCTTCGGGGAACACGTCGACCCCGTTGAGGCCGGTGTCGATCTCGAAGTAGAAGTAGGCAGCGGCCAGCATGGGAGCGGCGACCAGGATGATGCTGACGACCGGACGCCTGACCACGGCTCCGGTCATGCGCTCCCAGAAACTGTTGCCTGTCGATCTGCCTTCATTGCTGCGCACAGGCCGAAGAAACGGCAGGGAGAACGCGTTCACTCGATGCCCGAGTAAGGCGAGGATTGCCGGCATCAACGTGAGCGTGGCGATCATGGCGATGAGCACGACGATGATCGCACCCAGGCCAATCGACTGGAAGAACGAGGCCGGCACGATCAACATTCCGATCAGCGCAACCACGACGGTGAGGCCACTGAAGAGGACCGTGCGTCCGGCAGTCGCACCCGCACGTTCGGCCGCTCGACGCTGGTCGAGACCTCGTTCCAGTTCCTCACGGAAACGCGAAACCACGATCAGCGAATAGTCGATCCCAACAGCGAGACCGATCATGGTGATCATCAGCGTGACGAGGAAGATGAGGTCCATCGCCTGGCCGACCAGGGCCACTATGCCGAGCGAGACGACGATTGCGACACCGGCCAGACCCAGCGGCAGCGCCGCCGCCGCCACGGCGCCGAACAGGACCAGCAACACGATCAAGGCGATCGGAATGCCGAACCGTTCGCCGCGCTCCAAGTCCTCCTGCGCCAACACGTTCGATTCATGGGCGATGCTGGCCGCGCCTGCGCTGAGCACGCGGAATCGCGGATCGTCGTTTGCCGCCTCGACTACGTTCAACACCTCTGGCACCTGCTCAGTGGCGGTCTCCAAGTCGCCGGTCAGCACCAACGGAATCAGGCTGGACCGCCCGTCGGCTGAAACCAGGGACTCGTTGCCCTGATAGACGTGCGTTCCGGTCCTGATGACGCCCGGTCCGAGCGCGGTGATCTCAGCGAAGACGGACTCGACCTTCGATCGAAACTCCGGATGAGCGACCGTCAGAGTGTCGGACTGGACGACGACGACCTCGGAGATAGGCTCCGGCCCGCGTAATCGTTCTTCCAGCAGTCGCGCGGCTTGGTTTGATTCCACGTTCCCGCCCAGGGTGAGTTCAGTCGTTGTCGCGCCGCCGAGCAGCGAACCCACTAACAGGAGCGCGACCACTCCGACGATCAGCCAGAGTCCAATCGTCAACCACGGTCGCCGCACGCAGAACCGGGCAAGAAGATCAGGCATAGAGCACGGCTCCGCCAGTGATCGGCCGTCGCAGCGAGGCGTGGTTCAGGCCCTCGGCGGTCAGAGCGTTGAGCGGCCCCGTGCAGTCGAAATCGTTCTGGTCCGCCAACAGCGCCGAACAATCCTCGGCCGGACGTGGGGCGTCGTCAGTGCTGGCTACTGTGAGGCGGCTCTTGCAGTCGAGCGGGACCGGGGGTACTGACGTATCGGTCGTGGCGTTGTAGGCCTGTTGCTGGCGCGCCGATGTTTTCGCTGAGAGGAACGGGCTGTCGGGGCGGGGGTCGCACTCTTCTGCCGGACGACCCGGGCGGGGAGGCTGGACAACATGGTGAGGCACGCAACGCGAGAGGTCACGTTGACCAGACAGGCTGCCGGCGGAAGAGATGCCGGAACCGGGGAGGTTCAGGATCCTTTCGAACTCCCGGGAGATTGCCTGAGGCGCTGCGACATCGGTGGAGGCCGCACTGAAGGATCTATCGGGTGTACAAACGCGGTTATACACGGTTTGTCGAGCGGCGCTGCTGGTACAGCCCCGCCGCCCGCAAGCGGTTCAATCCATCACTATCTTCGATATGAAACTCCGAACCCTACTTTCTGCGAATCCTGCTCCCTGCGGCCCGCCTATCAGTGGGCCGGAGTCAGTGCGCTCGCCGTTCGCCGCGTCGGACGAGTGGCTTGCAGAGTCCACGGTTGTCGATTCGAACCGCCGGGACGCCCTCGTATCAGCACCCTGCAGTCCGCGGCCAGTTGAATGGAGCGCGCCGCCTTCAGCCCAGGCGCTGCGCTGTTCGTCCTCCGGCCTCTCCGCGGCCGATCTGGACAACCTGCAGGCGGTTCTGGAGCACGAGTTCGCGGCCAACACGGTCAAGAACTACCGCTGTCAGTGGAACCGCTTCGCTGACTGGGCCGCGGCCAGAGACGTGCGGTCTCTACCGGCCGATCCCGCGCAGGTGGCGGCATACTTGGCCGAGCGGATCGAACAGCAGCAGCACCGACCAGCCACGGTGCGAGTCGCGGCCTCGGCGATTGCGTTCGCGCACCGCGCCGCGGGGTTCGCCGATCCGTGTGGTACCGACGAGGTCAGGCGCACCCTGCGCGGCGCCGGACGCAAGCTGGGACGCGCTCAGCGGCAAGCCAGACCACTGACCGATGCGGCGCTTGAGCAGATACGACTCAGCGCAAGCCGGCCTCGGCGGGGACGGGGCGGCCGGCATGAACTCGCTGCTACGGCGCAGGCTCGCGGGCTACTCGATATCGCCATCATCAGCGTGATGCGCGACGCCATGTTGCGCGTCTCGGAGGCGGCCGAGCTGACCTGGCAGGATCTCGAGCGGGCGCCGGACGGTAGCGGACGCCTCCTGGTCCGGCGCTCGAAGACGGATCCGGAGAGTGATGGCGCGGTCGCTTACCTCTCGCATGAGACGATGGCGACGCTCAATCGATGGCGCGGCGAAGCCCACTCCCAGCCGACGATCTTCGGCCTGCGGCCCAATCAGATCAGCAATCGGATCCGGCAGGCGGCCGAGTTCGCCGGATTGGGTCCGGGGTTCAGCGGGCACTCGCCGAGGGTAGGCATGGCCCAGGATCTGGTCCGCGCCGGGACTGAGCTGACCAGTCTGATGACCGCCGGTCGCTGGCGCAGCGCGGCGATGCCGGCGCGCTACACGCGCAACGAGTTAGCCGCCCGCGGCGCGGTGGCGCAGTACTACGCCGCCCGCCGCCTGTAGTCTCCCGAGCCGCCGCCGATCAAGCTGGTCTCGCGGGCTTGCAGACAGGGGTCGCCTGTCGGTAGTCTGTACCTCCTGAGAGAGGGCAAACCGTGTATAACCGCGTTTGTCCACGGTTTGACTCGGGCCGATGTATCCGTTGCTAGTGGCGAGTTTCATAGTCGGTGATCTCGCTGTCGTGCCATGGAAGTAGTCGACGCGTTGCAGCATTGAGACCTGTCCCTCGAAAGTAGCAACTGTTCCATATGTTGTGTTGTTCGCTTGATCAGCGTGCGATAGTCGTTGTCAATAGTGGTCACGACGACTGCTGAGGCTGAATCGTCTGCTCGCAGTTGGACCGGTTGGACGGGGCTCCCGCAGCATCGGCAATCGAAGCTGAACGAACGGCCATTCACGGAGTCCATCACGGCCAGAGCGCTCGGACGGCCGCTGTTTGTCAAGCCGAACCTGAGTGGGGTTCCTCGCCGATCGGCTCCAGTGCGAGCAGTCGATCGAAATCCTGTACGCATCGCGCACTCACCGGGCGGCGTTGCATGGCGGGGATCTCCCGCACCGTGTTGCTAACCAGGCAACCCGGTGCGGAGTTCGGCGCGCCGCCGACAAACGCCCATTAGCCGCATTCGCTGGAATCGGCCACGACGCCCTCGTCGGCTCCCCGGAAGACACGGATCCGATCCTGTTCCAGATGCCGGCCCGCAACTGCGATGCGAGACGGCTGGGAGAATTGCTGTAAGAGGAACCCATCGACCGACCAGGAGAGGACGAAGAGGCGGTCGCCGAGTGGGATGACGCGGACCGGGAAGGCTCCATCTTCTCCGCCGAAGGTGTCCATCAACGACAACTCGTCGCAGCTCACCGCGACGGCATAGACGTGGCCGACGCCCGACCAGTCATGGTCGTTGAGCAGCAGAGCGGGGACGTACGCGACGCCTTCGTGGTAGCTGAAGGCGCGATGGTCAATCTCCGGCCAGCCTCTGACCGGGCCGACGTGCTCGGGGGCGGGCTTGAGTTGGTCGAGCAGGCGCGGATCGTGCGAGTCGGAGACGTCGAACAGGGAGAGCTGCAGGCCGACCGGCCAACCGGTCGCGGGGTCGGCGTCCTGTCCCACGCCGAGCAGGCGGCCGCCGCCAAGCGGGTGCAGGTAGCGGGAGTAGCCGGGCAGCTTCAGTTCGCCGGCCACATACGGTTCCTGCGGATCGGACAGGTCGACGATGTAGAGCGGATCGATCTGGCGGAAGGTGACGACGAAGCCGCGCTCGCCCATGAACCGGACCGCGTGGATCAGTTCCGTCGTGCCCAGTCCGTTCAACGAACTGACCCAGCGCATGCTGGTCTCGGACAGCTCGTAGACGCTGATCACGCTTTCCGTCGGCCAGACGTCCTCGATCGTGGTGGCGACGCGCAGATGGCCGCGGTACTCGCTGAGGGCGAACTGGTTGATCAAGCGCCCGCGGGCGAACTCGCTGCCCGCGGCGCGCGGGGACATCGGATCGCCGAGGTCGAAGCGGTGGATCTCGGTGCGGCCGTAGCCGGGGTCGAGCTGGGCGACATAGAGCGAACGCACGGTGGCGTAGACGGTCGCGTCGCTGCCTTCGGTGGCGACGCCGAGCGAGCCCCAGCGGCCTAGCCCTGCATCGGCGAGGTCGAACGTGAGCAGTACGGCGAGCGCGTCGTTGGTCTGGCCGGTGCGTCCGAAGCGATGGGTATCGCCGGCGTCGATCAGCGGTGCCGTCGTGGGGTCGTCGCATTCGCCGTCGTCGGAGGCAGCGGTCGGCTCGTACTCGCAGAGCGAATAGCGCGGAGCCAGCGCAGCGGATCGGGCGCGGAGCAGGATGCGTGCGCTGCTGTCGACGAGCCGCGCGCCGAGCAGGTCGGCCTCGACCTCCAGGACGCGGCGGACCCATGGGTTGGCGGGGTCGCTGACGTCGATCTCGACCAGTTGGGTCAGCGGCGGCGGGATGATGTTCTCCCGGAATTGCGCCTCGCCCTGGAACAGGAACCACCACTGGAGCCACTCCCAGCGGGCGGTGGAGTTCCAGCGATTCCAGAAGGCGTCCTGGTCGAACCCGATCCGGCGCAGCGCCAGCACGGTGTCGCCGCTGAGCAGGAGTTGCTGATGGCCGAGAACGTGAACCGTGGCGGGCGTGCCGAAGGTCAGTTCGCCCCGCAGTTCGAGGCCGTCCTCGTCGATCGCAATGATCGTCAGTTGATCCGAATCGAGCACGTAGAGGTGCGCTCCGTCGGTCTTGATCACATCGGGCTCGTCGACCCCGACGACTTGAATGTTGGTGCCTGTATCGGAGCGTTCGCCTTCGTCGGCGAGGGCGTCCGAGCCGGCCGCTTGTTCCGCCTCCTCCTCCGCTTGCTCGGCTGCCGCCTGTTCCTCCTGCTCAGCCTCTTCGTATTCGACCTCCGCTTGCTCCGCCTGCGCCTGGGCCTGCTGGGCTGTGGATTGGTCGGTCCGCGCGACCGACGGGCTGGGCCGTTCGGCCGGCTGGTCCTGATCCGCAGCCTCGGGTTGAGTGGCCGACGCCTGTTGCTGCTGTTGCGGGGCGACCTGTTGAATCTCGTCTCGGCAGGCCGCCGCGGCCAGACCAAGGAGGACCGCGACTGCGAGAAGCGCAAGAAGGACACTGAGGCGATGCATGCGGAGTTCCGTTCCGTTGGGTGTTGTCTCGGACCTGCGGCCTCGCTCCCGTCCGCAGGCGGCGCCGGTCTTCGGCCCTGCAAGTGAGACGACGAACGATGTCCAGCGGTTCCCTCGGCGGCTGCGGCAGCGATCGAGGAGGAAGGAGGAGAGAGCGCAGGTACGGGTCGCGGTGGGCGATGCGACCCGGCAACTCCCAGGCGCCGTCAATGGCTGACCGTCGCGCCCGCCGAGACACTCGCGTCTCCGCCCGCGCTTCCGGCACACGATCACTATTCGATCACCTATTTGTCACCATATGATACATGATCGTCACCTGACGTGTATCCTCTGGTTGGACGGGTTGGATCGTCACGGAGATTGAGGCGGGTTTGCCCGCGCGGCGGATGATGGTTCTGGAGGTTGCCGAGCGATGAACCGACGCGGCGCGCCGAACAACTTCACCCCCCCCCCCCCCCCCACGACCGGGCGGCGCTGCCGAAGCGGCTGGGGCCGGTAATGCCGGGGCTGCGATCGCGTTGGGTCGGACGGCTGCCGCTGCTGGTCTTGCTGGCGTTGCTCGCGGGGGTGTGCGCGGCCTTGATCGGAGCGCCCGCCCCTGATTCCGCGCGGGCGCAGTCGCCGACGGCGCAGAGCGTGCCCTCGGACTGGCCTCTCATCCCGGACGGCGTCAAACCGGGCCAGAGCTTCCGCCTGCTGTTCGTCACCTCGACCACGAGGGACGCCTCTTCCTCCGAGATCGCCGACTACAACGCGCACGTCCAGGCGGCGGCCGCCAACAACAGCAACCTGGCCGGGTTTAGCGGACGCTTCCGCGCCCTGATCTCGACCTCCGCCGTCGACGCCCGCGACAACACCGCGACCACGGGGACGGGCGTCTCCGTGCACTGGCTCGGCGGGGCGAAGGTGGCCGACGACTACGCCGACCTCTACGACAAGTCGTGGGACTCGGTCGGCGGCCGGACCGAGACCGGAAGCAGCTATGGCGGGCTGGTCTGGACCGGCGGCAACAAGGCCGGCGTCAAGTCGGGGCAGCGATACGCGGGAGCGGCCGAGGTCCGCCTCGGCGACCTGACCAACGCGGGGCTGGCCCTGTCCTCGCCCAACGCCGGGGCGTCGAGCGAGACGTACCCGCTCTACGCCCTCTCGCCGGTGATCACCGTCGCCCAGCCGGTCAAAGCCGAGCGGGCGACAGCCATCGACGACGCCAATACGCCGATCAAGCCCGCGCCTCGGCAGTTCCAAGCAAGCACCCAAAATGACACCGAGGTCTGGACCGCCACGCTGACAGTGGGTCTTCACGTGAATCCTCGCGGAAACCAGGGCGCTGGATTCTGCGCATCTCAGGGCGACTGCTTCTCCGAAGCCACCGGCAAGGCTTACGGCAGCCTCACTGATACGGACTTCACCCTGGACGGCACGGACTACGAGGTCGAGAGCATCCGATGGGGGACAAAGTCTGGCAGCGGCCTGGGCGGCAATGTCCATCTAACGCTCGACAGGGATTTTCCCGATGACGATCTGAGCGACCTGAAGCTCCAGGTCGGCTCGCACACTCTCAACTTGAGCGATGCAAGCAAAGGGAATAGTGACGGCGACGGTACGGGTGGTGATGGGATATCGAACAACTACAGGTGGTCCAAGCCCATGGGATGGACAAATCCCGCCAGCGGCACCACCGTCACCGTCAAGATCCTCAAGGCGCAAACCACCGCCACCCAGAAGCCGGCGATGCCGACGGGGCTGTCGGCGACGGCCGGCAACCAACAGGTCACGCTGTCCTGGACGAATCCGGATGACGCGAGCATCAGCGGCTACCAGTACCGTCAGAAGGCGGGTACGGCCAATTGGGGCGCATGGACAGACGTTCCGGGCAGCGGCCGGCGCACCGTCGAGCACCTGGTGACCGGCCTGGTCAACGGGACCGAGTACCGCTTCCGTCTGCGCGCGGTGAACAGCCTGGGCAACAGCCCGCCGTCCGACGCGGCGGGCCCGGTCACGCCGCTGGCATCCATCAGGACCTGCTTGGAGCCGCTTCCGGCGGATGGTTCCGTCAGCGCGGCAAGCTACCTGTCCACGTGCAAACCAAGTCCCGGCAACGACGGAAGCGAGAGCAGCGCGAAAGCACAGTACTACTGGTTCACCCTGGAGCAGCGCTCGGAGGCGACGATCTCGGTCACGGGCGGACCCTCGGGAGACAATACCAGCGATGTCGTCTTATGCCTGCTGAATGGACACGGGCACACGGGGAGCCTGGCCGTGGACAGCTGCGAGGATGAGAACTCTTCCGATAGTAACAGCGAGCGCACCAAAGAGACGATCAGCGTCACGCTCGCGGCCGGCGACTACACGATCGAGGTCGCCGGATTCGAAGGCGCAGATCCGGGGTTTACCAACCTGACGGCGCAATTCGTCGTCGACAACCGGCCGACGGTTGTGGCGGAGTCGACGGGCTACTACAGCGACGCGGCGCTCACCAAGGCGATCACCGGTCCGCAGAAGGCCGGGGCGGACATCTACACGAAGGTGACCTTCTCCGCGGACATGAAGCACGTGAAGGGCGACACGACTGCGGCGCGCCCCTTGCTCGCCTATGTGATCGCCGGTACCGGCAGGTACTACGAAATCGTGAACGCCGGCGATGCGCTGACGAGCGGGAGCTGCAGGCCGAACCACGCCACCAGGACCAACGTCTATGTGTGCCGCTACACCGTAGAGGCCTCGTACAACGGAACGTTCGTGTTGCGGGCGTATGAGCAAAGCCAGGACAAGGCGGACAACGCGCTCAGGGCGTACAGGCACACGACATCGCTGACGCTCGACACGACGGTCCCAGGGATCGCGTTTCCGACAGGCGTGACGCCGACGGTGGGGACGGCCGCGACGATCACGTTGACGGACTCCGGCTCGAAGATCGCGAAGTACGGGGTGGTGGAGGTGGCCGGCACGGCGTCGGACGCCACAGGCTGCGACGACCCGAGCGCAAGCGGCGACAACTTCACGACCACGGCGGTCTCGCCGGCAGCGTCGTCGCATGACGCGATGCATACGCCGGTCGCGGCGGGCAAGAAGATCTGCGTCTACGCGGAGGACGTGGCGGGCAACAGCAAGGCCCAGCTGTGGAACACGCCGATCAACGTTGCGAACGCGGCGGCGACGGGCAAGCCGTCGATGAGCGGCACGGCCAAGGTGGGCCAGACGCTGACGGCGGCGAAGGGCACGATCGCCGACACGAACGGGATAACAAAGGCGACCGCCGAGGACGCGGGCTTCGCCTGGACCTACCAGTGGATCCGGGTCGACAGCGACGGCAGCAGCAACCCCACGGACATTACGGGGGCGACGGAGAGCACCTACGAGCTGGTCGAGGCGGACCAGGGCAAGAAGGTCAAGGTGAAGGTGTCCTTCAAGGACGACGACGGCTACGCGGAGTCGCGGACCAGCGACGCGTACCCGTCGGGGTCGAACACCATCGCCCAGCGGGCGCAGTCGTCCGACGCGGACCTGAGCGGTCTGACGGCGAGCAGCAGCACGGACAACACGAACTTCTCGGCGCTGACGCTGACCCCGTCGACCTTCAACGCGGCGACGACGGCCTACACGGCGACGGTCGCGAACAACGTCGGGCACGTGAAGCTGACGCCGACGGTGGCGGACGGCAACGCCACGGTGAAGGTGGGCAAGGCGGGCAGCCTGAGGGCGGTGACGAGCGGTTCGGCGAGCACGGCGATCGCGCTCACCGTCGGGGACAACGCGATCAAGGTCGAGGTGACGGCGGAGGACGGCACCAAGAAGACCTACACGGTCACGGTGACGCGCCGGCCGGCGAACAGCGCGGCGACGGGCAAGCCCTCGATCACCGGCACGGCGACGGTCGGCCAGACGCTGACGGCGGCGACGAGCGACATCGTCGACTCGAACGGGCTCACGAAGGCGGCCGCCGGGAACGCGGGCTTCGCCTGGACCTACCAGTGGATCCGGGTCGACAGCGACGGCAGCAGCAACGCGGCGAACATCTCGGGCGCGACGTCGAGCACCTACGTGCTGACGGCGGACGACGAGGGCAAGAAGGTCAAGGTCAAGGTGTCCTTCAAGGATGACGAGGGCTACGCGGAGTCGCGGACCAGCGACGCGTACCCGACGTCGGAGAACATCGCGGGTGCCGACGGCGCAGTCTGGTCCGCCACGCTCACGGTGGATGTGGATGACGACGATGCTAGCTATCTCGGCTGCGACAACACGAAAGCGGGCACCGACAACTGCTCGATCAGGACCGTCCTCTCGGTCGACAGTTTCAGTCATGGCGGCAGCACCTATACGGTGGCGCGGGTGGCTTGGGATTCCGACTTAAGTGAGCTCTACCTGGGATTCACCGGCGTTTCAGGTACAGCGGCCAAGACCGCCCTCGGTTCGCTGACGCTGCATGTGGACGACGATGCGTTTGCCATCAGCGATGCGAAAACCGAGACGCATAATGTCTACTGGCCAAATGTTTCAAACTTGAACTGGTCCGACGGGGACAAGGTCTCGTTGTCGCTGATCCCCGCCGACACCACGGCGCCGACGGTGGCGTCGGAGTCGACGGGGTATCACAGCGACGCGGCGCTCACGAGTGTGCTCACGGGTCCGCTGAAGGACGAGGCAAACATCTACACGAAGGTGACGTTCTCGGAGGACATGAAGCATGTGAAGAGCGACGGCGCGGCGGCGCGGCCCGAACTCTTCCACCGGATTGGCGAGACGGACACGCAGTACGACATCCTGAACGCCGGCGACACGCTGGAGAGCGGGGACTGCAAGCCGAACCATGCGACCAAGACCGACGTCTACGTGTGCTTCTACACCGTCGGCGGGTCGGACAACGGGGCGTTCGCGCTGAAGGCCGGCACGAACAGCGTCGACAAGGCGGGCAACGCGCTGGCCTCCGCCTACACCCATGCCACGACGCTCACGCTCGACAACGCCGGGCCGACGATTCCCGCCGCGCCCGCCATCACCTCCGACCCGGGCGACGACGACACCTACAAGACCGGGGACAAGATCACGGTCGCGGTCACATTCAACGAGCCGGTGACGGTCGGGGGCACGCCGTCGCTGAACCTGACGATCGGCGGCGGCACCAAGCGGGCGGACTACGAGAGCGGTTCCGGCACGGACACGCTGACCTTCGCCTACACGGTGAAGGCGGGCGAGGAGGACACCGACGGCATCGCCATCGCGGCCGATGCGTTCCTGCGAGGGCTCCGCACGACCGTTCGGGACGCGCTCGGGCACGACGCGGTCCTCACCCTCCCCGTCCTCGCCGCGCAGGCCGGGCACAAGGTGGACGGCGTGGCGCCGGCCGCGCCGTCGGCGGTCGCGCTGGCGTCCGGGACCACGAGCCCCGGCACCGACAGCACGCCGTCGATCGACGTCACCGTCCCCGAGGCCGGCGGCACGGTCACGCTTTACCTTGATCCACTGTGCCAGAGCAACTTCCCGGCGAGCGACGCCACGGACGTGACCGACACCGACGCGCCCTACACGGTCACCGTCACCGCCAACGCGTTGCCCAGGGAGTTCGACTACAAGTTCTACGCCCGTTACCACGACAAGGCGGACAACCCGAGCCCCTGCTCCACCGCGCACGCCGCATACTCATACACCCCGCCTAACGTCGCGCCGGTGCTGGAGCTAGGCTCGGTGCCGGGCGGCACGGCGAAGAGCAAGTCGGTGACGGTCACGGTCACGGACAGCAACGACGACGACACCCTTTCCGCGGAGTACAAGCTGCTGAGCGGCGCTACCTGCGATGCGGCCGCCTACGGCACGGAAGCCGGGACCGCCATCAACCTCACCGACACCCCGGACACGGAGGACGGGAACAAGAAGACGGGCAGCGTCGCGCTCGCGAGCGATACGGCCAACGGCAAGTACCTCTGCGTGAAGGCCGGCGACGGCACGGCGACGGTCTACGGCGGCTCGGCGCAGATCGCCGGCATCGACTCCACCGCGCCCGGCATCGCGTTCGGCACGCTGACCGCCAACACGGCGACCTCCACCGGCGTGACCCTCACCGATTCGGTCGGCCTGAAGCGCTACGGCCTGCTGGCGGTGGACGGCACGGCCACGAACGCCGAGGCCTGCGACACCTGGAGCGAGGTCAACGTCGCGTCGGCGCTCGCCCGGGGCGACATCTCGGGCACGTCGTACAGCCCGTCCTTCACCGCCCCCGCGGCGGGCAAGAAGGTCTGCGTCTACGTCGAGGACACCGCCGGCAACACGCACTCGGACACCGCCGCCATCAACGGCGCGGCGACGGGCACGCCGGCGATCGGCGGCACGGCGAAGGTGGGCGAAACGCTGACGGCGGCGACCGGCGGCATCGCCGACGTCAACGGGGTCACGAAGGCGACCGCCGAGGCTGCGGGATTCGCCTGGACGTACCAGTGGATCCGGGTGGACAGCGACGGCAGCAGCAACCCGACGAACATCTCGGGCGCGACGTCGAGCACATACGTGCTGACGGCGACGGAGGTCGGCAAGAAGGTCAAGGTCAAGGTGTCCTTCAAGGACGACGAGGGCTACGCGGAGTCGCGGACCAGCGACGCGTACCCGACGGGTTCGGACACCATCGCGGCGCTGTCGTCGGATGCGGACCTGAGCGGTCTGACGGCGAGCAGCAGCACGGACAACACGAACTTCTCTGCGCTGACACTGGACCAGACCTTCGCGGCGGCGACGACGTCGTACACGGCATCGGTGGCGAACAACGTGACCCAGGTGAAGCTGACGCCCACGGTGTCGGACGACAACGCCACGGTGAAGGTGGGCAAGGCGGGCAGCCTGGCGACGGTGTCGAGCGGTTCGGCGAGCGCGGCGATCGCGCTCACCGTCGGGGACAACGCCATCACGGTCGAGGTAACGGCGGAGGACACGACCACCACCAAGACCTACACGGTGACGGTGAAGCGCCGGGCGGTGAACAGCGCGGCGACGGGCAAGCCCTCGATCAGCGGCACGGCGACGGTCGGCGAGACGCTGACGGCGGCGAAGGGCAACATCGCCGACACCAACGGGTTGACAAAGGCGGACAACGACGACACGGGCTACGCGTACACCTACCAGTGGATCCGGGTGGACAGCGACGGCAGCAGCAACGCCACGAACATCTCGGGCGCGACGTCGAAGACCTACGAGCTGACGGCGGACGACGAGGGCAAGAAGGTCAAGGTCAAGGTGTCGTTCAAGGACGACGAGGGCTACGACGAGTCGCGGACCAGCGACGCGTACCCGTCGTCGGGGACGATCGCGGCTGCCGACCCCACCATCATGCCGCCCGCCAACGCCATCTGGTCCGCCACGCTCACGGTGGATAAAGGAGAGGATGGTACCGGCTGCGACAATGATGTAGACGTTCAGCTCGAAAGGTGCTCGAACCGATCCGTCCTCACGGATGACGGATTTGCCTATCGAGGCGCCAATTACCAGGTAACGGCAATCGATTGGTATGGCAACGAGCTGACCGTGCTGTTCGGCGCTCTCGTGGGAACGGATGTCAAGAGAGCCCTCGGTTCGCTGGCGCTGACCGTGGACGGCACCGCGCTTGCCGTCAGCGACGCCAAAACTACCGACAACGGTCTCCGCTGGACGTACGACCCGGACACCGACTGGGCCGACGGGCAGAAGGTGCAATTGTGGCTGGCCCCCGTTCCCGACGACACCGCGCCGACAGTGACCGCCGCCTCGACCGGCTACTTCAGCGACGCGGCGCTCTCGAACGCGCTCACGGGTCCGCAGAAGGCCGGCGCGGACATCTACACGAAGGTGACGTTCTCGGAGGACATGAAGCACGTAAAGAGCGACGCGGCGGCGGCGCGGCCCGAGCTCTTCCGGCGGATCGGGACGGCGGAGACGCAGTACCACATGCTCGACAACGCCGACACGCTGGCGAGCGGGGACTGCAAGCCGAACCACGCCACGAACACGAACGTCTACGTCTGCCTCTACACGGTGGGCGGGTCGGACAGCGGCGCGTTCGGGGTGAAGGCCGGCACGGCGAGCGTGGACAAGGCGGACAACGCGCTCGCGGACGACTACATCCACACCGAGACGCTGACCCTCGACACCACCGCGCCGTCGGCGCCGAGCGCGGTGGCGCTGGCGGCGGGCACGACGAGCCCCGGCAACGACGACACGCCGTCGGTCGAGGTCACGGTCGCCGAGACGGGCGGCAAGGTCACGCTCTACAGCGACAGCAGCTGCTCGACCGCGGCGAGCGCGGCGACGGAGGTGACGGACTCCGATGAGCCCTACAAGGTCACGGTCCCGGCGACGGCGCTGGCCTCCGACGGCAGCGTCACCTTCTACGCCAGGCACGAGGACGCGGCGACCAACGCCTCGGCGTGCTCGACGGCAAACGCCAGCTACGTCTACGACGGCACGGCCCCGGGGATCGCCTTCCCGTCGGACGTGACGCCGCGGGTGGGGACGGAGTCGACGATCACGCTCACCGACGCGACGGCGAAGGTGGCGAAGTACGCGGTCCTGGAAGTGGACGGGATGGAGACGGACGCGAGCGGCTGCAACGACCCGAGGGCGGGCGCCGACAACTTCACCACCACCGCGGTCGATCCCGCCGTCGCGTCGAAGGACGTGGCCTACACGCCGGTCGCGGCCGGCAAGAAGATCTGCGTCTACGCCGAGGACGCGGTGGGCAACAGCCACAGCGATCTGTGGTCGACGCAGATCGGCGCGGCGCAGTCGTCGGACGCGGACCTGAGCGGTCTGACGGCGAGCAGCAGCACCGACAACATGACCTTCGATGCGCTGACACTGGACCAGACCTTCGACGCGGACACCACGTCCTACACGGCGACGGTCGCGAACAACGTCACGCACGTGAAGCTGACGCCGACGGTGGCGGACAGCAACGCCACCGTGAAGGTGGGCAAAATGGGCAGCCTGGCGACGGTGGCGAGCGGTTCGGCGAGCGCGGCCATCGCGCTCACCGTCGGGGACAACGCGATCAAGGTCGAGGTCACGGCCGAGGACGCCACCAAGAAAACCTACACGGTCACGGTGACGCGCCGGCCGGCAAACAGCGCGGCGTCGGGCAAGCCGACGATCAGCGGCACGGCCAAGGTCGGCCAGACGCTGACGGCGGCGACGAGCGGCATCGCCGACACCAACGGGGTGACGAAGGCGACCGCCGGGGACACGGGCTTTGCCTGGACGTACCAGTGGATCCGGGTCGACAGCGACGGGAGCAGCAACGCGGCGGACATCTCGGGGGCGACGTCGAAGACCTACGTGCTGACGGCGACGGACGCCGGCAAGAAGGTCAAGGTGAAGGTGTCCTTCAAGGACGACGCCGGCTACGCGGAGTCACGGACCAGCGACGCGTACCCGGCGGGCTCGGACACCATCGCGGCGCTGTCGTCGGACGCGGACCTGAGCGCTCTGACGGCGAGCAGCAGCACGGACGGCAGCACCTTCACGTCGCTGACGCTCACCCCGTCGACCTTCGACGCGGACACCACGGCCTACACAGCGACGGTCGCAAACAACGTGACCCACGTGAAGCTGACGCCGACGGTGTCGCACAGCAGCGCCACGGTGAAGGTGGGTAAGACAGGCAGCCTGGCGACGGTGACGAGCGGTTCGGCGAGCGCGGCCATCGCGCTGGTCGACGGCGCCAACGCGATCCTGGTCGAGGTGACGGCCCAGGATGGCACCACGAAGACCTACACGGTCACGGTGACGCGCCAGGCGGCCGACACCACCGGCCCGACCATCTCCACGATCGCCGTCACCTCAAGCGTGCCCTCGAACCAGAACTCGCACTACAAGATCGGCGACGCGATCAAGGTCACGGCGACGTTCAACGAGGCGCTGACGCTGGTCGGCTCGCCGACGCTGAAGATCAACGTCGGCGGGACGGAGAAGTCGGCAACATGCGCGAAGAAGGGCGCGACGGGCGACGACGCAAAGAAGCTGGTCTGTAGCTACACGGTGGCCGACGGGGATGAAGACACCGACGGCATCGCAGTCGCGGCGGGCAAGCTCTCTGGCACGATCAAGGACGGCTCGGACAACGCCGCGACCCTCACCTACACAGCCATCACGACCCAGAGCGCCCACAAGGTGGACGGCGTGCGGCCGACGGTCAGTTCGCTGGCGCTCGCCGGGGACGGGCAGTTCTACGGAGTGGACGACGACATCGTCGTGCAGGTGACCTTCAGCGAGGGCATCGGTTGGATCCCCCTCAAATCGACATTGGGGATCAAGGTGGGGAGCGCGACGCGGAAGGCGACGTTCGACATCTCCAGCGGCTTGACCGAGATAGCAAGCTTCGCGTACACGGTGGTCTCGGGGGACAGCGACACGGACGGCGTGAGCATCGACTCGGGCAACATCGCGCTGCCGGCCGGCGAGAACATCACCGACCTGGCAGGCAACGCGGCCGTCACCCCGGTGGCGCACGGCAGCCTTGAGCCTGAGGCGGAGAGCGCGCACAAGGTGGACACCGAGGCGCCGACGATCAGCTTCCCGACCACCGAAGCGCGGGCCGGGGGCACAGCGACGCTCACGCTCGGCGACAGCGCCGCCGGCGTCAAGAAGTACGGCGCCGTGGTGGTCGCCGGCACGGAGACCGACGCCGCGGGATGCGACACCGCGGCGGAGATCGGCGCCGCCGGCCTGACCACGCTGACCAAACTGGCCGCCGAGCAGAGCTTCGAATACACGCTGCCGACGGACTCCGTAGGCAAGAAGGTGTGCGCGTACGCCGAGGACGCGGCGGGCAACTCCAGGGGCAAGCTGTGGGCCACGACGGTCGCCGCGGCCTCCATGGACGACACCACCGGGCCGACCGTCGTGCCCAAGTCCGGCATCGCCGTCACCTCCAGCGCGGGCGCGGACGGCTTCTACAAGGCCGGCGAGACGATCAAGGTCACGCTGACGTTCAACGAGGGGCTGGCGGTTACCGGCGTCCCGACGCTCACCATCAAGGTCGGCAGCGCGGACAAGACGGCGAACTGCGCGGTCGACGGCAGCGACGCCAAGAAGCTCGTGTGCTCGTACGTGGTGGCGGACGGGGACACGGACACGGACGGCATCGCGGTGGAGGCGAACAAGCTCGTGCCGGGCAGCGCCATGATCAAGGACGCCTCGAACAACGACGCGACGCTGACCCATCAGGCGCTGGCCGCGCAGAGCGGCCACAAGGTGGACACCACGGCGCCGACGGTCACCGACGTGTCGATCACATCGTCGGCCGGGTCGGACGGCATCTACGCGGACGGCGACGACATCGAGGTCACGGTGACCTTCAGCGAGACCGTCAAGATCACCGGCACGCCGTCGCTGCGCATCAGGATCGGCACGGCGCATCGCGGCACGGCCTGCGCCGTCAAGTCCGACGACGCGACGAAGATGGTGTGCACCTACACGGCCGGGTCGGCAGGCGCCGACGTCGACGGCGACGGGATCGCATTGGAGCAGAACCAGATCGTGCTGACCCCGTCGAAGAAGATCCGCGACCTCGCGGGCAACGACGCTGACCGGGACTACGCCGCCGTCGCCGCGCAGAGCGCGCACAAGGTGGACACCGCGGCGCCGGGCATCGCGTTCCCGGCGAGCCCGGCCGTGCCTCGATTGAGCACGGCCTCGACCATCACGCTCACCGACTCGATCGCCAAGATCAAGAAGTACGGCGCGATCGTGGTTGACGGCACGTCGGGCGCCGCGACGGACTGCGATACGGCGGCAAAGATTACCGCCGCCAACCTGACCACGCTGACGACGCCCGATGATTCGGTTGACTTCCCGTACACACCGCCGTCGGGCTCGCTCGGCAAGAAGATCTGCGTCTACGCCGAGGACGTGGCGGGCAACAGCGGCAGCGACCTGTGGTCGACGCCGATCGCCGCTGCGCTGTCGTCGGACGCGGACCTGAGCGGTCTGACGGCAAGCAGCAGCACGGACAACATGACCTTCTCTGCGCTGACGCTGACCCCGTCGACCTTCGACGCGGACACCACGGCCTACACGGCGACGGTGGCGAACAACGTCACGCACGTGAAGCTGACGCCGACGGTGTCGGACACCGGCGCGACGGTGAAGGTGGGCAAGGCGGGCAGCCTGGCGGCGGTGACGAGCGGTTCGGCCAGCGGTGCGATCGTGCTGGTCGATGGCGCCAACGAGATCAAGGTCGAGGTGACGGCCGAGGACGGCACGAAGAAGACCTACACGGTCACGGTGACGCGCCAGGCGGCCGACACCACCGGTCCGACCATCTCCACCATCGCCGTCACGTCGAGCGTGCCGTCGGGGCAGGCGGCCTACAAGATCGGCGACGCGATCAAGGTCACAGCGACCTTCAACGAGGACATCGTGGTGACGGGCACGCCGAAGCTGGAGATCACGGTGGGGTCGTCGGCCAAGTCGGCCGACTGTGCGCGCAAGGGCGCGAGCGGCGCCGCGAAGAAGCAGCTCGAGTGCACCTACACGGTGATCGCGGGCGACGCGGACACCGACGGCATCAGCGTCGCGGCGGACAAGCTGACGCTACCGACGACGCCGGCCGCCTCCATCAAGGACGGCTCGAACAACGACGCGACGCGGACCTACACCGCGATCACGGCTCAGGGCGCCCACAAGGTGGACGGGGTCAAGCCGACGATCTCGACGATCGCGATCACCTCGACCCCGCCCGCGAGTCCGGGCGGCTGGTACAAGTCCGGGAATGTGATCAAAGTCACCGCCACCTTCAGCGAGGCGCTGACCGTGGCCGGCTCGCCGACGCTGAAGATCGACGTGGGCGGCACGGAGAAGTCGGCGACCTGCGCGAAGAAGGGCACGACCGGCGACGACGCGAAGAAGCTGGTCTGCAGCTACACGGTGGCGGCTGAGGACGAAGACACCGACGGCATCGCGGTCGCGGCGGGCAAGCTCGCGGGCACGATCAAGGACGGCTCGGCCAACGCCGCGACGCTGACCTACACCGCCATCGCGGCCAGCAGCGGCCACAAGGTGGACGCCAAGAAGCCGGGCATCGCGTTCCCGTCGAGCCCGGCCAAGCCGCAGTTGAATACGGCCTCGACGATCACGCTGAGCGACTCGGGCGCGAGGATCAAGAAGTACGGCGCGATCGTGGTCGACGGCAGCACGGGCACAGCGGCGAACTGCGATACGGAGGGGGAGATCACCTCAGGCGGCGGCACCGTGTCGACCGAGACCACGCCGCTCGCCACGAAGTCGTACGCCTACACTCCGCCGTCGGGCTCGCTGGGCAAGAAGATCTGCGTCTACGCAGAGGACGCGGCGGGCAACAGCAAGAGCGACCTCTGGAGCGAGACTATCCAGGCCGCGCCGGTGAAGCCCAAGGTGACGCTGACGCTGACGCCGACCACGATCAACGAGAGCGGCTCGGGCAACTCGGCGAAGATCAAGGCGACGCTGCCGAGCGCGCCGAGCGCGGCGGTGGTGATCACGCTGACCCTGAACCCGGCCTCGGGCGTCGCGACCGCGAACGGCACGACGCTCACCATCCCGTCGACCGGCACCGAGAGCAACGAGGTGACCATCACCGCGGTGGACAACGACGTCGACGCCGCCGACGCGATGGTGACCATCACGGGGGCGACGACGAGCGCGCTGGTGACTGCCCCGGACGCAGTGACGCTGACAGTGAGCGACGACGACACTGCGGGCGTCACGATCACGCCGACAGACGTGTCGGTTAATGAAGGTTCGACCGCGACCTACACGGTGAAGCTCGACACCGAGCCCACGGCGAACGTGGTCATCACCCCGACGAGCGGCGACACCGGCGCGGTCACGGTCAGCACGTCGGCGGCGAACAACAAGCTGACCTTCACGACATCGAACTGGTCGCAGGCGCAGACGGTGACGGTCACCGGCGTGGAGGACTCCGACGCCGACGACGAGTCGGTGACGGTCTCGCACAGCGCTACCGGCGGCGGCTACGCGTCGGTCAGCATCGACGACGTGACGGTCGCCGTGGACGACGACGACGCGCCCGCCAAGCCGACGGGCCTGTCGGCGACAGCGGGCGACGCGCAGGTGGCGCTGTCGTGGGACGATCCGAGCGACTCCAGCATCACGAAGTACCAGTACCAGAAGAAGGCGGGTTCGGCCGCCTGGGAGACCTCGTGGACGGACATTCCGACCAGCGCGGCGGGCGAGACGAACGCGACTTCGTACACGGTGACGAGCCTCTCGAACGGGACGGCGTACCGGTTCCGCATCCGCGCCGTCAATGCCAACGGCAGCAGCCCGCAGTCCGACGCGACCACCGCGGTGACGCCGCAGGCACCCGACACCACCGGTCCGACCATCTCCACGATCGCCGTCACGTCGACCGTGCCGACCGGGCAGGCGGCCTACAAGATTGGCGACGACATCAAGGTCACCGCGACCTTCAACGAGGACATCGTGGTCGTCGGCACGCCGAAGCTGGAGATCACGGTGGGGTCGGCGGCCAAGTCGGCGGACTGCGCGCGCAAGGGCAGCAGCGGCGCCGCGAAGAAGCAACTGGAGTGCACCTACACGGTGGCCACGGGCGACGCGGACGCGAACGGCATCAGCGTCGCGGCGAACAAGCTCACGCTGCCCACGAACCCGGCTGCGACGATCAAGGACGGCTCGAATAACGCCGCGACGCGGACGCACAACGCCATCACGGACCAGAGCGCCCACAAGGTGGACGGGGTCAAGCCGACGATCTCCACGATCGCCGTCACCTCGACCGTCCCGACCGGCCAGGACGCCTACAAGATCGGCGACGACATCAAGGTCACGGCGACGTTCAACGAGGACATCGTGGTGACCGGCGCGCCGAAACTGGAGATCACGGTAGGAACGGATGCCAAGTCGGCGGACTGCGCGCGCAAGGGCAACAGCGGCGCCGCGAAGAAGCAGCTGGAGTGCACCTACACGGTGGTCGACGGGGACGAGGACACTGATGGCATCGTAGTCGCTGCGGGCAAGCTCTCTGGCACGATCAAGGACGGCTCGGCCAACGCCGCGACACTGACCTACACCGCGATCACGACCCAGAGCGCCCACGAGGTGGACGGGGTCAAGCCGACGATCTCCACGATCGCCGTCACGTCGAGCCTACTCGCGGGCAAGACCGCCTACGGGATCGACGACTGGATCAGGGTCACGGCGACCTTCACCGAGGACATCGAGGTCACCGGGACGCCGAAGCTGGAGATCATGGTGGGAATGGCGACCAAGTCGGCGGACTGCGAGCGCGAGCACGATGCCGGCGCCGCGAAGAAGAGGCTGGTGTGCCGATACCAGGTTCAAGCGGGCGACGCCGACGCGAACGGTATCAGCGTCGGGGCGAACAAGATCACCCTGCCCTCGGGCGCCTCGATCACGGACGGCTCGAACAACGACGCGACGCGCACCCACTCCGCCATCGCGGCGAGCAGCAACCACAAGGTGGAGGCGGTCAGGCCGACGGTGACCGCCGGCTCGACCGGCTACTACACCAGTACAGCGCTCTCGAACGCGCTCACGGGGACGCAGGTGGCGGGCGCGAACATCTACACGAAGGTGACCTTCTCGGAGGACATGTACCACGTGAAGAGCACGGGTTCAGCGTCGCGGCCCGTGATCTACTACTTCATCGACAACAATCAAACCCGGTACCACATCATCAACAACGGCGACCCGCTGACCAGCGGCAAGTGCAAGCCCAACCACGCGACCAACACCAACGTCTACGTGTGCCTGTACACGGTGAAGGCGTCGGACAACGGACCGTTCAAGGTGGAAGTCCGCACGGGCAGCGTGGACAAGGCGCACAATGCGCTCGCCAACACCTACACCCATGCCACGACGCTGATGCTTCGTGGGACGGTCTCCGACAGGCCCGCCCCGCCCACGGGCCTCACGGCGACGGCGGGCGACGGGCAGGTCGCGCTCAACTGGGACGATCCGAACGACGACTCAATCACCAAGTACCAGGTCGCGTACCGGCCCTTCATGCAGTCAACAGGCGGCACCTGGCAGGACATCCCGGATAGCGGCCCGCGCGAGGAAAACCGGACGTCCCACACGGTGACCGGCTTGCAGAACGGGACCAAGTACCGGTTTCTCGTCCGGGCGGTGGGCAACAGAAACGGCATTGCCTCCAGCGCGGATGCCAAGCCGGTCCCCCGTGGGGTCACCAGTGTGCCGGCCAGGCCGCGGATCAACCATGTCGATGTCGGGAACGGCAAGATCGTGGTCTACGTCTTCAACCCCAACGACCCGACCATCGAGAAGTACCAGGTCGCCACCGCTCCGCCCGGTACCGAAATCTGGAGAGACATCCCGGGCAGCTCTGCCGGCTCCACCATCCTGACCGTCAGGGGCCTCAAGAACGGGACGGCTTACACCTACCGGATCCGGGCGGTCAACGCGAAGGGACCCAGCGACGGGTCGCTGATCAAGTCTGCAACGCCGCAGTTCCCGAAGGGCAGCGGCGGCAAGACAGTTGCCGGAGTGGATCTCTGGCGCTTCACGGTCAAGGAGAGCGCCAACCAGCTCAAGCTGCGTTGGAGGGACCGGTTCCCGGGCGCCTGGACCGGTTACATCGTCGAGTGGAAGGAGTCGAGCGACGACTACTGGCAGCGGCACTACTACTTGAGTTGGTCGGGCCACTACCCCAGCTTCACGATCAACAACCTCAAGTCTGGAACGTTGTACAACGTCCGGGTGTACTTGAGGCCCTCTTCCGGCGACAGGGATCTCAGACTGGTCTTCACCGGAAGCGGAACGCCCGACTAACGGCGAGGCGCCGGCGCGGAGCGCCCCCCTCTGTCCCTACGGGACATCTCCCCCCGCGCGAGCGGGGGGAGAGGGGATTGGAGGCCCAGCCCCTGATTTATTCAGGGGCCTGCTCCTGTACGCCGAGGGGAACGGGTCCCCGAATAAATCGGGGATCGGATCTACTCCCTCTCCCCCTGGGAGAGGGCTGGGGTGAGGGTCCGGCGTAACGGAGCGTCCTATCTGCTCCGATCCGCCGACGAGCGTCGCAGGGGCCGGCATGGTCGGACGCGGCTGGCTGGCGCGGCAGTATCTGCGGCCGCGCCCAGCGCCGAGGCTCAACCGGCACTCCCGATCGAGCAGTCCGGCGTACAAGCGCCAGGACAGCTCCACTACGAACCGAAGCGTGCGGCAGCCGGCAGATCTCGCGGACACGACGATGGGCCGCACACATAGCCGCAGCGGGGAGGTTGCTCCTCCAGGGACGGCGAAGGGCCGGGCGCTGGTCTCCTTCCGATGGCGCCGCTGCCTAGAACAGCTGCAGCGTTTGTTGTTGCGCCGCCGCGGTCTCCGAAACCAGCTGCCCAACATCCTCGCTCGGGCGATCAGCCGCTTCCCCGCCGCGCCGCTCCTCCGGCCGATCAACGCCCGCCCCCCGCATCTCCGGCGCCAGGCAGTGCAGCAGTCCCCGTTCGGCTGCATGGCCGTACAACGCCACCAGGTGCGCGGCGTCCGGCTTGGCGCCCCGCCGCCAGCGGCGACCGTCGTCCCGTTGGGCGAGCACTGGCGCGATCTCCTCGGTCTGCATGCCGAGTAAGGCCTGTTGCTTGAGCACGTTCACATCGGGAACCGGCACGTCGGCGCAGGACCGCGCGCCCGGCCCGTCACCCCAAGCGACTGCTTGCGCGTCGGCCAGTTCGGCCAGCCCGACCGCCTCCGCAGAGCGCGAGAGCGTAGTCAACCGCGAGGTCCTTCTGCTTGCTCTGGTTGAAGCTGGACCTACTCGTCGATCAAGTCGCTCAGAATCGCGGCAGCCAACCCATGTATGCGGCGGAAATCCGCGTCGTTTGTAACAAAGAGGTCGCATCCAGCCTGCAGCGCGGTAGCTGCGTGCAATGCCTCGGCGGTCTTGAGACCGGCATCCGCACGAATCCTCGCCCCGTGCTCCCAGTGCGACCGCGTCGCGGGAATGAGTCTGACCTCCTCCGCGTCGAACATGTCGAGTAGGAATCGGACTAGCGTCGCATTGCGCTCGCGAAGCGGCTTGACCAGCGCTTCAATCACGATGCTTTCGCTGCCAACAATCTCGAAGTCGCCCGCTTGGGCCCGCTCCCACATGGGCGCAAGGAGCGTGCGATAGGGCTCGACCCGTTCCACGCTGTAGATGAGGACGTTGGTGTCGATGTACACCGGGCCGCCATCCGGCAGGGTCAGCGATCCCACGAGTCCCGTTCTTCACGGATGTACTCGTCCACCTCTTGTGCAGTCTTGAACAGCAGGTGCCCTGGGGCCTCATTGAGGATGTCCAGCACCGAACGTCGTGGACTGGATCTCTCGTCGCCAGATTGCCTGGCAGAGCTTCGCTCAGGATCGAGCGCCGTCGACACGATCACATCCACGATCTCCCCGGCCTTCAGCCCGGGGCAGACCAACTCGACCTTGCCGCCCGACTGAACGGTGGTCTGGATGTGCAGCGTCTCGGCCATGGCTCTGCCTCCCTGGGTGCCTCCAGCGTAGCGGGCCACGGCTGCTTACGCCTTGCCAGAACCGATCGATCACTCAATTCGGCCGCTTCACGAGATCTGCCGGCGCCGTCCGTTGTTGCGATTTGCGGCCAACGAACGTGGTGTGAGGTAGTGCTCCGGCGGTTGCATTCGCGTATTCCTAGACGACCTTGAAGCTCGTCGACTGAGTGGCTGGAGCGTCAGACTCCGAGTGACCGTCGCCGCCTTCCCTGACTCAACGAAATCGGCGATCATGGCACTGGCGCCGCAAATCGGAGCGGCTCATGCGCGCTGAGACATTGAGGAGCCCGTCGTGACGGACGCATTCTTTGAGGCGCCGGTGCTCAACTCGCCGTATGAGTACCCGAGCCGGCACTGGCAACTCGACGAGACGAATCAGCCGACCAGCCAGGTCGTCGAACAGCGGCGGCCGGCCTCGTACATCACGCCAATCGCCCAGCCAAAGAAGCAGGTCGGACAACCACAACAACCGTCGCTGGTCCTGGACGAAGGCAAAGGACTCTCCACCGAAGAACAGGTGTATGACACCACTTCAACCATCAACCTGGTCAGGCGGCAGGTCGACCGTTGGCGACAGTTGCCGGAAGCGCAGTGGCGAGTCACACCCGAGACGGCGCGCCTGTTGAAGCACTGGAGACACCACCAATTCAGTGGGCTGCGACCGTTCTTTTGCCAGGTTGAAGCGGCTGAGACCGTGATCTGGTTGACGGAAGTGGCGCCACAAATGGGCCGCGAGGAGCGACGAATTCTCGACCGGCTCGCCGACGCGAGCAAGGAAGCCAATGCCGACCTGCAGCGACTCGCGCTGAAGCTGGCCACCGGCGCCGGTAAGACGACCGTGATGGCGATGCTGATCGCCTGGCAGACGGTTAACGCCGTCCGTCGGCCGAACAGCCGTAACTTCACCAAAGGCTTCCTCGTCGTCACGCCGGGCATCACGATCCGCGACCGGCTGCGCGTGCTCCTGCCCAACGATCCCGACAGCTACTACCAGAGCCGCGAACTGCTGCCGGGCGACATGCTGCGCGACCTCGATCAGGCGAAGATCGTGATCACCAACTATCACGCCTTCAAGCAGCGCGAGACGCTGGATCTGGCTAGCGGCAGTCGGGCGTTACTGCAAGGTCGCGGTCCGGCCATTCAATCCACTGAGACTGAAGGCCAAATGATGCAGCGCGTGATCCCCGAGCTGATGGGCATGCGCAGCATCATGGCCTTCAACGACGAGGCGCACCACTGCTACCGCGAGAAGCCGGGCGAGGACGACGAGGGCAAGTTGACCGGTGACGACCTGCGGGAGGCGAAGAAGAACCGAGAGGCAGCGCGCCTTTGGATCTCCGGTCTGGAGGCTGTCCAGCGCAAGCTCGGACTCCGACGCGTGATCGACCTGTCGGCGACGCCGTTCTTCTTGCGTGGCTCCGGTTACGCCGAGGCCACGCTATTCCCCTGGACAATGTGCGACTTCTCGCTGATGGATGCAATCGAGTGCGGCATCGTCAAGCTGCCGCGCGTGCCCGTCGCCGACAACATCCCCGGCGCCCAGGTGCCGATGTACCGCGAACTCTGGAAACACATCCGCAAGGACATGCCGAAGAAGGGTAGAGGCAAGTCGGGTCCACTCGATCCGCTCAGCATCCCGGTCGAGTTGCAGACCGCGCTGACGGCCCTCTACGGCCACTACGAAGAGACCTTCCATCTCTGGAAGGAGGCCGGCATCGACGTAGATCCCTGTTTCATCGTGGTCTGCAACAACACCGCGACCTCGAAGCTCGTCTACGACTACATCTCCGGATTCCATCGCGAAAACGAGGATGGATCGACGCAGCTCCAGGAGGGTCGACTGAAGCTGTTCAGAAACTTCGACGAGCACGGCAACCAGCTTGCCAGGCCGCGAACACTGTTGATCGACAGTCAGCAGCTTGAGTCCGGCGATGCGCTCGATCGCCACTTCCGTACGGCGGCGAAAGACGAAATCGAACGTTTCCGGCGAGAGAAGATCGCCCGAGACGGCGATCGCGCCGCCGCCGACAACATCGCCGAGCAAGACCTGCTGCGCGAGGTCATGAACACGGTCGGCAAGAAGGGCCAGTTGGGCGAGTCGATTCGCTGCGTGGTCTCGGTCTCGATGCTGACCGAGGGCTGGGACGCCAACACCGTGACGCACGTGCTTGGCGTACGGGCGTTCGGCACTCAACTGCTGTGCGAGCAGGTCGTCGGACGCGCGTTGCGACGGCAATCGTATGACCTGAACGAAGAGGGTCTGTTCCCGGTCGAGTACGCCGACGTGCTCGGTATCCCCTTCGATTTCACTGCGAAACCTGTTCCCATGCGGCCGCAACCTCCGCGCGAGACGGTACAAGTCAAGGCAATCTCGCCGGAACGCGACCCGCTGGAGATTCGCTTCCCGCGGGTCGAGGGCTACCGCGTGGAACTGCCTGAGCAGCGCATCGAGGCCGAGTTCACCGACGACTCAACGTTGATCCTGTCGCCGCAGGTCGTCGGACCGTCCGAGACTCGCAATGAGCCGATCATTGGTGAAGGCGTCGACCTGACCCTGGTCCACACGGGCGACCTGCGTACGTCGACGTTGCTCTTCCACCTCACACAGCGGCTGATCTTCACCAAGTGGCGAGATCCTGGCGACAATCCGCGACTGAACCTGTTTGGACAGCTCAAACGGGTGACGCGGCAGTGGCTCGACCACCATCTTGTCTGCATTGGCGGCACCTATCCGGCGCAGCTGATGTACCAGGAGTTGGCCGACCTCGCTTGCGAGCGGATCACGGCCGGGATCGTCTCTCGCTTCGTTGAAGAGAAGCCGATTAAGGCCGTCCTCGACCCCTACAACCCGACCGGTTCGACGAAGCACGTCAACTTCAACACTTCGAAGCAGACCCGCTGGCAGACCGACGCGCAGCAGTGCCACGTCAACTGGGCCGTGTGCGACAGCGACTGGGAAGCGGAGTTCTGCCGCGTCGCCGAGAAGCACCCCCTGGTCCGTTCCTACGTCAAGAACCAGGGACTCGGGCTTGAGGTTCCCTACCGCTCGGGCTCAGAGATGCGGCGTTACATCCCCGATTTCATTGTCCGCGTCGACGACGGCCACGGCGGCGACGACCTGCTCAACGTGATCGTCGAGATCAAGGGCTACCGCGGCGAGGACGCCAAGGACAAGAAGATCACGATGGAGACCTACTGGGCGCCCGGCGTCAACAACCTGGGCAGCTACGGCCGCTGGGCGTTCCGCGAGCTAACCCAGCTCTACCTGATGGAAGAGGAGTTCGAGAAGGCCTTCAACGAGTTGATCGACGAGACGACCAACTCGGCGGCTACGATTGCGACATGACGACCACCAGCGACCAGGCACTGACACGCGACGAGGCGCTGCGCATTCTGCGCGACCACAAGGCCGAGTTGGTCGAGCGCTTTGCCGTGCGGGAAATCGCCCTCTTCGGTTCAACAGTCCGCAACGAGGCGGGTCCGGACTCCGACGTAGACATCCTGGTCAGTTTCAAGCCGCAGCCGGGTTGGGAGGCCTACTTCGGCATTCACAGCTTCCTCGAAGACCTGTTGGGCCGCAGAGTCGACCTGGTCGATCAGCAGCACATCGTTGACGGGCTGCGCCCCTACATCGAGCGCGAAGCCCTGGATGTGTTTCATCCGCCTGAGAACTGGAGGCTGCCCTTGGCTGTGCCCAAGCGCTGGGACATTTACGTCGACGATATGCTCAACTGCTGCCGCGACGTGCTCGAGTTCACCCACGGCCTCGCGCCTGAGGACGTGCGCGAGAACAAGGAGAAGTATCTGGCGACGCTGCACCAACTCCAGACGGTTGGCGAGGCAGCGAACAAGGTGCCGGCTGAGATCAGGCAAGCACATCCCGAGATTCCCTGGACCGACATGGTTGATGCCCGCAACTGGATCGCGCACGGCTACGACGCAATTCGGTTCGAAGAGATTTGGATGATGATCACGCAGAGCGTGCCCGCGCTGATCCTGCAACTCGAGGCGCTGCGCCTGGAGGCCGAACCGGAGCCGTTGCCCGATGCCTAGACGCAGCAACAAGCAGCCGAAGCAGGTCGAGACCTTCACCCACGACGAGCGCCGGCCCAACATCCCCAACGCCGAGGATCGGGCATTGATGGAGGCCGAGGAGCAGTCGCCGATCGCCGTTGAGTACGAGCGGCGCAACCCCG
Source organism: Dehalococcoidia bacterium (assembly GCA_965204335.1). Lineage (GTDB taxonomy): Bacteria > Chloroflexota > Dehalococcoidia > Bin125 > Bin125 > Bin125. The sequence continues at coordinate 37,105 of OZ241982.1, read as the reverse complement.
ACCTCGACCCGCAGTTGGTCTGGCGGGGCAAGAGCCTGGAACCGCTGGAGGTGCAGGCGCCGCCGCTCTACATCCAGGAGCGGGTGCATCCCAAGGCGCTGATCGCCGACCTGATGCGCCGCACCGAGCAACGCACCGCCGAGAACGACCAACTCGACTTCTTCGCCGACTTCAACGGCCTGCCCGAGGGCGCCGACCGCACAGAGTTCTACGAGCACGACTCCAACTGGTCGAACCGCATGATCCTCGGCGACAGCCTGCAGGTGATGGCCTCGCTGGCCGAGCGCGAGGGTCTGCGAGGCAAAGTCCAGTGCATCTACATCGACCCGCCCTACGGGATCAAGTTCAACTCCAACTTCCAGTGGTCAACCACGAATCGTCATGTGACTGATGGAAAGTCCGCACACGCAACCCGTGAACCTGAGCAGGTAAAGGCCTACCGCGACACCTGGAGGGAAGGCATTCATAGCTATCTGTCCTATCTGCGAGGTCGATTAGAAGTCGCCCGCGAGCTAATGGCAGTCTCAGGATCGCTATTTGTCCAAACTTCCAATGAAAATGTCCATCGCGTTCGACTATTGTTAGATGAGGTTTTCGGAGATGAGAACTGCGTGGCTACAATCACCGTTGCCAAGGCAGCCCCAGATACTCGAACAATCAAGAACAGCTTCAACTACCTTCTTTGGTACGCAAGAGACCTTGAGCAAGTCAAAGTGCGGAAGCTCTTTAGGCCTCGCCGAATGTCGGACGGTTCAACTGAAGACCCAAAGAAATTGGCGCTGTGGCTTAGGATGCCCGACTGGACTCAACGGCCACTTTCGACTGAGGAGAAGCGTTCAGAGACACCACTGCCCGAGAATGCTGTCGTCTTTCGAGCTGACAAAGTCCGCGACCAAGGCGATCTACCAGACCGGAAGTTCCTCCTCGACTTTGAAGGTGAAGAGCTCGATCCCGGTAGGGGGCAAAGCTGGCGCGGAGGAGTTGCCGAAATGCGGAGGCTGTCGCGCGCGGATCGACTTCTGAGGACACGCCAAACACTTGCCTTCAAATACTTCATGACCGACAGTGAGGGCGTTGAACGCACTAACACCTGGGCGGACACGGCGGGCAAGATCCCAGATATGAGGTATGTAGTTGAAACCAACGAGAAGGTGGTTGCTCGTTGTATCCAGATGACGACCGATCCAGGAGATCTTGTGTTAGATCCGACTTGCGGTTCCGGGACGACTGCCTTTGCTGCAGAGCGGTTCGGTCGACGATGGATAACTATCGATACATCGCGTGTTGCGCTTGCGTTAGCCCGTGCCAGGCTGATGGGCGGAAGACATCCTTTCTATATTCTCGCGGACAGCCCAGAGGGCCAGCACAAGGAGGCAGATCTGTCGCGAAGGGAGCCTTCTACGTCGCCAACGTCTTGCGATGTCAGGCAGGGTTTCGTGTATGAGAGAGCAGCGCATATCACATTGAAGTCGATCGCCAACAACTCCGAGATCGACGTGATCTGGGAGCGCTTCCAGGAGCAACTCGAGCCGCTGCGTGAGATGCTCAACGAAGAATTGCGCGAATCGTGGGAGGAATGGGAGATCCCGCGCGAAGCCGACCTAAATTGGGATGCGTTCGCCAAGGAGTGCCACGCCGACTGGTGGGAGCTGCGCATCGCCCGACAGCGCGAGATCGACGCCTCGATCGCGGCCAAGGCCGAGTTCGAGTACCTCTACGACAAGCCCTACGAGGACAAGCGGAAGGTCCGCGTGGCCGGGCCGTTCACGGTCGAGAGCCTCTCGCCGCACCGCGTGCTCGGCGTGGACGAGCACGACGAGCTGATCGATCCGCAGGAGCGGATGGTCGCCGAATCCAACGGCCGCTACGAGGAGCCACAGGATTTCGCCACGGTAATCCTCGACAACCTGCGCCGCGCCGGCGTCCAGCAGGCGCACAAAGAGGACCGCATCGAGTTCTCCTCGCTGACTCCCTGGCCAGGCCACTTCATCTGCGCCGAGGGTCGGTATGAGGAATCGGGCAATACGAAGAAGGCGGGCATCTTCATCGGCCCCGAGTTCGGCACCGTTTCGCGGCCCGACCTCTACGAGGCGGCCAAGGAGACGGCCGAGGCCGGTTTCGACGTGCTCGTCGCCTGCGCCTTCAACTACGAAGCGCACACGACCGAGTTCTCGAAGCTGGGCCGCATCCCCGTGCTCAAGGCGCGGATGAACCCTGACCTGCACATGGCCGACGACCTCAAGAACACCGGCGCGGGCAACCTCTTCGTCATCTTCGGCGAGCCCGACATCGACATCTTCCCAGCTGACCCTCTCCCTCACCCTCTCCCAGAGGGAGAGGGGATGTCGGACTCCCTCTCCCCGAGGGAGAAGGCTGGGGTGAGGGCCCAGCTCCAGGTGCGCGTCAACGGTGTCGATGTGTTCGACCCCTCGAAGGGCGAGGTGCGCAGCGACGGTCCCGACGGGATCGCCTGCTGGTTCATCGACACCGACTACAACGGCGAGAGCTTCTTCGTCCGCCACGCCTACTTCCTCGGCGCCAACGACCCGTACAAGTCGCTCAAGACAACGCTCAAGGCCGAAATCGACGAGGAAGCCTGGTCAACGCTGCACAGCGACACCTCGCGCCCATTCGACCCGCCCGAGTCGGGCCGCATCGCGGTGAAGGTGATCAACCACCTCGGCGACGAGGTGATGAAGGTCTTCCGCTCAGACGACGTTGGCTGACAGGCGGTCAGATGGAGTTCCGCATCGCCGACACGTTCACGTCGAGCCTGAATCGGCTCACTGCCGACGAACAGAGGGCGGCCAAGACGACCGCCTTCGACCTGCAGCTCAATCCGTCCAACCCGGGCATGCAACTGCATCGGATTGACCTGATCAAGGACAAGAACTTCCTGTCTGCCAGGGTCAGCCGAGATCTTCGCCTGATTCTGCACCGCACCGCCTCGAGCATGCTGCTCTGCTACGTCGGCCACCACGACGAGGCATACGAATGGGCCCGTCGCCGTGTGCTCGATCGCCATCCAAGGACTGGCGCCGCGCAGCTCGTCGAGATCCGCGAGACCGTCCGTGAGATCGAGATTCCACGCTACGTCGAGGCCGAGCAAGAAGTTCCGACGCTATCCAGGCCGCTGCTCTTCGAGCATCTGTCGGAGGACGAGTTGCTCTCCTACGGCGTCCCGACGGAGTGGCTGCCAGACGTCAAGGCTGCCAACGAGGACTCACTCTTCGAGCTGTCCGACCATCTCCCCAGCGAGGCGGCGGAGGCGCTGCTGGAGTTGGCTACCGGCGGCAGCCCGAGTCCATCAACCCAGACTGCCGAGTCCGACGATCCGTTCCACCATCCCGATGCTCAGCGCCGCTTCCGGGTGATGACCAACGTCGAGGAGCTACAGCGCGCGCTGGAGTATCCGTGGGAGCAGTGGACCGTCTTCTTGCATCCTGCCCAGCAGGCGATCGTGGAGCGGCACTTCAACGGCCCCGCGCGAGTCTCCGGCTCGGCCGGCACTGGCAAGACGGTGGTTGCGCTGCATCGAGCGGCCAACCTGGCCAGGCAACGTGCCGACGCAACCGTTCTCTTGACCACGTTCAGCGACACGCTCGCCGCGGCGCTGAAGGTCAAGCTGGGCCGCCTCACCGAGGGCGAACCGCAAATCGCGGAGCGGATCGTGGTCAACACGATCGACCGGGTCGCCACGGACCTGTACGAGCAAGCCTTCGGTCCTCCGAATATGGCGGCCGCCGAAACCGTGCGGCAATACATCCTTGATGCCTCCAGGACCGGAGCTGCACACCGCTTCAGCGATCGATTCCTGGAGTCGGAGTGGCACGACGTGGTCGATTCCTGGCGGCTCGATTCGTGGGAGTCCTACCGCGATGTCGCTCGCCTGGGTCGGAAGACCCGGCTGGGCGAGAACCAGCGAGCGATTCTCTGGTCGATCTTCGAGCGAGTCCGGGCGCGGTTGGCGGCGGAGGGCCTGGTCACGCTACCCCAGGTGTTCACTCGAGTCGCCGAGCAGGCCTCGTCTCAGGCTGCAATGCCGTTCGACTTCATCATCGTCGACGAGAGCCAGGACATCAGCGTGCCGCAACTGCGATTCCTCGCGGCGCTGCGCGGCAGTCATCCCAACGGCTTGTTCTTCGCCGGCGACCTCGGTCAGCGCATCTTCCAGACGCCGTTCTCCTGGCGCTCGCTCGGCGTTGATGTGCGCGGCCGTTCGAGCACGCTGCGAATCAACTACCGAACCTCCCATCAGATCCGCCGCCGGGCCGATCGGCTCCTACCGCCCGAGCTGAGCGACGTTGACGGCAACGCGGAAGTTCGCACCGGCACCGTCTCGGCGTTCAACGGTCCCGAGCCCACGATTCGAGTCCTCGACTCTGTCGAGGAAGAAGTTGTGGCCGTCGCAGATTGGCTAACGGAGATAACGGAGCAGGGAGTAACAGAGAACGAAATCGGCATCTTCGTCCGAACGTCGAATCAAGTCGATCGCGCGGCAAACGCCGTCAGAGCATCCGGTCTGCGGTCAACGCGAGTCGGAGAGACCATGTCCATCCCCGACGGCCACGTCGGTATCGGCATCATGCACGCCGCCAAGGGCCTGGAGTTTCGAGCCGTCGCCGTCATCGCCTGCGACGACGACGTGATCCCACTGGAATCACGACTTGCCGAGATCGCCGATGAGGCAGACCTCGAGGATGTCTACAACACGGAGCGCCACCTGCTCTACGTCGCCTGCACCAGGGCAAGGGACCATCTGCTGGTGACGGCGGTCGAGCCTGGGTCGGAGTTTCTGGAAGACCTCTCGCCTGGCACAAAGTATCGCTGAGTCGCCAGGCAGCGCGGCGGCGATTCAATCCTCCCCGGGGTAGAGACGGGCGGTCCACCAGTAGAAGAGGGCAACCAGCAAGCTGACCCCGGTCATCACGTACGGCAGAGAGTCCCAGGCCAGCGACAGGAGAAAGCCAATCACGACTGCCGCCACGGTCGTTGAGGTGAGGTTCTCCAGCGGATTGATGTACCGACCCCAGATGAAGACTGTGCTCAACGTGGCGAGTGCCACATGCTCATAAGGTTCAGCGACAACAAATCCAAGGACTGACATGCCAAGCAGCGTGCACCAGATGACATTTGTGCCCATGCTGTAGCAGCCCTCGCCGAAGTTCTGCTGACGCCGTCTGTACCCGGGATACACCTCGGTGATCGTCAGTGGTTCCTCCGCCATGTACGCTGGCTCCATTCGACGCTGACAGCTGTGGAGGAGCGTACAAGCCAGCTGCGACAACATGTTGAATGCAGCGGAGCAAGCGGTGGACGAGCCGGTCCAGCCTCAGGTCACGTGCCGCATGAACGGAGGCGTCAGCAGATAGGTCTGACGAATTGGTTCGTTGTCGGTGAGGCTCAGAATGCGGACTGCACTGACGGCCCTTTGTCTGTCGCGGCTGTGTTCTGTTTCGGGCCGCGCAGTGCGCTTGGGCCGATCGAGCAGCGCAACCACCACTTCAATGCGTGCATAACTGGGCCGCGGTTATGGGCGAAGAGACATCAATCTGCTAAGCGGGCGGCACCGCTACTCAGACCAGCTCCGCTAGCTCGCGCTGCCTCAGCGAACGCCAGAGTCTCTCCCGCTTGACAAGTGACCGATTATCGCCGGCTCCGCCATCTTGTCATTGTCAGGACTTCGCCTCGTTGCGCAGCATCCGTCACCATTGGAAACCCACACCATGAGTTCGCCGGACTATCCAGACCAGGGACGTAGATTCACTACTGGTCGCTTGGGCGTGCTGGCAGACTGTGTGGGCCCAAAGACACGCCTAGACAGTCCAATCAGCACGCAGCGTCGAAGACGATCACGACGATCGCGGTTACACCTACAACATGCATGCTGAGGCGGACGCGGGCCTCGGCTCGCTGAGCTTGTGCGGATTCGACCTGGCCGGTTTTCGCGCCACCTGAACCGAATGCTTGATCATACGAAACGACGCCCCCGGCCAAACCATCGTGACGCCTCGGCAGGCGGATGGGACACCGACAACCAGCATCCCTCCGGACGATCTCCACGCGGATGCGAACAACGGTCATCAGTCACTGGTCGCCGAGGGTCATGAATCGACCATCACCGCAACTGCGCCCGATGGATCGCGTTACCGCTGCGCGACCGTGGCTCAGGTCAGTCAACCGGTTAGCAGCGGGAAGGCGTTACACATGGATGTCGGCCAGTCCCTTTGGGAGGGCGGCAATTCTCGATAATGCCCGCGAACGCAAACAGGCGTTGTCGGCGCAACCACAGGTCAGGATGTCGACCGCCAACATGGTCGGCCGAACAGCCGGTCACCAGTGTGGAGCGCACATTCGTAGCAACGGTCTGCGCGGAGCGGCAGATGGCGACGGAACCAAGCAGGGAAACGCTGGCTCGCTTCTCCGAAGGACGACTGTTCCCGGAGGCGCCGAGACCGACCCATACGGACGAATGGGACAAGACCGATCACAAGACGTCCCAGGGTCGTCTAGGGCTCGTCATGGGGTCGCGGCAGTCCTCGGAGTGCTGCTGCTGTTGGTCGCGGCGATTGGGCTGGGACTCGCCGCACTGGTAGGTGACGACTGGGGCCAACTGGTCGTGTTGGCGGCTGCCGGCGTGCTCTCGCTGGGAGTTGCGTGGATATCGCGAAGACGTCAAGCGTTCACTGCTGCTAGTTGGCTTTCCGCCGCCGGCGCACTGCTGATCTCGTTCTGCTTCCTGCCCGCAATCGCGCTGCTCGGCTATCAGTTCAGCAGCAACGCCGAGGCTTGGGTGGTCGGTCGGCTCCTTCAGATCGTCGTGTGCGGAGCTGTGTGTTGGTGGCTTCGCTCGAAACTGGCTGGCGCATTGGCGGTGGCTGCCTGGGTGGCGCTGCCTGCGGCTATGGCGTTCACGGGTTCACCCGAGGGGGTCGGCTGGCATCTCCCGCTCTCGCAAGTTGGCGGTTCGGCCGCGGTCTGGGAGGCGCTGACGCTGATGCTGCTAGCTGCGGCGATTGTCGAAGTGGGCTCGCAGTTCGCAGATCGGCGTGGCTGGATCGGCCGCGACTCCACGCAAGGGGCTGTCATCGTCGCATCAACTGTGCTCGGAGCCGCGTTGGTATCGGCGGGCAAATATCAAGGCGCCTCCTGGTTTTGTTTTGTCCTGGTCTTCGGAGCCGTTGTCTTGACCTCGCGTTCCATCTGGAAGGCAGAGCGAACATGGCTGTCGCTGTCAGGTCGGCTGTTCTCCGCATCTTCAGCCACAACGCTGTTTCACATTCTGGACGGCAGCAATCTGGCCTTGGCCATGACTCTCTTGGCACTGACGTTCCTTCCGTTTGCGCCACAAAGACGCCGTCTCACGGATCACTGGTCCGTGCGGCTGTGGGAAGGAACGATCTGGCTCAATGGCCTCGCGCTGACCTGCGCCTTTGCCGCTCAGTTCGGGCCCTGGCTCTCAGTGCAGTGATGCTGGGCGGCGGCAATGCTCGCTGTGGGCTCGCAACAGCGCCGGTTGCCGGCCCTCCCCGCAGGCACGCTGGCGCTGTTGATCGCATTGGCGTTGTCCCTGGTCGACCTGGTCGGAGTGAACATGGGCTTGCCGATCGTGTTGGGCGTGTTCGGTGGCGCGGTGCTGCTGGCCTTCATCAAAGGGGGTTCCTGGATCTGGACGCAGGCCAACAGGGCGTCGCTCTCTCCGGATTGGCAGCTGCGGGCCAAACGTGGCACGCGTGTTGCCCCGAGTCGGTCGCCGTCCGGCCATCGTGGCAGAGCAGATGGCGACCGCCAACACTAATGAGCTCCAAGTCTGTCTACTCGTGGGCTTTCGAAGCCCACTCTCGCGCGGGCTTACTATTCGACACTGTTTCGATCGCCGTTCAGGCGGCCGGAAGCGATGGAGGACCTGCACTCTCGGAGCGCGTCAGAGCGGACGGCGGTCTGATTGACCTCACGACTTTGGGTCTCTAGCTCTTGATGACCGCCCTACGGAGCCCTGCTCGACCGGCAGGCGCTGACAATCCGGTGACCGCAGTTTCCGTCAGCGTTCCTTTCACCGTCTCCAATATTGCGGAACACTGCTCACGCTCGAGGCAGCCACAGTTCCAAGGCGAACGCTGAGCCAAAAGTATCTAATGTTGTCCAGTTTGTTGGACGGCACGTATCGCTGACCCTCACGTCCAATCGCTACTGGATCGCAGCCCGGCTCGACACGGATCCCGCTCGCGGGTCCGAACGAGTCGTGTTGGTTGATGCTGCCACTTGATCTTCTCTGGTGCTTGAGCCAGCGACTCGCACGGGGCTTGAGCGGACCATTTCGGCCGACGCTCCACCTGACGTTAGCGGTTACGGTGAAGCGATCACTGCGTCGGCGGCGATGCCGGCTCGGCGGGACGCGGCTTGGTCAGGTCCTTCCCGCGCCACGCAGGCTCGGGACCTGATCCGGTCCGGCGTCCGCGAGTGTCTGCATGTCACTGAATCGCACGCTGTAGGGCAGGTGCAGGACGGGGCGGGATGACTGCGAGAGGCCCATGCGGCGACGCAGGTTCGACGTCGCGGCGGCGGTCATGGGGTTCGGCGTGGTCGCGGCTGCCGTGCTTCTGATCGGGATCAGAACTCGGAACGAAGATGGGCGACCACTGGTCTGAAACAGGCGGAGGACGATTCGCCTCGGAGCCATGACATGACGGTGAGCGCGACCGGCGGCGACCGGGACAGGTAGAAGCGGTCGCCAGCGCCACCTTCTCGATCGACCGCACGACCTTTCGGTACGCCTGGCTGGACACCGGCGGCACGCCGACCAGGGCCGGCAGCTACGCGTTCTTGCAAACGGCTGGGGATACGAACAGCGTGATCAGCGACGTCCGCTCGACCGTGTCAAGCAGCAGGGAGCTGCGCATCCATCCGACCGACGCGAACGGGAACTTGCTCGCGGCCCTCTACGACACGGTGCATGTCGGCGACCGCTTCGATTACCGGCCGGACGGCCGCCATTGTTCGTTCCGCTTCTCCGTGACGAGGGTGAATGAGGCGGCCAGTCCGAGAAGCTTCGGCATTGAAGCAGTCGCGGTCCATAACGAATGGTGCGGCAGTCTGACCGAAGATCCCGGGGCGCGCAAGATCGTTGCGTTCGTCTGGGACGTGCGACCTAGTCCGCCCGTGCTCATCGGCTTGCCGACTCTGCAGCTGGACGAACCGACCGGGGAGGGCACACACCGGATCGTCCGGGGGTTGCCGCACATCATCGACGTGCCGCCCGGAATCGAGATCATCTACCGCGGCTACATGCGCAATGAGCCCGAACCGCGCGATCCCGGCCGACCGCTCGGCTATGCCGTGCTTGACGAGGTTGAGACGCGGGCGGTTCTTTACCTCTTTCCAGTGGAGGGCGGCGGCCGGCAACACTGGTGGGATTGCCGCCTGCAGTTCTTACTCGGGAAGGCAATAGCCGCTTCAACTTCGCATTAGTAATTTGAACCAGCGGCTCCGGCTTGCGCAGAATGGCCTGTCCCTGCGGCAACGGGTTCCAGGTCCCGGAGGCAGAGTTCGAGATGACGTCCAGACTCAAGCGAATCAACCGGAGCGACCTCGCCCTGTTCGCGGTCGTCGCCGGGGTGGTCGCCGTCGTGACTCCTCCCGGTCAGCCAGTAGGTAGAGTGATCGAGGCAGATCACTTTGAGTAGCGTGTCCAGTTCATTGAAGACAATTCTGTTCGTCTCAGGGCTCCTGTCCGTGCTCGCAGTACTGTGGCTCGCGGGCGGCTTCGAGGGCGACCGGGAGCTCGGCGCCGCTGCAGGGGCAGCCGAACACGCGAGTGCGGCCGAAGTTCCTCTGGTGAACCGTGCTGCGTCGCAACCGGCCAAACCGGCGTCGGAGACGCGGGACCGGGCCCGAGATCAGGAGCCGCAGGCGAATGCCGCCAGCAGGTTCCCTGCGGTTACGCAAACTAATGACGCAGGCGGAGAGTTCGTTGGCCCAGCCAACCTACAAAGAGAATCGAATCGACCCGTGAGCCGGGACGGCGTTTCTCCGACCGCTTCGTGGTCCGGGGCCGGAGGCGCGGAGTGGGTGCTGGCCCTGCACGGACCGAGCGTCGGACCGGCGCCGCCAGGGCCGGACGTGGTTGAGCCGCTGCTCGATCCAATGGCAACCGCCTCGCGACCGATCGACGAAGATGAGGAGATGGAGCCGACCGGCTACCAGGCCTGGGTGTCGCCGCCGGGCCGCTTCACCCAGCTCAGCGTCGGCGGCTACCACAACTGCGCGCTCCAGCCAGACGGTTCGGTCCTGTGCTGGGGCGACAACTCCGATGGACAGACCGAAGCGCCGCCGGGCACGTTCGTGCAGGTCAGCGCGGGCTACTCGCACAGCTGTGGGGTACGGGAGAATTGCAGCGTCGAATGTTGGGGAGAGACTGAGTACCACGAGATCGTGTCTACCTCTGGGACATCGGTTCCGATTGAGCAACCGGACGACCCTTTCGTGTTCGTCAGCGCTGGCAATTGGACCAGCTGCGGGCTGCGCCCCGATGGCGGCGTCGGCTGCTGGGGGCTCCGCGCCGACAACAGCGGCGGTTTGGTGGAGCTGGATCCAAGTGGTCGCTTCGTCCAGATCAGCGCAGGCGGCGATCTCTGCGGGTTGAGGTCAGACGGGACCGTGCTCTGCTGGGGTACGCATAATGGGGAATGGACGGCGCCGGGCGGTCCCTACGCGCAAGTCAGCGTGGGTGGATGGCACGAATGCGGTCTGCGCGTGAACGGCGAACCGATCTGCTGGGCCTACAGTCAGACCGACCCGAACCGGACGGTCCCGGCCGGACGCTACGTGCAACTCAGCGCGGGATATCGGCACACGTGCGCGGTCCGAGACGACGGCAGCGTGGTCTGCTGGGGATACGACCGGTCCGGCCGGCTGGACGCCCCCGAAGGTCGGTTTCAGTACGTCGGCGCGGGCGCCGAGCACAGCTGCGCCCTCGAAGACGACGGCGAGGTCGTCTGCTGGGGCGGCAAACGAAACTAGCCGACAGATGCGGTCAGTTCGTGCGAAGGGGCGGCCGACGCTCGTGGGACAGCGTTCGCCCCTCACAGATACTCGCATCGGCCTGGAGGGCGGCAATCCCTGAGCACCTGTCTCGAGGAGGCGCTCAGAGGAGGAACTCTCCCGTTGTTTCCTCTGCCGGCGGGAGTCGGAACCAAGTAAGCGGGCGGTGGTGATCAGGCGTAGGCCAGGCCTGGACGTTGATCGCTCCGTCGGGCTCGCTGACCACCCCGGAAACGGGCACGTTGCGCGTCGCTCCAATCTCCAGACAGCTGACGTCGGCCGGGGGCGAGGGCACGGTAGGCTCAGGCTTGACAGTGACCGTGATGATATCGGGCACGGTCTTGTCGTCGCTGTTCCCCGCGCGCGCCGCCACTTCAGTGGAACACTAAGGTTGACCTGTGAGCACCGCGATCCAGCGACGCCCGCCGACCACGATCTCGTAGGCGACCGGCTCGAAGTCCTCCGGGACTTCCCACGACTGCGTGAACTCGGCGGTTGGCGCGCCGGGGTCGTCGGTCGTTCCTCGGTAGAGTCGGCCTGGCCATTCTCCCGCGACGACCCGTCCGTCGGCGCCGAACAGCGACGCGCTCAGCCGGCCCTCTGATTGAGGGTTCTCCAATAAGACGACGATCCCGTGCGTGTGGCGCCAGGGACATCGATACGGAGCTGCGTATCGATACAGCATTGCCGTGCCGAAGCGCCCTGCCGATTCGTGCAGCGTCTCGGCGAACACAGGGCCGCCAAGCCCGTCATGAAGCTCCTGGCATGCTGTCTGGGGCGCCTCATCGTCGGTAGATTCGACGTGTGCGGGCTCGGGCGCCTCACTGCCCGACCCTGCGCCGTCCCGCAGCGTGACGACAATCCGTGCTGGTTCGCCCGATTTGACGTCGAATCTGTAAGAGATGACGTCGGGATCGACATCGCGAAGGCTGGCGACCTCGCTCCATGATGCGCCGTCATCCGTCTCAAGTTTGATCTCGAGGTCGTCGAACTCAACTCCTTCGGTGACCCTCAGGGCGGCCATGTGAGTCGATGCCCAGCCGTGTTGATCTGGCAGCGCCGGACAGATGCTTCGCTGGAATGCGCCCGCGTGCAACAGCTCCACGCCGTCGGGAGCATCCAGATCGAGAGCCAGCGTCGATGGCAGGCGGGCCGGTATGGCCGGTTCCGCGCAAATCGCGTCGGGCGCCTGGTCGGAGCGGTACTCCACGACGAATATCTTGTCGTTCCAACCACAACGCGAAATGTACTCCCGAGCGCCATCGACGGCTCCGATGACCGACGGACGGGAGTCGCTGACCAGGTACACCGCGTAGACCACGTCATACCGCTCGGACGGCCTGACATGGCAAATCCATCCGCCGAAGTCGGGCTGTTCCGTACCCAGGTAGACGGGAAGCGGCAAGAGCGCGATCGATCCGTGCAGCCTCGGTCCCCTAGCGGAGGTTGCGGGAACCCGCGCGCGACGGCGCAGGTCGGACAGCGAGTCAATCACCGTCTCTGCGCGCAACGCTTCGTTCGAGCCGGTGGCGATGCCGGCGATCTCGCGGTTGCACGGATCGACCAGCGGCGCCCCGGCCCGGTCCCAGCCCCAACCATCATGCCGGATCAACCGCTCAGTAACCGCTGAGACACGGAGCCGAGTCATCGCAAACCGATTCGCATCTCCCCATGGGAAGCCGACCAATACGGGCTCTCTCGTTTCTGCGTCGTCGGTCGCGCGGCTGAACCTAACGATTTCCGCGTCGCCAACTGAGCCGCCGATGACCTGGACCAGTGCCAGGCCGTCGCGCCTGTCAACCGCGACCCGGATCGCCGGATAGGCGACGTCGTGCCTGGCGACCACGGCCCAGGGCGTGGCGTCGCTGAAGAGTCGATTCGATGTCAGAAATTGGTTGCGTCCGACATACACCGCGCTTCCGCTTTCACCGAGCGCGGTGATCTGCCACGGTACGTCGCCAACGGCGAGATCGAGCGCGCAGGTCGCGGCCCGCGGCTCAACTCTGGCAAGCTCCTCAGCCTGAAGCGGCGCAAACCAATCGACCAACCCGGACCCGGTCCAACGGACGCCGTGGCGGGTGACACGCGTCGGTTCCCCGGCGGGACATCGCCTCGCTCCGTCGGCGAGTCGGAGGCAAGCGGTGACGCTGCCGTCGGCGTTCGGACGCGCGGCGATCCGCGCTGCGACACGAACATGCGGACCGGGCGGCGGCACTACGTCGATCATCCACGTTGATGCGCCGACGCTCAGCCGGACTCCGGCGACTTTGAAGCCTCTGGGAACCTCCCACGCCTGAGCGAACGTGCTGTAGGGCTTGTTGCCGTGAGCATCGGCGACGGCATCCTCGGCGCTTCGATATGATCGTCCAGACCAATCGCCGTCGATCCGCGAGCCGTCGGCGCCAATCAGATCGGCAGCGAAGGTCGTGCTGACTGCTCTTGGCTCAAGCAGCTCGACGATGACTTTGTGTGTGAACCGCCAGGGGCAGCGCGTCGTCGCGGACAAGGTGAGTAGACGGACACGTCCAAACTCCTCTCTTGACTCGTGCAGGACCGACAGGATCTCGCCATCACCCGAACTGCCGTAGCGCTCGATGCACGCTGGATCACCGCTTTCTTGCGGCCGAGACTCCAGGGCGACGACGGATGTAAGCCCGTAACTGCACCTCCCGGTGTCGTCAACCAGCTCATTGTCGACCTTCCACCAATCCAAGCCGGCGATTCCGATCCACCAGTTGCCTTCAACCCCCACGCAATCAACGCCCGCTGGCGGCGCTGCGGCGTAGTGCCAGAGGGCCACGCCGGGCGGCGTGAGCCAAGCAGGCGCGCCCTCGACAATCGGCGGCTGGCGCCTGGGCAGCCGCGAGATCGCTTCCTGCAGCACGTGACCGGAGTGCGAGAAGTTGGTCGACGATGAACCAGCCCAGAGCACACCGAGCACATCGCCGCAGGCGTCGAACATCGGGCCTCCGCTGTTGCCGCCTCGCGACGAGCTGTCGGTCTGGATCTCATCGTCCCAGACCCGGGTGATGGCGCCGGTCGCTGCGGTCAAGGCGCCCGCGCTGGGGTAGCCGACCAGGTAGATCGGCGCTCCGACATCGTCCCCGGTTGGATTGCGAAACTCCACCGCCGGCACGTCGCTGATCAAGCTCGGATCGAACACCTCCAGCAGCGCTACGTCCAGTTCAGGATTCGATCCCAACACGCCGGCGGCGATCGAGCGATCGCCGTGGCTCAAGGTGAGATACGGCGGGACATCGTCGATCACATGATGCGCGGTAACGAACCGCCCGTTGCCGATGTGAAACGCCGTACCGCGCCACTTGGTCGTTTCGACCTTCCAGGTCGCGGCAAACATGCGCTCGAAATAGAGCTCACAGCCGCCTGCTTCAGGCCGCGTGGGCCGCGAGACCTGCACCAGGTTCGGATCGATCGGCACGCGCCACTCGATCTCGCTACTGAGCGCCCAGCGATCCGTCCGCGCCGAACCGGGGTTGAGGAACCGAGACTGCGGACAGATGATCTCTCTGCCGGCGGGCAGGAAGCAGAGTTCGATCCGACCGTCGCTGAGCGTGCGTGTCAGGATTCGGCCGCTGAGCGGGTATTGTGCATCGGCGGAACCGGCAGACCGCTCGGGTGCGCCCGGTTCTTCCTGCGGGACCTCAGCCTGAACGCCGACCCGAAGAAGGAACAGTAGGCCGGCGAACGCCAGGACGCTCAGCAGGACGAACGCAGTCGAGCGGCGGGCCATACGCGGCACGATTCTCAGGCGCGCGGTGGCGCACGCCCGGCCCCTGGCGGACGGGTGCAATTGCCCTGACCGGCAGACCTTGCCGCAAGTCTACCCGCGAGGCGAACGCTCGGATCCGGCGCAGGCGCGGGAACAGCGTCGAGGGCGGAGCGCTGATCGACGTCGGAGACAGCTCGCTGTTCTGGATGCTGCCCGCGCTGTTCGCGTTTGAACTGACGGTCACCACCTATCCGAATCATGCGATGCTTGGCGACAACTGCGACCGGGCATTCGGGGTGCGAAGCGGAACGGCGCGGATGATCTATCCGGGCTACCGCTACCGGAAACAGGGACGCATCAGCGAAAGTGACTGAACAGCAAGGGATCCCGACTTCACACTCTTCGTCACGGTGGGACAGTTCATCCTGGCCGAGGCCGAGGGCTGGTACCGCTTCGTCTGCAGGCCGATTGCGGCCCGGCCCGGCCCGGAGCCGCTTGGGAAGATCGCTTTCAGAGCGGTGAATGGCGCCGTTTGGGTCACGGCGGAACGAGAGGATGAGGGTACTTCGTGCTACGACATTCACTAACCCTTTGGGAACACGACTCAAGACCCGCAACAGACTCACGAGTATGACTGGGAACCCAGAGTCGAAGACGATGTGATGCCGCGTTCGTTGGATCAGACTGCGTACAATCCCTTGCCGGATTGGGAGGCGTACTGGACCGAGTTTCGCGGTTGGCTCGGTCCGCTGGCCTGCGTCGCGTCCGAGGGCGATTGGTCGCAACAAGGCTCGTGCTCTCGGAATGCTACATCCCACGGTTCGACGCGGCGCGCGCGGGAACTCACCCAGCGATTCGCCGTGGCCGTCGCCGGCACGCCGACCGTCGCCGGCCGGGTCGAAGGGGTCGGCTGTGCCTATCGCCTTGAGCGTCTCGGGCAGGTGGAACTGCGATTCGAACCCGAAGGGGAGCAGACTACGCCCACCAAACTTCCTAGAGTCAAGAACCTTCTCACTCTGCTTCCGGCGGGAATGGTGAAAGTCTGCTGATGCGACGACCTGTGCCTGCCGCCATTCTGATGAAGCGGGGCACGTCATTCCGTGAATCTTCGATAGGTTGGACGACCGTGACGACGCAGAGTGGGAAACGGGTGATGGCTTGTGCCGGAGTGCATGGGCCAGAGAGGTCCGCCGGGCTCTCCGTCGGGGTTCGTTTCACTGGGATGGAGCGTCCGGAGGTGGCACGCTCTGGGGAATCCTCCATGTCAGCGACTGGGTCGTTGTGACCAGATAGGTGTGTCCGACTCGCAAGGTTGTGAGATCGTTGAGTTCGCCGAGGCCGGGGAACTCAACGAACCCGGGGAAGAAGGCGAGCCAGTGCCCGGCCTGCTCGTCCCACTGGTGGATGCCCGTGACCGAGCCGGACGTGCCGGCATCCCCGACGCAGGTCAGGGCCGACAGCACGCGAACCCCATCCTGGCCGGTCCATTCGATTCGGTTGAGGCCTCGTTCGAGACCGATCTCGATGCTGTCGTCGTCGAGCACGGTCAGACTGGCGCTGGCTGTGTCAGAGGAATGTCCGAGTTCCTCCAACTCGGCAATCGACACTTCGATCGTGCTGTCGCACTCGGAGTTGGCGTCGTCGCTGGTCGGCAGGCTCAGCCTGACCATGTCTCGTCCGGCATCGAACGTCACCTGATCCCGAAGGCCCAACTCGTTGCGCAACATCTTGCCGGTCTCGCGCAACTGCAGATGCAAGGTGAGCGCCGATGACGTCGGACCGCTGCGAACCAGGGTGAACGCAGCGGTATCGCCTTCTGTGATCCGTTGGGCCGCGGCGGTGACGCGGACCGTCGGCGACGGGCCGCCAAAGACGTTGTCGGGGAGTTCGTCGCCGATCCGGGTGTTACGCCGGATGATGTCGGCCAGGGTCGTGCTGCGCAGTTCCTCGAGCAGGTGTTCATTGGCGAGGAAGTACGCGTCATTTTCGAACCAGAATCGGTCGCCGTCTCGGAGACGGCGGAACTGGTCCGCAATGATCGCGTGAAACGTCTCACCGACCATCGCACCAGGCATATGATCCTCGGCGAGGCCTCCGGTCCAGAGTTCGAGGTCCTGGATGTTCTCATAGGCTGATTCCAGCGCCTTCTGGATCGCCGGGTCCGACGAGATATCGGCGAAGCCGACCGCCGGCGGCAGTCCGTAGTGCCGGCGGACCACGTTGTATCCAGGCAGACCATGATCGCGTCCGCGCTGGATGTTCAGCGCAGCAAGGTCGCGGCCCGCGCTACCGAGGGGTCCGAACAGCAGGTTGCGAATCTCGTCGACCAGGCCGAGATCGACCTCCTGGGCGACCTGTCCACTGACGCCTCTCAGGAAGACATCGATGCCCCGCTCCCGGACCATCGAGGGATTGAAGAAACCCTCGGTCAGCGAGATGTGCTCGACGTCTCCATCGGAGTCTCTCAATTCCAGGTTGGGCGAGAGCATCGTGTGGCCGAAGCGGAAGGCCGCCGTCGAGAATTCGGTGGCGATGGTCGGATCGACCTCGGGGTCGTAGCCGTCATACGGGTCCAGTACTCCGGGTCCGAGCAGCAGCGGTAGGAACTCCTGATAGGTGATCACCTGCATCTGTGCGCCAACGATTTTGCGGACCAACTCGAAAATCTCGTGGCCGGTCATCTCCGGGTGATCGGCCGCGATGATCTGAGCGAGCCGATTGTGCTCGCGCACGAACAGCGTGTGCATGGCGACCAGCACCACCTGCTCGTTGGCGCGGATATCGCCGGCGAGCAGCAGACCGCTTTGCCGCCTGCCGCCGTCGTCGATCTCAAGGCCCGATGGGTTCAGTGGCAACCAGCGGCCGTTGTTTCTCGACTTGAGCCTGCCGGTGCCGTCGTTGGTGCGCAGCTCGTGGATTCGCTCGTTGGACGAACCGTAGACGTTCGACGCGTCGATGAATGTCGTAATCAGGTTGGTCTGCTCTCGCGGATTGTCAGGACCGCTGCCTGTCTCAGGGTCGAACAGTGAACGATTGAATCGGAGGGAGCGCAGTCCGGTGCCGAGCGGGTCGAAGGTCGGGTCCCCTTGAGGAACCGGGATCCCGGTGCGGATGGCAGCGAGGGTAGACGGGGTCAGGCTGATGTCGTGATCGAGGAACTGACCCCACTGCCAGAGCATGTCGGTGGCACCAGCGGCGTTGGGAGTTGGCTCGTCCTGGTCGTGTAGCGCGTTGCTCAGCGCGCGAGCGTCGGGCAGTTCGTCCGTCATCGTGCCGGACATCGCGAACTCGAAGTCCACGGGGGCTCTACGCATCAGATGAGCGCCGGCCATGCCCAGTTCCGGTTGGAGCGGGTTGTTGCCCCAGCCGCTGATTGAGCGCGCCTCGAACAGTGGGGGAAACTCGCGCAGGCCGACTTCGACCGAGTCGCCGAGGCCCCATGAGAGGTCGATCTCGTACCAGAAGAACTGACGGCCGTTGCCTCGTCCATCGGCCAGGTTGAGCCACTGGTCGCCGAGCCGCAGGGCCAGGCAACCGTACTCGTTGGGCTCGAGCGGGAGCCCCGGAGAAACGTCGATCACGAGACTCCAGGCGTCGGCGCTCCTCGGCGCGCGGTTGTAGAGCAGGTTCGTCACCGTGTAGGTCGCGCCGCGCCAGGTGAACGTGGGGTTGCTGAGCTCGCCGCTGGTGCGGCCGCCGAGTTCAGTGAAACCGAGCATGCGTCCGTTGGCGCCGACCGTCATTTCGGCTGACCAGACCTCTTGTCCGCGGTTCGCGACCGGCGAGGACAGGCCGCCGCTCTGCGCGTCCACGGACTGGGACTGCAGCATCAACAGGGAGAGGAAACTCAAACCGGAGAGGACGCCAAGCCAGAGCGCTGAGGCCGAACGCATTGAATGGAGAGTTGCCTCGCTGCCTCTGATCACTCGATCCGACATGTAGCGCCCTGCCGGCGCAACCTTCGCGGACAAACGAGGGCTCACGCGAGCATTGGCTCCACGCTCGACCGGCGCATGCGCTTGTTCACCGAGGGTGCGTATGGGCCCATACTGGTCCTGTGTCGCCTACTCGCCAATGCCCGGTGTCAGCGAGACGGCCTTGAGTCGGGCTGGTGTGGTGAAGCTGGCAACGGCGACGGACGCACAGCGAGAGATTCTGATGAGCATACGGATGGACCTCTATCGACTCTGTTGGTACCGCGCTGCTGAGTAGATGGGGCTTGATCTGCCAACGCTTCAGCATCACGAAACGCTAAGTTAGAGGTCCAATGTCAGTGATGTATAAGTTATGCGGTGGTGACGTGTCAGTTTGTGTCAGGAGTTGATGGATTCGATCCTTCAAGCTGCTTCGCTTCGCAATGGCGGCCCGTTCTGGATCCGGCGCTTTGACGACCTGGTGGCGGCACGCGGCCGCGCGGACCGACGTATCTGTAACGCTGCCCTCAACTCAAGGCGGGCAGGGCATCAGGTCCCGTTGGGCACGCGGAGACGTCGCCCTCTGTTCCGCGCACCGCCCGCGCTCTAGCAGCTCGTCCAGCCAAATCGCTCGTGCCAGGCCTCCAGGAGCAGCGCCGCATGGCGCTCGACCAGGCCCTCGACCTGGTCTATCTCGGCAATTGCGAACCCGTGGTTCGCGGTCAGTGCAACCGGATTGAGCGTGAACTTCGCCGAGACGGTGTCTCGATCGATATGGATGTGTGGTTGCTCGTCGCCTTCCTCGCTGTAGAAGTAGAGGCGATACGGCCCGTCGCGGACCAAGGTCACTACGTACACCCTGGCAACCCTTCCGCTGCAGTCTGCAGCCGTGTCGGGCGGGCACAACGAAGGCGAAGGCGTCAACACTGAGGTCGACGAACGTGCCGTTCGTGAGCGATCTCCGGCGGCCCGTTGGGTGCCGGCGCCCGCTGATTCGTCGGGGATTGAGCGTACTATGACCCCACGTGTAGGCAGCGGAGTGGCTCCGTCACGGGCCGCGATCAGTCAGACTCGTCGATCGACGATCCATGCCGCGCTCCCGCCGCTTCGGCCAACCGAGGTGACCCTCAGGGATGGTCACTCAGCTGTCCGGCAAGGCCATGCGATAACCCACCCGGGGCTCGGTGAAGAGATACTTCGGCTGAGTGGCGCTATCGGCCAGCCGGCGCCGCAGGGTGCTGATCACCGTCCGCATGGGTCGCAGGTCGGCATCTTGTTCGACCCCCCAGACGCGCTGGAGGAGGAGCCCGTAAGTGACGATCCTGCCGGCGTTGGCGGAAAGCTCGGCAAGCGTGCGGTACTCGATTGGCGCCAGGCGGACGGGCTGGCCGGCAACCGTCACCCGGCGTTCGGCGTAGTCGATGCGAAGGTCGCCTGAGACGTAGCTCCCCTGCGACTCGGGAGGCGCTTGCTTACGCAGGGCGGCCCTGATTCGTGCTGTCAGTTCCGTTGGCGTGAACGGCTTGACGATGTAATCGGACGCTCCGGCGTCGAAGGCCCGTTCGATTGCTTCTTCGAGGCCGTAGGCCGAGATGAAGAGTACCGGGAGGTCTCGTACCTCGTGGATCTTCCTCATCAGTTCGATCCCATCGACCCCAGGCAGCAGCAGGTCGAGCAGCACGAGTTGCGGCTGTTTCTTCAGCAGGGGCATGACGTCTGACGGATCCCCGGTGACAATCGGTTCGTAACCGGACTTCAGCAAGGTGTCGCGGATCAGTCGGAGCGCCTCGGGGTCGTCGTCGACGACGAGGATACGGGTCTGCGTTGCCTCGGCCCGTCTGCCGGGTTCGGCGGCTGCCGTCTCGAGCCGGGCGCGAACAGCGTCATCGACCGTGGGGATCGTGAATGCGAAACGGGCGCCTAGGCCAGGCCCATCGCTCTCGGCCCAGATGCGCCCACCGTGCGCTTCGACGATCCCTTTGCAGATGGCCAGCCCGAGACCTGTTTCGCCGCCCGATTCGTCACCGCTCAGACGGGAGAACTTCTGGAAGAGGAGAGGCAGGTTTTCCGACGGGATGCCTCGTCCATCGTCGGAGACGGAGACGACGAGGTCAAGGCCTTCCCTCGCGACCGCCACGCGGACCGGACACGACTCGTTTGAGTTCCTGGCCGCATTCGAGATGAGGTTGGAGAGTACCTGCAGCAATCGCGAGCGATCAGCCATGACCCAGGGAAGATCGTCCGCGATCTGCGCCTCGAGCACATGTCGGCCGCCGCTGCTTCGAAAGGCCTCAGCAGCCTCCCCGACCAGAACGGAAAGGTCGGTCGGTTCGGGTGAGGTCGAGAGCATGCCTGTCTCGATACGGGCCACGTCCAACAGGTCGCTGATCAGGATTCGCATGCGTTCCGCCTGCGCGTCGATGATGCGGTGGAACTGGTATTGCTCGGCCGTACTCAACCCGGAGGCGGGATCGAGGAGAGTCGTGATTGAGCCCTTGACCGAGGACAGCGGCGTTCGCAGCTCGTGGCTGACCATGGCCAGGAACTCGGCTCGCAGGCGCACCTGTTCCTGCATGCTCGTCATGTCCTGCAGCGTGGCGATACAGGACTCGATCACGCCGTCGCCCCGGCGGATTGGCGTGGCATTCAATAGCGCCGTGACGCTGCCGCCGCCCTCCACGCTGAGCACGACCTCCTCGGCCTGAACCGTCTCGCCGCCGCCCAATGCTTGCGCCAGAGCCGCTCGGCCGAGTGAGAGTTCCCGTCCGTCGGCGCGGCGCAGCTTGGTGAAGGAGAGCAACTGCTCACCCGGGTGATCAGCGCTGTTCAGGGCTCGAATCATCCTGAGGGCCTCGCGGTTGACAAGGATCGGAGCCCCGGAACGCGCGTTGAACACGGCCACGCCCACCGGCGAGGTCTCGACGAACGTCTCCAGGTCCGCCTGCATGCGCTGCTCTATGCGCTGGCGGCGGGCATGGGCGATGACCAGGGCCGCCTGCGCGGAGAACGTGCGCAGGGTGTCCTCATCCTCGGCAGCGAAGGGACGCCGGTCCTGACCGACGAGGAAGATTCCGCCCACACGCTGGCCCCGATGTACGATGGACACGCCGAGGCAGGGCGCCGCCGGGTCTAGCTCGGATAACAACAGCGTCTCCGCAAGGCCCCGCATCCCGAGGTAACGGCCGAGGTGCGGCGCGCGTACCTTCTGCGGCAGTTTGGCCAGGACATCGAGAAGCTCCGAGCGCTCATCGGGATCCAGGAGACGCGGACCCTGCTTGCTGAAGCCGGAGATCAAGACGGACTCAACAGTGCCCGACTCGGCGATGGGCGCTCTCCCCTGTTCCGCGAAGCAAGCGATGATGCCGAAGCGCGCCCCACACAAGGAACAAGCTGAATCCAGCACACTCTGCAGGACCGTGTCAAGATCCAGGCTCTCGTTGATGCGCTGGCTCGCCTCACTCAGCCGCGACAGCCGCTCGCGCAGCGCGCGGTTCTCGCCTGCGAGGTTCGCCGTCTCGGCCATGGTCCGCTTCCTGTTCCAGGAGTATCGAGACTGGCGCTCGCGCGGTCGCCATCCGGCCCGAACGGCGTGGAGCGCCACTGAGACCCTAGGCAACGCGTCGGGTTGGCCGTGTGGCGGCGAGTCCCCGCGAGGACAGAACGAACTGCCCAGATGGAGCCTAGCTCACGACCGCATGCCGCCCTGCCCACCGAACCTCCTGAAATCAAGAACCTTCGAGTTGACGTTCCGGCTGGACAGGTAGCGCCAGTCCGGTCGTTTCGACTAGCCGGCGACGGCGGCGGAGCAGGTGTTCGGGGAACCAGCACGTCGTGCGGGCCTTCGGTGGTCGTCCTGGATGCGGGTCTCGGTGCCGGACCTTCACCCGGAACCACACAGGAAACAGCGCGGCCCGCGACTCCCCGGTGAACGGCGTCTCGTTTGACTACCCTCGAAAGGCTCAGGATTAAGGAGTTCAGCTAACGACACACTTGGTCACGGGAAGATTGGCTCTCAGATGTTGCCGTACAAATGGGTTCCGTTTCTGCTTCTACTTGCCGTCTTGACGCTGTCGATTGGATGCTCAGGGGCTGAAGGCGAACCATCGCAATCCGAATCGGCACAGACAACCGCCTCCGCTGAGCAACAGGAGTCCAGACCGGCGCCATCGGAGGAGTCAGCTGACGTTCGCCGGCGCGAAAGCGCGACGGGTGCGGACCAGGCGGCTCAGGAAGACGGTTCAGCCGGCATCCAACAAGGGGAAGACGACGCCTCGACCGCGAGGGCTGATGGCGCTCCCGGAGCGGACGGGCAGGCTGAGCAGCAGGCGGAGGGCGAGGCTCTGCCGCCCCAGCCGGGCAAGCGCGGTTTCTCGGACGATGACGGCGAGTTGGCTCCGTATGTACCGCCAGCGCCCATTGACGGAAGCGGCGCCAAGCTGCTGGCGATCTACATCGTCGGCAGCGATCTCGAAGAAGACTATCTGGCCGCCTCGGCAGACCTGGAGGAACTGCTGATCGGCTACTACTCCCTGGACGATCCGCTGAAGATCGAAATCGTGGTGGCATTCGGCGGTGCGGACAAGGACGGTTGGCGGGGGATGAAGCTGGCCAACATCCTGCAGCTCACAGCCGACTATGGCGATCTGGAGTTTGGCAACGAGACGGGTCCCGACGCCTATCTCTACCAGGCGGACGGCGCCCATATGGGTGACGAGAGTTCGCTCACGCTGTTTCTCGACTACCTGGGCGACGCTTATGCCGACCTCGACCAGCGCTTCCTGGTTATGTGGGATCACGGCAACTCGTACAAGGGCTTCGGCAACGACTCGAACTTCAACGGCGATCCATTGCACCTTGACGAGCTGGAGCGCGCACTCGCAGGAATCGGGGCCGACAGATTCGATCTGATCGGCTTCGACGCCTGCCTGATGGCCACAGTTGAAGTGGCGCGCGTGATGGCGCCTCACGCCGACTACATGATCGCCTCGGAGGCGATTGTTCCGGGACACGGATGGTCGTGGAGCGACGTGGTGCGTTTGTACGTTGAAGGCGACGATCCTGTTGGTTTCGGTCGAGAGATGGTCGACAACTTCGTCCAGGATGTGCACAGCTACGAGTCCACGGGTAAGACGATCTCATTGCTCGACTTGAGCCGCTTTGACCACCTGGTGGCGGCTCTGGATCCGGTCGTTGCGTTGTTTACCGACCGGATGCTGCAGGATGAGACCTATTCGGACGTTCTGGTCTACGGCGCAAGCAAGGCTCAGTCGTTTGGCGCCTCGGAGCGCGACGACTCGCGTGCGTCGGTTGATCTGAAGCACTTCGCCGAGCTCCTGGCCGAGGGCACTGACGACGCGCAACTGGCTGCCGACCTCGAGGCGCTGATCGCAGCGGTCGACCGCTTCGTGGTGCATACCAACCACGATGGCGCGATGCCCAACGCTCACGGCATCGCGATCGACGCTCCGGAGAATGTCGAGCATGAATATGCGAGCTACAAGCTCAACGATCTGTGGTGGGAGTTCCAACTCGTGTATCTCGACTTCCGCAATGGCGACTCAGATCCGCCCGAGATGATCATCGAGTTGATCGATTCGGACGGCGCGTTCGCGACCGTGCTCGACGAGCGCCTCGCCAGAGTGACGACGTTGTATGGATACATCGAGACGTTTGAGTTCGACGACGGTCCGTCGGACTACTTCATGGTCGTGGCCGAGGAACCGGCGCTGCCGAGCGAGATCGAAGACGTTTACCTGGCGCCGTCCTGGGATCAAATCTGGTTCACGGTCCAGTACGACCCGAACGCCGACACCGCCTGGATTCCCGCATTCCTCTCAGAGACCTTCGAGTTGGACGGTCGAACCTATCTGGCCTACGTGGCCGAGATTGAGCTGTATCAGGCAAACAAGGACTACAGCCGGCAGGAACTGGACTACGACCTCGGCACCCTGACGTTGATCGTGGAGCTGAGCGACACCTGGGAGATCGTCGACTACTACGTCGAGACCTATCGCATCTTCTACGCCAGCGCCGACGATGAGGAGGGCACGGTGCAGTTCGACAAGGCGACGCTGCAGCTCGGCCCTGGCGACCGGCTCCAGTTCTGGAGTCTTGGGCTCAATCTGAATGATCCGGCCGAGGACAGCTGGTTCGCGACGAGCGAGATCCTGACTTTCGTCCAGGAACCGATCTTCCTCTTCGAGTTTCTCGAGTTCGAGGATGCGCACGGCTGGCTGATCGACTACTACTACGCGATGCGGGCGGAGGATGCCAGCGGAAACTCTGTCCTCTCCGAGCTGTTCCTCGCCGCGCCGATCGTCGAGTCGCCGCACGGGAACATGCTGATCTTCATTGAGGAGTCGGGGCTGTTCTCGGTCCAGGTGCCTCAGGACTGGATCGAACAGGCGCCAGACGAATCGCAGTTTGAAGTATTCAAGGCCGTCGATGCAGAGGATCAGCGTGCCGTCACCATCCTCGTCGAGTTCGATGTCGGTCTGAACCAGGCCGAATATGCGGACGTGCTGGAGCAGTGGCTGCTTGAGCTCGGCATTGACGGGCTGGAACGCACGGCGATTGAGACGTCGGGAGGCCTGGAGGTCGTCGTGCTGGCTGGCTGGCAAGGGGAGGAAGTTGTCATCTGGGAGTCGCACGTGACCGAGGATGGCACGGCGATTGATGTCTACTATGTGTTGCCTGCGGCTGTAGTCGAGCCAAGTCTGGACCTGGTCTACTACTCGTTGGACACGCTCCTGGTCTACTGAGACCCGTATCCAGGAGGGTGCGGACGGGCGCAATTCCGTGCACTGACACGTGGCACCCGGTTTGAGCGATCTCCGTCCAGGTCAGGGGGCTCGAACCCAGCAAGGAGGAGGAGCCGTGAGGTACCGGGCTGGCGCCTACAGCGCGATTTCCCACGCGAAAGTTCGCGATACGGACTCGTTCGGGCCACGATTGATGTGTCAAGTGGGTCGTCTGAAGTCTGAGGGTTTGTCGGTCTCTGGATGGGCGCTCGGGATTGCGGATTTGTCTGGGTCTACGCTGGCGCTCGTTGCCAGTAGCCGACTATTGACATTTGTCGGGGATTGAATGTTGCGCAGTCCCGCAGGTGGGTTCTGATGTTGGACATCACTTCGGTTTCTCCGGCTCCCCAGACGTAGGTGTCAGGGGGCAATCGGTAACTCCGAACCACATCGGCCAGGTCGGAGGAACCGTCCTCAGGTTTCTCGATCCTGGTCATGGTGACCCCGTCCCGCTCGCCGGGGTCGAGTACGGTGTTCTGTTCGAGTTCGGCGATGACCTGGATGAACTCGACGCTGCGACTTAAGCGGCATCCCGTCTCGCCCCGCACCAGTTTGGGCGGCGTCGTGTCGGCTGCGTCTGCCGCCTCGTCGGTGAAAGTAGCGGCAGCGTTGCCGGCCCGGCCTCTCAGAGTGGCACCCCGGTAGTCACTGGGGTAGCTCACGGTGACCCCGGTGTCGGTGTCGGCAAGCCGTTCGCTAGTGTCAGGATCGCGTCGCCCCCGCCTACGCGGGGGCTACTTGTCTGTGGGTCTGCGTGCGAGTTTCCTGACGGGAGCACTCTGCCCGGCTCCGACACAATTCGGCAACATTTCCTCGCCAACGTGAGTGTCAACGCAGCAATCTCATGAAAGGAGAGCGCAATGACACTCGCGAAGCTGCTGAAGAAAACGGTCCTGGTCGGACCAATCCTGGGAGCCATGGTCGGAGGCGCAGTCCTAATCGGATGCGCGACCGGCTCCGATGACCGAGGGGCCACCCAGTCCGCCGTCGCCAGCCAGGAGACGACGGAACGAGCGGAAGACAGTTCGAGAGGAGAACACAACGGCAACAGCGAACAGGGCCGCGAGTCCGGCGGCGAGCACGGCAGCCAGGCCGGGTCCAACGGCGAGGGCGGCCAGCACAACGAGGGCAACGAACGCGGCGGCGAGTCGAGCGACGCCAACGGCGGCGAGGCGATCGGCGCCAATTCGCTCGCAGCGGATGCCACGTTCGATGAGGTCCGCGACGGCGCGCGACTGGTGCTCAAGTTCGACGACGCGTCCAACTCGGTCCGGGGGAGCGTCGAGAACGTCTCCAACAGCGTCCTGACCAGAGTGCGGGTTGAGATCCACCTCGACAACGGAGCGGAGCTCGGACCGACGACGCCAACCGACCTCGCCCCGGGCGAGACGCTGGACATCGTCCTGCCGTCCACGCCGGAGTCGTTCACTGCATGGACGACCCACGCCGAATTCGGCGGCGGCGAAGGCGGCGGCGAACACGGCGCCGGCGGCGAAGGCGGCGAAGGCATTGAGGGCAGTGAGGGCAGCGAAGGCGGCGGCGAAAGCCGCGAGGCCGAGATGTCCAGCCCGATCACGTCGCTCGACGAGACCTGGACCGGTGTGCTCGGCGGGATGGCCGTCGAAGCCAGCTTCGACCAGGCCACGGGCACGATGCACACGACCGTCCGCAACACGACCGGCGAAACGCTCTGCTTCGTCCAGTCGGAGCCGCACCTCAAGTCGGGCACGCGGACCGTCGGCGAGCTGGGGCCGGACGTGATCGGCGACCTCGCTCCCGGACAGCAGGTCTCGACCAGCATCTCGGTCGACAGCGAACCGTCGCTCGCCGGCGTCTCGTTCGACGGCTACGTCGTCCACCTCGAAGTGTTCGAGTGCGGCGGTCCCGGCCCGCAACCGCACTCGAGCGAGGGCGGCGAGTCGGGCGAGGGCTCCGAGTCCTCCGGTGAAGGACGTGAGTCCTCTGGCGAGGGCCGCGAATCCTCCGGCGAGCACGGCGGCAACGGCGAATCCGGCGGCGAGCATGGCTCCGGGGGCGACCACGAGTAGCTCGTCGTTGACAGGTCACATGAGTGGAAGCTGCGAGGAATAGCATCCACTCAGTTCCCACTCACCGGACGCGGCGCCAACCGGAGGCGCCGCGTCCAAGCCGGATTCCGCAAGGAACGACCATGAGCGGCAACGTACTGATCATCGAAGACGACACAAGGATCGCCGAGTGGGTGCGGCTCTACTTCGAGCGCGCCGGATACTCGGCCGAAGTCGCGCATGACGGTCAGGCCGGTCTCAACCTCGCCCGACGCCTCGCGCCCGACCTGATCATCCTCGACCTGACGCTGCCCCGACTGGACGGGGTCGAGCTGTGCAAGATCCTGCGCCGCGAGTCGGATGTGGCGATCATCATGCTCACAGCCAGGGAAGCGCCCGCGCAGCGGATCATCGGACTCGACAGCGGGGCCGACGACTACATCATCAAGCCGTTCGATCCGCGCGAGGTGATCGCCCGCTCAGAGGCGGTGCTGCGCCGCGTCCAGGGCAAGGTGCAACAGGTGCTGACCAGCGGCGCGATCAGCCTCAACGAAACGACCGCAAGCGTCACCGTCGACGGTGAGCCGGTCGACCTGAGCCAGGCGCAGATCGCACTGCTCGCGACCTTCATGCGGCACGCGAACCAGGTGTTGAGCCGCGACCAGTTGATTTCGCTGACCTTCCCGCACGATTTCGACGGCTTCGACCGCGCCATCGACAGCCAGGTGGCGCGCCTGCGCAAGCGAATCGGTAGCGCAGGTGCGCAGCCCATTGAGACCGTCTACGGCGCCGGTTATCGGTTCGTCGCGGAGGATGAATGATGTCGTTGCGCAAACGAATCGTCGCGGCGACCATCGTCATGGTCCTGGCCACCGTGATCGTCAGTTCCCTGGTGGCCTACTTCGCCACCGAGTCGCGGCTCGGCGTCTTCGTCGAGCAAATCGGCGACGATGAAGCGGTCCGGCTGGCGCAGAGCCTGAGCCGGGCCCACGCCGAGGCGGGCGGCTGGCAGACCGCCGACGCCGTCCTCGAACAGGCCGGCTACGCCTACGGCGCGACGGTCCAGCGGGAACAGGCGGTGTCGGGCGAAGAGAACCACGTCGAGCTCTTCCACCAGGACCCCGTCCGCATCGTCATCGTCGACGGCCAGGGAGATGTCGTACTGGACAACTTCGGCCAGCTCGCTGCGGGAAGCAGCGGGGCGAGCCTGGACGGGCATCGCGAGCCGATTCCGGCGGCGGCGTCCAGCCAGCCGGTCGGCCATGTCTACGTCGACGTCAACCGCGAACTGCTGTCGACCGAATCAGATGGCTTCCTGAGCACGCTGCTCATGATCATCCTGATCGGCGGCTTGGTCACGGTCGGAGCCGCCATCCTCTTTGCCGTCTGGCTGTCCACTCGGATTACCGCGCCGGTACGCGCGTTGACCGAGGCGACGCAAGCCGTCGCCAGGGGAGACCTGGCCCGGCTACAGGTCTCGACCTCCGACGAACTCGGCAGGATGAGCGACGCCTTCAACCGAATGAGCTCGACCCTCGAGACGCAGCGCGAGCTGCGCCGGCGGTTGGTCAACGACGTGTCGCACGAGCTGAACACACCGCTCAGCGTGATTCAACTGGAGGCCGCCGGGTTGCGCGACGGGTTGCATTCGCCCGACGCCGCGTCCGAGCACATCATCCAGGAAGTCGAACGCTTGCGTGGTCTCGTCACGGACCTGGACTGGCTCGCCGAGACCGACCACGGCGAGCTGCAGCTCAACCTCGAAAGCGCGGCGCTCGACGAACTGCTGATTGCCGAACTGGAGCGCTGGCAACCGCAGGCCGAGGCGCGCCAGGTCCGGCTCTCGCTGCAGGCGGACGACGGGCTGCCCGAGATCGTGTGTGATCGCGGCCGCATCAGCCAGGCGCTCGGAAATCTGCTCGGCAATGCCATCAGCAGCGTCGCTCCTGGCGGAAGCGTCGTGCTCAACGTTCGGAGCGACGCTGCCCCAGGAGTGACTGTCTCAGTTGTCGACGACGGAATCGGCGTTGATCCGTCTGACCTGCCGCACATTTTCGATCGGTTCTACCGCACGCAGCAGGCTCGGGATCGAGGCGTCCAGGGCAGCGGACTGGGACTCGCCATCACGCGCGCCATCGTCGAAGCGCATGGCGGATCGGTCGAGGCGGCCAGCGGGGGAC
This sequence comes from Dehalococcoidia bacterium, assembly GCA_965204335.1. Classification (GTDB taxonomy): domain Bacteria; phylum Chloroflexota; class Dehalococcoidia; order Bin125; family Bin125; genus Bin125. The sequence continues at coordinate 7,414 of OZ241982.1, read as the reverse complement.
CAGGCCAGGGCGCAGCCTTCTCGATCCTGCTGCCGGCATCCCGCGCAGCGCCCGTCCGCTCCTGATCTGTCCGGTCGCTGTTACGCTGCGCGTCTGGCAACGGAGGCGGCGATGCTTCGGTCGGGACTGATCTGGCTGTCGAAACAGGACTGGGCGGAGCGGACCGCTCGCGCGGGCGGAATCGAACAACTGCGATGCGGCCTGGGCGCGCCGAGCGCCGCCGCAAGCGGCTGCAGCTGGCCTGACGGGTGAATCCAACCACGGCCTGGCTACAGGCCCACTTGCGCAGTCGCACCGAGCATTTGCGTGAGTCACGGTTGGGCCGGCCCCGCCTACGCGGGGGCGACTTTGTCCGGGCGGGTGGGCGAGTAAGTTGCAGATAGTGAGAGATATCTCCTAGCCTAGTAGCGTCTAGGACGCTGGTGGTTCCTTGCCCCGATTTACTGCTCAACGGGCGTTCTTTGCTCTGGCCGGGGGGCAACTGGTCTCGACGCTCGGGTCGGGGATGACGCGGTTCGGGTTGGGGCTGTGGGTACTGAGCGACGAGGTCGGCGGCAGCGCGGCAGACTATACGACGATGCTGTTCGCGGCGATCCTGCCGCTCGGCGTGGCGTCGCTGTTCGTGGGGCCGCTGATCGACCGCTGGAACCGGCGCTGGACGATGATCCTGGCCAACGCGGGGGCGTCGGCGCCGACGATCATCGTGGCGATCCTGTACTTCTCCGATGCATTGGAGATCTGGCACCTGTACATCGCGCTGGTCGCGAACGGAGTGGCGAGCGCGTTCATCCTGCCGGCGCTGGACGCGAGCACGCCGATGCTGATGCCCCAGGATCAGCTCGGCCGGGCGGCCGGCGTGAGCCAGATGTTGCAGTCGTTCGAGATCATCCTGGCGCCGGTGCTGGCGGTGCCGCTGTTCCTCGGGCTCGGGCTGGGGGCGGTGTTCGTGGTCGACTTCGCGACGTTCGGGGTCAGCATCGTGGTGCTGGCGCTGTCGGTGATCCCGCAGCCGGCGCGCGTGCTGCAGGAGGCCGGCGCATCGATCTGGGCGGAGTTCCGCTTCGGCGTGACCTATCTCAGGGAGCGTCCGCCGTTCCTGCTGCTGATGTTCTTCATCTCCGCTTCCATGCTGATCATGCCGGGTATCGGCTATGCGTTGGCAACTCCGCTGGCGTTGGCGATCTCGGACGAGGCGGGCGCGGCGGCGGTGTTGACCTGCTTCGGGGTCGGATCGTTGGTCTCGGGCGTGTTGCTGGCGGCGTGGGGCGGACCGAAGCGGCGGATGAACGGCATCCTCGGCTCGATGCTGCTGGCCGGCGTGGGCGGGGTGATCACAGGGGTCTCGGAGCACCTGGTTCTGACCGCGGCCGGCGTGTTCATCATCGGCGTCTCGTTCGTGTTCGCGATCGGGCTGAACCGGGTGATCTGGCAGGTCAAGGCGGCGCCCGAGGTGCTGGGTCGGCTGTTCGCGCTGCGCGTGCTGGTGGGGATCTGCGCGCAATCGACCGGCATCCTGATCGCGGGTCCGTTGGCCGACGGCGTGTTCGAGCCGCTGCTGGAGGTCGGCGGTGCGCTGGAAGGCAGCATCGGCGCGATCATCGGCGTGGGCGAGGGTCGCGGGATGGGCTTCATGTACATCCTGGCCGGCCTGACGCTGGCCGCGTTCGCAATCGTCTCGTTCGTCGTCCGACCGATCTGGCGTCTGGAAGACTCATTGCCCGATCAGCCCTCGCAAGACGAGTCCGAGAGTGAGTCCGAGCCGGAGTTGGCCGAGACTGCGCAACTCGCCAGTGAGGGAGGAGCCGATGACGCAGCAGGACATTGACCCTGCTCTGCCAGGCCGCCGTCCTGGGTATCGATGAGGATGCCTGGCCACTGGCTGCTCGCGCAGATGGGCAAACGAGTCCTGCGTCCCGGCGGGATCGAGCTGACCAGTCAGATGTTGGCGGGCCTCGAAGTCGGGACGGATGACGATGTGGTGGAGTTTGCCCCGGGGCTCGGCGTGACCGCGCGGGCGGCCCTCGAGCGTCGGCCTCAGTCCTATATCGGAATCGAATGGGACGAACGCGCGGCGGAGCAGGTCCAGCAGGCGCTGTCGGATGCGATTCACGTGGGCGCGCGCCCGCTGACTTCTGGCGAGTGGCGTTCGTCTAGCAGCGCCGGCTCCCGTCCCGGCATCAGTGCCTCCGCCTCCACGTCTTCGTTCTCAGGGCCGTGATCCCTGCGGTGCGCTCCTGCTGAAACCACAACACGACCAACGCAGAGGCGCCGCTCTACTGCGTGGTCCACCGCGGGGCGGACGACGACCAGTTCTGGGTTCGGTTCAACGACGTCACCCGATTCAACGTCCGCCAGCAGGGATTGACCAACCTGGAGAACATCCGCAAGCCCGATGTAGCCGAGCAAGCCGCGGCAATCCAGGATTGCGCCGATCGCGGCGCCGTTGCCATTGGCGCATCAATCCCTGACCTTGACGGACTGCGAGAGACGTTGCTCGATGCGAAGCAGAGCGTGGACGCCGGCGCCGGCGCCAGTGCGACGCTCTCGTTCCTTCGCGCCCGACAGCCCGGCGGGCCCTCACACCCCGCATGTGCGGGGGCAGACTCTGGCCCTCTCCCTCGGGCAGCAGGGAGTTGGCCGTGTCCATCGGGAGACGTCTGCGTGTACTTGAGTCTGGCTTGACGTGAGTCGTATAGCGATTGGCCAGACCTCGAGGAGGCTCAGCCACCTACCTGTGACTCTGCTTCGTGCAAGCGTGATCGAAAATCGGTACCGTAACGGATTAATCACGTTACTCGGCGTGCCGGCGCTGGTCCGATCGGCGAGACCAGATAGGAAGGGCTTTCGAGATGCAACCTGTCGATGTGACTCTCCGACATATCCTGCGTGTTCCCGCCCTTCCCCCCCGCCGGCCGGCGTTCGCCCCGCTCGCCGGGCTGATCGCCGCCGCCGCCCTGTTGATCGTGAGCACATCCTCAACCGACGCCCAAAACACCGCTCCGCCCGCGCCCGTGGGCGTGACCGTCAGCACGTGGGGCCAGGACCTGCTGGTCGACATCGATCCGCCGGCCGACACCTCCAACATCACCTGCTACTACGTCCGCTGGCGCACGGCCGTAGACGGAGCCACTCCGGCCGGAGACTGGCAGCCGAGCGACAACGGCCGGGTTCCCAAGCTTGTGCTTCGCGCGCACCTCAGTGACGTGCTGACGGCCAACACCACGTACGACGTCGAGGTTCGTTCGTACTCGGAGGACGCCGACCTGTACAGCGACTGGGTCGCCGCCAGCGGAACCACCGGCGGCGGCTCATCCGACGCCGCGCTGAGTTCGCTGGTTCTGTCGCACGGGACCAGCAGTGTGGTGAGCCTCACGCCGGCCTTCTCACCCGACGGCTGTTGCGAACGGGCCGTCTACCGGGGCACCGTGGTCAACAGCGTGGCCAGCATCAACCTGACCCCGACCGAGCGCACCGACGGCACAACGATCAAAGTGAACGGCACGGTGGTCGAGAGCGGCTCGGCCCATGCGATTGCCCTGGCAGAGGGCAAGAACGCGTTCAAGATCTGGGTGGTCGCCGAGGATGAGCGATATCGCTGGTTCTACCAGCTGGAGATCACGCGCGAGGCGGGGACGCTGGCCGCGCCGACCAATCTCGTCGTCACGCAGACCGATAGCCCGACCTGGCCGCAGTTCGTCTTCACCGTCAGCTGGACGCCTCCGGATGGAGCCACCGGGTCGGTGCTGGAGTACCGGCAGGTGCGCAGCGTCGAGAACAACGGATGGCGCAGCGAGGGGATCACCAACCTGACCACCACCGGCGGGACGATCAGCGCGCGGCTGCACGGCAAGGAGCTGACCGATTTCCGCGTCGCGTCGACGAACAACAGCGGCAATACGATCGGCGCATACGCCACAGAGGTCATCAGGACCTACGCCCCGCCGGACAAGCTGAACCAGGCGAGCGTGACTCCCGGAGACCAGCAGCTCGTGGTCACGTGGTCCCCACCGAACGACAGCGGCGGCAAGCCCGTCGAGTACTACCTGGTGCGTCACCGGGAGAAGCCCGATAAGGCCGATTGCTGTCCGTGGGTGGACTCGATGGGCAACGAGATTGCAGGCACGCGGGTCAATAGCGGACTGACGCACACGATTACCGGACTGACCAACGACACCGCGTACGAGGTCCAGGTCGTGGCGATCGCCGCCTTCGGCCTCGAGTCGTTGGACCGGCGCTGGTCGCCTGCGGTCTCGGGTACGCCCACAATGTCGAGCATGCAACAACTCGGCCGGCAGCGCTTCGGGGTGATTGCGGTCGAGGCCCCGGGCAAGGTCGTCCATCTGATGGTCGGCGCCTCGGGCCGGCGGATCACTGTGAGCTGGCTCGCGCCCGAGAGCGGCGGCGCGCCCGCCCAGTACATCGTGCGGCTCAAGGACACCGACGGCGGCAAGGCCAAGTTCAAGCGTCCCGACGCCGACGTGCAGGTCGTCCGTTTCGGCAAGCTTGAGCGGGGCAAGACCTACCGAGTCTCAGTGCGGGCCAAGAACGACCTCGGCTCCGGCAAGTGGTCGCACGCCGAGGTCAGCATCCCGCTCCGCACGAAGAAGTAAGCCAGCGTCGGTCGCCCTCTACTCGTCGAAGACGCTCCGCTGGCGGCCGTCCGCGTTGCTCCAGCAGATGCCGGCCGGGGAATGAGGGACTGGAGGAAGTTGAGCGACGCGCAGTACGTGCCGCTGGCCCCATTACTGCCTCCATGGAGCAATCACCGCAAGATCTCGCTCCGCCGGGCGCTCTACGTGCTCTACGAAGGCTGCACCTGACGCAGCCCACCACAGGAGTTCAGCAACCGGCACACGATCGACGTGAACAGCACGATCATCAAGTTCCACACGCAGGGGACCGCGCGCCCGGCTTCGATCCGCCTACGCGACGTTGGAATCCTGGTCCAGCAACTTGCGGGCGAGCGCTCGCGCGTCGGTCAGGTTGCCGGCGAAGTGGTCGGCGGGGATCTCGTCGAGCGCGCCCAGCGAGCGCAGCGCGGACTCGACCGAGCCGTCCAGGCCGGCGATCACGCAGGGCGTGCCCTGCTCCGCCGCCGTCTCGAAGAGCTGCTCGATCACCATGACCGCGCTGTCGTCGAGACTGGCGGTCTCGGAGAAATCGAAGATCACGACCTCGTGCTCCTCTATGTCGGCGCCGACGACGCGCACCAGGGCGGTCGCCGACGCGACCGTGAACCGCCCGCGCAACGCGACCACGCCGATCCGCGCCAGGTATGGATCGTCGGGATCGCCTTCCAGCAGCGGCACCGAGATCACGCGGTCCAGCTCCAGCCGCTCCGAGCGCACCGCGTTGGCCATGCCGGCGACGATCAGGCCGATGCCGACCGCGACCATCAGATCGACGAACAGGGTCAGCAGCAGGGTGAGCAGCATCACCACGACGTGACCCCGCTCGATCTCGAAGATGTGGCGGACGAAGCGCCAGTCGATGATCTCCCAGCCCATCTTCATCAGCAGTCCGGCCAGGACCGCCTGGGGAATCGGCTCGGTCACCGATCCCGCCCCCAGCACCAGGGCCAGGAACAGCCCCGCGACGATCACGCCCGAGACCGCGGTCCGGCCGCCGCCGCGGATGTTGACCACGGTCGTCAGCGTCGTACCCGCGCCGGGCAACCCGCCGATCAGGCCCGAGACGGTGTTGCCCATCCCCTGGCCGATCAGTTCCCGGTTGGGACGGTGCGTGTCGCGCGTGATCGAGTCGGCCACCAGCGACGTGAGCAGGGCGTCGATCGAGCCGATCAGCGCGAGCACGAAGGCCGCCTGGATCAGCAGCGGCCAGGCGTCGGAGGAGGTGTCGGGCCATTCGACGGAGGGCAGGCCTGAGGGCACCTCGCCGATCGTCGGCGCGCCGCTCAGCCAGAGCAGGCCGAGCAGCGTGCCGATGATCAAGGCGGCCAGCGTGGGCGGGCAGTAACTCCGAAACCGGCGCGGCCAGGCGATCGTCACCAGCAGCGTCACGATCGCAATCGCCAGCGCCTGGACGTTGATCTCCCCGAACGCGCCCGGCCAGGCGCCGATCAGACCCGCGAGGCTGCCCGACTCGATCGGCGCGCCCACGAACGGCAACACCTGCAGCGCCATGATGATCACGCCGATGCCGGTCATGAAGCCCGAGATCACCGAGTACGGCGTGTAGGCGATGAAGCGCCCGACCCGCAGCACGCCCAGCACGATCTGGATGAGTCCGGCCAGCACGACGACGAGGAACGCCTCGGCCAGGCTGAACTGCAGGACCACCACGGTCATCGCGACCGCCATCGGCGCGGTCGGGCCGGAGATCTGCCCCTTCGTGCCGCCGAACACGGCGGCGAAGAAGCCCACCGCGATCGCGCCGTAGAGTCCGGCCAGCGCGCCCTGGCCCGCGTCCTGACCGCCGGCCAGCCCGACCGCGACGCCGAGCGCCAGCGCGATCGGCAAGGCCACGACCGCCGTCGTTATGCCGCCGACGACATCTCCAACGAGGTCCGTCACGCGGTAGGAACGGGCTCCGGCGATCAGTGAGCGCGAGCCGGCCAACGTCGGGATCACAAGGAACTCAATCTGCGCCCGCCTGGCGATGAATCGTCCTTGAGGACGCAAGCAGCCGTACGGGTCGAGCGGCCCATCGGCGGCAGCACGGTTATCTGCAGAATGATATTCGCGGCCTCATGTTGAGTTGATGCAGAATCATGCTGTTAGCCGTGCAAATCCGATTGAGTGGATGCCCGCCGCCCCATCATCGTCTGGAATCCAATCGAATCAACACGCATAATTGCACGAAACTACACGATAGTGTCGGCGCTGGATCAGGGATACTCGAGGACGACGCTCCTTCCGGCCGCGGACACCCGCCGGACCGGGATGCAACAACGGAGGACCGCCATGCACCGACCACCAGCGCTCTCTCGGTACAGTCGTCCGCTCCGCATGACCCTGCTGGCCGCCCTGCTGTTGGCGGCCGGCGTTGCGTTCACGTTGATCGCGCAGGAGCTGTTCGCCGACCGCGCCGGCGCCGACGCGCATACCGGCGGGACGACGGTGCGCATCTCCGCGATCAAATCGGACGCGGGCGACGTTCGCGTCGCGCTGCAGCCGCACGACGGCGAAGGTTGGGGCGAGCGCCTGCACCCGCAATTCAACACCCTCGGCGCGGACGCTCCGACCAATCGCTGGCTGAACAGCTCGCCGCTTGAACTGGCGGTCTCGGTGCACGTCGCCGACGATGTCGCCGACGAGCCCGCGAGCATCGAGAACGACGCCTCCGAGCCGGGCGTCGGTGACCCGGTCGCCGACGAGCGACCACTGCTCTGCGTCATCGCGCACGGACACGCCGACGACCCGTTCTGGGAGCAGGTGCGCGGCTTCATGTACCA